>NZ_FOTR01000003.1 GCF_900114645.1 Gracilibacillus orientalis | reverse complement strand
GTTATCCGGTATTAGCCCCGGTTTCCCGGAGTTATCCCAGTCTTATAGGTAGGTTGCCCACGTGTTACTCACCCGTCCGCCGCTCGTTCCACTCGCTTCACTCCGAAGAGATCAGACAAGCTTCCCGCGCTCGACTTGCATGTATTAGGCACGCCGCCAGCGTTCGTCCTGAGCCAAGATCAAACTCTCAATAAAGTTGTCTTGCGCTCGCTTCTAAAAGCTAGCTTGTTTCATGTTTAAAATCATACTGGTTGTTTTGTTCAGTTTTCAAAGATCAATGTGTTGGCTGTTTTTTTCTTTTTCGACAGCTTATATATCATACCATCTCATTCATTTCATGTCAACAACTTTTTTTACTTTAAATTCTTGCTTGTTGTCGAAAGATGATATTTTTTGTCATGTCGTTTTCAGCGACAATTAATACTATAACACGATAAATATTCACTTTGCAAGAGTTTTTTTAAAAAAGTATATTCCAAGGAGAAAAGTGAATAAATCTCCTTGGAATAATGGAATTAAAGTTGCACCCACGTGTATTTCTGTCCCCAGCTTTCTCTTGCTAACTTCTCCACTTTTTCTACATATTTATTGTCTACAGCATATGCATCGCCTTGTTCATATGGATTATAATGAAAAGCATACAGCCTAGCTATAAACTCATGAAAGGGCAATGAAGACTCTCCAGGAAACTCTCCATGTCCTTTTACCGTTGGAGTAATCCCTTGTCCCCAGACTTGTGCACTATCATTATTTGGATTATAAAAATAGATGCGATATTTACCATCAGAGTTACGAGCAACACGTTGTATCGAAACAGCATGTAATCCTAATAGGTTTCCAAATGAATTCGTAATAAAGATCCCTACTGGATTTGGATAAATTAATTCATAACCATTATTGTAATCTGGATGATGTGTCGCATAAAATAGACGGACGAATCCGGGATAATCTGCAACTGAACCAGTTAATGGGTCAATAGTTGAGCTGAAACCTCTCGAGATCCAATCCCCATAAAAGGCTGGATTAACCCATTTATGAACGTCATCCCCTCTAAATTCAGATCTTCTAACAAGTTCACCATATATCCGATCAAGATGAGGCACTAAAATAAGTGAAACAGGATCTAGCTCTTCATGTAAATCTTGCACTAATCCTTGATGAAGATTTTTAGAATGGATAGTCTGCCCTTCAAATTGCACGTCGATATCGCCATCTCTTGCTGCTCGAGGAATTAATTCCAACAGATAACCAGGGGCATGCAAGGACCACAAGCTAATACCACGAGCTGTTTGACAAGTAGGATTCATTCCTTGACCAATTCCAAGTGGTTGCCCAAGTACACTAATCACGCCTGCAATCATAATATCATTAGCTGTTATTCCTTCATTATCGTTAATCGAATTTAATAATACTTTTCTAACTTCTGGTTTCAAATCAAGTTCTATCAACCTTTTCAAACCTGGTATAACTGGTGTCGAGGACAATACCCCTCTCTCCAGCATACAAGCAAGTCCATATAAAGATTGTCGCATTGGCAGATGAATAGCTACGGTAATTAAATCACTAACAATGTCGATATGTTCTTCTAAGTTCGCGTTACCTTTTTTATTCAATTGCATAGCGACAGGTAATAGCTTCTGATTATGTCGGTTTAAATAACGGGTAAGGACAGCATGATGCTTGGAGACGAGTCCAGTTTCCCGCATGCATTTGGCAAATGTTTTTGCTTCTTCTTCCAATTCCTGATCTGACATTTCCTTTAGTTGTTTTCGATATTCACATGGTTCCTGATATTTTTTGCTTTTCTTAGTTGGGCCTGACAAAGCATTTACATAACGCTTAATCGCCCGTTTCTCTTGCTCTTCAATAGTTTGTTTCAACAACTTCTTGGCATCCTTAATCATACTCACAATACGGTTAACCATAATCGGATGTTGAGCGACAAGGTCGTCAATTTCTTCTAATATCTTGCCTGAAATGGATGCTAGCGATAATTTATCCGCTAAGAACTGAAAAAGTTTTTCTGCTCTATTTTTTTCTTTTTGCTTTCCTTCGATTCTTGCTGCTTCTGTTTCTTCCGGAAATAGTATGTCTACATTCAAAGCCATCACTTCATCCAAAAAGTGTTTGGCAGCATCCTGTGTTACCACTTCATGCTTGTACTTCCCTTTTGCAATAGCCGCCATACGAAGTTCACTTAAGATTTCCACGATCGATGTCATACCACTATCCATTAAAGAACCGGTAACCAGTCGTGGTTCCAAGTGCGAAGGTTCTGCCCATGGCCCTCCTTCGAAAATCCCAGCCTTATCAAACCTGTCCGCATGTTGATAAAGCATTGCCATGCCATCCTGCTCATCCATCAATCGTGCGGCAGCCTGTAAAACATCTGCCTGATACATTTTTTTCGCATAGGGAACTGCATCTTCCATAACTTGCAATGCTTGCTTAAAAGATTCTGTTTGATTTGTTTCCACTTCTGTAGTCATTTAAGACTCACTCCTCCTTTACATAAAAAAATCATGTTCGACATAATCGGCTAATGGTTGCTTTACTTGTTGGTAATCTTCATGGTGGAAAAATACAGTCCCCAAATGATTACCATATCCCTCTTGATCTTGTACTTTTACTTGCATGGGCTTAAATAACGTATGTTTATCAAATCCCGGATGCTCTTCCAACTCATCAGGAATATTGATACCTTGCACCGTGTTTTTCTTCGGATAAACCAAGAAACTGCCGGCATGTCCATTCATTTGATCTTCCTTAGGGAAAAAACCTTTCACTTCTTCCGCTGGTGTATTCGGATCACTACAAAGAATATGTCCTTCATATGGATTAAAACCATATGTTTTCTGCATAAGATCAAAAATATGACCCCCTGGAATCCGATATGCTACTTCACCAAAATATAATTCTTCATCATCTGTAATAAAAAATTCAGGATGAATAATGCCGTATGATATATCAAATGAATCGACTAACTTTTGTACTTCTGCATGAATAGCTGGGCGATATTTTTCTATTTCTGGTGAAGGAGGTACCATCATTGAGTAGCCAAATACTATATATTCAGTAATGTTTAAAAACAATACATTTCCTTCATGAATAAAGGCTTCACAGGATACTTCAATTCCTTTTAAATGACTTTCCACTAAGCAAGGGAAATTATCATCGGCAAGTTTCGTATCAATGTCTCCCTCTGACCGAATCATTCGGTGACCAGCAGCTCCCGCTTTATTCAAAGCCTTCACATGAATCGGATCATAATCTTCTTCATGGTGACGTAATAAAGATGCATTAACTCTTCGGAAAAACTGATGAACTTGATCTTTATTGGTTGCTTCTTCAAATACTCCAACCTTAAGTCCACCCATATGAGCTCTACGCTTCATCATCGCTTTATCACGAAATAGAATGGAATGATGAAAAATTTTAGGTTCTTGTCTAAAATAGGCATTTAAAGCACCAGCCCACTCCACTGTTTCTTCAAATAATGGAATGGCATGATCAACATCAAGTTGCTGTAATGCTTTAAAAAGGGGATCAGCTTTCTGATATACTTGCTCATAATCGATATCCTTATCAAATTGCCAAGCATAAAAAGGAATTTCATGTTTATCTGCATAATCTTGAAATTCTGGCAAACTCACGACAATATATGGCCTCTGGATACGATCCATCGCCTCCATTGTTGGAATACTCCAACCGATAAGTGCTATTTTCTTTCCTTTTGCTGGTTTATCATGTTTTATTTTTATTGGTCCTGTTTGTTTTTGTTGAATCATTTTGCGATCCTTTTGATCATTTACTTTGAATGAAGTATCTTGAAATGGTAATTCAAATGTCATGTTTAACCCTTTCCTTTCTGTTCTATTCTATGATGAGTGTTTGATATTAAAGTGTTTTGTACCAAATGTTCATATTCTCCATGCTTCCGGCAATGTTACTATTTCGAATCATTTTCCCTCCATATTGAAATCCATGTTTCACATTTACCAGATTCATTCCAACTGAAACGGAACGTGAATACGAAAATAATACATTGATTCCCATCTGCTTTATTCTTGGTATCAAACGAGACACTTGATAAGATAACAATTGTTTACCACGATGATTCGGATAAGTGGCGCAATCAGATAACTCAGCCGCTTGATATTCAGACAATACATCTGCTGAGCAGGCACTAACGACAGAACCCTCTTTCTCGATAATGGAGAAATAGACCTGATTTTGCATCATCTCTTTAATAAATTCAGGATCGTTCATAGGAGTTGGGTAAGATTTGAATACCGTTTTATACAATAGAGCCATTTGAGGAGCATCTTTTTTCTCTGCCCATCTCATTGAATACCCTTCTGCCAAATCAAAAGTTAAACCTTCTTTCATTCGTTCTTTTATGTTTTGCATGACTTGTTTCTCTGCTTCTGAATCCTCTGATTGTTTACGATCAGAGTTTAGAAAAATAGCGTAAATGAGGGCTGTTTCACCGTAAAAAAAACCTTGAATCATACCTTCATAATCAGCATCATAAGACTTCATTACCTCTTGTTGGTTAGGTGATATATAAAAAATTAATTTATCACAATTAGTTTCCCTAGCGAGTTTTTCCAAACGATTCATAAAAGTATCCATATTGTTTTCTGTGGGTAGTTGATATACCTTTATTCGTTTGCTTGTAGGTTCTACTGTTATATGTTGACCAAAAAAGGTAAGATCATAAGCTGATTTTTGTAGCACTTTCATAAATAATTTGTACCTCCTTTGTGTTATTATGGCTACTCTAAAACCTAAGACTTAGTGTATTAATTTTAACCATAGATATACGTATCAAAATTTTTTATTTTTTATGTATAAAACCCGTCACTTCCTATTTTGTTTGATCAGATTCAAGTACTAGTGAAAATCTTTTGGGGTGATGGATTAAATTTTAATCAAGAGAAGAATGGAGGAAGTAAATCTTACAGGAGAATTACTACGCTGTTTATATTTCGATAAGAAAAGCGCAAAGCGCCCGTTTAAAAACGTAGTGACTGGAGCGAAACAACTGAGATAAAGGAATCACGGTGAGTTTACGAACCGATGATGACTTATCGCAGGGTGATTCGTGAAGTCGCCTAGTTTTTGGCGCTTGGAGCTAGACATCTCCGTTTATACTTTCTTACAAGACCAAAAAATGACCCTTCCTAAATAGAAGAGTCATTTTATAAAAAGATATAATTAAATTACAAAAACACTGATAGCAGTCAAACAAGCGATGCCTGGGATACCTAACATCCCAACCATTATCGCTGTAAATACATTGATGGGTATGTGCAACCCAAAAGAAGCTCCAAACAAGTTAAAGAAAAACAGAAATAAAATACCCACTGTAACCTTCATCACAACTTGTCCACTACCTTTGACCAAATTCAAAGGTATCCCTTTCGTTAGCAAAAGGACGATTAATACTGCTATTCCTGCTATAATCCACCAATTCATATACTTGTCCCCTTTAACATAAAATAATATTACTCTATTTATATGAAAAGGAAACAAGAAATAGAAGAAAAACTATTTAATAGCAGATAATCTTCGCACTTTAGCTTCTCTCAGCAAATAAAAATACTTTGCCTTTTTAATCGCCAGATCAAATTGCCCAGATTCACTCGGCTCAATGCTTCGATTCAAAATATCATCTAAATAATTCCATTCTTTCTTCAATTGAAATATTTTATCTAAACATTCTTGATCCAGTTCTGCTTTTTTTACCTTTTTGGAACGAAACATACTCTTCACCTACTATTACACTTCTCTTCTGCCTTCTAATGCTTTGGAGAGCGTTACCTCATCGGCATACTCTAAATCTCCTCCCATTGGCAGACCGTGAGCAATTCGTGTAGTTTTTATCCCTGAAGGCCTTACCAATCTAGAGATGTACATTGCAGTTGCTTCGCCTTCAATATTGGGGTTTGTTGCTAAAATTAATTCTTTTATTCCTTCATCTTTTAAACGGTTTATTAATGATGGTACATTAATATCTTCCGGGCCAATCCCATCCATCGGAGATATTGCGCCATGTAAGACATGATACTTGCCGTTGAATTCTTTCATTTTTTCCATTGCAATAACATCTTTTGGATCTTGCACAACACATATTAACGACTGATCACGCATGTCATCCTGGCAAATGGCACATGGGTCCTGATCAGTAATATGTCCACATATACTGCAATGTGTCAATTCGCGTTTTGCGTTGGCAAGTGCCTTCGCAAAGTCCAGCACATCATCTTCTTTCATATTTAAAACAAAAAAAGCCAGGCGAACGGCAGTTTTTGGACCGATCCCTGGCAATTTAGTAAAGCTGTCAATCAGCTTTGATATCGGTTCGGGATAATACATGTGAACCCTCCTAGAACATTCCTCCAGGTAAATTTAATCCTTTTGTAAATTTGCCCATCGTATCATTTGTTTTTTCCTCTACTTCTTTAAGTACTTCATTTGTAGCTGCTAAAACAAGGTCTTGTAGCATTTCGATATCATCTGGATCTACTACTTCTTCATTGATTTGAATATCTGTAATTTCTTTTTTTCCACTCGCTACTACTTTTACCATTCCACCACCAGCGGTAGCTTCAAACGTCATATCCTGTAATTCTTCTTGAGCTTTCTCCATATCCTTTTGCATTTTTTGCATTTGCTTCATCATTTTGTTCATATTTCCTCCACCACGCATGGAAAACCCTCCTACATAAAATTTATTTTAATCATGTATTTCTAATAAGTCATCACCGACTAGCTTTCTGGCAGCATCTACAACAGGATCCTCTTCTTCCTGAGATGAGGAAGTATCCGGTTCATCCACACCCTCATCTTGTTGTTTCTGTTTACGAACATATTCTTCACGTAAACTAGTCCATTCAGCTTCTGGGATCGGAATAAAAGTTATATTCTGCCCGATAGTCTCGGCTAACATTAATTCTATCGTTTGTTTATGTTCTAATGCAAGTGAACAGTGTATTTCATATCGAAAAGCAATAATAATAATATCTTCAGACGCTGCACTAGGCTTACTATTCTGAATGGTCGCATGTGCTGGGGCACTTTGTTTCTTTAAAGCATCCATAAAAGTTGGCCACTGTGCTCTAACTTTTTGAATCGCCGCCTTAGAAGCATCATTAAGAACATGTCTGATCCGATCATAAGGTACTTTAAAGCTGTTACGATTCGTTGGGGCACTTCGCTTTGGTGCAGGCTGCTGTTTTTCAGTTTGTGCACCTTGACTCGGCTGATTCTGAATATTCGTTAGTTGCTGTTCCAATTTTTGAATTTTATCATTTAACTGTTCAACAGCAGGCATGGAAGCAACATCTGCTTTGGCACCTGTACCTTGATTACAAATTTTTAATACTGCAACCTCAATAAAAACCTTTGGACTATTGGTCCATTTGATTTCCTGCTGGCATTGATTTAATTCTTTGATTGCCATTTGAATCCATTCTGCATCCAGCTTCTCTGCTAATTCTTTAAATGCATCGTCCACTATTGCCCGTTCCAGCACATTTTCAAGAGATGGAGCCGTCTGATATAGCAATATATCACGTAAATAATATATAAGATCAAATACAAAACGTCCAGGATCTTTTCCTTCTTGGATCATCCCATCAATCTCCAGTAACGTTTCCTTCACTTCATTTGTATTCATCGTACTGACTACTTTTGCCAGTTTAGCTTGGGAAACGGAGCCAGTTACAGCAAGCACGTCTTCAATCTCTACTTGATCTTCACTATAAGAAATAGCCTGATCTAATAAACTTAATGCATCACGCATACCACCTTCTGCGGATAATGCAACTGCCTCTAACGCTTTATCCGTCACGGCAATTTCCTCTACTTCGATAATCTTCTTCATACGATCAACCATAGCCGATTGGGAGATTCGTTTAAAATCGAATCGTTGACACCTGGAGATAATCGTTAGCGGAATTTTGTGTGGTTCTGTTGTTGCTAATACAAAGATAACATGTTTAGGCGGCTCTTCTAATGTTTTTAACAATGCATTAAACGCACCAATTGATAACATATGAACTTCATCAATAATATACACTTTATACTTCGCCGCACTTGGTGCATATTTTACTTTGTCACGAATATCCCGGATTTGTTCAACACCATTATTAGATGCCGCATCAATTTCTACCACATCTGGAATCGAACCATCTTGAATTCCAATACATGCACCACAATGGCCACATGGCTCTAGAGACGGACCGTTTTGACAGTTTACTGCTTTGGCAAAAATTTTAGCCGCACTTGTTTTTCCTGTGCCTCGGGGACCTGAAAAAAGGTAGGCATGGGTAAACTTATCTTGCATGATCGCATTTTGCAAGGTGCGTGTAATATGTACTTGTCCTACTACATCTTCGAAATTCTTTGGACGCCAGACGCGATATAATGCTTGATATGCCATAACTGATCCCCTTTACTAATCATCGTTATCTTCCTCATTTTATTGTAGCAAATCCCAGCACGAATGACGAGTAATAATTTGAGCAGGACATTGCCCTTTCTCTGTTACCTCAACTTATCGACACTTTGCTTAGATTTTGCTACTAGGATTGGTTCTTATAGACACTTTATTTGGATATTGCCATTTCTGTTCATATATAAAAACGGTTATTAGGGGCACTTCCTAATATAACAAAAACCTCTTGTATTCATACAAGAGGTTGAAACATTTTATTTAACGCCGTGCACCAAGCTTCGATGACATTACCTAAAGCGTTACTCAAGTTGATAGCTCGACCCAGGCTTCCCTGCGGCACACAGGAGAATTCGCTTAATGCTGCTTCCTTCCGGACCTGACATGGTTCACGAGTTCCTGTTGCGCAGGACCCGAGTGTCAACACTACTCCCTTAAGGCAGACCCTAAAGTAATGGCACCTCAGCAAGGTAATTCAGCCTCGCTATAGCGGATTGCGAGTACAGGGCACCGCTACCTCCCCACCTAGCACGGCAAATTTACTAACATATTCAATTGCACTCAATTAAAAGCGCAAATATTAGTATAACCCTTTTTAATAAAAAATGCAATTGTTAATCTATGGAATCCTCATTCAACTGTTTTTTAAGTTGTTTTTTCTTCTCACGCAACATCCTAAAAAAATCTGACAGCAATTGACTGGATGCCTCTTCCATGACACCAGAAACCACTTCTACCTGATGATTAAAGCGATCATCTTCTAATAAATTGAGCAGCGATCCGGCACAACCAGCTTTGCTATCTTGTGCCCCATATACAACACGAGGTATCCTTGATTGTAGGATCGCACCTGCACACATTGGACACGGTTCTAGTGTCACATATAATGTACAATCTTCTAATCGCCAACTTCCCATTACTTGATTTGCTTTATCTATTGCTAGCATTTCCGCGTGTGAGTTGGTTGTCTGCAATTTTTCACGTAAATTAAAGGCGGTTGCAATCACTTGCTCTTGATTGACGATTATAGCACCAATCGGTACTTCTCCCAGTACTTCTGCTTTTTTTGCTTCTTCCAACGCCATTAACATATATTCCTGATCCGTCATTATCATCCCACACTTTTTGTATTTATTACTATATTGCAGAAAAATCAGCTAAAATTCAAGTAACAGATGCATGATCTTAAGATATATAGGGTACCTTGTCAACAGAAGCAAAAATGAGGTGAAAAAATGAGAAAAACAGCTCTATTAATCATTGATTTAATTAACGACTTTACATTTCATGAAGGAGATTTACTTTTAGACCATACACGAAAGGTTTTACCGAACATTAAGAAGTTAAAACAATATGCAAGAGAACAAAATTACCCCATTATCTACGTGAATGACCATTATGATACATGGGAAACAGACTTTAAACAAATAGCCCAAGCATGTATATCTCCTAAAAATGAAGACATTATTGAACAGGGTATGCCTGATAAAGAAGATTTCTTTATTATGAAGCCTCAAATGTCAGGTTTTTTCCGTACCCCTTTGCGCTCTATATTAGAACAATTAGACATTCAACATTTAATGATCGCAGGTATTGCAGGAAATATTTGTGTGCTTTTTACTGCCAATGATGCCCATATGCGTGGTTACACACTACATATACCAGAAAATTGTGTTGCATCCAATACGGAAAGACATAACCAGGAGGCAATTAAACTAATGGCAGAAGTATTTAACGCCGAAACTAAACCTATCTAAATAATCAATAGCTCCCTGTTCTATTTCTCCTTTCTTATCATAAAGTAAAAAAGAGAACATCTTTTTATTAGAAAGGAGAACTTTTCGTGCAGATTTATGTGGTAAAACAAGGGGATAGTTTATACCAGATCTCCAATCAATTTGGAACATCTTATCAATCAATTGCAAATGCAAATGAAATAGATTCCGAACAGACATTAGTTGTAGGCCAAGCACTTGTTATTCCGATTTATGGAAGGTTTTATGTCGTTAGACCAGGAGATAGCTTATATACCATTGGGCAGAGATTCGGCATATCTGCTGCTGAACTTGCCAGCATTAATCAAATCAATATGTATCAGCCACTCTCTATCGGGATGACATTATATATACCAGAACCCGCTAAACCTACGATAGAAGTCAATGCATATGTTGAACCTTCTGGAGGGACGGTATCGGAAACACTGGAAAATGCAGCAAGGAAACATGCAAATAACTTAACCTATTTAGCTCCTTTCTCCTACCAAGTAGATCGGCAAGGCAACTTAATTGCTCCTCCATTGAATCAATTTGCCTCCATTGCTAATGAACACAATGCTACTCTCATGCTTGGCGTTACAAATCTCGAAGAAGGTGCTTTCAGTGCAGAATTAGGCCGAATCATTCTAACCAATGAAACGGTCCAAGATAATATGCTAAATCAAATTATTCAAACAGCTCAGGAAATTGGATATGGAGATATTCATTTTGATTTTGAATTCCTCCCACCTGAGAATCGCGAGGACTACCGTAGCTTTTTGGAAAAGGCAACCAATCGATTACATCAAGCAGGGCTATTAGTATCTACTGCACTTGCACCTAAAACAAGTGCTGAACAACAAGGAGCATGGTATGAGGCTCATGATTATGGAGCACATGGAAAAATTGTTGATTTTGTTGTATTAATGACCTATGAATGGGGATACAGTGGTGGTCCTCCAATGGCTGTTTCACCAATTGGTCCTGTCCGTGACGTGATTAATTATGCCTTAACGGAAATGCCGCCTGAGAAAATTTTGTTAGGCCAAAATTTATATGGTTATGACTGGACACTTCCTTACGAGCCTGGTGGTGATATTGCTCAAGCTCTCAGTCCTCAGCAAGCAATCCAATTAGCAAGGGAAAACAATCAGGCGATTTTGTTTGATGAAGAAGCTCAAGCACCTTATTTCAACTATTTTGATCAAAACGGAGATGAACATGAAGTCTGGTTCGAAGATGCCCGCTCAATTCAAGCTAAATTTGATCTAATTAAAGAGAAAAATTTACGAGGAATAAGCTATTGGAAACTAGGTCTAGCCTTTCCACAGAATTGGTTGTTACTTGAAGATCAATTTACAATACAAAAAAGAGGATAAGTAACTAACAATCCAGCACTTAAAACTGTTCCACGCAGTCTTAAGTGCTGGATTGTTCAATATGTCTCGCAAATAGTACGAAACAGAGGAGTAATCCATTTATGATTGCTCCTCTGTTATATCCATCAATGCTCGCAAATCATCTTTATTCTCAATCAAATCTGCTAAAGTATATTGATTTAATACTTCAAAAAATGCACGCATCGCTTCCCCAACTACTGATCGTAATTTACAAGCAGGTGTAATCACACATTGATTGTGATCCCCATCAAAACATTCCACTAAATAGAAGTCGTTTTCCATTAAACGAATAACTTCCCCTATATTTATCTCAATCGGATCGTTCATTAACAAAATACCGCCATTTCGTCCCCGCGTTGTATTTATATATCCTTGCACACTTAATTGGTGAACTACTTTACGTATGTGCTCGGTCGATATATAAAAAGTATCTGATATTTCTTTTATGCTTACTTTCCGTTCACTTGTTCCGGTATAAATTAAAACCCGCAAAGCAAAGTCTGTATATTTTTTTAAACGCATTGTATACTCCCTTTCTCTATCTTCATTTTACCCGAAAAGGATAAGTACCGCATCCCGTATTAACAAAATTGTCATATATATCACCAATAGACTATTGAAATACTTTCCAGACTACTTATATAATTAAACATGTATTTAAAATACATGTTTAGGGAGTGTTAGTTATGTCCAAATCTACTCAAGTGCTTGATGCAAAAACAATTGAAACAGTTAAAGCAACCGTACCCGTACTGGCTGAGCATGGTACAGCCATCACTTCACGGTTTTATCAATTACTTTTTAACAACCACCCCGAATTGAAAAATATTTTTAACCAGACAAATCAAAAAAAAGGGGAACAACCTCAAGCACTAGCAAACGCAGTCTATGCAGCGGCAGCACATATTGATCAATTAGAAAACATTTTTCCTGTTGTAAATAAAATAGCTCATAAACATCGGAGCCTGAACATTAAACCAGAGCACTATCCAATTGTTGGTGATAATCTATTAAAGGCAATGAAAGATGTCTTGAAAGAAACAGCAACAGATGAAATTATGGTAGCTTGGGCAGAAGCGTATGGTGTTATTGCTGATGCCTTTATCCAAGTTGAAAAAGTAATGTATGAGAAAACCGAACAGAAACCAGGTGGCTGGGTCGGATATCGTGACTTTCGTGTCATTCAAAAGGTCAAGGAAAGTGATGTGATCACCTCTTTCTATTTAAAACCAGCAGACAGTGGTCTTCTACCAGATTTTAAAGCTGGCCAATATATAACAGTGAAAGTCAATGTTCCTTCCATTCCATACACCTGTCAGCGTCAATACAGTTTGTCCTGCAAACCAAATAAGGAATTTTTCCGTATTAGTGTTAAAAGAGAAGATAGTATTGGTGATAGTCCTGACGGAGTAGTATCTACATATCTCCATGAGTCAGTAAATGAAGGGAATATTATAGAACTTAGTGCACCATCAGGAGATTTTGTGCTCAATCAGGAGAAAAAGCCCTTAGTATTAATCAGTGGTGGTGTTGGTTTAACACCATTAACAAGTATGTTGGAAACAGTAGTAACACAACAACCTAATCGTGAAGTATATTATATTCATGCAGCACAAAACGAAGGTGTACATGGTTTAAAGGATACTGTAAAACAAATTGCGGATCAGAATGACCATGTCCATACTTTTACCATTTATGAAAAGCCAGAAGATGTTAATGCTTGTGATAAGATAGGTTTTGTTGATTTAGCATGGTTACAGACTGTTTTACCAACAAATGAAGCCTCTTTCTACTTTTGTGGTCCTAAACCATTTATGAAGGTAATCTATAAGGCATTAAAGGATTGGCAAGTGAACGCAGAAGATATACATTATGAATTCTTCGGACCACAAGGGGATTTAGAGGCATGGTAAGAAAAAATGGATAAGCTCTCATCTACGAAGGAATGGAAGAAAGCAAATCTCAAATCTACGCAAAAGTTACTAAACAGTTTATATTTGGGTACATAATTATATATTCTTATCTTATTAAAAAGCTGATAGAGGAAATTTCTTCTTTCTCCACAAGCTAAAAGGCTAGCATCATTTATGCTAGCCTTCCTATTTATTCTTCTAATGTTGAGGTGTCGCCTGTTGGCAGGCCTAATTCCCATGATTTTAACAGTCTGCGCATAATTTTACCGCTTCGTGTCTTAGGAATACTATCCTTAATTTCAATTTCACGAGGAGCAGCATGGGCGCTTAAGCCTGTTTTCACAAACTGACGAATATCTTCTAATAATTCATCAGAAGACTCATAACCCGGATTTAGTGTAATAAATGCTTTAATAATTTCCCCACGTTCCGGATCTGGTTTACCAATAACACCAGCTTCTGCTACTGCTTTGTGCTCAATTAATTTACTTTCCACTTCAAATGGTCCGACTCGTTCACCAGACGTATTAATAACATCATCTAACCGACCTTGGAACCAGAAGTAACCATCTTCATCCATATAGGCACTATCTCCCGATACGTACCAACCGTTAATAAAATAACTCTCAAATTTACCCGGGTTCTTCCAGATTGCACGCATCATCGATGGCCAACCTTTTTTAATTGCTAAATTCCCCATTTGATTAGGTGGTAACTCATTGCCTTCATTATCAACAATGGCTGCTTCCACCCCTGGAATAGGTCTTCCCATTGAACCTGGGCGAATTTCCATACTTGGCAAGTTAACAATTAACATGGCACCTGTTTCTGTCATCCACCACGTATCATGGATGCGTAAATCAAGTACACGCAATGCCCATGTAATAACCTCTGGATTTAAAGGTTCACCTACACTCATGACATGGCGTAAACTTGATAAATCGTATTGTTTGACCACTTCATCACCAGCACTTACAAATTTACGTAAAGCGGTGGGCGCTGTATACCAAATCGTTACATTATGTTTATCTAAAGTTTCATACCAAGATTCAGGTGAAAAACGGCCACCTCTTATTACATTGGTCACACCATTTAACCATGGAGCAAAAATCCCATAACTTGTACCTGTTACCCAGCCAGGATCAGCTGTACACCAGTAAATATCGTCATCCTTAAAATCAATTACCCATTTACCTGTTGCGTAATGTTGAATCATCGCATTATGAACATGATAAACACCTTTTGGCTTACCAGTTGAGCCGGATGTATAATGAATAAGCATTCCATCTTCTCTATCTACCCATTCAATATCAAAGTTTTCAGATGCTTCTGCCATTTCTTCTTCAAAATTAATATAGTTATCACCTTCTGTATCACCATTAGCGCCTACTAAGACTATTTGTTTTAAATTCGGTAGATCACTGACAGGTACACGGCTTAATAATTCAGGTGTTGTAATTAACATCGTTGCTTCACTATCTTCCAAACGATCTCGAACCGCTTGTTCCATAAAAGCCTCAAACAATGGTCCAGCAATCGCACCTACTTTTAGAATACCAAAAAAGTTTGCATAAAACTCCGGACTCCTTGGCATGAATAAGAAAACACGATCCCCTTTTTGAATCCCATACTTTTTAAATATATTTGCGGTTTTATTACTTTGTTTGCTTAATTGATCAAATGTGATACTTTCTTCTCGGTCTGGTGCGGAATATAACAATGCCACTTGGTCTTTTTTATTAGGATTTTCTGCATGACGGTCAATTGCTTCATAAGCAGCATTCACCTTACCTGTTTTATACCAGCTAAAGTCTTTCTTCATTTCCTCCCAGTCGAAACCTTCTCTTAGTACATCAAGATCTTCTACATTATGCTTTCCTGATCTTGGCTGAACTTTTGTCATATCCATCCTATCACCTCTTCAAAAATTGTAATGTTTACCAACAAATGATTGAAACCCCTTACAATATATTGTAACGAATTCAGCTGAGAACGCAAGTAATACCATATTAATATTGGTAACCACATAATTTGGTTAAGTTTGCACATATTAACCTCTAGAAAGTTGTATAAATGAGGTGCTTAATGTGGTTCGATCTTTCAAACAATCAAAGAAGTCTCAGACACCATCAAAACACAAAAAAATATCTACTTCACTACAAGACAATATTCAAGAATCCAAACAATTATTCTCTTACGGAGTCAATAAAGATTTTGCAATGCGCACTATTCAAATACATTTTAATAAAAAGGACGCTTGTCTTTTTTATTACAGTTCGATAGTAAATGGACCAATGATTAACTTACATGTGATAAAACCTTTACTTGAAAGAAGCGGAGAATCGGTAAACAATGTTGTCTCGATTGAAAATATTGAAGAAGTGGATAACTTTGAAAAAATCATTCAAAACATCAATAGTGGGAAAATTATACTTCTTATCGATGGAGATGATACTGCTTATGCAATGGATGTCGCCGATTTTGCGCATCGAAACATATCAATTACCGAGAATGAAAACACCATTAAAGGACCACAAGAGGCTTTTACGGAATCATTAAATAGTAATATTTCTTTAATTCGCAAACAACTCCATAATAATCATTTGATTAATGAGGGAGTTCAAACCGGTGAACGATCGAAAAATGAAGTAAATTTAGTCTATATTAAAGATTTAGTAAATGAAGACATTCTAGAAAATGTAAGGTCACGACTGGAACAGATTGCAACGGATAACGTACGCAATATTGAAATTTTGGAACAATATATTGAAGAGCGTCCATACTCTCTAATTCCTACCGTGTTGTACACAGAAAAACCTGATAAAGCCAGTTCCTATCTGGAAGACGGGTTTATCATTTTATTAATGGATAGTTCGTCTGCCTGTTTAATTGTACCAGTCACCTTTTGGTCTTTCTTTCATTCACCTGAAGACCGTTATTTACGGTTTTTTTATGGGAATTTCACCAGAGCAATTCGACTATTTTGTTTTTATTTAACTTTATTAATATCTGCTAGCTATGTGGCAATTTCCAATTTCCACAGTGAAATGATTCCACCTGATCTATTATTAGCGATTACCGCCTCTAGGGAACGGGTTCCTTTTCCCTTAATAGTTGAAGTATTAATTATGGAGATTGCCTTTGAGCTCATTCGTGAAGCAGGTCTTCGTATCCCTAACCCATTAGGCCCAACCATCGGTATTGTAGGGGCTTTAATTTTAGGACAAGCAGCGGTACAAGCAAATATTATTAGTCCAATCATTGTAATTGTTGCCGCACTATCAGGTTTATCATCGTTTGCTTTAGCAGATATAAACATTAATTTTACCGTTCGACTTATGCGTTTTATATTCATTCTGGCAGCTGGGGCATTCGGAATGCTCGCATTAACAGGAGCCTTTTTACTATTTTTTATGTATGCTGCATCCATTAAATCATTTGGCATTCCTTTCTTTTCACCGATGTCTCCACATTTTTTATCATCTGAGGACACGGTTTTTCGTAAGCCAATAAAAAAAGAAATTTTCCGCCCGAATTATTTACATCCAAAAGATGTACAAAAAAAGTCTAAATAATACTTAAGCAGGTGAAACAGGATGCAAAACAAGGGATTTTTACGATTAAAAGAAATATTAGCAATGACCCTTATTTTAGTTGGAATTAAATTATCAGATTCAACTCCAGCTTTAATGGCTCAAAAAGCACAAAATGGATTTTGGTTGATCCCTTTACTTTCTTTTATCTGTATTTTACCTAGCTTTCTTATCATGCTTTACCTGCTTAAAAAGTATCAAGATAAAAATATTGTAGAGTTACTGGAGTCTTTAACAGGCAAATGGATAGGTAAATGCGTTGGTATCCTGTTATTTATATTTGCTTTTTTGACACTGACACTAGACAGCCGTAACTATATTGAACAAATCAAGTTACTGTATTTCCCTGAGTCTCCAACTGATTTGATTTATTTTGTATTTATTGCTGTTGTCTTTATCGGAGCCAAAAAAGGGATTGAAGTAATTGGATTTACATCTTGGATTACTCTTTTCACCATTAAGGCAGCATTCGTCCTAGTGCTCATACTTATTTACGGAGACATCGTTGTTCAACGTATCTTTCCTATTTTTGGTGCCAGTCTTCCAGTTGTTTTATCAGAAGGAGTTAAAAAGGCAGGCATTTTTGCGGAATTGTTTTTCCTATTAATTGCGTATCAATCTGCGAAAAGAACCTCCATGTTTCGAAAAGGGATTTTGCTAGCCAGTATTATTGTCCTCTTGGAAATTACTATATTTTATTTTGTCTATGCTTCTGTGTTTGACTATAATTCGATTAAAAAAATCCAATTTCCTTTTCATGACATTACTCAATATATTAATCTCGGTAATTTTTTAACTAATATTGAAACAATCTTTATGATTTTCTGGTTATTTGCAGCTTTTATAAAGTTCATTATCTTTATCTATATTACTACATGGATTTTTGGTGAGATATTTGCAATTCGTAATTTTGAACCTCTGCTTTTACCATTCAGTTTTTTAGTTATAATAATTGGTCTCTCACCATTTAATTCGGTTATAAACGAGTTAGTTTTTCGAGAAACTTTACTAACGATTATGTCACCCTTTTTTATTATTTTTCCATTTGTACTATGGATAATCGCATGGGGCAAAGGAGACTTAAAACAATGAAAAAAAAACTATTGATTGTATTAGGTTTTGTCATCCTGCTAGCAGGTTGTAATGATCGAATTGAATTAGAGCAACAATCTTATGTTATTGCAATTGGTATTGACAACACAGATCAAAAGGGAGTATATGCCTTTACTTATCAAATTGCCAACCCTGAAGTGGGTTCCTCTGCCATTCAAAGTGGGCCTGATGAACCACCGACTGAAATAGTAACGGTTAACGGAGCAGATATTTTAACTGCAACGTACACAGCAAATTCATTTGTTTCGAAAAAAATCACGTTAGATCATACAAGAATTATTATTGCTTCAGAAGAAGCAGCCCGATCCGAAGATTTCCTTCGTGTTATTCAGTCTGCTTCTAGAACACCTCAAATACGAAGAGGGGTTCAACTGGTTATATCTAAAGAATCAGCAACTGATTTTATTAATAACAATGAACCAATCATGGAAAAAAGACCACATAAATATTATCAATTTATGCTGAGCCGTGCGAACCAAACAGGTATCATTCCTCGAGCAACTTTACACCGTTTTTTTCAAATTACAGAAGGAGATGCAGATCTTTTCTTAGCTATTTATGCCACCACCGATCAATCGGATGAGAAAAAAAATGAGAGAGGTTTTGAAGATCAATATATTGCTGGAGAAATTCCACAAATCGGTGGTTCTCCGACACAATTTATGGGTTCAGCCGTCTTTAAAGAAGGACAAATGATAGATATTTTGAATGGAGAAGAAAGCAGGATTGCACAAACGTTAGATAACACATTAGAGATGGGGGATTATCTTGCTACGATTCCCGATCCTTTAATGCCCGAATACCGTATTTCATATGAATATTCGCAAAAACAAAAACCATCTATTAATATAAACTATCATAAAGATAAACCAACAGAAATTGACGTAAAAGTTCATTTTCAGGCGGAAATTATAGCTATCCCCAGTCTAATTGGATACACGCAAAACAAAGATAAACAAAAAGTTTTGGAAGAATCCATCATTCAACGATTAGAGGAAAAGACAAATACCTTAATTAAAAAATCACAAGAAGAATATCGGTCAGATCCTTTTTATTGGTCTTTATATATTCGCAAGCATTTTAAAGATGTTAAATCCTATGAAAAAGCAGACTGGCATAAAAAAATATATCCCAACGCAAAAATTAATGTCACTTACTATATAGACAAGTTAGAATTCGGAAAGATGTTAGATGATTCTCATTTAGATGAGGTGAGGGATTAAATTGTGGAATATCATGATAATATTAATAACCATTTTCATATGCTATCGGATGATCATTCATAGCAAAGAGACATTTCAAGAAGGAAATAAGACAGGCGGTATCGCTATCGTAATCCTCATGCCGATCGTAGCCTTCTTCTCCATCTGGTTCCTATTATTCAAATAAAAGTGGAACATAGGGATAAGGTTATTCATCTTTCTGAAAATAACGACCCCGAGAGGATTCGAACCTCCGACACCTTCTTTAGGAGAGAAGTGCTCTATCCTACTGAGCTACGGGGTCATGATACAAAATTGATCAAAGGAACAAGGGAAATGTCCCTTTATATCTTAATAAAACATAAGACAAAAGGCAAGACTTCCCTATCCTAATTTATTTTTCAAACATTTCTCTTAACTCTTTGGATCTTTCTGTTGTCCGCTCTAAACAAGCAATTACCGCTTGTTGAAATTCGTGTTGTGCTAATGTATTAATTCCTGCTTCTGTCGTACCACCAGGGCTTGTAATGTTTCCTCGTAATGTTCCCGGTGTATCATCCGATATGGCTAACATCTCCCCAACACCTTTAATCGTTTGTGTCATTAAAGGCATGGCTGTTTCTTTATTTAAACCTTGTTCTTCGACAAACTTCTCCATTGCTTCCACCATGTAATAATAAAAAGCAGGTGCACTGCCCGCTAAAGCAGTATAAGCATCCATTTCCTCTTCTTGTATCAATGTTGTGGTACCAATGGATGTCATAAGATTTTTTATTAATCCAACAGTTGGAAAGTCAACATACTGACCTCCAGTTATCGTCGAAGCTGATTGTCCGATCATTGCTGATGTATTGGGCATGACACGGACAACAGCATTGTTGGTTCCTAGTAATTGTTCAATATATTGCGTAGAGATCCCTGCCAATAATGACACAACAATTTTACTGTCACTTAAAAAATCTTTCATTTCAGCAATTCCAGATTGAATATCTTTCGGCTTCATCGCTAAAATGATGATATCACTTTGGCTCACCACATCCTCTCTGGATTGTGATGTTCGAATACCATATTTATTTTCTAATACTGCTAAACGCTTTTTATTGGAATGATTAGTTGCAATAATTCGGTCAGCAGATACCATTTCTTTAGCCGTCATTCCTGCAATAATAGCCTCTGCCATGGAACCCGCTCCTAAAAATGCAATCGTGTAATCTTTAATACTCATAAAAACCACCTTTTATATGTATGCTCTTCTACTATTATAAATCATTATCGGATGTGAGAACAGGAGAAAGACCCGCTTTTAAAGATCCAAATAAAAAAACCGCTATCTAATGATAACGATTTTTTATGTATATAATCTCTAATTTTGTGTTTAATTATAATGGCGGAGGAGGAGGGATTCGAACCCCCGCGGGCGGTAAAGCCCCTGGCGGTTTTCAAGACCGCTCCCTTCAGCCGAACTTGGGTACTCCTCCGTATTTGATGACGACAAGTAATAATATAGCATATTACATAAATAGAGTCAACAGTTTTTTTACCGTCTATCTTAAAAAAGTTAAGATAGACGGTAAGCTGTTATTTTATTTCTGTTTTTCCACCCATATATGGTACCAAAATTTCCGGCATTTTTACAGTGCCATCTTCTAGTTGATAATTTTCAATGATAGCAGAAACAGTACGACCTACTGCTAAACCAGATCCATTTAACGTATGGACAAATTCCGGTTTTTCTTTTTCCTCACGACGAAATCTGATACTAGCACGTCTTGCCTGAAAATCTTCAAAATTAGAACAAGAAGAAATTTCACGATACGTATCATTACTTGGCATCCATACTTCGATATCGTATTTTTTGGCCGCTGTAAATCCTAAGTCAGCCGTACACATACTCATCACACGATAAGGTAATTTTAAAAGTTGTAATACTTTTTCGGCATGACCTGTTAATTCTTCCAATACATCGTAAGAGTCTTCTGGCTTCACAAATTGCACTAATTCCACTTTATTAAATTGGTGCTGGCGAATCAAGCCTCTGGTATCTCTTCCAGCAGATCCTGCCTCAGAACGGAAACTGCTACTAAAAGCAGCAAATTTTTGAGGTAAATCTTCTGTTTTTAAAATTTCCTCACGATAATAATTAGTTACCGGTACCTCAGCTGTCGGTACTAAGAAATAATCCCAATCTTCCACTTTGAAGGCATCTTCTTCAAATTTGGGTAATTGGCCAGTTCCAGTCATACTTGTGCGATTAACCATGTATGGCGGTAGCATTTCCTGATAACCATGCTCATCTGCATGTAAGTCCATCATAAAGTTGATTAAAGCACGTTCTAAACGAGCGCCTAAACCTTTGTAAAAAACAAAGCGGCTTCCTGTTACTTTTGCTGCTCTTTCAAAGTCTAAAATATCCAGTTTCGTTGCTATATCCCAATGTGCTTTTCCTTCAAAGTTAAAGTTTGGGACTTCTCCCCATTTACGCACTTCTAGATTATCTTCCTCTGAATCGCCTACTGGTGTTGACTCATGCGGAATATTCGGAATAGACAGCATTAATTTTTCGAGATCTTCCTCTACTTGACGAAGTTCTTGATCAATAGTTTTGATTCGGTCTCCTACTTCACGCATTTCGACAATCATATCATCAGCATTTTTCTTTTCCTTTTTTAATAAAGAAATTTGCTTGGATACGTCATTACGTTTTGCCTTTAATTGTTCCGTTTCAGCGATCAGTTCCCTTCTTTTTTCGTCCAAATCACCGAAGCGATCCAAATCTGCTAAATCTTCTCCCCGTTGTGATAATTTCTCTTTTACTTCGGCAAAATTTTTGCGTAATATTTTCATGTCTAACATAGCTATTACCTCCTAGAAATTTGTTAAATTATATATTAAAAAATCATTTCACATACATTATTACTTTAAACCAGCACATTTAACATAAACTGCGAAATGACTCTTATATGGATTTGCTTTCTTGCATTCTGAATTTTGATGAGTGTTCTCATACACTCCGGCAGAATACTGCGCTTTCCATGGGCACGGCCTCAGCCTCCTCGCTCGTACCTCGCTGTGGGGTCTTCGGACACGTGCTGTTCCCATAGGAGTCTCCGTATTCTACCTCCGCTCATTTCAGTGTCCTGATTATTGGGAATATAGAATTCATGAAACTATAATATTGGATTTCCTGTCTTTTTAACAGAACACTATTCTAAGCTGCGGAAAAATGCGACACTCCTGTGGGAAAGGAACAGTCTGAAGACCCCGCAAGAAGCGATTTTGGCTTCTGAGGAGGCTGAAGCGTTCCCCACGGAAAGGGAGCGTTTTTCCGCAGCAATGGTTTACCACTCATCACAAAAGAATGGAAGGAAACTTCACTACAGACATTTTCATTAGTTTGCAGTTTGTATCTATTACTACGCAGGCCTGGATTCTTTAAATAGTATTTTATAAGCATCAATCTTTTGGAAACAACTTTTAAATATAAAAAACTCCCGTCCCATACTGTTAGTAGGGACGAGAGTTTACCCGCGATACCACCCTGATTGGAGAATAAGTCTTCTCCCGGCTTCATTATCTATAACGGCTTGTCACCGAGTACATGTACTATCATTTCCATGTACTGCTCCAGGGTGGATTCGCTTATCATTTATACCGGTTTACACCAACCACCGGCTCTCTGCCATAAAACAATAAGTTACTAGTTCCTGTCATCGCTTTTATATATTCGTTTTATAAATGATTCCATACCGATCTTTCACTGTTACTATTATATTATTTTTCCACCATTTTGACAAAGTATTCTGTTAAACGGTGATCATCCGTTAATTCCGGATGAAATGCACTACATAAGTAATGACCTTGTTTTGCTGCAACAATTTTATCCTGATAAGTAGCTAAAACTTCTACTTCTGGTCCAACTTCCACTACATATGGTGCACGGATAAAGACCGCTTCAAAATTATCTGCAACACCTTTTAAATCTATTTCGGCCTCAAAAGATTCACGCTGTCTGCCGAATGCATTGCGTTCTACCTTCATATCCATTAATGATAAATGTGCATAATCTTGTCCAACAATATTATTTGCCAATAAAATAAGACCAGCACAAGTACCAAAAATCGGCTTCCCATGTTTACCAAAATCAGCTAATGCATCCAAAAAATCATATTTATCAATGAGTCGACGCATTGTTGTACTTTCGCCACCAGGTATTATTAATCCATCTATATCAGATAATTGTTCTTTGTACTTAATAATGATACCTTCTGCTCCGGCTGCTTCAACGGAACGAATATGTTCGCGAATCGCACCTTGTAAGCCTAATACTCCGATTTTTACCATTATTTTTTACTCCTCACTACTTACCAACCACGATCTTGCATACGCTCTTCTGGAGCAATTGTACTAATTTCTAATCCTTTCATTGCTGTACCAATGCCTTTAGATACTTTTGCAATTAATTCGTAGTCTTCATAATGTGTTGTTGCTTCTACAATCGCTCTTGCAAAGTTAGCAGGATTATCTGATTTAAAGATACCTGAACCAACAAATACTCCATCAGCACCAAGCTGCATCATTAATGCCGCATCCGCTGGAGTAGCGATACCACCGGCAGCAAAGTTAACAACTGGTAAGCGACCATTTTCTTTAATTTCAAGTAATACTTCATATGGTGCTCCTAGATCTTTCGCATATGTCATTACTTCATCTTCATTCATGTTAACCAGCTTACGAACTTGTCCATTAACTTCACGCATATGACGAACGGCTTCGACAATATTACCTGTACCAGGTTCACCTTTCGTTCGTAACATCGAACTACCTTCACCAATACGACGAGCTGCTTCACCTAAGTGACGGCAACCACATACGAAAGGCACTGTATAATCACGTTTATTTAAATGATATACTTCATCAGCAGGAGTCAATACTTCACTCTCATCAATATAGTCAACACCCATTGATTCTAAAACACGTGCTTCCACAATATGACCAATACGAGCTTTTGCCATAACAGGGATGGAAACAGCATTCATTACTTCTTCCACAATGGTTGGATCTGCCATACGAGCCACTCCGCCAGCTGCCCGAATATCAGATGGTACTCGCTCTAACGCCATAACTGCTACAGCACCAGCTTCTTCTGCAATTTTTGCTTGTTCTGCATTGACAACGTCCATAATAACGCCGCCTTTTTGCATTTCTGCCATACCTCTTTTAACTCTATCTGTACCTATTTTAGACATTCTTATGTTCCTCCTAAAATTATGAACTCTAAACGATCGTTTCATCCTCTTACATTATATAACATAAAATGAACAAATGCCAACTGCTGTAATAGGAATTAAATTAGCTAAATAACCCTTTGAAAAAATCTACTACTGTCGTAAAGACATTTGCAAAGAAGTTACCAATCGCTCCTAGTGATAGCATAAACCAATTTTGTTTTTCAACCGCATCAGTTGTCACTAGATCTACGCGTTGGTCACTAGTGTCACCACCAATATAACCGTAATCTATATCACCATTATACTGAAGAACCGCTTCTCCTATTTTTTCGCCCGCTTCTAGTGGAGCTTCTAATGAGCCATCTGCTGTTAATTTATCTTCATCGA
This sequence comes from Gracilibacillus orientalis, assembly GCF_900114645.1. GTDB lineage: Bacteria > Bacillota > Bacilli > Bacillales > Amphibacillaceae > Gracilibacillus > Gracilibacillus orientalis. The sequence continues at coordinate 473,278 of NZ_FOTR01000003.1, read as the reverse complement.
TCTCGTATCGTATATCATATAATTCTTCTTCACCAGTTTTTATCATCGTTTCAAACGCTTCTGCTGTTTCAATCTCTACTTCCTTTTCTTCCCCTTTTGATACAGGTAAAGTAGATTCATCTTCTAACTGATAATTAACTGGAAATAGTTCTACTGTTTCAAATTTTGAGAAGCCATACTCCATTAAATTTTTCGTTTCAATAAAACGTTCTTCTTCACTACTCGTTTTCATAACTACTGTAATAATACGGCGATCTCCTTGTTGTGCCGTACCTGTAAAGCAATATCCAGCTGCATCAGTATGTCCGGTCTTTAATCCATCTACACCTTCATATCCATATTGAGTAAAATTATTTCCTTCCCATGGCAGCATCCAATTTAGATTTTGTAACTCTTTTTCATCTAATTCAGATGTCAATGTGCTAGAATAATCTAATGCTTCTGGATAATCATTAATTAGGTGGTATGCTAATAATGCTGCTGAACGAGCTGATAATAAATTATCGGCATCCGGTTCCGTTCCTTCCGGATGATGTTCCCCTAAATCCGTATTAGATAAACCAGTAGAATTAACAAATTTATATTCTTGTAATCCCATTTCTTCTGCTTTATCATTCATCATTTGGACGAATTCGCCTTCTGAACCTGCTACTAGTTCTGCTAGTGCTACAGTTGTCGCATTGTCAGAAATAATAGCCATTCCTTCATACAATTCACGAACCGTATAATCTTGATCTTGAATTAAACCAATCCCTGAAAAGGCATTGCTTGATGATATCCAATAAGGATAATCTCCAATTTGAGTAGTTGTATCCCAGTTGATTTGACCTTCACTAATAGCTTCAAGAACCAGGTATTCGGTCATCATTTTCGTCATACTAGCTGGAGGTAATTTTAAATCAGATTGTTTCTCAAATAAAACTTTCCCTGTGTTAGCATCGACAATGATAGCAGATTCTGCCTTGACATCTATATTTTCTGCTGCTTGTACTGGTAAACTATTCATAGAAAATGTAGTGATTGTTAATAATGTAATCACTACTAAAATGCTCATCTTTTTGATTATATCTTTCACTTTTCCTACCTCCGACTATTTTTTTGCATGAAACAATTTTATCATAACTACTGCAAATAGAAAATAACGCTATATGACTATAGTTCGTATACGCGGAAAAAGAAAACTTGGGTAACCCAAGTTTTCCTCAACCCTTTTTACTATATACGATTATGATAAGGAATAGTTTGGTGATTCTTTCGTAATCTGAACATCATGCGGGTGACTTTCTCGTAACCCTGCACCTGTCATACGAATAAATCTAGCATCGTTTCGTAATGCTTCAACATCAGCTGATCCACAGTAACCCATTCCAGATCGAATACCACCAATTAATTGATGGATCGTATCAGCTAAAGGTCCTTTATAAGCTACACGGCCTTCTATGCCTTCTGGTACTAATTTTTTGGCATCCTGTGTGTCCTGAAAATATCGATCGTTAGAACCAGATTGCATAGAAGTAACAGATCCCATACCGCGGTAAACCTTATATCTTCTACCTTGGAAGATTTCAGTCTCACCAGGGCTTTCGGATACCCCTGCAAACAAGCTCCCTAACATAACTGCATGTGCTCCTGCTGCGATTGCCTTAGCTATATCACCTGAATACTTAATACCACCATCAGCAATAACAGGAATATTATGCTTTTGTGCTTCCGTTGCACAATCATTAACTGCTGTTATTTGAGGTACACCGACACCTGCAACCACTCTAGTTGTACAGATAGAACCAGGACCAATACCTACCTTGATAATATTCGCTCCTGCTTCGATAAGTGCTTTTGTCGCTTCTGGTGTTGCGACATTTCCAGCAATAATATCTATGTCAGGATACTTAGCTCGAACTCGTTTAACTTGGTCAATAACACCTTGTGAATGGCCATGTGCTGTATCAATAACTAATATATCTACACCAGCTTCTACTAGTTTATCAATACGTGTTATGGAATCTGCTGTGACTCCAACAGCAGCACCAGCTAATAAACGTCCTTGCTTGTCCTTAGCAGAATTAGGGAATTCGATTACTTTTTCGATATCTTTGATAGTAATAAGTCCTTTTAATACATTATTATCATCAACTAATGGTAATTTTTCAATTCTATGTTCTTGTAAAATTTTACTTGCCTCTTTCAAGGTTGTACCAACTGGAGCTGTTACTAAGTTTTTACTAGTCATCACATCGGAAATTTTAATGGAATAATCCTCAATAAAACGCAAATCACGATTCGTTAAAATTCCGACTAATTTTTGGTCTTCCTCATTATTTACAATAGGTACACCGGAAATACGGAATTTACCCATTAAATGTTCTGCATCAAAAACTTGATGTTCAGGCAATAGGAAAAAAGGATTTGAAATAACTCCACTTTCAGAACGTTTCACACGATCAACTTGTTCAGCTTGTTCTTCAATGGACATGTTTTTATGAATAACACCAATTCCGCCCTGTCTGGCAATCGCAATCGCTAACTTCGCTTCTGTTACAGTATCCATCCCGGCACTTACAAATGGGATATTAAGCGTAATATTTTCGGATAGCTTTGTTTTAACTGATACATCTTTAGGTAGTACATTAGATTCTGCTGGTAATAATAACACATCATCAAACGTTAAACCTTCTTTACTAAATTTATCTGTTCTCATCGGTGAACCTCCTTAGATTTTTGTTTTTATTGTGAAATAATGGATGGGAAATAAAGCTCTCTATCACTAGAGTTTCATCTGTTTTTTGAGGGTCATATCCTTAACTATTGTTAATTACAATACGATATGTTTCAGGGTTTTTCAACCTTTTTTTTTTCTTATTTAATATACTGATAATAGCGATATGATAAAATCAATCATGTAAGAGGTTACAATTTGTAAATTTTTTTTACAAAGATGAATGATAAAAGTTATATGATCGATGTAAATAACGACGCTCATACACTTATTAGGAAAAAAATCCATCAATCCAAATCCTCTTGCTGATTCGAAGTAGATAACCGCAGCGCAACAGTGAAAATTTCCGGAATGAGACTTTCTTCCATTCTTTCCATGGAGAGTGCTGGAACATCGCTTCGGCAGAATACTGCGCTTTCCGTGGGCACGGCCTCAGCCTCCTCAAAAAGCAAAGTGCGCTTTTCTGTGGGGTCTTCAACTCGCGCTGTTCCCACAGGAGTCTCCGTATTCTGCCTCCGCTGGTTCTAATGTTCTGATTGTTTAAAGAAGAAAATCTTCGGATATATAATCAAGGGACTTCTTCTCACTATTCCAAAACACTAGTCAAAGCTGCGGAAAAATGCGACACTCCTGGGGGAGCAGCACGAGCCGAAGATCCACTTTGCAAAGTGACTTTCTTTGCAAAGTTAGCTGAGGCCGTGCCCCTGGAAAGGGAGTATTTTTCCGCAGCGATGGTTATGCACTCATCAAGAAAAGAATGGAAGAAAGCAAATGCATGTACACGGTTCGCAGTTTATGGATTATGCACATAATTTTATTCCTGCCTAATTTTATAAAAAAAACAGGCAACCGTTATGGTCACCTATCTATTCTGTAATAATATTTTCGATAAAGATTGCTTTTTTTTCATTTAATTTAATTATTTCGCCGCTATCCATTACTCTTACCATCGGCCTTGTTGGTTGATTATAGTCAACAAAAATAATATATGCTTCTTTACCAGTTGAGAGCATGACACGTGTACCAATCGTGTAATTCATGAGCGTATCAATAAATTTTTGCAGCACAGGATAATCAAATTTTTGATACTTCAACTTCAACATTTCTTCAACAACCTTAAAAGGTGATTGCTTTCTGCGATAAACTCGCTCTGATGTCATGGCATGATACGTATCACTAACTGCAATAATTTTAGCAAAAGGATGTATCTTCTCTGCTCTTACTCCAATTGGATACCCACTACCATCCATTCTTTCATGGTGCTGCAATATTGATAGTTTCATGTCTTGCGTTACATAAGGAATATCTTCTACCATTCGATAGGATAACGTTGGGTGCTTCTTTATTTCTTCATATTCGGCTATCGTTAATCTTGATTCTTTCATTAGCCAATTTTCATTTAATTTAGCCATCCCACTATCAGCCAAAATAGCTGCGATACCTACTTGGACCCACTCTTTTTCATACCCTAGTTTTTTAGCAAGGTGTGCTGATAACAAGGCAATTGATACGCCATGATGATAAAAGTAGTCTTGTTTAGAAGCAAATTTATGCAACAAAAATAAGTCTAAACTAATATCTTTTACATAATCAAATAATGGCATCATCATTTTTTGTACTTGATAGATATCAATAGGACTTCCACCTTGCCATTTTTGAAACATTGCTTTGTAACCTAAGACAGCATTAAGGTATAAATTCTCAAAGGAATCTCGTGATTTCCTTTGTACATTTTTTCGTGAAAAATGCTCAGGAGTCGTAACTTTTTCAGGGATAAAATGACTTCCTGACGCTAATTTTTCAGATACCTCTACCGAATCAATATTAAAGTGTTTTAGAACTTGAATATGTTCTTCATTAATTACCGTATTTTTATCTATGATTGGATGTCTAGTTTTACCAAAAACTTGCTTGGTAGTAATACATCCAGATATTAGCTGTTGTGGATGCACCTGCAACTGGATCACACCCTTTACTATTTTTCTGTCTCTGCTTCGTCATCCTCTTCGATTATCTCTTCTTCAGGATCAACCTTTGCGACTGTTGCAACTTTTTCCTCTTCTTGTAAACGAATGAGACGAACTCCTTGCGTGTTTCTACCTGTCGTTGAGATTCCCTCTACTTGCATACGAATTAGGACACCAGATACTGTCATAATCATAATATCTTCTTCAGTAGTTACATTTTTGACTGCTATTACTTTACCAGTTTTCTCGGTAATGTTAGCAGTAAATATCCCTTTACCACCACGATTTGTTCTGCGGTATTCTTCAACAGGTGTTCGTTTTCCATATCCATTCTCGGTTACGTTCAGTACATACTGATCTTCTTCCAGAATTTCCATCGAAACAACCTCATCATCTCCACGTAAGGAAATACCTTTTACACCTGCTGCTGTCCTTCCCATGGAACGGATTTGACTTTCTTCAAACCGAATCACATAGCCATTTTCAGTACCAATTAAAATATCTTTTTGGCCGTTTGTTAAACGAACAGAAATTAATTCATCATCTTCCCGCAAGTTTAGTGCAATCAGGCCACCTTTACGGATGTTTGCAAATTGAGGAAGCGATGTTCTTTTAGATACACCATATTTGGTCGTGAAGAATAAATACCAGCCTTCTTTATACTCACTAACCGTTATAACGGCATTAATCCATTCACCGTGTTCCACTTCTAATAAGTTAATGATTGGTATACCTTTTGCTGTACGGTTAAATTCAGGTACTTCATACCCTTTCGAGCGATATACCTTCCCTTTATTAGAGAAAAAGAGTACCGTATCATGTGTCGAACAAGAAACTAAATGTTCCACAAAATCATCATCATTCGTACCCATTCCCTGTACTCCACGGCCACCACGTCTTTGTGCCCGGTAAGTAGAGGCAGGTAGACGTTTAATATAACCTCTGTGTGTCAGGGTAATAACAATACTTTCCTCTGGAATTAAATCTTCATCTTCAATCAGATCTATTCCACCTGTTACAATCTCTGTTCTTCTTTCGTCATTAAACTTTTCCTTAATTTCTAATAATTCTTCACGTATGATTTCGAGAATTTTCTCTTCATTCGCCAAGATTGCTTTTAATTCTTTAATTAACTCAACGATCTGGCTATATTCATCTTCAATCTTTTCACGTTCTAAACCAGTTAAACGTTGTAAACGCATGTCCAGAATTGCTTGAGATTGTTTTTCAGAAAGATTAAATTGATTCATTAAGCCGTCACGGGCAATTTCCGTTGTATTGGATTGACGAATTAAGGTGATAATCGCATCAATATGATCAAGTGCCGTCCGTAAACCTTCAAGGATATGTGCACGTGCTTCTGCTTTATTTAATTCATATTGCGTTCTTCTCGTAATAATTTCTTTTTGATGCGCTAAATAATATTCCAGACATTGCTTCAAATTTAATACTTTCGGCTGTCCATCCACTAAAGCTAGCATATTGATACCAAAAGACGTCTGTAAAGGTGTCTGTTTATAAAGATTATTTAACACGACGTTTGGATTCGCATCTCGGCGTAGTTCAATTACAACACGCATACCATTACGGTCTGATTCATCACGTAAATCGGTAATACCCTCAATCCGTTTATCTCTTGCTAAATCGGCTATTTTTTCGACCAACTTGGCTTTGTTCACTTGGTATGGAAGTTCCGAAACAAGGATTCTTGATTTACCATTCGCTTGTTCTTCGATCTCCGTTTTGGAACGAATTGTAACAGATCCTTTTCCAGTCTCAAAAGCTCTTCTAATACCACTTCGTCCTAGAATTTGACCAGCTGTCGGAAAGTCAGGACCATGAATATATTCTTCCATTAACTCACTAATGGTAATCTCAGGATTTTCACTAATCGCAAGAATGGCATCGATTGTTTCCCCTAAATGATGTGGTGGAATATTTGTTGCCATCCCCACTGCAATACCAGAAGCACCATTAACTAACAGATTAGGGAACTTAGCAGGTAATACTTTCGGTTCTCTTTCCGAACCATCATAGTTATCCGTGTAATCAATAGTATCTCTATTAATATCTCGTAACATTTCCATTGAAATCTTAGACATTCTGGCTTCTGTATAACGCATTGCTGCTGGTGGGTCACCATCTACTGAACCAAAGTTTCCATGACCATCTACAAGCATATAGCGATAACTAAAGTCTTGTGCCATCCTTACCATTGCCTCATAGACAGCTGAGTCACCGTGTGGATGATACTTACCGATTACATCCCCAACAATACGAGCTGATTTTTTATATGCTTTATCCGCATGCATACCCTGGTCATTTAAAGCATATAATATTCGACGATGGACAGGTTTCATCCCGTCTCTGACATCAGGTAAAGCACGGGCCACAATGACACTCATTGCATAATCTAAAAAAGATGTTCTCATTTCGTTCCCTATATTGATTTCTTGAACTTGTGGACGGTTTTGATCCACCATATTTGATTACCTCCTATTTCACTGCAGGAAGACATGAAAATTGCTATTCTGAACAACCTGGCTTAGACATCCAAATTCTTAACATAAACCGCATTATCCTGAATAAAATTACGGCGTGGTTCTACTTTATCACCCATTAGCATGTCAAAAATTTGATCTGCTTCCATTGCATCTTCCAAACTAACTTGCAACAATGTACGTCCATCAGGATCCATTGTTGTTTCCCACAGCTGTGTTGCATTCATTTCTCCTAAACCTTTGTAACGTTGTAATCCTGGTTTTGGCTGTTTTGGTAATTCTGCTAGTAATTGTTCTAACTCTTTATCCGAATAAGTGTAATGAACAGCTTTACCTTGCTTTATTTGATAAAGAGGCGGTTGTGCAATATAGATATAACCATAATCAATTAACGGTCTCATGAATCGGAAGAAAAAGGTTAATAATAAGGTTCTAATATGTGCACCGTCAACGTCTGCATCCGTCATAATTACAATTTTATGGTATCGAGCTTTCGAAATATCAAATTCTTCGCCAATTCCGGTACCTAGTGCTGTAATAATGGAACGGATCTCATTGTTAGATAAAATCCTGTCTAACCTTGCCTTTTCAACATTAAGTATTTTACCTCTTAATGGTAAAATTGCTTGAAAATGACGATCTCGCCCTTGCTTGGCTGAACCCCCTGCTGAGTCCCCTTCCACAATATACAATTCACTTATAGACGCATCGCGTGACGAACAGTCAGCTAATTTACCTGGAAGATTAGAAATCTCCAAAGCACCTTTTCGTCTTGTTAATTCTCTTGCTTTTTTCGCTGCCATTCTTGCACGTGAAGCCATTAACCCTTTATCCACAACAATTTTTGCTGTATTAGGATTTTCAAATAAAAACTTTGAAAAAAGCTCACTAAAGGCAGAATCTGTAATAGTTCTTGCCTCGCTATTTCCTAGCTTTGTCTTCGTTTGACCCTCAAACTGTGGGTCTGGGTGTTTAATCGATACAATTGCTGTTAAACCTTCCCTAACATCATCACCAGTTAAATTGGGGTCGTTTTCTTTGAATAAATTATTCTTTCGCGCATAGTCATTAATAACACGAGTCAAACCGGTCTTAAAACCCGATTCGTGAGTTCCACCCTCATGCGTACTAATATTATTGGCAAATGAATATATATTACTTGCGAATCCGTCGTTGTATTGTAATGCGACTTCAACTTGAATATTATCTTCTTCTTTCTCTGCATAAAAAGGTTCATGCAGAACTTCTTTGGAACGGTTTAAATGTTCTACATAAGATCCGATTCCACCTTCATAATAAAAAGTTTCCGCTTCCTCATCTTCTCGATTATCCTGAATAGAAATGCTTAACCCTTTATTCAAGAAGGCTAATTCACGTAATCTGGTTGCCAATATATCGTAATGATAATCAGTTGATTCTGTAAATATTTCTGTGTCTGGTTTAAAACGGGTTCTTGTCCCCGTAATATCTGTATCTCCAATAACTTCTAAGCTATTGTTTAGCTTACCACGTGAAAAGCTGATGTTATATAATTTACCATTACGATGTACATACACATCCAATTCACTGGACAAGGCATTTACAACAGAAGCACCCACACCGTGCAGACCACCTGATACTTTATAACCTCCGCCGCCAAACTTACCGCCAGCATGTAAGACAGTCATAATTGTTTCTACTGCCGGGCGACCTGTCTTCTCATGAGTACTCACGGGAATTCCACGACCATTATCGATTACAGTTATACTGTTGTCTTTTTCAATAAAAACCTGGATATGATCACAATAACCAGCCAGTGCTTCATCGATACTATTATCAACAATCTCCCAGACTAAATGATGAAGTCCTCTTTCATTGGTAGATCCAATGTACATCCCTGGTCTTTTTCGCACCGCTTCTAAGCCTTCTAATACTTGAATTTGATCTGCATCATAGGCTTGTTCCAGTGGCATATTATCGTCCATTGTCAATTCAATCACCTACATTCTCTCTCATTATCTTTCTTCTTCATCACCATATTCAGAATAATCCTCTAACCTGCTAATTGTGGAAATCATACTTGCTCTTTTCTTTAACGTTAAGACTGATAACGGGCTATAAAATACTTTGTCAGCAGTTATTACCACTGCCTTTGTTAACTCTTCGTCCGTTACAACGACTTGTTGTTTCTCTTTCAGTTCTTTCAACATTTCCTCGTTTATTGAGGAGGAAGTTACTAAACTATAATCAATTATTCCTATCACATCTTTAGATTGAATGACATGTTCATCTCCAATGTGAATAAACATAATATCCCTACTTTTTACTCGATTATTTTTCCGTTATCTATTCTAAAAATCTCTGCCTTATCCAGTGTCTGATGATGAATACCCTCAACACTGGTTGTAGAGACAAAGGTTTGAACTTTTCCTTCAATCGTATCTAATAAATGGGATTGTCTAAAATCATCTAATTCACTTAAAACATCATCTAAAAGCAAAATAGGATAGTCATTAATTTCCTGATATATAAGTTCTATTTCTGCAAGTTTCAAAGATAGCGCGGTTGTTCTTTGTTGTCCTTGTGAACCAAACGTCTGGACATTCTTCTCATTCACATAAAAGACTAAGTCATCCCGATGAGGACCTATCAAGCTTGTGCCACGCTCTACTTCTTTCGTTTCTAACCTCGCAAATGACTCTGTAAGAACTGTTATTATATTTTCCTTTTTATCTGTCTCTGATACATCAATGGTAGAAGCATATTGCAGATCCAAATCTTCTATTCCTCTGCTGATTCCTCGATGTATCTCATTTGCCCAGGTACGCAGTCGTTTCATGAATATAAAACGTTTTTCTAAAATAATCGCAGCGTGCTCGATCATTTGGTCTGTCAGTACTCGCAGCATTGTGAGATCATTTGATTTTCGCTTTTGCATTTGCTTTAATAAATGATTTCTTTGTTTTAGGATTTTGACATATTGTCCAAGATGGTAGATATAGATTGGTTGGATTTGACCTATTTCCATATCAATAAAACGTCTTCTAATTTGAGGGCTTCCTTTCACAAGATTTAAATCCTCAGGTGCAAACATAACAATGTTTAGGGCACCTATATAATCACTAAGACGTTTTTGTTCTAAATGGTTTAATTTAGCTTTTTTACCTTTATTAGTAATTTGTATTTCCAGGGGGAACTGTTGTTTTCTTTTAAATACACTACCTTCTATTTTAGCATAATTTTGCTCCCATTGTATTAATTCTTTATCTTTTGTGGTTCGATGTGATTTGGAGAATCCTAAAACATATATAGCTTCCATTAAATTTGTTTTACCTTGTGCATTTTCTCCAATAATCACGTTTATTTTATCATCGAACTGAACAGACAAATGATCATAGTTGCGATAATTAGTTAAACTTAATTGTTGTATATACATTCGAATTTCCTTCCGAATTTCACCTTTATTCCGCGCTTTTTGTTACCACGAACGTACCAACATCTTCTATATAGACTGTATCCCCATGATAAAGTTTTTTACCACGACGTGTCTCCAATTCGTCATTTACGTAGACACCATTTTCCTGTAAAAAAACTTTGATCATACCACCTGATTCAAGTATATTGGCTAATTTTATAAACTGTCCTAAAGGGATATAATCTGTTGAAATTTCAATTTTTTCTTCCATCATTTCACCTACTTTATTATCTAGAAAGATATTGGTTATTAGTATAGCCCTTCTATCTATTTTACTAAACATTTGATAAATATAAAAGTAAACCTGCTAATTATTTTTTTATTATATTCAGTAGCGAAGGTTTACTACTCATCTATGAAAGAATGAGGGGAAGTTACATCGCGGTTTACGGGGGTTATATATTGTTCCCTGCATTTACACTCTTTCACTCTAAATAAAAGAGGAACAATGATTTATTGTTCCTCTTTCCGTCTAAAATGTTCTTACTGGTAAGATTAGTTGTAAAATTTGGTCGTGATCTATTGGTTTGATGATGAATGGTCGCATTGCTCCGGTAAATTCTATTTTCACTTGCTCTGTGTCCATTATTTTCAATGCATCGATCATATATTTTGAACTGAATGATATTTTTAATTCTTCCCCATCCATTTTTGCTACCGTAATTTCTTCTTCTACTTTCCCTATTTCTGGTGAATTACCTGAAATCTCAACAATTTCCTGTTCTTTGGTTTGTAATCGAATAACATTATTATGATTATCCTTTGCAAGTAATGATGCACGATCTACTGCTTGCAAAAGTGTTTTTGTGTCAGCATGAATCACTGTCTTGCTTTCTTCTGGAATTAAACGTGATGTTTCTGGATATTTTCCATCCAGTAGACGTGATACAAAGTATAAGTGATTACTTTGAAAGGCAATTTGATTTTCAGTGATGCTAATTTGAAGGTTATCTTCGGTATCATCCAGAATTTTGCTTAATTCATTTAAACTTTTCCCGGGAATAACCACTTGATCATATGGAAACTCCTCAACTACAGTTTGTAAAGGTAACTTACTTGCTGCTAAACGATGACTATCTGTTGCAACAAAATGAAGTTGCTCATTTTCCACTTTAATGTTAACCCCAGTTAAAATAGGTCGTGTTTCCGAAGTCGATACCGCAAATACTGTTTGTTTAATCATACTTTTTAATAAATTAATCGGTAATTCAAAATTTGTATCCGTGTGAATTTGCGATATTTGCGGGTATTCTTCTGCGTCTTGCCCATTCAAATGAAATTCAGCATGACCAGATTTTATCGTTATTTGTAATTGTTCGTCTACTTCTATTTGAACTGTTTGAGAAGGTAATTTTCTTATAATTTCTGGGAAATATTTTGCGTGAACAATAATTTCGCCTTGCTCAATCTCATCAATAAATTGAATTCCTTCTTCTTCTACGGGAATAAAAGATTCAATTGTAATATCGGAGTTACTCCCAGTTAATGTTATACCGTTATGTGTTGCTTGCATTTTTAATCCAGCCAAAATAGGAATGGCAGTTTTTGATGAAATAGCTTTTGTTACATGTTGAATACTTTCCATTAATTTATCTCTGTTAATTACAATTTTCATTTTAATCCTCCTTGAGGAATATATTTATTTATTATTAATATAATTACCGTAATAATAGTAATAGGGACTGTGAATATGTGGATAACTCAAGTTTCGCTGTTTTTGTAAAGTTATCCAGATGTGCATAACTTGTTTGCAGGTTTGCATCATTTATCCACATTACCCACAAGCATATAATAGCAAGTTTCGTAAGTTACATAGATTTTAATTGTTCTTTTATGGCTTCAATTTCTTTACTTAATAATTCATCCGTACCCATTAACTTGGAGATTTTTTCATGTGCGTGAATAACTGTAGTGTGATCTCTCCCACCAAATTCTTCACCTATTTTAGGAAGTGAAAAATCCGTTAGTTCTCTGGATAAATACATGGCAATTTGTCTTGGGAATGCAATAGATTTCGTACGTTTTTTAGCAGAGAATTCCTCTAATTTCACATTATACCGTTTTCCAATTTCTTCTTGAATATGCTGTATCGTAATTACTTTTGGTCTGGAAGAAGGGATAATATCTTTTAATGCTTCAGCTGCTAACGATGCATCAATATCTTGGTTGATAAGGGATGAATAGGCAACTACTCGTATTAATGCTCCTTCTAATTCTCTAATGTTGGTATCAATTTGATTTGCAATATACAGCATCACTTCATTAGGTATATCTAAACCTTCTGCTTTTGCTTTTTTTCTAAGTATAGCAATTCTTGTCTCCAAATCAGGGGGAGTAATGTCTGTAATAAGTCCCCACTCAAAACGAGAGCGCAGTCGATCTTCTAAAGTAGGAATTTCCTTAGGCGGCCGGTCACTGGAGATAATAATTTGCTTATTTTCTTCATGTAATGTATTAAATGTATGGAAAAATTCTTCTTGTGTTTGTTCTTTTCCCGCAAGGAACTGAATATCATCAATTAATAAGACATCAACATTACGATATTTATTACGAAAATTCACAGCTTTATTATCACGAATGGAATTGATGAATTCATTCGTGAACTTTTCAGATGAAAGATATACTACTTTCGCAGATGGATTGTGATCCAATACATAATGTCCGATCGCATGCATTAAGTGTGTCTTTCCAAGACCAACACCACCGTAAATAAATAAAGGGTTATATGCCTTTGCCGGAGCTTCAGCAACTGCTAATGATGCTGCATGAGCAAACCTGTTACCAGAACCAATGACAAATGTTTCAAATGTATATTTATCATTTAACATCGATTTAGGTGATTTTTCATTATTTTGAGCTGGTACAGTTTTTCTCTTTTTCATTTGAGTGAATTCTTCTGTTGTGTCATCTGTACTTTCAGGAATAACAAATTTTACAGCTAATTTTGCACCTGTTAGCTCGTATAGGGCATCTGAGATAATCATGGTATATCTTGATTCAAGCCAATCTCTTGTAAATTCATTGGGAGCAGAGATAATCACGGTATCTTCTTTTAATTGATCAACAGACGTATTTTTTAACCAGGTATCATAGCTTGGTTTACTTACTTTATCTTTGATTAACTCTAAAGTGTTTCTCCATAAATCTTCGATGTTTTCCACGATAAACCCTCCTTTCATAAGGCAACACTAGGAAGTATACATGCATAATAACTTGTGGATGGATGTACACTGATAAAAAAGCGGAAAACCTAAAAATTAAGTTTTCCACAATAATGTGTATAAACTAATATACAAGCTGTGAACATTTGTCCACACCATATCCACAAACTGTGGATAAGAGTATTTGCTAATAATTTTATGCACAAACTAAAACACAAATATAATATCAAATAAAGCCGAATAATGCAATGGTTTCTCGATACTTATCCACAACTTAGACAAATTGTTACTAAAATCTATAAACATGTTCTTATTTTGTGAGTAATTTGTCGATAAAGAGTTGATAAAGTCGTTTTGGTGATTTATACTTATCCACACGTTTCTGTAGTATAACAGATTTTGCGGATCCTTGTTGTAGTACAGATGAAGTACTGATTTTGTTTTGGGATTTTTATATGGTTAGAAACATAAGGCGTAGATATCTATAGCAAACAAGGAAAATAACGAGCTATTTGATGCTTTTTAGAAATAGGCATTGACATGAGAAATGATTTATAAGTATAATGAGTAAGACTGTCTTATGAATTAAGATTTTTAGATTCCTCAGGGAGGTGCATATAAATGAAACGTACATTTCAACCAAATAATCGTAAACGTAAAAAGGTTCATGGATTTCGTACACGTATGAGTACTAAAAATGGAAAAAAAATAATTGCTCGTCGTCGTAAGAAGGGTAGAAAAGTATTGTCTGCATAGGCCACTGACACACTCAGTGGTCTTTTCCATGTATGGCATAGCTTTTAAGAATGAGCATTGTTATCTTTAATGGAGGCGCGCTAGTAATGAAGAAAGCTTGGAGAATTAAAAAGAATAGTGAATTTCAAGAGGTTTTTAAGAAGGGCGCTTCTTTTGCTAATCGACAACTAGTCATTTATTATTTACATAAAGGACAACAACAACATTACCGAGTTGGGTTGTCTGTAAGTAAAAAAATTGGGAATGCTGTAGTACGCAATCAAGTAAAGCGCTATATTAGACAAGCTTTTCTTGATCTTGATATAAATATAAAAAGTGATTATGATATAATTATTATTGCTAGACAACCAACAAAAGATATGGATTTTCATCAAGTAAAAAAGAGTGTCAATCATTTACTTTATAAAACAAAGCTTTTATTAAATAAATGAACTTTTTGTTAATAATCGTGTTTTTATACCATTATCACTAGCTTGTTGATAGATGATAATGATAAAATGAGTAACGATAAACAACGTGAATGTGAAGGAATTAAGGAGGATAACGATGCGTAAGAAGCTCCTATTATTACTGGGCTTAGTCGGAGTGTTGGTATTACTATCTGGCTGTACCGAAATTGATCAGGATATTACTCCAGAAAGTGACGGGATATGGAATCGTTTTTTTGTATATCCATTATCATGGTTGATCGTACATGTTGCAGAATTTTTCAACGCAGAATACGGTTATGGACTTTCTATAGTTCTAGTCACTCTTCTAATCAGATTAATATTACTCCCGCTAAACATTAAACAATTGAAAAGTTCAAAAGCAATGCAACAAATTCAACCAGAATTAAAAAAAGTTAGAGAAAAGTATAGTTCCAAAGATCAAGAAACCCAGCAAAAGTTACAAAAGGAAACAATGGAGTTGTTCCAAAAGAATGGTGTCAATCCATTAGCCGGTTGTTTACCTATTATTGTACAGATGCCGATTTTAATTGCCTTTTATCATGCAATTATGCGTACGGGTGCACTTGATAATCACGAATTTTTATGGTTCCAATTGGATTCACCAGATCCTTACTATATCTTGCCGGTGCTTACAGCTGGATTTACTTTTTTACAGCAAAAGTTAATGATGGCTGGAACAACAGGACAACAAAATACAATGATGCCTCAAATGACAATGATGCTTTATTTAATGCCGATTATGATTGGGGTGTTTGCAATATTCTTCCCATCAGCATTGGCACTTTATTGGGCAGTAGGTAATATCTTTATGGTATTCCAGACACTATTAATTAAAAATCCAATGATGAAACGTGATGAGGCGAATGCAGGAGGAAATGAATAGTGAGACAAATAACTGCTACTGGACAAACTGTAGAAGAAGCGGTCCAATCAGCGTTAAGGCAGTTAAACATCATAGAGGACCAAGCAAAAATTGAGGTAATTGATGAGGGTAAAAAAGGGTTATTTGGTTTATTCGGCTCAAAGCCTGCGATTGTAAAAGTCGCAAAAGATGATCAACCAGTGGAAGATGTTCCAGTGAAGGAACAACAACCAGAAGAAGATCCTGTGGAAAAAATTCTAAAGTATGTAGAAACGATCATTGCTGAGTTTCATGTAGATGTAAAAGTTGATGCAGAAGTAAATCAGAATGTTGTTACATTGCAATTGTCTGGAGAAAAGATTGCGTTATTAATTGGAAAACGTGGTCAAACATTGAATGCTATTCAATATTTAGCACAATTGGCAATGCATCAATATGCTGATAAATATTATACGGTAATTGTTGATGCTGAAGGTTATCGTGAAAGAAGACAAGAAACACTTATCTCATTGGCAGAAAGATTGGCTGATCGTGCTAGTCAGACGAAGAAAGACGTAAGAATCGAACCAATGCCTTCATTTGAGCGAAAAGTGATTCATACAGCATTACAAAAAAGAACAGATGTCGAAACAGATTCAAAAGGAACAGATCCTAACCGCTACGTAGTCATTAAACCAAAATAAATAACTTGTCCTTAGACGCGAGTAATCAACCACGATTGCTCGTTTTTTTGTCGATAATATTTATTAAATGAGACACTCTAGAGAAAACACGAGCTGAAGCTCCCTTTGGAAAAGTGTTTTTCCGCAGCGATCGCTTAGTAGTCAACAATAATCAGACTGAAAGAAGCAAATCTAAATATTTACTGGTTCGTAAGTTTTATCAAGTTAGAATCAGTTAAGAAATCCTATTCTGAATTTGTCTAACTTTGATTGGAGGAATTTAGTAGTAGAGAATAAACAAGTAGTAAGGTCATGGGAGTATATTTTGCTATTTAAAGAAGAAAGGAAGGTAAGGAGCAATTTTCGACATAGAGTACATGTGAATAATTATCTTTTGGATGTTTGTGCATAACAAAATTCATAAAAAGTTATGCACATGTGGATAATATATGTTATATATAAAAGTGAAAACTCAGTGTGGATATCTTTTCAAGTGATATAGTTTTATGATATTCTAATAAGTTAGTGACACTAAATGAAAAATATCGTTAATTAATATAGAAAAAATGGAATAATGGGGGTGAGAGAGTGGAAAAAGATACAATAACAGCGATTTCGACACCGATAGGAGAAGGAGCAATTGCGATTGTACGATTAAGTGGAGAGGATGCAATTGCTATAAGTAATAAACTGTTTGAAGGGAAAGATCTCGAAACAGTCGAATCCCATACGATTCATTATGGAAAAATAGTTGATACCGAGACAAATGAAATAATGGAAGAAGTAATGGTTACCGTCATGCGTGCACCAAAAACGTTTACGAAAGAAGACGTAGTAGAGATTAACTGTCATGGTGGACTGGTATCTGTTAATCGATTATTAGAACATGTTTTATTCCACGGTGCACGTTTAGCTGAACCAGGAGAGTTTACCAAACGAGCATTTCTCAATGGCCGTATTGATTTATCACAAGCAGAAGCAGTCATGGATTTGATTCGTGCCAAAACAGATAAAGCCATGAATATAGCTTTGAAGCAATTAGATGGAAAACTATCGAAACTCGTTCATCAATTAAGGCAAAAGTTAATTGAAACGGTAGCGCATGTAGAAGTGAACATAGACTATCCGGAGTATGATGACGTTGAAGAAATGTCTCATCAGATGCTAAGAGAACGAACAGCAGAGGTATATCAAGAAGTTGATCGATTATTAAGTATGGCGAAGCAAGGGAAAATTTTACGTGAAGGTATTGGAACAGCGATCATTGGACGCCCAAATGTAGGAAAGTCGTCATTGCTTAATGCATTTGTACAGGAAACGAAGGCGATTGTAACGGAAATTCCAGGTACAACGAGAGATGTGATAGAGGAATATGTTAACGTTCGTGGTATTCCGTTACGGTTAGTTGATACGGCAGGGATTCGTGAAACAGAGGATATTGTTGAGCGGATCGGTGTAGAACGGTCACGTCAAGCCTTAAAAGAGTCTGACTTAATTTTACTTGTACTAAACTATGGTGAAGAATTAACAGAGGAAGACCGTAATCTTTTTAAAGCTGTAGAGGGCTTAGAATATATAGTGATTATCAATAAAACAGACCTAGATCAAAAGTTAGAATTGGAAGAAGTGAAGCAATTAGCCGGTGATCAAAAAGTAATCACCACTACCTTAATTGAAGATAAAGGTATGGATGCTTTAGAAGAAGCTATTGCAGATACCTTTTTTGCTGGAGATTTGGACAGTGGTGACTTAACGTATGTGTCGAATGTACGTCATATTCAATTATTGCAGCAAACTATAAAGGCTTTGGAAGATGCAATCGACGCGATGGATGCGGATATGCCTATTGACCTGGTACAAATTGATGTTACAAGAGCATGGGAGCTATTAGGTGAGATTATAGGAGATACGATGCAAGACAGTTTGATTGATCAACTGTTTTCACAGTTCTGTTTAGGAAAATAATTTTAACAACAAAAAGGAGGATCAGCGATGTCAACTTACGAAGCTGGTCAATATGATGTGATCGTCATCGGGGCAGGTCATGCAGGAGTAGAGGCTGCATATGCTGCTGCTAAAAGTGGAGCGAAAACATTAATATTAACATTGAACTTAGATTTGATCGCATTTATGCCTTGTAACCCGTCAATTGGTGGACCTGCCAAAGGTATCGTCGTTCGTGAAATTGATGCATTAGGCGGATTAATGGGTAAAGTGATCGATAAAACATATATTCAAATGAGAATGCTTAATACTGGGAAAGGGCCTGCTGTTCGGGCATTACGTGCACAAGCAGACAAACCACTTTATATTCAAGAAATGAAGCAAACATTAGAAGAAGAACCGAATTTAACTATAAGACAAGGAATGGTTGAGGAATTACTTGTTGAAGATAGTAAAGTAAAAGGAGTTATAACAGAGACTAAAGCATTATACCGTGCTGAATCTGTCATTATTACTACCGGTACGTTTATGCGCGGCCGTGTTATTACTGGAGATATTTCTTATGAAAGTGGACCAAATAACCAACGAGCAAGTGTAAAATTAGCGGAAAACCTGGAAGAGCTTGGGTTTGATCTTGTTCGCTTTAAAACAGGTACACCTCCAAGAGTTAATAATCATTCGATTGATTATGATAAAACGGAAATTCAACCAGGGGATGAAAATCCACAACACTTTTCCTATGAAACGACGGAGGAAATTCTGGATCAAATTCCGTGCTGGTTAACATATACAAATGAAAAAACCCACGAGATTATTAATGAAAATCTAGGTTTATCAGCTATGTATTCAGGCATGATCAAAGGAACAGGACCGCGTTATTGCCCATCCATTGAGGATAAAATTGTCCGATTCCATGATAAACCACGTCATCAAATTTTCTTAGAGCCAGAAGGCCGTAATACCGATGAAGTATATGTCCAAGGTCTATCTACTTCATTACCTGAATATGTACAACACGAAATTTTGCGCAGTATTCCTGGGTTGGAAGAAGCGGATATTATGCGTGGCGGTTACGCAATTGAATATGATTCGGTAGTACCAACTCAATTATGGCCAACACTTGAAGTGAAAAATATCAAAGGATTATTTACAGCAGGTCAAATTAATGGAACATCCGGTTATGAAGAAGCGGCAGGTCAAGGCTTAATGGCTGGTATTAATGCAGCTGCAAAGGCATTGGACAAAGATTCATTAATTTTAGATCGATCACAAGCGTATATTGGTGTATTAATTGACGACCTTGTAACAAAAGGTACCAATGAACCATATCGTTTATTAACTTCACGTGCAGAATATCGCTTATTACTACGTCACGATAATGCGGACTTGCGTTTAACTGATATTGGTCACCAAATCGGCTTAATTCCAGATGAACGATTTGCACGTTTTGAAGAAAAGAAACATTTAGTTGAGGAAGAAAAAGAACGATTAAGCAATATTCGTTTAAAACCAACAGAAGAACTGCAACAGCTAATGGAGTCTGTCGGTGGTACTAGGTTAAAAGATGGAATTCTTGCTTATGATTTAATGAAACGACCAGAAGTTACTTATGATGTAATAGAACAAATAGCACCATCTGAAAAAGTATTAGCGGCTGATGTGAAAGAACAAGTAGAAATTCAAATTAAATATCAAGGTTATATCGTGAAATCGAATCAACAAGTCGAACGCATGAAAAAAATGGAAAATAAATTAGTTCCAGAAGATATTGATTATGATGCGATTAGTGGTATTGCTACAGAAGCGAGAGAAAAATTAAAACAAGTACGTCCGCTATCAGTAGCTCAAGCATCAAGAATATCTGGTGTTAATCCAGCTGATGTTTCCATTCTTTTAGTGTATATTGAACAAGGGAATGTGGCTAAAGTATCGAACGAATAGAGGAGTGGCATGATGAATCTTCTTTCCTTTCAAGAACATCTAAAAAGAGAAGGTATAGAGATCACAGAAAAGCAATTACAGCAATTTGAAACATACTTCCACGTACTGGTGGAGTGGAATGAAAAAATGAATTTAACTGCAATCACAGATAAAGAAGAGGTCTATGCAAAACATTTTTATGATTCAATCACGGCTGCCTTCTATTTTGATTTTACTAATGAATTTCATGTATGTGATGTGGGTGCTGGTGCTGGTTTCCCAAGTATTCCACTCAAAATACTTTTTCCACAAATACAGGTCACGATTGTAGATTCATTAAATAAACGAATTACCTTTTTAAATCATTTAGCTACAGAACTAGAACTTGAAGGTGTAAGTTTTTACCATGATCGAGCAGAATTGTTTGGTAAAAACGAACAGTTCAGACATAAATTTGATGTAGTGATGGCTCGAGCTGTTGCCAGAACATCTGTTTTGTCTGAGCTTTGCCTACCACTTTTACGAACAAATGGTACGTTTATTGCCATGAAGGGATCTAATGTGGATGAGGAACTTGCCGATGCTGAGGATGCAATGGAATTATTAGGTGGAAAATTACAACGTGTTGGGCATTTTTCATTACCAGAAAATAATGGGGAAAGAAATATCGTTATCGTTAGCAAAAAGCGTAAAACACCAAAAAAGTTCCCAAGAAAACCAGGTGTTCCAAATAAAAATCCTTTATAAAAGATATTTTTATAAAAAATAAGTCATATTTTTTATCTCTTTCGCGATTTTTGTGATAAAATAAGAGTAACAGATTACTAGTTATGTTCCACGTGAAACATTTGGGATATAAAACGGCTTCTAAGACTTGCTTAAATTCTAGTTTTAAGCAAGTTTTCCCTTGTATTAAATTAATAAACAGGGATAAGTATTCGCTCTCATACAACATTATTTGAATTTGTTTAAGCAGAAAAAAGGTGGTGTTTTTTATGTTACACCCATTTGGTCGGATTTTTGGATTAGGTGATAAGGTGGATGACGAAATTGAGGACCAAGGAAACTATCAAGATGAAGTAGTTTTCATCAATATTGATGCTATTGAAGCAAATCGATACCAGCCTAGATCCATCTTTAATGAAGAAAAAATTAAAGAATTAGCACAAACTCTACATACACATGGTATGATTCAGCCGATTGTAGTCCGATCTATTGATCAGGAAGCAGAACAATATGAAATAATAGCCGGTGAAAGACGTTGGCGAGCCGCTAAAAGCTTGGATTGGGAAAAGATACCGGCAATTGTTCGCAATATGACAGATAAAGAGACTGCATCGGTAGCATTAATAGAAAACTTGCAACGTGAGGAACTTACAGTAATCGAAGAAGCGTCAGCATATGAGAAATTAATAGAAATGCACGAGTTAACACAAGAAGCATTAGCCCAACGCTTAGGTAAAAGTCAATCCACTATAGCAAATAAAATGCGCTTATTGAAATTGCCAGAACAAGTGAAACAAGCTATTTTGCAGAAGACGATTACGGAAAGACATGCTCGTTCATTGATCGTTTTAAAGAGTGAAGAACTTCAACTGAAAGTTTTAGAACAGATTATTGAACGGGATTTGAATGTAAAACAAACAGAGGCTCAAATAGAGCGACTGTTATCTGATAAGAAAAAGCCTGCTAAAAAGCCTAGATTAAAAGGTGTTAACAAAGATATGAGAATTGCCATGAACACGATTAGGCAATCACTAGACATGGTATCTGACACTGGGATTGACTTAGAGACAGATGAACAGGATCATGATGAGTATTATCAGTTCACGATCAAAATACCTAAGAAAAAATGATTACATGATGACCCATCTTTATAAGTTAGAAAGATGGGTTGTTTTTTGGCAAGATAGAGGGTAGCTTCCAAGGGTATAAAGTGAGACTGCTACAGTCGGGGCTTGGATGATTAGTACTGTGATAGATTAAACTATTTTGAAAAAATAAAAAAATCTTTATTTTAAATAGATTATTAGTGATAGAATAAGAGAAAAGATGCAAGAGGTAGGTGACACCATGGGTAAAATAATAGCCGTTGCAAACCAAAAAGGTGGCGTCGGTAAAACGACTTCTTCTGTAAATTTAAGTGCATGCTTAGCACATCTTAATAAAAAAATATTAATTGTTGATATAGACCCTCAGGGTAATTCTACAAGTGGGGTAGGGATTAATAAAGCAGATGTAAGTCATTGTATATATAATGTGTTAGTAGAAGATATTGAGACAAGTCAAGTATGTTTTCAAACAGATATCGAAAACTTAGACATAATACCTGCAACAATTCAGCTAGCTGGTGCTGAGATAGAATTAGTTACTACTATTTCACGTGAAGTTCGTCTAAAGAAAGCACTTGATAACATTAAGGATGACTATGATTATATTATTATAGATTGCCCTCCTTCATTAGGATTGTTAACAATAAATGCATTAACAGCGTCAGACACTGTATTAATTCCAGTTCAATGTGAGTATTATGCATTAGAAGGATTAAGTCAGTTATTAAACACGATTCGGTTAGTGCAAAAACATTTAAATAAAGAACTAATGATTGAAGGCGTTCTGTTAACCATGTTAGATGCAAGAACGAATCTTGGTTTACAAGTAATAGATGAAGTAAAAAAATATTTTCAAGATAAAGTTTATAATACGGTGGTGCCACGTAATGTTCGTTTAGGTGAAGCACCAAGTCATGGAAAACCAATCATATCATACGATTCTAAATCAAGAGGGGCAGAAGTTTACCTTGATTTAGCAAAGGAAGTGATTGCAGGTGGCTAGAGGATTAGGTAAGGGATTAGATGCATTTTTCCCGGAAATCGAAGAAAAAGAATCTGACAAGATTGAGGAAATAGAACTGACAAAATGCCGGCCAAACCCATATCAACCACGAAAAGTATTTGAAGCAGATGCACTAGAGGAGTTAAAAGAGTCTGTTTTAGAACATGGTATCCTACAACCTTTGATAGTAAGAAAGAGTATTAGAGGATATGAGATTGTAGTAGGGGAACGAAGGTATAGAGCGGCAAAAGAGGCAAATTTAGGAACCATCCCTGTTATTATTAAAGAGTTAACAGACGAACAAATGATGGAGTTAGCATTATTAGAGAATATTCAGCGTGAAGATTTAACTCCAATAGAAGAAGCAACCGCATATGATCGCTTAATTAATGAGTTAGGTACCACACAAGATCAACTTGCTAAGCGATTAGGAAAAAGCAGGTCACATATTGCGAACCTTGTAAGGCTCCTCAGCTTGCCACAGGATGTTATGGCACAGATTAATCACGGAGCACTGTCCATGGGACATGGTAGAGCGTTATTAGGTTTAAAGGATAAAACCAAAGTCAAACCAGTAGTGAAACGGATTACAGCAGAGAAATTAAATGTTCGGCAAGTGGAAGCGTTAATAAATGAATTAAATAATCAGCAACCAAAGAAAAAGAAAAAACAAAAGAAGGATATTTTCATCACAGAAAAGGAAAATCATTTAAAAGATTACTTTGGAACAAACGTAAAGATTAATAAGGGTAAACGAAAAGGTAAAATTGAAATTGATTTCTTTTCAGAAGAAGATTTAAATCGTATTTTAGATAAGATGGAATAACATTTGGTCTGATTGTTTGCTAGTGCAAATGATCAGGCTTTTTCATGTGAAAATATTGGTGAAGGTGGCTGTACAATGGCTTTGTTAGGAACTTTAGTAAATGGTTTATGTATTATTATTGGTACAATTTTAGGGATTGTTTTTTCGAATATTCCTGGAAGGATTAAAAATACAGCTTTACAAGGAATTGGGTTGGTGGTAGCCCTTATCGGTATTCAGATGGCGATACAAGCAGATAATATTATTTTAATTCTCCTCAGTCTTTTAATCGGATCCATTATTGGTGCAAGTATACATTTGGAAGATAAATTAAATGTCATCGGGCAAAAATTAGAAAAGAAAGTAAGCAAGAGAGGAAATGGTAATCTCACGGAAGGATTTATTACGGCTACCTTAATTTTTGTCATTGGTGCAATGTCTATTGTAGGTGCATTAGATGGTGGCTTGAGTGGAGACCATGAAGTCTTGTACACGAAGGCTTTCTTAGATGGTTTTCTGGCCATGGTACTAACTACTACATTAGGTTATGGTGTGATTTTTTCTGTTATACCAGTTATTTTATATCAAGGATCTATTGCATTACTTGCGGTACAGATTAATAAGTGGCTCCCGCAACATGTATTAGATGGATTTATAAGTGAAATGACGGCAATAGGAGGGCTATTAATTTTAGCGATAGGTTTAAACATATTACAAATCACTAAAATAAAAATAGGTGATTTTCTTCCAGCTGTTTTTATTTTCATTATTTTTTATTTTAGCTATGTCTTTTTAGTGTAAAATGATGTAAGTTTTTTTCATACCTTTGTCCCAAGTCGCATATTTTTAATATATCTAAAGCTTTTTTGGAGGCAAAGTTATGTGGAAATCGGGTATGAAGTGGATGTTTTTAATTATAGGAACAATGGTTGGGGCAGGGTATGCTTCAGGTAGAGAATTATGGCAATTTTTTGGTCATGAAAGTGGACTAGCCATCATATTATTTTCTTTATTATTTATTTGTGCTGTTGGTATTACGATGAAAATAAGCTATCAAAATCAAACGTCCAATTATTATGCGTTACTGCAGATTATCCTTGGTAAACGTATTGCCCGTTTTTATGATATTTTAATTTTTTTCTACCTTATGTCTACAACGGTGATTATGATTGCTGGCAGTGGAGCAACGTTTGAAGCTTTTCAACTATCCAAATGGATTGGGATTCTATTTATTGTTGCCTTTATCATTCTAATTTTTATCAAAGGTGTCAAAGGGGTTCTCACATTTAATGTCATCATTCTACCATTATTAATCGTTGGTTTATTATCCATATTATTGATTTATACAATGGATGAACAATTAACGTTTATTTTATCTTTAGATCATCAAGCAAATTGGACAGCAGCTTTTACTTTTACAGCTTTAAATATATTATCTATTCTCGCTGTATTAGGAGCAGTAGGGGAGAAAATCGAATCAAATGGTGAAATAGTGATTGCTAGTGTTGGTAGTGGTTTTATTCTAGGAATTATCTCCTTTTTGTATAATAATTCTTTAATACAAATATCCGAGATTATCATCTTATATGAAATTCCTTTATTCGCTATTCTAAAAAATTACCCTAGCTATACGTATATTTTAATGTCAATTTTATTATGGTGTGCGATATTCACTACTGCTATCTCCAGTGTGTTAGGACTTGTTACAAGAATTACCCGATTTTTAAAGTATCATATGTGGCAAATCGCACTACTTTTATTAGTCGTGCTAACACCGTTAACTAATATTGGTTTTTCTACGCTTGTTGCCTTTTTATATCCAATCTATGGTATTGTAAATTTATATCTGCTTTGTGCTATCTTACTATTTCCTTTTTATAAAAGAATCTAATATAATAGTACTAGACCATCGTGTTAAGATAGAGGTGATAACATGGAGCGCAAGGAATTTCAGTTAAATGATGTAGTCGAAATGAAAAAGTCACATCCATGTGGAGTAAACCGCTGGAAAATAATCCGCATGGGCATGGATATTCGAATTAAGTGTGAAGGATGTGGGCACAGGGTCATGTTACCACGTAAACAATTCGAACAAAAAATGAAGCGAGTACTCGAACATATGGAATGAAAAAACTTTCATAAAATTGTTTCACGTGAAACAAAATCATTTTTTCTGGTATACTAAAAGGTAGAAAAACGTTTTATCAATAAGAGAAAATCGGAAAATCAAGGGCTTTAATCCCTTGATTTTCGCATTTAGATAACTTGTCATTTTGGTCAAGTATCACTATAATTGTTATGACAGATACGTTCATATGGACGGAATCCTTAAGGAGTGAAAGTTAACATGGCATTAACAGCAGGAATTGTTGGTTTACCTAACGTGGGTAAGTCAACGTTATTTAACGCAATAACACAGGCGGGCGCAGAGTCGGCGAATTATCCATTCTGTACAATTGACCCAAATGTTGGAATTGTAGAAGTACCAGATGTAAGATTGCAAAAACTAACAGAATTAGTAAAACCAAAAAAGACGATCCCGACAGCCTTTGAGTTTACTGATATTGCAGGAATTGTAAAAGGTGCGAGTAAAGGAGAGGGATTAGGAAACCAGTTTCTTTCTCATATTCGTCAGGTAGATGCTATTTGTCACGTTGTTCGTTGTTTTCAAGACGAAAATATTACACATGTATCAGGAAAAGTAGATCCTATCTCTGATATTGAAACGATTAATTTAGAGCTTATTTTAGCGGACCTAGAAACTGTTACAAAACGAATGCAACGTGTGGAAAAAATGGCAAGACAGAAGGATAAAGAAGCAATGGCTGAATATGAAGTGCTTTCAAAGTTAAATGATGCATTTGAAGAAGAAACGCCAGCACGTGCTGTTTCTTTTACAGAAGAGCAACAAAAGCTTGTCCAAAGTCTGCATTTATTAACAAGTAAATCAGTACTCTATGTTGCCAATGTAGGAGAAGATGAATTACTGGAAGCTGATAACAATGAATATGTACAGCTTGTAAGAAATTTTGCTGCAAAAGATGAAGCAGAAGTAATTGTCGTAAGTGCAAAGGTGGAATCTGAGATTGCCGAGTTAGAAGGAGAAGAAAGAGAGATGTTCCTAGAGGAGTTAGGGATTGCTGAATCCGGCTTAGATCAATTAATAAAGGCAACTTATCATCTGCTTGGATTGGCAACATACTTTACGGCAGGGGAGCAAGAAGTACGAGCATGGACATTTGAAAAAGGTATCAAAGCACCACAAGCAGCAGGTATCATTCATAGTGATTTTGAAAAAGGTTTTATTCGTGCTGAAACAGTCTCTTATGATGATTTAGTTGAGGCGGGTTCTGAACAAGCTGCAAAAGAAAAAGGAAAAACAAGATTAGAGGGTAAAGATTATTTGGTGAAAGATGGAGATGTTATGCATTTCCGTTTTAACGTATAGCAGGATCACTTGTAATATGCAAAATTATTGTTTGCATTAGTAGTCGAAAATTGATATAATATCTTATTGTGAGTAATGAGACTATACTATTACTCCTTGCTCTATTCTTAGAAATAGAGCCGCCAAGACCAAAAGGAGGTGTAAACGGATGAATAAATATGAAATCATGTACATCATCCGCCCAAATATCGAAGAGGAAGCACAAACTGCTCTAATCGAGCGTTTTAACTCTTTCCTTACGAATAGTGGTGCGGAAATTGAAAAAGTTGAAGAAGTAGGTAGGAAACGTCTTGCTTATGAAATCAACGATCACCGTGATGGATATTATGTAATTATTAAATTTGCAGGTGATGAAACAGCTATTAACGAATTCAATCGTCAAGCGAAATTCTCTGACGACATTATACGTTATATGACAGTTCGTGAAGACGATCAATAATAAGGAGTGGTTCTGATGTTAAATCGTGTCGTGCTTGTCGGCAGGTTAACGAGAGATCCTGACTTACGTTACACACCAAATGGCGTAGCCGTAGCTAATTTTACGGTAGCTTCTAATAGACCTTTTACTAATCAGCAAGGACAACGAGAAGCAGACTTCATTAATTGTGTAGTCTGGAGAAGACAGGCAGAAAACCTTGCAAATTATATGAATAAAGGAAGTCTTGTCGGTGTAGACGGTCGAATCCAAACTCGTAGCTTTGATGATCAAGAAGGAAAAAGAGTGTTTATTACAGAAGTTGTAGCAGAATCGATTCAATTCTTGGAATCTAAGGGTGGATCAACTGGTGGACAGTCTAACACGCAAGGATCTCAAGGATATAATCAAAATCAGAACCAACCGAGTCAAGCAAATCAAAATCAATTTAACCAAAACAACAATAATCAAAATAATAACAATCAAAATACTCAAGGAAATAAAGATGGCGAGAATCCATTCCAAGATAGTGGAGAGCCTATTGATATTTCTGATGATGATTTACCATTTTAAATTAAAGGAGGTTTTTGAATATGGCAGCTCGTCGTGGTCGCGCAAAGCGTCGTAAGGTGTGTTATTTCACAGCGAACGGTATTACACACATCGACTATAAAGATGTTGATTTATTAAGACGTTTCGTATCTGAACGTGGAAAAATTCTTCCTCGCCGTGTAACAGGAACATCTGCAAAATATCAACGTAAATTGACTAAGGCAATTAAACGCGCTCGTCAAATGGCGCTTTTACCTTACGTAAGTGAGTAAGAAATGTCAAAAGCTTGAAGCACTAAGAGTGATGCTTCAAGCTTTTTTTATAATTAAAGAAAGTATAAAATCCTTGGTATAACAGCGTTTTGTCTTATAGAAGCGACATAAATAAAGAGTGTTTTGAAATGTAAAGAGTGCTGGGCACAGCTCCGGAAAAATGATTCTATATAATAAGTTGTAGAACATAACAATAGCGCAGGCCGACCGTTTCGACTCCTGGGGAATTAGCTGAAGAGCATGCCCCCGGAAAGCGAAACGGTCAGCCGAAGCGGTTGCCGTAGCAGATAAAAACATTTCATCAATTCTAACTTTTCGGGGTCACCTTACTTTCCCGGTTTTTCTTATGTAATTTTTCGTGAAATCTCCACTTTATAAAAATGTCGTCTCTATATTTTACCTCACTGGACTAGACAACTTATGTATGCTTATATAAAATATTCATTCCTCTTAATGTTCGTGTTTTAGTGAAAAATAACACATTTATCAGATGTAAGAATAAATAATATCTAATAAAAGACGAACATTATCGTAGAATATGGTTGTTTTATATTGACAATCTCTTGTAATTTGCTATGATAGAGAAAACTTAATATTACTAACATTTCTAAAAATTAAAGTGTCAAAATTTTCTCAATTCAATTCTATTTATTAAAGTTTAAAAGTGCTATAATAATATTAATTAATAGAAAAAGTACATAAGTGAAGTATTTCACTTATTCTTTAAGTTTGATGCTTTTTTACAAGAAATACATTTTTGGAGGGGACAACTGTGACATTTAAAGTACTAATTAGTGATCCGTTAAGTGAAGATGGGATTAAACCGTTACGTGAAGCAGATAATATCCAAGTCGACATTGACACTGGCTTATCTCCTGACGAATTGACAGAAAAAATTGGAGAATATGAGGCATTACTAGTAAGAAGTCAAACAAAAGTAACCAGAGATATTATTAGCCAAGCATCTAATCTGAAAATTATTGGTCGTGCCGGTGTTGGGGTAGATAATATTGATTTGAGTGCAGCAACAGAATACGGAGTTATTGTAGTAAATGCACCAGATGGAAATACGAATTCTGCAGCAGAGCATACTGTTGCGATGCTCATGTCATTGGCAAGAAAGATACCACAAGCATTTTTAGCATTGAAAAATGGTAAATGGGATCGCAAAACCCATGTTGGGGTAGAATTAAAAGGTAAAACACTTGGTGTTGTTGGTATGGGGCGTATTGGTGCAGAAGTAGCGGCTCGTGCGAAAGGTCAACGAATGAATATCATTGCCTATGATCCATTTTTAACCAAGGAAAGAGCAGACAAGCTTGGTGTTGATTTTGGAACGGTTGAGGATGTTATAGTGGCATCTGACTTCATCACTGTTCATACACCATTGATTAAAGAAACAAAGCATTTAATTAATAAAGATGCATTCGCAAAAATGAAAGACGGTGTACGCCTTATTAACTGTGCTCGTGGCGGTATTATTGATGAAGAAGCACTCTACGATGCCATTAAATCCGGGAAAGTAGCAGGCGCTGCCTTGGACGTGTTTGAAGAGGAACCAGCAACAGATCATCGTTTATTAGAACTTCCAGAAGTGATTGCAACACCACACTTAGGTGCAAGTACCGTAGAAGCACAAGAAAATGTAGCGATTGATGTCAGTCATGATGTTGTTCGTTACTTAACAGAAGGTGTAGCTAAAAACCCGGTTAACTTACCATCTGTACCGAAAGAAATTATGAATAAAATTGAGCCATACTTCTACTTGTCAGAAAAATTAGGAACGTTCTTAACTTACTTAACGAGTGGTGTTATTGAAGAAATCAACATTTCTTATTCTGGTGAATTAACGGAGTTAGAAGTAGCGCCATTAACGCGAAATACTATTAAAGGTTTATTAAAACGTCATCTGGGTGACCATATTAATGATGTTAATGCTTCTTATTTAGCTGAAAAACGAGGTATTCAAGTAAATGAAAATAAATCTTCTTCTACAAAAGCATTTACGAATTTATTAACAGTAGAAGTGAAGACAAAGGATGTTACACGTTCAATTTCTGGTACGTTACTAAATGGCTTAGGTCCTCGCATTGTACAAGTTGATGCTTATACTGTTGATGTGGTACCTGCTGGTAATCTAGTTGTTATTAAACACAATGACCGTCCAGGTGTCATTGGTAAGGTTGGTAGTATGTTTGCAGAGAAAAACATCAACATTGCGGCCATGCAAGTCGGTCGTTCTGATGTCGGTGGCGAAGCAATCATGATCTTAACAATTGATAAATATTTAGAAGACGCAGAAATTGAAGCTTTAAATGAATTTGAAGAAATTGAAAAACTAACCGCTATGGAACTATAAATATAACAAGAGCTCTTCTTTAGTCACTAAGAAGAGCTCTTGTTTTGTAATATATGTTCACCATTAACTTAAATGAGATCAAATAGTTCTTCGAGATGTTTGATTTCATATGTTGGTTTCACTTCTTGCGGCGGTTTATTTTCACGGTTGATCCAGACATTTTTAATTCCTGTACGGTTTGCACCAAGAATATCTGTCATCAAATTGTCTCCAACCATTAATGCTTCTCCCTTTGTTACACCAGCAGTTTCTAAAACATGCTCAAAAATACTGGGATCTGGCTTACCTCTACCAAAGTCACCAGAAATAATAATATGATCGAAATAATCCTTTAATTCGGGAGTAATCGTTAACTTCGTATTTTGTAAGTCTGGTGAGCCATTAGTTAGCATGATTAATTGATAGTCATGTTGTAATTTTTTTAAAATAGAAAACGTTTCTTCATAAATGAAAGGGTTCTTTTTGCGGTTTTCAGGAAATTGTTCTGCCAAGTCAGCAGCGAATTCCTCATCTTCAATCCCTAGTTGTTTTAAACCATTTGTCCAAGCATCCTTGCGGTAATTAGGGACAATCTCCGCCATTTTTTTAAAGTATGTATGGTCATCTAAGAAATTTCCCCAAAGTCCTTCAAAGGGGTTAATGCCGATCATTTGTGTGAATTCATAGGTTTCGTATCCTTGATATAGCTTACGAGCTTCCTCACGAACGGCCTCTTCTAATTTTTCAGGATCTACTCCATATTTATGGTTTGCTAATTGGCAAGTTTCTTCAAAAGCGGTTTTGACACTTTTTTTATCCCACAACAGTGTATCGTCAAGGTCAAAAATAATCGTCTTAATCATCTGATGCTCCTCCTCTAATTATTCTCCTTATAGTATACTGGATAAAAGAGGTTCCCGCATTTCTTTTTTAAATCGAATGGATAAATGCTGGTCAATCTCCATTCTGTCCAATTTTCAGCTATTTCAAATTAGTAATGGGCGAAGTTTATCCCGTTTTAAAACTCTTTAATTTGTCGTGGTTATATTGTTCGTATATAATTAGTATATAAAAAGTGTACGAAGAAAAAGCACAGCGCTTTCTTGCTGTGCTTTTTCAGTCAAAGTAAAGGTGGTTTCTCATGGATCAGCAACCGGTTAGGAAGGATTTTTATATATATGAAGGTATCTTTTTGCTACTTCTGTTAGTAACGATACTTATTCCGTTTATACAAGTAGTTACCATGTTTTTGTTGCCAATTCCAGTTATATTGTTAATGAAAAATTATACAATAAAGTGGACAATATTAGGCATGCTACTTTTGTTATCTTTTTCTTTATTTATTGTCCCTGTATTCTCATTTCCACTAACAATGTTAGCTTTGATAAGTGGAGCTATGATGGGATGGTCTATTAAGCAAGGGCAACATCCTTATGAAACCTGGGCTAAAGGTACGGCTGGTTTTGTTTTAGGATTGGCGCTGATATACGCTTATATTGAAGTGGTACTCCAGTTCTCGATTATGACTGCCTTTGAGAATGCAACGGATGATTCTATCCAAATGACAGAGGGCATATTCCAGGCAGTAGGTATGGGGCAACAGA
Source organism: Gracilibacillus orientalis (assembly GCF_900114645.1). Lineage (GTDB taxonomy): Bacteria > Bacillota > Bacilli > Bacillales > Amphibacillaceae > Gracilibacillus > Gracilibacillus orientalis. Next base: position 440,614 of record NZ_FOTR01000003.1, on the reverse strand, counting down.
ATTTGGATCTGATACGAGAACAAATGATGAACATGTTACAGTTAATGCCGGTGATGTTAGTAGTGGTTTCCATGGGTTTTGCGATTGTAACACAATGGGTATGCTATAAAGTAATGAATAAAGTACAACAAGAACGATATTATTTTCCACCTTTTCGTAGCTTTAACCTACCTAAAATAATCTTGTGGCTTTATTTCATCATGTTACTTATTTCCTTTTTTGCTGCGGGAGACTATTCTACGAGGTCTTCTGTTATAATATGGAATGTGTATCATTTAACAGGAATATTGATGGCCATTCAAGGATTGGCATTTGTTTTCTTTTATACGCATGCAAAGAAGCGGTCACTTGCTTTACCAGTTATTAGCATCCTTTTCATTATATTTTTTCCCTTTATGGGACTTTATTTGATAAGAATCTTAGGTATAATTGATTTAGGATTTGAGTTAAGAAAAAGAATGGCAAAGTAAAGGGACTTTAGTTAGGAGTTGACAACCATGCCAAAAATTAAGGATAAACCAGTGGCAATGGGAAGGCATATCATAGGCATATATGTTTTATCCTTTATCTTATTAGTATTTCTATTTTATTTCCATTGGATTATTGGTAGTGTGATGACCGTTCTGTTTGCTGGATCATTGTATTACAGTATGGAGCGGGAAAAGCAACTAGTGAATCAGACAGAAGCATATATATCAACCCTTTCTTATCGTGTCAAAAAGGTCGGAGAAGAAGCCCTATTAGAGATGCCGATAGGAATTATACTATATGGAGATAATTATCAGATAGAGTGGGCGAATCCCTATATGAATCACTTTAACGAAGCTGACTCATTAATAGGTGAAAAAATAGACGTCTTAGCGAAAGACATTCCATCTTTTTTAAAGGATGAAAAGGAAACATTTTGGATTACAATTGGTCCATATGATTTTCAGGTATATAACAAAAAAGAAGAACGATTATTATATTTGTTTGATCGAACGAAACAAACAGAACTTCACACGCTTTACCAGCATGAAAAAACAGTGTTAGGGATCATCTTTTTAGATAACTACGAAGAAATAACTCAAAACATGGATGATACTGCCAAAAGTCAAATTAATTCACAGGTTACATCTATTTTAAACAAATGGTCGAATCAACAAGGGATCTATTTAAAACGAACATCACAAGAGCGATTTATGGCGCTGATGAATCAGAATATTTTGAGTGAGTTAGAAAAATCGAAATTTGAGATTTTGGATGAAGTACGTGAATTAATTACGGATAAGAATGTACCATTAACGCTAAGTATTGGCATTGGATTAGGCAGTGAAGAATTACCTGGCTTGGGCGAATTAACCCAATCGAGCCTTGACTTAGCACTAGGTCGCGGTGGTGACCAAGTTGTTATTAAAGATGATAACTCTGGAAAAGTCCGTTTTTATGGTGGTAAAACAAATCCAATGGAAAAACGAACCAGAGTAAGAGCAAGGGTTATTTCTCATGCCTTGAAAGAATTAGTCAAAGAAAGCGACCAAATTTTAGTGATGGGGCATAAAGCTCCGGACATGGATTCCATTGGTGCTGCAATTGGTGTGTTAAAAATAGCAGCAGCGAATGATGTAGAAGGTTTCATTGTCTTAGATGAGGATGATATTAATACAGGGGTCAAGCGATTAGTTGATGAAATGAAAGAAAGTGAGGAATTGTGGTCATACTTTATTGATCCCGGTTCAGCATTAGATATCGTGACAAAAGACACGCTTTTAGTTGTTGTAGATACGCATAAGCCTTCCTTGGTTCAAGAGGAAAAATTAATCCATAAAACAGAACATGTTGTAGTCATTGATCACCACCGTAGAGGTGAAGAGTTTGTTGATCACCCTACACTTGTTTATATGGAACCATATGCATCATCGACATCAGAGCTTGTAACAGAATTGCTGGAATATCAGCCTAGTAAGCTTTCTTTAAATATGTTAGAATCGACAGCATTATTAGCAGGTATTATTGTAGATACCAACAGTTTTACATTAAGAACAGGGTCAAGAACCTTTGATGCTGCTTCCTATTTACGATCCAAAGGTGCGGATACGGTTTTAGTACAGAAGTTTTTAAAAGAAGATTTAGATATTTATGTAAGACGAAGTAGATTAATTGAAAATACGAATATTCATCGTGGTCATATTGCAATATCCGTTGGGAACTCAAGGGAAAGATATGGTCCTGTGGTTATTGCACAGGCAGCTGATACTTTGTTAATGATGACTGGAGTCGAGGCGTCATTTGTGATTTCGGAGCGAGAAGATGGACGTATTGGTATTAGTGCAAGGTCACTTGGAGATGTTAATGTCCAGGTTATTATGGAAAAAATGAATGGTGGCGGGCATCTAACGAATGCTGCTACCCAATTAGATGATATGGCTGTAATTGATGCCTATGAATGGTTGAAAGAAATTATAGATGAGTATTATGAAGGAGGAGAAACAGAATGAAAGTCATTTTTACCCAAGACGTAAAAGGAAAAGGAAAAAAAGGGGAAGTAAAAAACGTGTCTGATGGATATGCACGCAATTACTTGCTGAAAAATAACGTTGCAATCGAAGCAAACCAAGCAAACATGAAAGCACTCAACGCCAAGAAAAATAAAGAAAAGAAACTGGAACAGGAAGAAGTAGATGAGGCAAATCAATTAAAAGAAAAGCTAGCTAATTTAGAAGTGAAATTAACAGCAAAATCTGGTGAGAGTGGCCGCTTGTTCGGATCCATTACAAGTAAACAAATTGCTGAAACATTAAAGAAAGAACATCAGATTAAAATGGACAAACGAAAAATTGAACTAGATCAGCCAATCCGTTCGTTAGGTTATACAAACGTACCGGTTAAAATTCATCCAGAAGTAACAGGTACTATAAGAGTTCATGTTGTGGAAGTTTAAAACAATGGGAAGTTTACATTGCTTCCCTTTTTCTAATGAACTAGGAAAGTTTAGAGGGGTTTGGAAAGTGAGAAAGGGTGCAGTGAAATGACTGAAATGATACAAGGGAGAACACCACCTCATAATATAGAAGCAGAACAAGCGGTACTTGGTGCCATTTTCTTGGAACCGGATGCTATTTCCAGTTCTTCGGAAATATTAATGCCGGAAGATTTTTATCGGGCTAGTCATCAGCTTATTTTCCGTGTGATGCTAGAACTGTCCGATAAAGGGGAGCCTATAGACATTGTTACTGCTACAACTATTTTGGCAAATAATCAACAGTTAGATGATGTTGGCGGTGTCTCTTATTTAAGTGATTTAGCCAATGCTGTACCTACTGCTGCAAATATTATTTATTATTGTAGGATTGTAGAAGAGAAATCGATCCTCAGAAGACTTATTCGTACAGCAACCGATATTGTAACTGACGGTTATTCCAAAGAAGATGAAGTAGAAGAAGTGCTTAATGAGTCTGAAAAACGAATATTAGAAGTATCGAATCGAAAGAATGCTGCTTCTTTTAAAAATATCAAAGATGTTTTAATGGAAGTCTATGATAATATCGATCTATTGCACAAAAATAGCGGTGAAGTTACCGGAATTGCTTCTGGATTCCGCGATTTAGATCGCATCACATCAGGTTTTCAGCGTAATGATCTTATCATTGTTGCTGCACGACCTTCTGTTGGTAAAACAGCTTTTGCCTTAAATATTGCACAAAATGTAGCGATTAAAACGGATGAAAATGTAGCTATTTTCAGTCTCGAGATGGGGGCAGATCAGCTCGTGTCACGTATGCTTTGTGCAGAAGGAAATATTGATGCACAACGGTTAAGAACGGGTTCTTTAGAGGAAGAGGACTGGGGGCGATTGTCGATGGCAATGGGTAGCTTATCTAATGCCGGTATTTTCATCGATGACACACCAGGGATCAGAGTGAATGAAATTCGTTCTAAATGTCGTCGTTTAAAACAAGAACACGGTCTCGGTATGATTTTAATAGATTATTTGCAATTAATTCAAGGTAGTGCCGGTTCACAAGAAAACCGACAACAAGAAGTATCGGAAATCTCTAGGTCATTAAAGGGATTGGCAAGGGAATTGAATGTGCCATTAATCGCATTATCACAGTTATCTCGTGGTGTTGAATCCCGTCAAGATAAACGGCCAATGATGTCCGACTTACGTGAATCGGGAAGTATTGAGCAGGATGCGGATATTGTAGGATTCTTATATCGTGATGATTACTATGACCAAGAGTCTGAAAAACAGAATATAATAGAAATTATGATAGCCAAACAACGTAACGGTCCGGTTGGCAACGTCGAATTAGCCTTTGTAAAAGAATATAATAAATTCGTGGATTTAGACCACCGTTACCAGTCAAGTGATATACCACCAGGATAAGGATATTTTCATCCTTATCCTTTTTTGCGTGGTAAGAAAATTAGGGGATTTGTTTAGCTCCGAACGCCCAGAAACTAGGCGCCTGCGCGAATCGCCCTAATGCCTTGGGCGAAAGTATAAATTGTCAGCCTAAAAAAATAAGTACCAAAATATCAAAGTGAAAAATTAAAATAGTACTTAAAAGACAATTAAGAACCAAAACCAGAAAGCAAACGATCAAATATGGTAATTAAAGCCGGTTTAAGTACCAAAGTGAAACCCAATATCTTAAATTTGGAACTAAAAAAGAGGATAAGTACCAAAATTTATAATGAACAAGCTGAATTGAAATTGATGAGATAATCCTTATTATGAATATACGAGCGCTCTGAGAGATCTCTAGCCTTTAGATAAAAAGCCTGATTTTTAAAATTCAAAAAATAGAGTCTCTCAAAGTCTTGAGTAGTATATTATGCATACGGGATGTTAATAATATTTAAAAGGTTACACTTTTCACGAACAATAATTACAAAACCGTTTAAAATGTTCGTAATTGAATTGACATTGCTCGGTAAGATTGGTAGAATTAATGTGGGATGAATAAATTGCTAAGGCGGAGGTGCCGTTTATGTCTTCAGTAGTCGTTGTTGGAACACAATGGGGAGACGAAGGAAAAGGTAAAATTACAGACTTTCTTTCACAAAACGCAGAGGTAGTAGCACGTTATCAAGGTGGAAATAATGCAGGTCATACCATAAAATTTGATGGTATTACATATAAACTACACTTAATACCTTCAGGAATCTTTTTTAAGGATAAAACCTGTGTATTAGGTAATGGTATGGTTATTGACCCAAAAGCAATGGTTGAGGAATTAAAATATCTACATGACAAAGATGTCAATACAGATAATTTACGAATTAGCAACCGTGCACATGTCATTTTACCGTACCACTTAAAACTAGATATCTTACAAGAAGAAGAAAAAGGCGTAAATAAAATCGGTACAACACGTAAAGGTATTGGACCAGCTTATATGGATAAAGCGGCTCGTGTTGGGATTCGTATCGCTGATTTATTAGACAAAGATGCTTTCCGTGAAAAATTAGAAACCAACTTGCAAGAGAAAAACCGTTTTTTTGAAAAAGTATATGAAACGGAACGTATGGAAGTAGAAGATATATTAGAGGAATACTATGAATATGGACAACAATTGAAACATTATGTGGCCGATACATCAGTTGTATTAAATGATGCATTGGATGAAGGGCGTCGAGTACTTTTTGAAGGAGCACAAGGGGTTATGCTTGATATTGATCAAGGTACGTATCCTTTTGTTACTTCATCAAACCCAATCGCTGGTGGTGTTACGATTGGATCTGGTGTAGGACCTTCTAAAATTGATCATGTAGTGGGTGTATCCAAAGCTTATACATCTCGTGTTGGAGACGGGCCATTCCCAACTGAATTACATGATGAAGTTGGAGATCAAATCCGTGAAGTAGGTAATGAATATGGTACAACAACAGGTCGCCCGCGTCGTGTCGGTTGGTTTGACAGTGTTGTAGTGCGTCATGCTCGTCGTGTTAGTGGTATTACGGATTTATCATTGAACTCGATTGATGTATTAACCGGAATTGAAACATTGAAGATTTGTACAGCTTACAAATATAAAGGTGAAATAATGGAAGAATTCCCGGCAAGTTTAAAAACCCTAGCGGAATGTGAGCCCGTGTATGAAGTATTACCAGGATGGACAGAAGATATCACTGGTGTGGAAAGCTTACATGAGTTACCGAAAAATGCTCGTCACTATTTAGAGCGTATTTCACAGTTAACAGGCATTCCATTATCCGTTTTCTCTGTAGGACCGGACCGTTCACAAACAAATGTTGTAAGAAGTGTTTATAGTAATTAATCAGAAACTGATAAATAAACTCAGCAGGTATAGACTCGTTTCATTAATGTGAAACGAGTCTATACCTTTTTTGTGCGCATAAACTGCGAAATACCTCTTTTGTGATTTGTTTTATTCCATTCTGCATTTTGATAAGTTCTAGGATACGCTACGGCAAGATACTTCGCTTTCACCCAAGGGCCAAGTTCGACATCTGATCAAACAAGTTTTCCCAGTGTCTTCTATGCCACTGGGCACGGCGATCAGCTTCCTCAGAAAACAAAGAACGTTTTCTTGCGGGATCTTCGGCTCGCACTGTTCCCGTAGGAGTCTACGTATCTTGCCTACGCTAAGAGCAGTGTTCTGATTATTGAAAGAAGAGAACACATGGAATTGTATTCTATGGATTTCTTCTTATTTGATAACAATCCAGAAAGATAAACCCAAATATAATTAGCTTATCTCTAATTTATATGAAAAGAAGAAGAATGATAGCAATGATTAGGGTGCTTGTTTTTTCTTTGTTAAAAGTGTGTCATAAATTAATTGATAATCTTTGATGAATTGTTGATATTTCTAGCGGAATTGCTGTAGGTATATTTACTTATTATTACAACTGGTGTAAATTTATGGGTTTTATTATACAGTTTTGTTACATTCTCATTAAAAATGTTTAATGCTGTTTTGTTTTATGGTAGATTGGTTAAGGTAGAAAGATTTGAATTGAAGATAAATAGAGATAAATAGATAGATAAATAGTATCTGGGGTTATAGGAGGAAGTTAGAAATGCAGTTTAATATGAAAGGATTCGTTAAGCATCTGACGGTTGTTGGTGTTGTGGCATTAGGCTTTTCATCACAAGTTGCTTTTGCAGATGATGAGGAATTAAGCAAAGTCTATCATGTTTATGTAGACGATGAGCATGCCGGAATTGTAGAAAACAAAGACGTAGTAGAGGATTACATTGCTGAAAAAATCTCTGGTCATCAAGACGAGAATGACTTTACATATACAGTAAACGAAGAGATTGACTATGTTACAGAGACAGTTTTTTCTCCACAAGCGGATAGCCATGAGGTATTGGATTATTTAGACGAGGAATTAACAGTAGCTGTAGAAGCACAAGCTTTAACGATTGGTGCTGATGTAGTTGGCTATTTTGCAGAGGAAGAACAAGCAGAACAAGTCATCCAGGAATATAAAGAAAAATATGTTAGTGCAGACGTATTAAAAAAAATAGATAATGATTCAGAACCGGAATCTGAACCATTATCAGTAGGGGAGTCTCACATTATAGACGTTTCACTAACAGAAGAGGTTTCAATAGAAGATAAAAAAGTTTCCGAAGATGAAATTTTATCTGTTAAAGAGGGTGTTACCTTATTAGAAAAAGGCACACTCGAAAATAAAAAACATGTGGTCGATGCTGGAGATGTTTTAGGAAGTATTGCCAGCAAGTATGATCTTTCATTAGATAAGTTACTAGAACTGAATGAAGACCTAACAGAAGACTCTGTCATCAAAATCGGTGATGAATTAAATGTAACTGCATATGAACCATATGTAGAAGTAGTTGTTACGGAAGAAAAACTTGAAGAAGATGAAGTTGCTTATCAAACAGAAGTAGAAGAATCAGAAGATATGTATAAAGGCGAAGAAGAAGTGGAACAAGAAGGCGAAAAAGGTACCGTAGAAACACATTACCGTATGGAAAAAGTCAATGGTAAAACAGAAGATATGGAAGTTTTAGAGGAAAATGTAACAAAAGAGCCGACAAACAAAGTCATTGTTAAAGGTACGAAAGTGGTTTCATCACGTGGTAGTGGAGAATTCGACTGGCCAGCAGTAGGAGGGTCTATCACCAGCCGTGTTGGAGAACGTTGGGGTTCTTACCATAAAGGTATAGATATCGCTGGTGTAAGTGACCGCTCGATTTTAGCTGCTGATAACGGAACAGTTACTTCTGCTGGATGGGACGATGGTGGATATGGTAACAAGATTGTCATTGATCATAACAATGGTTATCGTACTATTTATGCCCACTTATCTTCGATTGATGTTTCATCAGGTCAAACAGTAGAAAAAGGGCAACAGATTGGTGTAATGGGATCAACAGGTTTTTCAACAGGAACTCATTTACACTTTGAAGTATACAAAGATGGTTCATTAGAAAATCCAACTGACCACTTATAAACACCTATAAAAACATACCCAAAATCTGATAAAACCAAACCCTTGTTACAGTGTTGTAGCAAGGGTTTTTTGCAAATATAACATGATAAACGGAACCAAATATAGTAGCGATAAGACATTTTTGTTAATTTCGGTTAGAATAGAATATAAGGAAAAATTTAATGAAAAAAGGACGTGCTTTTTATGAGTCAAAAAATATTAGTAGTAGATGACGAAAAGCCAATTGCAGATATATTAAAATTTAATTTAGAAAAAGAAGGTTACGAAGTATTGTGTGCGTATGATGGAGCAGATGCGATTGAACTAGCAACCAATGAGGATCCAGATTTAATTTTGTTAGACATTATGCTACCAAAAAAAGATGGTAATGAAGTATGCCGGGAAGTAAGAAAAACACATAGTATGCCAATCATTATGCTTACTGCAAAAGATGCAGAAATTGATAAGGTTCTTGGTCTTGAGCTTGGAGCAGATGACTATGTGACCAAACCTTTCAGTAATAGAGAGTTAATTGCTAGAGTGAAGGCTAATTTAAGACGCCTGGAAGTAGAACCTGCTAACCAAAAGAATGAAACACGAGATGTTTCGATTGGTTCATTGGTTATTCACCCAGACGCATATACGGTTACAAGAAATGGTGATTATATTGAGCTAACACACCGGGAATTCGAGTTACTTCATTATCTTGCACGTCATATTGGTCAAGTCATGACTAGGGAGCATTTACTAGAGACTGTTTGGGGTTATGACTATTATGGCGATGTCCGTACTGTTGATGTAACGGTAAGAAGGCTCAGAGAAAAAATTGAGGATAATCCGAGTAACCCATTATGGATTGTAACAAGAAGAGGTGTCGGATATTATTTGAGAAATCCTGAACAGGGGTAATGTTACATGAATAAAGTTAGTTTTTTTCAATCAATTCGGGTAAAGATCATTGTCATACTTAGTTTATTTCTATTATTGGCAATCCAGGTGATTGGTACGTATTTTGGCCAAAAATTAGAAGATAGCCTCTTAGAAAATCACAAAGACAGTGTAGATGAACGTCTACAGTCATTGGAAACTAATTTAGAGGACGCGTTTAGCAAAGAGCGATCAGATGATGGTGAAGGATTAACTCTGCAAGAAGAAGTTAGTGATATTACAGCTAGATACTCAAGTGAACTTTTTTCGGAACTACAAGTGATTGATTCACAATTCAGAGTCTTAGGTTCTAACCAAATTGATATGGTTGGAAAAAAGATCTCAGGAAACAGTGATATACGTCTTGCTTTGGTACATGGACAAGCAGGCAAAGGAGATATCAGAAGAAAAGAGTATACACAAAATCGCGTATTTGTCCGCACATTACCTATTTTAGATGGTGATGAGTCTGTAGGGGCGATTTATTCCGAAGCTTCCGTAGAGGAAGTATATAAACAATTACGGGAGATTAATCAAATTTTCTTAAACGGGACAATCTTGGCAATTATTGTTTCCATTGTCTTAGGTGTTCTAGTAGCACGAACAATTACCAAACCTATTACTGAAATGCGGAAACAAGCTAGGGGGATGGCCCGTGGTGATTTCTCGAAGAAAGTAAATGTATATGGTCAGGATGAAATTGGACAATTAGCAACCACCTTTAATGACATGAATGACCGGTTAAGGCTCGCGAATCAAACGACAGAAGAAGAACGTAGAAAGTTAAGCTCGGTTCTTTCCAATATGTCTGATGGTGTCATTGCTACCGATGAAAATGGCAATATTACGTTAATGAATGATCCTGCAGCCCACTTAATTGGCGTGTCTTTACATGAAGCTAAGGGTCAGCCAATTGCGGAAATATTACAGATTGAAGATAAAGTGGTTGATGTGAAGGAATTAGAAGAAGTAGGTTCTTTAACGGTAGACTTTAGTGATGAGGAGCAACTCTTTTTAATAAAGGCAAACTTTTCTATTGTCCAGGATGAAGAGGGACATTTTATGGGATTGATCACGGTAATTAGTGATGTAACCGAACAGGAGAAAGTAGACAGAGAACGTAAGGAATTTGTCTCCAATGTATCGCATGAATTAAGAACACCATTAACAACGATGAGAAGTTATCTCGAGGCCATAACAGATGGTGGTGCATGGGAAGATAAAGAGTTATCACTGCAATTTTTAAAAGTTACACAAAATGAGACGGAACGAATGATCCGATTAGTAAATGATTTATTGCAATTGTCGAAAATGGATCATAAAGAAAAAGAGACGTACAAGAAAAGAATTGATATTATACCGGTGTTTCATCATATTTTGGATCGGTTTGAAATGAACAAGGCCGAATTAATACATTTTGAGCGAAAAATTCCAAATGAGCGGATATTTGTTTGGGTAGACCAAGATAAAATTACTCAAGTAACAGATAATATTGTGTCTAATGCTATCAAGTATTCTCCAGAAGGTGGAAAAATCACATTCCAGGTTGTGAAGGAACCCCATCGCCTGAAGATTAGCATTAGTGACCAGGGATTAGGTATTGACAGGGAAAAAGTAGATAAGATTTTTGAACGCTTTTACCGTGTGGATAAAGCACGTTCAAGAGAATTAGGTGGAACTGGATTAGGACTTGCTATTTCCAAGGAAATAATAGAAGCACACCATGGTCAAATTTGGGCATCGAGTAAAGAAGGTCAAGGAACCACCATTTATTTTACGCTACCGCTCACGAAACGAAAGCGAGGTAGTAGAAAATGAAATTAGATTTTGAGCTCGTTAAAACGGTGTTACTCGTTCTCTTAGTGTCATTGAGCTTATTGTTAACATTAGGTATATGGAATTATCAAGGGGATTATGAATCTTCTAGCGATAATGCAGCTGCCGATGCTGAGTTAAATGGAGCAGATGAAACAAAGAAAAATTTAGTGCAACCATCACAAATCGTTATTCACGATAATGGATCACTCTCAGGATTTAGTGAGAAGCAGGATGAAATAGAAGTGTTCCGAGACATTTCAGAATGGGCACTGTATAATTTTGAAATGATTCCGGAAGACGAGGATGTTGATATACATGAAACGGCACATTCGATAGAGCTTATTTTCCCAACCTCTATTCCATCCTCCATTATAAGTGAAATTTTTACGACTGATGATAGTATGGTGTATGATAGTAAATTCAAGCGTGTTTATGTATTCATTGATGAAAACAAATCTAGTCAGCAGATAGTCTTTGAAAATAGTGATCAAGATGGATTTGATATCCGAGCAAGTGTACAAAACATGTCGCAGGTTGTGGAGTACTTCGATCGTTTGCAGTTAACCTATGATTTTAATTCTTACAGAAATGTTGAGCTTGCAAATGATAGTAAAGTTTATATACCTGAAGAAGCCAATATTATAGGGGAAAATTTCCGTTATGAGACTATTAATCCGGACAACACGAATTTTCGAACAATCTTTTTCCCTAAGCCATCATCGATTGCAGTCTCAAGAAATTCAGAGGGAAATCAAATATTTCGTGCGTATCAAGGTGAAGTCTTGTTAAATGGTTATGCAATGGAATATACCAATTTTTATACATCAGAAAGTCAACAAGAACAGAATTCTTCCTTTGAAAGAACAGGTAACCAAGGAAATTTCTTGATTTCAAGTTCGATAGAGTATATTAATTCACATAACGGTTGGCTTATCGGACAAGGCATTCAATATCGCTTATATAACTTAAATGAAATATCGAATAAAGTTGATTACCGAATGATTTATCAAAATTATCCGGTGTTTTCAAAGGAAAACGAAGGGTTATCATCCATGTCTGTCATATATAAGAACATGACTGAATATCAATATGTCCGGCCATTAATGCAATTAACCTATCCGTATGATCGTGGACCGACTGATTTAATGTCTGGTACAGAATTGATAGAGTATCTTCATACTACAGACCGTTTTTCATTTAACCAAATTACAGATATTCAATTAGGATATCGAATTCAAAAACATGCTCAATATATTGATTTGATTCCAACCTGGTGTGTTGAGACTTATGCAGGCTGGGATTATGTAACAGGTGATGTTAATGATGTAACACAAGGAGGGGAGACAAATGCAATGGGGTCAAATTAAAACACTGTTCATTCTTTGTTTTCTTATCCTTGATATTTTCCTGTTGCATCACTTCATTAATAATCCGATAGATTATGCATTTACAGAGGATTTTTCAAGTGAAGAGAATGTACGAAACAATATAAGTGGCTTAAACAATTTATCAGAAGATTCTCCATCTGAAGAGGCGATGTTATTTGCTGAACAGAAGGAATTTTCTGCTGCCGAGGTAACTAAAATTGGGGAGTTGCCGAATCAGACAAGCATTATTCTTAATAGTCAATTAATTTTATCTAAATTTGATGAGCCATTAGCAATTAATGTTGAGGAAAACCCGGAAGCATTAAGTGAAAATATATGGAATTTTGATCAATACCAATACTTCGGCAAAGATGAAGCGTCAAATACCTATATTTTTTTCCAAAAGTTAGAGCGCCCTATTTATTTTAATCTTAGCGGGGTACTCTTGGTACAAGTTAACGAAAAAAAAGAAGTCACAAAGTATGTTCAAACCATACTGGAAAAAGCAGAACCGAAAAAAGATGAAGAACAACCAGAACCAGAGGAGATTGACACACCTTTTGACGCACTATCGGGATTGTATTTCAGTGAGGGTTTCATCAGTTCTGGTGATGAAATCACAGAGAAGGTGGCATTAGGCTATCAAAACTTAATGCCTTTACCAAATGGTGCGCAAGTACTTGCACCAACTTGGGAATTTGTAGTAAATAATGAGAGTTATTTTTATGTGAATGCAATAGAAGGTCATTTAGCAACTAGAAAAAAAGCAGAATTTATTCAAGAAATGAAGTCTCAGATTAATGACTATTTTGTAGAAGGTAGCACAACCAAAATGGAGATTACAGATGAAGAATGGGATGAAGAGGATCTAGATTTATTCTTGGAACAACTTTTAGAAAGCCAAGTAGACAAACAAGTAGAACCAAATGGAGTGGAGTAAGATATGACGTTACATTTTAGTGTACTAGCATCCGGTAGTACGGGGAATGCTTTTTATATAGGAACGGAAAAAGAAAAGATTTTAGTAGATGCAGGATTGAGCGGGAAAGAAATGACTCGTTTATTCTCAGAGATCAATGTTGATCCTAATAGTCTTTCCAAAATATTAGTGACGCATGAGCATAGTGATCATATTAAAGGTTTAGGTATATTTGCCAGAAAGTATCATTTACCAATCTATGCTAACGAAAAAACTTGGAAAGCGATGGATAGTGCCATCGGTAAAATTGAGCTCGATCAGAAATTTATATTTAGAACGGAAGAGACAAAAACCTTTGGGGATATCGATGTAGAGTCTTTCGCTGTGTCTCACGATGCGGCTGAACCAATGTTTTACACCTTCCACCATAATGGCAAAAAAGTAGCACTGGTAACCGATTTAGGCTATGTTTCAGAACGAATTAAGAAAACCGTTCAAGGAGCAGATGCTCTGATTTTTGAATCCAATCATGATGTGGAAATGCTAAGGATGGGCCGTTACCCATGGAGTGTAAAGAGACGTATTTTGGGAGATAATGGTCATGTATCCAATGATGACTGTGCCATTGCATTGAAAGATATTATCGATAATGAAACAAAGCGTATTTATTTAGCACATTTAAGTAAAGATAACAATATGAAAGATTTAGCGAGAATGTCAGTGGAAAATGGTTTAAATGATTATGGTTTCTCGGTGGGGGATCACATTACACTGCATGATACGGATCCTAAGTCACCAACACCTATTTATGATGTAGTCTAAGTCAGGAAAGAGGGTGAAGTGATGGGCTATTATGATGACCATTACATTTCAAGGCAAAAAACGAAAAGGAGAAATTGGCTGACTCCTTTTGTCATTGGATTAGTTTTAGGTGCGTTTCTATTTGCTATTTTACTGCCATCGTTAGTGAATAATAATCTTTTACCGTATCAGATAATGATCAGTGATAATACGGCAACCAATCAACATCAAACGGACAGTTCAGGAGAGGACTTACAACCCTCAGACATTCGTAATGTGGAGGTTGACATCTCGACAAAAATTTCAGAAATAGTTGGAGAGGTATCACCAGCTGTTGTAGGTGTTATTAATGTTCAAGATCAGTCGGATATTTGGCAACAAGAAGAATCTGGTGGTGGAGGAACAGGCTCTGGTGTCATTTATAAGATAGAGAATGACTCAGCGTTTATTGTAACGAATCATCATGTTATTCAAGGGTCCGATCAAGTAGAAATTGTCTTACCAGATGAAACACAAGTAGAAGCTAGCGTTGTTGGCAGTGATATGTTCACAGATTTAGCAGTCATAGAAATGGATGCAAGCAATGCAGAAAAAGTCATCGAAGTAGGACAGTCAGAAGACGTCCATGTAGGAGAACCTGCGATTGCTATTGGTAATCCATTAGGTCTGCATTTATCTGGTTCTGTCACGCAAGGAATCATTAGTGGCAAACAACGAGCGATTCCGCAAGATTTTGATATGGATGGCCGTGCTGATTGGCAAGCGGAAGTAATTCAAACAGACGCTGCGATTAACCCTGGTAATAGCGGTGGAGCCTTATTAAATTTGGATGGGCAGTTAATTGGTATTAACTCGATGAAAATTGCAGAATCTGCGGTCGAAGGTATCGGTTTTGCGATTCCAGTAGATGATGTGATGCCTGTCATTCAAGAGTTGGAAGCTAATGGAGAAATGATGAGAGCTTACTTAGGGATTGAAGCTTATTCATTAAATGATATTGCAAAAGTAGAATGGGAACGTAGCTTGAATCTGCCCGATAGTGTAGAAGGCGGTATTTATATACGAAGTGTAGAGCCAATGTCACCAGCTGCAGAAGGAGATTTAGAATCTTACGATGTCATTACCGAGCTTGATGGAAAGGCCATTCAAGATATTGTGGATTTACGAAAACATCTCTACTCAGAAAAATCAGTCGGTGATGAATTAACGATTACTTACTACCGTGAGGGAGAAGAAAACCAAACTACTGTAGAATTAACGTCATTATCGTATTAAAACGGTGTGGATAAGAGCTTTCACAAGTTTTTATCCACACTTTTTGTTAGTTATTCACATCTTGTGGATGAAATTCTGGATAAATGTCCATATATGGTGTAGAACATAAATTCTTATACGATATATACAAGAAAAATGTGAGTATGTTAATAACTATGTGGATAAACTGCTTATATGGCCGTTAAATGGCGGAATATTTGATAAAATTCGTACATTGTGAACAAAATTGTGGATAAATAATAGGGATTAGATTGATTTAACATGTAGAAGATAGTATCTTTAAAGAAGTACACATATAGAAACGATAAGGGAGAGTCTATTTATGTATCAAGAACCAATTTTTCTGCAACCGATTTTTCAGGAACGGATATGGGGTGGCCAGAAGTTACATACAGAGTTTCACTATACCATTCCTTACGAGCAAACAGGTGAAGCATGGGCGATTTCTGCTCATAAGAATGGACCAAGTAAAATTATAAATGGTGAATTAAAAGGTCAAAACTTATTAGATGCATGGAATGATCATGCTGAGTTATTTAATAAATCTGTGGATAACAAGGAAGCTTATCCACTGTTAATTAAAATTCTGGATGCGAATGACAACCTTTCTGTACAAGTGCACCCTGATGATCAATATGCAAGAGAAGTAGCTAATGAAGCTTATGGAAAAACAGAGTGCTGGTATGTATTAAGTGCAGAAGAAGATGCTGAATTAATTATCGGCCATCATGCACAAACAAGAGAACAATTAGAAAAGATGATTGATCAAGGCGAGTGGGATGATTTGTTACGCCGCGTTAAAGTTAAAGCAGGCGATTTTGTTTATGTACCAAGTGGAACGATTCATGCTATTGGTAAAGGGATCGTTATTTTAGAAACGCAGCAAAGCTCTGATATTACCTACCGGGTTTATGACTATGATCGAACAGATGCAGCAGGTAATACAAGAGAATTACATTTAAAAGAAGCAAAAGAAGTGACCACTGTTCCACATGAAACACCAACATTAACGCAAGAAGTTGTGGAAAAACAGGGATTAACAGAGAAAAAATTAGTAGAAGAAAAATATTTCACCGTTTATCATTGGGATTTAAATGGTGAAGTAGAGCTGGAAAGAACAGCAGATTTCTTGCAAATAAGTATCGTAGACGGAGAAGCTACTATTACAACAGGAAACCAAACACACCATATCAAAAAAGGTGACCACTTCATCATCCCGGCAACTATTCAACAATATAAACTAAGCGGTAACGCATCATTCATTGTTTCCCATACTTCCTAACAATCAGAGGGGAATTTTGATCATAAAAGAACTCGAGTGACTATCACTCGAGTTCTTTTATTTTAGAATGTCATTAATCGTATCAAGTTCTGCTTGTGTAAAAGTAGAGTTATTTAATGCTTTTACATTTTCTTCGATTTGACTAACTCGACTAGCACCGATTAGTGCTGAAACAACTGATTTTTCCTGTAATACCCAGACGAGCGCCATTTGTGCTAAGGTTTGCCCACGATCCCGGGCAATAGTATTTAATGCTGTTATCTTCTGTAGCTTATCAGAAGAAACATCTCGTTCATTTAAAAATGGTATAAATTCCTTTGCTGCACGAGAATCCTTAGGAATGCCCTTTAAGTATTTGTTTGTTAGTAGCCCTTGTGCTAAGGGCACATATGCGATACAGCCAGTACCGTGTTCCTCAAGCACATCTGTCAGACCATTTTCTATCGTACGGTCAAACATCGAATAAGCGGCTTGATGAATGATAAAAGGTGTACCTTGTGCTTTTAAAATGTCAATCGCTTGTTTCGTTTGTTCAGCGTTATAGTTGGAGATGCCGACGTATAGAGCTTTTCCTTGTCGGACTGTTTGATCGAGAGCGGCCATTGTTTCTTCAAGAGGGGTCTCTGGATCTGGACGGTGATGGTAAAATATATCAACATAGTCGAGGTTCATGCGCTGCAGGCTTTGATCAAGGCTAGAAATTAAATACTTTCGAGATCCCCAATCACCATATGGCCCATCCCACATCCTGAATCCTGCTTTTGTTGAGATGATCATTTCATCCCGATAACTGGAGAAGTCCTCGTTGAGAATACGTCCAAAGTTTTTCTCTGCTGCTCCTGGTGGTGGACCATAATTATTAGCAAGGTCAAAATGAGTGATACCTAAATCAAATGCTTTCATTAACATTCTGCGCTGATTCTCTAATGTATCCTCTCCACCAAAGTTATTCCAAAGGCCAAAGGAGATGGCCGGGAGCTTGATACCTGAGTTGCCACAACGGTTATACGGTATTTCATGGTAACGTTTTGGATTGGCAATAAACGTCATACACATTCCTCCCTATTATTTTTAATAGCCTACTTCTACAGCTGCATTGACAATATACATCTGATCGCTCTTATCTTCTTTGTCTTCGAGAATGATACCCGATGTCGTTGCCATGCCACCATCAATCACTTCTACTGTCACAGTTCCATAAGGTATTTCATTTTTGACTAGTTCGATATCAACTTTTTCTTTATCGGTTGGAACGGCTAGTCTTACATTGACTTTCATGTTGTGAAGTTTTTTTTCTGGCAGATATTCTGCAATACCAGGCATGGAATTGTAGTGAATGGCATTTTCAACAGCGCGAAGACAGGCTTTGGTCACATTTTGTCCATGTACATCGATTCCGGTCCCTGTTTCAATAAATATGAATTTTTCCATGAAATTGCCTCCAGATAGTAATAGTAGAGACACGAATGTAATCGTCCCCACTTCTAATGTTAAGCTAAAAGGCTTAATAAAGCAATGGAGAACAATTCGTATCAGATTGATGAATTTGGTAAAATAGTAATAATGATAGTTTTCGGAAGGATGACACACATGAAGGTTTCGATTGTAACAGTAGGAAAATTAAAAGAGAAATATTTAAAACAGGGTATACAAGAGTATATGAAAAGATTGAGCGCTTATGCCAAAATGGAAATAATTGAAGTGCCAGATGAGAAAGCACCAGAAAATATGAGTGAAGCGGAACAAGAAGAGGTAAAACGAAAAGAGGGCGAACGAATTTTGTCGAAAATCTCCCCAGATGCTTACGTTATTTCCCTGGAAATAATGGGGCAAATGCCAACGTCCGAGAAATTTGCCGAAAAAATAGAGCAATTAATGATTCATGGCAAAAGCAAAATCGTTTTTGTTATCGGTGGTTCGTTGGGGTTGAGTAAGGAAGTTAGCGAGAGGAGTGATTATGCGCTGTCTTTTTCTAAGATGACGTTTCCTCATCAGTTGATGCGATTGGTTTTGTTGGAGCAGGTTTATCGGGGGTTTCGGATTGTTAAGGGGGAACCGTATCATAAATAGAGGCAAAAGTTTAAAATAAGTGGGTGTTTTGCCTTTTGAATTGGGAATTGATGAGGAATCTTCCTCTGTGTTATCTGATTCATGATAAAGTAAATCATCATTACATGTTATTTTGTACATAAGTAATAGAGACTTCACGGAGGAAAGACAAATATGGCTAAAAAATTTTCATTAAAAACAAAAATTTTAACCTTAATCATCTCGCTTTTACTATTTGTAACTTTTTTGATTACAGGGATTCATGGTTATATAGAATGGAAACAGACGAAAAACACCATGGGAGAGCGTGCTTTAGGTATTGCAACATCCATCTCGTTGATGCCTGAAATCATTAACGCGTTTGCATTAGACGAGCCATCTGAAGTCATTCAGCCGATAACAGAAAAAATCAGGACAAAGGTTGGTGCAGAATTTATCGTTGTTGGTAACAAGAATAGTGTTCGTTATTCACATCAACAAGAGTCTAGAATTGGTCGGAAAATGGTCGGAGGCGATAATGATCAGGCACTTATACATGGTAAGTATTATAAATCTGAAGCCGTAGGGTCGTTAGGTCCATCTCTTCGAGGTAAGGCACCTATTTTTAACGATCAAGGTGAGATTATAGGTATTGTTTCTGTTGGATTTCTGTTGGAAGATATTCGTGGAACGATTTATGATCGGCTGAAAGTTTTATATATAAGCGGCTTAGGTGTATTAGGCTTAGGGATTATCGGAGGAGTATTTTTAACCCGAAGTATACGTAATGATATTTTAGGGTTAGAACCTCATGAAATTGTGTCTTTATATCGTGAACGTAAAGCTGTATTGCGCTCAGTAAAAGAGGGCATTATTGCAATTGATTCTGAGGGTATTATTACGATTTTAAATTATTCAGCTAGAAAAATGTTAGGTTTGACTGAAGATGTGAAGTTTAAACATATTAATGAAGTTCTACCAAATACCAAAATGTTTACAGTACTTCATGAAGGAAAAGCAGATGTAGATGATGAGATGATACTAAGGGATCGGGTAGTAATAGTTAACCGCACGCCGATTTATGAAAATGGAGAAGCGGTTGGGGTGGTCGCTAGTTTTAGAGATAAAACTGAAATCCAACAGATGTTAAATGCTCTATCTGAAGTGAAAAGTTATTCCGAGGACTTACGTGCTCAAACACATGAATATACCAATAAACTATACGTTATATCGGGGTTATTACAGCTTGGAAATTATCAGGAAGCGATTGATTTAATTCAAGAGGAGTATGTACAACATCAACACCAAACGAAAGCACTATTCCAACATATTGAGGATCAAACGGTCCAAGCTATTCTTTTAGGGAAAATAGGCAAGGCCTCAGAGAAAAAAGTAGAACTAGTCATTGATGAGAATAGTTCATTAACTCAGTTACCTAAACACATTAATACATCTAAAATGATTACAATCCTAGGCAATCTATTAGATAATGCCATTGAAGCGGTAAGTGACGGTGGTAATAAGAAGGTTAATTTCTTTGCGACAGATATAGGGAATGATATTATTTTTGAAGTAAGCGATGAAGGTTTTGGCATCCCAACTGATCTACAGCGTCTAATCTTTGAAAAAGGTTTTTCAACTAAGGGAGCTGATGACCGAGGTTATGGATTATCTATTGTGGAAGAAGTTGTAGAAGAACTACGTGGAAATATTGAAGTACAAAGTGAAGAAGGAGAAGGTACAGTTTTCACTGTGTACTTACCAAAGCAAGTGGAAGAAGGTGACGATGCGTAATGTTGAAAGTAGCGATTACGGAAGACGATTATCGTGTGGCGTCTATTCATGAAGGTTTTCTTAAACATATTGAAGACTGTGAAGTGGCCTTTAAATCACTGACAGCTGACGACACATTGAAAAAACTACAGGGTACGGATGTTGATTTGATTTTACTCGACACTTATATGCCTGACCGATTGGGAACTGATATTATTGAGGAAATTAAAGAAATTAAATCAGACATAGGGATTATTATGATTAGTGCGGGAACTGATAAAGAAATTGTCCGAGATGCCTTAAAAAAGGGTATATTCGATTATATTATTAAGCCTGTCACTCTGGAACGTTTTGTTGATACGGTTAAAAAGTTCAAACAGTTTTATGAAGAGATAGACAAAAAGGACGAGGTGGACCAAAAGTTACTAGACACATATTTCGGGCGAAGTAGCACAGTCTCAAATGAACCTGATCAAAATACTCCTAAAGGAATCGATCCCCTAACATTGAAAAAAGTAAAAGAGATTCTAAAGGAATCTAAAGGTGTTACAGCTGAAGAAATGGGGCGTCAAATGGGGGCATCTCGAACAACAGCTAGAAGGTATCTAGAATATTTAATCTCAGAGGGTGAGTGCCAAGCGGAATTAGAATATGGAATTGTTGGCAGACCCGAACGGAGATATTATCAGAGGTAGGACCATTTATATGGTTCTTTTTTTTGTTTGAAAATAAACATGCCTAGACAGGGTTGGCTGAATTTTGTTGTACCCCCACCCATCTTAATGAATCCCCGGCTATTCTGGGCAATGAGTAGACGATGACACCTTATTAGTTGATCATTACATATCCATCTCGTGAACAAAATGAACAAAAAACATTTAAGGTTTATAATGCGAGTTATTTTGCAAACGATTACATTTAAGGGGTTAACAATTACCATAGTAATCAACACTTTGTAACACTCTTTAAATGAGGGGTGAGAATATCTCGACTTAGCATTGCTTCTTTTCGTTAAGTCGAGTTTTTCTTATCAAAATTAAAATTATTAGGAGGTTTATCATGAAGAAATTATTAGCTTTATCAATATTTTTATTAATGTTACTGTTCTTAGCCGCATGTGGTGGTGAAGACACGTTATCAAATGATGACAATGCAAACGATGAAGATACTAAAGAAAACTCTGGCGAAGACAATGGTGGATGGACACCTTCAGAGTCTATCGAAATGGTTGCTCCAGCAGGTGCTGGTGGCGGTTGGGATACAACGGCTCGCATGTCAGCACAAGCTTTAACTGAAGAAAGTATGATCGATCAAGACATGGGTGTTGTTAACAAAGAAGGTGCCGGAGGTGCTATCGGTTGGGCTTACATGGCTGAACAAGAAGGTAGTAATCACGACTTATTCGTATCATCTTCACCAATTTTATTAGTACCATTAAATGGCCAGTCTGAATACGGACATGAAGATTTTACTCCAATTGCAAACGTGATTGCTGACTACGGTGCTTTTGCAGTTGCTGAAGATGCAAAATGGGATAATTTAAATGAACTATTTGAGGATATGAAAGAAGACCCGCAAAGTGTAACAATTGTTGGTACATCTGCTCCTGGCAGTATGGACCACATTCAGTTCGTACGCTTTGCTAAAGCGGCAGGTGTAGATATTACAAAAATTAAATATGTTTCTGCTCCAGATGCTGGCGGTGTGACTCAAGTATTAAATGGAAGTGCTGATGTATTCTCAACAGGTGTAGCTGAAGTTGCTGAGCAAGTTCGCGCGGATAAACTTAAAGTCCTTGCCGTAACATCTGAAGAACGTTTAGACGGTGAAGTCCTTTCAACATTCCCAACGGCTAAAGAGCAGGGAATCGATGAAACATTCGTAAACTGGAGAGGCTTCTTTGGTCCAAAAGATATGGATCCGGCAGCTGTTGAATATTACGAAAATAAATTTAAAGAGTTAAGTGATTCCGAAGCGTTCGCTGATGTTCGTTCTAACTATGGTTGGAACGAAATGTACATGGGCAGTGAAGAATACAAACAATTCTTAGATGAAGAAAAAGAGAATCTAAAAAGTATTCTTGAAGAATTAGGTTTATTAGAATAATGTCTTTAATGGAAGTCAACAGGATGCTTGTTGACTTCTGATACTTTTAGCGAGTTATTAAATAAAATTAATTCCGAGCGGGTTTTGATTAGGAAGGGGTGAATTCCAATGTTACAAGGGGTTAATCGTAAAATTGGCTTAATCTTAGCTATATTATCAATAGGTTATTTATATATGAGTTATCAATTGCCAACCTATTCTTATATTCCAGTAGATGCTGATGCCGTTCCAAAGACATTGGGATGGGTTTTATTAGTATTATCGGTTGCTCTAATTTTTTCTAAAGATAATGATTCAGAAGAGCAAAAGGCAAAGCGTCGAATTCCTAAAACAGATGTTAAAGCCTTATTGGGTGTAGTTGCATTACTTTTAATCTACATTATGTTATTTGAAACACTTGGTTTTATCATTATGACCGTTTTGTTCGTTTATTTTTGTTCATGGTTTTTAGGTTATAAAAGCCATATTGTGAATGCAATTGTATCAATTGTGTTTCCGGTAGCTATATATAGTATTTTTGTTTTTATGCTTCAAATTAAACTACCACAAGGAATACTACCGTTTTAAGAGAGGAGGGGAAGCATGGGAGCTATTGAAGGAATTTTAACAGGTTTTGAAGTGGCCTTTAGTTGGGAAGGTATTCTATTCGTATTATTAGGTGTGTTTGTAGGTACATTTATCGGAATGCTACCTGGACTTGGTCCTATTAGTGCGATTGCGATAATGATTCCGATAACGTATGGAATGGATCCGACTTTAGCGCTTGTTATGATGGCAGGTGTTTATTATGGTGCAGTATTTGGTGGTTCAACATCCTCTATATTGTTGAATGCGCCAGGCATTTCAGGAACTGTTGCATCATCATTTGATGGATACCCGATGGCGCAGCAGGGTAAAGCAGGGAAAGCACTAGCGATTGCGGCTATCTCCTCATTTGCCGGTGGAACCATTAGTGTTGTATTACTGATGATTTTTGCACCGATGTTGGCGAGTGTGGCGATATCGTTTGGACCACCTGCTTATTTCGCTTTAATGTTGCTAGGTCTTACTGCCATTGCTAGTTTATCAGAAGGCTCAACGATTAAAGCACTTATTTCAGCAGTTGTTGGTTTCATGATTGCAACAATTGGAATTGATCCTCAAACAGGAACAGGTCGCTTCACATTTGGTAGCATGAATTTATTAGATGGTATTGATTTTCTAGTCATTGCTCTAGGGTTATTTGCCATTGCAGAAGTTTGTTATTTAGTTATGAATCGTCATAAATCTTCAGCTGGTTCTGGAAAAGAAATTGGCAGTTTAAAATTATCTAAAGATGATGCGAAGGAAATGAGTGGTCCAGTGGGCCGTCAATCTTTACTTGGATTTATCTTAGGTATTTTACCAGGTGCTGGTGCAACTATTGCATCGTTTATTAGTTACATTGCTGAGAAGCGAATTGCTAAGAAGCCAGAGGAATTTGGAAAAGGATCGGTTAAAGGGCTAGCTGCTCCAGAAGCGTCTAACAATGCTGCGACTAGTGGTGCGTTTGTACCGTTATTAAGTCTTGGTATTCCAGGTTCAGGTACGACAGCCGTTATGTTAGGTGCATTCTTAGTATTAGGATTAGAACCAGGACCAATGTTAATGGGAGATCACCCTGAAGTTTTTTGGGGTATTATTGCTAGTATGTATATCGGTAACATTTTTCTATTGGTCTTAAATTTACCGTTAATTCCTTATATCGCTAGAATTTTAACGATTCCTAGACCACTATTAATTTCGTTAGTCTTAATGTTTAGTTTAATTGGGGTGTATGCAATTAGTTTCAGTGTTTTTGACTTGTATTTATTATTAGCATTCGGTGTCATCGGTTTCTTAATGCGAATGTTTGCATTCCCAGCTCCACCTTTTATTTTAGCATTTATCCTAGGTGGTATGATGGAACAATCATTTAGACAATCGATGACGATTTCCAATGGAAGTATTTCTATTATGTTTGAAAACAATATTTCACTCGTTTTAATTATTTTATCTGTGCTTTCATTTTCCTTCCCGATTGCCAAAAGTATCTGGTCTAAAAAAAAAGTTAGTTAAAGGTAATTGTATATGAGAAAGTTATGGCTAATGTTCGTGTTAGTACTGGAGGTCAGGCTATCATAGAAGAAATGGGGTGGGAAATTTCATTTTATATTAGATGTTTTCGCTTGTATTGATGGAGATCATATAAAAGTTTTACCCTGGCATGATGTTGAAAGGGTTTACAAACATCTTCCTGATTTGGGTGTTGTTGTCTGTGCATATTGTGAAAGTGTTGTAGAAACGTTCCCTTTTTCAAAGTAACCACTCTTTATGCTATGTGCAGTACGAATTGCATAGAACAAGAGAACGAAAGGAATGAGAAATATGAAGACGCTTAATGAGATTGATGCGCTTTATCCTAGAAAGGTATACAATAACTTATCTGTATCAGAGTTAGTTGAAAAGTCCATTTCGCGAAAGGAAGCAATACTAACAGAAAAAGGAGCGCTTCATGCCTATACAGGAGAGTTTACAGGTAGGTCACCAAAGGATAAATATATTGTTGAAGATTCCGTTACAAAAGGACGGGTGAAGTGGGGGAAAATCAACCAACCGATTTCTGAGCAAACATTTGATTCACTTTACATAAAAGCGTTAGCCTATATGTCTGATCGAGAGCTGTTTATGTTTGAAGGAGCAGCCGGTGCTGACACAAACCACCAACTCTCTATTAGGGTGATCAATGAATTTGCCTGGCATAATCTATTCGTGAAGCAACTATTTATTCAACATGATTCAGAAAAAAAGGAACCTGATTTTACCATAATTTGTCTGCCTGGATTAAAAGCCGATGCAATGAAGGATGAGCTTCATTCAGAAACATTCATATCTATTTCATTTGAAAGAAAAATCGTGCTTATTGGCGGTACTGCCTACGCAGGTGAAATGAAAAAATCTGTATTTAGTGTGCTTAATTTTTTGTTGCCATTTAAAGGCATATTGCCAATGCACTGTTCTGCTAATATGGGTGAAAGTCCTGATGATGTGGCTTTGTTTTTTGGCTTATCAGGAACAGGAAAAACAACACTGTCAGCAGATCCAAACCGTCAACTTATCGGTGATGATGAGCATGGCTGGTCCGATACTGGTGTCTTTAATTTTGAAGGGGGCTGTTATGCTAAATGTATCGGGCTATCTCAAGAACAAGAACCACAAATATGGAGGGCAATTAAATATGGTTCTGTTTTAGAGAACGTAGTGATTGATCCTGAAACTAGATTGTTAGATTTTGATGCTAACACATATACGGAAAACACCCGTGCTGCTTATTCGATTGAAAACATCCCTGGAGCGGTTAGCTCGAGTATTGTGGGTCATCCGAAAGTGATTATTTTTCTTACAGCGGATGCTTTCGGTGTACTTCCGCCAATTTCGAAGTTGAAGAAAGAACAGGCTATGTATCATTTCTTGAGCGGGTATACGTCGAAACTTGCTGGTACGGAGAGGGGCATTACGGAACCGGAAGCTACTTTTTCCGCCTGTTTTGGTGAACCATTCCTACCGCTTGATCCTAATGTATATGCTGAGTTACTTGGTAAAAAAATTGATGACCATGATGTAAGTGTTTATCTTGTAAATACTGGGTGGTCCGGCGGTGCATATGGAGTCGGTGAAAGAATAAAATTAGAATACACTCGTACCATGGTTCGGGCAGCAATTAATGGTGATTTGGAGAAGGTTAATTACCAACAAGATTCTCATTTCGGTTTATTCATTCCAGAAACAATAGCAGGGGTTCCGACAGAAATATTAAATCCTCATCAAACATGGAAAAACAAAAACGCTTATGACAAAAAAGCACAAGAGTTAGCAGAAAGGTTTATTTCCAATTTCGAACGCTTTTCTAATGTAGTGCCAGAAATAAAACAAGCAGGACCGCAAATTTAATCAATAGGTAGAACAGGTAGAAATATATAATAAAGAGTTTTAAAAAAATTAGAGTTGTGTAAAGGATTTTAACTTTAAGTGGAGATATAAAATTAAGAAGCTCTACAAGACGAACATAAATTAATACAAAGTCGCTTCAAAAAGAGAATAAAAATGTAATAAAAGCGTAAAAATTTAATACCGTCAAAAAAAGTAACAAGTCATTATTCTGATGAACAAGGAACCTTTCTCTACAGTAAAAGGGTATTACCCGTAGACGTTTATGAGGTGAGTTTGGTAGTCAGTTTGATGGTGAATGGATTTCATAAGCAAAAAATTGAAAGCGAAATAATGTTTTAAAAAGGTAGGAGTTCAGAGGTTTGAGCTCCTTTTTTTTATACAAAACAATATGAAATAGGTGTTCACTATAAAATGACAACAAATTGTTGAACAAGTAATCGATCATAACTTTTATGTCTTCCTATATATTGTAAGCACAAAATACTGTATAGAACTTGTTAAAGACTAGACTAGGAGAATTCGGTATATTCCATTAAATATGGATAAGGGTACCCTCCGTGGACATGTCTATATACATGTACTTGGCCCCTTTGCTAGAAGTCAAATCGAATTAAGCCCCCTTTTCTATCTTTTCTTATGGTTACCACATTTAATTGAAAATGTGATAAGATTACACCGACTTAGCTAAATGTAACCGCTAAATATTTTGGGGAATTGCCGATAGGAGAAATTAATTTGAAGCCGAAAATTTCAGATGTTGCTAAAGTTGCTGGTGTATCACCAACAACTGTTTCTAGAGTTTTGAATAATCGAGGTTATATAGGAGAAAAGACTAGACAAAAAGTAGATGAGGCGATGAAACAACTTAATTATTTTCCTAATGATGTTGCAAGGTCGTTATTTATAAAGAAAACATTCTTAATTGGTGTTATTTTTCCTACTACAACGAATCCATTTTATGGACAACTTATTTTTCATATTGAGAATATTGCAGCGTCTTTAGGATATAAGATTTTGTTGTGTAATAGTCAAGGGCAAGAAGATAAAGAGAGAAGTTATTTGAGGATGCTTCAAAGAAATCAAGTAGATGGAATCATAGCTGGAGCTCATAATCGAGGAGTAAAGGAATATGATATACCAACTCTCCCAGTTGTTGGAGTTGACCGTTATTTGTCGGAAAATATTCCTGTTGTTTCAAGTGACAATTATGATGGTGGAAGGCAAGCCACCCAGTTATTAATTAACAAAGGATGTCGAAACATCATTCATATTAATGGCCCAATTTATTTAGAGACACCAGCCAATTTAAGAAGAAAGGCATATGAGGATGTTATGAAGGACAACCAATTGCCTCCTATTACCTATGAAACAGACGGAGATAATCAAGCGGTCATTAAACAATTATTCGATGAAAACCCACGAGTAGATAGTATTTTTGCCAGTGATGATCTGATTGCCTCAGCGGTCATAAGAGAAGCTAAATTGAGAAAAAGAAACATACCCTCAGATTTTAAAGTTATTGGCTATGACGGGACAGAGACAACTAGATTACTATTACCTGAGTTAAGTACGATCCAACAACCGATACGTGAGATTGCTGAGAAAACGATTGATATTTTAACTAAAGAAATAAATGAAGAAGGGGACCGTAGTCAGATGGAAACCATCTTACCTGTTAGATTGATAGAAAGCGAGACAACCTAACACAGTGGGTGGTCTATTTTTTTGAATTATATGTCATCCGGTTGACATATGAAACCGGATGACATATAATTTTGTTGTAGGCGGTTACATATTAATGCGAGGAGGTTATTAGAAATGAAAAAGGTTATGTTTTTAACTGTTTTAGTTTTGATGGCAATTATTGTTACAGCTTGTGGTGGAGGGAATGAATCATCAAATGCTAGTGATGATGAAGTATCTCTTTGGGTTCACACTTCAGATGAAACTCCTGAAGGGGAAGCAATGCAAAGCACTATTGATCGATTTAATAAAGAGTATGAAGGAACATATTCCGCTACGATTGAGTTTATTCCGAGGAGTGGAGCTGGAGGCGGGTACGAAGATAAAATTAATGCCGCTTTAACCACAGATACATTACCAGATGTTTTAACTTTGGATGGACCTAATACAGCGGCATATGCAGATGCCGGAATGATTGCACCAATCGGTGATTATATAACTAATAAAGATGACTTATTACCAAGTATTATTCAACAAGGTACCTATGACGATCAATTATATGCGGTGGGGTATTCAGAATCTGGTGTTGGAATCTTCTATAATAAACAAATGCTCGAAGAAGCAGGCGTTGATTTATCTACGTTACCAACAGTTGAAGAACCTTGGGATTGGGATCAATTTATGGAGCTTAGTAAAACGTTAGTTAATACTTACGATACTGCTGCAATTGATATGGGTTTTGATGATAAAAGTGAATGGTTAATGTATGCCTTCTCACCATTCTTATGGTCGCAAGGTGGAAATTTAGTATCTGAAGACGGATCGACAGCGGAAGGTCATTTTAATGATGAAAACTCAGTCAAAACATTTAGTTTTATTCAGGAAATGGTCAAGGAGGGATACACAACAATTACTCCAGTTGAAAAAGGATTCCATACTGGTGAGTACCCAATGAAGTTCGGCGGATCGTGGACAATTGCTGAAATGGAGGACTATCCCGATGTGGAATATGGTGTTATGCCATACCCAGCATCTCCGGATACAAACGAATTAGTTTCTCCATCAGGTAGCTGGCAATATGCAATGGCTGCATCATCTGAAAAACAGGAAGCTGCTGGTGCATTGATTGATTTTATGACATCCACAGAATCATTAACGGAAATTACATTAGCGAATAGTGTTCTTCCGGCAGCTCATTCAGTTGTTGAAGAGGTGCAAGATAAAGTGTCACCTCAAATGAATGTCTTAATTCAGCAGAACCAAAACTCGGCGCATGCTAGACCAGTTTTACCTAACTATCCGCAGGTAAGCAGGGTTTTCCAACAGACGGTCAGCGATGCCGCTTATTATGAAGAAAATAGTGATGTACAAAAATTGTTAGATGAAAAAACCGGTCAAATGGAAAAAGCGTTGAAATAAGATAGGGTACTCCGGCTTGGTCTTATCCAAGTCGGAATCTTTAAAAGGAGTTTTGACTGATGAATACTAATAAAAGGGAGAATGTAGCAGCATATTCTTTTTTAGCACCTGCACTAATATTATTAGGAACCTTCCTAGTTATACCTGCTTTAATGGCCATTTATTATGCTTTTACGGATTATTATTTATTAACACCAGATCAGCGTCAATTTATTGGATTGCAAAATTTCATGGAAATCTTTAAAGATCCAATTTTTATTCAAAGTTTAAAAAACATCGTCCTATTTGTTGTATTCGTAATCCCAATACAAGTAGGTGCAGCTTTAGGATTAGCGTTATTAATTAATAAACCTAGAAAAGGAAATATATTTTTCAAGGTTGCCTACTTTTCTCCAGTAGTTTTGTCATTAGTTGTTATATCCGTACTGTGGTTATATCTATTAAATCCATCAGAAGGTTTGATTAATAGCTTACTAGCAAATATCGGAATGGAAGCTCAACCATTCTTAAGCAGTCCAAAGCAAGCGATGATAACAATTGTGTTTGTTTCCGCATGGCAGGGTGCAGGCTATCAGATGTTAATTTTTCTAGCGGGGCTCCAAAATATCCCATCTACCGTGTATGAAGCAGGCAAAATTGACGGGGTTAACAAATGGCAAAACTTTTTTCATATTACGTTGCCTTTGTTAAAGCCCACTTCTGTTTTAATTATGATTACGACCTTAATCTCTGCATTTAAATTAATCATCCAACCAATGGTTATGACACAAGGTGGACCAATGAATTCTACAATGACACCGGTCTATTATATTTACCAATCTGGATTCTCCGATCGAATGATTGGATACGCGAGTGCGATGACAGTTATTTTTGGAATAATAATTGGAATCATAACATTGCTGCAAAGCAGGTTAACAAAGGAGGATGACATGTAATGCACAAGAAGCTTAAGAAATCAATTGAATATTTTTTACTGATTTTGTTAGCTTGTATATTTATCTTTCCTATGTTGTGGATGGTAGTTTCCTCCATGAAGCCTGAAGCAGAGATTTATCTTGATATGGGTGGCATACAATCCTTGCTTCCTTCACTTGATGTTTCTCAATGGTTTCTAACATATAAAGAATTATTTTCAAGGTTTAATGTTCCTCAATATGTAATCAATAGTATTATCTATGCGGTAACCATTACTGTGGGTTCTATTATGGTTAATGCGATGGCAGGGTTTGCTTTTGCAAAATTTGAATTTAGAGGGAAGAAGTTGTTATTCGGTCTATTACTAGTTTTGTTAATTGTACCCGTGGAAACAATTATCATTACTCAGTTTACTGTGGCACACACGTTAGGCATTCTTAATACACGATTAGCGGTTGTTTTACCGATGATTGGAAACATGTTTTTCATTTATTTGTTTAGAAACTTTTTTAGGGCGGTACCAGATGAAATTATTGAATCTGTCAAATTAGATGGAGCAAACAATTGGATTGTTTTTTGGAAGGTTATATTACCAATGTCTAAACCTGCAGTTGCTACTGTCGGAACACTGTCCTTTATCGCTAGTTGGAATGATTATTTATGGCCATTAATGGTATTAACAGATACAGATAAGTTCCCACTCCAAGTAGCTATTACAAATATTAATACAACCCAGCCTGTTTATACCAATCAGGTAATGGCAATCCTTACGATTTCAACGATACCACTAATTATTGTATATATATTTGCTCAGAAGTATATTCTTCAGGGACTTGGTGGATCTGGAACAGGAATTAAATAGAGAAATTATTTACAGGGGGATAATTATGTACACACTAAAACAAGCAAATACTTATATTGAGAAAAATAGGAAGCGTGTCATAGCTGACTATAGAAATGACTATCATGCAATGGCACCGATTGGGTGGATTAATGATCCAAACGGATTTATATACTATAAAGGTGAATATCATTTATTTTATCAATATTACCCGTATAAAGCGGTGTGGGGACCCATGCATTGGGGTCATTCAAAAAGTAAAGATTTAGTAAAATGGGAAACTGTCCCAGTCGCACTAGCCCCAGATCACTCATATGACAAAGATGGTTGTTTTTCTGGAACAGCTATCGAAAAAGATGGAAAACTCTATCTGATGTACACTGGCCATATTGAGGGTGAGACAGAAGAAGATATTAGACAAGTGCAATGTATAGCTGTTTCCTCAGATGGCATTCATTTTGAGAAAGTAGAACAAAATCCTGTTATAACGGAAGCTGATTTGCCGGAAAATGCAAAACCACAGGACTTCAGAGACCCGAAAGTAGTAAAGAACGGTGATTTCTATTATTCCTTAATTGCTTCCAAAAAAGAAGATGGTGGAGGACAAATTCTACTATATAAATCGAAGGATTTCCTTGATTGGGAGTTTGTTTCTGTCATGTTAAATGGAGAAAAAGAGGAAGGTCCAATGTGGGAGTGCCCTGATATATTCGAATTAGACGGTAAGGATGTTCTACTGCTCTCAGTCGATGGATTACCTAAAAAAGAAAATAATTTCCTTAATACGCACTCCGTTCTCGCTATTGTTGGAGAAATGGATTGGGAAAAAGGAATTTTTCATAAAGAAACGGTGGAAGAGTTGGACTATGGTCTAGATTTCTATGCTCCACAAACGATTGAAGATGACAAAAATAGAAGAATCATGATTTCCTGGATGCAAATGTGGGGAAGAAACATTCCAACAGAAACGGAACAACATGGTTGGGCTGGTTCAATGACATTACCAAGGGAACTTTTTATAAAAAACAATCATGTCTATCAAAGACCTGTTGCAGAAATCAAAAATTACTATACCAATAAACAAAGTTACAAGACTATTAAATTATACGATGAAACAAAGGCGTTTGAGGAGCTATCAGCTGAAGTTAGTGCGATTGAATTAGTATTAGATGTTAAAGCTGGGAAAAGATTTGACATAGAAGTTCGTTCCAATCAGATTGAGAAAACACTAGTAAGCTATGATTGTGAAACGAGCTTTCTAGAGCTAAATCGGATAAATAGTGGTATCGAGCTTGTGGGTAATGAAGAGGAGCATGTGTATAAACGCTCTGTTTATTGTGAGCCAGAAAATAATAAAATTGAATTAGAGATTTTCCTGGACCGGGCATCAATGGAAGTATTTGCAAATCAAGGCAAATACACGTTAACGTCTACTATTTATCCAACACAAAAAGCGGATAATATAAAAATCACCGCTGAAGGTCAAGTAGAGGTTGATCGTCTAGATACATGGGATATTGAGGTTTAATGATGAAAAAAGTATATACAATTGGAGAGGCACTCATCGATTTTATTCCTCATGAAGTAGAAGTACCTATGAGTGAGGTAGAAAGTTTTAAAAAACGACCTGGTGGTGCACCTGCTAATGTTGCAGCTACCATTGCAAAAATAGGAGGAAAGAGTGCTTTTATTGGTCAAGTTGGTGAAGATATGTTTGGCTACTACTTAAAAAAAGTCTTAGCTGAAAATAGAGTAGATGTTACCCACATGTTACACACACATGAAGCCAACACGGCATTAGCTTTTGTTGCGTTAAAAAAAGGTGGCGAACGAGAATTTGCCTTTTACCGGAAACCTAGTGCTGATATGCTTTTAGATAGGGAATATATAAAAACGATTACCTTTACGGACAATGATATCTTACATTTTTGCTCTGTTAGTTTGATTGAGAGTGAAGTTAAATATGCGCATATCGAAGCAATCAAAAAGGTAAAGGAAGAAGACGGATTAATAGTTTTTGACCCGAATGTTAGAAAAAACCTTTGGGATGATCAAGTAGTATATGCTCAAACAATTCAAGAATTTGTCCCTGATGCAGATATTTTGAAAGTAAGTGATGATGAGCTAAGATTCATTACAGGAGAAGATACTGAAGAAGAAGCAATTTATCATCTACTGTCTCAACCTATTACGTTATTAATTCTAACAAAAGGCAAAGAGGGTGTGACGTTTTTTATAGGTGACAAGAAAATAAATGTGCCAGGATTTGATGTTCCGTCCATTGATACAACAGGAGCAGGAGATTCCTTTATCGGGGCCTTCTTATATCAGTTTTCATTAATCGATAAAAAACTTACAGATTTAACGCCAGATGAATTAGTTTCTATGGGTAGCTTTGCTAACGCTGTAGCAGCAATGGTCACAACGAAACATGGTGCGATTAGTGCTTTACCAACGACGGAGGAAGTAGAAACCTTTGTTTCCGGTGAGTAAGATATGATAATTCAGAGCTTGTTGTCAAAGGGTCAGGGACTACATTAGACAAATGTCTTTTGTGGTTTCTGGCTTTTATGTATTATTGGTACTTAAAATTAATAGCTAATAATAAATGAAATCTACAAATTATACTAATTCACAGGCGGTTACAGACATTATTAGCCACAACACTTCTTATTGAATCTATTGAGCAAGAACAACAACGCAGAATTGTGGAAAATGTACATGCTACCTTTATTAAAAGAGAGTCTTGTAAAGCTATAAATCCTATTTTGTAGTTTTTATTAGGTGCAACTCAAGATAAAATTAGAATTATGAAATGGTTTTGGGATGTCACAAAACAGAGAGAAGAGAAATCGTCTAATGATGATGATTTCTCTTCTCCTTTATAATTTAATGGACCTATAAAAATTGCAATATGTATAAAGCAATTCAATTCTTTACATAGGCAATTACACACATTTCTTTCTAGAAGAATACAATGAGTAAAAACAGGAGAGGATGGGTGATGATGCCTTATATATTTCCAGTCCATATAGAAACGCACAAAATCAGTGACGATTACAATAAAACCGTTTTTTACCCCCAAGTAGCAGCGTTGCAAAATCAGGAATTGGAAGGGTTGATTAATCATGCGATTATTGATCAAACCCAACAGCTGATAAACGAACAAATTGGAAATATGCCAACAGCAGTGGAAGAAATGATTGGATTATATGAAATAAAAAACAACCAGCGTCAAGTACTGAGTTTATCACTTTCCAATTATACGTATCACTACCAGGCGGCACATGGGATGACCTATATCAAGTCGCTAACATTTGATCTGGAAAAAGGGGAGAAATGTGAGCTGAGTGAATTATTTAAGCCAGGAAGTAATTATGTGGAGAGACTCTCCAGATTAGTTGATCAACAAATAAAGCAACGGGATATTCCTCTTCTGGGCGAATTCACTGGTATTCGACCTGATCAAGACTTTTATATTGCGGACAAAACCCTTGTTATTTACTTTCAACTATATGAAATTACTCCATATGTTTTTGGTTTCCCTATGTTTCCAATTTCGGTATATGATCTCCAGGATATTATCGTTGAAAATGGCCCACTCGGACGATTGGCTGTAAATAATTAATGTTCCTATTATAAGGGTAGGAATAGGTGAAGATTGACTATAGCTGAAAATGGTTCATTAAAAATGCTTTATTTGTTCTTTAACTTTACTCTGAAATTTATCACTAATCCTATGGCTAAACTAATAGCCGCAGTTGATATATTTATTAGTATCTTTACATATAACAGAATTTCTTCTGCAAAAAAGTATTCTGTGGCCAAAACAGTACAAAACACTAGGATAGCCGCAAATATAAGGATAAAAAAGTTCTTTCATATGATATTCCTCCATATTAAAGTGAGAGTGTAAAATAAAGTATGTATGCAACTGTTTTTCTATTTAACATTCTATTGAGGTTATTAAGATCTATCAACAATTAGACAACGCGAATAAGTGATTATTTTTAGTGATTATTGATTCCAATAAAGTGCAAAAAATCAACTCAAGAAATTATCTCCATCACTAGCTCGTTTTTAATTAGTTTGCTATAATGAGCATAATAAAAATTGGAAATGCGTTGATAAGGAATAGTACTTGCTAACTTGTTTTTAGAAAGTTGCTGGTTGATGAGAAGCAATAACAGGGAAGCAGGGAACTCGCCTTAGAGCAGACTTAGTGAAATCTGAACCCATGTAGAGATTAGCTAAGGACGGAACCTCGCCGTTACACGGGAAAGATATAAGGCAAATCTGTCTGTATCTGGATAAGTGCATGATAATAGCTGATTATCATGAAATCGGGGTGGTACCGCGTAAGCATAAGTCTTTCGTCTCCATAGCAATTGCTGGAGATGAAGGGCTTTTTTTATATTCAAATTTAGGGGAGGAATGTACAATGTTTAATCATCAAAAATACGAAAAGCAATACTTTTTGCCGCCGATTCTTACTTATGACTGGGTGAAGAAAGAAACGATAGAAAAAGCACCGACATGGTGCAGTGTGGATTTGCGGGATGGAAACCAGGCATTACCGATCCCGATGAATTTGGAAGAAAAGATAGAGATGTTTCAACTGTTGGTAGATATCGGCTTTCAAGAAATAGAAGTTGCATTTCCAGCTGCCTCTGATACAGAATTTAATCTGGTGCGGACACTGATTGACAACAATATGATCCCTGACGATGTGACGATTATGGTGATCACGCAGGCGAGAGAGCACATTATCCGTAGAACGTTTGAAGCGGTTCAAGGTGCGCCCAATGCCATTATTCATCTATACAATTCGACTTCAGAAGCCCAGCGCAGACAGGTCTTCAAGAAAACCAAGGATGAGATCAAGCAAATTGCTGTAGATGGAGCCGTTTTAGTAAAAGAGCTTGCAGAGGAAACAGAAGGTAATTTTTATTTCCAATACAGTCCGGAAAGTTTTCCAGGAACAGAAGTGGATTATGCGTTAGATATTTGTAATAGTGTTTTAGATATTTGGAAGCCAACACCTGAGCATCAAGCAATCATTAATATTCCGACAACTGTAGAGAATGCGATGCCTCATATTTTTGCAAGTCAAATTGAATATATTCATAAAAACTTGTTTTATCGCGATGGTGTCAGGTTGTCTATTCATCCACATAATGACCGCGGCTGCGGGGTAAGTGATGCGGAGTTTGGCGTTTTGGCTGGTGCAGAAAGAGTAGAAGGAACCTTGTTTGGTATAGGAGAACGTACAGGAAATGTTGATCTGGTTACGTTAGCAATGAATATGTATTCTCAAGGATATGATCCAAAATTGAATTTTAATAACTTAGAAGCGATTCGAAAAAAATATGAAGTACTGACAAGAACGGCAGTATATGAACGACAACCTTATTCAGGTGATCTTGTTTTCACAGCATTTTCTGGCTCACATCAAGATGCCATCTCCAAAGGCATGAAATACCGTAAGGAAAACCAGGTAGAAAAATGGGATGTGCCATATATTCCAGTAGATCCTATGGATTTGGGCCGAAATTATCAAACAGATGTGATCCGAATAAATAGTCAGTCTGGCAAAGGCGGGATCGGGTATATCCTCGAAACAAATTATGGCATTAAGCTTCCGTATAAAATGAATGAAGAAATGGGATATGCCACGAAAAAAGTATCGGATCAAACAAATAGAGAGCTGTCTTCCGAGGAAATCTATCATGTTTTTAAAGAGCAGTATCTTGATTATTGCCCGCATTTCCAGCTGGTTGATTACCGCTTTAAAAAAGGAGAGAAACAGAAAGTCACATTGACATTAAAACAAACTAGTCAGGACATCGAGTTACAAGGAGAAGGTACTGGAAGCTTAGATGCTGTCAGTAATGCACTGAAAACGTCATTTCAGCTTGATTATGAATTGGAAGTATATGAGCAGCATTCATTAGGAAAAGATTCTCTAGCAGAAGCCTGTGCGCAGATCGGAATCTCACATAACGGGCAGATGTATTGGGGGGCTGGAATTGATGAGGATATTATGAAGGCGTCGGTGCAGGCTTTGGTGGTTGCGGTCAATAGACTGGTAACTTCTAGGTAGATGAAAAGGGATGAAATGGAAGGTCGATTTTGAAATTAATAGACGGTAAGAGGAAGTGTCTCCTTTGCCAAAATGTCAAAAAGGTGTCTCACAGTGGACACCTTTTTTGTTGTGATAATTAGTATAGAATAGAGTACTATTTGTGTTAGTGATAACTGTGGGTTGGGAGAATCTATATCATAAGGTTTATTACTATTATAAAGGCTTTATTGTATATAAAATTCCTTCTTAGAAAAAACGACTTTCTCTCCATCTGAGATGGTGATCATGATGAGTCATTCAGCATAACATATATGGAAAATAGCTACAAGGAAATGATAAAATGAACCAATGTTCTTAATTATTTTTGTAGGATTTAGATTAATTTTCAGACTTAGTAGAGAAATGGAAATATGAGCGCCTGTTAGATAATAAGTTCATTATTTGGGAGGGAGCCAATATTTGGACAGAACAAAACATGGTTTGATTTCGAGCTATTTTTATCGAGAACACTGATGTTTACGATGATAGTTTTGATAGCAAGTTGTATTTAGGTGCTGGTCACTTGTCGAATTATATAAGTGACCAGCATCATTTATCTAACCTTTTCAGTACTTGTTTAACTTTGTTCAACAGGGTATTTTTTTGCATTTTTTTCTAGCTTTTCTCGTATAAGCTGCTTTGTATCTAAACCCAAATCAGATGTTATCATAAGGCAATAAATCATGACGTCAGCAATCTCTTCCTTAATATTTTCCATATTTGTTTCAACTGCAGCGTGACTAGATTTCCATTGAAAATCCTCCAATAGTTCCGCCGCTTCAATTGAGAGGGAAATAGCAAGATCCTTAGGATTATGGAATTGTCTCCAGTCTCGATCATCTCTAAATTTGTTAATTTCCTTAATTAATTCTTCGATTTCGCTCATGTATTTTCATCCCCTTGTAGAGAAAGTAGCTTACTTCGTAGCTTCGGATCGGTAGCATAAATATACAGGCCCTTAATACCACGTTTTAATAAAATATTAATAGAGTTAAGGATAATGTCCTCTTTTGCTTGCTCATTTTCTTCATAGCTTAAATCTTTTCTTGTTCGAAAAGCTTCAGTGTCTTTATATTTGGAAGTGTCGATTAATAATTGTTCATTCGTATCATCATAACTGATGGAAGGACCAAGAATAACGCCTACATAATTTAAATCAAAGCCTTGTACAGTATATATAGAACCAACCTCTCTAATAGTGTCAGCTTCTTCTGCCCATGTTTTATTGTTTTTAGTAATATTCCATGGCATATTTAGCCCATCTTCATCAACGTAATATAAACTACCATCTTTTTTATGAATATAGTCAAAGGTAGAAACAATTCTAGATAGCCCATACTTTTTATTATTGTTAATTATAGCATCCTTCAAGTTATCGCTATTTTCAAATATTTTTAGCTCAAATTTTTCATTTTTAAGTTGTGGAATGGGGGTTAATTTTTTTTCAACAAATCGATCTATCCATTTGGGTATTTCTGGACTGGCATCAATTCTAAATTGATCTTCTAATGAAAAAGTTGTTGTAGAATAATTTTTCGTTATTTGCTGTAACAAGTCTTTATTCCAGTAGCTTTTTATTTTCAAAACTTGTTTTGGATCAAAGATGACGATGGTTACTTTGCTTCGTTTGATTATTTCCTCAAGATGATTTTGATAGCGAAAATTATTATAAGCGTCTTCTTTACTCAATAATAAATGCGCTTCATCTACTAAAACGATATCAGCCTTTTCAGATGCTTTGTCCATTTTATTTATAAAACTAGTAGGTTTCATAAAACTTTTCTTTTTTAGATTAGGTAAACTACTAGCTATAGTTTGATAAGTTTTAATCATTTCCCCATGATTAACTAATAAATAATTTTCTGTGTTTGCTAATGAAGTGCTATTATCATTGGCATAGTCTTGGATTGTGTTAAATAAAGAGCTTAATACCACGCTTTTTCCAGTCCCGGCATCACCTTCTATCAAAAATACATGGTTATGATTTTTACTAATGTTTTGTTTACAGTATTCAAGAATATTGTTTTTAATTTCTAATTGCTTCTCTGAAAGCTCTTTATATGGTGATAACTTAAATAAATCTTTGTTTGCTAATGTTTCAATTTTCTCATCGACAATGTTTTCTTGACGAAGCTTTTCCCAAACTTCGTTAAAAAGTTCCTGATTATAATAATCTTTACGGAAATAATTATGGATTTGTTTTTCACTTGTTTGACTGACATTTTGTAGCCTATATCGATTATCTGCAATAAAATAATTGATCAGGTTTGTTTCAATATTATATGTAGCAGATTGATTAAACTCTTCATGACCAATGAGAATAGTCTCGGCTAAAACTTTACGTTGTGGGTTTTTAAAGTGATTTGTCATACGTCGCTTTGCTTGAACTGTCTGCCCAATATATGCTGTTGGTCGCTTTTTCTTATTATATAAAATATAAACAATTGGATAATTATTCAAATAAATTGAATCAATACTAGATAACTCATCATGATTAAAACTTCTTTTTTCATAAATAATTGATGTCATAATCGGATACCCCTAATAACAAAATCTATTTATAGTATATCACAATAAGTCATTGATCACAGGTCAATAGGATTAATGTGTATAAACATAATTGGTGATGCCTGTTATCACCTGCATAGTTTATATTTTATGGAATTTATCTAAATTAATATGTTTAGATTATCTTGTTAAAAGTTAGGAAGAGAGTTGTAGGTCTGTTTCTGATTTTTATTGTTACTAAGTACAGTGCGTTGGGGAAATAACCTGCTATTAGAAAAAGACGGGAGAATCAACGGTGCGACATGACTGGCTGAATTAGAATTATTCTTTGAATCAAATACTAGCTTGGTTAACGGTAATATAACTACATTTTTTCAGTTCCGTCATTATCAATAATGTCTTATTATCTAAACCAAAACAGAATTTTGACAAATTATGTCGAATTCATAGTCTTGTTATACTATATACTATATAATAGGTTGAAAACATACTTTTAGGAGGCATATATGATTTTTTTTATAGGATTTTTATTATTCATAGCGGCATTTATTTATCTAATAGTACATTTTATTAAGAAATCAAAGGATAAAGAAAGAGTATTATCTAAAAAAGTATTCTATTCTATGCTTATCGGAGGTTTTATTCTATTCATAGTTGGTTCATTTGTTGAAGATGAAAGTACACTTGCACAGCTTGAAGATGTGAAATCAAAAAATGAAAAGTTAGTTACTGAAAATAATAATTTAACAGATACAAATAGTTCATTAACTGATGAAGTAGAGAAGCTAAAAGAAGAAAATGCAGAGCTACAAACTGAACTAGATAATACTCAAAAAAAATTATCAAAAGTTAATGAAAATTCCTCTAATTACGAATCTAATATCGAAGAATTAAATAATAAAGTTGAACAATTGACTGCTACAATAAACGAAAAGGATTCAGAAATCGAGTCTTTACAATCAGAAAATGCAGAATTACAAAACACTATTTCAACTACCAAAGTTCAAGATTCAAGTACAAATTCTAGTAGTTCTGGAGAGAGTAATAATAGTTCTATTAATGTTGAGTATGATAATTGCACACATGCAAGAAACGCCGGTGCTGCTCCAGTTTATGAAGGAGATCCCGGATATGGAAGGCATTTAGACAGAGATGGTGATGGAGTTGGTTGTGAGTAGATTTAGAGGGTACTAAAACACTAGGTAAATTATAAGGAGGAAAAAATGGGCGGATTTTTAAGTCAATATATCTCGCAGAATTGGATGGATATGATAGTAAGCTTGTTTATAGGAATAATCGCTACTTTGATTTTTGTTCAAAAGAATCCAAATAGTTCTGTTCAAAATAATACAGATATTAGGGAAGTTAGAGGTTATATTAAAAAAATCATTATTATAAAAGAACCTAGTATTCAAAGGAAAGAAAATGATAATTCAGTTATATTTCTAATATTAATATTAGGAGCAATTGCTTCATTTTTTTTTATAAAATATTACTCTGTCATTTTAGAT
Source organism: Gracilibacillus orientalis (assembly GCF_900114645.1). Classification (GTDB taxonomy): domain Bacteria; phylum Bacillota; class Bacilli; order Bacillales; family Amphibacillaceae; genus Gracilibacillus; species Gracilibacillus orientalis. The sequence continues at coordinate 398,951 of NZ_FOTR01000003.1, read as the reverse complement.
GTTTATGCATCAGTTATAGTAGTAATACTAACTTCAACATTAGGAATTGCAATTAAACTCTATAGAAATAATCAGTATGATAAACTCAATCGTTTCTGGACATTAATATTATTTGCTATTAATGCATTTAATTTATGGAATTTATCTATAATGAGCAAATTGGATTTGACTAATGTAGATGTAACATCTTTTAGTGCAATGATTGAAAGTATAGGGATTTCTGGACTAACTGACTATTTTTACAGAACGTTAGGATTTTTTACTGCTATGTTACCTAATATAGTAAGTATATTATTATTAGTACATATTATCGCTGTAAATAAACTTTTAATCAAGAACAATAGATTTTCTATCTGGATTGTTAGACATACTATTATATTTACAAAGCCGCTATTTTTATTAACTATGACTTTTTTAGTAGTAGTCATATCTCTTCTATTCACTTCTGGAATTGCCTATGAGTTTATTGGAAGTCTTAATAGTTAATAAATTATATCACTGCCCGAAAATTGTTGATTTAAATGATGGAGATCGAGGATAGGTCATACGTAAATATCTATCGTGGAATTCATATATTACTTCTTATAATTAGAGAGGGTGTTGAAAATTGGAATATAATCCGAGTATTCAGGAGTTTTTAAGAACCTATGTAAAGGCAATTCAAGACTCAAATGCAGCGATATTTGCTGGAGCAGGTCTCTCACGTCCGGCTGGTTATGTGGATTGGAAGGAATTGTTAAGAGAAGTCGCTCAAGATTTACAGTTGGATATTGATCAGGAGTCAGATTTAATAGCCCTAGCCCAATACCATGTTAATGAGTTTAGTGGACGAGGTAAAATAAACCAAATCTTGATTGAAGAATTCACTAGAAGTGTAAGTACATCTCATAATCATAAAATCTTATCGCACCTTCCCATAAGTACGTATTGGACAACAAATTACGACCAGTTAATTGAAACAAATTTGGAGGCAGTAGGTAAGAAGGTTGACAAAAAAATAACATCTGAGACTATGACTTATTCAGTACCGGGTAGTGATGTGACAGTTTATAAAATGCATGGAGACAGTACATTACCTCATGATGCAGTTTTAACCAAAGATGATTATGAAGGTTATGATCAAAAAAGGCAAATATATAGCACAGCACTACGAGGGGATTTAGTTTCTAAAACATTTTTATTTATAGGTTTTAGTTTTGATGATCCTAATTTATCTCAAATTTTGAGTAGGATTAGAATACTATTGAATGAAAACAAAAGAACACATTATTGCTTTATGAAAAAAGTAAAGGCGAATGACTTTAATGGTAATGACGATGAATTCCGTTATGCGGAAATTAAACAAAATTTAAAAATTAAAGATCTAATGAGATACGGTATTAAGGTTCTATTAATTGATGATTATCCTGAAATAACAGAAATTCTTCAGCATATAGCTTCACTGATTATAAGAAAAAACATATTTGTTTCAGGAAGTGCCAGTGATTATGGCGATTGGGGTGAGGAGAAGTCTTTCGAGTTTAGTACTTCATTAAGTAAGGCCCTCATTAAAAATAATAATAATATTGTTTCAGGATTTGGCTTGGGAATCGGAAGTTGTATCATTTCGGGTGCATTGGAAGAGCTCTATTCCAGTCAAAATAATAAGGTAGAACAAAGGCTCAAGTGTAGACCGTTTCCACAGAATACAACAGGAGGACTTTCCATAAAGGATTTGTGGACTAAATATCGCAATGATATGATTTCTAATATTGGTATTTCTGTATTTATATTTGGCAACAAGATAGATACTGAAACTAAAGACGTAATTGATGCTAATGGTATGGTAGAAGAATTTGATATTTCTATTGAAAAGGGAGCAATACCTATCCCAGTAGGAGCAACTGGTTTCACTTCAAAAATTTTATGGCAGAGAGTTATGGATGATTTTGGTCCCCTTGTTGGAATTGAAGATTTAAAACCCTTGTACTCTGATTTGGGTGATGAGAGTAAAAATTCTGAAGAACTAATAGAAACGGTAGTAAAAATCATTAACCTGTTGGCGAAGCATTAAAGAAAAAATAAATTTGGGGGAGGAATTTTAATGGCACATAAAACATTCATATCCTATAAATATTCTGAGACTAAGGATTTAAGAGATGAAATAGTGAAAGCACTAGGGGATGATGCCAAATATTATCAAGGGGAAACTAGTGAATCACCAGATTTGTCAGATAAAACAACTGATTATATTAAAGAAAAGTTAAAAGATATGATCTATTCTACCTCTGTTACTATCGTTGTAATCTCTCCAAATATGAAATTAAGTAATTGGATTGATTGGGAAATCGAATATTCACTTAAACAAATAAAGCGGGGTGATCGTACATCTGGAACAAATGGAGTTCTAGGAGTAGTCATGAAATATAATGGCGATTATTCTTGGTTAAGACCTTCAGTTGAAAATTCTGATGGACATACTGCTATACTTACGAATGATGATTATCTCTATGAGATTATTCACAAAAATAGATTCAACCAGGAACCTCCTGAATATACATGTGATGTATGTAAAAACGTAGATGCATTAACAGGTTCGTATATTTCTTTGATTAATGAAGAGAATTTCCTTGAAAATCCAAATAAATATATTGATAACGCATATGATAAAAGTAAAAATACAAGTAACTATAAATTAACCAGAAAAAAATAAAGAGATGATTATAAATTTATTAAGAAGACCGTGGAAATTCAAATACAATTACAGCTCTAAGGGGCGTGTGCCGAGAGTCCATGGAATAAAACTGGACTATCTTTCACCTACATTCCGATAATAAAAATAGAGCTTTTCTATTATTTGAGTTTAATTCTAATGTTATTGATATAAGAGGACCTTTTCCACTCTTAGACACTGAAGAAGTATTAGATGATATGGAGAATCGACTTGATAGGTTCACTGATAAAGAGATTCAAGAGCTCTATGGGTTAACCCAAAGGAACTAGAATGGCTCACTATTTTGAGGATTTAATATTTAGAGAAGATGATGTGTAACTTTGCTATTCAAATTTATAACAGAAGTAAGTATTCAATTTGAAAAATTTACGAAGAAATATTTTATGATAAAGGATGCAAGTTAGTTTTAAAAAAGGCATAACAACTCACATTCGTATTTTTGTTCTCTTAAAGCCTGGTAATCTCCTCGAAATGATGTGTAAAATTTGCTTAGTAAGATTCAAAAAGATATTTGAGGAGGCATAATAAATTGGATGCGGTTATTTCTAAAGAAATAGTTTATGAAAGACTTTTTAATTCATTTAACTATGGTAACTTGGGTATGTTTATTGGTGCTGGCTTTTCTAAAGCTGTGATAGGCGATGACTCTCCCCAAGCATTAGGATGGTTCGATTTAATAAAAGAAGTTAGTGAAAAATTTGGAATTGAATTCCCTTCTAATGAAGAATTAATAGGTGTTTCTTTTCCAGAGTTAGCAACAATAATTTGCAAGAGATTAGCATTGAAAGGTTGTAATGATTATGAAGAAGCTAAAGGGCTATTTAAAAAAGAAATTTGCAATTTAACAAATTGGCTGCCAAGTGAACAAAAGACAGCAGAGTATAGAGAGATTTTTGATATCCTTAATCCTGCATGGATTGTAACTACAAATTATGATTTAGTACTAGAAACTATTCTAACAGGTAAGTGTAAGAGTCTTAGTCCAATGAATTATTTATCTGCCCCTAAAAATATAATTCCTATTTATCATCTTCACGGTACTCGATTAGATTATGAATCAATTATAGTTACTCAAGATGATTATATAACCCTATTCAGACCGAATGAATATAGACAGTCTAAGCTAGCCATGACGATAAGAGAGTCAACAACGCTAATATTAGGATCTGCGTTGGGGGATATGAATGTTCTGACATCAGTCGATTGGTCTAAAAATATATATACTGAGAAAAATGAATATCCTTATGAAATTGTACAAGTATTATGGACATCTGATCCTCAGGAAGATGCATACAGAGATGAAAACGGAAATATAATTCTAGAAATAAGTGATATGGAACTTTTTCTAAATGATTTAACAAAATATATAATTAATAGGCAGAAAGAATATGATCAGGAGCTAAAACAATTATTTGCAACTAAAGCGAGACTAGAAGAAGAAAATGAAGAACTTGTACAGTCTTTCATTGAAAACGAAAGTGTTAGGTTAGAACTACTTGATTTGTTGTCAAAGTTCGAACATAGTATGATTTCACCCTATATACAATTTCTTACAGTTTGTATTGATAAAGTTTGGGATATGACGAATAACTATGGTGCATTTGAAATGTACGATAAGTATTTAAATATAATCATGGATATTTTAGTTCAATATGAGTACCCAAAGATGGCTCCAAGATTATTTCAATTAACTGTAAATTCATTAAGTAGAGTTTTGAATTATGTTAGTAATAGAAATGAAAGAGTTAAAGGGAATAGCTACTCGGCCACTAAAACATGGCATAATAGAAAATATGAAATACCGGATGATATGTTAATTCAAATTTATCATTATTCAAAGCAAAAAGATCTTATTAATTTGGAAACAATGATAGAAGATTTAGTACATGAAAAGTAATCTAAAATATACTTAAACCTTATTTAGATTAATTAAGGAGAACCGTATCACAATATGTGCTTAAAAAAGTTAAAGCTTACAGTATAAGCTAAGTATCTAATGAAAAACGGGAAAATCAACCTACAAACTAACGAAAAAATGTAATTAAATCGCACATCGACTATCCATCCTACACCTGCTAAAATAATACGTAATACAATAATATGGAAGAAAAAAACATCATAGTCTGAGAATAGAGGTGCAAGCGTGCTCCGCCCAGGATTATACGAAAAAATCGTAAACAAAGAACTAAAAGAAGCGTTATCCATGCTAGAAGACGATCAATATGATATTAGCAAAGAGAATTTAGATGCAGAAGAAGCCAGCAAAAAATTGGCTAGCTATATTACAGATGTAACTCGACGAGCATTAACCATGCTGCGTGAAAAAACCCAAAAGGACAAATCACTACTCTATCAAATAAAAGTTTGTAATAAAATTATTCGTTATCTAAGTAAAACATTAGACGAAGAAACTTTAGCATCGCTTCAAATTCAGGAAGAAGGAGAAGTTCTTACATCTTTGTACGAAAGGTTTAATACGGCGAACAGTTTGCATCCCACAGACGAACCTATTCGACCACTTACTTCTTTATCTGAAACATCCTTATTTACCGGTTCGAAAAGTGAGCCAAACATGGTCAATGAATTGAAAAAGGAAATTGTAAGCTCGGACAAGATTCAAATGCTAGTCTCGTTTATTAAGTGGAGTGGGCTACGAATCATTTTTGACGAATTAAAACAATTCACCGATCGTGGCGGAGAGCTTCACATTATTTCAACATCTTATATGGGTGCGACGGACTATAAAGCAATCAATGAATTGAGTAAATTACATAATACGACGATCAAGCTATCTTACAATGTTAAGGTGACTCGTCTTCATGCGAAAGCGTATATTTTTAAGCGCGATACGAATTTTAGCACAGCCTATATCGGTTCATCCAATTTATCCAATCCTGCGTTAACTTCTGGATTGGAGTGGAATCTAAAGATCACGGAGAAGGAATCATTTGATGTGATGAAGAAAGTCGATGCTACGTTTGATTCTTACTGGAATGATGAAGAGTTTATTTTATTTGATCCAAACAAACAAGAGGATCATGAGGTGTTAAAAGAATCATTACAGCCTTATCGAGCAGAAGAAAGTCATTTTGCCACCTTTGATATTCGACCTTTTCCTTATCAGCAAGAAGTACTAGACAAATTGCAGGCAGAACGTGAAGTACATCATCATCATAAAAATTTAATTGTTGCCGCTACTGGTGTCGGGAAAACAGTAATTTCCGCTTTTGATTATAAACGCTTCTTAGAAAAGAATGGACGTCCTGCTAGACTCTTGTTTGTTGCGCATCGAAAAGAGATACTAAAGCAAGCATTGGAAACCTTTCGCCATATTCTAAAAGATTTCAATTTTGGTGAATTACTATTTGGTGGAGTTCGACCTCAATCGATTGATCACCTTTTCATTACAATCGACAGTCTGAACAGTAAAGAATTATTCGAACATACTTCTAGTGATTTCTATGATTATATTGTTGTCGATGAATTTCATCATGCCGCAGCAGCTTCCTACCAAAAACTATTAGATTACTATTCTACAAAAGTACTGTTAGGGTTGACGGCTACGCCTGAACGAATGGATGGTAAAAGTGTGATCAACTATTTCGATGGACGAATTGCTGCTGAAATACGCCTTATGGAAGCAATTGATCGAAAATTACTCAGTCCGTTTCAATATTTTGGTGTTACGGATACGGTTGATTTATCTAAAGTGAAATTTACGCGAAAAGGCTATGATCTCAAAGAATTAGAAAATGTTTATACCCATAATACCAAACGTGTTCAGCAAATTATTCATAGTGTGAACAAATATGTAACAGACATCGATACTGTAAAAGGGTTAGGTTTTTGTGTCAGTGTAGAGCATGCTAAGTATATGGCAAAGCAATTTAATGATCACGGCATTCCAAGTCTGGCATTGGACGGAAACACGCATCACGAGATACGCGATAACGCTAAGAATTTACTGGAAAAAGGGGACATCACTTTCATCTTTGTAGTGGACCTTTACAATGAAGGGGTCGATATTCCTCAGGTAAATACGATCTTATTTTTGCGCCCTACGGAGAGTTTAACGGTATTTTTGCAGCAACTAGGTCGAGGGCTTCGCCTGCATGATGATAAAGAATGTTTAACGGTACTTGATTTCATTGGACAAGCACATAAAGAATATAAGTTTGAAGATAAATTTCGAGCATTAATTGGACGCTCTCGTCATGCGATTAAACATTACGTAGAAAATGGATTCTCTACTTTACCACGGGGAAGTTTTATCCAATTAGAGAAGCAAGCAAAAGACTATGTGCTTAGAAATATTAAGACGATTAAGAATTCGAAGCAAAAAATCTTGATGAAACTGGAGAACTTTACCCATCACACAAGTCAGAAGTTAACGCTCGTCAATTTTTTGGAATTTTATCAACTGACAGCTTATGATTTTTATGGGCGGAGTGGAGATCGTTCCTTTTATCGTCTGTTAGTAGAAGCCGGACTATATGATGACTTCCATTATGATAGGGAGAAAGATATAACGAAACGTCTTCCATATTTATTACACATTAATTCAGAGCACTTGTTAAGCTTTTATTTACGGTATTTAGAGGGTGGGGAAGTACGTAATCAAGAAGAGCAATTCATGCTCAATATGTTATATTACACTATTTACCGTAAAAGTCCTGAAAAATTGGAAGTTGCTTCGATTGCAGAAGGTTTACATGAGGTATTAAGAAGCAGTGAGATGAAGAAAGAGATCCAAGCTATCTTCAAGTATAATTACCGTCATTTAGAACTAGTGGAAAAATCACATGATCTACCATTCACTACGCCATTGCGTGTTCATTCTAGTTATTCCACCGATCAGGTTTTGGCTGCGTTAGGTTATTATAATGAGCAGTGGCGTCCTGAGTTTCGAGAAGGTGCCATCCATTTGAAAGATAAAAAGGCAGATGTCTTTTTCATCACGTTAAATAAATCGGATAAAGATTTTTCGCCTTCTACGATGTATGATGATTATGCCATGAATGAGTGGTTATTTCATTGGCAATCGCAAAGCAGAACATCAGTTACCTCTGAAACCGCTAAGCGCTATATTCATCATCGCGAGCGCAATCATCAAATCTTGTTGTTTGTGCGAGAATATCGACAAGAAAACGGATATGCGGCCCCTTTTACTTTCTTAGGAACTGCTGAATATGTAAGGCATTCTGGAAGTAAACCGGTTAGTTTTGTTTGGAAGCTTCATGAAAAAATGCCAGCAAAGCTTATTGTTCAGGCTAATAAGCATATTTTATAAATGACGACTTGATTAGTGGTATTGGATTCATATAATCGCTGTAATAAAAAGGTCTTCCTCGTGCTATGAGGAAGACCTTTTAGCTTCCATGATTTTTTCTACAGCAGGAATGTCTGCTGGTGCCCACACGATCGAATCTAAATGTTCTTTGGCAAGCCATAGTAATTTAGCATGTTCGTTTGCTTTAGGTGTACCTTCAATAATGGTAGCTCTAATGACGTGTAAATGGATAATAAAAGTGTCATATTCATGTGTATGTTCACAAATGATCTCATGGGTTGCTATTTTACAATCTAGTTCTTCTGATATTTCTCTTTGTAATGCAACATGAGCAGACTCACCTTTTTTAACTTTACCCCCAGGGAACTCCCATTTGTTCGGGAGGCTCATATGGTGGGAACGTAAAGCACAGAGAATTTCGTGGTTATCATTTTCAATACAGGCTGCAGCTACTTCAATTGTTTTCTTCATTAGGATCCTCCAATGAGAATGTGAATAATTAATTCATGTAATAGAATGAATGTTCGATTTGATTGTGTTATATTAAAAATTGGATAATGTTCTTTTAGGGTAAGGTCGGCTAATCCCCTGATGAGAGGGGGTGATGCTTATGAGTATGTATGAAAGTTTTATGGAGGCCTTCACGATGAAGGTCATGCAGGCGTTGCCACAGGACGTGGCGAATTTAGCCTGCGATTCCTTAATTTCTTGGTACCTTCTTGATTGCATTACTCGCATTGATCATTTCGATGATTAATAGAAAATAGACCTCCCTATTTGCCCAACAAGTAACTAGGAGAGGTCTATCACACTTGATAGCCGATCCCACTGGGGGAACCGCTTATCCATAACCCGTAGTGACTGCTACGGGTTATATTATATGCATTTATTACAATTATTATAACATATGGAGCAGAAAATGTCATAAAGTTAGAGTAGTATTAAATATAGACATTAAAGTCAGCAATCTTTTTCATATAAATTTTTTTCGGTTTCTTGCTTTTTACGATACTTAATAAAGCTACTTAACAATAAAAACGTTAAGAGAACTAGAAGTACTGAATACTTGTAGTATGGGTCAGTAAGATAGGTCACTAATAAAATTCCCACTGTTAAAGAATGCTAACTTTATTATCCAAAACCGCTTAATATGGACTCCTCCCTTTATTTATATAAATTAGTGATAGTAAATTTCATAAACAGAATGAAGGTTATGAGTAAGAAACAGAGGGACGGTTCTCTTGCCTCACACATTTTTTTAATGTGAAACGAAGGAACCCTCCCTCTACTTCTTTGGTATTGGTACTTTCTTGATTGCACTGCTCGCATTGTACGTCTCCTTGATCAATAGAAAATAGATCCCCCTATTAACCGACAAAGTGAGTAGGATAGGTCTATCCAATCATTGGTTAGTTGATCCTCTAGGAGAAGCGCTTATCCATAACCCGTAGTGTCCGCAATGAAAATTGCTGACTTTGTTGGGGGATGTGAAACTGAATCAGTATTGAAGAAAAGTTAGGGTGGAAATTTACAGGTTTATATTTGGATTTTTTAAGGGTTTTTGGAGCGCAAGAGGTTCACGGTATTATTAGTGCTGATTTTGAGAACTCTTCAGTTCCAGATGCAATTTGGTATACTTTAACAGAACGAAAAGAAATAAGCCTTCTAAATAACCTCTTGATTATTTATGATACTGGTAGTGCTGAAATTTTTTGCTTAGACTTTAGTCAACTTGATCATAAAAGAGAACCTAAAGTAGTTTCTTATATACGGGGAGTGGAGTCAAAGAACCAAACTTTTGAAACCATTGCAAACGACTTTGGTGAATTTCTATTAGACTTGGTTAATCAAGAGATATAGAATTTAATGAGGAACCTTAAATATATTTAATAATACAAATAGCAAAGGAGAGGCCGTGAAAAAACCTCTCCATTTTATTTTTACCTACAAATCACTTCGTTGAATCATACCCCTAATACGTAAAGATCAAGAAAGATACGAAATGCAATTGCATTTAGACAATGCTATTCAACATTATGAAGATGGAGAACCAGATAATTTACAAGATGATAGTCCGTAAAAAAATAATTGTAGTAGTTGTGAGGTTTCCTCTTCTTTATTTTGATTCGTATGATCATTGATATGATGTGCAATTTCGTGAAAGAATAACTGAAAATGTGTAAGCAGAACACGATCAGATAAATGCTTTGAGATATATCCTTCCATTTTACCGGTATCAACAAGTTTTTGAAAAAAGACTTCAAGCTTCTCCTCCACACTAACAAGAAAGGAATGAACAGGTGATCGATCCTTTATTTTGTTAATACGATTAAGAAACTGAATGTTATCCGCTTCCATTGTTATTATTTCTTTTATTTTGACTTCGAATGATTGATCAGATGTAAGAATTGTCTCATATTCGTAAATTTTCGAATCGATCCAATCATTTAGCATAGACTTAAAAAGGTTATCTTTCGTGCCAAAATAGTTATAAATCGTAGCTGGAGATACGTTAGCTCTAGTGGCGATCTCCTGAACATTTATCTTATTAAATCCATATTCAGCAACTAAATCAAATGAAGCAGAGAAGATCTGCTTTATTTTTTTTTTAGTTCTTTCTTCAAAACCATTCATTTATTTCACCTCATTTATTAGTTTAGCTTCAATTTTATAGATTATCAATATTTTACTACAAAAATATTGTGTAATATGTATTATAGTTTTATACTATAAATGTATAAATACTACAAAATAGGAGGGGGATAAATGAAGGAAGTGTATATTCCGGCTTTTTTTCATGAAGTATTTGGAGAGAAACAAAAAGTTATTCATATCGTGACAATTTTTCTTTTTGGGGCCATACTGTCATCAGCGTTATTTTATATGTACTCAGATTGGTTTGAGGCGTTAGCCTGGTGGAGATTGGTATTGGTGTTTCTTTTAGTTTTTGATGTTTTTTCTGGCTGTATTGCCAATTTTACGGAATCAACCAATCAATTTTACGCAAATAGTAAAATAAAAAGAATTGTTTTCATCAGTATTCATGTTCACTTATTAATCATTGCTGCTTTACTACAGCTATCATTGGTTTTGGTTGTATTTGTTTGGCTATATACCATTGTTTGTGCGTTTATTATTCAAGCAATACAGAGTCATCAGCAAAAATTTGTAGCTGGTTTGCTGTTAGCGGCTGGTGTAGCTTGGATACCGATGCTGGATATGCATCCGTTTATGTTGATTGTGAGTTTGCTCTTTATGATGAAAGTCTTGTTTAGCTTTAGTGTTGATCATTATAGAAGTAGGTTATCGTAGCATGAAGACCGAATATAAGATACAACGATTAAGTAGATGCGATAAAGGAAAATTTGTAGAACTAATGTCAAAAGCATTTGAAGAAGACCCACTGTTTCATTATTTGTTTAAAGAGGATGAATACGATCAACCAAACAAACAACGCGTTGTTTCATTTCTATCCTTTTTATTTGATAAAAGTGACTATTTGCTGGAAGAGGTTTGGGGGATTTATAATCAAAATCAGCTTATGGGTGCATATGTGATGGAAGTGCCTACTGTCAATAAAGTAAAAAAAGCATATGGGAGCTTTAAATTATTGGGTAGAGGGATTCAACTAATGAGCCGTCTATCAATAAAAACAATAATCAAATTGAATCGTTATATGAAGATATCGAGAAATCATGCCCCCAAGCAGCGATTACACTATCTCATTATGATTGGTGTATCCCCTTCTGCGCAAGGAAGCGGTGTAGGTAAGTTATTACTTCAACATATGATAAAGCATGCACAAGAAGATTCTCATTATACTGGAATGGTATTAGATACTGAAAATAGAATAAATATAAACTTTTACCGTAAATTTGGTTTCGATTTATATAACCAGTCTAAATTGGGGGATGTCTACATTTATACGATGGTAAGGGAAAAGTAGCTTAGAGACCACACGATACGTTTTTAAAAGAAACTTTTTCAAATGTGGATGTTGCCAAGAATTTTGTTCAGCATTATTTGTCACCCGATATTGTTAACCTCATAGATGTATTTTCCACTTGGATCAAAAAAAGACTTCCATGCTAACATAGAATATTTAGAAGGTACTTATATGGCAAGGAGGTGAGATGGTAATGAGCTTATCGGATTAGACCTAGGGAAACGCCTAATTGGATTGATTTTAGAAAAACAGTAGGAGCCGATATTACAGCCAATGAGATGTTATTAGTAGATTTAATGCAGATAAATCTGAAATAATCAATCCGTTTAATTGAGAATTATTATCACTTATTGTATAGTAGAGTAACAATACTATAATGGAATAAGGAGAATATACCATGCAAATATACTGGACTAAAATTAATAAGATCATAGAAGAAACGCCTGAGGTTAAAACTTATCTGCTCGACTGTCCGGAAGACTATACATGGGAAGAAGGTTCCCACATTCATTTAGCACTGGAAGGTTTTAATGCCGGAGATAAACCGAATCGTAGCTTGATTCGTCACATGTCAATCTCCACCTTACCGCACGAAAATTCAATCGGTATCACAACACGTATCAGAGAGCAGTGTTCTGAATTTAAATCGATTTTAAGAAATATGGAAATCGGCCATGAAGTGGCAATATTTAAAACACATTCGAATGTACCACTTAAAAGAGAAGATAAAAATGTTTACTTGTTATCATCTGGTGTAGGTCTAGCAACATTTCGACCGCTTGTACTTGATTATTTCGACCGTGCTGATAATGTCAATCATATTCATTCCCTGAACATCGATTCATCCAAGGATTTCTTATTCACCAATATTTTTGAATCCGTACCTGACAAGAAGTTCACATCACAGTTCGTTGATAACCGTAAAGAGTACTATAATGAAGTGAAAAATCTTGCTACAGATAAGGCTGGTCTTTTCTATGTTGTCGGTAGCGACGAATTCCTTGTTGAGAACATTGAAGTACTTCGTGAGCAGGGCATCAAGCCGGAACAGATCATGCTCGACAAGCATGAACATGTACTGCCTGAGTTTTTGTCAATTCAATCGTCCATTTAAGCAAGCAAAATCTTTTCTTAGTAAAAACTAGATAGATGTTCCATTAACGGCGCACTTATTAAACAAGAAAGTTATCTTTGTAGAAGTCTATAAGTCTAATTCCTCAGTTAAAAACAGGAGGGATTAGGCTTTTTCACTATCCGTAGTCTTTAGAGTTACATTGTTGGTACATGCATTTAGAGAAGTGTAATGATCGAAATACTCCATTTGTTAAATGTTTAGGTAGCCATTGCTTATAGATGGAATCTGTATCGAGAGATCCCTATTTTAATGCTTTGGCGTTGAATGGTAGACTTTACAATATTTTTCGTTTGAATTTTTGCTGAAAAGTGATAGAATTCATCAAGTGTTTACTATCCAATTATCTGAAAATTTTCAAAAAAACAACAAGGAGTGTTTTTCATCATGAGCAAGGATATGGTGTTAATTCAAGATCCTATGGCGATTTTCGCTTATTTAAGCGCAATTGTCGGGATTGTATTTATGTTATCAACTATTGATAATAGATTTCTACGTACATTTTTTCGATATGCTCCACCTTTAATCTGGATGTACTTTTTACCAATGCTTTCTACGACGTTTGGTATTATTCCGCAAAGTTCGGATTTATATAGTTTTCTCAGTACGTATATCCTTCCGGCAGGTTTGTTATTATTAATGATTAGTACCAATGTTCCGGCCACGTTTAAGCTTGGTGGTAAAGCTGTTGTACTATTTTTGGCAGGGACATTCGGTGTTGTTATTGGTGGACCGATTGCGTTCGCACTCTTCCAAGGGATGCTGCCAGAGGAAGCTTGGCGTGGAGTCGGTGCGCTTGCTGGAAGCTGGATTGGTGGATCAGCCAATATGGGTGCCATGATTGAAGCATTTCATACACCTGATGATATATTAAGTCCGGTTATTTTGACAGATACATTAGTAGGAATTAGCTGGATGGGTGTCATGATCGCCTTAGCCAATTTCCAAGATAAGTTTAATAGATGGAATGGTGCTGATAATTCTACTATTAAGCAGGTTAATGCAGATATTGCAACAGATATAGAAAAAAATATTAAACCATTACAACTTCCACAGCTATTTGGAATTTTAGGAGTTGGAGTGGCAGGCTCTTATATTATTCGTGTCTTCGCAGATATGGACTTTATTCCGAAAAGTGATGTGATGAATACTTCCACTTGGACGTTTATTTTAATTACTGCTGTTGGAATTGCTCTTTCCTTTACAAAAGTAAGAAACCTAGAATACTACGGTGCTAGTAAAATAGGTTATTTAGGCATATACTTATTTTTAACTGGTATTGGTGCACAAGCGAATTTAGCAGACGTTGTGCAGGCACCTCAGTTTATCCTAATGGGAGCTGTTTGGTTAGCCATTCATATTATTTGTATCTTTATTGCTGCAAGATTATTAAAAGCACCGTTGTTTTTCGTGGCTGTGGGATCTCAAGGTAATATAGGTGGAACAAGTTCTGCACCGATTGTTGCATCGGTATTCCAGCCGGCATTAGCACCTGTTGGACTATTGATGGGTATTTTAGGTAACATTGTCGGAACCTATGCAGCTTTACTGTGTGGACAACTAGCACGGATGATTGCAGGGGGATAGGCTACATGTCACTGGTTCACCGAATGATCGGTTAGCTTCTAAATGAATGATCGAAAACCGTTTTGCAGAAGTTGGTCATAACACACAAATTAATAAATGCAGAAAAGCCCCAAACAGTTAGTATAGCTGATTAGGGGCTTTTTTTTGGTTGCTAGGTATAATGCATTAATAATGGTTCTATTATATGGGGGAAGGTTTTTATTGTTTGTATTTCATGACCTCCAAAAGAAAACTCATATAGGATAATGATTGTCTTTTAAATTTGGCGACTTGAATAGTAAAATTGGTTATCATAGTCTTAATAAAGATAATAGAGAAAGGAAATCACAATGAAAAATTTATTTTCAATAGGAGAAATGGCGAAACTTCATAACACTACTATGAAAACACTAAGGTATTATGACCAGATTGGATTACTGGAACCTATTCAAATTGATGTAAATAACGGGTATAGATACTATTCAACTGAACAATTTGAGCAATTAAATACTATTCAATATTTAAAAGGGCTAGGTTTTTCTTTAAAGGATATAAAAAGCCATTTAGATCATAGAGATATAGATGATTTCGTGAATTTATTAGAAACACAAAAGCATCTAACAGAGAAAAAAATCAAAGATTTAGAACGGGTTAACCGCAAATTTGAGAATCGAATAAAGGATATAAAATTGGCTCAAGGAATAGGGGAATTGGGAGTCATACGAATAGTCGAAATGGAAGAGCGGAACGTCATAAGGTTAATTGAAAATATCGGTTCAGAACCAGAGATGGAAATTTCTTTGAGACAATTAGAGAATCTAGCAAATATGAATTCCTCTATATTTATTGGTGGTGTCGGATTTACGGTTAGGATCAATAATATTAAAGATAAAAAATTCGATGAATATAACTCAATTTTCATCATCATCGAAGAAGAAGATATAGATAGCCCTTTAGTTACAACTTTTCCAAAAGGAAAATACGCATCTATTTATTATAAGGGAGACCATACTGGCTCAGCTCCATATTATAAGAAATTACTTAATTACATCGAAGCGAACGGTTATCAAATAGCAGGAGATGCTATAGAGAGAACCATCATTGACCATTATATCTCAAAAAATAAAGAAGATTATCTTACAGAAATACAAATTCCCATTAACTATTGACCTTCCCCTTACAGGAAGGTTTATTATTTGTGTTGCTAATTGAAAAGGAGACTTCTTTTTAGGATTACAACAAAATAATTAAATAGAGGTGTGAGAAAGTATGACTCATGTAAATAATAAGATGTGGTCACTGTCGTTCATTTTTATAGTGATTTCCAATGCTTTAGTTTTTATGATTTTTGAAATGTTATTACCTACGCTTCCTTTATTTGTAACAGCTATAGGAGGAGAAGCAAGCCAAGTTGGCTTAGTAACAGGTGTTTTTATGTTATCAGCTATTTTCATTCGTCCATTTGCGGGGATTCTTGCAACGAAATTTGATAAAAAACTGCTTTTAATTTTAGGTACATTAATCATAGCCCTATCTACAGGAGCCTATTACTTATCTACTAATATCACCATGTTATTACTTGTTCGTCTGATTCATGGAGCTGGATTTGGGTTAGCAACTACTTACTTTACTACAGTTGCAGCCGAAATCATTCCTAGTGATCGACGAGGTGAGGGGATTGGTTATTTTGGGGCTGGGGAAACGATAGCCATCTCTGTAGGTCCAATGATTGGAATGATGACGTTAGAATTATATGACTTCCAACGATTATTCTTTGGAGGAATGGCAATTATGTTTCTAGCTGTTATTATGGCAGCTTTTATAAAGAGAGGATCTAATAGCAAAGAGTTAGATAAAAGAGAAAATATAAAATTTAAACTATGGGAAAAAAAAGTGCTGTTTCCTGCAATGCTCATATTTTTAATTGGTATTGCAGCAGGGGGAATTATGTCTTTCTTTTCTTTGTATGCGATAGAAAAGGATTTTGATAAAGTAGGTTTGTTTTTCTTATTAATCGCAGCAGCTAGTCTTGTCATTCGACTAGTATCAGGAAAGCTATTCGATATATACGGACCTTCGGTAATTCTTATACCTGGATCTATTCTATCTATTATAGGTTTGGTTCTACTTTATGTAGCAGCTAGTGACAGCACCTTCTTCATAGCAGCTATCTTTTATGGGTTTGGATTTGGTTCTATCTTCCCAGCTATTCAAACATGGTGTATGAACTTGGTAGACGAACATGAGCATGAAAGTGCAATGGCTTCCTTCTTTAACTTCTTTGATTTAGGTATCGGGGGTGGTTCCTTTATATTAGGATTAATGGCTACTGTTAGCTCTTATCAAGCAGTATATGGTGTAACAACCATTGTATATGGTATATTTCTCCTGATCTATGTTGTTTCTATTGCTATAAAAGGGCAATCAGAGAAGAATAGTGGGAAGAGTGACCAAGTAAGCAGCTTTTAACAGCTGACTACTAAAAAAATTCCCGTCAGTTAAAATTAGCTGCTCAAGTAAAGCAAATCTCGTTAGTCGCATTACATTTGGTTCATTATGCCCTTTAAAAAATATTTTAAAAAAGACGACTCTTTATTTAAAGAATGAGAGTCGTCTTTTTTCCGTGATCGACCTTGGAGAAGAATGAAACGAAGGTGGAGAAACGAATAAATTCATTTTTGTAATATTACCCAGAAAATGTTGTTACCAGAAAAAAACTATATTTTCACCTTACAAGTCGTTTAAAAATAAATACGAACAAGACAACAACAACAGAACAGCCAAATATTCCTGCAGCTAACATTCCTATCCCAATTCCGTACCATGCATTCATCGTTGCAACTACTAAAATACTACCAACAAATGTTAAGGCAGCATTAGAAAAGCTAACGTTGGAAGGTAAATAGGTTTTTCTAGGATAATAATAGTGGCAAAACACACTTACCCCTCCTATACAACAGTCATATTTTTCTTTGTTAATCAATATATTTTAAATAGGTGTTGTCCAAATGAACATGGATATTGTAAGCGTTGTTAAAAGTGAAAATGGGGAGGAATAAGTATGAAATATGAAGCACCAAACAAACCAGGCTCCGTAGTGAACTTCAAGGAAAAATACGACAACTATATTGGTGGTGAGTGGAGACCACCTGTAAAAGGACAATATTTTGAAAACGTGACACCAGTTACAGGTGGAGTTTTTTGTGAAATAGCCCGTTCTACTGCTGAAGATGTAGAACTTGCACTAGATGCTGCCCATGAGGCTGCACCATCATGGGGGAAAACATCTCCGGCAGAACGAGCAAATATTTTAAATAAAATTGCCGATCGCATAGAAGAAAATGTAGAAATGTTAGCTGTTGCAGAAACATGGGATAATGGAAAAGCGGTACGAGAAACGTTAGCTGCAGACTTGCCATTAGCTGTAGACCATTACCGTTATTTTGCATCAACTATTCGGGCACAAGAAGGTTCTCTTAGTCAAATTGATGATGATACAGTCGCTTATCACTTTCATGAACCACTTGGTGTTGTGGGACAAATCATTCCTTGGAATTTTCCAATATTAATGGCAACGTGGAAGCTTGCCCCAGCACTAGCTGCAGGTAATGCGGTTGTCATCAAGCCTGCAGAACAAACTCCAGCTTCGATTCATGTCTTACTTGAACTAATAAATGATTTACTTCCACCTGGCGTACTCAACGTTGTAAATGGATTTGGCTTAGAAGCGGGTAAACCGTTAGCTTCAAGCAGCCGTATTGCAAAAATTGCCTTTACTGGTGAAACAACTACAGGGCGTCTCATTATGCAATATGCCTCTGAAAACATCATTCCAGTCACATTAGAACTGGGTGGAAAATCGCCAAATATATTCTTTAAAGATATCATGGACGGGGATGATGACTTTTTAGATAAAGCCATTGAAGGTATGGTGATGTTTGCTTTAAATCAAGGGGAAGTTTGTACATGTCCGTCACGTGCTTTAATACATGAAGATATTTATGAGGCGTTTATCGAGCGAGCTGTAGAGCGTGTGAAAGCAATAAAAATTGGTCATCCACTAGATACGGAAACGATGATGGGTGCTCAAGCATCAACAGAACAAATGGAAAAGATTTCGTCTTATCTAGATATCGGTAAGCAAGAGGGAGCAGAGGTACTAATTGGTGGTGAACAAAACCAATTGGATGGAGAGCTTTCAAATGGTTTTTATGTCAAGCCAACTATGTTCAAAGGTCATAATAAGATGAGAATTTTCCAGGAAGAAATATTTGGTCCTGTTCTTGCTGTTTCCACATTTAAAGATGATGAAGAAGTGCTAGATATTGCGAATGACACGTTATATGGATTAGGTGCAGGTGTATGGACACGTGATTTCCATAAAGCATATCGATTCGGTCGAGGTATTCAGGCGGGGCGTGTATGGACCAATACCTATCATGATTACCCTGCTCACGCTGCTTTTGGTGGTTATAAAAAATCAGGAATTGGAAGAGAAAATCATCTCATGATGTTATCTCATTATCAACAAACGAAAAACTTACTCGTAAGTTATAGTACGAAACCAAAAGGATTTTTCTAATTCTTAAAAAAGGAGGCGGGTGCATGACAAAACAAGAAAAGGTCTTGGCAACGGATGAGGCAGTGGAGTTAATGGATCTGTTAGGAAAGAAGCATGGTCCTTTAATGTTTCATCAGTCTGGTGGTTGCTGTGACGGAAGCTCGCCGATGTGCTATCCAAGAGGAGAATTTCGAGTTGGAAATTCAGATGTTTTATTAGGTTATGTGCATGATATTCCTTTTTATATGTCGAAAGATCAATATGAATACTGGAAGCATACCCAACTGATTATTGATGTAGTAGAAGGTCGAGGAGGTATGTTCTCGCTGGAAAATCCAGAAGGTAAACGGTTTTTAATTCGATCACGAGTTTTTAAGTAACGTATATGAGGCTTAGGTAATCGAAAACCGAAATATGATGAGAAAAACGAAGTCCGAATAGGGCTTCGTTTTTGATCTTGTTTAATCTCATTTATAACTTTCTTCTAGTTATTTGTCTTCTTCCTATGCTTCTTTTGCCTCCAACAGCTTTTGGTGAAAAAACTCATAAAAATTCTTTGTTGTGTTGTAGTTATCAAGGCCCCCTTGCTTATTCCACGCTATTACTGGACACTCATTATTTTCCATATTATTTGTACGGCAAGTTATAGGAATTTAGGAATGAGTGAGAAATCAGTAGTTATTGGAGGTATAGATGAATATGATTAGCTTGTTCTTTGGTTGTATAGATTCTAATCCAAAACGAGCAGTCTATTCTTGCCAAACTTTCAGTATGTGTTGCCTCAATGGGCCTTATTATATTGGACATTCTGTACCATAGTAGAGACAAATATATTAAGACATCTACCTTTTTTTAAGTAGATTAGGAACGAGTCCAATCTGTTAATGTGGTTTTTAATATATTAATAGTGAAAGGTACTCGAAAGGGGGGAGAAGAAGTTGGAAGAAATGAACCAAGAGCTAGAAAAGTTATCAAAGAGCTTAGCAGGTGTGACTGTTACAAGTGTGCTAAAAAAACACAAAATAACAAATGAGGAATCTATCACAAATCAATTATCAGAGGAACAAAAACAAGAATTAAGAAATATTGCTGAAAATTTAGAATCACTAGTTGGCGATTTTACTTCTAAAAACAAGCCAGAGAATGTAAAACAAGAATTAGACTCCGTAGAAAGTCCAATACGAGAATTAATGAAAAAAGTGAATAAAAAGGAGAGTGGTGAATAATGGGTAAAAACAGAAAACGGAAAGTGATCGATGAATTTTATGGCTGTCGTTCCAATAGTAATAACAGTGGTAACAGTAATGCGGCCATTCAAAATAATGCTACTCAGGATACTGACATTTTTCAAGGGTCATTTGAAGTAATCGAAGTTAGAGATTCTTGTGGTGTGGATATTACAACTACTGATACTCAAGTAGCTGTTTCTATTCAAGCTGCCCTACAGGTTGCAATTGCGCTTGTTGTTAACATCACGATAGCAGATAGTAATCGAGCAGAGCTAGTTACACAGGAGTTGCTCCAACGCGCAGAAATTGACCAAGTGAATAGACAAAAAATATTAATAGAAGGTTCAGATAATGTAAATATAACAACTACTGACACGGATGTAGCCATTTCTTTACAAGTACTAGTGCAAATTCTATTAGCATTACTCATACAGCTTGATATTTTTTAAGGCCCTATAGATTAACTTACACTTCTCAAATGCCAACTCCATGAAGAGTTGGCTCTTTCCATTTAAAAGTACCAAACAATTGCTCCCAGTGCGATTATGACACCGATGGTCGAAGGCTCTCTCAATTAGATCGGTGGAGATAACTGGGAAGAAGCAGGAAAAGAATGTGCCAGCACTAATCCAATGAAGCGCTTTTGATAGTTTTGTTGCCTTCTTACTATCTGATCAAACCCATTTCATTAATGGTGGTTCATTACAATTGAAAGTGGATAATTAGATAAAAATTAATGTGTTAAAGAAGCAAGCTTTCATCTAGATACTTTTGATGTAAGCTTGCTTTTTGTATTATTATAGTAATTGTTACCCTGAAATAGTATTAATTAAAAAAATATGTTACTGTAATAAGGATTGGTTCCTAATCCATGTTACTTTTACAAAGTATTACTTAATGTGTTAATGGCTTTGAGAAAACTCCGATTTGATCTATATTATCTCCAGATCTGCCAAAAAATCCTGCAATATAATGTTCTGAAGGTGCTGAAAGAGTAATAGCTTCTCCTGTCTTTGTACCACCTGATATCACTCGCCCAGAGTTGGTTCTAAACTCCGCATAAAAAATTCGATCATCTCCATTATATTTATTTTTGTAAAAAGTAGCTTCAGTCAAATACTCATTATCTTCTAATACTAACGTTTCTACACTTCCGCCTGTTCCGCCTTGTGATAATACAGTCCCATCTTCATAAGTCATAGATATTCCATCTAAACGATCCCCTGCATTTATAGTTAATGCTGTTGGTCTATTATTAATTGCAGCGTCATTTGATAAGAAATTAAATGCAGTCCCTCCAGAACCACCCCAATAATTACTCATACTAATATCTTGGTTTTTCATATACTGAAATGTGACGGCTACAGGATAATGGTCTGAAAGTTGTTCACCTTTATCATCTACAAACATAGAATCTTCTAATCTATAGGATAATGCCGTTAGTTCTAAAGAAGGACTACTTCTATAAAATATTTTATCTACGACCTCAAAATTAATACCATTCTTATCATTACCATCCATCAAAGCATCTCCGTTATCAGGTGTCATTCCATTTCTTACAAGGTCAATCCAAGGATCTTGTAAACCACTAACCTCAAGTAATTCTGTTTCAAAATTATCAGCTTCTCTAGTATAACGGGAGTTTGTATCTCCTAGCACAATAACTGCATTGCCTGATGAATGGGTATTAATATACTCAGCAAGTTGAATAATGTTATCTCTCCTCGCAGCAAGTGAATCATTGTCCCCTCCTGCATCTGTATGCAGTGTATAAACATCAATGTACACACCAGGTTCAATCGTAAGTTGAGAGAACATAAACCCTTTTGGTGTTAACTCATCATTCCCATTACCTAAAAAACCGTGCCTTTGTCTCCATGTGACTCTCTTAACATCTTTAATAGGGAAGTTTGATATAAAATTCATTCCATCACCAAATGGAACATTACCAGAATGGGGAGTTAAATAAGGATGTGTCGTATGTTTAATCAAATCATTATGATATTCAAAATCTTCTTGAACAGCTATAAAGTCATAGTTATTTAATAATGGGCTGATTTTAATATTGTTTATCTGTGGATTTTCACTTGTTATTACATCTGGTAGACCTGCTACATTATAAGTCGAAACGGTAAATGTGTTTTCGCTTGCATTTAATGCCAATGGCTCTTTGATGCCAACTAATAATACCAAAGTCAATATTCCCAGTACCAATTTTACTTTATTAGATATACTCAAAAACAAGTAAACACTCCTCTAGTCATAAATTTAACTTTGAAAGTCTATCCTCCTTTTTATAGTTGTTAGTAGAAATTATAACTTCTGAATGTTACAAGAATTCTATGTAAAAGTTAAATTTACGTTAACTTCTTACTAAGAATTTGCTTGACACCTATTTTAAAAGGAAACCAGCTAATTAAATAATAATGGTTAAATTTACGGAACGTTTACTAAAAAATGAAGTTATCAGCTAAATGACATGTAATGGCTGCTACCGAGGAGAAACTAGAAATGCCCTATATAATGGGTCACTTAACAGACTTTGTATGAAACTGTCTAGGAATATATTTTTTGCCGAATATGGGGGTTACCCTGAACAGACGGATGATGAATTAATAGGAGATCCCCTAAAAGAACTAACTGAAAACAGGGTTTATAAAAAAATGCAAGATGTAGAATTGGTTTTAAGATTCTTTGCTTTTAGACATATTAATCAATGGGAAAGGTTAACTTTAACTCAGTTTTTAGACAGGTTCCTTCAAAAAGGTAATTTATTGACTGAAGAAGTGTTAAGTAAATATGATGAGGTTTTTAGTGAGTATTGCGGACAGAATGAGCCAGCTGTGGGAAGTTTTGAACCACTGTGTGCGATGAGTGAGAGAAAGAGATCATCAGTGAAATATAAAATAAGAAACTTTGACAAAACCACATAGTAAAAGTGCCACTATCCTTTGCGGGAAGTATTGCAATTTCAGTAGTCAACAAACATAGACTTAACTTTTGTCCGTGTCGTGGAACTATCGCAAGTGTGGCAAAAATAATGCCAAAGAGATACATTTGCTAAAAACATGATAACACGGACAAGTCCATTCTAAGCTGGAAGCTTTTATCATTACTGTTAATCCAAATTCTCTTTAGGTTTTTCTTTATGCTTTCTATTTTTAACCTCAGTAAATATGTTATCTGACACACTTGTTTTAGTTTTTGATGCTTCATTTGGAGGATTAGATAGATTTGATTCAACAAGCGATTTCAGCATCTGAATATCTTCTTTAGTAGCATATTGTTTATCAGATTTTAACATATAGCCTAATTGCCCGTTCGGTTCGATTGTAGCCCATTTTAAATCAGTAAAATGCTGAATGTTTTGTTGCCTCAGACGTACTTCAAGCATATCAACCGTTAACCGCAGCTTCTTTAAATTGCCCTCATTAATTTTGCCGTCTTCGACTACTATTAGTGATTTACCATAAATAAAAGTCTCAAGACCATTCGATTTCAAAACGATATACTCAATAAAGAGAAGTGTACTCACCATTAGAAATGTAATTATCATTGTAATCCAGATGTTCCTGTCGCCAACAGGTTGAATAATCAATGAACCAACAGCTATCATCATGACAGTCTGCGCAACTGTAAGCTGTGATATTGATTTTCTTCCAGCTAACCGCAAAATTAGGATTCCTCCTAGTACGACGACAATAGCTTTCCATATAAAGTGTAAATCCAACAATATCCCCCCTTTTCAAATGTTGCTAAAAATATATTTACGATCTAATGTTTATTGTGGATGATATCCTTTACTTTATTCTTCAGAGGATAACCATACTCTGATCAAAAAATAGTGGGGTAAATCGAGACATATATGAGATAATAGAAAAAACAATGAACTGTAAAAACGGTGGCAAAGTACAGCTTATTATTACTTGTAATTTTCTAATTTTTTACTTTTTTCAACATTTTCAATAGTTTCTCCGCGAAGAATATTATATAATCTGCTCTTAGGTTCATATATTTGTTGAGAAGGCCATAGTCCATGATGTCCTGAGAATAGATAGCTGACTATACAAGCAACAAAGAAATACTCTAATCCTTTTCCATCAAACATCTCCATTGCCAGCAAGAAAGCTGCTATAGGGGTATTAGCTCCTCCACAAAAAACAGCGATTAATCCTAATGCAGCGAGAAATGACATAGGTAAATCAATGAACGTGTGTAAGGCATTACCTAATGTTGCCCCGATAAAAAATAAAGGGATAGCTTCCCCGCCAACAAATCCGCTGCCTAGGGTTATAGCAGTAAATGCCAGCTTGGCCAGAAAAGCAAATGGCGGAACGTCTTCATTAAAAGATAGTTCTAACATCTGTAACCCACGGCCATTATAGTCTTGTGAACCAACAATCAATGTAAATACAACAATAATGACTCCTCCAAAAAATGCTCTTTTCATATGATTTTTTTTGAAAAGTTTCTCAGAGATTTTTTCTATCCCATGTCTCAATTGACAGTAAAAAACACTTATTAGGCTAAAAATGACTGATAGAAGAATAACGATTATAAATGTAGTAATAGATATTTCCGGTACGGTTTGTATGGTGAATTCTTCATGTTTATGTCCCCAAGCTGCTGTAGTTACATAGTGACCAACAAAGCTTGCGGTAAGACAAGGAACAAATGCTTCCAATTTCAGTTTTCCCATAGCAGCTATTTCCATGCCAAAAATAGCCCCAGTGATGGGCGCTCCAAAGGCAGATCCGAAACCAGCACTTATGCTGCTCATCATTAAAATTTTCTTGTCGAATTTGTTTATCTTGAAAAATCTGTTGACCGCTGCAGCTACACTTCCTCCCATTTGGACAGCTGCACCTTCCCTACCCGTAGAACCCCCAAAAAGGACTGTAATAAAAGTCGCGAAATAGACGATAGGCCCCATTCTCAGCGGTGCCTCTTTTTTTCCGTGCACGGAGTCTATTACCAGATTATTTAGTTTAGCAGTGTCATTCAAAGTATTATTCAGAAATACCTTTCCGTAGTTCATATATATGTATCCTATGATTATTCCTCCCAAGGGAAGAAGGAAGATAAGCCAATCTCTTTTTAATCGTATCTCATCACCTAGATAATCGTTTGTCTCTAAAAGGAAAGTCGTTGTCGAGCCTACAACTATACCAATTATGCTTCCAAAGATAATCCAGAGAACCAGAACGGAAAAAAAGTTCTTATACTTTAACAGCATTCACCTATTCGCCTCTTTTCTAACCTTTTATGCATATCATCTCAATTCTATTTTTACCCAATGTATTAAAATTATTATAATAAGGATTGAAAAACTAAGGATGAAAGAGGGAAAGGGCCATACCCGTACCTGCAGTTTAAATAAAGGTTTCAGCAACAATTGATTCAGCCCTATCTTGTGAAATTTCCGGTTCTGGATAATCCCACATTAAACGTTGTAATTAACAATACACCTTAAATTTTCCCTCGCTTTATCAAGTCAAATTAATAAGGGATACATTTCCATAAAGTGAAGTGTCAATTAGTAGAGACTTTCCTTTAGTTGCACTAAATACAGTTGCTGAGGGCAAACACCGATACAGCAACTGTTCTACATAAACTAGATTTTACTTTTAAGTAAAATCTATCTCCTAAAGGTATATCCCCTTCTTATAAAAATTAGCCAACTAACTCCTAGTGATGCTAATAACAATCCAGCCAAATAATGGGGGACTCAATGATGATAAATAAATTTCCGAAAGATTTTCTTTGGGGTGGCGCTGTAGCAGCGAACCAAGTAGAAGGTGCTTATTTAGAAGATGGCAAAGGATTAACAACGGTGGATCTTTTACCAACTGGTCAAAGTCGTTTTCCGATTATGTTAGGAAAGGTGGAAAACTATACTCCACAAGAAAATGAATTCTATCCATCACATGAGGCGATTGATTTTTATCACCATTATAAAGAAGATATTGCCCTTTTTGCAGAAATGGGGTTTAAATCCTTTCGCCTATCTATCTCTTGGGCGCGTATTTTTCCAAATGGAGATGACTCAGAACCAAATGAAGCAGGATTACAATTTTATGATGACGTGTTTGATGAACTAAATAAATATGGGATTGAACCAGTGGTGACATTGGCCCATCCATTTTGATGTGCCCGTTCACTTGGTGTCGATTATATTGGATTTAGCTATTACATGTCTAGCACCGAAAAATTAGATAAATCAGATCAAGCGGGTGCGGATGGCAATATTATGTCAGGTGTTCGTAATCCTTTCTTGAAAGCTAGTGACTGGGGCTGGAAAATCGACCCGACAGGCCTAAGAATTGCCTTGAACCAATTATATGATCGTTATCGTGTACCACTGTTTGTTGTGGAAAATGGATTAGGTGCCTATGACAAACCAGAAGAAGATGGTTCTGTTCATGATGATTATCGCATTGAATACTTGCGTGACCACATTGCTGACATGAGGGAAGCGATTGAAGACGGTGTAGATTTAATGGGTTACACTGCTTGGGGCTGCATTGACTTAGTAAGTGCATCAACCGGCGAAATATCTAAACGTTACGGTTTTATCTATGTCGATAAAGATGATGAAGGTAATGGAACATTAGATAGAAGTCAAAAAAAGTCGTTCTATTGGTATAAAGATGTGATTGAGAGTAATGGGGCAAAATTATTATAGAGTGGCAGGCACCCTTGAAGGATAAGGGTGTCTTTTTCCGCTATTCACTAATGAAGCTGAGACATAAGTGTGCGATTTCCTTGGATAAACGGTATATCCAAGAAAGAGAACTCCCAGGAAGAGCACAAAAATCCAGGAGGAAAAACGAAATAATCAAAGCTTAACTCATATAATTATTCAGGTTAAATCAATTCTCAAATTTTACAATTTATTGATTTTCACCATTATTCAGCGAACACATTAAGCTGCTCCACAAAGTCTTCAGCAAATTTTTCGCATCGTTTCACATCATCTTGATCAGGAGTCAAATCTACTTTTAGGTGATACAAGACATTTGCTGCGCCACGTTCTTTGAATCGTTTTGCAAATGTTTCAATCGCTCCTCCATAATTCGGATACATGGAATCGCATGAACCAAATAGCGCTACTACTTTTCCGGTTAAATCCATGTCATCCATGTCATCATAAAAATCCTCTAATTCATACGGAATATCTCCATCTCCCCATGTATATGTCCCGAATAGTATTGCTTCATACTCAAGTAAATCCGTAACCGTAATATCGTCCATATCTATTTGAAATTTGTGTACTTCTAATCCATGATGGCTAATACTTGTTTCAATGTTTTCAGCTATTTCCTCCGTATTGCCAGACATACTGCAAAACAATAAGATCACTTTTGGCATGTACTGATACCTCCTTTAAGGTTTCATCCACCATGTTAATTGAAAATGATTATCATTGTCAAATAAAAATATCGGTCAGCGGGATAATAATTTCGTCAGTTGTATATCAGGTAAAATAGTTTGACAATGATAATGTTTATCAACTATAATCAAGTGAAGTAATTGATAATCATTCTCAATATTGTTTTGTAGTGCATTAAACTAACTTATCTAAGTATTAAGAAAGAAGGTATCCATGATAGAATTTCATGTATGTATGTTGTGTGGTTTTGTATCTGAACAGGAATTTGTTTATGACGAATATATCAATGATAATCATGAATGTCTTTGTTGTGGCGCGTTTGATACTGAGATGGAAGGAAATCAATAATAGTTTATCTAGTTACAACTATCATGAAGGCTTAAGATGTTTAATTTAAAACTGTAATAGGAGGGTGATGAAATGAATCGAGATTTTATCGTGGTACAATCTTTCTCGCATCTAATCGATTGTTTCTGTCCAGGGTCTATACATACTGAAGTATTAAGAGTGGAGCAAGCGGATATCATTAGAGTTACCAATGAACGTAAATATATAGTCCATAACGGATGGTATTGTAAGGCTATTGTAGACGATCATTATTATTTTTATATAGCTCTTGAGGATTTGGAACATTATTATACTAAGGGACAGATTCTTGCAATGGAAGATATAGAATTGAATTTAAATTATTTAAACTTTCAAATTGATCAAGCACTTGATAATAAGGATGAATCGAATTTCAAGCTTTTTTCAAAGCAATTAATGGAAGTGAATCAACTGAAAGTGAAACTGGAGAAACATCTAGATGCGGATAAGTTATTTTATATATAAAGCGAGCCAGTGTTAAAAAGCTTAATCGCCTAAACGAGATAAAAGGGGAGGCAAAGTTATTGCCCCTCTTCTAAGTCTTTGATACGCAATTCCGCATCCAGTTTTGATCTGTCGTCAGCAATTTCTAGCGCTTTTTCATATAATACTCGTGCCCGATCAAGGTCATAATAATTATCCCCAAACCATTTCGTATAGAGATCTCCCCATCTGACATAGATCCAGACTTTATCTGCTTTTTCATAATCTTCGAGCACTAATTTTTCATCTCTGTTAATTCCCAATTTTCATAAAAAAACCTCCTAGCTTTTGAAATACAAGGAGTAGGCCACCACCCTATGCACTGCAATTATTATAACAATCCATCTATTCATTTATCTACCAAACTGGTTATGCCTTCTTTAAAGCTGCATCGAGTGAAATACTGCAATCCAAAAGATAGAACCTTAATGAAAAAACTTTAAAACAGATAAGTTGAGTTCATCTAATATTATCTCAAGTGTATTTGATTGAAGTTGAATAAATAAATATCAAGTTTTATTTGATAAATGAATGAGATAACTAATTGAGCAATTAAACAATAGGAAATTAATGAAATTATTTTTTTAATAGATATTTATTGAGTAAATGATACATTTATAGTAATCTATTTGTGGATGGTTTTGTAAGCGATTTATATATGTGTAAAAAATAAAGGAGGAGATTGCTTTTAGCATATGAGAAGAATAGCTGCTAATAGAAATAATTAATTACCTTACTGTATTTAACAGGAAGCTGTTAAGAAAACACATATTATTTCCAAAAATGACCACGCTTTCAAATAGGTAAGCGAAAGGAGAAAAATAATGATAAGTTTTGTAAAAAGGATATCAATGGTCGGTCTTTTATTGATGTTGTTCATACCGACTACAGTTTTTGGTGATGAAGAAAATGATACGGAATCAAAAGATTTTGACCGTGCTTCTGTACATGATCCATCCATTATTAAAGGTGACGATGGTACTTACTACGTGTTTGGTTCGCATATAGCGGTTGCTAAATCAAATGATTTGAGTAACTGGAATTCTATAGTAGATCGAGAATACCAAACCCCTGAAAATAACCCTATCTATGGAGACTTATCTTCTAATCTAGCGGAGTCATTTGAATGGGCTGGGGAAGATGATGCTGATAGCTCAGGAGGTTTTGCTGTTTGGGCACCAGATATTTTCTGGAACAAAGATTACGTGTGGAAAGATGGTTCAACAGGTGCTTATATGCTATATTATAGTGTTTCCTCTACTTATATCCGCTCAGGTATAGGTATAGCGGTATCAAAAGATATGGAAGGTCCATATGAATATACCGACACTATTATGTATTCTGGTTTTACTAATTATGAAAGCTATGACGATAACAGTGATGTGAATAAGCATTGGGAAAATACTAATCTCTCTGAGCTTATTGACGAGGGAATTATTGATGAAGTCAATCCAGACTATTTTACTGAAGATGGTGACTTCAACAATGCGCTTTATACCAATGCGATTGATGCCAATATTCTCTATGATGAGAATGGCGACTTGTATATGACGTATGGTTCATGGTCTGGTGGAACTTTTATTTTAGAATTGGATAAAGAAACGGGTACACCGATTTATCCTGGTGAAGATGGAGAAACTTCTGATGGTAGAATGATTGATCGATATTTTGGTACGAAGATTGCTGGTGGATATGGAAGATCAGGTGAGGGGACGTATGCGGTTTACGATGAAGAAACCGGTTATTATTACCTCTATATTACGTATGGTGGGTTAGCTTCTGATGGTGGTTATCAAATGCGACAGTTTAGATCAGAGAGTATTGATGGTCCTTATGTAGATGCTGCTGGTAATGAAGCTGTTTTTCCTGAAAGCTTTGATATCGGTGTAGGTAATTTCCCTGGAAATGATGATCATAAAGAAATTGGTAATAAAATGATGGGGAACTTCCAGTTTAAGAGAGATTTTGGTGAAGAAGGTTCAGGAATCGGTACAGGATATATGGCACCGGGGCACAATTCTTATCTAATTGACGAAGATCTTGGAAAAGAGTTTATAGTTACACATACACGTTTTCCTCAAGAAGGAGAAATGCATGAAGTTCGTGTACACCAAACGTTTAAAAATAGTGACCAATGGCCAGTACCAACACCGTATCACTATGCTGACGAAGAAATAGAAGCGGTTTCAGAATCAGACGTGGTTGGCGATTATAAATATTTGAACCATGGTAAAGAAATTACTGGTGAGTTAACTGAATCGACATGGGTCAAATTAAATGAAGACCATACTGTCACTGGTGCTGTTACAGGGACATGGGAGCTATATGATGATTACAGAGTGGAATTGACAGTTGATGACGCAACATACGACGGTGTGTTCATACGTCAGTATGATCCGACATCTGAGGAATGGGTCATGACGTTTAGTGCAATGTCCAATCAAGGTGTAGTGGTATGGGGAAGTCATGTAGAAAGTAAAGGTGAGCAAGAAGTTGTAGATGGTATAAAACAAGAATTAAGTGAAAGCCTTTCCGAGCGTGCAATTTCTGACCTAAACTTACCGACATTGGCAACACAAGGAACAGAAATTACATGGGAATCTTCTCAGCCAGAAGTTATATCATCGGAAGGAGCTGTCAATAGACCGGCATTTGGCTCTGATGATGCTAATGTAGATTTGACAGCGACGATCTCTTTAGGAGAAGTTACAGAAACGCTAACAGTAACGATAACTGTTCCCGTAAAAGGGGAAGCTGGCGTATCAGCTTATTATGACTTCAGCGATGGTTTATCAGATAACTCTGGTAAGCAAGAAGATGCTACGGTCACTGGAGATCGCATTCATAATACTGGCGGTGAGATTACCTTTGCTGACGGTATCGAAGGTCAGGCTGCTAAATTCGATGGCGAATCCGGATTGAAGTTGGCAGACGGTTTAATTAGTAGTGATCAATATTCTATTTCTTTATGGATGAAACCAGAGGAAATAACGGAATTCACCACAACATTTTTTGGTGCTAGAACAGAAAATAATTGGATTAGCCTTGTACCAAATGCAGAGAATGTTACCAAGGTATGGGCCCATAATGGCGATGATTGGTATGATGCAGTATCCGATTCCATTATTCCTGCAGGTGAGTGGACACACTTTGCTTTTACTGTAAATGAAGGAGAAGCAAAAGTATATATTAATGGGGAAGAGAAGTTCTCTGATGCCAATTTCCCTGATATCTTTACTACTGTAGATGCACAATTTAGTTTAGGGGTAAATTTTTGGGATACTCCGTTTAAAGGGTTAATGGATGAGGTTCGTGTTTATGATGGAGTCGCACTTCCAGTAGAAGAAGTGCAGGATCTTTATGAAAACCTTGAAGGTGAAGAATCATCTGACAATGAAGAGGAGAACGGAGAAGATGGCTCATCAGAAGAAGATGGACAGGAAACGGAAGACAAAGTTATTAGTAAAGTAGACGATTTAGAGAAAGTAAATAATGTCTATCAAACGAATGTAGACATGAAAAAAACCATTATCAAAAAAGAAGTGGTTGATCAGCTAGATGAAACAGCTTTTATTGCATTACAAATGGATCATGTTCAAGTGAAAATTCCAGTATCGATTCTCAAAGGTAAAGAGGATATTGTATTTGAATTGGGAGAGGTATCGGAAACGATTAAGTCCAAATATGCCAATGCAGTAAGTGACTTATATGATTTCACCTTAACATCTGGTGATAAAGAGATAAGCTTTGATTCACCTGTAACCTTAACATTTAACGTGGACGCAGAAAAAGTTACGAATTGGGACAACTTAAGAGTTGTCTATATGGATGAGAATGGTGAGCTACAAGAGGAAATCATTCCAGAAAGTGTCGAAGATTCAACCGCAGAAGTGATAGCAGAAGTGTCTCACTTCAGTATCTATGGCGTAGTTGAAGTTGCTGATGACACAAACGGTGACGGTCCAACAGGAGATGGAACAGGTAGTGAAGATCCATCAGGTACTGAAGGTGGATCAGAAGACGATGGTTCAACAGATAATGGCAGTGAAACAGGTGATGATAGTTCTGCAGGTAATGATGAGCAAACAGAAGGCGATGGAGAAACGTTACCAGATACTGCGACGAATCAATATAATTGGTTGGCGCTTGGGCTATTATTAATCGCTGTAGGTTTAGGTGTGTTTTTAACGGTAAGAGGAAGAAAAAATACTGCTAATTAATGTATGGAGTGAACCCCTTGGCTAAGTAGTCAGGGGTTCTTTTATTTGATATACCTGATGGATACTCTGAAATGCGATGGTAAGTAGTTGTAAAAAAGCAAATAAGATATAGTTAGACCTCCCTTTGAGTTTTTGGCAATGGATGAGGCGTTGGAGTTTATGGATCTGTTACATCAGTCTGGTGGTTGCTGTGACGAAAGCTCGCCGATGTGCTATCCAAGAGGAGACTTTCGAGTTGGTAATTTAGATGTTTTATTAGGTCCCCTATTTATATGTCGAAAGGTCAATTTGAATACTGGAAACTTTAAAAATTTATTGACTTCATCTTTTTATATAGAAAAATAATCCTTCAAATCGATGAAATTTTGTGTGAATTGTTGAATGGATTATGTTGCAACGGAAAACAATAAAAAAGTAGTCGGAGACATAGATATTTCTGGGGTTATAGCATGCATAGTAACCAATCATCGAAGGAGCTGAAAGAGTTGAAGATAAAAGCAGCTGTTACACACAGCCAGGAAAAAGATTTTACAATTGAAGAAGTGGAGCTATCCGAACCCAAGGCAAACGAGGTTTTAGTGAAAATTGTTGCTACTGGTGTCTGTCATACAGACGCTGTTGCTCGTGATGGTGGAATGACTCCCTATCCTGTTGTATTGGGTCACGAAGGAGCAGGAATAGTGGAGAAAACAGGTGACGGGGTAAAAATTTTACAGCCAGGTGATCATGTTGTTTTATCGTTTGCTCACTGTGGCCACTGTGAAAACTGTCTAACTGGACATCCGACGGTGTGTACGGATTTTAATACACTGAATTTCGGTGGGAGAATGGAAGATCAGACACACCGTTTACAAAAGGAAGGAAATGACCTTTCTACCTTTTTCGGACAGTCCTCTTTTGGTACCTACGCGGTTGCAAATGAAAGAAATATAGTGAAGGTGGACAAGGATGTGGATCTCGCCTTATTAGGACCTTTAGGTTGTGGTATTCAGACAGGTAGCGGAACAGTACTGAACCGCCTAAGGCCGGAGTTCGGAACCGCTATCGTTATTTGCGGTGCAGGATCAGTAGGTTTAAGTGCAATTATGGCGGCAAAAATAACGGGTTGTAAACATATTATTGCTGTTGACCTTCATGACAGCCGGTTAGATATTGCGAGGGAACTGGGGGCTACACACGTTATTAATGGAAGAGATGGAAAGGTAGTGGAGCAGATCAAGGAGATAACAAATGGGGGAGCCCATTACGGTGTAGAAACAACAGGTGTACCGTCAGTTGTCCATCAAGGTCTTCAAGCGCTTCGACCGCTTGGGGCACTTGCAGTCGTAGGAGCAACTCCGGAAGTGAACATTCATGTCCATGAAGAAATTATGGCTGAAGGAAAAACAATGGTCGGGGTTGTTGAAGGAGATTCGGTACCTCAGGTGTTTATACCTAAGCTATTGGAGTACTATAAGGAAGGATTATTCCCGTTTGATAAATTAGTGGAATTTTACGAGTTCCATGATATCAACCAAGCATTCGAAGATTCAAAAAGTGGAAAAGCAATTAAACCTATATTAAAAATTAGTAGCTGAAATACTTGATTGTGAAGAATGAGGATGAAGAAAAAGTTACGAGTTGGGATAACTTAAACAAAAAGAGCAAATCATACCAGAAATCATCAACAGTTCATCAGCAGAAGTGGTAGCAGATGATGGGACAAGTGGCGATGGAGACTTTCGTTGTTAATTTAGTAATAATAATTAAAAGAAGATATGATTCCCGTCATAATTTAGGGAAATCATATCTTTTTTGGACTTCTACAATGGCTTCAATTATGTGATGATACGTTTCTTCTCGAAGCAGCAACATTACTTTTCATGGGTGATAGTTCAAAAATGGATACTTAACAATAATATTCCACCAGCTATTGAATTTCATTTTATATAAGTGTATTCTTATATTTAATTACAAATAAATTGATTTATTACAATTTATTTGTAATTAAGTTGATAAAAGGAGGTGTCAATATGAATAAATAGTTTAGTTGTCTTATAAATTTGATGAAGTGTAAATTTTTGTTTTTAAATGCTGGCAATATAATCTTGAGGCCACGAATAAGCTAAAGCTTCATCTATCGTTGCTTACAATTTATTTTTTAGAAAGGAACGTGATTACTATTAAAGGGGAAACTATTAAGATATCGTTACTATTTCTTTTTATTTCAATTTTATTTACTTCCACATACAATGCTGAGAGTACTTCCGAGTCAAACTCTATAGCTTCATCTACCTATACATTTTCAAATCCAATTAATACAGCAGGTGCTGATCCATATGTTATGTTGCACACGGATGGATATTATTATTTTACCCGTACATTAGGTAACCGCATAGATATATGGAAATCAAGGACTCTAACTGGAATAGACCTTGGTGAGAGAAAAACAATTTGGGAGAAACCAACAGATTTAAACGATATTTGGGCGCCTGAAATTCACCATATTGATGGAAAATGGTATATCTACTACACAGCAAATACAGGTTGTGGAGACGATTGTAGAGGGGTATATGTTCTTGAAAATTCTGCTTCTGACCCTTTAGAAGGAGAATGGGTTGAAAAAGGAAAAGTTAACACTCAATATGCGGGGTTAGACGGTTCCGTTTTTGAGCATAAAGATGAGCTATATTTTATGTATGCGGCATATGGTGATTGGTCTGGTGAACATGGCAGTTCTATTGCTATTGCACCAATGTCTAACCCATGGACGTTAAGTGGAGAGAACGTCATCTTAACTTATCCAGAATATGATTGGGAAAAGAAAGGAATGCACGTTAATGAAGGTGCAGTTATCCTAAAGCGAAACGAAAAAATATTTCTTGTATACTCTGGAAGTGCTTGTTGGGAAGATGATTATGCAATCGGTATGCTGACAGCTTCTGAAAATAGTAACTTACTTGATCCAAATTCATGGTCAAAATCGACAGAACCACTATTTAGTAAATCCATTGAAAACGGTGTTTATGGTCCAGGTCACAATTCTTTTGTTAAATCGAAAGACGGTACTGAAGATTGGATTGTTTACCACGGAAATAGCGGCCCTGACCTAGGATGCGGACCTCGTCCAACCAGATTACAAAAGTTTACTTGGAATGGTGATGGAGCTCCGGATTTCGGTGTACCAACTAATGGGCCGATGGACACTCCATCTAGTGATTATCGAATAGAAGCTGAACACGCTATACCAAACAAAGTGAGAATAAAGAATAACAAATATAACTCAGAACAGCAGACTGTTACAATAAATAATAAAAACAGTTCTCTACTTTTTGAAGATGTTAATGTACCAGAAGCAGGAGTCTATACTTTAACTATTAATTATTCTAATTATGCTAGACCAGATGCTTCAAGTTTCGTAACTGTAAATGGCAAAGTATCAACTCTAAAATATCCGTATACAGGTAAGGGAAATTTTGAAAGCGCATCCATTCAAGTTGAACTTAATAAAGGATTTAACAACACAATTAAATTTATGAAAGATAAACATGCTGTTGAACTAGACTATATAGAAATATCAGGCGAAGTAGAGTTCACTGTTAAATCTGGTTTTAAATATAAACTGATTAATCCTAATGGTGGTAAAGCACTAGATGTGTCACAAGAAGGTAAAAATGTCCTTACTTGGGATAATTCAAATGGCGACGAATCTCAAACCTGGGAGTTTATTGAGTTGAATGATGGTAGTTATAAACTGAAAAATATTGAGAGTGGAAAATTTTTATCTTTAGATGGTGATCCGACTGAAGCATGGGCAAATGTCAATGTGCAGGCTTGGGATGGTACTGCTTCTCAAAAGTGGGAATTTAAAAAGTATAATGATAGTTATTACAAGCTGATAAATATGGCGAACGGAAATGCATTAGATGTAGCTGGGGCTAGTATTGACAGTGGTGCAAACATGGGGACATGGGAAGATATCGCTGATGGACCAGCACAAATGTGGGTGTTTTATAAAATCGATGAATAATTTAAAAAAATCGACAGGTATGGTATCTGTCGATTTTTTTCGAAAACGCCTTCAACCCCTGTGAATAATCGAGTATTTAAAAGAAATTTGATTCTTTAGTATGACGAAAATTCACAAGAATCTTACTATTATTTAACATTCATTTGCTAGAATTTTTATTGAGAAATGATAGAGAGGGGAGATTTATATTTATGAAAAGACTTTTGATAGTGCTGTTATTATTTGTTTTAACTGTAAGTGCCTTTTTGACAGATGATGTTGAAGCAAAGAATAGCTCTAGAAAAGCGACCATTCTGTATTTTAATGATGCTCATGAAGTGGGCCCGGTTGTAAACGAAAACGAGGACGGGGATCGAGGTGGAGTGGCGAAGCTTAAAACAGCTATTGACCATGTTCGGGAGGAGAATAAGCATACACTTGTAGCCTTTGGTGGTGACTTAGGAGGAGGAACACTATTCGGTGGAGTATATCAAGGATTTCCCGTTGTAGAAGCTTTTAATCGAATTGATATTGATCTTGCTAATTTTGGACAGCATGATTTTGACTTCGGTTCTCATGTTACAAAAGAGTTAGTTGAGGAATCAGATTTTCCTTGGATTTCTTCTAATTTAACAGATGCAGAAGGAAGCCCTTTTGCCGGTGTTTCAACCTATAAAATTTTTAATGAACGTGGCATTAAAATGGGAGTCATTGGACTTACGGATAACATGAATACGACAACAGCTGATGATCAAGTTGAACAGCAGGATATCATTCAGTCAGCCCAAAATGCAGTTGCACAAATGAAGGAAACAAAAAAAGTGGATGTTATTATTGCTTTAACACAGGAAAACTTAGCGAAAGACAAACAATTATTATCAGCTGTTCCTGAAATTGATGCCGTTTTTACAGAAGAAAAGGCGGAATACCAATCTTTTGTGTATGAATATGATAATCGTTATATTTTTGCTCCAGCAGGTAATATAGGTTCGATGATTCGATTGGATATTCATAAAAAAGGTAAGGATATTCAATTGATTCCAGAAATCATAGAAGTCGATCACACCGTGCCGGAGGATCCAGAATTAAAGGAGTTTGCAGATTACTACGAGGACAAGTTGGAGGGGGATTTAGGACAATCCATTGCCCAATTAGAAACACCACTCATTAACCAAGAGTCAAGATATCAAGAAACGAATATTGGTAATTTCGTTGCTGATAGTTATCGTTCTTATTTTAATGCGGATATTGGCTTTATGAACGGTGGCGGTATTCGTACGAGTGTACCAGCAGGTGAGTTCACATTGCGTGATGCCTATTCAATCCTGCCGTTTCGGAATAAAGTGATCCTGGCTACTGTTCCAGGAGATACTATTCGAGCTGCTTTAGAAAACGGCGTATCTAACGTAGAAAATCTTGGCGGTGGTTTCTTACAAGTTTCAGGTTTGAAATACTCCTATCAACGAAATAACCCAGAAGGATCAAGAGTAGATAATATTTTGGTAAATAAGGAACCGCTTGACTTACAAAAAGACTATACAGTAGCAATGCCCAATTATCTATTTAATGGTGGAGACGGGTTTACTATGTTTAGTCAAAGTATGTTAGTTGTTGATGAGACAAATGCTCGAACAGATGCGGAAGTGTTGATTGAGTATGCTGAAAAATCAGAGGTAATTCATGAGACCATTGACGGAAGGATTACAGTATTTAATGAGTAATCTATAGTTATAATTAGTTGGTTTTTGTCAAAAAGTTATAGCCTTCATGTATAATAAGTTTTTAATGAGATTTACGAAATAACCTAGAAGTAAACTCTAAGTTGTACTAAATCTTGTATTTCTCCCGTTCTTGCACTACGTGTATACACCCAAATCTCTCCGACGTTCGTGGTAGGCTGTCTGTCAAACGGCTATGAGCTTTGAAACCAGCCATAAGCTGGATCGCCTTTGTTGATGGTAAATGTTCGTCATTAGTTAAGTAAAGAAGACAACACAGGCTTAATGCTGGTACATTTTAATACAATATATCGATTAATCATCTTAAAAAATATGTGTGTAATATGAAGTTGGGTGGGGAAATGGTTTATGAAATTTGATAAGCTTGACTGGTTCTTGTTGCTATTTGTAATAGTTGTTTCGGTAACTTTTATTGTTTTATTTAGAAAAGAAATATCAATCAATTACCTGTTTATTATCATTCTTATTTTTGGTTTTACAATAGGTATATTGAGAAGAATATTATATAAACAAGAGAACTAAGTATGCCTATCGGGGGATACTTAGTTCTTTTCTCTTTGTAAGACAGGTTAAAATAAGGATAGCTTCTCAATCCGATCGCATGCTTCACGCAAGCGCTCAGGTTCATCTAATAAGCCAATGCGGACATATCCTTCACCTGATGTTCCAAACCCATTGCCAGGAGCAACAACTACATGTGCTTTCTCTAATAGAAGATTGGCAAATGATTCTGAGGTATATCCTGTTGGAGTTGGCATCCAGACAAAGAAAGAACCATTCGCAGTACCACCATGCCAACCGATTTTCTCTGCTTGTTGTAGGAAGGCATCTCTTCTTTCCTGATAGGTATTGTTTAATTCAACTATCGCGTCATGACCTTGATCAAGCGCAGTTTTCGCAGCGGATTGAATAGCACCAAAAATACTGACATAATAGTGGTCTTGAATTAATTCGAGTGCTTTAATAACAGATGGATTCCCGACAGCAAATGCTACTCGCCATCCAGCCATATTAAATGATTTGGATAATGTATACATCTCGATACCAACGTCTTTTGCTCCTTCTGATTGCAAGAAGCTTTGAGGTTTTTCATTTTCAAATCCAATTGCTCCATAAGCAAAATCATGAACGACACAAATATGGTTTTCTTGTGCCACTTCAATAGTTTGGTCAAAGAAATCTTTAGTTGCAGTAGCAGCGGTTGGGTTGTTTGGGTAATTTAAAAACATTAATTTTGCTTCTGCTAAGTCTTCATCAGAAATATTCTGATAATCAGGCAAAAATTGATTTTCCTTTTTTAATGGCATATGTATAGGTTCAGCATCTGCTAGTGCAATACCTGACATATAATCCGGATAGCCAGGGTCAGGGACTAGCACCTTTTCTTGAGGGTTTAATAGGCATTGACTAATCTCAACTAGCCCTGTTTTTGATCCGAACAAAATTGCAACTTCTGTCTTTGGATCAACGTCTACCTCATACTCACTTTTATAGAAGTTAGCCACAGCTTCTTTTAAAAAAGGATAGCCTTGAAACGGAGAGTATTTATGAAAGGCTTCATGTTGACTTGCCTCTTGTAATGCTTCCACAATAAAGTTTGGTGTTGGTAAATCGGGATTTCCCTGGCCAAGATTTATAACATCATGACCTTCCTTTTTCAGAGCTTGTGTTGTTTTTACTAACTTCGCAAAAAATTGTTCTGGTAATCTTTTTAATGTATTCGAATATTCGAATTCTAGCATATCTTCATCTCCATCTAGATTTCTATTAGTAAATCTTATTTTATATCAAGAATGAATGCTTCCAACTGAAATACAGCGTCTCGAACAACTTTAGGATCAGATACATTCATAAAATGGATAGATTCTTTCGGTTTCGTAGCACCTTTGCTTAATAAGTCCACTTTTTCCTCTGTGATATCCTCTACGCCTATATCGTGTAAACTAGTTGGTAGTTGCATGCGTTTATAGAAAGGTAATAGCTTTTCGACTTCATCTAGCCTTTTTTCAATCGCTAATTGAACCAAGACACCATAAGCTACTTTGTCTCCATGCAATGTATCATGCGTTTCAGCAAGGTGTGTTAGTCCGTTATGAATCGAGTGAGCACCAGATACACGACCATAATGATCACCAAAGCCACCTACCATTCCACCAGTCATGATGATCGTTTCAACCGAGCGCAAAAAGGAATGGCTATATGATTGGTTATCAATGGCTGCCAATGCTTCTTCTCCTTCTTCGATAAGCACGTCTCGACATAGTCTTGCTGCATGTAGTGCGATATCTAATGAAACAGGTTTCTGCGGTAGCTCACGTGTTAAGACATCCGCTTCATACCACTTAGCAATCGTATCACCAATTCCAGCACGGAAATAGGCTCTTGGTGCATCCAAAATCACCTCAGGATCTACTAATAACATATAAGTACTTTGATTGAAGATAATATATTCTTGAAAATTCCCTTGTTGATCATAAAAAACGGATAATGGTGTCCATGGTGCGCAATTAGATGCTAATGTAGGTGCTAAAATAGTTGGTAATTTTAATTGATCCCCACATGCTTTGGCAATGTCTAATATTTTTCCACCACCTATACCGATCACAGCAGTTGTCTCTGCTTGAGTTAACTCAGCAATGCGTTTTACTTCATTATGTGAACATTGTCCTTGATAGGCAACAAATTGGCAAGGTAGTGCAGGGTCAGTAAAGTAAGTTTTTACTTTTTCCCATGATTGATCCCCATGAATAACAAGTAGTTGGTTGAAGTCGTGTTCTTGTAACAAATCAAATAGATCGTTTAATAGACCGTTTCGGCATTGATAATAGTTAGGGGCTCCTTTGATATGTAAAGTATCCATATGTTCACCTCGATGATTTTTATATGGTAAAAAGTATGCCACCTGAATGAATAAGTGTCAATTTAAACTGAATTTTCTGTTAATGATTGACTTAAGTTCTTGTTTACGCTATACTTATTATCATAAAAAATTAAATCATGCTTATCGAGAGTGGTGGAGGGACTGGCCCTGCGAAACCCGGCAACCATCTATTTTTTTATAGAAAGGTGCTAATTCCAGCAAACAGTTTAGCTGTTTGGGAGATAAGAGAAGAACTATTGATTAAAGTAGAATTCTCTATCTCTCGGTGAAGATAGGGATTTTTTTAATGGTATTTTATAATAGAATAGTAGGGGGATAACAACATGAAGAAACTTGTTGGATTAATTAGTGTAGCAATCATTCTTATTTTAGCAGCTTGTGGAAATAACAATGCGGATAGTAATGGAAAATTAGATGTCGGTGTGACTGCAGGACCACATGAGGATATTGTGAATCATGTAAAAGAATTAGCAGCAGAAGAAGGATTAGACATTGAGGTTCATGTGTTTAACGATTATGTAATGCCTAACACAGCATTAGATGAAGGTGAATTAGATGCGAACATTTTTCAACATGAACCGTTTATGAACAATGCTCGTGATGAAGGTGAATTAGATTTAGTTAAAGTAGCAGATACGGTAAACTTCCCAATGGGGATTTATTCTGATCAATATTCTAGCTTGGATGAGTTGCAAGAAGGTGACAAGGTTGGGTTGCCAAACCACTCTTCAGGTGAGCCTCGTGCATTAATGTTATTTGAGGAAGCTGGTTTAATTACATTACCAGAAGATGCTGGAGTAGATGTAACGGTTAAAGACATACAAGAAAACCCATTAAACTTAGAATTTGTACTACTAGAAGCATCTCAAATACCTAGACAATTAGGAGAAGTACAAATTGCAGCGATTAATACAAACTATGCACTTGAAAGTGGCCGAGTTCCGACAGAAGATTCGCTTCACATGGAACCAAAAGAGTCTCCATGGGTAAACGTTCTAGCGACAAGAGAAGAGAATGTAGAAGATGAAAATATTCAACAATTGATTGATATTTACCGTTCTGAGGAGGTAAAACAATTTATCGAGGAGAATTTTGCAGATTCAGTTATTACTTCTTGGTAAGAGAGGGGCATATGCAGCATGATAGAATTTAAAAACCTAACGAAAGTTTTTCAAGATAAGAAAAGAGAAGTAAAAGCCCTTCATGACGTTTCATTACAAGTGAAAGAAGGATCCATTTTCGGTGTAATAGGGTATAGTGGAGCTGGCAAGAGTACTTTAGTTAGAATGGCTAATTTATTAGAAAAGCCAACTTCTGGCCAAGTTCTATTTGAAGGAAAAGATTTGATCAAGTTAAGCGGCAGCCAATTAAATGATGTAAGACAACAAATGGGAATGATTTTTCAATCATTTAATCTTCTTAAAACAGGTACAGTCTATGATAATATTGCCTTGCCTTTAAAGTTAACTGGCGTACCAAAAGCGGAGATTGACAAACGTGTAGCACAATACATTCAAATAGTCGGTTTGCAGGATAAATTAAAGGTTTATCCTGCCCAACTATCTGGGGGGCAAAAACAACGCGTGGCGATTGCACGTGCATTAGCTCATGAACCAAAAGTATTATTGTGTGATGAAGCAACAAGTGCACTTGACCCAGATACGACGGAAGCTATTTTAGAACTATTGAGCAAAATTAATAAAGAATTAGGTATCACGATTTTATTGATTACACATGAAATGAATGTTGTACAGAAGATTTGTCATGAAGTAGCTGTGATGGAACAAGGTGAAGTGATTGAGCAAGGATCTGTGATTGATGTCTTCTCTAAACCGCAAACCGAAACAGCTAAACGTTTTATTCATTCGTTATTTAATGATGATATTCCAGGTGACCTTTTCAGGAAATTAAAAACCAATGGCAAGCTAGTTTCTTTATCGTTTATTGGTGAATCTGCTGGTGATCCGGCACTTGCGATGGTTACGAAAAAATATGATGTATTCCCGTCTATATTAGGTGGAAATATTACCGATTTAAAAGAGCGACCATTTGGACGTTTAATCGTTCACTTAGACGGAAGTGAGAGTGAAGCACAAAAGGCGATCCATTATTTAGAGGAAAGTGGCGTAATCGTTGAGGCATACACAAAGGAGGATCCAACCCATGGTAACTAGTATTACGGATTTTATGGACAACTGGGGAGCCGAAATTTGGATGTCTTTTATTGATACGATGATCATGGTAGGTGTTTCGTTAACACTTGCGATTCTTATTGGTCTACCGTTAGGTGTGTTGTTAACATTAACAGGGCCAGGTAAAGCACTTGAAAATAAGATTATTTATCAAATTTTAAATACGGTCATCAATATATTGCGTTCCATTCCATTTATTATTCTATTATTCTTTATATTACCGTTCACGGACCTAGTAGCTGGTACAACAATTGGTGTCCGAGGTGTA
Organism: Gracilibacillus orientalis; assembly: GCF_900114645.1. GTDB lineage: Bacteria > Bacillota > Bacilli > Bacillales > Amphibacillaceae > Gracilibacillus > Gracilibacillus orientalis. Next base: position 354,984 of record NZ_FOTR01000003.1, on the reverse strand, counting down.
ATTGTGCCATTAGTTGTGTTTACTGCACCTTATATAGCTCGTCTCATGGAGTCGAGTTTATTAGAGGTTGATCGCGGTGTGATTGAAGCTTATGAAGCAATGGGGATTAAAACACGCCATATTATTTGGCATGTTCTGATTGGAGAAGCACGCTCATCGATTATATTAGGTTTAACGATTGCGACAATTGGTCTTATAGGTGCAACAGCAATGGCAGGCTTAGTCGGTGCTGGTGGTCTTGGTGATTTAGCTTATCGATATGGTCATTTACGCTATCAGACTGATATCATGTATGTAACGGTCATTATCTTAATTATTTTGGTACAAGGTGTACAAACATTCGGTAACCGTGTATCAGCTAGATTGAAGAAAGATTAAGGAGAAATTTATGACAGCATCATTTCCTATAAGGTTTCAAGATTTAGAACAGCAAGCCCAAGATCGACTGGAACCAAAGGTTTTTGGCTATATTCAAAGTGGTGGCGGTAGAGAAGAAACGTTACGAACGAATGAAACGTCTTTTGAAAAGTGGCAATTAGTCCCACGATTTGGAGCAGATGTTTCTACTGTTTCTTTAGATAAAAAGATTCACGGTGAAACGATCCAATCACCTATTTTATTAGCTCCAGTCGGCATGCAAGCTTTAGCTAATGTAAATGGTGAAAAGGCAAGTGTAAGTGCTGCCCACAAGTTTGGAATGCCATTTATGGCAAGTACGGTATCGTCCTATTCGCTCGAAGACATAGCCGAAGCATGTCCTGACGCAGAGCGGTGGTTTCAGTTATACTATCCTAATGATGAGGCACTTGCTAAAAGCTTTGTTCAACGTGCTGAAAAAGCTGGGTATAAAGCGATTGTGGTAACTATTGACATGGCAACACTGGGACATCGTGAAAAAGACTTAACAAATAAATATTCTCCCTTTCGTTTAGGTAAAGGCATGAGTAATTATACAAATGATCCTATTTTTCAATCATATCTAAGAGGTTATTCACAAGAAGATGTGCTGGCAGAAATGCAAAAAGTATTTTTTAAGCCAGATTTAAATTGGCAACATATACAACAACTGCGCAAGGCAACGTCCCTTCCTATTTATATTAAGGGTGTACTGCATCCAGATGATACGGAGAAGGCAGTGGAATTAGGTATTGATGGAATTGTCGTTTCCAATCATGGTGGACGTCAATTAGATCGTTGTATTGCTTCGATCGATGCTTTACCTTTAATCAAAGCTAGAGTTCAAGATCAACTAACGATTCTGTTGGATAGCGGTATACGCTCAGGCCCAGACATTGTTACGGCATTAGCATTAGGAGCAGATGCTGTTCTTTTAGGGAGACCTTTTGTATATGGATTGGCCATTTCTGGGCAGTCAGGAGTGGAAAACGTACTAGAAAATATCACGAATGACCTTACCAAAACGTTGCAACTAATGGGTATTAATGATGTAAATCAAGTAGATCATACGTTTATCAGACGTATGTCAACACCCGAAGGAACATGAATATGGTCGGGTTTGATAAAAAATTTTATACTTCTTAACGTGTGAAAAAAGTCCGAACTGATTCAATTTTTTGAATCATGGTTCGGACTTTTTTGCTTCAATACTTCAATCAAAGCCGTTTTGTCTCTTTTTTAAATGAAAATGGATTGAATTGTTCTGCTGGAAAATTAAGCATGTACATCAAAAGAGGGATTATTCCTGAGCCTGATCTAGTGATTAATGATACAAGGTGTTGGTGTTTAAAAACGTGTGAAGTGTTCCTTAAGAAACAGTTATTAAACTCTCATTGACAACATGAGCTAAGGGATAAATTCATGGCAGACAAAATCCTTAAAATTTATAAAGAAAAAAAGTGAATATGTAATTGAGCGCATCAATCAATTTGACCACGACACCAAGTACAAATATAAAAGTATATCTATTTTCCTTTTAATTCCATCGTTACTAAAAAAAACAGTTGTTATCGCAAGCTATAACTGTGGAAGATGGTGATTTTAAATTTAACGAAGAAATTGTTCAAGGAAAGTTTAGTGCTTGGGAAATATCCCAAGTAAAAAGGTTTTTAGAAAATACAGATCCTAATGTAATTAAAACAATTGAAAGTGAAATAAATGGTGGTGACGACTTTAGCACTTTTTCATTGCCTGCAATTGTGTTAGCGTTTTTGGCAACTCTTGCAATTTTTGTTGGATGGAAGTGAACAGGAAAAATTACTGATGACTTTTATAATTGTATTGGAAAATATTTTAAGATTAGTTATACAAAGATAATGAATAAATAGCGCTTTTGGGGTTGCCTAAAGGTCTGCTCATAAGTCGTAAGGCAGCAAAGACCTCTACCTAACATCCTATGGCATCTCGCTTCACTCTTAATACCTCGATAAGGGGTAGCATCAGATAAATGCGGATTTACAACGTTAAGCATATTCCACGGACGCTAACCTCGTTTTTAACAACGTTAAGGAAGCTCTATTCAACGAGCGCGATTGTAAAACAAAAAATCGATTCCCTGTACGATAAGGAATCGATTTTTTTAGGTTGGAAATATGCTTAGCGTACAAAATGTCCGAAATGTTGGCGGTACCCCATATAGCTTATCCCCCTTTAAGTGATGGTTATGACATAGCGTTTTTTACAATGTTGCGGTAGTAGCCTATGGTAAACAGAGCGAATACAAAATAGATAACCGTGTAAATCGCCATGACGATGGATGCCGGAAACATGGTATCCGACCGGATCATAAATGAAGCCGCCTTGATAGCAAAGATCGAATGCAGCATACCGATCGATAGAGGGAGAAGGAACACGATGGCCTGCTTTCGTATAATGCCTTTCATGATCATATCCACGTCAAATCCGAGCTGACGCAACGTCTTAAAGCTTTGCTTTTCCTGCTCGGCTTCGGTCATTTGCTTGAAGTACAAGATGCTGCCGGTTGAGATCAAAAAGACAAGTCCAAGGAAAGCTGCGATGAAAATGAGCAAGCCTGTCGTCTGCAGCACTTCTTTGTACTGCGCATAGAAATAATATAATAGTTCGTCACTGACGGATTTTGCGTATAGAGAGGAAGCTATGGCGAGCTCTTCCTTGTCCGGAACTTGAAACGTATCAAAGCGAATTATTTTATAACCGGGCGTATCGGCCATTTGTACTGCGATTTTGTCCATCGTCGCTTCTGACACTAGCAGCTGACTGCCGGGAGCATTTAAATTCATGATGTTCCTTTCCATCACTGTCCTCAATGTATACATAACAGTCTGTCCATGCTGCTCCAGCACTATTTCGGTTGGATATCGCTTCGACTGCTCATCTAAGTCCCCGGCAAGTGAGGCCCCAGCATTGTACAAAATGGCTTCGCCATCTGGCGGCACGTTGAGGTCTGCGCCTGTTTGTTTAAGCTGTTCGGCCGGAAGCCATAACAAACTTTCTTCAACCTTACGGGATTCGTCATTCGGATCAAGGATGATGCCCATCGTCAGAACCGCTTGAACGACGTGGTGATTAACATCGATGCCTTCCTTCTCCAGCTCCATCTTGAACGACAGCGCCTCCTGCGGCTCGTTTTCAAACATAAAATCATCAGGGAAATCGTGGCGGGTCTCTTGCTCTACGGAGTAGTAGAAGGAGTAAGCCATGGAAATCAGCGTGATGGCCATGGCCGACAACACCGTAATCAAGGTAAGTGAGTTGGCATTTGCTTTCGTATGGTGCATCAGCGGAGCCATCGACAGGCTGTTTGTTAAGCCTAGGTGTCCATCTTTACGTTTGCGGAACCGGTAAAAGCACCGTCTGATCGTAACGCGAAACAATAAGTAAGTCCCTGCAACGATGGATCCGAGTACCAATGGTGCGTTGAGGAATAACTGTTCATTGATATGACCCGATAATTCATAGCCGTATCCAATCAGCGCCAGACCGAGCAGGGCGAAAATAGCAGATGCCACCGCTTTGGGCGGCTTAGTGAGGTCAGGCTGCTTGTCAGCTTGAAACAGATTCAGAAGGGTGCTGCGATAAACCTTCAGCATCATCTGAATGGAAGTGATGACGATGATGAGAAGATAGACCATCGACGTTTTAAAAGCCGCTGGTACGGAGAAGCTGATGCCGACAATCCCTTCTAAGCCGAGCAGATTCAACAAAATCAGGACGAACAGCCTTGAAATCAACGCGCCGCAAATGATCGCAGCAAGTAGTGCACCTAAGCCAAGCAGTATATTCTCGATCATTAGATATCGGGCTACCCAGCCTTTGGAAAGACCAACCAGCTGGTATAGTCCGATTTCTCGACTGCGCCGACGCAGGAAAATGCCGTTGGCCGAGACGGTAAAGATCCCAACGATCACAATCAGCATGACTCCCGCAATTTGAAACCCGGCAGTGAAGTCAACGCTCGGATGTGTCATATTCAGAACAGCCTGATCGTGCTGTAGTGAGGTGAAGACAAAATATAGGCTCATACTAAAGATCAGCGCAAAGAAGTACAAATAATAATGCTTCACATTTTGCCGCATGCTGCGAAGCGCTAATTCAAAAACCGTCAACATGGTCACCCCCCAGTACAGCTTGCACGTCCATAATTTCATTAAAGAAGGCATGTCTTGTTTTATCGCCGCGGTACAGCTCGGAATAAATCTTCCCGTCTCTTAAAAACACAACACGGCTGCAATAGCTGGAGGCTACCGGATCATGTGTCACCATGACAACGGTGACGCCTCGCTGCTGATTCACCTTCTCCATCACGTCCAGTAACGAGGAAGCGGATTTGGAATCCAGTGCACCGGTCGGTTCGTCCGCAAACACGATCGAAGGCTGGTGGATCAGAGCGCGCCCGGCAGCTGTCCGTTGTTTCTGGCCTCCTGATATTTCATGCGGATATTTGTGCGACAGTGCTTTAATGTCAAACACATCGGCGATGGCTGTGAACTCGCTTTCCGCTTTCCGCTTGCTCATTTTGCTAAGGGAGATGGGCAGCAGTATATTTTCCTTCACTGTCAACGTGTCCAGTAGATTGTAATCCTGGAAGATGAATCCCAGCTTGTTGCGCCGAAAGGCGGAAAGCGCGGTATTACTCAGCTTGGATATATCTGCGTCGTCGATTAAAACCGTTCCGTCCGTAGTATGATCAATCGTGGCTAAGACGTTAAGCAATGTCGTCTTGCCTGAGCCGGAAGGGCCCATAATGCCGACAAATTCACTGCGGGTTACGCGTAAATCTATTCCTTTTAATACATGCTGTGCATTTCCTTTGGTACCAAATGTTTTGTGGACATTTCGTGCTTGTAAAACGGTTTCTCCTACATTCAACTGATCCATAACGTACCTCCAAATCATAATTGTTGCTTGATAATAGCTTTATTATACGGTTGGATTTTCCGCTTGTCGTACGTTTTGCATGACAATCTGGCAAGACAACGTGACAATATTGTCACGTTCACTATTCCACACCAAAAACAGCCAGGAGCAATCCTGACTGCTTCATAGCTGGATATTACTCGCCCGCCCCTCTTCGGACAGCTTCGAATGCGTTGGGATTGACAAAAATCATTCGCATCACCGTACCTTTCGTTTGACCGGGTTGCGCTTTGAGGGTAATTTCTAATTTATCTGCAACGGTTTTTGCAAGATAGAGCCCAAGTCCGGTCGCAGCATTTTGAATCCTGCCGTTTTCGCCCGTGAAGCCTTTGTCAAAGATACGCGGCAATTCGTGCGGCTGTATTCCCGGTCCTTCATCGATGACATCCAAAAAGACTTGGCCTGTCTCCGTTACATCCGTCACGATCATAAGTGCCGTATTCGCAGGATTATATTTCACGGCATTCGTCAACAATTGCCGAAGGATGAAGCGGCACCATTTTCGGTCTGTAATGGCCTTTACATCCGTTCCTTCGATACTGACCGCCAGATTTTTTTCCATACACCATGGCGCCAGCTCCCGTACTTCTTCCGCGGCAAGGCGCTGTATGGAGGCCAATTCAAGAACATAGTCTGATTCGATCGCGGGCAGACGTGTCATATGCAGCTGACGGTCGACCAACAAATACACCCGCAACCATTCCGCTTCAATTTTACGTATTTCTGGATCACTTGGCCGGGCGTCCAGGATTAGCTTCATGGCGGTGAGAGGAGTCTTCACCTCATGGATCCATGAGGCCGTGAATTCATTCTCGATCAGTTGAGTTTCTTTATAGTCAGAAAGCTTTCGTTTGAACTGAAGGGAGGCCTCCTGTAAGATGTCATTGGTTATCTTATCTAGACCGTCCCCAGGCTCAGGAAGAGTCTCGATCCAATCTAAGGCCATGTCTTCCTGCAGAGCAGCCAACGCGGTGGCATATTTTGTTTCTCTCTTGAAGCGCCATATAAAAAACAAGAGAAAGGACAGAATAAATGAGGCGTTAAAATAAAAGAGAGAAGTAGATGTGACCTGGATGCCTTGATCAAGCAGGATCAGAGCATTAGCTAAGCCGAGTAAGCCGACAAATAGTAAAATCCAACTTTTCCTTGCATCAACGTAACGGATAAACACGGCACGGTTCCTCCTATCAGTACATGTTTATAATCTCTATAAAGTGATGGCCATATAACCCAGCCCTTTTTTTGTCACAATAGTGTCTGCCAAATCGATCGTCTCCAGCTTATGCCGCAAACGGGTTATATTCGCCGTGAGGGTATTGTCGTTCACGAACTGCTCGTCCTCCCACAGCTTTCGTATCAAGTCATGGCGCGAGATAATGACATTGTTCGATCTCACGAGCGTGATCAGTATAAAAAATTCGTTTTTTGTTAAATCCACTTCTTTCCCAGCGTTTCGAATTACACCTCGATTCAAATCAATCAAGGCGCCGTTCCATTCAAGAATATTCGATTGCTCTTCGCCATAAGCATATGTCCTCCGGAGAACGGCTTGAATTTTGGCATAAAGCACGTCTGTATGAAACGGCTTCTGGATGAAGTCGTCCGCCCCCATGTTCAGTGCCATGACCATATCCAATGGGTGATCGCGGGAGGAAAGGAAAACAATGGGTACTTTGGATACAGCGCGAATCTCGCGACACCAATGAAAACCGTCAAATTTCGGGAGTATGACATCCATGATGACGAGCTGAGGCTGTTGTTCAAGAAATGAACGCATCACACCTTCAAAATCATCTGGTCTCGTGACCCGGAACGACCAAGCCTCTAGACCTTTCTTCAACGCAGCAAACAAAGCATCATCATCTTCAACAACAAATATGTTTATCTTCATCGAGCCAGCCTCCTAGTGTCGCAAATTTGACTGTTGTAAATAAAATAATTTGAGGTAACAAAGAATTACTCCTCATTAATATATCATAGATTAATGTTTCACCTATGGTGGGGGTACGGAAACGATTCGAGGATTGAAGGGCCACTATAGGAAATATTTACCTTTTAATGTGGTTAGCTTCTTTACTTTCTTTCTGCCAATTTTCTGTACAAAGCCGATCTTGACACATTTGTGATTTTACAAATTTTTTTAACAGTCATATTTCTCTCTCTGTAAAGTTCCACTGCATAGTTAATGCCTTCATGTTTCGAATGATATTTTTTTACCCGCCCCCGATATTTCCCCTCTTTTTTGGCAAGTCCTATTCCTTCAATAAGATCACGTTCTAATTGATTAAGCCTCCCATGATAGTCATTAAAAACTCACTATAGGGATTGTCTTCGGATAAATCTAACTAGGTATCTTTCAAGGACTTCAAATTTGCCTTCTTTTGCTTGATGTCATCGACCAATTCAAATAAATCTCTTGTACTCCGGGTAAGGTCTGTAACAAAAATCGTATCATCGGCCTGTAGTTCATCTAACATTTTTTGTAGCTCCGGATAACTTTTCTTCAAATATGATATCCATTCCTATTTCTTCGAGTTGCTTGTATTGTCTTGCAGGATTCTGATCAATCGAACTGACCCTTACACAACCGATTCTTCTCATAATTTCCATTCCTATTTTGAAACAAGTCACATGGGACATGTGGAAACCTCATTTTACCACTCATTTACGTTTGTTCCAATAAGGTTTCAGATAGTAAAAAGGTTGTTTAAAAACTCTAAACAACCCTTTTATATTATTCTCTCTCCCAGTTTTAAAAAAAACTTCCCTCTATTTTTGCTCACCAGTGAAATAATTCAGTTTCCTGTCCAGCCTCAAAAAGAACATGCAGATGTTTGTTTACGGCAGTACGGCTTATCGGGAAGCAATCCGTAATTGCAGCAATCGACATTTCTTTATCAGTAAGCAATTTTTAAAAAGAAAATGCAACTGAGAGCCTTATAGCAACACGAAAAAATAGTTTATTAATGGCCAAACAAGAATATATGTTTAGTGATTGACATTACAGAAGAGAATCAAAGATTTACTCAACCCTTGATTCTCTTTTGTTGTAAGAGTAAGTTTTCATAGCTTAGAATATAGAGAGGAGAAACGGACATGTTTAATAAGTCAAAATCAAATAGCAGGTTTAAGGTTATTTATAAAAATGGATCAAGCTCTGGTTGTAAAATATTAGTAGATAAAGAGACGGGGATAAATTATTTATACAGTTGGGATCGTTATTCAGGAGGTTTAACTCCTTTGTTAGATCAGAATGGATCTCCTGTAATTTCAACAGAAAAAAATGAATAAAATAAAGCAAACAAAATGTATAAACAAGGGCATATATGTCAGTTTAGATTTTATTTTGCACTGGAAATAAATATGAAAAGCCCAATCTCTCCTTCTTTTAAAGGAAAAATTAGACTGATGGTTTGCCACAATTGCGCCCGTTTGGTGAAAAAGGGGTTAGTGTAGTATTAAAAATACAAGGAAACACGGTACAAATGACAAAAATACACGGGAAGGATATTTTACACCTTCCCGTGTTCGGAAATGTTACCCTTACTCTATATACACATCACTACTCCGCATACTTATAAACATCTGGTCTCAGGTTTTCAAATATGGGAATGTTTTGTTGTTGTTCTGCTACCTTTTGTATATCGACTTCTGCTGTTAGGGTTGCTTCTTGGTTGCCTGCTTCTTCTACAATGTTTCCGTTTGGATCAATGACAATTGAGTGTCCCGCATACGTGTTACCGACATGATTTTCATTATTCACATCCCCCACACTGTTGCATGCAATGACATAGATGCCATTTTCTATTGCTCTAGCTTTCAATAGTGATCTCCAATGGTTTAAATTTTTTGTTGTCCATTGCGCAACATAGAATACAATCTTTGCACCCTGATATGCTGGGTAACGTGTAATTTCTGGGAAACGTAAGTCATAACATATAATTTGGCTCGCCTTGGTATCGTTAATTTCAAATACTTCTGGAACACCATTTCCACCTGTTAAATAATAATGTTCATCTAACATTGGCACGAGATGGGTTTTATCTTTTTGATAAAGCAGCTCGCCCGTTTTTGATACTGCAAAAGCCGTATTATATATATTGTCATCACGTTTATTTGAAACTGAACCTGCAATAATATCCACATGATATTTGGTGGCTAAGCTCTGGATAAAAGGAAGACTTCTTGTTAAATCGATATCAGCTTTTTCTACTAAATGCTGTAAATCATAACCGTTATTCCACATTTCAGGGATTACAACAATCTCAGTATCAGTTTCGAGCTTTTCTTCAAATAAAGTTTTAATATGATTTTCGTTTTGTTTAACTTCTCCTTCTATAATTTCAATTTGAAATAATTGTATTTTCATCTTTCTATCTCCTATTCATATATAAATTTATAAATGGTATACAATTCATCATTGTATTTAACATCTTCGCCATGTGCTGAAGATATGATAGAAGGTTTAATTTCATCTATAACTTTTCCGCTATTAATATTTTCACTCATATCGACCGTGAAATTTTTAATTGGCGGATGTAAGGTTTTAGAACGAGAAATAAATAAATCTCCAGCTAGCAAAACATTATCATCTTTATGATGATATATTACATGTCCTGGTGCATGACCGGGTGTTAAATATAGGTCCAAAGGTAACGTTTTGATGATATTGTCACTCAAAGCCTCGACTCGATATTCAACACCAGTTGTCTCCTTTTCTGATTTGTTTGGATATGGCTTTTCACCATTAATAAACGGAATTTCGACTTCGTGCGCATAAATAGGAATGTTTAATTCATCTTGTAAATACTTGGCACCATTAATATGATCCAGATGACCATGTGTCAGTAAGATACTTTTGGGAACACCCAAAGATTTTGCCGCATTCAACTGCATTTGTGCATGGTCTTCCATTCCGGTATCAATAATGTAAACATCCTCACCATCCACCACGTACCATGTATTGATTTTAACAGGAATGCCAACGACAGTTTCATAAGTAAGTTTATAAACATGCTCAGAGATTTGTACAAATTCCAATTGATATTTACCTTCCTTTCATTTATTTGATATTATAAGTTTAGTAAGAAAAAAGGGTAGTAACAAGAAGGCACATTTTTGTAACTACCCATTGGAGGTGGGAAAATGCCAGACTTTAAAAACGATCAATATGGTACCTGTACGTTAACCGTGGAGCGCGCTTGCCCAATTGAGTTAGCGATGCATGTAGTAGGAAGTAAATGGAAGGGAATCATTCTATATTTATTGTCACATTCACCAATGTATTACAACGCAATGCGCCGTGAAATACCAGGAATTACCCAACGCATTCTTACACTACAACTTAGAAACCTAGAAGTAGATGGCATCATTGAAAGAAAAGAAACAAACGATAACCCAAAGAAGGTTTTATATTATTTGACGGCTCTTGGAGAAGATTTTGTCCCAGTGCTTAAATCCATAAAGTCATGGGGCAATGCCTATATGAGTAAGCAGTAGATAGGGCAAAATAAAAAAGATGATTTCGATTTTTATTCGGATTCATCTTTTATTCTTATTCCGTTAACTGGCCCGTTTGTTTAATTGTATTGTATCAGAAATATTCTCTTTCAATTCCCTATTATAAGCGTCTCAATTCTTATCTAAAAATCAAAATATTAAAATAGAATAGGTGTTTGAGTATTGAGACACCCTTCAGCTAAATTCTATTTAGATCCTATAAAGAGAGAAAAAATGAAATAATTTAACTAAAAAAATTGTAGTGGATAATATCTCCACTACAATTTTTTATAATTTCTTTAGTGAAATAATAGAGGTAGCACTCGGATTCGAACCGAGGATTAAGGTTTTGCAGACCTTTGCTTTTTTCAAACAAATCTTGCTTATTAAATCCTTTAATTACTTTAATATTTCCATCATTTTTTATAATGACTGTTACAGGAGCGCCTTTTGCTCCGAGACTTGTAACTTTTTTATTTGAGGACCGTCTCACATATAAGGGTAAAGGAAGGATAAATATGTATGGATACTTTTCAACGTATTGAGGACATTTATAAAGAAAATTATTGGTATCTAAAAAAAATTTTAATAACGTTAACTAAAGATGAATTTATTTCTGAAGATATAATTCAAGAAGTATTTTCAAAGCTTCTTAAAAATCCTGAACAAATCAAAGAAATAAATTACTTGAAGAGTTGGCTGGGTAAAAGCGCAAAGAATGCTTACATTGATTATTACAGAAAAAAAAGCCCTACATTACTCGAAGACGATGAAATTATTAGTAACCTCTTAATTTCTAATGCTGATCCAGAATCTATTACTCAAGTTAATGCCAGTTTAGTCAATATATTCGAAAAACTACATCATCTAGATAAAACTATATTAATTGCAAAAGAATATTATGGTTTCAAATATGAAGAAATATCGACTTTCGTTTCTCTTTCTCCTAATGCAGTAAAAACCCGTTTGTTCAGAGTAAGGAAGAGAATTATAAAATCAGAGAAAGGAGAATTCTTATGAAGCAAGAAATTCATCAATTAGTTCAAGAGTTAATTCCGCTTTATGACGAGGTAGATAAAGAAAGCAAAATAATTATAGATAAACACGTTGAGAACTGTGCGGAATGCAAAACAAGTTTTGATCAATTTGAAGATAATTTCAAGGAGCTAAGAGGTGATAGTGACACAAATTTACACATGAAAGATAATATTAAACCATTTAAATTATTAAATCGCTTTAAAATATCAATATTCTTTGTATTAATAGTTGCTCGATTAGCTATCATTGGACTCGTAATCAGCACATGGGCTTCTTCACATGACCATAGTTTTTCTATGCTAGTAGCAAACCTAGTCTTTTATTATTTTCCATTCGTAGGAATAGTGAATAGTGTTATATTTATATTTTATAGAGGTAAGTTCTTTTGGACAGTATTAATCTGGGATCTTATTGTATTGATGTTTTTAGATGATATATTAAAATTATTTTTTAACTAATAGGAGGTATATTTAATGAAAGTTATAATTAGGATTGGTGGTTTATTAGGGATATTAATATCTTTAACAGCTATGTTATTTGCCTTTGTAGATGATTCCTATACATTGGGTAACTTTGGTATATTAGCGATTATAGGAAGTGTTATGGGGATTATTGGTTCTTTTAAAATAGAAAATAAAGGAAACATAGATGGTTTTTTAATAATTATAGGAATTATTTTAGGTGTATACGGATTATGGGTTTTTTATATCATTCCTGCTGCGCTAATGTTAGTTCCCTATTTATGGGTCTTGTTGCCAAAATTAAAAAATCAAAGAACCACTACGTAAGTGTGAGAGTATCAGGGGGGAGTCATTATACTTCCCCTTTTTTTGTTTGAACCCTCTAGATATTGCTTTTTTAGATGTTATCACTCATATTTCCACCTCCAATGTATAAAAATAAGTAGTTTTGATTTATAGATAAAGAGAAAAAAACACATGTTTAAATGTTACCTAGATAGAGGAGGAAGTTTATTATACAGTTTATTTGCCTCTTTATATATAAACTAAAGGAGGTTGAAGAATGATAATGTCTGAGTCTATTCCCATATGGGTTAGGGAAGTTATACAAAGATAAAGAATGGGGTTGCCTAAAGGTCTGCTCATAGGTTGTAAGGCAGCAAAGACAAAGACCACTACCTAACATCCTATGGCATCCCGCTTAAGACCTGTTTTCTACATAACGGCCCTCAGCACTAAACCTTCGATACTCATTACAACATGAAAATATTCTTTCTAAAATAGTTGCTGAAAAAGATAAGATTTTAACGATAAAAAAACGAATCTACTAGTCTAATTATGACAAAATATTCACAAATCTATTGATACTATAGTAGGTATTACATAAAAGTGAAGGAGGAAGAAAATGAAAAAATCAAGAAAGATTTTATCCGTTTTATCTATTAGTGTTCTAGTAGGTAGTATGTTTTTCCCTACTATAGTAAGTGCAAAAGCGAAGGGATATAACGCAAATCCGGAAGTGCAAGAGGTAGATTCAGATTTTCGATCTAAAACTGTTGAAGAGGTCTTAAGGGAAGGGAAGGTTGATTTTGACGAGTATGATGTAAGCAAAGAAGAATTGTCAGAAAGTGGACAAGCTAAGGCATCTTCAGCCGTTACACCCGATGATGTAGGTGTTACTAAACCGTGGGTTACTGTTAATAATGTAACAGGACAATATGTACTTACAGAATTTACGCTCAAAGGCGTAGGTGAACATGGAGAGGTATGGGTTGCAAATAATCTGGAGTATCCTGAAGGAGATCCAAGGAATGCTGATGGAGTATCAGCAGTTACCGATGAACAAGTGAACTATCTATTAAATGAGTTTGATGAAAATATATATGAACAAGAAGTTGAATTTTTTGATGCTCCTACTGAAAGAAAGGGAGAACAGGCGACTTTTCCTGAATATCATCAAGATGAATCTGGGCGTGTCGTAATCTTAATAGATAATATAAAAGATGATAGTTATTATGAGCCGAACTATCCTAGTTATATTGCAGGATATTTTTCTTCTACTATCAGTGATTTTACGGATCGAAATGTTATGACAATTGACAGTTTTGATTGGGCAAATCGTACAGGTCCTGATGCTGAAAGACCTTTCATGTATGAAGGAACTTTTGCACATGAATTCCAACATTTACTTCACCGAGACAGTGACTCGGCAGAAGAAAATTTTATAAATGAAGGGTTATCAGATTTTGCACAATATCTAGTGGGATATGGCCATTCCACATCACACGTTGATTTTCTTATGAGTAATCTTAAAAACTCCTTAACGCAATGGGGAGATCAGTCAGATCTTCAAATTCTAGGTGACTATGGAATTGCTTATCTATTCCAACTTTATTTATATGAACAATATGGACCAGAATTTCTTGATAAAGAATTTGAACATCAATTACAAGGGATCGATAGTATTAATGCAGTTCTTGAAGAGATGGGAAGCGATCGGGATTTTCATGCAGTTTATCAAGATTTTATGATCGCATTAATGTTAGATGGAAACTATCAAGGGGATAGTAAAACCTTTAATTTTAATTCAATAGACTTAGACCCTGATTTAGATGTAGCAGCAGAATTAGAAGCTGTTGCACCGGCTTGGGGAACAGATGTTAAATTCATTACACCTGATAAGAAGGTAGATCATTTATATTTTAAAGGTATTGATTTCCTTGGCACAAACTGGACAACAACAAGTGATCCGGATAAAGGTGAGGTACTTTGGGGGAATCAAGGAGATCAGGCAGATAATTTCTTAATAAAAGAGCTTGATCTAACAGGTGAAACAAATCCAACCCTATCTTTTGAAACAAAATATGAGATTGAAGAACAGTGGGATTTCGGTGTTGTTCAAGTATCAACGGATGATGGAGAAACATGGACTTCCTTGGAAAATGAAAACACAAGTAGTGATATAGTTGAAGATGGATATCCAACTATCAAAGAAAATGTACCAGGCTTAACCGGAAGCTCAAATGGTTGGACAACAGAGAGTTTTGATCTTTCTCCATATGCTGGTCAAAAGGTACATTTGGCATTCCGTTACATGACAGACTGGGGTTATAATGATGCTGGATGGTACTTATCCAACCTTAAAATAAATGACGAGTTAATTGATGCAATGGAAACTACTGATGGTTTTATGAGTTTAGAACAAGTAACAAAGGAATATGTCGATTATCAAGTTCAGTTCATCGGATTTAAGAAAGGGAAAGCTAAAGGTAAAGACAATCATGTTAAAGTCATTAAATTCCCAGATCTACTAAATATGAGAAAAAGTGATAGGGTAGAACTTGGTGATATGTTACAAAGCTCTCAATACTCTAAAGTATTAATGATGGTTACTTATGCACCAGAAGCAGGTAAGGGTGGAAGTGCAGAGTATGACTATGAAGTAGTTATGAAGGATAAGAAAAATAAATAATTTCCTATTCTGAGAGTATAGGAAAACCTTATGAATAAAACTGCCTCAATATTAAATTTGAGGCAGTTTTTATGTTTTATTGAACATTTCTAAGATGGAGGTAATGCTCAAGATAAATAGGGTCATGATAACCAAGTAATAGTTAGCAATTACCTCATTTTGCTTAATTTTTAAAATATAATTACAAGAATGATATTGACTTTTTATAAATATATGCTTAATATGAACATAATGTTATAACAATATATCGAAATGACAATTTAGGTAGAAATGAAATAGTTGTCAGTTTACTTATTGAACTTTGAAAGCGGTTTATAGTATGGGAGGTAACTAAATTATGAAGCATTTAGAATGGAGGAATATATCTTGACAAATAATGCCAAAATTAAAGATTCTCAAAATTCTGCAAAAGTTATAAGTTTCTCTGCAGAGAATACAGTATTTTTTGTAAGAAAAGAGAGTGAATTAAAACAAGTTGTTTTAGTAAATATTGAATTGGAAGAAAGAATTTCTGGTGCGGAATTGGTTCTCACTAGTAAACATGACAAAATTGTTGAATATGTTGGACAAATTGGGGCGGGACGGTCAACTTTAGAGATGTATGTTCCTGAAGTAAGTGAACCAACCAGTTATCGTGTAGTATTACGTTGGAATTCGAATGAAATGGGAGATACAGTCACAGTTTTACCAGAAAAACATTGGACTGTTCATGTAGTACAACATTCTCATCTAGATGTTGGATATACCGATCCCCAATATGAGGTATTAGAACATCATTTGTTATACCTAGACCAAGTTCTAGAGTTATGTGATATAGACGAAAAAAACATGGATACCAATTTTAAATGGGTAATAGAAGTAACCTGGCCTCTAAAATATTGGTTGAAAAGCCGACCAAAGGGACAGATTGAAAAGATGTTGCAGAGAATTAAAGAAGGACGTATCGAAGTAGCGGGAGCCTATATGAGTATGCACACCGAAGCGTACCACATAGATGAACTAGCGCGGACCTTTGAAACAACCCAGCAACTTCGGGATGAATATGGTATCGAAATAGATACAGTTTTACAGACTGATGTTCCTGGTCATACTAAGGGATTTTTAAAATGTTTAACTCAAATGGATATTAAATATTTGTCCGTAGCTCATAATTATGCAGGGCGGTCCATTCCTCATTTACTTCCAGGCGAAAAATTGCAACGCCCCTTTTATTGGCTCCAAGAAAACGGGCAAAAGGTTCTAGTATGGTATACAGATACACCGCACGGTATTTACATGGAGGGAAATCGACTGGGAATCGCTGATAGTTATGAAGAGACTTTCAGGAAGTTACCTGAGTTGTTTGAACAATTAGCAGAGGAGGATTATACATTAGATACATTACATCTTCGGGTTCAAGGTTCCCATTGGGATAATGCTGGACCAAGTATAATTCCATCAGAAGTCGCCAAACAATGGAATGAAAAATGGGCTTATCCCAAGATAGTAACTTCTACAAACAAGCAGTTCTTTGAAAGCGTTGAAGCTAAAGAAAATCTAGATATACCTACTTTCAAAGGAGACTGGAGCGACTGGTGGGCAGATGGTATTGGCCAGGGAGCATATCCGAACGGTATAAATCGTAAGTCTCATCATCTTTTGAGATTTGCAGAGGCTTTTCATTCTATAGCAGCTATGCATGATAATACGTATGATTATCCACAACAAGAACTTCAGTCAGCATTTGATAATATGGTGCTATTTGATGAACATACTTGGGGAGCTTGGAATCCGTGGGACAAATCACTATCAAATAATACTTCAGGACAAATTCAATGGAGCACTAAAAAGGGTTTTGCGCTGAATGCATATAATCAGAGTTTAACTGAATATAGAAGGTCTAAGCATTTACTGCTTAACCTGTTAGACTGCGAACATGTTGAAAACATGAGTTCTATTGTAGTTTATAATCCAGAGTCGTTTGAAAGAACCGACATAGTAACTGTTTTTATTCCATTTGGAAAAATTGATGTTAGGAAACCTTTTCATGTTGTTGATAACATGAGTGGTGAGGAGATTACTTTTTCTATCAACTTACGAATGGAAAGCACACCAAAGCCACGTGGAGCGTTTATCAAGTTTGTTGCAGAAAACACTCCTTCATTTGGATATAAAACCTATCATGTTTTAGAGACCACTAATGAGGATGTGTATCACTCAGATGTAATAGATAACGAATCTAATATATTAGAGAATGGATTTTACAAGATCATTTTTGATCAAGAAACAGGTGGGATTACTAACATAATAGATAAGGAAATTAATCAAGAGATTGTAAATTCCAAATCACCTTTTCAATTAAATCAATATGTCTATGACAGTTATACTACAGCTCCACGTTTTAATCACTTATCTTCTCGTACAACAGGTGATTCAAATACTCTGGGAAAACGTAGTACGGCACATCTTGCAAAAGTAGAGCAAAGTGAATCAAATGCCGTTTTTCAAAAGATGAAAATCACTCTACATGCTCCTGGCTGTGAGTGGATTGAACAAGAGGTAACTTTGTATAGGAATTTAAAGAGAATAGATATCGTTAACCGATTAATGAAAGCGGAAACAGAATCAAAGGAAGCAGTTTATATACCATTTCCATTTAATGTGGAAGGTGGAAAGTTAAGATATGAAACAACTGGTGATTATGTGTCGCCAGAAGATCCTCACGTACCAGGTTCATGTCATTATATGAAAGCCATTCAACATTGGCTTTCAGTCAGCAATCCTGAGTACACAGTGCTCTGGGGGACAATGGAGGCACCATTAATTCAACTAGAAAATATTCATATTCCTTATGCACCATTTGAAACAACTCTTCCTGTAAATGAAGCTCAAACTATATATTCGTATGCCTTACACAATATATGGGATACAAACTTTCCGAATAAACAAGGGGGAGAAATTGAATTTCATTATAGTATTTCAAGTCATTCCGGTGACTTCGATCCGATAGAAGCATATAAGTTTGGATCAAAAGTCCAACATCCATTATCCAGTGTAACAGTTCCGTATAATATTGAGAATTCCGGTGACTCGTTTGTTACGTCAGATAAAGATAATATCCAAATCTTAGCGATAAGAAAAACAGGAAGTAATCTGTTTAATGTTCGTCTTCAAGAAATCGCGGGTGTAGATACTACCGTAACCTTGAATTTTAAAGATGTAGCCATAAAAAATGCTTATACTTCTAACATTGCAAATGGTGATTTGCAAAAAACTAAAAGCAAAGACAACAGTATAACAGTTAAGGTGAACAAAAATGATATACAAACTGTCTTAATTAATATTTAAAAAACTAATATCATATAACGCGGTGAAATTTCCATTAGCCGTATAAGGGTTTGTAAAAACATTTCGTAATAAAGTAATTAAGCGAATGATACGTTCTTTTTACTAACTTAAAAAAGGGGAATGAAAATGAAAAAAATATTATTGGGGTCTATTATCACTAGTTTATTAGTTTTATTTACTGCTTGTAGCGGGGAAAATGAAAAGTCTTCGGGATCGGGAAATGAAACAGTAGATTTCTTTTCCGATAAAGTTGACGATGAAGCAGCATATAGTGAAATTTCAGAGTTAATTAATGAAGATATCGGGGTGGAATTGAATTTTGTCGGCTATTCTGATACGACTGCTTTCCAAACAGCTGTCCAACAATCACTTGGACAGGAAAATTCTCCTGGTATGTTTACATGGTGGAGCGGATACCGGATGGAAGATATAGCTAAATCAGGTAATATTGAAGATTTAACAAGCGAATGGGAAGAATATTATATTCCAGCTGGAGTAAATCCCGATTTAGCCGAAGCTTTTAAAGTAGATGGCAAAATATATGGTGCTCCCGCCACCGTTTTATACAATGGAATATATTATAACCAGGAAATATTTGAGAAATATAATTTAGAAGTTCCTAAAACTTTTGATGAATTTCTTGCATTGTGTGAGACTTTAAAATCTGAAGATATCACTCCAATTGGGATGCAAGATGCTGGATGGGCAAGTTTTTTATGGTTCCAACAATTGATAGCAGCTTATAATCCAGAATTGTACACAAGTTTAGTTAATGGAGAAATTTCATATCAAGATGAACAAGTAGTTGAGGTTATGGAAATATGGCAATCAATGCTAGATAACGGCTACTTTGCAGAACCAGTAGACCATATGACTAGAGCAAAACAGTTTTCGAATGGTGATGTTGCTATGACATATGAATCTACTCGATTCACAAAAAATTTAGAGGAAGATTTTGGGTTAGAGGCTGAGAAAGATTATAGTAGATTTATATTGCCTTCAATGGAAAGTTCTCAAAAACCTGTAATATTCTATGAAACTTCTCCGATCGCAATCTCATCTGCCAGTTCAGAAAAGGATAACGCAATTAAGATATTGAGAGAATATTATGGAGAGGAACAACAACAAGCTTACGCAGATCAAATGGGTATTGGTTTCTTAGAGGGTGTTGAATTAGGAAATGAAACAAACCAGAATATCACTGAAAAGGCCAATAGCGATGATCACCTTTCAATGATTCGATATTATGAGGCAACACCAGCAACAATTGTAGACGCGGCAACAACTAGTCTTTGGGAATTCGTATATGACCCAAGTACTTCTAGTATAGAAAACACTTTAAAGACTATTCAGGCTGAATCAGAAAAGGCTTTTTCTAATTAGACCACCATTTATCACGGTGCTAACCGTCTGTAAGCTCTCCACTTCAAGCTTCAAGTTACATAAGGAAGCTAAGTGGGGGATATCAGACGCTAACTAACACCCTGATGGCTAATGATTGGTGGGGGTCAAAACCCCTCTGATCATAGTCTCACTTTATAAAAAGCCTATATTGATATGATTTAATATAGGCTTAACTTCACTAAGGGGGGTAAATAACGTGTCTCTAACTAATGAAATATCAAATGAACCAAACAATAAGGGAGTGCAAAAAAAACCAATCTCTCATTCTAAATCTAGAAAAAATCGTAAGATAGAGTGGACCCCGTATTTATATCTTTTACCAGCAGTGACGCTGAGTTTACTATTTTTTATTTTCTCTATTGTATTCACTTTTTTCATTAGCTTTACTAAATGGGATGGTGTGAATGATATACAATTTGTCGGTTTTGAAAATTACATAGAAATGTTTAACGATCCTAATTTTCTTATCGCTTGTTTAAATACTGTGATATGGGTATTGGGTGGTTTAATAATTCCTGTATTGATTCCGTTAATCTTAGCAATTGCAATTACTAAAAGTCGATTTGGATCTGCGTTTAAAAATATTTTCTATTTACCGAATGCGCTCTCACCTACTATTGCAGGTATTATTATGACAGTGCTTCTAAGTTTATATGGTCTTCCACAAGTAATGGGTATGTTAGGTCTTGATAGTTTGCAAACCAACTGGTTAAACATACCTTATGTTAACACCCTAATCATGGTAGCTTCAGGTGCTTGGCAGGGAATCGGGATTAACTTAATTCTTTTTATAGTAGGTTTAAACAACATACCAACGGAGCCAATCGAAGCTGCAAAGTTGGATGGAGCAAGTGGATTAACGCTGTATACAAAATTGATATTACCACTTCTAAAACCTACTACATTGATAGTACTACTTATGTCTTTGGTTAACAGTTTTAAAACGTTTGATGTTATATGGGTTATGACAGGTGGGGGACCTTATCGTACCTCTGAAACATTAGCAGTTACAATGTATAAAGAAGCTTTTGTTAATAACGAACTCGGTTATGGATCAGCAGTGGCCATATTTTTATCTATTATTACTTTAGCTATTTCATGGTTCTTTTTAAAAGATACTTTTAAGGGAGAGGAGTAAAGTTATCTTATGAAAAATTCGGTTGAGAGCAGAGCACCAGTTATAAACACCTTTTTGTCCCTATTAGCTTTTATGTGGCTTTTCCCTTTCTTATTTGTTGTCTTTAACAGCTTAAAATCTGGCCAAGAGTACAATCTAGGGAATTTCTGGGATCTGCCGACTACATTCTCTATTGTTGAAAATTATGAATATCTCGCTACAAAAATTGATTTGTTAAGTGGTTTTATGAATAGTCTAGTTTATGGACTTGTTGCTGCTTTTTTGGCTATAGCTTTTTCTGTGTTAGCTGCATATGCTATATCTACACTGAATATCAGAGGAAGATTGTTTTGGTTTTTACTAATTTACTCTGGAACTATTTTTCCTTTTCAAATGTATTTAATCCCTACTTTTCGTTTCTACTCGTTTACGGGAATATACGACACTAAGTTTGGATTAATAATCTTTTATATTGCTATATGTATGCCGTTTTGTCTCTTTGTCTTAAGAAATTTTTTCTATACATTGCCAAAAGAACTAGTTGAAGCTGCAAAAATGGATGGAGCTAAAGACCTGACGATATTACGGAAAATTTACGTACCTATGGCCAAAGCACCAATTGCAGCATTATTTCTGTTTCAATTCACGTGGGTATGGAATGACTTATTATTTGGAATGACATTATCAAAATCAGAAGAAACAAGGCCCATAATGGCTTCCTTGTCCATGCTTGGTGGGGCAGGAAATAATATACCAGCAGTTCTATTGGCTGCTTTTATAGCTTCTATTCCCACTTTAGTGATTTTTATGGTTCTAAGTAAAAGTTTCGAGAAAGGTTTTATAATATCGACTAAATAGATAATTATTTCACATTTTAAAATCATTACAGAGATATTTAATTTGTATATTTCTGAAACTATTCGAAAGGAAATGTCATATGAAAACTTCTGTAGAGCGAAAATCAAACTATGAGAAACACCCGAGTGTTGAAATTAAAGGTTATGATGAACAGGTATGGGAAGGATACGAGAATATTTCAAATGAAATAGACAAAGCTATTGCAAACATTAATCAGGAAAAGAAAATTATTACTATAGAATGTTATCCTGGGGTAAGAGAAGAAGAAGTGTTACAGGAATTCACTAATTATTTAAACTTCGATCTTATTATAAACGCTGATAAAGCTTCTTATGATTCTGAACAAGTAACCAATATTATTGAAAGGCAACTTACGGATGACAGAGTTTTTGGTGTAATGACTCCTTATAGTTTATCTGATTTTTTTGATAATAATAAAATTCGCCTCATTCAAAATCAAATCGAAGAATTAGAAGCTGGAAACGTCCTGATTTATGGCGTAGGAGCTAGCTTGATATCTGAGTCTGATTTGTTATTATATGCAGATTTAGCGAGGTGGGAAATCCAAAAACGTTATGAAAGTAAAGAAAAAGGAAACTGGAAAGCTAATAATAGAAATGCAGATTCATTGTCAAAGTATAAAAGAGGATATTTTTTTGAATGGCGCATAGCAGATCGTCTAAAGAAAGAACTTCTTACTAATCTTGATTATTTAATTGATACGAATTTGGATAGCCATCCTAAAATGATTACGAAAGAGGCTTTATTAAATGGTTTGCAACAGGTGTCTGCACGTCCATTTCGGGTTGTTCCTTATTTTAAACCGGGCGTTTGGGGCGGACAATGGATGAAGGAAGTGTGTGACTTAGATCGTAGTAAAGTAAACTATGCTTGGGCTTTTGATTGCGTTCCAGAGGAAAATAGTTTATACCTAGATTATGGAAAAGTACGGGTTGAAATACCATCTATGAACGTAGTTTATTACAAACCTGTTGAGTTGCTTGGAAACAGAGTGCATGCTCGATTTGGCTTAGAATTTCCTATAAGATTTGATTTTTTAGATACCATGGATGGACAAAATTTGAGTTTGCAAGTCCACCCACCAACAGAGCAAATACAAGAACAATTTGGCATGCATTATACTCAAGATGAAAGTTATTATTTATTGGATGCTAAAGACGATGCGGTTGTTTATCTTGGATTTAAAGAGAATATAAATAGTAATGAATTAGTGAACGATTTGAAACGTGCTAATAATGGAGAAATTTCATTTCCAGATGAAAAGTACATTAATAAGTATCCTGTCCAAAAACACGACCATTTTTCAATACCGGCAGGCACGATTCATTGTTCAGGGAAGAATTGTATGGTATTAGAAATTAGTTCTTCTGTTTATATTTTTACATTTAAACTCTGGGACTGGGGACGAGTAGATCTGGATGGTAAACCAAGACCTGTCCATATTGAAAATGGGGAAAAGGCGCTCCAATGGGATAGGACAAAAGAATGGGTAGATAAAAATTTAATCGACACTGTAGAATCAATTAGTTCTGGAGATGGCTGGATTGAAGAAAAAACCGGTCTTCATGAACGGGAGTTTATTGAAACAAGAAGGCATTGGTCAACTAAAACTGTCCACCATAACACAAATGGTGGTGTCAACGTACTTAATCTGGTCGAAGGTGAAGAAGCTATAGTAGAAAGTCCTAACAATGCTTTTGAACCTTATGTCGTACATTATGCGGAATCATTTATTATTCCAGCTTCTGTAGGTCCCTATTCAATTAGACCTTATGGAAAAAGTGAGGGAAAACAAATTACAACAATTAAGGCATATGTGAGACACTAGTAAACAGGAGTAATAGAAGAGGTAGCTTTACATTGCAAGGGCGACTTATTTGTTGCTTAAACGTTCCAGGTTTAGTTTAAGAATTATTTTTTCTTCACGCTTGAACTGTTGCAATTACTTAAGGTAACTTATAAAAACTGACCTCACTTAATGCGAGATTAGGAAAACATAAATCAGCAGAAGAAGAAAGGAGTAATTGAATGGTGAAATTAGATAAGGGGAAAGAGGCATCTCCACTGTATGCGCAAATTGCAGAGGAAATTCGACATAGAATTGAACTCGGTATGTGGAAAACTGGAGACAAAATCCCAGCAGAAGTAGATCTTTGTGATATATATAATGTAAGTCGTATTACTATACGTAAAGCTATAGATCAACTTGTTTTTGAAAATTTACTTGAACGTGAAAGAGCAAAAGGAACTTTTGTACTAGATCCTTCTAATTCGAAAAACCAGGAGCATTTCACTTATGTAAGAAGTTTCACAAAAGAAATGGCTGAAATGGGGAAGCGTGCAGTAACTTTAAAAGCTGAAGTAAAGCTTATCTCAGCAAACAGCTTTTTGGCTTCTAAATTAAAAGTAGCTGAAGGTGATAGAGTCATGGAACTAAATCGCGTTAGAGGGGTGAATAATAGAGGGTTTGTTTATTTCAAAACTTATATCCCTTACGACGATGTATATTCTTTAGATGCAGATGATTATTATCAGTCTTTTTATGAAGTTCTTAAATCAAAGGGCGTTATCGTAAATGAAATCACAGAATATATTGAAGCAGCACGACCAACTCAAGAGGTAATAGAAAATTTAAATGTTGACGAAAGTGAGCCGATTTTAATTCGTGTTCGGGTAGCGTCACAAAAAAACACTGATTTTGTGGAGTATACCGAATGTTATTACATTGGCAGTGAATATCGTTACTATATTGATTTTACCTAGGTATTTAATGGTGGACCTATTTTATTAAAGGCATAGGTCAAGTCTCAGAAAAGCGTTTGTTGGAGGTGAATTATTGTTGAGTTATGTCATATCAATAGATGTGGGTGGGACTACTATTCATGCGGCAGTACTGTCAGATGGAGTTATTCAAACAAATACAATCACCACATATGATTCCTACGCAAACAAGGATAAACAAGTAATTATCAACCACTTAAAAGATATTGTTGAAGATCAAATAAAAGAACTATTAAAATTGCAAATTAATAAAACTATAAAAATCAAAGGAGTGGGAATAGCTTTTCCAGGTCCGGCTGATTACAACGAAGGTGTTTCCTATATCAAAGGATTAGAAAAATATGATTCTTTGTATAAAGTAAATATCAAGAAAGCGTTGTTTAATACAATATCGGACAATCTCTTTATTCCTAAATATTTGTCAAAAAATTTTTCAATCCATTTGGGAAATGACGCTACGTTGTTTGCTGTCGGCGAATTTATTAAATATAAAAATATAGGTATTAAAAGAATAGCTTGCTTTACTCTAGGTACTGGAATTGGCTCAACTTTTATTTGTGAGGGAAGAGTGGTTAAGGGCGAATTCGGCATACCTGATAGCGGTTTTATTTATAATGCTCCCTATAAAAAAGGTATAGTTGAAGATTATATATCTAAAAAAGGAATTTCCAATCTGGCATTACAACATGGTTTCAGTAGCGATATTAATGTAAGAGAATTGGCAGAACTAGCTAAAGACGGCCATACCGATGCTGAAAAAGTATTCAATGATTTTGGAGTATGTCTAGCAGAAGCTGTTAATCCATTTATATATTCCTTCAAACCGGAAATAATAGTTTTTGGCGGGCAAATTTCCAAAAGTTTTAAGCAATTTGAATCTTCATTCAGCGAAAATATGATTTATACAGATGAATTGAAGGTAAAAGTTTCCGACACGCCGCTTATTAGTACATTCGCTGGGGCTAATAATCTAATAAATTAAATCTATCAACCATTCATAGTAGTGGGATAATATGAATGGTTGGATATCATATATTCCAAGAAGAATACGATGTTAAAACTAAATGTGTTCTAATGAAATAAAATTTTTACAGTACATTATGAAATGTTTTTAAAATCTTATGGTAGAGAGGAAGGATATCATGCAACTCCCAAAGAAAAAATGGAAAATATTTGTGATTCATCACTCGCATACAGACATTGGTTATACTGAAAGGCAAGAGAAAATTGAATATTTTCATATTGATTATATCAAGCAAGCAATTGAAATTATCAATAAGGCACGCGATGGTTCACGACCTGAATGGAAAGGGTTTAAATGGACATGTGAGACATTTTGGGCGGTAGAGAAATTTCTGGAGCAAGCTTCATCAGAAACTCAAGAACAATTTATGGAAGCGTTACAAAAAGGAGATATAGAACTTTCAGGAACATACTTAAATATGACTGAATTAATTGATTATGACATATTGAAAAAGTTATTTTTAAAAGCTAAAAGCTTAGCTGAAGTGTCTGGTGTCCCAGTAAATTCCGCTATGACCGCTGATATTAATGGCTATAGTTGGGGCTATTCACAAGCAATGTATGATGCGGGGATTCGAAATTTACTATCATGTGTTCATACGCATCATGGTATGTATGCAATTGGAAGGAAGCAGACTCCTTTTTATTGGGAAACTCCAAAGGGAGATAAATTGCTTGTTTGGAATGGAGAACATTACATGCTAGGAAACGAGCTAGGCATTTCTCCTGGAGCAGTTTTGTCTTACTCTATTCGTGATGATTTTGACACTACACCTAACATGGAAAATCACTGGGAAATGGCTGAAACTCGTATTATGCGCTATCTCTGTCAGCTTGAAAAAGAGGACTATCCATATGATTTTGCCCTTGTTAATGTAATGGGATTATTAAGAGATAATGCCGCACCAAACGGGAAGATTATGGATTTTATTCATCGTTGGAATACGGAATATGGGAATGATGTTGAAATCGAAATGACTACGTTAACTCCGTTTTTTGAGCACGTCAAGAGTCAGGAATGTGAAATTCCCGTCTACAAAGGTGACTGGCCAGACTGGTGGTCTGATGGAGTGGCTTCCACTGCTATGAATACACAAATTTTTCGAGATGCTCAAAGGAACTTGCGTCTGGTCAAAAATCTCGATAAGAACAACGACATGGTATCAAAGGAAACGATGGAGGATATCGAATATCAATTAACAATGTATGCGGAACATACATGGGGATATCATTCATCCGTTTATGAACCATGGCATCCGATGGTTCAGTCATTGGAAGTCAGAAAAGCTGCATATGCAGCAAATGCGAGTCGTATGATATTTACAGCTTTAGATCATTTGAAGCACACTAAAGGGGAAGCTTTACTTTCTCCAGACAGACCATTCAGATATAAAGTTCTGAATCCATTTAATCATGATGTGGAAGATATTATATATATGTATTTAGATGGATGGGAACCATCTTTATTCAAGAATGGACTTGAGGTGATTGACGAGCAAACGGGTGAAGTAGTTCCACATCAAATGGATGTAGTAAGTGAGGGAAATCAAATTTCTGTAGTTGTTAAGCTAAAGCAAGAAGAGGAAAAGATTTTCTCATTGCGCGAGACAAGTAATAAAGCAGGACTTACAACAAAAAGTACACGTCTTAAAGGGAACGATGGCGTTTATGATATGGATGATCTCTTGAATGTAGGTGATAAAACATCATCTAAAATAAAGTTAACGGAGACTGGTATCGAATCTCCATTTGTCCGTATTAAATGGCAAGCTGATAAAGGAATTTATTCATGGATAGATAAGAGCACAGGAAACGAATTGCTTAAAGATGAGCAGAGTCACGCAGCTTTCACTCCAGTGTATGAGGTAACACCTGCTGGGTCAGAGGATCAAATGGCTGAAGTGCGCAGGAAAATGGGTAGAAATCGCAAAGGTATGAATGTTCAAAGATCGATTGGAACTTTAAAAGGTGTAAAGGAGATTTCAAATGGTGAACTATACTGCGTTGTTGAGCTTCTTTACAAGGTAGAAGGAATAAGTCATTATTCTTTATTTTTAAAGGTCTATCACGATTTACCAAGAGTGGATGTTTCAGTTCGGATACATAAGGATAGTGTATGGGATCCTGAAAATGTATATATATCTATGCCTTTTTGTACCGGAAATAGAGCATCTGATGAACTTTGGCTAGAAAAAGCAGGAGCATTAATACGACCTTCTGTAGACCAGTTACCAGGAACCGCAACAGATTACTATAGTATTCAAGAAGGTTTGGCTTATATGTCAGAAGAGGGTGGATTATTAATCGCTACACCAGACACACCTCTAATCCAACTGGGTCCTTTGGAACATGGTCAGAGACTCGTGCATGGTCAACAAACAGGAGATGAAGCTAATCACTTATATTCATGGCCTTTAACAAATTATTGGGAAACAAATTTTAAAGGCACGCTAGGTGGTTTCTATGAATTTCGCTATATTGTCCAGTGGGGAGATCAGATTGATTCAGCGAATAAGGCAATTCAACTATGCCAGAGCTTAAATATTGGAACTACCTGCTTTAGACTGAATAATCTCTCTTAAAGTTGTTCTCGAAAAAAACTAATAAATACGCAACTAATATGCCTTTTTCCTCAACTTAGATGAGTTTGATTATAAAAGTATCCAAGACGAAGGATAAACCTTCGTCTTTTGCTTTTACCTCCTGTTTCATTTAACTGTATGGAAGTAGACAATGCGTCTTAATTTGCTTCAGCTTTTTTTTAGAATAGCTTTATTGTTAGCTAGATTCGTACTATGAAGAAGAACATTTACCAGTTGTGCATAAAGACTTAGCCTTTTTATCTTTTTTCAATTTATAAAAGATTACTCCTATCAATGCTGCAAAGACAGGAATGGTAATATAATATCCAGTTAGAAAACCAAGACCTATTCCTCCTAAACTGATAGCCAAAAAAGGAGCAATACAACATAGTACACATAAACTAAAAGCGCTTATCCCCGTTGCAAATAACTTATTATCTTTCATTTTCCCCCTCCTAACTAATAGTGAAAATTATTTAATCTTTTACAATGTTTTTTCTATCCATAAAAATTCCAAAAACAAATCCATAGACTAAATGCAGGATTAAAGTAGCGACAGCGATTTTAGGTGTGATGGCACTACCAAAAACCCCCCATCCTATGAATGGAAGAACGATAATTTGCATTATTATCCAAAGTGCTAAGCTTAGTCCAACTGCTTTTTTTACTGTTACTGGGTCGATAAGCAATGCAAGTGCGCCTCCGAATGCACCCCCATATCCTAAATGAGCAACAATTGCTAATAACATTATGAACGGTTTTGTAGCCTCTCCTATTATATTTTTCACAATAGCTATCGGGATAGGTGCAGGCATTGGAGCCATCTCTGTGACTTTTCCTATAATCATGATGATGGACATCACGACAGTTGCCAAAACTCCCCAACCGATCCATTTATAAAACGATTAATATGCGTAGGTATTCCCCTCCCTAATGTCTTTTACTTTGTATCTTAATTCGATTTACCTGTTAACGTTGTTTCAATAATTTTGCATTCATATATTCCAGTTTCATTTGGGGAACCACAACAAGTTTGTAAGTCCATTAACATCCGTTCAACGTTTTGCAAATCCTTTATTTTTTCTTGCACATCTTTTATTTTTTTATTCGAAAACTCAATTATATCAATACATTTTGTCTCATCTTTATCCACTACTCCTAAAAGTTTGTTAATTTCTTTTAAAGTAAAACCGAGTTCTTTCATTCTCCTAATAAAACTTAGACGTTCAACGATTCTTCTGTATAAGTTCTGTACCCAGCATTTGTTCTTGTTGGTTCAGGTATTAGACCCAAGCGTTCATAGTATCGAATTGTGTCTTTATTTACTGAACTTCTTTTTGCCACTTCTCCTATTTGTAAAGCCATATTTTCACCTCAAGTTCATTTTAAACCTTGAAGTATACTTCAAGGTCAAGGAATATATCTATTATTTGTTTATTAGTCTTATATTATTTCATGCTAAGGTTATTAAAAAAAGTTGAAAGAAAGTTTTATGTGATATTTGCTACTGTATTATATATACTTGCAGGCATAGCAGAAATAGGCGGGGGTTATCTTATTTGGTTTGGCTCATAACGCTAATGAATTCTTTTGTTGCAGGTGTGACTTCATCAAATGAATGAGTAATGATACCGATATCACGAGTTATCCTTGGATTAATATCCTTTATGACTAAATGATGTGACACAGAAGAAAGTGTAAAGTTTGAAACAATACCTATACCTAAGTTATTTTTAACCATATTAATCAACGTTTCTGCATTTTGGACGGTTAGGTTTTCTTTAAATTCAATATTATTTTTATGGAATATTTTTGATATAGCAATTT
The DNA here is from genome assembly GCF_900114645.1 of Gracilibacillus orientalis. Classification (GTDB taxonomy): domain Bacteria; phylum Bacillota; class Bacilli; order Bacillales; family Amphibacillaceae; genus Gracilibacillus; species Gracilibacillus orientalis. The sequence goes on along the minus strand of NZ_FOTR01000003.1, from coordinate 324,720 downwards.
CATGTCCACCTTTACAGAAAATCATTTCATTCTGATATTTTTCCAGATCAATCTGTTTTTCTTGATTTATTTCATGACCTTCTGGAATGATGGCGACCATGTAATCCTTGTTTAATATTTTAAATTCATATGGATCAAAAGGAGATGCAACGATCCCGATATCAACCACTCGCTCCTCTACCCATTCTTTTATTTGATTAGAGGTGCCTTCCATGAGTTCTATATTAACTAGTGGATATTTTGACCTAAATAAAGCAAGGGCCTTAGGCAAGATATTTGTTGATACAGCAGGAAAAGACCCCACTTTAACCTTGCCTCTTAAAATATTATTTTCTCTATTGGCAACTTGATATATTTTGTTCTCAATAAATTTCATTTTCCTCGTCAGGATCAGAATTTCTTTCCCCACTTCAGTAAGCATTAATCCATTTTTTTTATCCCTAATGAACAGTTTAATATTCAGGGATTCTTCTAAATTTTTCACTGCTTTACTTACCGCTGGTTGTGAGATAAACAGCTCATTAGAAGCTTCAGTAATATTCATTTTTTCGGCAACTTTCTTAAATATTCTTAGGTTGTTCATATTCATAACCATTTGGTTATCCCCTTCATCAAAAAAAAGTATTTCAGTTATATATCAATATAACATATTATGAAAACAAATAGTAAATCATTTGGAAGCTGTTCAAAGTTTCTGAGGGATAATTTTTTTACTTTGTTGTTTGAGAACATAGATGGATTGCGAAAAGTAACAAACTTTAAACGTCCGGTTGCTCAAACTGAATCTCGAAGGAGGCATGTGAAATGTATCAAACGAAGTACGAAAAAACTCAAATCCGACGTATATGGGTATCCGCCTGGATGGTAACGGCGGTCTTCATACTCTCCAACTTGCCCACGCCACTCTATGTGTACTGGCAGCAGGAAATGGGCTTTTCCAACGGTACACTTACACTGGTTTTTGCAGTCTATATCGCTGGCCTGCTTGTGACGCTTCTTGTCGCCGGTCAGCTCTCTGATCGGTTCGGGCGCAAATCTGTGCTGTATCCGGGTCTTACGGCAGCTCTCCTCGCCTGTATCCTGTTTGCTACAGCGTCCTCGGTGGTCGCCCTTGTTGTCGCCCGTTTTCTTTCGGGCGTTGCTGTCGGAGTCATCGTTTCGGCGGGGATGGCCTCGGTCATGGATGTTGGCGGATCCGAACGAAAGCCTTTAGCATCACTCGCTGCATCCGTCACAATGGTGTTAGGGGCGGGTTTAGGACCACTGCTTGCGGGTATATTGGCTGAGGTCATGACCCGCCCGGTGTTTCCAATCTTCATGGTCGAACTTGTTGTCTTGGCGAGCGCCTACCTTGTTGTGGGTAAACTTCCAAAAAGACGTATTGACTCTCTTCAACAGGACAGATGGCGCTTGCGTATGCCAAATGTGCCGTCAGCAAACCGCTTGCATCTGGCTTTAGGGATTGCAGTCTTCGCACCGGGCATTACTGCGACATCCTTTGTTTTATCACTGGGTCCTTCGCTTTTGTCAAAGCTTCTGAATGTAACAAGCCCTCTTGTCGCAGGTGGCACAGCCTGTGTCATGTTCCTAGCGGCAACCGGCGTACAATTCATGCTCAAGAAGCTGCCCGTTCGTACCATTTTCTTGATTAGTGCAACATCAACAATCCTGTCTATGCTCAGTATGGCAGGAGCTGTCAACACCTCTGTTGTTCTGCTACTCGTGATCGCTGCAGTTCTTGCTGGTGTTGGTCAAGGTCTCGGGCAACTTGGTGGTCTGACACTCATTGGCCTTCATGTTCCGGAGCATCGCAGGGCTGAGTCCAACGCGGTTCTCAACATCGGCGGTTACATCCCTGCTGCCCTCTTACCTGTATGCGCAGGCTACGTCATCGATTATACAGGATTGGCGTTTGGAGTGACCACCTTCACTGCCATCCTGTCCTTAATAGCGGGAGCTGCAGTGATTTTCGTTCGTACACAGCTTCAGATGGATAATTTTAAAAGCATCCCAACTAAGTAAGAAACGGAGTGATATATCATAAAAAATTAGTTATCGTTCGTTGTGTATCCAAATATTGAACAATCATGAATCAATAAGGCATGTGAGTTTAAAAGAGATAATAGATGGAATCAACAAAGTGAAGTTTTTGAATTTGATGATTCGTGTCTTAATAGAATTTTAAAATAATTTTTGTTGGTTGTTCCACAGTCGGGCGTAATTCTTGAGGAAGAGAGATAAACAAAGAACATGTATGAAAATTTCAAATTAACCTTGACAATTTTAATATGATATTGTAAATTTGTGACAGTCACTGATGACTGACATTAATTGGAGAGGTCGATGGCATTCAGATGAATTCTATTAAAAAACAGGACACTGCTGATAAAATTATGATGGCTGCCATAGACCTTATGGCAGACAGAGGATACAACGGCGTTACGACTGAAGAAATTGCAACCAAAGCTGGATTTAGTGAAAAAACGTTGTTTAGACACTTTAAAAGCAAACAAAATTTGTTAGAATCAGCTTTTCATCGTTATCATTATGCGGAAGAGATGAAAGATCTCTTTGACAAGGAGATAACTTGGGATCTTCATACAGACTTGATGATGATTAGTCGAAACTACCATCGAATTATGCATCAGAATCGAAAACTGATCCAAATTAGTGGAAGAGAGCGTGAGAATCTTCCTGGCTTTCAGGAATCTACTCACAAACACCCACAACAGTTAAAAGAGTTCTTAACCGAGTACTTCGAAGAAATGTACAATAAGGGAGAGATCATTCAAACAGATCCCAAAAGACAGGCTGTTGTCTTCCTGTATATGCATTATGGTGCAGCCATGGGAAGAATCAACAATGATCCCATTCTTGAAGCTTTTTCGATTGAATCCTTTATTGAAGAAAGTATCTCGATATTTACTAGGGCTTTAACCCCCTAGTTATTTTTTAAAAACTATATGTCAGTCAGTAGTGACTGTCTAAAAATAAGAAATTACTAAATGGAAAGGAGAAATAACAAAATGGTGCACGAGGTAAAGCAACAAACGGGAGAAAAACTAATGCGTATATTGATGTTCACGCTTGTCCTGTCCGTCATGAGTGCAACGGTGTTTAATATCGTGCTACCAGATATCGCTATGGATCTTGACCTTTCTTTTGCCCAAGTGAGCTGGGTTTCGTCAGCTTATATGTTGATTTATGGGATCGGAGCGGTCGTCTATGGGAAATTGGCCGATACCTGTAAGCCTAAAAATTTGTTGACATTCGGACTGATCTTTTTTTCACTTGGCTCCATGGTTGGTCTGATCGCTCAAGCCTATTGGATGGTGCTTCTTGGTCGGATATTACAGGCTGTGGGGGCTTCAGTCATTCCGGCAATGGTTATGATTATTCCCGCACGATATTTTCCACCGGAGAGACGCGGTCGCGCTTTGGGTATGGTCGCCGTCGGATTGGCGCTTGGCAGAGTATTAGGTCCAATTGTTTCCGCTTTAATTGTCAGTATTGCTGATTGGCGATGGTTGTTCTGCCTGCCCCTTTTTTCGCTGTTCTTATTGCCGTTTTACCGTAAATATATGGATGATGAACAAGGGTATGGAAGCAAAGTGGATTGGATTGGCGGTGGGCTGTTTGCCGGAACAATCGCGCTATTACTCTTGTCTGTCACGAAAGGAGGATGGATGCTTGCCATCTGCTGTCTGATTTTGTTCGTCTTGTTCATGGTACGCATTCGTTCTGCAGCTGAACCATTTGTTCAAGCTCGACTGTTCCAAAACAAGCGTTACTCTCTTGGATTATTGATCACTTTTTTGGTCAGTGGGAGCAGTTTCTCCTTCGTTTATCTTAGTCCGTTGTTGTTATCCGACGTCAATCATTTGGATCCACAACTGATTGGCATGGTGATGGTTCCAGCAGCCATCATTGCGGCTATTCTCGGAAAAAAAGGTGGTAAATTAGCGGATGCGAAAGGAAATCCATTCTTATTCTACTTATCAACCGTGTTAATGTTGATAGCCTTTCTTTTATTATCTTCCTTTGTGGGAAGTTCGCCGATTTTCATTGCTGTCTTTTTAACCATTGGTGATGTCGGAGCAGCGTTCATACTCATTACACTGTCCAACACGATCTCACAAACATTACCGAATGAACAGATAGGGGTTGGCATGGGTATTTTCTCCATGTTGAACTTTATGGCAGGAAGCATTGCAGGAGCCGTATACGGAAAGGTAGTTGACCTGGGGGCAGTTGTGAACTGGAATCCCGTAAATTTGTTTTCGGACGGATTTGTTTACAGTAATATTTATCTCTCCCTTGCTCTTTTGCTTGTTAGTATTATATTGCTTTACTATTTCCAGTTTCAGAGAGCGTCAAGCACGCGTTTTAATATGACACAGAAACCAAGTCAGACTGAGCAGCGCTCATAATACGATTCATTGATAAGAGGAAAATAGCCACTCAGTGGTAGTAACAATAGAGGAGGATTAAAAAATGGTGACAATAGATGAAAACCGATTCTTTACAGTGATGGTTGAGTTCGAAGTGGAACCACAATTCCAACAGGTATTGATTGATGGAATTACTGATCAAGTCGATCAATACTTTCCCCATTTTACTGGATTTGTTTCCGCAAGTTTTCATGCGAGTGATGATGGACGAAGGGTGGTGAACTATGGTCAATGGCGGTCAAAAGAATCCTGGATGAGAAGTTCTTCGGCAACTGGTTTGGACATCGCCAAAGAATCGATCGCTGAAGTTATTAAGCGCTGTGGAGCAAGAACTGCGAAGGTTGATTTCTTTCAAGTTGCACGAGTGATCGAAGGCTAGTAAAGAGGTATTTTGTTTGAAGTGCTAAAAAGCTGTTTGAACGAAGATATCTAAATATTTAAGTTTACTTGAAGGGCTATGCCCCTATGATTCCACAATTTTTAATAGGAGGAATGTAACATGAGTAAGATAGCAATTATTATTGGAAGTACACGTCCGGGGCGCAACGGCGAGACTGTTGCCCATTGGGTATATGAGATAGCTAATCAACGTAGTGATGCCGAATTTGAAATCGTGGACATTGCAGACTACGAATTGCCACTGCTTGATGAACCTAAGGGGGCAGCATCAGGGGAGTATACCAAATTACATACTAAGGCTTGGTCCAAAAAAATAGAAACTTTTGATGGTTTTATTTTCGTCACGCCAGAGTATAATCATGCAACGTCACCTGCCCTTATGAATGCTATTGATTTCTTGTATAAGGAATGGAATAATAAAGCGGCCGGTTTTGTCGGATACGGAGCTGCTGGGGCTACGACTGCAGTTGAAAATCTTAGGATGATTATGGCTGAATTGGAAGTTGCCGACGTACGTGCTCAGGTTCGACTTTCTCTTTTCACCGATTTTGAGAATTTCAGTGAGTTGAAGCCCGCTGCCTTCCAAGAAAAATCAGTTCATGCCATGCTTGAACAGGTCATAAACTGGAGTAATGCATTAAGCGTTCTTCGGTGAACCTAAATAATCGTTTTTAAATAGAATATGATTCAAGAAAAAAGCAAGACTCGCTGCATTATTGGCGAGTCTTGCTTTTTTTCATAGGAGTTACATAACGGATACGTTATTCAATCGAATTTTTGGTTGCTTGATACATTTTCTCTGCGTATTCATCGATTTCATCTCGTGACATACGTAAGCGATTCTCTGATGAACCATACCCGATTTCTTCTTTTCCCTCTTCTAATCCTTGGAAAATGCCATCTGCAAATGCATCCAAGGGTTCTCCATTCGTATGCAGTCCTGCTCCGCCTAAATCTGTATTCACTGCCGGTGGAGCTATCTCAATTACCTCTACAGGAGTATCAGACAGTTGGTGTCGAAGGCTCATTGTAAAGGAATGAAACGCTGCTTTCGTTGCAGAATATATAGGAGCAATCACAAGCGGAGTAAAAGCTAACCCGGATGTCACATTAATAATAGTTGCTTCCTCTTTATTCGCAAAAAACGGAGCGAATAGCATAGAGAGTTGAAAAGGCGCTTCGATATTTGTTGTGATTTCTTTATTAAAATAGCTCCAATCATTTTTTGCATCCGCTTTTAACACGTTAAATCGTTGTTGCATCCCTGCTTTGTTAATTAATACATTCACATCGGGATAGTTGGTTGTTACCCAATCAAACAATGCGACACGATCGGATTCCATAGCCAAATCACTAACATGAGTAATCAAACTAGGGAATTTTTCTTTTTGAAGGACCTCTTCACGCCGACCGCACACAATGACATTATTTCCTGCGTTTAGAAAGCGTTCAGCAAAAGCTAAGCCTATTCCAGCACTTCCACCAGTTATCAATATTGTATTTCCTGAAAGTTTCATTTTATATTTTTCTTTCTTTACTTTCCCGAATTTGGTGTTTTCATTAGTTTTTTTATAATAACATATCGTTGATGTTGGAATAGTAAATAATGCTCTTAGTATGTGTAATTAGTACAGATTTAGTAAGAGTGTTCATCTATTCGGGAGACTTATGATTCAACCCATCTGTAATTGAATATGTTTTTCCCGAGTTATACTTTAGCCCCATTACATTATACTGTTAATTAAGTAGAAACCGAAACTTCCTTTCCATGTTCCACCCTTCGATATATAAGCGCAAGCAACATGGCAGGAATAGTACATAAAATCATTCCAATAAACGATAATCTCGGCTCAATCTCGTATAAATAGCCACCCAAAATAGTGAATACAGCAGTGCTCCAGCTAAGTGCTAATGCAGAATATACACCTTGTGCCTTTGGTATCTGTAGATGTGGAATGTTTTTGATTAAGTATTTCATAAAAGCATAATGTGCCATAGCGAACGACAATGCATGCAATGTTTGAGCTATACAGAAAATAATCACATTCGGAAAGGCGAAAACTAGTATCCAACGAAGAGATGAACCAATGGCTGCAATGGTCAGTAACGACCCAATCGAAAATTTATCAAACTTTTTATCTGCAATGGAGAAGAATATAATTTCCGCAATTACAGCAATGTTAATAATAAAACCAATCAAATAGGTTGGTGCTTGTATTTCTTGTAAAAAAATATAGCCATAATTGTAGTAAGTTGCATGTGCTGCTTGCAATAAAATAACAATAATGAGTACTAGACTGAAGTGTTTGATACGGAATAAGTGTAATATACCTACTTTTTGTGTTTGGTCTACTGGCGGCTTTTCAGATAAAATAACTGGTGTTTGCATATAACCAAGACTCACAAATCCGATTACGCCAAGTAGTAGTGCCCATAAAATGATTTCATCTCCAAGCATCCCTGTAAAAATGGTTAAAACCATACCGACAGAGACAAAACCAATCGATCCCCATTGCCTGCTTCTTCCATAATGTTTTAATTGTTTACTTTGCACAAGGACACCTGCAACACTATCTAATGCCGGCATCAGCGTTGGATAAAATAGATGTAAGGCAATTGTTGCTATTAGTAAACCGGTAAAGGAATTTACTGGAATATAACAGACAATAGCAACGAGTGTGCCGATCCCCATTATATTTAATAACATTTTACTGCTAATCTTCCCTGATAAATACGGAAACGCAAATAATGTAGAAAGTCCTCTTGCAAGCAGTCCTAAGCTCATGATCAAACTTGCTTCGGAGACTGAAATTCCTTTTGTATGAATCATCCAGCCTGACCAATAAGGTAGAAAAATGCCCCATGTCAAAAAGAAACTAAAAAAATGCATACTCATCCAGCGTTGTGTGTTCATTATGTATCCCCCTCATAGATGGAATGATATCATGGAGGTATAAACAAATAATATGAGATATCTCATATTTTGAGGTGAATAAATGGAAATTTATAAAGGTGAGAAAAAGTGGCTATATTTGCAAAAGAATTCTATTGCTGACTTATTTTCCTTTCCAGTCGAGGAATTTATAGAAGTACATGAATATCAACGAAATGATTGGATTATTCAAGAAGGCATGAGACCAGATTTCCTCTTTTACGTCTTGGAGGGGAAAGCAAAGATATATATAACACATCAAAATGGGAAAGTATCGTTAATTAATTTTATCAATGCAAATGAATATATTGGGGAAATGGAATTATTACATGATGTCTATTATACAAAAGGGATTCAAGCCTCAACGAAGACGATTTGTTTTGCTCTTCCGATTCATTACTATCGTAAACAATTGCTTGAAGATGCGAAATTTCTACGTGAATTAACCAAATTTTTAAGTGTAAAAGCTTCTGTTATGGCAGCTAAGTATACACAAAGTCTAGCATTCCCGCTGGAAAACAGGCTTGCATATTTTATTTTGCAAACTGCAGATGAAGGGATATATAAGGAGGGACATGTTACGGTTTGTGATTATTTAGGTGTATCCTACAGGCACTTGCTGCATGTGCTTGCGCAATTTTGTGATAAAGGATACTTGCAAAAACAAGGGAGGAACTATCAAATTAAGCAGTACCATTCCTTGCATGAACTTGCTGAGGTGTTTAAGAATTAGAGAACAGCATGTTTTACAGAAATTAAATTTGTTCAAGAAACGGGCGCAAAAATAGGATATGCGCCCGTTTGGGTGAGTTTTATTCTTTATTCTCCCTATTATCCAAAATAGATCGCAGCTCTTTAATATCATCTTCAGACAAGTCCTCATCCTGAATAAATTGAACGAGCATCGATTTTAAGGTGCCGTCATAGAATCGTTTCACAAAAGACTCTGTTTTGGCGCGCTGACATTCGTTCTGAGAAAATAGCGGATAGAATGTATAGACGCGCTGATCCTTGTGAACACCTATGACTTCTTTATTTGTGAGTCGATCCAACAGGGTACGTACTGTTTTCGGCTTCCAGCTCGTTTCTGCCGGCAAGGACGAAATTATTTCATTTGCTGTTCGCGGTGCTTTTTGCCAAAGCACTTTCAATACTTCCCATTCCGATTCTGAAATAGTGGGTATTTTATTCGTCACGTGAATCCCTGCCTTTACGTATTTAATAAATGCCTTTGTATTCCAAGATGGATTTAGTAATGTCAGCAGCTATACTGCCTTTAGCGTGATGGTCGTTTTCGATATTGGTTGCAAAGAAATAAGTGTTGTTTTTCGCTTCAACATAGCCTATAAACCAGCCATTGACATTTTTTCCGTTGACTGTTCCTGTGCCGGTTTTTCCATATAGTGTTACATTGTTTTTCGTCTCCAGCTTAATGGTATCTTTTATTAATTGAACGTTCTTCTCATCAAATCCAAATTGGTTTGTGTAAAAGTCTTTGAGTGTCTGCACCTGTTCAATTGGTGAGATTTTTAAAGAAGATTCTAGCCAATAGTTTTCCATTCCACCAGACACATTTTGATTTCCGTAATTTAATTTTTTTAAATATGCTTGGATATTTTCTTTCCGCATCTTCTTGTCTAGCTTTTGAAAATACCAATTCACGGAGTTCTCCATGGCGGTAAATAAATTTTGATTCTGGTTCCAATTTTCGTATGGATATGTTTTTCCATTCCACTCCATGGAGGTCTGATGTTGTGTAATCACACCGGACTCCAATGCGAATAATGCACTGTAAATTTTATAGGTGGAGTTCGGCGAAACCCGTAATACGGCTTTGTCTTTATTATAGATAAGGTATTGTGCTTTCTGCAAATCATAGAGTACAAAGCTACTGTCATGTTCATTGAAAAATGCGCTTAAATCCTCATACACGGTCTGTTTATTATCAAAATTGATTCGGTCCTCACCATAAGACATTGCAGAAACAACTGGTATCTGACTTATGACAACCCCTGTCAGCAGTATAAAAATCATGATACTTTTTAGTTTTAAAAGCTTTGATTCCGTTTTGAAGGTTGCAATCTTTTCCATTCTTTTTTTTAATTGCTTTTTGGAACTAGCGAGCTGGTTAGCCATTGCAAACTGGCTTTGAAGAAAGGATTTATCAGCAAACTTAATGATTGTGTTTCCGTATGCTTTATAATGGTTTTGATCGAGCCTTTTTAAGACGGCACTATCACAGGCGATTTCCCGGTCTAATCGCATTTCCCTGAAGGCAATCCAGATCAATGGGTTATACCAGTACAAAATCTGGAATAGGACAACCAAGTAATTCGTAGCAATGTCCTTATATTTATAGTGATTTAATTCATGTAACAAAATGTATTTCAAATCATCCTTGGACAGCCATGCTTCAGCATTACGTGGCAGAATAATGTAGGTTTTGAAAATACCGAACGTAAGTGGCGACTTTATAAGCGGTGAATTCACCAATTCAATCTTCTGCGAAATATGTAGGCTTTGTTTGCACTGTTCGAATAATGTTTGAATTTCTTGATTTTCTACGATGCTTATGGACTTTTTTATTCGTTGTAGTTGTATCCATGCTTTAAGGGTTAAAGCAATCATGATCAGCATACCTGTAATCCATACAATTGTTATGAAAGGATTTAAAAATGTCAGGTCAAACCGGTTAACGGAGATTGAGAAATCTTGCATCCAATTTCTCCCGCTTTCTGTTACGAGGTTTTCTGTTGTGGGATTGGATGATGACGGAATACTGTTTTGATTCCCATTCCACGTGAACTTAGTGCCAAAATCCAATAACTGGATTGGAAGTACGGGAAGTGTTAATGCAGTCAGTAAAATAAACCATAAATTATATTGCCATTTGGATGATAATTGGTTCTTAAAAATCTTTCGGATCAGCAGGACAATGATGACTACGAAAGAAGATATAAACATGTTTAAAGCCAAGTGGAGGGCAGACATCTTATTTCAGCTCCTTAACCGAGAAGTTATTTACCTAAAGTATCTCACTTTTAGCCATGCGTCAATGGCTATGTTGAATGATGAGCTTACATGATGAACAGGGGGATAATTCCATTAGTATGTAAACCGATGTATGTTAGCGAAATAAAGAAGAGTCACACATGCCAGTTTTGACAGACATGTGTGCTCCCGACTTTTCTTATTTTAAAGCGTTTAGTGTGATTTCGGCAGCCTTTGCAACCAACTCATTGTTAAATTCTGCATCCTTTGAATCATGCTTGGACATAACTGCAATGACGATTGGTGCTCTGTTTGGTGGCCATACAATGGCAATGTCATTTCTTGTACCGTAGCTTCCGGCCCCGCTTTTGTCTCCAACGATCCATCCTTCAGGTTGGCCTGCGCGTATAAGTGCATCACCTGTTGCATTTCCTTTCATCCATTCGACAAGTAAATCACGCTTATTACTTGGAAGAAAGTCACCAAGTGCGACTTTCTTCAGATTAGTAGCCATAGCTCTCGGTGTACTGGTATCACTTTTGCTCCCCGGTGTAAATTCATTTAATTCGGTTTCGTATCGTTCGGGTTCGGTTATGTCATCACCGATGTCTCGTAAGGCTTGCTCAAACTTATCGGGACCTCCGAGTGCCTCAAGTAATAGATTTCCAGCGGTGTTGTCACTTTTTCGAATGGCAGCTTCACTAACTTCTAACAGTGTCATTCCGGTATCCACGTGTTTCTCGGTAACCGGAGAATAAGTAACCAAATCATCCTCACTGTACGTAACAACTTTTTCAAGTTCTTCGATTTCATTTTGCTTTAGAAGGATTGCTGCTGCTAATACTTTGAAAGTGGATGAATAGGCAAAACGCTCATCTGGATTGTATTCAACGATTTGATTCTTACCTGTATCGATTGCATAGATGCCAAGTTGTGCGTCAAATTCATTCTCGACCTGAGCAAACTCTTCATCTTTATTGATGGTTTGCTCGGATTCGGTTTTCTTGTCAGATGATGTATCAGCTTTATTGTCCGCATTTGTGCATGCAGTAAGTGTTGGTAGAGCCAGTAATGCTATGTACAATATAAACTTAAGCATGCTGGACTTGTATGAATTTGTTTTTCCCACATGATACCTTCTTTCTATATAAAGTAAATTTTTTATATCTGTCTTCTCCTATACTAATCTTTATTTGTAAGCATATATTCCTCCTTTTTTCTATTACACTGATTACAACTGTAATACAATACTACATTTGTAATCAGTAAAAAGTCAACCATAAAATTATGATTGAGGTGTTTCGAGAGGGAATGATATGTACTTTGAAACAAAAGGGGAGAAGCTTTAAAGCAATTGAGAAGAAATCTTCAGGATACATATTTGATAAACTCAGGAAAATAGGAGGTATGAGATATGAAGATCCATAGAATAGATCATGTGGGTGTAATTGTTAATGATCTTCCTGCTGCTAAAGCCTTTTTTCTTGACCTTGGACTTGAAGTGCTAGGGGAAACAGAAGTGAAAGGGGAGTGGGTGGAACGGATAATTGGTCTTAATGACGTTAGAGAGACAGTTGTAATGTTAGGGGTGCCAGACGGCCAGGCAACTTTGGAGCTGATCAAATTCCATACTCCGTCAGATGAAAAAGGTATTCAGCTATCTTTTGCAAATACCTTGGGTATCCGGCATATTGCATTTGCTGTTGAAGATATTGAAGCCGTTGTTGCCAAATTGAAAAAGAAAGGTGCGGAACTTTTTGGTGAGATACAAAATTACCAAAACTCTTATAAATTATGCTACATTCGTGGGCCAGAAGGGATTATTTTAGAGTTAGCAGAGCAAATTAATTAAATATTGAGGGGGACTTTGTTAAGAAAAAGAGCGCTATTCATTTTATTTAAAAGAAGAACTTTATGTACCACATTCACTGGTATAAATATACAACTGTGTTTAGAGGCTCGGATAGAAGTACTCGAATTATGACAAAACACGAACATCAAGTTTGATGTTCGTGTTGTTCCTTGGAAAAATGCTTCTGTTCCTTGGAAAAATGAATATTTCCAAGGAAGAGAAAGAGAATTCCAAGGAAGCGGTGCATTTTTCCAAGGAAGGGAACAAGAATTCCAAGAAAGAGGCAACAAAGTTCAGGCACATTCGCGAACTTTGTTTTGTATAAAGGAACGACACTTGTGTTAATTTTATGGAGGATGACAGTTCAATTAGTACAGTGGAATAATCACTAAGGTGTTGTCCGACTATTTTTCATGATAAAATAAAGAAAATCATATCAACGAGGGTGTGTATCATGACCAAACATAAGATCTATACAATGAGTTTCGCAAGTGTCTATCCCCATTATGTTACGAAGGCAGATAAAAAAGGACGCACAAAAACAGAAGTCGACGAAATTATCCGTTGGTTGACAGGATATAGCCAGGAAGAGTTAGAAACGCAACTGGAAAAACAGACAGACTTTGAGACCTTCTTTGCGGAAGCTCCCCAACTGAATCCTTCGCGGGCTTTGATCAAAGGTGTGGTCTGTGGTGTTCGAGTGGAAGACATTGAAGAATCAACTATGCAGGAAATTCGCTATTTGGATAAATTGATCGATGAATTAGCAAAAGGAAAAGCGATGGAGAAAATTTTGCGGAAATAATAATGGTAAATGAAAAAACACTGATTCTATATATAAAATCAGTGTTTTTTTGCAAGTTGGATATGAGGGTTACAAAAGTGATATTCTCGAGTATATTGAGCTTGATCATCATCAAAACGTTTCTGTTTATGCTAGAATATAAACGGAATACTAATCATAAAATAATGTTAAAAGTGAGGATATACGATGATTGCAAAGACTGAAGAGGATTTTAATGGATTAAAAGAAATTGGTAAAATTTGTGGAGCGATTCGAGATGAATTAGTTAATCGTACGAAACCTGGAATTACTACAAAAGAACTCGATGAAATAGCAGGAGAGATGTTTGAAAAAGCAGGAGCTGAATCTGCACCAAAAGAAGAATACGATTTTCCTGGATATACGTGCATTAGCATAAATGAAGAAGTAGCGCACGGAATTCCCAGTAAACGGATCATTCAGGAAGGGGATCTTGTAAATATTGATGTTTCAGGTTCGAAAAACGGGTATTTTGCAGATACCGGAATTTCCTTTGTAGTTTCGAAGGGAGAGGAAATTGTAGAGAAAATATGTGACGTTGTTAAAAAAGCATTCGACGCTGGACTTGAGAAGGCTAAACCAGGTTCGAAAAAAAGCGCGCTCGGAAAAGCTGTACACAATGTAGCTAAACAACACGGCTTAACAGTCATAAAAAATCTTACTGGACATGGGGTTGGGAGCTCGATTCATGAAGCGCCGGAACATATTTTAAATTACTTCTCTCGCTGGGATGACGAACTTTTAAAGGATGGTATGGTAATTGCCTTTGAGCCCTTTATCTCTACATTTGAAGAGGAAGTTTTCCAATCCAAAGATGGCTGGACCTTTCTAACCGAGGAAAGCTTTGTGGCTCAATATGAACATACGATTATTCTTACGAAGGAAGGACCAATTATTACCACATTATAAGAGCACTCATACCACAATGCGTTTGTTGAACATCAAAAGCCTAATTTCTCGAAGGAATTAGGCTTTTTAATTTTTCAAAACTATCCTTTCATTACTAGACACTTGTTCCTCTAACACACGCGTTAATCTTTCCTTCATTTCATCTGTCATAACAATGCAACGTATGGTACAGAACTTGGATTTAATCCTTAATTCGTATTTATCATTAACTTCTTGAGAGTAGCCATAGTTTTTGTGATTTATATCAATGCGAACAAATTCGAAGGACTTTATTTTATCCCATGCTACAAAACTTGTTCCACGGAGTATTCCATCGTCCCTTACAACAAATAAATCGAAGAAATCATATGAATGAAGCAGAGGGATAAAAAGCAATGGGTACAATGATAAATCAAATTCACTTGAAAGTGTTGCATTACCAAACGTTATAATCAAGAATAAAAGAATTAAGGAATATATAATAATCCCAGCTTTTTGCGCAGAATATGTAGGTAAATTAAGCTCTTTCCGTTGAGAGGTTCTAATGGATGCAAATTCCTCATCTGTTATTGGTAAAATAACATCCTGCTTCATTTTTATTAAGACTTGGATTAATCGGTAGACATGATAGCCGATAAATACTAGAAATATGATACTCATGAAAATTTTCAAACAAACCACCAACTTTTCTTTAACAGTATAAAATTCATTATCCTTATATATAATATACGAATGTTTTGAGGAATACGTTTCAAAAGAGATCATCCTGCTGTTTATATAGTACAAAATACCAATATTAGAGGATATGACAGTATATCTAACTCTCTCTGAGGATTTCTACAAAATCCACTACATAAATAATAATAACTTACAAAATATAATTATATCATCGCAAACCAACATTATTCTAGTTTGGATATGATTAAATATATAGCTAAAATAGATAATGACGTCTTTTTAAAAATAATTTATGCAGGAGGGCTTATTCTTAATGAATAAACAAAAGAAAGTCACATTTGTTAATAAGATTATCATGACTGCTTTGATTGGTGTTATCGCATTGGCATTAGCAGGATGCGGAACAGGTACAGATAGTGAAGGTAGTGAAGATGATAGTAACGCTTCAGGTGAAACAAAAGAAGAAATCACCGTTGCATCGGTACAAGATTATCCACCATTTGAATTTAAAGTAGATGAAGAATTGACTGGTTTCGATGTTGAACTAGTTGAAGCGGTTGCTGAGAAAGCAAACTTAACTGTTAACTGGAAAAACATGAAATTTGATGGTATTATTCCAGCACTACAAGCTAATCAAGTGGATGCAGCTGTATCAGCTATTGGAATAAGAGAGGATCGTTTAGAAGTAGTAAATTTCTCTGATCCATATTTTGAATCAGGTCTATCCTTAATTACTTTAAAAGATAGTGCTATTGAAGGTGAAGAAGACTTAGAAGGAAAAACAATTGTTGCAAAACAAGGAACATCCAGTTTAAAATTAGCCAACGAACTGGCTGAAGAATATAATGCTGAGGTTACTAAACTTCAAGATGATGCTACTATGTATATGGAATTAGAAAACGGCAATGCCGATGTTGTCATTAATGATTATCCTAGTGTTGCCTATAAAATTAACCAAGATGGCGAGGATTCTCAACTTCAGTTAGTTGGCGATAAGTATCCAAGCGAAGACTATGGAATTGCCATTTCTAAAGGTAGCGAAGGGCTAGTAGAAAAAATGAATACTGGACTTCAAGAGCTAAAAGATAGCGGTGAATTTGACGAGATTTATAGCAAATATTTTTCTGAAGAATAATTAACATAAAAAATTACATCAAATAAAAAGGTGTGGCAATTTGTCACACCTTTTCTAAAGGAAAGAGGGATGCCAAAAATGATGGAAACTATAAATATAATTCTTGAAGGATTACCCACTCTATTAAAAGGAATGGGAGTGACCATAGAAGTAACGGTTATATCACTTATTCTCGCCATGTTTATTGGACTAGTACTTGGTGTATTTAGTATAACAAAGAGTAAAATATTAAGGACGATTGCAACAGCTTTTGTTGATATTATTCGAGGAACACCATTACTCGTTCAAATATTATTTATTTATTTCGGTTTACCAAGTGTACTTGATATTAACCTAACAGCGTTTTCCGCAGGTGTGATTGCGATTACCGTCAATGCTGCAGCTTATTTAGTAGAAATTTTCCGTGCTGGAATAAATTCTATTGATGATGGACAAATGGAAGCTGGAAGAACAATTGGTTTTTCTTATAGCCAAACCATGCGTTTAATTATTTTGCCTCAAGCCATACGTCGCATGATCCCCGCATTCGTCAACCAATTTATTGTTAGTATTAAAGATACTTCACTTCTTTCCGCAATAGGATTAGCAGAGCTTACATTAGCTGGCCAATCTATTTATGCAGTTAATTTCCGTGCTTTCGAAATATTATTTGCTGTTGGCGTTCTGTATTTTGTCATTATTTATTCATTAAGCCTATTCTCACGTTGGCTTGAAAGGAGATTAGATGTAGCATGAAAATGATTGAAGTAAATAATCTAAAGAAATCATTTGGTAAATTAGAGGTTCTTAAAGACATAAATATGGATGTTAACTCACAAGAAGTAGTTTGTGTCATTGGTCCTTCAGGTTCAGGGAAAAGTACACTTTTACGTTGTATAAATCTATTAGAAGAACCAACTGGTGGAGATATTTTTATTGAAGGAGATAATCTCACCGCTCCCAAAACTAATATTAATGAATTACGTCAAAGACTGGGAATGGTGTTCCAACAATTTAATCTGTTCCCTCACATGACAGTAATGGAAAATGTTATTCTCGGGCCAAAACGATTAAAGGGCAAATCACAATCAGAAGCAAAAGAAATAGGAACACAGCTACTTGATAAAGTTGGATTAGTAGACAAGACAGATGTTTATCCAGATAAATTATCTGGTGGACAAAAACAACGGGTAGCCATGGCTCGTGCTTTAGCTATGGAACCACACATTATGTTGTTTGACGAGCCTACGTCGGCGCTAGATCCAGAAATGGTCGGAGAAGTACTTCAGGTTATGAAAGATTTGGCTGAAGAAGGAATGACGATGACAATCGTGACACATGAAATGGGCTTCGCCAAGGAAGTAGCCGATCGTGTTATCTTTATGGACGAAGGTTTTATCGTAGAACAAGGTACACCAGATGAACTATTTAACAATCCGCAAAACGAAAGAACCCAAGCATTTTTATCAAAAGTGTTGTAGCAACTAATTTAGTAAATGGAAGTCAGTAGAATAGGATATATGTAGTACTACCCTTTGCAAACTAAACCCCCTAACACCTTTATATAAAGGTGTTAGGGGGTTTTTCCATATTAGTTATGCAGCGTTTTGCAAGTCTGCTTTTATCCTGTCTGATTTATTGTGGTTCGCCTTCTTGAAGAACCAAACAGTAAAGATCATGGTTAGGATAATGCCTCCGATATGTGACATTTGAAGTGACAGATTAAAACCGATTGGTGCATTCAGTATATAGACAAACACCATATCGGTAATGAACAGTGCTGGAACGAGTGATATCCAATAGTTTTTACCTTTCAACAGCAGGTACATGGTAGCAATCCATAGGGCAAGTGCAGCGGTTGATTGGTTTGCCCAGGAGAAATACCGCCATAAAATGTTAAAGTCGATTTGCGTTAAAATGATAGACAAGGCAAATAAAGGCATTGCAATGACTAAACGATTCACTACTTTCTTTTGACTTAATTTCATATAATCCGCAACAACGGATCGTGCGGCACGGAAAGCAGTGTCACCTGACGTGATCGGAAGTACAATAACACCTAACACTGCAATAGTACCACCGATTGCACCAAGAAGAGTTGTCGATGCTTCATTGACGACAGCAGAGGCTGTGCCAGCATTGATTAGGGCATTTAATTCTTGCCCGTGGAACAGACTCATAGATGCGGCAGCCCAAATCATGGCAATAATCCCTTCGGCAACCATCATCCCGTAGAAAATATAACGACCCTGTGACTCTTTTTGCACGGTACGGGAAATAAGTGGTGACTGTGTCGCATGAAACCCGGACAGTGCACCACACGTAATCGTTAAAAATAGCATCGGGAATATGGGCAGGTTTTCCGGATGCATGTTTTCAAGTGTCAGTTCCGGAATAGCTGGCCCTTTTCCCGACGTAAACATTGCAATGCCAATCCCAACTGTCCCGATTAACAAGATAGCACCAAGGAAAGGATAGATACTACCAATAATCTTATCGATTGGTAGCATCGTTGATAATGCGAAATAAAGAAAGATACCACCTAAAATAATCAATAATGCTACATGGCCATCAAGTAAAATATGAAGTAGTGATCCAGATGTGGTAGCAAATACCGTTCCGACCAGAAGGAGAAGCAGTAGTGCAAAGGCATTTACCAGGTGTCGGGGAATTTTCCCTAAAAACTTCCCGGCAAGTTCTGGTATATGCGCCCCTTTGTTACGAATCGATATCATGCCGGTCAAATAATCGTGGACTGCCCCAGCAAAAATGGAACCCAGAACAATCCATATAAACGCTGCCGGACCAAATAGGGCACCCATAATCGGACCATATATCGGACCTGTCCCAGCAATATTAAGCAATTGAATCATGGCATTCTTTTGTTTTTTCATCGGAACAAAATCAACACCATCTTGATTAGCAAGAGCAGGTGTTTTACGTGAATGATCTACCCCGAAGGTTTTTTCAATAAATTTACCGTATGTAAAATAGGCAACAATTAATAATACGATACCAATGAAAAAGGTTACCATGCTTTTCTCCCCCTTATGCGAATCTACTTTTGAAAACGCTGACAAAATGGATTATATATTACTCATTGAAAAAGTACAATCAATTTCCATAAAATGATAGATTTATACCAGACAAAGGTAAGGGATTCGTGATGATTGGAAAATATAATACTTTTTAATTACATTATTTTTATGCTTTCTAAAGCGCTTGGAATTATGGAAGTTGTAGATGCTAATTTTATTAAGGTGGAGCAGGTAAGGGTACATTTTCATTAGTGATCTAGGAAGCTAGTTGATTTAGTGACAAAAAAAGTGCGCTGCCTCAAATGGCAACGCACTTCAAAAAATTTTACAACTCTTCCCCATTAGTAGCAATTACATTCTTATACCAATCAAATGAATCTTTCTTAGAGCGGTTTAATGTTCCATTACCATCATCATCTTGGTCAACATAGATAAATCCGTAACGTTTTGACATTTCAGAAGTGGACATACTGATTAGATCAATTGGCCCCCAAGCTGTATAACCCATTAAGTCCACACCATCTTTTACTGCTTCTTTCATTTGTTCAATATGTTTTCTTAAATAGTCCATCCGGTACGTATCATGGATTGAGCCATCCTTTTCAAACGTATCAAAAGCACCGAGTCCATTCTCAACAATGAATAATGGTTTGCCATAACGGTTATGGAAATCTCTCAATGTGGCACGTAATCCCTTCGGATCGATTTGCCAACCCCAGTCAGATGTTTCTAAGTATTCATTCTTCACAGCACTCTTAATCATATTACCTGCTACTTCATCATGCTCACCTTGGGTAGCAACAGTGATGGACATGTAGTAGCTGAAGGAAATGAAATCTACAGGGTATTGTTTAAGAATTTCGTCGTCTCCGGTTTCCTTTTCAATTGTAATGCCATTTTCAGCAAAGTAGCGGTTCATGTAGCTTGGGTATTCCCCTTTTGCATGCACATCAGTGAAGAATAAGTTTAAATCATTTTGTTGTTGTGCTTCCAGAACATCATCCGGATTATTCGTATATGGATATGTTTGCGTACGTGCAAGCATACAACCAACTTGGACGTCAGGGATAATTTCATGGGCTAATTTTGTAGCGAGCGCACTTGCGACAAATTGATGATGAGCCCCTTGG
Source organism: Gracilibacillus orientalis (assembly GCF_900114645.1). GTDB lineage: Bacteria > Bacillota > Bacilli > Bacillales > Amphibacillaceae > Gracilibacillus > Gracilibacillus orientalis. Next base: position 304,424 of record NZ_FOTR01000003.1, on the reverse strand, counting down.
TATGCAATTTGTTCTTTCGTTTTACCGGGAATCTTATCTACTAAAATACCACCACCAGTATATGGGCTGTGGGTGATAACATTGATTTCATTAAAAGTTAACCAATATTTCACTTTATCTTTATATCTATTAAACACTGTCTCCGCATATTTCGTGAAGAAGCCAATCACTCTACGATCATACCAGCCATTGTAATTACGTGTAAGTTCCAATGGTGTTTCATAGTGCGATAGTGTTACTAATGGTTCAATATCATAATTTCTTAATTCATCGAAGACATTGTCATAGAATTGTAAGCCAGCTTCGTTCGGCTCAGCATCGTCGCCATTTGGGAAAATACGTGCCCAATTGATCGAAAGACGGAAGACTTTAAAACCCAGTTCAGCAAATAGTGCAATATCTTCTTTATAACGGTGATAGAAATCGATACCGTCACGCTTTGGATAACGGTCATTCACTTTACCTGCTAACACATCTTCAATATAGTCTGCTGTTACGTCCATGGAGATGTTCTGGATACCTCGTTCTTCTTTTGGAATATATTTGATCATGTCAGCAGTAGAGAGGCCCTTTCCATCTTTGTCATAAGCACCTTCTACTTGATTGGCAGCTGTAGCACCACCCCATAAAAAGTCTGGTTTAAATCCTTTAATTGTCTTTGTCATTATAAGTCACTCCTTCTATTTGATTGGAGAGCACTTGAATGCGCCCTCCATGATTCTTATTTTATAAGTGATAATAAATGTTCACCTTCGAAGATAGTACCATCATGGATAGGTAATACATCTAGGTACTCCGAGGTGTTTGTGACAACAATCATTGTCACTGTTTGAATGTCTTTTTCACGGATTGCTTCACGATCGAATTCCACTAAAGGTTGTCCAACTTCAATACGGTCACCTTCATTAATTAATCCTTTAAAGTGCTCACCTTTTAATGAAACTGTATCAATACCGATGTGAATCAATATTTCTTCGCCATTATCCCCTTTAATACCAATGGCATGTTTAGAATCTGGGAATACCATGATTGATCCTGAAATAGGTGCGACCACACGATTTTCTTCTGGCTCAATAGCAATTCCTTTCCCCATAATTTCTTCCGAAAAAGTTGGGTCTGATACTTCTGATAATGGAACAATCGTACCTTTTAATGGTGATTGAACCATCGTTTCTTTTCCTGTAGCTTCTACTGCTTTGTTGTCTTCTTTTTCTACTTCTGGTTGTGCTACTGCTGTTGTGTCATCCTCCACATCTTTGAAACGGAAAATTAACACTAAAATAAATGGTAGTACTAAAGCAAGAATAAAGAGGATAATCGATACAATCAGGCTTGCTGATTCACCAGCTGGATCGGCGAAAATTGGAATAGCAAATACCCCGACAATTCCACTCATTGCATAGGATTTCAATCCATACCAGCCAGCAAATGCTCCAAGAATACCGGCTGAAATCATCGCTAAAATGAATGGTTTTTTCAATTTCATATTAACCCCGTACATGGCAGGTTCGGTAATACCAATGGCCGCTGAAATACCACTTGATAAGCCAAGTTGTTTCATTTGTTTATTTTTTGTTAATACGGCAACACCAAATGCTGCCCCTGCTTGTGCCACGTTACTAATGAACATCATTGGCATAACCATACTGTCATAGCCTAAGCTAGCTATGCTTGTAATCGCAATTGGCGCAAATGCATAGTGCATCCCTGTCATAATAATAATTGGCATTAATCCTGCTAGTAACAGACCAGCAAACAGACCAGAAAATTCGAATAGCCAATTGAAAATGTCTGAGACAAAGTTTCCTATATTTGTTCCTAATGGTCCAACAATCCATAGTGATAACGGAAGGACAATTAGAAATGCAATCATTGGTGCGAACATTAATTGAATCGCAGACGGAATGACTTTTTTCACTAAGTTATATACATATTTTAATAGAATGACACTTAAAATGACCGGTATAACACTGGTGTCATAATTTAGAACTGGAATATTGATAAATCCCCATCCTAAAAAGTCAAGTGTTTCTGTTGTTCCAGCTGCCTGTGCTGCGTTGAATGATTCAATAAAAGTAGGGTACATGAGTGTACCAGCAACAATCAGTGCTAGGTATTCATTCGTACGCATCTTTTTTGCTGTAGATACAGCAAGGAAGAATGGTAAGAAGTAAAATACACTGTCACCAATTGCATTTAAAACCATGTAAGTATCGCTTTCGTTTGTAAGCCAACCTACTGTCACAAATAATGCGAGAAAACCTTTTAAAAGGCCGGCTCCAGCTAGTGCTGGTAAGATCGGTGTGAAGATACCAGAAATAAAGTCCATTACTAAGGAAACAGCGCCTTGTTTCTCTCCTGAGTTCTTTACTTCTCCACTTCCAGCGACTCCAACAAGTGGTTCTACTTCGGCAAAAACATCGGATACTTGATTCCCAATGATGACCTGGAACTGGTCACCAGAAAATTGTGCCCCCATTACACCGTTCATTTTTTTAATTTCTTCCATTTCTACTTTTTCTTTATCATCTAGGTTAAAGCGGAGGCGTGTAACACAATGCCATGCTTGGTCAACATTTTTACTTCCGCCAATTTTGTCTACTATTTGTTTTGCAACTTCTTTATGTGAAGCCATCAGTAATCCTCCCTCTTATTAAGGCTGGTTAAAGCGTGTTTCACTTAATTTTTGCCAAAAAAATACCCAAACAAAAACAAGTGCTTTAACACTTTGTCTGTTTGGGTAATGCCTAATTTATGATTAGTAACAATCCACTATGACACTATTCATTTTTTTGACGGTTTGTTACGCGCCAGATATGCAATGTTAAATATAGTTTTTCATTCGATGAGAGTGTCCAACCATATTTTTGCTTTAATAGGGCTGCTATCTTGTCCACGGCTTGATACGCTTTTTTATATTTGGTTTTGACAACTTCTAAAAGTGTCTGGTCCATTTCTTCTCCATCAACAGGATCTTGTTTGTATTGACGAATGAAGAAATAGCGCAAATGAGTAATAAAGCGTGTATAGTTTAATGATTCTTCATCAAGCTTAAGCTGAAAGTGGTACTGCACAATTTCTATAATGCGGTTGATCACTTCCGTCATTTTCAATGTTTCTTCTATTTGTGTCTTTTTTGTCTGTTGTCCATTTACAAAGTGATAGGTTAAAAACGTTTCCTCACTTTTAGGAAGCAGTACATCAAGACGATCAAATACAAGACGAACGGCATCTTTTGCCGCCTGGTATTCTTTTGGGTATAAATTTTTTACTTCCCAACGGTTTGTATCTGCATAATCGAAACTTTCATGCGCTCGCTTGACCGCAAAATTTAAATGGTCGGCAAGCGTTAAATAGATATTGTTGTTAAAAGAAACTCCTAGGTGTGATTCGGCATTCTTAATTATCTCAACAGAGACATCCAAAACCTCGGAATCCATATCTTTTAATACTTGTAATAATGGTTTTCGAGTTGTTGATTGTTCAGCTACAAACTTGCGTCGAACACTGGAATCATCAATTGGATCCCCTTTCTTTTTTTGGAAGCCGACAGCTGTACCCATCACAATCCACTCAAGCCCAGAGGAATCTTCTACTAAAGCCACGTTGTTATTAAAGGCTTTAATATACTTCAAAGGTCATTCCCCCATCTTCTAAAACGCATTCTAAAAATACGGAAGTGTATTTTAAACATGGTAATGCCTGATCAAGTCAGTAACAATCCACAATGATGAAAATATTAATGGATAAAATGTATCACGATATCAAGGGAATGTCAAATCACATTTTGTCGAAAAGTATCTTTTACTAATGAAAGCTGGTTATATATTGATATATCCACCATATCACCGATGTTGAACACTAAAATGATTATTATATGAAATGAGAAGGAGAATTAATTTAAATCATTTGGATCGGATTCATTTTGGAAAGTAGGTATATGGTTCTGATTCAAACGTTTTTAAGTTGTTAAAAAGCGTCAATCCCTAATGATAGAAAAAGAAACACAGTCATTATACAACCGGCTGTAATGCCTTTTATTCTGTGTTCAGGACCTGATGACTTGAGTGAATACTTGAAGTAAAAGAAGGAACCGATCGCAATAAGGAGAAATTCTACCAAAATACTTGCGGAAACAGATTGCCATAGTCCGAAACCAAGAAGCGGAAAATCACCTAGATTGCCTGGGAGAATGGGCATATCTGGACGATGGACTACTAAATCTAAAATCCAGTGGCTAAAAACAACGACACCTATAATAATTCCGGATTTTTTGCCCCAAAATATTCCGGCAAGAAGGGCTGATAGAATAGATAGCAACAGTGCCCCACTAGAGAAAGAGTGTAGAGTGCATAAATTATCATGTTAGCATAGCCACCCTCACCAATGGGCTCCATGGATTCCATTCCAGCTAAATTAAATGGAACAAATGCAATATCAATTAATTGTGAACTGACCAAGAGGGACCAAAGTGGCAATTCCGGGTTTTTACTTTTCACTGCAGCAGCAACTCCAAAATGTCCAGCGAACATATTAAACACCACCTTAAGGATTAAACAATATTTAATAATAACAATAATTATGCACTTATTATTATATCGAATCAGTACAGGTATTGTTTTATAGTAGTGTAAAGTTTTGGTGTAAATCGTATAATAAATAGCACATAATAGTATTTTTTATTTAATGGTGTAAAAGTGATTTGTGCGGAACAACAAATAAACCATCGTTTTCTAGCCATTCTGCAAAAAGTACGTCTTCCGTTTTGCTTATGTTATGGGATAATAACTGGTTCTTTAACCATTGGTCGTCCTTTTTTATCTCTTTTAAATGTTCTTTAATTATTTCGCCATCCTTAATCAGCGTTATGGGAAGATAAACAGGGTGAGGTGGCATATTAAAGTCTTTTAAGGTAGTTTTTTGGTATGGTGCCTTTTTTAATACACTTATGGAGCCGTTAGGTTCTATCAGTGCGAATGCTACTTCACGAATGGAAAAAATTTCGCTTTGTCGAAGTAAGCTTTGTAGCTGATTAAGATTCATACGGCTTTTTTTCATCTGGTCAAGGTCAATTTGACCATCTCGAATAACCACGGAAGGTTTCCCTTCAAACTTTCCTCTTAATAAAAGAGATTTCTGAGCAATGTATTCAACTAAAAACAGTAAAGTTCCCCATATAAATAGAGTGAAGAAGATATAGATAATAGGCACATTATTTTCATAGACGGCATTTCCCAACAACTCACTTAAGACAATAGCTGATATAAAATGAAAGGGAGTAAATTGGTCTATTATTTTCTGTCCTATAATTCTGATTAACAGAAATAGTAAAAAGAAACCTATAACTAATTTGATTAAAATTTGTATTAATTCCACTGTTATTCCTCCTGATAATTCTTATAACTTAAAAAATTACTACACTATTATTCTTTCCAAATTTTCATTAGTAGATTCATATAATCGCATAGTTATAAATACCAGAAAATCAAAATTGTCGATGAATGATGAAATTGCCACAATTTTTCGAATAAGCCAATATGCATGCAGAATATTTCCACATTGTCAAGAATAAGCGTATTATATTATTTAGGGAATCGAAATAAATAGAAGAAGAAGGGGTTATTATTCTAAATCAAGAGCAACTAGCAAAGCGTAATTTGTCAATTATGTGGTTTGCGAACTTTTTCATTGCAGCAAGTATGACAATGGTAATCCCATTCCTGTCTTTATATATTGGAACATTAGGCAATTATTCAGGTGATTATGTACAAACATGGTCTGGTTGGGTATTTGCGATTACATTCTTAATTGCTTTTATTGTGTCACCAATATGGGGAAGATTTGGTGACAAACATGGGCGCAAGCTATTTTTGGTGCTGGCAGGTTTTGGATTAGGGATCTGTGTGTTACTTATGGGCTTTGTGTCAAATGTCCATCAGCTCTTTATATTACGGATGTTTATGGGTTTTTTTACGGGTTTTATATCTATGTCCCAAGCATTTATTTCTACCCAAACACCAAAACATATAGCTGGTAAAGTATTAGGAACATTACAGACGGGGAATGTAACTGGAAGTTTATTAGGACCATTATTTGGTGGAGTTTTAGCGGATACTATTGGTTATGCCGCAACTTTCCAACTGACATCTGTTACATTGTTTATTGCTGCATTCTTTGTAGTGTTTGGTGTTAAAGAGGCAAAATTAGAAACGCCAAAGATGGAAAGCACAAGTTATTCTTCAATAGAAGTGCTTAAACATATTATTTATAATCCTGTACTTGTGATGGTCATGGTTGTATCTATGTTTGTACAGGTTGCAAACTTCAGTATTCAACCAATTTTATCTTTATATGTTAGCGAAATACATGGATCAACCAGTATCGCATTCTTTTCAGGGCTTGCTTTTTCAGCAGCGGGACTAGGAAACCTTTTTATGTCTAGAAATTGGGGTAAATTAGGGGATCGCATCGGTTATGAAAAGGTCTTAATAGTACTGTTATTATTGTCTGCAGTATTTTTCATACCAGGAGCATTAGTAAATAATATTTGGCAATTAGTAATTGTTCGCTTTTTATTAGGAATGGCAATTGGTGGCGTCATTCCGATTAGAACTGCTTATATTCGTCAAGTAACACCATTAAATATTCAAGGCGAAGTGTTAGGTTATAATACAAGTGTTCGCTTTTTAGGTAATATTATTGGTCCAGTCATGGGTGGTTGGCTTGCTGGCTTGTATACAATATCTACTGTTTTTTATTTTAGTAGTGTACTTTTATTGGTTAGTGGAATGGCACTATTGATAACTGTTAAGCATGAAAGCAAGCATAGTATGGGACACTATCCAGCACATTTATCTTGACCTTCTCGAGAATCAGAATGTTTTTCAAAGTCATACTATAAGTGGGACAATATGAATATCGGACTAAGAAAGTGCCGAGCAAATGAAAAGGAGTGAAATCATATGGAAACAAAAGCTGTGATTATTAATGAATATGGCGACAAAGATGTATTAGAAGAAGGAAAAGTTACTTTACCAGAACTAGGAGAGCACCAAGTATTAGTGCGTGAAAAAGCAACATCCATTAACCCGATTGATTGGAAACTTCGTGAGGGGCATCTGAAGCCAATGTTTGATTGGGAATTCCCCATTATTCTTGGTTGGGATGTTTCCGGAGTTATTGAAGCTGTAGGACCAGAAGTAACAGATTGGAAAGCGGGAGATGAGGTATTTGCCCGCCCAGAAACAACACGCTTTGGAACCTATGCGGAATATACCATTGTAGATGACCATTTATTAGCAAAAAAGCCAGCCAATATTTCCTTTGAGGAGGCTGCAGCAGTGCCATTGGCTGGTTTAACGGCATATCAAGGTTTATTTGACCATGGACAGCTGGAAGAAGGACAAAAAGTATTAATTCATGCAGGGGCTGGTGGAGTTGGTACATACGCGATTCAATTAGCTAAAGAAGCAGGCGCATATGTGTACACAACAGCAAGCGAGAAGAATCATCAACTTCTATTATCACTAGGAGCGGATGAAGTGATTGACTACCGTTCAACTGATTTCAGAGAGGTTGTACAGGATTTAGATCTTGTTTATGACACGATTGGTGGAGATACACAAAATGACAGTTTCGATGCCCTTAAAGAAAATACTGGCCGATTAATATCCATTGTAGGTGAGCCAAATCAGGAAAAAGCAAAAGAGAAAAATATTACAGCAAAAGGCATATGGCTTCAACCAGATGGTAAACAACTGAGTATGTTAGCTAACCTATTAGAAAATAAAAAAATGAAGAGCATTGTGGGCAGCACATTTCCTTTATCACAAAAAGGAGTTCATGATGCACATGCATTAAGTGAAACCCATCATGCTGCAGGTAAGATCGTGATTACTATGGCATAATATAATTCAGTCCCTTTAACTAAGGGTAATCTAGCTCTATCATGTATGATGGAGCTAGATTTTTTTAATATATGTTGCGACGTAGGAAAGATTTGGAGAGATGTAATAGGGGAGAATCTTTAAGATGTATATTTTGGAGCTGGACTTCGTGGATGCCATCCAAAAGTGCAATGAATACCCATATAAACAACCGACAAGTTCCTTATATGGGCACTTATACACCTCGCTTAGAGCGAAACAATTAACACTGATTAATTATTCTATTATTTGTAGTTCTTTGGGGAATTTGGTCAATGTTTCATAACCATCCGCTGTAACTAGTACATCATCTTCTATTCTTACACCACCGATCCCTGGAAGGTATATCCCTGGTTCAATCGTATAGACCATGCCTTTTGTTAGGATTCCATCATTAAGATGACTTATGGAAGGGAATTCATGGACGTTGATTCCCATGCCATGGCCGATTCGATGTGGGAAGTAGTCTCCGTATCCTGCTTCCATGATAATATGTCGAGCAACATTGTCTAAATCTCCGACACGATTACCTGGTCTACTTGTTTCTAAGGATGCTTGTTCCGCTTTTAATACAGTTTGGTAAATTTCTTTTTGTTTATCGGTGACTGATTTAAATGCTACGGTTCGTGTGATATCTGAGCAATAGCCATCCATTATAACTCCTAAATCAAAGAGAACCATATCACCGGCTTTTAATTTTCGATCACCTGGATTTCCGTGTGGGTTTCCAGTTTTTTCACCAAATAGTACCATAGTCGAAAAGGACATTTCTCGTATTCCCTTTCTTTTCAATTCATATTCGATTTTTGCTAATACTTCCATTTCACTAATGCCTTCTTCGAGTGCATCAATACCTACTTGAACTCCATAATCAGCCATGTTTGCAGCGCGGCGAATGATGGTAATTTCTCCATCATCTTTCACAACACGCATGTCATTTAATTTTTCTTCCATAGATATTATTTTTGCCTCTGGGAAGCATGATAGAAACTTCTCACTTCGTTGGTAAGTAAGAACATCTTTTTCAATAGCGACTGTTTCTGCTTTTTCTAACTGCTTTTTTTCTAATGTAGTTTTAATGAGTTTCCATGGATTTTCGTGATCAGAATATCCAATAATTTCGTATTCCCAACCTGCATCTTTTAATTGACCTGCTTCCATTTCAGGTAGGACAAACACTGGTTGAGCTTGTTTGAATACGAGGATTCCCATCAGACGTTCATGTGGGTCTGTATAAAAATTAGATAAATAAAAGACATTTTCTTTTGAGTTCAAGAAAGCTACTTCAATATTTTTCTCGTTCATCCATTCAGTTACTTTTGTTAATCGTTCTTGCATGTTGGACACTCCTATCAGGAATTATTCGTCGTTTTCTTTTGTGTAGCTAATGATACAACTATTAATACTATTAATGCTGCGGGAACTGAAATAACGACACTGTTTAAGTCAAACGGTTTGCCAAGTATAATTTCCCATACTAATGTTGTTACAACACCTACAACCATGGATGAAATACCACCAGTTGCACTAACGCGTTTCCAGAAGAATACAGCCAAAATCGCTGGTGTTATACCTGCACCATAAACTGTATAAGCATACATTTGAACTTCTAAAACCGTTGGGAAAAAACGAATCAATAAATAGGAAAATACACCAAGGATTACGATAAAAACTTTTGTCATCCTTAATTGTTTTTCATCTGATGCATGTTTATTAATATACTTTCCATATATATCATACGTCATATTTGTTGCTGCAGAAAGCAAATAGGAATTCCCTGTTGTAATGATAAAAGCAGCGGCTGCAGCAAGTAAAACTCCTCCAATTGCTATAGGCATTGCGAGCGTTGTCGCCATTAATGCCATCCCTGGATCAATATCAGGGAATAAAGAACGAGATGCAAATGCAATTAGTGAAATGGCTGGTGAAATTATTAACATAATAAGTAGCCAACCTATTTGAGCCTTTCTTGATGTGGCATCTCCTTTTGATGACGCTAAACGTTGATACATGTTTTGGTCACCAAGTAAAAGGAATAAGGACGGTAGTAGATAGCCAATTAGCTGGATGTTTGTTAGTCCTCCCGTTACAGTCAGATGAGAATCGGGGACATTTTCAACGATCGAATCCCAACCACCGGCAACGGCGAAAATAGTTGGTACGGTAATTATTAAGCCACCAACCATTAAAAATCCACTTATTGCATCTGTTTGAGATACAGATTTAAGACCGCCAATCATCGCAAGAAATATGATTAAAACAGCTGCTATGATCGTACCAGTCTCTACATTCATTCCTGTTGTAAGATTGAGAATAAATCCGAATCCCTTCATTTGATAAGACACGATACCTACATAAGCTAAAAGAACAATAACACTGGCAAGATTGCGAGCAGAGGCACCATACTTTTCTTCAAGAATTCCTGAAATCGTATATTTTCCAAATGCTCTGATTTTAGGCGCCGCTATATAAAGGGTAAAAATACCGATTAAAGTTGGTATCATTAACAGCAGGGAAGGGAAAATACCAAAACTAAAGGCAACAGACGTTTCTCCACCTGATATGCTTCCACTTCCTGTCCAGGTAGCTAGCAAGGTACCCATCAATACCAAAGGACCTAAGCTCTTTCCTGCTAGGATAAAGTCTGTACTATTTGACACTTTCTTGGACATATAAATTCCTAGTCCGATCATTATTACAGCATAAATCCCAATAAACCATAGTAATTGGGGGTTTGCTTGAAGTTCCATTCATAATTCACTCCTGTTGTTAAATGTGGTCACTATGTGAGGGTGCTAACTTATTATATATGGTGCATATATTCCGATCAAATTATTTATCGTTGAGCATATCAAAATAAATGTTGATATTACTGTTGTGATGAACTGAGTCACGAGTATCGTAGAGCTAATTTTTTGAACATAAGAAGGAGGAACCAGACATATAACAGCTAATTTGATAGTTTATGACAATTAAAAGTGCATTATGTCGAAAAAATAGATTTATTAGAGTTTGGCTTTTTAATAATGGGGGTATAGTTATATTGATTTTCCTTTAAGGTGAAAGTGAGTTTGGCTGTTTTGAAGGAATAGCATTTGATATCTTTTGAAAAATTATATAAATTTTGTCGAAATGGAGGAGGAGCAAATGAGAAAAATAATTACAAATAGCGTATTTATTTTGTTCATAGTATTTTTATTTGTGGGGGAAAATACGGAGGTTCAAGCGGCGACTACATTAGAAAAAGGAAATTCAGGGCAAGAAGTACAAGATATCCAAGAAAAATTGTTTAGAATGGGGTATTTAAATGCGGAACCTACAGGGTATTTTGGTTCATTAACAGAAAGAGCGGTAAAAGATTTTCAATATGAAACTAATCTCTGGGTAGATGGAATCACAGGAATAAAAACCCGAAATCAAATCGACAATGTCGAGATGATGGCAAGGGTAGTACACGGTGAAGCAAGAGGGGAATCATACGAGGGGATGGTAGCGGTGGCAGCTGTTATTCTAAACCGGAAAGCCTCCATTGAATTCCCAAATACAATTCAACGCGTTATCTTTCAGCAAAATGCTTTCACCGCAGTTCAAGATGATCAATATTATCTTGTACCGAATACAGATGCTTATCATGCGGTTATCGATGCATTAGATGGTTATGACCCAACGAACGGTACGACATATTATTATAACCCTGAAAAAGCTACAGACGAATGGATTTTTACTCGAGAAACCGTAACTCAAATCGGAAATCATATTTTTGCAGAATAAACCACATAAGACTATAATTTAATTAGAAATTTTTTCTATATATAGTCAGAAAGGCTTTATGACATTCGAAATTTATTATGGTTATCAAATAATAGAGAGAAAGGAAGATAGGGATGGATTGGATTAATTTAGCTATAGAAACGGGAAAGACTATTGCGTTTGCCATTATTACTTTAATTGTCGGACTTGCCATTATTAAAATAATTATGAAAATTGTAGGCAATCAAATGGAAAAATCGAAATTAGATGAAAGCTTAAAACCATTTCTTCAATCAATGATGAGTATCATTTTAAAAATTTTACTTATAATTTCTGTAATTAGTATATTAGGAGCTGATATAACCTCATTTGCGGCAATTATTGCAGCTGCAGGATTTGCGGTTGGTTTAGCTTTCCAAGGTTCGTTAGCCAATTTTGCTGGAGGAATTTTACTACTTACCCTTCGTCCATTTCGTGTAGGGGACTATATTGAAGGAGCTGGATACGGCGGAACGGTTAAGGCCATTCAAATATTGTATACGGAATTGACAACTCCTGATAATAAAGTGATTTTTATTCCAAATGGTGGTTTATCTAATGCTGGAATTGTGAATTATTCAGTAAATAGCACTCGTCGAGTTGATTTTACTTTTGGCGTAGGATATGAAACGGATGCACAACACGTATTACATACATTAGAGAATGTAGTGAATAGTCATTCTGCTGTTTTACAAGATCCGGAACCATTTATCCGTTTGTCTGCACATGGTGATAGTGCAGTAGAATATACGGTTAGAGTTTGGGCCAATGCAGAGGATTACTGGGATGTGCATTTTGATATTTTGGAACAAGTTAAAATAAAATTTGATCAAGAAAACATTTCTATACCATATCCACAAATGGATGTACATGTGAGCAATCAGTAATCTCTTGATTCACAGGCTGTCGGGAAGATATCGGCAGTCTTTTTTATAAGACAAAAAAGTATAAAATGGGCGCCTTCACGAATCGACCTTATAAAAGTCATCATCGCGTCACTTGCACACCTTGATTCTGAAGTCGCTACGTTTCTAGACGAGTTTGTATAGAGTAAAAGAGAAGAGGGTGGGACAGAAGTACTCGAATTATGACAAGACACGAACATCAAGTTGGATGTTCGTGTTTATTGTTCCTTGGAAAAGTATCATTCTTCCTTGGAAAAATGAATATTTCCAAGGAGCAGAAGCACTTTTCCAAGGAAGAGAACTAGGATTCCAAGGAGCAGAAACACTTTTCCAAGGAACAGAAATAGTATTCCAAGGAAGAAGCAACAAGCACAGGAGGTAGAGCATTGGTAAGAGTATCTAAGTTATGTTTTGTCCCACCTTCAATGACTTGTGTTAACATTAGTTTTCCAAAGAATATAAAGAAGGAAAAACATGACAATATCTAATCTCGCTTCAAACGCAAATTCGAGTAATCCCGTTTGTAGCACAGGCACTTTCGTAAGGATTAATGCAGCAATTATAATTACTAATAAAGGAATAGTCGCTTTCTTCACATAGTAATTAAAAATGATTAGTACACCACATATTAATTCTGTAATCCCGACAACTAATACCATTACTTGAGGATACGGTATACCATAATTAGAAAATGGACCTGTAAAATCTGCAACTACTAATTTCATAAGAGCTGAGGCTATAAAAACATAGCCAACTACATACCTAATGATCTGATAGGATGATATATTCCTTAGCATAAAAAGCCTCCTTAGCCTTTGATAGTCTATATATATGCAATACAGGAGACAAGCTATGCAAAAAAGTCCATATTTTAGGGCAATTTATCAGGATTCACGGTTAAATATATTTCGTGAATTTTCTTGTTACTAATATAAAAACTCATGATGCTTTGAAGTGCTTTATTCATATAAATCAAAATTGCTGGCTGACCATTGACATTTTTAATATCAAGATAAAAGTCTTCAGGAGTCTTTTTTGTTATGCCGTATAATAATGCCAATACGTTGGATAGTGATACAACGGGACGAACAGCGGCATGGACTTTTCCTCCGCCATCAGAAAACAGCGTAACATTTTCAGAAATTAGTTCTAATAAGGCATCCATATTTTGCGTTTGAAATGCCTGGATAAAGTCAGTAATAACTGATTTATTCTTCTCATAGTTTAGGCTTTCACCTTCTGTGAGTGAGATTTTTTGCTTTGCTCGACTGAAAATTTTTCTGCAGTTTTCTTCCTTCTTTTCAATAATATTTGCAATTTCTGCGTATGTGAAGTCAAATATTTCTTTTAGAAGGAGGGTGGCTCTTTCATCTGGTGTCAAATGCTCCATCATTCGTAAATAGGCAATACTTAATCCTTCTTTTTGTAGCACTACTTCAGTTGGATCAAAGTCATGTGATTGTTCTAAAAGTAGAGGCTCAGGATTCCATGGTCCCACGTATTGCTCACGCTTGTATCGAGCAGACTTTAGTACATCAAGACAGCGGTTCGTCATCATTTTACAGAGATATGCTTTCTTATTTTCTATTTCCTGTTCAGTTATTTCGAACGCTCTTAAAAAAGTTTCTTGCACAATATCTTCTGTTTCTGATACGGAACCTAATAGCCTATATCCTAATGAAAATAATAATGGTTTAAATTGTTGATACTCCTCATTACGAATTTGCATTATATCATCTCATTTTCTATTTTTATTATTTCCTGAGCTGCTTGTTTTCCACTGCTGATTGCTCCTTCTGACAAAATGGAGTTTGGAGAAGCCCAATCTCCTGCTATATATAATCCAGGGATATCCGTTTCAGAACGTTTCAAGTTTTGCTCATCACCTATTCGGGGTAAGCGTTGATTCACTATAATGTTAGGAATAAAACGTTTTGTTATCACATATTTCTGCCACTCTGGCTGCAGCTGTTCTAAAAATTGTTCAAGCTCGTGTTTAACTTCTTTTCCATCTATATGCAAGTGAGGAGAGTGATATTTAAACACATGCAGAATGGTACTCTTTCCGTCATCAGAGAGTTGGGCATCATTTGAATGTACAGAATAATAGAAAGGGGCAGTGATTCCCATAGCGAACGATAACTTTGGATTAGGAAGCTGTGTTAAAGCGACATCTAAAGTTGCTCCCTTTATAGGTGTTATTTGGGCAAAAAAACGATTCTGAAGAAGGTTTGCCTCAGCACCTAACATGTTATTAAGTTCTTGAGGATGAGTTGTACAAATCACCCTTTTTGCGAGTATTTCTTCATTATTAGACAGCATTAATGTATGATGATCTACTGAAGGGGCGATATGTTTTACAACAGAGTGTGAGTGAACCTGAATACCGGAAATGACCGCTTTATTGTGGAGTTGATCAATAATCGTCTGCCAACCGCCATCTAAATACAGTACACCGCTCATGCCAACCTTCAAATGCGACACGATTAATTTAGCGCTCACCTTGTCAGGAGCATGACAATACGTTGTGAGTCTCGCTAATACATAAAGCAATGCCTCCACTTTTGGTGATAACGCGATTTGCTTAACCCAATGTTGGAATGTGAGGTCTGCTAACTTTTCGGTATCCATTCTATTCACTTTCATCAAAACGCCGACCCATTCCAAACGTTCTTTCCAATTAAGAAAACTTGTTGAAAAAAGCCCTGAAGGAGTTAATGGTGCAACATAGGCCGTATTATTTTCGATTAAAAAGCCAGTCAATTTTGGTGATTTACCATTAAGATTAATACGTAATTCTTCGAGAATAGGTTTCGCTTTTCCTTTTTTATAAAGCGCATGGGGTCCAAGATTGAAGTATTGGTGTTTTATCTTATCTGTTTTCGCTCTCCCGCCAACATGCTTACCTCTTTCTAATATTAATATGGACAAATCATTTTTAGCTAGATAATTAGCTGCAACATAACCTGCTAATCCCGCCCCTATAATTACTACATCCCATTTTTGAGTCATAAGATTGCCTCCTTTAATTATTTCATTATTCAAGACGAGGGATGCAGATTATTTGTGACAGAGCTTAACTATGGAATAGATGAAAATAGATTTATAAAAGTTGGCGACATTAGTTCACTTACCTTGGGGGAAACATCAAATCACATAACAAATAGCCTATGGTTTCATTTATATTGTCTTATTCAACTAACGTTTCTAAATCAGGCGGACATCTGATTCGTTATTTGTATTAAAATAGCTATTTTCAAGGTGTTCGTTGACATCTTGTCCACGAACATCCCCATATCATTGTTTTCACCAGATATAACGGAATAAATGTCCGCGTTTAAGTCATCCACAGGTTATAATCTAATGTGATACAATATGCTAATAGTTGTTATTAAGGATTATAGCACTGATTAAATTTAAAAATCTTCTTGTTGAGTACAGAAAGCAGGTTCTATATGGAAACAATAATATTCTTTGTAATTATTATAGTAGCCTCCATCCTTCAAACAAGTACAGGGTTTGGTTTTTCAATTTTGGCTACCCCCTTTCTTCTTTTGATATTTGAACCTAGGGAAGCAATACAAATAAATCTGTTTTTATCACTAATCATTTCTGGTGCCTTAATAACTAAGATTTTAAAGGATATTGATTTCAAGATCTTACGGAGAGTTTTGCTTGGGAGTGTCATCGGTCTGCCGGTAGGAATCTTTACATTTTTACTAATAGATATAACCAAACTCAAATTAGGGGTTAGCATTATCATCTTGATATTAACTATAATGCTTATACTAAGGTTTCGAGTGAAACAAAATAAAAAACGAGATTTGCTTGTAGGTGGATTATCGGGTTCTCTAACAACAAGTATCGGAATGCCCGGACCGCCATTATTGTTATACTTTTCTGGAATAGGTACTCAAAAGGAAAAGTTACGCGGTACTACACTGGCATTTTATTTATTTATCTATTTAATAAGTTTAATCATCCAAGTCATTTTTGCAGGAACAAGTAAAACGGTCTGGATTTCCAGCGGAGTGGCGTTACCACTAGTACTAATAGGTCTGTACTTGGGACAAATACTTTTTAAATGGATTAATCAAAATGTTTTCCGTATATTTACATATATCATCTTGTTGTTTACAGGAATATACTTACTTATGGAGAGTTTAGGTCAATTGTAATCAAGAAGAAATCGTTAAAAAACGCCATTTTGAAAAAGATTGATCAAAATGGCGTTTTTCATCATGCCAAATTCAATATTTACTTAGAAAACTTTTTAAATGCCAACACTGTATTATGTCCTCCAAATCCAAAACCATTGGAAAGAGCATAGTTTACATTTTTCTTAACAGCATAGTTTGGAACATAATCTAAATCACACTCTTCATCTGAGTATTCATAATTGATCGTGGGAGGTACCACATTATCTTCTATACTTTTTAGGGTGAGTATAGCTTCAACCCCACCAGCTGCGCCAAAAAGATGTCCAGTCATTGATTTAGTAGAACTTACCTTTATATCGTAAGCATGATTACCAAAAACACTTTTAATTGCTTTGGTTTCTGATTTATCTCCTTCAGGGGTACTTGTCCCATGTGCATTTATATAATCTACATCATGTAATTCGATATTCCCCATATCTAAGGCCAAACTCATAGCCTTTGCTGCTCCATTGTAGTCAGGTGAAGTAATATGATATGCATCAGTTGTAGAACCATAACCAACTATTTCTCCTAAAATAGTTGCTCCTCTTTCTATTGCATGTTCATACTCTTCAAGAAATAAAACACCGGCTCCTTCTGACATAACAAAGCCATCCCTCTTGCTATCAAATGGGCGACTTGCCTCTTGGGGTGAATTATTACTAGTTGACATTGCCCTCATCCTAGAGAATCCAGCAAAAGCTAAAGGATTGATCGGAGCCTCTGATCCACCTGCCAATATACCATCAGAATACCCATGTCTAATATTTAAAAATGCTTCTCCAATGGCTTGATTACCTGTTGCACAAGCCGATACTGGTGAAAAACTAGGACCCTTAAAACCAGTTTTCATAGAAATAATGCCAGAAGCCATATTACTAATCATCATAGGGATCATAAATGGAGAAACTCTCTTTGGTCCTTTTTCTATTAATGCCTCATGATTATCTAAGATGGTATCTATTCCTCCGATACCTGACCCAATATAAACCCCAAAGCGATCTTTGTTCACTTCTTGCAAATCTAGGTTGGATTCCTCTAAAGCTTGTTGTGCAGAAGCAATAGCATATTGGACAAATAAGTCATACTTTTTTCTTTCTTTTTTATCAAGGTATTTTTCTGGCTCAAAGTCCGTAATATAACCTGCAATTTGGGTGTTAATGTTTTTATAGTCATCGGATTCAATCTTTTTAATTCCTGATCTGCCTTCTTTAATATTTTCCCAAAAAGTTTGAACCGTATTACCTAACGGTGAGACGGCTCCATATCCTGTTACTACAACTCTTCGTGTCATAAACCATCATCTCCTCGGTTATTATTTTAAAAAATCCGTGAATTGTTCCCATAATTTAGTGAAAAATTCATCTCCTAATATACGTTTGTATTGTAATCCTCCTTTAGTGCTTGCGATGAGAAGAATGGCTAATTCCTCAAGATTGTCGTGATAGCCTTCTAGGTACCCTTCTTTTTTTGCTTCAAAAAGTAATTCAGTTAAAAAGTCTATTTCCATTTGACTTAGTTTCTGAATTTTCTTCTGCATTGATGCAGGTAAATAATTATAGTCTGCCTGCAATGCAGATATAGGACACATATCATTTTTGTTTATATATAATATTCTATTTGAAATAAACGCTAAAGGCTTGTCCAAAGGTTTTATGCTTGCCTGTTTCACTTCAGAAAAAGCCTTTTCAAGACCTTCTTCAATGCTGTTGCAAACAGCAATACCTAAATCTCCTTTCTTTTCAAAATGATAATGAATACTTGCCTTCGTAACACCTAGTTCTTTTGCTAAATCATCATAACTAAAAGATAAGAATCCTTTGTCTTTAATGTTCTTTAGAGTCAATTCAATGATCTGTGACTTTTTATTAATCATACATATGATCTTACTTACTAGTAAGTAAGTTGTCAACTGAGGGTGCATTTATTACTTCAGCGCTCGAACATCAAAGAGATTTGGTTTGCTATATATTCAGAACTAAAATGAATGCCATCTTTAATCCACCACATAATAATGCCCATTAAGGAAGCTGTTCGGATATCAATGGAAACATAGTTTTTGGGTAATTCATTTTGTTTGTCATTTCTTCTCGTTTCTATGAGATTTTTAAAAAGGTTAAATAAGTTAGTTTCAAAGCTTTTGTATTCAAATAAAACACCAAAATATTTTCGGTTTTCATATATATAATCTAAAAATACCGTTAATTGTTCTCGTTCAAGTATGATTTCCCCTTTCATAAGAGGCCTTAACTTTATAGACAATTCGTCAAAGATTTCATCAGTTATTTGTTTTAATAAATCGTAAATATCTTGATAATGCAGATAAAAGGTAGCTCTGTTTAATTCCGCACGATCAGCGATTTTTTGAACAGTTAACTGTGATATAGAGGGTTTTTCTATTAAAAGAGAAAGAACTGCGTTTTTAAACATTTTTTTTGAGCGAATAGCACGTGGATCTTCTTGTTTTTGAATAGACATTTCAAACTCCTTTATCGTTTATATATAGTTTTATCAACATATAGCATGTAAATGTTAAGTAATTGACGTTTTTAAAGAAATTGTATATAGGCAAGGTATTTTCGGTTTGTTAATATATATTTTATCGATACTATGTCGAAGAGGCAATCATAAAGGGGTTTCTAAATGGAAAATGAGAGAAAAGAAGTGAAGAAAGGCATATTATTATTTGTAATGATATCAGGTTGTTTTTTATCAGTATTAAATCAAACGTTATTAAATGTTGCTTTAAGTAATTTAATGGATATATTTAATGTAACAGCTACAACCGTTCAATGGCTATCGACAGGCTTTCTGCTTGTGAACGGCGTATTAATTCCAACAACAGCCTTTCTAATGAAACGTTTTACGACCAGACAATTATTTATTAGTTCGATGCTATTTTTATTATTGGGTACCGTTATTTGTGCAACAGCTCCCTTCTTTGCGGTTCTATTAATCGGACGAATGATTCAAGCCGTGGGAGCAGGGATTATCATTCCTCTTATGATGAGTGTGATTCTGTTTATTTTTCCTGCTGAAAAAAGAGGTAGCGCAATGGGCTTAATTGGGTTTGCGATAATATTTGCACCAGCCATTGCACCTACCTTAGCCGGTTTTATTATAGAGTATGTATCATGGCGTTGGTTATTTATTGGTTTAGCACCTTTTGTATTGATAGTTATTTTATTTGCATCGAAATACTTAGTGAATGTATCTGAAACAGCTAAATCCAAACTAGACTTCTTAAGTATTTTATTATCAACCATTGGTTTTGGGTTTATATTATACGGCTTCAGTAACGCAGGTAATAAAGGTTGGGGTAACTCTATTGTTGTTTTTTCATTAATCATTGGATTGTTGTTTACGGTTTTCTTCTGTATTCGCCAAATAAAATCAAACGATCCAGTATTAAATATATCAGTATTTAAGTACAAGGTATTTACTTTAACTTCATTACTCAATGTGTTAGTAACCATGATCATGTATGCAGATTTGATCTTACTACCTATTTACCTCCAAACGGGTAGAGGTTTTACAGCATTTGAAGCAGGTCTTTTATTATTACCAGGGGCTGTCATCAATGCCGTCTTGTCTCCAGTCACTGGGAAATTATATGACAAAGTTGGTGCAAAGCCGTTATTTATTATTGGTCTTTTATTTATGATTCCTTCGATGTGGGCTGTAACGGATTTAACAGCTTCGACTTCTTTCATGTATTTAATGACACGTACCATCGTTTTACGTATTGGTTTAAGTTTCATTACGATGCCACTCAATACATCTGCATTGAACGCATTACCTAAAAATTTAGGGTCACATGGCTCTGCCGTTGTTAATACTGTACGTCAACTTGCAGGAGCAATCGGAACGGCGGTAGTGGTTACCATTTACACAGCACAAGTAACAAGTCATGCGTCAAAAATCACAAATGAAAAACCAACGGCTTCTCCGGAACAAATTGGAAGTCTTTCTTCTATACTAGGCTCAGGTGATGCCTACTTCTTTATGATGATATTAGCAATTGCTGCACTAATTTTGACGTTATTTATGCCAACGAAAAGTGCTATAAAAGAAGAAACGGATGCATTTGAATCGGCGTAGAATTAGATAATATAGGAAAAGGTAATAGTTATCAATGATTAAACAAGCCTTACATCTGCATGGATGAGGCTTGTTTTGTCGTTATGATCGTATTTGTTGGATGACTTTGAAAATTTTATATAATGGAAACCCTTTTAAATGAAAGTAGTGTAAAAACGGATATTATCCCTAATAATATCGGGGTGCGTTACTTACAACGAAAATAACTATAAGACAATAAAGACAGAGTAAAAGCTTTATAAAGCATATAATAGGTATTCACTTGCTTTAAAGCCAGTGCGAATCCCTTATAGAGCATATACGTTAAGTTAGTGTATGTAAATTTCACAATCATGAATAAGAAGTTCAAAAACCCATTTGGATAAAATTACAGCCCCATTTCGCCAATCAGGGAAATGGGGCTGTCTTAGATTTTTAAATGGATTTAACCGCGTCTTCTACATCTGTATTTCCTGTTATAACCTGAAATCTCTTACCAATCGTAGAATCATTGTTCAAACTAGCAACAATCACTCTTGCAATGTCTTCTCGTGGAACTTGGCCTCTTTCCACTTTTTCAGCTAGTTCTACTTGGTTTTTGCCCGGATCATTGGTTAGTCCACCAGGGTGAATAATTGTATAATCTAAATCAGTTGATGTGAGCCATTCATCCGCATAATGCTTCGCTATTACATATGGTGCAAAACCTTCTGGAGCAGATTGAATTGCTTCACGACTTGTTTCGAATGAACTGATCATAACATATCGTTTCACATTGGCTTGTTTTGCTGCCTCAATTGTTTTAACAGCGCCGTCCAGATCGATCATAATGGTTTTGTCTTTGCCTGTATGTGGTCCAGAACCTGCAGTGAATACAACCGCATCTACTCCTTCTGCAGCCTTAGCGATTGCATCAACGTCATCTTCAAGATCTACCACAGCAACTTCTGCCCCTAAATCTTCAAAATAAGCGGCTTGTTCTTGTTTTCGAATCATTGCTTTTGCATCTAGATTATCTTCATCTTGGATGAATTTGACAAGATGTTTTCCTATCTGGCCATTAGCACCTGCAATTAATACTTTCATTTGTTTCACCCTTTCCAATTTGTTATATATTTCATCTTAAAGGTTAAACGAGGAAAAGTTAAATGATTGATTTGCGATCCGACAGACACCTACTGCTTATGATAATAGTATTAATTGAATTACTTCTTTTTAGTATTAGTTGTTTCAATAGAATTAACCCGATCTATTTTCCTTTGGATCCTTGCGACATTATTCTTACTTTTTTTCCACCCCTAAATAGTTTATAATTGTTAGATGATAGAAGATATTAAATAATTATAAAAGACTATATATGATTGGGAAAGAAGGTTTGTTCCTGGATAATGCCTTACTTTTTGTTATACCAAGCAGGAGAGCCTACTTTTTTTTGCAGATAAGGGACAGGAAAGGAAGGTTTTAATGAGCAACATACAGAAAAAATCAGATGTTATTTTAATTGGTGCTGGAGTGATGAGTGCAACTTTGGGATCACTACTGAAAGAGTTAGCACCAGAATGGGATATTACCGTGTTTGAGAAGCTCGATAAAGCAGGTGAAGAAAGCTCTAACGAGTGGAATAATGCGGGAACCGGTCATGCCGCACTATGCGAGCTTAACTATACAACGGAAAAAGCTGATGGTTCAATCGATACTACTAAAGCTGTGAAAGTTAATGAACAGTTTCAGGTATCAAGACAGTTTTGGTCCTATTTAGTTAACAGCAAGCTGATTGGGAATCCACAAGACTTTATCATGCCAATCCCACATATGAGTTTAGTCCAAGGGGAAGAGAATGTAACCTTTTTGAAAAAACGTTTTGAAGCGTTATCAAATATTCCTCTGTTTCAAGATATGGAATATTCCGATGAACTTGAGAAACTGAAGGAATGGATTCCACTTATTATGGAGGAACGTACACCAGACGAACCGATAGCGGCAACTAAAATCGATTCTGGAACGGATGTGAACTTTGGTGCGTTAACACGCAAATTGTTCGACCATTTAGAGGAGACAGACGTAGAAGTAAATTACAAGCATAGTGTGGAGGATATTAAACAAAAGAGTGATGGTTCATGGGAAGTAAAAGTGCATGATATGGATAATGGCAAAATAGAATATCATACTGCAAAGTTTATCTTTATTGGCGGTGGGGGAGGAAGCTTGCCTTTACTACAGAAAACCGGTATTCCGGAGTCCAAAAATATTGGTGGTTTCCCAGTAAGCGGCTTATTTATGGTATGTAACAATCCTGAAATCATAGAGCAGCATCATGGAAAAGTATACGGTAAAGCTAAAGTTGGTGCTCCACCAATGTCTGTTCCGCATCTTGATACAAGATTTATTGATAACAGAAAATCATTATTATTTGGACCATATGCAGGTTTCTCTCCAAAATTCTTAAAAACAGGTTCCAATTTTGATTTACTTGGTTCGGTCAAACCGAATAATGTTTTAACCATGCTATCGGCAGGGGCAAAAGAAATGGGATTGACGAAATATCTGATTCAGCAAGTGTTGTCATCGAAGGAACAACGTATGGAAGAATTACGTGAATTTATTCCGAATGCAAAAAGTGAAGATTGGGATATAGTCGTAGCTGGTCAACGTGTACAAGTTATTAAAGACACGGAAACTGGTGGTAAAGGAACACTTCAATTTGGTACAGAAGTTGTTAGTGCTGACGATGGCTCGATAGCTGCATTACTAGGTGCTTCTCCAGGTGCTTCTACTGCAGTACCAGTTATGCTGGAAATATTGGAGAAATGTTTCCCAAAACATATAAAAGAATGGGAACCTAAAATCAAAGAAATGGTTCCATCTTATGGTGTGTTGCTAGCGGAAAATCCTGAAATGTTCCGGGAAATTCATACTGCAACAGAGGAGACACTTGGACTAGACGTAAATGGCGCAGTCACTTGTGCGGAATCAAAAAGCAGTTAACTAAAACAGTTTAACTAATAGAGGAATGCCGGTTTATAATAAACCGGCATTCTTTTTTGTTTAATTATTATTGAGCAACTAATGTAACTACCGATTTTGCTGGAACATGAAACGTTTTATGTCCGGGGAATAAGTTTTTTTCTTCCAGGTCATTGTTTTCAGAAGTTACATATGGTTTAAATTGTATGGTTTTCTTGTTTCCAGGTAGATCATCTACATTAATATTTACTGGTTTTGTTTCATCACTATGATTGACAAGTACAATAGCGAGCTGGTCATCGTCTTCTTGATAATAAGCAGAGCCCATAAGACCGTTCTTATCGTTGGCACCCTGAAGATCAACTCTGTAGGCTCCCGGTCTAACGAAACGGCTGTAGTTACCTAAAGCCCATAGTAACTTAGATTCAATGATTGTTTGTTCATCACCCTGTTCGGAGTAATCTGTATAGATCAATCCGTCCTTGTAATCATAAGGTGACATCGCTAACCACCATTGCCATGCGGAAGCTTGTGTTTCCACCATGTCATTATGAATGAGTCGGGCAACATCTAGTGCAGTCTCCATGGAGAGGTCTCTGCCATGCCCGTGATCTCCCAAAATACAGTATTCGGACATCCATATTTTTGCGTCCTTATCATATCGATCTATGTTTTCCCGTACAGATTCTCTTAATGGAATTAGACGGTCTTCACCAGAATAATGATCAGACCAATAGGCGTGTGTACTAACCTTATTACCGACCATTTCTTTTATATCACTATCTCCTAAAAATTCCTTGATATATTCTCGATATTTACCCGGATAAGCACCACTAGCATTGCCACCGCTATATCTGCTATCACTTCCTGTAAATTCAGCATATATATCATCATCAAGAAGTGATGTATATTCTACCGCTTCTGGTGCGTCAATTTCGGTTTCAAGTCCTCGGTTTTCCAGCTCATTATGTAAAGCTGTGATAACCTCTTTCATATCGTCTATATTGTAACGATTTCCTTCTTGTCCTGCATAGTTCCAATCCCATGTAGGCTCATTGATCGGACTAATATAGTTAAAAGGCAACTGCTCTTGTTCGAAATGCTCTAATACATCAGCTAAAAATATTGCAAAATCATCCATATGTTCTTCTTCTAGATTTGTGCTACCAACAGAGGGGTCTGGTTGTCCATGTCCATTCTTCGTCATCCAAACGGGTGGACTATTTACAAATGCAATAAATTCCTCAACTCCGCGTTCTTTTGCTGCTTGAAGAAACCACTGCTGACCAGCTTGTTTAGACCAATCATAATCCTCCTTTTCTCCTGTTTTAAAACTTTCTGCTCTTCTAAAACGATCTGTAATGATTTCCTTGTCTGTCATTTCACTACCTGCACCGATATTAAAGCGCCACATGGATAAACCAATTCCTTTATCCTGTGAGAATAACAAATCAGCAACAAGGTTTTTATTTTCTTCCGACCATTCACTGCCAACTGGATCCATGGACCAAGCACCAGAAGCTCCGAATCCATCAATTTCCTGAAACTTACTTTCTACGTCGATATTAATTTCTTGGGCAGTGCTATTCTGGGGAACTGCTAAGTTATTTTCCTTTGCATAACTAACCGGTGATCCAAGCAATAGAACACTAAGCGATAATGCTAAGGTTAGTTTTAATTTCTTATTCATTGGTATTGTATTCTCCTTTCTTCAATCTGAATTTTTTCTTGAATACGGAGTAGTTTTAATTAATTACCACCACTTTCAAGTGAATAGCCAATCTGTTCTTATCTATGCATAATTAGTTCGGGAAAGAGGGTAACATGAAGGTTATGAATTCGTTTTCATAAATGTTACCAAAATAAGAATGTAATATCAACTATCAATGAAATTGATAGAGAAGAGCACAGAGTTGATAGTAAATCTCAAGTGTAAATAAAAATCACGTTTGATTTACAATGACAGAGACGTAAAAAAGAGACTGACGAAGTGCTATCAGTCTCTTTATTTACGTTACAGCAAGCTAGACTTTTTTCTTTTAATAAGTAGGAGGAAGACAGCACCAATAAGTAGTATCATTAATCCTGCTAGTAAATAATTGAATGTACTTGTTGCTGTATCAGGCAATTTATTTTCTTCATCAACATGATTTACTGGATCTGCCTTGGATTCTTCCACTTTTTCTGTCTCAAATACCGCAAATGTGCTGAAATGGCCAGTTTCGGCTGTAACAACCCCATTTTGGTATTCTCCACCGATGAGTTCCCATGTCTCCGCATCCGGATTCCAGTAGAACAATTTTACATTGTTAGAATCTTTTACTTTATCTTTATCGACTTTAAATGAAAGGGCAACTTTCGAATCAAACTGACGGATTTCTTTGTCACCTTGCATAATGATAAAGTCATAGACAGCACTTAAAGCCCCATCCATATCTTTCATTTTTTGAATTTCAATATCTACCGCTTGATTCCCATTTGAAAATACGGATGCAGGCAATTGAATGCTAACATCTTTCATATTAATCGTGATTGTAGCGTTTTGCTGCTTCAACTGTTTCACTTGATCGCTAGTAAATGAAACGGTGATGGAAGAGTCATGATTTCTTAGATTAATGACTAATTCGTCTTCTTTTTCTAATTTATCGATGTCATCATCTTTCATAGTTGCTTGTTTATTTTTCACTACTGGTTTTGTTACGACTTGTTTTGGTTTTTCAGGTGTTGGTTCTTTGGAATCTGGATCTTCAGGTTGAGGTTCTTCCGGTTCAGGTGTTGAGTCTGCTGAACCTTCAAGTGTTAAAATACCAAATACGGATGTATCCTGATAGCCAGCGCCAGTTGTGTCGTTCCATGTTGCAGCACTTTCACGGGCACCATCTTTTGCATCATTAATTTGTACGTCAAAGCCAATTTCTGTGCCATCTTCTGGAGTAATGGTTTTAAATGGAATCTTCACTTCTACAGTGTAACCATTATCTGAAACATGAGTGGCTGAATCGAATCCATCAGCAATGCTTTCAGGGTTGAAGGACGTTTCATTATTAAAATTCACTCTGTATTGTCCATCATCGTCTTGATAGGAAGCTGTTTTTCCATTATTTTCATCGACAAAGACTTCAATGGAATCCTGTTCCCATGCATTTTCGTTGGTATCGTCAAGATTAGAGTCACTTACCTGAATCAAGACATAAAGGTTTTCGTCATCCCACAGAGCCTTGGCTGTTCCGTCTGCTCCTTGCCAAGCCATCTGATAACGGTTAATCGGTAATGCTGGCACATCGCTCCAAACATTATCTATTGCTCCATCGATTTCCGGAGTCCCGAACGAAGCTGTAGAATGATTTGCTTCTGTCTCCTCAAGTTCGTGTTCTTCTATAAATGTATCAGGGTCGATTACAGCATTGTAAGCCGGTTTCGCTTGCAAGTCTTTATTAAACAATAATGGGCTTTGCTCTGCTCGCCAGCTCGTCGCATCATTCAGACCCCAGAATGTTACACGAGAGATATGGTCAGCATGTTCTTTATAAAGCTGGAACAATTGGGCATATAAATAACCTTGCGCATTTGCTTGCTGCTCCGTAAGTTCATTATCGCTACCAGCTGTAATATCAAGCTCTGTTACACCAACTTCCACACCAAGAGAGATAAACTTCTCCATGGATCGTCTTACATTTTCAGGATTGGTGTTTAAATTATAGTGTCCTTGCATGCCGATACCGTCAACTAACAGTTCACCATCATTATCTGTTGCGTAGTTCTCATTAATTTCTTTTACCATTTGATACATGGCTTCTGCTTTGTTCTGATTATCATCATTGTAATCATTATAATAAAGGCTAATATCCCAGCCGTTTTCATCTATTACCTCTTTTGCTGCACGGAAGGACTGTTCTACGTAATCAGGTCCGATAGCTTGGTACCAGCCTGATTGACGTAAGGATGCTTTCCAATCAGCTGGATTTGGCGGGTTATCAATCATCGCTTCATTGACCACATCCCAGGAAATCACATTTGGCCCGAAATGCTCTATTGTTGTTTTAACATGGTTTCGCAAGTTTTCAAGCGCTTCTTCCCGACTTAAAGGATTACCATTTTCATCAGAATGTAGCCATTCATCTGACTGTTGGTGCCAAACTAGTACGTGGCCATGTAATTGTAACCCTTGCTTTGAAGCTTGTTCGACAAGTGCATCTTCGGCAGTAAAATCAAATTCTCTGTCATCATTATATGCATAACCTGGTTTCATCGCATTCTCCGCTGTCACAAGGTTGTGATGCATGTTAAGAAGCTCCAGTCTGGTACCTTCAAATTCGGCATTGGAGACTGCATTTCCAATTAAAAAATAGTCTGCATACACATCTTTTATTGGAGTCAAATCTTTCTCGATTTCAACTTCTCCCGAATCGGTAGGCTCAAAAGTTACATCATCAATATAGAAAGAAGCCGTACTATTATTTGAACTTTCTACATAAATGGCTAAATATTCGCCACCCACACTACTGTAACGATACGTTCCTTCGAGTTGTACCCAGCCATCTTCCGTACTAATCGTTTTTCCTTGCAGGTTATTGTAATTAGCACTGTCACCTTCACCGACCTGTGTTGATAGCTGAAGCTGTGAACTTTCCGATGAGATCAGCTTAACCCGTGCAGAAATTTTATATTCTTGCCCTTGGTCGACATATTGCTCGACACGCAATGATGGTCCATGCCAATTCTCTGATCTTTCCGCCACTTTTAAAGCATGAGAACCATTTTCTGTATGATTTTCTTCATCGGTTACAGTAAGTGTTTCCGAATCACCTCTAGGTTCAAACCCACCTGTTGTTTGGTCTTCAAATGTAATGGTAGTGAAATCTTCAGCAGGTTGTCTTGGCTCCTCTTGTTCTTCTTCATCATCGTCTTCTGAAGCCCTCTCTTCGATAATGAGAATACCCCCGATATAGAATGGAATAGTTTGCCCGTCATCATTAGATTGGATTCGTAAAGCATTGTCTTCACTTGTATTAACGGTATATTCTCCAGATAAAGTAAAAGATTGCCCCTCCACTAATTCAGCAGCTGCATACAGTCCGTTATAGCTGTCAACATTTTGAAGCAATGCTTGAGACCCTTCTGGAATCGTTACATTGTCATCTACATAACCTGTAATGGTAATTGTATAGGTTTTTCCATCTTCCATGCCGACGTTGCTGAATGGAAGGTTAACCCCATCCCAGTTATTGCTTCTCTCGCTTACATGGATCGCATTTCCATCTTCATTACCTTCAAATACGATTTCAGAAACAGGATCCAATTGTGCGTTCCCTGCTTGTGTTACAACACCTAATCCATCTTCAAAGGTTTCATGATAAACAGTATTCGCCTCTGATTCGTCTTCTGTTTCTGTTTCAGGATCGGGTACTGGACCGCCGATCCATCCTGCAATATCTTCTAGCGTCGTGTCCATTACTACATAATGACGACTCATAGCATATTCGTCTTCGTCAGGTGTTCCAACCTTAAATGCGTATTGGATTCCATTTTCTTTGTTTACCTCTTTTGCCGCATCATTGTAGCTGCCATAAGGATAAGCCATGAGAATGGGGTTTTCACCTGTAATATCACTTAAATACGTATTAGCTTGAGTAATTTCTTCCTCAGCTTGTTCTTTTGTTATTTCACTTCTCTGACTGCCATCATTTCCCCAAGTTTCATCGCTGTGTGTGTTGGAGTGATTTTGCAGACTGACATTTGGATGGTCTGCTAAATTTTTCAGCTGTTCTTCTGACATACTGTAATCAGTACCAATCCAATCGGTGATCACAAATTGAACAGCATGCATGTCATACTTTTCTAAGACAGGGAGCGCATTGGTGATAAAATCAGGAGTAGCATCATCAAAGGTTAATAGAATAGGATTTTCAGGAGCTGTTTCCGTTCCTTCCATGATACTGACATATTGTTCTGCGGATAAAGTGTTATATCCATTGTCATGGAGATACTTCATGGTCTGTTCAAAGTTTTCAATACTGGTGTCTGTCCATTGATTGGAAGGATTTTCAACAACTCGATGATACAGAAGAACTGGCATATCTTCGTTCGTTGCTGCTTCTTTAGCCGGTGTAATCCAGCCTGATGGAATGACCAAAATCGCTATAAGAAATAATGAAATAATTCTTTTAAAATGCCTGTTCATATTTTGTATTCCTCCATAAATAAAATTAGCTCCAAATTATAAAACGCTTACAAATTTGTGATTAACCTCCTTTCCATCTATCATTTTAGCTTGTTACTAGTAAACCTTTAACCACAAAAGTTAAAGGTTTTACTTTAGAAATTAAATATCTTTTCTAGTTAGGTGTTTAACTAGTTAGTAGAATTCTCCCAATATATAATCGAAATATTGGAAAAAAATATATTTCTTATTGTTGTCCTGTGTAAAACCTTTGGTATACTAATATAAAAGTACCACATTTGAAGATAGTTTATATTACCCAAAAGTAACGTTAAGTATATACCCAATTGTTGAGAAAAAAGTATTAACGCGCGGATGAAAGTTTAAGAAAGGGGGAAAGGCGTTGGCTAGCGAAAAAATTTTAATAGTTGATGATGATGCGGATATGCGTACAATACTAGAATTATACTTAAAAGAAAATGGCTATCAAGTTTTGGCGGCAGAAGATGGAGTAGCTGCGTTAACAATGGTAGAGAAGGAATCACCAGATTTAATCATTTTAGATGTAATAATGCCTAGGTTGGACGGCTTCGAGCTTTGTCAGGAAATAAAAAAAATAATAGATATACCTATTATTTTCCTAAGTTCCAAACAAGATGATATGGATAAAATTTTGGGGCTGGGTGTTGGCGGAGATGATTTTATTGAAAAAACGACCAGTTCACCAGTATTAATAGCTAAAATAAAGGCACATTTACGCCGGTATAGGAAGCTGTCCCAACAAAACAAACAAAATGGAATCTCTGAAAAAAAATCTAGTATGATTGAATACCCCGGATTAGTAATTAATCTTGACAGTGCTGTTGTAAAATTAAATAATCAAACATTACATTTATCAGCAAAGGAGTTTCAAATCCTATGTTTGTTAGCGCAGAATCCTGAAAGAATTTTTAGTGTAGAGAAATTGTTTGAGTTAATCTGGGATGAAAATAGTTTAGGAGATTATCGGACAGTTATGGTACATATCAGCAATTTAAGAAAAAAATTAGACACAAATTCTAATCAACCTAAGTATATCGAAACGGTGCGCGGGATTGGTTATAAATTTAATAGAATCGAAGAACAAACGAATGAACAAAGTGATTTTACGAATCACCTTAATCGATAATCTTCTTTTCTTTTAAAAATTTTCTCACTTGTTGAACGGTGATTCCTTTTTGTTTTGCGATGGTCAATAAAATTAACCATTCCTTATCTAATTCCTGTTCTTTACTGTGATTTTGTTTCATGGAGTCTAACATACGTATTTCCCCCTTTTTGATCGTCATGAAAAGTATAAGAAAAGAGTTTAAAAAAGAGTTAAAATTTGGTTAAAATTAACTTAAAATTTTGAAAATTAGGATGATAGATGATGAAAAAATTGTCGAATTATCAACTAACTGAAACGATTATTGCTTCTAACTCATGGGTGTTATATAAAGCCGTTTCGAGCCTCAACCATGAACAAGCTTTGATAAAGACTCTTCATAATAAAGCACATCCTCAATCCAAAGCTGAATTAATTCATGAGTATTATACGTTATGTGACGCAGATCTTTATGGCGTTCTGAAGCCGGTTGCCTTGGAAAAAAGTAAGGAACAACCTTATTTAATGATGGAGTTTTTTGAAGGGCAACCATTAACAAACTGGTTAAGAAGTAATCAGGTATTTGATATCAGCACATTTTTAAAGATCGCCATTAAATTAACATCGATTCTTGCGTCGGTTCATCAAAAAAATATTATTCATAAATCGATTCAACCAGATCATATTTTATATGATCCCAATACGGATCATATAAAATTAACAGGCTTTCAGCAATCAACTATGCTCTCTAAAGAAATGCCACAAGCCGATATAACACCATATCAGATAGAAGAAGTTAGCTATGTATCACCAGAGCAAACGGGTAGAATGAATCGTCCCATTGATTACCGTACCGATTTATATTCATTAGGTATTCTGTTCTATCAAATAGTCACTGGTCGTGTTCCATTTACAATGAGGGACCCAGTTGAAGTTATTCATGCACATCTTGCACAAACAGCAAATCCCCCTCATGAAGTAAATCCATCGATTCCTAAAATAATATCCAATATCATTATGAAGTTACTTTCTAAAATGCCTGAACAAAGGTATCAAAGTACATACGGGTTAAAAAAAGATTTAGAAAAATGTTCTCATGCTTTTTATGCAAATAATGGCACAGAATTATTTTCATTAGGAGAACATGACGCAAGCCCTATGCTTGAAAAGCCAAATAAGCTTTATGGGAGAAACAATGAACTGGAGCAGCTTATTAGTAAGTTTGAGCATATCCAGCATGGTGCACCATCACTTGTGCTTCTTCCTGGCCCGTCAGGCATTGGTAAGACTGCCTTGGTCAATAAGCTCCATAAACCATTACTAAGTAAACAAGGGTATTTTATTACGGGTAAGTTTGTGCAATTTCAGAAGCATATTCCTTACGCACCTATTATTGGAGCCTTTCGATCGTTAATAAGGCAAATCTTAACGGAAGATACAGACAGTATTCAAACCTGGAAAGAGAAATTAAACCTGTCATTGGCAAATAATGCTTGGGTGATCGCTAACTTCATTCCTGAAATTGAATGGTTGATTGGCAAGCAGGTAGAAGGGTCAGAGTTACCTCCACAAGGAGTCCATAACCGTTTCATGTTAGCGGTTAGGAAATTTGTTGAAGTGTTTGCTACAGAGAATCATCCACTTGTATTGTTTATCGATGATTTACAGTGGGCAGATAATGCGACGCTTGATTTAATGCGACATCTCCTTACGAATCCAGACAGAAGAAATTTATTAATCATCGGTGCTTATCGTGATAATGAAGTATCGGTTGGTCATCCGTTTGAATTATTTTTAAACCAACTAAATCATACGGAAGTAGGCGTATCTACTATTCCTATATACCCCTTAGCAAAGAATCATATCGAACAATGGATTGAGGAAGTCCTTGCTCTTGAAGCGGTAGATGCTGAACCATTAGTAGAATTAATTTATCGTATTACCAGAGGGAATCCCTTTTTTATCATTCAATTATTACAATTATTGAATCAGGAAAAAATGATAAGTTTTGATTTAAGTACAGCGACGTGGCAAATCAACCTTACCACACTGAAACAGATTCCAATGACGGATTCCATGCTTGATTTTATTATGAAACAGATTAATAAGTTATCAACAGAAACGGTGAAACTTATACAACTAGCTGCTTGTATTGGCAGTCAGTTTAATCTTAAATTATTGGCA
Organism: Gracilibacillus orientalis; assembly: GCF_900114645.1. Lineage (GTDB taxonomy): Bacteria > Bacillota > Bacilli > Bacillales > Amphibacillaceae > Gracilibacillus > Gracilibacillus orientalis. Next base: position 271,092 of record NZ_FOTR01000003.1, on the reverse strand, counting down.
ACTATTGCTGGAGAAAGCTATGTAACTACTGCTAATCGATTATGGGACGGGTTAGAAGAAGGGGTTATACTGCCGATGGATGCCCGCTATAAATGGGTCTATCCCAATGAGAATGAACAGCTTTTAAATGAAAACCCCCCAAGCTATCGGTTTTTACATGATAAAATTCAACAGGCATTTTATACGTCGATGTCTATAGAAGAACGAGAACAAAGTCATTTAACGATAGCAGAACAATTAATTAGTCATTATACAACGGATGAAATCGAGGAACAGATATTTTCGATCGTGAACCATTTGAATCTCTGTCAATCTCGACTAACTCCCGTTCAGCAAAAGGATTTAATCAAATGGAATCGCATGGCAGGGGAAAAGGCAAAGCGTGCTGCAGCATTCCAATCTGAATTGACATTTTATAAGAATGCCTTTCAATTATTGCCTCAGGATAAATGGCAAAGCGATTATGACGAGACGTATACTGTTATGGTGGGGTATGGAGAGTCATTATACCTTAACCAACATTTTGAAGAAGCAGAAGACATTTTTGAGGACACATTGACACATGCCAAAACCAAACAAGATATGCTGTATATTTACAATCTGAAAATAACGTTGTACACACATATTCACGAAGTAACGCAAGCAACAAATTCTGGACTCACTGGCTTACGATTATTTGGTATTGAAATGAAAGATAAGCCGAATAAAGCGATGGTGGCCAAGGAATATCTCTTAACGAAAATTGCTTTAGGAAACAAACGCGGTGATGAATTATTAAAACTTCCACCTGTAGCAGATGAAAATCAAAGACTAATTATGCGAACGCTGATTAATTCAAATGCTCCGACCTATCATGTCGATCAAAATTTAGCAACGATTCTGATGCTCAGAGCACTTCGTTTAATATTAAAATTTGGTGATATGGATGTATCTGCTCTCGTTTATAACAACTACGCATTGACACTTAGTGCTGGCTTTGGTGATTATCAAGCAAGCTATCAATTTGGAACACTGGCGATTCAACATGTAAAAAAGTCTGGAGATACTGCATTACAAGCACGCGTTTACTTTGTTTTTGGAGCTTTTGTCAATCATTGGAGCAAGCATATTCGTTATAGTTTAGAATATTTAGAGAAATCCCAGCAGATTTGTATCGAAACAGGCAATTTGCATTTAGCTGGTGCTACTGGTGCATTTATTGGATTGACGCAACATATCAAAGGAGATAACTTGGAACAGGTAAAAGAGGGTATCGATAGACAGTTAACATTTGCTAAAAAAAATGAATATGCCATTTCCGATGATTTCTTAAGCGAGTTGTTAGGGTGGATTGCTGCGCTTTCTTCACCTGATAAACAGCCTACTTGGGAATTTCCCGAGTTCACCGATGATAACTCCGCGGCTATTATGCATAAGACCGTTCGGTTACAGCTGGCGTATTTGTTTAATCATCGTTCCATAGCAATATCACTAATGCAGGAGTTGGAACCACTCGTGGATAACACACTAGTGTTAGTTGTTGCACCGGAATACTTCTTTTACCATTCGTTATGGTTAGTTAAGCTAATGGAAGAGGAAGAGGTAACAAGAAAAAGTGGCTATAGAAAGTTAAAGAATAATTTAAAAAAACTAAAAAAATGGGCTAAACACTCTCCGACTAACTATCTGCATAAGTATTTACTGATTCTTGCTGAGCAACAAAAGCTTACTGGACATGATAACGAGGCGGTCAGCAATTATCATCAAGCAATAGAAAATGCAGAAGAAAATGGTTTTCTTCAAGATTTTGCAATCGCCAATCATTGTGCTGCAACCTATTATTTATCAAAACAGCTTTCTAAAACAGCGAAATCCTATATGACAGAAGCATATAACGGTTATGTAAATTGGGGAGCAGTGCATATCGCAGAACATCTAAAGCAAACGCATCCAGAATTATTGTTGCAAATTAAACAAAGTGCTACAACTGGCTTTAATACGAAAGAAAGTTTAGATACCAAAGCAATTTTTGAGGCAGCTAGAGTCATCTCAAGTGAAGTAATACTAAATAAATTAATTAGCAGATTAATGGAGATATTCTTAACCTATGCCGGTGCAGAGCATGCATCCTTCCTGATACCTAATGAAAACAAGCTTGAATTGGTATCCTATAATCATATTGATGGCAATGTTGAAATATATGAGAAACTGCAACCATTAAAGAAACATTCGCGTCTATCAACAGCGATCGTTCATTATGTAGTGAATAGTAGGGAAGCGGTTGTGTTAGATCACGCAGCAGAACAAGGTCCATTTACCGAAAATCATTATATTCAAGATACACAAGCAAAATCGATCTTGTGTCTGCCGATTGTAAATCAGGATAGACTGGTTGCAATTTTGTATATGGAAAACAATAAGTCCACACACGTTTTTACCCATGAGCGATTAAATTTTTTAACATTAATTACATCTCAGGCAGCAGTATCGATTGCAAATGCCTATCTTTATGCTGATTTGGAAGAAAAGGTTAGTAAACGTACAGCATTATTAAATGAAACGAATCAACAATTAACAGAGGTCAATCAACAGTTGACCAATTCCAAAGAAAAAATGAAACATTTGCTCTCGAATGTATCACATGACCTCCAGTCGCCAGTTGCGGTAGTTCAGGGGTATGTCGGTGCATTATTAGATGGATTAGTGGATGACTCTGTAAAACAAAAGGAATATTTAACTATCATTAAAAAGAGAATGGGCGGTTTGAATAAGCTTATTAAAGATTTATTTGACTTATCCAAATTGGAATCAGGAAACATGCATTTTTCGATGGAAGCGATTCCTGTCGATCAGTTGTATGAGCACTTTTGTAATATGTTTACATTAGAGGTACAGCGGGCTGGTCTCCAATTTCATCAACGATTCGAGACAGATTCAATCAATGAATATCCGTTAGTAGAAGTAGACGTTATCCGTTTGGAACAGGTGATGACGAATTTAGTTTCTAATGCAATCAAACATACAGATAAAGGTACGATTGAATTAGCCTTAACTATTTCTGATTCAAATCAAGTTATCTTCTCTGTTCAAGATGAAGGAAGCGGTATTTCGAAATCAGATATCCCCTATGTATTTGACCGTCATTACACGAAGAGTAAAGTGAAAGGAAATGGACTAGGCCTTGCCATTAGCGAAGAAATTATTCTATGTCATAAGGGTCGCTTATGGGTGGAAAGTAAAGAGCAGAAAGGAACCATCTTTTATTTTTCTTTACCCCTTGTTGCTGATCATGTATATCAGTTACTTAAAAATTAGTAGAACACGTTTGGAAGAAAAGAGAATATATTAATTGAATAGTATGATAGCTTTCTTTTAGATCAATAGTTCACTATATTTGTTCTCTTGAAAAAAGCAATCTGACCACTTCTTGTTTATAAAGTCTTTGCCTTTTACTAAGATGTACATTTTAGATCATCAGTAGATTTCTAAGCAACTGTCAGATAAAAAAGGAAGTAGAGTGTGATAATTACCTCTATTTTCTTTTGTGTAAACATTTCAGTACACAAGTTTACGAAATGTAAACAGAAAGTGTACAAAACCGTTTACTTGTATACAAAAACGTATACAAGTTAATTTAAAAGTATGTGTACAATAAAGCAAACAATGCACACAGTTTTGTGTACATGTTACGAAATATTTCATTTAAGTTACAATTGTATTTTTTTTGGCGTCAGCTATTGATGAAGTCTATCATCTGCAATATCCTTTTTAGAAGAAGAGATTTTAATGACAAAGGATGATAAAAATGAGTCAATCAAGAATTGCAGCAGTTGATGTAGGAAATGATTCAGTGAAGGCGATATTTGGAGAGTTGGATCAGGAGTTCAACATACCGAATATTACTGCCAGAGATATTGAAGATCGCCCGGTCATCGGCATTGAGGAATTAGATCAAAAAGATCCTTTGGAAGGCATACATATTCGCGTGCACTCCCCTGCCCTGCAGGAAAACAATGCGATTTATCGTGTTGGTCACTTAGCATCGAAGTCAACCAATTCGACAGAGCTTGATCCAGGAAGCGGTAAGTCACAGGAAGACCAGACATTAATTATGCTTTTTGCATCGATTGCATTAGATGCGGCTAAAGCAAATAAAACTGGCTCTAACAACGTAATTGACGCGAATTACACATTAGGAACAGGGTTACCCCTTCGTGAAGTGAAAGAAGGAAAAGATGCAGGGTACCGTTCGAAACTTCTCGGATCGGTTCATCAGGTAGAGTTTTTAGTGACACCCAAATATCAAGGGATTAAAGTAAATATTAAATTTGACGAAGTTAAGGTATATCCCGAAGGTTTTGCCGCTTATATTAACTTAGTGATGGACCATGACCTGAAAATTATTAATAAGGATCTAATCGATAAACGGATTCTTATTCAAGATATCGGTGGTTTGTCTACTGATATTGCAGTGATTAAGAACCGTACTGTTGACGATGATAAAGCACAAGGCTTTAATCTTGGAGTGTCCGAGTCGCTTGAAAACATTCGTGAGGAAATCTTTAGTAACCATGGTGTTGAAGTGGACAGTCGTCGTGATGTCGTCGAAATTATTACACGAAATAATGACCGCAATCACATCATGGTAAAAGGGAGTCGGACAAGTGTTCATGACATTACTGATCGGATTTTGATGGAATTAGCGAAAAAACAATATCGTTTGTTAAGAAACGTCTGGCAAAAAAATTCACAAACGGAAATTTGTTATTTCGTTGGTGGAGGTTCCAATGTTTTAAAAGAGTATATCAAAACACTTAACAATAATTTAGATGGCTTCAATATTGAATTTTTTGAAGATGACAAGGAAAGCATTTGGATGATGGCCAACGCTTACTATAAACTGCTATCTGAATTTACCAAAAAGACTGAGAAATTGAAGGAAGAGAAAAAGACAGTGAAAAAGTCATAAGGTGATTATATGAAGAAATCAGCAAACCAAATCAATAGAGGCCAGACAATTTCTTTTCGGATTCCTTCAGACACGCCTGATTACCTTTTAAAGGAAATCCAGCGGCTGAAGGAAACCGAACGACGAAATTTTTCAAGCAGAATGGCTGAATTGGTGTTAAAGGGGATCAATGAAACAAGTTCTAAGGAAAGAGAAACTATTACGATTCCTCTTCCTGGCAGTTTAAACAAAGCGCAACGAAATTGGATTAAACATGAACATTCAGAAGCACTGTTAGGTAGTATCTTATATCAACTTTTAAATGACCCGGTTAGAGCGACTGGTTTATTAGCCTCACTTAATAGTAGTTCTACTGATATTGATGAAGCTCTGTATTTACAGGAAGAATTACCAGAAGAGCCTAAAGAAGCTGGCTTACAGGATGTAAATGAGATAGAAAAGGAACATGACCCATTGGATGATGATTTAGATTCAATTAATTGGGAGGAAGCTGTAAAAGAGAATCGAGAATCTGAGGATGAGGAAGTAGAGTCAGAAGAAGCAGATCTTGATGATATACTTGGAGATTTCTTAAGTAAAATGAACAAATAATTTTGCAAAATCGTCTAGCTCTTATAACACATTGTTATAAGAGCTTTATTTGTTAAGACAAGAAAATATAAAATCTGTGCGTATGTTTACGCAAGCGCCCAAAAACTAGGCAACTTCACGAATCGCCCTTATGCCTTTGGGCGAAAGTCTAAATTGTCCGCTAAAAAAATAAGTGCAAAATATCGGAGCGCAAAATCAAAATAGTACTTAAAAGACAATTAAGGACCAAAACCAGAAAGCAAACGATTAAATATGATACTTAAAGCGGGATTAAGTACCAAAATGAAACCCAATATCTTAATTTTGGAACTAAGAAAGGGATAAGTACCAAAATTTATAATGAACAAACTAAATTGAAATTATTGAGATTATCTTTATTATGAATATTGGATTGAAGTAGCCTGTACGCCTGAGTATACGGGCGCTCTGCGTTTTTTCATAATGTAAGAACCATTGGTAGCACAACATTAGGTATGAAAGGGTTGATTCTCTTCATTCTCTACGTTTCTAAACGGGCGCACTACGATTTTCTTAACGAAGATGCAACATAAAATATATTGTAATTGTTCTATCTTCTTGGTATATTTTTGTAAGCGATATCTTTAAAAGTGATGTAAGGAGGTAAAAATGAAATCAGATTCTTTACTACGTGTCTATTTCTGGACGCTGTCTTTCTTAAAGCCTTATAAATGGAAATTAATCTTACTCATATTGTGTGGATTAGTTATCACCGGATCTCAATTAGTTATCCCTAAACTGATTCAATATTTCATTGATACCATTCTTGAAAGCCAACAGACAAATCCGTTTCTTTGGTTGATCGGCTTAGTCGTTATGCTAGTTGTCCTAATTATTACTTTTTCAGCAATACGAAACATCGCCCAACGTTCTCTACAAGAAAAAGCCTCACGAGATATGCAATTTTCCATCTATTCACACCTAAGAAAACTAGGGTTTGCTTATTTTGAGAAGCATCCAGTGGGAGAAAGCCTAGCTCTCATGAATACAGAGGTTGCCTCCTTACAAAATCTATACAGACAACTGTTGCCATGGATGATTAATAATTTTATTTTTTCTATTATCTCTATCACCTTGATGGTTTCAATTAGTTGGAAATTAAGCTTAATCCTAATACCAAGTTTACTTCTATATTACATATTTGGTCCTTACCTTGAGAAAAAAGCATCTATGTACGGAAAAATAATGGCAGATGATCGTGTCCGTTTTAATCAAAAAGTTTACGAGAGTATTGCTTCCATTAATGACATACGTGCAAATGCAGCTGAGGATTGGGATCTGTCACATATAAAAAGCAGATATAAACAATTGAATAAAATGATGATCAAAACATATTGGTTTGCTTTTTGGAGAGGTACCAATCGTCGGATGTCCTACTATATAGGTGGAGTCGCCATTATTATTGTTGGTTCCCACCTTTCATTAACGGGGGCAATGTCTACAGGAGCTTTTGTGGCGTTTCTTCTCTATTACTTTCAAACCATGCACATCCTTACTTCGGTTGTGACTACGATTACAGAGCAAAGGGTTTTAATGGATCAGGCAGAAAAGCTATACAAATTTATAAACATTCCATCTGTAGTTCAAGAAGAAGAACATACAGCCACCATTGATAAGGTGCCGGGTAATATTGTATTTCAAGATGTGTCATTTCACTATTCAGATGGTCCGAGTGTGCTAAGTAATTTCAGCTTGTCCATTAACACTGGACAAAAAGTCGCTTTAGTCGGAGCAAGCGGTAACGGAAAATCTACGATATTAAAGCTAGTAGGCCGATTCTATGATCCAACAAAAGGAAGGATTCTATTAGATAGTCAACCAATTCACAAACTAAGCTTCCGAGATTTAAGAGAAAACCTCGGCTTTGTTTTCCAAGAAACGTATCTTTTTGGTGCTAGTGTTCGAGATAATATTTTATTTGGAAAGCCTGATGCTTCTGAAGCGGAGGTAGTAGAAGCAGCAAAGGCCGCTTTTGCTCATGATTTTATTCTCGAATTACCAAATGGTTACGATACATTACTTGGAGAACGTGGTGTGAAGTTATCTGGTGGTCAAAAGCAACGAATTTCTATTGCCAGAATGTTTATTAAAAACCCGCCTATTATATTACTAGATGAGGCAACAGCTTCTTTAGATACAATTAGTGAAAAAGAAGTGCAGGCAGCTCTTCAACGACTAATGCATGGTAGAACAACGATTACAGTAGCGCACCGTTTATCGACTATTCAACACTATGACCATATCGTATTAATCGAAAAAGGTAGAGTACTGGAAAGTGGCAACTATGATGAATTAATCGGGCAAAAAGGAGCTTTTTATCACTTATCACTTGGACAAAAGTTAGAGGGTGCTTAAATGAAAAATAATCTACGATGGTTAACAACCTATATACGACCTAACAAAGCATTACTGGTTATGGCAACTATCTTAATGATTGCCGAATCCTATGCAAGTCTAGCAACAATTGGATTGCAACAACTTTTAATTGATGACGTGCTGATAGCAAGTAATTATGATCAGTTATACGATGTGTTAGTGCTGATGATTTTAGCTTTTATTGCTTATTCCTTTTTGTTTACATTTGGACCACATACGATACATAAAACAAAAGCAGCACTCACAGAGCATATTGTGCAAGATTTTATGCGCTATATGTATAAAATTCCTACTGCATCCCTCCAAAAGGAACGTACAGGTTCGTATGTACACTATGTCGTAAATGATATTGATAAAGTAGGAGGGATGGTTGCAAATGATGTGCCTAGAGGATTACAGCAATTAGCAGCAGCTCTAGTGTTATTTGGTATAGTCGGTATGAATAGCCCTGTTATTCTATTATTTAGCCTCCTTTGCTGTGGTGTTTATGTCTGGTTAGGACGTTATTTTTCCCATAAATTAAAGATCGGTGCTAAACAGGTGCAGGAAACTCGATCAGACTTAATTGTTCATATCGAAGAAGGTATTTCATCAACGAGAGAAGTTATTGCTTATCATCGAATGCAGTGGGAAACTCGCATATATGAGAAGTTTTTCGAAAAATATTTTGATGCTGTAATGAAGGAAGGCAAACTCGTCAATCTGCAATTAATAAGCAGTGAACCGATTAGATGGGGAATCACGATATTTATATTGGGTTATGGAGGATATTTGGTGTTACAAGGACAAATGTCGATTGGTTTATTTGTTATTTTGTATCAGTTTAGTAATCAGCTTGTTTCAACATTCCAAAATTTGTTTAATATGGTAATGGAGTTTTCCGGTAAAATGGCAAGTCTTGACCGTGTACGCAGTGTGATGGACGGGCCAACATGGAAAAATGGAACAAAGAGAATTAACGAAAAGATAGAAACACTTCAATTACATAACGTACATTTTAGATATGACAGGGAGAGCAACGATATTCTCCGCAATTTGAGTATGGATATACCAATTGGTAATAAAGTAGCGATAGTAGGTGCTAGTGGCGGTGGCAAGTCTACGATTGCACAACTTCTTATTCGTTTTAATGATTCGTCAACAGGAGATATTATGGTCAATGGTAGCTCCCTTTCTGATATAGATCGTGCAGACTGGGCCAGCCGAGTAGCTATTGTTTTTCAAGAGCCTTATCTTTACCCTGATACAGTGAAGAGCAATATTTTAATGGGGATGGAAAATGTTAGCGATGAAGAAGTATTTCGAGTATGTCAAATTGCTTCTATTAATGACTATATTCTCTCACTTCCTGATGGATATGAGACAGTTATTGGTGAAAGAGGGATCACTTTATCTGGTGGACAAAGACAAAGGATTGCCATAGCTAGAGCTTTAATTAGAGATCCAGAAATGTTGATTCTGGACGAGGCAACATCTGCGCTTGACTTGATAACTGAAAAAGAAATCCAAGACAATCTCGATCAATATCGGAAAGGTAAATCAACGATTATCATTGCACATCGGTTATCCACGATTAAGAATGCCGGTTGTATTTTTGTATTAGATCATGGACAGTTAGTAGAGCGAGGAACACACGCAGAACTGCTGGAAAAAGGAAAAGTATACAAAGGGTTAGTGCAGTCAGAGGAACAGGAAAAGATAAAGGTTTCGGTATAAGGGTGCTGGATTATTTAATAAAAAGACTGGTAGCACCACAAATAACAGTACAATTAACTTATAAAAAACTGCTCTTCCAATTGTTAGATTGTGTCCAACAATTGGGGTGCAGTTCAATACTAAATCCAAGCGTTCTATTAAAATTTACATTAATACAATATGTAACCAACTAATTGTAATCATAATAAAAAGCTCTTCTTCGTTATTGAAGAAACGCCCTTGTTACTTTACGCATATTCTTTCACAAAGTTAGCAAACAAAGCTATCATTTGAATGCGTAGTAGTTTTGATCTATTGTTTTTCGTCTTTCTTACTCAACATTAGCTTAGTTATTGGAACAAAGGCTCTTGAAAATCATTTGCTTTTCAGTACTGTCTTATCCTATTCATTATTATCGTTCTCATCATAATATGTTTTCAATTCTTTATAAATATAGTTAGCTATGCTTTCAGGAAAATAATTAGTAAACTCATGATTGTACTTAGCTAAAAAATAATCATCATCCACAAGATTTAAAAGGTTTCTACTCGCTGGGAATAGGTTATTCATTTCGTTTAGAATTTTTTGTACTTTTTTGCTGCTGGTAGAATCATTATAATGAATAACACTTCTAATCGCTTGAATTAAATACCATACCTCTCTATCCATTTTCTCCTTGTATTCAGGATCATGAAGCAATTTTATTTCTTTCAAGATCTCCTTGTCATCTATAAAATGTTCTTCCAATATTTGAATTTGTGATTTTTCCCTCCTAAATAAATCAAGCATAATAAAAGCAAATTCATTTAATTCTTCCTCAGAAATACCTTCAATGTTGTACAGTCTCTCCATTCTCGTAATTACTTCTAACTTATCATTTAATTCCGCTTGCTTTTTTTCAATTAACTGTTTCTGTACCTGTAACAACTCTCGATTTTTAAACTTTTGATTAGTCAATTGTTCTTTTATTTCTTTTAATGATAAACCAAAATGTTTTAAAATCATTATTTGTTGAAAAAGTTCCCAGTCTAATCGTGTATATACTTTTCGACCACTTTTATTTAATTTTTTGGGGGTAAGTAACTCCATTTTATCGTAGTATCTCAGTGTTCTTACCGTTGAACCTACTAATTTTGCAAACTGACCAATTGTCATTTCCATGTTAACACCTCCTTCCTGAATTATAAACTGTTACGTAAGGTCACAATCAATACATTTGTTAAACGTTTTAATAATATAAATTAACGAATTTAAAACAGGCTATTTTTTAGTAGAAAATGTTTGCTTACGACATTACGTCACAAATTATGATTGGTTCTATAATAAGTTTGAGGGGATGGTTATCTATGGAACAACAATCATTATTTCGGAATCGTACTTTCATATTTCTGTTTATCGGTGGCTTTTTGGCGCTAATAGGGTTTAGTATGTTTTTTATGACAACAACTTGGTTTGTCATCTCTGATTTAAATTCTGCTAGTTCATTGGGCATTATTCTTATTGCCATTACTGTGCCACGTATTCTTATGATGGCATTTGGAGGGGTTATTGCTGATAAATTCAAGAAGACGACAATAATGTTCAGTACGAGTTCAATCCAAGGAGTTCTGCTAGTTATCATATTTTTATTGCACAATGCAAATCAATTAACATTTCTGTACCTGATTATTTTGGGGTCCATTTTTGGAACATTAGATGCATTTTCTGGACCAGCTGGAACATCATTAATCCCGAAAATAGTACAAAAAAACCAAATAAAACAAGCAAATGCTATTATTCAAGGGTTAGGTCAAATTGGCTTTGTTATTGGACCTATTATCTCTGGGAGTGTCATGGAAATCGGTGGCGTAACAGCAGGTTATTTAGTCTCAGCTATAATTGTTCTGTTATCCGCCTTTTTTTTGTTCCCACCTTTCTTAAAAGAAGGTCCAGTAGTCAATACAATAAAACAAACACCATTTAAAGATTTCGTAGAGGGACTTTCCTATGTAAAAGCAAGTAAATTTTTAATTACAGGTATCTTAATTTTAATAACGTTAAACTTTTTTGCCTTCGGAGCAATATCCATTGCAATCCCCATTTTAGTGGAAACTTATGGAGGGACACCCATTAATCTTAGTTACATTGAGGCTGCTTTAGGGGTTGGGATGCTAATAAGCACAGCAATTATCGGTATGATCAAAATGCGCCGTAGGGGATTAACATCGATTGCAGGATTAATTGCGACATTAATAGTAGCTGTAGCTTTTAGTCAAATTCCTAATTTGTATATTTTAACAGCGTTAGCGTTCTTAATTGGATTTACCATGATATTTGTATCCATCCCATTTTTCGCTTCAGCACAAGAAGATACTGATCCCCGCATTATAGGAAGGGTCATGAGTATAGTCTTTTTAGCCATGAACGGGTTTGATCCGCTTGCCTATGCAACTGTAACTCTACTCGTTTCTAGAGGATTTGATATTCAATTAGTCATTCTGTCCTTTTCTATTGTTGGATTAATAATTGCTCTTTTCATTTTATGGAGAGGTCATACATTTAGAAGTTACAAGTCTAACTATTAATTTACTTTCAGGAAAAGGCCACTTTAGATAGAAGTGGTCTTTTTTAGGTTTTATAGATAAAATAAATACACTTGTTGCATAGTAAAAGTCTACTACGAATTACAGACATACGGTATCTTATTCCACATTACTGCTTTGTTAATTTAAATGAATATATTTACAATGATGCAATTCGATTGTAGAGTGACAACAATCAGAATTAATTTTGGCCTTATAAATGTATAACCCCATCCTAAAAATAGGACAGGATTAACATGAAGTTACTGTTGCATTATCTGAATAAGGTTTCCACATGTATCGTCGAAGACAGCTATTGTGACTTCGCCCATTTTTGTCGGTTCCATAGTAAACCTCACGCCTTTATCCATTAATCGTTTGTATTCTGCGTGAATATCTGCAATCCCAAACATTGTAACTGGGATGCCTTCAGCAAATAACTTCTCTTGATACTCTTTAGCGACAGGATGGTTATTCGGTTCAAGTAAAAGCTCGGTACCTTTTTGCTCCTCGGGAGAAACTAGTGTTATCCACCAATTTTACGAGCCCTGCATCTTCCAATGTAGTAAGATGTTTAGCAATTGCCTGTCGCGAAATGGATAGGTCGTGCTTCATAATGAGACGTGCCGTAAGTTCATACAACGTCAGCTCATTGCGTTCGGATAGTTCGTCTAATATAAGGGCGTCGAGTCGCCAGCGCTTTGAATATAGCGTCTTTGTCCCAATTCATATAGCAAGTATAAGCAACCACAAAGTTGCTTGTTAAAGATCGTATTATGCAATCTTAATTCAATATTAAAATAAAAGCGTGGATACAAAACCATGTAAATACACAAAAGGGTCATTTATAAGAACAGAAAATAGGACCTGATCGATAAAAAAAACGTTGCATAAATATACATGAAAATGATATATTATACTTGCTCAAAAAAATAATAGAATCAACAAAGAAAATTGGAGAGAACATCATGAATTCAGAACAAAATAAATTTACAGCAAGTCAATATACAAAATTTTGGTTACCATCTCTGATTGGGGTGCTATTATTCCTTATCCCAATTTCAGTAGATGGTAGGGTGACAATTGGATTAGGTGTGTTAGCGGATGGTCTGCAAGCACTACTAGCAGAATATATTCCGTTAATCATGACAGTTATCATTTGTCTAGCAGCTATTGGTAGTTTAGTCGAAAAAATAATAGACTTACCTTTTATCAAAAATAGTCCCTTTATAGATAGTTTATTAAACATTCCACCATTATGGATCGTAATGCGTTTCTTAGGTGCTATCTTTGCGGTTCTTACGTTAACAGAGATCGGACCTGAATTTATTTGGTCGATGGCAACTGGTGGAACGGTATTATATGATCTAATTCCCGTTTTAATGGTGTGGTTTCTTTTTGCATGTCTCTTTATGCCACTGTTATTACAGTTTGGTTTAATGGATTTTATCGGTACCATCGTACGAAAAATCATGCAGCCTTTATTTAAGCTTCCAGGCCGTTCTTCGATTGATGCCTTAGCATCATGGATGGGAAGCGGAACAGTAGGTGTATTATTAACCACACAACAATATCAATCAGGTTATTATACGAAACGAGAAGCAGCAGTCGTAGCAACCAACTTCTCTATTGCATCGATTGCATTTAGCTTGGTAATTGCTAGATTTTTAAGTATTGATCATATGTTTGTCCAATTTTATATTACCGTAGTTGTTGCTGGGGTTGTTGCGGCCGTTATTGTACCGCGAATCCCGCCTTTATCCTTAAAGAAGGATACCTACTATGAAGCAGCAGGTAAACAAATAAATGAAGCTGTGCCAGAAGGTGTATCTAGTTTTAAATGGGGTGTGCAAAAAGCGGTAGAAAAAGCGGATCAAGTAAAAAGTTATCGTGGTGTTGTCAAAAGTGGCGTACTTAATGTGGTTGATATTTGGTTTGCTTTAATTCCATTAGTCATGGCACTTGGTACCATTTCACTTATTATTGCAGAGAAGACACCTATTTTTGATTATTTATCCTATCCGTTTATCCCATTCTTAGAATTATTGCAGATTCCTGAGGCGCAAGCTGCTGCCCCTGCAATGATTGTTGGTTTTGCGGACATGTTCTTGCCTGCTGTAATCGGTAGTGGTATTGAATCCGAATTAACCCGTTTTGTGATTGGGGTTATGTCGCTAGCACAATTAATTTACATGTCGGAAATTGGTATTCTGTTATTAAAATCAAAAATTCCAATTTCGCTTTTCCAATTATTTATTATCTTTTTACAAAGAACGATTGTAACGTTGCCTGTTGCAGCATTAATGGCACACCTTTTATTCTTTTAAATAATCGGTCATAATATAAATAAGAAGCATTGGTTGCTTACCAATGCTTCTTATTGTCTCAAGGAAAGGTGAATGATCAGCATGAGTATTGAAAATTTTTATTCGGAAAACATAAAGAATGCGTTAAAAAACGACCCACCAGGTGAATGGATGCCGAAGATACCAGAACAGTGTATTCGTCTTAGTTCAGGGTTTCCGGCACCTGACCTCGTACCAGTTGAGCAGGTAAAAGAGGCGGTTGTTCAATTACTGAACGAAGAACAGGATTTACCCCTGCATTATCTTGGTACGCCGAAAATGGATAAACTAAAGGGACAAATTCAGGCTAGGTTATCTGAAAGAGGAATGCACATCTCGGAAAAGGCGATGTTGGTTACAGCAGGTGCATGCCAGGCTATTAATTTGATTGCCCGTGTTTTTGTAGATGAACAAACAGTTGTGGCGGTAGAAGCGCCAACGTATATGGAAGCACTAGAAGTATTCCAGAATTACACGAATCAATTTATTAGTATCCCAATCGATGAACAGGGACTGCAGACAAAGGAATTAGAGAAAGTCTTAGCAAAAAGAGAAGAACAAGGTCTTCCGTTACCAAAAATATTATATACGATCCCAACTTTTCAAAATCCAACAGGAACAACGATGACGGAAGAACGCCGCAAGCATGTGTTGGAGCTTGCTTCCAGGTACGACTTCCTCATTTTAGAGGATGATGCATATGGTGAATTATATTTCGAAAAACAGCCAGTAACTTTAAAGGCAATGGATCATGAAAATCGTGTCTTGCATGTGGGTTCTTTATCTAAGGTGGTAGCCCCTGGTTTACGAATAGGATGGGTAGCTGCGACAGAAGAAATAATTACTTCACTATATTGGTTTAAAAAAGATTTAGATCACCCCTTTGCACAAGCGATTATGGCTACATATCTGGGAAATAATAATTTTGATAATAGACTTAACACATTGCGAATATCTTACCAAGAGAGGTGTTCTGTGTTACTTGCTGCTTTAGAAAAAAACATGCCAAAATCCGTCACTTGGTATGTTCCGGAGGGAGGCTACTTTGTTTGGATGAATGTGGCTGGGGCTGACACCTCGGCATTATTACAACAAGCTCTCGATCAAGGTGTGTCCTTTTTACCAGGGAAATATTTTTTCTTAAATGAACAAGATGGCAAAGAGTGGCTCCGTCTTTCCTTTAGTTATTCTGGCCTGAAGGAAATAAAGAAAGGCGTTGAGATGTTGGGTAAAGTTATTGCAGATTGATTTTAATAAATTGCCCGTTGTGGAGAATCAGTGATCCATAAAAAAATAATGAAAAAAGGTGATCGTATGAAAGAAGCTTATGTAAAAGAAACCCATGCAGTAAAAGTCGGTCATGTATTCCCGCCTGATACGAATAATCATGGTACACTTTTTGGCGGGAAATTAATGAGTTATATTGATGATATTGCATCGATTTCTGCAATGAGGCATTCGAGGAGCCCTGTTGTCACTGCTTCAACAGACTCTGTCGACTTTTTAGCGCCGGTTCGCACTGGTGAGTCTGTTTGTTTAGAATCTTTTGTTACGTGGACAGGTACGAGTTCCATGGAAGTGTTTATCAAAGTTTTGGCAGAAAACCTCCTAACAGGAGAACGCAAAATTGCCGCGACTGCTTTTTTAACTTTTGTTGCCGTAAATGAAGAAGGTAAACCAGTTCCCGTTCCAGGTATTATTCCTGAGACAGAGGAAGAGATTTATTTGCATGAGACAGCAAAAGAACGAGTGGAAGCAAGGAAAAAACGAAGGAACGCTAGCAATGAGTTAGCAACTGTTATTTATAAGGGCAAACCGCGGGGATAATTAGAACCCGACTGAACAAGCCAGAACCTTCCAAATTGGCTAACAATTCATTGTTAGCCATATATCTATTTTTGGTGTTTGGAGATTTGCAGACATGTAATCATGACTATTGGCAACAAATTGTTATAGACTATTCAGAATAAGACAGTGAAATGTTTCCATATCCATCAGTGAAGGGTGGCATGATGTAATCCGCCCTTCAAATCCGTATGGAGAATTACAATTAACCACGGGAACAGTGTGGGTGGCTCATGGTTGCTTCACCCAATACTGACTACCATCCTGTTTTCTATCCAAGAGACCATAGTCGATTAAATATCTTCGAATCAACACATAATCCTTATAATAATGCTCAAGCTTCTGATTCACTTCTTTTTCTGAATATTTATGATTATCGTTTAATTGCTGGGCGATTTCCCTTAGGATGACAAGTCTTTGTTTTTCCTTTGGTGGAAATTTAGCTAACCCGTTTTCCACTCCATCCGGAAAGAACTTTTCCACGATCTTTGCCCGCTCATCATCGGTAATGTTATAGCGGTCATCTACCATCGTTGCGGATTGGTGAACAGGGACAAAGGCAGGTGCATGCTTGTCTTTTTCTTTTAATAGCTCCATCATTGCTAAGAAATTTCTAGCTTGTCTTTCCTTTTCTTTTAAGGCAAAACGATGATGACGGATGGTAGAGGTGCTACCGATATCAAGATCCTTCTGAATTTCTTTGTCACTTTTTCCTTGATAGAAAAGGCGTAACAAACTTTTTTGGTGATCGGTGATGCCAGTAAGTTTACGATCCATGTCAATTAAATAGTCAAAAACAGATTGATGCGTCTTTCCAATGTGAATACGCATATATCTTTCCGCTTCATATAAATTATCTTGAAAGGAATATACCATTCCTTTTTCAATTTCTTTCCCGCAAAGAAGACATATAAAATAGTTTTCCTCTTCGACATAACCTTTCTTTAATTCTTCTATGGAAGCACTCCAGAACATATCTGATAATTCCATAATCAGAACACTCCTTTCGTTAGCAACTAACCAAAACAGATAATGTTTTAGTAACAACCAACATATTAATATAATGTTTGCTATTTGTCAAACGAACTAGCAAACGAAATTATGTGATGTTTGTTTATATTCAATCATAATAATTATTTGTTTGTTTATTTTGTCGAAAAGAATTGGTTTTAAATCAAGCTTCATAGGAAATACAATATACATGAGGGATGAAATGGAATTAATTATGAAACTATTGCTATTTGCTATTTTATACGTGGTGATTGAAACGGCTGTCAGACAGGGAATAAATACATCAGTTATAGGAAAGTATGTAAAACAAGATGTTACAAAAGCTTCTAAACAAGATTTAGATGATTAATTGTTAGATTTTATATCTGTAACGTATACCTAACATAATAAAGGAGGCTATCCTTATGCGTTCCAATATGCATATTATTATCCGTCTGGAAATCGAAAAGGCAAAGGCAAATATCGGTCAAATCGCAACACTTATTCATGAAAATGATGCAGACCTAATGGCAATTGACGTAAAAAAAGAAACACCTGAGGAAACGATCCGAGATATTACGATTAAAGTAAATGATGAGCCAGGGCAATTAAAGGTGATAAAGGCTCTGAATGATAGTGATGGAGTATATGTGAAGCATATTTCCGATCGAACGTTCCTTGTCCATTTAGGCGGGAAGATCGATATAAAACCAAAAATCGATTTAAAAAATAGAGAACAACTCTCTCATGTTTATACACCGGAAGTTGCGAGGGTCTGTAATGCGATCAATGCTAATCCTTTATTAGCCTATAACTTAACCATTAAAAGTAATTCTGTTGCGGTTGTTTCAGACGGTACTGCTGTACTAGGGTTAGGTCAAATTAGTCCAGAAGCAGCTATGCCTGTTATGGAAGGAAAAGCAATGTTGTTTAAACGATTTGCTGATATTAATGCCTATCCCATTTGCCTTGACACAACGGATACTGATGAGATTATTCGAACCATTAAAGCGATCAGTCCAGGGTTCGGCGGAATTAATTTAGAAGACATTGGATCACCGCAGTGCTTTGAAATTGAAGAGACACTGAGGCAGGAATTAGATATCCCGGTTTTTCATGATGATCAGCATGGAACAGCTATTGTTGTATTAGCAGGTATATTAAATGCTTTAAAACTTACGAAAAAAAGATTAAAGGAAAGTAAAATTGTCGTCTGTGGTATCGGTGCAGCGGGTATTGCCATAACTAAAATGCTGCTAGCTGCAGGTGCTGAAAATATAATTGGGGTAGATAAAGAAGGTAGTATCACTCGTGATCATCAGTATGACAATAAAATGTGGGAGTGGTATGCGAATCACACTAATCCAGAGAAAGTGAATGCCTCACTTTCTGAAGCGATGAACAATGCGGACATTTTTATTGGTGTTTCCAGAGGGGATATATTGCAGGAAGAGAATTTGAAGAATATGGCGAAAGATCCAATTGTTTTTGCTTTAGCCAATCCAATCCCGGAGATTTCACCAGACATAGCTCGTGACCATGTCAGAGTAATGGCAACAGGAAGGTCCGATTATCCAAATCAAGTCAATAATCTTCTTTGTTTCCCTGGTATTTTTAGAGGAGCATTGGATGCGAGGGCTTCTTCAATAAATGAGCAGATGAAAGTAGCTGCAGCAGAAGCGATCGCAGCTACCATTGATTCCGATGAACTAAGTGAGGATTACATTATCCCAGGTGTGTTTAATGAAAAGGTAGTAGAACGCGTAAGAGATGCAGTAGTTCAAGCAGCCATCGACAGTGGAGTCTCACGAAAAATATAATCTTGTATTCCAGTCATAGAAAATACTTATCAGGTATGAAACTGATAAGTATTTTTTTTTGGCTTCTTTCACATACTTTGTCATATTACATGCTTGGAAAGTAATACTCACGGCTTTTCTTATGCATTCATAGTCATTGTGTGAAATCTTTTCTTTACAAAACTTAAACTGCTATTAACATCTTCTTCATGGTGCCAAGTTATCTTGGGAGTGTATTATAAAAATCACTTAAGGAGGAATCGAAAATGAACAAAAAGTGGACAAAGGTACTGAAAAGTTTGTCGATATTGATACTTATCAGCATGCTTTCAATATTAGTAGCTTGTAATAACGATGCAAATGCTTCTGGTGATGAGAACGAAAACGATTGGCCAAAAAAGATTAGTTACGGTGTACTTCCAGGAGAAGAAGATGAACTGTCACGTGCGCACAACATTTTTGTAGAGGATATGTCGGAAGCATTAGGAATAGAAGTGGAACTGTTTCAGGGAGAAGATTACAACGCAGTAATCGAAGCAATGCGTTCGAAAAAATTAGACTTAGCAAGCTTTGGACCATTTTCTTATATCATCGCACAGGAAAGAAGCGATGCGATTCCTTTTGCAGTACGAGCTAAAAGTGAAGAAGATGCTACTTATAACAGTTGGGTTGTCGTACCAGATGAATCAGATGTGCAAACCCTAGAAGAATTAGAAGGAAAAAGTTTACTATTCGCCGATCCTGCATCAACTTCCGGTCACTTATTTCCAAGAGCAATGTTTATTGAAGGATTAGGAATAACAAATGATGAAGTGGAAAGCTATTTCTCAAGTGTTTCTTTCTCTGGAAGTCATGATAATTCTATTCTTGCAATTGCAGCGGGAGATGCAGATGCAGCAGGTGTTTGCTCATCTTGTGTTGAACGAGCTATTGAAGGTGGCATGGTTTCTGAATCAGATTTTCGTATTATTGCTAAATCTGACCCAATTCCATCAAGCCCAATTAGTTATAGAGCAGATTTACCTGAAAGCTTAGTAGAAGCTATACAAGATTTTGTTTACAACTATGACAATAAAGAGTTTTTTGAGAAAGCAGGAGATGCAGAATCAAGCTATATTCCTGTCGAGGAAAGTGACTATGATATTATCCGTAATACAGCAGAATCGTTAAATATGAGCCCAGAAGAATTATTAAATTAATCATTTGCTAATTGGAGAAAGGGGAGTAGATCAATGGAACCGGTATTGAAAATTGAACATTTGACGAAGGTATACCCCGATGGCACTGTTGCGCTAAGTAATACTAGTTTTGATGTACATCCAGGTGAATTTGTTGTGGTAATCGGTTCGAGCGGGGCAGGGAAAAGTACATTACTGCGTTGCATCAATCTTCTTGTAGAACCTACTGAGGGAGATGTCATTTTTAAAGGGGAGAAAGTCAACCAATCAAAGTCTAAACAAGTAAAACATATACGACGAGAGATTGGCATGGTATTTCAAAACTTTAATTTAATTGATCGTTTAAGCGTGCTAAATAACGTCTTGCATGGACGTTTGGGATACACCAACACAATCAAAGGATCACTTGGTATTTTTAATAAAAAGGATATTAAAGAAGCAGAGGCGATTCTGGAAAGAGTAGGACTGAAACAACAAAAGTACAAAAGAGCAGATGAGTTGAGTGGAGGACAAATGCAACGTGTTGGTATCTCACGGGCATTAGCGCAAATGCCTCGACTTATTCTGGCAGATGAACCAATTGCTAGCCTTGATCCTGCTTCTTCTAAAAATATCATGGATCATATCTATAATATTTGCCAAGAAGATCAGCTTACAGCGATTGTTAATTTGCATCAAGTAGACGTAGCTCTTAAATATGCTACTAGAATTATTGGTATGCAGCATGGTCAGATTATTTTTGATGGACACCCTTCACAATTGTCAGACAAAGTAATCGATGAAATTTATGATACTAAAAAGCCACCATTGGTAAATGCCCAATAAGGAAAGGTGATCGTGAATGGGAGAAATAAAAGATATAAGAAAAACAAAGCGTCTTCAGACAATAGTAATCCTTGTTTTTGTCTGCGGATTGACAGTATGGTCGGCGATTGGTACTGACTTTTCCTTTTATGAAGTTTTTTCTGGAATTGGGTTAATTAGCAACTTTGTGTTTCTGGATTTGTTACCACCTGATGTATCAGCTTCCAATAGTTTGCTAGATGCTATTTTAGAAACGTTATATATGGGATTTGTTGGTATGGTGATAGGAGCGGGTATTGCACTAGTGTTGTCCTTTCTCGCTGCAAGCACCACAACACCACATCCTGTTATACAGGTAGTAGTAAGAGCATTCACTTCGATTATCCGTAATATTCCGGGCTTGATTTGGGCGTTAATCCTAGTGGCATCATATGGTATTGGTGTGACAGTAGGTACTTTATCATTAATTCTTGGTTCCATCGGGTTTTTAACGAGGGTGTTTGCAGACACGTTAGAAGAAATCGATACAGGAAAAATCGAAGCGCTCCATGCAACTGGTTCTAATTATTTTCAAATATTAGCCCAAGGTGTCTTCCCTCAATTCCTCCCAGGTTTTGTTGCATGGTCGTTATATAACTTAGAGTTAAATATCCGTGCCTCGACCATTATTGGCATGGTAGGTGGCGGTGGTATCGGTTTCGCAATACAGAAAGGTATCAAGCTTTTTCAGTATAAGGAAGTTAGTATGGCGATTATTTTAGTACTGATCCTGATTCTTTCTACTGAGTTTTTAACTAGCAAGATAAGGGAGCGGATCATATGAGCCAGCAAATCGGAAAGGAGAAGCAAAATATTTATCCTCTGGTGTCGAGTGACAAAGAAGATATCGCAAAGCCAAAAGGTGACAGGTTTTTAAAAATAATTGTCATTTGTGGCGTATTACTATTCGTGTTCAGCCTTTATCAGTTGAATATCGATTACACTAACTTGTGGGTAGGTACTATTGAGTTTTTTACAATGCTTGGGGAAATGTTCCCGCCCGATTTTAGTGAATGGCAATATGTCATTCCAGCTGCGATAGAATCATTACAAGTCGCCATTTTAGGAACGGTAATTGCGGTTGTTATTTCTTTAGTATTAGCATTTCTAGCAGCTGAGAATATAACGACGAATAAACTGTTTGCAAGAACGATTAAAGGATTTGCTACATTGATGCGTGTCATTCCAACGATAGTTTGGGCGCTTATTTTTATAGTGGCAGTAGGATTAGGACCTTTACCAGGTGTACTGGCTATTGCTATCCACAGCCTTGGGATGTTAATTAAAGTATTCGCTCAATCTGTAGAGGAAATGGATGGTGGAAAAATAGAGGCATTAAAGGCAGCTGGTGCTAACTGGTTTCAAATCATTGCTCAAGGAGTTATTCCTACTGTATTTACGGCACTGTTATCCTGGACTATTTTACGTTTGGAGATAGATATTGGAGAATCTACTATTCTTGGTTTAGTAGGTGCCGGTGGTATCGGATGGGAATTAACACGTGCGATGAGAACCTATGATTTTAATAGTGCTTTGTTTATTACCATTGTAATATTTGTCATGATTTTTTCTGTTGAGATGATCAGTAATCGTCTGAAGCTTAAAGTTTAATAATGCTAAGGAGAGAAAAAAGGATATGTCTCAGTCCATAAATTCTGATAAGAAAAGATTAACAAAGAATCCTGTTATTCACCACACCGCTAACGTTACGGATACTACACTAGGAGATTGGACAGATGTTGGCCCTCAATCCAAAATAATAGAATCACAGATAGGTGATTACAGTTATACGGCTGGTGATGTCCAAATTATTTATGCAACGATTGGAAAGTTTTGCTCGATTGCTTCACACGTCAGGATTAACCCGGGTAATCATCCTACCTGGAGGGTGACACAACACCATGCTACCTATCGACTGGCACGTTATGGATTTTCTGATGAAGATGATTATGAATTTTTTGATTGGCGTCGTAGTTATCCAGTCCATATTGGACATGATGTTTGGATTGGTCATAATGCTATTATTATGCCTGGCATAACAATCGGCAATGGAGCTGTTGTTGGAGCAGGAGCTATTGTTACGAAGGATGTGGCACCTTATACAATGGTAGCTGGAGTACCGGCGAAATGGATCAAAGACCGTTTTTCAGTTGAAGAAGCTGCCCAATTACAGGAAATAGCATGGTGGGATTGGTCAAGAGAATTGTTGGAAGAAAGGTTTCAGGATTTAAATAATATGGAACGTTTCTTGTCTAAATATGGAACGAAGCGTACCGACGGGAGGTAATGATAATTTCGGTAGATATCGAGTTAAAAATACTAGATGATCTGATGCAGAAAATTATCGCAAAGAAGTTTAAGGTTGGCGAAAAACTTCCTTCAGAAAATGAGTTAGCCGATCAATACCGTGTTCCGAGGACTACCGTTCGCAGGACTTTAGCCAAGCTGGAGGAGCGAGGCTTTATTTATTCCCGGCGAGGTGTTGGCAGATATATTAATAATGAGTCATTCCAGGTGGAGTTGAATCTAAATGGTAAGTCTAGCTTTACGGACAAAATGAAAAAGTCAGGGCACCAGCTTATTACAAAGAATATTTGTTGTGAACGGATTGAATTTGATCAGCAAATTTATGACCAATTAACAGCGAATTCTGAAGATAATATCTATAAAATTAGTAGATTACGCTTTATTCAGGAGGAACCGATTGCTATACATACGTCTTATATTAATCAAACGGTATTTCCGGATATTCAAGAGGATGGCTCCCATATTCAATCGATGTTTGCTTATTACAGACAACTTGGGTACACGGAACTTATTAATCGAAATAGCTTGCTCAGTGCTACTTTTCCAACACTCACGGAACAACAATTGCTTTCATGTAAAAGTATGGAGCCGCTGATTATGATTGAGAGTAATTGTGTGGATGCCTCTTCTGCCAAGATATTAGAGCATACAAAGGTTTTATACCGTAGTAATAAATTTAAATACAATGTTAGCAGAGATTCCTGATCTTTTTACAGAATCTTAACAATTATAGTAAAGACAATAACTTGGCAACAAGATATGCTGAAGGTGTGAGGAGGTTTTAGGAAAATGAAGAGAAAACAACGAACGGAAATATTGATTCAAGATGGTGGCGCACTAGCGAAAGAACTGGCAGAGAGCGTTATGCAAAACTACGAATATCGTGAAATTGAAGAACCTCACTATGGATTGACCATGATTAAAATGAGGGAAACTGCCAAAAAATCTTTATTTTATCTTGGGGAAGTTTTAGTAACTGAAGCCAAGATAGAGGTGAATCAATCGATAGGAATAGGAATCGTTATTGGTATGAAAGAAGAGCTTGCCGAGCATCTGGCTATTATTGATGCAGCTTATCGAGCTGATTTACCTGTGACGGCTACATGGCAAACACAATTAGAAACCGCAGCTGAAAAAATCCATCAACAAAAAGTGAAAGAACAAGCCGAAATATTAAAAACAAAAGTTAATTTCGAAACGATGGAAGTTTAATATACATTGTCTGAGGTGATAGAAATGGTTATTGATCAAATTCATGATCTGCAGCAAGTTTACCGGAAAGTTGTACACAGTATGTCTAGACCCGGAAGTATTTCAAACCTGAACAATATCACAGAAAAATTAGAAGATGACCTCCCATGTAATCATGCCTTCTTTTTATGTGCATTAACCGTTTTAGATGCAGAAGTGACATTTCATGTAGTGGCAAGTGAAGAGAAAAAAGCAAGATTAATAGAAATTCTCTCGTCTTATAACATGTCACGGATAGCACCGGTTGACGAAGCGGATTTTATTTTATTACTTCAGGATGCACCAGAGTACCAAATGAATCAAGCTTTACTAGAATGTAAGACTGGAAATCTCCATGATCCACAACAATCAGCGACATGGATTATTGAAAGTGGCCTATTGTCTAATATCTCTGCACTTTCTTTAAGTGGTCCTGGCATCAATGGTACCCAGCAACTACAGACAGGTATCCAACAGGATTTTTGGCAAAGAAGGAACGATAAGGTGAAAGAGTATCCATTAGGTATTGATTTAGTGTTTGCTGATTTCTCAAGCCAGATTGCCTGTATACCAAGAACAACAGCTGTAACGATAACGGAGGTGGTTTAATGGGATATGTTGCAGTAAAAGGTGGTACAGAAGCGATTGAAGCGTCACTGGACAGATTGAAATATGATCGTTTAAAAGAAGCAGAAGTAGTTGAAATTAATACCGTTTTAGCAACGATGCGTCATTTAGTAGATCAGGTTATGTCAGAAGCGAGCTTATATGCCCCTTTTTTAGCAGCTCTTGCTATCAAACAAGCTAGAGGGAGCATGGAAGAAGCGGTTTTCTTATTGCGTGCTCACCGCTCCACTTTGCCTCGTCATTACTACAGTGAAACGGTAGATACCGAGGATATGTTTGTCGAAAGAAGGGTTTCTGCCAGCTTCAAAGATATTCCGGGAGGTCAACTGCTAGGTTCTACAAATGATTATGCCCACCGGTTACTGGATTTTGATTTAGTGAAAGAAAGCAAAGAAGAAAATCAAAACTGGTTAAGAACATATCATGAACGAATGAAAGCGGACCATCCAGATAAGGATCTTCAGTTTTTTCCGAAAGTAGTCGATTATCTACGTGCAGAAGGATTATTTGAAAGATATCCATTGGATGACACTCCTCCTAATGATATTACGAAGGAAAGCATTCAATTTCCGACTGGACGAAGTGAAAGGTTGCAAGTTTTGACAAGAGGTCAGACTGGTGCTGTTACTTCTTTAGGGTATGCATCTTTACGTGGTTATGGCCAAGTGCATCCAACTATTGGAGAAGTTAGAGTTGGTTCTGTTCCGATTCACGTACAGCATCCATATGAAGAAGATAGTGAGCAAGATGATTCATTTTATATCGGTGATGTGCAATTAACTGAAGTAGAATCTTTTGTACCTGTCACCGTAAAGAACAATAACCAAAAAGAAGAATTGGAATTTGAAATAGGCTATGGCATCAGTTTCGGACAAAATGAAACAAAAGCAATCGCCATGAGTATATTGGATCAATGTTTACAAAAGCCACATGGTGAATTTCCAACTCATGATGAAGAATTTGTGTTGTTACATATAGATTCGGTTGAGTCAACTGGGTTTATTTCTCACTTGAAGCTGCCACATTACGTTACGTTCCAGTCAGAATTGGATAGTGTGCGTCAAGTTAAGAAAGGAGGAGAGTCCAATGATAGCTAAACCGCATTTTGCTTTTTTTGATGAAGGGTCGAAGAAGGAGATACGAAGAGCAACATTAAAGGCGGTGGCGATTCCAGGTTACCAGGTTCCTTTCGCATCGAGAGAAATGCCGATAGCAAGAGGCTGGGGAACTGGTGGTTTACAATTGACGCTTTCCCTTATCGGCAGAAATGATGTATTAAAAGTGATAGATCAGGGTGCAGATGAATCTGTAAATGCTGTTAGTATTAAAAAACTGGTACAGCATACGACAGGTGTTTCGGTTACCGAAAAAACACAAGAAGCTGATATTATCCAATCCCGGCATCGCATTCCAGAGAAAGCATTAAAAGAGGATCAGATTCTCGTATTACAAGTCCCAAATCCAGAGCCACTCCGAAAAGTGGATGCGAGAGAATATATGACGAAAAGAATGCATGCGGAGGATGATTATAGTGGTGCATGGCTACTTTTGTTTGAGCAAATTATGAAATTTGGCAGAATGTCTACTGGAGCCTCACACCCTGTATATGTCAATGGCCGATATGTGATGACTCCAAGTCCGATTCCGAGATTTGATAATCCGAAAATGCATCAATCCAAAGGATTAATTTTATTAGGTGCAGGCAGGGAAAAGAAAATATTTGCTGTTCCCCCATATACGAGCGTCGAATCACTAGCATTTGATGACTACCCTTTTACTGTTGAATCATTTGAAGGAAAAGCATGTAAGCTATGTGGATCAACAGACGTATTCCTTGATGAAATAATTGATCCAGATACAGGAGAGAGAACCCATCAATGCAATGATACCAGCTATTGTATGGAGCAGTTGAATAGTGAAGAGAAGGTAGAGGTGGAGAACAGTTATGTATGAAAAGCCTATCTTACAAGTCAAACATTTACAAAAACAATTTGGTGAAGGCTGTCCTCATTGTTTTGATAAAGAAAGTGTTTATCTCGAAAAAAATTATTGTACCGTGTGTGGTACCGTACACGCTGTTCGGGATGTCTCCTTTGACTTATACCCTGGAGAAGTACTTGGGATCGTTGGAGAGAGTGGCAGTGGTAAGTCAACCATGCTCCAAGGGCTTTATTTTGACAGTAGCATGACATCAGGAGCAGTGTATATTAATCAATCAGAATTAACAGGTCAAAATGTTTTAAGCCTTTCTTCTCAACAAAAAAGGTATATTCGCAATTACATCTACGGAATGGTGTATCAAAATCCTGTAGATGGACTCAAAATGAAATTCTCTTCCATTGGCAACATTGCCGAAAAAATGATCGCAGCAGGAAATCGCAATGTTAGCAATATCGAAAAGCGTAGTAAAGAATTACTGGAAAATGTCCATATTCCCTTAAGAAGAATGAAAGAAGAACCACAATACTTTTCTGGTGGCATGCAACAGCGCGTTCAGATTGCGAAGGCTCTTTCGAATAACCCACCTATTTTGTTTCTAGATGAAGTGACGACAGGTTTGGATTTATCCGTTCAAGCGAGTGTATTGGATTTGATTAAACAAATTCAGCGTGAACTGCATATAAGTATGGTAGTTGTTTCCCACGATCTTGCTGTGATACGCATGCTAGCCGATCGTTCAATTGTAATGTTAAATGGAGAAGTTATTGAAAATGGTTTAACCGATCAAATATTGGAAGATCCGCAACATGAATATACACAGCAACTCGTTTACTCGTTATTATAGGAGGCTGATAACATTGTACATTATTCATAATGGAAAGGTAATAACGGAGAATACCATATTAGAAAATCATGCCGTGGTGGTGAAAGGTGATGTCATTCACGCGATTATCCATGAAGGGGAGATAAGTAGTTATAGAGATGCGAGATTAATCAATGCTAACGGTGGTTATATTTCCCCTGGATTTATTGATATTCATTCAGATTATATTGAGTCGGTGGTATCACCGAGACCTTCATGTGTAATGGATTTTAATCTTAGTTTAAGAGAAGCTGAGAAGATTTTAATCGGTCACGGAATCACAACCATGTTCCATTCGCTTTCTTTTTATCGTAAAGAAAAAATGACCAATAAACATATCCGTCATCTTGAAAATATGCAGCGGATGGTCGATACTATTCACCAGGCACACCATCAGCTGCACATGATTCGTCATAGATTACATGCCCGGTTTGAGTTGGATAATATTCAAGGTATTGACCAACTCATGGATAATATTCATGAAGATAAAGTTCACTTACTATCATTTATGGATCATACACCAGGCCAAGGGCAGTATCGTAATTTAGAAATTTATAGAGAAAATATCAAAATTCATCGCAACCTCTCAGACGATGAAGTAAGTGTATTAATTGCTGAAAGAAAAAGTACCGAATTATTAACAATGGAAAAAATAACAGAGGTAGCAGAATTAGCTCAAGCTAAAGGAATTGCGATTGCCTCTCATGATGATGATCATGTTCAAAAGCTAGAGTTAGTGAAATCATACGGAACGACGATAAGTGAGTTCCCGATCACGCTTGATGTTGCTAGAGAAGCAAAACAACAAGGACTTCAGACTATTATTGGTGCACCAAATATATTATTAGGTGGTTCTCATTCTGGCAACCTTTCTGCTACGGAAGCGATAGAGTATGGCTATGCCGATATTTTATGTAGTGATTATTATCCAGCTGCATTACTTCATGCCATTTTTCAATTACATGATAAAGGCGAGGATTTACACAAGATGTTTATGATGGTGACATTGAATCCGGCCGAGGCTGTATCAATGGATGCCGAGATTGGTTCGATTAAACCAGGAAAGAAAGCAGATCTGCTCATGATTGAACGCATGGAGGATGGGTATCCGGTGCTTACCAAAACCATGGTAAATGGCGAGTTAATGACAACGATGAATTACCGTATGAATGAGAAGGGGGTATAAGCATGACAATAGTAGAACTTAATGGATTCGGCAAGGCTTTTACCATTCATCACTTGAATAAAACGATTCCTGCCGTTAATAATATCCAATTTTCGATGGACGCTGGGGAGTTTATTGGAATCATTGGAAAAAGCGGTAGCGGGAAGTCCACCATTTTAAAAAGTATTTACCGAACCTATCTGCCGGATGCTGGTGAGATTATTTACCAATCGAAGCAACTTGGCCGAATTGATTTAGCTCAGGCAACAGAACGAGAAATGATTTTCTTGCGTAAAAATGAAATTGGTTATGTATCTCAATTCTTAAATGTAATGCCGAGAACGACCTGTCGTGAGCTTGTTCAGAATGCGCTGTTGGAAATGGGTGAAACAAGAGAAACGGCTCGTACAGAAGCGGAAAATGCATTAACCCATTTCGAAATGGATCCGGCATTGTGGGATAGTTATCCGAATACCTTTTCCGGTGGTGAAAAATTAAGATTAAATATAGCAATGGCCACTGTTAAGAAGCCACGATTGTTACTGCTCGATGAACCAACTGCCAGCTTGGATCAACATTCCAAAATAAAGGTGCGGGAAATGATTGAAAAACTAAAGCAACAAGGTACTACATTAGTCGGAATCTTTCACGATATTGAATTTATGGAGGGATTGTGTGATAAGGTATTCGATATGAAAACCAATCAAATGTCGCTAGCGTTTGAAGGTGTTCTGCATGAAGGCTGACTTACATGTACATAGTTATTATTCTGACGGTTCTAATTCTGTGGAAGAATTGATGAAACAAGCTGTAAAAGAAGGAGTTACGCATATGAGTATTGTAGATCACGATACGGTTGCGCGATGGACGGAAATTCAAGCATTAGGGAAAAAGTATGGAGTGGATGTTATCCCAGGAATTGAGATCTCTGCCTATGACTATAAACGCGATAGAAAGGTTCATGTGTTAGGCTATCACTACCGAACAGATGCACCACACATTCACGAATTATGTGCCCCGTTATTAAAACGCAGACATGAGAATTCACTCTGGCAAATCGAGCAAATTCGTTCATTAGATTATGGTATTGATCAAGATGAAATTGCGCAGACAGCCAAACCATCCCAAGCGATCTATAAGCAACATATTATGGACCATATTACAACTGAACCTTACACTTCAGAGGATTATAAAAAAGTATATCGAGCACTATTTAAGGGAGATGGTGTCGCGAACAGAGATATTGCCTATGTTGACGTATTTGATGCCGTAAAAGCAATTGTCTTAGATGGCGGCATTGCAGTCGTTGCACATCCAGGTCAGTTAAATTCTTATGATCTTATCCCTGAACTAGTCGATATAGGTTTAGGAGGCATTGAGTTAGCGCATCCTGATCACACTAAAGCAGATCATCAGAGGGTAATAGAACTAGCTAATCAATATAACCTTCTCAAAACAGGCGGAACAGATTATCACGGAGAATATGGTATAGAAATTGGAATAGGAGATTTAACAACCCCGGAAATTCCTGCTGATCATTTTGTTCGATCCAAGTAGTCAAATTTATTTTTATTACTGGTGCTAAATGTCCGTAAAACCTTCACTGATAGAAGTATCACTACAAATAAACAACAAATCTAAACAGTCCTATCAAAGATTTGTTGTTTATAATCATTTTATTATAATGAGTTTGGAAAAGAAGAAGCATAGGCGGTTGTTTCCGATTAAGGGGAACGCCATAGGATCACGGGAGGCTTATTTAAAAGCCTCTGGAATCATAGTAAACCCGTCAATCACAGTATCCTCTTCTACTTCAATCATCAGGTAACGTCTGCCGTCTAATGTCACCTGTCTGACGTGACGTAACTCCTCAGGGCTGACCGCAATATTAGCAACTTTGGTATTGATTTTAATTGATTTGGATGAATACTTCGGCACGATATTACGCGCTTTTAACTCATAGTTCGTATCATCGATCACATTTTTAAAAGCAGTTTCCATTTTTTCCGTATCAACATCTTCTACACCACTGGATGTTAGCACTTGTTCTACATCTTTATAATCCAATGTGGGTGTTTCTTCATCATCATTATCTTCTGTCATGCGATGAATTTCTTCATAGACGTTTGCGAGTGTTGATGTATCGATTTGATGGCCTACTGCATCACGAACGACCTCTTCAAAGACAATTTTATCTTCCTTTGCTGTCATCGTTTCTTCTGCATTTAATACGTCTTCCACGAATGCTTCATCAGGTTCGTTTGCCTTACCTGCTGCATAAAGAATGTGATTCACATCAGCAGCATTGTCGGTAAAACAAGGAAATAAAAACCCTCCAATAGGTGCGTTTAAATTAATAACCGGGTCTACAACGACATTGTACTTAAATTCTTTTTCCACATAATCAAAATGTAATTCTTTCTTTGGGTCCTGGGTTTTATTAATACTGCAAAGAATAAAAGAATGGGAATAAACCGAATCTCGATCACTTTCTTCTGTTTCCTCATTACTGCGTTTCATCGGTTTTAAATATTCACCGCGAATAAAGGTCATGACAGTATCCATCTCATATTGTCTGTCTTGAAGCATTTTCTCTACTATTTGTAACATTTGGTCTTTCCAGTCTTCACTTTCTGCTGTTAATAATCCTTTATGCAGAATAAGCTGCGTTGGATTATCAACATCAGTCTGAAATTTTAGTTCAAAGAGTTTTTCATCCAGTTGGCCGGTTAATACTTTTTTAAAGTTTGTCATAAATAACTCTTTTTCATCTTCGTCAAGCATGTCGAAAACTTGACTCTGTTGATGGTAGATTTCACTCGATTCTTTCATGATATAAACATTAAAAATTTCATGAATTTTCATTAAGTCATTCTCTATTTTGAACTGTTTACGAATATTTGCGATGTCTTTTTTGTTCATTTATGTATCTCCCTTACATCTAGTCTTCTCTATACATCACTATATCACGTTTGACTTTTTGTTGACACTATCTAATAATCTTTAGCTATATTTCATTTTCTGAAAGTTTAGTAGAAGAATTTAATATATAAACCACATTGAAACCGCTTTATAATCTTAAGTGTGGAATTAATAAAAATAATTTATAAAGAAGGAGGAAGTTCATTTGTTTAAAAAAGCAGGAATAGTATGTTTAGCCTTGTTGCTAATTGTTAGTGCATTTCCGTTTATTGGGAATATAGACGTGAAAGCAGCATCGCAAGAGAATTTATTAACAAATGGCAGTTTTGAAAGTGATTTATTTGAAGATGGATCTTGGACTGTTGATGAAATGGATTGGGATGGCGTTTCACTGGATTCAGCTCATACTGATGCATATGAAGGAAATTATTCGTTTAATTATTGGGTAGAAGAGACAGGAAGTGAGGAACAGTCTTTCAAGATATCTCAATCCATTTCGGATCTTCCGGCGGGCAAGTATGCCTTATCTGTTCAGTCTATGGGGGGAACTGATGCGGAGGCAGGAACAGTAGAATTATTTGCGGGTGATCATACTTCCGAAGCTGTTGCAACTACCGGTTGGGACAGTTGGAAGGAAGTCAGTTTGCAATTTGAGATTGGAGAAAATGCTGCTGATTTTCAATTAGGAGCTACTATAGCTGGTGAACCATCTGCATGGGGATACTTAGATAATGTTCGTTTAGTATCCATAGATAGTGGTGAAGAAGTTCCGGAACCAGTTGAGGCAGATATATTTGTAGAGAAAGTCGATGGTCTGGATGAAGATTTTATAAAAGGTGTCGATGTATCTAGTATTCTTGCTTTAGAAGATAGTGGAGTCACATTCTATAACGAAGCTGAACAAGAACAAGATATATTTAAAACGCTTGCTGATGCTGGCGTGAATTATGTGCGTGTGCGAGTTTGGAATGATCCGTATGATGCGGAAGGGAATGGCTATGGTGGTGGCAATAATGATGTGGCCAAAGCTGTAGAAATCGGAAAAAGGGCAACAGAAAATGGGATGAAGCTATTAGTCGACTTTCATTATTCTGACTTCTGGGCAGACCCAGCGAAACAGCAAACACCCAAAGCTTGGGAAGGATTAAGCTTTGAAGAGAAGAAATCAGCATTATATAACTATACAAAAGATAGTGTGCAAGAAATGTTAGATGCCGGTGTCGATGTAGGTATGGTACAAATCGGTAATGAAACAAATAATGCTATGGCTGGAGAAACGGACTGGACAAATATTTCTCAGTTGTTTAATGAAGGGAGTAAGGCAGTTCGTGACATTGATCCTGAGATTCTAGTAGCATTACACTTCACCAATCCAGAATCAGCTGGACGATATGATAATCTGGCTTCAACTCTGGAAGAAAATGAAGTAGATTATGATGTTTTTGCCAGCTCATATTACCCTTTCTGGCACGGAACATTGGAAAATTTAACAGCTGAACTGACAAACGTTGCTGAGAATTATGATAAACAGGTTATGGTCGCAGAAACATCTTATACGTATACAAGCGAAGATGGGGATGGCCATAGTAATACAGCTCCAAAAGATACCGGACAAACGATCAATTATCCAGTATCTGTTCAAGGACAAGCTACAGCCGTGCGTGATGTGTTTGAAGCGGTAGCAAATGTTGGTGATGCAGGAATTGGTGTGTTTTATTGGGAGCCGGCCTGGATTCCAGTAGGTGACCCGGATAATATGGATAGTGAACATAATTTGGAGTTGTGGGAAGAGTATGGTTCAGGCTGGGCAACCAGTTATGCGGCAGAATATGATCCGGAAGATGCTGGTGAATGGTATGGCGGAAGTGCGGTAGATAATCAAGCATTATTTGATTTTCATGGTCATCCCTTATCATCGTTAAATGTATTCAATTATGTAGATACAGGTGCTGTAGCACCATTAGAAATTGATCAGGTAAATGACGTATCCGTAACGGCAACCATCGGAGAAGAAGTAGAACTACCTGAAAGTGTAACGGCTGTTTATAATGATGGAAGTGAAGAGCCCGTTGCAGTCACTTGGAATCAGGAACAAATAGATCAAGCTGCCGCAAGCGGTGAAGGTTCTTACACAATCGTTGGTGAAGTAAATGGAGAAAATACGGTGCAAGCAAATCTTACCATTGAAGCTGAAAATTTCGTGTTTAATCCAAGTTTTGAGGAAAGTGACACAAGTGTGTGGGAGATCAATTTCCCTGAGGGAGTAGAACCCCACGCATCTGTAAAAGAAAATCGCTCGAACTCGAGAACAGGTGACTATTCCCTTGATTTCTGGTCAGATGCTCCAGTAGATTTTGAAGTAAAACAAACCATTACGGATTTAGAAACAGGATATTATAATTTATCCATGTTTATTCAAGGTGGAGACGCTCCTGAATCGGTTATGCAGCTATTTGTGAACTCTTCAGAGGAACAATACCAGACAGAAACGGATGTAGATGGCTGGGGAAGCTGGGTTCAATCAGAAATTGACGATATTTTAGTCACTGACGGCACCATCACAATTGGAGCTAGTATTAAAGCTAGTGCTGGAGCATGGGGTACGTTGGATGATTTCTATCTAAAGCGAGTTGGAGATTATCAGGAACCACAACCAGACCCGGAACCCGATACAGAATCAAACCCTGAACCAAAACCGGAGGACCCTGAACCAACTCCAGAACCGCAGCCAGAGCCAGATGAACAAGTAGAGTCAGATTTGGATGATGGATCAGAACTATCTGATGATAATAATCCTGACGGTGAAAATGATCAGAATGGCGATAACCCTCCTGTTAGTGAATCTGCTGGTGGAAAATTACCAGATACAGCAACAAATATGTCTAATTGGCTGGTAATAGGTCTCGCATTTATTTTGGTAGGACTCAGCACCATTCTTTTTATACGAAAAAGAAGCTCATATTAAAAAATACCCTTTAGTCTCAATTTGGCTAAAGGTTATTTTTAGTTCAATTTTATTAGTTTTTGTGATATAAAGATAAAATTCCCAAAATAAATGATCCGAAACAAAAAAGAGTAAGAAATAGTTATATTTTCTAACTATATTTGTTTTCGGGTAACATTAGCAACCTGTTATAGATTTATTAATCGCAATCTGTAGAGGTTACATGAATTCTACATCCATCCCTAAAGGAGTGGGCTTTTCGTTTGTAAAATCTGTAATATCTATCCTATTTGTTGGTGTTTTGTGGTAATATGATAATGAAAATGACCGATATAAATCCAATTAAAAAAGGAGAAGTAATAGGACATATTTTTTAAACTTTACTTTATCTTATTTTTTAGGCAGTAAATTAATCACGAATGATATAGCTATCTGGCAATCTATTGTCATCGGCTTTTCAGTAGTTTCGTTAGGTGCACTTACAGAAACTTTAGGCGCACCAATATGGTTCATTGTATTAGTACCATTCCCAGTTGGTATGTTGCTACTGTATCTGTTTTTAAACCAACCACTCCATATTTGGCTTCTCACATACATAACAGTTTTAGCACTGTACACAATTACCCACGTCATCATGAGTTCCATTTTCGAATTCCATTCTTTAATTCCAGCATGGAAATTATCATAATAAGAACTAAACAACTAAATAATTAAAGATTTTACTTTATAGATTGGGGGAGAAGGGGTGAAGGTTGCATTCTTTGACAGGGACGGCACAATCATTGAAGATTATCCAGACCATGAACGGAGTAACGTAGAGTATCCAGTATTGATTGAGGGAGCAATGAATACTCTCAAAGAAGTCACAAGGAAGGGAGTTTACTTATTTGTATCATGCTAACGTTATTTATTCCAAGTGAATTTGCTAGTAAGAGTGATTGGCGGGGCAGTTATCATTTTGGTTTTCCATTTGATTATATAACTATTTATCAACATAACCCATACAGTGGCTGGTTGTTTGCTAACTTATTCAATGGAAACAGCGGCATGCATATTAACATGATAATCTTTTATTTGATACTTCGATTTATGGTGAATAAATTCAAAGATAAAGATAGTATTGTTAGTAACAAACCTTTAGACTATGAATAAAAATTCCTTATGCCAAATTCAAAAAGTGACTGGAGGTCCATTTAAAATGGAAATAGCCAAAGAATCGTTCAATAAGTCAAGTGAATGGATAAAAAGAAATGCTAGACCATTAGAGGCTGCACGGTGGGGGTATCTGTTTGAAGATGCACCAAGTCACAACGTTATTCATTATTTATCTGCTTTTCAGAATGAAGACGGAGGATTTGGTCATGGTATTGAACCAGATTTCTGGACACCAGATTCGTCTCCAATGGCTACATGGACAGCAGGGCAAGTTTTAATGGAAATTGGAGCAGGATCTGACGAAAAGATTGTACAATCCATGCTTTCGTATTTAACAAAAACCTGCAATGAAAGTACGTGCATGTGGCCATCTGTGTTGCCTGAAAATAATCAACATCCCCACGCGCCATGGTGGCATTGGAAAGAGGGAGTTCAAGATAACTGGATGTTCAATCCTAGTGCTGAGTTAGCAGGCTTCTTGGTCCATTGGTCCACTGATAACAGTGAAAAAGCACAGTTAGGCTGGACGGTGATACAAAAGGCTATTGATCACTTGATGAATAGTCATGAAATGGACAGTCATGAGATCAATAATTACCAGCAATTATTGAAAATGATCACTGTGCATGCCGATAAAAATTTACAAAGAGATGTCTCAGATAAAATAAATACACTAATCGAAAAATGTGTAGATAGGGATGTTTCAGCATGGTCAACCGGCTATAAACCCCTCCCACTTGATTTTATTGATGGTCCTGATCATCCTCTTTGCGAAAAATTAGGTGATTTAGTGGAGCAGAATTTGGATTTTTATATAGAGCAACTGTCTGAGGAAGGTACTTGGGGCATTCCCTGGGAGTGGGGAAGCTATCCTGAAGCATTTGCTGTTGCTAGAAGGAATTGGATAGGCATCCTGCTAATAGATAGGTATAAAATTTTTAAAACATTCGGATTGTTAGATGATATAGAAAAATTATAAGGCGGGAGGGAAATTTAGATGAGAAGAACTGATCAAGAAACAAAATTAGATTTAAATAGAATAATATTTATCGGCAGAATCTATCAAGAATATCTGAATATGTTTTCGCTTTCAGAATCTGAACTAAAAGGAAAGAAAATACTTGATTGTCCAGCAGGTGCATGTTCGTTTACTGCAGTTGGTAACAAATCAGGGTTGGATATAACAGCTTGTGATATTGCATATGATCATTCGGTCGAAAGTTTAAAACAAAAAGGTCTGCAGGATATTGAACACGCAATGGAGCATATGGAAAAAGCCAAAAGTAATTATAAGTGGGATTATTTTAGTGATATAGCAGGCCTGAAAAAAAATCGTTTAAGCGCATTGCACGATTGTACGAATGATATGAAAAAATCAACTGAAAAATACATTGCTGTTAATCTTCCTTCCTTACCGTTTAAGGATGGTGAATTTGATATTTTACTATCTGCACATTTTCTGTTTATGTATGGGGATAGGTTAGATTATCCCTTTCATATAGAAACGTTAAATGAGTTATTAAGGGTGACGAAAGAGGAAATTCGTATTTTTCCAATAGTTGATTTAGCCGGAAAACGATATGAGCACTTAGATAAAATAATAACTTATCTTATTGATCAGAGTTGTATAGTAGAGGTGGTAAACGTTCCATATGAATTTCAAGCAAATGCTAACTCGATGTTGAAAATTAAGGTGCAAAGGTGAGTGATTGAGATGTTAGGTGTTAATAAGGGTGATGTAAAGTTAGTGACTCATTCGGCTAATTGGAAAAACTTATTTTCAGAAGAGAAAGAACTATTACAATCAATCATTGGAGAAAAGATTAAAGATATTCAACATATCGGAAGCACCGCTATAGAAGGCATTAAAGCTAAACCTATTATTGATATACTAGTTGGTGTTGATGTTTTAGAAGACGTTAGGAAATTTGATAAAGATAGATTAAAAGCAACTGGATATTACCATTTATCGAAAGTCCGTCTCGATGAAAAAGTAGTTTTTGCTAAGTTTACGGACCTAGAAAGCCTAACCAAAACACATATTATGCATGTGGTTGAATACAATGGCAACTGGTGGAAAGAACATACATATTTTAGAGATTATCTGCATGCCAATCCAGAAAAAGCGAAGGAATATGATACATTAAAGCAATCCTTAGTATTGAAGTACCCAAAAGATGAACAATCATATACAGCTGAAAAGAAGAGGTTTATAGATGAAATTTCAAAGTTAAGTGGTATAGAAAATATATTAAGAGAAGACCAATGAGAATTGATTATTAAATATGTAAATTGGGATAAAGAGAAGATCTTTTTAACAGTGTTTAGGTTTGTGAGGTGAACCATAATAAAACGTTTTTTAACAGCAATACTATCAACTCTATTATTTGCGGTACTTTATGCTTGGATAACTTATACTCCTGTTTCTGAACGTAGCCCTAATGTTTATTATTTTAGCTTTTTAGAAACATTTATGTTTGTTATATATTATGCAGGCCCAATATACCTTCTAGGTGGAATACTTGTTTCAATTAGAATGGATAAGTTATTAGAGAAGTTTAAAAATAAGTCAAAACGGATTCGCTATCTTATTCGATTAGTTCTTTACTCGTTGGGTGGCGTCGTAGTTAGTTTAATATACCTGGTCTTCACTTTTCATGATATCTTATCAACAAACTTATTAATGGCTCTCACACTGGGCTTAGCAGCAGCAAACTTATACTTTCATCTATCATTGTTATTATCGTATACGGAAGAAAAAATGCATTTAATATATAAGGTTAAATGAATGAGAAAAGTAGCAATTATGCGTATTATGAGCATGGTGTTTTTCTTTTTTATTTTCCCCTAATATTACCATTATTGTTTGGTTTAGTGACAAGTCAAAAAAATTAAAAGTAAGGTGATGAAGCAATGGAAGGACTTTTAAGTTTTAATCAAACCGATTATCCATTTCAGTTGTTTTCTTTATCCCATATTTGTATGGTGCTCCTTACATTGGGATTATTAATATGTATGTATATTTTTAGAGGAAGCATAAGGGGAACAAACAAGAGACTTTTCAAGTATGCTTTGATTGCATTCCTTATACTAGGAGAGGTTTCCTTTCATGTATGGTATTTATTAAATGATAGATGGGATGTGTTGATCAATTTACCTTTCCAATTATGTTCCATCTCCTTATATTTATGTACGATCATGTTACTTACAAGGAATTATAAAGTGTTTGAAGTTTCTTTTTTTGTGAGTATGATAGGAGCGTTTGTAGCCCTCGTCACTCCAGAGCTTTTTTTCGGTTTCCCACATATGCGTTTCATTCAATTTTTTATTGCCCATATCACTATCATATTATCATGCTTTTATATGGTATGGATCGAAGAATATAAACCCACTTTAGGGTCTGTAATGAGAGCTTTTATCGTACTTAATATAATGGCAGGATTTGTATTTATCGTTAATAAATTAATAGGGTCTAATTATATGTTTTTAGCTGAAAAGCCTATCAATGCGAGTATAATTGATTATTTAGGACCTTATCCATGGTATATTATCCCCCTTGAAGTTATGGCACTCACGTTATTTATGCTTTTATACTTCGCTGTAATTAAATTGCAAAAAGGAAACTAGATAATAGAATTGGATTTTAGATTTTGCTGTTACTTCTTTTCATTTTAAATTCAACTCTTTCAACAAAACGAATCCCTCAATAGGTTACCTCTTTAAATGAATGGAAGATGGGCTAATGCTATATCATCAATGTCTTCTTTCATTGATACCCTTTCCTCGTCTAATCTCTAAGACGCTATTTGTAACTAATATCCGGGTTTCCCTATGGTATACTAAAAAGAAAATAGTGTGATAAAGTATAGGATTTAAAAAAGACTATATTTCAAACTAAAATACGGTATAATAAGAAATTAATGTTCTGAAATTTTATAAAATTCAAGGAGGAGTTATGAAATGACTTCAATTGGAACCTTATCCTCTATCAAAGATGCAACAAAAATATTGGAAGCTATTGGAGAAAATATTATCGTTGCTAATGTGGATTATAATATAGTTTGGATGAATCCTAAGGCAGTTAGCTTGTTAGAAAATGTAATCTCATTTTTTAACATTGATAATGTAGAAGACTTAATTGGTACTAACATGGATCATTTCCACAGAAATCCAGATTATCAGAAGAAGATTATGGACGATTTACTGGATACTCATACCTCCAGAATAAATATTAAAGATGAATACATAGCAGATATTATTATTAATCCTATAAAGAATGATACAAACATAGTAGGTTATGTTGTTATGTTAATGGATGTAACTACTGTGGTAGAAGAAGAGCAAAGAAAAGAAAAAATTATTCAAGAACTATCTGGTCCTATCCTAAATATATGGGATAATACCCTAGCTATCCCCATATTAGGAACAGTAGATAGGAAACTGTTCAACATCATATTAAAGAAATTACTTAGACAATGCGAACAAGAAGATACAGAATATGTAATCATAGATTTTAGTGGTATTGAGAAGTGGAATAAAGAAATACCTTATCAAATTAATGAAATGATTAGTTGTTTATCTGTTATGGGGATTCACTGTTTGATGGTAGGGATTAAGCCTGATCTAGCGCAGTGTTTGACTACTGAAAAAGATATGATGAAAGTTCCTAAATTTGGAACAACTAAGGCAGCGATTAAACATATTATTTCTCAATAATTAGAATAATAGTTTCATTTTACAAATACATAGCCCGCATGATTGGTTAAACAAGGCAATCACCAATGTTCGTCTTGTTTAATTTAAAAAACTGGAATATTATGTTAGTATGGACGTATCAAAATATTGAACTTAAATGTAGTTTAGTTAAAGTATATAAAATGAAACCAAAGCGGGGATGGTTTGGCTTGGATATCGTTAATCAAACTTTAAAAAGATGAGAAAAACAGTTAAACTATCATGGTTAATTATTGTAGAGAGGGGCTTTTGGAGTGAAAAAGTTGCTGATTGTTATTATTGTTTTGTTAGCGCTTTTTTTAATATTACCGGTTGTTGGTATAAATATATTTCCTTTGTTTTGGATACTTGGTTTAATAGAGTGGTCTACTAAGTTTATTCTACCTTGGATAGTATTGTATTGGTTAATTAAATTAGTTATAACATTAGAAAAAGATAAATGATTTCAGGTTAACAGGCGCGTTTTAAAGAGAGAAAAA
This sequence comes from Gracilibacillus orientalis, assembly GCF_900114645.1. Classification (GTDB taxonomy): domain Bacteria; phylum Bacillota; class Bacilli; order Bacillales; family Amphibacillaceae; genus Gracilibacillus; species Gracilibacillus orientalis. Next base: position 229,537 of record NZ_FOTR01000003.1, on the reverse strand, counting down.
CAAACTGTTGTCGTAGGATTTAAGGTTGTCGAGTTAGCGGTTATTTCCAGGGAAATATTATGATTTTTGACAAGTTCCAACATGGAAAGTAAAGTGAATGGTCCTCTGCTTATCCCATGCCAGGCACTAAAGAGATCACAACTGACGGGTTTTCTCAGTGAATAGGGCTGCGCACTTAAATGTTTTTTGTGCATTTTCATAAGCTTCATAACGACCTTTTTCTCCAAGAATTATAGAATTGAAGTGAAGAAAAGATAAAGGAGAGTTTACAATGAAGAAGATTATTGACAATAGAGGAGAAGAACATGAGTTGATGCTTATAATTGCTACAATTTGCTCTTGTCTTACTTTTAAAAAAATTGGGAAACTGGAACGATACAAAAATATATTAAAAGGTACATTTACACCCTATTAAAAAAATAAATCTGAAACTACTCTTTGGGCCATCACTGTTTCTAGGTAGGGAAAAGGGGGATAATCGGCATTCACAATGTACAAAAGTGGTGTGAATCCTTTAAAAAGAGAGAGCAGCATCTTCTCCGGATGGTTCTGACACATCTTGGGTAGAAACTGAGCCGTGAAAAATTGAAAAGTTGAATATACAAAACCCAAGGCGGAAATCTCACCTTGGGTTTGTGCACAGATATTTTTAATGGCTATACTTTTGACTTTAATTTTTTAAAGATGCCTATTTTTCCATTTCCTTGACAAGTTGAACAAGCCATTTCTCCTTCACCAGCACAAGTTTCACATTTGTGAATACCATAATCGATACCTTCACCAGAACAATCCGGACAACGAATTAACCCTTCACCACTACAACTTTTACACCTCATACAGAATTCCTCCTTAAAAATTTTTTGGAGCAATAACTATTTAGGCTAGAGGATATAACTGGTTGTGAAATGCTTATCCTATTAAGCTCCACTTGCATTACTATAATAATATATTCATTAATGCTGTGTAAGATGTTGAGGACGCCTAGCTAAACGAATCCAACTCCTCATTAGATCATCTTACAACTACATCTATATGAATATCTTAATTATTAAATACCACCGAATTAGAGTTTTAATCATGAAAAATGTTTATTTAATCTTTTGTAATGAAAACGTAATATTGTGATAATAAAAAGAGCTGAAACACTAATCTCCAGTGTTTCAGCTCTCTCATTGTAAGATGAACCCCGTACTATATCATTTATTCTTCACTTAAATGAGTAACATCAACTTCAAAGTGTTCTTCTGAACGTTTTGTATATCTCACTAGAGCCTTCTGAGTTTCATCATTAACATCCTTGATATAGACATATTTACCGTTATGGACAACATCTTTCATAACCGGATCCTCTTTAATTTCTTTTGCTCTCATTAAATTCATGAAATATAACCTCCTTACAATATTGCTTCTATTTGGCAATAACCTTTTGAATGGCTAACTAAACATAAGGATCTGATTTGAAAAGAATTTGTAACGATCCATATTGGTGGATGCAAAAACATCAGTTTTAATGGACTCTTGAGTCCGTGATTGATTTTTGAAGAAAAGTAATGGTTATTGATTGGTAATTTCCAAAAAAACTATATTATTTGAAAAAAATAGGTGAATAGTCCCGATTATCTGTGTATAATAGAATTAACTTGGACATGACGAAGGTGGGTAAAGAATGGCAGGCACTAGACCAACACGCTTAAATAATAAGATTTGGACAAAGAAAATCCTCTATATCTATTGGTTAATGGTGATAATGGCTTTTTTGGGGCAAATAGTTGGATTAATAACAACGATCTATTATTATCCAAATTATATCGGTGAATTTATTATACAAAAATTATTCATTCCTTCCTCTATTCAAGTGGTCATTTTATTGATTACACATTTCTTCATTAATTATAAACAAATATTCAGTTCAAGATTATTAACGATTGCCGGCACGAGCTTAGCACTCGTAACCATTGTCAGTCATCCAGAAGTGCATGGATTACAAGTTCTTTTTTTATTAACGATGGCAGTTGTTTTAATTTATTTTGATAAAAAGAAACTACGCTTTAGTTTAATAGTTAATTTGATCGCTTTATCCTCGCTATATGCATTACCATCCATAAGAGAAACAGGTAATTTTTATGATTATTTCTCCTATCATTTCGTACTATTGGCGGGCTATATGGCATATCTTATCATTATAGAAAGAGGTAATGAAGTATTTCAATTCCTTCAACGAGCAGCAGAAAATGAGAAAGAATTAATTGTGAAAAGTGCCATGATGGAACGTTTATCAAAGGTTGATGCACTAACTGGTCTTTATAATCATAAGACATTTCATGAATATTTAGATTTTTTGTATGAACAAAGTATTTCACAAGGGATGCCACTACACCTTGCTTTAATTGATATTGATAGCTTCAAAATGATTAATGATTTTTATGGCCATAGTAATGGCGATTTAGTTTTAAGGCGAGTCGCCAATGCGATATCAGATCAGGTAACAGAAGATGATATTGTAGCGCGATATGGTGGGGAGGAGTTTGCCATTCTTCTTACAAATAAAAGTTTAGAAGAAGCATACGAAACCATTGAGACTCTCCGTTTATATATAGCGAATCAATATCATGAAGAATTGAATGAAAATATAAGTATTAGTATTGGTTTAAAAGCATTAACTGCTGATATTTCAAAAGAGCTTTTTTTTAACCGTGCGGATGAATTACTTTACAAGGCAAAACGAAATGGAAAAAACCAAGTGATTTATGAAAAAGACGAACGCCATTTAATTGTAGAGTAAAAAGAAAAACGTTCCAAAATCGAGTGGTCTTGATTTTAAATATGTGCTCCTTCAAACGGATAATTTCTTATCCTTATACTGATTAATGTTGAATGGGAGGCGTCTCCATAAACTGATCATCATAAAGGGAAATATTCATTTCATTTAGCAAATTGATGGAAGCAAAAAATACATCTTTTGAATTGGTTATTCCTATTTTTCTAAGTTCAGCCTGAAGCCATTCTTCATTAAGGTTTTTGGCAGCTAAGACTTTGGTATGTACTATTCCTTCAACTATCACTGGATAAGAAATATTAGAAATTGTCTGTTCAATTTGTAAATCTTCAACTGTTACAGGATTCTTTTCAGGTTTTTTTAGCACACTTAACGAACCATTTGCCTCAATAATAGCTATTTCGACTTCACTGCTATCAAAAACCCCTTTATCTCTTAGCATTTGTAAAATATTATCTATGGAGAATCCGGTATCCTTTAGATTCCTTTGAAGAAATGTGCCGTCATATACCACAATGGTTGGTTCAAAAGTTATTAATCTGCCAATCCGTCTGTTTGCAAGTTTTACATAAGATACGATCTTTTGTAAAAGACCAATCAGAATAACAGCCGTGATAGTAGGAACATGATTAATGTTCGGATCCGCAATATCTGCACCGACGACAGAGGATAACGTAATAATCACAAGAAAATCAAATACCGGAAGCTCTCCGATTGCTCGTTTTCCCATAAAAATGGTGATGATAAGTAGTATAGGGAGAATGGTAAGCACTCTGCCAACGATAATCAGAATGTCAGACATGTTGTACAAACACCTCAATACGTAAGATTTAAGTTTATGTTCTCCTTGTTTTATTGATGCATACATAGTGAGGAACTTTATCATTAAAAAAGAGTAAACACGTTATAAATGTTTACTCTGTTAAAGTCAATTGGTATCAAAGAAAGCTTATTGTTGTTTTTTGCGAATTCAGTCATCGCTTCACTCATAAATATAGCTAGACCTTCACCAAATTGATCAATATTTTTAGTGAAGCGCTCATCCTCTACATACATCATACCTAAACCTTGAAATACCTCCGGTGTATAAGTAGTGAAATGATCGTTCAAAAAATCATACCACTTTTTAATGATCTGTTGTGCTTCTTTTGAAGCGGGATCAATATGACGAACGGCAGCTAATTCTTGGTATATCTGGTTCATTCCTTCTTGTAGTTCCTTAGTCATGCTTTTCGCATTTTGATTTGCTTCATCTACCTTTTTATCCCCCCAGCGTTGTCTAGCTTCTTCCTCATAGGGGTTGTTGCTGAAATCAAAGCCCTGAAATTTTTCTTCTTGACTCATAGGATAAGCTCCTTTCTCATTTTGAATGGTTTTTTCAATGGTTCCGAGCATGTTAGTGATATTCTTTTGTTTATTCAATAACATTTTTCGTTGCATCTCTAGTGCTTCTAATCGGTTATAATGAGAACTAGACATGATTTTTTTGATTTCTTTTAATGGAAAATCTAATGCTCGAAAAAATAAAATTTGTTGAAGGGTTGCCAAATCTTCATCGGAGTATATACGATAGCCATTCCCAGCGGATTTAACAGGTGATAATAGTCCGATTTCGTCATAATGATGTAAGGTGCGCACACTTACACCAGTTAAAACAGCTACTTCTTTTACTTGCATACTAATCACCCTTTCAAGTAAATATTAAGCTATAACGTAACGTGATGGTCAAGAGGTTTTTGAAACTTTTTCTGTTATGATGCGTATGGATAACTAAGAATAGAAATGGAGAGATGTGAAATGAATCAATATGAGCAACAAGCATATCAGGAAATGCTTGATTGGGAATTTAATATTTTAAAGAAAAAGAATACCTTTCAGCAATTCTCGAAAAAGGCACAAAATAAAATCAACAGTTATATACCGGAAAAAGCACATCAAATCATGACTGAAGCGATTAAACATATGGTTCAAACGACATTAGTTGGTTCTGATTTTACCACAAGAAAGAACCAGGATGTCGGAGAATTGTTAGAGGACAAGGAAGCATTATTACAACAGAAATTAGAGAACTATCGAAAGACTGCCATGGTGGAAGGTGCAGGAACCGGAGCGGGTGGTATCTTTTTAGGTCTGGCTGATTTTCCGTTGTTACTATCGATTAAAATGAAATTTTTATTTGAAGTGGCAGCAATTTATGGTTTTGATACTTCGAGGTATGAGGAAAGATTATTTATTTTACATGTTTTTCAGCTTGCGTTTTCCAATGATAATAAAAGAAGAGAAGTATATCATTTGATTAAGCATTGGGAAGAAGAAAAAAATCGTTTAGCAGATATGGATTGGCGCGACTTTCAGCAAGAATACCGCGACTACATAGATCTTGTTAAAATGCTGCAAATGATACCTGGCCTGGGAGCCATCGTCGGTGCTTATGCTAATTACAATCTTCTCGATCAACTTGGCCAAACCGCTAAAAATAGCTATCGATTGAGAGTATTGGGTAGAAAAGAGGTACAGGGTGAATGACCAATTTTGGATCCTTTCCCCCTGACGCTTGATCCAAACGAAACTGTTTTTATTTTTTTGCAGGAATTTGCAACATTACCTCGAATAATATAATGGTGTGTTTATACGCACCATAAATTTTAAATGAGAGGATAGATGAAATGACTCAAAAAAATGAAAAAAATGACGTCCGGTTTTCGAAATCGCGAGCGAGGAGTGTTAAATTCCGGCATGACAAGGTAATGTCCGAGGAAGTTCGGGGAGAATTACTTATGAATGTTTATCTAAAGTTTGTGAAATATGCTTATCAAAGATATTTGCCAGATCTCAGTCCTGTTTTTGAAGAATTTGCCAATGATTATAATATCCCCACAAATAAGCACGATCCTGTTGTTGAAAATCTTTTTTGGTGGCGCCTTGCCTATGAAGTAAAGTTAAATCCTTCCTTTAATTGTTTCCGAGACTTTGTAAATGAAAATCAACGTTACTTTCAAAAATGGCCTGTATTAAAATCATGGTTTCGGGAATGGCAACTTGCTGTTCCGGCATATTATTTTATCGGTAATCAATTTGGTGCCAATTCCTTTGTTGCAGTCGATATTGAGACGGAGAAAACATTAGAAATTTTCCTCCCTCTTCCCACATTTTCATCTCCAGAGCAAGGATCGATCGCTGCCGGTATTCTACTTCCTTTTTGTGATTCCTTATATTTCCCTATCGGAGAATTTTATCAATTTGATATCCGTACAAGAGGAGATGTTGCGAGACATTTGCGGCATTACCAAGAGCAATTGCGTGATGAAGAAGATCGCTATGAAGTCTTTATGCGCATATTTTCTTCTTTGCTAAAAGTAGAAGAGATATCGTTGAACGACAGGCAATAATGATAAAGCAAGCATGCTATTGGAGAAAATAGCATGCTTGCTTTCTTGTTGTATCCCTCTATATTAATTCCCTAGAATCAAGTGGCATCAACAACGTGAAAGGTAACCTCATAATTCTCGTTAGCAAATGCACCTACCATTTCACTGTTGGCATTTGTCATTGTTGATTCTCCTTATGTGGGATTAGTTGAAAGGGGAGTTCGATTACTTCTGTGCTGTTACCCCCTACAGAAACCATAAATTCACCAGGATCACTTGTATACTCTAAGTTAGCATGGAAGTATCGTAAATCTTCTTCTGACAATTCAAAATGAATGCTGTGTTCTTCCCCTGGAACTAACTCTATTTTTTTAAATCCTTTCAATTCTTTCACAGGTCTTACTACTTCTCCAACTAGATCTTTTATATATAATTGGACTATCTCTTTACCGGACGCGCTTCCGGTGTTTTTAACTTTAATTGAAATATCTAGTTTCTCTTCTTTTGCGATCTGTTGTTTAGATATTTTTAAATCACTGTATTGAAAAGCGGTATAGCTTAACCCAAATCCAAATGGAAAAAGCGGACCGTTTGGGCTGTCTAAATATTGGGAAACATAGCGTACTTGAGCATCAGGTGCTCCTTTAGGTCGGCCAGTATTGTAATGATTATAATAAACAGGAATTTGACCTGCTGAATACGGAAAAGACATGGTTAATTTCCCGGAAGGGTTTCGCTTGCCAAATAGCAGATCAGCTATCGCATTACCACCCTCCGTACCTGGATACCACGCTTCCAGTAAAGCATCAGAATGTTCAATAACTCCATGTAAATCAAGGGGTCTTCCATTAAATAGTACTGTTACTACAGGTTTGTTTACAGTTGATATAGCTTGTATAAGTTCTAACTGTGCCTGGGGCAATTGAATATTTGTTCTTGATCCTGCTTCACCACTCATACTGGAGTGTTCTCCGACAGCGATAACGATGACATCTGCTTGTTTGGCTGTCTCAATTGCTTTCGCTTTTGCATCCTCAGTAATAGATGTAATTTCGCAATCCTTTGAGATTAGTAGTTGGTTCTCCTTCACTTTATTTTGTAAACCAGTTGCTACTGTAACCACTTCTTCAGTGGAACCAAGCCATGACCATTGTCCGAGAATATCTCCGCTTTCCGCGAATGGACCTATTAGTGCTACTTTTTTTGCCGCATCTAATGGAAGAGTGTTATTATCATTTTTTAACAAAACACAAGACTCTGCTGCCAGTTCTCTTGCTACAGTTCTATGAGAGTTGGACATAATCACGTCACGTTCCATATTTGTATTAGCTCCGCGAAAAGGGTTTTCAAATAATCCTAGTTCGTCTTTTAATTGTAAGATCCTTAGTACCGCCTCATCGATGAGGGATTCCTCAATTTCCCCATCATCGACCAGACTTTTAAGGTTTTCAGTATAACAATGTGTCATCATTTCGATATCTGTTCCTGCTCTTAATGCTTTTAAGGCAGCTTCTCGCTCATCTGCTGCAACCCCATGTGGAATTAATTCTTTGACGGCGCCCCAATCCGAAATAACTACACCATCGAAGCTCCACTGTTCCCTCAGAATTTCCCGCATCAGTTTTATGTTTGCAGTTGCAGGAATACCATCAACAGTGTTGAAGGATGACATGATCATTTTAGCTCCAGCATTGATAGCCGCCTTAAATGGTGGTAAGTAGTTTTCATGGAGTTCTCGATCTGACATATTTACCGTATTATAGTCCCGTCCACCTTCAGCTGCTCCATACCCTGCGAAATGTTTCACGCAAGCAGCAACATGTTCCATACTCTCTTTTACATTTTCTCCTTGAAATCCTTTGATCTGTGCCTCAGCAAATTTACTGTTAAGAAATGGATCTTCACCAGTAGACTCCATTACTCGTCCCCAACGTGGATCTCTTACTAGATCAATCATTGGTGCAAAAGTAACGTGAATACCGGAAACCGCGGCTTCTTTGGCTGCAATTTTGGCACTATGTTCAGCGAGATCAACATTCCATGAACAACCGATTGCCAATGGGATAGGAAAAATTGTTTTATATCCGTGAACGATATCAGACATAAATAATAAAGGTATACCTAACCGGTTTTCTTCTAAGTGTTTTTTCTGAATAGATATAATATTTTCAGCACCAGAGGCACCTAATACTGAGCCTGTATTTTGAATATTTTGCTCGTCGATCTTCAATTGAACCATTGGACCAGTAATTTCACCATTGTCTGATGCTCCTTTAAAAAAGGGGGTAGCTAATTGAATGAGTTGATTACTTTTTTCTTCCAATGTCATTTTTGCTAATAGATCTGCTGCTTTATTGCTTTTCATCTGTCTATACCTCCTGTTAAATGGTTACACAAACATAAATTCATTTGCTATTGATTTTAAAACCACTATAATCTATTTGTAGAAACGTTTCAACAAAAAAATAGATAATTAATTAAATATAAAATAAATAAAACGTTATTTAAACAACTAAATCAATTTATAAAAAACACTTGAAACCGATTACAAATTATTTTATAATAACATCATTGAAACGTTTCGACAGTTTTGGAAAGGGGACATGCTCATTTTTTATAATGAGACACATTGATTTTTGGCAGATTAGGAAGTATGGATTTCAGTAAGTTGTAAATCAACAGAAAAGTAATATTGTATTTAGCCATTAGGGTATGACAATAAGTTAAAAATGAAGAAAGGGTGTTCATATGCGTAAAATTAAGATATTAGTATTTGTATCGTTTTTGTTCGTCATTATAACGTTAAGCGCTTGTACTTCTGGTGATAGTTCGGGTGATGGCCAATCTGATGAAAATACCATTCAGGTATGGACAATGTCAGATGGACTAGATGATTTTGTAACAGATTTCGAAGAAGAAAGTGGCATAACAGTAGATGTTCAATCAATTCCGTGGGAGAGTGCCCATGATAAACTATTGACTGCTGTCGCTTCTGGAGAGGGACCAGATGTTTTACAGATCGGAACTACCTGGGTGGCAGAATTTGCCGAAGCAGATACCTTTATGGATATCTCTAAATACATTGATGATTATGAAAATCTAGCACCAGACAATTTCTATGAAAGTGCAGTAGGAACAACAGAATTTGACGGTCAGACTATTGGTGTTCCATGGTACGTAGATACAAGAGCATTGTTTTATAGAACAGATATTTTAGAAGAAGTGGGCTATCCGAATGGTCCGGAAACTTGGGAGGATATGATCGATGCTTCCAGAAAACTTGCTGACCGGGGTGACGATCAATATGCGATTGATTTACCAACGACAGATCCACAATTTCCATTTATTTTAGCATGGGAACAAGGTTGGACTTACGATATCGATAAAGGTGCGGATAGCTTTAATAGTTCTGATTTTAAAGAAGCGATTGAACTCCATCATCTGTTTTATGATGAAGGACTATCCCAAATGGGTGAAGGAAAGGAATTTTTTCAAGCATTTAGTGATGGATCGAAAGCAATGTTCTTCAGCGGCCCGTGGGATATCGGTACTGTAAAAGATAGGGCTCCTGAAATAGAAGGGAAGTGGGATGTAAAAGTGATGCCAACAGCCGAAAACAATAAGTCTATGATGGGTGGTGCACACTTGTCGGTATTTGCTAATTCCGAAAAAGTAGAGCAATCCCTGAAATTTATTAACTGGATGGCAGCTCCCGATACACAGGCGAAATGGTATGAAACAAAAAGTGAATTACCTGCTAATAAAGAAGCATGGGAAAATCCGGTTCTAGCTGACGATGACATGGTAAGTACGTTTGGTGAACAGCTTGAAGCGACCCAGCCTTTACCTCTAATACCAGAGTATGAAAGGTTAGGTAATGAGATTTTAACTACATTGGAAGAAATTAATCGTGGCGGGGCAGAAATAGATCAGTCGTTAGAAGCATTTCGAGCAGAGGCAGCCAAGATCTTGTCAGAATAATGGAATTGAAATAAAGGAGAGGTTTGCTAGGGATGGCATCTTCTCCTTTGTGAAGGAGTGATTTCGTTGAGTACCATGAAAAAGAAGTGGACGCCTTTTCTATTTATCGGACCGGCAGTACTGCTTTTAATAATCTTTTCATTTTTACCTATTATTGTAGCCTTTGGTATCAGCTTCACGGATACCAACTTAATTGGATTAGCTAATTGGACGCAAATTAATTTTGTCGGTTTTGATAATTATCTTGAATTGTTTAGTGATCAGAAATTTATGCAATCGATGGCAAATACGTTTGTTTATGTGATTATTGGTGTGCCGTTAGCTGTTGGAAGTTCGTTTTTTATCGCTTTCTTTATTAATTTAGTGGGACAAAAATTAGCTTCTACATTTCGTGTGATTTACTATATTCCTTCGGTAACCAATATTGTAGCAATTGCAGTTGTTTGGGGGTTTTTATATAACCAGGAATATGGATTATTTAATTATTTATTGTCGTTGGTGGATATTGGTCGAGTCCCTTGGTTGGAAGATCCTTTTGTAGCAAAATTATCTTTGATTCTTATGGCTGTCTGGAAGAGTAACGGTATCAGCATGCTTATCTTTTTAGCAGCGTTGCAGTCCATTCCAAGAGTATATTACGAAGCAGCTGATATTGACGGTGCGAATAGATGGCAAAAACTAATAAAAATCACATTACCCTCCATGAGTTTTGCCACCTTCTTTGTCACGGTAACGACACTGATTGGCTGGCTACAGTTTTTTGAAGAGCCATTTGTCATGACAGATGGTGGTCCGTTAAATGGAACGAACTCAATTGCGCTATTTATTTATCAGGAAGGTTTTCAATATAATGAGTTTGGATACGGTGCAGCAGCATCTTTTATTCTGTTTGCCATCATTATCGTGGCTACACTGATTCAATTTAAATTCAGAAAATCTGACCAAACACTGTGAGGTGATCGACCATGTTTTTGAAAAATCGAGTGGAAAAAACAGTTGTTACAGGTATTATGTTTATTGGAGGACTTATCGTTTCACTTCCGTTTTTTTGGATGATTTTAAGTTCACTTAAAAACGAGAATGAAGTTTTAAGTATCCCGCCGACATTAATTCCTAATGAACCAACTTTTGAACATTATATCAATTTGTTTCAAAATTTGAATTTTGACGTGTACTTAATCAATACATTAATCATTGTCTTTTTTTCAATGATTGGACTATTTTTAAACACAATGGCCGGGTATGGTTTTGGGAAATTCCAATTTAAAGGAAAAGAGACATGGTTCATCATCGTGCTTATTACTATGATGCTACCGGGACAAGTGACCATGATCCCGACCTACTTGATATTAAATGAAATGGGTTTAACTAATTCAATGAGTGGCATTGTATTGCCTGGGTTAATAGCAGCATTTAATATATTTCTGATCAGACAATTTATGGTGACGATCCCTGATGATCTAATTGAAGCAGCTAGACTAGATGGTGCGGGGGAATTTTATATTTTCACTAAATTGATTATTCCATTAGCGAAGCCGATTCTTGCTGTTCAAGTAATTTTAACCTTTATCGGTTCATGGAACAGCTTCCTATGGCCGTTAATTATAGCAAATGATCAGTCATTGTATACATTATCGGTAGGATTAGCATTATTGAAAGATCAGAATGTTACCAATTATGGTTTGCAAATGGCAGGTTCCACCTTTATGGTCGTACCAGTGCTGATCATATTTATAATCTTTCAAAAATATATTATCGAAGGGTTTAATGTATCAGGGATTAAATGATGGAATAAATAATGACTTCAATCTATCGTTCTGATAGAGTAAGATACAAGATAAAGAAGCAGTTATGGAGGAAGCAGTAATGGCAACAATTAAGGATGTCGCTAAGTTGGCAGGTGTGGCGGTTTCCACCGCTTCATATGCGTTAAATAATAGTACAAGAATCAGTGCCGCCACCAAACAAAGGGTTGAGGAAGCTGCCCGGACACTGAACTATAAGAAGAATGGTATTGCTTCTGATTTAAAACGGACGAGGACAAATACTATTGCGTTGATTTTAAGTGATTTATCTGGTCCTTACTACTCGGAACTGATTAAAGGAGTTCAGGATGTAACGACTGCCAATGGTTATGATTTGATTGCTTGCAGTTCCATCGGGGGACCTCAGTCAACGGCAGTTAAATTTCTGCGAGAAAAACGTGTGGATGGGGCCATTATTCTGGCTAACAACATCAGTGATCAAATTACGATAGAATCTGCCCAAGAGGGTTTTCCGTTAGTCGTTTTGGACAGAGATATTAAAAATAAAAATGTGTATCATGTGGAAGTGGATAATGAGCATGGCGGTTATATTGCTACTGAATATTTAATTCATAAAGGATTTCGTAATATCGCTTATATCGGTGGTCCGAAAGATTCAAATGATAATAAAAAACGTTTTCGAGGGTACTTGAACGCACTAAAGGAACACAACATATCCGCTTATTCCAATCTAAACTCGATCGGTAATTTTACGAGAGAAGGTGGATATAAAGCGACCAAATTATTGATTGCCCGTGGAGAGTTGCCCGAAGCTATTTTTTACGGAAATGACGAGATGGCTATTGGTGGACTGCAGGCGTTTAAAGATCATCAAATCACGATACCGGAAGACATTTCTGTTATCGGGTTTGATGACATTCAGCTTTCTGAGTATGTTTCGCCGGCTTTGACAACGATCAAACAACCAAAATATGAAGCGGGAGCACTTGCTGTTGACCTCATTTTTCAAATAATAGAAGGGAAACAAATCAATGAAAAGTATACATTGTCCACAGAATTAGTTGAACGCAATTCTGTAAAATAATAGCTATCCATCTACATGTCAACAAGGGGGCGCTTATATTTGCAAATAGAGAAGACTTTTAATCAACACTCAAATGAAATTCGTTATTTATTGCATGTACCCGATGAAGTGGAGAAGCATCCTGGATATACTTTTCCATTAATATTGTTTCTTCATGGAGCTGGAGAACGAGGTGACGATTTAGAAACAGTTAAGGATCATGGTATTCCTTCATTTTTAGATAATGACCGCTCTTTTCCATTTATCGTAGTGTCACCACAATGTTCAATTGACTCCTATTGGACGGAAGATTTAGACGGACTGATGGCATTGCTGAAATATATGGTCTCTTCCTACCCTGTAGATAAAAGGCGAATTTATTTAACAGGAATGAGTATGGGTGGGGTCGGAACATGGAATCTAGCATTAAAATATCCTAATTATTTTGCAGCATTAGTACCAGTTTGTGGGGCGGTGACATTACCTGAACATAGATGTAAGGAATTTAAAGAGCTAGTAACAGTAGAAATGCTGCCGGAGGAATTACAGATATTACAACACACACCGATCTGGGCTTTCCATGGTGATCAAGACGATGTAATACCTATGGATGAGACGGTAAGAATCACGAATTATTTAAAACAATTCCATTCTAAGGTTTATTTGACGATATATCCTGGAGTAGGGCATGATTCATGGACCAGTGCCTATCATACTCGAGAGTTATACAAGTGGTTACTACAACAAAAGTTATCATAACGTAAATGGAGTACTGATAATCAAAACAGCATTATCAATTCTAATTTTATATAGGAGGATTCTTCATGCGAGTATTATTGTTAGATCTAGATTCTACAAGACCAGATCATTTAGGCTGTTATGGATATCAACGAAATACAACACCAAATATAGATCGCATTGCAGAAGAAGGAGTTCGTTTTACTAATTATTACACGACAGATGCTCCATGCGCCCCTTCGAGAAACGCATTTATGACGGGGCGGTTTGGTATTCATACAGGTAACGTTGGACATGGTGGTACAGCTGGAGATATGCGAAATGAGGGTCCAAATCGTGAATTTTTTGACCAATTAAAAACGGATAGCTTTCCAAATATTTTCCGTCAAGAAGGAATGAAAACAGCTTTAATCAGTCCATTTGCTGAAAGGCATTCTTCTTGGCAATTTTACGCAGGTTTTAATGAAATGTATAATACGGGGAAAACAGGAGATGAATCAGCAGAAGAGGTTACTCCAACAGTGTTGGATTGGCTGCAACGTAATGGACAAGATGATGATTGGTTTTTATATGTAAATTACTGGGATCCTCATACACCATATCGGGCACCGGAAAGTTACGGAGAACCGTTTAAAGATGCCTCTTTACCAGAATGGATTACGGATGATGTACTGCAAGAACATTTAAAAAGTGTTGGACCACACTCTGCAAGAGAGATCAATATGTATGATAACAATACTATTCCAAAATTTCCTCGTCATACTGGTGAAATAACTGATAGAGAAAGTTTAAGAAAAGTGATTGATGGATACGATACAGGTCTTCGATTTATGGATGAAAACATTGGCATGGTATTTGACGAAATGGAAAAGCAAGGGGTTTTGGAAGATACAGTAATTATCGTGACTGCTGATCATGGAGAAAACTTAGGTGAATTAGGTATTTATGCAGAACATGGAACTGCTGATCAAATGACGTGCCGGATTCCTATGATTGTCCGTTGGCCTGGTATGCAAAAGGGGTATGTCGATCATGATTTGCATTACCATTTAGATTTTGCTCCGACCGTTGCAGAGTTATTAAACCAACAACTTAAACCCTCCTGGGATGGGATGAGTTATGCTCCCGCTCTATTAAAGGGAGAAAGTTGTGGCAGAGACTATTTAGTTGTCTCTCAAAATGCCCATGTATGTCAACGAAGTGTAAGATTTGATGATTGGTTGTATATTCGTACCTATCATGATGGTTTTCATTTATTTGAGAAAGAGATGTTATTCAATCTCAAAGAAGACCCATATGAGCAATATAATCTAGCTGATCAACGCCAAGATGTTTGCATGCAAGCTGTTTATTATTTAAATGATTGGCATGATGAGATGATGATGACAATGGATTATGATGTAGATCCATTGTGGACGGTAATGAAAGAAGGTGGACCGTATCATGCACAAATTAAAAGTCTAAGAAGATATCTAAAACATTTAAGGAAGACAGGAAGGGAAGAGGGTGCAAAAGAATTAGAGAAACGCTATGCAAAAGAGCTTAATTTATAATTAATAGGTTACTACATGAATGAACTCTATACTGAAAAAGCAAGCATACTATTATTCTAATAGTTGCTTGCTTTTTTATTATATTATTTGTTCGGAAAATGTGGTTAGCCCTAACCCTCAGAACCCCTTCTATGTTTCCACATCATGTAGCGATAACGAATGGTGCAGCCGATACAGTATCCAGCCAGGGCGAGGCCGGAAGCAATGACGACCATAATGCTGAAAGTGTATGCGAGCCAGTTGATTTGTACAGTAAAGAAGAATAGCGATAGACCAATACAAACTGTAGCAATCCATTGGTTGAAGATTTGTTGTGCTTTATCTTCTGGTGGATAGGCATTGGCTGGCTTTTTCAAAAAGTTTTTTCCTAATCGGATTACTGGATTGTTTTTAGTGATTAATGTAATGAGGCCAGTGACGAAAGGCAATAGTAATATTAACGGATGCAGAAACAATCCTAATAAAACAGTGATCAATATAAAAGCTTGGTTTGTTTGAACGAGTGGTTTAGGGATAGACATCTGAATCTCTCCTTAATTGTTATTCAAAAACATGCTATCTTCACAGATAACATGCTTTGGTTATTAAACTTGCCCTTCCATAGTATCGGTGCGATTAGTATATAGATAATAAATACCTAGAGCGAGAACGGATAAAATGATACCAGATACGTAAGGCATAATTATCGCAATCCCGTACAACATACCGCCAAGTGGTGGTCCGATAATTCGACCTAAGGAATCGAAAGACGATAACAGTCCGGTAACTTGCCCGTAGCCAGATTTCGCTTTTTTGGTTAGTAAGGAAGATACGCTTGGTCGAATCAATCCATTTCCTAAACCAAAGACAGTTAGGAATATCGCTGCGGTAAGAAAATTCTGTATAAATAGGATAAGTGTAAATCCGATAACGGAGATGATGATTCCGATTTGAATCACATTTCCTTCCCCTAATTTTTTCGTCATTTTGCCGACTAAACCACCCTGGACAATTGCTCCTGCTAAACCCATGATCATAAAGATATAGCCAAGTTCAACCGTTCCAAGACCGGCACGATCAT
This sequence comes from Gracilibacillus orientalis, assembly GCF_900114645.1. GTDB lineage: Bacteria > Bacillota > Bacilli > Bacillales > Amphibacillaceae > Gracilibacillus > Gracilibacillus orientalis. The sequence goes on along the minus strand of NZ_FOTR01000003.1, from coordinate 213,232 downwards.
ACGCAAAGTAGGCAAATGTCGCTTCAAGTCCTGCTAGTGATACAGATACAAACCATTGCAAAACATATAAATTTGCGGTTGGTGTTTTAAATGCTTGCAATAAAGATGGTCGTTTTTTCTCTTGAGTCATACCTTTTTCAGATAACGATTCTTTTAAGACGAAAGCAACTAGTAAAAAGGTGATCAAAGAAGAAACACCTGATAAATAAAACGGAATCGCTAAATTACTGGAGGAAAAGACACCGCCGATAGCAGGTCCGAAGATAAAACCAAGACCTACCGCTGCACCAATAATTCCCATTCCTTTTCCACGGTCTTCTTCACTAGTTATATCTGCCACGTATGCTGTTACGGTTGGCATGTTGGCAGCAGATAATAAGCCACCAATAATACGTGCGGCAAATAACATCCATAATTGTGTTGCCAAGGCAAGTAAGAAAAATGATAGTGCTAAACCGGCTATTCCAATCATTAATACCGGTTTTCGCCCAATTCTATCCGAAATTCTTCCCCACATAGGGGCGAATATAAATTGCATAACTGAATAAGTTGCCATTAATAAACCTAACTCAAAGGGTGATGCGCCAAGTTCTTCTGCATAAAAAGGCAGGACAGGAATAATAATTCCGAATCCAACCATCACTAAAAACATGACAGCAAACAATATGCCTAATACTTTTTTTGAATTCAACAATCTCACTCCAAAAATGAAAGCCATCAATCATGATGTGATGTTTTATCTTTCACGATATTTTTCATTCCAAGTTATTTTCAACTGCTCCACTCACTGGCAATTACTAAAATGTCATCAGGTCTTTCCACGATATAATCAGGAATTATATCATGTTGAGATACTTTTCGTTTGCGATGGTTCATCCAAGCGGCTTTCCATCCCGCTCTTTTTGCACCGAAGATGTCATGTTCAAATGAATCGCCAATATACAGTGTTTCTTGTTTCTCTATTTTTAGTTTTTTCTCAATATGATTAAAGACTTCAAGACTTGGCTTCGAATAACCAAGGTCTCCTGAGATAAAAATATGTTCAGTGGGAATCCAGTTTGTAAGTTGTAGCTGTTTGACCTTCATCATTTGATGATCAAACTCACCATTGGTTAAAACTGCTAGCTGTTTACCTTGTTTGGACAATTGTTCCAATAGACGTTTCATCGGATCAAGTAATTGTATTTTTTTCAGTTCCGATAAATAGACGTCTTGAAAACGAACTGCTTGATCATAGCTAAGTGCTATTTCAAATTCTTCACAAGCCTTGGTCATACGATAGGTCTGTAATTCAAGGGCAGTAATTTCACCGCTCATATATTTCTCAAAGACTTCATCACTGTATTTTCTGCTTGTTTTATATAACGATCCGATCTCAGAATCGGTGAAAGATGTATCTAATTGCTGATGAACTGCATTTCGAAAAGGTTGTAACTGATCGTATAATGTGTCATCAACATCAAAAATTATCGTCTGCATGTTATCATTCCTAGCTTTTTAGTCTTCCTTAGCTATTTTATCACACTTTCTCTATTGAAACTGTTACGATTTTCTTACTTATTTTTTTGCGAAAAAGTGTTCTGCAAACTAAATTAGAAATACAGCTGAAAGATTATCACATTATTATTTAGAACATTTACATAAAATTTAATTGAAAAATTGTGTGAATATTGTTATAATTTTCACAAAGTAATAGGCTATGTGTAACTGGCGAGGGTGCGGATTAACCGCAAGGGAGCACATAGTGTCGATAGCCGCTCGCCTGGGCGAAGGTAAGGATACATTCCTTACCTCTTTCTGTTTAATTTTAATTAGGAGTGTGGTTAAAGATGAAACGAGTACACAATTTCTCAGCAGGGCCTTCTATGTTACCGTTAGAGGTTTTAGAAAAGGCACAAGCAGAATTACCAAATTATAAAGACTCCGGCATGTCTGTAATGGAATTAAGTCACCGCTCAGGCCTTTTCACGGATATTATTACGGAAGCAGAAAGCCTTCTACGTGAATTGATGAATATCCCTGACAATTACAAGGTGCTTTTTGTCCAAGGTGGTGCTTCCCAACAATTCGCAGCAGTTCCACTGAACTTAAAGAAAAATGGCAAGGCAGATTACGTAAACACTGGTTCTTGGTCTAAAAAAGCGATGAAAGAAGCGAAGAAATTTATTGAAGTAAATGAGATTGCTTCTTCTGAAGATGAGAACTTCACTTATATTCCAAAAGTTAATACAAGTATCATTGATTCTGAAGCAGATTATGTGCATATTACAACCAATAATACGATTGAAGGTACGGCGTTTCAGGAGATACCTGATACAGGTAATGTTCCATTGGTTGCTGATATGTCTTCCAATATTTTATCTGAAGAGATCGATGTTTCTAAATTTGGCGTGATTTATGCAGGTGCACAAAAAAACATTGGGCCTGCAGGTTTAACGGTAGTGATCGTGCGTGATGATTTAGTCGGAAACGCGTCTGAACAGTGCCCGACAATGTTGGATTACCAGACACATAGTGAGAGTGGATCTCTTTACAATACACCACCGACTTATGGGGTATATATGGCTAAGCTGGTCTTTGAATGGCTTAAAGAATTAGGTGGATTAAAAGAGATGCAAGCTCGTAATGAAAAACAGGCGGCATTGCTATATGATTATGTTGCACAATCGTCATTTTACGCTTCACCGGTTAAAGAAGACAGCCGTTCTATTATGAATATTCCTTTTGTAATTCCGAATCGTGACTTAGATGGTGAATTTGTTAAGGCAGCACAGGCAGAAGGGTTGGAAACATTAAAAGGTCACCGTTCTGTTGGTGGAATGCGCGCAAGCTTTTACAATGCAATGCCTGTTGAAGGTGTGGAAGATTTAATTACATTTATGAAGAAATTTGAGAAAGAACATCAATAAGAAAAAGGAAGCAGCGTTTTTGCGACTGCTTCCTTTTTATACGTAGATAAGAAAGCATTCCTGCAATAATGCAAAGTGAACGGAGGGATAGCAATGAATAAAAAGCCATCTGTGCTGTTGATAGGTGCAACCGGATATCTAGGAAGTTATCTATTAAAGGAATTAGTGAAGCAAAATTATTCAGTTAGAGTCGTTGTTCGAAACCCGCAGAAGCTCCCACAAGTAGAAAATTATTCCTATGAAGTGGTTGAGGGAGAAGTGACAAGACCTTCAACCATAGAAAACTGTTGTAAAGATATTGATGTGGTGATGTCAACGGTTGGCATTACCCGGCAAAAAGATGGGCTTAGTTACATGGATGTGGATTACCAAGCGAATGTAAATGTATTAGAGGAAGCCAAACGAAGCAACGTGAAGAAATTTATTTATGTATCAGTTTTAAAAGGAGACAAAATGAAGGGTGTGAAACTTTGCGCTGCTAAAGAAAAGTTTGTGGATGAGTTAAGACACTCTGGCTTAGATTACACGATTATTCGACCAACTGGTTTTTTCTCAGATATGACAGAATTTTATCAGATGACGAAAAGAGGTAGAGTATATTTATTTGGAAATGGCCAAACCAAAATGAATCCCATACATGGTAGGGATTTAGCAGGTGTATGTGTTTCTGCCATTGACAAGTCTGAGGCAGAAATAAAGGTGGGAGGTCCGGAAGTATTAACCCTAAATGAAATTGCATATCTAGCATTTTCTGCATCGAACAAAGAATCTAAAATAACTCATATTCCGGACTGGATCCGATTAGCTATTTTAAAAATTACCAAAACATTTACTAGTAATAAAACCTACGGACCTATTGAATTTTTCCTAACGTTTATCGGACTAGATAATATGACTGCGCCAAAATATGGCCAACATACATTGGAAGAGTATTTTAATAGTCTGAATCAGTAGCTCTCAGATTGGCAATTACTATAACTTCTGCTATAATGCTTTTTTAGACTAATAAGGCAGTTCGAAACCATCCTGCTTGATCAAAACTAGGAGGAATATATATGTCAGAGAATTATTACTTACCAAGGTCAGGACCCATGCCTAGACCAAGTAGTGTGGAAGAAGGAAGAGCAGTTTTAAAACAGGAAGCATTTGAAGCACCAAATGTGCAAAATATTACCTTTCGTGCATTGGAATTTACGGCAGTGTGTCCGAAGACTGGCCAACCAGATTTCGGCAAAGTGGAGATTTCCTATACACCACGCCATAAATGTATCGAGTCAAAATCTATGAAATTTTATTTATGGTCTTTCCGTGACCATGGTGCTTTTTGTGAATCATTAGCAGCTCAAATAGCGGATGATATGATGTGGGCGATAGAACCTGCTTCTGTTAAAGTGACTGTTTATCAGACGGCACGAGGTGGAATTGAGTTAACAACGGAAGCACATAGAGAATATACTGAGTAAATAAAAAACAAGCACTTAAGTCAAACTTTAAGTGCTTGTTTTTTACTCTTATTTTAGTTGCTTTCCTCTTTGGTAGGCCCCATTACACCTGGTACCTTTAATCCAGCTTGACGAAGAAGTACCGTCATTTGTCCGCGATGGTGTGTTTGATGGTCAATTAACGTACGTAGCATAGCACCACGAGTTGTTTTATTCCCAAAGCTTTCGATTTCTTCTGCTAACTGCTCATCTGTTAAAAGTTCCGCTTCTTTTTGTAGATCTTCTACTAATTTTTTGTATGCATGGATAATTGTTTCTGCTTGTGCGGGAACTTGACTTGGATTACCTGTAGCTTTGACGTTTAATCCAACAATCCCAGCGAAAAAAGCAGGAGAAGTTGCCAAATGCCAACCGAGCCAGCCAAGTGTGCTGTGTCCTTCCACAATAGCTTGATCAAGCTTGTCATCTGTTAATGATTCAAGTACTTTTATCGTACCTTGTGCGCCGTTATTCCAGTCCGTGATAAAATCTTCAACCTTGCGATACATTGCTCATCATCTCCCATTCTAGTAAGTACTACTTATAACATAACAAACTATCTTCAAGATTTCATTAAAAGATAGATAAAATAATTTCCCCCTATTAGCGAGACAATTAAACCTACAGGAATTTCAGAAGGTGAAAGTATATTTCGCCCTATTGTATCCGCTACTAGTAATAATAGTGCCCCTAATAAAGCAGAGATTACAAGCATATGCTTGTGACGTGCTCCAACTAATTTTCGTGCTAAGTGAGGGATCACCAAACCGAGAAATGCGATAGCTCCCCCAACAGCTACACTCGCACCTGCAAGCGCTACTGCAATAAAAAGTAAAAACATTCTTTCTCTCTCTACATGTGTGCCGAGACCTTGTGCCGTTTCATCACCAAGGTGTAGAGCATCCAATGTTCCTGCTTTATAAAATGTAATCGGAAGAAGGATAAGTATCCACGGCAGTAGCGCTAATGTATAAGTCCAGTCTGTTCCTGAAATGTTACCAGATAGCCAAATGGTTGCCTGGGTAAAATTATCTGGGTCCATTTTCAATTGGAAGACAATAATTAGCGCCGAAAAAGCAGAATTAATACCAATGCCAACTAAGATCAATCGAATCGGAGAGACACCATTTTTCCAGGAAATCAGATAGATTAATATAGCGGCTATCGTTGCTCCTGCAAGTGCAGCTAACGGAAGAATAAACACTTGGGATGTGGTGCTTCCTTGTGTTAGGTATATAAATAACACAACAGCAAAACCTGCCCCACTGTTAATCCCTAAAATACCAGGATCGGCTAGTTCATTATGAGTTACCCCTTGTAAAATAGCTCCTGATATCGCCATGCCTGTCCCAATTAAAAGCGCGATTACCATCCGTGGCAGACGGAAGTCAAATAAGACAAGCTGGTTCTGATCACTGCCTTGTCCAATCATGGTTTTCCATACATCTAAGGGGGCAATACGCATGGTACCCATGTTAAGTGAGATTAATAATGTCACAACAATTGCGAGAATGAGCCCAATGAACAACAGCCCTATTTTTCTTTTTGATGATGCCATTACAATCCTCTCCCTTCACGTCTGGCAAGATAGAGGAAAAAAGGAACTCCCACTAACGCAGTCATGGTACCTACTGGTGTTTCAAATGGAGGATTTACCATGCGAGAAGCTGTATCAGCCAAAACAAGCAGTAGAGCACCTAAGACAGCGGCTGCGGGAATGATCCATTGATAATTAACACCTACAAGAAAACGTGTGATGTGTGGAATAACCAGACCGATAAATCCAACTGTACCTGCTACAGCAACCGCGGCTCCTGTTAATAGGAGTACAACCATTGTTGCTGTGATTTTAAGGAAAACCGTTTGTTGTCCAAGTCCCTTTGCAACATCGTCGCCTAAGTTTAAAACGGTAATAGATTTTGATAATAAAAGAGCAATGATCAGCCCTATGATGACAATTGGTGCCAATAATTGGACGTGTATCCATTGAACACTGGCCACCCCACCTGCATACCAGAAGCTCATATCCTTTGCAATATTAAAATGAATAGCGATACCTGAAGAAAGCGCGCTTAACATGGATGTGACAGCAGTACCAGCTAATGCTAATTTAACAGGAGTGAGACCACTTTTAGAAATAGAACCCACACCAAAGACAATCCCAGCACCTAATCCGGCACCAGCAAACGCCCATATCATCATGGCGACAGATGAGACTTGAGTTGTGATCGCCATTGCTACGGCAATCATAAAGCTAGCACCAGCTGTTACTCCCATGATAGAAGGTGATGCCAATGCATTTCTGGTCATCCCTTGCATAATCGCACCGGAAACAGCCAGTGCTGCGCCAATCAGTGCAGCAGCTAATCCACGCGGAATACGCAAATTACGAATAATCTGATGTGCCGTTTCATTTGGGTCAAAATGGGTGAGGCTATCCCAAATCGTCGGCAAATTGACTTCTGCCGCACCATATATAATGGAAAGTATTAATGATAGAAGAAGTATAATGAAACCACCGATAATGACGAATAAAGCAACAAGTGGCCTTGATTGAGTAGTATTTGATTTATTATCCTTAGAAAAAGACATTATTTATATACTCCTTAACAAATTGAGAACTATTATCATCCTAGTATACGGGAAAAAGATAGAGATTGATAGATTGTTGTTTTGATTTTTTGAAAAAATAATTCTTGTAATTGAAAATGAAAATTGTTATCATTTAAAAGAGTGAATCGTGTTACATAGCATAAGGAGGCAATTATCAAAGTGAAAGCATATAGAAAAAGTTGGTTAATATGTTTAGCTGCTGCTTTTTTATTATTGTTAGCAGCATGTGGTAATGACGAAGATACAGAGCCAGCAGAACCTTCTGCAGATGAAAACGAAGCAGCAGAGGATCAAAGTGCTGACGATACAGAGACAGAAAATGAAGGAACAAGAACAGTAACAGATGCAATGGGGCATGAAGTGGAAGTTCCAGCAAATCCTGAACGAGTGATTGGATCTTATCTGGAAGATTACTTAGTCGCATTAGGAATTACACCAGTTGCACAATGGTCTGTTCGTAATGGTGATGATATTCAGGATTATTTACAGGATGATTTAGAAGGCATCCCAACTATTCCAAGTGAATTACCATATGAAGCAGTTACTTCATTCGAACCAGATTTGTTATTAATGGATTCTGCTAGCATGGTAGAAGATAATAAATATGAACAATATAATAAAATTGCGCCAACTTTTGTTGTTGGAACAGAAGAGAATAATGACTGGCGAGAAGAATTCAAAATGGTTGCTGAGGTCTTCGGAATGGAAGAGAAAGCAGAAGAAGTAACAGCAGAGTATGACACGAAGGCAGAGGCTGCAAAAGAGCAAATTCAAGAAGCGATTGGTGACGAATCGGTTGCTGCTTTATGGCTATTTGCAGATACTTTCTACATTGTAAGTGAGAACTTGTCCAGTGGTGATTTATTATATAATGAATTAGGACTAACAACGCCAAGTGTAGTGTCTGAGATTTCAGAAACGACAACTGCAAACTGGTCAGAAATTTCATTAGAGAAATTGGCAGAATTAGAAGCGGATCATATTATCTTAGTAAATAGTGATAACGGATCAAGTGTATTAGAGGATCCGATCTGGCAAAACATTCCTGCAGTACAAAATGATAATATTTACGAATTTGATCAAGGTTCAAGTTGGTTGTATACTGGTCCGATTGCAAACAGTCAAATGATTGATGGTGCGTTGGAAAGTTTAGTTGAATAAGAATAAAGAAAGACGTTGAGCAGATACTCAACGTCTTTTTCTTTTAGAAGTAGCTTAATCGAATAGAGTTACACAGATAATAGATATTCTTATTTTGCTTAGCTTCCAAATACAGTGTGTTTTCCTGATAATTTAATCGAAAGAGCTGATCAATATGATAAATATCAGGATTGAAATTATTCGTTAAAATCGCAGTTGCAACACTAGCGGCAACTTGAGCTGTGATGACTGATTCTTCTTCACCATAGAGGGTGATGCTTTCGTTACTATTTTCATGGTAACCACTAACGTGAACAGAAAATTGTTTGGAACCAAATCTCCACTTTTTTAAAAGGAACAAAAAAATCTGTTGAAAGAACGGTAATTGAAGAAGTCTACTTAGTTTCCACCTACAGAACCACGCAAAGATAGTAGTAATAAAGTTAGAATCAAAACAAATCCTTGTCGATACACTTGGTACTTTTAAAGTGTGATAGAGTGTTAACTGATCAGGGAAAGGAAACCGATGAGTATGTTTCTTTCCGTTTACAGAACCAAAATTGGTTAATTTTTTATCAGAGAATGGTATTTTCCAAACCTTATTCTCTTTTTGATATATTATAAAGTGAGAGTGTATTTGGTCAAGCATCCACTTTAATGCTGCTTCGCCATGGTCATCACCAAGACCAAGCAGGACATCTATATCTAATTGATGAACAGCAGGCATGAGCTCTTTTACATGATTGGCTAATAAATTAGAAAGACCAGGAATTAACCCGACACTTAGAACTGCTGGAGCAAGGATATCCTCTTTTTCTAGTTTCCTGGCTTCTATTAAAAAGTGACGATCAGCTGTTATATCGATATAAGCGGTCCCGTTTTGTAAACAGGCTTGCATAAACCGTGTGTTTGGTTGATCGATACACATCATGACTAATTTTGCATCCAAAAGCCAGCTCGGTATTTCAGTTTGATGCATATCGAAAACAAGCGGTTGAACTACATTATTTGTTTCATTAGCAAAGCGAATGGCTTTATCTTTATTTCTGCCAGCAGCGTATACTCTTCCAGGAAACTGTTTAGCTAATATCTTACAAATCATCTGGCCTACTTTTCCATATCCTCCAATGACAATAATGGCATCCTTCATGACTCTGTCCCTCCTTTAAAACATACAAAACCTTTGAAAAACAATGATTGAAAATAAGAGGATATATGTGTGAATGAAACTTGGTGAAGCACATTCGTTAATTCCTTCTCATCAATTGGAAATATACGCTTTCCAATACTTTCTTGAAATTGAACTGCTTCTGTATTGGTTCCACCGTGTTTGATTAATTGTTGTCTCCACGTTTGGAAATAGTTTTGATGTTGATCGTGATCGACCATCGTACTTAAAAAACATGGTGCTCCAGGATGAAGAGATTGAGTTAGATATTGTGCAAACCGTATTCGCGATTCCTTTCCTTGAATAAATTGAAAGGTAAGCATACAAATAATGGCATCAAAGGGTTGATTGAAATCTTGCTCTTCAAGATAACCTTCTATAAAAGAAATGGAATGCTTCCTTTCCTTTGCTTTTAAAACTTCCTTGGCAATGTGAAGCATTTTAGTAGATGGATCTAATGCAGTAAGTTGGACATTGTCTGGCAACAACTCTGTTAAGGTAATCAGTTCTTTTCCTCCACCGGCACCTACAATGAGTACCTTGGTAATATTCTGAGTTGATAATTTCTCTTTTAATAATAAGGAAGTTAATTCGTGTAACAGTTGATATCCAGGCACTTTTCGATCAATGGTTGAGGGATAACCTTTAACGGTGTCATTATGCCAAGATAAATTTGAAATAGTCATTGTAATACGCTCCTTTTATGTTACATTTATAATTAATAATCATTCTCAATAATAAATGTAATAAAAAGAAAAACTATCCCATATTCAAGGGATAGAGGAGGTGTGGGTGTTGGGAGGGAATGTGTTAAGAAAAAGAATACGAGATCATTTATTTGCAATTTGTTCATTTGATGCGGCATGTATTAGAACTGTTGATCCTAATAATCTATTAACAACAGGAGCATTTACAGACGAATCTGTAGAGGCTATACATCAACAATTATTTGAAAATGAATACTTAGAACAAGATATCCATTCTCATCAAGAATTAGTGAATGCATTACTTCCAGTTCAATTACTGCATGATAAACCAAGCAGACGACTTGATGAGATATTATTGCCTGCGGGATTTAGGGATGAAATGAGAATTGCTTTTGTAGTAAATGATACTTGCTATGGTTTTGCCAGCTTATTTAGAAAAAACATGTCTTTTTCGAATGATGAAGTCCAAAAAATAACAAAACATGTTAAAAAAATCGCGCAAATGATGCGGAGTCATATGGAAAAAGCACCACAAATGTCTTTTAATGAATCGATAAAGCCGATGATAATTTTTTCGGAAAGGCTTGATATTCTTTTTCAAAATAGCGAAGGAGAACAATGGTTACAAGAACTATGTACGGAGGAAGCTATTTCAACGGATAGGCTACCACGTTCTATTCGAGCTGTTGCTTATCAAATGCTCAGTGAACAAACAACTCATCATAGAACCATTATGAAAACACAAGCAGCTCAGATATATGCAATGGAGGCCTCATTACTTACTGGAAACGATGAAGCAAATGTGTTGATGGTAATGAGGGTCCCTATGTCAGAAGAAGCTAGGTTTTCTCACTTGGTAACATGCTATCGATTAACTTCAAAAGAATCTCAAATTCTGGAACATGTATGGAAAGGTCATTCAACAAAAGAAATAGCACAACAATTATCTATTTCACCTTATACCGTTCAAGATCACTTGAAATCGATTTTCTCCAAAACGAATATGAATAGTAGGAGCAAGTTAATACAATTATTGAGGTGAAAATAAAATCAGGTAGTTTTTCTAGATGAGTAGAGGAGACAGAAAAGTCTCCCTGTAAAAAAGTGCATTCCTCACTACTACCCTTTAATAAAGACTGTTTTGATATTAGTATAGAATTCTTTAGCTGCCTGTCCTTGTTCTCTGGAATGGGAACTTGATTTTTTCATACCACCAAATGGGGCCTGTAGTTCTACACCAGCACTTTCAGCATTGATGCGAACCATTCCTGCTTCCATATCATCGATAAAGTGTAGCATATTCTGAATATTAGCTGTAAAAATGGAAGCACTCAAGCCGAATTCTACGTCATTTGCAATGGTTAATGCTTCTTCTAAATTTTTCACTTTCATTAAAGCAAGAACTGGTCCGAAAATTTCTTCTTGTGCAATCCTCATATCTGTTGTTACATTTTCAAAAATGGTTGGTTCAACAAAAAAGCCTTGATCCCGTCCATTATCTGTTAAACGATTTCCACCGTGAATTAATGTTGCGCCTTCCTTTTCACCGATTTCAATATATTCCAGAACAGTGTTAAGTTGCTTTTCACTGACACATGGACCCATCCAGGTCTCTGGAAGCAATCCGTTACCTACAGTTATTTCTTTCACTTTTTTTAGCAGCTTTTCTTTAAATGTAGGATAAATCTTTTCATCGATAATGACACGACTTGTCGCTGTACACTTTTGACCGGTAGAACGTAATCCACCACTTATCGTCGCTTCCACGGCAAGGTCGATATCGGCGTCATTCGTTACAATCACTGGATTTTTTCCACCCATTTCAAGCTGATACTTAGCCCCTCTATTTAAAGCTCCTTGTCCGACCATTTTTCCTGTCTTATCGGAACCAGTAAAGGTAATGCCATTTATTTGCGGATTGTCAACGATGCGCTGGCCAATTTCTCCGCCTTCCCCGTTTACCATGTTGACAACGCCATTTGGTAACCCTGCTTCCTTAAAGCATTCAATTACTTTCGCAGCAGTGGCAGATGCTTCTAGAGCTGGTTTAAACACGACCGTATTACCATAGATTAAGGCAGGTGCCATTTTCCAGATGGGAATTGCTACAGGAAAATTCCAGGGAGTGATAACTCCTACAACACCAAGTGGTGCACGTTTTGTTAGCATTAAAGCATCTGCATCGGTAGATGGTATCACATCGCCTTCTTCTCGCATTCCTTCTCCTGCATAGTAGCGTAATATAGCGACGCCACGCGCGGTTTCTCCTTTTGCTTCAGGTAAAGTTTTCCCCATTTCTTTAGTCATCGTTTCAGCAATGTCTTCTAATCTGCTTTCTAGAATGTCTGCTGCTTTGTATAAGTAATGACCTCGTGCTGCACCGGATAATTTTTTCCATGATACGAAAGCTTGGTGAGAATAGCTTGCTGCTGTATCTACTTCCACAGCTGTAGAATTTTCTACTTCACCGACTATTTCATTCGTATTTGCAGGGTTAATGCTTTGATATTTTTGATTATTAGCACTCTGTTGCCATTCACCATTGATATAATTTAAGTAATGTGTCATAAAGAAGAACTCCTTTCTAATGTGGAAGATAAGTATAAATTTTGGTCATGCTGTCTAGCTGTGGGTGTACTGGCTGTTCTTATTAATATGTGATTGTTTTTGATTGTTTAAAATTTGTAGACTGTAAGTGACTGAGCCCAATTGCAGCTCTTCTTACTTTTTCTCTTGCTTGTAAAATGGATGCGCTTTCTAAATGTTGCCCAGATGGATAAATATTTGCTGCATTTCGTAAGCCAAACTTTAACATGATTGGAGCTGAAACTCTTATAATTTCAGGTATTTCATAATAACGAATAAATCCCCCTAGATTATCTGGAGATTCCACATACATATCAAGAGTAGCATTGACGGTTTGGCGGAAGGCTGCCATTTGTGCTAAAGAAAGATCACCGGGTATGTTTAAAGTAGTACCTCCTAAATCTTGAAACAGTTTACCTGTCACAGGATTGGCCGGACTCATTAAAGCAGAAACTTTTACAACAAATTCTTCTGGTATATCTCCAGATTTTTTTGCTTCTCCAATAAGGTGCAGTAATCCTTCATCCGCTACTAATATACTGTTAATCCCAAGTTCAATCGAGCGAAAAATATCTTCTAATGCATAGCTTAGCTGATCTATACCAGCGTGACGCCACCCCAGTGTTGGACTAACATGACCGCTAGCTCCAGTATCATAAGCCATTCTAGGACCGACAAATAGACATACCTCGATGTTTTGCTCTTGACCCATAGCCACCATTTCTTTTATTTCCTGATCACTAAGTAACATGATGCCGCTGCCTTGTGAAACACGGTTAACATGGACGCCTTGCTCATTCGCTTCTTCAATTACTGCCTTCATCGTTGCCGCTCCTTCAACTGAAGGAATTTCAACACGGAAGTTACCTTCATCATCAAAGGTTTGTGATGAATCTGGTAGCTGGTGTGCATCTTTCACAGGAAACATTAACTTTTGTAGTAGTTCATGTGATCTTTTCATATTAGCTTCACTCCTATTTAACGAGGTCTTTTTTTTAGATCATCCAATAAATCTAATATATGGGAGTTCATCAAGTTTCTCGCTTGAAAAGGATTTTTATCCTTGATGGCTCGAGCAATGAGAATATGGTAGTTTGCTGCTTTCTCATTTTGGGATTTGATCTTCATGGAATAACGACGGCTATCATATAACAAATCGCTGATAAGCGTCATCATTTTCAGTAGCACGTCATTTTTTGTTGCTTGTGCAATTAAATAATGAAATTCTATATCCTCCTCTAGAAAATCTTCACTGGCAAGCATCTTCCTCTGCATCACTCGAGCACATTGTAAGATTCTTTTTACTTCATCTTCACTTCCACGTTCTGCAACGATTGCTGCCAATTCAGGTTCTATAACAAGCCGAGCTTCTGTGAGTTGTTCCATTGATGAATTCTCCAGAAATTCAAATGTTTGATTTGGATTTTCACTTAATTGTGTTTCTACAAATGTTCCTCGACCTTGTTCCACCCTTAGAATTCTTTGCTGGCTTAAGATCTTTATCGCTTCTCTAACAGAAGAAATACTAACATTTAATTGCTGAGATAATGCTTGCACTGTAGGAATTTTTTCACCCGCCTGCCATTTTCCCTCCCGGATATTTTTCTTAATTTCTTCGTATACGATTTCATAGATTAACTTTTTCTTTTTCATCATGATAGACGTCCTTTGACTTGTATTTTTTCAGAATATTTTAAAATTTCTATTTACATTTTATAATATTTATCATATGATTTCAATGAATAATAATATTCATCATATGAATTATGAAGGAGTGAGATTTTCGTGCAAATTACGGATGTTAAAACGTATATTGTAGGAAACGGATGGAAAAATTGGGTGTTTGTGCAGGTCGAAACGGATGAAGGCTTACATGGTATTGGCGAAGCAACCTTAAATGCATTCGGTAAAACAGTAGAAGCAGCTGTACATGAATTAAAACCATATGTAATTGGGAAGGATCCATTTGATGTAGAAAATCACTCACTCAGTATGTTCCGGGATGTGTTTTCTGATGGTGGTCAGATTCAAGGAGCTGCTTTATCGGGAATTGAGTTTGCTTGCTGGGATATAATGGGGAAATCGCTAGGTCAGCCGGTATATAAATTATTAGGCGGAAAATGTCATGATCATTTGCGTGTATATGCGAATGGCTGGTACACAAGTGGTGAAAGAACCCCGGAAAATTTTTATCAAATGGCTAAAAAAGTTGTGGAGAAAGGCTATACAGCACTTAAATTTGACCCGTTTGGTTCTGCTTGGAAGGCTGTAGACCGTCAGGATTTCTCATTAGCAATTGAATTAATAGCTGCGGTGAGGGATGCTGTTGGAAATGATGTAGATGTTTTGGTTGAGGGGCACAATCGCTTTAGTGTGCATACGGCATTACGTTTTGCAGAAGAAATGGCTCCTTATGAACCAACCTGGTTTGAAGCACCGGTACCACCGCAAAGTGTATCTTCAATGATTGAAGTTGCTAAACGAAGTCCAGTTCCAATTGCTTGTGGTGAAGATTATTATTGCAAAGAACAGTTTGCTGAATTGTTAGCACATAATCAGGTTCATATCATTCAATTGGAGCCACAGTTTATGGGACTGACTGCAGCGAAACAAGTGGCTGGAATGGTAAGCGCTTTCAATGGAGTGATTGCTCCACACAGTGCACAAGGGCCTTTATGCTCCATCGTTTGTGCACATTTAAATACGGCAACACCTAATTTCTTTATTCATGAAATATTTGATGATTTTAACGAGCCTTGGACGAAGAATGTCCTTACGAATTCGTTAGAAGTCAAAAATGGCTATATTGAATTAAGTGACCGTCCGGGCTGGGGGACAGACTTAAATCTAGACGAAATTGAAAAGCATCCGTATCAAAGGGAGAACTTTTTGCCTTTATTCAGAGATGGATGGGAAAAAAGAGAGCCGGTTAAAAATTTTATGTAATGAAAAAGATAGTAATGCATGTCATTCCTTTTTTTCATGGAATGCTATGCTTTTCTATATAAAATGTAAGCGCAATCATAATGAGGGGTGAAATGTAATGATGAAAAAAATTTGGTTGTTAGTAGCTTTGGGTATTATGTTTGCTTTTGTAACGGCTTGTAGTAGTGATGATGCGGCAGATGGCGGTGGTGAGGAAGGAACGGATTCGAACTCTGATGCAGATGCTTCAGAGGTAATGGGAGGAGATGTAGAAAATGCTACAGAATTAACATTTTGGACATTTCAGGAACTGCACTTAGGCTTTTTTCGGGATGCAGTAGAACGTTGGAATGAAGAATTCCCGGACCGGGCTATTTCACTAAAAGCAGAAGCATATCCATATGACAATATGCACAATAACCTATTACTAGCTTTACAATCTGGAACAGGTGCCCCAGATATCGTGGATATTGAATTAAATCGTTTCCCTAATTTCATGCAAGGGGAACCCCAATTATTACCGATGAATGATTATGTGGAACCTGTATTAGATCAATTTATAGAGTCGCGTTTTGATATTTACGCAAATGATGGTAATTATTATGGTATTCCATTCCATGTTGGGGCAACAGTTGCTTACTATAACAAAGAGATTATGGATGCAGCAAAGGTTGATATCGATGCAATTGAAACTTGGGATGATTACATGGAAGCTGGGGAAAAAGTGGTGGAAAATACGGATGCGGTAATGACTACTTTTGAGACTGGAGATATTTGGTCATATTGGCCACTTATTCGTCAACAAGGGTCTGATTATTTTGATGAAGAGGGCAATGTTATGATAAACAATGAGACAAATGTAAATACGTTGCAACTAATGCATGATATGATTTATGAACAAGAAATTGCTGATATTACTCCGGGTGGGGAATTTCATGTGGAAGAATTCTATGGATTTATGAATGATGGTGGGCAAGCGTCGTTAATGATGCCAATGTGGTATATGGGTCGCTTTACCGATTATATGCCTGATTTGGAAGGGAAAATGGTTATTCGACCAATGCCAAAATGGTCAGAAGATGGTGACAGATCAGCAGGTGCAGGTGGAACAGGTACAGTTGTCACGAACCAGACAGACCATGCCGAATTAGCACAGGACTTTTTGGCTTATGCAAAACTATCAGAAGAAGGAAATATTGCGATTTGGGAAATATTAGGGTTTGATCCACCAATGTGGACGGTATGGGAAAGTGAAGAAATACGAAAAGATAATAAATTCTACCAATACTTTGGTGAAGATATCTTTGATACGTTATTAAAGGTTCGTGATGAAATTGAATCGATAAACATTACAGAAAAGAACCCAGATATGCAACAGGAGCTAACGACTAACACCTTAAACAGCGTATTACGCCAGCAATCACAAACTGCCCAGGAAGCCCTTGACCAAGCTGCAAGTACTATAGAAGAATAGCAGAAAACAGGTTGAGGCTTTGTTACAGTCAGAAAAGAAGTGGAGGGACATGGGAAATTCCCCATGTCCCACTTATATTAACAGATAGGCGAGTATTATACCGATTGATCCGAATACAAAGGAGTAGATTAAGTTGTAATATGTAATATAATATGGACTTTGCTTCAAACTCATCGATGTAATGGTAACGACGAGTCCGTATGTTCCAATTGGTACAGTGGATACACCACCAATAATTAAACTGATCGCAAGACTTAATGGGCTTAAAATATCCATCAACATCGGACTGATTCCACTTAAAATCCCCATTGTCGCTACAGGATGAACACCGAACATACTTAATACAACAAACAGCAATTGAATCATGATTAAAATTAAAATTGGATAATCAGAAACATATAAAATGGGGTTCTGCAACATTAAAAGGGCAGGAGATTCATTTAATGTATTGGTAAAAAGGGCTAATGTTACAAACAACACGATAAAATTGTCCATACTATTCATGCTGTTCTTCCAACGATTCCACCCGATTGCCCAAAAGCTTTTCCATCTGCCAATTGCAAGAGTCCATAAACAGGCAAAAGGAAATACTAATAACGTAACAGTCAAAATGAATTCAAGGTCAAATATATTTCCTAAAACAATTACTAATAACAGAAATGAGCATAATGCAACTGATAATTGAATAATTTTTGACCGATTTTGATTGTTTTTATGATGAGATACGGACTGCTTTACATCTGGATAAGGATATTTTTTAAAATATAACCGTCCCCATAGACTATCCAGACCATACATGAGAATTGTAATAAAAATCATCCAAGGTAATAATTCCGCATAATTGACCCCGGTAATAAAAATCCCCATCGCAAGTAACACTTCTAAGGGACTCCAAGGTAATGCTAGGGAATAGCCTCTTAACGTTGCCATCATAATGATTTTATTTGCCACTTTTTTCTGAACGGGCTTTAAATTATCCACTAGGACATCTTGAGCAATCGTTGCTGAAGATACATTTAAAAAAGCCGTCAATGACATCATGGCTGTTGTGCTTCGTTGATATAACTGGCCTAAATCCCGGACATTTCCTCGTAATAAATGTTGCATTAATCTATCAAACCGTCCCGCTGTAACCGCACTATTCATCCAAGGTAATACGGCTAACAATGTTAATAAAGATAGGTTTCCTCCGAGTAAAGGAACAACTTCCCATACAGTTAAGTCAGTAGTAAAAAATAACAATATTCCTACTACTGAAAATCCGAAACCTAATATTTGAAATAATCGAGAGGCTCTTCCAAAACTGATAGCAAGCATGGCGATGGAAAGAGCTCCTAATACGTATGATAGAAATGCGGTTGGATAAAATACTGAAATGATATGTAAAAGAAAAATAAAGGCAAAAAAGATGTAAAGATTCTTCATGACGTGAACCTTCTTTCTAATAATCTTTATTTATCATAACATAATGTGCAATGGCAAACATGATCGTTAGTGATTGTTTTTGGTTATAAATGATTGACATTGATTGTTTGTGATTGTAAAATAAGTGTAAGCGATTAACATGTAAATTAGGAGAATGTGATCTATGTTGACGATTGAGCGACAAGAAATCATTTTATCATTATTAAGAGAAAAAGATGTCGTAACAGTGAAAGAAATGTGCGAAGTCACTAATGCTTCAGAATCAACCATTCGCAGAGATTTAACAGAGTTAGAAAAGCACCAATATATTAAACGTGTTCATGGTGGCGCATCGCTTTTAAAAAAGAAACGAGAAGAACCAACGCTACTAGAAAAATCGACGATCAATCAACAAGAAAAGAGTATGATTGCGCAAAAAGCCGCGTCTTTTATTGAAGAAGGTGATTCGATTTATCTGGATGCTGGTTCATCTACTATAGAATTAATTCCATTCTTAAAAGATAAATCGGTCATGGTTGTCACCAATGGAATCCCTCATGTGCAACTACTTATCGAATATGGGATAGAAACCTATTGTATATCCGGCAAGGCTAAAAGAGGTACAGCTGCACTCGTTGGTACGAAAGCAGTCGATTCTATCAAGGAATATCGTTTTGATAAATGCATTTTAGGTATCAATGGTATACATCTGGAACAAGGATTAACAACTCCGGACCCGGAAGAAGCAAGTGTTAAACAAACCGCACTGGCACAATCACAAGCAAGATATGTATTAGCAGACCCATCAAAGTTTGGGGAAGTTTCATTTGCTAATGTAGCTGATTTAGCAGGTGTTCATATCATTACGACAAACGGTTTATCGGACGAACAACAAGAAACGATTAGTAAGCAGACAACTTTGGAGGTGGTACCGTTATGATTTATACCGTTACATTAAATCCAGCAATTGATTATGTAGTTAGTCTCGAAGCCTTCTATACCGGAAAAGTAAACCGGAGTCAGTCAGATTATAAGGAAGCGGGTGGTAAAGGGATTAATGTATCCCGTGTACTAGATCGCTTTGGAATTCCGTCGACAGCATTAGGATTTGTTGGTGGTTTTACCGGAAAATTTATTAAGGATTATTTGACGGAGATGGAAATTGAACATGATTTTGTTTCTTTAAAACAAGACACGAGAATAAATGTAAAACTAAAAGCAGAAGCAGAAGAATCAGAAGTGAATGGTGTTTCACCAACGATAGAGGAAGAGGAGTATCAGGCATTTCTCTCAAAACTTGAACAGTTAAAACAAGGCGACATTGTTATCCTGGCGGGAAGTTTGCCAAGCTCCTTGTCAACCAACGTTTACCAGGAAATGGTCGCAATGCTGAAACAAAAAGGTATTATTGCGATTTTAGACACCAGTGGAGCACCATTAGCAGAAGCTATTAAAGCAAGTCCTACTTTTATTAAGCCGAATCATCATGAACTAGCAGAGTTGTTTGAGACAGAAGTGAAGGATGATCAAGATGTAGTTCGATTAGCTAAACAACTACATCAGGAGCAACAGATTGATCATGTTTTAGTATCGATGGCAAAAGCAGGGGCTATTTATGTTGGTGCTGGTGGTGTGCTGAAATTAAGCGCACCAAAAGGAACAGCAGTGCACTCGGTAGGTGCAGGTGATTCTGCGGTGGCTGGATTTATCTACAGCTGGCAGACATCAAAAAATGCTGAAGAAGCTGCCAAATATGCGGTTGCGGCAGGTAGTGCTACCGCGTTTTCCAAAACATTGTGCACGAAAGAAGAAGTAGAGGCATTACTTCCACAAGTTAACGTAACAGATATATAAATGGGTTTAGGTTGCAATGAGCCTATAAAAAGAAAGGAAGAGGGGCTATGAAAATAACAGAACTATTGAAGCGTGACATTATCATCTTAGATGCAAATTCACAGTCCAAAGCAGAAGTCATAGATGAGATGGCTATGAAATTATCTGAAGGCGATTATCTTAATGATAAAAAACAGTTTATCCAAGCGATCTGGGAGCGTGAAAATCAAAGCAGTACAGGTGTAGGAGAAAACGTAGCGATTCCACATGCGAAAACAAGTGCAGTGTCTACTCCTGCCATTGCTTTTGCCAGATCAAAAAAAGGAATAGATTATGATTCGTTAGATGGTCAGCCAGCACATTTATTTTTCATGATTGCTGCTAGTGAAGGTGCCAATAATGATCATTTACAAACATTATCAAGATTATCTACATTGTTGATGGATGAAGACTTCCGCAACCAATTAATGGAAACGGATTCCACAACAGATATTTTGCGTATTATTGATGCAAAAGAACAAGAAAAATTGGGACAAGTAGCAGAAGAAGAAACAGCAGACAATCAATCATCAGGACCAGAGATTTTAGCTGTTACAGGATGTCCAACAGGTATCGCTCACACCTATATGGCTGCAGATGCTTTAAAGGACAAAGCGAAAGAACTAGGAGTTTCCATTAAAGTGGAAACAAACGGTTCGGATGGCGTGAAAAACCGCCTAACAGAGGAAGAAATTAAAAATGCCAAAGCAATTATTGTTGCGGCAGACACAAAAGTAGAATTAGATCGTTTTGCAGGTAAGCAAGTATTTCGCCGTGGGGTAACAGACGGTATTCGTAAGCCAGGTGAGTTAATTGATACGGCAGTAAGTGGAAATGCACCGATTTTTGAAAGTAATGGAAGCGGTGAAGGATCCAGTTCTAGTGCAGGACGTTCTGGCTTTTATAAACACTTAATGAATGGTGTATCCAATATGCTACCATTCGTTGTCGGTGGTGGTGTGCTGATTGCCCTTTCATTCTTCTTCGGTATTCACTCAGCAGAACCAGATCACGAGCAATATAATGCATTCGCGGCTGCTCTGAAGGCAATTGGCGGAGATTACGGATTTGGTCTGATGGTTGCCGTATTAGCCGGTTTCATTGGGATGAGTATCGCAGACAGACCAGGTTTTGCACCGGCTATGATCGGTGGGTTTATGGCTTCATCCGGAAACGCTGGTTTTCTTGGTGGTTTAATCGCTGGTTTCTTAGGTGGTTATGTAGCTTTAGGTGTTAAAAAGCTATTAGCAAATTTACCGAAAGCATTTGATGGTATTAAAACGATTCTATTTTACCCGGTTATTAATATATTGGTTACTGGACTTGTTATGTATGTTATTATCGAGCCAATTGCTGCGGTTATGACAGGTCTAGAATCGTGGTTAGGTGGTTTGACTGGTGCTAATGCGTTATTGTTAGGTCTTATTTTAGGCGGTATGATGGCTATCGACATGGGCGGTCCTATCAACAAAACAGCCTTTACGTTTGGTATTGCAATGATTGAGGCAGGAAACTTAGGACCGCATGCAGCTGTAATGGCAGGTGGTATGGTACCGCCATTAGCATTGGCGCTTGCAACAACATTTTTCCGCAATAAGTTTACGAGAGAAGAGCGTGATGCAGGTAAGACAAACTATGCGTTAGGATCATTCTTTATTACAGAGGGAGCTATACCGTTTGCCGCAGCTGACCCAGGCCGAGTAATTCCTTCTATAGTTGTCGGCTCTGCAGTAGCTGGTGGATTATCGTTCTTATTCGGTGTCGGTTTACCAGCACCGCATGGTGGAATATTTGTTATTCCGACTATAGATGGTGGAGTGGTCATGTGGCTGATGTATGCTTTAGCTATCTTAATTGGTGCTACTATTTCTGCGATAATGATTGGTTTTTGGAAGAAACCATTGGATAAAAAATAATAAAGATGTCAAAAGCTATTTCGCTTACGAGCGGAATAGCTTTTTAAACACCTTTCTTTTTCATCTGCAAAGGATAAATGCCTTATTTCCTTGGGCTTGTCGCTTCTTCCTTGGAATTCTAGTTCCCTTCCTTGGAAAAGTGCTGCTGTTCCTTGGAAATACCCATTTTTCCAAGGAAGAATGATACTTTTCCAAGGAACAATAAACACGAACATCATGATGTTCGTGTTTTGGCATCGTTCGAGTGCTGCTGTCCCAGGCTCTCTATTGTTATATTAAATTATTCATAAATAGCAGCTTGAATCTCTTCATCTTCTATAATATCAGCATCATACCAGTAGAAACCAGTATCAATATTTTCAGGAACTTCTTCACCGTTTAATGCGTCTACAGCAGCTTTGACGGTTTCATATCCGATGCCCTCTGGATTTTGGGTGATCGCACCGGCCATTAAGCCTTCGTTAATCGCATCGATTTGTTGTTTACCAGAATCAAAACCAACCACTGTCACTTCCCCTTCTTTACTTAACTCTCTGACAGCATTCACGACACCGATTGCTGACCCTTCATTGGTTCCGTAGATTCCGGCAATATCAGGATGTGCTTGCATCATTGTTTTTGCGAGGTTAGTAGACTCTAAATGGTCACCACCACCGTATTGTGTATCTACAATTTCAATGTCTGGATAATTCTCTTCAATAGTTTCAACAAAACCATCGCGACGCTCTACACCAGTAACAGATACCTGGTCATGTACGACTAATGCAACTTTTCCTTGCTCCCCAATTAATTCCGCCATTTTATCTGCAGCTAAAGCAGCGGCTTCATAATTATTTGTTGAAGCAGTTGTAAGGGGTATTTCGCTATCAACACCAGAATCAAACGCAATAACAGGAATATCAGATTCATTAGCCTTCTCGAGTAATGGTGATGCTGCCTGCGAATCTAATGCAGCAAAACCGAGCGCATCAGGGCTTTTATCTAAAGCTGCTTGTAACATTTCAATTTGCTTATCTACTTGTGATTCATTTTCTGGACCTTCAAAAGTAATTTCTACATCAAACTCTTCAGCTGCTTCTTCAGCTCCTCTTTGTACAGCTTGCCAGAACTGATGTTGGAATCCTTTAGAAACAATTGCTACATAAGGCTTGTCACTGGATTCTTCATCGCTGGCACCTGTTTCTTCATTACCAGATTCATCTACATCACCATCTTCAGCTGCTTCTTCAGATTCACTACCACAGGCAGATAAAACAAATAATATGGAGACCAAGACGACTAATAATGCTAATAATTTTTTCTTCATTGTTAACTCCCCTTTTAAAAAATTTATGAATAACTCAAATGATTGAGTTAAATCCAAAAAAGAAACGTAATTACCTATCTTTTTTGCGTAACATATCAAAGTAAACTGCTAGTAATATAACGAAACCTATAACAACTGTTTGCCACTCCTGGGGGATGGACATAATACGCAGACCATTCGTAAGTACACTCATAATTAGTGCACCAATCATGGTGCCGATAAGCGAACCTTTACCACCACTTAAAGAAGTACCACCAATCACTACAGCTGCAATCGCTTCCAATTCATACCCCATACCTAGTGCAGGTTGTGCTGAATTTAGTCGTGAAGCCATAATAACACCTGCCACACCGGTAAAACACCCGGCGATCGTATAGATAATCATTTTCCATTTTTTTACGTTGATCCCAGATAGTCTGGTTGCTTCTTCATTACTACCAATGGAAAAGGTGTATCGGCCTATAATCGTTTTTGATAATAAGATCCATCCAATTAGAACCATTAAGAAGAAAATCAACACTGCGTTTGGGATGGATCCTGGAAATATCGAACCTAAGGCAATGTTATTAAAACCTCCCACATCACTAAAATAAATCGGTGATGCACCTGAAATGACGAGGGACAATCCTTCCGCTATCATCATCATTGCCAGTGTTGCGATGAATGGCGGAATCCTTAAAATAGATACTGAAAAACCCGAAATAAAACCAATTAAAGCACCTGTCACAATTCCACCGATAATACCGAGTATGACTGGTAATCCAAGAAATACGATAAATACACCTGTCATGACAGACGTTAACGTCATCCCTGTACCAATAGACAGATCTATTCCACCTGTAATGATGACAAAAGTAGTTCCTAAGGCAAGGATACCAATGACTGTAGTGGATAATAGTATTCCTTCAATATTAGACCATTGTAAAAAATTCTTTGAAGCAATAGAGAAAAAGATAACTAGAATAATAAGACTGGCAAACGCTAATATTTGTTGTAGTGCTCCAGAACTTACAAGTCTTTTCTTTTGATCACTTGCTGTTGGGTTACTTGTTAATGTTGACATCGTTCCTCACTCCTCTAAACACTTAGTTATGCCTCGTAGCAAGCTCCATGATTTTTTCTTGATTTGCATCCCGATTTAATAATTCTCCGGTTATCCGACCTTCGTTCATCACCATTATACGGTCACTTAGTCTTAAAACCTCCGTTAATTCTGAAGAGATCATAATAATCGATTTACCCTCATTAGCTAACATTTCTAATAAATCGTAAATCTCTTGTTTTGCACCAACATCAATACCTCTAGTAGGTTCATCAAAGATTAAAATATCACTATCCTTTAGTAACCATTTAGCAATAACGATCTTTTGTTGGTTACCGCCAGATAGTAGTTTCACTGGTTGATTAACACTAGGTGTTTTAACTTTTAATTTATTGGAGTAATTTTCAGCATCTGTTTTCATGTTTGTTGGTTTAACAAAAGCAGCTGTCGAATAATTAGCCAAAGATGAGATCACAATGTTTTCTTTTACAGTCATTTCAAGCATAAGACCAAAGCGTTTACGATCCTCAGATAAATAACCTATCCCATGTTGAACAGCATCAACTGGCTGTTTAATCGTGACCGGTACTCCGTTTACTTTAATTTCACCTGAAAAGGGATCCGCTCCAAAAATTGCTCTGGCAACTTCTGTTCTCCCTGCACCAACCAACCCAGCGAATCCTAATATCTCCCCCTTTTTAAGATGAAATGAAACATTTTTAATGTAGTTGTTATGTAAGTTGTGTGCTTCAAGGACAGTATCAGTAAATGCATCTGGATCAGATATTTTCTGTTCGATTTTCACCTCTCTTCCAACCATTAATGAAACAACTTGGCGGATTTCTGTTGTTTCTGTGGGAAGTGTAGCAATGTATTCGCCGTCTCTCATGACCGTGATTCGATCAGAAATCCGTTTTAATTCTTCCATTCGATGAGAAATATAAATAATAGCAACACCTTCATTTTTTAACCAATGAATGATATCAAATAATGTGTTGATTTCTTTATCTGTCAAAGCAGCGGTTGGTTCGTCCATAATAAGTATCTTTGCGTTAAATGATAACGCTTTGGCGATTTCCACCATTTGTTGTTTAGCTACAGTTAATTCTGATATTTTTGTTCTTGGATTTAAGTTAATGTTTAATTTTTGAAACAATTTGTCTGCTTGTTGATTTAATGCTTTATTTTTTAGAAAAAAATTTAATTTATCTCTTGGCTCACGACCAATAAATATATTTTCAGCAACCGTTAAATCTGGCATTAGGTTTAATTCCTGATGAATAATGTTAATACCGATTTCTTGGGCGTCTTTTGTATGAACTGGTGATATTTCTTTTCCATCATATATAATGCTACCGTCGTCTTTTTGGTAGATGCCGGTTAGTATCTTCATTAGTGTTGATTTACCCGCACCGTTTTCACCAATTAATGCTAAAACCTCGCCACGGTGTAAGTCCAATTGCGCGTTGGATAGTGCCCTTACACCAGGGAATGACTTGTTAATGTTTTGCATCTCCAATATTTTTCTGGACATGTGTTAGCTCCTTTCCCCTTTGGTTTACTTAATCACTAGATCCTTCAAGTTTCTCTGTGAATAGCGCACTAATTGGTACCGATAACATATAAAGCATCTGTCTGTTGATTTTCAATTGTTTGTAAATTACTTCTATTATTTAGATTTATTCAGACGCTTGTGCAGATGCATACGATAACTGGCAGTGCCGCCTATATAACAGATGACCAAAGCTATTAAAAAGAGTTGCTTTAACGCCACTAGTACCAATAACGTAAGTTAAAATAAATGATAATTAGTTCCCCGTGTTTTCAACCTTCCATTTATGACAGCGCTTTCGGTTACCGGTAACATAAAATTATCATAAGGGTTAGGGTGTGTCAATCATTATTTTATAAGTATGACAGATTGCTTTTTGAATATATTGTAGAAAAACACAATATATTCAAGGTTCTTGTCACCTTTATAGAAACAGATATAAAAATATTTACCAAAAACTGTTGCATTAAATAAATGATACCGGTATCATAATAGGAGAAGACAAAGCTATTAAAAAAGAGGTAGACAATTATGGTAACAATCTATGATATCGCAAAAAAAGCAAGTGTTTCACCTATGACAGTTTCTAGAGTAATTAATAATTCTGGTAATATCCGCGTGGCTACAAGGGAAAAAGTTGAAAAAGCAATCAAAGAATTAGGATATGTTCCTAATTCTGCAGCAAGAAGCTTAACTTCTAATCAAACGAAAACATTGGGTTTAATCTTAACAGATATATCTAACCCATTTTTCTCCAAAATTGCCAGAGGTGCAGAAGATGCTGCTGTAGAAACGGGTTACCGTGTATTAATGAGTAATACGGATGAAGATAGCGAAAAAGAAATCAATTACATTGATATGATGCTATCGGCAAGAGTTGATGGGGTCTTGATAGCTCCGACAAGTGATAAAACATTAGATCAAATTAAGCGGTTGAGGCAACATAATATTCCGGTAGTTTTAATTGACCGAACAATTGAAGGATTTGTAGGAGATTATGTCTTAGGTGATAGTTATGAAGGTAGTCGAAAACTTGTAGAACATTTGATTGAATACGGGCATCGAAACATTGCTCTTATTAATGGTCCATCAAATGTTTCAACAGCAAGAGAGCGACAGAGAGGGTATTTGGAAACACTTAAACTGAATGACTTACCTGTACATGAGAATTATATTTCTGAAATTGATTTCAAAAGTGTGCAAGCTGGAAATACGAAAAGCATTGTAGACCAGCTTATCCAATTGAACGAAAAGAAGCGACCAACTGCGATTTTCGCTGCAAACAACTTTATTGCAATTAGTGTGATGAAAGCATTGAAAGAATTAGGATTACATGTTCCAAATGATATTTCGGTGGTGTGTTTTGACGAGGTAGAGCCGGTAGTATACTTTGATCCGTTTTTTACTGTTGCAGCACAACCAGCGGCTGAATTAGGTAAGGTTGGTGTTAAATTTCTGATTGAAAGAGTTGAACAGAAGAATGTAGATCAAGAACGAAAAATTATATTACCACCTGATATTCATATTAGAAAGTCTACAAGGAAAATCGAATAAAATAAAATAAAATGAATGAGACAGGAGGGGTATGCATGTTAAAAAGAATACCCAACATCTTGTCACCAGATTTATTGAAAACGCTTCACGAAATGGGTCATGGTGATGAGATCGTTATAGGTGATGGTAATTTTCCAGCTGCAAATTATGCTAATCGTTTAATTCGCTGTGATGGACATAATATCCCTGACTTATTAGCGGCTATTTTGGAATTACTCCCACTGGATACTTTCGTGGATAAACCAGTCACTTTAATGCAAGTAGTCGATGAACAGAATGAGCCAACACCAGAAATTTGGCATGAATACAAAGATATTCTGAGCGAATTTCAAGTGGCTGAAAATCAGATCGATCATGAAGAACGATTTGCCTTTTATGAAAGATCCAAGAGAGCATATGCCATTATAGCCACAACAGAGAAAGCATTGTATGCCAATATTATTTTAAAAAAAGGTGTTATTTCCTAAAAAATCAAATAGGGGAGGGCTTTGCAATGACGAATGTTAGCGAACAATTAAAGAAATATGCTGCCAAATTAGTTCACTCAGGGTTAGTGGTAGGTGCAGGTGGTAATTTAAGCATGCGTGATGGAGAATATATGTATATTTCCCCGAGTGGTTTCGATCTGCAAGAAATAGAAGAAGAGCACTGGGTGAAAGTGCATATTGAAACTGGTGAGGTATTAAGCCCTTTGAAACCGTCTTCAGAGGTGTTAATGCACCTGGAATGCTTTAGAAGAAGACCGGATATCGATTCCGTATTACATGCTCATCCAAGTTATTCTGTAGGCGTTTCTTCTGCTGAAAGAGATATACCGAGCATGTTCCCAGATTTTCCGGCTATGATCAAAAATGTAAAGTATTTAGATTACATGATCCCTACTACACATGTCTTAGCAGATGCAGTAGCTGATGTAATTGAAGAAACAGATGTTGTGATTATGCGTAATCATGGAGTGTTAACAGTTGGTAAGTCGATTAAAGAAGCATATTTCTTCATGCAACTTACTGAAGAAGCGGCGAAAGTATATACCATTTCCAGTATGGTCGGAAATCCTAGATTGTTAACAGAAGAAGAGTGTCAAGATTTACGTAACCTATCAAGTGAGAAATACCGCGCAAAATTATTGAAGGATACCCAGAAATAGCTTTTTAGTACGAAGGGAGGAGTAGTATGAAGAAAGTTTGGGCATTTGATATAGGTGCCTCCAATGGAAGGTTAATGTTAAATAGTTTCGATGGTGAAAAAATGTATGTAGAAGAAATATATAGATTTCCTAACCATCCTGTCCATATAACAGAGAATGACTACTGGGATATTTTAAATATTTTTTCTGAAATGAAAAAAGCCATTCAAGTAAGCATTCAAAAAGGTCATGAAAAAGTGGAAAGTATGGGGATTGATACTTGGGGTGTTGATTTTGGCTTACTTTCAAAAACAGGAGAATTATTAGCAAATCCATATAGTTATCGAAACCCGAAGAACGTTAAAGGGATGGAAGAGGCGTTACAACATATTACATCAGATGAATTATTTGCGTTGACCGGTGTAGAGACTGCGCCTATTAATACAATTTTTCAATTATATACGATAAAGCAGAATAATCCGGAGTTATTAGAAAGAGCAGAAACGCTATTATTAACACCGAATTTATTAGCCTATTTATTTTGTAATGTAAAAAGCAATGAATTCACTATCAGCTCCACTACTCAAATGTTGAGAGCTGGAAAAGCGGAGTGGGAAACAGATATTTTAGAGAAATTAGGTGTATCCAGTGATTTATTAGCACCTATTAAAGAACCCCTTACAATTGCTGGTGATACATTGCCATCGATTAATAAAGAATTACAAATTGACCCTGTAAAAGTAATCCATGTCGCAGGTCATGATACGGCAAGTGCAGTAGCAGCACTTCCTATACAAGACAATCAGTCCGTGTTTATGAGCTGTGGTACATGGGTGTTGATTGGTGTCCCTGTTGATGAGCCATTGACGGAAGATAAGGCAATGAAGTGGGGTTTTACCAATGAAGGAACGATGGAAGGGAAGTATCGATTGCAGAAAAATAACATGGGCATGTGGTTACTGCAGCAATGCCGTGTGATATGGGAAAGAGAAGGGATTCAAACAGATTATGAAAAGGAAAACTATTTATTTGAAGAAGCAGCGCCATTCCATTCCTTTATTAACCCGGATGATCCCAGGTTCTTTAATCCAGCAAATATGATTGTTGAAATTCAACAGTATTGTCAAGAAACATCACAACCAATTCCGGAAACTCAAGGTGAAATCATCAGATGTATTTTGGAAAGCCTAGCGATGAAATATAATTGGGTAATTAATAGATTGGAAAAACTGACTACCAAAAAATTAAAGCGTATTCATATTGGTGGTGGTGCCATTCGTAATAAAAATTTATGCCAGTTAACAGCAAATGCAACAAATTGTGAGGTTGTCGCTGGTCCAGTTGAGGCAAGTTCAATTGGCAATGCGATTGGCCAATGGATTGCGCTAGGAGAAATGGAAGACATCCAGCAAGCAAGAGAAATTGTCCACCATTCATTTTCTGTCCAACATTATCAACCTACAGAGCGATCAAGCTGGCAATCAGCATATGAACGCTTTGTACAGTATGTTAATGCCACATCATATTAACAAGGAGGATTATACATGACAACAAAACAAAGATTAATCGGGGATATGCCAAAGATAGGGATTCGCCCAACAATAGATGGCAGAAGAAAAGGTGTGCGCGAATCATTAGAAGCAAAAACGATGAATATGGCAAAGTATGTAGCACAATTGTTATCCGAAAAACTGCACTATAACAATGGTGATCCAGTGGAAACGGTTATTGCAGATACATGTATTGGTGGAGTGGCAGAAGCAGCGCAAACAAAGGCAAAATTTGATAAAGAAAATGTCGGCGTGACAATTACCGTTACACCTTGTTGGTGTTATGGATCAGAAACAATGGATATGAATCCAAACAGGCCAAATGCGATATGGGGATTTAATGGTACAGAGCGTCCGGGGGCAGTTTATTTAGCAGCAGTTTTGGCGGCACATAATCAAAAGGGGATTCCTGCCTTTGGTATCTATGGAAGAGATGTGCAAGATATTGATGACAATACCATTCCTATGGATGTGCAGGAAAAGATTCTTCGTTTTGCCAAGTCAGGTATTGCAGTAGCAATGCTGAAGGATAAATCCTACTTATCTATTGGATCTGTTTCCATGGGAATTGCGGGCAGTATGGTAGATGAGGACTTTTTTCAGAATTATTTAGGTATGCGAAATGAATATGTTGATATGACAGAACTGACTCGTCGTATCACAGAAGAGATTTATGATAAAGAAGAATTTGAAAAGGCATATGCCTGGGTGAAACAAAATTGTATTTTTGGTGCTGATACAAATGCGGAAGAAAACCAGCGCACAGCAGAACAAAAAGAAGAAGATCTGAAGAAAAATATTAAAATGACCATCATTACAAGGGACTTAATGGAAGGTAATCCGAAATTAGCAGAATTAGGCTATGAAGAAGAGGCAATGGGGAGAAATGCAATTGCATCAGGTTTTCAAGGGCAACGACAATGGACCGATCATTTTCCAAATGGCGATTTTATGGAGGCGATTCTGAATTCTTCGTTTGATTGGAATGGTATCCGTGCTCCATATATGGTCGCGACAGAAAATGATACATTGAACGCAGCCACAATGCTATTTGGTCACTTACTAACCAATACTGCTCAAGTTTTTGCAGATGTCAGAACGTATTGGAGCCCTGACGCTGTACAAAGAGTGACAAGTCATCAGCTTGAAGGAAGAGCAAGCAAGGGAATTATTCACTTGTTAAACTCAGGATCTGCTGCTTTAGATGGTACTGGAGAGCAGGAAATTGACGGCAAACCGGTAATGAAACAATTCTGGGAAATTACAGAGGAAGAAGTAAACAGAAGTTTGCAAGCAACCCAATGGCGACCAGCTAATACAGAGTATTTCAGAGGTGGGGGACTTTCTAGTAATTTCAAATCAAAAGGAGATATGCCAGTTACGATTGCACGTGTAAACCTTGTGAAGGGATTGGGTCCTGTACTACAAATTGCGG
The DNA here is from genome assembly GCF_900114645.1 of Gracilibacillus orientalis. Classification (GTDB taxonomy): domain Bacteria; phylum Bacillota; class Bacilli; order Bacillales; family Amphibacillaceae; genus Gracilibacillus; species Gracilibacillus orientalis. Next base: position 181,472 of record NZ_FOTR01000003.1, on the reverse strand, counting down.
AGGGCTATACCGTCGATTTACCGGATAAGGTACATGAAGTATTAAACAATCGTACGGATCCAACATGGCCAACGACCTGGTTTGTCCCGAATTTAACAGGAGATGGTGCATTCCGTGATGTGTATACTGTGATGAATAATTGGGGAGCCAACCATTGTTCGATGAGTTATGGCCATATTGGGGCAGATTTAATTACGCTTGCTTCGATGCTCCGAATCCCTGTTAATATGCATAATGTTGCTGAAGAAAAGATATTTAGACCAAGCGCCTGGAATATGTTTGGTACAAATGATGTTGAGGGAGCGGATTATCGAGCATGTCAGGCATATGGACCATTGTATAAATAATGTATACGATGCTAATCGTCCATAAAACCCTCGCTGACGGAAATCTCACTTGATAAAGAAAACTGTGAAGAATATATTAAATAAAAAAGTAATTAACCCACCCGTTTACCTTCCAAGTTCCGGGTGGGTTATTTGTGGGCGATATTAATGAATGACATTTTAATCAATTGCTTTTATTCTTCAGCTATTTCATCTGTATTCTTTTGGGGAGCATATCCAAGTTCGTCTATGGCATTCGATAGATCCCACGGTTTTTCAGTATTATTGGATACACCGTAATAAGTTCCGAAGTTCACTTTTGCTTCGATTGCCTTTGAAAAAAGCTCGACAAGATCCTCTTTTGAAAGTAAGGTTCTTGATAACCGGTCGTTCTTTTTTAAAGCATCTGTGTCTTCTTCATCCGGAACAGAACCAATTCTTATGTTAATGATAGATAAGTCTGTATTTAAAGAAAAAATAAAGCCGGCTTGTTCGGAAGCAATTTTCAACACACCGTATAGTCCCTTGGGATAAGGATAATCATTCGTTGTAATTTCACGTCCCAATTTGGAATAACCATTTTCCTCATAATAATCTGAAACATGATTACTACTTGCAAAGATGACTTTCGGTATGTTGCGTTTCGAGGCAATTAACATGATATAATAAGACGCTTTGAAGAAGACATCTGTCATCTGATCAAACACTTCTGCCGGTTCAATGGCATGAGAAGTATCAATTCGGAGCAAGTTTATGATAACATCTGAATCTTTTGGGATTTCAGAGGCTAACTGTTGAAAATTAGTAGCATCTACATAGCGTTGCCTTTCTGTGTTACTCTTGATATTTTTATCGAGAATTAGCACATCATAGCTGTTTTGTAATCTTTCAAACAAGATGTCACCAACTGTTCCTGATCCGCCAATGATCGTGATTTTCTTCATTATCATCAGAGTCCTTTCTGATCTTTCTTATAAGTAGTCTAGCTCTTTTCTGAGTGAAGATACATGATCAAGCAGATTTACTCCATTTTCATTTAAAAAGACAAAATGGCTTTGGTTGACCCCACTGATGGTTAGTGAAATTTATCAGGGTCTTAGCGTCCGTTATCCCCCATTTAACTTCTTTGATTTATCGAACCTTTTCAAGCAAAACACTCTTGATTAAATTTACCTAATTTTTTATTACAGTTTCAGGAAAGTGATAAGTATAACAGAAAGTCTAACCTCTCACTGTTCTAATATTCCAATTAATGGTTTTTAAACAAATTAATAGAACAAACAAAAACATTATTGACAATGATTATCATTATCATTAGAATTAGCTTTGAGGAACAATTGAAATTGATTATCATTATCTGTTAAAGAGTTTTATCTCAAAGACCCAAAAACAACCAATGGCAGTGTAGTTGTATTTTACTCTCAGTAGCCATTAAGCAAACGGAAGCAGATATAACAAACAATCATTTATTACAGGAGGTGTGGAATATGGCAACCAATGCCCATGTAGCCCCAAGTGAAATAGCCAAAAATTACGATCCTTATTTTTTACATGAAAGTGAAGAAAGCATTGCTCTCTATCAGCAATTGATGCAGCAAACACAAATGGCTTTAGTTCATAACTTTTCAAAGAGTAAAAAGCCATATAGTGGCTTTTCACATCGTGAGCTCAAAGCACTTTTAAATAAAACATTTAGTGAGACTGTTCCAGAAAAACCAAGGAATATGAGTGAACTAATTAATGACATTGGGGAGGTTATATTAAAGCATTCTATTGCGGTGACCAATCCTTCTTGCATCGCTCACCTTCATTGCCCACCATTAAGTATAGCTCTTGCTGCTGAGGTAATGATCAGTGGGACAAATCAATCCATGGATTCATGGGATCAAAGCTCTGCCGCAACGGTGTTAGAGCAAAAAGTGATCCATTGGTTATCTCAAATGTTCCTTCAAACTGAACAAGCAGACGGTGTATTCACGAGTGGAGGCACACAATCCAATTTTATGGGATTACTATTGGCTCGTGATCGTTATCTTTACAAGCAATTAAACTGGAATGCACAAGAGCAAGGATTACCACCTGAGGCTAATCGGTTAAGAATTTTTTGTTCTAAGGATGCTCATTTTACAGTAAGACAATCCGCCTTTTTACTAGGTTTAGGAGAGCAAGCGGTTATTCCATTAGAAACAGATCATCAACATCGAATATGCTTAAGCGATTTAGATCATCGTTTAAAAGAAGTAAAGGAAGAGAATTTATTACCTTTTGCATTGGTAGCTACAGCGGGGACGACTGATTTTGGTAGCATCGATCCACTTAATGAATTAGCCAATCGTGTACAGGCACATCAAATGTGGTTTCATATCGATGCAGCCTATGGTGGTGCTCTTATATTAAGTGATCGTCATAAGGAAAAGTTAAATGGCATTCACTTAGGAGATTCTATTACCGTTGATTTTCATAAGTTATTTTATCAACCTATTAGTTGTGGTGCATTTCTTGTAAAGGATCAATCAAACTTTAACTTTATTAAATTGAATGCAGATTATTTAAACCCAGAAGATGACGAAGAAACAGGTATTCCTAATTTGGTTACGAAATCGATACAAACCACTCGTCGCTTCGATTCTTTGAAATTATTTATGTCTCTACAAGCATTAGGTCGAAAAACGTTCGCTGATATGATTGATTACACGATAGATTTAGCTCATGATACTGCAGGGTTAATTGAACAAGATATAGAGCTAGAATTGATGAATCAGCCTGAACTAAATGCAATTGTATTTCGTTATGCAAATCATAGTTATGATGAGAATGTAGTAAATAAAATCAATACTATCATTCGATCAAAATTACTATCACAAGGTCATGCTATTTTGGCTAGAACCCGAGTTAATGGATGTATTTACTTGAAATTAACTTTACTTAACCCACGAACGACACTCAAAGACATTCAATCTATTTTATCGCAAGTCAAGAAAATAGGATATCAATGTTATCAAAATGGAGGAGTGTAAAAGTATGAAGAAGAAACAAATTGCCGAACATGCCACAATCCAAAGCTTTTTAAATTGCTATTTAAGAGAAACTCAAAATTTTCAACTATTGGATGAAGTACCTGAGATTTTAGTAGGTAAAACACAAGAAAAATCACTTATTTTTTGTGAATTACCTCTACTTGGAATTCATTTATATATTCCACTTGCTTATTGGTCTGTAACAGGTCGACATTTATTTTCATTTCCTATTTATTATTCAGGGAACAGTGGGAAGCTATTGGAAGTCGATTATATTACATTAGTTAATCTTATTACGAAACAATTAATAGAATCGAATGAACAGAATGGAACGGTAAACCAAGAAGAATTAATGATGCGAGTCATGTTAAGCTGCCAAAACATTGAACAGTATATTACGGAAAGATATCCAGATATAAAACATTTATATGATATGGATATGAACTTCATTGATGCAGAGCAAGCATTATTATTTGGTCATTTAATGCATCCAACACCTAAAAGTCGTCAAGGTATTTCAGAGTGGGATGCCCCACATTATTCACCTGAATTAAAAGGGGAATTTTCGCTTCATTACTTCCGAGTTCATACCTCTATTGTAAAACAAGGTTCAGCCTTAAAGCTTACAGCATCAGAAATCGTGAAACAGCAAGTGATGGAGGACCCATCTATATCAGATGAATTTAAGCTTATGTTTAGTCAAGAAGATGGAAATTATAAAATAATTCCAATTCACCCTTGGCAGGCTAAATTTTTAATGAAAAAGCCTAGAGTGAAAGAGCTTATGGGAAAAGGGTTAATTCAAAGTCTTGGGCAACACGGTCGTTGTTATTTTCCGACTTCATCTTTACGAACGGTGTATCATCCAGAAGCGAACTTTATGCTGAAATTTTCATTAAATGTAAAAGTAACCAACTCTGTACGTGCAAATAAATATATGGAGTTAGAGAGAGGGGTGGAGGTTAAGAAGCTTATGGAAGGAAGGGTTGGTAGAAAACTTAGGGAAGAACACCCGAATTTTCAAATTATTTGTGATCCTTCTTTTATTACGGTTGATATTGATGGTGAAAAGGAATCTGGTTTTGAAGTTATTTTTAGGGAGAATCCTTTTAAACACGAAAAGGCATTGAATGCTACACCACTTGCTGCACTTTGTCAGGATTCAGTTAAGGGACATTCATCACGCTTAGCAGAAATCATTAAGCAATTAGCAGAAAATGAAGGGCGTTCTACTGAAGAGGTAAGTTTGGATTGGTTTAGGAGTTACCTTAATATTTCTTTAAATCCAATTATGTGGTTGTACTTAAACTATGGAATTGCGGTTGAAGCTCACCAGCAAAACAGTGTTATTCAGTTAAAAAGTGGTTATCCAGACCAATTTTTCTATCGTGATAATCAAGGCTATTACTTTTGTCAATCCTATCATCAACGTCTAAATGAAATTTTACCTGGTATTAGTGAGAAAAGTCATACCATTTGCTTGGATAGCATTGCCGATGAGCGTTTATGTTATTATTTCTTCTTTAATCATTTGTTTGGGGTCATTAATGCGTTTGGAGCAGGGGGATTAATAGATGAAATGATCCTATTGGAGGAAGTAAGAAAAGCACTTCATGCTATGAAAGTGCCTGATCATAGTTCATCTACATTAATTTCAAGTCTATTATCTCAACGAAAGCTGCCCTGCAAAGCCAACTTGCTTACACGTTTTTATGATATGGATGAATTAACAGGTTCGCTTGAAACCCAATCTGTCTATATTCAAATTGATAATCCCTTGTGTCAAAAGGAGCTGGATACAAATGAAAAGTACTAGAGACTTTGATTTTAGTGTCTACGATCAAGAAATAGATTCGGCTATTTCATTTCGAAAAGTTACACTGGAGGAGGATCTTAACCGACTCCATCGTTGGCACCATCAATCACATGTTATTCCATTTTGGAATCAAAACTTTTCAATAGATGTATATGAAAACCATTTAAAGGAGATTTTAGATGATCAGCATCAAACATTATATATCGGTTATTTAGATGGAGAACCAATGAGTTATTGGGAGGCCTACTGGGCTAAAGGTGACGTAATTGCAAACTACTACGATGTAGAAAAAAAGGATCAGGGGATCCATTTGCTTTTTGGTCCAGAATCATATTTAGGAAAAGGCTTAGCTCTCCCTTTATTAAGAGCAATGATGGTTTTTCGGTTTGAACATGTTCAAACTGAGAAAGTAGTGGCAGAGCCAGATATTCGTAATAAAAAAATGATCCATATTTTTGAACAATGTGGGTTTAAACAGCAAAAAGAAATTGATTTACCAGATAAACGGGGTTTACTCATGAGTTGTCATCGTGACACGTTTGTAAGGAGGTTTAAGAATAGTGACTTCATCCAACATATATCCAATAACCAACCACATGTATGATGTTATCGGAATTGGAATAGGTCCTTTTAATCTAGGTCTTGCTGCCTTAACAGATGAAATAGAAGATCTAGACGCTTTCTTTTTCGATCAAAAACCTTATTTTGAATGGCATGGTGGACTTTTAATTGAAGATACCACTTTACAAGTCCCCTTTTTAGCTGATGTGGTAACTATGGCGAATCCCAAAAGTCGGTTTAGTTATTTAAATTATTTACATGAACATGATCGCTTATATAAATTTTATTTTCTTGAAAGATTCTTAATTCCTAGGCGGGAATACAATCATTATTGCGGATGGGTGTCCAAGCAGCTAACAAATTGCTGCTTTGGTCAGCGAGTTATAAGTATTGAATGGCAAACAAACCTACATGAGGTCGCTAGGTATGAAAAAAACGTAAATACAGATGAGGGCTATTTTAAAGTAGAAGTGGAAGAGATTCAGTCAGGCGAAAAGCAATTCTATTTTACTCGTCATCTTGTATTTGGTGTTGGTAGTGTTCCATATCTGCCTGATTGCTTTACATCTCATTCTTCAGCAGATGTTTTTCATTCAGCAGACTTTTTACATAAAAGAGAGCGAAGTAGGCAGACAGATTCGGTTACGGTGATTGGCTCAGGTCAGAGTGCTGCTGAAGTATTTCTTGAGCTTTTGAAGGAACAACGAATATATGGATACCGGCTTGATTGGTTCACCCGTTCAAAAGGATTTTTTCCAATGGAATATTCGAAGCTGGGGTTAGAGCATTTTTCACCAGACCACACGGAGTATTTCTATCAATTGAATCAGGAACAAAAGGATCAGATGCTTCCGAAGCAGGACTTATTGTATAAAGGAATAAGTGCAACAACGATTACAGATATTTATGATGCGCTGTATGAGTACTCAATTGGTGGAGAGAATCCACCAGTTCGATTACTTGCTAAAACGGAAATAGAAGATATAAAACAAATGAATGATTCAGGTGATAAGAGTAAATATCAATTATCATGCCGACATCTAGAACAACATCAATCTTTTGAACATGAGAGTGAAATTGTCATTGCAGCAACTGGCTACAAGCACTTCATTCCTTCTTTCCTTTCGAACCTTCAATCTCTTATTCAATGGGATGACAAAGGGAGGTATCAGGTCGAACAAAATTATCAACTACGATTAACGAAAGAGATTCAGAATAAAATTTTTATCCAAAATGGGGAAATGCACACCCATGGAGTAGGGGCACCGGATTTAGGATTAGGAGCCTATCGTAATTCTGTCATCATAAATGAGCTCACAAATGAAGACGTATATCCAGTTCGAAAGCGTAATGTATTTCAACAGTTTGGAGTTCAATAATGACTTCAATAAGAAGGATACAGTTCCTATTGTATTTTCTATTTTGTATTCACGGAGAATCCACTTCTAACTAGTAAAGTAAATATAAGGAGAGTGAAAGAGATGAAATATCAATATAATGTACAAGAAATTTTAAAGCAAGAGATTTGGGAAGCTGTCGGTGAGAAGTTAGTAGCAAAAATGATTTCTGAATTCATGTACGAGGATATTATTTTTCCAGAGATCGTATTAAAAAAAGAGAATCGTCCCCTTTATCAGCTAAAACCCAAAGAGGCAGTCATCTATCAGTTTGAAGGAAAAAAACGTTTAATGGATAGCTATCGTATTTTTCCTGAGTCAATACATCGTTTTGAGAATGGAACTTGGGAAAAAGGAACGAATCCAATCCAGTTTATCCTTGATATTCAAGAAAAAGTAGGGATGACATCTCTAACTACAGGACATTTAATAAAAGAATATAATAATACGCTGTTAGCCGATGCACATATTTTAGCAAAAAAGCAACAGGTCACCTCGGACGAATTAGCCGATATGGATTATGCGGAATTAGAAGGAGAAATGGAAGGACATCCATGGATCACCTATAATAAAGGACGAATCGGATTTGATTATCAAGACTATCTATCTTATGCACCGGAACAAAAGAAGAAAGTAAAGCTGGCGTGGGTAGCAGCACATGTAGATTTGGCTGAATTTCAATCTGTACCAGGAGTAAGTTATGAAACGCTTATGAACGATGAATTAGGAAAGGAGAAAATAGAAGAGTTTAAAGAAAGATTAAAGGAGGAAGGGTTAGAGGCTTCAAAATATTATTTCCTTCCTATACATGAATGGCAATGGAATAATGTGATTATTCAATATTTCCTAGAGGACATAGCACAACAAAGGATTGTACCACTTGGAAATGGGGAGGATTACTACCTTCCACAACAGTCCATTCGTACTTTTGCAAATATTACTGATAAAATAAAGCATCATGTGAAGTTGCCAATGAGTATTTTAAATACATTAGTTTACAGGGGGCTGCCTGGAGAACGAACGGCAATTGCACCCATGATTACACAATATATTCATCGTATAAAAGAGGAAGATTCATTTTTACGAGACGAGTGTAGTTTGATTTTACCAGGTGAAGTAGCAAGTATAAACTATGACCATCCATATTATAAAAAATTACAAGGTGCGCCATATCAATACTTAGAAATGCTGGGAGTTATATGGCGACAGAGTATTTACTCCTTTTTAGATGAAGGGGAAAGTGCTATTACACTAGCATCCTTGCTTTATGTGGATCATAATGAAAAACCGTTTGTTTCTTCATTAATCGAAAGGTCTGGCTTGACAGCTGAAGAATGGATAGATCGATTATTCCAAGTTATGCTACCTCCACTATTACACTATTTATTTAAATATGGAGTCGTTTTTTCACCACACGGTCAAAACACTGTATTAGTGTTAAAGGGTCATACACCACACAGATTAGCGATAAAAGATTTTGTAGATGATGTAAATGTAAGTGATGAACCACTTCCTGAACTAAAATCGTTACCAGAAGAATTAAAGCCAGTTTTACGCAGTGAACCAGCGGAAGGGTTATGTCAATTTATTTTTACCGGGCTTTTTGTCTGCCATCTACGTTACTTAAGCGATATTTTAGATGTATATTACTACTATGATGAAGAAAAGTTCTGGAGTCAACTTCGCCAATCTATTGTAGACTATCAAAAACGTTTTCCAGAATTCCAAGAAAGATTCCAACTATTTGATTTATTAAGACCTAGTTTTACAAAACTTTGCTTAAATCGGAATAGAATGATTGATTATGGATATCGTGATGATGATGATCGACCACATGCTTCCGAATTTGGAAAAGTTCGAAATCCTTTATATTTAGTTTGTCAAGAAAAAGTAAGATAGAGCAAAAAAACTTTTTGAGGTGTCTGACCTTCACAACGTTAAAATTTTACGAAGGACAACCGGAGGTTGGACACCAGTATTTTTCTCAATTTCAATTAAAAAGTAAAGTAACATCTCTAGTCCTTCCATCGTATGGTAAACTTTAAAACGACTTCTAAAAGGCTTCTTCTTATCTAGAAAACCTTGAATCTGACTTTCTCCTTTAGCACATTCGGACAAAGGGATCGGCTCATTATAGCATTTGATTCGTTTACTCTTGCTATAAGGTAAGTGATATGCTAATATTTATAATGAACGTTCTGTATGGAGGTTGTTATATGAAAAAATCACAGAAAAAACAAGATATAATTAACACAGCTGAGACATTATTTTATCAGCATGGTTTTCATGCAATTGGTGTAAAAAATATATTGGAGCAAGCAGGAGTAGCAACAATGACCATGTACTATCATTTCAAATCGAAGGAAGATGTAATCAAAGAAATATTAATTCAAAGAGAAAAACAATATTTTCAATTGTTGGAAGCTAAAATCAACAGGGAGAATGGTATTAATCAGTATGTAGAGTCGCTGATTAAAGCACACCTTGATTGGATAGAAACTAATGGTTTTAATGGTTGTTTATTTTTAAGAGCGAAGCAGGAATACGAAGGTTTAAACGAAGAAATTGCTTCAATAAGTAGAGAACATAAAAAAAGACTCTTAAACAAAATTGAAAATGATCTGAAGCTTCTTCATGGTCCCGAACCACTTAGTGTGCAACTATCTATTATACTAGAGGGAATAACATCAATGGTTCAAATACTTGAGTTAGATAAGGTGAAAAAGACTGCACTTGATTTAACGAAAAGTATTCTGGTTTCCGAAAAATGAATTAGGAAATAGGGAGAGAATAGTGTCGTAAAAATCTTACATTGTTCTCTATATTTTTCGCTAAATTATTATAATGAACGTTATATATAAAAAGGAGCGAGTTATATGAATGCAAAAAAATTAATAGTAGTGGGCTTACCAATGATTGCTGTCACGTATGGTTTGTCTCGGTTTAGTTATGGTTTAATGCTTCCATATATTAACGAAACAATTAATATGAATCAATCCACTAGTGGTGTGATCTCGTCTTTATCATACATTGCTTACTGTATAGCAATAGTATTAGCAATGGCATTTTCTAATAAGGTCACTCCAAGGTCTATTATTGTAGTAGCTGGATTATCATCGATTATTGGCTTGGGTATCATCTCCATCTCTTCTAATCCGGTAGTGCTAGGCTTAGGTATATTTATGGCAGGGATGAGTACAGGATTCTCATCCCCGCCATACGCTAATATTGTTAGCGCTAATATAGAAACAAGGTTACAGAATCAGACTAATTCATGGATTAATTCCGGAACAAGTATTGGAACAGCTTGTACCGGGGCAATTGCTATCATAATGACTGATAGTTGGCGAGAAACGTATTTGATATTTATGGTCATTGCTATTTTTGTGTTCATTGCTAATTATAAATTACTTCCAGGACATCAGGTTCCAGAAAAGAAGGTCACGGTTGGCTACTCTAAAAAGGAATGGAGACGTTCTATTCAACTAATTCTTGCATCTTTATTTATTGGAATATCCTGTTCAGCCTATTGGACATTCTCAAGAGATTTTTTGTTAAATATAGAGAGCATACCTACATACCTAGGAGAGTGTTTTTGGGTAATTATTGGAGTTGCAGGTTTACTAGGAGGAACTGCTGGTGCATTTATAGATAAGTTTGGTGTTATGAGTGCGTACAGGGTTTCTGTATTAATACTCTCAACTTCGTCCCTTATCCTAGGAATTTATCCAGGTAACAAGATAACAGGGTTTCTGTCGCCAATTCTTTTTGGAAGCTCTTATATTTTCATAACAGGGGTCTTAATCGTATGGGGGATTTCCGTATTTAAAACTAACCCATCATTCGGACTAGGTGTACCATTCTTAATACTTGCACTTGGGCAAGCCATAGGATCCGTTTTCTCAGGAGTAATAGCTGATATATCAGGATATTATGTTCTTTTTATTGGATCTTCTATGATTGGTTATGTAACCTTAGTATTTAAACCCAAGATAAATTAGATATTTTGCTTTCGAATCTTACGTTTTAAGGTCTGTGCCCTATTTGTTTCAAAGTCGAAATTAATGCACTACAGGAATGTTAACGGGCAGGTTTGTAAGACAAAGTTAATGTTTTAAGGCATACATTTGCAACATTAACATTAAATAATGGAGCTAAACTCGTAGCTATTCAAGAATTGTTAGGTTACAAATCGCCAGATACCACACTTAGGTATGCAAAAATAACTCACTAAAGAAAGCGTGAGCAGCATAAAAGATATTTAATTCATTAGCCTGATACTGCGCAGTAAATGATTTGCTTTATGTGACTTTGTGCAAGAATGACTTGAGTTAATAGCAGGATTTTTTAACATACAAAAAAACTCAAGCAGATTTTTGTTATCTGAGAGAGTGGGAAGAGGGAGAAGATCAATATCCTCTCCCGTAGATAATATAGGTGTACCCACGTATACATTTTTATAATTTCACAAGGTCATCTCATTTCTTGGATAACTACTTTTGTATGTTTTCATTTCTTGATTTTAGCAGAAATACTCTAATAATAAAGCACATTTACTTTTTTACACTTGCTACATATTTCGTAGAATGGATTACCTTTAAAATGATGGTCACAATTTTGCTGTATATGTTGCATACAGTTCTCCAAATAAGAAAGGCGATCTTTTAATTGATTTATTTCTTCTTCAATTTTTTGGATATCCACATTATGACCTCCCATATGATATGAAGTTACTGATATAATTTACTTCCAGCTTCTTTAAATTCGTTAGCTTTTTCTTTCATTCCTTTTTCAATAGCTTCCTTTGTATCCAGCTTGTTTTCTTTAGCGTAATTACGTATATCCTGAGAGATCCTCATACTGCAAAATTTCGGTCCACACATGGAACAGAAATGTGCTGTTTTTGCCCCTTCTGCAGGTAGTGTTTCATCGTGAAATTCTAATGCACGTTCCGGATCTAAAGATAAATTAAACTGATCTCTCCAACGGAATTCAAATCGAGCTTTTGATAAGGCATCGTCTCTTTTGTGAGCTCCAGGATGTCCCTTTGCTAAATCGGCAGCATGTGCAGCGATTTTATATGTTATAACACCTTCTCGCACATCATCTCGATTTGGTAAACCTAAGTGTTCTTTTGGCGTAACATAACAAAGCATAGCCGTGCCATACCAACCAATCATGGCAGCGCCAATAGCCGATGTAATATGATCATATCCAGGGGCTATATCAGTGGTAAGTGGTCCAAGTGTATAGAAAGGTGCTTCTTGACACACTTCTAGTTGTTTATCCATATTTTCTTTAATAAGGTGCATTGGAACGTGTCCGGGACCTTCAACCATAACCTGCACATCATGTTCCAAAGCAATCTTCGTTAGTTCTCCAAGAGTTTCTAACTCTGCAAATTGAGCTTCATCATTTGCATCTGCAATTGATCCAGGGCGTAATCCATCTCCTAAAGAAAATGATACATCATAAGTTTTCATAATTTCACAGATTTCTTCAAAATGAGTGTATAAAAAACTTTCTTTATGATGATAGAGACACCATTGTGCCATGATAGATCCACCTCTGGATACAATACCTGTTAAACGTTTTGCTGTTAACGGTACATATCTTAAAAGAACACCTGCATGAATAGTGAAGTAATCTACACCTTGTTCCGCTTGTTCAATTAAAGTATCACGGTATATTTCCCATGTTAGATCCTCTGCAACGCCATTTACTTTTTCAAGTGCTTGATAAATAGGAACTGTACCTACAGGGACAGCAGAATTGCGAATAATCCATTCACGTGTTGTATGAATATTTTTCCCTGTTGAAAGATCCATAATATTATCAGCACCCCAGCGTGTTGCCCAGGTCATTTTTTCAACCTCTTGTTCGATGGAAGATGAAACAGCAGAATTCCCAATATTCGCATTAATTTTAACATGGAAATTTCGCCCTATGATCATAGGTTCTGTCTCTGGATGGTTGATATTAGAAGGGATAATCGCTCGTCCTCTTGCTACTTCATCACGAACAAATTCAGGTTTCATATTTTCCCTTATTGCGATAAACTCCATTTCAGGAGTAATAATTCCCTTTTTAGCATAATGAAGTTGTGTGACATTGCTCCCTTTTTTTGCACGTAATAGTTTTCTTTCTAAACAAGGAAATACGTTATGATTGGCACGAGGATCATTCTCATCTTGATATCCATTATCCTCAGGCTTTATTTCTCGACCTTCATATTCTTCGACATCATTTCTTTCCTGGATCCATCTGCTTCTAAGTGTAGGAAGCCCTCTTGTTATATCAACCGAATAATTAGAATCTGTATACGGTCCGCTAGTATCATAGACACGGACTGGTGGATTCTCTTCTTCACCAAAGGTTCCTGTAGTCCGACTTAACTCAATTTCACGCATCGGTACTTTAATGTCAGCTCTAGAACCTTCTACATATACTTTTTTACTCCCTGAAAAGCTAGACATGATGGAAATGTTTTTTTCATTTACTGAGGATGTTGACATTGGTTAAATCTCTCCCTTTCAAAATAATAAGGGACAAGACCAAGAACATATCAAGTGGGTAATACAATAAGAAGACATAAAAAAGCCGGATCCATAAAAGGATGGACCCGGCTTTATATGTAGAAGTTTTATTCATAATAATGATGAGATTTCTAACTTCCCCACGCTGGTATGATCCAGATCAGGTCCAAAGGGTCAAGAAACTTCAACGTGTTTCTTTCTCAGCCCAACTTATTGGACTCCCCTAGTTATTTCTATTCTGTTTGTATCAACTATACACGATTTTCCATAAAAATGAAAGGATTTGTAAAAAAATATAAGCAACAGAAATTGGATTTGTTTTTAATATAATGTATTAATAATATTATAGTTGTCCAATAGGGGGAAATTATGTTTTCTGAAAAGCCCTGTTTAGTTTACAGAATTCATTTTTTCAATGATTGATATTAAATTTACAAACTCAATGTTTTGAAGAACTAGTTACCTATCTTCTCTTGTATAAGGACTATTGACACCCACTATGACGTTTAATAATTGTATATCCAAGAAATCACTCCTATAACTATGAAATAATCCGTCTAATAACAAATGAATTATCAAAAAATATAATTAACTAAATAATAATTAGCTTAGTATTTTGATATGTTCAACACTATTTTTTATGATACCTTTCAAGTATGGGTTTTCTGTTTATATTCGTTGATTTTAGGGTCGTTTGTCTAAGAAATTGAAATATGCCCATCATCGATTGGTTTACAGTACGAGTCGTTGATCCAGTTTCACATCAACTCGACCATAGGGAGTAATGGGTAGTGAGGACGCCTGTTGACTCATAAGATTTTTGTCCCGAGCGCCAAGCTTTTTCCTGATTTCTTCGTGCATTAGGTAATCACATAAGTAAATAGTTTTAATAAAGGGGTGGTTATCTTTTTGCAAAGCAACTTTTATAAGAATATACTGATAGCCAAGGGAAGGATGACAAAAAATGGAACATTATGGGGTTGGAATTTTTAGTCAGGATCATGAGGATGAAAGTAACCGGCTCAAAAGTATATCTGAAACCTTCGATCATGTAAGCTTTACCTACCTTAAAAATCGGGGATTGATAGAAGGTGGACGTTATTTAGATGTAGGTGCAGGTAACGGCAGTATAGCAAAGTGGCTTGCAGAACAACCAGAGTTGAGAAATGGAGAAATTGTAGCAGTTGACCGAGATATAAGAGAACTCCAAACGCAATCGCTTAGTCAAAGATATGAGAATCTACGCATAGCTGAGTATGATGTTACGCAGAACGATGAAGATTATCCATTTGGTATGTTTGACATGATCCATGCTAGAATGGTCCTTATGCATTTAAGAAACCGTGCTGAAGTTCTTAAAAAGCTTACTTCATGGGTTAAGCCTGGTGGATGGATAATCTTGTCTGATAGTGTGGATTTAATGACACAGAATTCAAATCATGAATCTTATC
Source organism: Gracilibacillus orientalis (assembly GCF_900114645.1). Lineage (GTDB taxonomy): Bacteria > Bacillota > Bacilli > Bacillales > Amphibacillaceae > Gracilibacillus > Gracilibacillus orientalis. The sequence continues at coordinate 166,368 of NZ_FOTR01000003.1, read as the reverse complement.
GAAAATTAATGTCTGTAATGTGGACTAAATTAAAAGAGGTAATTGGTAGTGACGTAGAATGGGCTTCTACGGTACCGCAACGATTGCGTGATACAGGCTTTCATAGTATTGGCATGGAAGCGTACTTACCTTCTTTAGACAACCAATCCCCTTCATCCATTTTTTGGAAAAAGACGTGGTATCAATTACGTGATGAGTTATTAAAGGATCCGAGTATTAATATGGATACCATGAAAAGAGCTGAGGAAATACTGTCTAATCAAGATTTTAATGAACTTTCCCCTGGTATTTTAACAGTTTGGGGACAGAGACCTTAAGTGTGATCTTTTTATACTTGCGGGCCAATAAAAACAGCAACATGTAGAAACGATAAGCTTCTAATTAACAAACCATCAGTATTAGTAGGGGTATCACCAATATTTCGGAAATTGTACGCTATGGCCTTGCCAAAAAGGTATTAATAATTAATAAACGGTACTTTGTTTTTGGCAATGAGTTTTGGTGCTGTAAATGCAATAATTTCAGTGCTTTTAATACTTGATTAAGGGTCGAACCACAAATGGATGTTATTGGAACATCCTTGTTATATCAACGGTTCCAATTTCAATGTACAATATTTCCGTTTTGTTGTCTGTACCCCTACTTAGATTTAAGATATTATGTCGTATTTCTCTATTAAAAGTATAGAAATGTTATAATAGAATTGTCAATAGATCGGCTTCCTGTGAGGGGTGGCACATCGGTATTACCTTCTTAAATATTTTCAAGAAGGAGGTATCGCTTATGGATGTCGAAAACGTTTTGACACTAATGATCTCTTTTGGGATGTTAGTTGCGTTTATCATGTCCAATAAAAATGATAAAAAATAACCCTTCACATACCCGATTGCATAATTGTTAACAACTGACTTTATCATTAAGAATAATGTCCACCGATTTTTTCATTTCTATTGATTGCTATGTCCTCTTTCATATAACTACTAGCCCTAACAATTGCTGTTGAATTATATTTATCATTAATGGCATTTATCACATGACCGATTATGTTATTATCCTCTTTATCAAATAACGACAGTTGCAATCCATTACCTTCACTTAAGTTCGTTATCGTGACAGATCTCCTAATTTTACTTGTGTCGTCGTAAAATTTATATGCATGGTAGCTTTTAGAGGTTATTTCCTATTTATAGCGCCAAAGAATCTATCGAAAAAAGTTTGTTCAAAATGGATTCAACTTTGAACTGATTTTTAAGCAAATCGTGCCTGATAATTTAAGTTGAATTATTCGTTGATCTCCAAATATGGATTCCATACTACTTCCCACAAATGGGCATCCGGGTCTTGAAAATAACCAGAGTAACCACCCCAAAAAGTGTCATGTGGTTGGACTGTTATAGTAGCATTGGCCTTTCTTGCTTGTTCCATAACTTTGTCAACCTCTTCTTTACTTTCTACGTTATGACCAATAGTAACTTCAGTAGGACTGGTAACGGTCTGTTTAATCTGAGCGTCATGTGCAATATCTTTGCGCTGAAAGATAGCAAGTTTTATTCCTGATAGTAAGTCGAAAAAGGCAACAGCACCATGCTCAAATTCTTTGCCAACTATACCTTCTGTTGGAAGACCCAATCCGTCTCGATAGAATGTTAAAGATCTTTCCAAATCATCTACACCTAATGTAATTACTGTAATTCGTGGTTTCATAAAATATCATACCTCCTAAATTGACATAGCAAGAAAATGTTCTTGTGGCGAAAGCATCATACACTCCTTTGGGTTAAATACATAGTATCATTTAGTTTAGCTTTTGGATTGTAAAAAACGGCCACATTTACTTAGTGGTACTGTTTATTTTAAAATTTCGTTTGGGGAGATGCCATAATAACGTTTGAAATGATTGATAAAGTGTGATTGATCAGAATATCCGTATTTTGCAGCAACATTAGTAAATCTATATTGATTACTATTATATAGCTCTTGCAGAACGCTTTGAAATCGAATGATACCTGAAAGTTCTTTTGGGCTCACCCCTAACTCCTTATGAAATGTCCTTCTTATATTCCTTTCACTGTAATGGAGTTTTTCTGCCAAAGAGCGAATTGAAATCACTCCATTATTAGCATAAATATATTGCAAACCTGTTTGTAACAAATAATTTGGTTTTGATTTGCTCAATTGTAAGAACTTCATTAGCTTTAGTTCAACCTTTTCAATTATTCTTGAAATTCCATTGGATGATATGATTTCTTCTGTGATAAATGTAGCTTCTCTTCCCCATATATCTTCGAGAAATACATGATTTTCAATAAATTCAGAAACGGGATGCCTTAAAAAATGGTGTACAGTATCTGAATAAAAGCGAATTCCAAATAAGGAGCATTTTTGAGTAAGATTTATGGATTCGAATTCAGTCATCAATCCAACAACAAAGGCTCCTTTTGAAAAAGAGGATGATCTCAGATCAAATATAATATCCGCGCAGCCATCCGGTATTATACGGTGCAATTTATTCTGTTCCGAAGAATGGAAATTAACGGTCCAATAGCAAGCTACATAAGATTCTAGGTTCTTATTTGGTAAATATTCTTGATATTGATAATTGGAATCTAACAATTCTTTTTGTAATATAGGTGGTTGCAAAGGAACATAAAATTGCATGTTGTTTCTCACCTCCTTGCCATCAATAAAGCTCATAATTTCTCGCTGGGTGTCTCACTGTATCTTGCTAGTAAGTCATACCGACTGTACAAAATCCAAGGTGAAGGGCAGTGCAGCCCCTTTTGGTACACCTTGCTCTGGAGCGCAACTAATATGAATGAATCGTTGTTCGGTTGGAAATGCTGTTTTCTGATTTACTTTTCCGTGTAACATCTCTAAATCGTGTTCTGTTATAAAAGGTGAAAGGTGACCTCCAATGATAAATTCCTGGTTGATGACAAGGTGCACATTGTTGATAGCAAAAGCTAAATTCTCTAAGAAGTAATCCCATCTTTTTAAATAGTCAGTTGTTCTTTTACGTAATTGATAGAAAAAGTCGTCTAATGTTTCCCCTGATTTTAATAATGCGCTAACTGAACAGTATGTTTCCATGCAACCTTTCTTTCCACAATAACAGAGTGGGCCATCAGAATTAATTGTCATATGCTCAACGGTGCCACTATGGCCCTCTTTTCCCATCTCAATTTGATTACGAATAATGATAGCACCACCAAGATGTGTTCCAACTGATAAATAAACGGCATCACCAATATCATCTCTAAGCCAAAGTTCTGTAGTCGCTGCACATTTTGCATCATGCATGAATTTACATGGATATGGAAGGTAATTGGAAAAAACTTCAATTTCCAATCCGGTACACTCAAGAATTTTCCCATAAGTAATGGTTTTCCCGTCAGCTGATGTGAGCGCTTGTACGGCGAAACCTATGCCTAGAACTTGTTCGGAAGATATTTGAGCTTCTGTAATAAATGTTTCGACTTCGTTACTTAATGCTTGGAAATATCTATTCTCTTGAGTAAAAGAAAGTGTAATTTGTTTGTGATGAGATACAGTCCCCAATAAATTTACTGCTAGTAGTTTAACCGTATGTTTTTGGATTTCGACACCTATACTGACGCGAGCTTTTGAATTAATGGCATAGGCTGTAGCACGTCTGCCAACAGAAGATTGAAATTGTCCACTTTTTTCAATAAGGTTTTCCTTTTCCAATCGGACAAGATTTTGTGTAATAGTAGGTAAACTCAATTGAAGCTGATTGGCTATTTCTTGTTTTGATATTTTTCCATTTTGATAAATAAGATGAAAAATTGCTGAATAGTTACCTTTTTTTATATCTTTAAATGTGATGTTATTCTCCATAAAAGTACCTCATTATATAAAAAGATTTTATAAAATTATTTTGTTTAAATATACCACATCCATCGTTATTCCTACAACATTCTTAAGAACTTAACTATATAGTCGTCGAAATTTTATGTTGACGTTTACATAAAACGGCTTTATTATATAAATATATTTTACAAAAAGGTTTTATAAAATAGATTTATGAAAGTGAGGGAGAAATAATGGGAATTATTGAAAAAATGAGATTGGATGGAAAGAAGATCTTTGTTACTGGTGGTGCGCGCGGAATAGGTAGAAGTGTCGCACTCGCTTTTGCAGAGGCTGGTGCTGATCTTGCGATTGTTGATTTGGATATAGAGGAGGCAAAAAAAACAGCGGAGGAAATAGCTGCGAAGAATGGTACCAAAGCTATTGCTATCAAAGCTGATGTTACCAATCCAGAGGATGTTAACGCCATGATTGATAAATTTTTAAAAGAATTTGACCGTTTGGATGTTGCTTTTTGCAATGCGGGAATTTGTATCAATACACCAGCAGAGGAAATGTCTTATGAGCAATGGAAAAAAGTTTTGGATATCAATCTCTCAGGAGTATTTTTAACTGCCCAGGCGGCTGGGAAAGTAATGCTCAAACAAGAAGGGGGCGGATCGATCATCAATACCGCTTCAATGTCAGGTCATATCGTGAATTATCCGCAACCACAATGTTCCTATAACGCCTCGAAGGCAGGTGTGATTCAATTGACGAAATCACTGGCAGTTGAGTGGGCAACAAGAAATGTCCGAGTTAATTCGCTCAGTCCAGGTTATATGGGTACAGAGTTAACCTTGAATTCCCCTAGTCTAAAACCATTGATTGAGCAATGGAGTGATATGACACCTGTAAAAAGAATCGGTAAACCGGAAGAATTGCAGTCTATATGTGTATATCTTGCTGGTGATACTAGTAGTTTCACGACTGGATCTGACTTTGTAGTAGATGGGGGCTTCACTAGTATTTAATGAAGCGTTATCAAAAATTGCGGAAAAGGTGATAGTTATGGGGAAGTGGAAAACGCGAATTGGATACGGTGTTGGCGATTTAGGGTGTAATCTAGTATTTAGTACGATGTCATCGTATTTACTGTTTTTCTATACAGATGTGTTTGGTATTACAGCTGCAGTTGCAGGGACATTGATGTTGGTAACAAAAATTATTGATGCATGTACAGATACAGGGATGGGGGTGCTTGTAGATCGAACCAATACTCGTTGGGGTCAAGGTAGGCCATATTTTCTTATTGGTGCCATTCCTTTTTTCATTTTCACTGTATTCACTTTTATTGTTCCTGATTTTAGTATGACAGGAAAAATCATCTGGGCATATGTCACATATTGCTTGTTAAGTACAGCTTATACAGTAGTTAATATACCTTTGAATACGATTGTTCCAAGGTTAACCTCTAATAATCATGAGCGAAATATTCTTGTTTCATCTCGTATGATATGTGCATTAATAGGAACTGCTTTAGTAATGTCTATTACAATGCCATTGGTTACTTTCTTTGGTCAAGGAGATACCCAAAAAGGTTTTTTAATTACGATGAGTTTATATGGCTTTCTGGCTATGTTAATATTTGTATTTACATTTAAGAATACAAAAGAAGTGATTCCACCGTCAGTTAAACCGGGGAAATCGTCTCTTAAGCAAGATTTAAAAGGGTTAACAGATCAAACCATCATTTTTTTCGTAATTAATTTTCTGTATTTCGGCTTATTCGTAATTAGAAATACAACGGTTATATATTATTTTACTTATAATCTAGGTCGTACAGAATGGTTAACTTTCGTGGGGTTATTTGGGATTTTATCAGGTTTACCAATGTTAATCATTTTACCATGGCTACAGAGAAAAATGGCAAAGAAAAATGTTCTATTACTTAGTGCTGTTATTTATATTGTCGGAGATTTACTGATTTTTCTTGGTAAGCCATCACCAGTTTTATTGATCGCCGGGCTTGCTATAACTGGACTTGGAATTTATGGCATATTTGGCAGCACTTTTGCTATTCAACCAGATGTCATCGATTACTCTGAATATAAGAAAAAGAAAAGTATCGCTGGATTGATTGCTGCCTTTCAAGGTTTTTTTGTTAAGGGGAGTATGGGGCTAGCTAGTGCTTTTATCGGCATGCTGCTTAGCGTGGGTGGCTATGTCCCAAATACGGAGCAAACAGCGACAGCACTGCAGTATATTGAATTCAGTTTTATCTGGACTCCAATTGTGATTTGCGTGCTCATTATGTTAGTGATGTCCTTTTATAAACTAGATGATAAACGAAGTATGATGGATGTGGAGTTAGAGCATAGACGTAAGGAAAGACACAAAGATGTAGTCAATATATGAACTTCAAACGAAAGGAAATATGAATGTTTAAAAGCTATCTTGTTATGAAGACAAGGTAGCTTTTATGTATGATGAAATCATTCATTTTTCAAGCGAAAGTTGCATAAAACAGTAAATACAAAACGATAATGAATAATTGACTAAACTTGCTTTTACTTGATCGAAATTGTTGTATATTTTATTAATTTTAATACTTTATGTACGTTGGAAACTGCAGTGATAAGAAACAGTCGATTTGTTCACGATTATAAAAAGCAATATCAGACAAAAATCCATCAATTAGATTATAGAAGGATGAAAATGTAAGTGTTATGATTAATATACGAATTCGGCAAATAGCATTTTAAAATAAATATAATAAGGGTGATTTATGATGAAGTTAACTGTTTTTTCTGTAATGACACCGGATATGGAACCAGAAGAGTTAATTGATGAATTAAAGCAACAAGGCTTTGATGGCGTAGAATGGCGATATAAAGAAATTCCGGCAGAATTAACTAAAGAACCCATTAGTTTTTGGGGGAATAACAAATGTACCCTTACCCCGGAGATTTCGGAAGAGGAAATAAAACAATTAAAGGCAAAAAGTGAAGCAGATCAGATTGAGGTCGTCAGTGTTACTCCATATTTAACGTCGGGCGATTTAGCTGGAACAGAACAAGTATTAAAAGTTGCAAAAGCATTTGGTGCCAGTTTTATCAGACTGGGAGTACCTAAATATAATCGATCAGAGAATTTCCATACACTTTTCGAAAGTTGTAAGCGTTATCTTGAAGAGTGCGAAATGTTGTGTAAAAGGTATGAGGTGAAAGGCCTTATTGAGACACATCATGGAACAATTGCGGCAAGTGCCAGTGCAGCTTATCGGCTAGTAGAAGGGTTGGATCCGGATGCGATAGGTGTCCTGTTTGATCCTGGTAATATGGTTCATGAAGGTTATGAGAACCATCGTATGGGCATGGAACTGCTTGGTCCATATTTAGCACATGTTCATTTAAAAAATGCAAAATGGATAAAGGATTCATCTAGGAATGACCATCAGTGGAAAGTAGGCTGGGAACTGGTAGACGAAGGTGTTGTAGATTGGGTACAGGTGATGGAAGATTTAAAATCGGTTAACTATGAAGGGTACATCGGTTTAGAAGACTTTAGTGCAAAAAAAGAAACAAAAGAAATACTAAAATATAATATGGATTGGATAAAAGATAGGGAATAGAACGATGGAACATTATAGGAGGAGAATATGAAAATAGGGTGTTGTGCTAGTATCGAAAATGTTGATGTCGTAGCTGCAGCAGGGTTCGATTTTCTCGAGTGTACGGTGGTTTCTCTTGTCCCGGAAAATGATGTTGATTACCAAAATATTCGCAAAAAATATTTTGATAGTCATTTGCCAGTAGAAGTGTGTAATGTCTTTTTACCAGGTCATTTAAAAGTAACAGGGAACGATGTAGATGAAACTGCAATAGAAATTTATTTGTCAAAAGCAATTCCACGGGTGAAAGAAATTGGTGCAGATACGATTGTTTTCGGAAGTGGTGATGCCAGATCCTATCCTGAAAATTTCTCCAAAATAGAAGCCGAAAAACAGTTAATTCGATTTCTGAAGATGACAACAAAACATGCTGAAGAGCATGATGTAACGATTGTTATCGAGCCCTTAAATAAAAAAGAAAGTAATATTATAAATAGTGTTCCTGAAGCGGTGGAACTAGCTGGAAAAGTAGATCATCCATCTATTCGAGTGTTAGCTGATTTCTACCATATGGAAGAAGAGCAAGAACATTTGCATCATATAGCTGATGCAGGTTCATTATTGGGCCATATTCATGTAGCAGATTCGGATCGATTAGCACCCGGAACAGGAACTTATCCTTATGAAACATTTACAAATAATTTGAAAGATATTAATTATCTCCTCCGGGTATCCGTCGAATGTGAATGGAGGAACTTTGAAGAAGAAGCAGTTAATAGTTATGAATTTTTAAAAACATATATTGGGAGTGACAATGATGAATAAATCAATAGAAAATCTATATGTTTATTACCGGAATATAGATATTAATTTTCATAAAAGTGATTTTTTTATTCACTCACATGATTACTTTGAAATTTATATGTTTCATAAAGGAGATTGCAAATACCTGATAAATGACCATGTGATTCAGTTACATGAGAACGATATTATTGTGATGAATGGATCAGCCTTACATGGACCTACACCCACGGAAGGTCAACCATATGAAAGAACTGTTATTGAATTTTCACCTGAATGGATGAGGTCGATTATTAACCAATTAAATGTGCCTGAAATCTTAACCCCTTTTGATCAACTTGGCAATATATTATTGCGAGATATAAATGTGCAGCAATTTGAAGAAATACATTCGTTGTTACAGAAAATTAATATAAAACAATTAAACTTGGAAAATTCAGCGAAAAAGTCGATTGAGAAACGGATGCTGAAAGGGGAAATTACGACATTATTGATTGAATTATTGTTTATTCTTTATGCATTAAGTAAATCTAAATTGACAAGTATGCCAGTAGGAAATACGAACAAGATGAAACATGTCAATAAAGTGATAACATGGATCGACTATCATTATAGCCAAAATTTAACATTAGACGAAATATCAGATCACTTGCATATTAGCAAATATTATATGTCTCGAATATTTAAGGATATTACAGGCATAACAGTAATGCAGTACATGATGCAACGCCGTTTATTACGATCAAAATACTTACTGGAAATGCATCCGGAAAAGTCGATTTTGGATATTGCATTAGAATCTGGATTTGAAAGTGCTTCTCATTTCAGTAGAAAGTTTCGTAAACATTATCAATTCACGCCAACTGAATATCGCAATAGAGATGATGATGATAAACCTAGTAACACGTTAATCAATCATTTTTCCTAAGTAATGTCAGATTCATCCGCATAAATGTAAACGTTAACAATAATGATTGATTTTTAAAAAGGAGGGGAAGGGATGGTTAAAGAAAAGCTACAAATCAATGAAAATGGCGTAGAGAACACAGTGACCATTAATGACGATGTCGAAACAATCAAAAGTAAAAAAAGAAAAGCTGCCTTTACATGGTATATATTTTTGCTACCAAGTTTTATTGGTATTTTATTATTTATGGTATATCCGATTATGGAATCATTCCGCTTAAGTTTTTTTAGATCAAACGGGACGATGGAAACATTTATCGGATTACAAAATTTTCAAAGGGTATTAACATCTAACACCTTTTGGAATACAGTCTGGAATACTTTTTTTATTGGTTTTTTTCAAATTTTTATTACTATTCCCCTTGGATTTATTTTCGCTTCCTTAATTAATTCGATTAGAAGAGGACAAAATTTCTTCAAGGTAATTTATTTTTTACCCAACGTAACATCTATCGTCGCGGCAGCTATGATTTTTCAATTTGTTTTACATCCTGAGATGGGAGTTGCAAATTATATATTAGATGCACTTGGTCTACCATCTTCGACATGGTTTTCTGATCCATCTACTGCTAAGTGGGGAGTGATTTTACTAGCCGTTTGGCATTGGATAGGTTTTGTCATTATTATTTGTTTAGCTAATTTACAAGCTATTTCTCCCGAAATGTATGAAGCTGCAAAAATAGATGGGGCTAGTGGGCTTCAACAATGGTTATTCATTACGATTCCCAACATGTCCGGAACCTTTGCTTTTTTATTAATTACTGGTTGGATCGGAAGTTTACAACGGTTTAATGAAGTCTATGTTTTAGGCGGGCCAAACGGTAGTCCAGCCCGATCAATTCAAACGATGGGTGCGTTTATATATGAAAGAGGTTTTACAGGATTTGAATTTGGGATAGCTTCGGCAGCGACCTATATTATGTTTGTGATTATTTTAATATTTACTTTCATTAATTTGAGAGTTTCGAAAATGCAACTCTAGTTTGATAATAAGGAGGTCAGAATATGGATCAGAAAACTAGTGAAAGAATATCAAATATAGTAAAGTTTATCATTTTGTTGGTATGCGGTTCATTGCTGATGATGCCATTTATCTGGGTGGTAAGTGTTGGTTTTGATCGAACGGCTAATATTACCATGCCTTTTCCACCTCGATTAATACCAGAAACAATATCAAGCTTTAACTATGGAATTGTTTTTGAGAATGGAAGGCTCATTCAATCTTATATTAACTCCGGTATTGTCACGACTAGTTCCGTTTTTTTACAAGTATCTGCATCTTTACTTGCAGGGTACGCCTTTTCCAAAGGTAACTTCAAATATAAACGGCTACTTTTTATTCTGGTATTGTGTACATTGATGATCCCAATGGAACCGAGATTAATTCCGTTATACACATTATTTAATAGTTTTAGCTTGTTAAATACCTTTTGGCCATTGATTCTGCCAACAGTTATTAATGGTATGCTGATCTTTCTATGTAAGCAATTTTTTGATCAGCTACCGACAACTCTTCGTGAAGCAGCACAAATTGATGGGGCTGGGGAGTTTAGAATATTCTTTACCGTTTATTTACCACTAGCAGGTCCCATTGCAGCAACAATGGTTATTCTTTCGTTTATATGGAGCTGGAATGATTTCATGTGGCCATTGGTTGTATTAAATAATCAGGATCTCCATACTGTTCCGTTATATCTCGCAAGTTTTTCTTTAGAAAATGGAACAAGTTTAGGAGGATTAACGATGGCCCTAGCTACTGTTAGTATTTTACCTATTGTAGTACTGTATCTTTTCTTGCAAAGGTACATTATTCAAAGTATCGCACTAAGTGGAGTGAAGGGAGAATGATGATCGGCTGTTCTGTTTCAGATAGTGAACTTCAAATTTATAAGGGGGTAAAAACATGAAGCAAGGTAAAAGTTTTTGGTTAATGTTGTTATTTATGTTTGTAGTAGCTGTTTTAGCAGTAGGTTGCAGTTCAGATGATACTGCAGGTGATAATGGTTCTGGAAATGACGAAGGTGCTGTAGATGGTGAATGGGAAGGCCAAACCATAAAAGTTCAGCTAATTGGTGATTTTGATTTGGAGGATTCCACGGACCCGATTACAGGAGAAACTACTAAAGGTCTTCAGGTTATTAAAGATGAGTTTGAAAGTCAGCATCCAGGTGCGACGGTTGAATTTATCATCATGCCTTGGGAAGGGTATACAGAAAAGACACAGGCAATGATTACTTCTGGTGAAGCGGATGTTTATCAAATGCCAGGTATTGCGGACTTTGCGGCTCAAGATGTACTAGAACCACTAGAGCCATATATTGAAAATGATTCAGAGTTCGATTTGGATATCTTTATTGATAATCAAGTGAATGGATGGAAAGCATTAGGTTCTGATAGTGATGAGTTAGGGATTTATGGTTTGCCTTTCTTAGGTGATGCACGTTTCATTGCTTATGATAAGCAATTATTTGATGAGTGGGGTGTTGAATATCTTTCTGAACATCCTACTATGGAAGAAATAGAAGAAAAGGCAAAACAGATGACAGGAGAAAATCCGGTTTCTGGTGAAGAAAACTATGGTATTTGGTTCCGTGGTGATTGGTCTTCTGCCTTTACATTAATTAATATTGCTGAGGGTCAAAATGGCAGTTGGGGAAATGGATTTGCCTGGGATGAAATTGAATTTAATTTTGACAGTCCCGAGATGGAATCCGGATTAGAATGGTTATTAGACATGAAAGAATATGCTCCTGATGGATTAGTAAGTGACCAAGGTAGTGAAAAATGGCTGACACCAGATAACGATATTGCTATCATGCTTAATCAAGGACCTGGTGATACAATTATGCCAGCATATGCTCAAGGTCTAGGCGATCGGATTGCTATTGCCCAAGAGTTTAAGAATGATGAAGGTGTAGGCGGTATGTTTGCAGGAAGTCCCATTACCATGGCCAAGGATAGTGAAAATAAAGACTTAGCTTGGGAATGGATGAAGTTTGCAACAAGCGAGACTGTACAACAATATATATTCGAAGAAGCAAATGGAATGCCAGCTATTAAAGCGGCAGAAACTTGGGACAGTTACGCAGAGGTGAAAAATTTAATGGATCCGACTATGGAAGCCATGAGTACACCTTGGACACCTAGATACCCTTGGGCTTCGTCACAGCCACGGTTTATATTAACTTCTGAAGTGGAAGCTGCTTTGACAGGTGAAAGGTCAGCAACAGAAGCGGTGGAGAAAGCACAAAAAGAGAGTCAAGAATGGTTGAAAAATAGAAATTAAAAAGTGTATTGATGAAAAAAGGGGGGAATATCCTCCTTTTTTCATCGTTTCTATACTTCGATAAGCACTCGCCAAAAAAGTAGAAAAGGGATGAGCGAAATATGTATAATGAAGGTATTTTATATAAGACAACAGTATGGATTTCGCGACTTGCCTATCTGAATATACTATGGCTAATATTTAGCGTGATGGGTTTACTATTCCTCGGTTTTTTTCCGTCTGTAGTTGCTGCACTGGCTATCGAGAGGAAATGGATTCGCGGTAACCAGGACTTCTCTTTATTCAGACAATTTTGGTTAGAGTTCAAGAATAACTTCAAACAAGCAAATATGATAGGCTATTTTTTGATCTTAGTAGGTGGTTTAATATATGTGAATATTATGCTGGTTAACACGTTAGATCACTGGGTCCGATGGTTACTCTTGTTCTTGCTATTTGGTTTGGCGTTCTTAGTAAGTATCATTTCCGCCTATATTTTTCCGACATTTGTCCATTACAATGCTAAATTCATTGATTATATAACCTTTGCATTTGTTGTTGCACTTGTATCCCCATTACATACCATTTTGATTCTAATTAATATTTGTGCCTTTTTCTTTATTGGCTATCATTTTCCTGGTATCATATTTATATTTACAGGAAGTGGAATAACATTTATAACGATGTGGTTTTCATATCAATCATTGAAAAAAGTAGAAAATAAAATGAAGTTTTATAGTAAAAGAGAATAACAGGAAGGGAGTTGCCTGCATGACTTTGGATCGATCCTATTGGTTAAGGAGTATGCTGGATATTGCGGACCCTCTGCTTTCAGCATTAGAAAAAGAACAACTAGTTGTACAAATGCCAATCGAACAAAAAGTGGATAGCAATCGGGAATCTTATTCTTATTTAGAAGCTTTTGCCCGATTAATAAATGGAATGGCTCCATGGTTAGAGTCGCATGCTGAAAATGAAGCAGAGGAAAAGCTCCGAAAAGAATATGTTCAACGGGTAAGAATATGTATTGATCATGCAACAAATCCTAATTCAAAGGATTACATGAATTTTTCAGTAGGTGATCAACCTATTGTGGATACAGCATTTTTTGCACAAGCAATTTTACGTGCTCCTCAAGCGTTATGGTATCAGTTGGAACCTATAACCAAAAGAAATGTAATAAAGGCATTAAAAGCGACAAGAAGTCGTAAACCTCACTTTTCAAACTGGTTGTTATTTTCGGCTATCATAGAGACGGCCCTGTATAAAATGGGAGAAGATGACTGGGATCCCATGCGTATTGATTATGCGCTTAATCAATTTGAACAGTGGTATGTTGGCGATGGTTTGTATAGTGATGGTAACTCATTTCATGCAGATTATTATAATAGTTATGTGATTCATCCTATGTTGTTGGATATTTCAGAAACGGTGGGACCTAAATATAGTAGTTGGTCGGATAAATATCAAAAATTCCGTGAAAGAGCTGTTCAATATGCAGTAATTCAAGAGCGGATGATCTCTCCTGAAGGTACATATCCACCCATTGGTCGATCTTTGGCATATCGTTTTGGTGCTTTCCATCATTTAGCCAATCAAGTACTGAGATATGAACTGCCCTCAGAGTTAACTGCAGGTCAAGTTAGAGCAGCATTAACATCTGTTATAAAGAGAACATTTTCATCCGATGCAGTTTTTAATGAAAATGGCTGGTTGAAAATTGGATTTACAGGTCATCAGCCAGAAATAGGAGAAGCATATGTATCGACAGGAAGTCTATACTTATCCGCTTTTATATTCCTACCTCTGGGATTAAAAGAAAGTGATCCCTTTTGGCAAGAAGACGCTAAAGATTGGACTAGTAAAAAAGCATGGGCATCACAAGATTTTCCTGTTTATCAGTCACTAGATTAATTGTTACATACGTTAAAAATAAGCATGGAGGTTTAGCTTCCATGCTTATTTTTGAATAGGATCTATTAAGAAGAAATGTAAAATAGTAAATGCTCCAGGGGATTTAATAACAGAAATACAAACAAATGTAAGGGCTTTCCTTTTTGGGGTTTTTTCTGTATCATTAATTTATAGAATCAAATAGATGGGGGGATTAGTGTGTCTTATTTAAATGGATTTCTCGAATATCTATATAGCTTTGGTAATTGGTTAGGTAAAATTATGTTACTGCATTTGCTTTGGCTTGTTTTTAGTCTTCTGGGTTTAGGCATTTTCGGAGTAGTACCGGCAACGTTGGCAACGGTTTATATCATTCATAAATGGTTTGTACAAGGTTTTGACATACCAATCATAAGACAATTCTGGCATTTTTACAGAACAAATTTTTTGAAAGCGAATGGTTTTGGTCTGATCTGGGGATCTATAGGGTTATTTCTTTATGCAGATTACTACATATCTAAACAATTTATTCAGTCCTTTTATTTCCATAGTTTTCTTATCATATTAATTGTGCTGTTTATTGTTAGTTTAATTCATTTCCAAACGGTGTATATTCGATATGACCTGAAGTTCTTTCAATACTTTAAACAAGCATTATTCATAGGTTTAGCTCGACCAGTTGAGTCAATAGCAATGATAATAACTTTATTACCATTATATTATTTATATAATATACTGCCAATTTTCACAGTGTTTATGGGAGCATCTTTGACATTATACCCAATTGTATGGTTTTCCTATCGTGCCTGTATTTTGATAGAAGATAAAAGAAAGCGGATACAAAACGAAAGTGTAAGTGCATTATAATAAGACTTTTGCTGGTTTAGTACTTCATGGAGGGGCTATGCTATGATCAAATCTAAATTGTTAATAAAATATATTGTTTCTTATTTAGTTGTATTTTTGGTCCCTTTTATTGTAATGAGTTCCATTATTTATTTGAGCTCTGTTTCTAATCTAAAGGAAGAAATAGAACAGTCAAATTTAAGTAAATTAGAGCAAGTTGCAACACTTACAAACGAAAGGGTAAGTGAATTAGAAACAATTGCCAATCGAATAGCGTATGACCCGAGGTTAACACCATATATGCTTAACCATGAATATTATGGTTTAGAAGCTATTGATGAATTGAAGAAATATAAGGCAAACAGTTCAATCATTGAAGAAATTTTAATATATTACCATGGTAATGATCTTATTTATTCTTCGGAAGGTTCCTATACAGTTCCTTCCTTAATCAGAAAATACCAATTTTATAATTGGGATAATAACCATTTATTAGATAGCTTGCAAACAAATATACCAATTAATACTGTTGTTGATCAATTATCGAATCGAGACAAAAACAACCATTATATTACATACTTTTTTCCTTTAACTTTAGACAATAACAATAGCTATGGAACGGTTGTTTATCTTATTAAAGATCGTACAATCAATGAATTAATAGCAAATACGATGAGCGATTTTAAGGGCAATGCTTATATAATATCTGAACAAAATCAAATTATTGCCTCGACGATAAAAGATGAAAATATAGACAGCAACTCAATAAATATTGAAAATAACAGTTATGGAGAGGTAAATACTGTTGAGTTAAATGGAAATAAGTATTCACTTGCTACTGTAGAGTCCGATATAACAGGATGGAAATTTATTATTATGATGGAAACCGATCAGTTCTTTGAACGGTTATCTAATACAATAACGATAATGATCGTATTGTGCCTTAGTTTGTTTATTGTTGGTAGTATTTTAGCCATTGTACTTGCCAAAAAGCAGTATCAACCAATCAGATCTTTATTCGATTCTGTAAGCAATAACAGGAAATTGGAGTTAAAAGGAATTAATGAACTAGATACTATAAAGAGGACCGTTACCTCTGTTTTTGAAGACCATGAAATGCTTAGTGAAACAATATTTAAACACCAAACTTTTGCAAAGGATCAATTTTTAACTAAGATTATTAAAGGTGATTTTAATAGTGAAGAGGAAATTAATAGATATAATGAAACATTATATCTTGATATTCATGGTGATTATTATTGTTCCATGATTATTTCTTTGGAGAAGCAACAATTATCTAAGGAAAAAATAACAGAGCGAGAAACTATTTATGAATTATTTACTAATATTATACTAGCAGATGTTACAGCATATGGTATCGATTTATTATATATGGATGCAATTGCTCTAGTTGTGAAAATTAATGGCGATCAATCAATGGCTCAAGCAAAGCGTAATGAGTTTGTAAAGCAATTAAAACAAGATATAAAAGAAATAACGGGAATTAAACCGATGATAGGCATAGGAACAATTTGTGAAAAAACTACTATGATTAACAGGTCCTATATTGAAGCATTAGTAGCATTAGAGCATAAATATTTTTATAGTCAGGGAAGTTGCATTTATTTTGAAAATATTAAAGAAGAAAAGGAATGTGATGTAGGGTATCCTAAAGAGGATTTGTTGAAAATTGTTCAAAGTATTAAGCAGGGAGATAGTCAAGTTGCTAAAGAAGCATTGTTTTCGGTTTTTGATAATTTACAACAAAATGAATTATCTTTGTCCTTTTTAAAAGCAATATGCTTCGATATTATCAATACAGTTATTAAAACTATCACAGATATAGGTGTTAACCCATCAAAAAAAACATGTGAACAAATTTTTGACTTCCAGACTATAGAGCAATTATTTGAGCGACTGAATGACTTAGTCTTTCATGCATGCAAGGAAGTGAATGAGAATAAGAAGAGTCATAATGAACAACTTAAATATGATATTATTGAGTATTTGCATAACCATTATGGTCTTTATGATCTATCGCTAGAAAAAATAGCAATTGAATTTCGATTGTCAGCTTCGTATGTCAGTCGATTTATTAAAGAACAAACCGGCTATACCTTTAAACAATATGTGCAGTATTTACGCATGGAAGAAGTAAAGACTCAGTTAGTCGAAACGGATAAACCCATCAAGGCAATTGTGCTAGATGTAGGTTATAAAGATGTGGCAAATTTTACTCGTAAATTTAAGAACGAGATTGGAATCACGCCAGGGAAATATCGGCAGGTTTACACGGAACCTGCTAATAATTGAACCTCTTGTTTCTAAATTGAAGGAGTTGACCTATAAGTTGGATTTTTTTCAACCAACTAAAATAAATTTGTTTCCCAATAAAAGTTTGGCATATTCCTGTTGTGATAGTCTAACTAGTCTGTTCATTAGCGAAATTAGTATTATCAAGGATCACATATAAATTAGAGTTTTAACATATTGTGATTATTATTTCAGTCCTCAATAATAGAGCAATTAAGATCTATCATTTAAAAGGAGGAATATAAATTGTTAAATGTAGCTTTGTTGAGTAGATGGCATGTGCATGCTGATGATTACGCAAATCAAGTTAGAGGAAATGATGACATAACCATTACTATGGTATGGGATGAAGATTTAGAGCGTGGGAAACAATGGGCTAAAGAACTTGGGGTTCCTTTTGAGGCAGAATTAGATAAAGTATTATCAAATGATAGGGTAGATGGAGTAATAGTTAATACACCGACTAATCTACATAAAAAAGTCATCATTAAAGCAGCACAATATAAAAAGCATATTTTCACAGAAAAGGTTTTAGCTTTTACTAAACAAGATTGTCATGAAATAATGAATGTAGTGGAGAATAATGGTATACGGTTAATGGTTTCCTTACCACGTTTAACGAATAGTTATTATTTATATGCTCAAGATGTGTTAGATAGAGGATTACTTGGCAGGTTAACATTTATTCGTTGCCGATTTGCGCATAATGGGGCGGTTCCTTCAGCCAACAGCTCCTTAGGCTGGTTACCAGATTATTTCTTTAATAAAGAGCAAAGTGGCGGCGGTGCATTAATTGATTTAGGTGCACATCCAATTTATTTAACAAATCGCTTGGCAGGGGGAGCAATAAAAGAAGTATCAGCTATTCTCCAATCTATTGGAGATGCATATGATGTAGATGATAATGCAGTGGTAACAATCGCATATGAGTCCGGTGTGTTAGGTGTCGCAGAAACTAGTTTTCTTTCGAGTGGGAGTCCATTTCAACTCGAACTATATGGAACAGAAGGAACATTATTGATCGAAGATGAAAAAGTCAAACTCAGAGCTAATAATACAGACAATATATGGATGCCAGTTGATGAACTACCAAGTCCTTTATTAATGCCCATGGAACAATGGATTCAGTCGATAAAACATCGTATAGAGTCAACAATCACAAAAGAGGATATTCTTAATTTAACTACTGTTAATCAAGCTGCCGCTCTTTCCAATGCTATGGGACAAAAAGTTAAGTGGAGTGATATTAAATAAAAGTCCAATAGTTATAAAAGGGATTTTGAATAATAAGTCTTAAAGTATTTCAAAGTTTAACTTTTTATTAGGCTTATCAAAGCTTATGTGCTAAAGTATTAGACCGATTGTCAAGTTCTACATATCAAATGAATTTCACATATTAATTAAAAAGAAAACCCTTGATTAGCAAGGGTTTTCTTTTTGTATAGTGCGAATAATGACAATAGAAAATTAAAACTACATATTGATAGCGCTTTCTTAAGTTGTTTATGATGAAAACAGTTATACAAACAAAAACACAACAAAAAAGGAGGAAAGTGCTACATGAGTTTAGGAACAACAATCACCAACAAATCAAAAGATGAAATAAATCTCACGAAAGTGAAAAAGTCTAGACTAAAAAAAATTCTACAAAATTGGCAATTGTATATTTTTATATTACCAGCATTGTTGTATTTTATTATCTTTCATTATGTACCGATGTATGGAATCCAAATTGCTTTTAAAGATTATGTTCCATCATTAGGATTTTTAGGAAGTGAATGGGTAGGACTAAAACACTTTGAAAGATTCTTTAATTCCTATTACTTTTGGGATCTTTTGAAAAATACTTTAGGAATTAGTATTTATGAATTAGTTGTTGGTTTTCCTCTACCTATTATTTTGGCGTTATTATTAAATGAAGTAAAAGATGGGTTATATAAAAGGACCGTTCAAACCGTTACATATGCACCTCATTTTATTTCAGTAGTGGTTATTTCAGGTATGATTATTGCCTTCTTATCACCAACAACAGGTATTATTAACCACATCATACAATTCTTTGGTTTCGAACCTATTAGTTTTATGACTGATCCGAAATGGTTTAAAACCGTATATGTCCTTTCAGGTGTATGGCAAAGCACTGGTTGGGGGACGATTATTTATCTTGCTGCATTATCTGGAGTAGATCCTCAACAACATGAAGCAGCCATAGTGGACGGGGCATCAAGATTTCAGAGAATTATGTACATTAATATTCCAACTCTAGTGCCGACCATGGTTATTCTTTTAATTATGAATTTAGGTAATATTATGGCATTAGGTTTTGAAAAAATATTACTATTACAAAACCCTTTAAATCTAGAAGCATCGGATGTAATAGCAACTTTTGTTTATCAAGCTGGTTTATTAGATGCGCAATATAGTTTTGCAGCCGCGGTTGGTTTGTTTAATGCAATCATCAATGCAATCTTACTAATTGCTGTTAACCAGATTGCCCGAAAAACAAGTGAAACAAGCTTATGGTAAGGGAGGTTCTATAGAAAATGGATTCAAATTTGTATGAAGCGAAAGCCGATAAGGTGTTTAAATTCTTTGTCTATCTTTGTTTAACTATTGCGTTGATAGTCGTACTTTACCCACTAATTTATATCATTAGTGCTTCTATAAGCAATCCTACATATGTGAATTCGGGGAAAATGTGGTTGCTTCCGAAAGATATTACCTTTGAGGGTTATCGATTAATTTTTGGAAATGATTCGATTTGGCGAGGATACTTAATGACTGTTGTGTATACAGGCTTAGGTACACTAATTAACCTCTTGGTTACAATTCCTGCTGCTTATGCTTTATCAAGAAAGGATTTCTATGGGAGAGGATTGTTTACTGCTTTGTTTGTATTAACTATGTTTTTTACCGGTGGGTTAATTCCAACTTATTTAGTAGTAAGAGATCTAGGGTTAATTGATACGATCTGGGCAATGGTGTTACCTAATGCCGCGGCTGTGTGGAATATCGTAATTGCTAGGGTGTTTTTCCAATCTACGATACCAAAAGGATTGGAAGAAGCTGCAACGATTGATGGAGCATCCAATTTTAAATTGTTTTTTAAAATTATTCTACCTTTATCAGCCCCAATTATTGCTGTAATGGCACTTTTCTATGGAGTTGGTCATTGGAATGGTTACTTTAATGCCTTGATTTATATTTCAGATCGTGATTTATTTCCACTGCAGTTGGTACTAAGGGAAATATTAGTTTTACAAGATATGTCTTCTAATAACACCACAATGACAGGAGAAGCAGCACAATTGATTCATAGTAATCAACAATTAGCAGCCATCATTAAATATGGGGTAATGATTGTTTCATCACTACCAGTTATTATTGTGTATCCATTCTTACAAAAGTATTTCGTCAAAGGCGTTATGATTGGATCACTTAAAGGATAAAAAGAAGTCTTACTTTATCACGGTGCTAATCGTCCGTAAAACCCCCTTCAAGGTTCGAGTAAATCAAAAAAGCTAAGTGGGGGATAACGGACGCTAACACCCTGATAAATTTAACTAATCACCAGTGAGGGGACAAAACCCCCCACTGATGAAAGTCTCACTTTATATTAAGGGGGTGGTTCATATTATATAATTTGACCAATGTTCACTGGAATCACTTTATTTAACAAAAAGAGAGGGGTTAAGTAATGAGGAAAAAACTATGGTATTTATTAATAAGTTTTATATGTTGTGCATTTATTGTTGGATGTAGTGATGATGAGACTACAGGGGATGACGATAATAAAGAAAACGATGAATCATCGTCATCAGACGTTAATGTAAATAAAGAAGATTATCCGATAGTAGACGAAGAAATTACATTGTCACTAATGGCACCAGGTACAGGGTTAGCTGAATGGGAGGATATGCCAACATTACAGCAATACTCAGAAAAAACAAATATTTATTTTGAGTATGATACACCACCATTAAGTGATTTTCAAACAAAATTGAACTTAGCATTTGCAAGTGGTGATATCGCTGATATTATTTTCGGAGCTGGAACAGGAGATCTAACACCAGGTATGGAAGTAGATTATGGACAACAAGGTATTTTACAACCTTTAGAAGATTTAATTGATGAATATGCACCTAATTTTAAAGCATTAATGGAAGAAAATCCTGAAATCAAAAGATCTATTACAACAACAGATGGACATATATACGCTCTACCTGCTATTAACCAGCATCCTACCGCTGCTTGGCCTGCGGGACCAATGTGGTATAACGGAACATGGTTGGATGCATTAGGTGTGGAGGAATTACCAAAAACTACGGAAGAATTATATGAATTATTAGTTCGCTTTAAAACGGAGGATCCTAACGGAAATGGTGAAGCAGACGAAATTCCATTAACAGATGTTCAAATGAATAGTACAAGAAGGTGGTTTTTGGCTGCATTTGGAATGAAAGAATGGGGAATGGAAGAAGTGAATGGCGAAGCGCGTTATGCACCTATGACAGAAAACTACAAAGAATACTTAACCTATATGAATAAATTATACGAAGAAGAGTTACTAGATCCTGAGACTTTCTCACAGGCAGATGAACAAAAGAAAGCAAAAGGTCAAGAAGATCGATTAGGATTATTCCCAGATTGGTTCTCTTTCTTTACAACAGGTGAGACGGAGGGAGAGGCAATCAATAATCCAATGTACCATCCATTAACAAGTGATGTTTCTCCTGAAATTGTTTTACCAGGTAACCCCGGCATTAGTAGAGGTGCCTTTGCTATTACGAATAATAATCAGCATCCTGAAGCTTCTATGAGATGGATTGATTATTTATACTCGCAAGAGGGTAGAGATTATTTTGATCAAGGCCCAGAAGGTTACTTATGGGAAGAAGGAGAAGATGGGCAAAGGGAATTTTTAGAAGTTCCGGAAGAGTATGAAAGTAGTGAGGACTACCGTGGATCCCTTACACCAGCATACGGCATTACAACGCCTATGTTAGTTGATGTAGTTGAAAATGCACCAAGGTCAGATTTTGATTTGTTTATCGAAAAGGAAACACAAGAAAAAGTTGATCCATATGCAGAAACGGCATTTCCTTTAGTATATTTATCAGATGAAGAACAAGATACGATAAATACAATTGAAGTAGATTTGGAATCATATGTAGAACAAATGGAAGCAAAATTCATTACTGGTGTAGAACCTCTTTCTAAATGGGATGAATATATTCAAACAATCGAAAATATGAATATTGAACAGTATATTCAAATCCATCAAGACGCTTATGATCGTTGGGAAGATAGTTAGTTTTAATTTATAACATATGTGGCTCGTTTTTTTCCAATAATAACGAGCCATTCTTACATATTAAATGCAAGAATAAATGAATTAGAAACAACAAAGTGAAGTTTATGTTCAATCGTATGAAATTAAAACATTTAACCGAATTTGATCGTTAATTTGGAGGGTATTGTTGTGAGTAAATCGGAGGAAAAGAAAATCGTTCATATTATTTCTCATACACATTGGGATCGAGAATGGTATTTACCATACGAGAAACATCATTTCTTATTAGTAGAATTTATGGATCAATTAATATATACACTCGATAATGATCCAAATTTCAAAAGTTTCCACTTGGATGGTCAGACGATCATATTAGATGATTATTTGGAAGTACGTCCAGAACGAAGAGAGAAAGTAAAACAATTAATAGAGCAAAAACGCCTTTTTGTCGGCCCATGGTATATATTGCAGGATGAATTTCTAACAAGTAGTGAAGCTAATATACGCAATTTACAATATGGTATCAAAGATGCTAAGAAGTGGGGAAATGTATCTAAGATTGGATATTTTCCTGATTCATTCGGAAATATCGGTCAGGCGCCACAATTATTGGCTCAGGCTGGGATTAAGCACGCCACATTTGGTCGAGGGGTAAAACCTACAGGCTTTAATAATTTAGTAAGTGAAGCAGATATGTATGAGTCTCCTTATTCAGAAATGAAATGGAAGTCCCCTGATGGAACAGAAGTAATCGGAATTCTTTTTGCTAATTGGTATTGTAATGGAAATGAAATACCTTCAGAAAGAAAAGCAGCAAGAAAATATTGGGATGGACATTTGGAGGCGGTGAAGAAATTTGCATCTTCTAACCACTTACTAATGTTAAATGGATGTGATCATCAGCCAGTACAAAAGGATTTGTCTAAGGCTATTGAAATAGCAAAGGAACTATATCCTGATGTTGAATTTATTCATTCTAATTTTAATGATTATGTAGAACAACTTGATCATAAACGAATTGGAAATCATTTAAAAACTGTTGAAGGAGAATTGCGAAGTCAACATACGGATGGGTGGGGAACATTAGTAAATACAGCTTCATCTAGGGTTTATTTAAAACAAATGAATCAAGAAGTGCAAACTTTGTTAGAAAGTGAAGTAGAACCATTAGCTACGTTCGCTTATTTAATGGGCGATAAGTATGACCATGATGTAATCGAATATGCTTGGAAAATGCTTATGAAGAACCACCCTCATGATAGTATTTGTGGTTGTAGTGTGGATGAAGTACACAGAGAAATGGTAACAAGATTTGAAAAGAGCAAACATATGGCAGAAAGCATGAAAAAAGATGTATTAGAAAAACTCTCGAAGCAAATAGATACCACGTTATTTAAGAAGTATGGTGAAGACCCGATTCCATTTGCAATTTTTAATACAACAGGACAAAGACGCACTGGCGTGGTAACAGTAGAGCTGGAAATGAAACGGGAATATTTTGCAGAGGGAGTTAACCGAAAACAACTAGAAGAATATCCAATTGATAAGAGAATTTTAATAGATGAGAAAGGTACTATATTGGATTATGAGATAGAAGATTTAGGGGTGATATTTGATTATGATTTGCCCAAAAATCAATTCCGACAACCTTATTTAGCAAAAAGAATAAAAGTGTCACTAGAAGCACAAGATGTAGCAGCTTTAAGTCACCAGACATTTGCTTTAGTGATCGGGGAGAAGGAAAGCAATAGGAAAAATCAAATTGCTTCAGCAAAAAATGTACTCGAAAATGATTATATGTATATTAAAATTAATGCAAATGGTTCACTCCATATTCGAAATAAAGTGACCAATCAAGTTTTTGAAAATCTATTATTCTATGAGGATTCAGGGGATATTGGAAATGAGTACATGTTTAAACAAGCATATAAAGATCTTCCTATTACAACAGAAGAATTACAAGCATCTATCAAGCTAGTAGAGGATACACCTATTCGAGCTACCTATGAAATCATTCATGAATTAGAAGTTCCGGAAAGTGCTGAGGCTAGGTTACAAACGGAGCAACAAGAACTTGTGTGGTTTACCGGTCGTAAAGCAAGTCGAAGCAAAAAAACAATATCGTTTACAATCAAAACTCACGTTAGTTTAGAGCGAAATGGTAAGGGTATCGATATACAAATCTTTTACTGTAATGTAGCGAAGGACCACCGTCTGCGTGCTCTGTTCCCTACAGACATTGAATGCAAAGTGCATTATGCGGATTCCATATTTGAAGTAGCTAAAAGAAATAACCAACCATCAGATCAGTGGGCGAATCCGGATCATTCACAACATCAGCAGGCATTTGTTAGTATGCATGACGGAGAAAAAGGCGTAACAATTGCTAATAAGGGATTAAATGAATACGAAGTGCTGAGAGATGACAGGAATACCATTGCCATTACATTAGTTCGATCGGTAGGAGAATTAGGAGACTGGGGGTATTTCCCGACTCCTGAAGCACAATGTTTAGGTGATCAATCTGCTGCTCTTAAAATTTTCCCTCATGGAAATCAGGAGAATTCTGTTGCTGAAATGTATCAGCAAGCTTATCAATACCAGATTCCATGGTCTAAGATTCAGTTACCAATGCAAGGTGGTTCCATTTCTGCTAGTCATCAATATATATCGGTAGATACTTCAAAGGAGACTGTTTTAACGTCTGTTAAAGTCTCGGCCCTAACTGACGATCTGCATATGCGATTTTTTAATATGATGAGTCATGATGGAGCAGTCAATATTAGTAATAACAATAAGGTGAAGCAATATTATCTTAGTAACATATTAGAAGAACAGGCTAAAACATTAGCTGTATCCAATGATTCTATTAAATTACCAGTAGCCCCCTTTGAAATTGTAACCATGGGTTTAAATGTAAAGCGAAAGAAGTGAATAGAAATGACACAACAGCTAACACCTTCTATCCAAGGTTTAATTAAACAAGTGCAAGACTATTATCAAATAGATCAAAAACTGCAAGCTTTGTTTCAGGAATGTTTCGTTAATACGTATCAAACAACAATACGCCCCCAATCAGATGGAACTACTTTTGTGATAACAGGTGATATACCGGCAATGTGGTTGCGAGACTCAGCAGCCCAGATTAGACCTTATTTATTATTAGCAGATCAAGATCCAAAGATAGATAAAATGATCCAAGGTGTGATTAAGAAGCAGATATTCTTTATCAACCATGATCCTTATGCCAATGCCTTTAATGAGCACCCTAATGGTAATCGTTATCATGAGGATCAAACGAAAATGACTGATTGGATATGGGAAAGAAAATATGAAATTGACTCACTTTGCTATCCTATCCAGCTTGCTTATTTGTATTGGAAGGCAACGGGTATCACAACTCATTTTAATCAGCAGTTTACAGAAGCGATGGAGAAAATAGTAGATGTTTGGACGATAGAACAGCATCATCCAGATCAGTCAGATTATCATTTCATACGTGATAATTGTCCGCCACAAGATACACTTTCTCATAATGGTTATGGGGCACCGGTAAACTACACGGGAATGACATGGAGCGGGTTTCGTCCAAGTGATGATGCTTGTAAATATGGTTATTTAATTCCTTCTAATATGTTTGCGGTTGTATCTTTACAACAATTAGCTGAGATAGCTCTTTCTATATTAGGAAATGAGTCATTAGCCGATATAGCGAACAACTTAGCACTAGAAATCGAGCAAGGTATTCAGCGATATGGCATTGTTGAACACCCTACATTTGGTCCTATCTATGCATATGAAACAGATGGTTTAGGTAATTATGTGTTGATGGATGATGCAAATGTTCCGAGCTTGTTGTCTATTCCCTATATTGGATACCGACCGTTTGAAGATGAAATTTACCAAAATACAAGAAAGTTTATCTTGAGTGAAGAAAATCCATATTATTTTACAGGTAAAGTGGCAAGCGGTATCGGTAGTCCGCATACACCAGATCAATATATTTGGCATATTGCATTAGCGGTTCAAGGGTTAACCTCAATAGAAAAAGAAGAAAGGGATGATTTGGCTCAAATATTTAAAGCAACAGATGCTGGTGAAAATCTAATGCATGAGGGCTTTCATGTGGATAATCCAGAGCGATATACACGACCTTGGTTTTCTTGGGCTAATTCTATGTTTAGTGAATTTCTATTAAGTGAAATGGGACTCGTAGTCAATGGGAGTCCGTTGCATGTTTATAAGTCTAAAAGGGACAAATAAACGTTATCAAGTAAAAGGAGGTTGAACAGATGGAAAAAGAGCATGAAGTAGCAAGTGGTGTGCACAATTACAGTCCAGAACAGAGTTGGGTTAAACCAAATGATTCCATTTTATTAGAAAGATTAGAATGGTTTAAAGATCAAAAGTTAGCATTGATGATGCATTGGGGACCATATTCTCAGTTGGGGTTAGTAGAATCATGGGCTTTAAGTGATGAAGATGGTGAATGGTCTCGTGATGATATCGATTGGGAAGAAGATATGGAAGAATTTAAGAGGCAATATTTTGATTTAAACAAAACATTTAATCCAATTAGATTTCAACCAGATATATGGGCTGATCTTGCACATCAAGCTGGCTTTAAATATTTTATATTTACGACCAAACATCATGATGGCTTTTCCATGTGGGATACCAATGAAACAGACTATAGTATCACAGGAAAAGACTGTCCATTTCACACACATAAATATGCAGATGTTTGCCAAAATGTTTTTGATGCTTTTCGTGAGAAAGGAATAGCAATAGCAGCTTATTTTTCTAAAGCAGATTGGCATACGCCATATTATTGGGCGCCAGGAATGGAAAGAAAAAATTATATGTGGAGAGGACCATCTTATGATCCGAAACACTATCCATGGATGTGGGAAAAGTTTATATCATTCACACATAATCAAATAATGGAATTAATGACGAAATACGGAAGAATAGACATTCTGTGGCTAGATGCAGGTTGGGTAGGTAAGCGCAACCAAGATATCAGGCTTGGTGAGGTGGTAGAAAATGCTCGACAACATCAGCCTTGGTTGTTAACTGCGGATCGAACAGTAGGAGGCTTATATGAGAACTATATTACACCGGAGCAAACAATTCCGGATCAGCCTATTGATGTACCTTGGGAAAGTTGTATAACAATTGGGACTTCCTTTTCATTTAAATTTGAAGATGAATATAAATCTTTAAGAGAGATCATTCACACACTTATCGAAATAGTAGCTAAGGGTGGAAATTTGGCTTTAAATGTTCCTCCTCAACCAGATGGTCGACTTCCAAGAAAAGCTTGTGAACTAATGAAGGATATGGGAGAGTGGATGGGATTATATGGGGAGTCAATATATGGAACAAGAATGGTTGCCCCGTATTATACAGACAATTACGGCTTTACCACTAAGGATAATTATGTATATTGCTTCCGTTTATA
This sequence comes from Gracilibacillus orientalis, assembly GCF_900114645.1. Lineage (GTDB taxonomy): Bacteria > Bacillota > Bacilli > Bacillales > Amphibacillaceae > Gracilibacillus > Gracilibacillus orientalis. Next base: position 138,104 of record NZ_FOTR01000003.1, on the reverse strand, counting down.
TCAAGATAAAGATCATTCTTATCAAGATAAAGAAATAGTTATTCCTTATTTCGGGGAAGTAGAACGTATCGACATGCTTAATGTTTGCGATTCGCTGGAATTCTATCAAGGAAAAAAAGGATTAACGGTGAAAATCCCTCCCGTGGAAGGTGAACATACACCAATTGCTCATGTTTTTAAATTTTCGTAAAAAATTACACTTTTATTTAATGATGGGAGGTTAAAAATTGCTAGAGAAACAAGTCGATGATTTGGTAAAACAAATGACTTTAGAAGAAAAGGTAGGACAGTTAAACCAAAAGTTATATGGTTGGCAAGTATATAGAAAAATTGGAAACCAATACGAATTAACCGAGACGTTTAAACAACATGTTCAAAAGTTCCAAGGAATTGGGGCTTTATACGGTTTGTTTAGAGCTGACCCTTGGTCTGGTATACATTTCGAAAATGGCATTCCTTTAGAGGATTCTATACATGTTACAAATATGATTCAGGATTATCTAAAGGAACATACTAGACTTGGGATTCCGACACTTTTTTCTGAAGAATGCCCCCATGGTCATCAAGCATTGGACAGCACAGTTTTTCCTACCCATTTAGGGTCTGGTGCTACATGGAATACGGACTTACAAACATCGGTGTCTGAATATATAGCATTAGAATTAATGGAGAGGGGTGTGCATTTAGGATTGGTTTCCACATTGGATATTGCGCGAGATCCCAGGTGGGGGAGAACGGAGGAGTGTTTCAGTGAAGATCCTTATTTAGCTGCCCGTATGACTAAGGCTGTAGTTAAAGGTATGCAAGGAGATAATAAAGAGGCCCCTAATGTTATTGCTGTTCTAAAACATTTTGCCGCACAAGGAGCTGCTGTTGGTGGACATAATGCTGGTCCTGCATTAATCGGTGAAAGGGAATTAAGAGAAATTTACCTACCACCCATGAAGGCGGGAGTTAGATCCGGGGCGTTAGCGTGTATGGCAGCCTATAATGAGATTGATGGAATTCCATGTCATTCAAATCGAAAATTATTAACGGGTATACTTCGTGAAGAATGGAGTTTTAACGGTATTGTGATGGCAGATGGAACAGCATTGGACCGATTACTTTTACTCACTGGCGATAAAGAGTTGGCTGCAGCTTATGCTTTAAACGCAGGTGTGGATTTAAGCTTGTGGGACGATATTTATACACAAATTGAAGTAGCTGTTATGAATGGAAAAATAAAAGAATCGGTAGTAGATAAAGCAGTTAAACGTGTGTTGTATGTGAAATTTTTGTTAGGACTATTTTCAGAAAAAGTTAACAAACAAAAGTGCGCTTCGGTCAGTAGAAAAGAAGGTAAAACATTAAATTTAGAAATGGCAAGACAATCTATCACACTTTTAAAAAATAAACATCATTTACTGCCTTTAAGCAAAACGAATAAAACAGTAGCCGTTATAGGCCCTAATGCAGACAATGTTTATAATTTATTAGGAGATTATACAGCTCCACAAAGAAAAGAATCGGTTGTAACGATAAAGCAAGGGATTAGTGAAATTGTTGAGGAAGGTTGTGAAATTCTTTATACCAAGGGATGTAGAATTCGATCAACAGATATGTCAGATTTTAATAATGCAAAAACAATAGCTAGTAAAGCGGATGTTGTTATTTTAGCATTAGGTGGATCAAGCGCAAGAGAGTTTGGTATGGAATTTCAGGATAACGGAGCGGTGATCGACTATGATCAAGCTGAAATGGATTGTGGTGAGAATATCGATGTAGCAAATTTAGATTTAGGTGGTGTTCAGAAAGAATTAGTTCAAGAGTTAGCCTCCTTAAATACTCCTATGATAGGGGTGTTAATCCAAGGACGGCCATATAGTTTGAAAGATATTGAACCATATTTAGATGCGATATTAATAGGATGGTATCCTGGTCAACTAGGTGGTCAAGCGATAGCGGAAGTCATATTTGGTGATGTGAATCCGAGTGGAAAACTGCCGGTATCTATTCCATATTCGGCAGATCAATTACCAGTATATTATAATGCCAAAAATAGTGGGGCAAAAAGCGATTACTACGATGAAGTAGGTCATGCCATGTACAGTTTTGGCTACGGTTTATCGTATAGTTTGTTTCCGTGCGAATTTTCAACAAAAGAACATGAGACAATTAGTATCCATTCGTTAACAAATGGTGAACGTCTCCATGTATCAGTCGATGTTTCCAACACAGGGGCATATGATGGTTTTGCTGTCGTACAATTATACATTCAAGACTTAGAAGCATCTGTTACGCAAAGAATAAAAGAATTAAAAGCATTTAAGAAAATATGGATACCTGCTGGAGAGACGAAAAACGTGAGATTACAATTAGGTTTTGAAGAACTAGCTATTTGGGATTTAGAAATGAATCAAGTAGTTGAGCCAGGAAATGTAATGTTAATGATAGGTGAATCATCCGACCAATTGGATGAGAAAAAATTAGTGATTCATGAAGAATAGTGAGGGATTGTCATGAAAAGAATTCATCGTTTGATTCGATTACTAAGAAATAACCAATATATTGCAACGAAAACGATCAATAATTGGGAAATGAATTTATTTAAGTATGAAGGCCCTGAGAATTATCAACCCTTAGAGCAAGAGAATTCACCCGAAACAGCCGATATCGGGGGACCATTGATTGAGTCTGGAGTAACTGCTTTTTTAAATAATCACATAGAAATCCCGAATGATTGGTCTTCCAAAGACATCGGTATCATATTTAAAGCGGGAGGTCCTGGTGGCATTTCATCTCATTATGAAGCATTAATGAATATTAATGGAGAGCCGATTCAAGGTTTTGATCGCAACCGTTCCTTTTGTTTCTTGGCAGAACATATACTAGACAGAAGTATATTAAATATTGAAATAGAACTATTTAACCCTGTTGGTATTCCAGAAGATTCTTTACGAGGCTTTAACCAAGTAGCAAGTGCGGAAACAGCACCACCTTCTATATTTTTAGAGGACAGTGCCTTGGTATTAGTTAATAGAGCAGTGGAAAGCTTTGTCTATACATTGCAAACCGCCTGCAATACATTAGCTTTAATACCTGAATCAGATACTCGTTACTCCATACTTTATAAAAGATTAGAAGATCTGGCGAATGAATGGAAAATACCTGATAAGAAAAATTTGATGAATCAAAAGGAGTTGCTCAAACAAGAACAGAGCATTCAATCACTATTAAAAGAGATTTCTGGCTACCGTGAAGGAACTATTCGAGCTATTGGTCAATCACATATAGATGTTGCATGGTTATGGCCTTTAAAAGAAACGATTCGTAAAGCATCAAGGACTTTTTCAACAGCCTGCACATTGCTGGATGAATATGAGGAGTTTGAGTATGCCCAAAGCCAACCGCAATTATTTGAATATCTAAAAAATTATTATCCTAAAATATATGAACGAGTCAAACAACAAATAAAAGCAGGACGTTTTGAAATTATCGGTGGCATGTGGGTGGAACCAGATTTGAATATTCCATCAGGTGAATCATTGGTAAGACAGCTATTATATGGCAAGCAATATTTTAAAGAAGAATTTGGAGAAGAACCTAAAGTGGAATGGTTACCAGATACATTCGGTTATTGTGCATCTTTACCTCAGATTCTAAAAAAAGCTGATACGGAGTATTTTATGACGACGAAGTTAAATTGGAATGATACCAATCGTTTCCCCTATGATTTATTTCATTGGGAAGGTATTGATGGTACAACCATTTTATCTTATTTACATACTATCTTGGGTCAACAAACAAATCCAAAGGATATAAAAGAGACATGGAATGATTTTAATCAGAAGAATGACCATAACGAAAGAATGTTGGTGTACGGTTATGGTGATGGTGGAGGTGGTGTTACAAGAGAAATGATCGAACAAGTTAAACGGTCAAAATCATTACCAGGTCTGCCTAATGTGAAGTTTAGTAAGGTACATGACTTCTTTGGACACATTAGTCAGCAAAAGCCAGCATTGCCAAAATGGTATGGTGATTTGTATTTAGAACTCCATAGAGGAACCTATACTACGCATGCAAAAACAAAAAAATATAACCGGCAAGTTGAATCTTTACTTCGAAATGTGGAGATATGGCATTCATTTGTTCATCTGCTAATAGGAACTGATTACCCTGCTCAAAGAATAAAGAAACTTTGGAAATTAATACTGTTGAATCAGTTTCATGATATTGTTCCTGGTACATCAATTGAACCAGTATATGAGCTATCAGATCAACAATATCAAGAAGTTATGTCTGAAGGTGAATCTTTGCAAAGAGAAGCAATTGAGCAAATCAAAAGTCGTGTAGATACGAATGGCCCCGGTGAACCACTAATTATATTCAATAGTTTGGGATGGGATAGGGATCGTCTTATTAAAGTGAATGGCGATCAAGATCTATTATCAAAAACAATAGTAGATGAAGAAGGGAATCCTTATCCAAAAGAATATGTAAGGGTTGATAATTCAACCATTGAATTACATGCTTTTATTTCGAATGTACCACAATTTGGCTATAAAACAGTTTGGGTACAGGAGGAGGAAGGGAATATATTAGCATCTTCCCAGTCATTGAATGGCAAGTGGGAAACGGTTAACTACATCGTAGAATTTACTGAACAAGGCTTCATCTCACGATTGTATGATAAACAGTGTGATAAAGAGATTATTCAATCCGGGGAGGTCGCTAATGAACTACAATTATTTGATGATCTTCCTACAGACTGGGACGCCTGGGATATAGATCCGAATTTTGCTTCTCAGAAGATTGATAATATGAAGTTGCTTGAGGAGACTGTTCATTACACAAGTAACTTAACAGATGAATTACATTTTAAATGGAAGTTAAATGAATCTATTATTACACAAAAGATTATATTTCACCATTATTCTAAGTTAATTGATTTCGAAACAGAAGTAGATTGGAAGGAAACGAATAAATTGTTAAAAGTGGCCTTTCCAGTTAATGTTTATTCGTCACAGGCAACTTATGAAATACCTTTTGGAACGATCGACCGTCCGACACATAATAATACGACATGGGAGCAAGCCCAATATGAAGTTTGTGGTCAACGATGGGCAGATTTATCAGAAGGAACCTATGGTGTCAGCCTTTTAAATGATAGTAAATATGGATATGATATCAAAGGTCAAAATATCAGGTTATCTTTATTGAGATCGCCGAAATGGCCTGATCAGAGTGCAGATACTCACCGACATCAGTTCGTCTATTCTTTATATCCGCATCAAGGTGATTGGAAAGCAGCAGACACAGTCAAAAAAGGCCATGAGTTAAATACGAGAGACCTTATATCTCCTGCGAAAACATCTCAAGGTAACTTATTAAATTCTTCATCGTTTATAAGAATAGAAAGCGAAAGCGCTATATTGGATGCCGTTAAATTGGCTGAAAATGAAAAGGGACTTATTGTACGGTTATACGAGGCAGAAGGAAGCGAGGTGTCAACAACAGTGACATTACCAGAAAAAGTTGTATTCCAGGAAACTAATCTGCTTGAAAAAACTATCGATCATTCATTAGTAAGTACGGATAGCTATAAAATGAAATTAAAGCCGTATGAAATTTGCACATATCAAATTAGATCTGAGAAAGGGTGAAGTGTAATGAAAGTTACTTTGATTGGTAATGAATCAGAATTAAGTAAACATTTATCGTTTTGGGAATCCATTCCTGCAGTACAAGTCGAACAATCGATAGTAGTCAATGAAGATAACTTAGATTCATTACCTTCTTTCAGTTATCAGTCAGAATTGATCGATGTATGTGCATCGACAGAATGGAAGCCTTTCATTTTAAAGAGACTAGGACGGAAAATTCCTATTATCGTGGAATCACCTATCGCATCAAGCATAAGAGAAACAAAACATCTATTAAACTTTATTAAAGAAGAGCAAATGATGATTCGAATCGTCAATCCGTTGATGACTTCACCTGAATGGATGAATTTAAATCAAAGATTCACAACGCATCAACTAGGTAATAGTGGTGTCAATCGTATATCTTCTAAGTCAGAAGTAGTACCAGGTGATGATAGATTTTTAGAACAGGAACTACATGTAATCGATTGGATCTATCGAACATTTGGTGATTTTAACACTATTTTTGCAAAGAAAGTGGACAGTCGTTATATGACGGTGCATATCAGGCATAAGGATAATAGTTTCACCCATTTAGAATTGGCGCGTGGGTTTGGCAAAGAGGAATTAAATATCGAACTTGCCGGTTCTAAGGGAATGCTTACCCATAAAAGTAATGAAACAAATCCAATCAGTATCGCAAAAATTGATATGAGCAAACGGAAGGTTAACCCAATTGGAACATCACTGATTCAGCGCCAGTTGGAAGATGTACATCACATTTTAACGAAAGATCACCATTCATTTAATAATATCACAGAAGTTACCGAAACCATTGATTTTATCGAAGCTATTGAATCATCGTTTAATCAAGCTATTCCTGTTACAAAAGGAGGGGCGTAAAATGTTGAAAGTAGGAATCATTAGTTTTGCACATATGCATGCATTAAGTTATGCAAATGCTCTAAAGAAAAATAATAGTGCCTCCCTGGAATGTGTCTGGGATGACGATCAACAAAGAGGAATAGATATGGCAAAGACCTTTCATGCATCATTTTATACAGATTTGGATGAGATGCTACAAACAGACTTAGACGCTGTCATTGTTTGTTCTGAAAATGCAAATCACAAAGATCATGTTGTGACAGCTGCCAATTACAAAAAGCATATATTATGCGAAAAACCGATTGCAACAGAAATAAATGATGCGCTTGAAATGATAGATGCATGTAATCAAAATAATGTCATTTTACAGGTAGCCTTCCCTGTTCGTTTTGCTCCTGTGATTCAAGAAGTCCAAAGATTGGTCAACGAAAAAGAAATCGGCAGCATTTTAGCGATCAATACAACGAATCATGGACAAATGCCAGGAGGATGGTTTGTGGATCCAAAACTATCAGGTGGAGGGTGTGCTACCGACCACATCGTACATATTGTGGATACACTTCGCTGGATATTAAGAGATGAGGTAAAAAGCGTATATGCGGAATTTGATACAAGATTTTACGATATAGTGGTGGAAGATTGTGGCCATGTCATCTTGGAATTCGAATCGGGTATCGTTGTTACGATTGATCCAAGTTGGTCACGTCCAAAAACCTTTCCGATATGGGGAGACGTGACGCTAGAATTATTTGGAGATAAAGGGACAATAGCAGTCGATGCATTTAAACAGCATACAGTATTGTTTAACGACCGTGATAACAAGTTGGAAAATCTCGTTTGGTCAGATGATATGGATGAAGAATTAACGAAAGATTTTTTACAATGTGTAACGGAATCGCGACCACCTTTTATTTCAGGAGAAGATGGTTTGAGAACATTAGAAGTTGTAAAGGCAGCATATCAATCCAATCAACAAAAAAAGCCAATAACTTTAATTCATAACTAGAGGAGGTTCTTAAAAATGAAATTAGGGATGAGCTCATACAGTTTGGCAAATGCCATCCATAAAGGTGAAATGTCGATATTAGATGTCATTCAGTGGACAAAAGATCAGGGTGGAGAACATATTGAAATTGTTCCAATCGGCTATAGATTGACAGATAATCCGCAGTTGGTTGCAGACATAGTGAGTAAGGCTGGAGAAGTAGGAATAGACATTTCCAATTACGCCATTGGAGCGGATTTTTTGATAGGTGATGAGAAAGCGTTTCAAGCAGAAATTGAACGAGTAAAACAAGAAGTGGATATCGCGAATCAACTAGGTGTGCGAAGAATGAGACATGATATTTCATTTAAGCCACCAGAAGAGGCAGGCATCGAACAGTTTGACCATGATTTACCTCAAATTATCGAAGCTTGCCAGGAAATTGCTGACTATGCTAAACAATATCAGATTGTAACAAGTATCGAAAATCATGGTTTTTATATTCAAGCAAGTGATCGTATCAATCTAATTGTATCTCGTGTGAATCGTTCTAATTTTGGTCATACATTGGATACAGGAAATTTTCTGTGTGCTGATGAAGATCCAATAACAGCGGTCTATAAATGTATGGGCAATGCTACGATGGTGCATGTCAAAGATTTTTATATTCGTCCCCGATCATGGCATAACCCAGGAGAAGGCTGGTTTCCCTCAGCAGGTGGACAATATTTGCGCGGTGCTGTTACCGGACATGGGGACATTGAATTAGTGAGTGTTCTAAAAATGATAAAAGAGAGCGGATATGATGGATATGTATCGATTGAATTTGAAGGAATGGAAGAGTGTAGAAAAGCAAGTGGAATTTCATTGCAAAATGTTCGAAATATTTGGAATCAACTTTAAGGAGGTTAAAGAATGAGTAAAGTAAGGATCGGAATTGTTGGTTTAGGATCTATTTCTGAAATGCACATTCAAGGTTACTTAAAAAATCAAGATGTTCAATTGTTTGCGGTATGTGATGTAAATGAAGCTCGTGCTAAACAAACGGCAGAAGAATTTGGTGCGACACATTATTATACAGATTATCAAGAGATGTTGAGTAATAACGAAATAGATGCGGTAAGTATTTGTACGTGGAACAATACGCATGCTGAAATAGCCATCGCTGCACTAAATGCTGGGAAAAATGTGTTATTGGAAAAACCATTGTGTAAAACAGTGGAAGAAGCTTTAGCGATAGAAGAAGCTGTGAGAAACAATCCCAAACAATTTCTGCAAATAGGGTATGTAAGAAGGTTTGGTACCAATACACAAGTGTTAAAGCGCTTTATTGATAATGGTGAATTAGGTGATATCTATTTCTCCAAAGCTACCTGCTTACGAGTTTTAGGAAATCCAGGTGGTTGGTTTGCAGATAAAGAACGATCCGGAGGTGGACCTCTAATTGATATTGGCGTCCATGTTATTGACCTTTGCTGGTATTTAATGGGTAAACCAAAAGTAAAATCAGTTAGTGGTAATACGTATCAAAAATTAGGTAACCGTTCGAATGTAGAATATAAATCCTTTTATCAAGCAGCAGATTACGATGCCAAGCAAAATAGTGTGGAAGATTTGGCGAATGCAATTATTCGATTTGAAAATGGTGCTTCATTAATGGTCGATGTTAGTTTCTCATTACATGCGAAAAAAGAAGAATTACGTGTTAGTTTATATGGAGATAAAGGAGGAGCAGAAATTGAGCCTCAATTAGAAATCGTTTCAGAGAAAAATAATATCATTTTGAACAGTACGCCACAAATTGATCATCTAACATTCGATTTTGCACAAGGTTTTCAAAAAGAAATCGATCATTTTATTGACTGTGTAAATGGAAAAGGAGAAACGATAGCACCAGTAGAAGATGGTGTGGAAATGATGAAAATCTTAACGGGTGTATATAAATCAAGTGAAGAAAAAGCAGAGATTCATTTTGATTCATAACAGGAGGTATGCTGATGAGTAACATTAGGAAAACATCATTAGAAAATCAACATTGGTATTTCAAAGCTGCAGGAGAAAATGGTTGGAAATCAGCTACAGTTCCTGGGTGTGTGCATACTGATTTGTTAGAACATGGCATGATACCAGACCCTTTTGTAGGGAAAAATGAGCTGGATTTACAGTGGATTGATAAGCAAGATTGGGAATATCAAACTACTTTGTCATTTTCCTCAGACTGGTTACAAGAAGAAAGAATAGAGCTTACATTTGAAGGGTTAGATACATATGCATCTGTATATGTAAACGGTGAAAAGGTACTACAGGCGGACAATATGTTCAGGAGTTGGAAAGTTGATGTTAAATCACACTTGAAGGTAGGAGAGAATCAATTACTCGTCTATTTCCAGTCGCCGATACATCATGATATCGGCAAGCCCGATCAATTAGGTTATAACCTCCCAGCCGATAATGACCATTCTGAAGATGGAGGAGTTGGCAAGAAAAAATTAAGTGTATTTGCACGAAAGGCTCCCTATCATTATGGGTGGGACTGGGGGCCGCGTTTTGTAACAAGCGGTATTTGGAAAGGTGTTTATATAGAAGCATGGTCTGGTGCTAAGCTAATGGATGTTCATATGCAACAACAAGCTGTTTCATTCGAAAAAGCAGAAATTACTGCTGCCATAGAAATAGAGGCTACAAAAGAAACGGAAATAAAACTAGTTATTTCCGATCAACATGTGTTGAATATAAGTAAGCTTTGTAAATTAACAAAAGGATTCCAAGTAATTAAGGTTCCGATATTGATTAAAAACCCTCAATTATGGTGGAGCAATGGTTTAGGTAAGCCTTATTTGTATTGTTTTCAAGTAGATTTAAAGTTAAATGAGCAGATTCAGAGTACAAGAGTTGTAAAAACTGGACTTCGATCACTTCGCTTAGTAAGGGAAGATGATCGGAATGGTCAAAGTTTCTATTTTGAGTTAAATGGTGTGCCTGTATTTGCAAAAGGTGCAAATCATATTCCGAATGATAGTTTTCAAACGAGGACAACAAAAGAAAGCTATGAGCATGAAATCGCTACAGCAGCAGCTTCTAATATGAATATGCTTCGTGTGTGGGGTGGCGGTATCTATGAATATGACATTTTTTATGAATTGTGTGATGAATATGGGATGCTAGTTTGGCAAGACTTTATGTTTGCATGCAGTATGTATCCGGGTGACTTAGCATTTATTCATAATGTAAAACAAGAAGCGATTGATAATGTTAAACGATTACGAAATTATGCATGTATAGCATTATGGTGTGGAAATAATGAAATGGATGCTGCTTGGTCTGAATTTGAAGAAGAAGCTGGCTGGGGCTGGAAGCAAAGATATAATGGATCACAACGTGAAGAAATCTGGAAGGGATATGATGAAGTTTTTCATCATTTATTACCATCTGTTGTGGAAGAATATGACCTGAATACAGATTATTGGCCAAGTTCCCCGATGAAAGAATTATCCTATAATAAGGACCAGCATGCAACATTTGATACGGTTGAAAAAGGTGATATTCACTATTGGGATGTTTGGCATGGGTTAAAACCGATTGAAGCATATAAAGAAAAAGTAGGCCGATTTATGAGTGAGTATGGATTTCAATCTTTCCCAGAGAAAAAAACAGTTTTTACCTATGCGAAAGAAGGAGATTTAGCTCTCGAATCAGATGTTATGTTACATCATCAGAAAAATGGTGCAGGAAACCGACTGATTAAAAATTATATGGAAATGTACTATAAAGAACCGAAAGATTTTTCGTCTTTCCTGCATCTTAGTCATATTTTGCAAGCAGATGCAATTAAATCAGCGGTGGAAGCACACCGGTTAAACATGCCATATTGTATGGGAACGCTATATTGGCAATTGAATGATTGTTGGCCGGTTGCTTCATGGTCAAGTATGGACTATTACGGCAGATGGAAAGCTTTACAATATGTTATCAAAGACCGATTTAAAACAACCGCTTTAATAGTAGATCAAAATGAAGATAGCTTATCATTGTATGCGGTATCCGATCAATTACAGGATCAAGAAGCACAACTTTTGCTTCATGTATATGATTTAAATGGTCAGCTGATGCATCAAGAAACAAGCGATGTCTTTGTGAAACAAAATACTTCCAATACTATTTATGAATCGGATATCAAGTCGTTAGGAGTCGTAGGAAAGACTAATAATGTTGTCTTATTTGCTCAATTAACGGTGGATGGAAAGGTGATCGACAGTGTAGAGCATGTGATGGTAAAACCGAAAGATCTTTTATGGAGAGATCCTAAGATTCAATTATCTTATGTTGATGGTGGAATTGAATTAGAAAGTCAATCTTTTGCAATGAATGTCTGGCTGGAAGTAGATAAAGAAGGTTGTTTTGAAGATAATAACTTCTCCTTGATTCCAGGTATCAAAAAATATATTGCCTTTACAGATTCCGTGAATGGAAATATACATTTCACCAAGACCCAAGATATTACAGATGTCAAGGTTGTATCCATGTATGATCTTATTGTGCAATAGCTAAGAAAAAGGATGCATAAAAAATATGCATCCTTTTGTTCCACTAATAAGGAGAATGGAAGAGGAGATAAGAAATATGAATTTTCCTGTTATAGCAAAGGAGTTTAGAAATGGGAACGTAGAAAATATCCATCAAGGTGTTATTTGTGTACTAGATAAAAACAAAAAAGTAGTTTTTAAAAAAGGTGATATAACCCAACCCTTCTATTATCGTTCAGCTATGAAACCAATTCAAGCTATACCTGTATTTTCTAGTAACATAATAAATAAATATCAGCTGACAGGAGAGGAAACGGCTCTTTTTACAGCATCACAAAGGGGAGAAGATTATCACGAAAAAGCATTATCAAGTTTAGCAGAAAAGTTAGGTATAGAAGAAAAAAGACTGGTGTGTAATGAAAGTTATCCATTAAACGCAGCACCAAAGGAAAAATATATTGCATCTCATAAATCAAGAAGAAAATTACTGCATAACTGTGCGGGCAAGCATTTAGGATTTTTAGCGAATGCGAAGGAAAAAGACCTAAGTGTAGATAATTATCATGAAATGTCCCATCCATTACAGCAAGATGTGCTAGATTATGTATCTATATTATCAGAAACACCAAAAGATAGAATCATAACAGGTTTAGATGGATGTGGGGTGCCTGTACATGCTGTTCCACTACAAAACATGGCAATCTCATATTTGAAATTTGCAGATATTTTATTAATTAATAATGCGTCTTTACGTGTAACTGTTAATCAAATAACACAAGTGATGAATAATTTTCCAAACATTGTTGCATCACATCAATTTATTTGTTCTACGCTTTTAGAAGATCGTAATATCATAGCAAAAGGCGGTGCACAAGGTGTTTATTGTCTAGCTTTAAGAAAAGAAAAAATAAGTATTGCAATCAAAGTATTAAGTGGGACAGAACACCTTTGGCCGCTTCTAGTGGCAAAAATATTGGAGAAGTTTCAATACCAAAATAAAGCAACGATAGATCGTTTATATGCTTTGAAAGATATAAATATTTCCAATGACAGTGGGAAAATAGCAGGTCATACGGAGATATACCTGTAAATTATTATTGCATATCGTTTGGAGGGTGAGAGAGTGAGTAACCAAAAATACAGACAAGTTCATTTAGACTTTCATACTAGTGAATTTATTCCTGACGTCGCTCGTCAATTTGATAAACACGAATTCGCAAAAACATTAAAGGAATCATATGTTGATTCAATTACTTGTTTTGCCCGATGTCATCATGGTTGGTTATATTATCCATCGGAAAGTAGGCCAGATTTAATCCATCCTCAATTACAAAATAAAAATCTGTTATTGGAACAAATAGAAGCATGTCATGAACAAGGGATTAAAGTACCTATTTATACAACAGTACAATGGGATGGATACATTGCGAGAAAACATCCAGAGTGGCTGAGTGTTGATTGTGAAGGGAATTATCTTACCACACAGGAAGTACCGGAGCCGCATTTTTATTATACGATTTGTTTAAACAGTGATTATCGGCAATATTTTAAAGAACACTTGGTAGATATGATACAAGTTATTGGTGAAGGAAAGATTGATGGATTCTTTTTCGATATCCTGTTTGAAGTAGATTGTCATTGTAACCATTGCATTAAGCAAATGAAGGCTAGAGGCTATGATGTTAAACAGAAAGGCGAGCGTATGAAATATGCGACTGTCATGCTTAATGAATTTAAAAAAGAAATTACAACCATTTTACATCAACAGGTTCCTGATGCAGGTGTATTTTATAACGGTTCACATATTGGACCGAAAATAAAAGCAAGTTTAGATGACTATACACACTTAGAGATAGAGTCTCTTCCAAGTGGGGGATGGGGGTATGACCACTTTCCATCCACTGTGCGGTATGCGCGTAAGCTAGGGAAAGATATAATTGGAATGACAGGTAAATTCCATACGTATTGGGGAGATTTTCATTCATTAAAAAACCGAGCAGCATTAGAATTCGAATGTTTCCATATGTTTGCTTCGGGTGCAGGGATATCGATTGGAGATCAATTACATCCCAATGGGCAATTATCAACCGGTTCATATAAATTAATTGGATCTGTTTTTGAAAAAGTGGCGAAGATGGAGCCGTATTGTAAAGAAGCAGTAAACTTATCAGAGATTGCAGTACTCACACCTGAAGAACAAATGGTGGAAGAAGGTATCGTCCCTTCTTTGATCGGAACCGTTCGAATGCTGCAAGAGTTAACTTATCAATTTGATATTATCGATAGTAAGATGGATTTTAATGACTATCGCTTAATAATTTTGCCCGATCATATCAAATATCAGAAAGAATTAGAGGAAAAGTTAAAGTTGTATCAAAAAAATGGTGGTAAAATAATCGCTTCATATCGTTCATTGGCAAAAGAAAAGAAAGAGGAAATTTCACTATTAGGTGTGAAATGGTATGGAGATTCTCCTTATGATCGAGAATTTGTTTTACCAAATGAACAGATAGGTAAACAATTATACAAGGAAGAATATGTCATGTATAGTAAAGGTTCATTCATCAAGGCGACACAAGCAGATGTGTTAATGGAAACGGTCAAACCTTATTTTAACCGCGAAGGCAAAACGTTCTGCTCACATCAACATGCTCCATCTTCTAAAGAAATGGGACATCCTGCTGTCACTAAGTTAGGAAACGTCATTTATTTTTCCCATCCGATCTTTCATCTTTATCGGCAAAAAGCACCAATGTGGTGTAAACATATGCTACAAGATGCTATAGAAACTTTATTAGATGAGAAATTGATAAGACATAAAGGTCCGAGTAGCTTAATAGTGACTATGCAACGTAATCATCACCAAAACATAGATGCAATTCACTTGTTGCATTTTATAACAGAAAAAAAATCAGTAGACCTCTATACGATTGAGGACCGAATCCCATTGTACAATGTCATGATTAATGTATGGGTAGATGATAAAAAAGCATGCAATGTAACGAGTATCTCTACAGGTGACGAAATTCCATTTACCCAAGAAGGAAGCTATATTCAAATTAAGTTGGATAAATTAGATGGCCATGAGATGTGTGTTATCGAATATAGAAACGAGGTTTGATCATATGCAAGCTAAAATAAAATTTATTTATGATGAGAAAGATAGTACACCATATCCGTTTCTTCAAAGTGTAGAGCATTTTGGTGCAATTCAATTTGTATACGAGAACAGTCAACCATTATTTTTAGTTGGTCTTAAGGGTGAAGTGCACTCACTTGAGTTGATAAAAGTAATGGCAGGAAATGTGAGGAAAAAAGTAGAGGATTACCGAATTAATAAATTAGAGATCTCGTTAGATCTGCTCGCAGAACACATCAGCACTTTGAAAGCGGAAGACACGATTAAAGCTTTTTTTGAAGGATGGCATTTAGCAAGTTATCGTTTTGAGCATTATAAGTCAGAGTCACAGTTCATAGATATTGCTTTATTATATGAGGAAGGTTACAGACAGTTAGAAAAAGAGGCTTTAAAAGTGTCAGAAGCAGTTTGTATTGCAAGAGATTTATGTAATGAACCTGCTAGTAATTTAACGCCGACGAAATACGCTCAAAAAATAACTGATATATTTCGAGATACTATGGTCGATGTAACAATTCTTCACGAAGAAGACTTATGTAATCATGGTTTTCATGCAACTTATCAAGTTGGGAAAGGCAGTAATGCTTCCTCGAAAGTTTTACTTCTAACCTATCATAATCATGAGAACAATAAGATGGCTTTAGTTGGTAAAGGGGTAACGTTTGATACAGGCGGAATCAACTTGAAGCAAGCGAATGATATTGTCGATATGAAGATGGATATGGGTGGATCAGCAGCTGTTGCAGGTGCCATGAAATTAATAGAAACGATGAAATTACCAGTTCATTTGACAGCTATTATCCCATTAGTTGAAAATGTACCAAGTAGCACGTCTTATTTACCGTCAGATATTATCACCTACCAAAATGGTAAGACTGTAGAAGTCGGCAATACTGATGCTGAAGGTCGATTAATTTTAGCTGATGGATTGTTATACGCTCAAAATCATGGGGCAGAATGGATTGCTGATATAGCAACATTGACAGGTTCAATTGGTCATGCCTTAGGGTTAAAGGTGGCCGGTTTATTTAGTAATAAGCTAGAAAGCCTTGTGGAATATAAGCGTATTAGTCAAGAGACTGGAGATCATATTTGGCCAATGCCAATGGTAAAAGAATATGAAAGTCTTTTAAAAAGTGAAACAGCTGACATCAAAAATGTTACGAACACACCATTTGGTGGAGCGATAACAGCAGCAACATTTCTACATTCATTCATTGAAAAAGACATTAAGTGGTACCATATAGACATGGCTAATACAGTGAAAGCCTTCGAAGTTAGTGGCTATTATGTAGAAGGTGCTAGCGGTTTTGGTGTCCGGTTATTAACAGAACTAGTAAAGAAAGAAGTTGGATAACATGTTAATAGAAGCGATTGCACAAAACGTAACGGATGCATTAGAAGCAGAAAAAGCTGGTGTGGATCGCCTTGAACTAGTATCTTCAATAGAACAAGGTGGACTGACGCCGAACGTTCAAATCGTTAAAGAGATAATTGAACAAGTTTCACTTCCAGTTCAAGTCATGATTCGCCCGCACGCTAAAAACTTTTGTTACTCTGAACAGGACATTGAAGTGATAAAGCAATCGATAGAAAAAATGCTAGCTGTTGGTGCAACCAATTTTGTCTTTGGTGCATTAAATAAAAATGGTACTGTGAATGAGCAGTTATTGGATGATTTAATAGCAAACTATACACCTATTCGCTTTACATTTCACCGTGCCTTTGATGATTCACGTGATGTAATGGAAGCTTATCAAAGCTTAATGCAATATTCTGCTAACGTTGAACGGATCTTAACATCAGGTGGTAAAGTAGATAGTGTAGTAGGTAAAGATGTATTGAAAGAACTTGTGAAACAATCAAGAACTACCAATGGACCTGTTATTATGCCTGGTGCAGGCTTAAATGCAGACAACTTTATATCCTTACATCCATATATTCAAGCAGCTGAGTATCATTTTGGAAGAGGAGTTCGATTAAACGGATCATTTCAGGAATCATTCGATCATAAAAGCATTAAAAAAATAAAGTCAACAAAAAAAGACAGTTGATTGTTATCTCAACTGTCCTTTTTAATGAGTAGATGGCATTCAATAATGGTGGAATAAATAAGATTTAAAAAATAGAAGGGATAAAACCTTTCTATTTTTTAAATATATTGTTGATCTTTTAAAAAATCTAAAATCTCTGCTACTGCTTCTTCCACTGAATTATCTTCGGTATCAATCACTAACTCCGGCTTTTCTGGTTCTTCATATGGTGCATCAATACCAGTAAACCCTTTAATCTCACCTGCACGTGCTTTTTGGTAAAGTCCTTTAGGGTCGCGTGCTTCACAGCCTTCTAGACTGCATTTTACATAAACTTCGATAAAATCTCCATTAGCTAAAAGATTTCTTACATTATCACGATCTTCCCGGTATGGTGAAATAAAAGCGGTCAGTGTGATTAACCCTGCATCATTTAATAATTTTGCAACTTCTCCAATACGTCTAATATTTTCTTTGCGGTCTTCTGGACTAAATCCTAAGTTATTATTTAATCCATGACGGATATTATCACCATCTAACCGATAGGAGCGGATGCCTTTTTCAAACAATGCTTTTTCCAGTTCCACCGTAATCGTGGATTTACCTGATCCTGAAAGTCCGGTGAACCATAATACCGGACTTTGGTGGTTGTTTTGTTGGACACGATCTTGTTTGGCTACCACTGAATCATGCCACACGATGTTGTTGGTTTGTGTCATGCGTTCGAACCCCTTTGTAATCCTTTAATTAATACCTCAGCCACTTCCGGTCTTGAAAATTGTCGTGGTAAAGCTTCACCATTGCGAAGCTTTTCTCTTACTTTTGTTCCGCTTAAATGGACATGCTCGGATTTATCATGAGGGCACGTTTTCTGTGTAGCCATGTTCTCACATTTTTGGCAAAAGAAAGCATGCTCGAATTTAAAAATGTGTATACCAAGCTCTGCTTCATATTGTGAAATTAATTCTTGTGCTTCATACGTACCATAATAATCGCTGACACCGGCATGGTCACGACCGACAATAAAATGCGTACAGCCGTAATTTTTACGAACAATGGCATGTAAAATAGCCTCACGTGGTCCTGCATAACGCATTGCAGCTGGATAGATAACGAGTCTTGTTCGTTCTTTCGGATAATAATGCTTTAGAATGGCCTGGTAGCTTTCCATGCGAATGTCTGCCGGGATATCATCAGATTTTGTTTCACCAACCAAAGGATTCAATAATAGACCATCAACAGATTCCAATGCACATTTTTGGATATACTCATGGGCGCGATGGACAGGGTTTCTTGTTTGGAAGCCGACTACCGTTTTCCATCCCAAATCTTGAAAAAGTTGTCTTGTTTCTGAAGGATCGAGATGAAACTCCTTAAATTGATCATGTGTTGGACGGTTTAGTAAGGTGATAGGTCCAGCTAAATATACATTACCTTTTTCATAGAGCTTTTGGACACCAGGATGTGCATCTTCCGTTGTACCATAAACAGATTGTGCCTCTTTTACTTTGTCATAGGTGTACTTCTCCTCTAAATCTAGTGTTCCGTAAAGAACCCCATCTTCACCGTAAAGTGCGATCTTTTCACCAATGTCTAAGTTGTCTGCTTCCGCTTCTGTTACTGCTAGTGTAATGGGGACACTCCAAACCGTACCATCTGTCAGGTGTACATTTTCAACTACTCCTAGATAGTCTTTTTCACCGAGGAAACCGGTGAGTGGGCTAAATCCACCGATGCCTATTAGTTCCAAGTCTGAAATACTCCACGCATTGATTGTTAATGTTTTAAAAGTTTCTGCCTCTTTTAACAATGTTTCTCGCTCTGTACCTTTTACTTCACGATTGATTAATGTGCCACCATGTGCTTCGATCGTTTCTTGTGTTTGTTCTTTAATTTCTACCATTATAAAACTCCTTTCGTATCACGGTGAAAGTTTTGTCCATCATACACTTCATCTACATAGCCTTTACGAACGACAAAGTCTCCGAAATGTTCTTTATCTAAACGGTTATTCGCGTAATCATTAAAAATTTCTTTCAAGGTTGCCAGAATTTCTTCTTCACCTATATTTTCGCGGTAGAGCTGATTTAAACGATCACCAATAAAACTGCCGCCAAGATAAAAATTGTATTTTCCAGGAGCTTTGCCGATAAAGGCGATCTCAGCTAAGGCGGGGCGTGAACAACCATTTGGACATCCTGACATCCGGATTACAATCTCTTCATCCTGCAGACCTTCTGCGGCTAAAAGACCTTCCATTTTGTCGATGAGTGATGGTAAATAACGCTCGGATTCGGCCATTGCTAACCCGCAAGTAGGAAACGCCACGCATGCAATCGAATTTCGACGTAAGCCGGAATATTGTTTTCCTTCTGTGATACCATACATTTCGATAATTTCGCTAATTTTTTTCTTTTTCTGTGCCGTAACATTAGCAATTAATAGATTCTGATTTGGTGTTAAGCGAAACTCACCAGTATGAATATGGGCAATTTCACTAAGAGCTGTCATCAATTTATAATCATCAGCATCTTTTACTCTTCCGTTTTCGACAAATAGGGTTAGATGCCATCTGTTTTTTCCTTTCACCCAACCATATCTGTCGCCATTATGGTCGAAATGATAGTCTTTCGCTTCCTCAAGTTTCCAACCGAGACGATCAGCAAGCTCTTGTTTAAACCAATCAAAACCATGATGATCGATCGTATATTTAAATCTAGCATTCTTGCGGTCAGATCGATTGCCGTAATCCCGTTGAATCGTGACGATTTTTTCAGCAACATCAATCACATCTTCTTTATCACAGTATCCGGCAATTTTACCGAGTTGTGGATAGGTATTGGTATTACCATGTGTCGATCCCATACCGCCGCCAACTACGACATTAAAGCCCTTAACTTGATTGTCTTCTATAATGGCAATAAAACCAAGATCTTGAGAAAAAACGTCTACATCATTGGAAGGTGGTGCGGCAATACCAATTTTGAACTTTCTCGGTAAATATGTTTTACCGTAAATCGGCTCCACTTCCTCTTTTGAATCGATAACTTTCTCCTGATCTAACCATATTTCATGATAGGCACCTGTTTTTGGTGAAAGGTGATCACTGATTTTTTGTGCCCAATCTTGAATTTCTTGATGAATGTCTGACTGATAAGGGTTAGGGTTACACATTACATTACGATTGACATCCCCGCATGCGGCTATGGTTGTCATTAATGCTTCGTTGATCGTTTTCATGGTATCTTTTAAATTCCATTTCAATATGCCATGTAGTTGAAAAGCTTGACGGGTAGTCAACTTAATCGTCTGATCCCCATATTTTTGTGCTAAGTCATCGATAGCAAGCCATTGGTTTGATGTTGCGACACCCCCAGGAATAGCAACGCGAAGCATAAATTGATAGGCTGGTTCCAGTTTTTGTTTACGTCGTTCATCCCGAATGTCGCGATCATCCTGTTGATAACTTCCATGGAATTTCAGCAATTTAGTATCATCATCTGATATCGATGCGGTTATTGGGTCTTGTAACCCTTCTTGAATCGTTCCTCTTAAATAACGGCTTTCTTCTTTTAGCTTTTCAGCCGGGTCTAGTTTATTTGGATCGTTTACCATTTTTGTTCCCCCTTAATATACATCACGTTGATATCTTTTTTCCTGTTTTAATTTATTGACATACTCTGTTGCAGCCTCTTCGCTAAGGTTTCCTTGTTGACTAATAATAGTGACGAAAGCTTCGTGGACATCCTTTGCCATTCGTTTTTCATCCCCGCAAACATAAAGATGGGCACCAGCTTCGATCCACTCGAATAATTCTTTTGCTTTTTCTTGCATGCGATGCTGTACATATACCTTTTGCTCGTTATCTCTTGAGAAGGCAACATCCATTTTGGACAGGTACCCTTGCTTTAACCAATTTTGCCAATCCACTTGATACAAAAAGTCAGTGCGGAAATGCTGGTCACCAAAGAAGACCCATGTTTTCCCTTTTAATTCAAGTTCTTCCCGTTCTTCAATATATCCTCTGAACGGTGCTATCCCTGTACCAGGTCCAATCATAATGACTGGTGTTTCTTCATCCATTGGAAATTTAAAGTTCGGATTTTTGTGGACGTAGACATTGAGCTGATCACCTGGTTTAATTCTGTCGGCAATTTCTCCTGTACATACGCCACTTCGGTCACGACCATGTGTGTGATATCTTACAGTAGCCAGTGTTAAATGAACTTCATCAGGATTTGCTTGATAACTGCTAGAAATCGAGTATTGTCTGGCAGGTATTTTTCTTAAAAAGTGCATAATCGATGTTGGATCCAGCTGTTTTGGTGGATAGTCAATAATCAAATCTAGTAGATCTCGACCATCTATATAGGTTTTTGCTTTTTCAGAATCTGCTACTAATTCATGTAATTTTTCATTATCAAAATAAGTGCTTGCTTTTTCTAGTAATCCTTTAGTTAGCCTGGTAATTTCGAAAATTGAAGTTAAGGCTTCCTGGACGGATCGAATTTCACCTTGTTTATTAATTGGTATAGTTTGTTCTGCATTCCATTGAAATTCTTTTATAATCGCTTGGACTAAGGCAGGGTCATTCTTCGGATAAATTGCTAAACAATCTCCGGGTTCATAATGGAGATTAGACCCTTCCAATGAGATTTCGATGTGCCTTGTTTCTTTATTCGATCCTTTGCCGGTAAGGATGATATTATCTAATACTTCTGCAGTATAAGGATTGCTCTTGGAATAAATCGGCTGTTCTGCAGGTGTTGGATTGGTAGCTGTTGTATCTGGAGTATTTCCGGCATCTTTTTTCAGAATGGCAAGCACCTCTGTTATCCATTCTTCGGCAAGTTCTTCATAATCGACGTCGCAGTCAACACGAGGGTGAATTCTGGTAGCACCCAATTCTTCCAAACGTTTATCAAAATCCTTACCAGTTTGACAGAAGTGTTCATAAGACTCATCGCCCAACGACAAAACGGAGAAGTTAACATTTTCAAGTTTTGGAGCCTTGCGACTGTGTAAGAATTCATGAAATTGAATCGCATTGTCAGGTGGATCCCCTTCACCATGTGTTGCCGTGATGATGAGTAAATCTTCTACTTCTTTTAGTTTTTTAGGCTTGAAATCATCCATGCTCGAGATGGTTACATCTCTTTGAAGGTCCTTTAGTTGCTTGGAAAGCTGTTCTGATAGTGCCTGACCATTCCCAGTTTCCGATCCGTATAGAATGGTTACGGTTCGCGTAGCTATTTGTTCAGGTGCTGACTTTTCAATCGTTGTAACGTTTTGGGATGATGATTGGGAAGCCGCTAAATAACCAGCAAGCCAATTTTTTTGTGCATCTGTTAATGTCGGTAAAATTTGATTTAATATTTCCGTCTGTTTTTCATCAAACGGACTATTTACGACTTGTAATGTCAACGTATTCACCTCTTTTAATTAATCCGATAGTTTTACTTTGTATTTGATAATAAAAAAATGATTACTTTGTTTGTGGGGTAGCATGCAGCCCGCATTCGGTTTTTTGAAAGTTAGCCCACCTTCCTGAACGTTCGTTATCAGTATCAGTAACTTGTGTAGTACATGGGATACAGCCGATACTAGGATAATTTTGATCATGTAGTTTATTATAAGGTAAATGATGTTGTTCAATATATTCCCATACATCATCCCAAGACCAATAAATTAGTGGACAAATTTTAATGGATTGGAAACGGTCATCCTTGTTAATAAAGTTGGTGTTGGCTCTCGTCGGAGATTGTGCTCTTCTTAACCCCGAAATCCAAGCAGTTGCTCCACTAAGTGCGTCTTCCAATGGTTTTACTTTCCTAATATAACAACATTGGTCAGGATTTCTGCTCCATAATGCTGATCCATACTGTTCTCGTTGTTCATCAACAGTAAGGGAAGGCTTCTGCATCACGATATCTAATAAAGGATAACGTTCTTTGACCTCATCAATCAGGTCATAGGTTTCTTGAAAATGCAAACCAGTGTCTAAAAATACTAATTTAGCACTTGGTTGGACAGTTGCAATTAAATCGATTAAAACCATACTTTCTGCCCCAAAACTACAGGCGTAGACTAAAGATTCACCATACGTTTGATAAGCCCAATCAAGGATTTCCTGAGCTCCTTTTGTAGGATCTTGTTGGTCAGGAGTCTTATTGTTCAACGGGCTGTCATAAAAATTTTCATAAGTCAGCATTTGTTGCTTCCTCCTCGTTAAAAAACCTTCTTATCGTGTGATAAGAAGGTAAGCATGTGTAGTCTTCCTTC
Organism: Gracilibacillus orientalis; assembly: GCF_900114645.1. GTDB lineage: Bacteria > Bacillota > Bacilli > Bacillales > Amphibacillaceae > Gracilibacillus > Gracilibacillus orientalis. Next base: position 114,630 of record NZ_FOTR01000003.1, on the reverse strand, counting down.
TTATCTTTCGGGTTCAGTTTATGCTGTCCCGCAGGATTTGGCACAGTATTATCTTTCTAACCTGTTGCCGAGGATTCACAGGGCCTGCCCCTCCACCTCTCTGGATAAGAATTCCATTTATTGTCCGTTTAATATCATAGTAACATGAATAGAGAAAAAGTCAATGAAATTATTGTAAATATTGTAAAAATTAATACCAAGTAACTAGGTTTTTTATTTGGTGTGGATATTATTACCTTTGTAATATATCTTCCACTTTCGCAATGGTTTCCTTAGAGAGTGTTACACCAGAAGCTTTTGCGTTTTCTTCAATTTGTTCTGGTTTACTTGCACCGATAAGTGCACTAGATACATTGTCTTGACGTAAGATCCAGGCAATCGCTAATTGAGCTAATGACAAGCTCTCGTTAGCAGCAATTCCTTTTAATGCTTCGACACGTTCTAAGTTTTCCTCTGTTAATACACGCGATAAGTCTAAGTCTTTTTGAGCGGCACGACTACCTTCAGGAATGGCTTCTCCTTTTTTATATTTCCCGGTTAATACACCTTGGGCAAGTGGAGAGAAGACAACCTGGCCAATACCATGCTTCTCGCTTACAGGAATGACTTCATCTTCAATATTACGATGAAGCATACTATAGTTTGGCTGGTTTACGACAATGCGGTCTAACAGTTTTTTGTCAGCAAGATGAACGGCTTCTGTCATTTGCTCGGCAGTCCATTCACTGACACCGATGTATAACATTTTTCCTTGGCGAACAAGATCTTCTAAGGCACGTAACGTCTCTTCTAACGGTGTATCAGGATGGTAGCGGTGGCAATAGTAAACATCGATATAATCGAGTCCTAACCGCTGCAAACTAGCGTCACACTGCTCCACGATATGTTTACGTGAAAGACCTTGATCATTGGGGCCATCTCCCATTTTTCCAAATACTTTTGTAGCAAGGACATAGGAACTGCGTGGATATTTTCTTAAAGCTTTCCCCACAACTTTTTCAGCTTCCCCACGCATATAGACGTTTGCTGTATCAAAAAAATTAATCCCGAGGTCATAGGCTTTATCAATGGAAGCTTCTGCATTTTTTTCCTCGACATAGCCTCCATATGTAAGCCAACTTCCTAAACTAATTTCGCTTACTTTCAGACCAGTTTTACCTAAATGACGATATTGCATTATTTACTACCTCCTTGTTAAGCGTTTACAACATTATAAAAGAATGAGAGAAGAGAAGCGAATCATCTGTTTGTAGAGTTCCTTTCATAGAATAGAAAAAAGCACTTTTAAAAGTGCTTTTTTAGTTCTGTATATATCTCTCAAAAATTTCACTGAAATCTTTTCTTGTGTTGTCATTATAGGTGGATTGAAACCAATCGAAGGCAAATTTAGTTGCTTGTTCAAATTCACTAGATACCTTTCCTTCATGGAATCTATTATCGGTAAACAGAGACTGGGAAGCTTGCAAACTATCTTTTGCAAATCCTTTGATTCTTTCATTCTCATCCTGGATGTGTGAAATAGTTACTAATGATTTATAAAGGTCTGCAATAGCTTCACCTTCTTTTTTGTCGATATCGACAGAAAGTGACTGGCCTCCAAGCGAAAACTTGATTTCGAGATCTAAGTCGATCGTTCCGGCTGTTTCAACGGATACATTTTTAATATGGTTTAAGTAATAATCATACCGATAAATATTTCGTTTACTACTAGATGCTTTTTCTCCATCGAGGTGAATTAAGGCACGATTGGTAAAGCAGTATTCATCTGATTTTGACTTGATCAAAAAGTGGATCCGCTCGCCTTCTTCATGTAGCACATAATCATCAGATTCTGTCTTATCAAAGTCTTCTGGAAGGATAATTTTCCCTATATCACTTAACCCTAACGCATCACTTGCTAATTTTTTGAACATGAAGATCTACCTCCTAATATGTGTATCTCCATTCTATCATACCTTATAAACATAGAAAAAAATCATTTTTGGGGCAAAATGACACAATATTAGTGCCTAATGGTCTAAGCTAATTTTTTCTCACATGCCATAACAAACAGCCTAAACATGACTATTAGTGTTTTTATTACCCACCCAAACCTCTGAAGAAATCTCTTCACCTTATCCAAAAATTTAAAATTAGAAAATAAAAGTAAGTCGGATGGAAAAAAAAGAATGTCGAAAAACTCTATTAAATTCACTTAAATGTTATACTAGAATTATCAATAGATCGGCTTCATATGAGGGGTGGCACACCGGTATTACCTTCTTAAATATTTTCAAGAAGGAGGTGTCGCTTATGGATATCGAAAACGTTTTGACAATAATGATTTCTTTTTTGTCACTAATGATCTCTTTTGGGATGTTAGTTGCGTTTATCATGTCCAATAAAAATGATAAAAAATAACCCCTCATATGCTCTGGACAGGCTCTGAGGGATTATCTTCCTAATAGTGCCGCCCCTCTTAACGGGGTTCGGTCTATTGTAACCGTAGACGTACCAGCGTCTGCGGTTTTTATTATGATATGTCTTTCCTACTTACATTATACCCGATTGCATAATTTTTAACAACTGACTTTATCATTAAGAATAATGTCCGCCGATTTTTTCATTTCTATTGAGTGCTATTCCCTCTTTTATATTTTAATCCCTTTTTTAGTAGTGGGTTACGAAACAATGGTTCACCGGCGATAAAAGAGATTGTCTCATCTACAAAGAGATTAATATTGTGATTCACTCGAATCTTGAAGTGGGGGATTTACGGAAGATTAGCACCGTGATAAATGGCTATTTTAATGTAAGTGAAAATTATTAACATAACATTATTCGTGTTTTTTTTCTTCTGTGTTTATTTGTTTAGCTTCAATTAACCTTATTTGATGGCCGTCTACGTCTTTGATAGTAAACTTATAATTGTTGTACTCCATAGTAGTACCTTTCACAGGATCTAATCTTTGATTAAGAAACCAACCGCCAATTGTATCAATCTCATTGTCATCAATATCAGTATTGAGTAACTCATTCGTTTCAGAAATAAGAAGTTTGCCATTTAATAAATAAGTATATTCATTTATTTTTTGATACATAGGGCGTTCGTCTACATCAAGTTCATCTTGAATTTCTCCAAAAACTTCTTCAATAATGTCCTCCATTGTAATAAGTCCAGCTGTGCCGCCGTATTCATCTACAACAATAGCCATATGATTTTGTCGCTTTTGTAATCTTTTTAATATTGCATTTATCGGTGTATTTTCTGTAGCATGAATTATGGGTTTAATATAATTTGTTAAACCTTTTTGTTCTTCCTTAAGAAAGTCTTTAAAAAATTCTTTTGTATTGATAATACCTACAATATGATCTTTATCTTTATCTGCCACCGGATATCTTGTGTATTTTCCTGCTTTTAGTATATCTAGGTTAGCTTGATATGTATTATCTTGGTATAAACATATAATTTCAGTTCTTGGAATCATGACTTCTTTTGCAACACGTTCGTCAAATTCGAAGACATTATTTAAATACCTTATTTCGGAAGCATTAATTTCTCCACTCTTATAACTTGTTGCTAGGATAGAGCGTACTTCATCCTCCGAGTAGATCTCTCCACTTTCTGAGGCAGGCGGCAAACCAAACATACGTACAATTATACGAGCAGAACCATTTAAAGCCCAAATAAAAGGATACATCACTTTATGAAATATAACTAATAAAGGAGAAAGTAGCAGAGTAACTTTTTCTGTTTTTTGGATCGAAAAAGACTTTGGCGCCAGTTCACCGATAACAACATGTAAAAATGTGATAAAAAGAAATGCGATTATAAAGGAAATCGTTGAAATAACTGTTGCAGAAAAACCAAGTGATTCAAAGACAGGGTGCAGCAGTTGAGCTATTGCTGGTTCACCCAGCCATCCAATACCAAGTGCTGTAACTGTAATTCCTAACTGGCAAGCAGCTAAATAACCATCTAAGCTATTTGTGACTTTTTCAGCAGATTTTGCTCCCGCTTTTCCTTGTTTCACTAATGATCTAACTCTAGACTTTCTTATTTTAACAATCGCAAACTCTGATGCAACGAAAAATGCGGTTAATATAATTAAGATCGCAACAATGATTAAATTTATTATCTCCAAAACATCCCTCGCAAAATAATATGCAAGGGTTCCACCTCCTGGTAAAAATTTAATTTATGTTGTATTATCTCCTTAATTTTTATTATTAGTCATTTTATAGTCTCCTAAAGTTTTTGAATATCTAATGGCTTGCAAAATAAAAAGCATACACTCGTTCCATTTTTGAAAGGAACGAGTGTATGCTTATTGTGCTAAAACCTATTTATATCAATTAAGAATAATTAAATAACACCCTGTGCTACCATAGCATCAGCAACTTTGATGAAACCTGCAATGTTTGCACCAACTACCAGGTTACCAGGCTGACCATATTCTTCTGCAGCTTCGACACTGTTTTTATAAATGTTTGCCATAATCTCTTGAAGCTTTTCATCCACTTCTTCAAACTTCCAAGAAAGACGTGCACTATTTTGTGCCATTTCTAATGCAGATACGGCTACACCACCAGCATTTGCTGCTTTTCCAGGACCGAATAATACATTATTTTCTAAGAATACGTCAATCGCTTCTAGCGTTGAAGGCATGTTCGCACCTTCACCAACTGCTTTTACACCATTTGATAGAAGTGTTTTCGCAGCATCGTCATTTAATTCGTTTTGTGTTGCGCAAGGAAGAGCGATGTCACAAGGGATGTTCCAAATGCCTTCAAAGCCAGCAGTATACTCTGCTTCTGGATGTTCGTTAACATATTCTTTAATACGCTTTCTTTCTACTTCTTTTAGACGTTTTACTGTCGCTAGATTAATTCCATTTTTGTCATATATATAACCACTGGAATCACTACATGCAACAACTTTAGCACCTAGTTCTGTTGCTTTGTCGATAGCATATGTAGAAACATTACCAGAACCAGAAACAACTACTGTTTTACCATTGAAACTGTCACCTTTACCTTTTAACATTTCGTTTACGAAATATACTGTACCATATCCAGTGGCTTCCGTACGTGCTAAACTTCCGCCAAAGTTGATACCTTTACCAGTTAGCACACCAGCTTCATAACCGCCACGCATTTTTTTGTATTGACCGAATAAGTAACCAACTTCACGTGCACCTACACCGATATCACCTGCAGGAACGTCTGTGTCAGGACCGATGTGTTTAGAAAGTTCACTCATGAAGCTTTGGCAGAATCGCATAATTTCGCCATCAGATTTACCTTTCGGATCAAAGTCAGATCCACCTTTACCACCGCCGATAGGTTGACCGGTTAAAGAGTTTTTGAAAATCTGTTCAAATCCTAAGAATTTAATAATACTAGCGTTTACAGATGGGTGGAAGCGAAGACCACCTTTGTACGGTCCGATAGCACTATTGAATTGAACACGAAAACCACGGTTAACTTGTACTTTTCCTTCATCGTCAACCCATGGTACACGGAAAGATACTATTCTTTCAGGTTCAACAATTCTTCCCAGAATGTTGTGCTCCATGTATACGGGTTGTTTTTCGAATACTGGAACTAAGGAATCAAATATTTCCTTTACCGCTTGATGGAATTCATTTTCGTTTGGATTACGCTTTTTTACTGTTTCGAATACGTCATTCACATAATTTTGAGCAACTTGGTTTGCATTTGTCATATCTTATTTGTTCTCTCCTTACGTTTTTGTTTTTATCACGGACGCTAGCACCCTGATAACTTTCACTAACCATCAACGGGGGATCGCCCCCACTGATAGAAGTTTTAGCTTTATATAGTTTAAGCATAAGCGTGACACCAATTTTTGTTCTACCTGTTTTATGTTGTACTATCATACAGCATAAAATTTAAATGTTGATAGTATAAGAAAACTAAGGCTTTCGCCAGTACTTGGCGATAAGCCAAGTTTTTCTTTATCTAATTATTTTGAAAATAACTCATTAATTTAAAGTGTATTATATCAATTCGGTCTAAACAATGCTCAGGTGAGATGTAATTGATATCATTTTGAGATAGGTTGTGTTAGCGTCGCCAATTTTTTGTCGGAAGGAACAAAATAAAGAATAATCATACCAATGACAAATAAGATAATAAGACTTAAAATGCCTGCGTTCGATCGACCGGTAATTTGCGCAGTTGCACCTAAAAGCAGTGGACCGGTTATTGAGGCAAATTTACCGAATATATTATAGAAACCAAAAAATTCGTTCGCGTTATTTTTAGGAACTAGTTTGGCGAAATAGGACCGACTTAATGCTTGAATTCCACCCTGTGAAGAAGCAACAAGCATGGCGAGAATCCAAAAATCAATAGCGGTTTCTAGAAAATATCCATAAATACAAACAATGATATAAATGAAAATACCAACATATAACATGCTTTTAGCAGAGAAACGATTGGCTAATTTACCATAGATAATAGAAAAGGGGGCAGCAACGACTTGTGTGACCAATAAAACCACTAGTAATACAGTGGAACTAAGACCGACGTCTGTTCCGTAAGCTGTGGACATTGAAATAATCGTACCAACACCATCTATATAGAAAAAATAAGCGATTAAAAAAATAGTTAAGTATTTATATTCCTTCACATGTTTGAAGGTTTGAAACAACCTCTTGAAACTTTGACGAACCGGTTGAGAATCGCGTTTGATAAAATGCTTTTGCTTTACATTTTTAATCATAGGTACAGCAAATATTATCCACCATATACAAGTAATCAAGAACGCTATTTTACTCGCTGTGGTGCTACTAATCGGTAGCATACCCTGTTGAGCTAATAATATAATGGCAATGCTTATCACAAAAGGAATGGCACTACCGATATACCCAAGTCCAAATCCACGGGCAGATACTTGGTTCATTCGTTTATCATCGGTGACATCTACTAGGAAACCATCATAAAAAACATTAGCCCCGGTAGATCCGAGTGATGCTAGCGTAAAGAAAATCAGTAAGAGTAACCATTGACCTTCCGGTACAAAAATAAGAGCAAAAGTGGAAAAAACACCCATCCCCATAAAGCTTAAAAAGAATTTCTTTTTTAATCCCTCGTAGTCTGCTAGTGTTCCTAAGATCGGTCCAAGCATAGCCAAAATAAAGGTGAAAATAGCAATGGTGTAACCGAGGTATGCAGTAGAATTTGCTCCTGAAATACCAGCAGTGGTGGCTTGTGCTTTATAATAAATAGGAAAAATAGCCGTGGTGATAATGACCGAAAATGCCGAGCTTCCCCAATCGTAGAACATCCAACTATTTTCTTGTTTCGTAAACTTTTTCATAATTTCACCCATCCTTTTCTTTTATTTTACTAGAACCGACAAAGAAACACACATATGTACTGATAATTTACAGAAGTTTAATATTGCTAGAAACGGGTACATTAAAATCAACACTATATTAAAATGGAAAGGATGATGATGATGTATAAAGCTATTCAAGCGTTTTTCAAGACGGAAGATGATGCTGAAACAGTGAAAGCGGAGCTAAATAAACTGAAAACAAATGATATTAGAATTGATCATTTGCCAGACGCAGCTCAAACATTATTATTAACCCCATTAGCATACTCAGGTAATAATACTTCAGGGATGGGTACAGGTGGTGGCTTTGTAGCTGCATTTACAAGGACAGATAATGGTGAAACGGTCGATAATACGTCTAGGGAACATACGGTAGAATGCGAAGTAGAGGAAAATGATTACCCGGAAGCATTGAAAATTATTATGGATAATGACGGTTACGTGGATAAAGATGTATTGGAAGGATAAATTAGGAAAAGCAAAGGTCATTTCGACCTTTGCTTTCTTTTTTTAGTTAAATAGGATTTCGTATTTTAAAAGGTATATTTTATGTTGACATACATGTATATACAGGTTAATATGAAAACGTAACCACTTGTATATACAAGAATGCTGTTCATCGAGGAGGAAATGAATTGAGTAAGTTTACCGATCCTGCAAAAGAATTGTTGGATAAAGTTGGCGGTAGTGAAAATATCTCAGTTGTTACACACTGTGCAACAAGAATGAGATTCGTATTAAATGACCAGAACAAAGCGGATGTTGCTGCAATTGAAGATATTAATATAGTCAAAGGAACATTCACACAAGCAGGTCAATTTCAAGTCATTGTTGGAAATGACGTAGCTTCTTTTTATAATGAATTTACCAAAATAGCGGGAGTAGGAGATACTTCCAAAGAAGATGCAAAAGAAGCAGGCAAGCAAAATATGAATATTGTCCAACGTTTAGTAGCACATTTAGCTGATATCTTTACGCCGATTATCCCTGCTTTAGTTGTTGGTGGTCTTATTTTAGGTTTTCGTAATGTTATCGGCGAAATTGATATGGTGAGTAATGGGACGATGACTTTAGCGGAATCGTCTCAGTTTTGGCAAGGGTTATATGATTTCCTTTGGTTAATAGCTGAAGCGATATTCCACTTCTTACCTGTTGCGATTACTTGGTCTATTTCACGTAAGATGGGCACAACACAAGTATTAGGTATTATATTAGGTATTACATTAGTTTCTCCGCAACTGCTTAATGCGTATGGAGTACCGGGTGCTGAAGATATTCCGGTATGGGACTTCGGTTTTGCGCAAATTGATATGATTGGTTATCAGGCACAAGTTATTCCGGCGATTTTGGCTGGTTTCGTATTGGCATATTTAGAGATTTGGTTACGTAAAGTAATTCCGCAAGTAGTTTCCATGATTTTTGTACCGTTTTTTGCCCTAATTCCTGCTGTTTTAGTGGCTCATGTTGTATTAGGCCCAATCGGCTGGGAAATTGGTTCTTGGATTTCCACTATTGTGTATGATGGTTTAACTTCTGCATTTGGCTGGTTATTTGCAGCTGTATTTGGTTTTGCATATGCACCTTTAGTTATCACTGGTTTACACCATATGACGAATGCGATTGACCTCCAGCTTATGAGTGAATTTGATGGAACAAATCTCTGGCCTATGATTGCATTATCTAACATTGCTCAAGGTTCTGCGGTTGTTGCGATGATTTACCTAAATCGAAAAGACAAGAAAGAACAACAAGTATCTGTTCCAGCGGCAATTTCCTGTTATTTAGGTGTAACGGAACCAGCATTATTTGGTATTAATTTACGTTATCTATTCCCATTTATTGCAGGTATGACAGGCTCTGCGATAGCGGCAGTAGTCTCAGTTGGATCCGGCGTTATGGCAAATTCGATCGGTGTAGGCGGTATACCTGGGATTTTATCTATTCAAATTCCACATATGCTCATGTTTACCGTAGCCATGTTGATAGCGATTGTAGTCCCATTTATCTTAACAGTTATATTAGCAAGAACAAAAATGGGTAAAGACGCATACGAACGTCTAGGAAAACCAAGGCCATAAAAACATAAACCGAGAAATAACTTTACTTTCTTCCATTCTGAATTTTGATGAGTCTTGTCATACGCTTTGGCAGAATACTGCGCTTGGGTGAAAGGGAGTATATTACCGTAGCGACGAATTAACACTTAACTTCAGAAGAATGGAAGAAAGTAACATCAAAAGAATTATCACTGGTTCACAGTATTTTCTCTGGTTCGAATTAGAATTGGCCTTTTTTATAAATTGTTAAAAAGCGGAATGCAAGTATTCTAAATATTCAACACAGATCAACAGGAGGGTGTAATATATGGACGAGAAATGGTGGCAAAAATCTGTTGTCTACCAAATATATCCGAAAAGCTTTAATGATACGACAGGAAATGGTGTTGGGGATATCCAGGGTATTATGGAAAAATTAGATTACCTGAAAAAATTAGGAATCGATGTTATCTGGCTGACACCTATTTACGCATCACCCCAAAAAGATAATGGGTACGATATATCTGATTACTATTCCATTCACCCTGAATATGGCACGATGGAAGACTTTGAAAAATTATTAGATGAAGCACACTATCGAGAAATGAAAATTATCATGGATCTTGTGGTGAACCATACTTCTACAGACCATCAATGGTTCAAAGAAGCAAGGAGTTCAAAAGATAATCCATATCGAGATTACTATATTTGGAAAGAAGACGATACTCCGCCATCCAATTGGCAATCAAAGTTCGGAGGTTCTGCCTGGGAATTTGATGAAAGAACTGGTGAGTATTATTTGCATCTATTTGATGTCACACAAGCGGACTTAAATTGGGAAAAGGAAGTAGTACGGGACGATGTGTATCAAATGATGAATTTTTGGCTGGATAAAGGGATAGACGGATTTCGTTTAGATGTTATCAATTTGATTTCAAAAGACCAGCGTTTTCCTAATGATGATGGCAGTGTGCCTCCAGGAGACGGGAGAAAGTTTTATACGGATGGACCAAGAGTACATGAGTTTTTACATGAAATGAATCAACAGGTTTTTACGAATCGCGAAACGATGACTGTAGGGGAAATGTCTTCCACAACAATGGATAATTGTATTCAATATTCCAACCCAAAAAGCGAAGAGTTAGATATGACTTTCTATTTCCATCATTTAAAAGTCGATTATCCCGATGGTGAAAAATGGACAAAAGCACCGTTTGATTTCTTAGAGTTAAAACAAATCCTCTCCAAATGGCAAGTAGGAATGCAACAAGGTGGAGGTTGGAATGCATTGTTCTGGTGTAATCATGATCAGCCAAGAGTTGTGTCCCGATTCGGTGATGATCAACACTATCACAATGAATCTGCGAAAATGTTAGCAACAACTATTCATTTGATGAAAGGGACACCCTATATCTATCAAGGTGAAGAGTTAGGTATGACAAATCCCGGATTTAATAACATCGAACAATATCGTGATGTAGAATCGATTAATATGTATCACATGAAAAAAGACGAAGGTGTGTCAGAAGAAGACATTATTGCGATTCTAAAAGAAAAATCACGTGATAATTCCCGGACACCAGTACAATGGAATGATGGGAAAAATGCCGGTTTTACAGAAGGGACACCATGGATAGGTGTGCCAGATAATTTTACGACGATTAATGCTGAACAAGCTATAGCGGATGCAACATCTATTTTTTATCATTATCAAATATTAATCCAAATGAGAAAAGAGTATCAGGTCATAACAGATGGAAGTTATCAGCTGATTTTACCGGAGGATCTTGCCATTTTTTCTTATGTACGAGAAAATGATCAAGAAAGCATGCTAGTAGTAAACAATTTTTATGGTGACGAAGTGACATTAGAATTACCGGAAGAAGTGAAAGAGCAATTTGAAGGTGGAGAAGTTATTCTTTCTAATTACCAGCATCCGCCTACTCAATTGGAGCATATCACACTGCGTCCTTATGAATCATTTGTCTACTATATTAAGTAATAAATGGGGATAAGATGGAATGAGAAATAAGTATTTAGTAATTTATCAGGAAATGGTTCAACAAATCGAACAGGGGAAATTTAAAGCCAATCAGTTTTTGCCATCTGAGAACGAACTGACAGATAAATACGAAACGTCCAGAGAAACAATAAGAAAAGCATTGAACCTGTTAGCACAAAATGGCTATATACAAAAAATTAGAGGAAAAGGTTCGATGGTAATTGATCGTAGTAAATTTGATTTCCCTGTTTCAGGGCTTGTCAGCTTTAAAGAGTTAGCGGATAAAATGGGGGAAAAACCGGTGACTACGGTACATCGTTGTCAGCTTATTAAACCTGCACATTATGTCAAAGATCAATTAAAATTGAAAGGGAAGAACCAGGTATGGGAAGTGATTCGTTCCCGAGAATTCTCTGGGCAAAGTATTATATTAGATAAAGATTATTTGGTTGACAAATATGTTCCATATATCTCAAAAGATATTGCGAAAAAATCGATATATGCCTATCTTGAAGATGAATTAGATCTGATCATCAGTTTTGCAAAGAAAGAAATTGTTGTGGAAGAGCCAACAGAAGAGGATCGGAATTTATTAGATTTAGATGGATTTCACAATGTTGTAGTCATCAAAAATTATGTCTATTTAGATGATGCTAGCCTGTTTCAATATACTGAATCAAGGCACCGTCCAGATAAATTTCGGTTTGTCGACTTTGCAAGACGAAATCATTAAAGAACTTGTCTCATGCAACTATAGAAATCCAAGGCTTTCGCCCATTTGACGTATGCCTTAGATTTCTTATGCCAGTTTTATAATTAACAGTGTTAGATAGACAGACTTTCTTGTAAGACACTTTCGTTGGCTAGTACTTTGTATAGCAATTTCTAATCATTACCAAAAGAAAAATGGTAGAAAAGCAATTGTTGCGATAGCGCCGAGAGCAACACCAAGGCCTAGGCCTCTTCCATATCCGAAAAAGCCATAGCCATATCCTCCAATTCCTCGTTGTGCATCAAGTGGATCTATAAAAACTTTAGAACGATTGACTCCTCTAATAACACCTCTATGGACTGCCCCGTCGTGTGTAACAATTTTTACGGGACGACCTACATTTTGACAGCAGAAATCATAATGTGACATTATGAACCTCCTTTCTCCATATCAAGCAGTTCATGGAATAACTACTAATAGATTATGTGAGAAAGGAAAAAAGTTGTGGTCACCTGTTCTTCGGCATTTGCACTAATTATTTTTCTGTTAGAGAATCCACCTCTGCCAATATTTGATGATTTGGGGTGTGCAATAATGTGGTTATGGAGCCATTTTGTTTTGTCATATACCGTTGAATAATGTTGTAACCGATAATATAACCGATATTTCTAGGAACACCATGTAATCCGTACATAATCATGTTGTGTTTAGGATGATCTCTTGTCAATTGTTGAAGAGGTTCAATCCATTTTTTCCATAAATCTTCTAATAATTCATCTGTTACCATTTCTATTCTTTTGTTTCCATAAGCTGCTCCCACTTTTTTTCGTACGATCCATTCAGCAATGCCTTCTAATATGACAGCGTCTAGTAATGTATACTCCATTTCTTTCTTCGGAAAAAGATTTAGCCTACAAATATGACTGTATTCATGAAGAAATAAAGCAACTATTTCTCGATTTTCGGCATTCTTTTGTAAGAATAAGAACAGCTTGTCAGGGTAGCTTAAGCCTGCATTACTGTTGTACCATTCTTTCAGTTCCCTGATTTCTTCATTAGAGGGAAAAATAAATATATCAGGCTCAGGTCCGTTCCATGCGTTTTTGCATTTTTTATAGAGGATGTTCACTTTAGATAAATAGTTTTGTTGTAACCATTTTTGAGCATCTTCTTTCTTTAGATTGGATGAAAATAAACCATGGCGTAATAGGTGTTCCTGAATTGCTTCTGGTGGGAGTTCTTTAAAATACTTTGTTAATGGTTCGCAAATAACGGATTGATGTAAAAGATTCTGATCTTCTTGGTCTTTGACCCCTTTTTTATCCGTAAATCTCTTCATCCACTTATCAGTTGCGTGTATGGTCATGGGTATCTCCTCGCTTTTTAGCTATGAATAAATAAGTATGAAGGTCATGAGCATATTCAGTATTGAACTGGTAATGTTGATTTAATGTCTGCAACATATCAATGGATAGATGTTGAGGAAGTGTGACCGGCGTTTTTGTCTCTTTCTCGACTTTTTCTATATAGACGGTTTCATATCCATTGTCTAATAACTGCTTCAACCAGTCTTCTTTTGATAATAATTGAGGAAATTGATAAAATATTTTCATTTTTTCTTCAGCTATATGGGGTAAAGTCTGGGATTTTGCCATTTCTAATAGTATGATTTGTCCATTCGGTTTAAGTAAGTTCGTAAGTTTCGGGAGGCAATTATCGATAGGTGTAAAAGCCAACACAGATTCAGAAATTATCAGGTCGAAGAATTGATGTGTAAATAACAGATCTTCTATATTTTGCTGCATGACTTCAATATGGTGAAGGTGACTAGTTTTGGCTTTGGCTTTTGATACCATTTCGGCTGAGCTGTCGATACCGTACAAAAATGCAGCTGTTTGATGTCGTAAGTTTCGGAGAGTTTCACCGGTTCCACAGCCTACTTCTAATACGTTCTCCAAATTTTCAGGTATTTGTTTTACCCATTTTTGCGTTGCTGCTTTTCCTCCTGGATGTGTATAGTCTATACCGAGTTGTGTTATAAGTTCATGATAGCTACTCATTTCATACATTCCTTCCTCGGATTCGAAGTTTTCCTTTTGTGATGGTTTATATTTGGGATTAATTGTAGTATTATTAAATATTAGTAAGAATAAATAACAAGTTGTATATAGTGTATACACAACATCTAAAGAAGGTGAATGGATTGGAACAAAAAGAGATTGAATTATTGAAATTATTAGAAAAAAACGGTCGGATGGATAATGATACCATTAGTAAAATGTTAGATGTATCTTCTGCTGAAGTGGATGAAATGATAAAAAAATTAGAAAAGGAGCACGCTATTCTTGGTTATTCTACACTTGTAGATTGGTCTAATGTCTATGAGTATGAAGGAGTAGCAGCTTTAATAGATGTAAAGGTAACACCGGTGCGAGGTGTTGGCTTTGATAAAATCGCTTCCAGAATTTATCGTTTCCCGGAAGTGAAGGCAGTCTATTTAATGTCAGGAGCTTATGATTTAAGCGTTTCTGTGGAAGGGAAAACGATGATGGAAGTTAGTCGTTTTGTATCGGATAAGTTATCTACATTAGATACTGTACTCTCCACTACGACTCACTTCATCCTGAAGAAATATAAGCATGATGGTATTATTTTTGATGAAGGTGACGATGATGACAAACGAATCATGGTGACACCATGAGTGAATCATACTTAGCAAACCATGTGAAGGAATTACAGCCGTCAGGTATTCGGAAGTTTTTTGACCTTGCTTCTCAAATGGAGAATGTTATCTCTCTAGGGGTTGGGGAACCGGATTTTGTAACACCTTGGAATGTAATAGAAGCAAGTTATCATTCCTTGGAGCAAGGGTATACTGCATATACAGCTAATGCTGGTTTAATCGAATTACGAGAAGAGATCGGTAAGTATTTGCGGGAAACATTCTCTATTTCCTATAATCCGGAAGATCAAATCTTAGTCACAGTAGGTGCTAGTCAGGCGATTGATTTAGCTTTACGAGCAATTGTGAATGCTGGAGATGAAGTGATTGTTGTAGAACCGTGCTTTGTTTCATATAGTCCTACTATTTCGCTGGCAGGTGGTGTGTCTGTATCAGTAAGTGCTACAGCAGATAATGAGTTTAAAGTTACACCAGAACAAATCGAAGCAGCGATAACGCCAAGAACGAAAGCAATTGTTTTGTGCAGTCCGAACAATCCGACCGGTTCGGTATTAAGTAAGGAAGAACTGTATGAAATAGCGCAGGTTGTACAAAAACATGACTTAATTGTTTTATCTGACGAAATCTATGCAGAACTGGCTTATGATGAAGCGGTATCCAGTATCGCATCTGTTGATGGAATGGAAGAGCGTACAATTGTGATTTCTGGATTTTCGAAATCTTTTGCTATGACAGGTTGGCGACTCGGTTATGCTGTGGGTCCTGTAGCTATTATGCAAGCTATGACAAAAATCCATCAATACACGATGATGTGTGCACCTACTATGGCACAGCATGGTGCGTTAGAAGCGTTACGCCATGGAAATGAAAGTGTTAGAGAAATGAAAACAAGTTATCGCCAACGTCGAAATTTTGTGGTGAAGGCATTAAATGAGATGGGTTTATCGTGCCATTTACCTGGTGGTGCTTTTTATGTATTCCCGTCTATAAAAGAAACAGGATATAGCTCGGAGGAATTTGCGCAAAGATTATTAGAGGAAGAAAGAGTAGCCGTTGTACCGGGGCAAGTTTTTGGTGAAAGTGGAGAGGGATATATCCGTTGTTCCTACGCTACATCCATTAAACAATTAGATGAAGCTATGAAAAGAATGAATCGATTTGTTAAACGTAATAGTGAAACAAATGAACCAACAGTATAATATGCTGTTGGTTTTTGTTTGTTAATATAGGTTTTTATTTGTGAAATTAACTGTATAGTTGTAAGTACAAGTTGACTCGTTTATAATAGTAATTAATGAAAATGGAAAGGATGTCATATATGGATGTTAAACATATACATGAGGTCGAAATCGATGTTTCCAGAGATAAAAACATTCAATTACCGGAACGAGTGCTTGTAGATCTGAATGATAACATTACCGCAGAGTTTAATGTAAACTGGGACTCTGTTGATAAAAATGAACTTTTAGATAAAGGATATCTTGAGGTTGAGGGTAAGGTAGAACATAAAGATTACCCTAAGCCTTTTATTGAACAACGAGCTGATCCATATTTATATAAGCATACAGATGGGTATTATTATTTTACAGGCTCATACCCCTTGTATGACCGTGTTGTCTTAAGAAGAGCCAAAACAATTGATGAGTTACCACAAGCAGAGGAGAAAGTGATCTGGTGGAAGCATGAATCAGGTATAATGTCTGAACATATCTGGGCACCAGAGATCCATTTTATTGATGGAAAATGGTATGTTCATGTTGCTGCTGGAGACAAAGATGATGTTTGGGCAATTCATCCGTATGTCTTAGAATGTGATGCAGAAAACCCATTAGAAGGTGAATGGGTGGAGAAAGGACAAGTTAATACGGAATTTCAAAGTTTCTCTTTAGATGCAACAACATTCGAACATCAAGGAAAGCGGTATTTGGTGTGGGCGCAAAAGGTGGATAATGATCAAATTTCGAACCTTTATATCGCTGAGATGGAGAATCCTTGGACGATTAAGAAGCAAGTTCTCTTATCCACTCCAGAATATGATTGGGAAGTAATTGGTTTTGATGTGAATGAAGGTCCTGCTATGATTAAAGATGATAAGAAGATTTTCATAGGCTTTTCTGCGAGTGCTACAGATGAAAACTATGCGATGGGATTATTACATGCCGACGTAAATAGTGATTTATTAGATCCAAGCTCTTGGACGAAAAAGCAGGTTCCTGTGCTTGTTTCCAGTGATAACACGAGGGAGTATGGACCGGGCCATAACAGTTTTAGTGTTGATGAGGATGGTTACGAGCTTTTAGTTTACCATGCTCGCCCATATAAAGGGTTTAATACAGAGAATCCATTATATGATCATAATCGGCATGCACGTATTCAACGCCTGTTCTGGACAAAAGACGGTTTCCCTTACTTCGGTGAACCAGGTTATCAACTAGATTTTTCTAACTATAAAGCAAAAGCGAAAATTAGGTTGAAATAAGAAAAAAGCCGAGTGCTGAATGATCAGCACCCGGCTTTTTTAAGAAAAGAAATATAAAACTGTACACATGGATTTGCATACGGAAAAAAAAGAATATTTCAACCACTTTCTGTTTTAAATAGAGTGCAGTGAAATGTCCCGGATTAGTCGATGATATATTCGATTTCGTCGTACTTTCTTGAATATTTAATATGGAAGTTTTTCTCGTCGAAGTACCAGATGTCTGATTCTTCGACAAAGAAGTGAATCCCTTCCTCTGTTACTTCGGCTCCAGGGTTGTTGGGTTCTACGTTATCCAACGCAAGGGAAAAACCTTTATGTACACCGCCAAATCCACCGTATCTGGCAAAGAAGCGGATAGCATCTCCTTCAATTAAATCCAATTCTCTAATAAACCATTTTGCTGCTGGTTTTGTAATGGACATTTCCATTTGTGTTCACCCTCCTTAATTCAATACTAACGAAAATGTGATGATGAAGCTAGTAGTAGCATTTGTAAGATAATTACTGTAAGATTATCTAACAATACTTTGTGCAACACCAAGTTATCACTGTATACTGTTACTAAGGTTAGCTTACAACGGTATACGTAATTAGGTGGTGAATTACATGGCAGAAAGTCCTTCCTATAAAGAGCGAAAAGTTATAACCATTGGTGTCGTGAGTGAATTGACGGGTTTATCAGAACGTCAAATTCGTTACTACGAAGAAAGAAAATTAGTATTTCCAGAACGTTCACAAAAAGGAAATCGAAAATACTCTTTCGCTGATGTAGAATTGTTAATTGATATTGCGAATAAGCGAGAAGAGGGCGTTCAAACTTTTGAAATCAGACAAGATATGATTAGGGAAGAGAAAAAGAAGGAAAAAAGAATGCGCAAACAATTGTTGCGTGGGGAAATCAATGCTCGATTTGGTATCCAAAAAGAAAGATAAAGAAAAAAGCGGCTTATCGCCAAATACTGGCGAAAGCTTTAGTTTTCTTACATTTAATTTTGTTTCACTAACCATCATTATGTTTTCTGATGTTATAAAAAAGAAGAGAAGCCTAGTGGACATTGGGCTTCTCTTCTTTTCTTTCGGGATTATAACGAGTGAATTTCAAGGCGTTTTGCTTTTCGAATTCCAGACAAAATTTTTCATAATCATTGACAATTTCGCTAATTGGTTTGTTGTAAAGCTCTTGATTATTCTTATCCACAATACCCTTGGCCATCAACTGTTGAATTAAATAAACTTTTTGTTTTTCAACTGCTTCTCGTAAAAAAGCCATTGGATTAGCCTCCTAATTGTTTAATTCATAAGCATATTGAATGTAAGAAAAGTATTACCAATTTTGTTATATGTTATACAAAAAAGGATCATGTCATTTTATTCGAATTGTGTTTGAATTGTATAAATTTTGAAATATATTTAATATGAATGAAATGGATGATTTCGCTGATATCATAAATTGATATATAATTAAGGAAATAGTAAAGGTAGTAGAGTTATGAAGTAGAGTATGTCTTTACTATATGCCATAATTTTAACTTTGTCATGGCTAATGTCAACAAAGTTTACATACTTTTAAAGAATTTTATTAAGGGGTTTACAAATGTCTAAAGAAAACGTGTCAATTATCATAACAACTTATAATCGTAGGGTAGCACTTGCAGAGTTATTAGCAGCACTTGTCAAGCAATCTTATCAAGAATTTGAAGTGATTATTATTAATGATGCGGGTGAAAAAATCAACGATGTGGCTGAATTATATCCTGAATTAGATACAACCATCATCGATTTACCAGAAAATCGTTATCATGTATATGCAAGAAATAAGGGAATTGAAAAAGCAAATGGAGACTTAATTATGTTAATGGATGATGATGATTTGCCATTACCTACACATTTAGAAACGATGATTGAGCAGATGGGAGGTGCTGATCTCGTATATTCTGATGTGGAAATTGTTAATTATTACGAAACCAGTGAGAAAAGAATGCCAATTGATCATTACTTATTTGCCTATCACTGTGATGTCGAAGCTATGAGAAAGTATTCCACTTATGTACCATCTGGCAGTATTTATCACAAATCAATACATAAGGAAATTGGCCTTTTCGACGAAAATGTCCGTAACTATTGGGATTGGGATTTCTTTCTACGGGTGGCAGAAAAGCATCGGATTAAAAGAGTGCCAGTAGCAAGTGTCCTATATGAGTTTTCAGAGTCAGGAAATAATCAGTCAAAGAAACTTGATAACATGCGTTATTATTTAGACCGGCTTAGTGCTAAACATCAATTAGGAGACTTGCCTACCAAAAATTTTTATTTATTATTAGAAGAACCAGATGTGAAGAGAAGAGAGGCACCAAGTGAACGGATTTGGGATGGCGTGACGATGCCTGAATCAAGACTTGGAAGCTAGGGGGATTTTTCTTGAGTAGACACCGTGATTTCACCAATGGGAATATATGGGTAGATCTGTTTTACTTTTCTTCTCCCATTATGTTGGCCCAGCTCTTGCAGGTCTCTTATCAATTTATTGATAGCTTGTGGGTGGGGAATCTTATTGGAGCAAACGCATTAGGAGCGGTAAATATAGCAGGAACTGTTATTTTTACTGTACTCGCCTTTATTATCGGAATCAATAATACGACGTTAACGGTATTATCCCAACAAAAAGGAAAGGGGAATGAAGAAGGAGTCCAAACCTATGTGAATGCTTTTGTCGTGACACTGTCAGCTTTAGCTATTGTCATGGGTATATTGGGCTTTATTTTCGCCCGACCAATTTTGTTATTGCTAGGAACACCGGACACAATGATGCCAGAAGCAATAGCCTATTTGCGTATTAATGCGATAGGGATTCTCTTCTTAGTAGGTTACAACTTTATCAGCACAGCTTTACGTGCTGTGGGAGACAGTAAAACACCATTACAATTTGTTGCGATTGCGGTTCTGTTAAATATCGGGCTTGATCCGTTGTTTATTTCTGTACTTGACCTCGGTGTACAAGGTGCAGCCGTTGCAACCATTTTATCACAAGGTTTTTCTTTTGTTTATGGTGTTATGTTTGTAATCAAAAAGAAAATTATACCGTTGAAATGGCCGACATTACCATTATGGTCAGAAGTAAAGTTGATTCTTAATCTCGGAATTCCGTCCGGTTTGCAAATGGCTGTTATTTCTGCAGGTGCTGCAGCCATTATGAGTGTTGTTACATCACACGGTGAAGCGGCTGTTGCTGGTTACAGTGCTGCACAGCGTTTAGACAGTCTGTTTTTACTGCCGGCACATGCGCTGGGCGCCACTGTTAATAGTATGGCCGGTCAGAATATTGGTGTGGGCAAATGGGACCGCGTCAAACAAATCGCAACGTACAGTGTGATCTACAATACCGTGATGATGCTTCTATTTGCCGGTTTAATTGTTTTGTTTGCTGAGTTTGGTATCAGCCTATTTATCCAAGAAGAAGCAGCGGTACAGTTTGGTGCCAAATATTTAATAATTATTGCCTTCTTTTATCCATTTCTGGGAATTAATTTCGTCTTGAACGGGATTGTCAGGGCTTCAGGGGCAATGTATCAGATTTTGATATTAAACCTACTTTCCTTTTGGGCGCTTCGTTATCCATTAGCATATCTTTTCTCCGAAAAAATGGGGGAAGATGGCATTGGTTACGGAATTGGTGTAAGCTTTATGTTAAGCAGTGTAATAGCCTTTTTATATTATCGCTTTGGAAAGTGGCGTGACAAACGTATCTTTTCCTAAGGCACCTCCGATACGGGAGGTCACATAAAATGTAACCGTTTAATTTCAGGAGAAGGAGTGAATGTAAATGATTCGAGTTGGATTCATCGGTACTGGCGGATTTACGAAGCATCATGCGGATATTTTACAGGGAATTGAAAATGTGAAAATCGTAGGATTTGTTGGCTCGAGCCAGGAGAAAGCAGAGCATTTTGCTGAAAGGTATTATGAAACAACCGGTTATCAGAATCTAGAATCAATGCTAGCTTATGAACGATTAGATGCCGTGTATATTTGTGTCCCTCCAATGGCTCACGAAAATTATGAAGAAATCCTAATGGAACACAACATCCCCTTTTTAGTAGAGAAACCATTAGGAGTCGATGAAGATAAAGTGCGGCAAGTAAGAAAAAAAGTAATCGAAAAAAATCATCTTACAGCAGTTGGATACCATTTTCGTTATGCTGATACGGTGAAGAGATTTCAGGAGATGCTGAAAGAATCTGATGTAGGTACAGTTTTGGGAAAATGGATGGGTTCTATGCCTGGTGTTTACTGGTGGAAAAACCAAGCGCAATCAGGTGGACAATTTAATGAGCAGACAACCCATATCGTTGATTTAATTCGCTTTTTATTTGGTGAGGTGAAGTCTGTCTATGCACAAGAGAGCAATGCAGTTACTGCAAAAAAAGATCCATCCATAACTGTAGGGGATGTCGGGTTGTTCACGTTAACATTAGAAAATGGTTTGTTAGTCCAAATATCGAATACATCTGTTTTGCCAGGCGGGAGTGGAGATGTGGGTATTGAAGCATATACAGACCAAGGGATTATTGAATGGCAAATGGGTCATATTGAAAAGAAAACGCCTGTTAAATTAGAGAAATATATTGCAAGGCAAAATCCTTATAAAAGGGAAAATGAAGCGTTTCTGCATGCTGTAAAAACCGGTGATCGCTCTAAAATTCTTTCAGATTATGAGGATGGCTGGCATTCCTTTAAAGTCGCATTGGCAGCCCAAAAATCGATTCGTGAAAACAGGGTTATAAACTTAAGTGAATGGGACGAATAAATAAATATGTTTCGTACATAGTAAACCTACAGGTAAAAAAATTCCTTGAGGTGATTATATATGTACAAACATATGGTTTATTTAGTCCTGTTTTTAATGATTGGTTTAATGGTTGGCTGTAATGAGTCTTCATTAGAGCCGGAAGATCAAAACATTGAACCAGAGAATGTTGGTTTTGGTGGAAATCAACAAAATAGAGGAGACGATAACGAAATCCCAGTTAATCCTGGTCGAGAGCAAAATATTTTTGAAGATGCTAACCCAGGTGAGTGGTTTGGTCAGGAAGAGCGCAATAATGGAGAAAATCAGCAACAAACCACACAACAAAAACAGCAGACAACTGAGAATAATCAACAAACAGAGCAACAAAATGAGAATTATGTAGATCAAAATGAAGAGCCCCAATCATTTGACAGAGAATCGTTAGATGGGCTAAGACAAAAAGTGGTCGAGTTAACGAATCAGGCACGTAGTGAAAATGGTGCCGGAACTTTAAAATTCAACCATGAGTTAGGAAATGCAGCACAGAAAAAGTCTGAAGATATGGCAAAGAATAATTATTTTTCTCATACTTCGCCAACATATGGGTCTCATTCTGATATGTTACAACAGTTTGGTATTGACTATTCAAAATCTTCTGAGAATATTGCAGCTGGCCAGAAGTCGGCAGAAGAAGTCGTACAAGCCTGGCTGGATAGTAAAGGGCACCGTAAGAACCTGTTAGACCCTGAGGTTACTCATATTGGTGTCGGCTTTACTTCTGATGGGAACTATTGGACTCAGCTTTTTATTAAGAAATAAACTGAACCAGAAATATTTGATTTGTGAGATAACACGAACATCAAAGTGATGTTCGTGTTTTTTACATGTGCCGGGCATACATTTAAACTATGGGGTTAAAGTCCCGAGCAGGGAAGGCAGTATTAGGACAAGGGTGTTGTTTAGGGTGACCTAAAATCTGGAGGAAGTCGGAGGCAAATTCCTAACCCTGAAAAACACGAACTTCATAGAAGGCGAAGAGGTTGCCTAAAACAAACAATTCATGACGCATTAGCAGATGACAACTATCAATTCACCAGAACATTTAACGCTGCACCATTCTTTGGTGAACGTGCCTAGATGTATTAGGGATTGACATGGACACCCACACAAATCCGGCCATTCCGATCGATACGGTGTGGAGAAGTTCCTATGATGATAAGGTATTCAACCACCAAATGTCTTTGATGTATTACATGTAATCGGACAATACTTGGAATCGGAGAAACTAGGTCGAGAAATCACTGCCTTTGATTACAAAAATGGTGGAGATGTATTAGACGAACAAGATATTGACTTTGACATATTAACTGATATTATATGCAACATATGAGGAAGAAAAAGGCGAAATCGAAGCATGGAATCGATTAGAACTTGCTCGAGAATTATATTACCTTAGTAAATGGATTACAGATCAAGCAGAAAGTGATCCGGATTTCCAAGCACAATTAGACGAATTAGCAAGTTCTAGCAATGAATTAGTGA
The DNA here is from genome assembly GCF_900114645.1 of Gracilibacillus orientalis. Lineage (GTDB taxonomy): Bacteria > Bacillota > Bacilli > Bacillales > Amphibacillaceae > Gracilibacillus > Gracilibacillus orientalis. The sequence continues at coordinate 91,039 of NZ_FOTR01000003.1, read as the reverse complement.
ACGCACATGCATTAACTAATTTCTATCCATTTTTGAACCAGATACAATAAGAGCAATGGTGAGGAGGAAACCCTCCTCACCACTTTTAAAAGGAGGATGGATTATGTTAAAAACTAGTCTTATCTATATTTTATTAAATCTTCTATTATCTCCAGTATATATTTTTTATGGCTTTTTAGGCTTTTTCAGCTTTACCCTATTAGGTGACGATGCCAAACTAACAGACTTACTTCTATCTTTTGTTATTACACTTAGTCCTAATATAATTACTTTTTTAATCATTTACAAATGGGCAAATAAATTCAATTTGAATAGAAAAGTAAATCTTGTATGGTTTATAATCATTACCATTATGTTACTTTGTTTTATCATTTTAAATCCACTAGAATTTGGAGAAGTATGGAATCCTTAAAACGCATGTCAGGTCTTTTAATACTATCTTATCTCCATGTGTGTTCTGTATACTATTAGAATTATCGCTAATGCCCCCTCATAATTTGGAATTCAAATATTTGTTATAAAACATTCATCTTTTTTCTGAAATTTCTAAATCAGTTTAAAATTAATAAGAATGTAACATAATAATTATACAAATATTCAGAATTGTTTTAACTTTAGAATTTCTGACAAAAGTATTGAATTTGCAGACTGAATGCTATATGATAATCGTTATAAAATGTATAAATACAAAACGGAGTGAATATTTATGAATAAATGGATGATAAAAGGATTTGCTGTCTTTTTATTAGCAATTCTTGTAGCGTGTGGTACCGATGACAGCTCAGATCAAGCGGAAGGAACGAATGATTCAGATGATAAACCAACTCTTTCTGTTGTAACAGAGGCTGGATTTATGCCTTTTACGTATTTAGATAAAGGGGAAGTAGTAGGATTTGATATTGATTTATTAGCTGCTATCATGCAAGAAGCAGGTTATGACTATGAATTAGATAATGTAGGCTGGGATGCGATGTTACTTTCCGTAGAGGATGGCGAAGCTGACCTAGCTATTGCGGGGATCACAGTAGATGAAGACCGTAAACAAGAATATGATTTTACTGCACCATATTTTGAATCTACACATAAGGTAGTTTTCCGTGAAGGAGAAGATATTACAAGTGGTGAAGATATTAAGGAATTAAATGTTGGTGTTCAATCAGGGACAACTGGTGCAGCAGCAGTGGAAAAGATTTTAGGGAAAAATCATGAAAATATCTCAAAATATGATTCCAACACGTTAGCATTAATGTCACTTCAATCAGGTGATGTCGATACAGTAGTAACCGACAATGTAGTAGCGGAGGAATATGTTGCCAATAATCCAGATGCTAATGTTGAAATGATTGCAGATCCTGATACGTTTGAATCAGAATTTTACGGAATCATGTTCCCGAAAGGAAGCGAAATTCAGGAAGACATTAATGAAGCTCTTCAAACTGTAATCGATAATGGGACATATGCAGAAATCTATCAAGAATGGTTTGGAGTAGAGCCAAACATAGAAGTGCTAACCCAATAAAACACCAATCAAAAAAGCGTAACGACCCTGTTACGCTTTTCATTTGTGTGAAGGGAAGAAAACGCAAAGTACCTGTTAAGAAACATAGCGACTGAACTGAGTCATTATTTTTACGAAATATAGATATTTCCCGGCGTAACCAGGAAAACTAAAAGCAAAGCAAGTAAGAAAGGAGCCAATAATATGGATTTTAGATTTGATATAATCGTCGAGTACTTCCCATTTTTTATGGAAGGTATGGGTTTAACCATCCTTATGTCAGTAGTCGGTGTCTTAATGGGTTGTATACTCGGCTTTTTTATAGCATTAGGGAAAATGTCGCCGATTCTGATTGTTCGTCTACCATTTATTTGGTATATTAACTTTTTAAGAGGTACCCCTCTACTCGTGCAATTATTTTTATTTCATTATGCTGTTTTACCAACATTACTCGGATCAACCACTCCTGTAATCTCCGTAATGGTGACCTTGTCACTCAACTCCTCAGCATATGTTGCAGAGATATTCCGTGCAGGGTTACAGTCGATTGACAAAGGCCAGGCAGAAGCGGCACATTCATTGGGTATGAATAAATTCCAAGTAATGCGCCATGTTCTCCTGCCACAAGCATTTAAACGTTCGATCCCGCCATTAGGTAATGAATTTATCGTTTTACTGAAAGATTCGTCACTAGGTGCGATGATCGCAGCGCAAGAATTATTATACTGGGGGAGAGCAGCATCCGGACAATACTTAAGGGTATGGGAGCCATACTTAATGGTTGCTTTAGTCTACTTAGTGTTAACCCTTAGCTTAACGTACTTATTAAATTATCTAGAAAGAAGGTTTGATGTAAAATGATTTCTGTCAAACATTTAAAAAAATCCTTTGGCGATTTAGAAGTGCTGAAGGACATTAATGTAGATATCGGTCAAAAAGAAGTTGTCGTTGTAATCGGGCCTTCAGGTTCAGGTAAATCAACATTTCTGCGCTGTCTTAACTTAATTGAATCAATAACAAATGGAACGGTATCAATTGATGGTGTGGAGTTAACAGATAAAAAAGTAGACATCAATAAACTAAGAGCAGAGGTTGGGATGGTATTTCAACAGTTCAACCTTTTTCCGCATAAAACCGTTTTGGAAAACATCACCTTACCAATTGTCACAGTAAAAAAAGAAAGTAAACAAGATGCAGAAAAAAAGGCAAAAGATTTACTTCAAAAGGTTGGTTTATTAGATAAAGCAGATGCATACCCAGAATCGCTTTCAGGTGGTCAAAAGCAACGTGTGGCTATTGCAAGAGCCTTGGGCATGGAACCGAAAGTAATGTTATTTGATGAGCCTACTTCTGCATTAGACCCAGAGATGGTTGGCGAAGTGTTGGGCGTTATGAAGCAGCTAGCTGAAGAAGGAATGACGATGGTAGTTGTTACCCATGAAATGGGCTTTGCAAAAGAGGTAGGAGACTGTGTTATTTTTATGGATGAGGGTTATGTCGTAGAAGAGAAAGAACCAAAACAACTATTCGAAAACCCGCAACATGAACGAACAAAAGCATTTTTAAGTAAAATATTATAATAGCTTCAATATGTATGAACCCGTTTCGATCACTGATGAAACGGGTTTTTGTTTGAAATTATTTAACAATGTACAAAAACCATAAACTGCGTAATAACTCTATAAATGAATTGCTTCCTTCCATTCTGCATTTTGATGGTTGCTGCAATACGCTACGGCAAGATACTGCGTTTTTACCCAAGGGCACAAGTGCGACATCTGCTCAAGCAAGCTTTCACAGTGTCTTCTATGCCACTGGGCACGGCCTTAGCCTCCTCAGAAAACAAAGAACGTTTTCTTGCGGGGTCTTCGGCTCGCGCTGTTCCCGTAGGAGTCTACGTATATTGCCTCCGCTTTGCGTAGTGTTCTGGTTTTAAAAAGAAGTAATACATGGGAATTAGTTTCCGAGTATTTTCACTTTTAAAAAGATAGAATCATGTTATTAGCGGAGGCAGAATACGGAGACTCCTGTGGTAACAGCATGGCTGAAGATCCACTTGGTAAAGTGCTTTTCTTTACCAAGTTAGCTGAAGCCGTGCCCATGGAAAGCGCAGTGTTCTGCCGAAGCGTTTCCCAGCACTCACCATCAAAAAGGTGGAAGAGCAAATCTACGCAATAAGTTGTTGCGCCAGTTTGTATCTACTGCGAATGAGATGGGGGAGACTACTGTGGTACGATATAGGTGACAAACTGAGCAATTGCTTTCTTTCCATCTCTATGCTTGTTCTGTGATAAAATGATCTTAAATCAGAGGAGGGTTATTAAATGAAACTTGTTAATTATCAGTTGAAACATCCATATGCACAAAACAGAATCGGAGTAATAGAAGAAAATAAGATTATTGATTTACATGCTGCACAACAAGAGTTACTCGAACAAAATAAAATTGCTGCAGACAGTCACATCATCCCAGCTGATCCTCATACATTTTATGAACAGGCAAACGTACATATCAAACATGCAGAAGCTCTTCTAGAACAAATCACAAACCATTCCACAGTACACGTTTTTGACCGCGATGAAGTTGTATTAAAAACACCAAGCCCTACGCCATCAAAAATTATTTGTATCGGAACTAATTATGCAGATCATGTGAAGGAGATGGGCAGTGAATTGCCGGAATATCCCGTATTATTCTCTAAATTTAACAATGCCTTAATTGGACCTGAAGCTGACATTCATAAATCAGAAGCTACAGATAAGCTAGATTATGAAGTGGAGTTAACAGTCGTTATTGGTGAAAAGGCATCGAAAGTAGCAAGAGAAGAGGCATTAGAATATGTAGCAGGTTATACTATTGGGAACGATATTTCAGCACGTGACCTACAAAAGCGTACACCGCAATGGTTGCAAGGAAAGTCATTAGATCATACCACGCCAATCGGTCCTTGGTTGGTAACCCCATCTGAATTAGCAGACCCAAGCAATCTGGCAGTCAAATCCTATGTTAATGGTGAATTACGTCAATCCTCTAATACAGAACATTTAATATTTGATATCTCGGATTTAATTAGTTTTATTTCCAATTTAATCACTTTAGATCCAGGAGATATCATTTTAACGGGAACACCTGATGGAGTTGGTTTTGCGATGAATCCACCTAAACTGCTTCAATCCGGGGATATCGTCACGCTAGAGATTGACAAAATCGGCACATTAGAAAACAAAGTGATAGCGAAATAGCGATAAATTCCACCCGTAGATGAACAATCTGCGGGTAGTTTTAACAATGTTAGACCCTAATCATTTTTCAAGCAATACACGTACGTACAAATTCAGATTGACGCTTACGTAGATTTGATGGTATGATGAGTAGAGAAACAATTGACGTTGATTATATGTACAGATAAGTTGAAAGACTTTTTACCCAAAGACAATTGTGGTGTGATGTAGACTAGCTTTTCAGCACATGAATTACAATGAAAGCGCTAATATATTTACTGTGACAGGTTTAACTCTGTATTTACATAATTTTTTTTATATTGGAGGAAAATGATATGAATGATGTGAAAAATGCTATTCAAAATGGAAAGACAGTGCTTGGTATTGAACTCGGGTCAACACGGATTAAAGCAGTTCTTGTCGGAGAAGATCATACAGCGATTGCTTCTGGCAGTCATGATTGGGAAAACAGTTATGTAGACAATATGTGGACTTATAGTATTGATGAAGTTTGGAAGGGGCTACAAGACAGCTACCAGAAAATGGCGAATGACGTAAAACAAAAACATGGCATCACACTGAAAAAAATAGGTGCTATCGGCTTTAGTGCCATGATGCACGGTTATATGGTGTTTGATAAAGACGAACAGCTACTCGTTCCTTTCCGTACTTGGAGGAACAATATTACAGAACAGGCTTCCACAGAACTGACAAAACACTTTACTTATAATATTCCGCAGAGATGGAGTATTGCTCATTTGTATCAAGCTATTTTAAATCAGGAAGACCATATTCATAATATCCAATTTCAAACAACACTTGCCGGTTATGTTCATTGGAAACTGACAGGGAAGAAAGTTCTTGGAGTTGGGGAAGCATCTGGTGTATTTCCTATTGATCTGGATACAAAAAGCTATAATCAAAAAATGATCGATCAGTTCAATGAAATGATTGCACCACAAAATGCACCATGGAAGTTGGAAGATATTTTACCAGAGGTTTTAGTAGCAGGTGAAAATGCAGGAACTCTTACAGAAGAAGGCGTGAAATTATTAGATGTTACAGGTGAATTGGAGGCAGGTATTCCACTATGTCCGCCAGAAGGTGATGCAGGAACAGGAATGGTTGCAACAAACAGTGTAGCAAAGCGCACAGGTAACGTTTCTGCCGGTACTTCTGCATTTGCAATGGTTGTAATGGAAAAGGATTTATCAAAAGTACATCCAGAGATTGACCTAGTGACAACACCTTCAGGTAATCTTGTAGCAATGGCACATTCGAATAATTGTACATCAGACTTGAATGCATGGGTTGGATTATTTGAAGAGTTTACCCAAGCTATCGGTTTTGACGTGGATAAGAATAAGTTGTTCGAAACGTTATTTGAAAAAGCACTACAAGGAGATGCTGATGGTGGTGGATTGCTATCTTACGGCTACCTTTCCGGTGAGCATATGACCCATTTTGAAGAAGGTCGTCCATTATTTACGCGTACTTCTGAAAGTAATTTTAACCTTGCTAATTTCATGCGTACTCATTTATATACTTCATTTGGGGCAATGAAAATCGGGATGGATATTCTAACCAAAGAAGAGGGAGTCAAGCTAAATGAAGTGTTAGGCCACGGTGGCATTTTTAAGACAGAAGGTGTTGCTCAAAGCATTTTAGCATCTGCCTTTAATGTTCCTGTTTCTGTTATGGAAACGGCAGGAGAAGGTGGAGCATGGGGAATCGCACTGCTTGGGTCTTATATGATTAATAAAGAAGACAATGAAACATTGGAAGATTATTTAAGTGGGAAAATCTTTGCAGAGCAAGCGGTTAAGACTGTGTCACCAGATTCTAAAGATGTAGAAGGTTTTGAACAGTTTATGGAACGTTATAAGAATGGACTTACAATTGAAAGAGCAGCGGTAGATAATCTTAGATAAAGTATATGAAGGTAGGGGATGGGATTCTCCTATCTTTTTTTATAAGCAAGGAAAGTATTAAAACGTTTTGGTAACCAATTCTTATTAAAAGGTGAAATAAACAAAGATTTTGTTGAATGGTTATGGAGTTCTTGTGTGCAAGGCAATCGCTACGGCTGGCCACTTCCTTTTCCGAGGGGTTTTCCTCTCAGCTAACTTTTCCAAGCAAAAACCGCTTGAAAAAGTGGATCTTCGAGTAAAACAGTTCCCACTGGAGTAGAAGCGTCCGGCCTTCGCTAGATAGTTGCAGTCGTCATCACTACTTACACGCAATGTCGAGCATTATTTAGCGTAGGAGGCCATTTCGACTCCTGGGTAGATCAGCGTGATCGGAAAATCCACTTTGCAAAGTTAGCTGACGAGCATGCCACCCGGAAAGCGAAATGGACAAGCCGAAGCGGGTGTTATCTATACTATTCATTTCAACCTAATAAACGTATGTGAGCAAAGTAAACGATCAGATATCCCCCTTTTTTGCATGTTCACGATTCTTGTTTTTGTCAGGCATATTTGGATATTTATACAAGTGAATGAATGTTTGTATGTGATAAAATTATACATAAAAATGAATGACTGTTAATATCTATATAATCTAAGCTATTTATGAGGAAAGCAATATTGTTTTAGTTAAAAGAAACAACTTTCTGAATTTTTTATATAAACTTTATTGCATGAAAATGCAAAATGGAGTATAATTATAAACTAATCACACACGGAAATTAGGGGGAAATATTGTGGATGTAGCAATCATAGGTGGAACGGGTTATGGAGCGGTGGAATTACTACGATTTTTGCATAACCATCCACATGTTGAAGTGAAAAAAGTTATATCACATTCAAATAGTGGAACAGATTTAGCCGAAGTATATCCACATGTTGTGGATATTATCGATATGGAAATGGCAGAATTGGATGTTGATACGCTTGCAGAAGAGGTTGAGCTAGTCTTTTTTGCTACACCTTCTAACGTGAGCAAAAATGTCATTCCAGCATTAGTGGATAAAGGAGTGCGATGCATTGATTTATCAGGAGACTTCCGTTTGCGAGATGGGGAGAAATACCAAGCGTATTACGGAGAGGAAATCGCGCCTCGGGAATATATTGAAAAAGCAGTGTATGGATTACCCGAGATTAATAAACAAGCAATCAAACAAACTAGCATTCTAGCAAATCCAGGCTGTTATCCAACTGCAACGACTTTGGGATTAATGCCAGCCTTTGATAAAGATTTGGTTGACCGGTCATCGGTCATCATAGATGCAAAAACTGGTGTATCCGGAGCTGGACGAAGCTTATCACTGAATGTTCATTTTTCAGAAATGAATGAAAACTTCAAAGCTTATAATATTGGGGTCCATAAGCATATTCCTGAAATAGAGCAAATATTAACAGATCGAGCAAATAAAGATATTCAAGTGATCTTTACTCCACACATTGTGCCAATGACAAGAGGAATCATGAGTACAATATATGTTGATATGAAAGACAATTATTCTACAAAACAGTTGATTGATACCTATCAAACTTACTACCAAGATCATCCTTTTGTACGTGTACGGAAAGAAGGGGTGCTCCCTTCAACAAGAGAGGTCTATGGCAGTAATTATTGTGACATCGGATTATATGCAGATGAAAGGACAGGAAAACTTATCATTGTTTCTGTCATTGATAATTTAGTAAAAGGAGCATCTGGTCAAGCAATTCAAAATATGAATATAATGTACGGCTGGGAAGAAAAAACAGGCTTAGATCAGTTACCTATTTATCCTTAAGGAGTGAAAAGCAGACATGGGAGATCATCAAGAACATTTTAAAATAATTAAAAATGGAAATATCGCCTCTGCAAAAGGCTTTCAAGCCGGAGGTTTACATTGTGGACTACGTAAAAAGAAAACAGATTTAGGTTGGGTATATTCTGAAGTACCAGCACAGGCGGCAGGAGTTTATACGATGAATGTCTTTCAAGCTGCCCCGCTTAAAGTAACAAAGGAAAGTATCGCAAAGGAAAACCAATTACAAGCAATTATTGTCAATTCAGCCATTGCGAATGCTTGTACAGGTGAACAAGGATTGCAAGATGCTTATGATATGCGTAAACAATTTGCCGAAACAGTAGGAGTAGAAGAACATCTTGCGGCAGTGGCATCAACCGGTCTGATTGGTGAATTATTACCTATGGGAACACTGCAAAAAGGAATTAGCCAAATCCCTGAAAATAATCAAGTTGGCGCTGAAAAATTTGAAACAGCTATTCTAACAACAGATACAAAGGAAAAGGGAATTGCGATTGAACTAGAAATAGATGGTCAAACAGTAACAATCGGTGGAGCTGCCAAAGGTTCTGGTATGATCCATCCGAATATGGCAACAATGCTAGGTTTTGTTACTACCGATGCAAATATATCTTCTTCTCATTTATCAGATACATTAAAAGCGATTACGAATCAATCGTTCAACATGATTACTGTTGATGGAGATACAAGTACAAATGACATGGTTTTAGTATTAGCAAATGGAAAAGCAGAAAATGAAGCATTAACATCAGAACATAAAGAGTGGCAAAAGTTTTACCAAGCTTTAAAATTTGTATGTGAATACTTAGCGAAAGAAATTGCGCGTGATGGAGAAGGTGCTACCCGATTAGTGGAAGTACAAGTAGACGGTGCGTTTACAGATGAATCAGCTACAGCAATTGCTAAATCAATTATTTCGTCCAATCTCGTAAAAACAGCGATTCATGGAGCAGATGCTAACTGGGGGCGTATTATTACAGCGATCGGTTATAGTGGTGAGTCTTTAGATCCAGATAAAGTGAGCATTTATTTAGGTGATATTTTAGTAGTAGAAAACGGTGTGCCCCATCCATTTGATGAGGAAGCGGCAAAACAGTACTTATTGAAAGATGAAGTAATGATTCTTGTAAAGTTAGGCGATGCCAACGGGAAGGCAACCGCATGGGGCTGTGACCTATCTTATGAATATGTCAGAATAAACGCTTCTTATCGTACGTAAGGAGGAAGTATTGTGAACTATGTAGTGATTAAATGTGGTGGTAGTGTGTTTGAACAGCTGCCTCCCTCTTTTTATCAAGATATTGTGACCATCCAGCAACAAGGGGAATGGCAGCCGATCATTGTCCATGGTGGCGGGCCGTTAATTTCTCAATTATTAGAGCAAACAGGAGTGAAATCTACTTTTGTAAACGGCTTACGTGTGACTACTAATGAAGTATTAGATGTGGTGGAAATGGCTCTTAGTGGTTCAATGAATAAAGGAATTGTCCGTAAAATAGCAGAAGTGGAAGGCAAGGCAATTGGTGTAAGTGGGATAGATGGAAACTTATTAGAAGCAAAGCGGATGACGGATGATACTACTCTCGGTTTTGTTGGAGAAGTGATACAAGTCAATACAAGTTTGTTAGAAAGCTTTGCCAGTCAAGGTCTAATTCCTGTGATTTCACCGATTGGTATGGATAAAACAGGGCAACGTTATAATATAAATGCAGATATGGCAGCATCAGCTGTTGCACAAGCATTAGAGGCGAAGTTATGTTTTATTAGTGATATTCCAGGAATATATCACGAAGTAGATGGTGAAAAACAAGTTTTTCATCAACTGAATGAAGCAACAATTGAAGAATTAATCCAACAAGAAGTCATATTTGGCGGGATGATTCCAAAGGTTAAATCTGCTTTATCCGCCTTGCGCAAGAATGTACGGGAAGTATCGATTGTCGATGGTACAGCTGACCATGGTTTAATAGAGTTTATGCAAGGGAAGCAAGTGGGAACAAGAATTGCTTTAGAGCAGGAGGTGCCATATGTATAAAGAGAGCGAAAGTCCTGTGATGCATACATACGGACGTTTTCCGATTACCTTAGTAGAAGGGAAAGGAAGTTATGTATGGGATGAACAGGGGACAAAGTATTTAGATTTTACGTCTGGTATTGCGACATGTAATTTAGGACATGTGCCAGATGTGGTAGAGCAAGCAGTACAAGAACAACTGTCCAAGCTATGGCATTGTTCCAATCTCTATCATATTCCCTCCCAGGAAAAATTGGCACAAGCATTAACAGATCATAGTTTTGGTGATCAGGTGTTTTTTTGTAATAGTGGGGCAGAAGCAAATGAGGCAGCTATAAAAATTGCCAAGAAATATGGTCATGATGTATTGAAGCAGGATAATCCGCTAATCATTTCCTTTAACAATTCGTTTCATGGCCGGACGATGGCTACATTGTCTGCCACAGGTCAAAAAAAAATCCAAGAAGGATTTACCCCTTTAACACCGGGTTTTGCGTTTTTACCTTTTAATGATGATGATTCACTTGATGAGTTAGTTAAACAGAAACCAGTTGCTGTATTACTAGAACTCGTCCAAGGAGAAGGCGGGGTCATACCAGCTGATCCTGTGTGGGTGAGTAAACTGGCAGCGACTTGTCAAGAACATGGTATTTTACTCATGATTGATGAAATTCAGACAGGTATGGGACGGACAGGGAAACTTTTTGCGTATCAGCATTACGGTATTGAGCCAGATGTGATTAGTGTGGCAAAAGGTCTGGGATCTGGTTTTCCGATTGGTGCCATAATTGCTAAAGAGCATGTTGCTAAAGTTTTTTCTCCTGGTACACACGGAAGTACATTTGGAGGTAATCCGATCGTAACAACTGCAGGTCTAGCAACAATTAACCATCTTACCCAAACAGATATATTAGATCATGCTAACAAAATAGCGGACTATTTATGGAATGCATTAGAGAATTTAGTGGAACATAAGAAAGAAGTGAAGTCTGTCAGAGGTGAAGGATTGTTAATCGGCCTTGAAGTAGATGGAAAAGCGATTGATTATGTCAATAAAGCAAGAGAGGAACATCAATTATTAATTGTGGTTGCGGGACCGCAGATCGTTCGTTTATTGCCACCATTAACGGCAAATCAAGAGGAAGTAGAGCAGTTTATTGCGATTATGGATAAAATATTTTCATAAGAACTCTTGACCGTCATCTGTAACGTGGTAAAGTAATAAAGAACGATTAAAGTAAAGAGGGATTAAGATGAAAAGTTATATAGCAGAAAAGATAGCAGCATTTAAGAAAATAAATAAAAACCGAGCACGTTTGTTAATTAATTGTGCCGATCAGCCCGGTATTGTGGCGGCAGTGTCTCAATTTTTATATGAGCACGATGCCAATATCATCGAATCCAATCAATACTCTACTGACCCGCATGGTGGCGAGTTTTTTATTCGCATAGAATTTGAGATGGATAATTTAAAAGCTCAAGTTGAAAAATTAGAGGCTGATTTTCAAAAGATTAAAACAGCGTTTAATATGAAAGCAACATTTAAATATGTGGACCAAATAAAGAAAGTGGCGATCTTTGTTTCCAAAGAACCTCATTGTTTATTAGAATTGCTATGGGAGTGGCAAAGTGGTGACCTAATGGCAGATATCAGTCTTGTGATTAGTAATCATGAAACATCACGGGAATTTGTCGAACCGCTTGGTATTCCATATTATTATATTCCTGCCAATAAAGATATCCGTAAACAGGTAGAGGAAAAGCAAATTCAATTATTACAGGAAAATGAGATAGATGTGATTGTTTTAGCACGCTATATGCAAATTCTCACACCAAATTTCGTAGAGACATTTAAAGATAAAATTATTAATATACATCATTCCTTTTTACCAGCGTTTATTGGCGCAAAACCTTATGAACGCGCGTATCACCGCGGGGTAAAATTGATCGGTGCCACGTCACATTATGTTACGAATGACCTTGATGAAGGACCGATTATCGAACAGGATATCAGTCGAGTTGATCATCGCGATAATGTTGAAGCAATGAAAAAAATCGGTCAATCTGTAGAACGTAGCGTGCTAGCAAGAGCAACTAAATGGCATCTCGAAGACCGGATTATCGTATATGGAAATAAGACAATTGTATTTTAGATAGAGAAAGCATTCTTATCGTGTAAAGCGGTAAGGGTGCTTTTTTGTTAGTCAGTTGATAAAAATAAAAAATCAAAAATGGGCTGCTTCCCCCTGTGCCCTTGACTAGTTTTTTTCATATTCTATGGTGAGGTGGTTTGTAATGGAGTTTTTTAATGTGTGGATTCGGAATGGTTTGGTGTTTGTGAGACCTTGTGTGGATGATGTGCGATTTAAGGTGTATGAGAATGATGTATGGGTGGCTAGCGGTTTGGATGATGATGGTGTTTTGGTTACATTGCAGGAGCGGAAGCCGAACACGATTTTAACGATAGAATACTTGTTCGAAAATAAATTAGGAAGAGAGCATTTTCCGTTAATATCTTATTATGCAATAAGGGAACGTAACTATCAAGCTGGCGATATCTTAGTAGCCAGTGATAACTTGAAATCAGAATTAACGGGATACATGGGACATTCCGCACTTGTAATAAATGAGAATGAATTAATTGAATCACCTGGCCTTGGGCCTGCCATTATTCGTAGCTCAATCAAACAGTTTCTGGATAAGCATCCAGTACATGCTCAATTTCGACCGGTACAATCAGAGGTAGGAGAAAAAGTAGCACAATATGCGATTGAATATTATCAGAAATATAAGCTTAATGTGGAAAAAGGTATTCATAAGCCAACCTTTTCCTTTGACCTTTCACAGGAGTTAGATGATCCCTGGGATAAAATTTATTGTTCGAAATTAGTGTGGATCTGTTATCACTTTGGCGCAAATTATACTTTTGAGAATGACCATTTATGGTTCTCACCGGAGGATCTATATCACCAATTATTAGAAAACCAGGATTTTGAGTTAGTTTATCAGCATCAAAACGTAAAGTTTTTGATTGATACCTAATCATCCGTACAATTTAGTTGACTTGTATTTGTCATCGAACTAACATATGAAACATACAAGAATATGTTAGTTCGATGTATACTAGAAGGGAAATAATGGAACATTTTATGTGTATGGTACAAAGGGATATCAAATATGTTATGACAAGTCATTAACCGAACTAGTGTCTTACCAAATTTCATTTTCCACGGGTGAAACGACGATTATGCAAATTGCTGGTCGGGATGACTTAGGGATTATTCACGGACTTTTATACATAATTAGAGAATTTTCAGGTGTAGATCCTTTTTGGGTTCTGGGCAGATATTTTACCGGCTAAAAAAGAAAGCGTTAATATGCAGATGAAAACCATTCATTCTAAAAAAGCGAAAGTGAAATGTCGAGGTTGGTTTGTTAATGATGAAGTATGTATGATTGGCTGGAAAGAAGAATATCCGCCAACGAAAGAAGTTTGATTTCCAGTATTTGAACCATTATTACGTTGTGGAGGGAATATGGTTATCCCTGGAACAGATTTATCAAAACAAGAGATCCACTTTGATTTAGCCACTGAAATGGGATTGTGGATTACCCATCATCATGCTGAACCGATACAGGTAAAATATACATTCAGCATTATCATTTCTGAGCTATGTAAAGTATCTTTTTAAGTATTTTGTATAAAATTTCATAAAAATAATAATTATATATTGAATGTACGTACGAATTGTATTATGATAAAAGTAATTACTTTTACACATACGTACAAGAATGAAATATGAAGAAAAGGGTGGATGTAAGCATGCTTGAAGAATTAAAACAGCAAGTATTGGAAGCAAACAGTGATCTACCTAAGTATGGTTTAGTAACATTTACTTGGGGCAATGTAAGCGGTTTCGATAAAGAGTCGGGTTTGATGGTAATTAAGCCAAGTGGTGTACCGTATGAGGAATTAAAGACTGAAGATTTAGTTGTATTAGATTTGGAAGGCAATATTGTCGAAGGTGATTTGAAACCATCTTCAGATACACCGACACATCGTTTGTTATATCAAAAGTTTCCTGGGATCGGCGGTATCGTTCATACTCATTCTCCATGGGCGACAAGTTGGGCTCAGGCTGGTAAAGGAATCCCAGCGCTTGGTACGACACAAGCAGATTATTTTTATGGCACCATCCCATGCACTCGTCGTATGACAGAAGAAGAAGTGACGGGTGATTATGAATGGGAAACAGGTAATGTGATCGTGGAATCATTCCAGGATATTGATCCGTTACAAATTCCGAGTGTGTTGGTACACAGTCACGCACCATTTAATTGGGGAAAAGATCCGCATGAAGCACTTCATAATGCAGTAGTCATGGAAGAGGTTGCGAAGATGGCATTGCATACGTATCAAATTAACCCAAATGCACAAGATATGGACCAATTTTTGTTAGATAAACACTATTTAAGAAAACATGGTGCCAATGCGTACTATGGTCAAGATAAAAAATAGTGAAGAGATTATGACAAGAGAATGCAGGATAATTCATTTGCAAGCAGACTCTTAGGACATATTACATTTATTAACAACTATTAAAGAAAATAATCAGAGGAGGAAATCACATGTTAGAAGTACGTCCTTATACATTTTGGTTTGTCACAGGTAGTCAACATTTATATGGAGAAGAAACACTGCAAGAAGTAGCTAATAACTCAATGGAAATAGTATCAGGGTTAAACAAAGAAGGTACCTTACCTTTTGAAATAGAATTTAAAGAGGTATTGACAACAGCACCAGATATTCACACCTTAATGCAAAAAGCAAACGCAGATGAAAATTGTGCAGGTGTGATCACTTGGATGCATACATTCTCTCCAGCAAAAATGTGGATTGCTGGTTTAAAAGCACTGCAAAAACCTTTATTGCACTTGCATACACAGTTTAACCGTGACATTCCTTGGGAAAGCATTGACATGGACTTTATGAACTTAAACCAGGCAGCACACGGTGATAGAGAATATGGTTTTATTGGTACTAGAATGGATGTATCTCGAAAAGTAGTGGTAGGTCACTGGCAAAGTAAAGACGTTGTATCAAAAGTTTCAGATTGGATGAAAACTGCTGCAGCTGTTGCAGAAGGTAGTAATATCCGCGTTGCTCGTTTTGGTGACAATATGCGTAATGTTGCCGTAACAGATGGTGACAAAGTTGAAGCGCAAATTAAGTTCGGTTGGACGGTTGACTATTACGGTATTGGCGATCTTGTAGAAGAAATGGATCAAGTGACAGATGAAGAATTGGATGCTCTATACAAAGAATACGAAGATTTATATGAATTGCCTGCAGAAGCTAGTGAACCAGGTCCAATCCGTGATTCTATTTTATATCAAGGAAAAATCGAGTTAGGATTAAAATCATTTTTAGAAAAAGGAAATTATACGGCATTGACGACAAACTTTGAAGACTTACATGGTATGAAACAGTTACCGGGTCTTGCAGCACAGCGTCTTATGGCGGAAGGTTATGGTTTTGCTGGTGAAGGTGACTGGCGAACAGCAGCTTTACTTCGCTTTATGAAAATTATTTCCAATAATAAAGGCACGTCTTTCATGGAGGATTATACGTATCACCTCGAACCAGGTAACGAAATGATCCTTGGTTCTCATATGTTGGAGATTTGTCCAACTGTATCAGCAACAAAACCTAAAATTGTAGTTAATCCATTAGGTATCGGTGGAAAAGAAGATCCAGCCCGTCTGGTATTTGATGGACGTGGTGGAGATGCTGTTAACGCATCCTTGGTTGAAATGGGTGGCCGTTATCGTCTTGTGATTAATGAGGTAAAAGCAGAACAACCGGAAATTGAAACACCAAATTTACCAGTTGCAAAAGTGTTATGGAAGCCGGAACCATCACTAAGCGAAGCAACGGAAGCATGGATTTATGCAGGTGGAGCACACCATACGGTATTCTCCTTTGATGTGACTACAGAACAATTATACGATTTTGCTAATATGACAAAAATCGAATGTGTAGTCATTGATGAAGACACGAAACTTCGTCAGTTCCGTAATGAATTAAAATGGAATGAAGCAGTTTATCGTTAAGATATTATAGTGAGTTTCAAGAGGGTCTCATGTAGGACGGCTTGAGAATATGTATACACGCGTTTCGACCATAAGTGAAACGCGTGTATACTTTTAACTATTCTCACATTCATTATGTTACCAAAGTAATATAAACGGCACAGTAACACTTTGGGACTTTCTTTCTTCCATTCTTCTTTAGGAAGTGCTGGATATCGCTTCGAAAGCTCACCGTGATTCCTTTATCTCAGTTGATTCGCTCCAGCCGCTCTTGTTTTAAGCGGGTGCTCCTGAGCTTTTCTTATTCCAAAAGTGCTTGACAGAGTTAGTTAAACCTTTATCCTTATTAGTAGATAAGGTAAAAAATGAGGTGCGAGCAATGCAGACAAAATACAGTATAGTAAAAGAGGCAATAAAATCCCAAATATTAGAGGGTACATTTCAACCACATCAAAAGATTAGTTCGGAAAGTCAATTAATGAAGGAATTTGGTGTGAGCAGACATACAGTCCGCTTAGCGATTGGTGACCTAGTTAATCAAGGATGGCTTTACCGTGAACAAGGAGCGGGGACATTTTGTGCCGATCGTTCAAAAGGTAATTCACAAACGATGGTTGATCAGAAAAACATAGCGTTAATTACAACGTACTTATCTGATTATATTTTTCCTTCGATCATTAGGGGAGCTGAATCCTATTTAAGTAAGGAAGGATATCAAGTAAGTCTGTTCAGTACGAATAATGATCATGATATGGAGCGTAAGTTTTTGGAAAAAATCCTGATGCAGCATTTCGATGGTGTCATTATTGAACCAACCCGTAGTGCGATAAGCAATCCTAATATTAATTACTATTTGAATTTAGAACGTGAGCACATTCCTTACTTAATGATCAATGCTTATTATGATGAGTTAGAACCTTTTCACATTGTAGTTGATGATGAAAAAGGAGGTCTGATTCAAACAGAACATGTCATTGAATTAGGTCACCGAAATATTGTAGGTTTTTTTAAAAATGATGATATCCAGGGAACCAAACGGATGAAAGGTTATTTAAAAGCACATCGTAAGCATAATATCGAAATATTACCTAATAATATTGTGACTTATAACACAGAGGAAAAGTCATCAAAGCCAATTGACATGTTAAAACAAATACTGAGTGAACCAGAAGGTAAACGTCCAACAGCAATTGTATGTTATAACGATGAATTGGCTATCAAATTACTGGATGTTTTAAGAGAAGCAAAATTAAAGGTACCAGAAGATATTTCGATTGTAGGATTTGATGATTCATTTATGGCTGAGCTAACGGAAGTTAAACTAACTACTGTAAGCCATCCGAAGAGTGAAATGGGAGAATTGGCAGCAAAAGTGATTTTAGACATGGTGAAAAAAAATAAAGGATCTAAGAAACAACAAAACATGGAAAATGATCTTATTCGTTTTGATCCTAAGTTGGTTATCCGTAACTCGACCGCACCATTTAAAGATTGAATGGCTGAGCTGCATGTTTTTAAATCTCCGAAAAACGTATACACATGTTTCGATCTGATCTGAAGCGTAAGGTATACGTTTTATTTGGTGATATCTGATGTCAAAAAGATACCATACAATTATTGTAATAACTTCATAATCTGCTATACTAGTAGTACGTATAATTTAGAAGATTCTAATATGAACACATTGTTGTAATCGCTTTCAAATTGTGTGTCGATATATTAGTAATTTCTGCTTATAAAAAGCGTTCGCTTAAGTCATTGTTTGTGTACAGGAAGTAGGGGGATCAGAAGACATGGAGGCTAAATATAAAAAGATAAAGCAATCAATAAAATCAAAGATATTAGAAGGTTTGATCCAGAAGCACGAAAAAATAAGCTCAGAAAGTGAACTAATGCGACAGTTTGATGTAAGCAGACATACTGTAAGGTTAGCATTAGGAGAATTGGTGAATGAGGGTTGGTTATACAGGGAACAAGGAGCAGGTACTTTTTGTGCAGATCGATCTAATCAAGGGAAGACCCATTCTTTTGTTCAACAAAATAAAAGTATTGCGATTGTTACTACATATATTTCTGAATATATCTTTCCTTCCATTATTCGGGGGGCAGAAGCTTATTTAAGTGAACAAGGCTATCATGTCAGTATTTTTAATACAAATAATAAATATGAACAAGAGAAGAAAATACTAAGCCATTTGTTGTCAGGCAACTATGACGGAATTATTATTGAACCGACACATAGTGCTTCAGCTAATCCTAATCTAAAATATTACTTAAATTTGGAACGAGCAAAAATTCCATATGTAATGATCAATGCATTTTACGAAGAATTAGAACCGGTATATTTTATGATAGATGATGTGAAGGGTGGATATATACAAACAAAACATTTGCTGGAATTAGGCCATATGGAAATTGCGTGCATGTATAAGACAGATGATGCGCAAGGTCAAAAAAGGTTAAAAGGTTATATTAAGGCACACAGAGACCTGAATATATCATTAAATCCGAAGAATATTGTTACTTATTCCACAGATAACCAACTTACCAAACCTTTAGTAGAATTAAAAAAGTTGTTAGCAATGAAGGAAAATAAACCAACGGCAATTGTTTGTTATAATGATCAATTAGTATTATATTTAATGGATGAAATAAGGAAGTTAGGAATTAAAATACCTGAGCAATTATCTTTAATTGGTTTTGATGATTCCATGTTAGTTGAGATATCGGAAGTTAAATTGACATCAATTAAACACCCGAAAAGTCAATTAGGTTTAGATGCAGCGAAGGCGATTATACAAATGACTAAGAGGAGTGAAGCGATACACAACAAAGATCAGTTATCCCATCTGTATGAACCGGAATTAATTGTTAGACAGTCAACTACAGAGCAAAATATGGAACAACTTAATAAGTAAGAGAAGAACTAGTTAACCATCATAACTAGTTCTTCTTTTTAAGCGTTGACTATGAATGTGAAAAGAAAATTAGCAATCTATAGATATTACTTTTCTAGTTGTTAGAATCTTGACAAAAATTCATTTATGCCATAATCTTAATATACGTACATATTTTTGATAAGTATATAATCATGTACGTTTAACTTACTTTTATGTAAGCGTATTAATTTATCATGATGTTAATCGTCCGTAAAATCTCCACTGATGGAAGTCTCACTTTATTAGTAATGTTGTAATTATAGTACTTTTAAAAAGAAAGGATGAAAGACATGGTAAATGAAACAGTGAAGGCAAAGATGGTTGTAGACAAAGAGTTTCAGATTTCGGAAATTGACCCTAGAGTTTACGGATCATTTATCGAGCACTTAGGAAGAGCTGTATATGGTGGGATTTTTGAGCCAGATCATCCTACAGCAGACGACAAAGGTTTCAGACAAGATGTTATTGATTTAGTAAAAGAACTGCAAGTGCCAATTGTCAGATATCCTGGTGGTAACATGGTTTCAGCATACAACTGGGAAGATGGTGTAGGCCCAAAAGAAGACCGTCCAAAACGTCTCGAATTAGCATGGAGAGTAACGGAGACAAACCAAGTTGGTACGAATGAGTTTATGGATTGGGCAAAAGCAGCCAATACCGATGTTATGATGGCAGTTAACTTAGGTACGAGAGGCATCGATGCTGCTAGAAATCTATTAGAATATTGTAATCATCCAGGTGGAACATACTGGAGTGATCTACGTAAATCACATGGCTACACAAATCCTCACAATATTAAAACATGGTGCCTTGGTAATGAAATGGACGGGCCATGGCAGGTTGGACAAAAAACAGCCCATGAATATGGACGTCTTGCTTATGAAACAGCTAAAGCAATGAGACTTGTAGATCCCGAAATAGAGTTAGTAAGCTGTGGTAGCTCTAATTCCAATATGCCAACTTTCCCTAGTTGGGAAGCAGAAACGTTAGAACATACCTATGAAGTAGCAGATTATATTTCCTTACACCAATACTATGGTAACCGTAGTGGAGACACTGCTAACTTTTTAGCAAAATCAATGGATATGGAAAACTTTATTCAAACTGTCATTTCTACGTGTGATTATATTAAAGCGAAAAAACGTAGCAAAAAGAATATGTATCTAAGCTTTGATGAATGGAATGTATGGTTCCACTCAAATGAACAAGATAAAGAAATTGATCCATGGACAGTAGCACCGCCACAATTGGAGGACGTTTATACATTTGAAGATGCGCTCTTAGTAGGGAGTATGTTAAATACCATGCTACGTCACTCTGATCGCGTAAAAGTTGCATGCATGGCTCAACTTGTAAACGTTATCGCACCAATAATGACCGAAAATGGTGGAGCTGCATGGAAACAGACGATCTTCTATCCATATTTCTATACATCTGTATATGGACGTGGTGTAGCACTTAAACCAGTAGTAAGTTCACCTAGATATGATAGTAAAGATTTTACAGATGTTCCCTATCTAGATCCATCTGTTGTATACAATGAAGAAAAAGAAGAGTTAGTAGTATTTGCTACTAACCGTCACTTAGAAAAACCATTAGAAGTTGATATCGATGTCCGTTCCTTTGAAGGTTATGGTGTGGTGGAACACATTGTTCTTGAAAATGAAGATGCGAAAGCAGTAAATCTCCCTGGTCAAGAGAATGTAAAACCACATGCTAATGGAGAATCTTATTTAGATGACGGGAAATTAGTAGGTATTTTCCCTAAGTTCTCTTGGAATATGATTCGTTTAAAAAAAGTAAAAGCGTAATTATATGAAATAGCTGGAGGAGTGTATTTGGTATACCTCCTCCGTAATATTTTGGGATCGAAGGTTACGGGTTAGCCTCGCATGCCATAATTAATAAAAATACAAATGTAAATATTACATGACTAAATCTATAATGAGGTGAGAGTATGACAAAAAAAGTAATTGTCAATGCCGATGTTGGTAAAGGTACGATTAATAAAAATATTTATGGACACTTTGCGGAGCATCTAGGCCGGTGTATTTATGAAGGTTTTTGGGTAGGTGAGGATTCTGACATACCAAACACCAACGGGATACGAAATGATGTGGTAGAAGCATTACGTAACTTGGATATTCCAGTGCTTCGTTGGCCAGGGGGTTGTTTTGCTGATGAATACCATTGGAAAGATGGTGTAGGTCCGAGAGCAAATCGTAAACGTATGGTCAATACACACTGGGGTGGCGTTATTGAGAATAACCATTTCGGAACACATGAATTTTACATGCTCTGTGAATTGTTAGATACAGAGCCATATATCAATGGAAATGTTGGTAGTGGAACGGTTCAGGAGATGTCCGAATGGGTTGAATATATGACTTTCAACGGTGAGTCTCCAATGGCTAATTGGCGGAAGGAACATGGTAAAGAAGAACCTTGGAAATTAAAATATTTTGGTGTAGGTAATGAAAACTGGGGATGCGGTGGAAATATGCGTCCGCAATATTATGCTGATTTATATCGTAGATTCCAGACATACGTAAGAAATTATGGTGATAATGAAATTTTCCGTATTGCTGGTGGTGCCAATGTAGATGACTATAACTGGACAGAAGTACTAATGAGAGAAGCTGCTCATCTGATGGACGGCTTAAGCCTACATTATTATGTCCATCCAGGAGGTTTCTGGAACAAGGGACCAGCGACAGATTTCACGGAAGATGTATGGGATATTACGATGGAGAAAACTCTTCACATCGAAGAGTTAATTGAGAAACACGGAACTATTATGGATAAGTATGATCCGGAAAAACGAATTGCCATGATCATTGATGAATGGGGTGCTTGGTATGATGTGGAACCAGGTACGAATCCAGGTTTCTTATATCAGCAAAATACGATACGTGATGCATTGGTAGCTGGTGTTTCACTTAACATCTTTAATGAGCATAACGATCGTGTTCAAATGGCAAACATTGCACAGACAATTAACGTTATTCAGTCTATGATTTTAACGGATAAGGAAAAAATGATTTTAACACCTACGTATCACGTGTTTGAAATGTATAAAGTGCACCAGGATGCGGAGCGCTTAAACTTAAACATCGAAACTGGTTCCATTAAAGTGGGGGATAAAGAAATCCCACAGGTATCAGCTTCAGCATCAAAAGCAGCAGACGGTTCAGTTACGATTACATTATGTAACTTAGATAAAGCGGAATCAGCAGATTTAGCAATTGATTTGCGTGGTAAAGATCTTGAGAATGTTTCCGGTCGCATCATAACAGCAGATGAAATGGATGCACATAATACGTTTGATAACCCAGACAATGTAAAACCAGAAGCATTTAATGATTTTCAGACAAATGGTAGTGAATTAACCATGAGATTACCTTCAAAATCAGTATTAAGCATTAGGGTAAAATAAGAAGTGATGAAAGCCGATAAGGATATCCTTATCGGCTTTTCTCATTTACCATGGTGAATAGTTGCCCATAATAGCTCCACTTCAATGCTTTGAATAATAAGTGAGAGTGTTTTTAGTATTTTTTATTCATATTATAGTTCAAAGAATGAAGTTGTTTTTTATTTAACAATAACTAAATGATGAATAAATAGAATTGATAAAAAAACTATCTTAATTAGACTTGAATTGAATGTATTTGTTTATAAAATTAGTTTTTTTGTAGAAAAAGATTGAAAAAACTTATACAGTTATATATAATAGAATCACACACCACTTATACGTACGTTTTAGTAACTATTGATTTAAATATGTTACTGAAACAACTAGTACTACAGAAGAGTTTTAGGAAGGCTTTAATTCTTGAAAGCGTATACATTAGAGGAGGGGTTACATTGGCAACAAATCAAACAGTTGATACAAATAAAGGTCCAAGCCCATTTATGAAATTCTTAAATTCCAAGAAGGTTGTACCTTATGTTTTTGTATCACCATTTATACTTTCTTTCTTAATACTAACTGTTTATCCGGCAATTCGTGGTATTATTATGAGTTTCCAAAGTGTACTACCAGGTCAAGTTGAATTTATTGGATTGCAAAATTATGAAAGGGTTTTTAATCCAACCTTTTATAAAGCGTTGTCAAATACAACGATATACGTTGTCCTAACGGTGATATTATTAACCATATTACCAATTATTTTTGCAGTTATATTAGATTCGAAACTCGTGAAGCTAAAAACGCTATTTCGTGCTTCCTTATTTATGCCGACATTAGCATCAACAATCGTAGCAGGTATGATTTTTCGTTTGATGTTCGGGGAAACGGATACAGCTGCAGCTAACCAACTTTTAAACTGGTTAGGAATGGAAGCAGTTGACTGGCGATTCCATGCATGGTCAGGGATGTTCTTAATGGTAATGCTTTGTGTATGGCGTTGGTTAGGGGTTAATATCCTTTACTTTTTAGCTGCACTACAAAATGTACCAGATGAATTGTATGAAGCAGCAGACATTGACGGTGCATCCATATTCCAAAAGTTTTGGTATGTAACATTGCCTTTCTTAAAACCGGTTACAATTTTTGTGGTAACTATTTCTATTATTAACGGTTTCCGAATGTTTGAAGAAAGTTTCGTATTCTGGGAAGCGGGATCACCTGGAAATATTGGTTTAACAGTAGTTGGTTACATTTATCAACAAGGTATTCAACAAAATGACATGGGATTCGGCGCAGCTATTGGTGTTATCCTAATGCTCATAATCTTCGTTATTAGTTTTATTCAATTAATTCTAACAGGTGCATTTAAGCGAGGTGACGAATAATGAAAAGTGAACAAAGAAAAAGAACGTTAACATGGGTTGCAAATATTGGGATGGCAATTGTATGTTTAATCGCTCTATTCCCAGTAATTATGCTATTGATTTCATCTTTAAGACCTTCATCAGAATTGATGCGTACAGGTATTAGTTTAGCATTTGATTGGAGTATTCTAAATGTAGATAACTATAATTATATCTTTACACAAGCGGGAAGTTATTGGACATGGTATACGAACAGTCTAATTATTTCGGCTGTTACCATTGTATTATCCTTATTTTTCTCATCAATGGTAGGTTATGCTTTAGCAGTATACGATTTTAAAGGTAAAAATCTATTCTTTACATTTGTAGTATTTATCTTGATGGTACCTTTTGAAATTTTAATGTTACCACTATTCCAAATGATGATTAAAGTTCAATTAGTAGATTCTTATCTAGGTGTCATTTTACCGATGGTTGTAGCACCGATTGCAGTATTCTTCTTTAGACAATATGCATTAGGGTTACCAGTACAGTTAATGGATGCAGCACGTATTGATGGTGCCACTGAATATGGTATTTTCTTTAAAATTATGCTTCCATTAATGGGACCATCACTAGGAGCAATGGCAATTTTACAAGGCCTTGGAAGCTGGAATAATTTCTTGTGGCCATTGATCGTATTACGTTCAAACGATATGTTTACCTTACCTATTGGTCTGGCAACCCTATTAACGCCATACGGTAATAACTACGATGTATTAATTGCAGGTTCCGTTATGACAATCGTACCAATTATTATCTTGTTTATTTTCTTCCAACGTTACTTTGTTGCTGGTTTAACAACAGGAGGAGTAAAAGGATAAAAGTGTTTTATTAGGATGTGACAAAGATGTTTGGACAACAATTAGTAGGTTCATTGGATCGGATTTTAAAAATAATATTACAGGTAGTTTGGCTCAATTTTCTATGGGTATTATTTACGCTAATAGGGGTTGTAGTAGCTGGAGTATTTCCAGCTACTGCTGCAACTATGAGTGTCGCAAGAAAATGGGTTCAGAAAGAAGAAGTAGTATCTGTTTTCCAGACATTTAAACAAGCATATAAAAGGGAATTTGCAAAGGCTAATATGATTGGTTTTATCCTTAGCATCATGGCCGTGATTTTGTATTTAAATTATGTTGCATTGGTACATTTAGCGGCCCAAATCCCAATATTTGTCGTAATTGCTTACTATTTTGTGCTTTTCTTGTACGGAATTTTAGTTCTTTGGATTTTTCCTTTGTTAACGCATTATCAATCAACCATTAAGCAATATTTTAAAAATGCTCTAATAATCGGCTTAAGAAAAATGCCAACGACAATAACAATTGGGTTATCAATTTTTATATTACTATATATGTCGTTATCGCTACCAACAATGCTATTATTCTGTACGATGAGCTTAATTTGTCTAGTGATAGCCTACTTATCTATTAACGTATTTGTAAAAATAGATAACGATGAAGCTAATTAAAGCATGTACGGACTATTGTTCAAAATATTAAGTGAATAAAAATGTTAATCATTAGTTATTTATTATAACTTAGAAAACTTATTGACAAATTAAGTAGTAAGTGTTATCTTATAGTTAACCACAAAGTGAAACTAAGCGAAGTGATAATCACTACTCTTCATCTTGTACGAACAGGTATTCAAGATGAACACTTCGTTTATTTCTTTCAATATGCTGAAAGCGGTTACTATATTTTCCATAAAACTTTTAGGGGGTAAAAAAATGAAAAGAAAAAGTTTATTAGCCGTATTATTTGGAATCATAGCCTTATTCTTAGTAGCTTGCGGTGGAGGAGATGATTCTTCAGAAGACGCAGAAGATGTAACAACGGTTGGAGATGATATAGAGGATGCTACAGAATTAACATTATGGGTATTCGCAGGTCAACACGTTGATTTTTATAAAGATGCCGCAACGAATTGGAATGAAGAAAATCCTGATAAGGCAATTAAATTAACAGTAGAAACTTATCCATACGACCAATTGCATAATAACTTATTATTAGCGTTACAATCAGACGATGGTGCGCCAGATATCGCTGATATTGAAATAGGTCGTTTTCCTAACTATTTAGAAGGTGAACCACAATTATTACCAATGAATGAACATGTTGAACCGATTATTGATGAATTTGTTGAGTCTCGTTTTCAGATTTACTCTAAGGATGGAAACTATTATGGAATGCCAACACATGTTGGAGCATCTGTAATGTATTATAATACTGAAATAATGGATGCAGCAGGTGTAGATATCGATTCTATTACTACTTGGGATGACTTTATGGCTGCAGGTGAACAAGTTGTTGATAACACGGATGCAATGATGTATAACTCGTTCCCAGGAGATTATTTACCATACTTCCAGATGGTATCTCAACAACAATCAGATTTTATCGATGAAAATGGTAATCCAACGATAAATCGTCAAGAAAATGTTGATGCGTTACAATTATTATTAGATATGCAAGAATCAGAAATTGCTGAAGTTGCTCCAGGTGCACAACCACACGCTGAAGAATTTTATTCTTACATGAACGATGGTGGTGCAGCAGCGGTCAGTATGCCGATTTGGTACATGGGACGTTTTACAGATAGTATGCCAGACTTAGAAGGCAAAATAGTAGTTCGTCCAATGCCAGCATTTGAAGAAGGTGGAAACCGTTCTGCTGGTATGGGTGGTACAGGTACTGTAGTAACCAATCAGACTGAGCACCCTGAATTAGCTAAAGAATTCTTGGCATATGCTAAACTTTCTGAAGAAGGTAACGTTAAATTATGGACTATCCTAGGCTTTGACCCAATTCGTCACAGTGTATGGGATGATGAGAGAGTATTAGAAGATAATAAATATTTCCAATACTTCGGCGATGATATCTTTGATACATTAGCTGAAATTCAAGATGAAATTGCTGCTACAAATGTAACACCATTAACGCCAGATGTTGTAAACGAACTGAACACGAATACGCTTAATAATGTATTACGTGATGGTTCTGAATCACCACAAGAAGCACTTGATGCAGCACAAGAAGCAATAGAATCACAAATTACAGATTAATTAATAAGTGGAAGGACTATTCAAAACGAATAGTCCTTCTTTTCATTGCTTTGAGATCCTACTTTAAGATAAAATGATACCAGAGACGATAAATGGAGGATAATTACATGCCTAAAATTTTGTATTTTGACTGTTTTTCTGGAATAAGCGGAGATATGACTATTGCAGCATTATTGGATACAGGTATCTCTTTGGAGTGGTTGGAGAATCAACTTAAAGCGTTACATTTAGAAAAAGAGTATCAATTAAAAACTGATAAAATCGTAAAGAACGGCATTCATAGTAATAAGTTTGATGTGAAATATGAGGAGGAACATCACCACCATCATCATGAACATAGTCATCATCACAATCATTCCCATCATCACCGACAATATAAAGACATTGTTAAACTTATTGATGGTAGCGAACTAAACGAAGCAGTGAAAAGAATGTCTTTAGAAATGTTCCGTGTGATAGGTGAAGCGGAGGCAAAAATACATGGAATGAACTTGGATAATGTGCATTTTCATGAAGTAGGTGCAATAGATTCGATTATTGATATAGTTGGTACTGCTATACTAATAGATGAATTACAGATCGATCGAATAGTGTCTTCTTCCATACCAGTTGGTTCTGGCCATATACATATTGATCATGGGATTTACCCTGTGCCTGCACCAGCAACATTAGAAGTATTAAAAGATATTCCATTAAAAGAAAGCGCCGTAAAAGGGGAATTAACAACACCTACAGGAGCGTCCATCATCAAGACACTCGTAGATGATTTCTCCGGAATACCAAACATCACAGTAGACAAAATTGGCTACGGTGCAGGAACTAAAACATTTGAAAACCACCCTAACGTACTGAGGGTTATAATTGGTGAAAATTAAGGTAAGCTGACTGGAAAATAATACTGTCATTAATCGAACTTCAATAGAATAGTATCTACCCAAAACTAAGCTTGTATATGCTATTTTTATTAACTCCCTTTTTTATATAAAGGGAGTTAATTTTGTAGAAAAGCTAGCGCTGATGCCTTTCTTCATAATATATAGTTAAAAGCAATATCTAGTCTCTAACTATTCAGCATAAGTGCTAAGATCACAAAAAATAGTACTAAGTAGAGGAACGACAAAAAATACATCGCTATCGACTTCCGTAATTCTCCATTTAATGTATAAATAACAGCTTTACTAAAGAAAGATATTAGCCCAAAGACAAGTATTATTAATAATAGAGCAAAACCATTTCCAACAGCTATACCAGAAAAATACAAAATACAATATCCAACCACAAAACTTAAAAAAAGTAGCAAGTCTGAAACAATACTTATTTTTTTAAATGATTTATTCAATTTAATACCCCCATTCATTACATATTAACACAATTTTTTACAAAAAAGGGTTGTTTGTGGATGATAACTACTTTAACATAGTATAAATTTCATTATTATTACATTTTTGTGGTTGGATGTCCTTTTGGAATGATTAATAGTATCACCATAAATGAAATCGAAAGTTTTTCAGAGGTGAAAGAAGATTCAGATATTGAGATAACAGAATCAAATGAAATTAAGTTTTAAAAAAAACAGGTGTTGTTGATATAGCAGATCCATAGAAGTAAGTTGCGCGTTTATGAGGTTCAACAAAACAACAAAAAATAACCCCTCATATGCTTGTAGGATCGGTGGTGACCCAGGCGCTAGGGGTTATTTTTTTGTCCGTAAAACTGATGGAAATATTACTTTATCATTAAGGTATCTATATCAAATAACGAAACCTTTCCTTTTTCTATGCTTCTTTACTTTTATATCGCGCGCGGTATTTACCTGGAGTGATTTCCTCCATTCTTCTAAATGAACGGATAAAATTCTGAGAGTTATTATATTTTAGCCTCTCTGCAATCTCCTTTACTGACATATTAGTTGTCGTGAGCCATTCTTTAGCTTTGTTAAGACGATAACGAAGTAAATATTCACTAAACGAATATCCTGTTTCCTTTTGAAAGATACTGCTTAAATAGTTTGGATTATAGTGTAACTCGGCAGCAATTACATCGAGTGAAATGTCTTTATCATAATCCTCATGAATAATCCGAATCATTTTATCAGAGATTTTCTTATTCTTTGAATCGTCTTTGGCATCAATACTCTCAATCAGAGGAATGATAAGTTGACCGCTAACCCAATCGTGGATCGCCTCAATCGAGTTTAAGTTTTGATAATACGTAATCATATCTGTCGATTGAAAATCTTCTACATTTGCTCCTAGCAACTCTTTTAATTCATATAATTCATATAAGAACCTTGATAAGATAATTTCCAACTGTTGATGGTGAATATCGTTTCGGTCCAGATAATCGAAAAACTTGGAAAGCTCAGATACTGCTTGCTCTTTATCACTTAATTTAATCGCATCAAAAGTTTTATTCTTAATTGCTGTCGGATAAGGCGCAACACTAGAGTAGCGTCTATTCAGGTTCTCATAGAAAATGATGGATGATTCGCCCATTTTCAGACGATATTTTAATGCTTCCTTACTTTCCTTAAAGGCAATATTTGAATCTTCTAATTCTTTGTAACGGTTGCTGATACCGATGCTGACAGATAAATGAAATAACTCCATTACTTTGGTTTGGATTATTTTAACCTTCTGATTTATTATATGTGTATAGTCCGCTTCATTGTCGCATTTCGTTATAATGAGAGTGGATTGAGAATCATTAATTACTACTGGAGTAAATCGCTCCTGACTTGGAATCAGATCCTCAATTAAATTGTTGATTGCAAAAAGAATCAGATCCTGGTCATTTTTATTGAATTTATCCTGATCTATTTCATCTAATTTTAATGAAAAAATCGTTAATCCGGTCCAATCCTGATTATAATTAAAAGATTTCACTTTAAGCGGCAGTTCGCTACTTGTTACTTTCCCTTGTAATAATCGGATCATGAAAAGTTGTTTTAATTGTGTAACCTGACTTTGAACACGCCTTTCTAACAAATGATTTTGATTTAATATTTTTTCGATATGTGTCTCGATTAAATCAAATTCATTAGTGGCATTTTCTGATACAGCCTTACCCTCACTCGAAGAATCTATCACACTCTTTAATTTTTTGATAGGTTTATATAACACTTTGCTGCCAATGAAGGCAATACATAATGAAATAATTAACAATATAGAAACAATTAATACCGTTAACCAACCGATAGAGCTTGATTTCATATGCAAGTCACTTAATTTCACTAATGAAAGATAAGTCCAGTCATTATACTCAGAACTTTGATAAGAGATTTTAAAATCTGTTCCATTAATTTTATACTCAAATTGACCTTCTAACTCGTTACGATCTATCTTATTAAATAAATTTTTTGGTATATACCCATCTTCACCTGTGTATTCCGCATTACTATGGGCGATTGTCTGATTATTCTCATCTAAAATAATAAATGACTCACTATCATTACTTTGTGCCATAATTTCCGTCAATTCACAAGTTGGAACAATAACTGATATGAGACCCTCTGGTTGAGATGATAAGATTGGCAGTTTTTTCACTAAATTAATATAATGAGAGCAGCTTTTTTTTGTCGCATTTGGTAATTGTATCTGATCCGCTTCTTCCATTAGCCAAGCAGATTTCTCAGGTATGCTTAAGTAATTTTTGTTTATTTGTTCATAAGTTTTATTATCAAGGTTTACTAAACCATCGTTATTGATTAGCCATCTCTTATCAAAACTAACTAGAATAACATCTTCAATACCAGTATCAATTGTTTGTAAATGGTTTAAATCCTTTCTTAATTTATGAAAGTTACTAAATGATCTGCCATTCATATCTTCCTTTACAAATTCTTGTGTTTGAGCTGAACGGACAAAATAGGTCGTAGATAAATCGATGTACTGTAGTACTTGTTCTACGTTTGTTTGTATTTGATAAATATTTTGCTTTTTTTCATCATTAGAATAATCCACAATAGCTTTAGACGATTGCCAAAAAGATAATCCGCCGGTAATAATAACAGGAACTGTACTTAAGATAACTAAAAATGCAATTAATTTAAAATAATGTTGAGTAGATAATTTTTTCATAGACATACTTCCTTAATCGTTATATTTGAAACAGATGTATAGCGCTAGGAAGCGGATAATGTTGTTTCTTCCAGTTGTTCTTTTTGTTTTTTAAGCAATTGACTAAAACCGATGTGAACAATAAACATCGTAACGTAAGCGCTAACACTAAAGCTGAAAAACAGTGTTATACCAGGAAACTTCAAAGAAGCAAAATAAATCCCGGCTAAAAGTGTAATAGCACAGATGGAGTAGTGCAAATTCACTGCACCAATCGATACCGCATATCGAACATATTGCCAAAAACGAAGCTGGTAATGAACATAAACCGGAGCAATATACAAAACAAGCATAACATAAAGGAATGCTGCTAATACAAAAACACCAAGCAGTACCGGATACAAACTGGAATTGTTCATCAGTCCTGTATACTTTAAAAAGACAGATAAAACATAACCAATAATGAAAATGACTAAGCCAAATAGGTTAGCACGAATAAAATTAGACTTATATTCTTTGAAGAAGGTTTCAAAAACAGGTATATCATATTCTTTTAAAACCCATTTACGGACGACAGCAAACATAGCGATCGTTGCTGGCATAATACCAAAAAAAATGAGACCTAATAAAGTAAAAGCAATCCAAAGTATGTTTAACCATGCAAGCCTGGTAATCCATAAACTTATCCGATAAAAACCTGCCCACACCCCTGAAAGTTCCATCATAAAACCCACCTAATTCTAAAAGTTAAATACTACTATGATAATAGAATACCTTTTTATTACCTTTCCGTAAATGGGTAACTTGAAGCGCTTTCAACCTATGATCATCTTATAAGGAAGCGTAAACCCGCATTAAATAAGGGATCTAATGAGCTAAAACAAATAAAATAATCATTTCTTAATATTATTTTCGTCTGGACAAAAAAATGATCATTTTTAAAGAAAAAGCTTCAATTTTTCTTTTTGTAGTAAGCGTTTTCAATGGCTATGAAGAAGTGATTATATACAAAAGCTTTTTTATTTCTTACTATTAGATTGTACACAGCTAGATGTTGTTGTACAAAAATTAGATTCTGGAGGGTGGTTAATTTGAGTAATTGGAAAAAACTTATGGGAATCATCTTATTACTATTATTTGTAGTATTAGCTGCATGTAGTAGTGATAGTACAACAGAAAGTGGAGATAATACCGCTTCTGATGATGACTCTTCTCAAGAAGAAACAGATAATGGCGAAGGAGAAGAGGCTGAATCTGAAGAGGCGTATTCATTCACGATTATGGCAAACTTACACACACCAGAAGTACCTAATGAAAAAGTATTAGAAGAAATTGAGGGAGCAACTAATACAGATCTTGAAATTCAGTGGGTACCAGATAATAACTATGAAGATCGATTAAACACAGCATTTGCAACCAATTCTTTACCTGAGGCAGTATTTTTGAAAAACCAGGCAACGTTTATTCAGTTCCGTGATGCAATGGAAGATGAGCAGTTCTGGGAAGTGGGACAATATTTAGATCAGTTTGAAAACTTGTCTAAATTAAAAGAAAATGTACTTGATAATACGAGAGTAAATGGGAACTTATACACATTATATCAAGGTCGTCCGTTATCAAGACAAGGTTTAATCTACCGTAAAGATTGGGCTGAAAACCTTGGATTAGAAGCGCCGACTACAACAGACGAATTTATGGAAATGGCTAGAGCATTTACGGAAGATGATCCAGATGGAAATGGTAAAGATGATACATTTGGTGTTACGGATCGTAGTGACTTAATCTACGGTGCATTCAAAACGGTATCTTCCTGGTTTGGTACTCCAAACAACTGGGGTGAACAAGATGGTCAGCTGTTGCCTGAGTTTATGTTCGATGAATATAAACAAACAATGGACTTCTTTAGAGAAATGCATGAAAACGAATATATTAATCAAGATTTTCCTGTAACTAGTAAAACGGATCAACAAGAATTCTTTAAAAATGGAACAGCAGGTATGTACGTAGGTTCCATGGGTGATGTGGGCAGTCTTAAGAATGATGCAGAAGCCATTAATCCTGATGTGGAATTTGATGTGCATAACCAAATTGCTGGACCGGATGGGGAATTCGGTGTCTGGGCAATTCCTGGTTATGGTAGTTTACTGATGTTCCCGAAAAGTTCTGTTAAAACAGAAGAAGATCTTCTTAAAATCTTAGAATTCTATGATCAGTTAATGTCACCAGAAGTCATGAACACTGCTTACTGGGGGATTGAAGGCGAGCATTATGAGGTAGTAGAAGATAGTGCTCTTCCAACAGATGATCAAGCATTGTTCGATCGAGAAGTAAAACCTTACCAAGCAATTGAAATCGGTGAGCCGGAATCAAACGGTCGCTATGAAGGTCACTTCGAATATGAAGTGAAAGCTAAGTCCGAAGAATTGTTTAAAGATAATGAAAACTATTTAATTGAAGATCCTACTGTACCACTTTATTCTGAAACATTCGTAAATGATGGTTCTAGACTTCAAGCAATTATTACTGATGCAACTTATAATTACATTCTGGGACAAATTGATGAAGCAGGATTTGATGAAGCAGTAGAAAACTGGAAATCTCAAGGTGGAGATGCGATTATCGAAGAATATAACGCATCCGAATGATTTTAGTAAGTGGGCTCTTAAAATATTATTTTAAGGGCCCAACCCATATCTGAAGGTGGTATGAACAGGAGATGATCATTATGTTATGTTAGTTGCCTATGCTAAACAAAATTATAAAGATAAACCTATTCAACAACATGAAGGGTAACTCGTAAGATAATGATTATTTACGTTATATTACTAATAAAGTAAAGTTTTGTTAAGGCAACAATGTATAAATGAATTTTAAAAGAGAGGATTTTGCTTATGGAAACCACGACACGAACTGGTTAAAAAAAGATTACATAAAAAAGGTTTTCAGCTGCTTACTATATTAACCTGTAAACAGCGCGCATTGTTGTAAAACAAAATTATTCTAAAGGGTGGTTAATTTGATTAATAGGAAAAAACTAAAAGTAATCACGTTATTACTTTTATCGCTTATAGTTTTTGCTGGTTGTAGTAGTGATAGTGCATCGAGTGATGAAGGCGGTGATAGTGGAGGTGATTCAGGAAGTGACCATTCATTTACGATCATGGCAAACTTGCATTCACCAGAAGTACCAGATGATAAAATCTTAGAAGTAATTGAAGATAAGACAAACAAAGATATTGAAATCCAATGGGTACCAGATAACAATTATGATGACCGATTGAATACAGCATTTGCAACAAATTCACTACCTGAAGCAGTTTTTTTAAAGAACCAAACATCATTTATTCAATTCCGTGATGCAATAGAAGATGGCCAGTTCTGGGAAATTGGTCAGTATATGGATGACTTTGAGAATCTGTCGAAATTAAAAGACAACGTATTAGAAAATACGAAGGTAAATGGAAATCTATATACGTTATATCAAGGACGCCCTTTATCAAGTCAAGGTCTTATTTATCGCAAAGATTGGGCTGATAATCTTGGTTTAGATGCTCCAACGACGACAGATGAATTTATGGAGATGGCAAGAGCTTTTACGGAAGATGATCCAAATCAAAGTGGTACGGATGATACATTTGGTTTAACAGATCGTAGTGACTTGGTATACGGTGCATTTAAAACCGTCGCTTCCTGGTTTGGTACTCCAAATAACTGGGGTGAGAAAGATGGAAAGATATTGCCGGAGTTTATGTTTGATGAATATAAAGATACAATGAATTTCTTTAAGGAAATGTATGACAACGGTTATATTAATCAAGATTTCCCAGTAACAAGTAAACCAGACCAGCAAGAATTCCTTAAAAATGGAACAGCAGGTATGTATGTTGGTTCAATGGGAGACGTTGTTAGTCTAAACAATGACGCAGTAGCGATTAATCCTGATGTAGAATTCGATGTACAGAATAAGATCGAAGGGCCGGATGGTGAATTTGGAGTTTGGTCAATTCCTGGTTATGGTAGTTTGGTGATGTTCCCGAAAAGCTCGGTTAAAACAGAAGAAGATTTGATGGAAATTTTAGATTTCTTCGACCAAATGATGACAGCAGAAGTAGCGAACAATTCTTATTGGGGCATTGAAGGAGAACATTATGAGGTTGTAGATGGTCGTGCTTTGCCGTCAGATGACAAAGCATTAACAGATAGAGAGGTTAAACCATATATGGCAATTGGGATTGGAGAGCCTGAAACAAACGGTCGTTTTGAATCTGTTTTTGACTATGATGCTAAAGAAAAAGCCGAAAAGTTAACAAAAGATAATGAAAATTATTTAATTGAGGATCCAACGGTATCACTATATTCAGAGACATATGTAAATGACGGTTCGAGACTTCAAGCAATGATTACAGACGCAACATATAACTATATTATTGGTCAAATTGATGAAGCGGGCTTTGATAAAGAAGTAGAAAAATGGAGATCTGAAGGTGGAGATGCGATTATCGAAGAATTTAATGCATCTGAATGATCCTTGTTAATGGGCTCTTAAAATGAATCTTTTAAGGGCCCAACCCTTATATATAAGGGTGTATGAACAGGAGATGATCATTATGTTATGTTAGTTGCTTATTCAAAACGAAATGATGAAGAAAAGCCTATTCAATAACATGGATAGCAACTCGTAAGATAATGATTATTTACGTTATATAACCTATAACGTAGGATTTTGTTAAGGCAACCATTCATAATCGAATTTTAAAAGAAAGGATTCTGCTTATGGAAACGACGACACTAACTGCAAAACAAGAAGCGAAAGAAGAAGCGAAACAAATTAAAAAAATGAAACGTTCCGAAACATGGCGAAGAACCAAACGAAATAAGATGATTTATTTGATGATTCTGCCAGGGTTAATTTACTTCCTTATTTATAAATATTTACCAATGTATGGATTGATTATTTCGTTTCAGGAATATAAGCCATACCTGGGGATTTCAGGTAGTGAATGGGTAGGGTTCGAACACTTCAGTCGGTTATTTGCGAGCTCTGAATTCTGGATGATCTTTAAAAATACAATAATTTTGTTTGGACTACAAATATTTATTTATTTTCCAATTCCGATTATTATCTCGCTTATGCTTAATGAAGTAAGACATAGCTTTTTTAAACGAGGGGTGCAAACGCTGATCTATATACCACACTTTATGTCATGGGTGGTTATTGTATCGGTTAGTTATGTAATGTTGACTTTAGATGGCGGTATTGTAAACGCTATCTTGGAGGAGTTGGGCTTTCAGAATATTAACTTCTTATTAAATGAGGATTGGTTCCGGCCAATGTATATTTTACAAGTCATCTGGCGGGAAGCTGGATGGGGAACCATTATATTCTTAGCAGCAATCACAGCGGTAGACCCACAGTTATATGAAGCTGCCAGAATGGATGGGGCAAACCGTTTCCGTCAAATGTGGCATATAACTTTACCAGCGATCCGTAACGTTATTATTGTACTTTTAATTTTAAAAATAGGTGATGTGTTAGAGTTAGGTTTTGAACATGTTTATTTATTACTTAACTCATCTAACCGTAATGTAGCTGAAATTTTTGATACGTATGTATATGTTGCCGGTTTACAACAAGGACAATTCAGTTACAGTACCGCAGTAGGCTTCTTTAAAGGGGGCGTCGGACTTGCGATGGTTGTCTTTGCTAACTGGCTAGCGAAGAGAATGAATGAAGAAGGTATTTACTAATACAGAAAACAATAGGTGAGGTGAAAAAAATGGCACAACGACGAATTTCTACGGGTAGTAGGGTCTTTGATTTCTTTAACTATTTCTTATTAGCGCTTTTAGCATTGATTACCATACTTCCATTTATTCATGTGGTCGGTAGTTCTTTTGCGACAAGTGCAGAAGTTGCAAACACTAAATTTTTGCTTTTTCCAACAGATTTTTCATTAAAAGCTTATGAATATATTTTCTCCACCAATACAATTTTC
This sequence comes from Gracilibacillus orientalis, assembly GCF_900114645.1. Lineage (GTDB taxonomy): Bacteria > Bacillota > Bacilli > Bacillales > Amphibacillaceae > Gracilibacillus > Gracilibacillus orientalis. The sequence goes on along the minus strand of NZ_FOTR01000003.1, from coordinate 53,572 downwards.
AGAGCTTTAGGAGTATCCATCCTTGTAACGGTTGGGGGAACATTGTGGAGCATGTTATTTTCCACTTTAACAGCATATGGTCTATCACGTAGAGACCTTGTTGGACGTCGGGTTATTAACTTCTTAATTGTGTTTACCCTTCTGTTCAACGGTGGGATGATCCCGACATTCTTAGTTGTACAACAAACGGGTTTATTAGATACATTATGGGCGCTTGTTATTCCGGTAACGATCAATGCCTTTAATATGATTATTTTACGAAGCTTCTTCCTAAACTTACCGCCGGGACTGGAAGAATCGGCCAAAATTGATGGGGCAAATGATTTTAGTATTTTGTTTCGGATTGTCATTCCGATTTCGCTACCCGCAATTGCGACGATTTCCTTATTCTATGCGGTAACCTACTGGAATACTTATATGCATGCGATTCTTTATTTGGCAGATGCAGATAAATGGCCTGTGCAGGTACTGCTACGACAAATTGTAGTATTGGCTAGTGGAATGAATTATGATGCCGAAGCGTACTCAGATGTTCCGCCTCCAGAAGTAACAGTAAAGATGGCAACGATCGTGGTTGCAACTGTTCCGGTTCTATTAGTGTATCCATTCTTACAGAAGTACTTTGCTAAGGGTGCGCTCTTAGGTTCTGTAAAAGGTTAATTCTATTCAAGAGGAGTAGTTTTCATGACGCATTGGCTAGAGACAGAAAGTAACAGGTTGGATGGTTTATTTAACGGAGTATTTCCCTGGTTATTAGAACAATTTGATCCACTTACCGGAGGATTTTATTACGCAAGAAGTTCTGTACTCGATGACCGGTTCACGCCGGATATCGAGTCCACTTCTCAAGCAATCAATATTTTACGTAGGCACCAACTCTTAGATAATATGCCACAAACGATGAAAGAAAAAATGATTGCTTTTTTTCAAATGAGGCAGGATGCTGCAACCGGTTATTTTTATGATCATGATCCCAACATGAAAAAAGATGAAGTGATGGTGCATCGAGCACTTCATTATTCTCGGAATAGCCTCATGCGACTTGGGGCATCACCGTTGTATCCATTGCCTGTAGAAAATCAATTGGCTCCTTCTTACACAAAATCATTGTCTTTATACCGCAAGAAGTGGGAAAGTATTGATTTGCGTAACAGCTGGAGAGGAAGTGACTTGCTTTCTTCTTCTACCGTATATTTTGCAGAAATGGATGAAGCAAAACAACAGAAATATGTACAGACATTTACCGAATATTTAGCAGAAAAGCAAGATCCGGAAACAGGTTTATGGGGGGAAGGATCCCTATATGTTCGGATATCTGGTACGTTTAAACTGCATGCTTTTTACCGGAGATATCAAATACCGATGCCAAATCAAGACCGTATCTACCAGACAATCTTGCATTGTCTGCGGGAAGAAGAAGCTGTAGATATGTGCTATATCCGCAATCCTATTGACCTGTTAAGTTATATAGAACCAAATATCTCAAAGATAGAGCTAAGAGAAATATCAGAGATAACCATTAACAACATGAAAAGATTAAAACAAAAAGACGGTGCCTTTTCCAGAGAATTAGCACATTCACCCAAGGCACCAAATGTTGCTCAAGTGAAACATGGAGAATATTATCCAAACATGCCCGAAGCTGTAGAATTAAGCCTCGGATTAAAAGAAGGCGATATGAACGCAACTACACAAGCAACACTTATCCGAAAACAACTACACCAGCTCTGGCAAAAACAACCCAAGCCGATCCCAACTAACTTTTGGGACATTGGGGAAGTGGGAATATCCCATTTTAAGGATAAAATAAACAAACAGAAAGAAGTGTAAAGTTTGGTTCGATCGATCAAACAAAACAATGATAAGCGCTTATCATCACATGCGGTAAATATTTTAATCAATCATGCGATCTTTCAATTTGGTGGGGCATTATCGATTATCTTTGTGAACTTATACTTATGGCGCTTGACGAACAGTTTATGGGTAAACGGTATTTATAACCTAGTTGCGATTCTTTCACAAGCTGCCACAACCTTTTTAATTGGAAAAATGTCGAAGAAAAAAGGCAGGACAACAATATATCGTTACGGAATATTGATGACTGCCATTTTTTATTTACTTATCGTTATTGTTCAAGAAGAAATTGTTCATTATTTTTATTTATTTGCGTTGCTACGTGGAATAGCACAAGGCCTTTATTGGGTTGCCTATTTTACCATTGTACATGAAGTCTCTTCTGATCAAAATCGGCACCGATATTTAGGTTGGAATCAAATAGTAATGGGTTCCGCAAATCTTGTTGCACCAGCACTCGCCGGGTTTATTATCGGTTTATCTACAGGGTTGTCTGGGTATCTTATCGTTTTCTCGGTTGCCTTTCTTATGTTTCTGACTGCGACGATCGGCAGCTTTCGTATTAAGAAAGAATCGATTCGTCATCGCAACTATTATATGAAGTATTTAGGTCAGATTATTGAACGTAAAAAAGCGTTTCGACACGCGTTAACGGGATGGTTTATTATCGGTTTTCCTCAAGGGATTCTCATGTATTTACCACCCATTTTGATCTATAGCATTTTTGAAGATGAGAGTGTTGTCGGATACTTAAATGCTGGTTTTCTAGCCGTCTCTATATTGGCAAGTTATATTATTTCTCGCTTTGCCAATATTGAACAAACTAAAAAATATTTATGGATCGCAGCAATTGGTTTCTTTGTCGCAGGCTCTTTTTTAACTTGGGAAATCGCGACATGGAGTGTCATCTTGTTTATGGTAACGCAAAATATGTTTAAACCATTACAAGCGAATGCGTACGCTGCTTATTATTTTCAATGGATTGACCGGATTCCACTTGGTTCCGAGTTTCGCGTCGAATCGGTCGTCCTAAGAGAAACAATTATTAATGTTGGTCGTGGTTTAGGAATCATTGTGTTTATGGTGTTTTCCAATGAGATTGATACGAGCACGGTTGCATATGTGATAATGTTAGCAATGGCAATACAGTTCATTTTGCCAATGATAACAAAATTAAAGGAGGAATCATAATGACTGTAAATAGATGGGAACAAGCAGATCCAGGAGTTACTAGAAAAATTCATACCCCAGGAGAAAAACTAATGATGATGGAAGTGTCGTTTGAAGAGGGTGCGGAAGGATCATCCCACAGTCATCCACATGAACAGTTAACCTACTGTTTGGAAGGTAAACTAGCTTTTCATGTCGATGGAAAAGAAATTATTGTCGAAAAAGGAGATTCCCTACGGATCCCCTCCAACGCTGTGCATGGTGTCAAGGCATTAACTAAAAGCCAACTATTAGATGTATTTACACCATTAAGAGAAGATTTACTAGATTAGAGGTGGATGAAATGAGTCTATTCAATATAAAAGATTATCACGTTCAAGAGAATACTGACAGTACAGCAGCGATTCAGCAAGCAATCGATGACTGTGAAAAAGCGGGTGGAGGTACTGTATATATTCCATCCGGAACATATCATACCGGGCCTTTTGCTCTAAAAAGTAACATGACATTGTATCTTGATGCTGGTGCAGTCCTATCCTTTACCGATGATTTTGAGCGCTATCCGGTAGTGAAAACCAGATGGTCTGGTTATGTTTGTCAAGGATTTATGCCGCTAATCTTTGGTGAAAATGTGACGCATGTAGCGATCAAAGGTGATGGTGTAATAGATGGAAACGGTCAAGCATGGTGGAAGGTGAATGGTCAGCTAAGAAAAGGAGAACACTATCAATCTCCTAAAACAGAAGAGATAGCGGAAGCAAACAAAGGTTTTAGCGAACCTGCAGATACCACTTTAGTGGAATGGTCATCACAATTTTTACGACCACCACTTATCCAATTTTTCGAAGCCGAGCATGTCACCATCTCAGGAGTTACCGTTAAAAACTCGCCATTTTGGAATACGCATCTTGTCTTCTGTGATCATGTTTCGATTCAAAATGTGACATTCCAGAACCCTTCAGATACACCAAATGGTGATGGATTAGATATTGATTCCTGCCAGAACGTCAGAATATCTGCTTGTCATTTTGATGTAGGGGATGATTGTGTTGTGCTGAAGTCAGGGATTAATCAAGATGGTCGGAACTATGGGGTACCTACAAAGAATGTAACAGTGACTAATTGTACGATGCATCACGGTCATGGCGGTGTTGTATTTGGCAGTGAAAATTCCGGTGGGATTGAAAATATTACAGTATCTAATTGTATATTTGATGGTACAGACCGTGGCATCCGGATTAAAACAAACCGTGAGCGAGGAAGTTATATTCGCAATATTTTAGTACAAAACATTATGATGGATAATGTTCTTTGTCCAGTAGCGATTAATTCGTTTTACCGTCATGGTGTAAGTAAAAGTAACCAGGAATTACTAGATTCTGCTCCAGCAGCTGTTACAGAAAAAACACCGGTAGTCGAACAAATTAATATTAGTCATATTACGGCGAGAAACTGTCGTGCCGCAGCAGGGTTCATCTATGGCTTACCAGAAATGCCAGTGAGAAAGGTAAGTTTAGAACATGTCACACTGGAGATGACCTTAGACGAAACTGTTCCTGGTGGCGAGCCGGATATGGTTCGCGAGGTGATTGAAATGGCAGGAGAAGGTATTTTTGCAAAATATGTAGAGGACCTTCGTTTCCATCATGTAGAAGTAAAGCAGCGAAAAGGTCCAGCACTTCAATTACATAATGCGAAGCGAATTAAAATTGATGAGTTAACCTCGACAAATCAAAGTGATCAAGAAGCGATTCTAGTATATGAAGATACAGAAGAACTGCATATTACTGGAGATGTTCGTGAAGAAAATTATCTTAAAAAAGCAGGTGAATCTTAATGAAAACATATAAAAATCCTATTATTCCTGGGTTCTATCCGGACCCTTCTATTTGTCGTGTAGGTGACGATTATTATCTAGTTACCTCAAGCTTTGAATATTTTCCCGGTGTTCCGATTTTTCACAGCAAAGATCTAGTCAATTGGAAACAAATCGGTCATGTGCTCGATCGTCCAGAGCAACTTAATTTAGATCAAACACCAAATTCAAGAGGTATCTATGCACCAACGATTCGCTATCATGATGGCATTTTCTATATGATTACAACCTTTGTGGTGAGTAAAGCAGGTGCAAGGCGAAACTTTTATGTAACCGCTACAGATCCTGCCGGCCCATGGTCTGATCCTCACTGGTTAGAAGATGCACCAGGAATTGATCCATCCTTACTATTTGATGATGATGGTAGAGTCTATTACACCGGTAACCGAAAGCCACCATCAGGTCAACAGTATAAAAAACATAATGAAATTTGGTTACAAGAATTAGATTTAGAGAAGAAACAATTAGTGGGACCAAAGTACAGCTTGTGGGATGGAGCTTTAAAGAATGCCCATGCGCAAGAGGCACCGCATTTGTATAAAATAGATGGTTGGTATTATTTGATCATTGCCGAAGGTGGAACAGGTCATACGCATGCGGTTACGATCGCCAGAAGTAAGGAGGTAACAGGACCGTACGAAATGACGGAAACCAATCCAATTTTAACACACCGTCATTTAGGTAATCACCATCCAATTGTAAACGTCGGCCATGCTGATATTGTTAAAACACAACACGGTGATTGGTGGATGGTTGCACTGGCATCAAGGCCATTTGGCGGATATTATCGAAACCTCGGTCGAGAAACGTTTCTTGTGCCATTTATATGGGAAGACGGTTGGCCAATTGTCAATCCAGGGAAAGGAATTATCGAACCGGAGATGGAATTTCCCAACTTAACAGAACATAAATGGCCTGCATTACCACATTCCGATTCGTTTGAATCCGAGCAGCTAGATGATATCTGGAACTTTTTACGGACACCACGAGGGGACTTCTGGTCTTTAACCGCACGCCCTGGATATTTAAGGCTAAAGGCAAAGCAAGAAACCATTATCGAAGAAGAGAATCCTGCTTTTGTTGGTAGAAGGCAGCAACATATTAACTTTTTCGCACAAACAGTTCTGGAGTTTGAACCGAAAGCTGAACATGAAACGGCAGGAATGGTTCTTTTACAAAATCATAACTATCAATTTCGTGTCGAAGTACTGCTAGAGGGAAATCAAACCTTCGTACGCCTAGTAAGAAGAGAAGCGGGCGAAGATGAGGTCATGGCTAAAGAGCAGGTTGACCAAGATAAGATTTATCTAAAAGTAGAAGCACAAGGTCAAGATTATACATTCTCTTATACAACGAAGCTTTTTGAGTGGAAAGTGTTGGCTGAAAATGTTGATGGTAGAATTTTAAGTACGGATTTGGCTGGAGGGTTTATCGGAGCTTATATCGGTATGTATTGTTCAGGAAACGGAAAAGACACTACCAATTATGCTGATTTTGATTGGTTTGAATATCGTGGGCTAGGGGAATGAGCAGGTTAACAGTAAAACAATTATCAGCCTTGGATTGTCCCCCAAAAGGCATGTTTTACGTTAATATGAACTGGTGAAATTACGACCAGATTATTATGTCCATTACAACTACTAATGACTTGCATGGTGTCGGTGTGTGTACAACTTGAAATGGGAAAAGAGGATAGCTAATGCCATTACGTTTATTGTTAGCAGGAGATTCTACCATGGCGACAGCTGAAACAACTAAATATCCGCAAATGGGATGGGGGCAAACACTCGGGCATTATTTCACTAATGAGCTAATCGTTCGCAACCATGCGGCATCAGGTCGCAGTACCAAGTCCTTTATTGCGGAAGGGCGATGGGATGCGATCGAGAAGGAGTTTCAAGCAGGTGATTATGTCCTGATTCAGTTTGGCCACAATGATCAAAAGCCTGATGAGGAACGGGCAACCAAGCCTTTTACAAGCTATCAGGATAATTTGAGATTTTTTATTCAACGTTCGCGCGCTTTCGGTGTTACACCGATATTATTAACATCGATTGCCCGAAGACATTTTGATGACAATGGTCTTTTACAAGAAACACATGGTGATTATCCGCAAGCTGTTAGAGAACTCGCGGACAAAGAAGGTATCGTTTGTATCGATTTGCTTGCCTGCACGAGAGAGGCATTATTAGAACAAGGCGATGAGAAATCAAAAAAATGGTTTATGAGACTCGAACCGGGTGAGTACGAAGCATATCCTAACGGGGCAGAAGATAATACTCATTTACATCAAAGAGGAGCACATCAGCATTGCCGATTATTTGTAAAAGAGTTAATCCAGATTAAACATCCCTTAGCTTCTCTGGTTAAATGAAATGAGTCTGTGAAGAAATTACACGTCTCACGAAATCTATGGTGAGACGCTTTTGTGATAACAACAGATCACCTTTACAAGGAGGAATTTTAAAATGGAATTACGTTATGCCAATCATCCGGAGGAAATTAGAAGATATAATACAGATGAGTTACGAGAGAAATTTTTAGTGGAGAAATTATTTGAAGCAGGAAAAGTCCACTTAACTTATACACATGTGGAACGGATGATCTTTGGGGGTGTGACACCTGTATCAGAGGAATTGACAATCAAGCTTGATAAACAGTTAGGTGTGAACTATTTCTTAGAGCGTCGTGAACTAGGTATCATTAATATTGGTAATGATGGCTATGTGCTATTAGATGGTGAACGTTATGATATGAAACGTCACGATGGATTATATGTAAGCCGTGGTACAAAGGAAGTTTGGTTCGGTTCCAACGATCCGGCTAATCCTGCGAAATTCTATACCTTATCATCACCAGCACATCATACTTATCCCACTGTGAAAATTGATATAAAAGATATTAAGCCATTAGAGCTTGGTGAATCAGGTACTTTAAATGAAAGAAAAATTCACCAATACATCCATCCAAATGTATGTGAGAGCTGTCAATTGCAGATGGGCTTAACAATGCTTCAGCCTGGTAGTGTATGGAACACAATGCCCGCCCATACGCATGATCGTCGCAGTGAAGTGTATCTATATTTTAATATGGAAGAAGACACTCGCGCATTCCACTTTATGGGTGAACCAAGTGAAACAAGACATCTTATATTGAAGAATGAGCAAGCAGTTATCTCTCCAAGCTGGTCAATCCATTCTGGAACGGCTACAAGTAACTATACTTTTATTTGGGGTATGTGTGGCGAGAACATAACGTATAGCGATATGGACCATATTAGTATGGATCAATTACGTTAAGGAGGATGCTTCATGGGTGAAGGTTTACAGGATTTTTCACTAGACTATTTTTCATTAAAAGGCAAAACGGCAATTATTACAGGTGGTAATACGGGCCTTGGTCAGGCATATACAGTAGCACTGGCTAAGGCTGGTGCCAATGTATTTGTAGTAACACACGGTACTAACTGGGATGAAACGAAAGCATATTTAACTAATGTCGAAGGCAAAGCAGAATTTTTCCAAGCTGATCTAGCGGATCGCGAACAATTACATAAGGTTGTCCCTACTTGTATCGATATCTTTGGTACGGTAGATATACTTGTAAATAATGCGGGTACAATCAGACGAAATCCGCTACTCGAATTTAATGATGAGGACTGGGATGCTGTACTGGCGTTAAATCTCGATGCAGTTTACTTCTTAAGTCAGGCGACAGCGAAAGTTATGGCTGAGAAGGGTTCCGGAAAGATTATTAATATTGCGTCCATGCTTTCTTTCCAGGGCGGTAAATTTATTCCGCCATACACCGCAAGTAAGCATGCTGTGGCTGGTTTAACCAAATCCTTTGCCAATGAGTTAGCTGAACATGGAATACAAGTGAATGCTATTGCACCAGGGTATTTCGCAACGAAAAACACTGAACCAATACGTTCAAACGAAAAAAGAAGTGCGGAAATCCTAGCAAGGATCCCAGCTGGCTACTGGGCAGATCCAAGCGATTTAATGGGAACAGTAGTTTACCTGGCAAGCAAAGCATCAGACTACATGAATGGCCACATCCTGGCAGTAGACGGTGGCTGGTTAGCAAGATGATTCAAACAGAAGGGCAGTGGTCATTTTAACAAATGGTCTCTGTCTTTCTTCGTATTAAAAAAGAAACAGTGGAAAAAAGCAGAAACCATTTATTGAAGTGTTATTAGAAAATACAAAGTAGCCATATATTGATAAAAGTATTCAGTATCTGTGGCAAAAGTAGCATATTTATCATGAAAGAGAAGAGACTAATTTATTGATCCGTCCCTTCTCTTTTGTTTTACTTTAAATATGCCGTGATGTATAATCAGCAAAGAAAGTTTAAAACCGACAACATTACTGGGGGTTATCAACATGAAAAGAATCCAATTTTTTATTCTGATTATTGGTTTACTTGTTTTACTTGCAGCATGTGGAACTGCTGATCAAGAAGAACAAAATACAGGAAGCGACAATGAACAAGACACAACAAATGAGGAAGCTGAAACAGCAACAAACTCATATGAACAAATTCAAGAAGCTGGTGTGATTACAGTAGGTACGGAAGGAACATATGCACCATTTACTTTCCATGATGAAGAAGATAATCTAACAGGTTATGATGTGGAAGTGATGCGTGAGGTAGCTTCTCGTTTAGATTTAGAAGTGGAATTTAAAGAAACACAGTGGGATTCCATGTTTGCTGGTTTAAATGCAGCACGCTTTGATGTGGTTGCTAACCAAGTAGGGATTAACGAAAAGCGTTTAGAAACTTATGACTTATCGGAACCATATACTTACACAGGTGCAGTAGTGGTTGTTCCTGAAGATAATGATGATGTTACATCGTTTGAAGATATCGAAGGTAAACAATCAGCGCAGTCCTTAACAAGTAACTTCAGCTCAATTGCGGAAGAAAATGGGGCAGAAATTATTGGAGTAGAAGGTCTTGCTCAAGCAATTGAAAATATTAAACTAGGACGCGTGGACCTAACGGTAAATGACAGATTAGCGATATTGGAATATATCAATGAAACAGGAGACGAATCAATTAAAATTGCAGCAGAACAGGACGATGTTTCTGAGTCGGCTTTTGCATTCCAAAAAGGAAATGAAGAACTGGTAGAAGCATTTAACGAAGCATTAGCAGAAATGAAAGAAGATGGTACATTAGCGGAAATATCCGACGAATGGTTTGGTGAAGATGTTTCTAGCCAATAATCTGTTGTATACTGTCACAAATGGGTCAGGGAATTGGGATTTAATTCTTCGAGCACTCTGGCCAATGGTGGAAGGGGCAATCAAATATACGATTCCCCTTGCACTTGTTTCTTTTGTACTTGGTGTCATTCTTGCTTTAATTACAGCGGTGATGCGCTTGTCACCGGTTGCCATTGTACGTGCACCTGCTGTTTTTTATGTCTCGGCTGTTAGAGGTACACCGCTATTAGTACAATTATTTATTGTGTTCTACGGGTTACCAACTATCGGTTTAACGATTGACCCATTACCAAGTGCTGTTATAGCTTTTTCATTGAATGTCGGGGCATATGCATCAGAAGTGATTCGTGCGTCGATTTCTTCGATTCCAAAAGGTCAATGGGAAGCTGGCTATACAGTCGGGATGACATATGCAACAACTTTGAGAAGAATTATCTTGCCACAAGCAACAAGAGTTTCCGTTCCACCTCTCTCGAATACATTTATTAGTTTAGTAAAGGATACGTCACTAGCCTCGTTGATTCTAGTAACGGAATTATTTCGTAAAGCACAGGAAATTGCAGCTAATACATTTGATTTTCTGCTTTTATATACAGAAGCAGCGGTCTTATATTGGATTATTTGCTTTTTATTATCCATTGTACAGGAACTCATTGAGCGCAGGCTGGAACGTTATATAGCAAAGTAGAGGGGGGATAACGTGCTTTTAACAATCAAAGGACTTCAAAAAAGCTTTGGTGAATTAGCGGTTCTTAAGGATATTGATTTAAACATAGGAAAAGGAAAAGTCGTGACGATTATGGGTCCTTCTGGTTCTGGTAAGACAACATTATTGCGTTGTTTAAATGGACTGGAAATACCTGGACAAGGACACTTTCAATTTCATGACGATTTTTCATTAGATTTTAACCAGAAGCTAAGAAAAAGTGAGATGCTTCAATTGAGAAGAAAATCGGGAATGGTTTTTCAATCGTATAACCTTTTCCCACACAAGACCGCATTAGAGAATGTTATAGAAGGTCCTGTCATCGTACAGAAAAAGGATAAACAAACAGCAACAAATGAAGCAGAACGATTATTAGAAAAAGTAGGCTTGCAGGATAAGATGGACTTATTCCCACATCAATTATCAGGTGGCCAGCAACAACGTGTCGGTATTGCGCGTGCACTTGCGATCGAGCCGGAATTAATGCTGTTTGATGAGCCGACATCTGCACTTGATCCTGAGTTGATTGGTGAGGTGCTGGGCGTTATTAAAGATTTAGCAAATGAAGGCTGGACCATGGTAGTCGTAACCCACGAGGTATCTTTCGCTAAACATGTGTCCGACCATCTCATCTTCATGGATGGCGGTTATATTGTCGAACAAGGTGATCCAAAGGAAGTACTGGAACAACCAAAAGAGCCCAGAACAAAACAATTTCTAAATCGGATTTTACCAGAAGTGTAAAGCAGGATATTAATAGTTTTAAGTTAACTGTGGTGGTTAAAAAGTAGCTGTGTATCTGAAAAGTACTATAGTAAAAGGGTATGAGGTGAAGTTAATGAGTAAACACCCGCCAGATCATGAACATATGGATCAAAATATGATCAAAATAGAAGTGAATTTGGATGACACTCCGGGGGAATGGCTTGGCTATGTGATGGATAAGCTGTTCGAAGCAGGAGCAAATGATGTATATTATACACCTATTTACATGAAGAAGAATCGCCCTGCTGTCCAATTACAATTGTTATGCAGTGAAACTCAGTTAACAGAAATGAAGAATATCCTTTTATCTGAAACGACAACCTTGGGAATTCGCTACTATCCGTTGACAGTATACCGGATGGAGCGAAGCATAAGGACAGTCGACACAGAGTGGGGGCCTGTCACCGTAAAAGAAGGTGTACAGAAAGGGAAGGTAGTCAAAGCATCCCCGGAATACGAGGATTGTAAAAAGATAGCAGAGCTTCATAATATTCCGCTTAAAGATGTATACCAATCGGTATGGAAGCTATTAAAATAACTGGCTTCCAGTATTTATGTAAAATTGTTTTGCCAAATATTTAATAGTATCCTTTTTGATACTATGCCACTTTAAAGTGCGTACTATAGGTTATCAATCTATTATATTACAATAAGGTTGGTTAGAAATAAATTAGTAACAAAGGAGAGTTTTTCAACATGAATGTATTAGTGGTAAAGGCGAACAATCGCCCTTCAACAGAAGGGATTTCCAGTAAAATGTATGAAGCTTTTACGGATGAATTGGAAGGTAAAGAATTAAATATTAAAACGTATGATGTGTATGAAGAAGATACACCATTCTTCGGTCAGGATATGTTCAATGCTTTTAGTAAAGTAGAAAATGATGAGGAACTAACAGATATAGAATCACGCCTTCTAGCTGCAAAACAAAAAGCAATGGATGCCGTTTCAGCTGCAGACGTAGTTGTTTTTGCCTTTCCGTTATGGAATTTGACAATCCCGGCAAAATTACAAACTTTCATTGACTATGTATATGCAGCAGGCTTCTCATTTAATTATAGCGCTGAAGGTAACTTGATTCCGTTATTAACAGATAAAAAAACAATTTTCCTAAATGCTCGTGGAGGGATTTACTCCACACCTGAAGCAGCTCCAATGGAAATGGCAGTGAACTATATGCGCAATGTAGTTGGTGGAGTATTTGGTATGGAAGTTATAGATGAGGTAATTATAGAAGGACATAATGCCATGCCTGATAAGACTGATGAGATCATTGCTGCAGGTTTGGAAGAAGTAAAAGCATCTGCACAACGTTTAGGAGAATTAACTCTTAAAGTTTAAATATTAACCCGTTTTCGACAAATGTTGGAAGCGGGTTTTTGTTTTTTAGAGAGAAAATGTAATAATTTCTCACGGTTTTCTCATTTTTCTCTCAGGGTATACTCATCTTCCTTGGCTATTATATAAGTAACAACAAACAAGGAGGAATTGAAAATGAAAAACAAAACCTTTCTCACAATAGTATCAGGGTTAATTGTAACGGGAGTGGTATTAGCAGCAATACAATTCTCAGTTACTCCGGCTAGTGCTTATTTATCACAAGAAGAAGCAGAACAAAAGGTAGCTTCGAAATTCTCAGGAGAGGTTATGGAGTTTGAGTTAGACGACAATGAAAAAGTATATGAAGTTGAAATCGAAGAAACAGATCGTGAATATGAGTTAAAAGTAGACGCTGAAACTGGTGAAATTATTAATATAGAAGAGAAAGAATTAAGAAAAGATAAGGAGCAAGTAACAAACAACCAGTCTGAAAAAGAAGTTACGACAGTATCACTTTCTGATAACCAACAAAATAGCAGAGATGATGATAAGGGAGAAGCAAAGAATCAAACAAGTACATTACTTTCAATTGAAGAAGCAAAAACAATTGCAACTGAAATGTATTCTGGAACAGTAAAAGAGATTGAACTTGATGAAGACGATGGAAATTACAATTATGAGCTAGAAATTCTGACTGAAAAGGCTGAAGTAGAGTTAGAGATTAATGCAAATTCTGGTGAAGTTGTTTATATCTCAGTAGATGATGATGATGAAGCAGAAGCTAAACCAAAAAAATCATCAGATAATACGAATAGTATAATTTCAGCAGATGAAGCCCGTTCCCTTGCATTAGAAAAATATTCTGGAACAATCAAAGAATTAGAATTAGATGAAGATGATGGCAGATACATCTATGAAATCGAAATTAGAACAGATAAAGGGGAAGTAGAGTTAGAGATAGATGCAAGAAATGGTGAAATCCTTAAAGTAGACTACGATAATTAATAGGTAGTATAGCGTATGAGTTTATGAAAGCTCGTGTTAAAACAAGTCAGTGGGGAAAATATCTCCACTGACTTGTTTTGTTAACAGAATTCTTATTTAATCACAAGAAATATAACGAAACAATGTCCAACCATCACAAAATAAATGATTCTATCGAATATTAATTTATAAGCAATGAGGAGGAATGTAATCAACATTATGCTAAAAAAGGTAACTATTTTAAGTTTAATAGGCTTAGTTTGTCTATCTGTGTTTCATAAAACGGTTATCGCCGAGTCTTATACAGTGCAACCCGGAGATACATTATTGAAAATTTCTGATAAGTTTGGTACATCAACAGAGACTATTGCTAATCTAAACCAATTACAATCTACTATACTTAATCCAAATAAATATCTGGAGGTTCCCGATTCGTATATAGTGAAGGAAGGCGACACACTTTATAAAGTAGCTATTCAATTAGGAATCCCATTACCAGAATTAATCGAAGCTAACCCATCGCTTCTAACATTTCCATTTCTTACATGGATTTATCCAGGACAAAAAATTAATAAACCGATACAGCATGATAAGGTTTATCTAGGGGATTCAAGTAAAAAAAGAATGGCACTAACATTTGACGACGGTCCAGAAGATACATATACTCCGGAGATTTTAGAGATTCTAAAGAAAAAGAATGTAAAAGCAACCTTTTTTGTTTTAGGAGAGAGGGCTAAAGAATATCCAGAAATAGTAGAACAAATACATGAAGAAGGTCATGTGATAGGTAATCATACTTGGGATCATCCGCATTTGCCTGAGTTAGAAGAAGAGCAATTTATCGATAACATACAATCTGCCAGTGAAGAAATAGAAGAAATTATCGGTATAAAACCCAATTTATTCCGGCCCCCATTTGGAGAAATAGAAGATCATCAACTGGAATTGCTTCATAACAGGGGTTACAAGGCTGTTATGTGGTCTGCTGATACAAAAGATTGGAGCGGAATTTCTGCAGAGGAAATTGTTTCTACAGTGATGAAGGAGGCTAATCCAGGTGTAATTGTGCTTCAGCATAATTATCATGCTTCAGGACCATTCGAAACAGTCGAGGCATTGCCCCAAATGATTGATGAATTACGTGCAGAAGGATATGAGTTTGTAACAGTACCAGAAATAGTAAAAGATTAGAGTCTGGATACTGTTATGTAACAAAAATGCTTGGGTGTTTGACACACTCAGTTATTCTGTTCGATGTGTTCGTCCTGTGCACCATTTTCATTATTTGTTGGATGACCATTATTTTTGCCGAATGTAGTACATAAGGAGAGACAGCAATGATGTTTAAAAAAACAAAAGACCAATATAAAATCCAAACATTTTTCGAAGAAGGTATGCAACAACGCTTTATTCGAGTGTTAGACCGACTGGCTTGCAAGACGTTTGTATACCATCAAGACGAAGTAGAGCTTATAACTAATAAAAAGCAAAAAGACTTGAAAAATCATCTCGAAAAACGAATGCATTTGATTCGTTCAGGTGCATATGATACACGCTAATACCCTGATAAGTTTAGTTGGGGTCAAAAAACCCCACTAATGGAAGTCTCACATTACCGTTCTAGCTAGAAGTTACATCTTCTTCTGGTACTGGTCCAGCGCTTTCTCGTTCTGTTAGAGATGGATTTAGCTTCTTGATAACATTTTTTTCTTCAGATTCAATCCGCTCAATAATTGTCTGCACGATCTCTTCGGCAAGCTCGTCTACCGGCACCCCAATACAGGTCATTGGAATTTCGGTTGTTTCCATTTGGGGAATATTATCATAGCTGATTAAAGATATGTCATCTGGTACGCCGAACCCTTTTTCTTGTAGTGCACGTAAAATACCACTACTAATATCATAACTACTACCTATAATAGCAGTTGGACGTTTGTCTAAATGTAATACATCATCGACTGCTAGGTAACCATCAAACCAATCTAAGCCATTGGTAGCAATATTTAGCTCGGTAAGTCCCATTTTTTGTATAACCTTTTGATACCCTTCTACTTTCTCATTTTGCAGCGCGTCATCTGTATTCATTAACCCGACATAAGCAATGTTTCGGTGCCCTAAATCATATAAGTATTGAACGGCTGTATCCATGGCCTGTTCATGATTGGCATCTATGATTGGGTAAGTTACCTCGCTTTTCCCCGATACACCGTAGGCAACGAGGGGAATATTTTCTTCGGGGACCATGTTTTCTGATTCAGCAAAAACAATCATGCCATCCACTTGGAATTTTTTAAAGGATTCCATCGCTGTTTCTGTGGAGTCTACAGACAAAATCATCGAATAACGAGTGGATGCAAATGCCTTACTAATATTGGTTACTAAAGTGGCGAGTACGATTCTTTCAATTGTTGGCCAAATTAAGCCTACTACTTCTGTCTTTTTTCGAACTAATTGTTTGGCGGCTAAATTTGGTTCGTATCCCATTTCTTTTGCGACACGCAGGATTTTCTGTTTTGTCACTTCTTTTACAAGAGGACTACTATTTAATGCTTTGGATACAGTGGAATAGCTGACATTCGCTTCTTTGGCAATATCTTTTATGGTTACACTCATGATTAATCACCTTTAACTTTCTGAAAAATTGTATGATTTATAGTTGTGTTCTATTTTCAAATAGTATATCATAAAAATAACAACGTTGTTATTAATTTTGTTGAAACAATGGAACCGTTAACAAAAAAGGAGTGGAGATAATTGGAACAATTTCAATCAGTAGTGGAAGCATTGCAAGCGGGAAAGTTACCGAATTCATCGGAAGCAATACATGTTTATGAGAAATCTTTTGAAAAGAAAGATAATGCTTTCGTTGTTATGGCGAAATCAAATACAACAAAATATTTGGTAGCAGCAGGAGCAGGACCATTATTCGATGCTTTACAAGGGGATGCCGTGGAAAACGGGAAGGTATGTCCATTAACACATGAAAATAGTAAAATATTGAATCAATTCTTTGATTATACGAAACCACAGGCATTTGGTACGGAAATTGCGACTATGGGTCTTGGTGACCGTTTAGGTATAGCATCGCCTGGACATATTGAGACGGTCAAAGGGAGAAAAGTAAAGCCGATCTTGGCTCAGCAAAGTGTTCGTGAATTAACCTTGTTAAACCGCACAATGACTGATATTTTAGATGCCGCAACTTTCGCTGTATTCCAGGAAGGCTATAAAGACGGATTTGGAGCAGATGCTGACCATATTAAGCTGGAAAAAGATATTGAATATGCGTTGGATTTAGGTTTTTCTTTTGTCACTTTGGATTGTTCCGAGCAGATTCGCAATGATATTGAAGGTGCAACAGAAGAAGATGTGCATAAGGCATATGCAGATTTACCTGTAGATCGCAAAGAATACTTTAACAGTCATTATTTAAACAAAACATTTAATGTACAGGGACTGGATATATCGTTTGATGAAGCAAGTCTTCATAAAAATGTACTTGTTTATGGTGAAGCGGTTGATTTTATGGAGCATGTGTATAACGAATATATATCCAAAGCAGAAAAAGCGATCGATTTTGAAATCTCGATTGATGAAACAGAAACAGTTACTGCACCAGAAGCTCACTTTTTCGTTGCAGAAGAGCTCCGCAGAAGAGGTGTTACCGTTCAAAGTTTAGCTCCTAGATTCTGTGGTGAGTTCCAAAAAGGTATTGATTATATTGGAGATCTTACGCAATTTGAAAAAGAATTACATGAGCATGCTGAAATTGCTAAGTACTTTAGCTACAAGTTAAGTATTCACTCTGGTAGTGACAAATTCAGTGTATTTCCGATCATCGGTAAGCATACGGAAGGATTACTGCATATTAAAACAGCAGGTACCAACTGGCTAGAAGCAGTTCGAGTTATTGCACAATTGAATCCGGATCTTTATCGTCGTATGCATGCCTATGCCGAAGAGCATTTTGAAGAGACGTTGAAGTATTATCACGTAACACCAGATTTAGACAGCATTGCACCATTAGCAGAAACAGCAGATGAGGATTTGCCATCTTATATGGATTATGACGCATCTCGTCAATTATTCCATGTTACATATGGCATACTCTTAACGGCTAAAAGTGAATCCGGTGCTGACTTGTTTAGAACAGAATTCTTCACTACTCTAATGAAGAACGAAGATGCCTATCGATCAGCGTTAGTAAAACATATCGGAAGACATTTAGATTTGCTAGAATTATAATTTCGAATTATTATGAACACAAGATACAAACTGCGCAATAGTGAAAATACATCTTGGGTAAGATGTTCTTCCATTCTTCTGGAGCTGACTGCTTATTTCGTCGCTGCGGAAAAATACTCCCTTTCAGTGGGGAACGCTTCGCCTCCTCGGCAGAAAACCACTGCCTGTGGGGTCTTCAGACTGTTCTTTTCCCACAGGAGTGTCGCATTTTTCCGCAGCTTAGAGTAGATTTTCTAATAAAGTGAGAAGAAATCCAAAAGGTGTATACTCCATGGATTTTATTCTTTCGATAGTCAGTAAATCCTTACCAGCGTAGGCAGAATACGCAGACTCCTGCGGGAATAGCACGGGCTGAAGATCCACTTGGTAAAGTGATTTTCTTTACCAAGTTAGCTGAAGCCGTGCCCGCGGAAAGCGAAGTAGTCTGCCGCAGCGGTGATATAACAATCTCTACAAGAAAGAAGGAGAGGAAGCAACACAATGTCACTGCGGAGTTTATCAAAACTATGTTATTTTTAAATTTAAGGAAAGTGGGGATATGATGAAGTCGTTTATGGATGAAAATTTTGTACTAACAAATAAAACTGCTGAAACATTGTATCACAAGTATGCAAAGGATTTACCGATTATCGATTACCATTGTCATTTAAGTCCACAAGAAATTTATGAGAATACGCAATTTGAAAACATTACAAAAGTATGGTTATACGGGGACCATTATAAATGGCGTGCAATGAGAGCAAATGGAATAGAAGAAAAATATGTGACAGGCGATGCGAGTGATTACGATAAGTTTTTAGCATGGGCAAAAACAGTACCACAGTTGATCGGTAATCCACTTTATCACTGGACACACTTAGAATTAAAACGCTATTTCGGAGTAGAAGAGCCACTTAATGAAAATACCGCACCTGCTATTTGGGAAAAGATTAATAAGTTGCTCAATAGCGGAGAGTGGAATGTTCGTGATTTTATCGTGAAGTCCGGAGTAGAAGTAATTTGCACCACAGATGATCCCACTGACTCTTTGGAATATCATGAGAAAATAAAAGCAGACTCCGACTTTAATGTAAAAGTCTTACCAAGCTACCGTCCAGATAAAGGGCTTGAAATTAACCGTGATGGCTTTACGGAATGGGTGAAAAATTTAGCTGACGTTTCTGGTGTTGCTGTTGATTCTTATGATGCTTTCTTACAAGCGTTACAACAACGAATTGACTTCTTCCATGAAATTGGTGGTAGAGTTTCCGATCATGCATTAGAC
This sequence comes from Gracilibacillus orientalis, assembly GCF_900114645.1. GTDB lineage: Bacteria > Bacillota > Bacilli > Bacillales > Amphibacillaceae > Gracilibacillus > Gracilibacillus orientalis. Next base: position 34,154 of record NZ_FOTR01000003.1, on the reverse strand, counting down.
GAAACGATGTATGAGCAAGCAACAGAGGAAGAAGTAAGTGACATTTTTGCCAAAGCATTAAAAGGCGAGAAAGTATCTGTTGAAGAAGAGAAAAAATATAAATCATTTACGCTTACCTTTTTAGGAAAAGAATATCATAAAAAAGGCTGGGCGATGCAATATCATATTAATGCTCACCGTAACAATAATACTCGTATGTTTAACGAGCTTGGCGCTGATACAGGATTTGATTCAATGAATGATAGTTTACTAGCTCAACCGTTAGTCCAACTACTGGATTCATTAGATAAGGCAGATGCATTGCCGAAGACTATTCTTTATTCATTGAATCCAAGAGACAATGTGACCATTGCAACCATTATTGGGAGTTTCCAAGGTGGAGGCGTACCAGGGAAAATGCAATTCGGAACAGCATGGTGGTATAATGATACGAAGTTAGGCATGATTAATCAGATGGAAACATTGGCGGATATTGGTGTGTTTAGCCGCTTTATCGGAATGCTTACCGATTCACGCAGCTTTTTATCCTATACGCGTCACGAATATTTCCGCCGTATTATGTGTAACTTAGTCGGTTCATGGGTCGAAAATGGTGAATATCCGAACGATGAGGAAACATTGGCAGAGATTGTACAAAACGTTTCCTATTACAATGCAAAAGAATATTTTGATTTTTAATAAAAAGCGCTCAGATGTTAAAGTCTGAGCGCTTTTATGTTATGACTTCATGTTGAAACCCAAACTACAAAACAGCTTCTTGCATTACATTAACTTTGTAATAAATGCTGTTGCGATACCGAAATAAATCAATAATGAAAAAATATCGTTAATCGTTGTAATGAGTGGACCAGAAGCGACAGCAGGATCTATTTTCAGTTTATACAGAATTAATGGAATAATAGTACCAGCTAATGTTCCAATAATTAAGGTGATTAGTAAGGAGCTGCCAACTACTAATCCGAGTGTCATATTTCCTCTCCATAAATAAGCAATGACTGCGATCATAATTCCACAGGTTACCCCGATAATAATGCCAACCCATAATTCCCGGATAATAAGTTTAAGTATTTGTTTGAAATTCAAATCTTCAGAAACCAGCCCACGGACTACCACAGCTAATGATTGTGTGCCGGTATTACCTGTCATTCCGGCAATTAGTGGCATAAAGAATGCTAAGGCAACAGCAGTCTCTAAGGTGTCTTCAAAGCTACTAATAATACTGCCTGATATAAGCCCAATGAATAGTAATAGAATTAACCAGGGAAGTCTTTTATAAGCTGCGACAAAAGGTTTCGTGTTAAAGTTGATCGCTTTACCGGATGCCGATAACTTTTCAATATCTTCATTTGCTTCCTGCATCACAATATCAATGACATCATCAACCGTGATCACACCGACTAATGTGTTATCTTCTTGGATAATTGGTAAGGATACGAAATCATAACGACTGATCAGATTGGCAACATCTTCCTGATCAGTATGTACATCTGCCTTTACTACCCTTCGATACATTACCTTTTCCACTTTGTCTTGTAAATCAGCTAAAAGTAGATCTTTATACGATACAACACCGACTAGCTTTCTATTTTCATCAATTACGTACAAGTAGTTAAGGTATTCAGCAAGTTCTGCAAAGTGTTTTAATTTATCAACGGCCTCACGGATGGTGTAATGTTGAGGAATCCAAACATAGCGATTGTTCATGAGTCTACCGGCTGTTTCAAGTGGATAATTCATGAGACCTTGTACAATTTTTGATTCATCCTCATGCATTTCCGATAATAATTCTTCTATTTTTTCCGGCTCTAAATCGGTAAGTAAAGACGCTAAGTCATCATTTTGCATCAGATCTAATACTTTGGAAGATTTCTCAATTCCTAATTTATAGATAACTTCTAACTGCTCTGTTTTATCCAGCTCTTGCAAAAGGTCAGTTAATTGTTCAATGGACAAATAGAGCAGAAACTTATTTCGATGTTTTACAGGAAGGCTGTGATATTGTTGTGCCATATCATATGGTTGTATTAAGTCGATGAATTCTTGAAATACTGTTTTTTTTCCATCTTTTAATGCTTGAATGATTGCTAATGAGATCTCATTTTCTGTCATGTTTAACGACATTTTTACCCCCCTTTTCACATAGGATTCCTCCTAGAATAGCAGATATGTAAAAAACTCTTGATGCTTTCATTTCAGTTATTACAGTAAAATTGCCAACCATCCAAAAGTAAGGCTGCTCTTTTTTGAGTAACCTAGCCTTCGATTACTTTGACATGGAATTTACGATGACGAGGGCCATCAAATTCACAGAAATAAATTCCTTGCCATGTACCCAAGACAAGACGTCCGTTGGAAACAACCATTGTCTGATTATGACCAACTGTGCTCACCTTCAGATGTGCAGCAGTATTTCCTTCCATATGTAAATCCTCTTGGTGTTCCCACGGATATACTTCACGTAATCTGCGCAAAAAATCTGTTTTTACGTCTGGATCAGCATTTTCATTCACAGTGATTCCTGCTGTTGTGTGTAGTGATGACACAATCACAATTCCGTCTGATATATTTTGTTCTCGAAGATATTGTGCCACCTCAGTCGTAATATCAATCATTTGATCATGGTGACTCGTTTTCAAACTAAACATCTTTTCCATTATCATCATCCTTTTTTAAAAATGGTGTTATAAATATTCTACTAGAAAACAATTATATGTTAAAATTTTCTGTAAATACAAATATGGAAAGGATGCAGTAAAATGGTTAAAGCAATACATACAGAAAAAGCACCACAAGCAATTGGACCATATTCACAAGCCATTGATGCAGGGGATTTAGTCTTTGTGTCGGGTCAAATACCATTAAATCCAGAAACAATGGAAGTAGTGGAGGGTGATATTGCTGTTCAGACAGAACGAGTGATGGGAAACTTAGAGGCGATTTTAACAGAGGCAGGATTAACATTTGCTAATGTGGTAAAATTCACGATCTATATTACGAATATGGATGACTTTGCTACCATCAATGAGGCATACGCGCAATTTTTACAAGAACCATATCCCGCAAGAGCTACTGTAGAAGTAAGCCAACTGCCTAAAGGTGTTGGTGTAGAAATGGATGTCATTGCAAAAAAATAACCAAAGTTAACTTCCGGTCCGATTAATTGGCTGGAAGTTTTTTTGTCTGCACCGTTTAGCCGCTTTCATTTTAGGAAAAAGTATATAAAAAAGCATAAATTCCTTCCCATAATTATAAAAATCGATCATACTATAATAGTAAGTATTATCGTGAAAAGGAGTTAATCTATGAAAAAAATAACATGGATGCTTGTTGTAGTGACCTTAATTGGACTAGCTGTCACACCTTTTGTCCTAGCAAGTACGGGCGATCAAAATGTCATTGACGAGAAAAATGGTAAACCGAAAGTAGTGCTCGGTGAGGCGCTATCAGATTCAGATAAAGATAAAGTAAGAAGTTTATTAAACGCAACAGACCCTGAACAAGTAGAAGAATATATTGTCACGGCAGAAGACCTTGTTAATTACATTGGTGGAGATCCAAGTTCTAATATGTACTCTTCCGCAAAAATCACGCGTAAAGATGAAGGGAATGGCGTGGTTGTCAATGTTGTTAATCCGGAAAATATTACGGAAGTAACCAATGAAATGTACGCAAATGCCTTGTTAACAGCAGGTGTAGAGAATGCACTTATTGAAGTAGCATCACCGAAAAAGGTATCTGGACATTCAGCACTTACAGGAATTTACAAAGCATTTAATGTCGATGGTGAATCACTAGACAAGGGTCGAATGGAAGTAGCCAATGAAGAATTAGATGTAGCAACAGATTTAGCAGAAGATTCGGGCGTTGATCAAGAAAAAGTAAGTGAGCTATTAAGTGAAATTAAGCGAGAGATCGCAGAACAAAATCCAGCAACCAAAGAAGATGTAGAACGCATTGTCAGTGAGCAATTGGACCAATTAAATATTGAATTAAGCCCGGAAGACCGGGAGATGCTCACTAATCTTTTTGAAAAAATGCGAAACTTGAATATCGACTTCGGTCAAGTCACTGAACAATTGGAAACAATCGTTAGTGACCTCAAAGGAAAAATAGACGAAGTAACTGGAGGCGACACCGAAGGATTTTGGCAAGGAGTCAAAAACTTTTTCCAAAACATTCTCGACTCCATTAGAGGTCTATTCAATTAATGTAGGTTAGGGGACAGGTGGGACCTTACCCAAAAACTAAGCCGTCATAGTTAATAACTGTGACGGCTTTACTTATTCGGTCTTTATTATCCTTTATAATACGGGCCGATATCTTTCTTATTATGAAGTTGAAGTAATTCAGATACAGTCACAAAATCATATCCTTCATTTTCTAGATTGGTTAATAACTCAGATAAGGCATCTGCTGTTGGTTGGTGAATATCATGCATGAGTATAATCGCACCATTGTCGACATTGTTAATAACTGTTTTATTAATGCTGTCAGCATCTCTGCTCTTCCAATCAAGTGAATCTACTGACCAAAGGATAGTGGTCGAAGCTAACTCTTCAGACACAGTTAACAGATTTTGATCATAAGCGCCATATGGTGGTCTAATCGTTGTTGGTTGCATCCCAGTGGCTTCTTTAATTAGTTCATTTGTATCTTTAAACTCTTCTTTTATTTCCGATTGACCAACCTTTGTCATATCAGTGTGGTTGAACGAATGATTGCCAATTTCATGTCCTGCTTCTGCCACTTGTTTAGCTAAAGTAGGATAATATTCTACTTGTGTGCCCAACATGAAAAATGTTACTTTTGCGTCATGTTCCTCTAATGTATCAAGTATTTGCGGCGTTACCTTAGGATGTGGTCCATCATCAAACGTTAATGCTACATATTTTCCGTTTGGATCGAGCTCACTAATCTCTTGTTCAACTTTTTCCTTTTGCACTTCCTGCTTCTCTGTAAGCTCCATTTCTTTAACTAGATCATCCTTTAAATGAAGAATTACATCATCGATGGGAATGTCTACTTGAATGGCACCAGCAGCACCTGAGGCGACCTCATATTCATCAAAATAAATAGTGAAGAACTCTTTACTAATTCCCCATTTCCAATCAGAAGGTTTATCCATTACTTCTTCTATTTTATCAAAGAAAACGAATGAGGCTTTGTCTTTATCCTCTTGAAGAGTGGTCTTTAATTGCGTGATGATCTTTTCTTTAGCATCCTCGTCTACGTCCATTACATCATCAATTTTCAGGACTTTTCCTTTTTTAACATCAATCGTAAATGGCATAACCTCATCCATACCATTGGCGCCTCCAGCGTATTGATACGTTTGGAACGTCAAGTTATAGACATTGTTAGTAATTTGGCTTGTTTCTAATTGAATATTCAAATGAGCAAGGTAATCCTCTTCAGGTAATTCAATATCCGTATCTAATCTATTTAAGAATTCCTCTTCTTGTTTATTCAACCATTGGTGAATTTCATCATTAATATCACTACTCTCAGTAGTTGGAACCGTGATGGATGAAGTATAATTGTTTGCTTGTTTTGTCTTTGTTACAACATCCAGGCCTGGATGTTTGCTTTCAACGGGAGTCTCTATTTCGCTTTTCTTTTCGGGCTTATCTTGATCAATTGTTTGTTTTGTTTGTTCGCTTGACCAGACAGGCTGTATCAATGTGAACAACAATACACCAATTAATATAATGAAAACGAACCACAATGGTCCTTTGATTTTTTGCATGATTAAAGTCCTCTCTAAGATGTTCTTTACAAATTGTAACATGAGATAATATAAGTTGTGAGAAAAATGCATAGATTAATAGAGTAAAATATGATTATGTCCAATAAAAAAGAGTGAGCTGTTATTTAGCTCACTCTAAAAACATTGTCATAGATTTTAAACCAGTCGCTTACGAATAAACCCTGAAATCTGATCAATAATGGTAACAGTAATTATAATTACTAACAGAATCATCCCAACTTCTTCCCAATTCCGATTCATATAGGCAAAGGTAATCAATGTACCGATACCACCCGCACCAACGATCCCCAGCACGGAAGAAGCACGAACATCGATCTCAAATCGATAAATCGCATAGGATAGAAATTCAGGTAATACCTGTGGAAAGATCCCGTAAAATAGAATTTGTAATTTATTTGCTCCACTAGCTTCCAAAGCTTCAATAATATTCATATCAATTGACTCAATAACCTCGGAATATAACTTTCCAAGCATTCCTGTCGATCCAATTGCAATCGCCAATACCCCAGCAAAAGGATTTGGGCCTACAGCGGCCACAAAAATAATTGCAAGCACAATCTCAGGAAAGGCTCGTACTCCACCTAAAATCCACATGCCGATATTATTAAGAAATTTGTTGCTTACCATGTTTGAAGCACATAAGAATGCAAGTGGCACGGCAATGATAGCTGCTGCTAATGATCCGGTATAGGCTATAAACAATGTTTCGAACATCATTTCGAGAATATTCCCGGTTTCTTCGACAGCTGGCTGGAAGAACTTCGGTATAATTCGATCCATGTTATCTAATGTACTTTCACTGAAAATAGTATCCCAGCGTATTTCAAGGCTTGTAAACGTCCAAATATAAATCAACGCAATAATTATAAAAATGACAATTCGTTTATATAATGAAAACTTACTTTTTGGTTTTTCTGGAAGGGTCAATTGTCCTGACATTATACAAGTCCCTCCCTTAACTTACCACTAATGATATCAATCACAATCACAACGGCAAATACAATAATAATAATCGTACTAACAGCTGGATAATTCATGAAGTTAATTTGTGTGTTTAATAATTGTCCAATTCCACCGGCACCAACCAACCCTAATACTAGTGAGGCACGGATGTTTATTTCAAATACGTACAGGCTAAATGAAATAAATTGTGGCAGTACTTGAGGCACAATAGCAAAACTAATTGTTTGCAATCCATTACCACCTGATGCACGAATGGCCTCTATTTGATTCATGTCAATCGTTTCAATTACTTCACTCATCAGTTTCACCAGAATCCCGACAGCGAAAATAATTAATGCGATAATCCCAGAAAAAGCACCAATACCGAATAAACCGACGAATACAACCGCTAAAATAATATCCGGGATCGTACGGATAATATTTAAGAAGAGACGCATTGCTTGATAGATCCAAGTATTGGTTGTCACATTACTTGCAGTTAATAAAGAAAAAGGAATACTGATAATAACTGCAATGGTGGTTGCGATAATAGCTATATGTAATGTTTCAAACAATTTTGGCCATACTTGGTTGATATAGCTCCAATCAGGAGGGAAAAAATCACTAATTAAGCCAAAAACATTCGGAAGCTTCACAAAAAAGTGAAAAATAAATGATTCCGTTTTGATTGAGCTAAGTAAATAAAAGCCGATGACAACAATTAAAGCTAAAGTAATGATCAACTTGGTTTTAAAAGGATATAAACCTTTTGGAACGAAGGAAGATTCTTTACTCATCCTCCACCCCTCCTCGACGATCTTCATCACGGATAGAGCGACCATAGATTTCTTCAAATGTTTGTTCAGTCACATCACTAACTGGTCCATCAAAAACCACTTCACCAGCACGCATACCGATAATTCGGTCTGCATATTCCATTGCCATATCAATAAAGTGAAGATTCACAATCGTTGTGATTTTATCTTCACGATTAATCTGTTTTAAATATTTCATTACCTGATGAGATGTAGGTGGATCAAGGCTTGCCACCGGTTCATCTGCTAATATTAATTTCGGTTTTTGTGTCAGCACACGTGCAATACTAACACGTTGCTGCTGCCCACCACTCAGTTCATCAGCACGGTTATATAATTTCTCCTCAATGTTTACACGTTTCAAATTTTCATAAGCTAATAATTTATCTTCTTTAGAAAAAATGTTCAAAATACTTGTTAATGTACCTGTATAACCTAAGCGACCTGATATAACATTTTTCAAAACGGTTGACCGCTTTACCAGATTATAGCTTTGGAAAATCATGCCGATCTTGGTGCGGAGCCTTCGTAAGTCTGTGCCATTAGCTTTTAAAATATCTTCATCTTCTACTAATAAAGAGCCACTAGTAGGTGTTACGAGACGGTTAATACTGCGAATAAAAGTAGATTTACCTGCACCAGAAAGGCCGACAATAACCACAAATTCTCCTTCGTTGATTTTTAGATCTATGTTTTTTAACCCTTCTGTCCCATTTGGATAGACAAGTGAGACATCATTGAACTCAATCATGGTCTAGCCCCTTTCATTTATATGGAAACAGGAGAGAGCATGCTCTCTCCTGTTTAAACTTTTCTTATTAATCTAAGCTTATATCGTCACCAAACTTGTTGTAAGTGCTGCGTACAACGTCATATTCGCTGTCTTCAGCTTTTATGATTGCATCCCAACTGTACACATCATTCATAATTTGGATCATTTCTTCATCATCATTAAATGATAAGAAGGAATCTTTAATAGTTTGTACCAACTCATCACTTAATTCCGGTGTTACAGAAATCGTATCGTTTGGTATTTCATCTGTATGTCCAAGAATTTTTGTTTCTTCCATGATATCCGGATATTCTTCTTCCAATTCAGTACGAACATCATCGAAGGTAGTTGCTACATCTGCACGTCCTTCATAAACTTCAATTGCTGAGTTATCGTGCCCACCAGTTTGATATGCTTCAGAGAAAAATTCTGTTTGTGGATCATCTACACCAAATTCGTCCATAATTTGTGCTGCTGGGAATAAGTAACCACTTGTAGAAGATGGATCACCAAAAGCCCAAACTGCATCTTCTAGATCCGCTAATTCTTCGTATTCAGAATCAGCGCTGACAATGTATTGTGCTACATATGTTCCACTTCCATAACGTTCAGATTTCAAGATAACCTCTACATCATGTTTTTCGTTTGCTAGTACATAAGCAAAAGCAGGGATAAAACCGATTTGTACTTCATTTGTTCCCATTGCTTCAACTAATGCAGTGTAGTTTGTCATAACTTTTCCTTCTACCGGAATTCCTAATTCTTCTGAAAGCTTGTCTGCTAGAGGTTCAACGGTATCTGCTATTGTGTCAGAATCTTGTGATGGAACAAAGCCCATAACAAGTTCTTCAGGCATGTCTGCCTCTTCACTAGTTTCTGCTTCATTCTCTGCTGTTTCTTCTGTATCTGTATCCTCGTTGGTATTTTCTTCTGTGTGTTCACTCTCATCATTGCTGCTGCCGTTTGAATCATCACTTTGACCACAAGCTGTGATAACAAAGAAAGTTAACAAAGCGACTAACAATAAAAGTAATTTTTTCATGTCTCTTAAATCCCCCTTAAAAATCTTAATATTACAAGAATATTATCTATGGATTAAACAATAAATTCTATTATAGTGGTAAAAAGGTGACAGGATCCTTGTGAACTCCATAGTTTTCTTGCAATGTCATTATCTATCGAACACGTTAAAAAATCTATATGATTTACCAAAACATAACAATTTTATCGGTTACTTTACAAAATTTACACCTTCTTAAACAACATGAATGGAGGAAGCGCTTTAATTCCGTTATAATATAGAATAGAGAGATAATGGAGGATAACAATGAAAATTATATTTAAATATGCAAATACATATAGAAAAGCAATGTTCCTAGCACTATTTCTAATGGTTGTAGAGTTAATTGTAGAATTGGTACAGCCGATTATTATGGCAAAAATGATAGATGATGGCATTATCGCAGAAGATATGTCAACTATTTATTTGTATGGAGCCATTCTGTTAGCAATCACCTTATTGGCATTTGCAGCCGGTATTACAAGTTCCTTTTTTGCAGCAGAAGTCAGTCAAGGTGTAGGATATGATATCAGAAGCGATTTGTTCCGTAATATTCAAATGTTTTCAGCGATGAAAATTCAACAATTTGCCACATCTACATTATTGACGAGAATGACGAATGACGTGATACAAGTCCAAAACCTATTATTTGCCTTTATGCGGATTATGTTGCGGGCTCCTTTGTTTATCATTTTTGGCATTGTGATGTCATTTACCTTAAACATACCTTTGGCTCAAATTTTATTAGCTACGATTCCTATCTTATTTGTGGTTATGTTTTGGTTAATGTTGAAAGGAATGAGGCTATTTCGTCATGTGCAGGGGTGGATTGATCAAGTTAATAACGTTATTCGTGAAAACCTGTTGGCAATAAAACTAGTGAAAGCATTTCATCGTATGACATTTGAAAATAACCGTTTTTCAAAAGTGAATACAAAACTGAAGGATAAAAATAGACAAGCATTATGGGTAATGGAAATTGTCATGCCCATTGTCATGTTAATTATGAACATAGCTATGATTGGATTATTATGGTTTGGTTTTATTCAACTTGACACAGGTTCAGCTAGGGCTGGTGAAGTAGTCGGTGTTATCAACTATGCAACAAGAATGCTGGCATCCTTTGGTGTGTTTGCCTTTTTACTCATGAACCTATCAAGAGGGCGAGCTTCCGCGAACCGAATTAATGATATTCTTGTGCAACCGGCAGATGATGTGGTTATCAAACAGCAGCAAAGAGAGATGATTAAAGGTGATATTCAATTTGACAATGTTTCTTTCACCTATCCCGATACAAGTCAGGAAGTATTAAGAGCTATTAATTTCCAGGTTAAGGCAGGAGAAAAGATAGGTATTTTAGGAGAAACCGGGGCAGGAAAAACAACATTATTACATCTTATTCCATATCTCTATCATCCCTCAGCAGGAACCATTTATGTAGATGGTAAACCGATGGAGCAATTAGGAAATAAGGTAAGACACGATGTGACGTTAGTACCTCAGGAAGGTTTTTTATTCTCTGGAACAATACTAGATAATATTACATGGGGAAACGAGCATCTGTCACAAGAGCAAGCAGAAAAAGTTGCGAAAGAAGCCCAACTGCATGATTTTATTATGACTTTGCCAAATACCTATCAAACCGTAATCGGTCAAAGAGGTGTAAACCTGTCAGGGGGGCAAAAACAACGATTATCCATTGCCCGCGCACTAGCAGATAATCCGCATGTATTACTGCTCGATGATAGTACCAGTGCACTAGATGCTACTACTGAGTCAGATGTGTTAGCAACGATTAGGGAGAGGCGATGTACTACTTTTATCGTTTCACAAAAAATTAGTTCTGTACAAGATGCTGATCAGATTATTGTGTTAGAAAAAGGGAGTATTGTCGGATTGGGAACACATCGGCAGTTACTACAAACGAACGCCTTATATCAAACATTATGGGATTCACAGCAAAAGAAAGGGGTGACACTTGATGACTAACAAAAAAGGAGAAGTTCAGCCCCCATCAAGACATCACCCCATGATAGGCAAAAAACCAAAAGTAAAAAACTTGCGCGCTACCATAACTCGCATTTGGAACTATATGAAAGCAGACAAGATCATGTTTTGGCTCGTTTTAGTCATGGTGTTTTTAAGTGCTGTTTTGTCCTTGCTTGGCCCATATTTTATTGGAGTAGCTGTAGATATAATGACAGGAGCAGAAAGTGTTTTAGCATTTGAAGTAATTCTTATGCTGTTAGCCATCGTTTTTGTTTTACACTCTGTAACACTTGCACTGCAAAATTATTGGATGATTGATGTTTCGCAAAATGCCGTTTTTGCAATGCGGAAAGAATTATTTGAACATGTTATACGTTTGCCGATTATACAGTTTCAGAAATCCCAAAGTGGGGATTTGATGAGCAGGCTGACCAATGATATTGAAAATGTCAGCAGAACGTTGAACACTGCTGTCATTCAAGTGACGACAAGTATATTGACACTAGTGGGAACATTAGTTGTGATGGTCTTGCTTAGTCCGCTTTTAACTCTAATGATTATAACGATTGTTCCGTTAATGTATCTCGGAATGAAATGGATTACGAATAGAACGAGTTATTATTTTAAGGAACAACAGAATGAACTGGGTGAAATGACTGGTTTTTTAGAGGAAACATTATCAGGTCACTCGATGGTGAAACTGTTTCACCAGGAGCATCGTGTGATCGATCAATATCAACAACATAATAAAAAATTAAGAAAGGTAGGATACTGGGCTCAAGTATATTCCGGGTTTATTCCGAAATTAATGAATGGTTTAAATAACTTCGGTTTTGCGGTTATTGTCGGGTTTGGTGGCTGGGTTGTGCTAGCTACGAACGCAACCACCATTACAATTGGTATCATTGTGACTTTCACGACTTATGCACGCCAGTTCACCCGTCCGCTAAATGATTTAGCTAATCAATTTAATACAATTTTGTCCGCAGTGGCCGGTGCTGAGCGAGCGTTTGAAGTAATGGATCAAGAAGAAGAAACAGACCATAAGAAACAGGATATTCAACATGTAAAAGGGGATGTGGCTTTTCGTCATGTTTCATTTTCCTATCATACCGATGAACATGTCTTACAAGATATCTCGTTCCACGCAAAACAGGGTCAAACAGTAGCATTAGTTGGACCTACAGGAGCAGGGAAAACAACGATTATTTCCTTGTTAGCCAGGTTTTTTGAAGAACAAGAAGGAGAGATTTTACTAGATGACCAATCGATGAGGAATTTGACAAATAAAAGCATTCGGAGTCATTTAGGTATCGTATTACAGGATTCTTCCTTATTTGACACAACGGTTAGAGAAAATATTCGTTACGGAAAGCTAAACGCTACTGATCAGGAAGTGGAAGAATCTGCTAAAATGGCGAATGCCCATGCTTTTATTGAACAATTACCAAAGCAATATGATACGGTGCTTAAAGGTAATGGGCAAGGGATTAGCCAGGGACAACGGCAGCTGCTTGTGATTGCAAGGACGATGCTCGCAAATCCTTCTATTTTAATATTGGATGAGGCAACAAGCAGTATTGATACGATAACAGAATTAAAAATAACAGATGCATTAGAAACATTAATGAAAGGGAAGACTAGCTTTGTGATTGCACATCGCTTGAATACAATTGAGAAGGCTGATATGATACTTGTCCTAAAGGAAGGAAAAATCATTGAAAAAGGAACCCATTTGTCTTTAATGAAAGAAAAAGGTTTTTATGCTAATCTAGTCACAACACAAACTGTACAAACTGTTTATGATTGATACAAGTTTAGTTGGAATATAATAAAGAGATGACAAAATAAACGTCACGGAGGTGGAATCAGTGGCAGAGCAGCGAGAAGATCAAGAATGGCAGCAAGAAAAACATAGGGTAACTGAGGTAGTGGGTGAAATTAGAAAGAAAATCACATCACTGCAATCGAGAGTAAAAGGTTTAAAAGAAGATGTCATTGATATCAGACGTGATTTTTGGGAAGACGTAACGGTAAATATCGAAGAAATGGACGATAAAGTTGAAACAGAAGCCAGTATCAAACAGCAAGCAGAGTTTCTGTCGGAACGGGAGCGAAGTCATGGGCAAGTAAGTGAACGTTTAGATATTCTGCACCGTCTAAGGAATAAACCTTATTTTGGACGAATTGACTTTAAGGAAGATGGCCAGTCTGCTGAACAACCGATTTATATTGGTTTGGCCTCTGTGATGGATGAAGAAGAAGAAAATTTCCTCGTATATGACTGGAGAGCACCTATTTCGAGCATGTACTATGATTATCCACCAGGTCCGGCAAGTTACGACACTGTTCAAGAAAATATTTCCGGGGAAATAATGCTAAAACGACAATATATGATTCGTAATGGTGAATTACAAGGAATGTTCGACACGGGTCTGACAATTGGTGATCATTTACTCCAGTCTGTACTAGGTAATCAGGCAAGCACGAAAATGAAAAGCATTGTATCAACAATTCAAAAAGAGCAGAATCAAATTATACGTAATGAAAAGTCAAGGGTACTTATTGTTCAAGGTGTTGCAGGTAGTGGCAAAACTTCTGCAGCATTGCAACGTGTAGCTTACTTATTGTATCGATATCGCGAAACATTAACGTCCGAGCAAATCGTACTTTTTTCACCAAATCCATTATTCAACAGTTATGTAGCAACTGTTCTGCCAGATCTTGGTGAAGATAACATGCAACAAATGACCTTTTATCAATATTTGCACCGGCAATTAGATGACAGTTTTCAATTGGAAACTCCTTTCGAACAAATGGAGTATTATTTACAAAAACAAGCCGAGAATTATGAAACAAGAGTAGAAGCAATGCACTACAAAGCTAGTTTAGAATATAAAGATTTAATCGATCACTTTTTAGATCAACTTGCTAATAAAGGACTTGTTTTTCGCAATATTACGTTTAGAGGGCAAACCGTTATCCCAAAACAAATGGTTGAAAAATATTTCTACCAGACAGAAAGCTCTTTAGCTATTCCAGAGCGCCTAGAAAAAGTTGCCAATTGGATACTGTATCAACTGAAAAGACTAGAGAAGGTTGAGAGAGAGAAAGATTGGGCATTAGAAGAAAGTGAATTATTGGAAAGGGCAGATTATGTCGATGTCCACAATACATTGCAAGAAGAAAACCAATTTTCGGAAGAGACGTTTGATGACTATGATCGTGAAGAAGAACTGTTACGTAAACGAGTAGTTGCTTGGCGACTTCGACCACTAAGAAAGAAGGTTAAGCAATTAGCGTTTGTTGATCCACTTAAAACGTTTCGCCAGTTATTTACAAGCATGGAATGGACTGTGGATAAAAAAGTTACACTTCCAACTCAATGGCAGGAAATATGTCGTATAACGGATGAATATTTAAAACAAAAATATATAACCTGGGAAGATGCACCTGCATATATTTACTTTGAAAAAGGCTTGTTGGGATTTGATGCTCAGCGCTCGATTCAACACTTGTTCATCGATGAAGCACAAGATTATACACCTTTTCAGTTTACATTGATGAAGCAGATGTTCCCGGTAAGCCGTATGACATTATTAGGGGATATTAATCAAGCCATTTATGCACATGCTTTAAGAGAAGAGACTTTATTATCAGAGAAATGGCAGGAAAAACATGAAAGAATTGTATTGACCAGAAGCTATCGTTCGACAGCTCCGATCGTAGAATTCACCAAATCATTTATGCCCAATGGTGATTTAATTGAGCCATTTGAACGCGATGGGGATACGCCAATTGTAATGGAAGTAGAACAACGTGATATTTTGATTGAAAGAGTGTTGGATCAAATAAACGAATATAAAGAAGAAGGTAACGAAACGATTGCATTAATCGGAAAAACGATGAAAGAGTGTTTGGACTTATATGTGCGATCAAAAAATCGCATTGACGTTCATTTAATGACACAGGATGCACACACTTTTGAAAAAGGTATTGTAGTAATCCCTGCATATCTTGCGAAAGGAATTGAATTCGATGCGGTTATTATTGCCGATGCATCTAATGACAATTATCAGGATGAGTTAGAACGAAATTTATTCTATACCGCATGTACAAGAGCTATGCACCAACTAGCACTATTTACAATCGGTAAACCAACTCACTTTATCGAAAACATACCTAAACAGCAATATCGCTATTACAAAGTTCATCAAATTGGGGACAAAGGGACAGGGTGAATATCAGATATTAAACGGGCGCACAAACTTTTATTGAGATAAGAAAGTTTGTAACGGTGATGTCTAGTTCCGAGCGCCCAGAAACTAGGTGACTTCACGAATCGCCCTTATGCCCTTGGGTGAAAGTCATCATCGTGTCACTTGCTCACCGTGATTCCTTTATCTCCGTTGATTCTGAAGCCGCTACATTTCTAATGAGCACAATGTTTTTCATTTTTGGTGGATTGTGGCAAGATAGTATAGACAATGAACAAAGGGAGGAATTTGAGATGGTAAATAGTTTGCAATCAACTACTACGCTACATAATGGTGTCAAAATGCCGTCGTTTGGTTTAGGCGTTTTCTTGGTGGAAGAAGGAGAAGAAGTATACAATTCCGTTAAGTGGGCACTTGAACATGGTTACAAGAGTATTGATACAGCAGCCGTTTATGGTAACGAAGAAGGTGTAGGCAAAGCAATCAAAGATTCTGGTATTCCTCGTGAAGAATTATTTATTACTTCTAAGCTTTGGAATGGAGATCAAGGCTATGAAGAAACACTTAAAGCATTTGAAACAAGCTTAAATAAATTGGAATTGGAATATTTGGATTTATATTTAATCCACTGGCCAGTTCCAGAGCTAAATAAATATAAAGAGTCTTGGAAGGCAATGGAGAAGTTATATAATGATGGGAAAATTCGTGCAATTGGTGTAAGTAATTTTAAAGAACATCATTTAGAAGATTTGATCAATGATGCAGAAGTGGCACCAATGGTAAATCAAGTCGAATATCATCCGCATCTGCAACAACGCAGTTTGCAAGAATTCTGCAAAAAACATAATATTCAGTTAGAGGCATGGTCTCCACTGAAACAAGGAAAACTTTTAGATGATCCAACATTAACTGATATTGCAAAACGTCATGGTAAGTCGACAGCACAAGTTATTTTGCGTTGGGATTTACAACAAGAGGTTGTGACTATTCCGAAATCAGTGAAACAGCATCGTATTCATGATAATGCAGATGTATTTGATTTTGAATTATCAGAAGAGGAATTGAAATTAATTCACGATATGAATAAGGACGAACGTGTTGGTCCTGATCCGGACACATTTAATAAACGATAATAGCTACTATATTTTATAACTAAGAACCCGTTTCGAAAAATGAATCGGGTTCTTTTTTTTGCAAGTATTTTGGCAAGTAAAGGAAGCATATAATCATTGGTATCACAACTTTTATCACAGTGCTAACTGTCTGTAAGACGCCATTTTGAAAGATAGCTTGTGCAAGCCAACCGCTGCGGCTGACCGTTTCACTTTCCTAGGGGCATGTTCTTCAGCTAACTTTTGCAGGAGGAGTTCGCTCCTGCAAAAGTGGATCTTCAGATCATGCTAATCCCTCAGGAGTCGAAACGTTCGGCCTCCGCTATATCTTTTTCTACAACGAATATCAGAAAAAACATAGTGGTTTTATAACCATTTTTAGTGATTTTCAACGCCGTAGCTTTGCATTTTCCCAGGGATAATAACCCAAGTTGCTAGGTCTGACACATGTTGTAGAGCATGATTCAGCGCAGGCCGCCCACTTCAACTCCAGTGGGACACGTTTTCCTGAAGATCCACTTTTTCGAGTGGTTTTTACGCGAAAAAGTTAGCTGAGGGAAAAAACCCACGGAAAGGGGAGTGGGCAGCCGAAGCGGGGGTCTTACAGACGGTTAGCACCGTGATAAACATATCAACATTACTATATGGAGTCTGAGTTAAAGATAAGGAGCGGATGGATTTCCTCGTTTTTCTTCATCCACTTTTAAGGTTATATTTTTTACTCAAACACTTGCAATCCTAGTCGAACATGCTTTATCGTAAATAATAGATTGATAAACATCTAGGAGGATGTAAGATGGCATTTGTAATAACTGAACCATGTGAAACAGAAAAATCTGGTGAATGCACAACAGTTTGTCCGGTAGATTGTATTGTCGAAGGACCAGATCAATTTTATATAGATCCGGATATTTGTATCGATTGTGGAGCATGTAAATCAGTGTGTCCAGTAGATGCAATTGAAGAGGAGTATGATCTTACTCCAGAACAAGAAAAATATTTAGAAAAAGCAGAAGCCTTTTTCGCAAAGGATTAATACGCAAGCGACCATATTGGAGATGGTCGCTTTTTATTTTCTCTATGAAAAGTTTTGAAAACAGAGATAAACAACAAATCTAACGAAGATACGCGATGATTTGTTGTTTATCAGCCATTTTTATCACAGTATTCATCGTCCGTAAAACCCCACTAACGGAAGTCTCGTGTTATTTGCTGGAAATTGGTTGTTGCATCAAAGTGGTATGCTTTACTTTGGATAAAATCAAGAGTCCGATAATAGTTCCTGTTACACTGCTGACAAGGAATCCTGGTAGAAATGCTAAAGCACCTACGGAAGTCCCCATCAAAATTTTGGAAAATGGAACGGATAGTAATGAACCTAACACACCGGTACCAATTATTTCTCCGACACCAGCCAAGGCTTTTTTATTCGTCCATCGATAAAGGTAACCAGCAAGTAACGCGCCTATCATGCCACCTGGAAATGCAAGCAATGTTCCTATTCCTAATAAATTGCGTAAAAGTCCGATGGTAAAAGCAATGATTACAGCTGGAACGGGTCCTAGAGTAACAGCGGCCATTATATTAACGGCATGTTGCACAGGATAAGCTTTGGCGATACCGGTTGGGAACCATAGAAATTGGGAACCTAATGTACCAATTGCAATAAAAACAGCCATCGTTGTTAATAATAATGTACGATTCATGCAATCTCCCTCCTTTTTTAAATACAAGTGCATACCACTATCCTGAAAAAATAAAAAGCCAGATTCCGAATAAGAACCTGGCTATACCATGCAAATAGTTTAGCTACTTCCCTCCGCTGGTATAAGCCAGATCAGGTTCTCAGGGTTAAAAAGCTTCAACGTGCTTTTTTCTCAGCCCATACTTAAAGGGCACCCCTAGTAGTGATAACACTTATGTAATTACAAAAGATTGTAACAAAAACCCTCCAGTTGTCAAGACTTCTCGTTATCTTGAATTCAAGATAACAAAAGTTTATAATGAAATTAACAACGATTTCAAGGAGGCGGCTTATGGAACTCAAAGGAATACATCACGTATCAGCAATTACAGCTACTGCTAAAGATAACTATTATTTTTATACGAATATTTTAGGAATGAGATTAGTCAAAAAAACGGTCAATCAAGACGATCCCAGTATGTATCATTTATTTTATGCAGATGAAATTGGACGAGCTGGAACAGATTTAACTTTTTTCGAAATAACAAATGCAGGGCATACGTATGCTGGTAATAATAGTATTTCTTGTACCTCTTTACGTGTTCCTTGTGATGAAGCATTAAGCTATTGGGAGGAACGTTTGGACGAATATGATGTTGTCCATGATGGGATTGGAGAAACATTTGGTCGAAAAGTGTTACCTTTTCAAGATCATGAAGGGCAGCGTCTTGTTTTTGTATCTGATGAAAATAACAAAGGAGTAGCAGCAGGTGTGCCATGGTCAAAAAGTCCGGTACCAAAGGATTATGGTATAACTGGCTTGGGACCAGTTCGATTAACAGTTCCAGAATTAGCACCTACTGAAAGAATTTTAACAGAAGTACTCGGCTTTCGTCATGCTGGTTTTTATCCTAATCCTGAAGGAGAAACTGATATGCAAGTGTTTGAAACGGGGGCGGGTGGTACAGGTGCAGAGGTGCATATGGAAGTACTTCCGGTATTGCAAAAAGAACGTCCTGGAAGAGGTAGTGTTCACCATGTGGCTTTTCGTGTAGCAGATTATCAAGAGCTCGAAAAGTGGCATGAGCGAATTACCGAAGAAAAATTGCCTAACTCAGGACTTGTCGATCGTTATTATTTTCAATCATTATACTTTCGTGAACCTAATGGTATTCTATTTGAACTAGCCACAGATGGGCCAGGCTTCAACACAGATGAAAAGAATGAGCGCCTGGGAGAGACCCTCGCCCTGCCACCATTTCTAGAGCAAAAAAGAAACGAAATTGAAGCCAATCTCCAGTCTGTAGAAGATAAATAAACTGTTCTGATTTCTAGCTCACTTATCGATATGCGTCGATGGTGGGCTGATATTTCTTATGCTATACTAGTTAACGGCTAGTTTATAAGGGGGGACCGTAACAATGACATTCTCACCAAAAGCAATATGCTTAGATATGGATGGGACATTACTGAATAACCACAATCAATTAACGCAAAACACACTCGACACCATTCAAAAAATAAGAAAAACAGGTATTAGTGTGTTTATCGTGACAGGTCGTTCCTATAATGAAGTATTTGACTCAGCACCCAACAACCTAGAATTGGATGGATTTGTTACAGCAAATGGTATGATTACATACGTAGATGGAGAAAAGCTGTTAGAACATAGCTTATCCACAGATCTTGTGGATAAAGTGATACAATCTGCACGATCATATCAGATTTATTATGAAGTGCATCCCAATGATGGGGAACGACTTTCCCTAACAGAGGATCAAGCGTATATGGAGTCCATGATCAGTGCTGAGAAACCAGATGAAGTAGGAATCAATGAATGGTTGGAAAGGCAAGCTGCGATCGAGCACGAAATTCGATGGCATGCCACTTTACCGGAACAAAAATATGCGAAAATATTCTGTTTTTCTAACGACCATGACAAGATGCAGGCATGGATCAAAGAACTGGAAAATATGAAACAAGAAACCAATTTCACCACTTCTTCATCCTCTCATCATAACGTAGAAGTAATGGTAGAAGGGGTAAATAAAGCGACAGGAATTGAAGCATTGTTGAAGCATTATCAGATCAGCTCGGCAGATACCATGGCAATCGGCGATAGTAACAACGATATCCCAATGATGAAGTATGTAGGTTATCCTGTAGGTATGGTCAATGCTACAGATCAAATTAAATCGTTAGTAAAGGAAATCACAGAGTTTACTAACGACAAAGAAGGCGTCTATCACTATTTAGAGCACTACTTCAAACACAAGCTATAAGCAGCTTGTGTTTTCCTTTGTCATGGGGCTTTGTGATGATCTATCATTTGAAATCCACCTCTAAATTTTTGTTTGTATTTGTTTTATACTGTGATAAAATGTAAACAAACACAAGCAAAAACAAAACAATGAAATGAATACGATTACAATGAAGAGGAGGATATTATGGCACGTTATATGTTTATAATGGAGTGCAAGGAAGGCTCGCAGGAAGAATATAAGAAAAGACATCAGGAAGTACACCAGGAGTTATTAGCAGCATTAAAAGAAGTTGGGATTAGCAATTATAGTATTTTCATGGATGGCACCAAGCTTTACGCATATATGGAAGTGGATGATTACCATCGTGCAATGAAAGAATTGGAAACCAATCCAGCTAACCGTAAATGGCAAGAATTTATGAGCGATATTTTAGCAATGGATGAAAAAGGTGACCCGAAAATGCATTTAATTGATCAAGAAGTCTTTCATCTTGACTAAACAGTTGATCTTTATGGTAGACTTTTCTATAGTCAATAATAGACAGGGTTGAAGAACGAGAAGGTAGGAGAAATCAGATGCTAGTTGCAGAAAGACATCAGCGAATCGTAGAAGTTGTCAATCAGAAGAAAAGTATCAGAGTATCAGAGCTTGCGAACCTTTTTTCAGTAACTGATGAAACAATTCGCCGAGACTTAGAAAAATTAGAAAAAGAAAAGAAATTAGCCCGCAGTCACGGAGGGGCGGTCAGTATAGCCTCTTCTCAGGATGGACCGGAAATACCTTTTCAGGAAAGAGAAGTAATGTATGTAGACGAGAAAAGAGAAATTGCCCAGGAAGTTGTAAAACATATTGTTGAAACGGATAAAATTTTGTTGGATGCCAGTACGACAGCTTGGTATGTGGCGAAGAACTTACCCAATATACCGGTCACTGTTTTAACGAATTCTGTTAATGTGGTGTTGGAATTAAGTAAAAAAAATCAAATCACTGTGATTTCGACTGGTGGTACGTTACTTGCTAGGTCCCTTTCTTATGTTGGTCCTTTAGCGGAACGTTCACTTGATTTATATCATGTAAATAAAGCATTTCTGTCCTGCAAAGGAATTCACTTCGAGAGAGGGATTAGTGAATCAAATGAACAACAAGCCCGCGTGAAGCAAAAGATGATTGAAATAGCGGACACCACTTATATCTTGACTGATCATCATAAATTTCATTATCAGGCATTTGCACATGTTGCGCCTTTAACAAAGGTAGAACGAATAATTACCGATAGTAACGGATCGGATCAGGATATAGACAATCTGCATGAAATCGGCTTAGAGGTTATAAAAGCACTTCGTTAATGCTATGATTAACGAAGTGCTTTTTCTGCATAATTAATTGCCTGCCAACATGACTATATAAATGAAATCGCAAAGCATATATTTTATCAAAGTTGTATAATTCTAATTAATTAAGCTGGAAAACTAGATAAATACTGTTTTTTCGTTTATATTTAAAACAACAAACATTTTTAATATAAACGTTCACTGGAGGGATGAATTTTGTTAGAATTATCTATTAGCGATCCTGAAAAACTAAGCAAAGTAACTCATGCGTTATCATCAAAGGTACGCTTGAATATGATTAAGTTACTTAATAAAGAAAATTTGAATGTGCATCAACTATCAGATGCATTGCAAATCCCTGTTTCTACTACTGCCTCTCATGTGCGAGTTCTAGAAGAAGCTAACCTAATACTTACAGAGCTTAGACCTGCAAGTAGAGGGGCAATGAAGGTGTGTACAAGGAATTTTGATGACATTCATATTCTTTTGAATAGTACAAATAAATCTTCTAAGAATGACTTGAAAAATTATGAACTAGAGATGCCTATTGGACAATTTGTTGACTTTCAAGTTGCTCCTACATGCGGCATGGCAAATCAGGAGAAATTGTTAATTCCTGAAGATGAGCCAGTTTATTTTTATAGCCCTGAGCGAATACACACACAACTTATATGGACACGAAAAGGATTTCTTGAGTATAAATTTCCTATAGTCATTGCTCCTGATGCAACCATAAAAGAAATGCAGTTTTCCTTAGAAATTTGTTCAGAAGCACCTAATCATGATCACAATTGGCCATCTGATATCACTGTTTGGGTCAATAATGTTGATATAGGAACATGGACAAGCCCAGGTGATTATGGTGATCGTCCAGGTAAGTTAAACCCTAAATATTGGGCAGAAACAACAAGTACTCAATATGGTACGTTAAAGGTTTGGAAAATATCAAACGAAAATACAATGATAGATGATTTCCAGCTGTCTAATGTTACATTGAATGATGTAAATGTACAGCGCAAAGATTATGTAACATTTAAAATAGGCATAAAAGAAGATGCTGTTCATAAAGGTGGAATGAACATCTTCGGCAAAGAATTCGGTGATTTCGAACAAGATATAAAATTGAATATAAAATTTGAATAATACTTTAGTGGTTATATTTCTCTCCAATCAATGGGGAGTTTTTTTGCTTATAAAAACAGTAAAAATGAATTAAACTAAAAATATTAAAAAACAAAGTTGACTTTTTATTTTTGAGAGCGTATTCTTATATAAAATAAACATGATATAAGTATTAATACACAAAACATGTAATAAAGGGAGAGGTAAGCATATGACGACAACCACTATTACAACTTCTAAAAGGGTTGAATATCCAAGGCCTCAATTTCGGCGTGAATTCTGGCTTAATTTAAATGGAACGTGGAAATTTACGTTTGATGATCAAGATATCGGAGAAAAAGAGGCTTGGTATACTAAACCAAACTTTACAAACGAGATACAAGTTCCATTCACATATGAAACAAAAGCAAGTGGTATCGGAGATCAAACATTCCATCCTTGTATTTGGTATCAGCGAATGTTTGAGGTACCAAATAATGAAATAGATAAACAGGCCATTCTAAGATTTCAAGCGTCTGATTATTTAACAAAAGTATGGGTAAATGGACATTATATAGGAGAGCATGCTGGTGGAAATGCCGCTTTTTCTTTTAATATTAGTCATGTAGTTAATAAATTGGAGGAAAATGAATTAGTGGTGAAAGTAGAAGATAGCCAGAGCTGTTATCAGCCTAGAGGTAAGCAGCGTTGGACAGATAGTAATTTCGGCTGCTGGTATGTGCAAAATACAGGTATATGGCAGACTGTTTGGTTGGAATTTCTGCAGGAGGAAAGTATTGAAAGAGTTAAGATAACACCTAATATGGATGAAAATACAGTTTCATTTGATTATAGACTTAATGGTGATCTCAACGAAAATGGCAAGCTGGACACGATAATTAGCTTTAAAGGAAAAGTAGTAAAGCAATTTTCACTAGTTCCAGATCGTGCCAATATGCATATGGAAGTTGATATTACTTCTGAATTACATGAATGGGGAGTAATGTATTGGACTCCTCAACATCCTCATTTATATGATGTTTCATTCCGATTATCTGTAAATGGTGATGTAGTAGACGAAGTTGATTCTTATTTTGGAATGAGGAAAATTTCGATTAAGGATGACCAAGTACTATTAAATAACACACCAATCTATCAAAAGTTATTATTGGATCAAGGTTATTGGCCAGACTCCATGCTTACTCCTCCTTCTGATGAAGCTATGATCGAAGACATTGAAAAAACGTTAGCAATGGGTTTTAACGGAGTTCGTAAACATCAAAAAATCGAGGATGAGCGATTTCTGTATTGGTGTGACAAAAAAGGTTTACTTGTATGGTCGGAAATGGCGGCAACTTATGAGTTCTCTGATGAAGCGGTTGAGAACTTTACGAAAGAATGGTTGGACATTATTCAGCAGCACTATAATCATCCATCTATCATTACTTGGGTTCCTTTTAATGAATCATGGGGTGTTCCTAAAATATTTAAAGACAAAAGGCAACAAGCGTTTACAGAGTCAATCTACTATTTAACCAAGGCAATAGATGCCCAAAGACCTATTATTGTTAACGATGGATGGGAACATACTATTTCAGACATCATTGCGCTTCACGATTATGAAGAACTGGGAGAGTTGTTTTATGAACGTTATAAAGATAAAGATTTAATACTCGATAATAAAATCCCTCACAACAAGCATAAGTACGCGTTTGCTGATGGATATAAGTATAGAGGTCAGCCAGTGATTTTAACAGAATATGGAGGGATTGCTTTTAATGACGACAGCGGTTGGGGCTATGGTAACCAAGTGGAAACAGAAGAAGAATTTTTAAAGCGTTATCAAGATATTACTGGTGCCATTAAAGCTACTCCGTATATTTGTGGATATTGTTATACTCAAACAACGGATGTTCAACAGGAGATAAATGGGTTGCTAAAAGAAGATAGAACACCAAAGATTTCCTTAGAAAAAATCAGAGCAGTGAATGATGCAAAATAATAATTTGAAAATGGAGGGGTAGTGATGAATAAACAGAAATCCAATATCATTTTAATACTTGTAGATGATCTTGGGTATTCAGACTTAGGCTGCTTTGGAAGCGAGATAGATACACCAAATATAGATAGTCTTGCTTCAAGTGGTCTGCGTTTTACTCAATTTTATAATTCCGCGCGTTGTTGTCCTAGTCGAGCATCATTATTAAGTGGCCTTTATCCACATCAAGCAGGGATAGGCGAAATGGACCAGGATTTTGAAACGCCAGGTTATCGTGGATTTTTAGCAGATCAATGTGTCACTCTGGCTGAGGTACTGAAGGAAAGGGGATACCACACCTACTTGTCCGGTAAATGGCATGTTGGCAAGCAGGGACCGATTAAAAAAGGTTTCGATGACTTTTATGGTCTATTGGGTGGTTTTACAAGCTTTTGGGATAAAAAAGATTATGTGCGTTTACCTGAAGGTCGACCTGAACGTACATATAAGAAAGGTGAATTTTACGCAACAGATGCCATAACTGATCATGCATTAGATTTTATCGAAGAATCTAGAAGCGATGATAATCCGTACTTTCTGTATTTGTCTTATAATGCCCCACATTTTCCTTTACAAGCACCGGAAGAAGAGATTGCAAAATATGAAGGATTATATGAAAAAGGCTGGGATAAAATTCGTGAGGAACGTTTGGATCGAATGAAGGAATTGGAGATTATAGCGCCAGATACACCGTTAACACCTAGGTCTGAATATTGGAATCGGGATAGAGATATACAAGGTGTTAATCCAGCATGGGATTCTATCGATCCAGATCGTAGGAAAGATTTAGCGAAAAGAATGGCCATTTATGCTGCAATGGTAGATAGAATGGATCAAAATATTGGAAGAGTAATAAGCGATTTAGAAGAGAAGCAGGAATTAGACAACACATTGATTTTATTCTGCTCTGATAATGGGGCGTGTGCGGAATGGGATCCGTGGGGATTTGATGATTGGATAACAACAACAAATATATTACATCGAAAACAAGATTTAAAGAAAATGGGTGGTCCTGATACTTACCATAGCTATGGTTCTGGTTGGGCAAATGCTTGCAGTACACCTCTTCGTTTATACAAGCACTATGGTCATGAAGGCGGTATTAGTACTCCTTTAATTGCCCATTGGCCAGAAGTAATAGAACGTAATGGCGAAATTGATCATAGACCAGGACATTTTATTGATTTTATGACAACCTTTGTAGATATTACAGGATCAAAATACCCAGAAAAGTATAAAGGGCGCGAAATTCTTCCAATGGAGGGGGAAAGCCTGATGCCTGCATTATTAGGTGAATCTCCTCAAGAGAGAACCCTTTGCTTTGAACATGAGCAAAATTGCGGGATTCGCCGAGGTAAGTGGAAGTTGTCGAAGGTTAAAGAAAGAGACTGGGAATTATATAATTTGGAGAAAGATAGAAGTGAAATGGTGAATGTAGCTGATCTATATCCAAGTATAGTAGAAGAATTAACCTTAGCATGGGAGGAATGGGCACAAAGAACAGATGTTATTCCTCGTCCCGATCGTACAGTATAATAAAAACTCGTGATGGACGCCAAAAGTGGGTAAGGATAGTTAGAATGAAAAAATTAAATAGGTGGAAAAAACACTGAATAGGTATGGACTTATTTAGTGTTTTTTTATGAGAGACAAGAAAGTATAAAATTTGTGCGGGTGTCTAGCATCAAAAGGAGGTAAAGGATACCTTTCTGGTAATAAAAGAAAGTTTCGAGATATTGACTTTCATAGTATAATGGTAGCAGGACTTAGGATATCGGATGAACAAAGTGAATATTGTTTGGAGTGAACAGGGTGCTCAAATATTTAAGAAAATGGAATACGTTACGCAATCAGTTATTGGTTGTTTATTTGTTTGTGATGTTTATTGTGCTATTTATTGTAAGCGCAATTACGTATATTTTAGTTGAAGATTTATTGCAAGATAATGCGGAGGAGCAAATAAGGCAAACAGCAATGGAGTCATCTGGCAGGTATGACTCATTGTTTGAACAATTAAATATGGTAACAAAACAAGTGTTAACCAATGAAGAGTTACAGGGTGTTTTATTACAGGAATCTGAAGGGGAAATTACTTCTTTTAATGATAAGCAATCGTTAATGAGTACAACCAATTTAATTCAAGCAAATGTAGATGGTATTTATTCGATCGAGATTTATAACAACGATTATCAACGTATAATTCCGATCGATTCTACTTTATTGCTAGACCGTATTGATCCTCACTGGATTAACCGAGCAAATGAAGTTGGTGGCAAGTTAATATGGATGGGGGAAGATCCGTTAGATCATAATTATTTCTTAGTAGGCAGACAAATTAATTTGATGGATGATGACTTTAATAATGGTGGCTACATCATAGCAAGAGTGAACCGAAACTATTTTCAATTAAATTCAAATCAGCAAGAAGGTGAATCGAATGATTATTCGA
The DNA here is from genome assembly GCF_900114645.1 of Gracilibacillus orientalis. Taxonomy (GTDB): domain Bacteria; phylum Bacillota; class Bacilli; order Bacillales; family Amphibacillaceae; genus Gracilibacillus; species Gracilibacillus orientalis. The sequence continues at coordinate 6,613 of NZ_FOTR01000003.1, read as the reverse complement.
TTTTAGTCGATAACAGGAATAATCCTATTGTTACCAATTACCACGGGAACACTGTAGGTGAAATTATGGAGTCTGATGACGAGACGATCACCATTGATGATCAAGAATACATGCTGGTGAAGGATACATCAGATTTAACAGGATGGACGATGCATATTTTGACACCTGTTAATCAATTGACAGCCGGTATTTCAACTGTACAAGCAGGTATTCTGATTGCTGGATTAATTGGATTATTAATCTTTTTTATTTTTTCATTCTTTTTGTCGACTTTTATAACCAAACCTATTACACGACTGACGAAGACAATGAGACAAGCTGGTGAGGGTGTGTTAGCCCAAAACCCTGTAGTGAACTCTACTAATGAAATTAATGAATTAAACCAGACATATAACCAACTGGCAGAAGAGACCAATTATTTAGTTCAAATGGTATATGAAAAAGAAATTATTAAAAATAGAACAGAATTAAAAGCATTACAAGCACAAATACATCCACACTTTCTATTTAACACATTGGATGCCTTGTACTGGTCGTTGGATGAAAAGGAAGAAGAGGATCTATCAAATGTTGTTCTGGCCATGTCAGAGTTATTCCGTTATACAATTACGAAGGAAAATGAGGATGAATGGGTAACTATTAAGGAAGAATTGGATCATATTGAGCGTTATATGAAAATTATGCGTATGCGTTTTGGTGAACGATTGAATTGGGAAAAAGATGTTGATTTTGATTGGTTACATGTCAAAATACCGAAATTAATGATACAGCCATTAGTCGAAAATGCCATTTTACACGGAGCCGGTAATGTTGTGGGTAATAGTCATATTACTGTCAGAATAGAAAAGATAGCAGAACAACAGCGAATACGAATTGCCATAAGTGATGATGGTCCAGGTATGAGTGCAGAAAAAGTAGTGGAAGTAACGAAACAGATGGATGGTGGTATTAGACAACAAAAACAGCAAAGTATGGCATTGCAAAATGTACAGCAGCGCTTACGTATGTTTTATGAAGCAGGTGACAGTCGTGACATTATCATTTTAAGTGAAGAAGGTAAAGGAACCATGATAAGCTTTGAAATTCCAGTATAGGGAGGTTAGCGATATGGAAGAAAAGGTGATTCTTGTAGTTGATGACGAACCAAGGAGCCGACAAGGGATCAAAAAAACAATTGAAAGAGTATCTCATCATCAATATGAAGTCATCACGGCGGCAAATGCAGAAGAGGCCATTAAACGGATCGATAATGAAAAAATTCACGTTTTAATTACAGATATCCGGATGCCTGAGGTTTCTGGGTTAGAATTACTTAGAAAGCTGAAAGAAAAGGCGAAAGATCCTGTTGTCATAGTTATTTCGGCGTATTCGGAATTTGAATACGCCCATGAAGCTCTTGAGTTAGGTGTGGTTAATTATTTGTTAAAACCGATTGCTAAAGAAAAATTAATGGAAGCAATTGAAAAAGCAATTGAACTTGAAAACCAAAGAAAAAAAACAGGTATGTTCAATAAAATAGTAGATGATAAATTAATGGAGATGCAACAGCTGAGTAAGTATAATCGTGCAGTGAAAGAAGCGATGGATTATATTGATCAGCATTATGACGAGGAATTAACGTTGAAAGAAGTAGCTAAGCAAGTCCATCTAAATGCGAGCTACCTGAGCGCATTATTTAAGGAAGAATTGCAGATTACATTTAGCGAATATCTAACAAGAAAACGAATGCAGGAAGCTAAAAAACTACTCTTATCAACAGATTTTACGATTGCCGAAATAGCTGAAAAAAGTGGTTACCAGACGTCTAAGTATTTTATTAGGCTTTTTAAGCAATTTGAAGATATGACTCCAAATGCATTCAGAAAGCACAATGAAAACGATTTCTAAAATAAGTGGTATTTTACCTAATCATCGTTACCTTACGGATGAAGCCCCATGGTGCTACACTTATAACTGTACTAAAAAATAATTCATAAAATAGGGGGTTTCACAAATGAAAAGTGCGTGGCATAAAGTATTATTTTCATTTGCTTTAGTTTTAATGTTTGCGCTTGCAGCATGTGGCGGAAATGACGAAGAAGAAGAGAACGCAGCTTCAGGTGAAAATGAAAGCGATTCAAGTAAAACAATTGAGTTTATGCATTTATGGCCTGAGGGAAGTTCAAAACAACACCATGAAATTGTAAATAGCATTATCGATGAATTCGAATCAGATCATCCAGATGTAACAGTAGATGTCGAGATTTTAGGTAATGAACAATATAAGGAGAAATTAAAAGTATTATCTACTTCCAATGAATTACCAGACGTAGGTATGACATGGGCAGCAGGTTTCTTGGATCCATATGTAGGCGGTGATATGTTTGCTCCGCTTGACGATATTTTAGAAGGACCACTTAAAGATAAGTTTGTTGCTGGTACGGCAGAAGCATACGCAGTTGACGATGTAACATATGGCTTACCTTTAGAGTTAAACATTACACCACTTTACTATAATCAAAGAATTTTTGATGAAAATGGTGTAGAAGTTCCAGGAACTTTCGAAGAATTAAAAGAAGCAATTCAAACATTAGCTGATAATGGTGTAACACCAGTTGCATTAGGTAACAAAGACCGTTGGACAGGTTCCATGTGGTATATGTATTTAGCAGACCGTATTGGCGGGTCTAAAGCATTAAATAGTGCGATTGATAGAACTGGAAGCTTTGAAGATCCAGCTCTCATTCAGGCTGCTGAAGAAATTCAAGAGCTTGTAGATATGGATGCATTTATTAATGGTTTTAACGGATTAGGCAATGATGAAGCGAAAGGTTATTTCATCAATGAACAAGCAGCAATGTATTTAATGGCTACTTGGGATCTGCCAGAATGGACAACAAACGAAGATAATCCACAAGAATTTAGAGATTCTGTTGATTATGCAAAATTTCCTACTGTCGAAGGTGGAGAAGGAGATGCTAACAGTTATGTAGGTGGACCTGGTGTTGGTTTATTCGTAGCAGAGAATTCCGATGTAAAAGATGAAGCTAAAGAATTTGTTTCATTCTTTGTGGAGAAATGGGGAGAACGTTCTGTTACTGACGCTGGTGTAATTCCGGCAACTGTAGTAGATACAGAAGGTTTGGATTTACCACAAATGTATATTGATATCTTAAATGACTTAAATGAAGCGTCCAACTTAACATTATATGCAGACGTTCAAATGAGTGCCGGTGTAGCTGATGTACATTTAGACAGTATTCAGGCATTATTCGGTAAAGCAATCACACCGGAAGAGTTTGCGAAACAGCAAGAAGACGCGTTAGCCGCAGAAGAATAAACAACAAATTTAAAAAAGGGCATATTTAAAGTTAGAATATGCCCTTTTTCTACTCTAAATAAGTTTGACCTAATCGTATTAAATAGCAAATGAAAACATGGATAGACGTCAAGTCTTATATGTTTATCCTAGACATAAAGGAGCAATAACCATGAACAAAGTGATGTCCAACAAAGCAGTCATTGCTTTATATGTATTGCCAGCGTTTATATTAATCGTGGCATTAATTTATGGCCCGATTCTCATAACTGGTTACTATGGGTTAATGGACTGGGATGGTATCGGTGCAAAGACATTTGTCGGTTTAGACAACTATATGGAATTAATTAAAGACGCGAAATTTTGGCAAAGTGCATACCACTCGTTTTTATTGGCATTTTTCTCAACATTAAGTTTAGTACCATATTTAGCAATTTCATTAATTTTAGCAGGAAAAGTAAAAGGATCTGACTTATTAAGAAAAATTTATTTGATTCCGATGCTTTTATCTTCCGTTGCGATTGCGCAATTATGGGTGAAGATCTATGACCCGAATAATGGGATGCTAAATAGCTTGTTAACGATGGTGGGAGTTGAAAATCCACCAGCATGGCTAGCAGACACCAATTTAGTTTTGTATGCAATTTTTGTAGCAATACTTTGGCAATATGCAGGTTTTTATATCATTATTTACTATGCTGCTCTGAAAGGGATTCCGGAATCATTAGTGGAGGCAGCTAAGATTGATGGAGCTAGCCCTATCCAAATTGCTTATAAAATTAAGGTGCCACTTATTTCAGGTGTCATTAAAGTAACTGTCGTTTTAGCAATTGTTGGTTCATTGAAATACTTTGACCTTATTTATGTAATGACTGGTGGAGGTCCGAACGGTGCCAGTGAAGTTATCGCATCTTACATGTACAAAAAAGCGTTTGATACATTTGACTTTGGCTATGGTAGTGCTATTGCCTTTTTCCTATTATTAATCACGCTTATTGTTACATGGATAACACGTAAATTAACTGCATCTGAAGACGAAATTCAATATTAACGGAGGGAAGGAAAGCAGATGGCTCAGACTCAAAGCACAGCAGGCAAAGATAACAGTATACTAACTAAAGTTGGTATGTCCGTACTTTATATCGGTCTAATCATTGTTGCTGTTTTTCAAATATATCCACTGATTTGGTTATTTCAATTTTCACTGAAAAGTAATTCTGAAGTGTTTGGCATGTCTCCATTCGCATTACCACAGGACCCAAAATGGGAAAACTATGTGAGAGTGTGGACAGATGGTAATATCAACTTATACTTCTTTAACAGTGTATGGATTACTGTTGTATCGGTTTTGTTAACCCTTCTTTTCGCAAGCTTTGTAACCTTTGCGATCACAAGAATGAACTGGAAGTTGAACAAGTTAGTATTAGGACTCTTTATGGTAGGGTTAATGGTTCCTATCCACTCTGCTATTATACCGTTGTTCTCCTTTTTCTTAGAATTAAACCTAATAGATAATCCATTATCGATTATTTTATCTTACACAGCATTTAATTTACCGTTAACCATCATGATCTTATTAGGTTTCTACTACACGTTACCTCGTGAAATTGAAGAAGCAGCGGTAGTGGACGGTTGTTCCATTCATCGTATCTTTTTCCAAATTACGTTACCGATGACAACACCGGTTCTGGCGACAACAGCCATTATTAACATGATTTACAATTGGAATGAATTTATTTTTGTAAACACGTTTATCAGTTCCGACAAATTTAAAACATTAACTGTCGGTATCCAGAATTTCATTGGTCAATATCTGACAGATTGGGGTGCAATTGGTGCGACGTTAATGATTAGTATTATTCCAATTCTGATTGCTTTCTTAATCTTGAGTAATCGTATTGTCGAAGGTATAGCTGCAGGTTCTGTAAAAGGTTAGGAATGAAAGCAAACTAGTTAAAATCAATACGAAATAAGCAAAAAAGTCAGGGGCAGAAACTACTCGAATTATGAAAAAACATGACCATCAATTTTGATGTTCGTGTTTTTTTGCTCCTTGGAAAAGTATCGTTCTTCCTTGGAAAAATGAATATATCCAAGGAACAGCAGCACTTTTCCAAGGAAGGCAACTAGAATTCCAAGGAAGGAGCAACAAGTCCCAGAAGTAGAGCATTGACCCTATGTAGATGAGAAAGACCTTCGCATTTGATTCGAGTTTTCAGTATTTAATTTCTTTTTGTGCAATAATTTTAAAAAGTTGGTCATACTACTCCATGATGACTTATACAAGGAGGTTTTCGGATGAAAACAGTAAGAGACATTATGGAGCAGGATGTATCATTTTGTAAAGCGAATGATTCATTGACCGATGCAGCAGATTTAATGAAAAAGAGAGATGTAGGTGCCATTCCTGTATGTGGAGATAATAAAGAATTATTAGGAATGGTAACAGACCGTGATTTAGTTATCAGAGGTTATGCTGATAACAAAGATGGATCAGCAAAAATACAGGAAGTAATGAGTGATCACTTATATCATGTATCTCCAGATGTTACCCTTCAGGAAGCAAGCCAAACAATGGCTGAGCACCAAATTCGCCGTCTCCCTGTCGTAACAGATGGACAATTAACAGGTATTATATCACTGGGAGACTTATCATTGGATGAAATGTCAGATGAAGCAGCAGGACAAGCACTGGAAGACATTTCAGAGCATACAGAATTACATTAATTTAAAAAAGTACCCTATAAAGTAGTCCTTTTATAGGGTACTTTTTATATCACCGGTCTTTATTTGCACTACAGGAATGCAGCGAATCAATGGAAATTTGTCTTGATAAGCTTCCTCCCATTCTGATTAATGAGGAGTGTTTGGAAATGCTCCGGCAGAATACTGCGCTTTCCATGGGCACGGCCTCAGCCTCCTCAGAAAACAAAGAGCGTTTTCTTCCGGGGTCTTCGCCTCGAGTCAAGTCCTTAATTTTGTGTAAAAGTAAAAATACAATGTTTCCACCACATATGACGGTTATTTATTTTTTCACTGGGGGAAGGGGATCCCCTTCCCCCAGTGGAAAATGGGCATGCTATCAAAGTGCTTTTTAATTTTTCAAAAGTGCTCTTTGTTGTTGCTTTGTTTCTGCATATTCCATTAAGTAAGCAGCTAAGAGACGAAAAGCGGATTGAGTGTTTGGAAAGATCCGGATGACACTCTCACGTCTTCGAACTTCCTCATTTAATCGTTCTAAATGATTGGTACTATGAATAAAAGGATGGTATTTATCCGGTTCATTCATATATTGAATGGCATCATCAAATCCTT
>NZ_FOTR01000016.1 GCF_900114645.1 Gracilibacillus orientalis | reverse complement strand
GATCAATTATTTGTGGATCTATATACCATGCTTACTAATCAAGTAGAAAAAGAAGCAACACCAACGCCGGATTATTTAGCGCAATTAGCAGGTCCAGAAGATGATCCGATTGCAAAAGGAGAAGGTGTTGGGGTCTTCCAATGGTCTAATCAATTTGCTGGTTTAGAACAAATCTCTGGATTAGATTTTGAATTTGCTCCAATGCCAGGACCAGGGATTCAGGATGGGTTGTATTTAAAACCTAGTATGTTCTTCTCTGTTGCTGAAAATTCTGAAGATAAAGCAGCAGCGGCTAAATTTATTGATTTCTTTGTAAATGATGTAGATGCAAATAAAATAATTTTGGGAGAACGTGGTGTTCCGGTTTCTTCTGAAGTGAAAGAAGCCTTAATGGAAGAAGTGTCACCTTCTCAAGCGAAAATCTTTGAGTATATTGATTGGGTAGAAGAAAATAGCACTCCTATGGGTTCTCCAGATCCATCTGGTGCAGGGGAAATTATTGAATTATTGACGAATCTTTCAGAACAAATGTCATATGGCCAAATTACTCCGGAAGAAGCAGCAACTTCTTTTAGATCACAGGCAGAAGGTATTTTGGGTAACTAATGAATTAGTATTCGATAGCTGGTCTTTAGGGATCAGCTATCGTTTTAAAATGAACGGAAGGGAGCTTTAAACATGCAATCACAAATAAAACAGAATTTATGGGGATATCTTTTTATTGGGCCATTTATTATTGGTTTCTTGGCCTTTACGGTTATACCAATTATTGCTTCCCTTTATTTTTCGTTTACATCCTACGATCTATTTTCTACACCGAGATGGATTGGGTTAGATAATTTTAAAGAAATGTTTACATCAGATGCGAGATATCTCAATTCCTTGAAAATAACGTTTATCTATGTCTTTGTAGGAGTGCCTTTACGATTAGGATTTGCCTTGTTAGTAGCAATGTTGTTAAATACTGCATCACGTGCCGTAGGTTTATACCGCACACTATATTATCTACCATCTTTAATTGGAGGTAGTGTAGCTGTTGCCATCATGTGGCGTAATATTTTTGGAGACGAGGGGATTGTCAATATTGCATTAATGTCTATGGGGATAGATCCGGTAAGATGGTTTGGAGATCCAAGTGCCGCTCTATGGATGCTAATTTTTCTTTCAATTTGGCAATTTGGATCATCAATGCTTATATTCTTAGCAGGATTGAAATCAATTCCGCAAAGTTACTATGAAGCAGCCAGTGTAGATGGGGCAAGTTTCTTACAGAAATTTTCCAACATCACCATACCTATGTTAAGTCCTGTTATATTGTTTAATGCGATTATGCAAACCATTGCAGCCTTTATGACATTTGTTCCAGCTTATATCATTTCAAAAGGAACGGGAGGACCGTTAGACGGTACACTGCTTTATTCGCTGTATTTGTTTAAACAAGGTTTTGAGTTCTTTCATATGGGGTATGCATCCGCGATGGCTTGGGTTATGTTAATTATTATTGCAATACTGACATCCATTATCTTTTTGTCTTCTAAATTTTGGGTGCACTATGAGTCCGAAGGAGGCAGATAAACATGAAAGCCAAAAATATCAAGAAACTATTATACCATGTCCTTGTTGGCGGATTTGCCATATTAATATTGTACCCCGTTATTTGGTTAGTGATGAGCTCTTTTAAGCGGAGTAACCAGATCTTTGTGACAGCAGAATCATTATTACCTTCCCCTTTTATATTGGGAAATTACGCTCAAGGGTGGGAAGGGTTTGGAGACTATGGATTTAGTACGTTTATTGGAAATACATTAGTATTTGTGCTATTTGTATTAGTGGGTCATTTAATCTCTTGCTCTCTCATTGCTTTTGGCTTTGCCCGTCTAAAGTTTGTAGGAAGAAGTTTTTGGTTTGCAATTATGATCATGACTCTAATGCTTCCATATGAGGTTATAATGATTCCACAATATATTATTTTTGCGAAATTAGGATGGTTAGATTCTTTGAAACCATTAGTTGTACCAGCTTACTTTGGGCACCCATTCTTCATTTTCTTGTTGGTTCAATTTATTCGTACGATTCCGAGAGAGTTGGATGAAGCAGCAACGATTGATGGTTGTAATACATTTGGTATTTACAGAAGAATTATATTACCATTACTGGTTCCTGCTTTAGCAACGACATCAATTTTTACATTTTATTGGACATGGGATAACTTGCTTGGTCCAGTATTATACTTGAATAGTCCATCTAAATATACGGTATCAATGGCATTAAACATGTTCTTAAGTAATGAATCTGTTTCCAACTGGGGTGCAATGTTTGCGATGTCAGTTGTATCTTTAATACCAGTATTTATTATCTTCTTTATTTTCCAACGCTATGTAGTAGATGGTATTAGTACTAGTGGTTTAAAAGGTTAATAACAGAGGTGCTTGTTTGAAGTGAATCTCAATTATCGCTTCTAAAAGTTTTAAGGGGGAATATTAGTATGAATGCATTAAATAAAGTATTTGAATGGATTACAAGAGTAGCATATTTGAACTTGTTATGGATTGGATTTACATTATGCGGATTGATCATAGTAGGTTTATTTCCTTCTATTGCTGCAACGTTTACTGTAGTAAGAAAATGGGTTTCAGGCAATACTGATATTCCTCTGTTTAAAACTTTTTGGAAAGCCTATCGCCAATCGATACTACAAGCGAATATTCTAGGATATATTGCAGTGGCAGCAGGTTATATTTTATACCTGGATTTCTTGTTTGTTACCTTAGTTGAAAGTGACTATATGATGTTACTTACAATTCCATTTTTATTTATTTCTATATTTTTCACATTAACAACTTTTTATCTTTTTCCAGTATATGTTCATTATGATATGAAAGTATTACAGGTAATTAAAAGTTCATTTTTTATTATGGTATTAAACCCATTACCAACATTTGTTATGGTGTTAGGAGTGTTTGGTATTACATATGGGCTATGGAACTTCCAAGGATTGGCCTTGTTCTTTAGCATGAATTTACTAGCTATCGCTTTGACTATGCCGGCACATAAAGCATTCTCAAAGATACAAGAAAAGAAAGATTATCTAAGTAAACAGAAACTAATGGAAGAATAAAAAAAGCTCTAGCAAGGGCTTTTTTTTTATGTTACTCTATTAGATGTTGCGTTTCGACATAGTTTGACATAAAGAATGATAAAATTGAAATGTTTTTGTAACATTCACATAACATTAGTGAAATCTAACTATGTTACAATGAGTCTGGTTCAAAGGATAGAGTGAAAAGACTACACGAAAACCTTTAAATTAAGGGGAACTTACATAGAGAGAACGTTAAAAAATTCTGTTGGAAAGTAGGGGAATCGAGTGCGAGAAATAAGAGGTTTTGTAAAGGAATCTGCTGTAGTATTAACGATTATGTCAAGTTTGTTTTTTGTTCAGACGGTTAACGCTGAAACAAAAGAAGAAATTCAAGCACAAAGATCCGATGTACAATCTAGTATCGATGAGAAAGAACAGGAAATCGAAAAAATTAAAGAAGAGTTAATTGAGTTAAATGAACAAATTTTAAGGTTAGATGAAGCAATCGAAGATAATGAGCAGATGATAGAAGAAACAGAAGGTGAAATAACTGATGTGGAAACAGAGGTAAGTGATCTAGAAGCGAAAATCGATAAAATCGAACAAAGTATTGAGCAAAGAAATGAAATTCTAAAAGAGAGAATTTCTTCCTTACAAGAAAATGGTGGTTCATCTAGTTATCTAGAAGTGTTACTTGGTTCTACTAATTTCGTAGATTTCGTTGATAGAGTAGCATTAGTACATAAGATTACACAGGCAGACCAAGATTTACTAGAGAGTCAAGAAAATGATAAATTAGAAGTGGAAAAGAAAAAAGTAGAGCTAGATAATAAATTAGATGAACTGGAAGATATGAAAGCAGAATATGAAGAAATGCAAAATCAAATCTTGGGACAAAAAGACCAAAATGAAGATTTAAAAGAAGAATTAAAAGAAAAAGAAGAAGAAAATAGTGAGTACTTGGATGACTTAAAAATTGAAGATGAAATTTTAGCGAATAAAGAAAAAGCAATTAAAGAAGCAGAAGAGCAACAACGTGCACAAGAAGAGGCCGCTAGTAGTGATGGATCAAATCAATCAGATGATAATGCAATAGAACAGTATTCCAGCAATTCATCAACAACAGTTTCAACAAGTGGTAGTACAGTAGATGTAGTAACATCGGTTGGTGATAAGTATATTGGCAACTCTGTCTATGTTTTTGGTGGAGGTAGATCTGCTTATGATATTGCTAATGGTCGTTTTGATTGTTCCGGTTTTGTGAGCTGGGCATTTAAGCAAGCGGGCATCAGTTTGCCTGCAAGTACCTCAGGATTATCATCAGTAGGATCAAAAGTTTCTTCAAGCGACATGCAACCAGGAGACCTTGTGTTCTTCAATACGTATAAAACCAACGGACATGTAGGTATATACTTGGGTAATAACAAATTTATTGGTTCTCAAAGCTCAACAGGTGTAGCAGTCGCTGACATGAGCAGTGGCTATTGGAAATCAAATTTCTCCGGGCTCGTTCGCCGCGTAGGATCATAAGAAATAAAGAAAACGCCGTTTCATTAATTGAAACGGCGTTTTCTATTTATAGTCATTAAATAGATAAACAATTATGACACTCCTGTTGAGAATAGCGAGCTGAAGATCCAAGAGACAGCGTAATTTGCTGCCGAGGAGGCTGGGATCGTGCCCAACGTTCTTTTTTTATGACTAATAAAGGGTGAGCTTTATATAAGCTCACCCTATCGTTAGATTTCATATGAATGAATGTAAATTAGCAGAATTCAGCATAAGCATTAGTTAGTTGATTGAGAATGTCTTCCACTTCATGACCCTCAATTTGCTCGCGAGGAATAAAGTGTTTCACTTCTCCGCCCTTTACAATAGCCATGGATGGAGAAGAAGGTTCTAGACCTTCCAAATATTCACGCATTTTTGAAGTCGCTTCCCGATCCTGTCCAGCAAATACTGTAACGAGCTTAGCAGGTTTTTTCTCACCATTCAATGATTGAACAGCTGCAGGGCGCGCCAATCCAGCAGCACAACCACATACCGAATTCACTACAACTAGTGCACTCTCCTCGTTTGTAGACATAAATTGATCTACTTCCTCAGGTGTTGCTAACTCTTCAAAACCAGCATTGGTTAATTCATTGCGCATGGACTGTGTAATTTCTCTCATATATTCTTCATATGCATTCATGATTATACCTCCTAATTATACTCTAATCAGATTTTAACAAACTTGTGGTGGTGCGAGCGACTTATTTGTTTGAGCATCATTCAACTAATTGTACTTTAACCCATCCTCGAACACTATTAATAAACCAAATTTGATCATATTCGCCTAGTACTGATAAGGGTATACTTTTTTCTATTAATACTTTCTCTTCAATTAGTTGTTCCCGGTAGGTCCCTGGAAGTAATCCATCCAAAACAGGAGGAGTAAAAAAACGGTCCTCTTTTTCCACTACAACATTACCAATAGTGAACTCCGTTATATGTCCTTCTTTGTTCCATAAAAGCGATGATAGGACATGAGAAGGCTTATTTTGATCTAGTTTTTGATACAATTCTCTGTTGGTGGTTTTATGGTATAAATAAATATCTCTTTTATCAATTGGTTTTGATGCTATCACTGTTTGAATAGGTTCTTTTAACTTTTTGACAGGCTGAAGTTCTAATTCGATGTGGCTTGACGGATGATACAATAGTCGGACTTTGTAACATCCATCCTGGTATTGATCTGCTAACATGAATAATTTTTCTTTTACTCTTTCTTCATGAAAGGGATAACCAAAATATTGTGAAGAATGCTTAAGTCTTTGTAAGTGGTATGACATTAGTGGATAATAACCATTGTCTAATTTCATTGATTCCAATAATGAAACAACTTTTCTTTTTTGATGTAATATTTCTGCCTTTTGGTTTAATTCATGGTATTCATTGAAACTGGTTGAATCCCAAGTTATACCTCCACCGGTGCCATAAATGGCATTATTTCCGTTCACATTCACTGTACGAATGGGGACATTAAAAGTTGCTTCGCGTTCGGGAGAAATCCAGCCAATGGCACCACAATATACTCCTCTGGGTGAATCTTCTAACTCTGCAATATATTTCATTGTCTCTACTTTTGGTGCACCTGTTATGGAACCACAAGGAAATAAAGCTTTAAACCAATCATAAACCTTCATTTTTTCCAAACTTGCTTCAATTGTCGACGTCATTTGGTGTACAGTTGGATATGTTTCAATATCAAATAAACTTTTAACTTGGACGGTACCGGGCTTTGCAATTTGTCCCATATCATTTCGTAACAAGTCTACAATCATGACATTTTCAGCTTGATCTTTTGCGGAATGTCTTAACTCTTGTTTAAATTGAAGATCTTCTTCATATGTTCGACCACGCTTCATTGTTCCTTTCATGGGTTTCGTGATAATTTTCCCATCTTTCACTTTAAAAAATAATTCTGGAGAGGCAGATAAAATCTGATTAGACCCAATATCAAGATATGCACAATAGGAAGCCGCTTGATTCTTTACTAGTTGTTGATAGAATGCATACGGATTACCGGTAAAGTGAGCTTCAAGCCTTGTTGTATAATTCACTTGATAGGTGTTTCCATCTTCAATGGCCTTTTTAATATGTTCAATATTTACTTGGTAATCCTCGTAACTGGTTGTATGTTTCCAATCTGACAGATGATAATCTAAGTCTTCTAAATGATTCGTATTGTCGGCAGGTTTCTCATATGCAGCTAACCAGATAAGTGGTAATTTGTTATGTTCGTGAACATGATAACTGGGGTCAAATGCAGGGGCGGCTTCATAGGAGACAAAGCCTGCAATGTAATAACCATTGTCCAGAAATTGTTCCAACTCCTCAAATATAATGGGTATTTCATTCATACTATTTGTATTCCAGACTTTAATCGGGTTAGTGAATTGCCGAACAGTATGCTGAAAATTAAATTGCAAGAAATTCTTATTCACTCAATCCACTCCATTCATTGCTTGTTTATAACTGTTTTTGATCATATGGAATCCATATTCTGTAAGGATTGCTTCAGGATGAAATTGTATTCCTTCCACCTTATATTGCTTATGCTTTATCCCCATAATTTCTTCATGGTAGGTCTTAGCAGTTGAGAATAACTCATTATCTGGTAGGTTATTAGTGATAAGAGAATGATATCTTGTTACGGAAATATCATTTGGTAAAGAATCGAAAACACCTTGACCAGTATGCTTTATTTTCGAAACTTTGCCATGCATTGGTATAATTGCTTTCGTTACTTGCCCGCCAAAGTAATGTACAATAATTTGCATACCTAAGCATACACCTAGGATAGGGATTGATGCATGGAAGTAATCCAATATGGATAGACATTCCTTTTGAGCTTCTGGTGATCCTGGACCAGGAGATAATACAATTAAATCAGGATTTAACGTTTCGATTTTCTGCAGTGTAATATTATCATTTCGAAAAACGAGTACATCTTCCGTTAATTGCCGATAATATTGAACAAGATTATATGTAAATGAATCATAATTATCGATGATTATAACCACAATAGTTCTTCCTTTCTTTACAAGCATATCATACGTAATTATAGCGTATATCTGCTTATTCCTCTAATATTTGTTCTAATTTTGTCATCACGCACCTTGTGTCAGTTACCTTTATTTTCAAAAAACTATTGACAGTTTCAAAGATTATGATACTATAATAATTGTCTAATTGATAATGAATTTCATTATTAAAAAATGCAAACAGGAAGGCCATGGAATTTTATGAAGAAGCGGTATTTAATTGTATTACTAGTTATTTTATCTCTGGTCTCTTTATTTATTGGGGTTATTGACTTAAATCCTAAAGATTTATTCCAATTAACAGAAGATCAAAAAGAAATTTTATTTATCAGTAGGTTCCCACGTTTAATTAGTATCATCATTGCGGGTATGAGCATGAGTATATGTGGCTTAATCATGCAGCAATTAAGCCGGAACAAATTTGTATCACCGACAACAGCAGGTACGATGGATTCTGCACGATTTGGTATTTTAGTAGCTTTAATGATATTTCCAGCTGCAGGTCCGATCGAGAAAATGGTAATTGCGTTTGCTTTTGCGTTGATAGGGACCTTTGTCTTTATGAAAATATTGGATAAAGTTAAATTTAAAGATCCTATTTTCATCCCATTAGTAGGTTTAATGTTCGGTAATATTGTTAGTTCTATTACAACATTTTTTGCTTATAAAAATGATCTGATTCAAAATATGTCTTCTTGGCTGCAAGGAAATTTTGCTCTCATTTTGCAAGGCCGATATGAAATGCTATACATAAGTGTACCTTTAGTGATTTTTGCTTATATCTATGCAAATAAATTTACGATAGCAGGTATGGGGGAAGACTTTGCTAAGAATTTGGGGATGAACCACAAACGTGTAGTTAATGTGGGCCTGGTAATCGTAGCTATTATAACTTCTGTCGTCATATTGACAGTAGGTATGATCCCGTTTTTAGGCTTAATCATTCCAAATATCGTTTCTATATATCGAGGAGATCATTTAAAAAACAGCTTACCACATACAGCATTACTAGGAGCTGTATTTGTATTAGTTTGTGACATAGTAGGAAGGGTTATTATATTCCCGTATGAAATTGCCATTGGCGTAACAGTTGGAGTTATTGGTAGTGGGATCTTCCTTTACTTAATTATGAGGAGATCTGCATATGCGTCTTAAGTTAAAACTATCCATATTACTTATATTAAGTCTTATCCTAGTTGCCATTTATTTATTTGCAGGTATTCCTGGTAATTGGGAATACATATTGCCAAGAAGATTTAGTAGAGTGTTAGCAATTATCGTAACAGGCTCTGTTATTGCAATCGCCACAGTAGTATTTCAGACGATCACGAATAACCGTATTTTAACACCAAGTGTGATTGGCTTAGATTCGCTTTATGTATTGCTACAAACATTTCTTATATTTGTCTTTGGTTCAACAAGTGCTTTTGCGGTAAATCCGAATTTGAATTTTGCTATATCTGTCGGAGCTATGATTGTATTTGCCTTTTTACTTTATCATTTGCTCTTTAAAAAACAGAAAAATGTCTACTTTCTATTATTAGTAGGGATTGTATTTGGTACTTTTTTCGGAAGTTTATCTTCATTTATGCAAGTATTAATTGATCCGAATGAATTTATGATTGTACAAAATCGGATGTTTGCAAGTTTCAACAATGTAAATACTGATATACTCTGGTTTTCCATCATTCTCATCATCATTACGATTATTTATTTTTGGAAGTACATAAAGTTTTTAGATGTGATGTCATTAGGGAAAGAACAGGCAATCAACTTGGGTGTTGACTATGACGAGGTTGTAAAACGGTTATTAATTGTGATAGCAATCTGGATTTCAGTGGCAACCGCATTAGTTGGTCCGATATTGTTCTTAGGATTGTTAGTGGCAAATGTCACTTATGAGTTTATGAAAACCTATCGCCATAGTTATCTATTAATTGCTTCAGCACTGGTAAGTATTGTCGCATTAGTGGGTGGACAGTTAGTTGTAGACCGTATTTTTTCGTTTGAAACAACATTAAGTGTGATTATTAATTTCATTGGTGGAGCATATTTCTTATATCTGATTTTAAAGGAGAATAAAGAATGGTAGAAGTACAGGATATCACAAAAAAGTATGGAAATACCGCAGTTGTAGATCAGGTTTCCGTTTCGATTCCCAAAGGGAAAATTACATCTTTTATTGGCCCGAATGGTGCAGGTAAAAGTACATTGCTATCGATTGTCAGTCGATTAATCACAAAGGATTCCGGCGAAGTTCGCATTGATGATCAGGAAATTTCATCAGTTAAAAGCAATGCGTTAGCAAAAAAAATTGCTATTTTGAAGCAATCCAATCACTTAAATGTAAGATTAACCGTGAAAGAACTAGTTAGCTTTGGTCGCTTTCCTTACTCTCAAGGAAGATTGACAAAAGAAGATCGTACATTTATCAAGGATGCAATCGATTATATGGAGCTTAACGATATGCAGGATAAATACCTGGATCAATTAAGCGGCGGACAAAAGCAGCGTGCATTTATTGCTATGGTAATCGCTCAAGACACGGATTACATATTATTAGATGAACCACTTAATAATTTAGATATGAAGCATTCTGTTCAAATTATGAAAGTATTGCGCAGATTGGTAGATGAGTTAGGTAAAACGGTAGTAATAGTTATACATGATGTTAATTTTGCATCTGTTTATTCAGACTATATTGTCGCATTAAAACATGGCGAAATTATTCATCAAGGTCCCAAAAATGACATGATTGATCGGAAAGTCCTTCGAGATGTCTATGATATGGATATTCAGATTCAAGATATTGATCAGTGCAAGATTTGTTTATATTTTAATTAATTTGTTATCTATGTGAACACTTTTTCATCAGGATAAACATGTTGATAGGGCCCATTAACATGTGACGGCGGGGAAGAGTGAATCATATGAATATATTTTTAAAAATTTTAAGGGGTGTACAATTATGAAGAAATTTCTTTTCTTTTTATCTTTAATAACACTACTATTTGTGGTAGTAGCATGTGGTGCAGAGAGTGAAAGTGATGCACAAGCAAATGAAGAAGAAAGTCAATCAAATGAAGAAGCAGAAAGTTCAGAAGAGTCAGCAGACCAGCCTGCAGAAGTAGTTGTAGAACATGAATTAGACACAACAACAGTGCCGGTAAATCCAGGAAAAGTCGTGGTGTTTGATTATGGTACATTAGAAACATTAGATGAATTAGGTGTAGAAGTTGCAGGTGTCCCGCAAGGAAATCTTCCACCTCACTTAGAAAAGTTTGAAGGTGAAGAATACACAAATGTTGGTTCATTGAAAGAACCTGATTTTGAAGCATTAGCCGTTCTTGATCCAGATCTTATCATTATTTCCGGTCGACAATCTGCAGTATATGAGGATTTAGCAGAGTTAGCGCCAACCATTTATACTGGGGTAGATACAGCCAACTATTTAGAGTCATTCCAGACAAATGTGGAAACATTAGGAGAAATCTTTGCTAAAGAAGATGTAGCAGCAGAGAAATTGGATGAAGTATTAGCAGTAGTTGACGAAGTGAAAGCTTCGACAGACTCTTCTGAGGGTAAAGGCTTAATTATTTTAACCAATGACGGCGGTATTAGTGCATATGGCGCTGGTTCACGTTTTGGCTATATTCACGATGAATTAGGTGTTGCCCAAGCGGATGACAATATTGAAGTAGCAACACATGGTCAAAATGTAAGCTTTGAATATATCGCAGAAACGAATCCAGATTACTTATTTGTTGTAGACCGTAACACGATTGTAGGTGGAGAGGAATCTGCACAAAAAACATTAGATAATGATCTTGTAGAAGGAACTAATGCAGCACAAAATGATAACATCATTTACTTAGATCCATATTTCTGGTATGTTTCTGGTGGCGGATTAGTATCTGTTAAAGAAATGGCAATTGAAGTAAAAGATGCCATTCAATAAGAATTGTTATAAATGGTTGTCGCATTAGTCATTTTGAAAGTGAAATCCCGTTTCAATAGAAACGGGATTTTTGTATAGAATAGTAATGAAAATTTTTTGTGTTACTAATCGACGTAAAACCACTGAATGAAGTCTCGCTTTATTGGTTTGATCAATAATAGTACTTTTATAATATTAATTTATGAAAACGAAACACGTTCGTTGTTATAAAGGTCTAGTATTTTTCTAATAATTAGGTGATAACACTTGTTTGATTAGGCCTATTTTATGATATAATAGTAACTAAAGATCATTATATTTACTTTGGATTGATTGATGCTGTTGAATGTTGTCTTATCATTAGGTATTATGGAGTGTAAGCAATGATTATATTTTACTAGATAAGATTGAGAGGAAATGATTATGGCATCAACTGAAGTAAGTACTAATGAAATCATCAAAGAATTATACAATGGATCGGTCCAATCCATCAAAAATGTTGTACCAGTTGAAAATCACTTTGAATCTCCCAAAATGACTACTAATCCATTATTTGTAGAGTATGGGGTATTAATAGGGTATAGTGGAACATTTAAAGGAGACCTATTAATTCAAGCGGAACATCATGTGTTTAGTGCGATTGGAGAAGCTTTATATGGTATGCAGTTGTCAGTAGATATGTTAGATTCTTTCTCGGGTGAATTGGGTAATATGTTGGCAGGTGGCCTTTCTACTCACTTAGCAAATGTAGGTATTAATACAGACATTACTCACCCAACTATTATTAATGGTAATGCAAAGTTAACTGGATTCAAGAGAATACTAGAGGTAGAAATCCATTTTCCAACAATCGGTGATATGAAAATGTCACTTTTATTAAATCAATAAAAGGCTGGTGACAAAACAATGGTAGGAACCATAACAAAATCAATTATTTTAAAATTAAATAATCAGGAATATGGTGCAAATATAGAACAAATTCGATCAATTGAAAGATTAGAAGAAATTGTGTCATTACCGCAAACTTCTGATTTTATTAAAGGAATCATCAATTTGCGTGATAATGTGACTCCGATTATTGATTTACGCACAAGACTTGGCATGGAAGAGACTGAACCTACGGAGCAGACAAGAGTTCTAATTGCAAATGTACGAGATGTACAAGTGGGGTTAATTGTGGATGAAGCGACAGATGTAATTGATATTTCATCAGAAGTAGTGGAAGATGCACCTGACTTAGTAAAAGGTGTAGATTATAAATATATAAAAGGTGTAGCTAAACTAGTAGATCGAGGTATGTTACTTTTGTTAGATCTTGATTATGTATTAAGTATGGATGAGATTAACGAAGTACAACAAGTAGCAGATGAATAAAAATTACATAAATCAACGGAGGGGAATACTGTGGCACGAGTATTAATTGTTGACGATGCTGCATTTATGCGCATGCAATTAAAAAATATTTTCACTAATTTAGGACATGAAGTAGTAGGTGAAGCAGAAAATGGTCACCAAGCGGCAGGTTTGTATGAAGACTTGCAACCGGATATCGTTTCGATGGATATTACAATGCCAGAAATGAATGGTGTAGAAGCAACGAAAGAGATAAAAAGTAAAGATACCAATGCTACGATCATTATGTGTTCTGCGATGGGACAGCAACAAATGGTATTAGACGCCATAAAAGCAGGGGCCACCGATTTTATTGTAAAACCATTCTCAGAAGACCGCGTAAAAGAAACATTGGATAAATTATTATAAGATAGAGTAAATGGAAATATAGAAACCTGTTTCTGGATAAAGAAACAGGTTTCTACTTTATATGACAAGAAAGTTAAGTGGGGGATAACAGCCCCTAACACCCTGATCATAGTCTCAATTTATAAGCAAGTAAGATAGGAAAAGGTTGATGCAAAACGTGTCATTAAAAAAGCAAGGATAGATAGTCAGATGGAGGAAGATGTGTACTTCGCCTGTTTGTCATTTTGAAAGATAGCTTGTGCAACCCAACCGCTGCGGCTGACCATTTCGCTTTCCGAGGGGCATGCTCCTCAGCTAACTTTTGCAGGAGGAGTTCCCTCCTGCAAAAGTGGATCTTCAGATCATGCTAATCCCTCAGGAGTCGAAACGTTCGGCCTCCGCTATACTTTTTTCTACAATGAATATTAGAAAAGGCATATTGGTTTTATAATCATTATTAGTGATTTTTAACGCCATATCTTTTGCACTTCCACAGGGATAATAACCTAAGATTCTAGGTCTGACACATGTTGTAGAGCATGTGTCAGCGTAGGCCGCCCACTTCAACTCCTGAGGGAAAAACCCCACGGAAAGGGGAGTGGGCAGCCGGAGCGGAGGTCTTACAGACGGTTAGCATCGTGATAAACATGTCAACATTACTACATGGAGTTAGCGCACAGCATCTGAGTTAAAGATAAGGACCGGATCGGTTTTTCTTATTAACTTGCTTTCATCGTTTTTACAATATATTTATGCTTTAATGAAACTATATATGGTCGTAATGCTTGAATCATAACCCCGGTAAATAATGCGTTAAGTAATGTCCCAATTCCCACATCACCATGAAAGAGAAGAGCAATGACAACTAATATAATACTTATGATAGCACGAGATTTACCAAAGGATAAACCTGTTTTATCCGTTACAATAACCATGGAGCTGTCCATTGGGTTTGGCGCAAAACTGGATTCCAAATATATTGCAATACCAATTCCGCTAAAAATGATTCCTAATAATAATAAAATCGATTGTTCCAACCAATTGTCAGGTGTGAACCAGGAGCCTTGGATAAATAACCACGAATCAATCCCAAGACCAGTAATTAATGACGTTAGCATGGCGAAAAATTCAGGTTTTGCTTTGATTGCAATGGCATTAATCATGACGATTGTAAAGCCAACAATGATTTCCCAGCTTCCAATTGACAATCCAAATGATCGATATAAACCTACGAGCAAGGCATCAAAAGGTGATGCTCCTAAATGTGATTGAATTGTCAATGAAATACCAAATGTTAACGTGATAATACCTAATATATATATAACGAATGATCTTAGTAATTTTTGCAACATATCACTTTCCCCCTAGCACGATATACTATAACAAATAAACGTTGCTAAGGGAATAAATCAATACTCATTATTGAATAATGTTACTCAAATCTAAGTTAAAATCAACGGAAGGAGTAATTTTTATTTCTGGATATTGAGATTCCCATTCTTTTACCGTCCAGTCTCTGAATTTCCCTTTCGCAGAGGCACCAATCATTAAAGGATCAATATCTAACTCTTGAAATTTCTTTACTAGTTTAGTTCCTTCTTCTTCCAGTTTTTTTGAGACTGCCTGTTCTATATCTATTTTTTCTTGAAAATTTTTCACTCCCATATTTTTTGACTCTGTTAAAGTACCTGATATATCAGCCTTAATGACTACCTCTTTTTTTGATTTCCAATGTATGCTTCTTGTGGATCGAATAGAGCTAATAGCTACCGTCCTCTTTTTTTCTTCCCAATCAAATTCATAAGTATGGTCTTCACAATCTTCATATAATAATTTAAATACAAAAAATTGCTCATAGGGAATTTCGTGAACTAATTTATCGTCTTTCATCATACCTATAGCAGCTATATCGATAGAATCTTCACTCTGTCTTAGGATGGGAAGAAAAGGATCCATTCCTTCTCCAGTTAAACGATAATTTAAATCATGCAAATTCATTTTAGGAATATTTGATTTACTATTATTATTAATCAATTCCTCGATGAACCTTGAAAGGGTTAGTTCCATATTGTAGTCTTGTTTTAATAATGTTTCTGCCTCTCCCTCTACGATGGCAACATTGAGGTCTCTTCCAATATTCGGGTCTTCATTAATACCATAAATAATATCTGAGACTCCTTTTTTTGCGAGTTCCTCTCCAAATAAAATACCTATTAAATTTCCAACTTCAACTTGATATGGTGCTTTTGTCTGAATAAATGAACTAATATCTTGAAAAGTTTTAGCACTGCCAGAATATCGGAAATTTCCGCCAATTTCCATTTGTTCGCTCTTGCCGTATAAGGGAGAAACAGCAGTGCCCTTGTAGGTTTCCGCAGCTGGGTCCCAATCATAGCCATATGTCATAATTAATTCGATATCGTCAAGAATTTTCGTTTTAACACAACCTGTTAGTAGTAAACAACATATCAATATAAGATACATTCTAGTTGTTTGCATGCTTTTTTTTCACTCCTGACACTATTTTATGGCAAAGATATAATAAAGGGATATAGGCAAATAATAAAATAACACCAGCTCTTGAAATGAAAGTTGTAATTTTTTCGATCATGAGAAAGTTATGGATAAAAAATATACTTGAAAATCCAATTAGTGAAAAAAAGATACTCATCTTTCGGAAGGAAAAATTTGTTAAACGGTGAAAACATTGGATGCTTGCCCAAAAATATAAACAACTGGTTGCTATGATGGCTATAAAATGCAAACCGATCCCAACATATTCAAATCTTTCAACAATCGGAAAATTAATAACCTTCCATAATTGGAGGGTTGGCCAAGATATTAACTGAATTTGCTGGTCGTTGTAATAGATGAACAGAGCAATTGCTGAAAAAAGATAGACAGAAGTAGTAAGAATATTACTTGAAATTGCCCATTTTAATCCTGATTGAAAACGATGTATAAACGGAGCATAAATTAGAATTAATTCAATGCCTAAAAAACTAAAGGACATTGGTTCTATAGCAAGAATGATATCTTTAAACGGAGTATTAAAAACTGGAAGTAAATTATGAACATGCCCAGCAGCAAAAGCCTCATATTTAAATATTGCCAAAAATGCAGTTACAAAAAAACTAAAGAATGCAAATCCGACGACTGTTCGGAATCCCCCCAAACAAATATATATAATTAGAACGAATAGAACAAACAAGAAAAAGTAGATTGACATATCCGGAAAAAACCAAATTTGAATAATTTCAATATAGGAAATTAATACAATTACTGAAACGGTCAATAGGTATAAACCAAAGATAAATGTAAAAATCTTTCCGAGTATGTTACCAAACATATACTGGTGAATATCCATGAAGTCTCTCTGTTGGTCGCCGATTATTTTCCAAATAACAACAATAATAATTGTGGTAAGTACACCGGTAAGAATAATGCTAATCCAAGCATCAAAACCGGCAATACTTGCGATTTGGCGTTCAAAACTTAAAATACCTTCTCCAATTTGAGTTGCATGAATAATATAGAGCAATAAAAATGGTGATACCATTTGTGAGATGTCAGGTTTAAAATGATTCATGATTAACCTACTTTCGTCTGGCACGTTTAGCATTGGTTCTAGCAAGATTAATACGATTTTTATCTTTCGGCGTAGTGATGATGGGTCTTGCTCCTTGCACACTAAATGGTAAGCGAATTACAGCATCTTTAAAATCTCTCCAACGAGGAGGATATAAAGGTTCTAAGAAAGGACGCCCTAGTGAAGTTAATCTTAATAAATGTGTAATAAGAAACATAATAGAAATAAAAATCCCGATAAGTCCCCACATTTGAGCAAATATAATAAATGGAAAGCGCAATAATCGAATCGTATTACCCATCCGGTAGATAGGCGTAGTGAAGGACGCTAGTGCGGCTAATGCGATTAATATCAATAATACGTTACTGGTGAGACCAGCTTCTACTGCAGCTGTTCCGATCACAATACCACCGACAATACCGATCGTTTGGCCGATTTTTGTTGGAAGGCGTGCACCAGCTTCTCGTAATAATTCGATTGTTAATTCCAAAATTAACGCTTCAAGAATTGGTGGAAACGGAATATCTTTTCTTGAAGAAATTAATGTCCCCAAAAGGTCTCCAGGCACAATGTGATAATGATAAGTTAACACGGCAACATACATAGGGGTAATGAGCACGGAAAATATAACAGCAAAGATACGAATAATTCGGAAAGCACTGGCAATATGCCACGATAAAAAATAATCCTCATAGGATGCAAAAAATTCAACTAGTGTAGTTGGAGCTATTAATACATGTGGTGAGCCATCAACAACAATCGCGATTTTCCCTTCCACTAAAGCACTTGACACCCGGTCTGGGCGTTCGGTATCCATTAGCTGTGGAAAAGGTGATTGAGAATTATCAGAAATCATTTGGGCAATAAATGAACTGTCCATGATCTGATCATATTCAACCGCTGAAATTCTTTGTTCAATTATATCGACGTTATCAGGATTGGCAATGCCATCTATAAAGACAATAGATATATCAGTTTTAGTAATTTTACCTACTTGAAGACTTTTAACATGTAATTGAGGCAATTTTATTCTTTTACGAATCAGATTAATATTAGTATTAAGATCTTCGATGAAAGCAAGTTTAGGGCCAAGAACACTAAATTCAATTTCAGGTTGGGATACATCCCGATCAGCTTCAAATTTAGCAGGAATCAGTAATACATTCTGACTATTGTTGATAAATTTTACTGCAATAAATCCAGTTAATAATTTCTCTTCAATTATTTTTATATCCTCAGTTATTTCTGCCTCAGAGAAAGGTAGCAAATTTTCTAATACGTCAAGGTTATCAACCTTTGCATCTTCTAATTTCCCAAAGAGACTAACTTCGATCTTTTCCATATTAATCAATGATTGATAATAAAAAATTTCGATATTTTTCGTACTTCCTAAGATCAAATGCTTAAAATCATCGCTTTTTTCCATCATAGGAAGTAAGTCATTAAAACTGTTTATATCTTTTTTTGGTTGTTTATTTTTTTTCTGTATATTGGAGTTTTTTTTTCTAATCATGATAGATACCTCTTAGTCGAAAGTTAAGCATAGTATGTGTGGTTTGAGCTTTAAGTATACACATCTTCATTGATTGTTATTTGAGTAGATTAGTGGTAAAAGTGAAGATAGTTCGCTATCATCAAAGTAGCAACAAAAGGAGGTTAGAGTATGGACTTGTCAAGTAATTTTCTTCAGACAGACCGTCATGAAATGCTTTACCATAAAGCAGAGCAATTAGCAAAGAAACTAAAAAACAGAAAACAACAAGCCGATAGTGAAGCAACTTTACCGAAAGCAAGTATCAAAGATTTACGAGATGAAAACTATTTATCATTAACTTTACCAAAGGAATATGGAGGAGAAGCATTATCCTTATATGAATTTTTGCTAATGCAAGAAAAATTAGCAGAAGGCGATGGTGCAACTGCTTTATCTGTAGGTTGGCATTTAGGGGTAGTCAAAGAGTTGAGCGAAGAGAAATTATGGGAACCTGAAAAATATGATTATATAGCCAAAGAAGTAGGGGGAAATCAAAAATTAATAAACCGTTGTGCGACAGAACCTGCAACTGGAAGTCCAACGCGAGGCGGCATTCCTGAAACAACTGCTACTTTAGATGGTGAAGAATATGTCATTAATGGTAAAAAGACATTTACAACGATGGCATTGGTGTTGGATTATTATATTGTAACAGCTTATGTGAAAGATAAAGATGCTGTTGGTTCCATTCTGATTCCAAAAGAAACAGAAGGTCTTCGTGTGGACAAAACATGGGATACTTTAGGTATGCGTGGAACCGGTAGTGATGACTTAATACTAGAGAACGTACGAGTACCAAAAGAAAATTTAGTAGAATTAAATGATAAACCGAAGAGACCGGGTCCAAAAGGTTGGTTATTACATATTCCGGCCTGTTATTTGGGTATTGCGCTTGCAGCACGTAATGATGTCATTCAATTTGCCAAAGAATTTCAACCAAACAGCTTAGATAAGCCGATATCTGAAGTAGAGCACGTGCGTAATAAAGTGGGAGAAATAGATTTAAAACTATTACAAGCACGTTACTTTATGTATAGTGTTGCAGAAAAATGGGATACATATCCGGATAAACGTGGACAACTAATGAAAGAACTAGGTGCTGTTAAACTAGTCGCAACTAATAGTGCAAATGAAGTGGTCGATCTCGTGATGCGAATTGCTGGAGGTCGCGGGTTATCTAAAAATATGCCGTTTGAGCAATATTACCGTGATGTGCGAGCAGGACTCCATAACCCTCCAATGGATGATATGGTCATCTCCTCATTAGCGAAAAACGCATTTTCGTAAAGAAGGCTTAATTATGCTAAGAATTTGCAGTGGCAACTTCAAGCAAAGTTCGCTTTTGTAGTGTTTTCTATGCCGTTGGGGAACGCTTCAGCCTCCTCAAAAAGCATGCTTAATTGTTTAAGCATGCTTTTGTTTGGATTTTGTTTCTTCTAATATAAACTGATAAGTGCTGATTAATTCTTCAAAACGGTCTTCCCATCGTTGCTTTTGCGCGTAGCGAACAGCATTTTGTGTCAATTGATATCGCCAATCTTCATCATTTAATATTGAATCAATAGCGTTCACAAATGAGTCTAAATGGTTGCTATTACACAACTTACCGGTAAAACCCTCTTGAACTATATTTTTTACACCACCTTCATTTGCAGCAACAACTGGTGTTCCTGTCGCTAACGCTTCTAAAACTACATTTCCGAATGTTTCTGTTTCAGAAGGAAATACAAATAAATCACTGGCAGAAACAATTTTGGCAACCTCTTTTTGTGGTAAGAATCCTGTATATGTTACATTTTGCTGCCAGTCATTTCTCAGGCTGCTTTTAGATGGACCGTCACCAATAATGAGCCAATGAACGTTTTCTTGTAGTTCGGGTGGTAGTTGTTTTGCAATCTTTGGAAGTAACTCTACGTTTTTCTCTGGGGCTAATCGACCAACATAACTTAAAATATAACGTTCTTTAATGTTATATTTCTTTCTGACTTCATCAGTAGAGTAATATGGATGGAAAATGTTCATATCAACACCACGTTGCCAAATTTGCAAATGCTGAAAGCCTTTTTTTTGTAATTGATCATAGGTAACAGCGGATGGTACGAAAATACGAAGTAATGGTTGATGGAACCATTCCATATAACGCCAGAGTGCTTTCGATAATAAGGTTAAATGATAGTATTTTAAATAATGATCAAAATCAGTATGGTAAGATCCAACAATGGGAATATTATATTTTTTTGCGAGGTGAAGCCCAGTTAAACCAATCGAAAACGGTGTTGCAACATGGATGATATCGGGTTGGAATTTTTTTATGATTTCTTTTAAATGCATGGTATTTGGTAAAGATATACGACAATCTTTATAAAGCGGAAACGGAAAACTGGATTGACGGTAAATTTGCCCAGCGCTTATTTCTTTTTTAGTTTGCTTTGGTGATATCACAATATAAGAATGGTGACTTTGGTCTAAATACTTCGTAAAACGGCCCAGTGTCTTGGCAACACCATTAACATCTGGAAGAAAGGTATCAGTAAAGATAGCAATTTTCATATTGTCTCCCCCCTAGGAACTATTCCTCACTTCAAACATATGTCGAAAAAATGTAAAGAACAACAGGATTATGTTAAATGATTGTAAAAAATTACTAACATAATTAAGATAACGCTTTCAAAGTGGAGGGTGATTTTGTTATAATAGAATGAGTTGGAAAGGAAGAGTGCGGGATGTATCAAAGAATAATTCTTGCTGCAGATGGATCTGAGCATGCATTGAGGGCTACAGACCATGCCATAAAATTTGTGGAAAGTGTATCAGAATATCGGTTAGATATTGTTATTGTCATGAACGAAGAAAAGAAAGGAAAACAATCGATCAATTTAGCAAGATTGGTAGAGGAGAAATTAAAATTAACCAAGCAAAAATTGAAGCAGGCAAATGTTCATTTTCGTACTATTATTTTAATAGGTGACCCCAAACATGAAATTGTGAAATATGCTAAGCGTGAAGAAGTTGACCTTTGTATTATAGGGAGCAGGGGATTAAATAAATTTCAAGAAATGGTTTTAGGAAGCATCAGTCATAAAACAGTTAAACATATCAACTGCCCAATCCTGATTATAAAATAATGATTTTCCATATCGTGAATACTGTAATAAAACTGATTCCAACTGATCCAAACAGATAAAAGATAGCTTTATTCCACTGTTTTTGTTCCAACATTTCAACGACTTCCACACTAAAAGTGGAGTAAGTCGTAAAAGCTCCACAAATTCCTACACCTAAAAAGCTCCATGTCCATAATGAGATCCATTCTGCTTGATAAAATAAATAGGTATAAGCGAAAAGGATACTACCTGTGAAATTGGCAAGCAATGTACCCACAGGTAACCAATATTTACTTGTATTAAATCGCAGGCTTAACATATATCTTAATATGGCACCAATGAAGCCGCCTAAACCAACAAACAAATAGCTCATACGATCTTCTCCTTACTGATTGCTAACCTGGCACCAATAAAACATAAACCTACACCACCGAAAATTTGTATCGACAGATAAAGAATTAGCCATGTCATGCTTTTATCCAAAAGCAACACACTCTCCGCTATAAAGGTGGAAAAAGTCGTGAAAGACCCCAACAATCCTGTTGTAAATGCTGTGAAAATGTATGGTGGCAGTTTATTTTTAAAAAAAGGATGAAATGCAGCATATGCTAATACAAAGCATCCGATTAAATTAGCAATTGTTGTGCCAATAGGTAAGCTGATAAATGATACGGATTCTGCTATGATATAACGGAGAAGAGCTCCGAGCACACCACCAATCCCAACAGCCAAAAAAAGCTTTACTTGCTTTGCTTTTATTGACATGTTGGACAAAATCCGTAAATTTCAAACTTATGATCGTCAATCATATAGGGCTTTAATTCCTCTGATAGCTGATCCATCGGACAATGGTGGATTTCTTTTGTAACACCACAGTTTTTGCAAATAAAATGATGATGATGGTGGTGGTCACATTTAAGTCTAAAGTGCTTTTCACCATTTAGTTCGGTGGATTCTAAGATACCTAATTGATCAAATAAATGTAGGTTTCTATAAATCGTATCAAAGCTTATTCCTTCGTAGTTTGGCTCCATATTCTCCAATAAATCTTTTGCTGTACAATAACGATTTTCGTCTACAAAGAAATCGATCATATGTTTTCGTTTATCCGTATATTTATAGCCTTTTTCTTTTAATATGCCAAGTGCTTCGTTTGTATTCATTCGATCACCCCGTCTTTAAACGATGCTTTCTACTTTTTAGATTTTCTATTACTCTTTTGGTTACTATGGTAGTTATTAATAAAAGGATGAGAAGCATAACAATGGTACCACCTGGTGGTATCTCTAAATAGTAACCAGATACTAATCCTAAAATAACAGCTGTTTCTCCATATATTATCGCATAAATAATCGTTTGTTTAAATCCTTTTGCGATACGAATACTTGCTGCAACTGGTAACGTCATTAATGCGGAAACTAATAGAACACCAACAATACGAATCGAAGCGGCAATCACAAGTGCAGTTAATACAATAAAAACAAAATGAATTCTTTTAGCATGTATACCAGTAACAACTGCTTGCTCTTCATCAAAGGATAGTAAAAATAGTTCCTTATATAATAAAAAGATAACCGTACAAACGATAATCGCTATGATGATAATACTGTATAGATCGTGCCTACTTACCGCTGAAACAGAGCCAAATAAATAATTATACAAGTCTGTATTAAATCCATTGGCCATCGAAATAAAAATAACACTTAAACCAACGCCGCCGGACAAAATAATAGGGATGGCTAACTCCTGAAATGCGGTGTAAACACGGCGCAAGCGTTCAACAATTACAGAACCTATAATGGAAAATCCTAAACCCGAATAAAAGGGGGTGATCAGCATTGCACCTGTCTTTTTTTCTAGTAGCAGTCCAAAAGCAATCCCTGCAAGTGTAACGTGAGATAATGCATCAGCAATTAGAGATAATCTACGTACTACAACAAAGGCGCCCAGTAATGGAGCGATGATACCGATAATGATTCCAGTTAAAAAGGTGTTCCTTAAAAACTCATACTCTAATAAATTCGTTAACATATTTGTTCCTCCATTAATGCTCGTGGGTCACTAGATTTAGCGGGTGGCCATAAAAATCCGATAATTGATCTTTGGATAGGGTTTGAAACTCATTTGGATTACCATGAAAATGCAATGTTTTGTTCAAACAAGCCACTCTAGAGGCATGATGTGTCATTGTTCCAATATCATGTGTTATTAATAACAAGGTAATGTTTTGTTTATTTAATTCATGTAAGAGCTCAAAAAACTTCTCTACATTTTCAGCATCAACACCAACTGTAGGCTCATCCAAGATTATTAATTGTGGATTACTGACAAGTGCCCTAGCGATAAAAATCCGCTGTTGCTGTCCTCCTGACAGTTCTCCAATATTTTCAGAAAGATAACCGGTCATTCCTACTTTTTCTACAGCTTCGTAAATGCGCTTTTTATGCTGACGTGATAATCGTCTAAAATAGCCTAGCTTTGCAGTGAGTCCCATTGTAACAACTTCTTCCACTGTGGCAGGGAAACCACGGTTAAAAGTGTTTGCTTTTTGAGAAACATAACTTAATTTATTTTTTTCTTTAAATTTGTGAATCGGTTGACCGAAAAGCTGAATCGTCCCATTAGTTTGCTTTTCCATCCCAAGTAATAGTTTGATTAGCGTTGTTTTTCCTCCACCATTCGGCCCTACGAGTCCAATGAAGTCACCTTCATTTATGATAAAATTGACATCTGACAAAGCTTGCCGATCGCCATAATGAAAGCTGACATTCTTCATCTCAACAATTGGTTTTGACATAATTATCACCTTCGTTTTTCAATCTGTTCATATTTTATCGTAATCATTACGGTTTGTAAATTATCAAGACCGGAAAATCTAGAAATCATACGTAAAGATAAAAGAAATACACCTATTTCGCCAAACATTAAATTAGTGATGAATATTTGTTGTTTATAGTGCTGAAGCCTGTCATAGGTTGTGCCATCTTCGTAAAACGTTATACATAAAAGTATTTGATTGTGGTATTGTTATGATATTCCAACTCGATCATTTGATTTTTATCAGGTTTTTTCGTTAAAATAATAACAACGATAATGAGGAGGAGTAATGCATGACAGTTCAGTTTTATTGGTATCCTAAATGTGGGACCTGTCAAAAGGCGAAGAAATGGTTAGATGAACATCAAGTTGATTATGAAGCTGTACATATCGTGGACAACCCACCTAGCAAAACAGAATTGAAAAAAATGATCGATAAAAGTTCTTTACCATATAAAAAATTCTTTAACACAAGTGGAAAGAAATATCGTGAATTAGGTTTGAAGGATAAATTGAAGGATGCTACTGAAGAAGAAATGTTGGATTATTTAGCTTCTGACGGTATGTTATTGAAACGACCCTTGACAGTAGGTAAAGACCAAGTGACAGTTGGTTTTAAAGAGGAAACATTTGAGCAAACTTGGAATTAAAAAAATACTATAAAATGCAACTATTTAGGAGGGTTTTTCATGAGTTTACCTGAAAAATATCTATATTCAAATGAACATGAATGGGCGAATCAGGAAGATGGCAAGTTAAGAATTGGTGTTACAGATCATGCACAATCAGAATTAGGAGATATTGTGTTTATTGAGCTGCCAGAAGTTGGAGATGAAATCAAAATAGGTGAACCATTTGGAAGTGCTGAATCCGTTAAGACTGTTTCAGAATTATATGCCCCTGTAACGGGTAAAGTGGTAGAAGTAAACAGTGAATTAGAGGATAATCCAGAATTAGTAAACGAATCTCCATATGAGAAAGCATGGATGATTGTGGTAGAACCTAGCAACCAGTCAGAATTAGAAGATTTATTATCAGCTGAAGATTATGATAAAATGATCAATGAAGAGTAACAATTTAGTAGCATTCGCATATAGCGAATGCTATATTTTTTAACTAAGTATCATTAGTCTGTCATAACTTGATTACCTGTATCCATACAATACAATAATAGCTTTTGGTTTAATTTGAACTTTGATGAAGTAGGTGAGCCAATTGTCAACACAAGAAATAAAAGTAATTATAGTCGAGGGTAGATCTGATAAAGAAAAAGTGGCAAAATTAGTAGATGAAGAAGTAGATATTGTCTGTACTAATGGTACGATTAATGTTGATCGCTTGGAAAATTTGATTGAAATGTTCTATATGGATTATCGTGATGTTTATATATTAGTTGACGAAGATAATGCAGGTAAGAAATTAAGAAAACAATTATCCAAAGAATTACCACATGCGATTCATGTTTATATTGACAAATCGTATCGTGAAGTTGCAGCTACACCTGAATCTGAGTTAGCAGTAGCACTGGTTTCATCACATATCATGATCAACCCAGATTATTTATAATATAGAAGGAGATTGTAATGATTAATATAAATAAGGAAAATTGGAATAACATGTTACATCATGAGGAAGCACTGGTCATCTTTGTGCACACACCTTTTTGTGCGACGTGTCAATTAGCAGAACGAATGTTAACAATATTGGAAGAAGCAGATCACGCACAATCCTTTTTCCGGATGAACGCTTCTTTTTTTCCGGAATTCATGGAGCAACAAAAAATCACGAGTGTACCGGCTCTGTTATTAGTAAAAGATGGCGTGGTAATTGATCAACTGTATGCTTTTGAATCGGTAACTAAATTACACAATGTCTTGGAAGGTTGGAAGCAAAAACAGAGCATTCAGCAATAAAATCAAGTATTTTGTAAGAATTTATATCATATATTTTTCTGTTAGTTATATATGATTACAAGTGGTTGTGTATCTGTACAGATCTACTTTCATCAAGTTTGGTCACTATGTAAGAAGATGTTACAATTGTAATTGTCAAAAAAAGAAAGGATTGATTTATTATTAGTGACCAGTTACATCTACAGTATACAACGGAAATGGAAAAAGCGATGCTTCAGTCGCACGGGGTAGGATATGCAGAGTATAGCCGTAAGCTCTCCCAACGGTTAGATATCGAAAGGGAAAGAGAAACAAGCTACCAAAAAAGCCAAGAAGTTGTGAAAGATGTAGACCGCTTAGTTCACAGATAATATTTGGATGTTAGAGGAAATTTAAATAAATGAAATGAAAATAGACACTAAGATACAACAGTTACTTTTCTATAAGTAGCTGTTGTTTTTTTAATAAAGAAAGAATTTTCATTGTTGCGCAGTTTTTATCTAGTTGCGAATAAGGCTGATGTGGGTTATGAGCGGTTTATCTTACTAATAAATCGATAAATACGTGTTAAGTGTGGTATAATAACAATCGGAATGAATAAAATCAGTCGTTCCCAATAGCGGTTAAATGGTTGATTATAGATACGAAATAGTATAAGATTGTAATGAGAATAAAGTGAGAATGGATTTAATTTCATTATCACATTTAAAAGCTTTGGAGGTATGTAGATATGGCAAGTTCTACTTTAGAAATTAAGGATCTTCATGTTGAAATAGAAGGTCAGGAAATATTAAAAGGTGTTAATCTTACCATAACGGGTGGAGAATTCCACGCAGTAATGGGACCAAATGGTACAGGTAAATCAACATTAGCATCTGCTATCATGGGTCACCCTAAGTATGAAGTTACAAAAGGTGAAGTACTTCTTGATGGGGAAAATGTATTAGAAATGGAAGTAGATGAGCGTGCGCAAGCTGGTCTGTTTTTAGCAATGCAATACCCAAGTGAAATTAGTGGTGTAACAACTTCTGATTTCTTACGTTCTTCTATTAATGCACACCGTGAGGAAGGCGACGAAATTTCTTTAATGAAATTTATTAAAGAAATGGACGAAGCATTAGATTATTTGGAAATAGATAAAAACATGGCACAACGTTACCTAAATGAAGGATTCTCTGGCGGTGAGAAAAAACGTAACGAAATTCTTCAATTAATGATGTTGAAACCAGCTATCAGTATTCTTGATGAGATTGACTCTGGTCTTGATATCGATGCATTAAAAGTAGTATCAAAAGGGATCAATAAATTACGTGATGAGTCATTCGGTTGCTTGATCATTACGCACTATCAACGTTTATTAGATTACATCACACCAGACAAAGTACATGTAATGATGAACGGTCGTGTTGTGAAATCTGGTGGACCAGAATTAGCTAAACGCCTAGAAGCAGAAGGTTATGACTGGATCAAGCAAGAACTTGGTATTGAAGATGAAACTGTAGAACAAAAAGCGTAAGGTAGGAGGTATCGTATGACTGTGGAAACTAAACTTCCATATGATCAGGACTATGTCCGATCATTTTCAGAAAATAAAAAAGAACCGGAATGGATGAAAGAATTGCGTTTGCAAGCTCTTGATTTAGCAGAAGGACTTGAAATGCCAAAACCGGATAAAACGAGTATCAAACGTTGGAATTTTGATGACTTTAAACATGACGTTGACGGTGAAATGATCAACTCACTTAATGAAGTACCTGAAGATATCCAAGTGTTCTTAGATATGGAAAATCACAATGACAATCTTGTCATCCAGCGTAACCAATCTATAGCGTATAAATCACTTGCTTCTGGGTTATCTGAAAAAGGAGTAATATTAACAGATATTCAAACGGCATTACAAGAACATAGTGATCTTGTTCAACGTTATTATATGAAAGATGCTGTGCAAATTGATGAAAACAAATTAACTGCACTACACACAGCTTTAATGAACGGTGGCGTATTTGTATATGTACCAAAGAATGTACAAATTGAAGAGCCATTGCAAGCTATTTTCTGGCAAGAAGACCCGGAAGCAGCTACCTTTAACCACGTGATTGTAGTTGCAGAATCAAACAGTTCTTTAACGTATGTTGAGAACTATTTTTCGCAAAATAAAGAAGAACATGCAGTAGCTAATATCGTGACGGAAGTTATTGCGCATGACAATGCTAAAATTAACTTTGGATCTGTAGATAACTTTGCAGCAGGTACAACGGTTTATGTTAACCGTCGTGGAGTTGCCTACCGTGATGCAAACATCGAGTGGAACCTTGGACAAATGAATGATGGCAACACGGTATCTGAGAATGTGACACACCTAATTGGTGATAATTCAAATTCTTATGCAAAAACAGTATCTGTTGGCCGTGGTAAGCAATCTCAAAACTAT
This sequence comes from Gracilibacillus orientalis, assembly GCF_900114645.1. Lineage (GTDB taxonomy): Bacteria > Bacillota > Bacilli > Bacillales > Amphibacillaceae > Gracilibacillus > Gracilibacillus orientalis. Next base: position 46,886 of record NZ_FOTR01000016.1, on the reverse strand, counting down.
ACAGCTAAAATTGTCCACTTTGGTAAACAAAGTGAAGGCTTCATTCTTCAACACGGTGTTATGAAAGAAAGTGCATCCACTATCTTTAATGGAATTGGAAAAATTGAACATGGTGCAACTAAATCAAACGCAGAACAAGAATCTCGTGTATTAATGTTAAGTAAAGATGCACGAGGTGACGCGAACCCGATTCTGTTAATCGATGAAGACGATGTAACAGCAGGTCACGCAGCTTCTGTGGGTCGTGTTGATCCGGTCCAACTATACTATTTAATGAGTCGTGGTATTTCTCAACAAGAGGCTGAACGCCTAATTATCCACGGTTTCTTAGCACCAGTGGTTAAGGAGATTCCGATTAAGGCAGTACGTGAACAATTGACTGAGGTTATCGAAAGGAAAGTCTACTAATGACTATTAAAGCTATTCGTGAGCAATTTCCTATCCTGAATCAAGAAGTAAACGGCCATCCGCTAGTTTATCTTGATTCATCGGCAACTTCTCAAAAACCGTTATCTGTTATTGAGTCAATGGAAACTTATTACAAGCAACATAACTCTAATGTACACCGTGGTGTTCATACCTTGGGTACAAGAGCAACCGATCAATACGAAGGTGCTCGTGAAAAAGTAAAAAACTTTATCAATGCAAGTTCAACGGAAGAAGTTATCTTTACCCGTGGAACTACCACTTCACTTAATACGGTTGCTTATGGATATGCTCGTCACGTTTTAAAAGAAGGTGATGAAATTGTCCTTACTGAAATGGAGCACCATAGTAATATTATTCCGTGGCAGCAGGCAGCGAAATATACTGGTGCAACATTAAAGTATATTCCAATGGAAGCAGATGGAACGATCACCCTCGATGCGGTCCGTTCCACGGTCTCGAATAATACAAAAATGATTGCTATAACACATGTTTCTAATGTGTTAGGTACCATTAATCCTATTAAGGAAATTGCTCAAATTGCGCATGAAAATGGAGCAGTTATCGTTGTAGATGGTGCACAAAGTGTGCCTCACATGCAAGTAGATATGCAAGATTTGGATTGTGATTTCTACGCTTTTTCTGGTCATAAAATGTGCGGTCCAACAGGTATTGGTGTACTTTATGGTAAAAAAGCATTGCTAGAAGAAATGGAACCTGTTGAATTTGGTGGAGAAATGATTGATTTTGTTGGTCTCTACGATTCCACATGGAAAGAACTTCCGTGGAAATTTGAAGGTGGGACGCCAATCATCGCTGGAGCTATTGGTTTAGGAGCAGCGATTGATTTTCTATCAGAATTCGGTATGGATAACATTTTGGAACACGAAAAACGAATTGCTAAATATGCACAAGAAAAGCTTTCTGAAATCGATGGTTTGACAATTTTCGGACCAAAAGAACGCGGTGGTTTAGTAACCTTCAACATTGATGGTGTTCACCCGCATGATACAGCTACAGTTCTTGATGCGGAAGGTATTGCAGTAAGAGCTGGACATCATTGTGCACAGCCTTTAATGAAATGGTTAGATGTAACAGCTACAGCTAGGGCAAGCTTTTATCTATATAATGATGAAAGTGATGTTGACCGATTAGTTGAAGGAATACAGCGAGCGAAGGAGTATTTCGGAGATGTCATATAATAATTTAGATACATTGTACAGACAGGTTATTATGGATCATTATAAAAATCCTCGTAACCGTGGATCTTTGGCGGAAGAATCTGTTACAATAGATATGAACAACCCAACATGCGGTGATCGTATTGAGTTACACCTTCAAATTGAAAATGGCAAAGTTAAGGATGCTAAATTTGAAGGGGATGGTTGTTCGATCAGTTTGTCATCTGCTTCTATGATGACACAGGCAGTAAAAGGGAAAAATGTAGATGATGCGTTGAAAATGTCATCTGTTTTTTCTCAAATGATGTTAGGTGAAGACATAGAAGGTGTGGATTTCGATCTAGGGGATATTGAAGCATTGCAAGGTGTTTCCCAATTCCCTGCAAGAATCAAGTGTGCAACATTGGCGTGGAAGGCGATGGAAAAAGCAGTCGCAGCTGACGAAAAGCAGTAGGCACAAAAGAAATCCTAATATAGGAGGTAATATTATGGCTAAAAAGGCACCTGAAATAGAAGAATATAAATATGGCTTTCATGATAGAGATGTTTCGATTTTTCGTACTGAAAAAGGTCTTACACGTGCAGTAGTGGAAGAAATTTCTCGCATGAAAGAAGAACCAGAGTGGATGTTAGAATACCGCTTAAAAGCATTAGAACAATTCTATAAAAAACCAATGCCACAATGGGGTGGCGACCTTTCAGAATTAGACTTTGATGAGATTACTTACTACGTAAAACCATCTGAGCGTTCTGAACGTTCCTGGGATGAAGTACCTGACGAAATCAAACAAACATTTGATAAATTAGGTATTCCTGAAGCAGAACAAAAATATCTTTCTGGTGTATCTGCACAATACGAATCTGAAGTTGTATATCACAACTTAAAACAAGACTTACAAGATTTAGGTATTGTCTTTAAAGATACAGATACCGCATTAAAAGAAAACGAAGATCTGTTTAAAGAATATTTTGGAAAAGTAATACCATCGTCTGACAATAAATTCTCAGCATTAAACTCGGCAGTTTGGTCTGGTGGATCATTTATTTACGTACCAAAAGGCGTAAAAACGGAGACACCTTTACAAGCATACTTCCGAATTAACTCTGAAAACATGGGTCAATTCGAACGTACGTTAATCATTGTTGATGAAGGAGCTTCTGTACACTATGTAGAAGGTTGTACGGCACCAACATATACAACCAATTCATTACACAGTGCAGTTGTTGAAATCTTTGTTAAGAAAGATGCATATTGCCGTTATACAACCATTCAAAACTGGGCAAACAATGTTTATAACTTGGTTACAAAACGTGCCATTTGTGATGCGAATGCAACAATGGAGTGGATCGATGGTAACATTGGTTCCAAGTTAACGATGAAATATCCATCTGTTATCTTAAAAGGTGAAGGCGCACGTGGTAACACACTTTCTATCGCTTTAGCTGGTAAGGGGCAACACCAAGATGCTGGTGCGAAAATGCACCACTTAGCACCTAACACATCTTCTACAATCGTTTCTAAGTCGATTTCGAAACAAGGTGGAAAAGTATCGTATCGTGGTATTGTACACTTTGGGCGAAAAGCTGATAATGCTCGTTCCAATATCGAATGTGATACACTAATCATGGATAATAAATCTACATCAGATACCATTCCTTATAATGAGATTCTAAACGAAAACATCTCATTAGAGCACGAAGCGAAAGTTTCTAAAGTATCTGAAGAACAATTATTCTATCTTATGAGTCGTGGTCTTTCTGAAGAAGAAGCTACTGAAATGATTGTAATGGGCTTTATCGAGCCATTTACAAAAGAGCTTCCAATGGAATACGCAGTAGAAATGAACCGCCTTATCAAGTTCGAAATGGAAGGTAGTATTGGTTAATTGACTATAAATAGTTGATATACTAAGCTTTCAATGTGTGAGATTAAATGAGGGATAACGAGTTCGAGCCGATTTTGTGCCGATCTCGTTATCTTTTTTTATATTCAGAAAAACATCTAACTGATCATTTCTCATTTCCTACTTCGCAGTGTCGGATAGATATTTATCAGCGGTTGTTTTAATATTTGATGACCTAAATGGTGTGCAACATATTTTAAGTTAGCGCCACTTTCTAATTGTAAAATATCATGAGTATGTCTAAATCCGTGAGCTTCTTTGCAATAACACGAAAAGTATCACTAACTATGACGGTGTAAATAGTTGTCCAATTAATTTTAGCCTTTTTCTATGTAACTAAAGCTATGAACAATACCTTGATTAATAATCATTTTATTTTTTGTAAATTGTTTAGATCTTAGTTACCATAATTTCTACAGAATTGAGCTAACTTTGCAAAAAGGTCCTCAAATATAAATCGAGAGTCAATCGACTCATATACTTTGATAGGACGATATTTACCGGAATGAATATATTTCATATTTTCATCAAATAAAGGAGCGGGTTTCCATGTCCATTTACCACAATCTGAATATAGTATTACACCAACAGCTGGGGAATCACCAAGCAAGCGGTATTCTGAAGGTCTCGATACGCTTTGATTGTTAAAATTAATGAGCTGCTCTACTAAACCGCATGTACAATTGCATATTGATCATCTACTTCATTCTTAGCATCCGTATTGATAATTACCCTTGTTTTCTTTTCTTCTGATATAATAAATTCCATTTTAATAAAACCTCCATCACTATCTTTTTTAGCCAAAAATAAAAATTCTAATTAATCGATCTCTCTATTTGGTAATAGAGAGGTAATTTCTAATATCATTACATACACTTCTTCATCACCCAACAAATTTCCTGCAAATACATCATATTTATTTAAATTTTAATCCATACTAATAAAGTAGCAGGCCTCATATCTAAACACAGCCGTTGCTCCACACCCATCACTAATAAGTGGTGGGTTCTTATTGCTAAATATAAATGTTCAATCGTATAATAATACTCTTATGAAGGAGATGATATGAATACGAATTGCTTTAGTATTAGTAATAATTGGTGCTATAAATTGGGGTCTAATTGGATTATTCCAATTTGATTTGGTTGCATCTATATTTGGAGGACAAGATGCTCCACTATCTAGAGTCATCTATACATTAGTAGGAATCGGTGCTTTATGTTGCTTACCTTTATTATTTACTCCCTTAGCTGATGAAGATAAGAGAGGTGCTGAAAAGGGAAGGAACTTAGCTTATTCTACTGAGTTTGCAGAGGAAAATGATCCGTGTGAATTTGACAATGATAAAGAGAAATGATCAATTGTATATTCGTCATTTGATAGGACCGATTTTTCAATCGGTCCTTGTTCAATTTATATTATCGTAAAGAGGAAAAACGTAATTACTTTAATCCGGCTATTCATAAGAAGGGTTTGACTATAATGGTGAGCTGAAGCCGATCATTATGATGTGTATATGTCTGTATAAAACTGTTAATAATAGGAAAGTTAAATTTATAATCTTATGATATGAAGGGATTTTTAGTTATGGGTGAAGTTTCCAAAAAAGTAAAAAAAAGATTTAAAAACTACGATGATTTTTTTCAACAGGAAACTTATCTATACAAAGAAATAGTAGAGATAATGGGATTCAATACGTTAATCAATATTCCTAAAACAAAAGATATTCTTCAGGAGTATACAAAAAGTGTGCATACGCCTGATATGACTTTGGATGATTTCCTTAAAACAATAGGCGAAGTGAAAGAAGGAAATATAGATGATGCTATTCAATCTATTTTTGAGGGAAAATTGATCATTTGCTCTAATAAAGGCCAATATGTAGTTGTTGATCCTATTCCAAAGGAACTGAATCGTTCGATAGAGCCACCTTCTAACGAAAATGTACTACAAGGTTCGCAAAGCTCCTTTATTGAGGATCTCGAGACCAATATAGGTTTGATTAGAAAAGAAAAAACTTCAGAGAAATTATGTGTCAACTCTTATTCGATGGGAAAGAGGCAGAATAAAAAATTAGCATTATTGTATATTGAAGGTAATGTCAACAAAGATATATTAAGCGAAATGCAAAACCAAATTGAAAAAAATATAAAAAAAGAATTACAAAATCAACAAGATTTATCTAATATACTGGGTTTTTCTCCTTGGTTAACAATGTCTAAATTTCACACATCTGAACTTCCTTCAGAAGCAGTGAAAATGCTACTCCAGGGTAGAGTTGTATTATTTATAGATAGGTTGCCAATTGCATTTATACTTCCAAGTTTAATATGGGATATGTTTACGATAGAAAATGAACACAATTACCCTTATCCCTTAATGATCTTAATACGTGTTCTGCGAGTATTAGGACTCTTGACAACGTTAATAGTGCCAGGTTTATACGTAGCACTTGTAGCTGTTAATCCAGGAGTTTTACGAATAGAGATGGCATTATCCATTGCCCAAAGCCGCCAAGGAGTACCCTATCCCGCGTTAGTTGAAGTTCTTATTATGTTATTAATTTTGGAATTAATTCTTGAAGCTAGCGTAAGGTTGCCAAAAAGTATTGGTCCTACTATTACGATGGTGGGTGGTATTATTTTAGGTCAGGCTATTGTCGATGCAAAACTAGTGAGTAATTTATTGATTATCATTTTAGCTGCGACTACTATTGCTAATTTTACAATTGTAGGTGTTCAAAATTCACTATCCATAAGATTATATAAATACTTAATCGTTATTTTTGCATCTATATATGGTGTTTTTGGTCTTTTAGCTGGAATGTTATTAATTATAGCTTATTTATCTAGTCTAAAAACATTTGGAGTATCTTATCTAAACGTCAATCTCGAAAGGGATGTTATTAAAAGGTGAATAAAAACTTGCAGGTAATTTTAATGTATTTTATCACACATGTCGGGTTAATTTTTTTTATGTATCCAACAGATATAATAGAAAGTGCAAGTCGAACTCACTGGGTACCGATTTTTATTGGAATGGTATTTCATCTTGTTTTTATATGGATTTATATGAAAGGCTTAAGTTATTTCCCAGGAAAAAACATTATTGATATTTACATGGAAAAGGGAAAGGGACTTTCCTTAATTTTTTTAATACCAATTATAGGTTATTTTTTCTTAGCTAATATTACTACGGTTAGAGCATATTCAGAAATAATAAACATTGTTTTTCTTTCTGAAACACCATTATGGGCTACAATGATACCTTTCCTTTTTATTGCGACTTATATAGCTGCGAAAGGATTAAACGTAATTTTCCATACTGCATTTATAGTAGCATGTGTGTTTTTGCCTCTTTTTTTATTTATTTTTATTCTTTCTTTTCAAAATGTAGACTGGAGATACTTTTTTCCTTTATTTGATATTGATTATTCATTTATCTCAAATCGTTCTTATTATAAAAGCTTTTTCTCTTTTGCTGGCGTGTTTTTATTTCTTGGTTTTATACAGCCATATCATACTTACGATAGAAAAAAAGTGTTACTATCAGCAATCCTACTTCTTCCATTTTTTCTCTTTTCAGTGTATGTTCCAATCCTGACTTTTGGACAAGCAACTTCTGCTACTTTTCAATTCCCTTTTGTTACAGCCCTTGATTCCGTTTATATAAGCTGGCTTGTATTTGATAGAATCACGATGTTTTTTTTGATAAGTTTACTTATCTTTATTATGATTTTTCTTTCCTTGTTACTATGGATGGTCTCTAGCATTCTTGTTCATTTTGTCCCAATTGTGAAACATAGCTATGTATTATATTTCCTTTCTATATTGATATTCATTATTTGTGTAATGTTACCTGATTGGAAAGTGGTGGAAAAACTTTTTTGGTGGAATACTTATTTTAGATTTTACGTTATTTTAGTCATTCCTTTTTCGGTTTTAATTTTTGGAGTAAGATCCAAAAGGAAGGTAAGATAAGCTATGGTTAAATTACGTTTAAAATTAATATTTCTTGTCTTTGTTATAGTCACATTAACGGGGTGCTGGGATACTAAAGATATTGATCATCGCCTTTTACCTGTGGCAATGGGAATATCCAAGGAAGGGGAAGAATACCAAGTTATTCTTCAGGTTCCAGAGCCAGTTGAAGGTCAGATGAAAAATAGAATCATAAAGGAATCAGGACAAACCATAACGAAAACAATAGATACACTAAGTGGAAATATGGAAAGTCAAATAGACTTACTTCATGTAAAAGTGATTTTAATTGATAAGCAATTAGCGAAAGAGGGAGTAAAAGATGTCATTTCTGGTTTTATGAGGTCAAGAGATGTATCCTCAAATGCTTTAGTTACTATTTGTGATGAGGACATTGAAAAGTTTTTCAATACAGTCTCGAATGATTTAGACGTAAATGCTATAAACCTGTTTGAATTCTTTGAAAAAAATGCCGGCTGGACTCCACAAATAGCCTTAACAAGGGTTTGGCAAGTATACCGTAGCGTTCATTCTTATACTCATGATGTTGCTGTTCCAATTGTGGTTTCAGGAGGAAGTACGAATATTAGGCATATGGGGTCAGCAGTTATGAAAAATGGTAAAATGGTGGAAACAATCACGCCTGATGAGACCCTTCTTATTAATGCTTTCAAAGAAGAAAGTGCCCAAGGTAGAGTTGAGGTTAGCGATCATGCAAGTGTATTAATTATTAGCAATAAAACTAACAGCAAGAGTAATTTTATCGATGATGAACCCAGTTTAGAAAATGTAATTAATTTAAAAGTAGTCCTATTAGAAACAAAAGATGATCATACAATTGAGTTAATTAAAGAAGAGCTAAGTACTATTTTGCAAGAAAGATTTGATGGAATGTTCACAAAACTACAAGAAAGTGAAGCCGATATTTTAGGGTTAGGGCAGCATTTTAGAAATAAAATACCACGGAGAGAATTGAAGGATTGGCGTTCTAAATACTATCAGGAGTTGAAAATGGATTTAAGTATAGAAATTGATATTCAAAACACCGGATTCTTGAAATCTAATTCATCGGATCTGTCAGCTAATTGAGAATAAAATTAGAGATTCACTTCTGAGTTGATCCCAGTTGATTAACTTGTTTGGAATTTCGTTTATACAAAATCCTTGATTGGATAAATTCCTCTGTTACCTTTATAATAAATAAGAGTTACTTATCACAGCAAAGAGATTGTAGGGATAACTTTTGGTTATTATTATTTGTTTATTAATTGGATTATTATCAGCTATGTTAGGAAGTATTGTAGGATTTGGTGGAGGGGTCATCCTGGTGCCAATTTTACTAATCCTTCATTCAATCACCCCATTGTTTGATTGGGCTGATGCAAGTACGGTAGTAGGTATATCCTTGATTATTATGATATTTACTGCAATGTCATCCACTTATGCTTATGCGAAAAGCAAACGAATAGATTATAAAAGCGGATTATATTTTATTGCAGGTAGCCTGCCTGGTGGTGTTTTAGGGGCATGGTTAAACGAGTTTGTTGAAACAGATTTATTTTCGCTGTTTTTGGGTATATTTATGTTATTGATCTTTACCATGTTCTTATTTAAGAAAACACCCAATCAGGATAAAGAAAACATAAATATGGACACTTCACATAAAGTGGTTCGTGAGGTGAAGATAGGGGATACCACATACCGTTATACTTTTTCACCGTTTATTGCAATTGCTATTGCTTTTATGGTCGGAATGTTGTCCGGCTTTTTCGGAATTGGTGGAGGTTCTTTGATGGTTCCTGCTATGATCATACTGTTCGGTTTTCCGCCTCATATAGCAACTGCTACTTCCATGTTTATGATCTTAGCACTTAGTCTTGTAAGTTCTACTACACATATTGCATTAGGTCATATAGAATGGATGTATGTATGGGCATTTATTCCAGGTGCGTGGTTTGGTGGAATTTTAGGTGCGAAAATTAATCAACAACTTTCCAGTAAAGCAGTAGAGTATTTATTAAGAACCGTCGTATTTTTGATTGGTTTGCGCTTAATTTGGCAAGGTTTGTTTTAGGGAGGGCTTGTCTTTATGATCGAACATATTCATTTTTATTACTGTAATGACTTACATAGTCATTTTGATCAATGGCCGAACATCGTACATTATTTTAACAAAAAGAAAAAACAGCATGCTCAAGCAGATGAACAAAGTTGGAGAATTGATATCGGGGACCATGTAGACCGGTTCCATCCAATTGCTGAAGCTTACAACGGAAAAGCTAATGTTGAATTATTAAATGAAGCCGGCATTGATTTTGCAACCATTGGAAATAATGAAGGTATTACGCTGGAGCATGAACATTTATATCATTTATATGATCAGGCCAATTTTCAGGTTACTTGCGGTAATTTAAAACCGTTAAATAAAAACAAACCATCTTGGTTGCAACATAGCATTACGATACAAACGAAAGAGAACTTAAACATCAAATTATTTGGACTGACTGCACCGTTTAATGCTTTTTATCATCCTTTAGGTTGGCATGTTGAATCACCATACGATTATATAGAACGTGAAATTAATGAATTGAAAAGAGATGCCGACATACTGATATTACTTTCTCACTTAGGATTATCTGAAGACCAATTAATCGCGGAAAGATATCCTGAGATTGATATAATTATTGGCGGTCATACCCATCATTTATTGAAAAATGGGAAAGAGATTCAAAATACATTATTAACTGCTGCCGGTAAACATGGAAAATTTGTGGGAGAAGTACATATTGAGTGGGACCATCAATTAGATAAAATAGTGAATAAACAAGCATATACAGTGGAGACCGAACATTTGAGTCAAGATCAAGATACCGTCAACAAACTGGAAAAAATGAACAATCAGGCTCAAGAATTATTAAATAAGCAAGTGACTTACTTAGAAAACAGTTTAACCGTTAATTGGTTTGAACAGACTCCTATTATTGACTCGTTAACAGATAAATTAAAAGACTGGACTAATGCTGATATCAGTATGTTAAATGCAGGCATATTGTTAGAAAATATCGGAGCAGGCGAAGTTACTTATGGAGACATACACCGGATTTGCCCTCATCCGATTAATCCTTGTACAGTAAAACTAAGAGGCATTGAAGTACTGGAGATTGTACGTGGTGCTCATGATGAGGCTCTTATGCGGTTTGAGTTAAAGGGTTTTGGTTTCCGCGGAAAAGTCATGGGTAAATTTATATTTAGTGGTATTGACATTGATACTGATATAGATGAAGCAGGAATTGAGCATGTTCACCATGTTACCTTTAATGGACATGAAATTGAGCATGATAAGGTGTATACTTTTGCGACTGCAGATATGTTTACATTTGGACAAATGTTCCCGGAAATTGCCAGGTCGACGACAAAGGAGTTTTATTTGCCAGAGTTCATGAGAGATTTATTGGCGGATGCCTTAAGATCGTAGTTATGATAATAGACACAATTATACACTCCCTTCATATTTTAAACTATAAGAATGTATGAAATTTTTATGGATTAAAGTATAAGAAAAACGCGATAATTCACGTTTTCTAATATGGAGAGGAGTGTTTTTTTGTGATGGAAATGAAACCAATTTTTATAAAGAATCATCCTTTTACAGCGATTTCGGTAAAGCTTCCACATACGAATCTTTTAGTGATTACGAATGAAGTAGGGTATGTAATGTGTGGAGCATTAGATGTAGATTTATTAAATGATCTATTGACTGATCGTCCCATTGTTGCAGGGCGAGCTATCGGTGTGAAGACAATCGAAGACTTGCAACAAGCTAAGCTGGATAAAGTGACCAACCATTCAAAAAATTATGGTTGGAAAGAAGGAATGATTATTGAAGAAGCATTGTTGAAAATAGCAAACAAATAAGGGTCAATTTTACTAGTTTTAGTCATTTAATAATAAAAAGGTTATGAAAATAGTAGATTATACCGACATTATCTGATAAAATTTTACCAAAATAGCAGATGGGTGTTAGAAAATGAGATTAATTCCAACAAAATTGATTCGAGCAGGAATTGAATTAGCAAAACCTATATATGATGCACATGGTCGAGTCTTATTACAAAAAAATGTGCAATTAACCAAGTCCATGGTTGATCGTTTGAAAAATTTAGGGATAACCTATGTATTTATTCGTGATGAGGATACAGATGATATCATTGTTCATCCTCCGATTCCCGAACAGCAAAGGATAGAAACGCTTCAAAAAATAAAAGAGGCATTCCAATCTTTAGAATTAGAAGATCTTACGAAAAATAATTATTTGTTAGAAAAAGCTACATTTAAATTAGAACAATTAGTAAAAGAAATTGCAAAAGAATTAAGTAAAAATGATGAAGTTATTCATTATTTATCTGACTTATTTATTATTGATGACTACGTCTATTCCCATTCTCTAAATGTGAGTATGTATACACTTGCACTAGCACAGGCATTGAATTTAAAAAATAAAGATATGGAACAATTGGGGTTAGGTGCAGTTTTACATGATATCGGTAAAATAGTTATACCAGAAGAAGTTTTAAATAAGCCAGGAAGACTTACGAACATGGAATTTAAGATTATGCAAGCACATACAGAATATGGTTTTGATTTGTTGCGAAAATCTCATAATATTCCGCTACATGTTGCACACTGCGCCTATCAGCATCATGAACGGTTAGATGGAACAGGTTATCCGCGAGGTATCCATAAGGATGATATTCACCCATTTGCCAGAATTATAGGTGTAGCAGATGTTTTTGATGCGGTGACAAGTAATCGAACATATCGGGACGCGATGTTGCCACATGAAGGATTAGAAATCTTATATGGTGGAGCAGGAACTCAATTCGACCTACATCATGTAGAAATGTTTAAGAAGACGATTGCAGTTTATCCTAATGGCTTAAACGTTTATTTAAGTGATGGTAGAGAAGGGGTAGTTGCACGTCAAAATTCGCAAATGTATGAACGTCCAGTAGTTCGAGTGCTGAAAGACAATGATTTAAAAGTAAAGCCGTATGATTTAGATTTATCAAAGGTATTGGATGTCATGATCGTAAATATGGAGCAATTAATTACAGGTAGATAAAAATTTATATAATTATATCTAAATATATCCCTTCAATCATATGAATGAATTGGGGGGATTTATAATGCGGAGAAAAAAATGGAATAGACGAAAAATAGGTTCACCTCCAGCTAATCAATTAGTTATTATTTCTTTTTTCTTTTTTGTTCTCGTGATGATTACAAGTATTTTAATTGTAAACGAGGGAATCAAACCAGTACTGATGGATTATGCGAAATTTCGTGTAGAGCAGATTGCCAACCAAGCAATGGGAATAGCTGTTAGCAAAAAGATTAATGAAGATCTAGAAGCTGGGGATTTAATACAAGTACAACAGGACGATGAAGGAAGAGTAGAAAATTATATTTTTAATGCAGTAGTTGAAAATCGTGTGCAAAGAAATGTTCAATATCGTGTAGAAAATTTTCTTAAGTTATTGGAGAAAGGGGAACGGCCTGAAACCGGTGTACCTCTTGAGGTAGAAATGGACCTCGAGCCATCTGAACAAGAATTACTTAATGATGTAAGAGAACAAGGATTATTAGTGGAAGTTCCTTTAGGCCAAGCATTAGGGGTTCCTATATTAGCTAATCTCGGGCCAAAAGTACCAGTGAATATGGAAGTGATTGGTAGTGTTGAAACAGAATTAACGAGTAAAATCGTTGAAACTGGTATAAATGGCGCGTATATTCATGTTAATGTGCATATAGCAGTAGAAATGATGGTAGTGATACCCTTTGCTTCCGAGCCGTATAAAGTGGTTCAAGATATTCCTGTAACAAAAGTATTTCATCCTGGTGATGTTCCGAATTATTATAATGAAGGTGGAGAGGGATCATCTGATCTTTCTATTCCAATAGATCCAGATTTAGAATAATAAAATATTCCTATATTTTCCTTTGACAGAATATTCAAAAGTTCGATATAATTTCAAAGATTAAAACTATTGTTAATATAGAGAATATTTAAAAAGGAAGGAGTTAGGTTAATGGAAAACAGATCACAGTGGGGCACACGTCTAGGTTTCCTTCTAGCAGCAATTGGGTCTGCAGTAGGTTTAGGAAATATCTGGCGTTTCCCTGCAACAGCTTTTGAAAATGGTGGAGGTGCATTCTTTGTTCCATACTTATTTGCATTATTAACGGCAGGTATTCCACTACTGATTATGGAATATACAATTGGACATAAGTATCGTAGCTCATCACCAAGAAGTTTTTCGAAGATTAGTAAAGGTGTGGAATGGATAGGCTGGTGGCAAGTCCTTATTTCATTCGTTATTTCTACTTACTATCCAATTATTATTGCTTGGTCTATTATGTATGCCTATTTCTCTTTTGGAACTAAGTGGGGTAATGACCCGACAGGATTCTTTGTTGGGGACTTTTTAAACCTTGCAGATGCTGGTACATTCGGTTCAGTGGTACCTGCTGTAATGATTCCTTTACTTGTTGTCTGGGTAATTGTGTTATTCTTCCTAGGACGAGGTGTTAAGAAAGGTATTGAGTTTGCTAATAGAATCTTTATTCCGACATTATTTATTGTGTTTTTCATTATTGTTATTCGCGCAGTTACATTACCTGGGGCAATGGAAGGTTTAGATGCATTTTTTAAACCTGATTGGGGTAGTATTTTTGATGGTTCTGTTTGGGTTGCAGCATATGGTCAAATTTTCTTTAGTTTGTCGATCGCATTTGCTATCATGATTACTTATTCTTCTTATTTACCCAAAAAGTCTGATATTACTAATAATGCGTTTATCACCGGTTTTGCGAATTCATCTTTTGAACTATTAGCTGGTATTGGTGTTTTTGCGGCACTAGGATTTATGTCAGTTCAAGCGGATACAGATATATCTGAAGTAGTTGAAAGTGGTGTCGGGTTAGCGTTTATGGTGTTCCCTGAAATCATTAGTCAAATGCCTGCATCCGGATTCTTTGGATTCCTGTTCTTTGCAGCCTTGTTTTTAGCAGGTTTATCATCCATGATCTCGATTTCAGAAACCTATATTGCAGGTTTACAGGAGAAGTTCTCGATTTCACGTGGGACAGCGGTACTGTGCGGTGGTGGTCTTGCATTGCTCGTTTCATTATTCTATGCGACCCAAGGTGGACTTAACCTCTTGGATACTGTTGACCACTTTATTAATAACTATGGTGTTGCCTTAGCTGGTCTATTTGAAGTAGTGGCGATAGCATGGTTTGCTCGTTCATTAAAAGATTTACAAAATCATGCAAATTCTGTATCAGACATTAAACTTGGTATATGGTGGAGAATTTGCTTAGGTTTTATTACACCGCTTGTATTAGGCTGTATGATGATACTAAACTTGAAAACGGAAGTATCACGTCCATATGAGGACTACCCATTTGATTTCTTATTCAACTTTGGCTGGTTAGTAGCAATTGGAGCGATGTTGTTAGGTGCAGTGATAACTATTAAAAAATGGCCAAGTAAAGATAAAGAATCATAAATTTCGTCTAAAAGGAGGTTTGCTTCATGTCTGGTAGTGCAATAGTTATGGCAGTGATTGGTATTGTTATTATATGGGGCGGCTTAGTAGCAAGTATAATAAAAGCAAGAATTGCATCCAAAGAATAAATATAAAGATCCGTAAAGTGATTATCACTTTACGGATCTTTACTTTCCCATCGTTTTAAATGTGGATAGGGATCAAATGACCATTCTGTTTTACCATTATCTTTATACATACCATAATGTAAATGGGGCGGGAATTTTCCAGAGGTTCCTGGAGGGCCATAACCAGTGGAGCCGACAGATCCGATCGCTTGCCCTGCTTCCACGATATCACCTATTTCCAGACCATCAGTAAATCCATTTAAATGAGCATAGTAATGATATCTGTTGTAGATATCACGAATACCAATGCGCCAACCACCAAATTTATTCCAGCCTTTAAGCTCTACAACACCAAAAGTGGTAGCTCTTACTGGTGTTCCATAACCAGCAAATATGTCAGTTCCTTCGTGAATTCTCCTTCCACCAAATCCTCTAGCATCACCCCATGTGTTATGGTAGGTGTAATTATAACCTTTTGGTATTGGAAAAGCTGTTTCATCAAGACTGATTTTTTGATACGTTTTAAACAGACGGGCATAGTTCATAATAGATAAAACAGTTAATTCTCGGTGATAATAATTCCAAAGTGCTGTGCGAATATCTTGATCTGAATGTCCGTATTGTTGAAGATAATGGGCCATCGTATATAAAATATCATATTCATTAGTGTGATCGGCTGTTTCGTCACCATCACCATCTCTTCCAATACCATTAAAAAATTCAAGTACACTTTCAGCAGTTGGTTCGTTGGCAGGAGTAAGTCCATACCATTTTTGTTCAGGGATCTTGATCCTAATTAATGAATTTTCATCTGACTGATCGGAATTAATATTGGATTCATAACGGTTAATTGCTGCTAAATAATACCAAGGAATTAATGTGATAGCTTCCATTTGTTTATATAGGCTGATTTTTTCTTGATCGATATCCACATTTTCTTCTGCATGTGCTATAGTAGAAAGAAGCAAAAAAATTGTGAATGTTAATAATAAGCAACGCTGAATCAAAGGATATAGCCTCCCTAGTTAATTTTTCAAAGGATAACGTTAGTTTAGGTTATAAACTTTGATTTCATGCTAGTAACTTTTGTTAAATTTGAATATTGCAAAAAAAGGTGTGAGATATAGTGGTAGAAGTTCAAGGTCATTGTTATGAAATCATTAAGGACTATCGTAACGGTTTTGAGGAAGAAGCGTTTAAGGAAAGATTTACAGATATTTTAAGTAAATATGATTTTATTGTAGGAGACTGGGGTTATGAGCAGCTTCGTCTCAAAGGGTTTTATGATGATCAAAGCCCTAAAGCATCTTTTGATACAAAAATTAGTACCTGTGAAGATTATTTATACGAATATTGTAATTTTGGTTGCCGTTTTTTTATTGTTAAACAAATTGAAAACTAACACATAAGGATGTGTTAGTTTTCGTTCAATAATGGCTTGATGAATAACCTGAAATCCTCTGCTTCTATTTCATTGAATTGAAAAGCATGTTCTACATAATAATTTTCTTTAAGTTTGTCAATATTAATACGTGAGTATTTATTCGTATTAAGGTCTACTACAAGACAGTCGTCGCCGAATGCCGGAGAAGATATAACCGCTAGATCAAACCTCTCCATATCTCCTTTAAAACTAACAAGCCGTGTAGTACTTTGTTCTGTTTCATTTTTGATAAATTTTAATTTTTCATCACTCATCAACATCACTCCCTAATCCAAATTATAGTCATTTCTCCCTTTTCTGTAAATTATTTAAAGAACAGCTATCGATGAAATTTTCAACTGCGAAGGTATCTTTTTTAGACTTGCCTTCTTTCATTCTTTTATTGATGATTGCTTGATCGTTGCTGCGGAAAAATACTCCCTTTCTGAGGATCAGGCATTGAGCAAACTTGGTAAAGTAAAGCACACCATTGCACTAATAAATATTATAAGATGCACCATCAAAAACCTTAAATTAAACCAGATCGATATGTGAACCTGACGAAATTCATACTTACGTCAGGTTCTTTCTGCATTCTCGCTCTTGTTAAATCAAAGTAATACAATCTTTAGTTAAAGTATTTATATCTTTTGTATAAGTTTACTTTACTTTTATAAAATTAAAGTTTATAATATTTTTTAAGAGGTGATAGTCATGAAAAAAAAGTCTGGTGATTCGATATCCAATAAGGTTTATGAATATCGTGTGCTTGCCAGAATGTCTCAGAAAGAATTAGCAGAGAAGGTCGGTGTTTCCAAACAAACCATTTTCGTAATGGAAAAAGGAAATTATGTTCCGACTCTGCTGTTGGCCTATCGAATTGCCGAATTTTTTAATGTTGATGTTAACGATATTTTTACTTATGAGAAAGGAAATGATTCAAATGAATAACCCTGATGAAATATCACATACAATCTTTTATCCTTTAAAAACATGGGCGGAAGCATCACCTGGTAATTGGAATATGCTTCTAGGCAGTGGTTTTGTATTGCTTTTAGTTGGCTTGATTCTGATATATGCATATTCCCAAAAAATAGGTAAACCTGACGAAAGAACAAATCAAATACATTTAAGAAGTGCCTATATTTTATTATGGGTAGTAATTTTGTCCGACATAATTTTCCCAAAAGATTATATGTGGCAAATTTTCTTCTTATTCAAGTATTCTCTTGCATTTATCGCTTCAGGAATATATCTAGCTGTTCGATATAAAAAGGATTTTTCTAACTAAAGGACACCAAACAGGAGGATTGGAAAATGTTTATCAAGCCAGTTCTAAGAAATCTAATGGATTTGATCTTCAAAACTCGGGCACAATTACTATTTTGCATCCTGTCCAATCTTATACAACCAAATTAATCGGAATTTATCACTAACGACATCTTTTGTAATATGGTATCATATAGTTAGACTTGTTTTGGAAATGTAGGGGGATTAGTGGTGTATTTTGTTGATATGAGAAAAATGAATGAAACATTAGAATATTTTGATCAAACATTAGCGTTAGTGAAAGAGAATAAATTTCAATCATCTATTGAATACTTAGCGTTAGAACGAATAACACATCTATTAATTGAAAATATCTTAGATGTCGGAAATATGATGATCGATGGGTTTATCATGCGTGATCCAGGAAGTTACTTGGACATTGTTCATATTCTAATTGATGAAAATGTTATTCCAGAGAATGAAAATCGTGCGTATGAAGCAATTATTGGATTGCGAAAGACACTTGTTCAGCACTATAGACAAATTGATCACAAACAACTACAATCTATTTTAAATGAAAATATAAATACACTTACGAACTTCAGTACTCATATCCGTACCTACTTGGCAACTGAAATGGGTGTAGCCAATACCTTTACAAACAATGAGTAATGCAGTGCAGGAGTGCTAGCAACAGCAATTCGATATCCATTTTATTCTATAGCATTAACTATAAAGCAGCATGTATTACAGTGAGAGAAGTTTTAAATAGAGGGGAAATAATATAATCTTCTTTTTTCTTTTTATCAGTAGTTGTGATGTTTCTCACAATGATTTTATATACAATTTATTTTACTAAATATAGATAAACTACTTATGAAACGGAGCGATTCAACATGCAACAGTCAGTCATAACAGATAAATTTGGTCGAACGCTACAAGATTTGCGGATCTCTGTGACAGATCGTTGCAATTTTCGTTGCCGCTACTGTATGCCACGGGAGATTTTCGGAAAGGATTTCGCCTTTTTACCAAAAGAACACTTATTAAGTTTTGAAGAAATCGAGCGGCTAACAAAAGTATTTTTAAACTTAGGTGTTCGCAAGATTCGTTTAACTGGTGGTGAACCATTATTAAGACGTGATATTACCACTTTAATCAAGCGATTATCCAACTTGGAGGGCTTGCAAGATATTGGACTGACAACGAATGCTGTCTTGCTTGGAAAGATGGCAGAGGATCTCAAAAATGCTGGTTTAAAACGTGTTAATGTTAGTTTAGATGCGATTGATGATGACACATTTATGAAGATAAATGACAGTAGGGTACGTACTCAGCCTGTGATTGACAGTATTATCAAGGCAAAAGAAACCGGATTAGGTGTGAAAGTGAATATGGTAGTGAAAAAAGGGATGAATGACCATCAAGTGGTACCAATGGCTAAGTATTTTAAAGAGCTTGGTGTAACGTTACGTTTCATTGAATTTATGGATGTTGGTCAAACGAACGGCTGGGACTTTAAGCATGTTGTAACAAAAAAAGAGATGTACGATGAGATTTCAGAACAGTTTGAATTAGAACCAGTTGATCCTGCCTATTTTGGTGAGGTAGCAAAACGTTACCGCTATAAGGGAACAAATACGGAAGTGGGATTTATCACATCTGTGTCGGAATCATTTTGTTCTTCTTGTACAAGAGCAAGAATTGCAGCAGATGGTCACTTTTTCACTTGTTTATTTGCTGGAGAAGGTTTGAACCTTAAAGATATTTTACGTAATGGAGCAACAGATGAAGAAGTAACGGATACAATTGTTTCTCGTTGGAAATATCGTGATGACCGTTATTCAGATGAACGTACAGAAGAAACTGCCAAAAACCGTAAGAAGATTGAAATGTCTTATATAGGTGGTTAAAGAGAGGACTGTATCGGATGTCAGATATGAACAGATATCATCGGCAAATGCTTTTTCAAGGAATAGGCCAAGAAGGACAAGCACAATTGCTTTCGAAACATGTTCTAATCATTGGTTGTGGCGCACTTGGTTCTTCATCAGCCGAAATACTGATACGTGCAGGTGTAGGCAAAATTACCATCATCGATCGTGATTACGTTGAATGGACCAACCTTCAACGTCAACATTTATTTACCGAAGAGGATGTTCATGAACAAACACCAAAGGCAATCGCCGCAGCAAGAAAACTAAAAAAAATAAATAGTGGCATAAATATTCACGCTGTTGTGATGGATGCTACGGTTGAAAATCTCACTAGCTATGTGCAAAATGCAGACATAGTAATCGATGCAACTGATAATTTTGATACACGCTTTTTAATCAATGACCTTGCCCATAAATATAGGAAACCATGGATTTTTGGAGCATGTGTAGGCAGTTCAGGTATGACATTCACGATAATTCCAGGGCAAACGCCATGCCTTGATTGTTTATTAAAAGTAACGCCTATGTTTGGGGCAACCTGTGATGCAGTTGGAGTGATTGGACCTGCAGTACAAATGGTGGTTACGCACCAAACAACGGAAGCTTTAAAACTGTTAGTTGAAGCGAAGTCAAAAATAAATAGTAAATTGATTATCTTTGATTTATGGAATAATCATTACCAAACGATTGATGTCAGTCGTGCGAAACGAGCCAATTGCTCCAGTTGTGGTGTAGAACCGACTTATCCTAGTTTGACTTATCATGGCAGAACAAAGACAGAGGTTCTGTGTGGCAGAGATACGGTGCAAATTCGTGGGAAACAATATTCACTTAAAATGTTGGAGTCAAAGCTTACCCAGTATGGTGAGGTACAAGCAAATCCTTTTTTAGTTTCTGTTGATATCGATGAAAAAAGACTGGTTTTTTTTCAGGATGGTCGTACCTTTGTTCACGGTACCCATTCGATAGAGGATGCTAAAAAGCTATATTATCAGATTGTTGGTTAGGAGCATGATCAATGTTAAATGAACGTAACCCAATTCCGGTTGTAGAAGCAATTAAACAAGTTACTAAGTATTGTAAAAAAGGTGAAACGGAGTATATTGAATTAACGGAGGCTCGTAGTCGTGTATTAGCGGAAGATTTAATAGCGGATCATGATGTGCCGTCGTTTGACCGTTCACCATATGATGGATATGCGCTTCGCTCAGAAGATACGACAGAAGTAATGAAGAATACCCCGAAAATTTTGTCGGTTGTCGGTCATATTGGTGCAGGCAGTGTCTATCATAAAAAGTTAGAAAAAAATCAAGCGGTTCGTATTATGACAGGTGCTCCGATTCCAGATGGAGCCGATGCAATTATTATGTTAGAAGATACTACCACCTTTGAAGAAAGCGGAAAATCCTTTGTATCGATTAGAAAGCAACTTCAACATCAGCAGAATATATCATTCAAAGGAGAAGATGTTAAAAATGGGACAGCATTAGTGAATAAAGGAACAGTAATAAACCCTGGCATCATTGCATTATTAGCAACATTTGGTTATGCGCAAGTACCTGTAGCTAAGAAACCGGTAATTGGTGTAATTGCAACAGGAAGTGAATTGTTGGAAATAGATCAGCCGCTGGAGCCAGGAAAAATCCGTAATAGTAATGCTTATATGATGATTGGTCAATTACAAAGAGCAGGAGCAATTCCGCAATATTATGGTGCATTAACAGATAATCTAGAAGAAAGTCTTGAA
This sequence comes from Gracilibacillus orientalis, assembly GCF_900114645.1. GTDB lineage: Bacteria > Bacillota > Bacilli > Bacillales > Amphibacillaceae > Gracilibacillus > Gracilibacillus orientalis. The sequence continues at coordinate 25,341 of NZ_FOTR01000016.1, read as the reverse complement.
AAGATTTCGGAAGTGATGAAGGAAGTTGATTTTCTAATTACAACTGGTGGTGTATCCGTAGGTGATTTTGATTTATTGCCAGAGATATATCAAGAATTAGGTGCTGATGTTCTGTTTAATAAAGTAGCGATGCGGCCAGGGAGTGTCACCACAGTTGCAGCTGTTAATGATACCTTGTTATTTGGATTATCCGGTAATCCTTCGGCATGTTATGTCGGGTTTGAACTGTTTACAAGACCAATTATTGATTCCTTTTTAGCTAAAGAAACAATTGGGATACAGCAAGAACAAGCAACATTAGCAGTTGATTTTTCAAAAGTAAATCCCTTTGATCGTTTTATTCGAGGCCGTTACGAATTTAAAAATGGTCAGCTAGTTACAGAACCGGCAGGTAAGGACAAATCAAATATGGTGCACAGCTTGGCAATGGCCAACTGTTTGATCCAATTACCTGGTGGTACGGAAGGATATAAACAAGGGGACAAAGTAACGATTCATTTGTTAGGAGAATGAGAATGAGAGACAAATTGTTTGAAGTTGTAGAAGATCCCATTTCCGTTGATTCACTAATAAAAAAGGTAGAAGATCGTAATGCTGGTGCGATTACAACCTTTATCGGTACTGTTCGTGAAATCACAGGTAAAAAAAAGACGATATATCTAGAATATCAGGCATATAAACCGATGGCAGAAAAGATGCTTGCTCAGATTGGCAAGGAAATTAATGAAAGATGGCCAGATACAAAAGTGGCTATTACACACCGGATTGGCTCACTTGATATCTCAGCAATTGCCGTAGTGATTGCTGTTTCCTCACCTCACCGTAAACCAGCATATCAAGCGAATGAATATGCCATTGAACGAATTAAACAAATAGTTCCGATTTGGAAGAAGGAACAGTGGGAAGATGGGGAAGCATGGATCGGTGATCAAAAGGAAAATGTTCCGTATCCAACGGGGAAACCAGAGATAAAGGATGAAGACAATGATTGAAGTTTTATTATTTGCCCAATTACAAGAGGAAGCTGGTAAAGATAAAATCCTTTTAGATATAAAAGAAATCACAGTCAAGGAGATAAAGGAAAAATTACAATCTCAATTTCATTTGAGTCAGGTAAAAGAATCGATGGTTGCAGTTAATGAAGAATATGCCTTAGATGGTGACATCATTCAAACCGGGGACACAGTAGCTATTATTCCCCCTGTTAGTGGTGGTTAAATATGTATGTTGTTCAAGTGGTTGGCTATAAAAATAGTGGAAAGACAACATTTATTTCTCAATGGATTGAATACTTAACAAAAAAGAATTATCAGGTTGCTACCATTAAGCACCACGGTCATGGTGGTGAGCCAGATCAAGTACAAGAAACAGACGGTTATCAGCATTTTAACCAAGGTGCAAAGGTAACTACGGTTGTAGGAGAGAATCAGCTCTTAATTACTGCAGATAAAAAGAAACTTCCTCTACAATCACTTTTGTTATTCTATCAATCGATGAATATCGATGTTGTGATTATTGAAGGATATAAGCAGGTCCCTCTACCAAAAATCGCTTTATTATATAGTAAAGAGGACCCACTATTAGAAAAAGTAGAAAACGTGAAATATATATATCAGGAAAATGCAGAGCAATTATTTAATATAGTGGAAGCCAACTGGCATGAGTTCGAATTTGAAAAGATAAAACCCTTCTTGTAAACAATGGAAGCAGTCTAAGTGATGAGCAAAAAAACGTGAAGAAACTCTGACTTTTGAGGTGTAGAAGCAGTGGAAATAATAACAGGTATCGTGTTAACTGGGGGTAAATCATCTAGGTTTAAGAGGGATAAAGCATTTGCTTCCTATAAGGGAAATTTATTTTACGAGAATGCATTAGAAGTAATGTTAGCTTGTGTAGATAACACTTTTTTAGTGATACGTGACAATCAACCTTTACAACTAGAGTCCGAAAATATTAAGGTTATAACAGATCATGCACCTTTTAAAGGAAAAGGACCTTTAGCAGGGATTTATTCTGCGATGATGGAAGAAGGTGCAGCTAAGTGGTATCTCGTCTTACCAGTCGATACACCACTAATGGAGCAATCCATTTTAAAGAAATTAATCACCTATATTGATGCTAATGTCGATGCGATTGTTCCTCGAGTAAATGCAAGAGTACAGCCGTTAGTTGCCCTGTATAAGCTGGATGCAATGCAAGTGATGGAACGACAATTATTGGCTGAAAAGCGATCAATGCATCAATTATTAAAAAAATTAACCGTGACATACGTCGATTTTCACTCTGAAGATGAGAAGTATTTTATTAATATTAATACGCAGGAAGATTATCAAAGGTATGTGGGAGATAAGATGGAGAGTGAGCAAAATGTGGAACATCAAAAGGGCACTTTGGATAATAGCAGGTAGTCTTAGTCTTGTTACTGGCTTAATAGGTATCATCGTACCCATTTTGCCAACAACACCATTAGTGCTACTAGCAGGTTTTTGTTATGGTAAATCATCTCCGCGATTGTATAATTGGCTTGTGACGAACAAGTACTTTGGCCATTACATAGCAGATTATAACAGTGGAAAAGGTGTGCCGATCCGAATAAAAATTTTTGCGGTCCTGACTGTTTGGACTAGTGTTTTATTCACTCTTACAGTTATACCGCTATTCCTTGTGAAGGTCTTTATGTTTGGGATTGCTATATTTGTGACAATCTTTATTTTTACTTCACCTCTTTTAAAAGTGATAAATAAGAGTTCAGAAATAATGAAATATTGATTGAGAAAGAACTTGGAAAAAAGTATACCTCCTTTCGATTATACATCGAAAAAGAGGTATACTTTTTTCTTATTAGCAAGGAAAGTATAAAATCCTAGCGACATAAATAAAAAGTGTTTTGAAATGTATAGAGTGCTGGGCACAGCTCCGGAAAAATGCTTCGCTTCCCGCGGGCATGGCCTCAGCTAATTTTTTTAAATAAAATGAATTTTATTTAAAAAAATGGATCTTCAGCTCATGCTAATCCCGCTGGAGTCTTCGCATTTTTCCTACGCTTTAAGATAGGCTCTACACCTATGGTGACAGCAAATATTTTGGCTTTTTATAGCGATAGAAAAAAATAGAGGTCTACATGATGCAGTAAACGCAAAAATGATTCTATATAATAAGTTGTAGAACATAACAATAGCGTAGGCCGACCGTTTCGACTCCTGGGGAATTAGCGTGATCTGAAGATCCACTTTGAAAAGCGTTTTTCTTTTCAAAGTTAGCTGAAGAGCATGCCCCCGGAAAGCGAAACGGTCAGCCGAAGCGGTTGCCGTAGCAGATGAAAACATTTCATCGTTTCTAACTTGGTTAGCGTACATTATTCTGGTTTATAAACGAAAGGGGCGGGTGGGCTTCCCGGTTTTTCTTTGAAATTTTATCAGTCCTTTTTATTCATCTTCTATCGATTCATTAGCTGCGCTGTGTGCTAATCGTGATGATGCTGCGGCAGCGATCGCTCCGACGATATCATCTAAGAAAGTATGGCAACCTTGAGATTTATCATTTAATTTCTCCAAGATACCGGGCTTTACCTTGTCGATGTATCCATAATTGGTAAATCCGATCGAGCCATACACATTGACAATTGACAGTGCAATTACTTCATCAATACCGTACAAGCTCTCATCTGTTTCCAATATTTCCTGAAGAGGGGACTCCAATTTATTTTCTTCAGCTAAAACATCAAGTTGAATACCAGTAATAACCGCATTTTGCACTTCACGCTTCCTTAATACCCGGTCTACATTTTCATAACAACGCTCTAAAGTTAGTTCATCCTGATATTTATTTTGTAAAAAATAGACTAATTCAGCGATATCGTCTAATTGCACACCTCGATCTGTTAACCATTGTCTTGCTTTTAGTTCTAATTCGGTTTGTTCTCGTTCGTTTGACATTTGATCACATCCTATATTCATCATTTTCATTTCACGGTATACATATAGTTTAATATATAAACATTAAGGGGGAAAATACATTGCATCCAATATTCTTACATTACCCAATTCAGGTGCCAACTAAACAAGTCTCTGACCAGCCATACTTAACATTTGCTGACCAAGCCTATTATTATTTTATCATCCCTACTTCAATAACTGAAAGGTTTGCCTTAGAATTATATACTATTGCTACCCATTATCATCAACAAGGATGGACGAATGTTACATGTCCGATACCAAATGTACACAATCAATTCCTTACGTCAATTGGTAAAGAAAAATATTTGTTGTGTTATGCGATATACACGGATAACCACCGTGAAGAAGCCGCTAAACTATCTGGCTTTCACCAAATTGGTTTTGACTATCCATATCAGCCGAGTACGATGAACAGTTATGGAAAATGGAATGAGCTATGGACTTCCAAGATAGATCAGTATGAGGCCTTATATAAGCAATTATACCAACAGCGACCGGCGTCTCCCTTTATTCGAGGATTTGTTAATATGTTTCCCTATATAATTGGTTTAGCAGAAAATGCAATCCAATACATGCATATTGTCGAACAAGAATCACAATTTAATGAAAGTGATCAGCCATCGATTACTTTTGGACGTTATCACCATGATATGAATGATGTATTTATTTGGAGTAATCAATTTGTATATGATCATCCAGTACGTGATATAGCAGAAAAGTTACGACAGTACATGCTAACACCGGATGGACTATCCTCTCAGGGATGCCAACAATTTCTACAAGGGTATGTATCGAATATGCCGATATCAATATTTGGATGGAAACTATTATATGCACGATTGATTTTTCCTATTCATTTATTAGATTTCATGGATCAAATTCGCGAAACATCCAATCATTATTCTGACATGGAAGAATTGATCGAAAATCAATCAGTATATGAAGAAAATTTGCGAACATTTTTTTATCAGATCGGCATTGATGAGAGAGAAATAAATAGTATCCAATTAGATTGGCTACTAGATGTGTAGAAAATAATAATCGATGCATTTCCATTTGCAAAGATGGGGGTGCATTTTTTTTAATTTTTAGACGATTGTGTCTTGATAAAGGTAGCATTCACATGTATAATGTCCACTATATATAAACAGATGTACACGCAACGCAAACAAAGGGAGGACGTCTATATGAATCAAGTTAATGTTGGTTTATGTGGTCTAGGTACAGTCGGAACAGGAGTTGTCAAACTGTTACAAAACCACGCTGATGAAATTAAATATAAAGTTGGTAGTGAAATTCAAATAAAAAAAATTCTGGTTAATGATATTAAAAAGAAACGTGATGTTGTAATCCAACCAGAGTGGCTAACAGATAATCCGGAAGAATTAGTAAGCAACCCGGATCTCGATATTATAATCGAAGTGATGGGTGGCATTGAAGATACGAACCTTTTATTAGAAAAAGCAATCCGTAACCAAAAACATATTGTTACAGCTAATAAAGACTTGATGGCAGTTCATGGTCAGAAGTTATTACGATTAGCCAAAGAAAATAATTGTGATATTTTATATGATGCCAGTGTTGCTGGTGGTATTCCGATTATTCGTTCCTTAACAGAGGGATTGGCATCTGATCGTATTCAAAAAATTATGGGAATCGTTAATGGGACGACAAACTATATTTTAACCAAAATGACTGATGAACAATTAGCATTTGAGCCAGTTTTAAAAGAGGCACAAGAACTTGGTTTTGCCGAGGCAGACCCTACGTCTGATGTCGATGGACTCGATGCTGCACGAAAAATGACTTTGCTTGCAAATTTAGCTTTTAAAATGGAAATTGGTTTAGATGATGTAGAAGTTTCAGGAATTCGAACCATTTCCCAAGAAGATATTACTTTTGCGACAAGTTTAGGGTATACTATTAAATTGATAGGGATTGCATCGAGCCATAATGGAAAAGCAGAAGTAAGTGTGGAGCCGACCCTTTTACCAAAAGACCATCCATTGGCACTAGTAAAAAATGAGTTTAATGCTGTATATGTCTATGGTGAAGCAGTAGGGGAAACGATGTTCTACGGACCAGGAGCAGGAAGTATGCCAACTGCAACTGCCGTTGTATCAGATTTAATGGATGTAGTGAAAAATATTCGTCTGGGCATTACTGGGAATGAATATATCATCCCACAATATGAAAAACAATTAAAAGAAAATAATGAAAAGTATATGCAATATTTCATTCGTATGGAAGTGGATGATGAAGCTGGCACATTCCAAAACATAACGAACGTGTTTACGAATGAAAAAGTAAGCTTCCAAAAGATCTTGCAATTACCATCTGAAAAAGAAAAAATGGCAGAAATAGTAATGGTTACTCACAAAATCAGTAAACAGCAATTATTGAACAGTAGAGAAAATCTAAAAGGACTAGACGTTGTTAATGAAATAATCAGTTGTTATCGCGTCGATGGGGAGGACTAATTGTTATGGCATGGCAGGGACTGTTGAAAGAATATAAAGAATATTTACCGATTGAAGAAAATACTCCGTTAATCAGCTTACATGAAGGAAATACACCTTTAATTAAATTGGATAAATTCTCAGAAAAATTTGATGTTAATGTGTATGCTAAATTCGAAGGTTTAAATCCGACCGGTTCATTTAAAGACCGGGGCATGGTAATGGCGATGGCGAAAGCTGTGGAAGAAGGTGCAAAAGCAGTTATATGTGCTTCTACCGGTAATACATCGGCATCTGCTGCGGCTTTTGCTGCGCGTGCAGGGTTAAAATGTATCGTTGTTATTCCTGAAGGTAAAATTGCGCAAGGTAAACTTGCACAAGCAGTAATGTACGGAGCTGAAATTTATTCGATAAAAGGTAATTTTGACGATGCGTTACGCTATGTTCGTAAATTAGCAGAGAGTGGCGATGTAGCACTTGTGAACTCTGTTAACCCATATCGTATTGAGGGTCAAAAAACGGCATCTTTTGAAGTATGTGATGCATTAGGTAAGGCACCCGAATATTTATTTATTCCGGTCGGAAATGCAGGTAACATTACAGCATATTGGAAAGGTTTCAAAGAATACCACGAAATGAAGTCAACTGGCCTACCGAAAATGATGGGATTTGAAGCGAGTGGTGCGGCAGCGATTGTACAAAATCGTGTGTTTGAGAACCCTGAAACAGTAGGTACAGCTATTCGTATCGGTAATCCTGCAACCTGGCAAGGTGCAGTAAATGCACGTGATGAATCCAATGGTGAAATCGATGAAATCACAGATGAAGAAATGATTGAAGCATATCAATGGATTGCCCAAAATGAAGGAATATTTGCCGAACCAGCATCTTGTGCATCTGTGGCAGGTTTATTGAAAAAAATAGAAGAAGGAAAAATAGAAAAAGGATCAACCATTGTTACAGTCTTAACTGGTAATGGCTTAAAAGACCCGGATACAGCAATTAACTACAGTGATGTGAAGCCAGTAGTATTGCCAAATGATGAAGAAGTAATCATCAATGAAATTTTAGGTAGTGTCAAGGCATGAGTTGGTCTATCAAAGTACCATCAAGTACATCCAATCTAGGAGCGGGTTTTGACTCCGTTGGTTTGGCACTGAACTTATATTTAGAATTAGAGGTAACAGAAGCGGATCAATGGGAGTTTGTAGCTGGTTCAGAATATTTGGCAGGAATTCCAACTGGGAAAGACAATTTAGTATATGAGATTGCAGAACATGTGGCATCTAAATTTGGGCAAGCAGGTCAACTGCCTACTTGCCGAGTTGAAATGAAAAGTAAGATCCCACTCGCAAGAGGTTTAGGGAGTAGTGCAACAGCAATTATTGCGGGAATTGAATTAGCCAATATGTTATTAGGCTTAAAATTATCTGATGAAGATAAACTTCAAATTGCGACAGATATTGAAGGACATCCGGACAATGTTGCGCCATCTCTTTTAGGCGGATGTGTGGTCGGCCATTACGATGGTAAAGTTTCATACACTCAAATTCCAATAAAAGGTGTTACCTTTGTAGCGGTGATACCGAGTTTTGAATTGAAAACAAAGGATGCTCGTGCCGTATTACCAAATGAATTTACGTTTAAGGAAAGCGTTCAAGCCAGCAGTGTAGCTAATGTAAGTGTAGCAGCTATTTGCAAAGGTGATTGGGAAACATTAGGTAAAATGATGGAAAAAGATCATTTTCACCAGCCGTATAGAAAAGCACTTATTTCACATTATGATGAGCTTTATAACTATTTAAATGAAGGTGCTTATGGTGTATTTCTAAGTGGGGCGGGACCAACGATGATTGCAGTTGTTGATGATAAAAAAGTATTTTCGTTGGTCAAAAATTGGAGAGCAGACTACCCAGATTATCAATGGCTCCCACTACAAGTAGAAAACTCCGGATCAACCGTCGAAAAAATGCGAGAAGAAATAAAATAATGAGCAGGCTACTTTTTCGATGAAGTAGTTTGAAAGGATAAACCCATTTTTTTTCAAAAGAAATGGGTTTATTTTATTTCGAAAAATAAAAAAGGGAAACGATTCTGTGATGAGAATCGTTTCCCTTTTGCAAGTTGCTATTAAAATACTTGTTCAATTTCTGTAACGCCAGGTACTTCTGCCATTAATGCACGTTCAATACCTGCTTTCAGTGTAATTGTGGAGCTTGGACAGTTACCACAAGCACCCATCAAACGTAAGCGAACGATACCATCTTCCACGTCCACTAATTCTACATCGCCACCATCACGTAATAAAAAGGGACGTAATTTATTTAATACTTCCTGAACTTGATCTGATTGTTCTTCCATGAATGGAGACTCTCCTTTCCTCACCACTACTCTATTATAAAGGTTATTGGATTAAAAATCTATGCTACTTGCCATGCGAATGATAAACATTTTCAACACTATTTTATCTTTTATTCATTTATTTGTAAATAAAAGTGTGTTAAAAATATAATAGGCAGGTGAACCTTAAGATATACTGAAGGTGTGATATAATGATGATAAGAATAAGAGTTGGCTTTTGTGTAAAAAACTTAGCAAAAGGCACAGAGCAAGTCCGTCAAAAATTATTAAAAGACCCTGATATGGATGTAGCCGAATTTGGATGTACCAGTTATTGTGGCATTTGCAGTAAATATCATGTAGCAATCGTGAATGGCCAGCCAATAACAGCAGATACACCAGAACAACTATTTGATAATATTAATGATTATATCGATAATGAATTAATCGATCAGTTATAATAAAGGGGAAAAGAGAGATGAAAATACCTTTTACTAAAATGCATGGAATAGGAAACAGTTATATTTTTATCAATGTATTTGAATTTTCAATTGAAGAGAATATTTTGGCCGACTTGGCCAAAGCTGTTTCTAATAAAGATACTGGAATTGGCTCAGATGGTCTGATTCTGATCCATCCCACCGAAAACGCAGAAGTTGGCATGCGTATTTTTAACAAAGATGGCTCAGAAGGAAAAAACTGTGGCAATGGCTTACGATGCGTTGCAAAGTATGCCTATGAACATCAATTAGTAGATTCAAAACAGTTTACCATCGAAACAAAAGCAGGAAATGTTAGTGCGGAAGTACATGGAGAACGAGAATCGGTAGATGAAGTAACGGTTGATATGGGGGTGCCTATATTAAAACGATCGGAGATTCCGATGTTAGGTGAGGATCAAGAACAGGTAATAGCTGAACCGTTTGAAATTCGAGGTGAAAATCTTGAAGTTACAACAGTATCAATGGGTAATCCACATGCCGTTTTCTTTGTAAATGATATTAATGAAGCACCATTAACGACATTAGGACCAGTCATTGAAAAAGATGAACGCTTTCCGGAAAGTGTCAATGCCGAATTTATCGAACAAGTGAATGACCAGGAGATCCATTTTCGAGTATGGGAACGCGGATCAGGAGTAACCCTAGCATGTGGTACTGGAGCTTGTGCTTCTGTTGTGGCATCGGCTCTGAATGGTAAACTAGACAAAGGAAAAGAAATTACTGTTCATTTAGCCGGTGGAGATTTATATATTACATGGGCAGAAGATGGTCGTGTCTGGATGCGCGGAAAGGCAGAAACAACCATTGAAGGAACATTTTTTATGGAGTAACTTTCAAGCAAAAATATTGAATTACAATGGTTGAATTTGTATACTTGGTCATACAATAAGTATTAAAAATACTTAGAAAAAGGAGTTTTTTTCTATGGTTATTAATATTACCGAAAATGCGAAACATCAAATAGAAGAAATGATGAAAGAAGAGGACGCAGAATCTGTACGTCTTCGTTTTGGTGTCAAAGGTGGCGGATGCAGTGGTCTTTCCTATTCACTTGGATTTGATTATGATGTGAATGATGAATTAGATCATATCGAAGAATCAAATGGTATTCCGTTAACGATCAAGAAGTTTGATATTGATGTGATCGAAGGAACAACCGTCGATTTCAAACAAAACATGATGGGTGGGGGATTCACGATTGATAATCCGAATGCCGTTGTATCATGTGGCTGTGGCTCTTCCTTTAAAGCGAAGGAAAGAGAAGGAACACCTGGAAATTGCTAATTTTAAAGACTGTTGTATCAACGTTTGTTAGAGATTTAATGCTTTTATTTAAAGGTGGAATTTTCCAAAATAAAAATCTCTAAATGGTTATGAATTACAGTAAGAATATGAAGATTCACAAGTGTGAATGTGCATAATAACAACCCCAGATTGATGTAATCGAGGTTGTGAATCACTACCTTTTTGATAGTAAATGTTTAAACAATACTATTGAGGAGGTAGTTTTTTTATGGCTTTAAACAAGAGGAAGAAACGAAAACCAGTAGGAAAAATGTCTAATCAAAAGGAATATCCTAAACTTACGTTGGAACAGGCAATTGATTTAGTCATTTCGGGCAAAAGTGCAGAAGGATTAAGAGAAAGAACCTTGAAGGATTATCAAAAAGACTGGGGGTACTTTGTTAAATGGCTGAATGGTCACTATGAAGTTGAAACGATTGATGAACTAACACCTCAAGTATTTCGGGACTATATAAATTATCTTAAGTATGACGCCCCAAAATACAATGGACATAAATTTATCGATAGTGATAAGCAGGGGATAGGATTGTCAGAAACAACTATTAATATTCGGTTAAGAGTTTATAGGGCAATGTTTAATTACTTAGAAAGAGAAGATTTAATTGAGTACAACCCAATGTCTAATATCAGATTATTAAGGCAGGATATTGATTTAACCAATTGTTTTACCGACGAAGAAGTTAAAGAAATATTGAGACAACCTAACCAAAGGGATTATGTGGGTTACAGGGACTATGTAGCAATGATTTTGCTTTTAGATAGTGGGATACGAGCTAATGAACTATTGAATATCCGTTCATCTAATATTGACTTTCAAACAAGATTTATCACATTAGGTGGAGACAAAAATAAAAACCGTAAACCACGTATTATTCCAATATCTGTTCACACAGTTAAACTTGTTTTACAGCTTGTTAATGAGAACAAACAACATTTTTCAACGGATAGAATATTTTTGTCTTCATATGGTGAACCACTAGGACAAAATCACTTTAACAAAAGGTTAAAATACTATGGAAATAAGGCAGGTATTGAAGGGAAGAAAGTTACAGCCCACGTTTATCGGCACACGTGGGCAAAGAATATGGTAGTAAATGGTTGTGACCCATTTACTCTACAAAAAATTGGTGGTTGGTCAGATATGAGAACTATGAGGAGATATATCCAAATGGATACAGGTGATATTAGAAAAAGTCATGATACACATTCACCAGTTATGAACATGTTAAACAAACGGAAGTAAATTTAAAGTTGAGCACATCATAAAACTAAAACTATTAAATAATTTGATAATGAATTAGTAGAAGCGGGTACAAACCCACTTCTATGTAATTAATATTTTGCTAAAGATTATATCACCTTCTCAAAAAGGGAACATGATCTGACGTAAACTTAGAAGAAATTATTAGACAATATTAGGGGCATAATAACTATTGTTTAATAATGAGGTGGTGAATGGTGCTTATATAAATTACGTTCAAAGTGGACAGTATTTAAGAGTTTTCCAAAATAAAGGAAATCAAGCAGAAGCATTTTTAAACTACATGGTTGAGTGTGAGGTAAATGCGATAATGATGATTTTTTGTTATCTTCAAGACAAAATGAATTTCAAAGATGTACGTGTATCAGCACACACTTTCCGTCATACATTTTGTCATAGACTAGCTATGAGTGGTATGAGAGCATTCGCAATACAAAAAAACTAATGAGACATCAAAACATCTCTGTAACTATGCGGTAGGTTGCAATGTGGGGTAATTAATTGAGGGAACAGAATGATAAATATAATCCGCTAAATTTATTGGATATTTAATAGTGTTATACTGAATGAATTTAATAAATTGTACTTTGTATTGATTAAAGTATTAATTTTCTCTTTTTCAATGGTAGTATATAGGATAATCTTGAAAATTTTGATTTTTATGTTATAATTTTCAAACTTATCGAATAAATTAACGATTAATGTTAGAAAAGACCACTTACTATTGTAGTAAGTGGTCTTTTCTATGTCATAGTGAGTGGGGGAGTGTTTATAGTAATATTAGATTTTGCTTATAAGTGATTGTGCAGTACTGTATATCGTAGCATTGCGGTTCTAATTAATTCATGAACGACGAAATTAATTTTAGCTCTTTTCATAGTATTTTTTAAAAACGTAAAACAAACGTAGAAAACCAAAAATCTCAAAAAGGCTCTATGATAAACAAATTATCATTTTAACAAAAGACATACCACAATTTTTGAAAACAGTAATGACTTTTACTTCTTCTTATTCAACTATTGGATGGCAAAAGGTCAAGAAGAGGATCGTCCAATCGAGGTGATCTTTTTCTAATGGCTAAAATTCAACATGAAAATCATTGGAATATTATGTTAAAATGGTGCGAGAAATATTATGCTAACTAGCAGGTCAGTGGAAGAAGGAATAATTAATTTTTATAGTCCCATTCTAAAAAAGTATTTTTACATAAATACCTTTTTGTGTAAATTGATATTTGACCATTTTTGACTTTTTTGAATATTTGTGATATACTAATTATAGTTAAATAGTTCGTATATTGAGCACTTACGAGTGTAACTGTAGCCCCATCTATACCAGTAGCAATAAGTTTACTCCTGTTAGCAATTGTAGTAAGAATTATCGACTTAAAAATATTGACGGGAGAGATGTCTATGAAGAAATTACCTAGTCTTCTAAATGCAAAATTTCTTTTATCTGTTGTATCGGAAACATTTTGGACAGGAGTATCTGGTATCGCTATAAGTGCTCAGTATATGAGCGAATAAATTTTTAAAAGTCGTCAAATGACGACTTTTTTGTTGCCATTTTTTAAAGTTCATTGTTTAAGGAGAAAGGTGTAGTTATTAATGTATAAGATTGCAAAGCAAAGATGAAGGGTATCTTCGTGAAGAATTATACTTAAACCATGAGGTGCTTTAATCAGTAATGTAGAGGGAACTAATTTGTAAGTAATTATAATTATTATATTTTTTCTTATCCTTCTATCCATTGAAGGAACATTAAAGTAGTTACATAAAACAAATTCTGAAACTCTCGAAGAGTTACGAGAAATGAAAGGTAAGTAATAATTTTTATCCCTTTCTCCATTACATTCCTATCCAAATACTTCTTCGAAATATCTCTCCATTTTATATTTACCTTCGATCAAGTTCGAATTATTTTTTCTCTTCATTGCTTACTACTTCATCTTCCTCCACAACCAAATTCAAAAATATTTCATATGCTTCAGGCAGTTTGTCCTCTGGAAGGTCGTCAATAAACTTGTGCAAAACATTTATCTTTTATCCATTTGGAGTCAGCTCTCACTGTTTTTTAAATTATACCATATTTATGGATGAAAGCATGTAAGTACATAGATTACTATGAAAGGGTCAAAAGATTTAATACTGATATGGTATAATTTACTTAATTAGATGAAACAGTGATAACGGATTTTTTGTGAAAAGGATGTAAATATTGAAAACCGTTTAAAAATTTATAAAAAGAATATACAAAGGAAGTGAACAGTTTGACAATACCAAGAAATATAGAAAAAGAACATATACTCCAAGCATTTGACTCCATTGATGAACATGGCACTCCAAAAGAGAGAGAAGCTACAAAATTTCATGTTCAATATAATAATAAACTTTACTCACCTAAGTATGTAGTATCGATTGCTAACAATTATGTTAACGGTGAACAATTGCACCCAAGTAAGTTTAATGGGGGAGAAGAAGTAAATTCATATCTAAATAATCTTGGTTTTGATATACAAAATAAAATACCTAAGTTAGAGCCAAAAACTCGTTCACGTGAGTATAACAGCTATGGTGATGCTGTTAGAGATAAAATAATATATGAATACCTATTCAATGCTAAAACTCATAGATGGCTTGATGAGAATATAATTGGAATGGATTCTAATTATAGTCGGGGTTATCAATCAATGGGGATATTACATTATATTGGGTTAATAGATAAGCATAAAGGTCTATTTCAAGACAATGATATTAAAGAAGCAATTGAACAACTTAAACATAAAGGAATATCAGAGTTTGCTATAGTAATTGAGTCTTTGGAGAGAATCATAAATAGTAAAAATATTGACGAAGATAAATATGTTGATATAGACGAAGAGAAAGCATTTGCTGAAGGAAAAGAAGCATACAGATTACATAGATACAAAGAAAGAGATCCAAATCTAGTAAAAGAAGCTAAGAAGCTGTTCCAAAAGAAATATGGAGAATTATTTTGTGAAGCATGTGATATTAATTTTGAAAAGGTATATGGAGAGCGTGGGAATAATTTTATAGAAGCACACCATACAAAACCTGTGTCAGAAATGCTAGAGGGAGAAAAGACTAAGGTTGAAGATATTGCAATGCTTTGTAGTAACTGTCACCGTATGATTCATCGAAATCCTATGATTGCTGTTTACGAACTAAAATCAATAATTTTTAAAAGAAGCTAAGTAGAATAAGTGTTATTGAAGTATAAATGAAATTAAGATTTCATCCAGTTTCAATAACTTTGTAAAATGCTTTTCAAAAATAAAGAACTATATCTTTGTAGTTCCATATTTTTTGATCTATCATTAGCTATGTACACAATGCTTGGCTAAATTTTTTATAGCATTTTCTTCTCAAAATAAAAAGATTATTAAATATTGGATTTATCTCGATTAGTAATTGTATGGTTTTCGTTTTAATTTTATGTTTGCAACCTATGTTTTTAACAATTACTAATCCAGATATCCACATATAAGTCATAGTGGTTGCTTACTTAGACTTATTCTATAATTTGATCTATTCTATGATTATTTTAAATTTTCATTAGTAGTAATAATAAAAGGATAACCATTTATTTGAATTCCGAAATTTAGTTTAATTGACTTTTTTAGCCTTATCTTTACGAGGCTATATTTTTCTACTATTTCTGGTAAAATACGTTTTATCAATTTCTCATAATAATTCTTTCTTCCATTTTCACTATAGATAATATCCAGAATTTCTTTTTCACTAGTCCAACACTTATCTTCAATCTGCTGTAATATGATAAGTTCCACTTGCGAAGAAACCTTTAGGCTATTTTCAGAAATTGCTTTTCCATTCATTAGAGGATAAACTCTATTTGCTTCTTCTTCACCTAAAGAACGATAAATAAGCTCTCTGCTAAATCCTTTAACAGTAAAACCAAGTTCCGTGTACTGTATTGCTTTTTCTTGTGAAAAATTCAAATTAACTTTATCATATATAGGAATGGAATAGTAAGAAGTTATTTTTCCATGTTTGCTTTTCCTTGCTATTTCTTTTGCCTTTTTTAACATATGTGATGGAATCTCACTTTCGGGTAATTTTCTTATCAACCCAAGATATGCCAGAATGCTACATCTTTTAGAAATTGTTTTAGAATCCTTGTTTAAATGCTGGGCTAACTTTCTAGTACTAATGAAAAAAACAGGATTACCTTGTGCATCAGTAAAATTTTCTGTATATATATGATCCAATGTAATTTTATGAAATAATAAGAAAAAATCATAATATCTTGTAACAAATTGATTTAATTCTTTGTATCTTAAGCCAAATTCCTGAGAGGAGACCGTTTTTATGTTTTCATTAAGTGCTGCCTCTCGTTCTTGTTTCCATTTAGATTCTGGATATCTTACTTTGAATACTTTCCTTAAGAAAGTTAGGCACTCTGGGGTATCCCAACTGGTTAGACTTTGAATAACTTGTATAATGTTATAACTAACATTACAGGAACTGCTTAAACAGTTATAGATAAAATGCCCTGTTTCTTCGTTTTTAACAAAACCTGCACTTGGAGTATTGTCTTCATGGAATATACAATTAAAGTTATATCCGTCCAGTCCTAAAAACTTTGCAAGATCTTGCTTTTTTAAATAATCATAAACCTGCATATGACTAGTTAATTCAACTTCTTTTGGTTTTATAAGTTGTTGCAACTCAACAATATCTTTATTAATTATTAAATCAATGTGTGAGCCAGCAGGGGGATTAGTACCCTCAATAGAAAGAAATGAATTACATTCCTTTTTACTGTGGGTACTCTTTTCCCTTTTAACAGATCCTTTTACTTTTGGTAATAAAGATATAATATGTTGAATTTCGTATCTATGCCCTTCTGATTGTAAAGTTCTTACTAAAAATTTACTGTCCTTATCCTTACACCAATAATAGTTTGGTACTCGAAGCAATCTATTCGGATTTTTTACAACTGGATCGCCATCAAAATACTCTATCAACCTTTCTTGACATATCATAAAGTCTTGTGCAGTTGCACCATTTTCTAGTAACCAATAAACGTGGTATCCGTTTCGTGTTTCTATAATATAAGAAGGTGGTACTTCAAACTCTGATAATTCGAGTGACTTCTTATATTTGTAATCATTTACTATTTTTGTCTCCATATAATTCCCTTCTTCATCTTTTCCACAATCTAAATCAAGGAATACAGAATTATAGCTTGTGATTTCTTTTGATTTAAAGCCACCTGAATTAACAAGGAAATAAATTTCATAGTCTTGTTCATTGAATTGTGATAATATGTCCTTTGTCTTCTCATTATATAGACCATTGTAATCAAACACATTTTTTTTGTTAATGCATCGAAAATTAATAGATTTCCCTCGATGTACATCTCTAAAAAATTTCTCTGTCTTGTATACTTCCATATAATCTCTCCTTTTTTCCTATAATCTTCTCTCCTTTTTAATGTTTTTTTGTTTTAGCTAATAAAAAAAGCTAGTAGCATCAAAACTAAACAAGATAAACACCATCTTTTGTAGAGATGAGGACACATTTATTCTATAACCTCTACTGAAGAATGATTTAATTGTTTTAATGTTTTGAGCCATAGCTTGATCAAGCTTATGTTGTTGTTGGCTTTTCTGTTTAATGTTATGTGATAATAATACTAGAAAACAAGTTCTTTGTCTAGTGTGAGTAGCTCTGTAGAGCCGTTTTGAGAGATAAATGAAGAGAGGTTTATGCAATGAAATACTGTAAAAACTCTCCTTTAAATTTTTTTAAATTATAATTAAAAATTCAAAATTTAATAGAATTGGCAAATAATATACTTCCAATTTTTATGACAATTAATCGTGATTACTAATCTTTTTTGTATACTTCAATTTATTATATTGAAAGTAAGTATTAAGTGACGATCAACCGTTTGTGTGAGTCAATTTCTAGCTGAATATCTTGATGAAAAAGTAATTCACAACCTATATGGCGTAGAAGGGATGTGTTACTTTTATAAATCACGCAATAGCAATTAAAACAAATAATAACCATGTCCTTTATTTAGGTGTTGACAACTTGATTTATTATAAAGAAATATTGGTTTAAATTAAATAGTTTTCTTAATCAGATCTTTGAGTTTTATGATTCCTGTATTGGTATAGTACCTTTCCTATCAATGTAAAAATAGTGAAGAAGCCATTAGCTATAACTCTGTCAATATTAAGGAAGAATTAGCTGACACATTGATATATAGCATTTTATTAGCAGATGAACTAAATCTAAATATCGAAGAGATAATTTTAGAGAAATTGGATAAAAAAAGAAATACCCTATTTAAAGGGCATATGGTTCGGTTGAAAAATATACAGATTTATAAGCTTAATAGTGTATTTTTGTATTGTATGCTTTTAAATTATCACAATTTGAGTTTTTATCTGTATTAAAGTTATTTTTTAGGGTATAATATATATTAAGTGACGGTCACCATTAGTAGGGTAAGTTACTTTTTATTTTATCAATTAAAGTAACTATTAATGTCAGAAAAGACCTCTTACTATTATAGTGAGAGGTCTTTTCTATGTGATAGAGAAGGTGGGGGAGCGTTTATAGCATTGTTAAATTTTATTTATAAGTGATTGCGCAGTACTGTGTATTGTAACAATAAGGTTCTAATTTATTCATGAACGACGAAATTAATTTTAATTTATTTCTTCTTTCCATAGTATTTTTTTTAAAAAAGTAAAACAAAGGTAAATGGCAAAAATGCTATAACTATTGAAAAAACTAAGGTTACAGTATCAATATGGAAGAAGGTTGTGAAGAAAGATTTAACTAAGATTATTTTAAAGGATATGGGATTACCCCAAAAACTAAAAGACCAAAAAACTTAAAGAGACTCGAACAATTGTCTTGAAATAAACAAGTTATCATCCCCACAATTGTCAATCGAGGCAATCTTTTTCTAATGGCTTAAATTCGCTTGCCTTATAGCATAACAGGGTATTTCGTAGTTTAATAATTCATGAAAGTAAATGCAATTGAGATTCTATTTAGTTAACAATCAAATAATATTTAATGGTTTATTAAATTTATTTTTGGTAATAAAGTTATTATAGGCTAACGCTGCTTCTTTATCATTCTTAAAATAGCCTACATAATATAATTTATTTTTATAATGAAAGGAACATTCCCAATGTTTTCCTCGTTTTTTAACATTTTTGTATTTTGTTTTTTTATTACTTATATAAAAACCATTTTTGATTCTTTCTTCTACAAAACTTTTTTCTTTTTCGGTTAAATAGTTTAAAGTGGTATGCTCTCCTCTTAGTTCAATTGCTTTTTGATTAAAGAAATAAGCAGCTTCAATTTCAGTTTCATATGAACCTATATAAATAGTACTCCCATTTTGTTTGATATTAGCTAAATATTTCCTTTTTTGTTTATTTACATAAGTTACCCCATGAAAGGAGGAACTTCTATTATATTTTGGTGGGAAATATCGCCTATGTTTCTCTGAATATTTAATTGATAGGTTGTGTTGTCCTTCATAATTTTTAGCTAAATACTCAATAAATTGTTCTGGAGTACTATAACTGCTCCTATAAATAGAATGAAAATGATTATGTATAGTTTTTTTTAAAACAACACCAAGCGGATACTTTTTATGTAATTCAATAACTCTTTGTTCAATCAGATTAAGTTCTTTTTTTGAGTATAAACCAATATTTTCTTTGATATAAAGTTTTAATTGGAGAAGTGCTTCTTTAACTATTTTATGGAAGCTATATAAATGATGTATCGTAAGTTTATGTGGATTTCTTTCACCTGTGACTATACATTTATAATTGCAACTTTTAAAGCTTTGTTTTTTCCATTCAACAAGTATATCTCTCAAATGTGTATTTAGTTTTCTAGTTCCACCTTTCCACATGGGATTCTTTTCTTTTGCTGTATTTAATGATTTCTTATCAGATAAACATCCCTTGCAAATTAACCGATTTTCTAAAACACTTTTATAATTTCCGAATTGTGTACCAAGCGATGTATGCTTTGTACATAAAAACTTAAGAGGAGTTCTGTCATTTATATAACGGTTACTCAATAAATTAAAACCTTGCTTAAGAAAGTCTTCTTTAACTTTATAAAGAGAGGTTCTACGTTTGTTAGCTATTTTTTCTGTAACTTTTGATAAATGTGATGGATTCATTACGTTATATTTATTAAGAAATATATCTTCTCTTTTCAACTGTTGACAATCATTACAAGCATCTTTTTCAACAATCAATCTTTGACTATTATATCCTGAATAATTCTTAAGAATCTCTCTTTTAATTCCAATTTCATTACAGTAGTCACACAAAACTTTAACTTTTTTATTAGACTTAACAGGTAGATCTAATACACTTACTTTAAATGTGTCATGATAGCTTGTGAAATGGTATCCTCTTTCCTCATAATAACTTCTATTAGAGCCGACCCATGTTATAATTATTGTTTGTGGTAGTATTAGCATTACTATCGCTCCCGTGTCGTTAGTATTTTAAATACCAGTATCACCACAAATTCAATTCTTATACGACCAAATTATTTATTATTACCAAGTGCAAAATAAAGTATTCATTAATATAAAATAAATTAGGGGAGCTTTTAGCTAATAATTATATATAGAGGGATAGGATTTATAAATAGTTTTAGAAAGCAGATTATGTAAAATTAGTGATTACATGAAGATACTAAACTATCCTATTGTTTGACATGATAAAATCAATCGTGTCGTGAAATTTTTTTGTATGGGTTTATAGAAGGTTTCCAAACAGCAATGTAACTGGTAAGGGTAAACATATTGAAATTAACGAACAAGTTGTCATTTATACTTTAGATATTTTTCTAAAGCTAGCAAGGTATATAGCAGATAACAAATATGTATAAAAAATAAGTAGAGGATACCTAAATAAATATTAATCCATCTATAATAATATTGGAGATGTAAGAGATATTACAAATGTATTTGATGCTGAAATGGTTAAAAAGATAGTTTATCAAATAAAGGATCAGTAAAAAATATGTTAGAATATAGGAAATATGTTCTAATGGTGGTGGCAATTTAAAATGGAGAAAAAATTACAGGTATTTGTTTCATCTACATTTACTGATTTACAAGAAGAAAGACAGGCAGCAGTATCATCTATATTAAATGCTGGTCATATTCCTGCTGGTATGGAACTGTTCAAAGCTGGCGATGAATCGCAAAAAGAAACTATTAAAAGATGGATAGAAGAATCAGATGTATATATGTTAATTCTAGGCGGCAGATATGGAACTATTGATGAAGAGAGTGGGAAGAGTTACACTCATTGGGAATATGAATATGCTGGAGAAAAAGGTTTACCAAGGTTTGCAATTGTTATTGATGATAAAGCGTTAGATGAAAAAGTAAAAATGCATGGACAAAACGTGATGGAACGAGAAAATTATCCATTATATATTGATTTTAAAACAGAAGTATTAAATAAAACTTCTAAATTTTTCTCAGACATCAAAGATATTAAGTTAGCTGTCTTAGAATCATTAAAAGAAAATGAAAGAGATACAAGTTTAAAAGGTTGGGTTTCAGGTAAGGATGTTGGCAATTATGAAGCTATGTTAAAAGAAAATCATGAACTATTAAAGGAATTAAGTAAACTAAGAACAATTAATGACAAGTTAGAAGAAAAACTAAATAAAGAAAATGAAATAGAAGGATACTCTTATCAGGATGTTAAAAAATATCTTATGGATACTAGTATTGACTTTCCTAGTGATTTTACAGAAGAATTAGCAGGAAAATCGATGTCTTTGTTAGATCTTTTCGTAACTTTTAAGGACGTCCTAGCGATTGGAATTCAAAATCAATACGGTATGGATCAAGAAGATAAATTTGTGTTCTTTCGTGTTGCACCAAAATTAATGGCATTTAATTTAGTTGAAAAAATAAAAGTAGCTGGTAAGACATATCAAAGAGTGCAAACTTCTAAAACAGGTCTTAAATTCCTATCTATGTATGAAATGGAAGATTTCAAAAAGTAATTAGTTTATTTTTAAAACACTACTTGATTTTAGTGTATTTATTTTTCGTTGGGTAAAATTTCTGCAATTTGATAAAAAAAGTTATAAAGAATTGAAAGAAATATATAGCAAAAACTTTCATCAAAAGTGACTTCATAATATAACCTTCTATCGACCATATTAACACCAACAACGTTTTGAATAGCTGTTACAAGCTTTTTGTTATCCTTATCAACAGTAAATTCATAGCCTTCATGTGTTAATTTATTTCTAATTGTTTGATAGTTTTTGATTAATCTCCACTCATTTGTATTTGAGGGAAAATCGATATTACATACCTTTGTAAGATATACCTTAGATCTTTCGATTCCTCTATGATTTAAGTCATTAACCTTAATGCTTTTATCATTTTCAAATCTTTTACATAAATTATGTAATTCAACCTCAAGATGTGAATATATAGTATTGAAAAGTGAGGTTCTTAATATTGTTGGAAATTCTTTGTTAAATGAATGATACTCATCTTCATAATGCATCTCGAAAAGTTTATTTTTTTGTTCAGCATTTTGTAATTTTAAGGCTTGAATCCGATCATTAAAGCTTTCTTCGATATTATTTTTTTTAGAATCTAAAAAACTTTCTAACCTGTCGTTATACTCACTAAAATAATCTAATTGGATATTAGCAAAAATACTGAACCAATTCGTATTTATTATCATATTACACACCTCATAAATAATTATTTCAATATAAGATTATTATAAATACAACAATTTGTAAATTAAAATGTAAACTTTATGGTAGTAAAAATATAGAAATTTTAAATGGTAGAAAAACATTGGCTATTTCAATTGTTAGCTGAGGGAGAGTTAACAAAAACAGAAATAGCAAAGCGTTGTGGAATTGCCAGTCAAACTTTATATGTTTGGTATAATGATGATGCTGTATTTAAGGCTGAGTTGGACAGACGATTACAGCAACGTAAGGTCTTAGTAGAAAAGATTATTGATAGTAATTAGAAGATACGGTTAACGCATTGTGGGAATTGGCTGATACGACTAGAGAATGCAAGAATTAAAGCACAAATTCTACAGTACATAATTCGGTTAGGTAAGCATTACATCTAAGCATGAAATAAAAGCTGGAATAAAACATGATTCTGTTAACGAGGATGTATTGTAACAAGAGTTTGCTAAGTTGAAGGATTAGGGGAATAAGCATTATATCTTTTACTTTATCGGTATCATAACTTATAAGTTGTGGTTCATTTTAAAATGAAAATCGGAGAAAAGTTCAAAAGATATTAGAAATTTTATGGTAAGATAAATAGAAATTGTGAAAAATTACACTTAAACTAACGTGGCAGAATAGTTTAACAATTAGCTGAATTAACATGGTGAAATATTCTTATGTGAGAATGAGGGGAAATCATGAAAAGGATAGTAATTATTACAGTGGGTAAAACCCATAGCGGGAAAAGTACATTTGCAAAAGCTTTAGAAAAAGAGCTAAATAACTCTTTTGTTATGGACCAAGATAACCATGCTGAATTTATAAATACTTATTACAAAAAGTTGCAACCAAAACAAGGACCTAATACTTTTAAGCATTCTATCTCAAAGTTAATTGTTGATTACGCTAAAGAACATACTGATTTTCATATTATTACTAGTAGTGCCAATCGAACTAGAAAAGGGAGAAAGTATTTACTGGAAGAAATATATGATAAAAATGAGTTTGTACGTATCTTAGTTCATTTTGATATTCCAGATGAAATTCTTCATGAGCGAGTTATTCATAGTCAACGAAGTTCCAATATATTTAGAGGGGCTTATTCTAATTTTAAGGATGTACTTATTCGCCAACAGGCTGAGTCTCTAAATGAAGACGTAATAGACCCAGAAAAAGGGGAAGCAGACCATTTATTTGTAATTAAAGATAACGAAGAAGCTGACTTTGTAATTAAAGAAATAGTTCATATTTCTGAAAGTTTATGACTAATTTTCAACATCGTGATAAAGGATGTTGTTGAACTAACGGGGGCTTATCTTCAAGAAGAATATACTCCTTTTTATTGAATAAGTTATATAATGTTAACTTGGCGAGTTATTTCAACCAATATTGAAATATATTGATAACGACTTAAAAGGAGAGAGTGAAAAAAACGATGATTTATCGTAGAAAGATGTACAATGTTGATCCAAGTATTTTAGATGATTTTAACGAACATTTTAATAAAACTCTTCTACCAACCCAACTTAAATATGGCTCAAGATTAGTTGGTAGGTGGATGACAAAAAAAGATAACGGTATCATGGAAATTTTTGCTATTTGGGAATATGACAACTATGAAAATTATGAAATTATTGAAAACAAAGTTAAAAGTGATGAAGAACATGTTAAGCGTGTTCAGAATTGGCATAAAAAAAATGGGTGGAAGAGAAAAACTCAAAGAAATATTCTTTAAAATTGACCAAGATTTTTTAGAAACAACTGTCCCATTAGATAAAACTATCTTGTCAAAAAAGTAAACTCTCTTATTAAACTAAAGGGTGGCAAATATTGAATAAGGAGTTGTCGATGTGGCAGCTCCTATTGTGTTAAAAGGCAGTTTAATGTAATAAGAATTAAAATATATTTTGAGTGAAATGAGGTGTTCTTGTGGAATTATGGATTACTATAATGTTATTAATTACATTTCTTGTTTCCCTTCTGAAATATGTATTAGGGCATAACATAAGCAGTTTTAAGCAATTTTTTATCTACTCAGTAGGAACTACATAACTACATTTGCATTAGGGGTATTGTTTGCTTCAATTAACTTATTAGCACTTAATTTATTCAGTTAAAGGGTGCAAATATTGAATAGGAAGTTGTCGATGCGGTAGATCCTATTGCGCTAAAGAAAAAGTAAAGTAGAACAATGTTACGATACGTTTTTATAATTTGAGGAGGTGTTCATAATTTCATTTAAAGTACAGTTAGTAATTGTGGGTTTAACACTTTTAATTCATCGCTTAACAGCCCCATTTAATCCATTTTATTACGGAAGCGAACCATTAGGATTTATCGTTGACTTTGGCGTTTTTATTGGAATATGGATTATATTAGAACTTGTCATTAAAAAAATATTCAATATAGAAACTAAAAAATAAAGTTGAAAGATTATTAAACTAAAGGGAGCTAGAGTTGAACAAGAACTACATAAATAATGTCCTATTTTAAAAGATTTTTCAGTCACTTTATAGAATTTATAAACAATTAGAAAGGGGGATGATGGTCTTGAGATTCACTGAACGTACTTTAAGAGTTCTTAAAAATGGAGAAAAGGAAGCCGAAAAGACAACCAAGATTGTTTATCCAGTTCATTTACTATTAGGTATGTTGCTCGAAAGAACTGCTGTGGGTGCTGAACTATATATTACTTATCCAAAACTTAGGGATATATTAAATGAACGAGTTAAG
>NZ_FOTR01000005.1 GCF_900114645.1 Gracilibacillus orientalis | reverse complement strand
GAGTGGAAGTGGGCGGCCTTCGTTAAGATATGCTCCACAACACTAATCCGAAATCAACCAGTCGATTTCTCCCCCATTTGTAGCATGAGAGGGTACGGCTATGCTAAGGGGCATTCACAACCGATTAGCACTGTAATAAAACAGAAAAGTTTAGTTCCATGAGTTCATTTCTTTCTATAATCAGAGAACAAAAATAGCGCAGGCAGAATACGGAGACTCCTATGGGAACAGCACGAGCCGAAGACCCCGCAGGAAAGCGACTTTTGCTTTCCGAGGAGGCTAAGGCCGTGCCCATGGAAAGCGCAGTATTCTGCCGGAGCGAATGACAACACTTCTCAAAAAAAGAATGGAACAACGCAAAGCCCTGTCCAGTTACTTCGCAGTTTATGGTTTGTGCGCAATTTTGAGCTTTCTTAAATTAAAAAAACTTAAATCCGTTTCAGTTGTGATTGAAACGGATTTAAGCTTGTTAGTCTTTTTTTAGACAGTGTTTCTTAATATTGATCCATATTTATTTCTTGTTTCGGTTTTCGGACAAGTCCCATAATACCGGCTATAATATAGAAGATACCTGCGAATATTGCGCCACCAAAAGTAATGATTGTTGTCACTCCGCCTACCACGAGTAAAATGATACTTGCCGCTTTTGGTTTACTGTTTCCTTTAAAGAAGATCATCGCAACAATACCTGCAACAATAGCAATAATTGAACCTACGATCAACACGGTTCCAATCGAACCCATCCAATCCAAAAACACCTGTGCATCTGCCATATCACTTTCCGTAAGTGACGGATCCTGCAGGAAGTCCTGCATCAATTCATCTTCACCTTCTAACATGCGAAACAATCCGCCAAATAAAGCTCCCAGTGAATATACAAATGCTCCTATAATCGCTAATACTACCTCGACTGTTCGTTTCATTATTCTCTACTCCCCTTATATATATTAATTTCCTGCAATATCACGCTTTGTAAATGATAGCCATGAAACTAGTAAAAACAACACAAAGTAAATAACTAGCACTGTAATAGAAAATCCTAGTGTCATACTGTCAATAATCGGACTGCCATTACCAAAATATTGGCCCAAATTTGTATTAGCAAATAAAATATATTTTGCCCAATCGTACTCTGCTACAAAGTTAATAATGGTAGTTCCTGTAAACATTAAGAATATGGCTAACCCTATCGCCATTGCACTACTTCTAAACAATGTCGAAATCATAAAAGCAAATGTTGCCATCATAATTAAATTTACCATATTTAAGCCATATTGTGTTAGTATTTCTGTAAAAATAGAGACTTCTTCTATTCCACCTGCACCCATTTGAACTAAATCAGGGTTCCAACTATTGATACCGAAGAAGATAGCACCGATGACTAAACTAATAATAAATAAAAAGATAAGCATAGATACAGACAAGATGAGCACCGATACAAATTTCGAAAATAAAATTTTGGTTCTGGATATCGGGCGAATTAATAATAATTTGATTGTTCCCCAGCGATATTCATTAGAAATAATGCCAGCTGCCACAATAATTGTAAATAAACTGATAATCATGGATACCTCGGCGTTCGCAAGGGTGAATTGCCAAGCATCATAGGGATGAGGCTTGATATCATTCTCTATATGATATTCATTAATTGCTATTTCAGAATCAAATCCTACATATTCCTGTTCCTCGCTCACCTCAAGGAATTCCTCATTTTCTTGAGTAAGCTGCTCTTTCCAATTCTCACTATATGTTTCTTCGTTTGCATCTCCAAAGACAAATACAATGAGAGCCGCAACAAGTAGAATGCCTGCCAAAATGATAAACATGGACCAAGTACCGAATCGCGAATAAAGCTTCATTTGTTCATTTTTTAATAACGATATAAAGTTAAGCAATGGTATTCTCTCCAATCAACTCAAAGAATTTATCTTCCAATCTACTACGTTCTACTGCTACCTCATAGATTGCTATATCTTCCTCCACTAATTTTCTCACCAATTGTGGTACTGAACTTTTTGGAAGATTTGCCACCACACGCTCTTGAACTATTTTGGTTTCGAGTTCAAGTTGATCTTGGAGAATAGTCATCGCCTTTTCGTTATCGTCAAGGTCTAGTTTGACAGTAACATCGTCATTCTCTGTACTTGTATCCTGCACTTCTTCTACTGTAATTAACTCACCATTCTTAATAATACCAATTCGATCGCACATTAATTCTATTTCAGATAGTAAGTGACTGGATACGATAACCGATACCTGTTCTTTTTCTGCCATATTTCTTATGTAACTTCTTATTTCACGTATACCAGACGGATCCAAACCATTAGTTGGTTCATCTAATATTAAGATAGAAGGATTATGTAGTAATGCTTGGGCGATCCCCATTCTCTGCCTCATACCTAATGAATATTTACCAACCTTCTCATTAACTGCTTTTTCTAAACCTACTAATCTAATTACTTCTTTTATTCTTTCATCAGTAATTCCCGGTATCATGCGAGCATAGTGTTTAAGGTTTTTCCACCCCGTCATAAAAGGATACATTTCTGGATTTTCTACAATAGCTCCCACATGCCTGATTGCTTCTTTAAAGTTATTTTTAATACTGATTCCATTAATTTTAATATCACCTGATGTAATATTCATTAAACCAACCATCATGCGAATAGTAGTCGTTTTACCCGCTCCGTTAGGTCCTAAAAACCCGAACACTTCACCTTTTTTAATCGTAAAATTCAAACCTTTGATAATCTGTTTGTTTCCTATTGATTTATGCACATCTTGTAATTCCATTGATGTGGTCATATCGCACCTCCTCTTTACTCCATATTCTATACGTAATAACACCGTATTTCGTTTCATATTCACTTGATTTTCTAGCAACTTTCTATTATGATACTATATATAACAACTAATGTTAGGTAAGATAACATTAAAAAAGAAGCAGTCCGCATATACTACTTCTTTTAAAGTTGTTATCTATCTTATTTGTTCTATCTTTATTGGCAGTTGCCCTTAGGCAGCTGCTCTTTTTTTGGTTTTGGGTAAATATGAAAAGAAAGCTGCCCATTAATATATATTTTTTATTATTTTGATTATTTTTGTCTGGCCGCACCATGTCTCACTGACCCAATACCATTTCCAAACGCCAATGCATGCTCAATAGCGACATGTACAAACTGTTTACTCGTCTCAATGGCCTCTGTCATCGGTACATTTTTCGCCAACTCCGCTGTTAGACAAGCAGCAAATGTACAGCCGGCTCCACTGGTATGTACAGTGTCAATCAAAGGCATTCGAAATACCTCAAACACCTGTCCGTCAAAATAAATATCAACTGCCTGACCTGCAACATTGCCAGCCTTTAATAAAACTGATTGAGGTTTGAGATCATATAACTCCTTCGTCGCTTCTTTTAGAGCATCCAGCTCCGACGGAATTTCTCGACCTAATAATTTCTCTGCTTCTAACCGATTTGGTGTAATAACTGTTGCTTGCGGAATTAATTGTTCCTTTAATACTTCAATCGCATCATCTGCTAATAGTTGTGACCCCATTTTCCCAATCATTACTGGATCTACTACTTTATATTGTACAGGAATATCCTCAAGCAATCGACTTACTTTTTCAATAATTTCAGTAGAAAAAAGCATACCTGTTTTAACAGCATCTACACCAACCATCTCTGTGGCAGCGTAAAATTGTGCTTCAATCTCTTCTATATTCCGAATAAAAATCCCTTGATTCATTTTTGAATTATTAGCCACTGTTGCCGTAATTACTGACATACCATATACATCTCGTTCCTGAAATGTCTTCAGATCCGCTTGAATACCAGCACTTCCCTGAGCAGCAGCTCCAGCTATTGTTAATACTCGTTTCATTTGTAACACCTCGATGTCTGACTTCGATTAAATAATGATGAAAAACCAGATAATCATGATCAATTGAATAATAATTTTTGCGAAGGTTCCGCTTAGAAATCCAATTAAGGACCCTAGCGCTGCCTTAAATGCTTCTTGTGTTGTTTTTTTCTGAACCATTTCCGTTACAATCACTAATACAAATGGAACAATAATAATACCGAATGGCGGGATAATAAATGAACCAACAATCACCCCGACAGCTGCCATCCGCTCTCCTGTCTTACTGCCTCCAAATTTCTTAACAAAATAGCTATTAGCAATAATATCGGAAAATATCAACAGTAATGTTAAAACAGCCATCGCCACCCAAAAGATCCATCCAATATTCTCAGCCGTAAGTGCAAATTGATAAATAAAAAAGCCAATCCATATCACCAGTACTGACGGAATGATCGGAAAAATAACTCCCGCAAATGCCAATATAAAACAAGCGATAATCAATATCCACCAAACAATTTCCATATCTCAAAACTCCAATCTACAATTTAGAAAAACCCTTTACAACACTAGATAAAGTGAGACTATCATCAGCAAGTGTTTCACGAAAGATTTGTCGATTATCACCCATAAAAGATCACAACAAAGTCACCAATGTTCTTTTTCCATTATGTTTTTCTAATAGTATAAAAAGATCTTACAAGGAAATCCCTGTAAGATCAAGTTTGTTTACTGATTGGCTAAAAAGTCAGCATATGCTTTCACATATGGAGGTAAATCTGGTGGGCGACGGCTCGAAATAAGATGTCCATCTGTTACGACCGGTTCGTCACTCCATAAGCTACCGGCATTCGTCATATCATCTTTAATGCCTGGTGTACTGGTTACTTTTTTGCCACGTAAAATACCAGCAGAAACCAGCACCCATCCCGCATGGCAAATTTGGCCGATCGGTTTTTTCGCTTGATCCATATAACGGACCATTTCTAATACTTCCGGGAATCTTCTTAGTTTATCTGGTGCCCATCCACCTGGCACTAAGATACCATCATAATCTTCTGCATTTATATCGGAAAAAGCATAATCAGAATTTGCTGGAACACCATATTTTCCAATATATTTTTGATTGGCTTCTTTTCCTATCAGATCTACTGTTGCACCCTCTTCACGCAAACGTAAAATAGGGTACCATAGTTCTAAGTCTTCAAAATCTTCGTCCACTAGAGCAATTACTTTTTTATTTTCAAGACGCACAATATTACCTCCTTCACTTTGATAGTATTAGTGTATCAAAAGTGACCCCATATTATCGAATCATTGCATCCGCGCAAAATAATTTGCGTGGTTTAAAAAAGTACCTGCTGTAGTCTGCGGATTAACGGATTGACTAATGGCTGAAATGACAGAGACTCCATCGGCACCAGCTTGCATCAGTCGAATCACGTGTCCTAAGTGGATACCACCAATAGCCACAATCGGTAGGTCTCCGACTCGTTTTCTTATGTCTTGTAAACCTTCAGCTCCAATTGGTTTTTTCGCATCTTCCTTGGTATTCGTGCTATATATTGGACCAACGCCGATATAGTCTGCGCCATCTTTTTTTGCCTGAACTGCTTCCTTGATTTTCGTCGATGACACTCCAACAACCCAATTGTTGGGAATCACTTTTCTCACTTCATCTATCGACATATCGTCCTGTCCTACATGAACACCATCTGCCTCTATCTCTAGCGCTAATTCAATGTCATCATTCACTAAAAAAGGGACATGATATAAATGACATAGCTCTTTCATCTGCATCGCCAATTGTTTTTTATCCTCTCCCTGTAGTGCACTGTGACCTTTTTCGCGAAACTGAAACAGAGTAACCCCACCCTTTAACGCTTCTTCCAACACATATAAAGGGTCTCCCTCTGTATTATTACTTCCGAGAATAAAATAGACTTGCAATAAATTACGTTCCATTGTTCAGAGACTCCTATTTATCCGTTTTTTCTTGCTGATTGCTGCTCCATCTACTTCAAACAGTTGATCCAGGAAAGCTACTTGAAAACTACCTGGATATGCATGCTTTTCTGCTGCTTTTTCTGCTGCCACATTATAATAGCTAATGGCATCACTCATTGCTTCTGTCACATGATCACTTACCGATATGAAGGCCGCAATAACAGCTGATAATAAACAGCCTGCACCAGTAACTTTTGTTAGGAGTGGATGGCCATTTGAAATACTAACTTGCGCACCCTGATCAACAACTACGTCTTTTTCTCCTGTGATAGCAAGCGGTATTTGTAATGTTTCAAAAGCTAACTTAGCTAATTTTTGTACATCGATATCACTTGAACCTTCAACACCACGAACTTGCGCATCTACTCCCGCTAAATTAGCAATTTCCCCTGCATTACCTCTGATACATGTTACCTTTACTTCCTGTAAGATACGGTTTGCGGAATCTGTGCGGAATGTGGTGGCACCCACTCCAACCGGGTCTAACACTACAGGTACTCCTGCTTGATTGGCAGATTTACCTGCTAAAATCATCGCATCGACTTGTTCTTTTGTTAATGTTCCAATATTTAATACGACAGCACTTGCAATCCGCGCCATCTCTTCCACTTCTTCTTTGGCATGCGCCATTACAGGTGCTGCACCAACAGCATATAAGCCATTCGCTGTAAAATTCATAACTACTTGATTTGTAATATTATGAATCAATGGTTGCTGCTTTCTTACTTCTTCAATTAAATGACTCACTTAGATGTCTCCCTTTGTTGGGGTAGTCCTTTTAACCTGTAGCCCCAATGATTTGTTGGACCATATCCATGGCCTAATTCCAACGGATATTGAATGGCATCTGTAATAACATCCTTGCCGATGACTACTGCATCTTTTACTGTCTTGCCTTTTGCAAGCTCAGCAGTAATGGCAGCTGAAAAGGTGCAGCCGGTTCCATGCGTATGTTTCGTATCAAAACGATCTGCCTTTAAATAGTGAATATTTTCACCATCATATAAAACATCCACAGCTTCCCCCTTTAGATGACCACCTTTAACAACAGCAGCTTCTGCACCTAAATCATCCACAATTACTTTCGCTGCTTTTTCTGCATCTTGATTATGATGAATTTCGAAACCTACCAAAATTTCCGCTTCTGGTACATTTGGTGTTACTACTGTAGCAAGAGGAATCAACGTATTACGAATTACTTGCCTTGATGTTTCGTCCATCAAGGAATCACCACTTTTCGCTACCATTACCGGATCAATAACATAAGGAATATTAGATTTCGCTAGTTTTCCAGCTATCAATTTCATCATATCGACAGTAGCAATCATCCCTGTCTTGATTGCTTGTGGCTGAATATCTGTTAACACGGCATCTAATTGTTTTTCAATAAAATCAACACTCAAATGCTGTACATCTTGAACACCTAGTGTGTTTTGCGCTACTACGGAGGTAATAACACTCATACCATAAACTTCTTGCTCTTGAAACACTTTTAAGTCGGCCTGAATACCGGCACCACCTGAAGGATCGGTTCCAGCTATCGTGAGTGCTGATGCCACTTTATCCATTTCTATTTCCCCTTTCCATCTAACGAAAATGGCCACGTTTCCACCTTATAAGCCATCTCCCAGAATAAGTACTCTAACTGACAGCTTTTAATAAAGGCTAGCTTTGCTTGTTCTTTTTCCGCTTCTCCGACTTGTTCAGCCCATTTATCTAAACGCTCGCATAGTTCTGTTGTAACGGACGCTGTTTCTTCTTTTGCATAAAATGTAATCCATTCATAAAAAGGATGTTCTTCTGTTGGTTGGTATTTATCTGTTAACTCATGTCCGATTTCCAAATAAGTCCATGGGCAAGGTAACAATGCTGCAATTAATTCGCCTATACTTCCTTGCTGTGCTACGCTTTTCATGTGTGCTACATAGTGATCAGCTGTCGGCGGCAGAGGGTATCCTTGCAATTCATCATAGTCAACTCCTGCAACACGACACAAATTATGATGGGGATGAATTTCACTATTTAAAATAAAACCGATTTTTTCATAAAAATAGGTCATATCTTCTCTTGTACTACTTTTCGCAATTGCAATACCATAAATGTTCATAAACGCATTAAGGTACTCAAAATCCGCTTTCACATAATGAATGATCGCTTCTTTGTGTAGATTCCCTTCCCCAATTCCAACTACAAAAGGATGTTGAAAAATACCTTGGTAAATATCATCTGCCGCTACACGCAATTCTTGACTAAATGTCATTTCTCCTGCCTCCAGATAAATAATATTTTCCATAATAAAAGCCGCTCGCGGTTAGCGGAGCGGCTTTTTGAATTGTTTATATCAAAAAATAAGATGCATGTATTCCACACATCATCCGACTCCGCTTTCCTACGCTGGTTTTAACCAGTTCAGGTTCAAAGGGATTAAGAACACTATTCTTATCTCAGCTGCTCGTGCAGCACCCCTAGCGGAATTTTATTATGAAGTTATTACCAATTAAACACGGAAACGATAAATTGTCAAGTTTCCCGTCACCTAATTAATAATCCCAAATGAATCAATCGGCCAGATACGCATTTTAACATCTCCAATGACGGCCTCTTCGTCAATAAAGCCAAATTCACGACTATCTTTACTAACTCTCCGATTATCGCCTAACACAAATAATTTGCCTTCAGGAACATTTTCCTTACCAGTCAATTCTTTAAGTGTAAAATCATTTGTCAGCTGTTGACCTTCAGAAAGTGCTGATTTGGAGTCATCAAGATATACTTCTTCATAGAGCTCCCCATCAATATATAGGTTATCATCTCTCATTTCGAGCTTATCACCAGGAAAGCCTATTACTCTCTTCACATAATTATCTTTCGAATCCGGTGCTTCGAAGGCAATTTCGTCAAAACGATTTATTTCACTTATCTTACTTAAAATAATCCGGTCTCCGTTTTCTAAGTTCGGCATCATCGATTCACCTTTCACGACGGAGGGTGTAATCAAAAAGTGCCGACACAGAAATACGATAATAACAGCAACCAACAAAGCCTTCAACCATGAAAGTAATTCTTTAACGACCTTATTCTCCATATAGACCTTCCTTCATCATAGATAACTTCCACTTGAGATTCATGTATGTTATTCTATTATAATGCAAATTCTACTGATAGTTTATTACTTATTTTAGCATATTCTGTATGACAGTTGTTAATAAAAACATAGAAATAAGGTGAAAAAATGGAAAGAGATTCACTTTTAACAAAAAAACATTATACGTTCCTTTTTATCATTGGCATTATTCTTTTAGCCTTTAATTTGAGACCTGCAATCACTTCTGTCGGTCCCATTATTGGAATTATTCGTGAAGATTTATCAATTAGCAATTGGAGTGCAGGCTTTTTAACCAGTCTGCCACTCATCGCCTTTGCCTTTATGTCACCTATTGCACCACGGATTGCCAATCGGACCAGCAACGAAAAAGCATTACTTTATGGTCTTATTACATTATTAATTGGTATTTGCATTCGTTCTACAGCATCCATTACATTATTATTCGTCGGTACCGTATTAATTGGTGTCGGCATTGCGATCATTAACGTCATATTACCAAGCCTTATCAAAAGTAATTTCCCAGGTAAAATTGGTTTAATGACCGGCGTTTATACAACATCCATGTCTATTTTTGCAGCATTAGCCTCTGGTTTAAGTGTACCACTGACCACAACGGCTGGACTTGGCTGGAATTGGTCTTTAGCCAGCTGGAGTATATTAACGATTATCGGTATTATTATCTGGCTATTTACAATGAATAAAGCGCCACTTAAAGAAGATAGTGAACTGTACGAACCAAGTACAGTCCAATTATTACGCTCACCTGTTGCCTGGCAAGTCACCTGTTTTATGGGATTACAGTCTTTTTTATTTTATGTGACGATATCATGGTTAGCTGAAATATTAATTTCCAATGGGTTTTCAGGATCAGTTGCTGGATGGTATGTAGCATACATGCAATTTATTAGCCTGCCTGCTACTTTCTTCACACCTGTTATTGCAGGAAAACTAAAAAACCAACAACCGGTCGTTGCAGTTTTTGGGTTGTCTGGGCTAATCGGCTATAGCATATTGTATTTTGAGCCTGGTGTAATCGGATCAACCATTGCTATTACGTTCATTGGAATTATGTTAGGGGCAAGTATAAGTTTAGCATTAGCCTTGCTTGGACTAAGAACCTCTAATGCCAGACAAGCTGCTGAATTATCAGGTATGTCCCAATCTTTTGGTTACCTGTTAGCATCGGTTGGACCGATAGTCATCGGCCTTATCTTTGACATAACAAACCATTGGCAACCTTCTATTATAACGATACTATTTGTTACATTAGTTATGATTGGATTCGGTTTAGGGGCAAGTAGAAATAAAAAAGTATTACAATCATGAAGATAAAGCAAAACTGCTATAAGTGGGGACTTTACAGAAGATTAACACCGTGATAAAACTAATGTAAATTATAATGAAAGTAACTTTACCCAGCTGTACATCGGGTGTATACTAGATTTATGAATAAGAAATGGAGATGGTTGAACTTATGAGAAAATCTCTCATTCTTGTCATGATGATGTTAACCATTTCTTACTTAATCTCATTATCAAGTCATCAATCTGATGTAACATTAAATATAGAATTAAACGATGAACTACATGCTACTTATTATTATGATGCAGATCATCATGATTCAGCTGCAGACAAAGGTATTTTAAATGAAGACCGAGTATTGATTGGAACATTACTACTTTTCACGGTTATTTACTCTCTTCAACAATCGTTTGTATCTCGACATTATCTACATGCGGTGTTTTATCAATCTAATTATCTGATCACATTTGTACCCCTTCCACAAAACTAAACTGAAGGAGGTATAATCATGTGGTTTAGATTCTTTATCATCGGTCTATTCTCTTTTGCAGCAGTGAGTGTCTGGCTGTACCAGGGAATTGAAGTTTTTCATGCTTTTTCAGATTACTTTAAAAATCGTTCGTAATAAAGTGAGACTTCTTTTGATTCTAATTATTGAAGTGGAGTATTATGTAAGATATTTCACCATGATAAGAAAAGAGCACGGTGTTTAGGAACACCGTGCTCTTTCTATATTTATACAGCTTTCGTTTTTAATTCTACATCAATATTGCCTCTTGTTGCTTTGGAGTATGGACAGAAGTCATGTGCTTGCTTTGCCAATTCTTCTGCTTCCTCTTGTGATACGCCTTTGATTTCTACGTTTAGTACCACACCAATTTTGAATCCTCCGTCAGCTTCATCTTTTATTAAGCTAACTTCTGACGTAATAGCAGATTCAATCTCTTTTTTTTGTTTTGATGCCATTAGATTCAAAGCACCGTCATAGCATGCAGAATAACCTGCAGCAAATAATTGTTCTGGATTAGAGCCTGTCCCATCACCATCACCAGCTGGATTTACCAGGTTTAAATCAATTAAACCGTCATCTGATTTTACATGACCGTCACGGCCACCTTGTGCAGTTGCTTTGGATGTAAATAATTTGTTACTCACTCTATCCACTCCTTCAAATTAATTAGAACACTTGCTTTTGTTCTATATTATTCATTCTACCAATACTATTCCTGTTCCTTCAATTATTAAACACTTTATTGAATCAGAATGGAGAAATTTATCTACTTTGCCAAGCTATTCTTTCTTGTACATAAAAGCATAATACTTTACACAAACTGAGATTATTGCCATATTTAAAAGTGAATGTTGATTCCAAGGAGGTAAGCAAATGCAAAACTTTATTTTTCATAACCCTACGAAGTTATATTTCGGTCAAGGGCAATTAGAAAACTTACAAACAGAATTACAAGGTTACGGAGATA
The DNA here is from genome assembly GCF_900114645.1 of Gracilibacillus orientalis. GTDB lineage: Bacteria > Bacillota > Bacilli > Bacillales > Amphibacillaceae > Gracilibacillus > Gracilibacillus orientalis. The sequence continues at coordinate 256,845 of NZ_FOTR01000005.1, read as the reverse complement.
ATATTCTTCTTGTCTACGGTGGCGGAAGTATTAAACGAAACGGATTATATGACCAGGTCATTGATATATTGAAGAAAGAAAATAAAAATGTATCTGAATTAAGCGGTGTTGAACCAAACCCACGTGTAACCACAGCACGTAAAGGAATTGAAATTTGCAAAGAAGAAAAAATAGATTTCATCCTTGCTGTTGGTGGCGGTAGTACAATTGACTGTACAAAAGCAATAGCTGCAGGTGCCACATCAAATGATGATATTTGGGATATTGTTACAAAAAAAACGACCACAACAGATGCACTTCCATTTGGTACGGTTTTAACTCTGGCAGCCACTGGGTCAGAAATGAACAATGGATCTGTAATCACAAATTGGGAAACAAATGAAAAACATGGTTGGGGCAGTCCTTATACCTTCCCTGCTTTCTCGATTTTGGATCCTGTATTCACTAAAACAGTGCCAAAAGACCAAACGGTTTATGGCATGGTAGATATTATGTCACACGCACTTGAGCATTATTTCCATCATGAAGCAAATACATTATTACAGGATCGTATGGTAGAAGGAATTCTACAAACGATGGTAGAAACAGCTCCAAAATTATTAGAAGATCCTGAAAATGAAGAGTATCGTGCAACAGTTTTATATAATGGTACGATGGCATTAAACGGGATGGTAAACATGGGTTATCATGGTGACTGGGCAACACATAACCTGGAACATGCCGTTTCAGCAGTACATGACATTCCACATGGTGGCGGTCTAGCGATCCTATTCCCAAATTGGATGGAATATGCGATCGATGAAAACGTAAGTCGTTTTAAACAATTAGCAGTACGTGTATTTGATGTTGATCCAAACGGTAAGTCAGATAAAGAAGTTGGCTTAGAAGGAATCGCTAAACTTCGAGCATTCTGGAATAGTATTGACGCGCCATCTCGCCTAGCTGATTATGATATTAGTGAGGACACTCTCGAGGAAATGGCAGACAAAACCGTGATCGCAAGACCTGAATTCGGTAATTTCAAGAATCTAAATCGCGATGATGCGATTGCCATTTATAAGGCTTCCTTATAAATGAATAATCCTTAGAGGGGTAACAGAAAATTGACAAATCATGCACCTTCCATTATTAGGAACTACCTAATGATGGAAGGTGCATTTTTTATTGACTAAATTTAGTCAATAAAGGAATCTTTGACACTACTATTGTATTTATTTAAAAGAAATAATGAACTGGTATTTACGATATGAACAACACAAAATTGCACACCTCTATAACCCCTTCCTTCTAGTAATTGACAAACTTTCAAAACACATATAACATATAATTGATAACGATAATCATTTTCGTTAGAGGGGGGTGGATTTCCAAAACAGGCAACATAACATTCTTGTCGGCTATGGTGATATTGTCATCATCTATTCTCAACACCATTACAGTTATGGAAGATCTATAGTGATAAAACAATTGCACAAATATTTAAAGCGAGAAGTAGAGCCATTTTTAGAAGGACAACTTATTCGTTAATCCACTTCAAAAATAATCCTACAGATCAAGATAGTGCCACAAATAATCAGCTTCCCACTGATTGATGTAACTGTGTGCACGTTATTACATATGAACGCCTTCATACTAAGCAACAATCGGCAGTCTTAAAAAAATTATAAAGCAACTGATTAGACATTTACAACAATTGGATGGTATTCCTCTAGAAGTGATGACAACAACCTACAAGAGGTATTCCAGATGAGAACAAAATGGACGTCATATCCTTTAATCAAAATCCATTTTAGTAGCATTATACTAAATATAAGGACTGTATCAATCTATTAAACTAGACACAGACTGAATAGATTGCAAATTTTTACAAATTGGAGTTGTTAATGATGAAAAAAATTATGATTATTTTACTATTGGGCATCCTTGTCTTAGCTGGATGTATGCAAAAGAGCGATGAAACAACCGCTTCGGAAACAGAAGAAACAGAAAGCCAAAGCATTATGATTGAAGATGGGTTTGGTCAACAAACATTTGATGAAGTTCCAAAAAGAGTTGTGGCATTAGAATGGAGTATAGTAGAAGAATTGTTAGCATTAGGCATACAGCCTGTAGGGGTAGCTGATATTGAGAATTTTAATAAATGGGTTACAATAGATGCTCAATTAGATGATAGTGTCACAGAAGTAGGACTTCGAACAGAACCAAACATAGAAGAAATCGCTAACCTAAATCCAGATGTCATTATTGGTAAAAAAGGGCATCAAGGCGATTTCAAAGAAGAACTTGAGAAAGTTGCACCTGTGGTAATGTATGATAGTACATCACAAGAAGCACAGGAAGATTTATATGCCCATATGATAGATACATTACAGAAGACTGCAACATTGGTTGGAAAAGAACAAAAAGCAGAAGATCGCATTACTCATTTAAAGGAAAGCATGCAAGAAGCGAAGGAAAACATTGAAGCTGCTAATCTACCAATGACAGATTTTGTTTTTACACAAGCTTATTCAGTGAATCAGACACCAACTTTTCGACTATTCACACCAAACTCTCTTGTAAGCCAAGTACTTGAAGGTGTTGGCTTAACAAATAAAATTCAAGATCAAGGTGTACAATCTAGTGGTTTTGTTGAATCTAATGTGGAAACTGTTTCTAATTATGAGGAAGCATTATTCTTACATACAGTACAAAAAGATGATCCACTATTTGATAACTTAGCAGGAAATGAAGCATGGAATTCACTTTATTTTGTACAAGAAGGTGCGATGTATGATGTTGGTGCAGGCATATGGACTTTCGGAAGTGTTTTATCTATGGAAACAATGATTGACCACGTAGAAGAAGCTCTTGTGAAGTGATACAATGAATGTTAAGTCTTTTTTATTATTCATTGGAAGTGTACTATTATTTCTCGTCCTTGGACTAATTCATGTTAGCCAAGGTCAAGCTTCTTCTGACTTTTTTTCTTTTTGGATAGAAGTATGGCAAGATGAGCAACAAATGAATTTTTTATTATACAGTCGTATGCCGCGTTTTGTTATTGGGTGCTTGGCTGGGGCTTCATTGGCTGTCGCTGGAATGCTATTACAAACAATGACAAAAAACCCCCTCGCAAGTGCTAGTACGTTGGGGATTCACGCAGGGGCTTATTTTTTTGTCGTGTTATTCACCATTTTCTTCCCTAGTATAAGTGGTACCTATCCAATCTTAGTCACCATGACAGGTGGTTTAATTGCAGCACTTTGTGTAACGTTTCTTGTTGGTAAATCACTTGACCCGGTTAGAATTGCTCTAACAGGTATGATTGTAACAATGCTGTTTTCTTCTTTTACAAGTGCTTTGCAATTATTATTTGAGAACGAAGTATCCGGCCTTTTTCTATGGGGAGCTGGTACATTAATACAATTGGACTGGACTGGCGTACAATTCGCTACACCGTGGATTTTATCAACACTGTTACTAGCTCTTATTGTAAGTCGTCGCTTTGATATTTTGTTATTAGGTGATGACACCGCAATTGGTTTAGGACAGAATATTACATTAAGCAAAGTGTTAGGCTGGATCATTGCAATATTACTTGCGGCCGTGACCGTAACTGTTGTTGGTCCGATCGGATTTGTTGGTATCATCGCCCCTCATTTAGTACGTTTAATGGGGATTAGACTACATCGTACAATGATTCTTGCTAATATAGTAGTAGGAGCTAGTTTACTGATTGCTGCCGATATCTTAGTACGGCTGGTTTCCCCAACATCCGAGATACCTGTAGGCGCTATGACAGCAATTGTCGGTGCTCCTTGGCTTGTGTATTTAGCATTAAAAATGAGTTCTCGTATACAGTCTGCTGGAAGTGCTTTAGAAGGAAAGGTACGGATTACGCGTTTCAAGTTCTTTTATTCTATATTAGCTGTTGCTGTGGGATTATTAATTATCATCAGTTTATCATTTGGAGGTACAAGCTTTACAAAATTAGTAGACCTACCACATGAACTAATGTTCAACAGTTTCGTATGGGATTTCCGTGTACCGCGTGTCTTAGTAAGCTTCGGTATTGGAATGATGATGGCGATAAGTGGCCTATTAATGCAAACAGTACTACGGAATCCCCTTGCCGATGCCTCTGTGCTTGGTATTACTTCAGGGGCAAGTGTATTTGCTGTATTATTGTTGATCGTATTTCCTCAAGCACCTTTTATTTTCGTGCCACTAGGCGCTTTAATTGGTGCATTATTAACCATGGGAATCGTATTATTAATTAGTGCCAAAAGTGGCTTTCAACCAATGATTCTGTTATTAATGGGGATCGCTATATCAGCTGTTGGAGCAGCGATTATTCAAATTTTATTAGTCAGAGCAAACATCCATGCTTCCCAGGCATTAACATGGCTTGCGGGTAGTACATATGGGGTGAACTGGAGTCATTTCCTTATTTTAATCATCTCCATGATCATTATACTACCGCTCATACTGTCTTATGCCGATACATTTGAGATATTATCATTCGACGATAGCATCTCCCTGGGCTTAGGAGTAAAAACATCTAGAATGAGACTACTGATGATCATTCTTGGTGTGGTATTAGCTGCTATTAGTGTCTCAGCTGTTGGGGCCATCAGTTTTGTAGGTTTGCTTGCACCACATATTGCTAGACAACTTGTTGGACCTAAATTATTACGATTATTGCCATTAACATTGGCTGTTGGTGGTATTTTACTTCTTACCGCTGATTTTCTAGGTCGCTTTTTACTTGCACCAAAAGAAATTCCAGCAGGTATTATCGTATCATTAATCGGAGCACCTTACTTACTATATTTATTAAAGAAAACAAATACTGTAAAGAGTAAATAATGAGTAGCCTACCGCCTTGGAAGTGATGCTTTAACTTTGTTTATTCAAAACCCTCACTCTTCTCCTAAATTACCAAAAAACAGTGACTGATAATTTTGTTATCAGTCACTGTTTTTATTTTCATCCGTCTTGTCCGATGAATTTTCGGTAGTCTCTTCTTTTTCTTCATTATATTCCTGCTCACCCGGTAATGGATCAATGGTTTGCTTATATCCATACCCTTTATTTAAAGTCAAAATCGACAGTGCTAATACACCGATCACTATAATAATACAAACAATAATGACAACCCACATGCTCCGTATCCTTCCCTTTCATTTGAAATAAGTCCCATTATAACACAACACCACATCGTGAACTAATTCACAATAAAAGGAACAAGTCGATACAAACTGCGACATAGTGAAAATTTTCTCCAATCCTGATTTTTGATAAGTGGTTGGGTTACGCTCCGGCAGAATACTTTGCTTTCCGTGGGCACGGCCTCAGCCTCCTCAAAAAGCAAAGTGCGCTTTTCTGTGGGGTCTTCAGCTCGCGCTGTTCCCACAGGAGTCTGCGTATTCTGCCTGCGCTAGTAGTGATTTTCTGATTATTACAAGAATATAACACTCATAAAATTATATTCTATGGATTCCTCTTACTTGATCAAGAAACTACTCTAAGCTGCGGAAAAATGCGATACTTGATCGTCCTGCTCTTCGAAAAGGAACAGTCTGAAGACCCCGCAGTGAGCGTTCTTTGCTCGCGAGGAGGCTGCAGCGTTCCCTGACGGCATAGAAAACACTACGAAAGCGATCCTGCTTGAGTAGATGTTGCACTTGTGCCCTTGGTGAAAGGGAGTGTTTTCACGCAGCGTCGGACTAGCACTCATCTCAAATAGAATGGGAGTAAGGAACACAAAAGTTACTTCGCAGTTTATGGAAACTACGGTAGTTAAAAGGAAAAAGGCGAATAGATCCTTTGAATTTCTAAGCTACTCCATTTGGTCATTTTCATCGTTTTTATTCTACTCCCGAACGCTTTTATAGCGATGACCATAAAATAACATTGAATGTTCATAATCTTGTAAGATGAAGGAGTTTTGATCATGTCTACTATTACTCATACGTCTGTCAACAGACGGAAAAAAGGTCGAAAGAAAAAGTCATGCAGCTGCAGTGGTTACAAAAGGAAAAAGTAACATACTCTTAAATAAAATAGGAAATAATGACTTCGATAATTGCTGCTACTCCTGCAATCGCTAATACAATAATGATTGGGATAAATACAGTAGAATAAAAGTGAAAGCCTAAGAATAAAAATAAAGCTGACCAAATGCCCGTACACCAGTGACACCGTAATAGTTCACCAATCCATCGCTTCCATCCATTTCCTTTAAACATCACCGTCTCTTCTATGGTACCATCGGGCAACCATTTTTCTTCTACCTCAAAAAAAGGTGCTCGAATAAAACCTGTGATCTTATCATAAACAATCAACCTTGTTAACCGAAATGTCGCCAGTGATAATAAAGCAAAAGATAACCATGTAATCATAGGGCACCTTCTCTCTTTTCTTCTTTACTTTCATATTATTAATTAAGTGCCTCATTCATGATTAGAAACCAAAAAAAGACCTGATAAAAACATCAGATCTTGATTACTTTATTATTTATCTAATTGTTGGTCTACCATGTCACCGATCCATGGTAACTTGAAATAATGACCTTGATAGGCTTTTATCATTAAGACAATCCATAGAACAGCTGTTAAAGGTAAAATTAAAATACTTACAAGCCATCCCAATAAAGGAATCATACCAAGAACCGTATTTACCACAATCAAAGCTACAAATATAAAAGTCGATTGTAATGCATGAAAACGGACAAAGCGATTATCTTTTTCTAACAATAAAAAAATGATACCAGTAATAAACCCTAGTACATATGTTAATAAACCGGCGACATTTTGGTCTAATCCCGTTGATGTTTTGGTTTGTTGCTCTGACTTTTGTTCTTCATTATCTTGAGGCGATTGATTTTCTGTCATTTGTCCCCCTCCTTTCGTTAAAAATTACTTCAATACATAATTTTAACATTATCAAGAAAATTCACAATATTTATTTTCTTTTGTGGAGAAATTTGCTGTATAAAGAAGCTAAAACTTGTTGAAATAACATACCAACAACAACAGGTACTGCCACTGGCCCCGGAAAATATTGAACAGCTATAACTGCTCCGGCACTAATGTTTCTCATCCCGCTGCTAAATGTCAGGGAAATCACATCTTGATTTTCCCGTTTTAACCATTTACCCAGTATCCATGCTAAATAATATCCACTTGCAGCTACAAAAAACATGGTAACGGCTACTTTAACAAGATGAAAATCAATATCTAATAAATAATCTGCTACCTCTGAGCTATTAATCATAATCACTAACGCTAGCGCCATTTTTGAAAAAGGGGCTAAGCGTGGACTCCATTTCTCATGAATTTCTCCACGAGTCATTTCATGTAGAATCATACCTAGTATAGAGGGGATCACGATCATGATAAACAAACCTTTCATCATCGACCATACTTCTAAATCAACGGATGCTCCGATAAATAATGATAAAGACAACGGGACAATGAAGGGTGATAAAATCGTATCAATCAAAATGACGGATAGCGTTAATGCAACATTTCCTTTATTCATGGAAACCCAAATAAAACTTGTAATACCTGTTGGAATAATCATCGCTAATACAAAACCAATAACAGTTAAATGATCATTACTAAAGGTGATACTTCCTATTAGAAACGCCCATAATGGCATTAAAACATGTAAAATAACAAGTGCTATCACTATCGATAAAGGATGAGCGACCACTCGATATAAAGCAACAAAATTCAAGCTCAAACTCCCTGCAAATGTCATAAATGCAAAGATCCAGATAACCCAGTTATCAAAATGAATAAAAAAATCCGCATATAAAACACCAATGATTACACTTGTTGGTGCTATAAAGGGCATAATTCTTTGTAAGATTTGATTTAAACGGTTTAACATCTCTGTCTACTCCTAGGGTGTTATATCTTTTTTAATCTTGGACGTTTCTCTGACCAATCTACCTCTACTGGCACTCCAAAAAATGCGGTTAAATTTTCCGAGTTGACCATAGTTTTTGTTGCACCTTGATTAAATACACGGCCATCTTTTAACAGTAAAGTTTTCGAAAAAGTTGGTAAAATCTCCTCTACATGGTGTGTTACATAAATAATGGAAGGCGCATTTTCGCTTCTGCTTATTTGCTCAATCGATTCTAATAATTGCTCTTTTGCAACAAAATCTAATCCACTTGTCGGCTCGTCTAAAATTAATAATTTAGGATTATTGATGAGAGCTCGTCCGATTAACACGCGTTGCTGTTCACCTTGTGACAATGTTCGATAGGCACGATTAGCATATGAAAAGCAATCAAGGTCCTTCAATAACTGTTTCGCCTTGGCACGCATCTCATCTGTTGGAGTTTCATATAAACCAATCGAAGCAAAAGCACCACTTAATATGACTTGGTATGCACTATCAGTACCATAAATTCGTTGTTTTAAGGCGGAAGATACAATACCAATTTGCTGTCTTAACTGTTCACCAAGTACATCCTTTCCAAATTGCTTGCCTATGACTTTAACTTTGCCTTCCGTTGGAAAATAGTATGAACACAACATATGTAAAAGTGCTGTTTTTCCTGCCCCATTCAAACCCAATAATGTCCAGTGTTCTCCTTTTTTCATTTTCCAATCAATCTCTTTTAGTATCCAATTTCCCTCTTTTTTTAGTCCTACTTTTTGCAAATCCAGAACCATTCATATCACTTCCTTTATCTCTTTATAGTATACACCCGCAAGCTTGAAATTTCTTGTGTTTGGTTTGCAGAAAAAATTTTCTGAAAAAATGAACTTTTATATTGAAAATGATTCTCATTATCGTTATAATGTACTTAATCACATACAGTGATGAAACATTCCCTTTACACATATCTTTTGTTACCCCCAATCAACAAAAGTTCCAAGGATGTTTCCCAATCCATAGAGAGCAACTATCTCGTTGATAGTCTGCTTCTCTTTTTTTACATTTTCTTAATTAAAATTATTTTAAATAAATATTGATTTTTATAAAACTTGTATTATAATAAAGAGTGTAAAATCTTTAAGAGAGAGGTGCTATATATGAGTCAAGAAAAAAAATACCTAACAACTGCCTCTGGTACACCAGTTGGAGATAATCAAAACTCCATTACAGCAGGGCATAGAGGACCAACGTTAATCCAAGACGTTCATTTACTAGAAAAACTAGCTCACTTTAACCGAGAAAGAGTTCCAGAAAGAGTTGTGCATGCAAAAGGCGCCGGAGCACACGGCTATTTTGAAGTAACCAATGACATTTCTAAATATACAAAAGCAGACTTTTTATCTGAAGTTGGCAAGACAACACCTATGTTCATCCGTTTCTCAACTGTTGCTGGTGAATTAGGTTCTGCCGATACTGTACGTGACCCTCGTGGTTTCGCTGTTAAATTCTATACGGATGAAGGTAACTATGATTTAGTTGGAAATAACACACCCGTATTCTTTATTCGTGATGCCATTAAATTCCCAGACTTTATTCATACCCAAAAACGTAACCCGCAAACGCACTTAAAAGATAAAAATGCGGTATGGGATTTCTGGTCACTATCACCAGAATCACTTCACCAAATTACTATTTTACATTCTGATCGTGGAATTCCAGCAACCCATCGTCATCAAAACGGGTACGGAAGCCATACGTTTAAATGGGTAAATAAAGATGGAGAAGCTTTCTATATTAAATATCATTTCAAAACTGATCAAGGTATTAAAAACTTAGATCCTAAGGTTGCGGATGAACTTGCAGGTACAAATCCTGACTATCATATAGAAGATCTATTTAATGCAATAGAAGAAGATAACTTTCCTTCTTGGACATTAAAAGTTCAAATCATGCCTGAAGCAGATGCACTAAACTATCGTTATGATCCATTTGATGTAACGAAAGTATGGTCACATGATGATTATCCACTAATTGAAGTTGGTAAAATGGTATTAGATCGCAATCCTGAAAATTACTTTGCAGAAGTAGAACAAGCTGCCTTCTCACCTGGAAACTTTGTTCCTGGTATCGAAGCATCTCCAGATAAAATGCTTCAAGGTCGTTTGTATGCATATTCTGATGCGCATCGCTACCGTGTTGGAACAAATCATGAAACACTACCAATCAACCGTGCAAAATCATCGGTTAACAACTATCAACGTGATGGTCAAATGAGACATGATGGTAATAATGGCAGTGCCCCTAACTATGAGCCAAACAGCTTTAGTGATGCACCAAAAGAAACACCAGAAAATAAAATTAATCCATTTGATGTTTCTGGATTTGCTGACAGTGTTCCATATGATCATGATGATCACTACTCTCAGCCTCGTTCGTTATTCCGTGATGTGATGAATGATGAAGAGCGCGAGCGTCTCATCCAAAACTTTGCGGATCATATGAGTGCCGTAACTCGTGAAGGTATTGTTGAACGCCAATTAGAACATTTCTATAAAGTACATCCTGAATTAGCAGAAGGAATTGCTGCGAAATTAGGTGTAGAAGTACCAGCACACGTAAAAGAATAATATGAAATAAAAAGAGCCTCCCCCCGAAAGTTAGAGTAGAGAATCTAACTTTCGGGGGTGTTTTTTTATGGGCAAGTATTGTAAAAAACTTGTCATCGAGTATTTGTATGGGAATCTTGGAATATAACTCTTTGTCGCACAAAAAGATGGAGAAGTATTCTTTTCTTTGTCATTTTACAGCAAGAAATGTAGGATGGAGAAGAATAATTTTCATGTGTTGTTAGTAGTAAATAGCAGTTACTTTTCTGATGAAAATCATTGCATAAAGCGGGATCGCTGGTTGGAGTCATGGCAACAAGCAATAAATAATCACACGCTATTTAATAGATGAAATGATTTTTGAAATTCTATAACTCTTTGAAAGGCTTGCTAACAAAGTCGAAGCAGAAAGAATTAAATGGAGAGTTAATCGGAGAAATAGATGTTAATTAAGGTATAAATAAAAATATTATAAATAGGTGGATTTACTATGAAAAGTGTTATATCTTTTATACTTGGTGTTATTGTGGCTTCGTTATCAGTACAGTTAATTAATAATGACTTTAATAGTTTTGATATTATATGGGCAATTGGTTTAATAGTAACTTATGTGTATGCAGCACTGTTTTTTAGAACAGGATTTAGTTTTTGGAAATTAGTCATTGGTAGTTTAGGAATTTTATTAGTGCTAATTATCTTGTCATTTGCGGCTGAAATAGATGTTGGTGTGTATAGTGGTTTAATATTTGTGATTTTTTATGTTGAAGCGATACGTAAAAAGAAAGAAACTAACGATTATTAACAATATAGAACTGTTGTATAGACTGGTATAACAATAAACGATCAAAAACAAAATTAGCCGGGTTGAGTTCAATCGAATCCTGAACTCAACTCAGCCAATCAGCCGCATAATAGAACTCTAACTTTTTTTGGGTAACCACTTTGGATCAACCCCAAAATGGAACTGCTAACTGCTGTGAACGCGTTACTTATTATCCTTAAAATGATTAGTTTAGTTTAAAGCTCACTACCTTTAGCTCTGTCATGGCTTCAATCGAGGACTTGATACCTTCTCTTCCTAACCCCGATTGTTTCACTCCCCCAAAAGGCATAGCATCAATACGATAATCACTACTATCATTCACCATGATGCCGCCAACTTCTAACTCCTGTATCGTTAAAAATGCATTTTCCAAATCTTTGGTAAATATCCCTGCTTGCAGCCCATAATCAACAGCGTTTGACTGATCAATCGCTTGATGCACATCCTCTACTGAATAGACAAGTACGACAGGACCAAATATTTCTTCTTGAGCAATCACAGCATTACTAGGGACATCTGTTAGAATAGTAGGATAATAAAAGGCTCTTTCTTTTTTTCCACCAATTTGAATTTTTGCCCCTTCTACTACTGCTTGATTTACCCATGCTTCAACTCTTTTTGCTTCCCGTTCATTAATCATTGGGCCAATGTCTGTTAATGGATCCATTTTATCTCCCAAATGCAGTTCAGAAGTCCTGTGTTTATATAACTCTAAGAATTGATCATATACTTCCTTTTCTACATAAACTCGCTGGACACCAATACAATTTTGGCCGGCAACTGTAAAAGCACCTGAAACACAAGACGCCACTGCTTTTTCAACATCTGCATCTTTTAACACGATAACCGGAGAGTTGGAACCGAGCTCCATTCCTACCTTCTTAATTCCAGCTTTATGCGCTATTTTCTTCCCAACATCCACCCCTCCCGTAAATGTAATCATTGTGATGGAAGGGTGTGTGACGAGCACGTCGCCTACATCTCGACCTGATCCGGTCACAACGGATAGCATGCCTGCAGGTAAACCAGATTTTGTGAATGCTTCTGCCAAAAGCAATGCACTCAACGGCGTATCAGATGCTGGTTTGACAATAACCGCATTTCCAGAGGCAATCGCTGGACCAACCTTGTGAGCTACTAAATTTAAAGGATCATTAAACGGGGTAATAGCTCCAATCACACCTACTGGAAAGCGATAATAATAGCCCACCCTATTTTCTCCACTTTCACTTTGATCAAAATTAATCGTTTCTCCATTTATCCTTCGCGCTTCTTCTGCGCTGATTTTAATCGTTTGTATCGCTCGTTTCACCTCTCCACGAGCCTCTTGAATTGTTTTACTTCCTTCTAATGCTATCGTTTCTGCATAACGCTCTTTATTCTCTTCTATATAAGAGGCTACTCGTTGAAGCACAGCCATTCTTGCATAAGTTGGCCAATATTTGTTGTTTAGATAAGCCTCATCTGCTTTTTCAATGGCCATTAGCATATCATTTTCTGTAGCTAATGGTACTTTGGCAATTAATCGATTATCTTGCGGATCAAATACATCAAATGTTTGCTCAGCAGCTATCCATTGTCCTGCAATCAACATTTTTTCTTGTTTTACTTGTAGTTGCATGGAATTCACCCCCTATTAAAGTTTGGTTAGGGCATTTTGTCTATGGTAGTGAATGATATCAATAAAAAGTGAATAACCTGTTTCGATTAACCCTGCCCCTGCACCTGTTAACATAATTGGACCGGATAAGTCACATTCATAGACAATCGCATTTGTTGGACCATTAACTCCAGCTAATGGATCGTTACCATCTACCAGCTCTGGCTTAACCGAAGCTTCAACAGAACCATCTTCCCTTTTGGTTAAACGCGAGAGCAGACGCCATTTTTGATTTTCATCTAATGCTTCTTTCACCATCTCTAATGTTAAATCGCTAATTCCCTTACAATAAATATCTTCTGATGCTATTTTTTTACCCATTAAATAGTTCGCTAAAATCGCTGTCTTATATCTCGCATCATAACCTTCTACGTCACTAACTGGATCCGCTTCTGCAAACCCTAGGCTTTGTGCTTTTTCTAAGGCTTCCTTGTATGTCTTACCTTTTTCCATTTCAGTAATCATATAATTAGTCGTTCCATTTAGAATCCCTTTAATTTCCGTTATTTCATTACCTGCTAGCGTCATAACGGGCAATCTGAGAGCTGGTGTTCCGCTCATTACCGTCCCTTCAAATCCCCAGAACACGTCGTTTTTTTCAGCGAGTGCTGATAGCTCATCATAAGCTAAGGCAACAGGACCTTTATTAGTCGTTACTACACTTTTATTATGTTCAAAAGCTGTTTGGCAATGGTCAATGGCTGGTTGACCTGTTTTCACATCTGTGAACGTTACCTCAACAATCATATCTGCATTCGTATCCTTGATCGTATCCATGCTATCCCAGCCTCTAATTAGTCCTGTTTGATCTGGATAAGCATCTAAACTCCCAGAATCTCTAACGGCAGATAACAACTCTTCAATGTTTAATCCATTTGGATGATACACAGATCCTTTCATAATATCGGATACAGCGACAACCTCGGGCTCGAAACCAAACGATGGCTTTTCGCCCTTTTGTTGTTTCAAAAAAATCTCTGCCAAAGCCTGCCCAACACCGCCAAACCCAATAAAAGCGACCTTCATAGTCAATCTCATCACCTCCATTGTTTTTTTAAAGAAAAATCGGTGGTTGCTTTACTTGTTTACAAATAAACTTTCTGGCAAGGATTGAAAGGCTTGCTCTAAATCATGAATTAAGTCATCCTTATCTTCCAGTCCTGCTGAATATCGAATTAACCCTTCCGGTATCCCCATTGCAGCTCTTTCTTCTGGTGTACATTCTACGTGACTTGTTGTGCGTGAGGGGCCCACAATAGTTTCAACAGAGCCAAGATGCGCTGCACGGTTCACATATTTTAGCTTTGGAAGTAAATGTCTGAGTGTATCCACCCCACCCTTTACCGAAAAACTTAACATGCTGCCAAACCCGTTCATTTGTTTCTTAGCAATATCATGGCCTGGATGGTCCTCTAATCCTGGGTAAAATACCGATTCAACGGCATCAACAGATTGCAAATAGCGAGCAACTACCATTGCATTCTCACTTTGCTTTTCAATTCTCAACTGAAGCGTTTTCATGCCTCTTAGCAATAAATAGGCTGACATTGGATCAAGTGTTGCTCCATTGATTTCTCTATAATGATAAATACTTTCTACTAATTTTTTAGATCCACATACTGAGCCGCCTAATGCATCTGCATGACCGCCTAAAAATTTAGTAGCACTATGAATCACTAAATCTGCTCCCAATTCAAGTGGGTTTTGGTTTATCGGAGTAGCAAATGTGTTATCAACAATGACTATAGCTCCAGCTTTTTTTCCAACCTTCGCCATTCGTTCAATATCCGTTATTTTCACTGTTGGATTAGTGGGACTTTCTAAATAAAGAACTTTACAGCCTTTTGCTACCTCTTTTTCAATCGCTGCATGATCTCCTGTGTCGCATAAAACTACGTCTATTTTTTGCTTTGGCAAAAATTCGGTAAATATTTTATTGGTTCCGCCATAAGTGTCTTTTATGGAAACTATTCGATCCCCTGGAAATAATAGAGTTCCGAGTGTATTACTAATGGCTGCCATGCCAGTCGAAAAGCTCGTAGCAGCTTCTGCTCCTTCTAAAATTCTTATTTTTTCTTCAAATGCTTCAACGGTTGGATTGGTATTACGACCGTAGATATGACCTTCTTTATTTCCGATAGCGACTTCATACCATTCATCCATATCGTCATAACCAAAAGATACACTATGCACAACTGGAACTTGAGTGGCTCCGAAAGCTAATTGATCTTTTTCTCCTGCCCATACTGCTTTTGTACTCATTTTTACATCTCTCATACTAGGCCCTCCTCATCTATAATCTATCTAATCATATGGAAAACTAGCTGATTATTCCGCCTTTTTCTTGAAACGGAAAGGGATCTTGCACAATTAAATCTCTTGGGATTTTGGTGAACGTTTCACCACCATTTTTTGTTACTCGAAATGATTCACTGATCTCAATTCCATAATCGTCAAACCATAAGGCCGGAATAAGGTGGAAAGTCATGTTTGGTTGTAAAACGGTTGAATCCTCTGCTCGAATGCTTGCTGTATGCTCTCCCCAATCCGGCGGGTAACCTAAACCTACGGAATATCCTAGTCTTGCCTCTTTTTCAATTCCATATTTTTTGAGACAGTTATACCAATACCTTTCCAGTTCTCCACAAGTGACTCCAGGCTTTACCGCATCTAAAACGGCATTCAAACCTTCAACGACAATCGGAGCAATTTTCTCAAGCTGTATAGAAGGTTTACCTATCGATACTGTTCGAGCTACTGGTACATGATACCTCTTGTAACAGCCTGCTAATTCAATAACAACAGATTCTCCTTCTTTATATTTTCTCTCCGACCAAGTTAGATGTGGTGCACCAGTATTATCTCCAGACAGAAGCAACGGAACAATAGCTGGATAATCACCTCCATAATCATCCGTACCAGAAATCATTTGATGATATATTGCTGCTGCTGTATCACACTCTCTATTCCCTACCCGTACGCTTTCTACTGCTTTATACATCGCTTGATCAGCAATTTCTGCTGCCTGCTTCATATATTCAATCTCTTGCTCTGATTTGATAATCCTTACATAGTTCACTAATAAATCCGCATTTTTAAATGTAGCATTGGGAAGTCCATACTTTAACCTTTCATAAGCTTTGGCAGTGAAATAATAATTATCCATCTCAACACCAATGTTTCTATTTCCTTGCCCTATCTGTTTTAAAATTTCTGCTATAAAATCCATTGGGTGGTAAATCGATGATTGCACATAATAATCTGGGAAAGGAATAATATTTTCGTTGTAAATCCATGTGGTAATTTTCGCGCCATTTGCATCTTGATAACGACCAATCCAAATTGGCTGAGGTTCATCAATGATGATAATTAACATTTGGTGAACATAGAATGACCAAGCATCATAGCCTGATATATAATTCATATTAGCTGGGTCTGTTACAAGTAACACTTCAATCCCGCTTTCAGCCATCTGTTGTTTTGTCTTCGTTAAACGTTTTTGATATTCTAAAATATCAAAGGCTAACATCGTATCCCTCCTCCCCCCTAAAATTTTTTATAAAGTGTTATTTCTTACTTTCATCTTATTAAACAGCTGGTTAAAATGTAATGTTCAGATTGTATGAAGTTTTTGGTTTTCTGTCATACAACATGAATTAAGGCACAAACGCCCATATATTCAGGAATACAGGCTACTTTTGCACTCACCTTATTTGACTCATGCTTTTTAAAAAGTTCCAAATTAGAAGCAAGTGGGTGACACGAATCGCCGCTTATCATTTAGTTCTTTCAGTTCCATATTTAAGATATTGAATTTCATTTTGGTACTTAATCAGGCTTTAAGTACTAATTTGATTTTTTGCTTTTATATTTTGGTACTTAATAAAAATTTGGCTAAGTGATCGCATTATTTGCGCTTATCTATGTTCTTCACTTTCTTTTCCTATAAAAAAACGCCCTGCTATACAACAAGACGTCATCCCTATTATTTTATTTTATTCAGCATCCATAACCGGACACTCAAATCTAATAAAAAAGAATCATCAGCCTCAATTAAGGATAAATGCGTCAGAGACTCTATTTTTCTCAAGCGATGCAATAACGATTGGCGATGTAAATTTAATTCTCTTGCTGTTTGACTAACATTTCCTTTGTATTTGTTGTACGTCTTAAAAGTAAAAATGAGGTCTGTCTGTCTCTTTTTATCGTATTCTAACAATGGTCTCAATGTATCTTTTACAATCTCATGAATATTTTCTTCTTGAGATATTGCCATTAACAGCCGATTAATTCTTGTATCACTATAAAATGTTCTATTCCCAGGACCATCATGCTGCAGTCCAATTTCTAGAGCCGTTTTGGCCTTTTCATAGCTTTCATAAAATGGATACGTACTTTCTTTTTGAAGTGCAATTCCCCAAGAGATATCAATATCTGAAAGCAATTGGCTTAACCGTCGTTCAATCGTATCTAAAAATTGATTTGCTACATCATGATAAGAAGGATCCTCTACTTGCAAATAAAGAATCACTTCCCCCTTTTCAAAGGTAGTCATCGTTTTTCGCTCAAATAGTCGACCTGCGTAGGTGATTTCCTTCTGGATATAATAATTAAAGCTTCTTAATGATGAATGATAAGGGTTATCTAAAGTATCATGCTTATCTGATCCTAGATCTTTATTTCTAATATCTCCGACAATACAAACATAAGGAAGATTTAGATCATATCTTAATAAATGTGCTTTTGTTAATAGTTGATGATCTATTTTCAATTTATTTTTAGCTAAATTTAAAACAAAATTATCCTTTAATCGTATCTCGGTTAACTCAATGGCATTCTCTTTCACAAAGTATAACGCACAGGCTGTCAATGCATGCTCTAACACATTCATCACAAACCAAGTCAGCTCTTTATTATCGCTCGGCTGAAATACAATATACCCTTGTACCTTGTGATTGTTGAGAATTTGCAGCTGAAAAAAACGATCTTTATAAAATTTGTATTCTTTCATATGATAATACAATGGATGTTCTTGAAATTTTATATCAGATAGTGGTATCGGATGTAAATGACCTTCTTGGACTTCGAGACTATAATTTTCTAAAATATCTTTATTAAAAAACTTTAATGCCCTCCACCTTTTTTCAGAATCAGTGATGGCAACAGGAATTTTAATATGCTTATATAATGTGTGTGCAATCTCTTCTAATCCTTTATCTTTTAGAACACAATTAATTAATTCTTGTCTGGCATCTTCTACCTTTTGACGTTCTTTGTGTTTTACTTCTGTAATTTTATCCATCACAGATTGCCAAATATCCGTAAAACGAACTTCCCAAGGAATGTCAATGATGATTAAATCATTTTGATTTGCCTTTTCCAAAATTCGATCAGGGATATTATAAATATATCGTCCTGTGGCAAAACCTAAAACAGATACCCCTGATTGAATGACATCTTGCACAAAGGATTCTAATAAGTTGGGATTATCTTCGCATCCTATACCGGTACTTAAAACAAACTCATTCTTTCTGACAAAGTTTTCAACAGGGAGCTCAATAACAGAAACCCATTCAATCGGCTTTTGCTCTAGCAATTGTTTTCCTGTCTTTACTTCACAAACTTTCATCACCGGCATTTGCATTATAGTACTCACCGTTAAAACCATACCCTCACCTCATTTTGCTACAAAATTCCATCATCACATAAACATAAGTGCTTTTTAAAAAAAGAGACATTTTTGCCTTATCAAAATTTATAAGTTTGATAAGGTCTACGATAACAGAAACTTTGTCGAGGACGAGCTGTTAAACGAAGTCAGAAACTTAGTCCTCCTTTTTAACTATTCCCAGCGAAAGCTTCGGGAAAACCGAGTTTAACAACATATAAAGGATTTTTGTTATGATGATTTCTCAATCAAAAGAGACAAAAAAGCAAATAATCTGTTATATTATTTTTACGCTCAAACACCATACAATATGCCTTTTCATTCACTATCCTCAGGAATATGAAGCTACATTTATAACCTGTGTTTTTGGATAAAAATAAAAATACAGTCTACCCAGAAAAAGCAGTAATGGCAAAATCCAATGAAAACAACCGAAATCAATATTTTTAGACGATTAAAAAGCCATATATTTGTTGCAAGATCCAGCGTTGTTATCGATAGTCTGATTGTAAAATATTACAAATGGACAGGCAACTTTGTGTTTAGATATTGTCTTTTTATTTAAAAAATAATGATTGTTTTGAAAAAAAACGGGAATAAATAAGCTGAATACTTTGATAATTCGATCAAATTTTGCTCATTTGTAAGGATAAATGACAATATTGGAGGATTTATAAAGTTATTCCAATTGAATGAAGCTCAAGTTAATAAAAGAAGATTTATAAAGTGTAATCAAGCTATAAGCGATTTGCGGAATACTGCAAGTCCCTTTATTATGTTTAATGTAACGATTTGTGTAAATAAACGATTGCCCAATAAGAAAGGAGTAAATTGTGATTAATAACGTACAGAATCCAGCTCCAACCCTAGACGTTGTGTTCTCCAAACCAACAAAGAATGATGGAGCATCTATGTGGGAATTAGTATCAAAATCAACATTAGACACAAACTCTCCCTACCAATACCTTTTAATGAGTGAGTATTTTAGTGATACTTGTGTCGTAGCAAAAGAAAATAACCAAGTGGTTGGCTTTATTACCGCATTTATCCCTCCAAACAAACCAGATGCTGTATTTGTTTGGCAAGTTGGTGTTGATACATCACAGCGAGGTAAAGGTATTGCATCCAAAATGTTGCATTACTTATTAACAAGCGAGGCGTGTCAGAACATCAAGTTTGTCGAAGCAACTATTACACCAGACAACAAGGCATCGCAATCTCTATTCCAGAAAATAGCTCGTGACTTTAATACAGAAATTACTTCAAGCGAGTTTTTTACCGAGGATGTTTTCCCTGGTGATGAGCACGAAGAGGAATTAAAGTTTATTGTCGGGCCTATTAACAAATAATAATGTCGTAATATTTCGTATTTTCTAACTAAGAAAGTGCGAAAATAAATTCGATATATAATACATTTCTAGGAGGAACTTAAAAGATGAGTAAAAATCTTGATACTATCAATCATCATGAATCTGTTGTGCGTACTTATATTCGTAACTTCCCAACTGTATTTACTAAGGCGAAGAAGCACAAAATGTGGGACGAGGATGGAAATGAATATTTAGATTTCTTCTCCGGTGCAGGTGCACTTAACTATGGACACAATGATGATCATATGAAAGAAAAATTAATTGAATATATCACAAGTGATGGGATTACGCACTCTCTAGATATGGCTTCTACAGCAAAAGCTGAATTTTTAGAGAAGTTTGATGACGTAATCTTGAAACCACGTGATCTTGACTATAAAGTAATGTTCCCTGGACCAACAGGAACAAATACAGTAGAAAGTGCCTTAAAATTGGCTCGTAAAGTAACAGGTCGTACTGATATTATCAGTTTTACAGGTGGTTTCCATGGTATGACTATTGGTTCCCTATCTGTTACAGGTAACTCTATGAAACGTCAAGGTGCTGGTATTCCACTACAAAACACTGTAACAATGGCTTATGACAACTATGTTGATCATGATACAATTGTATATTTAGAAAGATTCCTTGAAGATAGCGGTAGTGGCGTTGCGATTCCTGCAGCAATGATCGTAGAAACAGTTCAAGGTGAAGGTGGTATTAACGCTGCTCGCTTTGATTGGTTAAAACAAATTGAGGAAATTTGCCGTCGTTGGGGCATTCTTTTAATTATTGATGATGTGCAAGCAGGTATCGGTCGTACTGGCTCATTCTTCAGTTTCGAAGCTGCTGGTATTAAACCAGATATTGTTTGCTTATCTAAATCATTAAGTGGTTATGGTTTACCACTTGCCGTAACATTGATCAAGCCTGAGTTAGATATTTGGAAGCCAGGTGAACACAATGGTACTTTCCGCGGTAATAACCATGCTTTCGTAACAGCGACAGCTGCACTTGACTATTGGAAAGATGAGTCATTTGAAAAACAAATCCACGAAAAATCTGAAATTATCTACAACTTCTTAGATAAAATTGTTTCAGACTATCCTGAAATTAAAGGGGAAGTTCGTGGTCGTGGATTTATGATTGGTATTGCTTCAGAAGTTGAAGGAATTTCTGAGAAAATAACAGCTCGTTGCTTTGAATTAGGTTTAATTATGGAAACTGCGGGACCAAATGATGAAGTATTCAAACTATTCCCACCATTAAATATACCTAAAGATGAGTTACAAAAAGGTCTGGATATTATTGAAGAAAGTGTAAAAGATGTAGTTAAGAACCCCGTTACTAACTAAGGTACGTTTTGCACAAAAACTTGACTTATCGCCAAATCCTTTTGGCGAAAGTCTTCGTTTTTCTTATACTATAATCCATAGAAGTTTATGCATTATTATAGTGCAAATAAAACAGACAATACAGGAGGCAATTTAATTATGAAAGTAGTAAAACTAGAAGACATACTAGGAACTGATTATGATGTTGATGGAGGTAACTGGATTAGCCGTCGTCTGATTATGAAAAAAGACGGTATGGGCTATTCTGTTAATGATACCATTATTAAAGCAGGTACAGAAACTCATATTTGGTACCAAAATCATCTTGAATCTGTATACTGTATTGAAGGTGAAGGTGAAGTTGTAACATTAAGTGATAATAAAGTATGGCCAATCACAAAAGATACGCTATATGCACTTGACGAACATGATGAACATTTACTTCGTGCAAAAACAGATATGCGCATGGTTTGTGTATTCAACCCACCTCTATCTGGTAAAGAGGTACATGATGAAAATGGCGTATACCCAGTAGACGAAGATTAATCAATCTGCTTAGAAAAACTATCCCTTTTTTCTAACAGTCCTTAAGACATTCCTATAGTAAAGTAAAATATTTCTTATCCAAAAGCTCCCTTTTCCTTGGGGAGCTTTTACTTTTTTGTATATACTATTGATGAGGTGTTAAAAATGGCTAAAAAAGAATTAGATGATTATTTACAAGAAGGCATTTATGGGGCAAAGGAAATTAATCCTGATGAAAAACGAAAATATTTAGGGACTTTTCGAGAGAGAGTCTTATTAGTCTTATCGAAGTCACAGGTTCGCGGTGAGAAGGGACTATCAGAAATGGAGGAATTGATACGTCAATTTTCTGATACTAAGATATTAATGAATGGTAATATGAGTTTACGTTTCTTTAAACCTTACCGCGAGCTTGCTAATAAACAACATATTCCTTACACTTATGTATCTAATCGTGAAGCTGACAGTGATTACGGTCTTGTCTTGACTGCCAAAACTGCTGTAGACAAAGAAGATATTATGTTAGCTGAAGAGGATCAAACGAAGGAATCTTCGGAAAAAAAAGCTTGGTGGAAGAAATTGCTAGGCCTATAAGAAGCTTAGATAAAGAGAAGCTCATTGATCATGCAACTGGAATATACTTGCTCCCCCTTAGGAGTCACGCATATTCCAGTTGCAGAATGAGTTACTTCTAGTAAGATTCAACTCATTTCATAATTAAATGGACTTTAAGCAAGGGTGTTGGTAGCTTCTAGTACTTTCACGAAACGTTTCATCCCTTCTTCAATTAGTGCTGGTTCAGAGTTGGTAAAATTCAAGCGTAGTGTGTTCTGTTCGGGGTCAGATACATAGAATGGTTCTCCTGGTACAAAAGCCACTCCTTCTTTTACCGCTTCATTTAATAAGTCTTTTGTGTTAATTTGTTTCGGCAACATTACCCAGAAGAACATACCACCTTTTGGTACTATATACTCCAATCCTTCAATATCAACTGTCTCTAATAATCGCTTCATCACAAGCATTCTTTCATAATATGTTTTTCTGATCGTTTGAATGTGCTCATCAATATTAAAGTCTTGTAATAAATGCACCAATGCATGCTGACTAATAGAATTAGTATGAAGATCAGTTGCCTGCTTAGCTTGCGCCATAATACGAATAATTTGGTGTGGACCAACAATCCAACCAATACGAACAGCAGGCACAACCGTTTTAGAAAAGGTGCTTGTGTATAATACAATTTCATTTTCATCTAATGACGCAATGGATGGTGGTGCTTCATTTTCATCAAATTGTAATTCTCCATAAGGATCATCTTCAAAAATAACAACATGATATTTGTTTGCCAGTTCTAGTAATTTTTGTCTTCTTTCTAACGACCATACCTTTCCGGTTGGATTGGAATAGGTTGGTACTACATAGATACATTTGGGCTTATGTTGTACAATTTTCTCTTCTAAATCAGCTAAAACCATACCATCATCATCGGAATCAACTGCGACTATATTTGTTTCATACGATTCAAATACTTGTAATGCTGCTAAATATGTTGGGGTTTCTGTTAAGATAACATCACCCTTATTGAACATTACTCGCGAGAAAAGATCGATCGCCTGCTGACTTCCTGAAGTAATCAAAATATTATCAGCGGAGCGGTGTAAGCCTTTTTGTTTCATACGCTCAGCTAATAATTCCCGTAGCTGAGGTACTCCTTCTGTTTCTCCGTACTGCAGTGCTTTTTTATTCGTCGTAATCGCCCTATGGAAAGCATTATCAATAGCCTCTACTGGAAATAAATCTTCTTCCGGCAATCCCCCAGCAAAAGAGATAATATTACCTTGATTGATTATTTTTAAAATATCTCGTACTGCTGATGATTTCATATATTTTACCCGTTCTGAAAAACCATATTTCATTCGTGATCCCTTCTTTCTATCATTTAAGGAGTTTTTATTTTAATTTAAAAGGTACCTCTGCGCAATTAAATACCACTGTGTGAATGAAGCACACAGCTTGTTAGAAAGGACAGCTACTCTCCATGGAAGTAACTGTCCTTACTTTAACCTAATATAGCTCGGTCATTCTCCATTTGTTTTCCGCGGATTCGCTGGAATTCATGTAGTAATTTTTCAATAGTAAGCTGTTGTTTTTCTTGACCAGATACTTCTAATATAATTTGACCCTTATCCATCATAATCAGGCGGTTACCTAAGTCTAAAGCTTGTTGCATATTGTGTGTAACCATTACAGTAGTTAAGTCGAATTGTTCGACCACTTCACCAGTAAGATTAGTAATTAATTCAGCACGTGAAGGATCTAATGCTGCTGTATGCTCATCTAACAATAATATATTCGGCTCTGTAAAAGTTGCCATTAATAGTGAAAGCGCCTGACGTTCCCCACCGGAAAGCAATCCGACTTTTGCATTCAGTCTGTTTTCTAGTCCTAAATGAAGGGTTTCTAAATGTTCTTTAAATAACGCCTTGCGCTTTTTGCTAACCCCTACCTTCAACGTACGCTTTTTGTTTCTGGCATATGCCATCGCTAGGTTTTCTTCAATCGTCATCGTTGGTGCTGTTCCTGCCATAGGATCCTGGAAAACTCGCCCTATAAACTGGGAACGTTTATATTCAGGCAACATAGTAACATTTTTATCATTAATTTTCACCGTTCCGATATCTGGCTTTAAGGAACCGGAAACCATGTTCATTAGAGTTGATTTTCCAGCACCATTACTCCCGATCACCGTAACAAAGTCACCTTTTTCCATATCAAGATTGATACCTTGTAATGCTTTCTTTTCATCCAATGTACCTTCATTAAAGGTTATCTCAATGTCTTTCATGCTAAGCATTATTAGCTCTCCTTTCCACTAGCTAGCATTGCCCTTTTTCTCCTTATTCGTTTTGCTTCTTTTTGGGTGGCAACGAGTTTTGGTGTGACCAGTGCAAGAATAACAATCACTGCCGTTATTAATTTCGTATCACTAGTATCTAAAAAATTCACTTTTAATGCAAAAGTCAATACTAGTCGATAGACAATCGCTCCACCAATTACAGCAAGTGTTGTACGAGCAATGTTTTTTGTACCGAATAAAGCTTCCCCTATAATAACGGAAGCAAGGCCGATTACGATCATACCAATACCCATACTAACATCTGTGAAACCACCAGCTTGTGCGATAAAAGCTCCGGATAAAGCAACTAATGCATTGGAAATACCTAAACCGATAATGGTTAGAATATCCGTGTTGGCAGAAAAACTTTTAATCATTTTTTCATTATCACCAGTTGCACGTAAAGCTAGGCCTACTTCTGTTTTCAAGAAATAATCCGTAATAAATTTTATAATAAGTGTAATAATAACCATGATGATTAATACAACCCATGTCCCAGGAACTGTATCTGCACCTAAATCAGTAAGAATGCTATTTAAAAAGCTATCGATACCTAAAGAAGCCCAAAAACCTTCTAATTGATTAAATATTGTCGGTTCATTTAGTAAAGCGACATTCGGTTTGCCCATGATTCTAAGATTAATAGAATACAAGGCAATCATCATTAAAATACCGGATAATAATGGATTAATCTTTCCTTTCGTATTCAAAATTCCTGTGACAACACCTGCTATAAAGCCAGCAATGACAGCATAAAATGTTGCTAATACAGGTGGTACTCCATTCACGATCGAAATTGCTGCAACAGCTCCTCCTGTCACAAAACTACCATCAACCGTTAAATCCGGGAAATCTAAAATACGAAATGAAAGATAAACGCCCAATGCCATCAGCGCATAGATAATACCAGATTCTACTGCGCTGAACGAGGAAATTAAGATGCCACTCATGCTACTCTTCCTTTCTGTCTTTCTACTACCTTACTTTCTTGATAAGAAACCTCGACACCTACCATTCTTTAGCAATGTCGAGGTTTTCTTCGGATATTTATTCTTCTTCTACTGTTTCTAGAAATTCTGCATCTTCATCCCAATCTTCGTTCCATTCCACACCTTGTGCTTCTGCTGCTTCTTTGTTAATAAACAACTGCATGCTTGGTGGAGCTTCCACAGGGATATCTGCTGTTGTTTTTTTACCTGTTAACACTTCGACAGCCATTTCACCTGTACGATAGCCGATTGTATGGTAATCAATTCCAAATGTTGCAAACCCACCACGCTTTACTGATTCAGGCTCACCTACAATCAATGGGATACCTTGTTCTTCTGCTACTGCTACCACCGCTTCTAGTGCGGAGACAACCGTATTATCAGTAATGATATAGAATACATCGGCCTCGCCAACTAAAGAGTTAGTTGCTTGCTGTACTTCAGAGGAATTACCAATAGTTGCCTCTGCTGTAGATAAGCTCGTGCCTTCTACCGCTTCTTTCACTGCCTCAATTTGTGCAACAGAGTTTGCTTCACCTGCACTATAAATAAGTCCGATTGTTGCTCCTTCGAAATAATTATCAACAAATTCTACCGTTGTTAAGACAGAATCTGGGTGTAAGTCCAATACTCCCGTTATATTTTCACCTGGTTCATCTAATGCTTCAACAAGACCACTTTCTACTGCGTCTGTAACCGACGTAAATAAAATCGGAATATCACTTGTTGCTTGCAATGAACTTTGTGCACTTGGAGTAGAGTTTGCAAAAATTAAATCAACACCATCTGCTACAAAGTTATTAGCAATCGTTGATGCATTATTTTGATCATTTTGTGCGGATTGAAAGTCATATTCTGCTTCTAAACCAGCATCTGCAATCGCTGCCTGAAACCCTTCATATGCAGCATCTAATGATGGATGCTCTACAATTTGTGTTGCTCCAATCTGATATACTTCATCGTCAGAAACTGCTTCTTCATCTTCCGTTTCTTCCGTAGCTTCTTCAGAATCTCCCTCTGTCTCTTCGGCATCCGATCCGCCATTTGTATTATCTGTATCGTCACTTGTACCACATGCTGCTAACACAAGTATACTGAAGAAAGCAATAATTAATAATAAAAGCAAATTTTTCTTCATAATCCCCTTTTCCCCCATTTTCTTTAAATTTGAAATTTTCAAACTTTTAAGATTTATTATAGCACAATTTCGACAACTTCGGTATAGCTTATTTGCGATTTATCTTTTGTTGAAAAGGGTTTAGACTGTTTCATCGATTATAAAATGTGAAGGATAACATTTGTCGATTCCCTTTTTTTGTTCCTCACCTTGCTATTCATAGACACCTTTTCTCCGTTTCGCTCATTTTTGTCCATCCTATCTCTACATGCTAAAAAACACGCGTCTCATCAAAGATGAAACGCGTGTTGAAATCATTATTCTTATTGATCCGTTCGATTGATAAAGTCTGTTACGCCACCTTCTGATGAGCAAGATACGTTGTGTGCATATTTTCCTAATATACCACGTTTGTATAGCTCCGGTGCTTTCCAGTTAGCACGACGTTTTTCTAATTCTTCATCAGAAACGTCCATCGAAATTTCTTTTTTCTCTGAATCGATAGTTACCATATCTCCTTCTTCTAGGAAAGCGATCGGTCCACCTGTTTGTGCTTCTGGGGCAATATGACCAACTACCAGACCATGTGTACCACCAGAGAAACGACCATCCGTTAATAATGCTACTTTCTGACCTAATCCTTTACCAACTAAGATCGCAGAAATGGAAAGCATTTCTGGCATACCTGGTCCACCTTTTGGACCAACGTAACGGATGATTAACACGTCTCCTTCATTAATCTCGTTATTCATTACAGCATTTGTTGCTTCTTCTTCATTATTAAACACACGTGCCGGCCCACTATGACGTTTTACTTTTACACCTGACACTTTCGCTACTGCGCCACTTGGTGAAAGGTTACCTTTTAATACGATTAATGGTCCATCTGCACGATATGGATTACTTAATGGATGAATGATGTCCTGATCATCTGAAAGCACTACCGAATCTGCATAATTTTCTGCAATGGTTTTACCAGTAACAGTTAAACAGTCACCATGTAAGAATCCATTATCTAATAATAGACGCATTACAGCTGGAACCCCACCAATTTTATGTAAATCTTCCATTACATATTTACCACTCGGCTTCAAGTCTGCTAAATGAGGAACTTTTTCTTGAATACGATTAAAGTCATCAATCGTTAAATCTACTTCTGCTGCATTAGCAATCGCTAATAAATGAAGCACAGCATTTGTTGATCCACCTAATGCCATTACAGCAGTTATTGCATTTTCGAATGCTTTTTTCGTTAAAATATCTTTTGGATAGATACCTTTTTCGAGAAGTTTATAAACAGCTTCCCCTGCTTCACGGCAATCTTGTGATTTTTCAGGATATTCCGCAGGGTTAGAAGAGCTTCCCGGTAAACTCATACCAAGTGCTTCTACTGCTGTTGCCATTGTATTTGCTGTGTACATACCACCGCAAGAACCAGCTCCTGGGCATGCTGCACACTCAATTCCTCTTAATTCTTCATCATCGATATCACCGTTATTGTGTTTACCTACCCCTTCAAAAACAGATACAAGATCTAATTTTTGTCCATTTCGGTATCCTGGCGAAATCGTTCCACCATATACAAAAACAGCTGGAACATCAGAACGAGCAATAGAAATTAAACAACCAGGAATATTCTTATCACATCCACCAATTGCAACATAACCATCGAGGTTCTCTGCTCCTACTACTGTTTCAATCGAATCTGCAATCACATCACGACTTGGAAGGGAATAACGCATTCCCGAAGTACCCATGGAAATACCATCTGAAACCGTGATCGTATTGAAAATCATTGGCACACCGCCAGCTTCTCGGGCACCTTCTTTAGCACTAATTGCCAGATCATCTATGTGAACGTTACACGGTGTTACCTCACTCCATGTACTCGCTACACCGATCATTGGCTTTTTAAAATCTTCATCTGTTACCCCCACAGCCCGTAACATTGCACGGTTCGGAGCGCGTTTTGAATCATCAAACACATTACTTTTGATACGTAAGTCCTTCCCCATTCCAATATGCCTCCCACTATATTTTCTAGTTTAAATACCAGAATTCTTTCAATTTATAATTTTCTGTAAAATTTAGTTTGAGAAATGATGTCTCTACATCTCAATAATGATATAGTATCATATATTTATAAAATACGGAATAATTCGTACTTAAAAATAGAGGAGAAAAAAATGAAAATTCGCACAATTTTAGTCTTGTTGTTTATTATTGTCATTTGTTACTTATTTTTTCAATATCAAACATATAGCAATCGACCAATGCCGACAGAATTACATCCAATCGTGGAAGAGAAAAAAGAAGAATTGGTAAGAAAGACAGATGAAATCGGAATTTCGATAATCATTACTGACAGCTTTCGTTCAGCAACAGAGCAAAATGCAATTTATCAGCAAGGAAGGGAGACGGAAGGAACAATTGTAACGTATGCAAAAGGAGGAGAGTCCTATCATAATTATGGGCTAGCTATAGATTTTGCCTTACAAACAAGTGAAAATAACATCATTTGGGATTTAGAATATGACGGTAACCAAAACGGCGAAAGTGACTGGATGGAAGTGGTGAAAATTGCTAAGGATTTAGGATTTTCCTGGGGTGGCGATTTTACCCGTTTTAAAGATTATCCACACTTACAAATGGACTTTGGCCTAAGTATAAGAGAATTAAAATGGGGGAAAAGACCGGAAGATGTGGTCGATTAACCCCCTTCCATTAACGGTAAAGAACTGTACTATACAATTGTTCAGTAGCACGCGGGTCGATAAATAGGTGTGCTTTATTAATAGCCGTAATAGCTTCCGAATAACCCGATGCAATCAAATTTGTTTTGCCCTCATATTGAACAATATCACCCGCTGCAAAAATCCCAGGTGTATTAGTTGCCATATCACCTTCAACCGAAATACGTCCTTTATACGTAGCAACATCCCAGTTATCCAGAGGGGTTGCCTGTAATTCCAAACCGTTATAGGTAAGCAACTCATCTGTTTTAACAGTGATAGTTTCCTGTTCTTTCTTATGGATCGCTACTGATTGCAGTTGATTTTCCTTCACATCGATATCTGTAATATTGGACTCCAAATAAACCTGCACAGAGCTATTTAGTAATCGATTTAGATCCTCTTCCTTTACTTGATGGAATTTCGGATCAGGATTAACGATCGTGACAGACTTCGCAGTCTCCTTTAGATGCAATGCCCAGCCCATCCCTACTTTATTATTAGCAGTAATCACAACATTTTTATTATGGTATTTATCCTGATTCATCAGGTTAGTAGCAACACGCTTGCGGAATTCCGGGAAAGGTAAAGTATCCCAATTATCAGGGGTTTTCGTATGGAACGTGCCTGAGCCTGTAGCAAGCAAAATTGCTTTTGTAGCATGCCGTTCCCCATTACTTGTATATAAAATAAAATGATCGGATTCTTTTTCAATTGTTTCTATCCATCTATTAGTTAACATCACAGGTTGATGCCGATTAGCTTGGCTGATCATTTGTTCTACTAAATCTTCGCCTAAAATATCAGGGTATCCCCCAACATCATAAATTAATTTTTCAGGAAAAAACTGCATTACTTTACCGCCAAATTGAGATTGAGACTCTAACAATTTAACTTTCATATTACGCATGCTTGCATAATACGTAGCGAATAGACCTGTTGTCCCACCACCAATAATGGTGATATCAAACAGTTCATAGTCCCCCATGGATATACACCTCTATCTTTTATGTAATCGGTCAGTTGCTTGTAATGACTGTAGGTTTGCTGCACCGACACCAAACATGACCATTTGCAATTCTAATTCACGAACCTGCATCCATTCTATCACATTTTCGGCAGAATCAATTGCCTCTTTTAAAACCGACCTAGCGAAACCTGCATAATTGGCACCTAATGCAATCGCCTTTGCGACATGATGACCATTACGAATACCACCACTAGCGATAATGTTTTGTTCAGGGATCATGCTGGCAACCTCCTCTAAACAAGTTGCGGTGGAATTCCCCCAGCTAGCGAAGGCCTCTGCTGCTTCTCTTTTTAACTTTTCTTTGGCACGTAATTTCTCTACTTGACTCCATGACGTACCTCCTGCTCCAGCAACATCGATAAAGGCTACACCAATATCAGTTAATCGCTTTGCCGTTTTACCGTCAATTCCAAAACCGACTTCTTTCACCCCCACCGGAACAGATAACGATTGAATCAGCTTTTCAATCTTTGGTAACAAATTACTGAAATTCGTATCTCCACCTACCTGAATCACTTCTTGAATCGTATTTAAATGTAATACCAATGCATTGGCATCTGTCCACTCTAAAATCTGTTTGACTTGATCGACTGTCACGCCATAATTCAATTGTACAGCTCCAATATTTGCAATAATAGGTGTGTTTGGCGCATATTCTCTTACTTGAAACGATTTGCGGAATTTTTCACTTTCTAACATCACCCGGGTTGAGCCTAAAGCAAAAATCCATCCTTGTTGTTCCGCTGCAATCGCCAGATTTCGATTAATCATCTCAGCCATTTCCGCACCACCTGTCATTGAACTAATCAACAATGGTGTCCGTAGTGGTTGGTCAAAAAAGCTGGATGATATATCAATAGCTTCAAAATCGATATCAGGTAAAGCATTATGCTGAAAATGATATTGATCAAAACCATTTGTTATGCCTTCACTTAACGCCTCATCTTTTAAACTTAACTCTATGTGCTCACTTTTTCGTTTATGGATTTTATCCGTCATAAGCTGACTCCTTTATTTACATTAATGATCATTTATTACTAGTATACATAATTTCTGGTAAAATCTCTCGTCAATCATCTTTGGCATTAGTATGATATGATTAATAGTAAAACTATTCATATCGTGAACCGGAGGTCAAATCATGAAACAGAAACTAATCGATCGACTAAGTAAATATGTACAAATCGATACATAATCCGATGAAAGTAACCCGAATTGCCCGTCCACCGATGGCCAATGGAATCTGGCTTATTTGTTAGTAGAAGAATTAAAAGAAATTGGCATGAAGGATGTAACTATCGATGAAAATGCCTATGTGATGGCAACTCTCCCGAGCAACATCGATAAAGAAATTCCAGTGATCGGATTTCTTGCCCATGTAGATACGGCGACTGACTTTACTGGTAAAGCAGTCAAACCACAAGTAGTGGAACAATATGACGGAAAAAATATTCTATTAAATAAAGAGAAAAATATTGTCCTGTCACCAACTGAATACCCAGCATTAGAAAACTACCATGATCACACGCTAATAACCACAGATGGTACAACATTGCTAGGTGCTGACAATAAAGCAGGTATTGCAGAAATTATAACAGCATTAGAATATCTTATTAATAATCCAGAGATCCCACACGGGACAATACGAGTCGCTTTTACACCAGACGAAGAAATTGGACGTGGTCCTCATAAATTTGATGTAAACCAATTTGGTGCCCAGCTCGCCTATACGATTGACGGCGGACCATTAGGTGAATTACAATACGAAAACTTTAATGCAGCAGCGGCAAAAATCACGGTGCACGGTAACAACGTTCATCCAGGTACAGCAAAAGGAAAAATGATACATGCTACAAAAATAGCGATGGAGATTCAAGGACAATTACCTGCTGATCAAGCTCCAGAATATACAGAAGAATATCAAGGTTTTTACCATCTACTTTCATTCGAGGGTGATGTAGAAGAAGCAAAACTGTATTATATTATCCGGGATCATGACCGGAATAAATTTAATAAGAAAAAGCAATCGATCATTTCCATTGTAGAAAATGCACAAAGTCACTATGGTGAAAATCGTATCCAGTTAGAAATGAAGGATCAATACTATAACATGTCTGAAAAAATTGAACCTGTAAAATATATTGTAGATATCGCAGCAGAAGCCATGAAAGAAGTCGGTGTAGAGCCTTTAATCCAGCCTATCCGGGGCGGAACGGATGGTTCACAGCTTTCCTTCATGGGATTACCAACCCCGAATATATTTACCGGTGGTGAAAACTTCCATGGCAAATATGAATACATTTCCGTCGATAACATGATCAAAGCTACAGAAACAACTGTCAAAATCGCAGAGAGCTTCGCAAAACAATGCTAATGATAGCATTGTTTTTTTAATGTAAAGATTAGTTCTTATACGTTGACACTAAGCCTAATATTTAATACAATAATTATCGTGACTCAAAAGTCATTAAAGTGACCGATTAGTCAGAAGGTGATCAATTGGATACAAAAAAGCACATCATGAACACAGCTTTAAAACTGTTTTCGGATCATGGATTTAATGAAACATCTGTCCAGCAAATAGCACAAAAGGCAGGTATTTCTAAAGGCGGATTCTATAATTATTTTTCTTCTAAGCGGGATTTAATGCTGGAAATGATTGATGAACATTACAGTAAAATTATTAACAGCACCCACCAAATAGAGGAAACAAACCGTGATCTAGCTGCGTATATAGAACACGAGATGACCGCATGGATGGAACATCAGCCTTTTATTCAAGTGATGTTTAATGAGTTTCAACCAAGAAAGGATCCACAAATAAATAAAAAAATGGATGAGCTACAAGTTACGCTAACACAAAAACATAAAGCAATGTTTTACATGTGTTATGGAGAGAAGGTAAAACCATTTCTTGCCGATATGGTTGTTATTTTACAAGGTATGCTGAAAGAATATTATTTATATATGTTTATTCAGCAAACCCAACTTAACGTCCAACAACTAAGTAAATGGATTAGTCATCACATCAATAGTATTGTTAACAATCTGGATGACTTGGACCCATTTTTACATGAAACGCAAAACGAGACATTTGATAGTGTTCTAAAGGACTTAAGAGCGACTATTCAACAAAAAGAGCTTCACAATCAAGATAAGCTCTTAAAAGTAGTGAAACAAATAGAACAGGAAATTGATAACCATTCACCATATTCCATTACTGCCGAAGTATCACTACACTACTTGAAAGGCGAAGAAATGATTCAGACAGACGTATTAAGACTAGAGCGTTTGTGTAAACAAGGGGGCATTTAAATGAATCAAAATGTAAATCCGACAGAAGTAAAAAGGGTACCCATCGTCGCGGCTATGCTGGTTGGTGCCTTTGTCGGAATATTAAATGAAACACTTTTAGCAACAGCATTGCCAAGTATTATGAATGATTTTGGTATTGGGGAGAGCCAAGTACAATGGTTAACCACTGCCTTCTTATTAACAAATGGTGTAATGATTCCAATAACCGCCTTTTTAATTGAGCGATTTACGACCAGGCAGTTATTCATAACTGCCTTAAGTATCTTTGCATTAGGGACCTCTGTTGCATCGATTTCCCATACATTCGAATTGTTATTGGGAGCAAGGGTAATCCAGGCTGCCGGTTCCGGTATCATGTTACCGTTAATGATGACTGTCATGTTAAAAATTTTTCCAGTAGAAAAACGTGGGGCTGCAATGGGGATGGCCGGAGTTGTTATTTCCTTTGCACCTGCTATCGGACCAACTCTTTCTGGATGGCTGTTAGAGTTTTTCTCTTGGAGAGGGCTATTTTACGTTGTATTACCGATCGTAATTATCACTATTATCATAGCAGCGATCTTTGTCAAAAATGTAACAGAACAGACCTATCCCAAAATTGATATTCTTTCCATTTTGTTATCATCATTTGGCTTTGGTGGTTTGTTATACGGATTTAGTAGTATCACTGGTGGACATGGCGGAGAAGAAGCCGCTGCTCAAATCGATAGTCAAGCAGTAGCAATTATCATAGCTGGTGCGATTATCATCACCTTATTTATTATCCGTCAAATGAAATTAAAACGTCCGATGCTCGAATTTCGTGTATTTAAATATCCGATTTTCTCCTTATCATTAATCATTACAATGATCGTGCTTATGGCACTAATTGGTGCAGAAACAATGTTGCCATTATATATGCAAAACACAAGAGGATTTACTCCTTTGGAATCCGGACTAATGCTATTTCCAGGTGCGATTGTGATGGGGGTTATGTCCCCTATTACCGGGATGCTGTTTGATAAGTTTGGTGCGAAATGGTTAGCAACGAGCGGAATGGCCATTGTAACGGTCACTACATTCCTATTTACTAGCTTGGAAATGGATACAGCTTACAGTTTCCTTGTTATCATTTATGCAGTTCGTATGTTTGGACTTTCCTTAGTGATGATGCCTGTGATGACAGCCGGTTTAAATCAATTACCACCGGAATGGCACCCACACGGAACAGCCATGGCAAATACAATGCAGCAAGTATCCGCATCGATTGGAACGGCGATACTTATTACTGTAATGACTTCTGCCGCAACAAATTATCAGCCTGATCAAGCGGCATTAGAAGGTTTATCAGAAGCAGAAGCTATGAACCATATTGCCAGTAGCGCTGCTATTAATGGTTACAACAGTGCATTCTGGATAGCTACCATATTATCTATTGTCGGTCTCTGTTTATCATTTTTCTTGAAAACCAAATCACAAAATGATAAAGCAGACAATAAAGCAGTATAGAAATTGGAGGATGACATTGGTTCATCCTCCTTTTTTTTACAATTCCTTTCAAATTCTTGTCCCATAAATCATAAATCATGTTAAAATAGGCAATGAATGATTGAATTTAGGAGGTTATAATTGGATATGAATGAAAATATAACAAAGCCATTAGGATTTGGTGAAATTTTAGATCAAACTTTTCGCATTATTAAATCAAATTTTAAATCTTTATTTATGATTACTTTTCTTGTAATGGTACCGATATTCGCTCTCCAAGCTTTCATTTTAAGCTTGATCGGCCGTGATCTCATTGTTAGCGGTGACTCAGGGCAAAACCTGATTGACCAATTACTTACAAGTGCTGAGTCTGTCACCAGCACATCCTTTCAAGAGGACTTACTTACCGGCTTCGTAAATATATTAATCCTTTTTGCCACACCCGTTCTCGCAGGTGCTATTACCTGGGCAGTCAAATATGCAAGAGAAGGAAATAATTTGATTGCGATAAAAATGATCCGAAAAGCGCTGCCAAGGTATTGGCCTCTTCTTGGTAGCACACTGCTTTTTTCACTTATTTTATTTGGTTTACTATTACTGAGTTTTATGGCAATTGCCTTAATTAGTGTGCCTCTCATGATGATGGATATGCCTATTATCGGATTTGGCATTATCATGCTTTTCTCTTTAGGAGTATTTATTGGGGTAGGACTACTTATAATTAGATGGAGTTTATACATACCTGCAGTCCTTTTTGATAAAGTCGCACCAGGCTTAGGTAAGAGTTGGCAACTAACAAAAAAACAAACATGGAAATTCTTTGGATTAATGATTGTGTTGCTTATTATTTCTACTATTATTAGCAGCATATTACAACTTCCACTTTTCTTTTTAGGAAACAGTGTGTTATTCCACTTATTAACCAACATCATTTCATTAATTTCATCTATTGTATTTACGGTTGGATATGCCGTCATGTATTTGGACGCTTCCGTTAGACAAGAAGGTACCGACTTGAAAGAAATGATTAAAGAATATGAAGTGACAGAAGAATCATAAAGGAGATTGGCGATGTCATCTATTCGAACGGAACAAGAGCAGTTAAACGATATTTTGAGTAAACAGGAATATCAAGTCTATTATGAAGACAATCGCAGTTTTTTAGAAAGAATATGGGATCGTGTAACTAATTGGATTGGTGACATACTCACTAAATTGTTTGATTCCTTTGAACCTTCCTCTACAGCTGGCAATCTGATTATCGTCCTCATTGTCCTGATTGTTTCAGCTGTAGTGATTTTTGGCGTTATTGCTTTGATCATGTTCACTGCAAGAAAAAGACGACTTTCCAATCAACAACCATTTAATAAAAATAATGAATTAGATTGGAACTATGACGATCATTTGCAGAGTGCCAGAGATTATGAAATACAAGCTGATTACCGCCTGGCTACCAGACATCAGTTTTTGGCGTTGTTGTTAATTTTTCATGAATACCGTTTGTTACAAGCAAATCAATGGAAAACGAATTGGGATTATTATGAAGAACTAAAACAAACCAATAAACCATTAGCAGTAGACTTTTACAATTTAGCTCTATTCTTTGAAAAAGTCACATATGGTGAACAGTCTATTACAGAAGAGGATTATCAAACGTATAAGACTCAAATTAATAGATGGATAGATTCCATTTTGCATCAATCAGATACGAAAGAAATAGGTGAACGATAATGTTTGATAAAAAAACATGGATCATTGGAGTCATATTCCTTTTTTTGCTTATCGTAGTCAGTATTTTCTCAACCAGTAATACATCGGAGCAGTATCCTCCTTATCTTGTCGAATCACCCTCACCTACCGGACTAAAGGCTATCTATACATATTTAGAACAAGGTGATTATGATGTCTCAAGTGAAGAAACATTACCTGCGACGACAGAAGAAACGTTAAGAATTCTAGTGAATCCACCTGTATTCTCTGATAACAATATAGAAAATCACTATCTCGATTACGTACGAGAGGGCAATACCGTCGTACTTGCTAAAGAAAACCCTGATGGACTTTTTAACCTGCAAACAGAATATGCAGTCACAGAATCGTTTAACACTGAACCTCAAACTACAACTGAAGCAGATTATCAGGGAGAACCATTGGAAGTACTTCAAAACAGCTTCCTCCGCTTGACAGTAAACGATGATGACATTGTGCTGTTAGAAGATAATGCTGGTGCACTCGCAATAGAGAGAAAAGTAGGAGAAGGCTCTCTCATTGTACTTTTAGAACCTGCCTGGCTTACAAATGAACACATCACCGAACATGATCATACAGCAGCTATATTTAATCTTATTCCCTTCGAAGAATCGAAGACAGTAATTTTTGATGAGTATAGTCTAGCTACATCAGGCGGTCTTGTGTCCTATTTTGAATTGTTTCCTGGCTGGGCATACGTATTATTAGTTCAAGGTCTCATCATTACAATTTTTATTCTATGGAATCAAGGTAAACGTTTTGGACCAATTTATCCTGTTCGTGAGGAAACGGTCAGACTGAGTAATGAACGTGTAAGAGCACTCGCTATTTGGCAATCCAAAGGTAAAAATTATCAAGCATCGCTTCAATACCAACTCGAATATCTCAAAGAAGTAATTCGAGAACGATACGGTATACCTTATCATCACAGTTGGAAGGAAAGATTGACAAGAATGGAAGAAAAAATAGATTCTATTTCTGCAAAAGAATTAGATTACATTGCCCAGGGAATTGAAACCATTTCAAGTCGGAAATCGTTAAATAAACATGAGTATCTTTCCTGGTCTGCAAAAATAGATAAAATAAGAGAAGAGGTGGAGTAACGATGACTTCAACGATTACGTCATTATTAGAAAACTATGAACAACGTATTCTTGGTCAACAGAAAAACGTACGATTATTATTAGCCGCTGCTTTAGCTGGTGGTCATGTATTAATAGAAGGGGTGCCTGGGACAGGCAAAACACAAATGGTAAAAACATTAGCCCAGCTATTAGATAGTGACTTTAAACGTGTCCAATTCACTCCCGATTTATTGCCTAGTGATATCACTGGAAGTGCTATATATAATATGAAAGAACATGATTTTCAAACATTAAAAGGACCGATTTTTACTAATGTGTTGCTGGCGGATGAAATCAACCGAACACCTGCTAAAACACAAGCAGCTCTTTTAGAAGCAATGGAAGAAAAACAAGTTACCATTCAAGGAGAAACTTATCCATTACCAGGTTTGTTTTTTGTTGCAGCAACGCAAAACCCAATCGAGTTTGAAGGGACTTACCCGTTACCAGAAGCACAGCAAGACCGATTCTTCTTTAAACTAAAGATAGATTTCCCTACATTAGAAGAAGAAACATCTGTTTTGCAAATGGTAATAAAAGAACAAACAAATCCACAGGAGATAGCATCCATATTCTCCAATGATTCATTACTAGATATCCAAAAAAGTGTTCAAGAAGTAAACATTAGTAACGAAATAGCTGATTACATTATGAAGATTGTTCGTAAAACACGTGAATTGGAACATATTCAATATGGAGCAAGTACCCGTGCTGCGATCGCAATAGCAAAAACAGCACAAGCCTGGGCATATCTTGATGACCGTGACTATATTACACCGGATGATGTGAAAACGGTAGCTATTCCTAGTTTACGTCATCGTGTTCAACTATCTCCATATGCAGAATTGGAGGGATCTGATATCGATGAAACGATTCAAGAGCTTGTGGGATCGGTTGCTGTTCCGAGATAAAGGGATTATTCCTACATATAAACTATTAAGTTATTACGCTCTGTTTATTTTAGCTATGTTTATTTTATCATTCTGGCAATTTTCA
Organism: Gracilibacillus orientalis; assembly: GCF_900114645.1. Classification (GTDB taxonomy): domain Bacteria; phylum Bacillota; class Bacilli; order Bacillales; family Amphibacillaceae; genus Gracilibacillus; species Gracilibacillus orientalis. The sequence continues at coordinate 217,581 of NZ_FOTR01000005.1, read as the reverse complement.
TGGCTGTTTCTGGGTATAGCCACTCTACTAATGGTAAGTCTGTTAAGCATAGATGCCTTCTTACTTCCCAGAAAGAAAGATATACATGTAGATCGTACCATTGCCGATGAAATGGAACGATATGATAAACAAATGGTGATCATTCGTATTAAAAATCATACAAATGACAGGTTTACGGTTCGACTAAAGGATGGGATACCGGCATCATTTCAAACCATTTTCCCCTTCAACCAGCAAGTTCCTAGCGGGAGAACAGTTGACATTCCGTATGAGGTCTTCCCGCAAATAAGAGGAAAATATCTGATAGATAAATTGTATCTTCGCTTTAAGACAAAAATGGGACTCTGGGAAAAACAAATGACCTACCACTTACCACATGAGGTAAAAGTCATTCCCAACCTTTCAGAGACAAAAAGGTATTTAGAAAGTGCCCAAAAATATTTATTACATGAAGGGATAAAAATTCGAAAGATGCGCAGTGGTGTTGGAGAATTTTCTAAGGTTAGAAATTATGTTGTTGGAGACGATCCACGAAAAATAAATTGGCGTCAGTCTGCCAAATTGCAAGATGTGATGACCAACGAATATGAACCGGAACATGGGAAGAACATAACGATCTTAATTGATTGCGGTCGTATGATGGGAGTCGAGTTAGAAGAAGGAAATCGGTTGGAGAAATCGGTTGAAGCAGCTATCACGCTCGCGGCTGCAGCTCTAAAAAATGGCGATCAAGTAGCCGTCATAGCCTTCTCAAAAGAAATGAAAGCAGTTGTGCCTGGTGATAAGGGATTAGAGCATTTAGACACTATTTTACAAACGATTTATGATATAGAAGTTGATGCACAAGAATCCAACTATCCGCTTGCCTTACAGCACGCTCAATCCATCCAGCGAAAACGAAGTATGATTGTACTTTTCAGTGATGTACAAACATTTGCGAATGAAGATTATCAACTATTTCACATGAAGAAAATAAGAAAAAAACACCTTTTTGTCATGTTGGGCATTGAAGATCGCCTGCTACAAGCTCAAATAAGAACGAAGCCTGACAGCACCTTATCAGCAATAGAAAAAAGCATCGCACAAAAACAATATATCAACCAGAAACAAGTCATCAATAAATGGAAAAAGCATGGACTACCCATGCTAGAAGCACCTGCTGAACGTTTAGCAGTCACTTCTGTTTCCCATTACATCGAAACATTAAACCGTGGAATGCTGTAACGCTCTCTTTCGCAAGAGATAATGACCAATTATCATGTAAGCGACAAGGCCGATGGCTGTTGTACATGCTACAGCATATTTCATCTCTAATGAAATATCAGCAGGAGTGATAAAACCTTCGATGATACCAGCTATTACAAATAAAGGAATGGTGCCTAACAACAACTGGACCGATCTCACTGTTTGCGTCTTCAGCTGGTATCCTCTCGAATAATTTCCAGGGACAAACAACTTATATCCCATCAGTAGTCCAGCACCACCGGCAATAAAAATAGCGATTAATTCAATCACTCCATGTGGGACTATATAAGCCCAAAAAACATATGAACTTCCATAGTTCCAGAAAAGTCCTGCAATGGCGCCAACTATAATGCCATTATAAATCAATACATATACAGTCAGTAATCCGAACGTTATACCACCGGCAAATGCAAGAATGGCAACACGCATATTATTAACCATAATTTCCGCCGACATAACAGGTGCATCAACTGCGGATGGCTCTTCTCCGAGTGACTCAGGGTCAAATGATTGTGCCATATTTTCTGGTAAAATACCAAATAAATGAGCTGGATTTTCAACTACAGCTACAAAACTTGCAATACCACCAAAACAAAATAAAAGCAAGGCAATAATAATTGCCTTCCATTGTTCTAATAGTAGACCTACGAATTTACTGGAAAAGAAATGATAGGCTTGTTTCCATGATGAATGTTGAGATTGGTATAATACATTATGTGCTTTTCCGACTAATTCATTTAAATAATTCGTCACGTCTTCATTCGGAAAATAAGTCTGGCTGTAAGATAACTGTCTCACCACTTTTTGATATGTATGTTGAAACTCCTCGATGATTTCGTTGGTCTTTTTCTTTGGTAATTGGGTTATCAGCTTTTCTAATTGTTCCCAATCTTGACGGTGCTGTTTAATGAATTGATTTAATTGCATATAATCACCTTTTTTACTAGCATTTTACTTTATCACGGTGCTAACTGTCTGTAAGACCCCTACTACTTCAAGTAACACAAGGAAGCTAAGTGGGGATAACAGAAGCTAACGCCCTGATAAGTTTCGCTAATGATCAGTGGGAGTCAACCCCCCCACTGATCATAGTCTCACTTCATTATAATGGAAAATAGTCTTAATGAACAGTATAGAAATACGTGCTGTTGATATTAGAAAATAATAAGAAAGGGGTTAAACATGGAACAAGAACAGTTACAGGTAAAAACACCCGAGTATGTCTCTTTACAATTTCAATTAGCTGGCTTAGGATCAAGGTCTGCTGCCCATATTATTGACTATACAATTATTTTATTAGCTCATTTTCTGGGTATATTGCTTTTATTTTTAGCGTTTAATAATAGTTTGAGTGATATATTTTTAGGCCATCTCGAAAGTGCCATGTTAGCAATTATCATCATCATGATCTTTTTACTGCAATTTGGGTACTTCATCTTCTTTGAATACTTCTGGGGAGGTCGAACCATTGGTAAGAGATTGTTGGGCATCCGAGTTATACAGGATAATGGACATAATATTACATTCCTTGCAAGTATCATTAGAAACTTTGTAAGGTTAATAGATATGTTGCCAGGTGCTTATGCTGTTGGTATTATCCTAGTTTTTTTCCATTCTAAACACAAACGGTTAGGAGATATGACAGCAGGAACTATTGTTGTGCATGAAAGACGGAAAAAGCCGCTCAAACAATCTCCATTAAAAAAACATATCGTTCAACTTGGTATTCAAAAGGAGGACTTGCAGTTAGAATCCTTCCACTTGAAACAATTTAATCAAAAAGATTGGCGTCTTTTACAGACCTACGTTCATCGAATCCTTCATATGGATACACAGGAAAAAGATGAGCTGACGACGCAAGTCAGTGAGATTCTCTTGCCGAAAATTGAAGATCAGATGCAAGACAGCACCAAAAGTAACGAAGTATGGTTGTTATTGCTTTATTTACATCTTAAGGATGAGTGGGAATACGCTTGATAGAAAATGCCTACTCCGTTTACTTCAATTAGATGTAAATCTTAGGTGACTTTTGATTGATTTATCTCCATTTGTCTCAACAATTCTTTACTGACCATTGAAAGAGCAAAAATTATATATTTACTCCTAACAAAAAAAGGATAAAAACCCCTCATCAAGGTTTTTATCCTTTTTTAGCTACAAAAGACAGAACAACGAACATCCCCATAGCCCCCATTGAAAATTTGCACTAAGCCTGCTAATGGCGCCTATCGTTGCAAATAGTAGGATGCAAACATTCACCATACTGGACATGATACCTGCAAATACTAATCCTGCTGTAATTAATGACTTCGGTAAGCTAACACATAATAATTTTCAAAATAATTTAACACAAACAAAAAGCCTCCCGGATAAAAATCAGGAAGCCCTATTTCATCTAGTCCTATCTTTCAGATGACTAGTTACTTATCTCATTTTTTTACCAGCAATAACCGGTTGTACTTGCGTGTTGGGTGTTTCTAAATTCATCTCTACTTTTAGTTTTTTTCTGCGTGACGTTATTTTTTCAACTGCAGATAAAACTAGAAAAGCAAGTAGAATAGTTAGAGAAACCATGTATAAAGAAGTTACCATAGTCAACTATCCCCTTTCCCTTAAAAAATTCTTCATTTATTAATGAATTTAATTATATATTACCATATTTACTCGATTTGTAAACATATATTATGAAATTCTTTTATATTCTTTTTAATTCTCCGCATTTTCCTTAATTACTCTAAATTTGCAATGTTTTTGTAATATATAGAAACGCGATTATATCAACTTTTTTATAAACAGGTTGAATATTTATTCACAACGATTAGAATTTTCTGACAATTCAAATCGTTTTTGTGATATGATACGTATATATAAATAGGCTATTAAAAAGGAGATGAGTAGACATGAACAATCATGAAATTGACTTTACATTACACGGAGATGATATGCAGTTTGTAGAAGTGGAATTAGATCCACAGGAAACAGTGATTGCTGAAGCTGGAAGTTTAATGATGATGAATAATGACATTGAAATGGAAACGATTTTCGGAGATGGTGGCTCTAAACAAGGAGGACTTGTCGGTAAATTACTTGGTGCTGGCAAACGAGTTATTACAGGTGAAAGTTTATTTATGACGACTTTCACGAATCAGGGCGCAGGGAAAGAACATGTCTCCTTTGCTTCTCCTTATCCAGGCAAGATCATACCAATGGACTTAAGTGAATTAAATGGTAAAATAATATGCCAAAAAGATGCTTTCTTAGCTGCAGCTAAAGGTGTTTCAATTGGTGTGGAATTTCAGCGGAAAATCGGCACTGGTTTCTTTGGTGGAGAAGGATTTATTATGCAAAAGTTAGAAGGCGATGGCATGGCTTTTGTTCATGCTGGAGGTACCATCCATAAGCGTGAGTTACAACCCGGGGAAAAATTACGTGTCGATACAGGATGTTTAGTTGCTATTACTGGTGATGTTGATTATAACATTGAATTTGTAGGGGGAATCAAAACCGCATTATTCGGCGGAGAAGGGATTTTCTTTGCAACACTTTCAGGGCCAGGAACTGTATGGGTACAATCGTTACCATTCAGTCGTCTTGCAAGTAAAGTATTTGCTGCACTTCCAGAGAAAGGTGGAAATAAAGGCGAGGGTGGTATTGGCGGAGTATTTGACTTGTTTAATAAGTAATCATACATCATATATAATGCAAATTCCAGGAGCGAACTGATATGTTCACTCCTGGAATATTTATTTATTGACTGACGGTAATACTTCCGTTTTTCGTACTTAATTTCACCAGATTATCTCCATCGCCTATTACTGTACTGTAATCAGAGTCATCAAACAGGTTCACTCTACCATTCTTCACTGATGTATCAAATACAGTATTTGTTGGTTCTTTCTCACTCTGAATCTTTATCCTTCCATTGTCTGTCTCAAAATTAATGTTACGATCCAAATTTTCTGTTACAAGAGAAATTGCTCCGTTATTTACCCTCGCAGCCAATTCCCCCTCAACGTTTTCAAGGTCAATTTTACCATTGTAAGCCCTCAGTTGATATGAGTCTGCTACAACATCACTAAGCTCTACTTTGCCATTCTTTGTTTCTACATTGACTTGATTTACCGTTAAATCTCGTGCTTGTAAGCTTCCATTACTAGTTTCAACTTCTAAGTTTTGTTTTTCTTGTTCAGGTAAATAGACTGTTAATGTACGTGTATTATTAAAAAAATTAAAGGAAAACCACTTTGCCATCTCATTTTCTGTATAAATTGATAACGTATTATTATTTTCCTCTACAACTAATTCACTTTTAGTATGACTATCCTCTGTACCTGTCAGTTCAACCTTTGGAACCGGATCAGTTGTCGGTATGATTTCTACTTTTTCATTTTGCATATCGATTTCAACGGAAGTAATATCAGTACTTTCTATTTCCTTTGTTACAGCAAGGGTAACTGGCTCATAAAAACGGTAAGACATGATACTGCCGATTCCACCTACTAATAATAACGCGCAGGCAATCATAATGATTCTCTTTACATTTATCATGATTTCATTCCACCTTTAACAAGATTTACATTATAATTCAAATATCGTATAAGCCCTTTTGTTGCAAAACGGGTAACATAAAGCATTCCAATCACAACTAATAACCCGAGTCCACATAGCGTAACTGAAAAAAACATATCAAAAAACTCAAATGTACCAGGAAAAACGGCTAAATTAATCAGGAACAATAGTGGAGACAGGACAAATGATGCACCTGCTACCCATCCGGCCACAATCACACTGACTAAAGCAATAAAAGGGCCAAGTACAATTACTAAGTTGAAGAAGCTTAATCCGATAACTGCCCAAACAGCTTTTAATACATTACCTGCTGATGAAGTTGACTCCACTTTTTCTACATAGTAACTAGCTAATAATTCTTTCTCAATTTGACTGGGTGATCCCAACGAATGAGCAATTTCTTCTTCTGTCTTCCCTTCCTCTTTTCCAATATCAAAGTGTTCATTAAAGTCTTGCAAAATATCCTGTCTTTCCTCTTTAGTAAGCTTTTGTAATCTTGTATCTAAACTAGTTATAAATTCTTTTTTATTCATTACTAACACCTTCCTTAATAATATGATTTACCCCTTCAGAGAAATACTGCCATTCCTTGAGCAAATCATGCAGATATTCTTTTCCTTTATCCGTTAGCTGGTAATATTTACGTGATGGGCCTTCCTGCGATTCCTGCAAATAAGTCGTAAAGTACTCTTCTTTCTTCAATCTCCGTAATAGGGGATATACAGATCCTTCTGAAATAGCAATTTGATCTGATATTTTTTTGACGAGCTCATAACCGTAATGATCTTGCTTATTTAACAAAGCAAGCACACATAACTCTAAGGCTCCTTTTTTAAATTGGATATTCATGGTAGTTAACCTCCGATTTTCTTACCACTACTATACATTGAACAGTACTGGCATACAATTAGTACTTAATGAATAAACTATACCACCAACTACTGTATATTGCAAGGTACTATTTTTTTGAAAGTTCATTTTCTAAAAGATTGTTACTCATAACCTGCTATTTCGAGGGACAAATATTATTAACCAGTAGATACAAACTGCGCAATAAATTATTGCGTAGATTTGCTCTTCCACCTTTTTGATGGTGATTGCTGGGAAACGCTTCGGCAGAATACTTCGCTTTCCACGGGCACGGCCTTAGCCTCCTCAGAAAACCAAGTACGTTTTCTTGCGGGGTCTTCGGCTCGCGCTGTTCCTGTAGAAGTCTGCGTATTCTGCCTCCGCTTTGCGTAGTGTTCTGTTTATCGAAAGAAAAGAACTTATGGAATGATATTCTATGAATTTCTTCCTGCATGATAAGAAATACATACTAAGCTGCGGAAAAACACTCGCTTTCACCCAAGGGCACAAGTGCAACATCTACTAAAGCAAAAATCGCTTCCTTTGGGGTCTTCAGACTGTTCCTTTCCCACAGGAGTCTCGCATTTTCCAGCAGCCTAGAGTAGTTTTTTAATGAAGTGAGAAGAAATCCTAAAGGTGTATATTCCATAGATGTTATCCTTTCAATCACCAGTGAATCCTTACCAGCGTAGGCAGAATACGCAGACTCCTGTGGGAACAGCACGGGCTGAAGATCCACTTGGTAAAGTGATTTTCTTTACCAAGTTAGCTGATGCCGTGCCCACGGAAAGCGAAGTATTCTGCCGCAGCGGTGACATAACAATCTCTACAAGAAGGAAGCAAATCCTTTATAGAGTTACTGCGCAGTTTATGTGTACTACGATGGATGGTTAGTGGTTTTGGACATTAAAAAACCCCCTGTTTGTTTTTTACTAAAAAAACGGGGGAGTTGTTAATCTCTTAACATCGCTTTGATTCCAGCAATGTTAATTCCTTGATCAATTAATTCTTTAATTCTCTTTAATCGTTCGATATCCTTTAAAGAAAACATTCTTCTGTTTCCATCGTTTCTGGCTGGGGAGATTAATCCTTGTTCTTCATAGTAACGAATTTGCCTTCCGCTTAATTTTGTCAGTTCTTTTACTACACTAATTGGAAAGGTGGCCATATGATCTGGAATGTCATGATTCACGTTCTTTTCCTCTCCTTTCAGAATTAAGGCAAACTAGCAATATGTGTATAAATATTTTTTAAATTGGTGAAACCCATTTCTTCTACTTTTTTTACATTTTGCGACCATAACTTGGCAGTTGCTGCAGCATCATATAACGCATGGTGTCTACGGCTAATATCTACTCCATGGTGATCACACCACTCATCCAATGTAACAAGAGAAACTCCAGGGGACACAACTTTTGTTAAAAAAGAAGTATCAATGATACGATGCTGAAAGCTTGTTTTCAACGCAGTCCAGCTAGCTTGTTTCATAAATTGCTTTTCATGACTGGAGTGATGGGCAATCAAAGTATCACTACGAACAAATTGGAAGAATTGCCTTAACACTTCTGGTAAAGGTGCCGCTTGATTAAGCTCCGTCTTGGTAATCCCTGTTAAAGTCGCAATTTCTTCTGAAGGAGGGGATTCGCTATAAACCGTTTTATAAAACAACTGATCTTTTAATATTTCAGATCCCTTCATTTTCACTGCACCGATGGAAAGAATACGATCGCCACTATAAGGATAAAAGCCAGTTGTTTCGATATCAAAGACGACCACAGTTAAATCTTTAAAAGGTGTATTTAACACATCTTTTTGCTTCAATTCCCTTTGTAAGTTACGTATATAAGCAATCTTTCTTGCATCCGTTTGACTGGTTACAGGATTCATATCACTCATTTTTCCTGACATCTGTTTAATAAATTGAAGCATTTGATTCATTACCATTTAGAACACTCTTTTTCTATCGTATTTTTTGTTCGCTCAAACAATTCTGCACCTTTTTTCATGTATTCCTTCAACTCCTGTTTGTCTTTTTTTGATAACTTCTTCAAAGGAATATAATGTACTTCTTCATATTCGGCTGCATCTTTTGTGAACTGGAACTTAAAAGCTAGCAAACTTTCAAACAGTATTTGATACTCCGTTAAAAAGGAGTATTTCGTTTTAAGTGCTGCAAACCTTTCGACAGTTGGTGTCTTCATAATTTGATTGCATAAAACTAATAGTCGAATTGCGTTGACAAACGGAAACAGTGCCATAGTTTTAATATTTATCTGACCTGTTCTTGTTCCAGATTGTTCCGGCAATAACTGCCCAAATACTCCTACACCTTTTCGGATAAATCCTACATTATCCACAAGTCTATTCATTATTTTAGGATGATTTTGAATATATGAAAATGTTACTTGTTTTACATTTTTCAGAAGTTTTTCTTCTCCTAGTAAAACTCGAGAATCAAAGAAAGTGGAAAAATGACGTAACGATTGCCAACTCTCTTCATCAAGCCAGTTGATGACTTGTTGTTTCCAATCATCAACCGATTTTGTCCATCGTGATTCAGATGCCATTACTTTCCCTTCACACCGTTCATAGCCGACTATTTCTAGGCCATCCACAATCTCTGTTCCTAACTTTTGAAAATAAGCTTGATGTTGGTTGGGACCATCGAAAATAATGCCATGATCCTGATCACTCCAAATCGATTGTTCCCTTCTGCTTGCACTACCCATAAGAAAAAAAGCGAAGGGAGCAGGAACTTTCCCCTGCTCTTCCTTAACTTTCTCCATTGCTGATTGTACAGTTTTTATCATTAGTTCATCATGAAAATTGTTTAATTGTTCATGATTCATTTGTTCATGAATGTGTTGTTCACGCCATTTTTTTATGTCTTCATAACCCATTACGGAGGTCCTCTCCTTTATAGAAGAACTTTGCATTATTTTGCCTGTTGTTCATCAGGGTGTGGAATGTTCTCAGGGTAACCATAGCTACCATGTTCACTCATGTCAAGACCGATAATCTCTTCTTCCTCAGAAACTCTTAATCCACCCATTACTTTATCCATAACCTTAAGGATAATGAATGATACAACAAATGCATAAGCACCAGATGCAACAACACCTAAGATTTGAACACCTAATTGTTCGAATCCACCACCGTAGAATAAACCTGGTAGTCCCCAATCAGCTCCGCTCGATAATGCTTCTGTAGCAAAGAAACCTGTTGATATCGTACCCCAAACACCTACAGTACCGTGAACTGATAATGCAAAAATCGGATCGTCAATACGTGCTCGATCAAAGAATCGCATACTAGCATAAACAATAAGACCACCAATAGCACCAATTATTACAGCTGCCCATGGTTCAACGAAACCACAAGATGCTGTGATCGCTACAAGACCTGCTAATGCACCGTTTAATGTCGTTGGCACATCTGCTTTACCAGTGATTGCCCAAACTAATAACATTGCCGCTACTGCACCAGCAGCTGCACCTAATTGTGTATTTAAAATAACATAACCAAAGAATGCTTCTGATACACCAAATGTACTTGCACCGTTAAATCCGAACCAACCAACCCATAGAAGTAATACTGCTAGTGCTGTATATACTTGGTTGTGTCCTGCTAACTCATTAGATGAACCATCTTTATTATATTTACCAATACGTGGTTTCAAAATAATTGTTGCTGCTAATGCCGCCATGGCACCTGTTAAGTGTACAACTGTTGATCCGGCAAAGTCTTGCTTACCGTGTTCCGCTAACCAACCGCTACCCCAGATCCAGTGTGCAACAACCGGATAAACTAGTGCTGAGAATAACACTGCAAATACAACATATGCTGATAATTTTGCACGTTCAGCAAAACCACCAAATGCAATAGTTAAAGCAATAAGTGCGAACATCATTTGGAAAATAAAATCAACTGCTGGTGATAACCCTTCTTCATTAAATGATGTGTCACCATAGAAGAAATCAGATAGACCAATAAACCAGTTACCTTCACCATAAATAAAGCCCCAACCGACAGCCCAGAATACTAATGAGCCAATTCCAATAGTGAAAATTGTTTTTCCTGCAATGTGGCCGGCATTTTTCATTCTAGTTGAACCTGCCTCAAGTAAAATAAATCCACCTATCATTAATAAAACTAAAAAAGTACCAATAATGACCCATAAGTTATCCATAAGTACAGTTTCCATAATCTTTTCCCTCTCCTTGTAAATATTATTAACATCAACTGTTAAATATAGTCTAAGCTGAAATCTTACACATCACAATTTTCATGTCAGGTAATCTAACAAGGTTTTTAGATGAAGGTATATTGGATCAGATTGATAAGGAAAAAGCCTCCACTTTGCACCCTTTAGAAAAGTTGAAATTTCCAGCAGTGGGGATTTTACGGACGATTAGCACGGTGGTAAACAAATAAAAACATCCCTTTTCCAGTTAAAACGGAAAAGGGATGTTTAGCTATTATTGTATTTGATCTAATAATTGATATGCTTCTTCCTCTGACTTTACATTCAATAGTTGCTCTCTATATTGATCATCCATTAATTTTCTGGAGAGCATTTGCAATATCTTTAAATGCGCATCTCCTTCTGCATGTTTCGGTACGGCAATCATAAAGATCAGCTTTGCAAGCGAATCATCTGCACTATGCCAATCTACTCCTTCTTTTTTAATACCGAACACAACACGTGGTACTTTTACTGCGTCTGATTTACCATGTGGGATGGCCACATTCATACCAATACCTGTCGAACTCTCAGCTTCTCGATCTAATATTGCCTTTCTAAAGTCTTCCTTAGAAGTTAAAACATCATTAGCATCTAATTTTACAATCATTTCATCAATGACGTCATCTCTGTCATTTGCTTTTATATCTGTATCAATCAATTCTACACTTGTAATATCTGTCAGTTTTTCTATTTGTTCTACTGATTGGGTAGCAGAAGTATTATTTGACTCCTCTTCTTCTACTTCTTCTACTGATTCTTCCATAACTGGGTTATCGACATCTTTTACTAGTAGCTTAATCATAAATGCTGTTACAATCGCACCGACAATAATCGCAATGAAGAACATAATGACATTGTCAACCGCACCTAAGACCCCAACAATTGGTCCACCGTGTGCTACCCTGTCTCCAACATTACCTAACATCGCAACAACTGAACCTGACATGGAACCGACCATAATACTCGGGATGACACGTAACGGATCCTGTGCCGCAAACGGAATTGCACCTTCTGTAATACCGAAGAATCCCATTGTTAAAGATGCCTTACCAGTTTCCTGCTGTGCTTGTTCGAATTTATTTTTGAACATTATCGTTGCTAAGCCTAACCCCATTGGTGGTACAGCAATTGCAACCGCAATAGGTCCCATGATTTCGTAGTTACCTTCTCCGATCATAGCAGCACCAAACATGAAGGCTACTTTATTAACCGGTCCACCCATATCAAATGAAATCATAGCACCCAAAATGAGAGCCAATAAAATTGAGCTTGTCCCTTGCATACCTGCAAGCCAACCTGTTAGTGATTCAAATACTTGTGCTACTGGAGCACCAATTAATAATACAAAAAGTAGGCCTACAATTATAGAAGAAAATACTGGGATAATAATAATTGGCATAATGGGCTGTACCATCTTCGGCACTTTAATTTTCTTAATCCATAACGCCACATAACCTGCTAAGAAACCTGCAATAATACCGCCAAGAAAACCTGCACTTGCTTCACTGCCATAAAAGCTACCATTAGCAGCAATATAACCGCCAATCATACCCGGAGCCAGACCAGGACGATCTGCAATACTGTAAGCAATATAACCAGCCAAAATTGGTACCATAAAGCTAAATGCTGCAGCACCAATCGATTCTATCGTTTTCCAAAGTGAATCTTCAGGTATCATAATACCGGCTTCACTTTGTTCACCACCGATGGTTAAGGCAATTGCAATTAATAAACCACCGACAACGATAAATGGTATCATAAACGATACACCATTCATTAAGTGACGATAAATTGGATTTTGCTTCGTTCCTTCTGATGCAGTTGGCATTTTATCTTTTTTATTATTTCCTTCTCCTTGATGTACAAAGGCTTCATCACTTAATGCTTTTTCAATTAAGTCTTTAGGTTCTCGAATCCCTTCTTGAACACCTGCCACAATTAATTTCTTCCCAACAAAGCGAGACTTTTCAACCGCTTTATCCGCTGCAATAATTATTGCATCTGCATCTTCTATTTCAGAAGCAGTCAATTCATTTTCCGCCCCAATCGAGCCTTGCGTTTCTACCTTAATATCAATATTCATCTCGTCCGCTGCTTTTTCTAAATTCTCAGCAGCCATATACGTATGCGCAATCCCATTAGGACAAGATGTAATCGCTAATACTTTAGTCATACATAACACCTTCCCTTATTGTAATTACTTATAGTATACCCCCAAATCGACAAATCAAAATAAAAGAAACTTACCACTACTTCCGGCAAAAATGATTTTTTAGTTCATAGGTGCAAAGGAAAAAGACCCATTCATTACCAGTTAATCGGATGACATACCATTAGAAGTAACACAAGCAAGTTTCACTTATATTAAAAACAGAGTAAAACGTATAATCGTGATTCGTGCTCTCCACTTCTAGCGTGAATCCCTTAAAAGCGTAAATAGTACCGACGTTTGTCACAGAAAGTCGCGAGCTTGGAGCTAGACAGATGCATAAATATAAAAATCCTTACAATTTTATAGAACTGCAAGAATTTTTTAATCCATTATGGCTAAAAACTCATCTATATCTGTTACACCAGTTACTTTAGCAACCTTCTCTGGATTTCCTGCCAATCTTGATAACTGATGAAATAGTCTTCTTCTTTTATCTGATGATTCCTGTTTCAGCACAAGGAAGAAAATTAGCGAAACTGATTCCGTTCCCCATATGATTGGTTCTTTTAACGTGACGACTACAATGGTTGATTCTCTCACTAAATTTGGATCACCATGAGGGATAGCGATACCGCCACCAATGGCTGTAGCTGCTGCCCGTTCACGGATTAGTGCTTGATGCCCATAATCCGTCTCTACCAGACCATCATGAACTAATCTCTCTGACAATTTCTCTATTAATTCGAAGCGATGTTCTATATCTAAGTGTAAAAATATATAATTCTCTTTTAAATAGCTTTTTAATATAGAATCACTTACACCCTGGCTCTCCACTTTTCCTTTTAAAACATTTCGAAGTTTATTTTTATCGTTCTCATTAAACAGAGGCGTAACGGTCACATGTGGGATTACAATATCATCTAAAGGTACAGTCGAAACAATCAAGTCTACTGAGCGCTCCTTTAAAAATGTCTGTAATTTGTTTTGTGGAAGAATCGCAATAATATCTGTTTCGTGGAATGACGTAGCAATTTTTGAACGTAGTATTTCTGATACGCCAATACCCATATGACATACGATTACTATTTTTTTATTTAACTGACGTTCACCCCTAATTCGTTCCACGGACGCCTGATAGTGCAATGTTAAAAATGCCACTTCATCTTCTGGAATTTTAAATGGCAATTCTTCCTCCATATCCTGTAATGCTGTAATTAAAGCATCGAACATAAACGGGTACATCTGTTTTATATCCGATGCTAACGGATTTTGTACAGGGAGTTCATATGTCAATCGGTTGAGAACGGAATAAAGATGGACCTTTAATCCTTCTTTTAATGTTTCATCATTACCGAAAGGCATTAATGCTAAGACACTAAGACGTTTTGTCAATACTTCTGCGATCCATTCAGCTTGCTTGTCAACGCTAGCAGATACATCTTCATGCCTTTCCTGAAATTTCGCTCCAAGAAATTGCATGGTTAAGTATACCTTTTCATGATCTGGTACTTTAATAAGAAAAATATCCTCTAATTCTTCCACTAATTTCTCTATCCATTGAAATTCTTGTTTCTTTGTTATGAAAGATACACGATCTTTACTTATTTCTATTATATGGTTAGTCTTCAATCTTTTCATCATCACTATCATATAGATCTTTAAACTCTTTATACTTTCATCGGTTAGAGGAATTTGATAATGACTGATAAACGTTAATAAAGACTGATCCAGTGCTCGTCGTTCATGTTCTTGCACTTGTTGATACACAAAAGAAAAAGATGATGAATCTTTCTTTTCTTTAAAATAATCGATCTGTTGGATTGCTATTCTTATATCTTTTTCTGCCGCTTTTACTACAATACCAACTTTTTGCTTGGTCTGAATCTGTACATTTCTGGTTTTTAACCACGTTTCCATCTCTTCAATTACTTTTTTTATGGTAGTATGTGAAACAAAGTATCGGTCTGTTAATTGCTGAATGGAGATGTTTTCATGAATAAGAAGCCGGTATAATATTTCTTTTTGCTCAACGACACCTAAAACATTTCTTTTTACATTATTATCAGTCTGCATCAATGATAAAATATTCTGCTTTTCATCTTCAGAAATTTCAACCGATACACCTACACCAGGCTTTCTTATCAATTGCCCATTACTTTGTTCTTCCAAAAACGATTCCACTACTTGCAAATCATTTCGAATCGTTTTCTCTGAACAGTCGAGCTCTTCAGCCAAATTTTGCACTAAGGTCACTTGGCCATCCGCTAACAATAATTTTCTTAAGAGAATCTGTTGCCTCTTCCTCATGAAATCACCTCCATATCCAACTCAACATTACTATAGATCATATTCAACTACAATGGCAATCAATAGGAAAAGGCACTAACCGAAATGGCAGTGCCTTTTGCTTTTCTATTAAAATTATAATAATTGCCCAAATACATAGTTGATCAAAAACCATAGAATTCCAAAGAAAATGATTAAATAAGTAATATATTTAATCGCAGCAACTCCTACTTTACTAGAGTCTGACCTTTTCTCTTTTCTTTCTACTTCTACATTTTTATTTTGTGTCATCTTTCTTCTCCTCTCCTTGGTGGCGTTACTAAAGTAATACCACCAAGAGAGAATGTGAAACAACTTGTCTCACTTATTTCGCTCTTATTTGATCTTGAAAACCAATTTCTTTATGTGATCCGTCACAGAATGGTTTGTTTTTGGATGCGCCACATCGGCACAGAGAAAACTTTGGTTTTGTTTCAAACGGATTTCCTTCCGCATCCACTAATTCGACATCTCCTGTTACTAAAATCGATCCATTGTCTCTTACTTTTAGTTGTACTTTATTGTTCTCTTCACTCATCTTTTATTACCCCCCCTTTTACAGATTTTATCGAGTTTATTCTCTTCTGTCTATCATCTCTGTATAAAATCTTATGCTTTTTCACACATTAAAATGAAAGGTGGGATAAATGATGGAAAATAATGAACATGTTAATTATTTTGATCAGTCCATTTCTGATTACAAACGCGGTACCACTAGAATGCAAGAATACTTACCTGAAGTGACAAGGGGCTATTTTGAGTTTACCGAAGAAGCATTTAAAGAAGGGGCAATCGATAAGAAAGAAAAGCAACTTATGGCTTTGGCGATCAGTATCTATGCTCAAGATGAGTATTGTATTATTTATCATACAAAAGGTGCTGTAGAAAACGGAATTAGTGAAGCAGAATTAATGGAGACTCTTGCAATTAGTACCGCCTTAGGTGGAGGAGCAGCCTTCGCCCAAGCAGTCACCCTTGCTACAGACGCCTATGCACACTACCAGCAAAAATTACATTAACATTTTTCGTAGTGACTTTCTATCCATTCTGATTAAAAATGAGTACAAGGATTCGCTCCGGCAAGATACTGTCACACGAAAGTTGCTGTTCTGATTATAGTTTTTGTGCACTTTTCAAAATAAAAAGCTTAAAACCTGTTTATTTCATTTCAAACAAGGTTTTAAGCTTTTTTGAGCAAGTCTTTTACAGTTCGAAGGGCGTTTCTTGATAAACATAATAATTCAACCAATTAGATATCAAAATATTGGAATGTGTTCGCCACCGTAACTTTGGTGTTCGGTTTGGATCATCATTCGGATAATAGTTTTCCGGTATCGTCGGATTCAGACCCGCTGCCGTGTCCCGATCAAACTCTTTCTTTAATGTTAAAGAATCATATTCCGGGTGGCCTGTGACAAAAATTTGTTTCCCATCTGTTGAAGCAACCATATATACCCTTGCTTGCTCAGATTCACTTATTATTTTCAGATTTGGTACTTTTTCGATGTCTTCTTTTCGGATATCAGCATGACGAGAATGAGGCACTAAGAATTCCTCATCAAAACCACTGACTACCTTTTCTCGCGGATCATTAATTGTATGTGTATAAATACCTGATAATTTTTCCGACATAATATACTTATCCACACCATAATGATAGTACAGCCCAGCCATTGCTCCCCAACAAATATGCAGGGTAGAGGTTACATTCGTTTTACTCCACTCCATAATTTGGGACAATTCTTCCCAGTAATTCACTTCTTCATAAGGCAATTTTTCAATTGGTGCTCCAGTAATAATTAGTCCATCATATTTATTGGCCTTTACATCATCAATCGATTTATAAAATTGCTTTAAATGCTCTGGCGAAGTATTGCTGGATGTATGTGTGCTTGTATGCAATAACCCTACCTCAATTTGCAATGGGCTATTCCCTAATAATCGTAATAAGTGCGTTTCTGTTTGCTGCTTCAATGGCATTAAATTTAAAATCAATATTTTAAGAGGCCGAATGTCTTGTTTAAATGCCCGACTTTCATTCATAACAAAAATATTCTCTTCTTGTAATTTACTCTTAGCTGGTAATAAATCCGGCACTTTGATAGGCATTTTTTGTGACTCCTTTTTAAAAAGATCAGAAAGTATAAAATTTGCGCGGGTGTCTAGCTCCGAACGCCCAGAAACTAGGCGACTTCACGAATCACCCTACGATAAAGAAGACTTGCCGATTGGTGAAACCAGAGGCTTAGTCGCGCTTATGCCTTTAGGTGAAAGTCATCATCGGTTCGCGAGCTCACCGTGATTCCTTTATCTCAGTTGATTCGCTCCAGCCGCTACGTTTCTAAACGGGCGCTTTGCACTTTTCTTATATAATTCCCTAAATGAAAAAATATCACGATATGACTTATTCTACCTATATTTCGACTTAAAATAAAGGGAAATGTTTTAAAATTCTGACATATTTTTATTTCTGCTATTTTGATTAAAAAAGATGCCTTCTATACTTAATTAAGCAAGGCATCTTGACTATTTACGACATCCATTTTGGTGGAGTATCTCTTCCCCAATAAACTTCTCCTATTGGCAAATGTTCTTCGAATTGATCGTCTTGCAGATGATAGTGGAATTGAAAATAATAACCGTCTTGCGGTCTCTTTAACCGATTTACATGAAACTTAGCAACATTTTGTTTTTCTTTCACATTGTATAAATTAAAAATACGCTCACCATATCCAGCAGATGGTTCTTCGGCAATCATTAAGTATTGGCTTTTCTCTTCACCAATGTCTTCATATAATTCATCTAATACCATTTCAAGATTTGGTAAAACTACTTGATTCACATCGTTATTGATTTTTGCAGATATTTTTGCACCTAATTTTGCCTGCATTTGCTTTTTGGCGAGCTGGTTTAATTCTTGCAGATAGAGCTGATTAGAGTCTTCAAGAACAAGATTTTTCTCTGTTATCGAATCTTCTATTTCCTCTTCATCTATTTGTTTTGCTCGATCCTCACTTGGCTCTATGTCCTTTTTGCCTACATCTACATCAGCATCAATATAGATAGGCGGAACATATAAGCCAAGTGTTAATATAGTCACTAATAAAACGGTTAATTTTTTTATCCACATTTTCATCTCGATCGAACTCCCTCATATCGACTTATTAAAATTTTATCATGTTTTACCATTTTGTCTATACTTGTGAAAGGGTTTTTCATTTTTTACATAAATTTTACTTATATCTGTGCTAAATTTTGTCGTGAAGTTTTCTGGTTGCTCGGCACCAATCTTTTTACTATTGACTTCAAAAACAACAAGTAATTTTTAATTTTTTCCGATAATAGTATAATTCAGCTCATTTAATACCAAAATATAGATAGTTTACGCTCAGATAAGGTGGGACAAACAATGGATCAAGAACATATTGAAAAGTGGAAAGAACTTGAACATGATTTAGATCATGCAATACCAGAAGAAGTGCTTCCAGATATTGCATATTACCGAACTCTTATTGTTAACGTCGTCATGATCGGTACACCAAATGAAGATTGGGTTTTAATTGATACTGGTACTCGAAAATATCAAGAAAGGATTCTTCATGCTTGCGAACATCGTTATGGCAACAAACCACCACAGGCCATTCTATTAACACACGGACATTTTGACCATATTGGTGCTGCGAAAAAATTGGCAGAATACTGGCAGGTACCTATTTATATCCACGAAAATGAGATGGACTATGTCACAGGAAAAAGTGAATATCCTCCAGGCGATCCAACCGTTGGCGGGGGAATGATCTCTTTATTATCAACGATATTTCCAACTAAACCAGAACACTTGGAAGGACTTGTATCTGCGTTGCCAAATGATGGTTCTATTCCTTTCCTAAAGGATTGGAAATACATCGAAACATTTGGACATACACCTGGTCATATCAGTTTGTTTCGTGAACAGGATCGTTTATTAATCGCAGGTGATGCGATTTCAACAGATAAACCGGAGTCATCATGGGCAGTGTTTTTCCCCTTCCAGCATGTTTATGGACCACCTGCTTATTTTACACAAGACTGGTTTAGTGCAGAACAATCTGTTAAAAAGCTGGCAGATTTAGATCCCGATACCATAATTGCAGGTCACGGATTACCTATGGAAGGCGAAACAATGAAAAAGGAATTGAGAAAACTCGCCGATAACTTTATTGAACAAGCAATCCCTAAGCATAAACGACATTGACTTAAAATGAAGATAAATGGCGAGTGATCCGGCTTTTACACACCATTTTTTTACTTAACTTATTAAAAGAAAGGAGATTAGTTATAAACTAATCTCCTTTTTCTTCTTCATATGGTCTGCTTTTTTTAATAAAAAAGGATAAAATCAACCCTATTAAGGTGATAATCGAAAGTACTAAAAAGGCAGTATTAGCACCTGTTATCCCTGGATGCAGCTCACCACTTTGTTTAGCAAGTGATTCTGCCTGCGTTAGTACCGTTACGATGATCGCAGTACCAACAGAGGCCGACACGTTACGCAACGTGTTATCCATGGCTGCACCATGAGCTATTAGACTTTTCGGTAATTGATTTAACCCAGCAGTAGCAGCCGGCATCATCACCATTGAAATACCTAACATCCTAATCGCAAACACGACCGTCAAATAAGTAATGGATGTTTTGTCATCTAATATCGCAAATAAGAAGGAGCCAATTGTCATTAATGAAAAACCTACAATTGCAAGCCATCTTGCACCAATTTTATCAAATATACGTCCCGTTATCGGAGACATAATACCGGTGATTATCGCCCCAGGTAAAATAACCAGCCCCGATTGGACAGCTGTGAACCCCCTTGATTCCTGCATATACAATGGAACAAGAGTTTCCACTGCGATTAAGCCCATAAATGCAATCATACCAAGCGTTACCGTTAATGGGAAAATCGAATAGGTAAATACACGAAATTCTAACATTGGGTGTGCCAACTTCAACTGTCTTAAAATAAACCAGAGCAGTGAAATAACTCCTACAATTAGTACAACGATAGTTATCGGAGAACTCCAACCATTATTCCCCGCACTTGTAAAGCCATATAGCAGACCACCAAAACCAAAGGACGATAAGATAATCGATGGAATGTCTAGCTTCGGCTTGGAAACCTCGGTTACATTTTTCATAACAAAATAGGCTATGACAATATCAATAATAGCAATAGGCAAAATAATATAAAATAAAACACGCCACGAATATTGCTCGGTAATCCATCCTGACAATGATGGGCCAATTGCTGGAGCAAAAGAAATAACTAACCCTACTAACCCCATTATTGATCCTCGTTTATTGACAGGGAATATCATAAGAAATACGGTTTGCATTAATGGTAGCATAACACCAGCACCAGCTGATTGAATCACACGTCCAGTTAATAACATGGCAAAATTAGGAGCTAACGCTGCCACTAATGTTCCAAGGGCAAATACACTCATTGCTGTAATAAATAATTGCCTCGTTGTAAATCGATCTATTAAAAAGGCACTGATTGGAATCATAATACCATTCACTAGCATAAAAATGGTGGTTAACCATTGCGCTGAATTAGCAGTAATCCCCATCTCATTCATAATTGGAGGAATTGCTGTTATCATTAACGTTTGATTGAGTATAGCAATAAAAGCTCCAGCTAGTAACAAAGCGACGATAGTTCCTCGCTTTTGAACGGATGTAGTCATTCTCTCACTCCCTATGTATAAAATATTTCTAATCACGAAAGATATTGTATGCTCTTTTACAAAAAAAAGCAAAAAATAGAAACTAAAAAAAACAGTTTCTATTTTAACCATCCCTTTTCATTTATTTTTGCAATCGCTTCGATACGATTATCCACCTCTAATTTATCTAGTATAATCGATATATAGTTCCGAACCGTTCCATTAGATAAAAAAAGTTCTTTTGCGATACTTTTTGTCGTTCTTCCTTCAGCTAATAATTTCATCACTTCGATTTCTCTGTTCGTAAGAGGATTTTCTTCTGAAAAGGCTAGATCAATTAATTCCGGTGAATAAACTCGTTTTCCTCTCATGATCTGACGAATCGTGTGTACTAAATCTTCACTAGGACTATCCTTTAACAGATAACCACTGACACCGCTATTTTTGGCTCTTTCAAAATATCCAGGCCTTGCAAAAGTCGTAAGGATAATCACTTTACAAGAGTGATTTCTCATCTGTTCCGCTGCATCCAGTCCGGTCATCACCGGCATTTCGATATCCATTAAGCAAATATCCGGCATTTCTTTTTTTACTAATGCTAATACTTCTTCACCGTTATTTGCCTTTCCGACTACTTCCATATCTTCCTCTAAATCTAATAAAGCCCCTAGAGCACCTAATAATAACTGTTGATCTTCAGCAAGCACAATTCGGATCACAGCTCTTCCTCCTCTTCTATCTGCCTCAAAACTTTTGGAACAGATATATACACTTCAAAACCATCACTTCTTCTCTTAATATCAAGCGTTCCATTAACAAATTCCAAGCGTTCTTTCATTCCTTTTAAGCCATTTCCATAATTCTCCTTACCCTTATTACCAACACCATTATCGATCACTGCTAGTTGTATTGCTTGCTTCGTTTCTGTAATGTAAATAAAGCAGGAAACAGCTTGGCTATGCTTCACTACATTGGTTACTGCCTCTTTTAAACACATGCTTAGCACATTTTCTAAAAAAAGTGGAAGATGGTCGCAATCCGCTTCGAATGTAATTTCATTCTCGATCCCTGCCGCATTGAGTAACTGTTTGGTATGTTCTACTTCTTCCGCTAACCGAATACTTCTCATGTCTGAAACCATTTCACGAACTTCCTTTAATGCTTGCCGAGCCGTATCCTGAACATCTTGTAACTCCTTCTTCACTGCTTCAGGATCTTTTTCAACAAGTTTTGCAGATAATTCACTTTTCAAGCCAATCATTGATAACTTTTGACCAAGTGTATCATGTAAATCTCTTGCAATACGATGTCGCTCTTCAATAATTGCTAATTGGGCAATTTTTCGATTCGCATCCTCAAGCTGCCCTTCTAGATCTTCTTGTTTAAATCGATTATAACGATTTATTGGGATTAATATAACCCCTAAAATCGTCATAATTAGGAAAGGTATCTGACTTAAAAACAAGGAATAATTTAATAAAATCCCTGCTGTCATTGCACCTACAGTGGTGACGAGGTGAATGACATACATCGTAATAAACCCCGCTTTACTGCGAATATTTCCTATGTAAAACGCGGAAAACAATGCAAAATAAACATACCCAAACAAGATTGTCATCATAATATGAATCACAAATTCGATGCTTAACCCTATATATACCAATGGACCATGGGAATTAAATGTCATCCAATACATGCCAAAAAACAACATTGTCGCCGCTATTCCTGCCCCAATCTCCCACAAGGAAGTGGAACGAAAAATAAAATAAAATGGCAACACACAAAAAATAATCCAAATATACAAACTCAACCCCGTATTTCGAGGAAAAATATCATACCAATCCCTCATTCACAACCACCTCATTAAGATAAGCCAGACAAAACCCGACCGATCCTTATTCATACTAGATACAAACTGCGAACCAGCGAAAATGTCTGTAGTGAAGATTCCTTCCATTCTGATTAAAGATACATACATTGATACGCTACGGCAGAATACTTCGCTGATAGTGATTTTCTGATGATTGAAAGGATAGAATCCATGAATATACATCTCGTGGATTTCTTCTCACTTAATCAGAAAACCATATGAAGCTGCGGAAAAAAGATGTTGCACTTGCGCCTTTGGGTGAAAGGGAGTGTTTTTCCGCAGCGTTAGACTATCACTCATCTCCAACAAAATGGGAGGAAGAACCCAAAGGTTACTTCGCAGTTTATGTTTTATATGCACAATTATATACATTCTTTACTTTCCAGAAAAGCTCAGGAGTGTTACTTAGGGAAGGTGCCTAGTTTCTGGTCCCTGTGTGGACATCTCCGTTTATACTTTACTTCAAAAAAATAACCTCTATCAACATTGTACCAAAAAGAAATGGGACAGGTGATAGAGGAATCGTCCCCAAATCAGGGACGAATCGATTGAGAGCCTTTCGTCGAAGTTATCGAGTTATTTGATTTCTTTTTACCGCGCTTTTTCATTTCCTTAAAACTAATAAATATCTTCCGATCTTCATCAAATAAGCGAAAGCGAATCGACTCTAAGCTCGTCTTTAATGTAATCGTAGTTGCCTGCTGTAATGGTGGTGTTTCCTGATGTGCCTTCTCTAAATGATAGTTCGGCACTCTCGGTGCTAAATGATGAACATGGTGATAACCAATGTTACCAGTCATCCATTCCAACCATCTTGGTAACTTATAATAAGAACTTCCGTCCACTGCAGCCTTCACGTAATCCCAATCCGATTCATTCTCAAAGTAAGAATCCTCAAATTGATGCTGAACATAAAACAACCAAATACCAAGAGCGCCTGCTACATATGCAATCGGTAGTTGAACAAGTAAGATTGCCTTCCATCCTAATGTCAACACGATCACTGTATAAATCGCTACTAATAAAAAGTTGATCAAATACGTATTCCAACGCTCTTTTTTACGAGCATCCTTACGATTAAAGCGATTATCATATAAGAATAACGAAAATGGACCTAAACCGAACATAACAAAAGGATTACGATATAAACGATATTGTAACCTTTCCCACTTACTAGCTTGTTCATATTCGTTAACTGTCATAACCCAAATATCACCAATACCACGTTGATCTAAATTACCGCTTGTTGCATGATGAATCGCGTGTTCTCTTTTCCATTTTTCAAAAGCAAAATGCGTGAGAACTCCTGTCATAGTTCCGATCACACGATTCCATTTCTTATTTTTGAAGAAGGATTGGTGGGCACAATCGTGAAAAATAATGAATGTTCGCACCATGAACCCTGCTGCAACAACGGAGAAAGCAAGACTCAAGAATATGGAGACCGACAAACTCTGATATGCCAAAAACCACAATATAAAAAATGGTGGGATTGTGTTGAATAATTGAATCATGCTTGTCTTAGTTTTCGATGTTGCATACGGCATTACATCTTTTCTTAATTTCGCTTGTTTTTGTTTGCTCATCATAATCCCTACTTTCGAAGCTTTCTATATTTGAAAGTTTACGCCAAATTCAGGATTTTTATAAGGCACAGTTGTCAGTATTTCAATATGACATTTGTCATATTTAGAGTATCATTTTTCCATATATATAAATAAAAACCAATCCCTAAGGTCTTTTTTCATACTTATCGCTTTTCAACAACTATAAATTTCCATATATGGATGCACTTCTTTCTATCTTCTTTATAGTGAGTGCTAGTTACCGAATCACTATTATGGACACAGGGGTTAAGGATCTTTTATGATCTTTCATAAAGTGTAATATTCGTTGATCTTTTCGTAAAATCAACATCTTGGTAATATGTATTTTTAACCAAGATATTTGGGCCTAAGCATTTAACTGTTGGACAATGACAATTCAATGACTTCGCTGTTTTCGATTCCATCCAGCGTTCATAGGATGTTTGCAACGGCGTATTCTGTATATTGCCAAGTGATGGCTCTTCATCATCGCCAAAGTCGGTCACTATCACTTCCCCGGAAAAGATGTTTACATTTAATCGAGATCTTCCATCAGGATCATTACGAACCGTTACATTTTTCTCTTGGTATAACCTTTTTAACAAGGCTAGTTCATTTTCATTTTTGTTACACGGGTAAAACGGCAATGTACCAAATAACATCCAAATCGATTCGTCGCGGTGATCGAGGATCCGTTCAATACCTTCCTGCATTTCCGCCAAATTGAGCGTCTCCATATTACTGGCGAAATCCACTGGATACATGGGATGAATTTCATGACGGGTACAGCCCATCTCCACCACGTGATCATGAATCGATTCTAAATAAGGAAAAGTTCGTTTGTTCAGCATCGTTTCCGCTGACACCATTACACCTTCCGCAGCCAGTCGCTGTGAGTTTTCGACCATTCGTTCAAAATACTTTTTGCGATTTTCCTCACTTGGCTTCCGCTCCATATTCGCAAAGCCTGTTTCCGCAAATTCTTCCGGCGTTCCCCAATTATGTGAAATATGTAATACATCTAAATAAGGAATAATTGCTTGATATCGGGAATACGGGAGTGTTAAATTCGAATTAATTTGTGTTCGCACTCCTCGTTCATGCGCATAACGAAGTAAGGGCACCACATATTCTCGCACTGATTTCTTAGACATCATTGGTTCCCCGCCTGTAATGCTTAATGTACGTAAATGTGGTATTGCATCTAATCGTTGCTTCAATAAAGAAAAAGGTAATGCATCCGGATCCTTGTCTCGCAACGTATACCCTACTGCACAATGTGCACAGCGCATATTACATAAATGAGTGGTGGTAAATTCTATATTTGTTAACGTCATTTCACCATACTGTTCAACATCCATGTACGCTTCCCACGGATCATAAGCTGGTGTAATTGTACGCTTTGCTTCATTCACAAACGTCATATTTTATAAAACTTCCTTTCTACTAACCTTCACCTAATTATAACAAATAAATAGATGATTTACTTTATGGAAGGAGCAAAAGCAAGGTTTGATTTACATTTCGTCAGTGAATGTAGGAAGTAAAGGAGGTATAGTAATGTCACAGGCTTTAATAATCGTTGCCACAATTTTCATCATATCCAATGTAGTATATTTTTTTCGGAATAAAACCTATAAGAAAAGTTATTTCAGTACTGCTCTTTTTAAAAAGTTATTTTTCGTATTATTTGGCGTTACGTTCGGCTTTGCCTTGTTATACTATGCTTTATCATTCCAAGAAACTGTAGTTGTGCAGGGATTATCGAGTAATAATCCTGTCGAGCATACCTTTGGCAATCTGTTATATTTTAGTGGTGTCACTTTCCTTACTATTGGTTATGGAGATATGATCCCCGTTAACTCTGCCCGATTCTTCGCCCTAATTCAAGCGGCAATTGGTGTATTGTTACCTGCCGCTTATTTTATCAAGGCATTTGAGCAATCAAAGGATAAATAAAGTGTACAGAATTCAGACCACAAACATCTTCCAATAATCTTTCTGCAACCTTTTTACTAATACAAACGTCTAACATGTGTAAGCAAAAAAACCTAGAAAGGAATGGTTTCATGCAAATGTTGGCAAAATTGTTACTAACATCATGTTTTCTCATTATTGGTTTTTTTCTTTATACTTCAGACGTGAAAGCTTCAGAGCAAAATACCCCACAAATTAAAGAGGATATCATCAGTGTCCAATCAACTAAATACATCAAAGAAGGGAATGCTTCCATACGCAGAGTGGATTCACAAACAGTAGGAAGCAATTGTAATACATCTAGCTATTCATCCGTTCAACAAATTAATTGCACCATTTACTTACAAGTCAAAAATAAGTCAACAGGGGAATGGGTGAATACCGGTAATAGCAAAAGGTTTGTCAAATATTCTAGTTCGTATGTTAGCGGAAGGGTCAACTTTCGGATCGAGAAAGGGTTTGAATATCGTATTCGCACCCTCCACGCAATTTCACATTACGGTAACTACGAACAGTTTTACTCCGTCACAGGAAGAATAAAATATTAATTTTATCCCTAACACAAAAGAGTTTTGTATCTTATACTAGATACGAAACTCTTTTGTTATTCCATCGATTCTGCAATTTTGATAAGATTCCTTTCATTTTCGGTACCTTCTAGAAGCCAATTCATTTGTGGCGTGCTCCATATGATTTGTCTGACATCATCCTTAAATTCTAACAAACGTGCCTCTCCACCATCTAATGCTATCGTTTTTATTTTGGTATCCTCATTATCCACCACTTTGGCATCTGCAAAGTCATCTGGTTGATATGTTTGATGAAGCGTTACTACATCGTTCCCATCGTTTACATATTCAATTTGAACATGTGTAGCTGGCGCTTTATCATAAAATATAGTTACTGATTCTAATTGGTAGCTGTTAGGTAAGTAGGTGGGGGTTGAAATATTAAAATCTGTATCAGCTTGCGCCTCTTCAAGCGTCATTTCTTTGCTTTCCTCATCTTGGACTTCTTCTGTAGTTATGTTATCAAAATCAGGCAGTGCTCCCGTTGAGACATCCTTTTCTTCTGTTGTTGTTTGATTAATTTGTGTCGTATTGCCGTCTGTTGTGACAAACATTTTCACAAACCAATCAAAGGCTTGCATTTGATTAGTTTGAACAAAAGCAGAGCCAATCACAATAACAACAATCATAGCCACTGCTAACAAACTTTTCTTCGGAATTTTTTTTTGATGTTGATGGGCTTGCGATACTTCCATTATTATTTTTTCCCAGTTTTCGTCCTTGGAATGTGGAGATTCTTCTACTTCGTGGTAATCTTCTTTAAGATATTTTTTCCACTTATGTTCTTCACTCATTATTATTCACCACCAATCCATTGCCGTTTCGGATCATGTTGTACCTTTTCTTTAATTTTTTTCCGTGCACGATGAAGTCTTGTTTTTACAGTTGATTCGTTTATATTTAATGAATGTGCAATTTCTCTGATTGATAGTTCATGGATATAACGTAACAGTATTACTTCGCGATATTCTGCACTTATCTCATTTATTGATTCGAGTAATTCTTCTCTCACTAAATTAGCTTCTACAATATGTAAGGTGTCAGAACCTTTTTCTTCCATGTTTTTTTCTTGTATCATAATATCCTCTGTTAGCACTTCACGTGCTCCTTTTCTTTTTCTTAATACATCAATAGCAGTTCTTGTTGCAATTGTTGAAATCCATGCCCCCATCCGCTCTTTATCTTCTAATCGGTTCATATGTTTATATGCTTTCACAAAGGTTTCTTGCAAAGCATCTTGAGCCAGATGACAGTCTTTCGTAATGAAATAGACATCTCGGTAAACTCTTGAATAAAACATGTCATATACTAGACGGAATTCCTCATGCGTAGGTTCCGATTTTTTGAATATTTTTTTCAACATCCTATTTACACCTTCTTCCATCAATCATACAAATTATAACATTTTATCCATATTTATAAACCGTTTTATACATTTCTTTTTATTCATTATTCCTGTAATTTTTTCATGTTGTTCCGTGATATAGTTAGAAAGGAAAGGGGGAGCAATAAATAAAATATATCAAAGTTGCCTTCTATTGACTGCTAGATTGACAACCTCCCCCCTTACAACTAAAATAATATCAATGGTGGTGAACGAGAATGATAAACACTCGCTTTTCTGTTGCTATACACATCCTTTCACTTGTTTCAGCACAAACGGATAAGGGTGTAACATCTGATTTCATTGCGAAAAGTGTCAATACAAACCCAGTTGTCATTCGGCGCATTGGATCTTTATTAAAAAAAGCGAACCTGTTAAAAGGTGGTCCTGGTGTAACTGGCTATTCTCTTGTAAAAAAACCTCAACAAATTACATTACTAGAAATATATAAAGCTGTAACAACGGAGGAAGAGTTATTTGCCATACACGATCAACCAAATCCAAATTGTGACGTCGGCAGAAATATCCAAGCTACATTGAATACATCTTTAACCCAAGCTCAACAAGCTATGGAAAATGAATTAAAAAGGCAAACATTAGCAGATATTATCGAACATCTCTCTAAACAGTAGAGGGATGTTTTTATTTGACTTCAAAACAAAATGTAACTATAATTGTTACAAATGATCAAGGGAGGAATTATAAATGAAAATTGGAATTATAGGGGCAACTGGCAAATCAGGAAAACTAATTACACAAGAAGCTCTCAACAGAGGACATGATGTTACCGCGATTGTACGAAGTCCAGAAAAGGTAGACGACAAAAACGTCCATGTGGTGAAAAAGGATATATTTGATATTCAAACGGAGGATGTTAATGATTTTGATGTTGTCGTAAATGCTTATAATTCCCCACAAGGCGAAGAACATTTGCATATCGACTCTCATCGCGTATTAATCAAGGCTTTTCAAGGGACTGAAACACGCCTTATCGTTGTAGGCGGTGCAGGTAGCTTATACGTTGATGAAGAACAAACGACACACTTATATGACACACCTGACTTCCCTGATTTCGTTTATCCATTAGCTTCTAACATGGGAAAAGCATTAGATGAATTAAAACAAACAGAAGGTGTGAAATGGACACACTTAAGTCCCGCAGCGGTGTTTGATTCAGAAGGAAAACGAACTGGCTCTTATCAAAAAGGAAAAGAAAATGTCATCATGAACAGTGCTGGTGAAAGCTATATCAGTTATGCAGATTTCGCAATAGCTATTCTGGAGGAAATCGAAAATCCAGAGCATATTAATGAACGTTTCACAGTAGTCGGAGAAAAAGAATAAATTGTCATAACAAAAAAGTGATACCAACAGATTAGTCTGTGAAGTATCACTTTTGTTATTGATAGATAAATTATAAGTTAACATAACGACATGACAAAAATTCTGCTACTGTCCTTACCTGTCATCGATAAATTAGATATCCAACCAAAATGTTGAGTTCCGAAAATAGTGAGAATATGCCTCCGTTTTAATGATTTAAAGCCCTGATAATTAAAATTATCAGGGCTTTTTTTACAGGTTGAT
Source organism: Gracilibacillus orientalis (assembly GCF_900114645.1). Lineage (GTDB taxonomy): Bacteria > Bacillota > Bacilli > Bacillales > Amphibacillaceae > Gracilibacillus > Gracilibacillus orientalis. The sequence continues at coordinate 187,517 of NZ_FOTR01000005.1, read as the reverse complement.
CAATTACCAAAAAAAGCTTCTGCCTTTTCTAGATACGACTCTTGATCTGCCGTCATGTCATATTCTTCAACTATTGCATCAACAGGACAAACGGCTACACATGCGCCACAATCAATGCAAATATCAGGATCTATATAAAATTGATCTTTTCCTTCTTCAATACAGTCTACCGGGCATACTGTTGCACATTCTCCAGCTTTTTCTGTTTCACAAGGCGCTGTTATCACAAATGCCACACTAAACACCTCCTATAAAATAAGACTTCTATCAATGGGAGTCTTACAGACGATTGTTCACCGTAATTAAAAAATAAGTGGAAGGATAGAAACACCACCCTCCCACTTATTACTCGAAATACTTATAATACTTATTTAACGGCTGCTAGATATTTTTCTGCAACAACATCCCAATTAATTACGTTATAGAAATTAGCAATATAATCAGGACGTCTGTTTTGGTAGTTTAAGTAGTACGCATGCTCCCAAACATCGATGCCTAGAATAGCTGTTTTTCCTTCTGAAATGGGATTATCTTGATTAGGAGTACTAGTTACTTCTAATTTCCCATCAGCATTTACGACTAACCAAGCCCAGCCAGAACCAAATCTAGTAGTTGCTGCATTGGAGAATTCCTCTTTAAATTGATCAAAGCTACCAAATGCTCCATCAATCGCTTTCGCTAATTCTCCTTCTGGTTTATCTGTTTTAGATCCTGGAGCAATCACTTCCCAGAAAAACGTATGGTTGAAGTGTCCACCACCATTATTTCTTACTGCAGTACGAATATTTTCAGGTATGCTGTTTAAGTCAGCTAGAAGTGCTTCAAGACTTTTGTCAGCTAAAGCGTGCCCTTCTAATGCTGCATTTAGTTTCGTAACGTATGTTTGATGATGCTTTCCGTGATGAATTTCCATTGTCTTTTGATCAATGTGCGGTTCCAAAGCGTCAAACGAATAACCTAACTCAGGTAAAGTAAAGTTCGCCATATGTAAAACCTCCAATATATTTATTATACCTTTTAGTATAAAAAGTATAATTATATGGTATACTATTTTTAACGATTATTCAACTCATTCGTTCCATAATTTACAATTATTTCTGTACATAAAAATTATATTGTATAATGAGTATCAAAAGATTCTTCACATTAGATACAAACTGCGTACTATTGAAAATTTAGAAAAGTAAGGCCTTCTCCCATTCTGATTGATGATGAGTGCTAATTCGTCGCTGCGGAAAAATACTCCCTTTCACCCAAGGGCACAAGCGCAACATCTACTCAAGCAAATAACGCTTTCGTAGTGTTTTCTATGCCGTGGGCACGACTTCAGCTAACTTGGTAAAGAAAAGCACTTTACCAAGTGGATCTTCAGCTCGCGCTGTTCCCACAGGAGTGTCGCATTTTTCCGCAGCTTAGAGTAGTGTTTGTTCTGTTAAAAAGACAGGAAATCCAAAATTAAAAGTTCCATGAGTTCTATATTTTTAATAATCAGGACACTAAAATGAGCGGAGGCAGAATACGGAGACTCCTATGGGAACTCACGCGAACCAAAGACCCCGTAATAAAACGTTTTTTGTTTTCTGCCGGAGCGTATAACTGCACTCATCTCTAATTAGAACGGAAGAAAGCAAATCTATAATGTATAACTTAGCAGTTTATGGTTTATATGAACAATTATACATATAAAAGGGAAGCCAATTTAGGAGGAATCCCCATGAAACAATTAGAAAAAACAACGAAAGATAGAATATTAGAGTTATTAAAGAAAGACGTCTCTTTATCTGTAAATGAACTTATCGAACATTTAGATATCACGCACATGGCCATTCGTAAGCATTTAACAACATTAGAGAAAGATGGACTTGTTTCCAGTCAGCATGAGAAAAAGGAAATTGGGCGACCAATTCAAAAATTCTTTTTAACAACAAAAGGGAAACGTTTATTTCCCAATAATTATGAATCTATAAGTGTGGAATTCCTAAAAGATATTCAAGCAATACACGGGAAAGAGTCCATTGATCAGCTTTTCAAAAATCGGAAAGAGCGACAAACACATCAATATGCCGATCTCGTCACCCAATCCTCGAACCTTGAAAAAATGCAGGATATGATCAATATTCAAAATGAAAAAGGTTATATGGCAGATTTATATCAGCATGATGAAAAGCAATTTGAGATTGTCGAGTACAATTGCCCTATTTTTGCAGTGGCAAAGGAATTTCATATCGCCTGCCAATGCGAAACAAGCATGTTTAAGAAGGTGTTAGGGACAACTCAAGTAGAGAGGGTACAATGTAAAACAGAAGGAAATAATCATTGCCGGTTTATGGTGCAATTTGATTAAAGAGAAAAAGTTCTCCTTCAGTTAGATTTGTTCGCATGGTGAATGCGCCGATTACACAAGGTAATTTAGCCAACATTTTAACCCTTTGAATTAAATAAGAAAACCACCTGTCATCTGCCTATTGACTTCTTCCTTCAGTTTTTGTACACTTTGTTTAAATAAATGCGAAAGGGTGAGCCTTGGGCCAATGAAGTTATAATCCTATTCTCTCATAAATATTTTCATAAAGATCATCATTCCGACAAGGGATACGTATGTCTTTATGCAGAATATTCAGAATAGGATTCATACTCATTGACCGGCTTGTGTATCAGGGATATTCCGACCATTCCCTTATGCAGATCTGCCTTTCTTACGGTATTGCCTCCTATTCTGAATACGAATAAGGAGGCTTTTTATTGTCTCCAAACAAGAATGGAGCGAATGCTTATGCTATTACAAGCGAAAGAGCTTGTCATCTCTGTAGAAGCTAAGACGCTAATAGAAATTGATTTAATTGAAGTATACGAAGGAGAACGAATTGGTCTTGTTGGAAAAAACGGAACCGGAAAAACAACCTTATTACACACCTTGGCAGGAACATTGCTACCAGAGCAAGGAACTGTCAAACAGTACGGGACCATTCATCTCTTGCCTCAATTAAAGGCTCCTGATGGTCATAAGAGTGGTGGTGAAATAACACAAGACTATATCCAGAAAGCATTCTCCGATCAAAGTAGCATTCTATTAGCAGATGAACCAACCACCCACTTAGACACCAACCATATTGAGTGGGTAGAAAATACGTTAAAGCATTGGCAAGGGGCACATGTTATTGTGTCACATGACCGAGCATTTTTAGATGCAACCTGTAGCAGGATTTGGGAGATCGACCAGGGAAAATTGCATGAATATAAGGGCAATTACCAGCAGTTCAAAGAACAAAAAGAGCAAACAACACGCCGACACCTACAGGAATACGAAAAATATCAAACCAAAAAACAGCAACTAGAAAAAGCTTTAACATTGAAGTCAGAAAAAGCTGAAAGAGCTACTAAGAAGCCAAAGAAAACTAGTGCTTCCGAGGCAAAAATGGCGAAACCTTACTTTGCAAAAAAACAAAAGAAACTCCAACAAACGGCCAAATCAATCGAAACCCGACTGGAAAAGCTTGAAAAATTAGAGAAGCCCTTTGAAGAAACTCCGATAAAAATGGACTTACCGAATCAAGAAAAATTATCAGGTAAAGTATTGGTGCGAGCAGAAAATATAGACGGTAAAGCTGGTGACCAACTCCTTTGGAAAAAAGCGAATTTTCTTATAAAAGGAGGAGATAAGCTTGCTATTATCGGAGCCAACGGAAGCGGAAAAACCACATTAATCCGTAAAATAATCAAAGGTGAAACAGGTGTCCACCTATCTTCTGCTTGCAAAATAGCTTATTTTAAACAAGATTTATCGATTTTAGATCCAAAAATTTCCATCCTGGAAAATGTGCAAGAAAGCTCGATCCATAATGAAACACTGATTCGAACCGTACTTGCGAGGCTCCACTTTTACCGCAATCAGGTTCATAAGAAAGTAGGCGTACTAAGTGGTGGCGAACGTGTCAAAGTAACACTTACAAAGTTATTTCTTAGTAATAGTAATACTTTACTTTTAGATGAACCAACCAACTTCCTAGACTTAGAAGCACTAGAGGCACTGGAAAAATTACTGATGGAATACGAAGGTACAGTCATCTTCGTTTCACATGATCGAAGGTTCGTGGAAAAAATAGCGACAAAGATCATCTCCATCGAAGAACAACATATCACGTTTTTTGAAGGAAACTACCTGCAATTTAAAAGTCGAGGACAGACATCTGTAAAAGATGACTTCGAAGAAAAAATGCTAATAATAGAGACTAAAATAACCGATGTTTTAAGCAGGTTAAGTATTGCACCAACAAAAGAGCTTGAGAAAGAATTCCAACAATTACTAAAAGAAAAGCAACAATTGTTAAAAAGCACTGATCACTAGCATGATCAGTGCTTCTCTCATTGATAAAGTAGTCATTCTAATTTTACGGACGAGACAATTCTAAGTTTGTGTAGCTCTTAATAAAAACAAGCAGTGATAAAAATACTAAAATGGAACCAAAAAATAAAGGGAAAAGAAAAGTTAACCATTGCGTAATCAGATAAAAAAAGGCGAGACTAAGTAGCCCTAATGACATTGATAAAATCGGATGCCCGAACATGATAATGGCTACTTGTTTTAATAAACTGCGAACTTTACTATCGATATTTACAGCAGCAGAGAATATATGCAAATTATAAACAAGCGCAAAAAATCCAAGGACAATAAAAACATATGTCAAGACGACGTTTCCTAACTCCAATACATAGAAAAAATCTATAATAAGAATGGCCCAGAAAATAGTGCATATTGCTCCTATCTTCATGCTTTTCTTATAATTCCCCCTATAATAACCCCAAAAATCACTTAAGAGTTTTACCTCTTCATTTTTAATAAATTGGTTCACAACTGAAAACAAAGCAATAGTAGATGGGAAAAAAACAAATGGAGATAACCATAACATCATTGCAAATAATACTAATATAACAGCGATTTCATCTGCTAATAAAAGGTTAAATAAAACAAAAATAATCGGAATATTAAACACCAGCCAAATAATATTGGCAAATGAAAATTTATAAACCCAATCTGCGATCACATAGAACCTACCCATTAATCCTGCATATTGCATGTGCATCACCTTCCTATTTAGAAAAGCGCAAAGCGCCCGTTTAGAAACGTAGCGACTGGAGCGAATCACCTGAGATAAAGGAATCACGGTGAGCTTGCGAACCGATGATGACTTATCGTAGGGCGATTCGTGAAGTCGCCTAGTTTCTGGGCGTTCGGAGCTAGACACCCGCGCAAATTTTATACTTTCTGACCTATTTAGAAAAGCCAGACAAAACCCGACCGGCCCTTATTAGGTACTCTCAAGCACTATCTACGAAAGAAAGCTTGAGAGAGACGCCCTAGTTGCTGGCGATTACGTAGAAATATCTCTTTTATACGAAACAATCTCTATCGTTTGCTGTGCATCGATTTTAATTTGAAAATACTTTTCCCCTAAGTCAGATTGTGCTACCCCAGACACTCCTTTCCACTCATATCCTGTGAAGTATGAAGGTAAGCCTAGAATAATATTGGTATCTCGATCCGCTTTTATTACAGCCGAAAATGCACCTTTTTGTAGATCCCAATGGAAGCTTGCCGACCCTGTACAAAAATGAAAGGTATCTACCTTCCCTACTATCCATTCATTCGGCAATGCAGGTAGTAACTTGATCATTTTCGGTGACACATACATCAACATTTCCTGAATGGCGTTTACTACTCCTAAGTTAGCATCCATTTGTACTGGAGCAGAGTCAATTTCCATCGTCAAACCCATATTACGCCAGTCATTATGGACCGTATAAAGGTTATTTAATAAACAGGAACGTGTTAGATGCTCGAGACAAATGCGTGCATGCTTGGCATCTTCCAGTCTCGCATAAATGCTTGCCATATGAGCGAAGGACCAGCTCGTCTGAGCTCCTAATTTCCTGTTTTGAACTGCTTTTCGAAATGCCTCAAATAGTTCTTCTTCTTTTTCTTTTACTAACTCCTGCCCGGGGAAAATCGGATAGATATGTGACAGATGCCTGTGTTCATCATTGTCTTCAAATTGCTCACTCATCCATTCCCTGATTCCCCCATTTTGATTCACTTGATAGGACGGAATTCTTGCCAGCATTTCCTCCCAAACCGATAGCTCCTGCTGATACATCGAAACTATAGAACTACCTTCTATTAAATTCGTAAGTAATTCCTTCATCACCGCAAAGTCCATCGTAGCATTTATCGTTGTTGGCATTGGATGGGCAACAGGTTTACTACTCTCAGGCATGAAATTCGCCGGGGTATTCTCCGGCGATACCGAAGGATAATATTGATAGAACTCATCCTCTCCTACTTCTAAGAAATCCTGATAAAATGCTGCTACCTCTTTCATAAATGGCAATGCCTTTTGCTTTAAAAATTCTTTATCGCCGCTAAATTGATAATATTGATAAAAATGCTGTGCTAACCATCCAGCAGCAGAAGTCCAATTCATGATGACTGGTACTAATTGATTCGGCTTGCCGATGCCAGGCGTTGTCCCCGCAGGTATATAGATGCCACGACAGCCAAATAATTTCTTCGCATTATCTCGAAAGTCATCCATTAAACGCACATAGTAATCAATGAGGGAAAGGTTGAATGCCGATAAGCCTCCTACCGAACTGTGCCAATACATCATTTGAATGTTTTCATTAGCCATTCGATGACTCCACATTAACTGGTAGTCTCCATGCCATAATCCATACATAGAAAAAGGTTGACCACCCACTTTTGTTCCGGAAATAAATAGATATCGCCCAAAAGCCCATAATTTTTCATATAGTCTAACAGGAGCTTTCCCTTTATATGCCTGTAAAAGCAATGCTTCATTTGGCCATTCCTCTTGATCATCTGTTAATTGTAACGTAGAGGAAAAAAACAAAGGCTGATAAATTCGCAGATGTTCGCCTAATAATTGCTCATAACTGGCATTCACTTTGCTTAATTCCTCTTTTAATGTCGTCCATTGTGTCGAGCGATTTGCGTTGGTAAAAACTTTTACAAGTATTAATAGACTATCAGCATTAGTACATCTTAATTCACCTTGATCTGAACTTATCTCCCCTCCATCCGCTATGACTCTGGCAACTGCCCCAAAATCTTTATTATCCTCATTCGTAGCTTTATAGAATAGAAAGTTATCTTCGGTTTGAACTTCCACCGTACCAGATAGCTCATCGTGTCTTTCCTTCATGTTTGGCGAATGTGTCGGATGTAAGGAAAAATTTAATACCGCATCAATAGCGTTCGTGTTATTGGAGCTGATTTTATAAACGATCAGATCAGCAGAACGGGATACAAATAAGTTTCTTGTAAAGGTCGTATCATTTTCAGACCACGTGACACCGACTTCACCAGTTTCCATATTAATTCCTCTACTATACTGACTAAAACCCTGTTCACAGGGCATTTCAAGTTGTAGATCAACAAGTGGTAGCGGACAAGCTAATTTGGAAAAGTAGCCATGTTTTTTTACAGCATTCGTTAAGTGCCAATTCGCCTCTTGAAATTTCCCCTCCTTCATTAAAGCCCTCGTCTCTGTTAAAGATTGACTGACATTAGGCAATTCTCCTTTGACACCCATATGCCATAACTCGGAGTGATTAATTAAAACCGTCTCTTTTTTTATCGCACCATATACTGCTGCTCCTATTTCGCCATTCCCTGATGGTAATGCCTCCCGCCACATATTTCTCCACCACGAGGCTGGGTATTGTAAGATAAGCTTATTTCGATCGGGCACCTGCTCAAACAAATTATCGTCCTCCTTTGTTGCTGCACAAAGTTCTAAATATAGGATTGGAAGCCTTCCGCCTCAATATTCCATTTGCTGTTTTTAGGAAATCCTGGATAATCCCCACTGGTATGATCATCCCAACCTGCTACCATCATAGCAATAGCGATTAATAGTCCGCCATTCCCTGGTAAGTACGCTGTTAATCCTGGCCGTTGATAATTATGTCCATTCGGTAAATACGTATTTTTCACTGCATCCATTAATAAAAAATCAATAGCGAGTTCCGTTTCTCCTACACGAGCTGCTGTCATCGCACACATCGGAAAATCCCATCCCCAAGCCGTATCCCACTGCCACTCATCTTTTACCTTAAATAAGGTATTTTTCATTGTTTCCTTGTTTATTAATGAGCCTGGAAGAATACCTAATGCTGCAACCATCGAAGGATGATCATGATTTTTCTCAGTAAAGGTATGGTCACCATTTTCATGTGCTAAATAAACCCCATCTTTTTCTCGAGGTCGCTTTAAATGATTGGCGATATGACTCCACTTTTTATTAGGAGCAACCCCTAATCTTTCCGCCCATTTCACTGCCGTTTCTAAACCATATTTCCAATATTCAATTTCATACGGAGGGTTTTTAGAATCCTCCATTCGGTGGCATTCTTGTGCAGGTATTAAAGGCGGTCCTAAAACATAGACTTGTTCCTCTTCATCCCAACTAGCAAAATCAGCCATGAAATCGGCAGACTCAAATACTACTTCTTGATATTGATGAAGCATAGATAAGGAATTGTTATCTCGGTAGAGTAATTCTGCCAACATAATTGGATGTGGTTGTTGCCATATAAGCCCCGGCGCTACGGGTGATGGGCTTTGCTCTCCATCAACCCCCACCATTTTTGGCCATCTGGCACCTTCATATCCTTGCCCGCTAGCTATTTTTTTTGCGATCGGTATAATGGTTGTATACCATTGTAAGCTTTTGTTTAACCTATCAGCTCTTCCCCACAGTGGAAAATGAGCAGCATGCCACCAATGCATTTCCAAGTGCGCTTTACCAAACCAGCTATTGTACATCAATCCTGTTTCTTGAGGTGGAATCGATCCATTACTGTGAATGGCTGTTAGATATTGAGATAAGATTACTCTTCGCTCTAATTCATTTGCTCTGGTGTCGGTACTTCCAGCAAAGGAAACAAAAGCTCCCTTCTGCCAAAATTCTTTCCAATAGTGTTGAGAAGCTGTCATCATATCACTCAATGAATCTACTTTGGTCGACTTTTCAGGGCTAAACGATACGGTAAAGCTATATTCACTTTGATGATGCGGCGGAATTATTTGATATTGATGGGTATCAAGGCGAGTAAAGCTTCCACCATTTTTCTCCCATCGCACATAATAACTATCCTCATCCATCACCCGTTTTAAATTTACTACATAATCGTTATAATCTAATTCAATGGTTTGATGTCTTTCCTGATGATCCCAATTTAAGGTAGTAGCTTTAGCCCAGCTATTATGGCTAACATCAGGCGAAGGGAATGATTGAATAATCTGTAATCTGCCTGTTAGTAATAAGGTAGAGGATACATACACACCAATCGCATCAGAATTTGGATCACAAACTGTTTTCACCAAAACCTCTTGACCATTTACAGCATAACGACTAATTATGATACCTGACCAGAGATCCAATTCTTGATTAATTTCTGTAATAGCATTTATGTCTACAACCTTTTCATTCTCATCTAAAAATTGAAAAGATAGTTGGCCAAGCTGCAATCGATGAGGATTTTGTCGAAGCCAGTGATAGGCTTCTTCTTTATTTTCTGGTTGCATAGGATATGGGACTTTTCGACCGTAATGATCAAAGGTCTGGTATTCTATGTCACTTGACTTATATAAATTCTTCCCCATGCTATAATGCCATCCCCAATTTGATTGGGTCCCTAAAGGTGTTTCATACAATTGCGGAAATGTTTGTAGCCCTGTAAAATCAACACTGAAACCAAACTCACTATTACCAATAGACAATGGTGATAAGGCTTCTAGTTGATTTATGTTGGGATTATGTTTTTGCACGATGCTTTTCCTGTTCATATTAATTTCCTCCTCTAACCTTTTATTCCTTGTTTTCTATCACGGCATTTAATCTTCTGTACTTACCTGGTGTCAGCTCTTTATATTCTCGAAATTTTCGTATAAAACTATTTTCATGTTGATAGCCAACCTCAAATGCAATATCAGCTATTTTCTTATCCGTTTTAATCAATAATTCTTGTGCACGCTCCATTCTAAGCCTGGTAAAATAGCCATAAATGGTGTCATCCATTTCTTCCTTAAACCATTGACTTGCAAGACTTACACTAACACCAACAGATTCTGCTATTTCCGGAATGCCGACAGGTTCAGCTAGATGTACATTCATATACTGAATCATTTTTCTGCACATGACGTATCTTTTAGAGTCATTTAATTTCTTAATATTTTCTATTCTTTCTGAGATTATTCCCTTGAATACATTGGCGATATCCTGTAGATTCATGGTGCGAATTTCTTCTGCAGTAATAAAAGATGAGTTGGTAACATCTTTGTTTTCAGTAAAAATAACTTTTCTTACTTGTTCAATAAAATAAAAGGCTAACTCTGGACTAATATTACTCTCATGAAACAACTGAAATAATGTAGTTACGTCATCAATCGATTGTGTCGGATTTTCGAGTGTAATTGATTTTACAAGACTAGAAATTTTTTCTATATTTGTTTCTTTGTCTTCTTCCTGTTGATCAGCTTTCGTATAAATATTTCCATACCCCTCAAACAGACGGTATTGAAGTGCCTCTTCCGCTTCATTCATTGCGTTTTTTAGATCTAGCAGTGAAACCCCTGTGTGGTTAAGTCCTAACGAAACGGAGAATCCTAAAATATCTTCCACATGTGTAAGCGCTATCTTTAAATGGTTTATAACATTGATTTTTCCCTCTAAGTGCTGGATGATGATAATCATTTTATCCTTACCAATATCTACTACCTCTACGGAATAATGAGTCGATAATACTTCAGTCAAGATATTTTCCATACCCGACTTCACTACTGAACGATAATTGCCCGCTACATTTTCTTTCCAGAAAGGATAATTATCGATCGATACGACTAATAATTGAATATTATCTTCATTCCATTCTTTAAAATAAGCCTGCCACTTTTCCTTTTGCTCGGCCCTGTTCATTAATCTACCGATATAGATGTCATATAAAAATTTAGATTTAGCTTCGACCTTCATTTTTTTGATCAATTGGGATAATTGCGCATGATCACTGACCAAGTCATCTATGATATTTTCTAAATGAAATAAATCTCGTCTATAATGTGGATCACCATCTACGGAAAAAAGTTCCTTCATTCTTCTAATAGGTTTTAATTCCACAGAGTGAATAAAAAATATAGCGATTCCGCCAATAATAAGTGCGATTAAAGAAACAACAAACACCACATTACGAATTGTTTTTGATTTAGACAGTATACTTTCTTGTGAAACAACAGAAACATATTTCCATCCGGTAAAATCAGATTCCATTTGATTGGCTAGCAGTATCTTATCGTTATACGTAATATCACTTAAGTTTCCCTTGTTTACCTCTTTATTTACAAGTTGAACAGTATCTGGATCAAATGTATGATTTTTTGTCGTATGTAGAATGGTATTATTTTGATCCAAAATATATTGCATACTATTAGATTGTGGATCGGCAGATGAGTTTAATTTAGAGAATAATTCTGCTTGATTAAGGTTAACCGCAACAACTCCTCTTGTCTCCCCTTTCAAATTGATTTTTCGAAACAAGGAAATGTTTGATCCTTTATATTTTGCACCATTTGGCAGATCGCGGTATTTAACAACCCTTGATGTTTCATTAAATTCATCCAACACACTGATCCACTCTGCATCATTAAAAGTCGCACTACTAGAGCTAAATCCTTGGGGAATAGCGACAAAGCTATCACTGTTCACATTATAAATATAAATACTTTGTATAACAGATGAATTCTTTGTAATGGTCGTTAACTTGTCATATATCTCCTTGATATTTTGATAAGAATATTGTGATTGATTCGTTAAAAAGCGATATACATCATTGTCTAATGCTAATTTAACAGCAATTTGATCGGATTCCATTAAATATTCGTCAATAGAATGCATGTTTATTGTTAACATCTGGTGCTGCGGTTCATTTAATTCCTGTTGTAATATGTCTTTAGAAGTGTAATAAGAAGAAAATCCGACTGTCAATATAATAAAAAGAACAGGTATCATTAAAATGAGTAGTAACCTTGTTTGTGTATCAGAAAGATTCTTTCGAAGCATATTCTTTATTCTCCGAACTGGAAAAGGCTTTGGCATAAGCTCACCTGCTTTCATTTCTTCTTATATTATTGTATGGATTATATTACGAGAAAATTATTATACTCCTCCCCAAACAAGAGGAGGAGTAAATATTTTTATTTAGCTGTTTCATACCATTCTTGGACGCGCTGTGTTACTTCTTCGCCTCCAGATTGATTCCATTTTTCTACAAATTCATCAAATTTGTCGATGGACCATTCACCTATGACAATTTTGGTTAAATATTCTTGGAATAACTTATGTGACTGAATATCTGGATATCCATCATAAACAGTGCTCGGCAATCCATCACCAGCAATTCTCCTTGCATCTGCTTTACTTACTTCAAAAATATCACTTACCATTTCTTGTTCATCTTCAGGGAAGGAGTTTTCAATTCTTAAATCCATCGATTCTTCTGTAGTTAAATTAAGCATTCCTAAGGCAATCGGCTTATCATCTGAAGTAGGCAATAATTTTTTTTCACCGTCTACTACTTCATGCTGAACTCCTTCAATACCATACTGGACAAAGTCAGCATTTGCCGGATCATAGAAAAAATCAAGTAGTTTCAACGCATTAGCAGCATTATCCTCTGATGCAGCTGGAATCATCCACTCTGGTTCACCCATACTTTTTTGTGTAATATAGCCGTCGAAACCATCTACTTCAGGAAGAGGCATCCCAACAACATAAGCTTCTGGCGCTCCTTCTTTCATTGCTATATATCGATCATGTAAATTGGCTGGGAGGTGATACCAGCTACCGACCAAATTATTATTAATTTTAGCGGTCCATACATCTCCCTTGTTTAAAAATGTTTCATTATCTAGTAAATTTTCAGCATAAAGCTCTCTAATAAATGAAATAGCTGCTTTCATATTTTCTGATGTACCGGCATAGTTAATTTCACCATCATAAATATCCCATTCCGGATGACCTTCCCACATCGCTATACCAAACATCGCAAATAAATGATCCATCCATGTGCCAAACTCTCTCCCTGATGTAGGAAGTTCATCTTGCTCCCCATTACCATTCGGATCCTCATCACGGAAAGCTATTAACATTTCTTTATACTCGTCTAATGTTTCTGGCATATCCATATCAACAGCATCTAACCAATCCTGTCTTAATAAAGCTGCGCGCTCCGGTATTAAATATACTTTAGGAATATAATAAATTTTCCCATCTGGAGAGGCAGATCTAACAATATTCCATGCTTCTTCAGGAACCCTTTCCCAAACATTTGGTGCATACTCCGGTAACAAGTCATCTAATGGTAAAGCACCACCTTGATCAATAAGTGTTTGTTCCACTCCACCAATAGGTCTTAAGATATCAGGAAAATCCTCTGAAGCAATCATGAGATTAATGTACTCAGCTGGTTCGGATCCTGGCGGTGTTGAATTCAATTCATACTCCACACCTGTTTTTTCTTGGACATATTGCACATGGGGATCATCACCGTCAGGAATCGTTCCTTTTCCCAAGTGACTTTTAAATACGTTAACAGTTGCAGATTCACCATTTTCTTCCGTTTCCGATTCGTCTTCATTTTCTTCCTGACTTGTTGTATCTTCACTATTAGAACATGCCGTAAATAACAACAAAAACAATACCCATACAGAAAACAGTAAGAAATGAAAATAATGATTTCTTCTCATCCATTTTTCCTCCCTTTTTTTATTACTGATTATTCATTATTCTTTCAGTGAACCAAGCACTGCTCCTTTCACAAAGTATTTTTGTAAATATGGATAAACTAATACAATTGGAATGGTTGCAAAAATAATCGTTGCTGCTTTTAAAGTGGTTGTATTAAAGTCAAAATCACCCATTATTAAATCCACGGCGGCAAGCTCTTCTTCGGATGTAAAAAATGCCCGCAAACGCATTTGTAAAGGCCAAAGATCAGGGTTCCTTAAAAATAGAACAGCTGTCTTAAAGGTGTTCCAGTAGCCAACAGCATAAAATAGACCAATCGTTGCCAGTACTGGTTTAGACAACTGTAAATAAATCTGGAATAACAACCGAAATTCATTACAGCCGTCAATTCGTGCAGCATCATCGAGATCACTTGGAATACCTAAAAAGAACGTTCGAACAATAACCATATTAAACGTACTAACTAAACCCGGAATAATTAATGCCCAAATCGAATCCATTAGCCCTACCTCTCTTACTGTTAAAAAGAAAGGAATCATTGGCGCATTGAAAATCATAGTAAGGACCATCATTAACATGATCGGCTTACGCAGAAGAAAATCCTTCCGCGATAATGGAAACGCTGTCAAAACTGTGAATAACATACTAAGAATGGTTCCCACTATCGTAATAAATACCGTTACACCAAAGGCTCTCCATAAAACTTCATTTTGGAGAATATGTTTCCAAGTGTCCAATGTAAATTCGACAGGTATTAAAAATACTTCTTTGGAATCAGCAGCAATCGGAGAACTAAACGAAACTGCCAGTAATTGCAATAATGGAGCAATCATTGTCGCTGCTAATAAAAATAATAATGTATAGTTAAATATTTGAAATAATCTTTCTCCAATAGATTGTTTCATTTACCACAACCCCTGTTCTGATTTTCTTGCAAGCCTATTGAATATCCATAATAGAGCAAAACCGATGACAGACTGGAACAGACCAATAGCTGTAGTTAAGCTATATTGTCCCTGGAGTACCCCCGCTCGATACACATAGGTTTCAATAATATCTCCAACAGAGTATGTCATAGGAGTTAGCAAGTTAAAGATTTGATCAAAGCCTAGCTCCAAAAAGTTACCAATATTTAATAAGAATAATACAGATATAGTTGGTAACAGTAAAGGGAGTGTAATATAGATCGTTTGTTTGAATCGATTGGCACCATCTATCACTGCTGCTTCATAAAGACTTGGGTTGATCGCCGTT
The DNA here is from genome assembly GCF_900114645.1 of Gracilibacillus orientalis. Classification (GTDB taxonomy): domain Bacteria; phylum Bacillota; class Bacilli; order Bacillales; family Amphibacillaceae; genus Gracilibacillus; species Gracilibacillus orientalis. Next base: position 172,443 of record NZ_FOTR01000005.1, on the reverse strand, counting down.
ATAGCAGCTAAATAAATAATCGTGCCCCATCCAATTTCTTTCCAAACCCCTGAAATAACAACAATCGTTCTAAAATAGGCTTCTTCTTGCATAAACAGTATAGGCTCAAATCCCAGCATTTCTCTAATTGCGTTTACGATCCCTTGACTTGCTAATAATTCAAATACGATACCGCCAACTACAACCCATGACAAGAAGTGCGGTAGATAGAATAAGCTTTGGACCGTTTTCTTTACAATTAATATTCTAATTTCATTAAATAATAAAGCTAAAATAATAGGTGCAGGGAATTGAAAAACCAATTGATACAATGCAATTAATGCAGTATTTCTCAATACCTCATGAAAGTCTTGATAATGCAGCAAATGTTTAAAATTTTCAAGACCGACCCAAGGACTTGCGAATAATCCTTTGAAAATTTGAAAATCCTGAAAGGCTATTACACTACCCATAAGTGGAATATACTTAAAAATAATGTAATAGATAATACCTGGTAAGATCATTAGATATAACATCCAATGTTTTCGTACATTTTTAATGAAACTATTTTGATTAAACCGATCCCAAAATCCATTTTTCTCCGCCATTACTTGTTCATTTTTTATATGACCATCCATGCACTCCCCCCTTTCTTCTCTTTCAATAAAATCATATCGTGAACCTTGCAATATAAACAATTAGCCATTTCCATAATTAATATTCAATTCTTATTTAGAGGCATAATCTATAATTTGTTTAGGTTGTGTTGCTTTTGTTTGTTCTAAAAAAATAGCATATTAGGTACTCCTATTTGGACTTCTTCGTTTTCAAAGAAAAAACACTCCATTAATCAATTGTTTTGACTAATGGAGTGTCTTCATTTTATCAATAAATAAATTACATTTTTAAGCAAATTGTATATAAAAAGCTTACATTTTCATATTGGATACTCTTTCAATCAGTGAGGTTTTATGAACAATTAGCACCGTGGCAAATAAGAAAAGATGCTCCCTTTTTTAAGCGAGCATCTTTTCATCCATTAATTTTTATTTTTATTGTACACATCAAAACCTACTGCAATTAATAATACTAAACCTTTAATAAATTGCTGCCAGTCGATACCGATTCCAATTAGTGACATACCGTTGTTCATTACCCCCATTACAAGTCCACCAACAATCGCACCGATAACAGTACCAACACCACCGGCCATGGACGCACCACCAATAAATACAGCAGCAATCGCGTCTAGCTCTAGCATATCACCTGCTGCGGGGGTTGCTGAATTTAATCGAGCAGCAAACATTAAACCGGCTAAAGCAGCAAGCACACCATTGTTAACAAATACCCAGAATACAACTCGCTTAGTTTTTATCCCAGATAAATCGGCTGCTTTCTTGTTTCCACCTGTTGCATAAATATGACGTCCCATTACTGTGTTCTTCATAATGAAGGTGTAGATTACAATAAGAGCGAGCACAATGATAAGTACAGTTGGGATCCCTTTGTTTTGTGCTAATTGATAGGCAAACCAATTAATCGCAAGTAATAATAACGCCAATTTTACAATAGTAAGCCACAACGGCGCTACTTCAAAATTGTAATGCAGTTGTGTTCTTCTTTTATTAATTTCTAAATAGACCAATACTAGTGACAACATAACAGATAACACTATCGTAAAAATATGGACATTTGCTCCACCAAATAGGTCAGGAATAAATCCGCTACTTAGACTTTGAAATGAGTCAGGAAATGGGGCTAAAGATTGCCCATCTAATAACCATAACGTTAGACCTCTGAAAATAAGCATTCCGGCCAAGGTTACAATAAATGATGGTATTCCAATATAAGAGATCCAAAAACCTTGCCATACACCAATTAAAGCACCTGCTATTATTGCTGTAATAACCGCTAACCAAATAGGAACATTCATATTAATAATAAGCACACCAGCGATGGCCCCAATAAATGCCACAACTGAACCTACCGACAAGTCAATGTTCCCGGTAATAATAACTAGTACCATCCCAACAGCTAATACAAGAATAAAGCCATTTTGTAAAATCAGGTTGGTCAAGTTTAGGGGCTTAAAGTTAATCCCGTCTGTTAAAATCCAAAATAGTCCAGTGATCAATACAAGTGCAATAACCATTCCATATTCTCTAATATTATTTTTAAATAAATTCATTATCGTTTGCATCGCGAGTCCCCCCTGCTCCAGTCATATAGCGCATGACACTCTCTTGATCTGCTTCACCTTTATTCAATTCACCCGTCAAACGCCCTTCATTCATTACATAGATCCTGTCTGATAACCCCAATATTTCTGGCAATTCAGAAGAAATAACTATAACTGCTAATCCTTGCTGGGCTAACTCATTAATCTGTGTATAGATTTCAAATTTTGCCCCAACATCAATACCTCGTGTTGGTTCATCCAAAATTAGAATATCGGGTTCTGTAAAGATCCATTTACTTAGAACTACTTTTTGCTGGTTACCCCCACTCAAATTACCTGCCAGTTGTTCAAGTGTTGGTGTCTTGATGTTTAACTGTTCTCTTAAGTATTGTGATTCGATTACTTCTTTATTTTCATCAAGCACACTAGATTTGGAGATTTTCTTTAAATTAGATAACGTAATATTACGTTTTATATCATCAATTAAATTTAAGCCATACGTCTTACGATCCTCGGAAACATATGCAATGCCTTTTTCGATCGCTTTACTTACTGTATTGGCATCAATCTTTTTCCCATCCTTATACAACTCGCCACTAATCTTCTTACCATATGATTTACCAAAAATACTCATTGCTAACTCCGTTCGGCCAGCTCCCATTAATCCGGCAATACCTACAATTTCACCTTTTTTAACACGAAAACTGACATTATCGATGATTTTACGATCTTGCTGCGGATGGTAAACATTCCAGTTCCTCACTTCAAAAATAGTCTCACCGATGTTCGGATGACGATTAGGGAACCTGCTTGTTAACTCTCTTCCTACCATGCCTTGGATGATTCTTTCTTCAGATATTTCTACTTCCTTCGCATGTAACGTTTCGATTGTTTTCCCATCCCGAAGCACTGTAATGGAATCAGATACATAGGATACTTCATTTAATTTATGGGAGATTAATATCGAGGATACTCCTTGTTGTTTTAATTCTAATAGTAGTTTAAGTAAGTTCTCACTGTCTGTTTCGTTAAGCGCTGCTGTTGGCTCGTCCAGGATTAACAGCTTGACGTTTTTCGATAAAGCTTTAGCAATCTCCACCAGCTGTTGTTTCCCTACACCAATATCCATTACAGCTGTTTCTGGTGAGTCTTTTAGTCCGACACGTTCTAACAATTTCTTAGACTCTGAGAACGTATCCTGCCACTTCATAATTTTGTTAGAATGACGTTCATTACCTAAAAATATATTTTCAGCAATAGAAAGATAAGGACTTAACGCTAATTCCTGGTGGATAATAACTATCCCTAAATTCTCACTTTGCTTAATATTTTTAAATTGACTTTCCTGCCCTTCAAAATAAATAGATCCATCATAATTTCCATGCGGATAAACACCACTTAAAACTTTCATTAATGTCGATTTTCCTGCCCCGTTCTCTCCGACTAAAGCATGGATTTCTCCCCGTTTCACTTTTAAATTAACATCGTCTAACGCTTTTACACCGGGGAATGTCTTGGTAATTTTACGCATTTCTAGAATATAATCAGACATTACTTCACCACCTTCAATAACTCTTTTATAACCATGAATTAGTGGTGACCTCTACCACCACTAATTCATTTCTTTATTATCAGCTGGCTTATTCTAACTCATCTTCAGAATAGTAGCCGCTATCCATTACAACTTCCTGGTAATTATCGATATCTACAGAAACAGGTTCTACTAGATATGTCGGAACAACTTTTTCGTTATTATCATACGTTTCTGTATCATTAACTTCTGCTTCTTCACCATTTAGAATGGCTTCTGTCATATCAACAGCTACTGCAGCTAAATCACGAGTGTCTTTAAATACAGTTTGTGTCTGCTCCCCAGCAATGATTGATTTAATAGAAGCTAACTCTGCATCTTGACCAGAAATAACTGGTAATGGCAGGTCATCAGAACCGTAACCTACACCTTTAAGTGCTTGGATAACACCACGACTGATGCCATCATATGGAGATAGTACTGCGTCTACTGTTTCCTCACTTGAATAAGAACTACTTAGGATATTTTCCATTCGTGATTTCGCTGTGTTACCATCCCAACGCATGGTTGCTGCTTGTTCAAATTCTGTTTGTTCACTTTGTATGACCAACTTTCCTTCATCAAGGTAAGGTTGTAATACACTCATTGCACCATCCCAGAAGAAGTATGCATTGTTATCATCTGGGGAACCACCAAATAATTCAATATTGAACGGCCCTTCTGCGTTTGCTAAATCAAGCGCTTCTTCAATGTAAGATGCTTGTAATACACCTACTTGGAAGTTATCAAATGTTGCATAGTATGAAACATGAGGAGATTCCATAATTAGTCGGTCATAAGAGACAACTTCAATACCTTGTTCATTTGCTTTGCTCAACACATCAGTAAGAGCTGTACCATCAATCGATGCAATTACAAGTGCTTTTGCCCCTTTTACGATCATATTTTCAATTTGCTCGATTTGCTTATCTACATCATCTTCTGCATATTGTAAATCCGTCTCAAAACCTAGTGCTTCTAGTTGCTCTACCATATTATCTCCATCATCAACCCAACGCTGAGAGGATTTCGTCGGCATGGCTACACCGATTAGTTCACCATCTGCAGACTCTCCACCATCATCTGAACTTCCACCTGAAGTGTCATCACTTCCACAGGCCGCTAAAAATAAAATAAGAGTAAAGAGAATTGCTAAGAAACTAAATTTCTTCATAATTGTAACCCCTTTTAATTAATGTTTTTTCTTGCACGGTTATAAATGTATCACAAACTAAATTGTAAGCCTTTACATATTTTTAAACAATTTTTATAAAAAATTAATGTGAAGGCCAGGTCTCACATTACTGATATTAGTCGATGGAGATATAACTAAGCCTTTGCTTTAATCGACAAGTCTTCTATAACGTAAGGCAATTCATGTACACGGATCATCACGCTCATCTTCATCCTACATAGCCAATCACAAAAAAAGACTTGTAGAAGTACTACTCTTCTACAAGCCTACAAATTTATTCTTCTTTTACTTCCACTTGATATTCATTAACTTCTGAACAGTTTAACACCTATTTGACTTCACCGATAACTAACAGTTGGCCACCGGTGTTATTACCAATTGCTTGTTTAGAAAAAACACCCATGAAATGCTCTCCACTAAAATCAATGTCTACATCTTTCATCTCACCTGGTTCTAATTCAAACTCTTTTATGACAGTCTGATTATTATCGTTTTTGACAAAGGAAACTGTAAGGGTTAAGTTACTATCTGTTTTATAATATATGCTACCATTAAAATGCGAATATTTATGTTCCCCATTTAACCAAACATATTCCGTAAAACTTCCAACATCATCAAAATCTATGGCGCCATCATATTTTTCTCCTTGAATAGTAACATTTTCTTTAGCTTTCGGTCCTCCAGAATCATGTAAAATTTCTGATACTTGTTTACTTTTAGAATTTTCCCCTATTTCGACTGTACTTTCACTTTGGTTATAGTTAACTGTCTCTTTAAGGAAATCATTTGTTATTGCATAAGAAAGATATACATGATTTTTATATTCAATCAAGTTATATAATTCTTGTGATTCTGCTTTATAATCGGAGCGACTAATATATTCATCATTTTCATCAAAGTAAAATTCATTAACCTCAATGATTCCTCCATCATTTTCATCAAATTGCGGTTCAAATTGAAAATCTGCTTTCCCTTCAATTACTTCAACATATTGATTTTCCTCATCATAAGTTAACTCATAGTCAGCCACTGTGGTAATAAAATCCGAATCGATATAAACTTCTCCTTCAGATTCGATCATAATTTCTTGATCTGTTGGAAACTCTATTTCTTCCCCATTATGTGTGACCTTCTCTACTTCTAACACTTCTATATTTTGAGCGAATTCTGACATCTCTCCACCTTTTAATGTTTCGATGTCTTCTTGCGTTAATTGTCCATCAAATTCGTTCGCTGCTTCATCAGCATTTAACCTCCACACTAGCTCACCATCACTTGAACCAAAATTATAAATAAAATCATAATATTCATCTGATTCTTCTTGTTCAAATAATATTTGTGCAGCGGCTGATTCGCCCGGTTTAATTTCTGTATCAGGTATACTAATAAAATCATAACTAGTTACGGAAAGCCCTTTTGCACCTGCTGCATTAAAGAGGTTTCCCTCAGTTACCGCTAATCCTTGAATAGCTTCTTCACCAGTGTTGGTGATTTGATAATCTAATAGAATATATACCTCTTCTGATGATTGTTGACCTACAATATCATTGAGTACTTCAAAAGATTCAACTGTCACTTCATAAGAACTATTTGTCGCCTCAATAGAACCACTCTGACCAAGACTTAACAAATTACTTTCGTCATATAACGTATTTTCATCTCCGTCAGACTGCTCTTCTGTTTCACCATCACTTTCAACATTTTCTTCAACTGAATCTGCTTCATCAGAGCTACATGCCATAATGACAACAGACATGGTAAATAAAATTGCAATTAGTAGTATTTTTTTCATTCTGTAATCTCCTCGCTTTTATGTATTTATTGATTAAGTAATTATTAGAAACCATAAAAATCAGGTTTCAAAAATCACTTCTCCCCCCCTATCAATATGTTGGAATATTGCAATACATCTTGAATAAAAACAAATTTAGACATATATAGGAAAAGTTCACCATTTACTATTTAAACATAGTTGGCTATAAATGGAATAGGTCAATCAATTCGTTTTCATCTAATCAAAAAGACATAGTTCATAATTCACAACCAGGCAAAATAGACCACACTGTGTTTAATATTGCTTGTAAATGACTTTAACCTCGAGGCCTTTGTTTGAAAAGTATTCACACGACACGACGTCACTCATTTCATGAATTTACTGGTAAAATATAACTATATTTTGAATTATGTTAACACAAGATGAAAAAATTTCTACTACAATATATCAGCCATTACCCCCGTTACAATTGATTTTTATACTGTTTAGGCGTCATACCAACGGATTTTCTAAATGCTGTACTGAAATAATGTTGTGAATCATAGCCTACTTGTTCAGCAATTTCACGGATGTTAAGATCAGTTGTTCTCAGTAAATCTTTTGCTGTTTGCAAACGCATTTGCGTTAGTAATTTCACGTAAGATACCCCTAGATCTTGTTTAATCATTTTACTAAGGTAAACGGTTGAAACGTGGAGGGATGCCGCAACACTCTCTAATGTTAAGTGTGAATCGCGATAGTTTTTGCGAATATATTGGATCGATTGTTTAACCAGTGGGGAAAATTGCAAATATTGATTTAATTCTTGCTTAGCTTCAGAATATTTAGAAGTAATTCCTGAAAATTCCACTTCTACTTGTTTAACATAGATATGTTGTGCTAGTTCCTCTTCTATAAACTCTTCTAAATTTAACGCTAAATCTGCTGGAGCTTGTTCCCAAATAAGAATGGAAATCCAATGAGTATCTTCTAAAAATATGGCGTGTACATACTTTTTCATCTCCTTTTTCAGTAACTGTTGAATGGCTTCTAATTGTTGCTTTCGCTCCTGTTCACTAAAAAAATAATGCTCCACTTCGCCATCTAGCCATTTCATAACAATCAACGATTTAGGGGCAGTTTGAGGAAGTTCTAAAAATTGCAATTGGTCTTTTACCTCTTCTGCCTCTAAGCTTTCCGCCATCCAATCTAGAAAAAAGCGATTTCTTAACTGTTTATAATTCTTTTTTACTTGTGTAGAAGCTTGTTGCAGATAGCTTTCTTCTTGCTTTTTTTGATCTAATTGCCATTTTACCTCTTCCAAGATATCAACTAGCTGAATTGGGTTTACCGGCTTCAATAAATAATCCGCTACTTGTAAGCGGATTGCTTCTTGAGCATATTGAAAATCGTCATATCCCGATATCACTACCATACGGCAATCTTGTAATTGATCCTTAATTTTCTTCATTGCTGTAATACCATTCATGATCGGCATATTTAAATCAATTAATAACACATCAATTTTATGTTGAATAGCTTGTTCTACAGCTTCTTCGCCATCTTCAGCTTCTGCTACAACTTCCATATTAAAATCGCCCCAATTAACGGAAGATTTTATTCCATCACGTATAATAAATTCATCATCTGCAATTAACACCTTCCAATATTCCATCATCATCACTGCTCCCTTTCCTCATCACTTTCATTCATACTTGGTAATAAGATCGTAACCGTTGTTCCAACATCTTCTTGACTATCAATGGTCAGACCATAATTCAAGCCATGTGTTAATTGAATTCTTGCCTGAACATTCAGCATGCCGTAACCTTTTTTATTCCTAGTTTCCTCCGGATTTTCAGTTCGAACTATGGATTCAGCCAAAACTTCTCTCATGTCGCTCAATTGTTGTTGAGACATTCCTTTTCCGTCGTCACTGACCTGAATAAGTAGATTTTGATCCAACGGTTTGGCTTCAATAACTATATATCCTGCTCCACGTCGCTCCTTAATTCCGTGATAGATTGCATTTTCGATAATTGGTTGCAGTATAAATTTTAATATTGCTTGATGATTAATAGACTCATCCACTTTAATTTCATAATTGAGCTTTTCACGGTATCTTGTCTTTTGTATTTTTAAATAGCTTTCTATATGATCGATTTCCTCAGATAATGAAATGACATCACGCCCCTTACTCAATCCAATACGAAATAGCTTTGCCAGCGATTCTACTACCTCTGCCACATCATCTGCCTTTTGTTTTCTTGCCATCCATTGAATCGTGTCCAATGTATTATACAGAAAATGTGGATTAATATTCGCTTGTAAACTACGAAACTCTGCATCTCTTTTTTGTCTCTCCTGTCTTTCTGTCAGGTGCATTAAATCATTAAGCTTCGTTAACATCGTATTAAAACTTCTACCTAATAATCCAATCTCATCAAACCGTTTTTCCTTGTATCTCACCTTAAAATCCCCGTCTTCTGCCTTCTTCATAAAAGATACTAATTGCACAATTGGTTTCGAGATTGAATGAGATAGAAAGTAAGATACCGGAATACCAAAGAACATAATGATAAAAATAAACATCACTAAGTAAAAATTAATTTCACGCAAACCAAAGATAGTTTCCTCTGTAGGGAAAACACCAACCGTAACCCAATTGGCAAAAGGAGATCGTTGATAAATAAATTGAATTTTTTCTCCTTTGATCATTTTAGAGAAATCACCTGATTGTTGTTCACTAATCCATGAAAAGGGTATGTGACTTACAATCGGTTGGTTAGGCTGATAGATATTTTGACCGTTATCATCAACCACCATTAAATATCCACTTTTTCCTAATGTCACATCTTTTACCGCTTCGGCGATGACTCTTAGTTTCAAGTCTATTAATACAACACCGTGAACTTGCTTAGTAAAAGGATCTATCACTGCTCTTACAACAGTTACTACATCATCGTTCGTATAATCTACTATAGAATTCAACCTTCTTCCATCAGGCCGTCCAATAATGGTGAAAATACCATTATTTTCAACAGCCTCTTGATACCAGGACGCTTTGGTTAAATCCATGATAGATGGAGCATATAATTCATTACTTACATAATCACCTGTATCGTTCACTACCATTATTCCTGCCACCTCTGGTGATACAGTTGTAAAATTACGTAAATACCGTTGTATGTCATATTTATTATCGGATAAAGTAGTAGGATCACTTTGATTTCCACCTAGAAATTGCTTAACACTCTCATTATTCGCAATCATATAGGTATTGCTTTGTAGATTACTGATATAGAATTCAAACGATTCATTCACTTTATCAATAAGTTGCAGGGTATTTTCATTGACTTGTTCTTCCATCACACGCTCAACCGTCCAACTGATTAACAATGCTAAACAGAAAATCGGCAAAATGCTAATCAATAAAAAGTGTGAAATTAATTTATAGCGAATTGGCATATTATTAATTTGTGTCCAGCGCTTCACAAAGCATCCATCCATTCTTTAATCAACAGGGTAGTACTCACTAACATTGTCTTTTGTGACAACTGTAATCCCTGTATCAACATACCGTGGCAGATCCGTTTCTCCTTCTAAATCACCTGCTAAATTATGCTGAAGATGAAAGAGGAACTGTAATGACCAATATCCCATTTCCCAGGTTCCCTGTGCTAGTGTTGCTGAAATAACCCCTTCATCAATCATATCAAGTGTTCCTTTATCTGTATCAAAGCTAATAATATGTAGGTCACCCTTTTTCTGTTGGTCTAATACTGCTTTACCTACGCCAACGCCACCATTAGCCTCTGATGCAAAAATACCTTTCATATCCGGATTTTCTCTCATTAAATCTTCAGAAACTTCCTTGGAAATCATCTGATCCCCTCGACCATCTTTTACATCTACCACTGTCATATCAGGGTACTCAGTCTCAATGGTTTCTCGAAAGCCTTGTGTCCGTTCTTGATGGTTTAGTTGATTCGGATGTGTCACTACCCCCACTTCACCAGATTCATTTAATAATTCCGCCATTTTATGTGCGGCTGTAACACCTGCATAGTGATTATTCGTCCCTAAAAAAGCATATGCTTTACTATCAGGTGCATCAGCATCAAACATCACAACCGGAATTCCGGATTCTACCGCTTTATTAATGACAGGGTTTAATGCTTCAGGATCCATAGTCGAAATCGCAATTCCTGAAGGATTTTTTGCAATAACTTGTTCTAAGACGGTAATTTCTTCATTCACATCATATTGTGTTGCTCCTCGATATGCTACAGATATATTCAGAGCCTCGGCTGCATCCTCGAAGCCTTTTAGTGGCCTCTTCCAATAATCAATACCGGTCTGAAATGTTACCATTACATATGTTTCATCAATCGTACCTCTCAACTCATGTTCAGACCATTCGTTATTCGTCGTTTCACTCGTTTGGTATTGATATACATATAAAACAAACAATCCAATTAAGACTATATAAACAAACAATAACTTTTTCATTTTGTAACCCCTTTCAATATAAAGCAGAGGACATATCCATCTTGGTTAAGAAAATAACATACATGATCTTTTTCCCTATATCGATTTTACTAAAATTGTAAAGGAATTAAATCTATTCTTCAATAACAATTTTATACAAAGGATAGTGCAAGGGGGCATTTGCTTTTAGGTGTAAGAGCTAGTCAGCCTAACCAAGATGTATAATTTTACCCATTAAGAAAGTTACACTGATTTGTGTAACTTTATTTTTGAGCTATGATAATATCAAGGTCAATTGTAATCCTCTCTATTGGTTGTTCCATTTCCTTTCTCCAAGTTAAGGGGGTCATAAACCATAGATCTTTGAGGACATCCTCCGGTACTTTCCATTGATATTGGATTGTATGAATTTCTAGATTGTCAAAATGTTGCTTGAAATGCTCCAGCACTTCAGCGTTGGTATAGGACTGCTGTTTCTCTTCCATAACCTGTTCCCTGATCTCTTGTAAATAATTGCTCCTCGGTACTACTTTAATTAAGTGTCCATCTGTATGTAACAGTCTCTTAAATTCCTGATAATTTGCAGGAGATAAAATATTTAATAAGATATCAAATTTTTCAGACTGAAATGGACTTTGTGCTAAATCGGCAACTGTCCAGATCAGCCCTTGATGGTATTTAGCTGCTGTTAATATCCCATCCTTGGCAATATCCATACCAATTCCAGTCGAAGAACGGTTCAATTGTTGGGTGATTTTTTGGAGATGGGAACCTTCTCCACAGCCCAGATCTAAGATATTTGCAACAGGATAATCTAATTTATCGATTATTTCCGCAATTTTTTGATGTACGTCATCATACATGCCACTTTGAATAACCTGATATCTTGCTTCGAACAGTTGTTTATCATAGTCCTTTGGCGATGATTTTGTATAAAAGTTGATATAGCCCTTTTTCGCTAAATCAAATTGATGCTGTGAGGTGCAAATAACAGAAGTTTTTTCCACCCGTACCTCGCCATGACAGATAGGGCAACAAAAAAGAGAGTTATTTTGTGCTATCAGTTGTGCCGCTTGCTCCATTTTCTTCATAATCGCACTCCATTTTTCTTTTATCATATCTTGAGTAGTCATCGATTGCAAACTTATCTTGGTCATAGTAGGCTTTTTTTGATTTATCGAAAATGACTACATTAATGATAAACCCTAAGATCAAAAAAGCAAAAGAGCCTATTAAATAAATGGGACGAATCTCTAGCAATTCTGCAAATATTCCAACTGTTACTGTAACTATAATGATTAGCAAAGCCTCTACCATGCCTAGAATACTCGAAAACCTCCCCATGATATTGACTGGCACATTGTTTTGATAAAAAGTTAAAAAGCCTGTATTTGCAAATGATAAGGCAAATGTTAACGTAAAAAAACCTATAGATGCCCAAATGAAATTCTGTGAGAATGCAAAAATTACATACCCAAGCGGTGTAAAAATTGCACCAAAACCAATAAGCCAATTTATTTTCAGCCTGTTGGTAAATATAGCATTTGTTAGTGATCCTGTTATAATCCCTAACCCAGCAATACTAACAAGAAATCCATAAACACTTTCAGTTAAAGAAAGAACTTCTGTTGCAAATGCAGCTTCTAATGAATCTAACGACGTCATAAATATAGTAATTCCACTAAAAAGAACATAAACCAATGTAATATGCCTGTTTGATTTACTAAAAGTGAAAATCTTTCTCCAATCATCTCTAATTATTCTAATATTAACTTTTACCGACATCCCATTTCCCTCTCTAATTTCCAAATTAGGTAGGAAGAGGATAATTATGGCTGAAATAAATAAAGCTAGTGCATTTAATTGAATAGCTGAATATGGAGACCCAATAACAAAAAGAATTCCCGCTATTGAAGGTCCGAGTATAAAACCACTTGAATGGATGAAATTTCTCAATGCATTAAACCTTTGACGGTCCTTCTTGGGAATAAGTTTTGTCATATAGACCATAGATGCTGGTTCAAATATGGAATTTGCAATATTGACGATAAAAACTAATACATAAATTAAAATAAGTGAATCCATATATGGAAATAAAAATATTAATACTGCTCTAATTAGATCTAAGCATATCATTAAATGACGTTTGTTTAATCTATCAATAAAACTTCCCGACCAAACATTTGTACACAAAGTGGCAATCGGTATCAGGATATAAAGAATAGATACTGCAAATGGTGATCCAGTCATATCTAAAACAATCAAGTTGAGCGCAATTAAGTATATCCATGCTCCTAAATTCGATACACCAATACCCGACAGAAGTAATAATGGATATCTCCACCTAGCCATTTTCAATTTATAACAACTCCTAAATTTAAATTTTCAAGAAACACAAAAAGAGTCCCACCCCCATGTCTTTTGACTTGAGGGCGGGACTCCTTGAATTTAGAAGTTCGCTGTGCCACCTCAGTTAATTTTTGTGTCGCCACAAAAACCTTTTCAAGTACGCCTGCAAAATGTTTTGCAAGATATACTCTATCTCTATAACGGGAGGAAACCGGTACATTATCAATCATCCTAAAAACGATATCCCACATACAGCTCCAAGGGTTGTTTCAATGTGCTTCTACATCCTCCTTCTCAGCTAACGGAGTTCTCTGTTAGGCTTAAGCACATTTACTCTTCTCTTCATCGCTTTAAATATGAGATCATTTTACCATGATTCAATTATTTGTAAACAGTGGTTGAATGACACCACACAGAATTTTAAGCTAAATATACAAAAATCCCCTAATCTTTTTGTTTTTCACAAACTTTTTCATCCACGAACTAATTTATTCCGCATATGATTAGACCAAATTTCCACGATAAAAATTAATACTACAAGCCCTATTAATATTGAACCAACTTCGTTCCATCGGTAAGCATTCATTGCAAAGATTAACGGTGCACCAATACCGCCGGCACCAACAAGCCCAAGAATAGATGCCTCACGAAGATTCATATCAAATCGATAAATTCCAATTGATAAAAACATTGCCGTAAGCTGTGGTACAATACCAAACCTGATTTTCTCAAAAGTGGTACAACCAATCGATGTCATAGATTCAAAGATACTCGTATCCAAGTCTTCTATTGCATCGACAAAAAGCTTAGCAAGCATACCTATTGAAATTAACGCAACCGTCAATACACCAGTAAAGGGTCCTTGACCTGCTACCCGCACAAACATTAAACCATAAACCAATGAAGGGATTGTACGAATAAAAATTAACAATAACCTTGTTATAAATGCTACAGGCTTTGGAACCACATTTGATGCAGATAAAAAGGCAAGCGGAATGGCTAAGATTGCACCAAAAATTGTTCCTAAAAAAGCTATCGCTATCGTTTCCACTAATAAATACATGACACCTTGTGTGGTGAAATCCAACAAGAAGTCGAAATCCGGTGTGACAATCCCTGAAAGAATACTTTTAGCAATTGTCCAACCACTTTCCTCCATACTTCCAAAATCAATAACAAATAACGACCAAATCATTAAACCTAGTATAACAACGGAAATAATATAAATATAATTGTTGTTTCTTGGTTTTGCATATAACTGTTTTTCGATAGCATCCATCTTAATTCAAGCCTTTCATATCAACTTTTTCCTGAAATATTCACTTACTGTCTCGATCAAAAACACCGTAATAGCTAGCATGAGTAATATCATTCCAACACTTGTATAATCACGCCAGCCTAATCCCTCATCCAAGAGTAAACCGATTCCACCAGCGCCTACATAACCTAAAATTGCCGCATAACGTACATTTCCTTCAAAACAAAACAAGGAAGTAGATAAGTAGTTAGGTAATACTTGAGGGAAAATCGCATAACGAAATGCTTGAATTCTCGTAATTCCGATCGATTCCATTGCCTCAAAAGCGCCCATACTAGCATTCTCAATTTGCTCATACAATAACTTTCCTACATATGCTAGCGTAAATAGAAAAATAGCAATCGTACCAGCTAATGTCCCTAAACCAAAAATGAAAGTTGCAATTAAAGCAGAGACTAAAGTAGGCATCGTTCTTAATATACTTAAGAATAGTCGTGCAACCATTACGACTATCTTGCTTTTTATAATATTAGATGCTGCTAGGTAAGCAACAGGTACAGCAACAAGTGAACCTAATACAGAACCAAGGATCGACATCATAATGGTGTCCAATAAAGGCTGCCATAAATGTGGAAGGTATTCCCACTTAGGAGGAATCATTTCATTTATAATAACGAAAAATTCATGACCACTTGTCGCTAATACCATAAACTCAAAGTTAGTAAACCTTATCGATAAATAGACTGCGACGAGAACCAAAACCAAAATCAAAGGTGTGCGTGATCTTTTTTCCGAAACAGTCTTACCATTTGGTAATACAATTTGTTTTGGTGGGAAAATTTTATCAAACATAGGCACCTTCCTCATGAAGTTCTTGTTTCACTTCATCGACATTACCTTTGTAAATATAGTCTAATACTTCATCTGTTGCCTCATTAGCAGGACCATCGTAGACAACTTGCCCTCCCCTTACACCGATAATTCGATCCGCATACTCCAGTGCCACTTCTACATGGTGAATATTTAAGAGCACGGTCATGTCCATCTCTTGATTGATTCGCCTGAAATCATCCATTACTTGTTTAGATGTAACCGGATCTAATGATGCAATTGGTTCATCAGCAAGAAGAATATCGGGATTTTGTGCTAATGTTCTTGCTAATGCCACACGTTGCTGCTGTCCCCCTGATAACTGGTCAACACGATTATATGCCTTTTCTAAAATCCCAACCTGATCTAAGGCAGTCAATGCTTTTAATTTATGGTCTTTACTAAAGATTCCTGTTATTTTTCGCCAAAACGGTAGCTCTGGTACAAAAGAAACTAATACATTTTTGATTACAGTAGTACGTGTGATTAAATTAAAGGATTGAAAGATCATACCAATCTTCTTTCGGAAATTTCGAATTTCTTTTCCTTTTAATCTCCCAACATTGGTGCCATCTACTATAAGAGAACCTTTCGTAATATCATGCATTCTATTAATACATCGAATAAGTGTAGACTTACCTGCACCAGATAAACCGATGACTGCCACAAATTCTCCGTTTTCAATCTTCAGATTAATATTTTCTAGTGCCTTCACTTTATTTGGATATACTTTATCAACATTCGTAAATTCAATCATTTCTATCGCCTTCCTTGTGAAAAAATGAGGACACCAAAGAATGATGTCCTCATTTCACCTTCAATATTATTTAAAAAAGGTAGAACATTTAATCTAATGACTGCACCATTTCTTGTGCTTCACGTTCTTTATCATAGTCTGCATCTGTTGCTTCTTGGTAGCCTTCATGATTGTAAATAGAAATTACTTCTTTTCCTTCTTCTGTATCCGCAATATTCATAAATGCTTGTTGAATAGCAGATTTTAAGTCATCATCCATTTTTTCAGAGTTTTTACTTACACTAATTGTGTCGTTGTAAATACCAGGAGTTACTCCAATAACATTTGTTTCATCCCAGATAGTTCCTTCTCTCTCAGACTCTGATTGCCATGCCTCTTCATTATCCCTTCTGGCATCAGCATATGTTACCATGACATCAATTTGTTCTGCAGCCATTCTCGCAAAAGCACTACCATATGAATCTACTTTTGCTTTATTTGGTAAGTCTGCAATCGTAAGATCAAAGTTATCTTTTAACCATAATGATGGATAGATATAACCCGCTGGAGATGATGATGACATCACTGCCCAGTTAGCACTTTCAACATCTTCTGCTGTTAATTCTTCTCCATTATTTACTTTCTCTGCTAATTCCTGTCCTTTTTCAGAAGGACCGGCAATCATTAATGCACGATAGTAAGTTACCTGTTCATCACTCGGTTCTGTCGGTTTATTTTCATTCCAGTCACTTGCTTCATCCGAGTCATTATTCAAGCCTGCACGAGTTGCTGTCAAAACAACTTCTGCACCATCATCATACAGTACATATGTACCGCCAGGAATAAAACCAATATCTGTTGTACCTGCAGAAAGTGTTTCACCTACTGCTTCATAATTGGTACCTACATCAATCTTCACTTCTCCTATGTCATAACCCAAATTCGCCATTTCTTCTTTCAATAAATCTTTCAAAGGTTCTGTAGCTGTTACAATTTCTTCTGGATCTCGTGAAGGTACAAAACCAATCGATAATTCATCGATAGATTGTGTTGCCTCTTCCTCTGTTTCTTCGCTCTCAGGCTCTGTATTATCCTCTGTTTCACTAGCTTCTGCTTCATTGGTTGTGTCCTCTTCTTCATTGTTACCACATGCTACCAAAAGAGAAATGCATGCTACCATTAATAAAATCCATATTTTTTTCAATATAATTGTCTCCTTTCTTTATATAGATATTTAGAACTACATACGATGTTACAGAAGAAGTATTAAGATGGTATGAATTTCTTGTAAAAAATAATATAATTTTGTTAAAAATGAATGATAGCTGCTAACCCAATAAAGGCTAGCGGCTATCCCATGTTTTACTCTTCCTCTATAATTGTAAAATCATCTATATTAATACGTTCTCCTGATGTTCCTCCTACAACAATTCGGAATCTTACCGTATTTGTTTCATTTACTGGAATCGTTTCTGACGACAGTGTACTTCCGCTAGTAAAAGAACCAGCAACAAATGTCCAAGTAGTTCCTCCATTTGTAGACTTTTCTAAACTCCAATTAGCTCCAATGTCACTGCCAAAGTTAGCATGCACTACCCTCACACTATCTGCTCCGTTCACATCGAAATTCATCGAAATGGTTCCATTAGAACGAATACGACTAGATTGTGAACCGTTTTTCTTATCTGAGGACAAAGCTCCTAATAATGCATTATCAAAATGCCATGAACCTGATGCTAATGTGACATTATCTGCTGCATAGGCTGCTTTACTACCGCTGTCAAAGTTTTCTGTAACGCCCTCTACCGGGTCACTTGGATCAGGCTCATTGCCATCTTCATATCCATATGAATCCTCTTTAAAAGTTGAACGATCCCACCATTTATAACCACTTGCCGGATCACTCCATGGCTCTTGTTCTGGCTCTGTTGAGTTTACAGGGTTTTCCATACTTAACAAAGAAGTTTCCTCGTCCAAATCAAGATCTTCAACTTGATCAAATGATGTATAATCTTCTTGGTCAGCTAACCAATTAATCAAATTAGTTAGTAAAATATGGTTATCTTGGTCGTAGAATCCATCATATGTCCTTTTCGTACCACCTGTTTCTTCCCTTTTATATTTTGGAGTAATATCTTCAACTGGTGAAGAATCACCTATAGCTGCTACTTTTCCTGAATTATATTTACCTATTGCTACATACGGTCCTTCTTCTATTCCGCCACCATTATATACACCTTGGTCCACAGCATGGGACCATTCATTATTTGTCTCTTCTATATATACGATTCCTTTTGCTTTATCCGGATCAGTAATAGCAATTGTTGATCCTGCATGCATTGTCATCGTATCTACATTATCAGTAATATTAAAAGACTGAGAAGGAGAAACGATAACATCTGAATTAACATTACCCAATGCATTGTAACGTATGCGCATACCAAAATGATCACTTAACCAATCCGAGTTAGATACATCTTGCATATAGAAAGAATCTGCTTCTTCTTGACTCATTCCTAAAGTCGGATCTGACCATGCACCACGTCTATATCCATTAAATGCCTCAGCAGAATCCCATCTGTTTTTGTTACGATCTGCATTATAATGGTCAGCAATGAAGAATATACTCCCGCCTTGATCCACATAATTTACCATAGCTTGCTGTTCTTGATCGGTGAAAGGAATATTTGCTTCTGGTATTACAAAAACATCGTAATCCGATAAATCACTTAAAGTAAATCTGCCTTCTTTTCGCAATTCCTCGACATAATATCCTTCTTCTGCAATTGCTTCAGCAAAATCAGAAAATGCTCCATCAATTACCCAATCTGCTGCACCTGCAGTCTGAGCATGTGTGTTATCAAACAAGACAGATAGACCATTTGTTGAACCATTTGGAGCTATTTCTGGAGCAGGATCTGATGGTCCTTCCGCATCAGCAGTTGGTACAAACACAGCAAATAGACACATAAACGCAATTAACAAGTATGACCATTTTCTATACATCGTTAGCCTCCTATTTTGTACTGTCACTCCACAAAACAAAATCTGTATCAACGATTACCTTCCATTGATATTAAATATAGCAAACCAATGTTATGTCAGTATTAGAATTCTGTTAAAATTTGGTTAATTTTTTATAAAACACGAATATTTACAAAATAGACATAGCAAAAACAAAGAAGGCGGGTAGGAAAAAAACTTGATCTGTAGTAGAAACAAAAAAGGACGACTATTCGAGGTGAAATAAACAAGTTCCACGCATTAAAAAGCATGCGAAACATATAATCGGGATTCGCATACTCATTTTCCAAGATAAGTACTAAAAAAAGAGCCCGGTTAAAACCGAACTCGGGATGACTTATTAATCCATGTTAGATATATTTAATCCTCATATTCTTTCTCAAACTGCTTCGAACTTCTCACAGTATCAATATGGCGAACCATTCCTTCTATTTCTTCTCGTTTATTTTCTAAAAATGGTGGTAAAGATAGTTTTTCGCCTAATGTTTCGTATGGTTCATCTCCCATAAATCCTGGACCGTCGGTAGCTAATTCAAATAAAATCTGTGGTGCTACTCTTGTATATAATGATTTAAAGAAAAAGCGATCGACATAGCCAGAAGTCTGTAAACCAAAGCTGCGATAATGCTCATCCCATTGGTGTAATGTTTCGAGATCATCAATTCGGAAAGCAGCATGGTGTACAGTGCCATAACCTTGGCGTGCCATAGGTAAAACAGCATTTTCTTCCACAATTACTTGAGCACCATTCCCACCTTCACCAACTTCAAATAAGTGATGTGAACCATCCTGATCAAGTTCGGTAAACAGCAACACTTTTTCCATTACTTGTTTGAAATATTTATAGTCCTGAATGCGTACAAAAATCGGACCTAATCCGGTGATCGCATATTCTAGTGGAATTGGACCATCCTGCCATGGGGTACCAGAAGCAACTCCTTCATTATTTTCATCTGAAATTAATTGATATTGCTGGTCATCAAAATCGACAAAATTTAACACTTTTTTACCGAATTGTTCAGCAATACCATCATGCTTTACCTCTAACTTATCAAATCGTTTCACCCAGTATACAAGAGCGGCATCTGATGGAACACGAAAGCCAGTACGATAAATCTCATTCGTACCATGAGAGCCTTTCGGGATACCAGGAAAGTCAAAGAAGGTCATATCTGTTCCTGGACTACCTTTATCATCTGCAAAGAACAGGTGATATGTTTGAATGTCGTCCTGATTAACAGTTTTCTTTACTAACCTCATACCTAGTACATAGGTAAAAAATTTATAATTCTCCTCCGCACTGCTGGTAATTGCCGTTACGTGATGCATACCTTTTAAGCCGTTCATATAATCATCTCCTATAATTGAAGTAATTTATTTCGAATTCGAGATAAATATAACAGAATCAAATAAAAAAATCAATTGAAAAACATGTCTAATCGCCCAGTCCCTGTGGCTATAAACTTAGTATTCCTTATACTCACTCCGTTCAAACTTTTTATTCATCATTCCACAAGGAAATCCACTAATCTGGACGTAGCTTCATATACCACTTAAAACATAAAAAAAAGATGATGACATTATTGTCATCATCTTTTCCACCAATCATCAAATACAGTAACAGGTTCTTCCCGCTTATGACGAGTTTTCATGAACCATTGTTCAATTGTTTCTGCATCTTTATCTGACACCTGTTTTCCTTCTAAATAGTCATCAATTGCATCATACGTCACACCTAATGCTTCTTCATCTGGTAATTGGGGACGGTCACTTTCTAAATCTGCGGTAGGTGCTTTCTGATAAAGACGTTCCGGGCTACCGAGCATTTTAAGAATTGATTTACCCTGACGCTTGTTCAAGCGATATAACGGTAAAATATCTGCTGCTCCATCACCGTATTTCGTGAAGAAACCAGTAACCGCCTCTGCAGCATGATCGGTACCAACAACAACACCATTACATGCAGCAGCAATATCATATTGTACCTTCATACGTTCACGCGCTTTAGTATTTCCTTTCACAAATTCATTAATATCACCGATTTCCTTCTCTACCGCTGCTTCACTGGCATCAACTGCAGCCTTGATATTCACTCGGATAGTTCGGCTTGGCTTAATAAAATCAAGCGCAACCAGACAATCATCTTCATCTGCCTGCTCCCCGTATGGTAAACGGACTGCAATAAATTCATATTTTCCTTCACCATGTTCTTCATTCAACTCATTAATCGCTGTTTGACTGATATAACCTGCTAACGTTGAATCTTGTCCACCAGAGATCCCTAATACAACACTTTTCAAAAAAGAATGTGTCGTTAAATAGGCTTTAACAAAATCTACACTACGACGAAATTCTTCTTGTGGATCAATCTTAGGTTGCACCTTCAATGTCTCCATAATTTCCTTTTGTAATGAATGCATGCATTTATCCCCTTTCCATTATTCAACCTTCTGCTTTACTTTTGCTTTAATATCACGGATTAAATTCATTTTATTCTCCCAGCACGCTTCACTTAAGTCGACCGGATACTCTTCCGGTTTCATCGTTCGCTTATACTCTTCCCATAAAAGATTCAAATTGCTGATTGTATAATTCTGAATCTCTTCCAAAGGAGGACTTTGGTAATTAATTTTACCGTCTACCACCACATCTTCATGTAAGTTTACAGCTGTAAAATTAGTAACAAACTTACTAATATAGGTATGCACCGGGTGGAACATCTTCAAACGATCTTCTGCCTGAGGATCCTCATTCTCTAGTGCAATATAGTCCCCTTCTGAGTGACTATTTTCATTATTAATGATCCGATAAACCTTTTTGCTCCCAGGTGTTGTTACTTTTTCAGGATTAGCGGAAATCTTTATCGTATCAATCATGTCCCCGTCTTCCTCAATAGCTACTAATTTATACACACCACCTAATGCTGCTTGATCGAAGGCAGTAATAAGCTTTGTACCAATACCATAAATATCAATTTGTGCTCCCTGAGCCTGTAGGTTCAATATTGTATATTCGTCTAAATCATTGGAAGCAATAATTTGAGCATCAGGAAAACCTGCATCATCTAACATTTTTCTCGCTTTTTTCGATAAATAGGCCATATCACCACTATCTAAACGAATACCTTGAAAGTTTATTGTGTCTCCAAATTCCTTTGCAACACGGATGGCATTCGGGATACCAGATCGTAATGTATCATACGTATCAACGAGAAAAACACAATTTTTATGTGTGCTGGCATATTTTTTGAATGCGGTATAATCATCTCGATAAGCCTGGACCATCGCATGTGCATGAGTTCCGGCGATCGGTATTCCAAATAGTTTTCCAGCACGCACATTACTTGTGGCAGAGAAACCACCGATATATGCTGCCCTTGTTCCCCAAATCGCTGCATCCATCTCATGCGCACGTCTCGTTCCAAATTCCATCACGGTACTATCACCAACCACATGTTTAATTCGAGCAGCTTTGGTTGCTATTAATGTTTGGTAATTCACAATATTAAGCAATGGGGTTTCAATCAACTGTGCCTCTGCCAACGGTGCTTCAATACGCATCAAAGGTTCATGGGCAAAAACAACTTCCCCCTCTTTCATCGAACAAATCGTACCTGTAAACTTCATATTTCGTAAATAATCGAGAAAATCCTCTTCATATCCACCGATTTCTTTTAAGTAGGTTAAATCACTTTCAGTAAAACCAAAATTATCAATAAAATCTAATACACGATCTAATCCGGCAAAAACAGCATAGCCATTATCAAAAGGAAGTTTGCGAAAATATAATTCGAATACTGCTTTTTGGTTTGCTTTCCCATCACGCCAATAAGTTTCCGCCATATTGACTTGATACAGGTCAGTGTGTAGCATCAAGCTATCGTCCTCATACGTCATCGTTGTTCTCCTCCAAATTCTATTGCTCTTGATTCCAAAGTATGTTCAATTATTCACTCTTGTTTATAAAATTTAAAATCCTTTAATGGGCACCTTTTCTTCTATTCATAGTTTAATCCCTAAATACGCTTATGTAAAAGAAGAATACTTATAATTTTATACATATCATCTTACTCCGTACTTCCCTTTACTTAACTTCCTATTTAACTGTTAATTATAACAAAAATATGCACAATTCACAGAAAAATTTTACAATGACCATCTATTTGGTATGATAGAGAAAATATGTAAATAGGAGGATTTGGATGACAAAAAAAGTGGTGCTTGCTGGTGGCACAGGATTTATCGGCAATTATTTCCAACAAAAATTCGAAGCACTTGGTTATGAGGTAATGGTGATCGCAAGGAAAGCTCCAGCGATTACGTGGAATGATCATGAAAGGATGGTTCACGCCTTAGAAAATGCTGAAATGGTAATTAATTTAGCAGGAAAATCCGTTAATTGTCGTTATCATGAACAAAACAAGAAGGAAATACTTCAATCTCGAACTGGTACGACGAAATTGTTAGGAGATGCCGTAAAAGCTTGTGAAATCCCCCCAAAACTATGGGTGAATGCTAGTACTGCCACGATCTATCGGCATGCTGATGATCGCCCGATGACAGAAACAGATGGTGAAATCGGAACAGGATTCTCTGTGGATGTCGCAACAAAATGGGAGAGTGCTTTTTTCCAATGTACTGTACCAAAAACTCGTCAGGTAGCTTTAAGAATCGCCATTGTATTAGGTCCTGATGGCGGGGTCATTACACCATATAAAAATCTAGTAAAATTTGGTTTAGGCGGTGTTCAAGGTGATGGACAGCAAATGTTTAGCTGGATCCATGTCGAAGATTTATTTCAAATCATTTTATTTTTAAACGAAAAAAAAGAAATGGAAGGGGTATTTAATTGCTCCTCCCCCAATCCAATTCCCAACCATCATTTGATGAATGCATTACGCGAGCAGTTGAACCGTCCTGTTGGTTTACCAGCACCTGCTCCATTATTAGAATTAGGTACGCTGTTTTTACGGACAGAAACCGAATTAATTTTAAAAAGCCGATGGGTAATACCAGAAAAATTATTAGACGCCGGTTACACCTTTCGTTTTCCGACAATAGAACAAACACTCAAAGATATATTATAAGGAAGAAAAAAAGCTTTTACTAAATTATCAACACTGTTAGTATTTTTTTTGATCATAATCCGCTATACTAGTAATAGTCATTTAGTAGTTATTTTATAAAAGGTAGGAATCGTGGATGTCGGATCAAAATGAAAATATTACAAGAATAGAACTTGACGGGAAAGAATACATATTAATTGGAACTGCTCACGTGTCTAAGCAAAGTGCAGAGCAGGTTAAACAAGTAATTGAACAGGAGCAGCCTGATTCCATTTGTGTAGAATTGGATAAACAACGATATGAATCGGTAGTCAAGGGTAGTAATTGGCGTGATATGGATATATTTCAAGTAATAAAGGAGAAAAAGGCAACTTTATTATTAATGAATCTTGCTATATCCTCTTTTCAGAAACGGATGGCAAAACAATTCGGTATTAATCCTGGCCAGGAGATGATTCAAGGTATTGAATCCGCCGATGAAATAGGTGCAGAATTGGTGTTAGCTGATCGAAATATTCAAATCACATTTGCACGTATATGGCGAAGTATTGGTATCAAAGGGAAAATGTTGCTACTAATGCAAGTATTAGGCGGTGTCTTCTCCAAAGAATCAATCTCAGAAGAAGAACTCGAAAAAATGAAAACACAAGACTCGATTGACAGTGTATTAAGCGAATTTTCAAAAGCTTTCCCACGCCTAAAAAAACCATTAATTGATGAACGAGATCAATATTTAGCACAGAAAATTAAAAAAGCACCAGGTGAGAAAATAGTGGCGGTATTAGGCGCTGCTCATGTTCCTGGAATTACGAGAGAAATTCAAAAAGAACAAGATCTCCAAAAATTAACGAAACTACCTCCAAAATCGAAAGCACCTAAAATTATTGGATGGTCAATTCCGTTAATTATTATAGCGTTGATCGCTTATACATTTTTGTCTAATCCTGTAGCAGGCTGGCAACAAGTAAGCAGCTGGCTAATTTGGAATGGCGGCTTTTCCGCTTTGGGTGTAGTATTAGCATTAGGTCATCCTTTAACGATTATAACTGCATTAATAGCAGCACCGATCACTTCACTCAATCCATTAATAGCTGCTGGTTGGTTTGCTGGCATTGTACAAGCTTTAGTTAAAAAACCTCATGTATCAGACTTTGAAGCTTTATCGGATGATGTTCATACCGTAAAAGGCTTTTGGCACAATAAAGTTACCAGAATACTACTAATTGTTGTTTTCGCCAACCTTGGTAGTACATTGGGAACAATTATTGCAGGTACTGATATCGTTCGATTATTTATCAACAATTTATAGGTAAAATGGACTTTTCTTGATGAAAAGTCCATTTTTTTATGTTATAACTAGAACAAGTGTTCGACTTTGTGGTATACTATAGACAACCCTCTCCACAGAAAGGGGGTGTGGAATATATGGAAGTGGCGCTAACAATTATTGCATTAGCTGTTAGTATCGTTGTTGCTTGTCTGAATTTAACAACTGCGATCATGAACTTAAAAAGGCATAAGAAAAAGGATCACCGCTCTGCCAAGCGACGATCCGATTAAAAGCCACACGAGTGTGAGGATTTATCCTCACACTCACTCCATATTCTACTTTCATTATACAAGAAATATGTATGATATGTAAACGAATTTTACTTGGAGTTTCCCTTTCTTTTGAAAATCTACTCCATATTCCTTTGACCGCATTTTTAATTTTTCAAAGTTTGTCATATATGCAATAAATCAGTAACAAAATGTCATAGTTTTTGGCTCCTATAAACTTGTCAAGAGCACATTTTGATTATTTTTTTCTATTATTGACAATTTTTTCTACTCTACTTTTTTTAAAAATGCTTGATTAAAAGATTAGAATTCCTCGTAACTCAGTTGGTAAAATAATCCACTATTATTACAATAATTCCATGCTATGATGAGTGCGTACAAAAAAAGAACACAAGGAGTGGATTACTTTATGATAAAGAAACTATTAATGACGCTGCTATTAATTGGAGCGTTTGTAATGACAACAGGATTTTCAGCAAATACGACCGTATCTACACAGTATCATGTCCAAAGTAATAGTTTAACAGAAACAGAAAATTTCTCTGAATCTACTATTCAAGAGTTAATTGATAAATGTATCGGTGATAAATCGATTGAAATAGAGAAACAGGCAGAGCAGAAAGAAACAGAACAACCAGAGAAAGAACAAACACCTGATGAATCACAACCTGAAGAGAAACAAACTAATGAAGAACCAGAGAAATCAGAACAAGAAAGTAATAATAATGAATCAGAAGAGAATGCAGAGCAAGTAGAAGTTCCTGAACAGGAAGAAGCAAAACCAGAGGAACCTTCTAAAGAAGATAATGCACAAGAAAATACAGAGGAACAAACTGAAGAGACTAATCAAAGCTCTGAAATCAGCCAATTCGAAGAACAAGTCGTTGCTTTAACAAATCAGGAACGTCAAAAACAAGGATTGTCAGCACTAGAAATCGATACAGAATTAAGCAAAGTAGCTAAACAAAAATCAGAAGATATGGCCGCAAATGGGTACTTTAGCCACAATAGCCCGACATACGGCTCTCCTTTTGATATGATCCAACAATCAGGTATCGATTACCGTACTGCCGGTGAAAATATTGCGAAGGGTCAGAAATCTCCAGAGGAAGTAGTAAATGCCTGGATGAATAGTGAAGGCCACCGAGCGAACATTTTAAATGAAGACTTTACACACATCGGTGTTGGATATGTAGAAGAAGGAAATCATTGGACACAACAATTTATAGGTAAATAAAGAGTGAATTTCACTTATAAGCGGGCTTATGGCCCCTTGTTCACCATGAATAAACTAACAAAACCCTAGAGATTCTATTATCTCTAGGGTTTTTCTATCTTTAAGCTTTCTTTTGAAAAACTCTCGCTAATATAAAAAAGCCAACACCGACCAACATTAACCAATAAACCTCTAATGTTATTGCAGGGCCAAAAGATGGCACAAAGTAAAACAACCCCAGAAAAATACCAAATGGCAGAGCTCCAAGAAATAAACCAGCAAACAAAAACTCGAATGTTTTAGATACATTCTTAAAACAAGACCATCTGATATACCTTAGACAACCATAAACAACCAGAAAGGCAATCACAAGTGACAATAACGTATTTATTGATAAACTTCCAATATAATACGTTTCAAAAGATTCTAATCGACCAAATCCATAATAAACAATCGTACTAATCAAACCATTAATAAACGTTGCAACACCCAGAAAATAACATACCCCCATAAAAAATAGCATGAGTAACTTCTTTGTAATCGTTTGTGGCAACTCACCAACTATTTCATTGGCATATTTTTTGGGGTCGTCTCCGAATAACTCAGAAGCATCCCTTCCTTCACCCTGTAATATTAACAAATGATCCAGTAATTCCATTAATACTTCTTCCGTTTCAGCCCCTGACTTCTGATATGACAAGCGTACATACATCAGCATATCTTCATAAATTTTCTTATTTTCTTTATTCAATAGCTTTCTTTTCTCATTATTCTGCGCAATCAAGCTTTTCATTTATAATTCCTCCTTACTTCTTAATAACTGATCAACTGGCTTCTTCACATTTTCCCAATTCTCTCGGAAAGTGAGTAAAGACTCTTTTCCTGCATCTGTCAATGTGTAATATTTTCGATTCGGTCCACTTGGTGATTTTTTCATTTCTCCTTGAATTAACTTCTCTTTTTGTAGCCGTAGTAATATCGGATAAATTGAGCCTTCACTGACATCCAATCCTTGATTTTGTAACTTCATTGCCAGCTCATAGCCATAGACTGTTTCACTTGCAATAATAGCTAAAATGCATCCTTCTAATATCCCTTTTAGTAACTGACTTCTTACTGCCATAATCTCACCTACCTTGTAATGCAAGTTACTTAATTAAAAAAAGAACAAGAATTAGTATCTTGTTATACAATATAGTTACATTGTATCTGCTTTAACTTTCTATGGCAAGTAAAATCTCCGAGAATTTCTCAAGAGATTTTACGATTGTAAGATATATTCCATGATCTCGTGTAGTTCTAACCGTTTTACATGGGTTATCTCTATATGTTGTTGTTTCAATTCTTTTTCTATATCTAATAGTTGATTAGTTACGATTTGCGTTGGACTTTCTTCTATTTGCCACACTCTTACATCATCTTTTAATTGATTAGGCAAATGAGATAACCATACTCTAGCCCAGCGCTGTTGCACCTCATCTTTTTCAAACATATCTTTGATTTGGCCATCAGCTAACAAGCAGATATAATCGCATAATTGCTTGACTTCCTCCTGCTGATGAGTAGCCATTAGAATTGTATGTTGGTCATCTTCCATAAACTGCGATAAATCCTCTCGCATTCGTTGTTGAGAAATCAAATCTACATTAGCTGTCGGTTCGTCCAATAATAAAAGCTTAGGATGATGAGCCATTGCTAAAACAAATTCTATCTTTTTCTTTGTACCCATCGAACAATGAGCAAATTTCTCTTTCCGATTAATGTCATATCTATTAATCAACATCTCATAGTATGCCTGATCCCAATTGGTATACCAATGTCCAACAAGTTCACTAAGCCCATCCACGGTGAATTTATTAAAAGCCTCATATAGGCCACTACCTACATATCCAATACGTTCTTTAACTTGAACTTCTTGTTCATTGATGTTCATTCCAAATAGTTTGACGTTGCCATTATCGGGTTGTCTTAACTTGATAAGCAATTGTAATAGTGTGCTTTTTCCTGATCCATTAGATCCTAACAGAGCTACAACCGTACCTGCTTCTATTGCAAGATCGAGTTGGCCCAACTTAAAATTTTTATATCGCTTTTCGAGTGATTGAATCTCAACGACCTGATTCATTCCTGATTCTCTCCTTTCGCTAGATCATCAAACACTTTATCGCTTATCTCTCTTAACTGTTTGAGTGAGTACCCCATCAACTTGCTTTCTTCTATCGCTTTTTTAAAGGTTGAATATACGACTTCTTCCCTTATTTGCATCTGGGCATTCGACTCTAAGGCCTTTATAAAGGTTCCTTTTCCTTGCACCGTTTCAATAAAACCGTTATTCTCGAGATCTTGATATGCTCTTCTTGTCGTAATGACACTACAAGATAGATCATGCGATAAAGCCCGAATAGAAGGCAGTGCTGTACCTGCTTGCAGCTGACCACTGACAATTAATGTTTTGATTTGTAGTTCAATTTGATAATAAATTGGTTCTTTACTATCATCTGAGACTACGATTGGTAGCTTCATTCAGTCTCACCTTCCATCTACAGATAATCTCTCTCAAGGAGTCGCTTTTTTAATAATTTCGTCATTGTAATAACTCCCAATATACTACAAATAATCGAGGCTATCACTGGAATAATCGGAGATTTTGAAATAAGCAAAATGGTTGCTTCCACGACACCTACTTCCCAGATTTGATAGACAAGCAGGAGGACAATGATCAAGCATAACGTTATTATAAATAGAAAAATAAATAATACTTTTCCATTTGTACCAGATTCAATATACGTAATTACACTACCTAACGCTAACGCATAACCGATCCAAAACAACATGAAGGAAAGAAAGTAATTAAATGAGAAATAATCAAAGAATGCAGCTGGTACACTTAGAATAATAGTTAAATAGAAAGCAGCTGACAATAGCACAAATATAGATAGCATAACTAGAATTCGACTGGCTGTCAGTACATTTGTTGAAATCGGTAATGAACGATAAACCGCTAATCTCTTACCAAATGGGTCCTCTTTAATTGTGCGAAAACTTAGATAAGGACCCCACATAAACAAAGTTGAAAAGGATGGTGTGAGTCCCAAAAAAATAATATCTATTATGATACTATCTATATTAAATGTGTGATTATCAAATATGATACGATTTGCATATGATGCAGAATCTCCAAATATGTTTAGTACAAATGCATTAATGGTTGGGACGACTAATATTCCAATCAAAATCGTTACAAGTAATGTAATTATAATACCAGGAATCTGCATCTTTAATTCTCTTTTCGTTAGCCACCAAGATTCTTTCCACATATCACTCTCCTCCTTTCATTATTGTTTGGTAAAGAACTGTTCGATAAATGGATTTTCCACATCCATAAATTCAAATCCTAAGATTGCCAGTATAGTCAATAGCAAACTCCAGCCAACGATACTTATCGTCATCCATAGTGTTACTTTTTTCTTTGTACCACCAAAAATCAAACTTAAAAATGCGACTAGATGACTACCGATAAAGAATGGGCCGATGATGGTTAACCCTGGTAATCCATACTTTTTCCAAATTCGTTCAGCCTTTGCTTGCCTTTTCTCTGATTTTCCTGATTCCTCGTTCTTTTTCTTTCTCCATTGTTTCATTTTATCAATAAATAGAATAACAATATAGACTGTCAAAAGATTCCCCAATACTGCTAAGACAAAGGTCGGTATAGGTGATAAACCTGCCACTACCGCTATTGGTGTAAGGTAAATAGCTTCAACAAATGGTATTGCCGCCAGTAAAAAGACAAGCAGATACGCCCAAATTAATTCCATTATTTCACCTCAAATCATTATAGTGTTCATATCATTATATACAGTATAACAATTTTTGATTTCCAGTCAAGACCAATTTTAATTAAAAAAGCTGACCAGGGTACATTTTACCCCTGATCAGCTTTTTTCACAGACACTTTGTAATTAAACCAATTCTTCTTGTACTTTTTCTTCTTTTTCCACTTGTTTGTCTGATTTCCATAGTTGACCGATTTCTTCCAATGTTTTGTTCTTTGTTTCTGGAACGATTGTCATAACGAAAATGAAACAGATAACATTGATAACAGCGAACATCCAGAATGTGAACGAGCTACCCATGTTGCTGATGAGTACCGGCGTGAATTGACCAATTGCCCAGTTAGCTCCCCATAAGAAGATTGTTGCAATCCCTACTGCTTTTGCACGTAAGTGGTTTGGGAAAATCTCCGGAATCATAATCCACGGAATAGGACCCATGGATACACAGAAGGAAGCTGTGAAACCTGCGATTAAAATAATCAATAATACGCCTGCATTTGCCGGTTCAAAAAAGAATACACTCCCGATCAAGAGCATAAAGGTCGCCATTAAACTGGACCCAATTGCCATTAATCTCTTTCTGCCTACCTTATCTATTAAAAAGATCGCTAAAATTGTAAAGACAACTTGTACACTTCCAATAATACTTGTTGCTAGAAATTCGGTGTTGTTCTCAAAACCTACACTACGGAAAATATCCGGACCATAGTAAGTTACTGCGTTCATACCGATAACCTGGTTAAATAGTGCAAGGAAAATCCCCACACCCATCGCCATTCTTAAGCCTGGCTTTACAAGTTCTTTCACGGAACTGCTCTGTTCTACTTCGATAGAATCTTTGATTTCTTTTGCTTCTTTCTTAGCAACTTCTTCACCGTTAATTCGTTTCAAAATATGAAATGCATCTTTGTCTTTTCCTATTTGAATGAGATATCTTGGACTCTCTGGAATAAAGAATAAAAGGAATAAGAAAATAATTCCCGGAATTGTTCCATAACCTAACATCCAGCGCCAGCCAACCTCTAATCCCCATTCATGGCTACCACTATTTGCTACAAAATAATTAATATAAAAAGTAGCACAAATACCGAAGATCGTGAATAACTGATATAACGAGCCTAAACGTCCACGAATTGCTGGTGGTGCACACTCACTAATGTAGGTAACAGATAAAGCGGATGCAAAACCGATCCCAAGACCACCTAATATTCGTGCTAATACTAATGTTGTTACATCAATCGCAAAAGCAGAACCTAGTGCTGAAATAATGAAAAAGATAGCAGATACCATCAACAACTTCTTACGACCCCAACGGTCACTTAAAAATCCGGATAATGCAACCCCTGTGACACCACCAATCATGACACATGAGATTACCCAACCTTCCATTGCCGGACTTAAATCATATACTTCCTGCAAATATCCAATTGCACCTGAAATAACAGCGGTATCAAAACCGTATAAAAGACCAGCCATGCCGGCAGAAGATGCAATTAAAATAACATACCAAAGTGAATGTTTCTCTTTCATGATAAATCCCCCATTATGATAAATTGATATTGTTTTCTTTTTATTTAAGATATAACCCTTTTTGATCCGCTTTCATTCGGTTATAAAAGGTTATAACTTTAAGATGTCTTTAATTTATCATGTATACACTTTCATGGGAGCGTCATCATCTTCACTTTTTTGTCATTTGCTAGATTATTTTGTTATATGGGGTGAAATTTAGGCTGATAGTTCTAAATAACCATTTTCTGGTGTATTTAGTTTTGTTAAACATTATCCTAATAACTCGTTTTATCATGATCTAAGTTTTGAATTGTTATAACTGAAGAAGCTGACAACTATGCCAGCTTCTTTAATAATTAATCTTCATTTAAATAATTATCATATGCTTCTTGATTAATTTCAACATATCTATCGATACCGAGAGATTCTAAACCTGCCACATAGTCATCCCAGTCATTTTCTAAACTTAGCTCTCCTGTAATAAATTGGACAGCGCTTTGCTCAACATTATCCATAATATTTGTTTCTAAAGTTGAGTATTCGTCTTGAACTTCTTCAGGATACCATGCTGCCCAGAATGGAAATTTCTCTTCTGGTTCTTTACCTTCATATAAATAGGTTGCTTCTTGAAGACGTCTTTCGAATCCTTCATCCGTATAGATATCCTCTGCTTGTACTTGACCATCACGGAACTCTCTTGGTTGGAAATATTGAGCTGCCGCTGACCAGTTATTGTTTGTTGGTTCTTCAGGGTGTAACAACTTCACATTTGGTTCAATCTTTTCATTTATTGCTACATCCCCTTCTTCAGGAGCAACCCAATCTTCTCCTTCTACACCGATGTGAGCACGGATCATGCCGTCTATAGTGAACATATAATCTAATAGTTCAATTGCTTTAACCTGAACCTCTTCACTCGCTTTATTAGTAATGGCAAAACTACCACCATTAGTAACTGGATAATTATATGTTGCATATTGATGTTTTGGACCTTGTAAAGGTTCAATTGCATCAAAGGCAGGATGATTCTCGTTATCGATAAATTCCCATGGATGCTGAGATGCGGCCGCACCTAAAATAACAGCATCTGCATTATTACCTAACTGAATAAAAGCATCCCGATTTTGTGTGAAAGCTCCCGGATCAATCAGACCATCCTCATATAAAGAACGAATATATTCTAATCCTTCTTTCCACTCTGGAGTATTTGCAGCAAAACTAACTTCTCCATTATTTACAAGTAATCTAGTTTGTGCATCATCATATATAAAGCCATTCATTAATATAGGAATGACGGAATGATTAGGCGAAGCCGCAGAACCACTTAGTGGAAGTTCGTCCTGTTCACCATTCCCATTAGGATCTTGTTCTTTAAATGCTGTCAATACTTCTTTTAGTTCGTTATGTGTTGTAGGTTCCTCTAATCCTAATTCATTTAGCCAATCAGTATTTAACCATAATTTATTTGGCCAAGTACAATGAAAACATTCTTCTAATCCAGGTATACTATAAATATTTCCGTCTGGTGCAGTTGCAATTTTTCTGAATGAATCACGTTCTTCTAGAACTTTAGATAAATTTGGTGCATGCTCTTCAATTAAACCATTTAAAGGAATCAAAGCACCTTGTTTTCCATATTTCAACACTTCACTTGGTGCAAATCGATCCACCCAATCAACCAAAAAGAAAACCTCTGGATAATCTCCACTAGCTAACGATATTTGTCTTTTCTCCTTTGCAGCTGAAGAATCATAACCAGTTTTTTGAAAGTCAAAATTGATGTCAAATTTATTTTCTGCAAATTCGGTAAATGAGTTCGTCTCTAAATCCATTTCACCATTTTCAGCAATAAAAACAGACATGTTTGTCGCACCGTCAGAATTTTCTTCCTCACTTGCTTCATCATCAGAATTACAAGCAACTAGAACAAACATTAGTGATACAATAATTACCCACGTATGAAAACTCTCCCATTTCATTCTAATTTCCTCCCTTATAGTAAAAAAATATTATTATAACTAAAAATCTACTCTTTCATCACCACCTTTAATAACTAAAGTGCGTATTATCCCTTAACAGAGCCGAGTAGCATCCCTTTAACAAAGTACTTTTGTGCGAAAGGATAAATAATCAAAACAGGAATACTTGAGACAACAATTAATGAGTACTGCATTAAATTTGCCAACTGTTGTCTTTTTTGTTGTTCAGCAATGTCTTGATTGGCGCCTGATTCAGATTGAGTGATCAATATTTCTCTTAATTCTAACTGTAATGGAAATAAATCTTCTGTTCTTAAAAAGATCATCGCATCGAAATAGCTGTTCCATTGAAATACAGCATACATTAGAGCAAGTACTGCTATGATCGGCTTCGATAACGGTATAACCACGTGCCAAAGGAATCTTATGCTACTACATCCATCCATTTCACTTGCTTCCACCAACTCTTCAGGAATACTAGTATAGAAAAATGTTCTTGCAATAATAATTTGCCAAACAGCCATCGCCTTAGGTATAAGAATTGCCCAAGGAGTATCTAACATTCCTAATTTCTGGACAACTAAATATTCTGGAATTAATCCACCATAAAAAAGCATTGTAAGTAAAATAAAAATCATAAAGAAAGTCTTACCATAAAAGTTTTTTCTAGAGAGTGGATAGGCAAAAATTACTGTTAAGAACACCGCAATTAATGTATAACCAATCGTATAAAGTATTGAATTTCTAAACCCTCTAATAACATCTGAATTATTAAATACTTCTATATATCCCTCAAGTGAAAAATCGACTGGCCATAACCAGACTTGCCCAGAGGTTACAGCTTCAGGACTACTAATTGAAGCGCTCACAATATAAACCAGTGGATAAAGTATTACGATCATCAATACACTGAGAAAAATATAAATTAACGTTAAAAATAATCGGTCATTATAGGATTCTTTTATTGTCCCATTTTTACTGCTCATAGCGTTTTACTCCTTTCTACCATAATCCATTACCTGATACTTTCTTTGCTATTGCGTTAACTATAATCAATAAAATTAAATTGATGATTGAGTTGAAAAATCCTACAGCTGTAGCAAAACTAAAATCAGCATTGATAATCCCCATCTTATAAACATAGGTTTGTAAAATCTCCGAAGTTCCTAAATTTAAAGGATTTTGTAATAAATATACTTTTTCAAACCCTATTGCCATTAAATTACCTACACTTAAAATTAAAATGATTACTATAGTTGGCATAATTGCCGGTATATCAACATTCCAAATCTTTTGTAACCTAGAAGCTCCGTCAATCTTAGCTGCCTCATATTGCTGTTTATCCACCCCAGCAAGCGCTGCCAAATAAATAATGGCTGAGTAACCAGTGATTTGCCAAGCATCTGACCAGACAAATATTGATCGAAACATTTCTGTTTGTCCTAGGAAATTAACTGCATCAAGTCCTACAGCTTCCATTAAATTGTTCACTATTCCTGTTCTTGGTGATAGCATCAATATAATCATTGAGACAATAACGACTGTAGAAATAAAATACGGTGCATATGTAAACATTTGTACAAATCGTTTAAAAATACCATCTCTTATTTCATTCAGGGCTAATGCTAACAATATTGGAAGCGGGAACGTTACAGCTAACTGATAAAGACTTAGAAACAACGTATTTTTTATCAGATCCCATGCAACTGGGTTGTTAAAAAAATTCTCAAAATGCTTCCAACCTACCCATGGGCTTTCTATGATACCTTGAACCACATTATAATCTTTAAATGCAATTACTGCGCCCAACATAGGTACATATTTAAAAATAATGAAATACAGTACTGGCAACATCATAAGAATATATAATTGCCAATGCCTCTGAAAACTTCTTTTAGCGAGATGCCATTGTGTTACTTTTTTTATTTCTTTTGATTGTTCAAGTGATTCATCCATTTCAGTTTTACCCCCTTCTTTAAATTCTTCTCAAACAGGAAACGCTTACAAGAAATTTATCATGTTTTTCAAATACAGCAAACAGACAACTGAATTTAAAGGGTACAATACCGATGAATTAAACTTTTTAACTAAATAGTACATATTTAGATGGAGGGTACATACTACGAAACGCTACTAACATCGCTCAAAACAGTACTTTTCGAGTGAGATCATCTTAAACAACCTTCTATCCTAGCTGATTTTGAAATAAAGAAAAAGTATCTGTTCATATGTATGAACAGATACTTTTTCTTTCTATTTATTCACTTGTTTTTCTAAATTGATTGGGTGTCATATTGTGAATTCGTTTAAAAGCTCGTCTAAACGAATGGGCACTATTGTAACCTACTAGCTCTGCTATATCATTGATCGTTTTCGAAGAATTAGTTAGCAATGTCATCGCTTCTTCCATTCTTATTTTTTCTAAATATTCATACAAGTATTCTCCGGTTTCTTCTTTAAATATTTGTGAAATATACTTTTCTGGCCGTGATAGGTGCTCTGAAATCATATAAATCGTTAAATCTGTACAAGAAAAATGCTCGTGCACATAGTCTTTTATAGCATTCACAATAGAATGGTTTGATTCTCTACGATTTTTATTAACAAATTCACAATAAAGCTGTAGAACTTCTATTAACCGTCCTTCAATTTCCTTCATGCCTTCCTCGAAAGATATAGCTCTTATTTTCTGGCGCAAAATTTCAGCGGTTTTATCATTCCTAAAAGCATATTGATCCAACGCTTTAAAAAAGGTACCTTTTAACTCAGAGATAAGCTGTTCGTGCATATCAGCTGATAAATTTCTATTGTCCACATTCTCTTCTAAAAGTTCATGTAAAATCTGTTCAGCCTCTAATGTTTCTCCTTCTTTCAAATTTTTTAAAAATCGAAATTCATATTCTAACGGATAATGGAAGACTGTTGTTTCTTTCATCACCGCATCATACCAGTACATCCCTTGCTTTTCATTAGAAAAACTAGCAAAATCTATCGCATGCTTTGCCTCATTATAAGATCGACTAATATCTGATAATGATTGAAACGGGTGTCCGAGACCAATTTTTAATAATACCCGATACTCCTCCTGAAATAGATTTTGTAAGGATGTAAACATTTTTTCGATCTCTTCTTTTAAGACTTTATCGCCTTCTTGATCCAAAAATATATACACTAGCTTATCAGATTGAATAGTGGCCACATAAAAATTATCAAATATTTTCATTGATTCCTGCTTTATAACTATGCGGATTGCATTTAACTCTTGATAAATTTCACTACTTGACATATCTTCATAACCTTCTACTTTAAGGATAGAAACATAACCATGATTACAAGATAAATTTACATCTGCTTGTTTCGCAAATTCATGGAGATTACTATTTCTTTCAGTAATCTCTCCAGACAACAACTGTTTAAGAAAGGCATCCTTCAAGATTGGTTTTTGCTCTGTTAATTGCATTTGTAAATCTGTATTTGTAGAAATTAACTTCGAAATATTACCATGTAAAAAATCGTATTCATTTTTAACATCGGGATCCGCATATTCTTTTAATGTTTTAATGACATTGTTTATCGGACGACTGTTTCTATAAGCAAAAAATAGTGCTATAAACAAGCCTATAATAAAAGTAATACCAGTAACTGTCCAGGTAATATACTTTATCGGAGCCGCTTCTTGAATTAATGCTTTTTGTGGAATTCCCGCAACATATAACCAATCATTTTTCTCAGATTTCTCTGTAATCAGCATTGTCTTATTTTCCAAATAAATAGGACCTTCTTTGTTTATAACTTTTTCTTTGAGTGGATTAATTTTTTCCTTATCAATGCCATTTGCAGTAATGAGTTGATGGTTTTCATCTAAAATAAATGCCCATCCATTAAATTGTTGCTCTACTCCTTCAATTAAATTACTAAGCAATCGATTTTCTATCGGTATAATAATTGAACCTGTATGATCTGATAAATTACTCATTGGTAAAGGCTGAACATATGTGATAACATTTGTAGACGTCTCACCTTGCATATAGAGTTTACTAGGAATAATTTGTCTCTCATTATTCAGTATAGCTTCTTTCCATTCCGACATCGTCATATCCGTATAGTTATCATTTTCATAGAAATGATAAGGACGATAATACACTGATCCTGGTGTTACAATTAGGTCGGAATTTTTCAGATAAATATATAAATCTCCTAAGAATTCATTGGTTGTAGCATAAGAGGAAAGTTTATTATCCAATTGTTTAAGAGTAGATATAATCCTTTTTTTTTCAGAAGCATCTTTATTCAGCAAAAAATTCAGGTCTCTGTCTAACGACAACTGCAGAACAAAACGGTCAATCTCGTCTATGCTTTGCTCTAGTATTTTTTTACTTTGATTTAGAACCTGTCGACTATTAATAATTGAGTATTTTTCAGCCGTATCTAAAGAAACCTGATAAGATATAAAGCCAGACACCATTGGAATTATTAAAATCACAAGATAAGAAATTAAAAATCTCCTAAAGATTTTGGAGGATTCTATGCGTTTCATATTGGTACCTCCTCAAAGAAATTCAAAGTATTGCCGAACTTCTAACATACTTCTGTTGTGTAACTTAATCTTATTTATTATAAATGTGCAGATGACTGGAATTTATTAACATAAAATTTCTATTTTCTCACATTAAAAATTAATGATTGTCTGCTCTCCGGTATACCATATCTTCCTTTGATCGATATTCTCTCCCTCACCACTAACAATAATC
The DNA here is from genome assembly GCF_900114645.1 of Gracilibacillus orientalis. GTDB lineage: Bacteria > Bacillota > Bacilli > Bacillales > Amphibacillaceae > Gracilibacillus > Gracilibacillus orientalis. The sequence goes on along the minus strand of NZ_FOTR01000005.1, from coordinate 133,120 downwards.
AGCACTAATTCCATCGACGTTTTCATACCAGGATAAGTACCTTGACGATTTTCTATGACTAGAAGATTGTTTTGCTCCTCCCAACGAATCGGTATTGTGGCATATGCTCCCTTTTCGTAATTATAGCTATCTCCTTCATCGTCGTACCACAAAAAACTCCCATTGTTCCCTTTATAAACATGTATTTCTATAGGGAGGTTTGTTTCTTCAGATGTATACTGAATAGTAGGACCAATTGGTACAATAGCGCCAGCCCGAACATATAGTGGCATGGTTTCAAGATCAGCATCTGCTTCAATGGTTTGTCCACCAAGGAGGCGTTGATTCGTCCAAAAATTATACCAATCAGTACCAGCCGGGAGATAGACCGATCGTTTTTTAGGTACCACTTCCAATTCTACAGAACCACTTTCATAATACATCGGATCTGTTACAGGGTTAACAAGAAATGATGGACCGAACATATATTGATCTTTTATATCATAGGTGTTCGAGTCATTTCTAAAATCAAAAGCTAATGTACGCATCATTGTATAATCTTCGTGCGTGACCCAACCAGCAACTGAATAAATATAAGGCATGAGACGATATCTAAGCTTAATATATTTTACCAACGTATCGTAGAATGGTGTATCCGGTTCACCAAATCGCCATACCTCTCTTGGCGTATCTGCACCATGAGAGCGAAACATCGGTAAAAAAACCCCGTATTGTAACCATCGAACATAAAGCTCACGATAGCCTAAATCCTCACACCCCTCTTGGTAGTCACCATTCCAGAACCACTGCTCCCTATCTGATACGAAGAAGGCACCGATATCTAGTGTCCAATATGGTATGCCAGTAACACACATGTTTAAGCCATCTGCAATTTGGTTGCGTAACGTCTTCCAATTAGCAGCAATATCACCAGACCAAGTAATGGCACTGTATTTTTGTTGCCCAGCATATGATGAACGCGTTAAATTAACCACACGTTTACTTTCCGTAGTCTGTCGTTGATTTTCATAGAGACCTTTTGAATGGAGAAGCGAATAGGCATTAATATAAGCCGGGTCTAAATATTTTTTTGCTTCTTGCGTATTGATGAAAAGGCGCTCTTCCGGCTCCGGTTTGATTTCTCCCACCCAATCAGCTTCGAAGGGTTCCGTACAATCACACCACCAGGCATCTGTACCATGTGAAAATATCCCTTCATTTGCTTGCTTCCAATACAGGTTACGCGCCTCCTTATTAAAGGCATCATAGTTCGCTTGATTTCCCAGTAAATAACCTTTTTGTTTCATTTCTATATGGTTTGGTCCATCATTACTCATAATCGGCCAAATTGATACCATTAATTTAGCATTCAACTTATGAATCTCCTCCATCATTTCGGTTGGATTTGGGAATCTATCCGGGTCAAAGGATTTTTGACCCCAAAGTTCTCCGGTCCAAGACCGCCAATCTAGTACAATTAAATCCAGAGGAATCTGTCGTTGGCGATATTCTTTGATGATCGAGATCAATTCTTCTTGCGATTTATACCGTTCTTTCGATTGTACATATCCAAAGGCCCATTTTGGTAAAAGTGGTGCTTTTCCTGTGAGATAACGATAACTTTTTACAACCTGATCAAACTCAGGGCCATAAACAAAATAATAGTCCATTTCACTATCCACGTCGGTCCAAATATAGGAACCATGTATATCATCATGGAACTTCATCGTCGAATAACTATCGACGATAATCCCATACCCTCTTGTCGAAACCAATACAGGTACAACTGCTTTCATATTTTGTTGATACAGATATTGATGGGTCCCTCTTAAGTTAAGAACACCTTCTTCGTGTGAACCTAAACCATAAAGCGCTTCCTCATTAGCCCATTCAAATTCAAGTTTAGTTTGATAAGCCATGCGATCTACCACATGTTTTATCGGAACAGCTTTAGCACGAGCACCATCTACATTTTGCGAATTTTCTATCTCTGTATTATCATCATAAACAGGTTTAAGGACTTCGGTTGGCAGCAGCGTTTTGCCACCCCGCTTCGGCTCCTTTGTTAAAAGTTTTCCAGAAGCGTCTTTATAAGTAAAGGCAGCGTTATTTTTATTAATATGAATGTGGACCTTTCTTGTAGAAAATATAATAGTATTTTCTTTTTCCTCTACAGAATACTCCATGTTTTTTTGGGTATCTGGCTCTACAAAAAAGCTTTCCTCTTCACTAAATTGGTTCTCTAGAGTATAACGTATACGAATGATAGACTTCGTGTAGGGAATTATTTTCATTAAACCCGTTCTGCCTTCCAATAACAAATGATCTTTCTGTTGAATATAGTTTACTACTTCCACTACGCTTACCTACCTTTCGTGATTTGGTATAATTATTTATTTTTTGGGGTTATAAAAAAAACTCTTAGATTTCAGGTTAAGTACCCAGAGAAAATATGCAGGATACCAATTTTAATTAGCTATTTATTCCAACGTAAAAGAAGCTAGATTTGCTCGACCATTACCTGAGTATGAAATATACAATGCTTGAATACCATTGGGAATCTTGATAGCAGATGAATATTCTGTCCATACATTAGTAAACTTAACTGGCAATTTGACTAATGCTGGCCCGTTCCAAGATGTTTTTACTTCAAAAGCACCATTACAATATCCTCTCACCTTAATTTTTATTTTTGTTATTCCTTGGCAGTCAAAGTATTTAAAGCCAGCTGTTGCAGACTCAGTCATATTGGCAATATACCCTATTTCTTCATCTTCATCTTTTCCATCCTGTGTAAGTTTAGGGAATTGAGTGTCCATCCAGAGATCACCTGTATACATTGCCTCGTCATCACAAAAAAGATTACATGCTAGATATGCAGGATACTCTCCACGTCCGATAAGCGGCTTGCCATTAGCACCACATGATGTCATCTCTACCTGAGGAATCGTACCATCTGCTAGAATTTCTATTGGTTCGATACATCCTTGACGACTGAAATTGGAACCATTGGTATGGCGATGATAAAAAATATACCACTTATTCTCAATTTCAATTATGCTGCCATGATTATTCCCTCCATAGTACATAGGCTTGTTCGCAGGTTTATAAGAATCAATATGCATGTCGTTATTACTTACAATAACTCCTTCGTATTCAAAACCTTTTGTCGGATGTTTGCTAGTAGCGTAACACAGCTCATGCATGACAATAGAAGAATAGATGAGATAATAAGTATCTCCTATTTTCCTCATGGAAGGCGCCTCAAAAAACTCATGACCTTCAAAACTACTACCTTTACTAAATGGTTCACTTGGTGTAATTGTTACCGTCTCTTCCATAATGGTAAGCATATCTGGTCCCAATACCGTCGCCATAGTACCACTTCTTGATGTATCACCAATAGCACAAAAACCGGTGTAAAGATACGTTTTATCTCCTTCAGTCAAAACACCAGGATCAAATTGCGGCTCGTCCCCATCTCTTTCTCCTAAACGACCGCCATCTTTATCCTGAACATAACCATAAAATTCGTACTTTCCAGCAGGATCATCACATACTGCCACAGATACTACGGAGACTTTATCCAGTACATAATACAAATAATACCGTCCGTCGGGGCCTACTGTAACATCTGGTGCATAAAGACACATATTTATTGCATGATTTAATGGATCATCGTTTTTATTGTATATCACACCTTCATAACGCCAGTCTGTTAAATCATTTACAGGTGCAGACCAGCACACATAATCATTTAAACAATAAGCATGCCCATTAAAACGATCATGTGATCCATAAATATAGACTCTATCATTGAAAACATAAGGTTCTGCATCTGGTATATACTCCCACGATGGTAGATATGGATTTACTGCTTGTTCTTTCAGTGTTTGCATCTTAATTCCCCATTTTCTATCATATTTTTTTAATAACCTTTAACCTTTTTACTCATAAAGTATATTACTCTTTGTTAAATACTAACGGATAGGTGTTGCCAACCTTCGTTTCAAACTCTGTTCTTTCATTATTAAATAAGACTACACATTTTTCTCCTTCTAATGAATGAATAACTGCTTCTTTCAATTCACCCTTATCCCAAGATAAGTCCACTTCGAATCCACCTCTTGCTTTTAGTCCACTTACTTGCCCAGTCGTCCATTCATTAGGTAGTGCTGGGAGTATATGTAACTCACCAGTGTGACTTTGAAGCAACAGTTCTGCAATACCTGCTGTTCCACCAAAATTTCCATCGATTTGAAACGGAGGATGGTTATCAAATAAGTTTGGTAAGGTAGATGACTTAAGCAATTCAAGAATATGCTGGTAAGCTAGTTCACCCTCTTCTAAACGGGCCCACATATTAATAATCCAGGCACGACTCCATCCAGTATGACCTCCACCAGATTGTAGCCTTCTTTCTAGTGTTACTTTTGCTGCTTTTACTAGATTCGGTGTAGTGCTTGGTGATATTTGTTTTCCAGGATACAACGCAAACAAATGTGAAATATGTCGGTGACCTGGCTCTTCTTCATCATAATCTTCTAGCCATTCTTGAATTTGACCATGTTTTCCGATTTTTGGTTTTGGTAATTTCTCTCTTAATTCGAGCAATTGCTGTCGAAACTTTTGATCCACGTCTAAAATTTCACTAGCATCAATACAGCTTGTAAAGAGAGCAAATATGATTTGGCTATCCATTGATGGGCCTTCACATAATGTTCCCTTTTCACCATTTGGTAAAATGTACGTATTCTCAGGTGATACAGAAGGAGTTGTTATTAACAGTCCATCTTCATTTTCTATTAAAAAATCAACAAAAAATAAAGCTGCTTCTTTTAAAGTATCGTATGATTTCCCCAAGAATTTCACATTACGTGTAAATTCAAAGTGCTCCCACAAGTGTAAACATAACCATGCGGCACCCATTGGCCAAATAGTTGCTGGCATATAAATGTCTTGAGGTGCGCTGTCTCCCCATATATCAGTATTATGATGCGCAGTAAATCCTCGACATCCGTACATACTTTCCGCAGTTTTTTTACCATTTTTCTTTATTTTTTCAATATGTTCAAATAACGGATCATGGCATTCAGATAGATTACAGACCTCTGCTGGCCAATAATTCATCTGAGCATTGATATTGATAGTAAACTTACTGTCCCAAGGTGGCAGCATTTTCTCGTTCCAAATCCCCTGCAATGTAGCTGGTAACGAATTAGGTCGACTAGAAGAAATGAGTAAATAACGCCCAAACTGAAAATACGTGCTAATTAATGATAGATCCTCTTTACCTTCTTTCACTAAATCTAAACGTTGATCTGTAGCCAAATCTGAATTATCTCCATTATCGTGACCTAAGTTTAAATTTACTCTATTAAATAATTTCTGATAATCTTCCACATGATTCTGTCGTAACTCTTGGTACGCCTTTCCTGATACATGCTCAACACTTTTTAAACATTGACGCTCCGGGTCATCATAACGGTATGATGTAGCTGCTGCTAAAATCAATGTTACTGCATCTGCTTTTTCAACGATTAAATGATTTCCAAGAGTTTTGACTGAACCTTTGTCAAGTATTGCCTTTATTGCACATCGAAAAACTATACCATCTTTTCCACCCGTTTCTCCTCGCATGACTATTGAATTGTTTGATATAGATTCGAGTTCATCGTAGTTTCTTGCGTTTCCTCGATCTAGCAAGGTACGAAATGAAATAGAGTTCTCTTCAGAGGCAGTTAGACGGATCACCATCACCTGGTCTGGATAGCTGGAAAATGTCTCTCGGTTAAACGCGACATCGCCTATAGTATATTGCACCTTCGTAATAGCATTATCCAAATCTAACTCTCTAGAATAATTAGATGTCTCTGTTTCATTGTGATTCATATTTATTAAAAGATCACCTAGCGGCTCATAATGGCGTTGTGTTTCCGGAGTACCTGTAAAGGCCAACGCTGCTAAATCTTCCGCTTCTTTTAATCTTCCATCAGATAATAACTTTCTAATTTGAGGTAAGTGCGCTAGTGCATCTGGATTATTTCGATCTCTCGGCCCCCCGTACCAAACTGAATCCTCATTTAATTGCACTCGTTCCTTATGAACCCGACCAAAAACCATTCCACCTAATCTGCCATTTCCTATTGGTAAAGCTTCATTCCATTCCTTTGCTGGTTGTTTATACCAAAGGTGTCTGTTTAAATTTTTCATGATACATCTCCTTTCTTAATTTAACGTTGGAATTTTACAATTAAGACGTATTTTTGTGACATGAAATCTTTATCTGATCATATTAACTTGAAAAAGAATTTCACTTTGTTCCCTTTTTATCGTCATCATTATAAATATGTTCGATCTCAATGTAATCGTTTTCTTTAGTGGGGTCAGCAAGTTAATGTTGATAGCTTTTACTGCATCTTCTTTCGATCAATTTAAACTGTGGAGGTTTAGTAACATTTATGAAAAACGTAGTAAAAAGACTATTACGATATTCCGTAACTAGAGCGGTTCTAGCATTTTTTCTTTCCAAACAGGTATTGCAAAGATAAAAGCATTATGGAGTATCATATTCCCACTTTTAAACCATATATTCTTTTGGATTTCACTCATCGCTAGGTTAAATGTAAAACTATAAAAATAACTATTACCTTTCATTCCACTCTGCATTACCACTTTGCCAGGTCTTATTATGAATAGGTTGGAGAATATCAAGAACTCCCGCTAAAATATCCTTATCTATTGGTTCATCCGTCCAATTTATATTTTTTGTTATGTTTTTTACACTTGCTGTGCTAACTAATGTAGTGGGAATTGATTCATTCCTAGTTGAATACTGAATCGCTAATTTAGCAAGATCGTAACCATGTGCTTCACAATACTCGGCTGCTTTCAAACATAGCTCCTGTGTTTCCTTATCCGCTGGATGCCAGCTAGCAACGTCACGTGAATTTAACAAGCCCATAGACAATGGTGAAGCATTTACTAATCCTACCTGTTTTTCTTCTAATAAAGGTAGTTGGGATAGAAGAGATGTATCATTTAGAGAATAATGACAATAGGAAAGGATCACGTCTAAATCTACTTTTTCAAGTACTTTCTCAAAAATAATAAGTGGCAATCCAGATACACCCAAGAAGCGAATTTTCCCTTGCTTTTTTAGTTCTTCTAAAGCAGGGATACCTTCCTCTATTACTTGGTCATATGAACCAAACTCTATATCATGTAAATATAAGATATCTACATAATCTGTCCCTAGCCTTTGTAGACTCTCATCTAAACTTTTAGCTATTGTTTTCTTAGAGAAATCAAAATCATCTGCACCAAATCTACCAGCTTTTGTAGAAAGGATATATTTGTCACGAGGAATATTAGCCAATGCCTTACCTAAAACCGTTTCTGCTTTTGTTAAACCATAGTACGGTGAAACGTCCATTAAATTTATACCTTGATCAATGGCTGCATGTACAGTCTTAATTCCTTCCGTTTCATTGATTTCCCTAAAAACAGATCCTAATGATGATGCTCCATAGCTAAGTACTGAAACATCTAATCCGGTTTGCCCCAGTTTTCTATATTTCAAAATTATTCCTCCTCTTTTAAATATTTAATTTGTAAAAGTCGATTGTGTTTTGGCCAAAAATCAATTCCTTATCTACTTTGGTAACATCTTGAGGGAGAGCATCGTTCAATGATCGGTATACCAGGTCATAGCTAGCTGCTAATAAACAAACAGGCCAATCACTACCATACATAATGCGATGAATCCCAAACACCTCTACAATATGATGTACATAAGGAATCATATCCTTAGTTATCCAGTTATCATGATTTGCTTCGGTAACCATTCCAGATAGCTTACAATAGATATTCTGATAACTGGCGATTTCAGCCATTTGTGTTTTCCAGGGTTCTAACTTCCTCTTTTCAATTTCTGGTTTAGCAATATGATCGATTACTCCTCTTATCTTTACACGTTTTAATAATTCACATACTGTTGGAAGCTGACTAGAAGTAACTAAAAGATCTACCGGCAGATCTATCTCCTCAAAATAAGAGAATGCTTCCAAGAATTTTCCACTTAGAATTACCTTTTCATTGGACATATCTTGAATCATAATGCGAATTCCAACGAATTTTGGATGCCTTCTGAAAATCTCGAGTTGTTCTTTATATGACGGGTGATCAATATCAATCCAGCCTACTACACCAACTATCGATTCTGAATGGTTACTTAGTGAGAGAATGAATTCAGTTTCCTCAATAGTCGGAGCAGCCTGAACAACAATTGTTTTGTCTATCCCTGACTTTTTCAGGTGTTCAATTAAATCCTCTTCGAGAAAATCACGATATAGTGTAGGAATATCTGGAGTAATCCAACCATAATCCTCCCTGCTTATCTTCCAATAATGCTGATGTGCATCAATTCGCACCTCTTCACCACCTTACCACTTTTTCAAATTAATATAGATTTCAAAATGCTTAATTTATAATTATATCTCAATCATCGCTTTCACTACACCATTCTCTGGTTTTAACCAATTTTCGAATTCATTTGGGAGGTCATCAAATGTCGATCGGTGCGTGATAAAACTCTTTTCATCAATGAAACCATTTTCAATAGAATTTATCACAAAATCAAAATCTTCTTTAGTAGCATTTCTACTCGCCATTAATGTTAGTTCCTTAGAATGGAATAGCGGATCAGAAAAAGTGATCTCCGATTTAACTAACCCTACATATACTAATTTCCCTCCATTGGCTGGATATTGGAAAGCATCCATCATGGATTTACTGTTTCCAGTTGCATCATAAACAATGCTTGGCATATCACCATTTGTAATATTCATAAGTTGCTCAACAGGATCGTTTAATACATTTATAGAATAGTCTACATTGGCCCACTGTGCGGAAAAAGCTAATCGTTCTTCGTTCATATCCATTGCAATTACTTTAGCACCTTTTTGCTTAGTAGCCTGCATAACTCCTAATCCAATCGGACCCGCACCAATCACAAGGGCAAAATCACCTTTTTGCATATCAGATCGTCTCACCGCATGGGCTCCAATACTTAATGGCTCTAAGATAGCACTTTGATCCAACGTTAATGCATTTGTTTTAATTAGATGATCACATGGAACAGAGATTTGTTCTGTCATCCCTCCATCAAAGTGGACCCCCATAACTTGCATATTTGTACAACAATTTTTTAATCCTTTTCTACAGGCAATACATTCACCACATTCCATATAAGGAATAACGGATACTTGATCACCTTGCTCTAAGCCATAAGGATTTTTTCCTACTGATTCGATAGCCCCTGCAAGCTCATGTCCTAATATTCGGGGATACTCAAAAAATGGTTGATTTCCTGTAAACGCATGCAAATCTGTTCCACATACTCCTATTCGTTTTAAGTTAACAAGCGCTTTACCCTTTTCAAGTTGAGGAATCTCCTTATTAATTGGCTTAAATACTCTAGGTTCTTCACAAACAATAGCCTTCAATTATATATGCCTCCCATGAGTGTTCAGAATGAAATAAATATACTGTATAAATATAGATTAACAAAAATAAATTGAAATAAAAATTGCGGTTATTGCTTTATTTATACTGTTTTTTGATATAAAGTGAGAATATGATCAACGGAGATCTTACAGACGGTTAGCACCGTGATAAATTAGAGATAGGTGATACTTATGAAGGCTATTAAAAAAAATGCTAATTCCTCATTTCCTTTTTCCTTTGTTTATAAAGGCAGTAAGGAACCCCAAAATGAATTACCAACCCATATGCATGATTTTCATGAGATTATTTATGTTCACAAAGGTACAGGTACTTTTTTTATTAATAACACGCTTTATTATATGAACCAAGGGGATGTATTCTTGGTTCCCAACGACACTATTCATCATGCTGTACCCTATCAGGATGATTTAGTTACTTCATCTGTCGTTTTTTTTAGTCCTGCATTAATTCAAACCATACCGATTGATGAAAATTTTTCCTATATATTTATAGTTGAAAAAATTAAGAAGCACAAACACTATAAAATATCTCTTTCAGAAAGGAAACAAGTGACTTTTGAAAAGTTTCTTAATGATATAGATAAGGAATTACGCGAAAAACAAATGGGCTCTATTCATGCCGCTATCTTAATTACCCATCAAATATTACTTTATTTATCTCGCTTAAGTATAGAGCAAATAGATCAAGCATTTAGGGAAGAAAACTTTAACCGCTTTTGGATGAATGAAATATTCGCGTTTATTGACCATAACCTTCAAGGTAATATATCCCTAAGCCTATTAGCTGAGAAAGCACACGTTAGTTCAGCTCATTTCAGTAGAGTCTTCAAAGAAGTAACTGGCATTGGGCTTACTGTGTATTTGAACAAAAAAAGAACCTATAAAGCTAAAGAGCTATTGTGGAAAACGGACTATCCTGTTGCTCATATTGCCGAGCTAAGTGGATTTGATAGTACACCACATTTTTATCGCACGTTTAAAAAATTTATAGGGACTACTCCTTCAGGTTATCGTAAAAAAACAAAAAAATAGGTTTAAATCTTCTGATGATTAGGATAAGTTTTCATTCTAGCTTTTGTTTCAATTTTTACGAGTCATTTTGATGAAAACACATCGAAATCATGGTTAGTGTTTATAGGTTTCTAAAGCTTTACATGTTCGCTTATTCGCCAATGAGCCCAATTGACCTCCACCCTGTCAAGATTATATTCTCAGACAAAAAGCGCTCCTCTACCCGCTGTTAAGAATACTGCTTGCGATATTCACTCGGGCTTAGACCTGTCTCTTTTTTAAATACTCGACTGAAATAATTGGGGTCTTTATATCCGATTGTTAAAGCAATTTCTTTCAGTGATATGCGATCATCTAATAATAAGTCTTTTGCCTTTGTCAGTCTGGTTTGTGTAACATATTCAATAAAGGTAATCTCGAAATGTTCTTTAAACAGCTTGCTCAAATAGTAAGAGCTCAGTCCTACTTCCTCTGCTACTTCCTCCAGTGTTATATTTCTTTGATAATGTGATTCTATATAATCCTTTGCTTGCATCAACAGACCATGGACTCCGGTCGAACGCCAATCTCGTATCTGTTTAATAACGCTTTGCAAGTGAGCTTTAGCAGCTTCCTTGATCTGTGTCGCTGTTTCGAACTGATCAAAGCCCATTTGGATATCCTGATCAAGACCAAGCTCTTTTGTCATTCTCGTTAATACAATAAAAAAGTTTTCGACCGTTTTTTGAATGATTGGTACTTGATAATTAGCATGTTGTTGAATCGATTGAAAATACCGGCCAAATAAATACGTCCCTTGCTGACTATCTCCTTTTTTAATGGCATGAAGCAATTCTTTCTCTTCTTCAAAATGGATCCGTTCCTTTCTTTTTTCAGCCATTTGTTCATTAAAAACTTGATATTTAGCGCCAGGGTGGGATTGTACTTGTTCCAAAGCATATAGTGCTTCTTGGTATGAACGAGAAAAGTCCTGTAAATCAGTGATAATTGCTCCTATTCCAACATAGAGCTGGCAATCGTGTAAATCACGCTGAACATCTTGAATAGCATCTCTAGCAAACTGATCAAGGGTATATGCTTCATATTTAACTAAAATCGGAACTTGATAGCCAGTCAGTGGCCCCACGAAAGCATGGTAAGGAAGCCTTGATAATCCATCTTTGAGTGTGCGATACCAATTACCTTTTTGTTCACGGTCTGGCCTTAGTATCTCTGCCTGAAAAGAAAATACAGCTGCAAATCCTTTCGTATCCTCGACATCCAGCCATTTTGTCCAATCTTCTGTATTAAACTCATGTACATGATCCATCATCAGCGTTAAAATAAAGTCCATTTCGACTAATGAATTCGCCTGTTCTAACCGTTCGTTTACATCATTTTGTTCAGATAGTTCTGCAACCATCCGATCATAAGCTTCCAGTATCTCTGATATCTTGCTTGGCTTTAACAGATATTCTTTAATTCCGAATTTCATTGCTCGTTTAGCATATTGAAAAGTATCAAATGCGGATACCATCACACATTTTGTTTCAGGTAATGTTTGAAGAATCTTCTCAATCGCAACCAACCCATCAAATTCCGGCATTTTAATATCCATAAAAATAATGTCAGGATGATGAAGCGTAGCAAGCTCAACCGCTTCATTACCATTTTTTGCTTCTGCTACGATTTCAGCATTTGATCGATTTCTACTGAGAATCATCCGGATTCCTTCGCGCTCAATCGCTTCATCATCTACAAGCATAACTTTTATCATTTTATCACTCCTTTCGTAACTTAATGGTGACTTTCGTTCCTTTACCAAGCTCTGATTGAATGGATACATCACTTTCTCTATCAAATAACTTCAAACGGTCTATTACATTTCGCATGCCGATGCCAGTGGAATGTCCCTTTCTGTTCGTTTCACTATTCTCATCCGCTGTTAGTAAGCGATCAATCGTTTCCTGATCCATACCCACACCGTTATCGCTAATTTCGATCCACACTTTTTCTTCCTTTTGATAAATGGCAAGTGTAATTTCTGCACCATCTGCCATTTCTTCAATACCATGCATAAAGGCATTCTCAATGATAGGCTGTAATGTCAAACAAGGTATTGATGTTTGCAAACAATCCTCCTCAATATCTTGATGGAATGTTACCCGGTCACCGAACCTCGTTTTTTGAATGAAAAAATATTCCTTCACAATCTCTACTTCATCTCTCAAATAAGTTTCCCTGTCAAGACTACCGATATTATAACGAAGCAGTGCAGAAACAGAAGAAATTAAATCACTGGTTCGTTCTGCTCCCTCAATATAGGATGTTTTGGAAATCGTATTTAACGTGTTAAATAGAAAATGGGGATTAATTTGATTTTGTAAGCTTTTTAATTCCATTTCCTTTAACAATTGAGCCATCCGAGCTTTTTCCTTCATTTCCCGAATCGCCTCAACAATATTCCACTTCATTTGATTAAACGTTTCCGTTAAGATTTTTAGTTCATCTTTTTGTGGCACAACGACATCTTCCACGGTATAATTCCCTTGCGATATTTCTTTTGCTGCACCTGTTAGACGTTCAATCGCCCTTGTAATCCCGTTAGAAAACCACAAGGCAAACAAGATACTTAGTATTATCACAGAAATAAATATAGCGGTCCCCATATTTTTGGAAGATTGCACCCGTTGGTCTTCTAGTTCTATTAAATTCTGATAAACAGTAAGCTCTGAATTTATTAACTCTAATGTTTTCTCATGAATATAGGTTGCACTATTATCTGCTTCATTTAAATAATTGGAATATTGCTCAATGTTATCTTGCGCTACACCTTCTGCAGTTTGATCTGTTAATTCCAGAAAGCTTGTTAATAAATGGACATAGTTTTTCTTATCTATACTATCTTCTGCAGCCATTACGAACTGCTCTTGTAGTTCGTTTAATTGTTGCTTGTCCTCCTTATAGTATTGGAGGTTTTCATCTGTTGGCTCATGAACATAAATTTGTAGTGATTGATAGGTCTGGTCAGTATTATTCGTTATTTCGTTTAACAAAAAATAATGATCGGAACGTTCATCATGTAATTCTACAATTCTTTGTGCACTTTGTTCACGAATGAAAAATAAAATAATCACTAATACAAGGATAGCAACGAAGTATATAAGTAGTTTTGATCTAATCCTAATCATCAAAATCACCTATATCCTCTTTTCTTACCACGGATGCATTGGTATGGTAAACATCTTGTACTTTTTTATTATTCACCAAATCCAGCATTAACTCTACACTGCGATATCCCATTTCATATGGTTTTTGCCCAATTAATACATCCATTTTTTCCTGTTCAAGCAGTGCCATATTTGCTGGCAGTGTATCGAAGCCGATCATATATAGGGATTCTTCCAATCCTAATGATTCAGCAGCAGCAACCATACCAATACCATCTAATGCACTCGTGCCATATAAAGCTGTAATGTCAGGATAATCACTTAACATATTATGCGCCTTTTCTTCCGCAATCACTCTTGTAATATTCGACTCCTCAATCGATACAATTTCAATTCCAGGTTCTTGCTCGACAATATCTCTAAACCCTTCCACACGTAATTGGTGATGAGCATTGTCAAAACTACCCGTGATGACTCCAATAGTAGCTTTACCCGCAGTATCTTCTACCAATGCTTTACCAGCGAGTTTACCAGCTTCATAATTATCCGTACCGATATAGGCAGATCGCTTACTATCAGGAGCATCAGTATCAATGGTTATAACAGGGATATCTTGCTCAACCGCTTGATTAATCACTGGCAAAAACTCATCATTCAATGCTTGAACAATGATGCCGTCCACTTTGGATTTCATCGCAATGTCGAGAAGCTTCAATTGTTCTTCTGGATTGGATCGCCTTGGTCCTTCATATTCAACAAACACATCGTATTTTTCCTCCATATCTTTTGCCCCTTCACCAACTAACCGCCAGTAATCATGATCCATTTCTTCTCCGATTAAAACAAAATGATAAGTCGGTACTGTTTCTTTTGAGGTCGCATCCATTATTTTGGATTGAAAGCCTTTAGACTGTATATAAAAATATATCGAAAAGCTCACAGCTATAATAAAGCAAAAAATAAGTATAATATTCATTAATTTACTACTTCTCATGTCATCCTCCCGTTCATCAATGATGGATACGAATTATGATAGCATACCGTTTCTGAAACGAAAACCAACAACATCTAAGTTTACTTGTCCTAAATATGGGAATCGTAGATTATGTAAGCAACTATACTACGATCGGAGGCTAGAATCATGATTGATCAAAAGCACCAAAAACTATTAGACCATTTACACATTTGTATGACGAAGTGTAATCATTGTTTTAATGCGTGTTTAAAAGAAGAAAATGTCGACATGATGGCCGAATGCATTCGTCTTGACCGTGAATGCGCTGAAATTTGTAGTTATTTACAGGCAGCTATTACAAGAAATTCACCATTTATCAAGCAATTAGCTGCTGTTTGTGCAGAAATTTGTCAAACATGTGGGGAGGAATGTAACAAACATCATCATAATCATTGTCAATCATGTGCGGATGCTTGTTTCCAATGCGCAAAAGTTTGCAAAGAAATAATGTAATTTATAATTGGAGAGGAGTCAAATCATGCCTTGGGATATAAATGATTATCCTAGTTCATTGAAAAATTTAGAAACTCCCGTAAGAAAAAAGGCCATAGATATTGTCAATGCGATGATTGATGAAGGCTATAAGGAAGGACAAGCTATTCCTATTGCTACTGAACAGGCTAAGGAGTGGTATAAGAATGCATCTGATAATGAGATTCAACAAGTAAATCAAATGAGTGACGAAGACTTACGTAGTCGTGATGAAGATGCTCAATCCAGCAGACCCGAGTTATTGGAAAAAGGTGAGCACGTCATTCCACATGAAAATGGCTGGGCTGTAAAAGTACAAGACGCCAAACAAGCTTCTTATATTTTCGATAATAAACAGGAAGCCATTGACAGAGCAAAAGAAATTGCCGCCAATAAAGGTACTTCTACCATAATCCATAAAAAAGACGGTTCGATTCAGGAAAAATCAAATGTTTAACTTTTTCAAAGGCTGACCGTAGTCATCTCACCTATGGTCAGCCTGTTATTACTGGATACTATTTATGAAATTATATTGTCTCTTATCATTTCCATGTCTCTTCCTTTATCAGACTCACTTGTTGACCTCCTGGTACTTCCACAATCTGCCCATCAACATTTAGCCAAACGGATTTTGCTGATGGATTATAGACAAACTGGCTATTTGCTGAAAAATGCAATCTCCTAAACGCCTTAATATAATCAACTATTTCGATATTGGTTGCATACCAGATATCTTCTCTACCACCAATAAATTCAGAAAATTGTTCGATTAAGTCCCAATTATTATCATGATCAAATTCATAACTATGGCCCCATACATAGAACATATATAAGTATTGCTTCTTATGTAATGAAGTAAATCTCTCTGCCAATTGTAAGAGGTTTCGATTATGATGACAAGTTGGATTCCATTCGATAAAATCATCTGGCATACCAAAATTGTCTGTACTATTTACGGTTCTTGCATATTCAATCCCTAAATAAGGTAATACTTCTTTGATTAAAGAATTATAAGAACCATTCGGGTAGGATAGACCTCTTACTGGGTAACCTGCCAGTTCTTCTAGCTTTTTACGGTCCTCCATTACTTCTTCTATTAGCTGCTCTTTCGGAGAACGTGCAATGGTAGGATGTGTGACCGTATGTGCTGAAAGTTCATGTCCCTGATATAATGACGCTATTTTTTCTGGTGGTATCCTTTCCCCTTCTCCAAGTAAGCCTGAATTCAAGTGAAAAGACCCTTTGATTCCATAACGATTAAAGATATCTACTAAACGTCTGTCCGCCGCTTTCCCATCATCATAGCTCATTGTTAATACCTTGAATTTGCCTTCTGGGAAAGTCATCACTACTTTTGTCATTTTAATCACCCTTCCTTTTAAACGCTTTCATTTTTATTATAACGCAGGTATAACGAAATATCTGCTATTTAATTCGATCAAAATGCGTGTCCTTAAACCCGGTGGCATACTTTAATCCGTAGCCTACCATTCGATCCATCCCAATATGTGCTGTCCAGATTAAACTGATCGCCAATAACAAATCATTAAATAGGAATCCGATAAGTACACCACAAAGCGAAAAAACATACGTATGAAAAAGGTTATAAATAATGGAACCGATCTTATTATTAATTAGATATCCAAGCATCGCAAGATCTGGCGCCAATAATAATAGTACTAACATCAGCCAGCCAAACGAAAAATGAAAATAAGCATAAAGACTTAATGCAAAAACAGCCGCTCCTTCTAAATGTAACAATAATTTATTCACAGTACACCGCCTTTTTTTATCTTACAACCATTCTACTACAAATCATCATTTCGAATGATTAAATTTTCGTTAATTTCATCTGTTAATAGTATATAATAACTATTTTCACACAAATCTTAGTTCCAAATTTAAGATATTGAGTTTCATTTTGGTACTTAAACCGGATTTAAGTACCATATATGATGGTTTTCTTTTTGGTTTTGGTTCTTAATCGTCGTTTAAGTACTATTTTGATTTTGTGCTTTGATATTTTGGTACTTATTTTTTTAGGCTGACAATTTATATTTTCGCCAAGAGCATAAGGGTGATCGGAGCGAGACATCTGCGCAAATTTTAAACTTTCTTATTTAATAAAAAAGAAGAAGAGATATACACTCTTCTTCTAATCACCTTTTATAACTCTTTCCCATTTGTTTGAATCACATTTTGATACCAGAAAAATGATTTCTTTCTGCTCCGCTCCATTGTTCCGCTGCCGTCATCTTGTTTATCGACATATATGAAACCATAGCGCTTGGACATTTCACCTGTTGACGCACTCACTAAGTCAATACAACCCCAAGCCGTATAGCCCATTAAATCAACGCCATCCTCAACTGCTTCTCCCATGGCGATAATATGATCACGTAAATAATCCATTCGATAATCATCATGGATAGATCCATCTTCTTCTACTTTGTCTTTCGCTCCAAGACCATTTTCAACAACAAAAAGTGGTACACGATAACGATCATGCAACTGGTTTAAAGCAATTCTTAAACCTGTTGGGTCAATTTCCCATCCCCAGTCACTTGCTTTCAAGAATGGATTTCGTACACCGGATAAAATGTTACCATCTGCTTGCTCCTCGCCCGCTTTTTCCTTTTTCTCTGTACGGGACATGTAGTAGCTGAACCCAATATAATCGACGGTGTTTTCTTTAATCAGGTCTAAATCACCTTCTCTAATATCCAGTTCTATACTATTCTCTTTAAAGTAGCGAGTCATAAACGCAGGATATTCCCCACGCACTTGTACATCGGCACAATAATAGTTAAATAGTCGTTCTTCTTCTAGTGCATGCATGACATTTTCGGGATTAGAATCATATGGATAAACTGGTGCGTATAAAATCATACAGCCAATTTGTGCATCTGGAATAATTTCATGACAAGCTTTTACCGCTAAGCTGCTTGCAACAAACTGGTGGTGGAAAGCTTGGAATGTCGGGGTATATTTATCCTCTTCCTGCTGGATAGAGAAACCCAACCCCATAATTGGCATGATTAGCCCACTGTTAATTTCGTTAAATGTCATCCAATATGTTACTTTATTTTTATAGCGTTCAAAAATCGCTTTGACATAATGCTCAAAGAAAGTAACCACTTCTCTACTTCTCCAACCACCATAATTCTTCACTAAATTAACCGGCATTTCATAATGAGATATGGTCACAACTGGTTCAATATTATGTTTATGCAGTTCATCGAATACCCGATCATAAAAGGCTAAACCCTCTTCATTTGGCTCTGTTTCATTGCCATTTGGAAATATTCTCGTCCAAGCAATCGACATCCGAAATACTTTATAGCCCATCTCTGCAAACAAGGCAATATCTTCTTTATAACGATGATAAAAATCGATCGCCTCATGATTAGGATATGTATATTTCTCTGTATTTACTTCAAAGTTAAAGCCAGGCTCTTTTAATATATTAAGCCGACCTTTGCCACCTGGTAATACATCTGCTATGTTTAAACCTTTATTTCCCTCATGAAATCCACCTTCAATTTGGTTGGCTGCAGTAGCTCCACCCCATAGGAAGTTTTCCGGAAAATGATATGTTTTTATCGACATGATATGACCTCCTATTACAATATTCTATTTGCATTATAGTGTGGATCATAAGCAAGGTAAATATGAATACAGCTTTCTGTTGTTTATAACAGCTTTCGTGACATGTTTCATAAGTGATACAATGTGTAACATATTCTATAATTATGCTAAAATAGAGAAAAAACTTATATGAAGAAGGGATTCCACCTCCATGTTTACCCATGAAATGATTGCTTCCTTTAATGAATTAGAGTTAACGTTGTATAACTATATATCGAAAAACAGTGACAAAGTTGCTTACATGAGAATTCGCGAATTAGCGGATGAAACACATGTATCGACAGCTACTATTTTACGCTTTTGTCGCAAAATAAATTGTGATGGTTTTTCGGAATTCAAGGTAAAACTAAAAATGCATTTAGAGGAAACCAAGCGGACAGTTATCAACAGTCCTCAGCATTCCATTACAGAATTCTTCGAGCGTACACTAACCGGAGATCTAGAGGAGAAAATCAATGATGCAGCCAAATTAATAGCGGAAGCAGAAAGTGTAATTTTCACCGGGATCGGAAGCTCCGGTATTCTAGCAGAATATGGAGCGAGATATTTTTCCAGTATGGGGAAGTTTTCGGTCTATATCAAAGACCCTCATTATCCGATTCACGCTAAATTCCGCTATAATAGTGTAACAATAGTACTCTCGGTGTCGGGAGAAAACCCTTTTACCGTGACACAGGTTAATCAGCTCAAGCAGGAAGGCAGTAAAGTTATTAGCATTACCAATAATAAACTTTCAACGATAGCTAAAATATCTGAAATTAATCTTGCCTATTATGTTACGGAAGAATGGTTTCAAGATTCCAATGTCACAACACAAGTGCCAGTTGTCTATATATTGGAATCTATTGCAAGAAAAATGAAGAACCCATAATGGCGATGTCTTTTCCAAAGTAAATAGTCAGCAAAGTTAGCCCTAATAACACAAGATTTTCAACTGCACCACCGGTTTTTGTTGTGAATGGAAATCTTACGGTAATGTTTACTGGGTAAAGTAATTTTATTCCTTGTTTCGTCATAGAATCTAATAGGAAGTGGCTGATTATTCCAATAACGACACCTATAATCAATGATCTATTACTAGTAATTAGCGATAATAAAAATCCAACTAACAGTAAAAATAATAGACTATGAGTAAAAGTACGATGACCAAATAACGTATTAATCAATTTAGACAGGAGTGGAAATTTTCGGCCAATTTTACTTCCACCATGACATATGTCTGGTATTAATCCCCCTATAGCTCCTGCAAATATAAACCAAGCAGGATCATAATCTGTAAAAGTGGCCATCACAGTAGTTGCTGCGATCCCACCCATAATATGTGTTTTTCCTGTCATATGTATTATATCTCCTTTTCATGTTGCGGATAAAAGTATGCAATGAAGGCATTTATCATACCATATCCATTCTTTCCTATCAAGAATATATGTTCGCTTGTATAAAAATTTTATAGTTTAATTGTGATTATAATTTTAGGGAGGATAGTCATGACATTTATCGTATTTTTTCTGGCAGCCACAATAGTTATTTTTGCTGCAATTCAGTTAAATAAATATGGAGACGTCATTAATCAAAAGTCAACACTAAGTGGGGCTATGATAGGGACCTTTCTAATTGGCGGGGCAACAAGTTTACCTGAGTTAACAACTAGTTTAACTGCTGTATATATTGACAATGCCGATATTGCCGTTGGAAACATGTTAGGCAGCAATGTGTTTAACGTTTTGATTTTAATGACATTTGATTTTATTTATCGAAAAAAAAGAGTGTTTAATACAGTAGAACAAAGCACACATCTCCCGATTGGTAAAACTGGATTTGTAACGACTGCCTTATTAGTGATTGCCATTCTTTGGGACAACTCTCCTAGCTTTTTTCATATCGGCTTCGAGATGTATCTACTTATTATTCTTTATTTATTTGTTGTGAAAAAACTCGATTATGGGGAAGAAGATATTGAGGTAACATCTGATTTAACATTAAAACAAGGTGTCATTCGTTTTATCTTTGCCGCCATTGTCGTCTTTCTTGCTGGTAGTACTTTAACTATTTCCGGCGACAAAATTGCTGAACAAACAGGAATGAACTCCAGTTTTGTCGGAAGTTTTTTGATTGCTGCGGCAACCTCTTTACCTGAATTAGTCACTGTACTTGCAGCATTCCAGATGGCCAAATACTCCCTTGCTATCGGAGCTATTTTAGGTAGTAACCTATATAATCTGCAGCTATTGGTGATTACAGATATCTTCCATCAAAAAGGTGCAATTTTAAATATGACAAGCCTATCAAATGCTATGACAGCTTTGCTTGGGCTGATGATGATTTTCTTAACTATCTATGCATTACAACGACCATTAGTCAAAAATGTATTCATCTATGCGTTGCCATCAGCTACAACCATTGTTCTGTATTTTATTGCTACCTACATCATGTTTTAGCACTAGACAGGGGATAGGGAAATGAATCACTCTGTCCTATTTTTATACATCTCGATCCATTCATTTACTGTTATTTTTTCGGAAAGTTCACCAAGCAACTCAAATGGGAGTTTTTTAGGATTCGTGAATCGAATACAACTCTTACCCATATTTAATTTGGTTGACATATGGTGAGGGTATTCCTTTTGAAACCAATCCAGCAATTCCTTATCAGCATAGATTCCCATATGATAGACAGCAAGATGCTTCTTTTGTGCCGCAATACTGATAAATGGAAGTGGTGTGCCTTCTTGAACATGGTAACCTTCAGGAAATATGGTCAATGGAACAACAAACGAAGGCATCCCATACTGCATTTCTAGTGTAAAACCTTCTGGAATATTCTCATGGATCGTTTGATAGAGTTTTGTAAATGGTTCGTGCCATTTTTCTTCTTTATCTTTTAAATATGCTTGAATCATATCTTCTGACATAAACGCTCCTCCTCATTTTCTTTATATTGTAGCATACCATTTTTTCTGCTCGTTTAGGCAACTATTTAATAGAATGAATAGCACAAGATGGCAGGCCCATGTTATCAAGACCTATATCTTACAAACATATATGTTGCCAACCACATTTAAAGGTGTTAAGCTAACTATGTGGTTGACCACCAATTATCTTAAAGGAGTGTTGTAAATGACAAACTTATGGCGTTCAACAACTGTTGGAAGTTTAAAATTATCCCATCGTTTAGCGATGGCCCCAATGACTCGAAGCCGTGCGCTTCCTGATGGAACACCAGGAAATCTAAGTGCAGAATATTATGCGCAGCGCGCCTCCTTGGGTTTGCTCATCAGTGAAGGTACTCAGCCCTCTGATGATGGGCAAGGATATCTTACCACCCCTGGAATTTACACGAATAAACATGTGGAAGGATGGCAGAAGATTGCCGATAAAGTGCACGCAGCTGGTGGTTACCTATTCATTCAGTTAATGCATGCGGGAAGAATGTCGCACCCAAATAATACCCCACATCATCGTCAGCCCGTTGCACCATCAGCAATTGCACCCGGCGTTCAGATGTTCACTGCCAATGGGAAGTTGGATATCCCGGTTCCTAGGGAGTTGAGCCGGGCAGAAATTAAAGAAACGGTCGAAGACTTTAGAAAGGCAGCAGCGGCAGCTATAAAAGCAGGCGCTGATGGCGTGGAGATTCACGGTGCTAATGGTTATCTTATTCATCAGTTTTTTGGTGAAAATTCTAATTTTCGTACAGATGAATATGGGGGTTCGATCGAGAATCGCGCTCGGTTTTCTATTGAAGTCGCAAAAGCAGTGGTAAAAGAAATAGGAGCAGATCGCACGGGATTTCGTATCTCGCCCGGGTTACCTATTGGTGGCATTGATGAAGGACGAAGCGGTTCAGACCTTTACCGTTATCTGATTCCGAAGTTGGCGGATTTGAACTTGGCTTACATTCACGTGGCGCACGGTGGAAACGATGAATTACTTCGTGAAATTCGTTCGGCATGGCCAAATACCCTACTGGTGAATCGTGCAGGTCGTCCGCTTGAAGATATCGTCGTAGACATTGATGCGGGACTTGCTGATATTGCTCCTGTCGGTTCTTGGGCCCTGGCAAACCCCGATCTGGTAGAACGATTGAAGCTCGATGCACCGTTGAATGAACCAGACAGAGCTACTTTTTATGGCGGAGACAGCCGCGGTTACACCGATTATCCGACTATGGATAAACAACAAAAAGTAAAGATATCTCATGGAAAATAAAAATGGTGTCAAATTCAAGAATAATGAACATTTCTGTATGATGTGATACTAACCCTTCATTTCCTTTTTTCATTTAGGTAGCAGGATGGAATCCATTTGTTAAAAAAGAAAAAAGGTGATAATCTTTATTAAATGGAATCCACATCTATGCGGTTTCATTATAAACAATAGAAAAGGTAAGGATATCTCATGAAACAGAAAAGAAACGATTCAGATAGAGCAGTATACGAAAAAGAATTGAGTGCGGCAGACCTGCATCCAGTAAGTTTCGCTATTTTCGCTTTAGCACGTTCTCACCGTGCACTTGCTGGTCAAATGCTTCGTGAGGTGGGGCTGTTCGCAGGGCAAGAGATTTTGCTTATGCAATTGTGGGATCAGGATGGCCAATCACAAAACTGCCTCGGCCGCACATTACGTCTTGACCACTCGACCATTGCGAAGAGTGTTCGAAGGTTGGAGGACACAGGTCTTGTCACCCGCAGCCGTTCTGAGGAAGATGGTCGTGTTACGATAGTGTCGTTAACTCAAGCCGGCCAGGACCTCAAAACAAAGGTCACAGATGTTTGGAGCAGACTGGAAAACCTTACTACAGAAGGTCTAACTGAACAGGAAAAGGAACTATTCATTACACTGTCACAAAAGGTAGCATCGAATGTTGACACAGCCTTAGATAACTCATGAAAAGTGTTTATCAACGTCTTGTATCCACTCACATTCAGATAAAGTGAGGCTAACCATCAGCGAGGGTTGTACCGACGATTAGCAACGTGATAAAAAAATCGCCCCCAAGGATAGACGAATCCTAGGGGGCGATTTTAAATTACACATATAATTAACTACTAATTATAGTACAGTTAACTTAAGCCTGACCACTTTCTTATTCCCCATCGGTTACTTCTGGCTTTTCTGGTTTTGCCCCTGCTAAATTATCCTTAATTTTTGATTCATTATTGGATGCCACATTATCTAACATCCCTTTTAAATCAACACCAGATACATCTTTTAGTGTTTCTGGTAATTGGCTCATTAGTTTAGTTACATAATCGCTCATTCGTGTTGCACCGTCGCCATCGCCTTTTCCACTATCAACAACAGTGACTTTGTCAATCGAGCGGATAGGTTCGGCAATTTTTCCAGCAAACTCAGGAAGCATGTTGATAATCATTTCGAGTATCGCGGCTTCGCCATATTTCCCCATCGCTTCGGCAAGTTTTTCTTTCGCTTCTGCATCTGCCAAACCTTTTTGACGAATAGCATCTGCTTCGGCTTCCCCGTCTAAGCGGATTTGTGCAGCTTCTGCCTCGGCATTTTTAACACTAGTAACTTTATCTGCTTCTGCCTTTTGTTCCGTTGCATAACGCTCTGCCTCTGCCTTTTTAGAGATATCCGCTTCATATTGACGTTGCTTACGAAGTACTTCTTTTTCGTCAATTTCAATTTGTTTATTTTTCTCAACAAGTTGGATCTGCATCTCTTCTTGTTTGACTTGTTGTTCTGATTTGGCACCCTGTAATTTATAAGCCATATCCGCTTCTGCCTTGGCAGTGTCTTGATCAAGCTTATAAGCCGCTACTTTCAATTCTTTCTCCTTCGATGATTCAGCAATTTGTGTTTCACTTAACAATTCTGCACTTTGACTTTCACGCTCAGCTGAAGCTTTTTGAATACGAGCATCTCTCATCGCGTTCGCTTCGGCAATTTGGGCGTCTCTTTTTACTTCTGCAATACGCGGCTTACCTAATGCTTCTAGATAGCCATTTTCGTCTTGCACATCTTTAATGGTAAATGAGACAATTTGCAGCCCCATTTTCTTTAAATCAACAGCCGCTTGGGTTTGTACTTCTTGTGCGAAACGTTCACGATTTTTGTAGATCTCTTCTACTGTCATTGTTCCCAAAATCGCTCGCAAATGACCTTCCAATACTTCTTGTGCTTCTTTTTGAAGTTCAGAATCGTCTTTTCCTAAGAATTGTTCCCCCGCTGTTGCAATCCCTTCTGTTGTGCTTTGCACTTTGATAATCGCTGTTCCATCAGCCATTACTGGCACACCATTCTCAGTGTAGACATTAGGTGTAGAAATATCTAAACTATGCGAGCGTAAACTGATGTTTTCTTTCTGTTGGAAAATAGGTAGGATAAAAGCACCGCCACCACGGACGATCTTAATGCCACCTCCATCATCCGTCCTGTGTACATTCTTGCTCCCTAAAAAACTACCTGTTACGATCATAGCATCGTCTGCGCCTACCGTTTTATAGCGAGCTGCAAATAGAATCGCAAATGCTAGGATAACCGCAACCACGACGCCAATGACAATCAAAAAATCCATTCTTAGCCTCCTATGTTAAATTTCATCAAGTTCAGAAACGTATAACACGTGATCTTTCACTTGGACAACCACAACCTGTTGTCCTTGCTTAATTATCTTTTGATCAAAACTTACTGCTGTTTCACTGCGACTTCCACTAGTTGAGGAAATAAATACTTCCCCCATGCCTTGAGCAGGGATCGTGGTAATTACCTCGCCCACTTTACCCTCTAAATCATGAACCGATATGGACGTAGAGGACTCAGCATTCGACATAGGAATCACAAGGAAATAGTAAATAAGTACGTATGCTCCAATTCCTATTAACAAACTAATTAGTAAGACATAGATCTCGACCATGGAAGAATACTTAGTCAGCAAGACACCTGATCCTCCCACAACAGATAACGTACCAAAAACTAGTAATGGATTGAAAAATTCTCCTAAACTATCAAATAGACTATCTAAGAGTCCTTCCAATACACTTCCTAATAAAAGGGAAATAATTGCAAACACTAGGCTCCCCCATAATAACCACCAATAAATATCAACTACTCCAATATGTACACCTCCGGATGATATTACCTATTACTATATACGAATCAAAAGCAAAAAAGTTTCCAATTATTTTCATAAAATGAAACAGTATAATAGTTATGTGAATTTATTACTTTTTATCACACGAACTTTGTTTTGTCTTCTTATTGATCTTAAGCTCAGACATTTTAACCCTTTAATTTTCAAGCTTTAATCTGTTCACTTGCAAACCGTTGACCTTTCGCAAACAAAATAAACACAAACATAAAAAGCGATAATCCTGCAAGTACAAACGAAACGACCATTGTTGAAAACTGATCCATAATACTACCCGTAACTAGTGGGAGAACAATGCCTCCAACTCCCCCAGCTCCAATCAATATACTAGTATTTCGTTCGGTACTACCTGGAAGCATTTGATTAGCATATACAAGGGCAATTCCAAATATCCCTGCCATCATCAACCCGATCAAAACAATGAAGACATAGCCTAACCACAAGCTTGTAATAAAACCTAAACTTACAACAAAAACGACTGTTCCAAAACAACAAACCATTAAATAACGAACATAGTTCATTTTTTCTGCTAAGTAACCTGCTGCTAAACGACCTGTAACTATCGCACCCCAAAAAATGGTGACAGCTAGCGTTGCCGCAAAGGTTTCTGTGCCTAATTTGCTAATAAGAATAGATGGTAGAAAATTCATGATACTGACTTCTGTTCCGACATAGATAAGGAAAAACAAAATAAAACCGATAAATAAAGGGTATCTTCCTCCTAAAAACGGGGTTGATTCTGCTTGTTTATGTTCTTCTTGCTCAATCGATTTTGCCATCAAATTATCTAGTGCTCCAAAGGATACCTTCATCCAAATCACACCAATAAAAAAGGCATACAAGCCTAATACTAAAAAGGAATAACGCCATAAGTCTGTCGATGCCAACCAACCGGATATAATAGGCATAATGAGTGAGCCTAGCCCGAAGAAAACTTCTAGTCTACTAAATGCTACTGCTGGTTTATCTTTAATTGCATCAATTATAAGTGACCCCACCAAAGGCTCGATAATCCCAAATCCTAACCCGCAAAACACAGCGATGACCAACCACCATGTCCATGGTATCAATGATACAAATGCGATTTGTGCTAGACCAATAGATAGAATGGCGAATATGACAGCACGTCTACGCCCTAAAAAATTCGATATATAAGATGAGCAAATAACCCCTGTCAGAAAGCCAATTGATTGACAGGCAATTAAGACACCACCATCTGTATAATTCCGGTTATAATAATCCAAGATTTCTGTTAACAATGAACCTATAATAATATGTGTTAGTCCTATTAACAAATAGGTAAAGCAAGCAATCCATAGTAGTCGTTTCATAGTTCCCCCAATTTAATCTTAGTGTCATTTTGTATATATACACGTCATTTCACTTCTGCACACGAGAGTGATGAGTTTACTATATCACAAACCATTATTTACAAGAACAACTCACTTAGAAAATGTAACAAAAAAGAGGCTTAACAAAAAAGAGTTTGCGTGTAAATAATCACGCAAACTCTATATCAATTTATTTTTATTCAACTTCTTGTAATACTTGATTAATGCTTTTTATGATTCCAAAATGCATACCTTCATGATAAATGATAAAACTCACACAATCCCCAATTGTTAAAAATTTTGCACCTGTTGAAGTAGTATACTCTTCCGGAATGGGATGATCTAAACTTTTTGACTGCAAAGAATCAAGCCTTTCCAACTGATCTTCCAATAAAGTAATTAACTCTGTTGTTTCCGGTGCTTTCATTGTCCATTGTTTTGGTGAAGTACCAGGGCTAAATAATTCTGGGAAATTCACCGGAAACTTCGCATTTTCGCCAGTCAATCGAAAAACAATGTTTTCAAACGCAACATAGATATGACCCAAGTTCCACTTAATATGATTATTAAACCCTTTAGGCATGACCTCAAATCTTCTTTCTTCCAACTGTTTAACATAATCAATGGTACTTTGTCTTGCAAATTGTAACTGTTTCAAAAGCTCATCCATCCAACTCAGCACCTTTCCTCTTAAGTTTTTTTATGATGTAACGGTATTGTCCTTCACCGTAACAGCCGTATCTTTAATAAATAGTGTTAGAATAACAGCAAATACTAATAACAATCCTCCAGTCCAGAATGCAATCATGTAATTCCCCGTCACTGATCTTAAATAGCCACCAAGGAATACACCTATTGCGGCAAAAATTTGATGAATGAACCAACTGAACCCTAGAATACTTCCCATCGCATTCTTGCCGAATTTATCACCAATAACACCGGTAACTATTGGAATGATGGGCATAGAGGAAACACCGTATATAATAGCAAACAGATATAACTGCCATATACCCGGTGACATGGCGATCCAAAAAAAGGCTAGCAATCTTACAATATATAGAAAAACAAGAATATTCTTCTTACCCATTTTATAAGATAATTGCCCAGATATCCACATCGAAATTGCACTGGCTAATGCTGCAAGTCCTAATAACTGACCTCCAAGTGACTTTGTTCCTCCTAGATCTACTGCATAATTAGGCAAATGTATTGTCACCAAGTAGAGTGTAAACCCACATGAAGCAAAACCTGCAGTAGCAAGCCAAAACTCTTTGCTCTGGATAGCTTCTTTTAGCGTTGCATTATGATTGCTTACAATAAACGACTCAGCATAATCATCAGGCATTTGCCCCACTTCATCAGGGTTATTCTTTACAAAAACCAACACGAGCGGGACAACAATAGCAAGCATAATGACACCCAGTATGAAGAATGCCATTCGAAAACTAGCTAATGCAATGAGTAAACCTGCTAAAGGCAATAATAACAATTGGCCAATATTCATTCCCATTGAGCTTCTCGAAAGCATTTTTGCGCGTTTTTTGATATACCAGCGAGACACTAGTACAGAATTTGCCATCGATCCACACCCCGCAAATCCGATAGCTGTAAGAACACCATAATAAACAAAGAATTGCCATAATTGTGTGATAGTTGCGCATAGAATAAATGCCATTCCCATTAAGCTTGCACTTCCTGCAATCACTATTTTGGGACCAAATCTGTCAATGCCCTTTCCCATAATTGGCTGAAAAATCCCCCATGTCACCATATTAAGGGATACTGCTAAACTAAGTACCGCCAAGCTCCATCCGTAAGTATCATGTAGTGGTGCAAAAAATTGACCTGCCGTCAGATTCAAACCAAACGCACCCATAAGCGTAATAAATGTTACCAAAACAATTCTTGAACCGATAAACTTATTATTCATCTAAACCACCTCTCTTTTAACCACTATAAACATAATTTAATGGTTAAAAATATACATCATTTCATTTAACCTGTCAAATATGTTATTATAGGTTAATATCGAAAGGTTGCTGATAATAATGATAGAAAACATAAAATTCCCACTTATATCAGGGAATATCTCATTAGACTTGATCAATACAGAAGTCGTTCGGCATGGAGTTCGACATGATTTACTAACTGAAAAGGAGCATGTAAAGGCATGGTTCGATACTTTGCTATCAGAAAATATTGTATTCACACAACAATTTGATAGGAAAATAGATGATTGGAGTGAGCAGGCATTAAACCTCTTAAGAGAAATTCGTGCTTACCTTCGAGAGCATTTTGAAAAAGTGGCTGATGGGAGAGAAGCCCCCTCTGAGATGGTGACACTGTTGGAAGAGCGACTAAAACAAGCTCCATTTACGTATCAGTTGATTGATGATAAGCTCGTTCCTGTCCCTTTAGGTGATCCTGCACAATCGCTAGTGTCATTAATTGTATTGAATGGTTTACAATTAATAGCCTCTGGAGATTTAAAACATTTACACCGATGTTCTAATCCAGAATGTGTTTTACTCTTTATTGACAAGCGAGGCCGTAGAAAATGGTGTTCGATGCAAATTTGCGGAAATAGAGTCAAAGTAACAAGACATCATAAAAGAAAGAAAAAGGAAAAGTAACTGTGTCATTCAATATTTACTTGAGACTAAAGGAATCCGGGTACTTAAAGATTCTTTACGAATAAACAAGAATGGCAGACGATTAGTCCCGTAATAAAGGGGAAAAGTATCCATATACACTATTATTTCAGCGTTTAAAGAAGGGGTTTTATTCGAATGATCACTTTTGAAAATGTTACCAAGCAATTTGTTGATGGTACGACTGCTGTAGACAACATGAACTTCTCTATAGAAAAAGGGGAATTTTTTGTGCTGATTGGACCGAGTGGCTGCGGAAAAACCACTACGCTTAAAATGATGAATCGTCTCATCCCACTATCCACTGGAACGATTTTTATTGATAATAAAAGAATCAGTGATTACAACATCAACGAACTAAGATGGAATATAGGATATGTTTTGCAGCAAATTGCGCTTTTTCCACACATGACCATCGAAGAAAATATTGCAATAGTTCCAGAAATGAAAAAATGGAACAACGATCAGATCAAACAACGAACCTACGAATTATTACATATGGTTGGCCTAGATCCGGACACATATCGCCAGCGTAAACCGAGCGAACTTTCAGGTGGCCAGCAACAACGAATCGGCGTTATCCGTGCATTAGCGGCAGACCCTGATATTATCCTAATGGACGAACCATTTAGCGCATTAGACCCGATCAGTCGGGAAAAATTGCAGGAAGACATTATAGACTTGCAAAAGAAAATTAATAAAACGATTGTATTTGTTACCCATGATATTCAAGAAGCACTGAAGCTGGCGGACAGGATTTGCATAATGAAAGAGGGTAACATAGTTCAGTTAGGCACTCCAAACGATATCCTAACGCACCCAGCCAACGACTTTGTCCGTGATTTTGTAGGCTCTTCTAACAAAATAGGCACCGCTTTTCAGTTAGAGGATATTGTGCAACCTATAGATACACAGGAACCTAAACCAGCTTTCACGATTGACGCATCCGCTACGCTGGAAGAAGTATTAGAGATGCTATCCAAAGAAGAAACGCTACATGTTACTTCAGAAGGTAAGACAGTCGGGAGAGTGAATAGACAGATGATAGTTCATTACTTTTCTTCCTCATTAAAAGAAGGGCGGAGAGAATATGTCTAATTTCTATGACGTGTTTCAAAACAGGCAGAATCAATTATGGCAGGCATTATTGGAACATATACAGATATCTTTCATTGCCTTATTATTTGCCGTAATAATTTCCATCCCTCTTGGAATCTACCTGACGAAACAAGAGAAAATTGCAGAAGCTATTATCGGCGTGACCGCAGTTTTACAAACTATTCCTTCCTTAGCTTTACTAGGTCTTTTCATTCCTCTATTCGGAATCGGCAAAATACCGGCGATCATCGCATTAATCATTTATGCCTTGTTACCAATCTTGCGCAACACGTATACAGGCATCACAGAAGTTGATCATTCATTAATTGAAGCAGCAACAGCGATGGGGATGAATACATCAAAAAAACTAATGAAAGTAGAATTGCCACTAGCGATGCCAGTAATTATGGCGGGGATCAGAACTGCCATGGTATTAATTGTCGGGACAGCAACTCTTGCTGCATTGATTGGTGCTGGCGGCTTAGGGGATATTATTCTGTTAGGAATCGATCGGAATAACACGTCACTTATTATATTAGGGGCAATACCTGCTGCACTTTTAGCCATCGTTTTTGATCTATTATTAAGAAAAATGGAGACATTCTCTTACAAGCAATCAATGGTGACGATGGTACTCATTGCGATTATTTCTTTACTATTTATTCTTGTGCCAAATATCATGGAAAATGATGAAGACACCATTGTTATTGGTGGAAAATTAGGCACTGAACCGGAAATATTAATCAACATGTACAAAATATTAATTGAAGATGAAACAAATCTTCAAGTAGATCTAGAACCCGGCTTAGGTAAAACGTCCTTTTTGTTTAAAGCATTACGATCAGGAAGCATTGATATTTATCCGGAATTTACCGGAACAGCACTATCTCAATTTTTAAATGAGACTGCTTCAAGCAATGATGAAGAAGAGGTCTATCATCAAGCACATGATGGTTTATTAGAAGACTTTGATCTAAAATTCTTACAACCAATGCAATTCAACAATACGTACACATTAGCAGTACCAGAGGAATTTGCCGAACAACATCAATTAGAAACTATTTCTGATTTGCAAAGGATAGAAAATGAAGTTCAGGCAGGATTCACGCTCGAATTCTCTGATCGAGAAGATGGCTATTTAGGAATTCAGGACCTGTATGGACTAAATTTCCCGAACGTTACCACGATGGAACCACAACTTCGCTATGCGGCTATTGCGGAAGGTGATGTCAATCTGATTGATGCTTATTCTACGGATAGTGAATTAAGAAGGTACCATTTACAAGTGTTAGAAGATGATCAAGAGCTCTTTCCACCTTATCAAGGTGCTCCACTGCTAAGACAAGAAACACTGGATCGATACCCTGAATTGGAGGAAATACTTAACCAACTTGCTGGAAAAATTACAGATGATCAAATGCGCGAAATGAACTACCAGGTAGCAGTCGAAGGAAAAAGCGCACACGAAGTTGCACAAACCTATCTAGAAGAAGATGGATGATAACCATGTTACAATAGGTGATAAATGATAAATAGATGTGAAAGGTGATTTTAATGAAAAAAGTACTAGATCATATAGGGGTAGCAGTTAGAGATCTGGAAGGCAGTATCAATTTCTATATAAATGTCTTAGGTGGAGAATTATTTGATCGCTATCGCAGTGAAGCTGCTGGTGTCGAAAGCGAGATTGCGATCATCGATATAGAGGGTGCTCGTACAGAATTATTGATGCCAACCAATAATACAACCTCTCCCATTGCCCGTTTTATCAAACAAAAAGGGAAAGGTGTACACCATATCGCTTATCGCGTGGATAACTTAGATATAGCAATTGAGAATCTAAAGAAAGCAGACATTCGCGTGATGGAACACACCAGACGAATCAACAAACACGGTAGAAGATTGATTTACTTAAACCCTGCCGATACCGAAGGAACCATTATCGAATATTGTGATTATCCTTAAGATAGGGATGGGGCAAGATCTCTCCCCCTATCTTCAAGTCCATTACCCCACCATTTATGTGACTAGTTCAACAGAATAACGTAAAATATTGGACAAATAAATACTAAATGCACATTAAATGTGTCTTGACAGAAGGCGAGTACGCATATATGAATATAGACTGGAGTCATAAAAAAATTGAAGAAGCCTGTGGTAAAATATCCTTCAAAAATGGGCTTTCTTTTTATCGTTCGAATAAAGTATACCTTGAAACTTTCACTCCCCATCGTTGTGAGGCAATCGTAGCTGGAAAGGAAAATTTCCAAGTCACTGTTGAACAGGATGAAAGTAATCATATAAGTACAACATGTAGCTGTCCTACATTAGCTTCTATAAAAAAAGACTGTCAGCATGTAGCGGCCGTTTTACTGGCGATATCTGAACATCCGCGAAGAGAATTAAATCCTCATGCAGACTCTTTGTCTAGTCCCGATATTTCAGAAGGACTAATGAACCTGTTTGATAATCGCCCGATCCGTCCCAGTGCCCAACAGCCACGATTTGAAAGTCGAAATGTGCTTCCACTAGCTTTCACGTGCAAACTTATTACAAACAATAAAGGGCAATCTCTGTTTGGAATAGAAGTTGAGATTGGCACTACGAAAGTTAAAAATATCCGCACCTTTCTTAAACAAGTGAAAGAAAGTGATAGCTATGTATTAACTACTTCATTCACTTACGATCCAGAGGTACATTGTTTTCCAAAAGAAACAGACGACATTATACAACAACTTATTCAAGTAATTAATGATGAAAAGGCATATGGCTATGACCTGTTAATAGACAAATTTGAATATAAAATGATAGATCAGCTATTAGTTATTCCACCATCTCCCTGGGGACAACTTGTGCCCTTACTCACTAAAGCACCAGTTGTGAAGTTAGCACATGGGAAGGAAATAATCGACAAACTTCACTTTTCGGATCATGAAACATCGCCATTATCATTTTACTTTACACAAACTCGCAATCAAGATTACCTACTCACCATTAAAGGATTAGATAAGATCGTAGTGTTACATGCATATAGAGCTCTTCTGTTTGACGGTATTTTAACACACCTAAATGAGGAGGATTTTCAGTATCTATCTGAGCTCATTCAGATGCTGGATAGTTCTGAAACCAAACAAATTCCGATTCCTCCAACTCAAGCAGAGTTTTTCATAGAAAAAGGGCTACCTATATTAAAAAGATTAGGTCAAGTCCATTTACATGGTGCTGTCACCAACCGAATCATGAAAACTCCTTTAGTCACAAAATTATATTTGGATCGAGTAAAAAACCGGCTTCTTGCGGGGTTAGAATTTCATTATGGAAATATCCTGATCAATCCATTGGACAATGACCAAATCGAGACAGCATCTATTTTGATAAGAGATGAGGAGAAAGAAGAAGCTATCCTACAAATGATGGATGAAAGTCAATTTATCAAGACAGATAGCGGATACTTTTTGCATAATGAAGCACTGGAATATGACTTTTTATACCATATGCTCCCGAAGATTCAAAAATTAGTACAAGTATATGCTACAACCGCTGTGAGAAATAGGGTATTCAAAGAAAAGCCCCGCCCAAAGATTAAAGTAAAGATCCAAAAGGAGCGGACCAATTGGTTGGAATTCAAATTTGAAATGGATGGCATTCCTGACCAACAAATACGTGAAATTTTATCGGCTTTGGAGGAAAAGCAAAAATACTATCGTTTGCGAGACGGAGCACTATTGTCATTGGAAACAAGAGAGTTTGAAGAGCTTCAACGTTTTTTGAGGAGTGCTGCTCCCATCCAGGATCAAGAAGACGTGGTAAACGGATTACATGTACCAACCCTTAAAGGAATGCAGCTGCTAGACTCCGCTGATGATCATGTATTCACATTCGAGCAATCGTTTCGTCAGTTCCTACACAATATCCAAAATCCTGATAATCAGACATTTACAGTCCCGAATAGTTTAGAGGCAATATTACGAGATTATCAAATACACGGCTATAAATGGCTTAAAACACTTGCTAGCCATGGATTTGGAGGAATTCTTGCAGATGATATGGGACTTGGCAAAACACTACAAAGTATCGCTTTTATTTTGTCTGAACTTCCTACTATCCGTAAGCAGAAACTTCCTACTCTTATTGTTTGCCCATCATCTTTAATGTATAACTGGCATAGTGAGATAAGGAAATTCGCACCCGATATTCAAGTGACTATTGTAGATGGAAATAGAA
The DNA here is from genome assembly GCF_900114645.1 of Gracilibacillus orientalis. GTDB lineage: Bacteria > Bacillota > Bacilli > Bacillales > Amphibacillaceae > Gracilibacillus > Gracilibacillus orientalis. The sequence continues at coordinate 97,906 of NZ_FOTR01000005.1, read as the reverse complement.
CAAAACGGTTCAAAAAAAGGACAGAGGCATTGGAAATGGACGTTGTTATTACTTCTTACCAGTTGTTACGAATGGATATAGATTGGTATAAGAAACAAACCTTTCACACCGTTTTCTTTGATGAAGCACAAGCCTTTAAAAATCCTGTTACACAAACAGCAAAGGCAGTAAAAAAGATACAGGCTGATAATTGTTTCGCCTTAACTGGTACACCAGTAGAGAATAATCAGGAGGAGCTATGGTCGATTTTTCATATTGTCTTTCCTGAGCTATTTCAAGGGATAAAGGAGTATAGTAATCTCACGAGAACACAGATTGCTCGGCGGATCAAGCCCTTTTTACTTCGCAGGGTAAAAGAGGATGTACTAACAGAGTTACCTAAAAAACTTGAATCAAGAGAATCTGTCGAATTGCTACCAGACCAAAAGGAGCTTTATGCCGCTTATTTGGCAAAACTTCGACACGATACGTTAAAGCATCTAGACAAGGACACATTACAGAAAAATCGGATCAAAATCCTTGCCGGCCTAACTCGATTGCGACAGATTTGTTGTCATCCTGCCTTGTTTGTAGAGGGTTATAAAGGGAGTTCTGCTAAATTTGAACAGTTAAAACAGATTCTCGAAGAATCCAGGCTTGCAGGAAGAAGCGTATTAATTTTCTCTCAGTTCACGAAAATGCTTGAGATGATAGGTAGAGATTTAGCCATCCAAGGAAGGTCCTTTTTGTATTTAGATGGACAAACCCCATCAGAAGAACGTATGGAACGATGTGATCGATTCAATGCAGGTGAATCCGATTTGTTTCTCATTTCAATGAAAGCAGGTGGAACAGGCCTCAACCTGACAGGTGCTGACACAGTGATTTTATATGACAGTTGGTGGAACCCTGCTGTGGAAGAACAAGCGGCTGACCGTGCCCACCGTATGGGTCAGACGAGTGTCGTACAAGTCATCAAACTTGTTGCCCGCGGTACAATTGAAGAAAAAATGAATGATTTGCAAGAACAAAAGAGATTCCTCATAGAAGAAGTCATTGATTCGAAGAAAAAATCATCGTCCACACTAACAGAAGAAGATATTCGAGAAATATTGTTCTGACAAAGTGAGACTATGATCAGTGGGGGTCTTACAGACGGTTAGTACCGTGATAAATTTCGGGAGAGGCATGGCAAGATTTTGGGACAAGAAACCTGCCCCTCCCTCCACATTCTAGTTACCTTTCACCTTACTTTTATAGTCGCCATATAAGAAGAGGCTTAGAATAGTAAGAAAAATCATCATCATAAGCGGAATAATCCATAATTGACTTTCTTCCATCCTCCACCCTGCTAACATAATCGACACCGATATAATGGGAGCGAATATATAATAAGGTTTTGCCTCGTAAAACCAGCCATATGGGAAAAAGTGTGCTCCTGTCACGACAGCAAAAAAGATAATCATTTCCTTCGGGCTTTGAATAAACGCCCAAAATATAATAGGAAAATACATGAATTGAGCTAAATTTAAAAATAACCCTAACATTCCTAGTGGATTATCTGCTAATTTCCAATCTGCTTTTACCATAGCAGAAACTGCTAATGCAAGTGGAAAAAGGAATGCGGTGAGAAAAAGCAAGATAATATTCTTAGTTTGAAGTGGTATTGTTTGCGAATAAACGACCGTAATCGCAAGCCAAATAATTGTTGCCGCCATAATAAAAGCAATGCCGTTCTTTCCTTTCACAGATGCATCTCGTTTCAATTCGAGCATATTCAACGTATAAACCTCCACTACTATTAGACTTTGGCACGGTGTAATCTTCTAGTTGATTATACGTATTATATCACGTCAGGAATGAATAGTTTATTCCTTTTTTCTACTTTTTTAATCCTCCCAATAAATGCTCTAAAACAATTATTGCATCCTCCATGACATCTTCATCTTCCTGATCAAGGCGATCAGCAATCCACAGCACCGCTTCATTCATCGCTCCTGACAGGCAATGTGTCATCGCCTCAATGGAAATCGGCTTTAGTAACCCTTGTTCCTGCATCAACTGTAATTGTTCTTTTAAGGAGTTCATCGAATATTTCTCATCCATTTTCCGAAACGTATCCCATCCTAAGACAGCCGGACCATCAATCAAAAGGATACGTTGATTGTGTGATTGTATTGCCCCTTCCAAAAAAGCTCGACACCCACGGATTAATTGTTCCCAGCTATCATTACCTTTTGCCGCTTCTGCTTCTACATGTTCTCCTACTTCTTGCTGAACGGTCTCAAATACAGCAAGAAAAAGTCCTTTTTTATTTTGAAAATGATGGTATAATGCTCCTCGTGTTAAATTGGCTTCTTTCACTATGTCTTCTAGTGCAGCCTCGGCATAACCGTGCTCTGTAAAATGATAGCGTGCGATTTTTATTATATTTTGTATCGTCTGTTCTGTTTCTATTTTGTTCTTTTTCATGCGGTTACACTCCTCATTTTACTTGTCGCAATAATTCTAATGATTGTTCATTCTTTAATTTTACCAAAGTTCTTAATCCATTTTTAATAATTTTAGGATTTACATCAAGATTATTTTCCATAATTTGATGTACCCATAATAAAACTTTTTCCGGATTTTCTTTCGTTAAATCATTCAGGTGATTGGCTACAGATTTTTGAACATAAGAAGAGCTGTCATGAAGCAAGTTTTCAAGTAAACGTAGATTGTTTTCTATATTATTTTTTAAGGGGGGCATTTTCTTTGCCCATGGAAGCCTTGGTCGTGTTCCTTCACTCACTAATCGCCTAACATGTGGATTAGGATCTGTTACCCAATCTCGAAAATAAGTCATACAGTGATCGGTATTTGCTATCAGATAAGGACGGATAGCATATTCTGATGTATGGCGTTTCGTTATTTCATACATCGCTTGAAAAGAAAGATCATAGTGATCCAGCCCATATTTTTCAACATAAAAGGCTACAGGCATGAGGAAATATCCTTTGGTAAACATCCCCTCTTCTGTTTTATTTTCCGGTCCGAGTATTTGTAACAAGATAGCTAAAGCTGCTTCATAGTCTGAAGGGAGGTGTTGTTTTAATGCATCCGTAATTACCTCAACTCTCGCCTTCAGTTCTTTATTTTCAACTTCTCTGGTTACAAATTCTATAATGGCTTTTCTGTTGAATGAATGATAATAAGGTTGAATTGAATCAGCTAATCGAATGGCTAATGCCTGATCAAAGTAATATTTTAAAGGTACATAATCGCTCATTATCCCTCGTCCTTCCATACTTCTTCTTTATACTGATTTTGAAAGGACTCTTCAGGTGGTATCACGGTAATTACATCAATTAAAACTCCATTAGGGTCACGTGTAATAAAATGTCTTTGGCCAAATGCTTCATCACGCAATGCAAGATGTAAAGGAAGTTGTCTTTCTTTAATCAGTTGTTGATATACTTGATCGACATTGTCTACCTCAAAATTAAGAATTAATCCCTGCACAGACTTTCCAAACGGAGATGGCACTGTTTCATGACTAGCTTGAAGAATCGCTAATTCATCTCCAGTCTCCTCCTGTTTCAAGCTCATGTACCAATCGGCATCAAATACGATGGAGAAACCAAAATGTTTTTGATAAAAATCTCCTGTTTCCTTCATTCTATCTGTCATCAATACTGGATAAAAACTGCTTAGCTTCATGAACCTCACTCCTCTTAAATAGGTTAGATTTATTTTAACATACAAACTGTATGTATGTAAAATGAATGCATAATTCCAAACTGGCACTGTATAATAGGGTTTCTTTAGTTTCCAATTGTATTGTAAAAAAGTAAAAAGAGGTGTGAAAATATGAAAAAGTGATAACTCTAATTACTTTACTTTCTGTACCCCTGTTTCTCAATGCTTGCCAATCGGAGGAATATCAAGGAAAATACGTTGAATGGTCTGATCAAAAAACAGATGCAGAACAATTAACGGATCGGTTAGAAGACAATGATACCCCTTATAAAATTGAAGATGCTGTAGACGATGCCGTAAAATGTTGTTCTTAATAAACGGATATAGATTAAATATATTCTTCTGATCTTCTTCATTTCCCTAAAAGAAGGATAGTGATCCATCTCCAAAATCTCTATCACTATGAAATGATGGAAATGAATCACGAATGAAATTCATTAACAACTTACTAATTCATCACTTCACGGTTAAAGATTTAAAACGGTTATATCCTATCCAAGATAGTACATAGACACTAACTACAATAATTGTCCTAACTATACTTAGATTCACCCATAAGTCTGCACGTTTCTTCCATTCTTGCGAGTATGGACCAGATGGATCTGCGTTTGTAAAAACACCCAACTCTGGTATAAAGTACAAAAAAGTCGGAATTCTGAGCAGAAGATAAAGTCCTATTACCCATAATAATAATTTTCTAACACTTTTTTCCTTCCAGCATAAGATCACCGCCAATAAAATTAATACTTGTGCGACCATATGAAGCGGTATCCAGAAATGTTCCAAAGGTAAGCCATAAGGTTCTTGAAGAACGGCAAACGATACTGGCGGATAAGCGCTCCACTGTGAAGCAACAACAACCCATTCATAAATTGCCCCACCTAATTCAAGGCCAATAACCGTAATTAAACTAATCAACACAACTTGCGTATAGATTCTTTTCATCATGATCCTCTCCTTCATAAAATTATAAAAGCTCCTAACCTATCAACGATAGTTTAACTATCATTGATAGGTTAAATGATAAATGTTATAATGTCAAGAGATTCTTTTAAAAATCAATCCATAAATGGAGAATAACGTTATTCGACCAGAAAGGAGACTTGATATTGACAACACATAACGAATCCCACCATAAAATGCTTGATCAATCTAAAATTGTCCAAGCAGCTTTTGAGGTGCTTCAATTAGAAGGTTACAAAAGTATCACAATAAGAAAAGTTGCTGAAAAATTAGGTATTAAAAGTGCTTCGCTTTATTGGCATATTAAAAATAAAAAAGAATTACTTGAACTGGTAGCTGATGAAATATGTAAAGACATACAATTTCCTGTAGAGAAAGAGAATTGGGACGAGCAATTAAGACAGTTTGCAAATCAATGGCGGGATCAGCTTTTATCCATTAAAGATGCGGCTGTTGTATTATCAGAAACAGCACCAACTACACCATATCGCATACAACTAATCGAGAGGCTTCATCAAATTTTTATAAATGCGGGAATGAATAAAGAAAATGCCTTCTCCTCTTTATGGCTATACAATATCTACATTACTTCTTTTATCTTAGAGGAATATCGATTTTTAGGAATAAGTAAGGAAACACCTCACTCATCAACTCCTACTCATCTAACCATTCCAGATATGGAGAAAGAATTTCAATTTGGATTGGATACTATGCTAATGGGACTGAAGGAGAAAATAGAGTGAGACTTCCCTCAGTAAGGGTCTTTGTCCCTTACTTGATCCTTAAAGTAGGGGTTTTACGGACGATTAGCACCAAAGAAATTGCAAGAATCGCAATGTACGAGAAAAAGACTAAACAGTTAATATATGCTTTTGAAAACGGAGGAATATATAAATGAAACACTTTGATCAATTACTTCAACTAGACGCTTTAGGTCAAAAAAGGTTACTGGATCAAAAGGAGATATCCGTATTAGAATTAACTGATTTTTTCATCGATCGAATCGAGCAATACAACCCTAAATTAAATGCGGTAGTCACGAAAAGTTTTGAAATAGGGAGAGAACAAGCAAAAAAGATGAAATCCTTGGAAGGGAAGGTTGCAGGACTTCCATTTTTAATAAAAGATCTAAATGCGGTAAAAGGCGTAAGACAAACAAGTGGTTCTGCTATGTTAAAGGATTTTATCGCTCCGGAAAACGATGAAATCGTTCATCGTTTTGAAAATGCTGGACTTATTTTTTTAGGAAAAACCAATACACCTGAATTTGGTTTTCTTCCTACCACAGAGCCTCATCTGTTTGGACCGACTAAAAACCCTTGGGATTTAGAACGCTCACCAGGTGGCTCGAGTGGAGGTTCTGCTGCAGCCGTTGCAGCTGGTCTAATTCCTTTTGCTCATGCTAATGATGGTGGTGGATCCATTCGAATCCCGGCCTCCGCCTGTGGATTATTTGGATTTAAACCAAGTAGAGGAAGAATGCCATATCCTACTTATATGAATCATTTTTCCATCAACCACGCACTTACTCGTTCTGTCAGAGATAGTGCGGCATTATTGGATATTTTAAATGGAGCTGGTGATCATCAATTATATCCAAGCTTTGCTTCACAGAACAACTTTTTAGAACGCGTCCATGAAACGCCGAGAAAACTGAGAATTGCTGTTCAATATCAAGAAGATGAGACCATTCATTTTGATCCGGAGACAAGAAATAACATGGAGAACACTGTACAACTCATAAAAGACATAGGCCATGAGGTAGTGGAGGAAATGCCACCAATCGATTTCAAAGAACTTGCCAAGCATTTTATTAATATTTGGATGGGCAGCGGATCCGCTATTATCAATCACTCTGGACTAATGGCAGGTCAAAAACCTACTTGCAACAACCTAGAATCGTTAACCTTTGAAATTTTGAAATATGGTAGAGATTTGTCAGCTTTAGAATATGAAGAATCGCGGGTATACATCCAGAAGGAAGCACAAAAAATCTTAGCATTTTTCCGTGATGTGGATGTATGGATGACGCCAACCTTAAACAAATTGCCAGCACAAATAGGAGAACTTGCGGCTCCCAAAACGGATGCGTTTCAACAAATGTTGGATAACATGTTAGACTATAACCCATTTATGCCGATCGCAAATGCAACGGGACAACCGGCAATGAGTGTTCCAACCTATTGGACCAATGATGGACTTCCCGTTGGCACTCACTTCTTTGGCAGGCTAGGTGAGGACGAGCTATTACTCCAGCTCGCTACCCAAATGGAACAAGAAAACCCTTGGTTTCATTACTATAAAAATATTAGTAATCACTTTTGTACTAGCATATAAGAAAAAATACATTCTTCTTGATAGGGGGAGTTGACTAACACAAGCTTTCATGTCTTGGTCGACTCCAATATTTGCCCTCACCTACTACAGTTAAGTCTATATTTCCTTTTACCCCTTTACTGAATCTAAAGTTAAACCAGAATTTTTTCATACTCTGTTCCCTAAGAATACATAAATTCGCTGTTTTTGATCATACTAACGGTACAAATTTTTATGATCGAATAAGAATTGGCTTACATAATTGTGTGCACAAAATAACTCCATATGAGGTTCAGTTTATATGATCAAACGCAGGCAGAAAATAAAACAAAAAAAAGATCAGGTGTTTAAGGAGAATATATCAACTGATTATCAACAGCACTTATTCAAAGATCTCGAAACAAACAGAAGCCACCTTTTGAAAATATTAGGTAATAGCTCTGACATTATTATTCGAGAATTCCAGCTAGGAAAAATCCATTCTACTAAAGCTATTATTATTTTCATGGATGGATTAGTCGATAAGGAAACTGTACAGCATTATCTATTGAACCCTTTAATAGATAATGTGCGAGGTATAGAACTTGATGAAAGCCTACAAGATGCTGCTACATTATATCAACTTATCAAATACTCGATTACAACGGCTGAATTATCGGAAATTGATCATTTTAAAAAACTACTTGAACATTTATTAACCGGTGACACGGTCTTGCTTATTGACGGGATCAATCAAGGGTTTGCTGTAGGTTCCAAAGGAGCAAGTGAACGTAATGTAGAAACACCTACAACACAACAGGTTGTACGTGGACCAAAGGATTCTTTTACAGAAAACCTTAATGTCAATACTGCATTAATAAGAAAAAGAATTAAAGACCCTAACCTTTGGCTTGAGTCTTTTACTTATGGACGAAAGACTCAAACAACAGTAACTATTGCTTACATACACGGAATCGTTAATCCAGATATAGTCAAAGAAGTAAAATCCAGATTAGAAAAAATAGATATTGATTCCATTTTAGAAAGTGGTTACGTTGAAGAGTTGATACAAGATGAAACTTATACCCCTTTTCCAACTATTATTAATAGTGAGAGGCCTGATGCGATAAGTGCGGGATTATTAGAGGGTAGAGTAGCTATTATAGTAGATGGCACACCTTTTGTCTTGTTAGTTCCGTCGTTTTTTATTGATTTTTTCCAATCCAGTGAAGATTATTATCAAAGAAGTGATATTGCGAGCTTAATCAGAATGTTGCGATTTTTTGCTTTTTTTCTTGCTTTATTAACGCCTTCCACTTATATCGCATTAACAACATTCCATCAGGAAATGATACCGACAACTTTATTGGTCAGTTTAGCTGCTCAAAGGGAAGGGATACCTTTCCCAGCACTTGTAGAAGCACTCATAATGGAAATTACCTTTGAATTATTAAGAGAAGCAGGAATAAGATTACCTAACCCGGTCGGATCCACTATATCGATTGTTGGAGCACTAGTTTTAGGGCAGGCAGCAGTAGATGCCGGAATTGTATCTGCCACAATGGTTATTGTGGTCTCGCTTACCGCAATAAGCAGCTTTATCTTTCCCAATTACAATTTAGCAATTAGTGTCAGGATGTTACGATTTGGTTTTATGGGGCTAGCAGCTACGTTAGGTTTGTTTGGTATTTTCATTGGCTTATTACTAATGGCATTACACTTGACTAGTCTAAGGTCCTTTGGCATTCCCTACTTATCACCATTTGCACCTTTTAATTCTGCTGACCAACAGGATGCTATTATACGACTTCCGAGATGGAAACAAACAACAAGACCTCGGCTTATGAGTCAACGAAATATAAAGCGAGAAAAAATGAAAAAACCACAGCCTCCAAATAATAGCTAATAGAGTGATACACCTAATGATTATTTTGAACAAAAGAGGGGTCAACATGAAACGATTTCGAGTATGGTTGTTATGTTCATCACTGTGTCTCCTGCTTACTGGTTGCTGGAGTGCACAAGAATTAACAGATATCACACTTGCAAAAGCACTAGCGATTGATAAAGATGGGGAAGATTACAAGGTAACAATACAAGTTTTAAATCCTGGAGAAATTGCAGGAGATCAGCTGTCAACCAGAGCTACGATTTCTACATACTCCGCTTCAGGAAGATCGATCTTTGAAGCAATTAGGAAATTAACGAAAAGCTCACCTAGAAAAGTTCACCTAAGCCATCTTCAGCTTGTCGTTTATGGAGAAGAGACGGCTAAAGAAGGCATTGGAAAAACATTAGATTTCCTTATAAGGGATCACGAAGTGCGTACGGATTTTACCATCGCCATTGCAAAAGGTTTATCAGGTGATGCTTTAATAAGTATTTTAACCCCCCTGGAGAAAATTCCAGCTGATAAAGTAAGATCAAGCGTTGAATCCTCAGAAGACTTCTGGGCACCAACAAAGGAAGTTAAATTAGATGAACTAATAGAATCCATTTCCTCAAACGGAAAGGAAGCTATATTAACTGGTGTGTATCTTGTAGGGAGCCCAGATGAAGGGACTAAAATGGAGAATACAGAGTATTCTGATTCACCAGCACAGATTTACTTAGATGATATTGGTGTTTTTCGTGGTGACAAGTTACAAGGCTGGTTAAATGAAAAGGAAAGCAAAGGATTCAATTATATAACCGACAATGTAACCAATACAATAGGCTGGGTAGATTGTAACGATGGAGGCACGATATCAGTTGAAGTTTTCCAAAGCAATACCAACATGCAAGGATCAGTGGTTAATGGTGAACCAAGTATCAAAATCGATATTAAAATCAAAGCAAATATTGGAGATGTAGAATGTTCCTTAGATCTCTCTAAACCAAAAACAATTCAAGACGTTCAAAAAAAACTTGAACAGAAAACTATTAACATTGCTGAAGCAAGTATTTCTGCAGCTCAGGAATACCGTAGCGATATTTTTGGATTCGGCAATGCTATCAGGCGTTCTAATCCCAAAAAATGGGAGCAAATAAAAGACAATTGGAACACTATATATCCTGATTTAAATGTGGATGTGCAAGCACAAGTGGAAATAAAAAAATCTGGTATGATCACGCAACCAATATATGAAAAGATAGAAAGAAAAACAGAGAAAGAGGAATAGCCATGCCAAATATTATTATATTTTGGGTGATAAGCGCATTATTGTCCTACATGGAGATTAAAAGACTAAATAAAAGGAAAGGTATGAAAGATAAAATAATTTTCATTATCATGATGTGCCTATTTATTACCTTGATTTCCTTACACTATTTGGATATCAAGCTGCCATATATCATTGATATGATTGAATTTGTTACAAAGCCTATCTCAGAACCCTTAGGGAAATGGTTAAAAAACTTTCAGCAACCTTCTTAATATGCTTAGCAGGAGGAACCTTCTATGACAGAGAAGTTAGATGGCAAGCAATTCACAGTATTAGTCATTATGAACACTCTCGGAGCATCGATTATTTTCATTCCTAGTATCGCAACTAATTATGGTAAGGAAAATGGTTGGATTACACTGATATTTTCTACTATATTAGGCGTCTTCATTATTTTACTTTATAACCAAATAATTAAAAAACTAAATGGTAAAGAATTTTTCTCGACCATCGATATCTTATTCGGTAAATGGTTGGGAGCTATCATTATTATGTTATTAACTTGTTATATCTTTATCAACACGTTTGCAAATTTATGGGCAATAAGTGATTTTATCTCTTTACAAATTTTAATGGGTACACCTTTTGAAGTTATATCATTAATAATTGCCTTAACCGTATTAATTGCAATTAGATACGGTATAGAAGTAATTGGGAGAACTGCCCAACTTTTTTTCCCTTTCACAATGCTGTGTGCTTTATTACTTACCTTACTGGTGATTAAAGATGCTGATTTTAGCAATATCACACCCATTTTTCAACTAAATAAATCAGCCACGATAGTAGGTACTTTGCCCATTGTATCTGTCACGTTTTTGGAATTAGTCATTTTGCTAGCTATTACAGATAACGTAAACAATATTCAAAGTGCGCGCAAAGGATTTCTAGTAGGTGGATTTACTAGTGGGTTAATTCTTTTAGTTATTACATTGGCTTGTATTACAGTACTTGGAGTGCAAGGAACAGCCAATTATGCCTATCCAATCTATGCTTTGGGTCAAAGAATTAGTATCTTTGATTTTGTGGAACGTGTAGAAATAATCGTTGCCTTTATCTGGTTTTTCACTATCTTCATAAAGCTTTGTGTGTCTTTTTATGTTTTTACAAATGGGATTAGTCATTTATTAAAATTAAAAAATTATAAAACGTTATCCGTTCCATTAGCTCTTTTTATATTTTTAGCTTCCATACTTTCAGTACCTAATACATTCGCATCTTTTGCATTTATAAATGGGGCGTATATTGTTCTCTCGGTCACAGCTGGATTAATTTTGCCCCTTATTATACTTGGAGTACTTTTGATAAAGAAGCGTGTCTTTTAAATGTACTTCTTTAATCATATAAAATATTACATCTTTCACTCAACATAAAGAACCGAGATAGATTTGTAGTACATATATCGGTTCACCTGAAGTGCTATCCTACCATCATATCCAGCCATTTTATATCCGCTTCTAAGTGCAGTAATACTCCTTCGATAAACATCTTCATCGTATGCTAAATGACTGTAACCACCTCTTTCCCTGCCTTAAAATCCTTTTTTTAAAACCTATTGTTTGAATCAACTTTTTATCCTTTCGCCGGAAAAAAAGTGTAAGACATCGACCAGATAAAATCAACGATAAAAATTAACCCCCATAACATTGAAATACGATAGAGTGTATCATTTGGATATGGAGTTTTATCTAATTCCTCAGTTCCGACCCAGGAAAAATCGGTAAGATATTCGCCAAAATGTGCGAATTCTCCCAATCCATATAGCCAGAAACCAGTTTGTACGACTACAAATATAAACAAATGAGCTATTGCACTATATCGATTTATTTTCGCAATATACTTTGGATCTTGTTGCTTTTTCATAATCGCCTTATCTTTGTCTGTTAGTAAATCGAGACCTCTCCATTTCCCTATTTTTATCCGCATCCATCGGTCAAGCTTTTTAAAATCGTTAATACCGAACGTGCAGGCATAAATAACAAATATGGTAATAACTATTTGGAATGTGGAGATCTCACCTGTTTCATTATAGATCAAGAAGGCTAATCCTGCTTCTAGAATAAGCAAGAAAAGAAACAAAAATAAAAAGAATAAGCTTTGTTTCCTCTTACCAATCAGATAACGCACCCCACCAAATAACAATAAGCAGGCAAGTGATAGTATTTCAACGACAATAAAGATTTCCCATTGGTACTGGACGATAAAATTCATTTTTTTCACCCTTTATTTATATACTGAGTAAATATATATTGAGTATATAATTACTCAGTATATAAAGGCAATCAGTTTTTGAAGACCCATTTTAAAAGCCGAAAAAGCACTACATTACATGTACTCTTTCGGCTTTTCTTTTTATATTTGTCTCATATAGATTTCTGCTTTTTTCAAGGTGTCAACTGGGGTGATAACATTAAATCCCTTACTTTTCAGGTGTGTGGCTGCCTGGTGCATGGAAAGCTGAGGAAAGACTATATGTCCTTGAGTTGGATTTTTTCCGATATAGTCAACAATCACTTTACTATAGGCATCATGCTTATTGGACATTAATAACTCAAAAGCATGATCAATGAGCTTTACCTGGAAATCAACCTTAGATTTGACTTGTTTAAAATAATCTTTCAGTCGATGTGTAGTACCTTCCACAGTTTCATCATTTGTGAAATATAAAGTTACATTTGAATAATCAAGGAGGGATTGGAAAAATAATTCGTCTATTTTTAAAATGGGAATATCGTTTATCTCCGATCCCTTTATATACAGACTATAATTGGTGCAGGTTATTAAAATAGCATCTGGTTTTGAAGCTGCGAGCCATTCTAATTGTGTCTGTACTCTTTTTTCGATTTGGTGCTTTGATTTATTTTTAATGACATCAATAAAACCAGGATCAACATGGTGAATTTGTTCCACATTAGCATCTTGCAGTGCGGCCTCCGTAAAATCAATGTTACTATGATGCGCGTGTAAAACTACTAATTTGGTTTTTCTATCAAGATTCATAGTTAATAGCACCTCCCTTTCAAATGGATCATTCTTAGTTTACATTTAAATAATACTTCCATACAAAAATAAAACTTTTGCACTAAGAGTTTTCAGTACAAGAGTTTATATTTTAAGTGTGTAACATTTGTACCATCTGTTACATCTTGAGATTCTAACTTTATTTGTTCCGTGCCAATTTGATCGAACAAGCGGATACCTTTTCCCATCAGAATCGGGGCTACATGAAGATGCATTTCATCTAGAAGTTCTGCTCTTATACACTGCTGAGCAATACTTGCTGTCCCAACACTAACATTTTTACCATTTGCCGCTTGCTTTGCTTGGTGAATAGCATTTTCAACACCACTTGTGACAAAAGTAAAGTTTGTATTCTCTTCTAAATAACGTTCCGGAGCTTCATGTGTCACGATGAAAATAGGAACTCCTTGAATCGGATGACTGCCACCCCAGCCATTAACGATATCAAATGTTCTCCTTCCTACAACCATCGCCCCAGTCATGGGAACTGGACCGTCAAAAACTTCTTTGTTTGTAGCAGATAGCTTAAAAAAGTCATTGTAACGACTTAATTGGTCACCACTAAACAACCAGTTCTGGATCACATCGCCTCCTTCTCCTAACGGCTGTTTTTGGTTATCATTCAAACCTGCTATAAAACCATCAAGTGACATTGAAATATCAAGAATAACTTTCGACATTTAATTCGCTCCTTCTTTTTTTCTTTATTCTAGCATATGAAATAGCTGAATATTTCTCTTATATTGCTAGAAATTAACTCATACAAAAACCAAGTGAATAACAGAAAATAAAAGCAATTTAGAAGAAATCTATCGGCCTAAAAAATTGTATAATCAAATGGATTAAATAAATATTTAATATAAAAAGGAGATGGGATTATGTCCAGTATCGAACACTTTCAAATTGTCAACATTCCAGTTCAAAATGTATACGAGGTATTGACAACGAAAAAAGGTCTTTCCGAAATATGGACAAATGACTTAAATTTCAATAATGAAATAGGTGCGATTAATGTGTTTCGTTTCGGTGAAAGGGATGAGAGCAAAATTCGTGTGGAAGAGCTAGTTGTTAATAAGAAGGTTGTTTGGAAATGCATTGAATCAGATGAACCAGAATGGATCAATACAACAATTTCCTTTGATTTGGAAGAAAACAACGAAAAAACTGAGATCATTTTCCGTCATGCAAATTGGCAGGATATTACCACTTGCTTTCGTAGTTGTAATTACAACTGGGCTATCTTTTTATACAGTCTGAAACAATATTGCGAAGAGGGAAAAGGAATATCGTATCAAACAAGGAAGTTTTTATAGGCTATCTTTTGCATCAGTCAAGTGGTATTACTTAGTTTCCTGTGGCTTTGGTTGCTCAAAGAAAAAAATGAGATATAAGCCGAGTTCCATATTTTATTTTTTTATATTCAGGGCAAAAAATTTATTTCTCAAGGAATAATATTAGAAGCGTTATACTTAATACACTTATCTGGCCTCTTTATCCCCTTATATCGCTTATGAGGTCAGGTATTCCATTGGAAAAATAATGATCTTCTCTTTCAAATACTCTAGTAATAGCCTGAGGAAATTTGTTTGTGTAGTGATTGATGTGCGTAACTGGTACTACCTTATCATCCTTGCCGTGATACAAATATATGTTGGATATGTGAGGAAGATTTGATTTGAAATTCTCTGTTAGAGTAAACTCCTTTACCTGCCAGTCCTCATCTTTTCCCCAGTATGGTGATGCAATTAGAAACAAACTGGAAACAACAGGTTTCACATCCATTTCTGAAAGATATTTCAATAAAACCGATCCACCCAGCGAATGTCCAATAAGCATTACTTCATCCTCCTCCAAGTTAGCGAATATGTTTGTTAATGCATTTTTCCATCTGGCGTACTCAGGATTTTCTGGATTAGGCATCTTAGGTGAAATCAAATGATAAGTATCACTAAGTTGATCTTGTAGATATTCGATTAATTCACTGCTTCCTTGCTGAGGACCTTGTGCCCCTGCACTATGAACAAAAAGGATTTGTTTTTTCAATTTTTACACCTCCCGAACTATACATCATAATAACCCGTATGATCTTCCGTCAATATACGTTGCATTGCGAGAATTTGCCCCAAATGCATCGCCTCATGGAATATACCAAGACTAGCAAACTCCTCAAAACGATCGATACCATCAAATGGTACTGTTAATCTTTCTTTTACCTGTTTAGGTGACATATTCTCGATTCGATTTAATTGATCCTGTAAATCTAGTATTAATTGGTCTATGCTTGGTATATTACGAGACCAATCATCAGGTTTTGTACCTCTTGCAAACAACTCATTATAATTATCTGGTAAACTACTCTTGCTTCGATGTGGGAAATTCGCAACTTCTTCTGCTATGACTAACACATGCCCAACCTGCCAATGAATCGTATTACGAAATCCGGGTGGCTTCAGATCGATCAAATCCTTAGAGATAGGTGAGATGGAGTCAAACAATAAACCTCTCGTCATCTTATATTGATCAAATATTATCTTCATCAAGCGTTTTCCTCCTAATCCACATAAACTGGTGTTCCATCACATTTGATAAGAGTATAACAAACGAAGACAGTAAATATTTCTTTTTAATTGCTACGTTTCTTTCTCTTTATAAAGTGAGACTTCCATTAGCGGCGGGGGTTTTAGGACTATTAGCACCATCACAAAAAACTCCGTTCACATATTTTCATGTGGACGAAGCAATTCAACCTTTTCCCTACTAGTTTTTATCCTTATTCTGTATGTCACATATCATTCATAAGTATTTCTGCCAATCGATCAGGATAATTTGTAAAAACACCGTCAACTCCCCACTCTATCACTTGTTTCATATCCTCTTCCGCATTAACTGTATAAGTATGAACATGTAAACCTTCACTATGAGTCTCTTGAACGAGTTCCTTATCTAACTCTTGATATAGAGCACCTACCCCTGTTGCATATTGCCGAATCTGATTGTAATGAGCTGACTTTGTTTCATCTTGATACAAAAGCTGAATAAGTGGAATAGATTCATATTGCGCATGAATTTGTTTCAAGATTTCTGCGCTAAAGGATTGAATGACCACTTTATTTTCCTCGATCAGGTGATAATCCTCTAAAATGCCAAGAAATTTGTCTGTCATCTTTGAATCCGTGTCTTTTATTTCGATATAATAATTGCTATGTAAACCGAAAGAGTCGAGAATCTCTTCTAATGTGGGCACTTCTATACCAACAAAGTATTCGTCTGCTTTTTCAGGATAAGCTGTGTTGAACCAAGAACCAGCATCCAAATTTTTCAGTTCGGTAAGAGACATATCTTTGATTAGACCACTTCCATTTGTAGTACGAGAAACATCCTCATCATGCATCGCAACTAACTCTCCATCAGCTGTCATATGAACGTCAATTTCTAAAAAATCGGTATTCATTTTTTGCGCCGATTCATAAGCAATTAACGTATGTTCTGGTGCGTACCCGGACGCTCCCCGATGGGCAATATTTAAAATTCGGTCAGAAGACAATAAAGAGTCAGGTGGTAGACTATTAACATTATCCACTTTTTCTTCTGGCTTCCATATGTAAGTTGCTCCAATTATCACTATCAATATAAAAAGAAAGAGAAAACACCATTTCATAGCTATTTTCACAACATCACCTTCACTAAAAACTATTACTTCATTATCGCCCTTCCATTTGCACTAAGACTGTAGCATTCAATTAAAGATCCAGAAGGGAAAAAACACCCATTGATCGTCTACAAAGAACACCATAATAAAACCGATGATGACACCTGAACAGACAAAAAATAAATAATGCACTTTATTTTTAATCCAGTCAAACGTATATCCAATTGCCAACACTATTGGAATAAAGGTTAATCCCACTGTTAATTGCCCAATAGAAAAGCCTGCTAAAAAACTAAAAATATACATACCTACGGCAGATATCCAATAATAATAATGTTTCCCGCCAACAGCTAAAATAAAGGAGACAAATGCTGTAATTAATGAGGAATATGCGAGGATGGTCAACAATGGCCTCACCTCAACTATTTTCTATTTTTAATACTCTCATAATCTATTCATTTGTTCACTTGGTTATTCTATACCAATATCGATATGCTTCAACGAAACCTGATTTTGTGTATAGGTTTATAGCCTGTTTATTATTTAACATCACTTGAAGATAGGCTTTTTTTGCCGCGTGATTCTTTCCCCATTCCAGAATCGATGAAACGATTTCCATGCCATATCCTTTATTTCGATGCTTTTCACTCGTTACGATATCATATAATCCCAACCATCCATCTTCTAAGACTCCCATTCCACAAGCGATAGTTTCGCTGTTGTTAATCAAACGAACATAACACACATCTGTATTGATATTTTTTAACATCTGTTTAAGTGTATGCTGGTCCGTATCATCTATATGATTTAATTCACTAAAATCAGTAAACCATTCATCAGTTAATTGATTAGAAATAACTGCCTTATCCGACATGTGTGTTTCGCTTTCCTCTAGTGATAAACATTGAACGCTTGTCACCCCGACAACATTATAACCTTTTCGTTCGAGAATTTTGTCTAATTGCTTTGGGAAAACTTGTTGCGTAAGTTTGTAGATAACTTTTAGCCCTTTTTCTCGGTAAATGCGTTCACATTCTTCTATCTTCTTTTGGATATCCTCTTGAGAATCATATAGAGGATTAATAGAGTTGGCTCTTTTTGCATATCCATTGGAAAAGCGAAGTATCCAACCATCCAAATGCTGTGTTTGTAGAGAGGGGAAAGCGTTCAAGGAAAGTTCTTCTATTTCCTGAATATCAATATAATTACTCATCACCTATTATCTCCCTTGTAGGTAATATGATTCTACTAAATGTGTTGCATATCGAACGCTTTCAGCTGGATAGAAAAGATTCTTTAACTTACAAACTTCTATGGAGAGTTCTTCAAATAGATTCATCGTGTATTTTAGTGCTTCCCAAACATCTTTTTCTTCGTAATGTGAATATATTTGCGCGAATTTTGCCACAATTGTCGGATCAGACCATTCTTCAAAAAATCGAAAGCCATGCCAAGTGTTATACTCTATTCCGTTCTTTAATTTGGAATGCGTTCTATTTAACGAGATAAGTAGGTTCTTCATATAAGTATCACATATCGATTTACCTTCTAATAACTCACCCCTGCATATTTTTTTAGCAGCGAGAACTGCATGGTACCAAAAATCCTGCATTGTATTCTCTATCTCTTCTGACATATCTTTTTTGCTAAGATCTGTCTTTATATTCTTTTTAATAGTAGGTATGATATTATCCTTATCTATTAATACTTCAATACCTTTTCCAAAAACGCTTAACACTTGATATTGAGATTTCATTTCTGACACTGCTGATATAGGGAAGCAGGCAAAGTCGACGTCAAGCCCACCTTCAAATAAAACCCTTCGTTCTATACCTCCACCAACTGCTGTATTTTCAAGGAAAGTAATATGTGATTTGCCTATCTGTGCTAACCATTTTTTATGATAAAGTAACGAATTAGGATTTTCTGCAAATATAACTAGATCTAGATCCGAATATTGATCGGCTGGTTTTTCCTGTCTTGCTCTAGAACCGACTATTATCACCGCTCGGATATTTTGCTCTTTGTCAGCAAATGATAGAAACCTTTCTATTATTAGATCATAAGTCAAATTAGCCACACTTAGCTACCTCCCTATCTTTTCCTTCTAACATTATCATTTAGTTACCGTTGTACTTAGGGAAAATAGTAGTTTGCGGCTCAATCTATTAATTTTTCTCTGTCGGTCCATTTCCCCATTTATGTATGTAAGTTCCTTCATATTTTAACAATCGATCGATTAATTTTTTTGCATCATTTTCTATTAAGATTAATTCCTTATATTCCGGTTTCACAAAGCCTTGCTCTATCATATGGTCAAAAAGAGTCATAATCGGATCATAGTAATTATTGATGTTAAGGAGTGCACATGGCTTCTTATGATAGCCAATTTGGGCCCAAGTAAACACTTCAAACCATTCTTCTAATGTCCCTGTTCCTCCCGGTAACGCAACAAATCCATCAGCATAATCTGCCATCATCGCTTTTCGTTCATGCATGGATTCAACTACATGTAGTTCGGTCAGTTTTTCATGAGCAATCTCTACATTTTTTAACTTTTGCGGGATGACGCCGATCACATTACCACCAGCTTCTAAAACACCGTCAGCGACAGCACCCATACACCCTACATTAGAACCTCCATAAACAAGGTCCATCCCGTTTTCTACTAATAGTTGTCCTAACCTTTTCGCCTCTTTTACATAAATAGGATCTGTTCCCGTACTAGATCCACAATATACTGCTAACCTTTTCATTAAATTACCTCACCCATTCATTATTAGTTTCAAGAAAATCTCTTCTTATCCTACTATATTAACGTATACCTACTATTATACTTTAGAATGTAATTTCCAACATTTCTTTCATATCTTCTAGTAGATCTTTATGCGTGTTGACAGTGATAAGAGGTTGGCTTGAAGTATTGGGCTGATCATAGCTGAATAGAATGATACCATCCTCCAAAACCTGGAACCCGTAATCTCCTCTGTCTGTATTGGTATTCTCGCCTTCAGAAAATTGAAACATATAGTAATTAGCATGATTCTCCAATACCCCGATTAGTTCATCGTTATCAATTTCTTCCGCTTCCAATCCCTCCACCATCGATAACACTTGCTCTATCTTTTCCTGGTCTTCTATTTGCTTCAATAGTTTATCTGAAGTAAAGTTATTTTCTACCTTTTGAACAAATAATGTATTGACAAAGTCTTTATTATCTACTTGAACCGTTTTTTGCTCTGTAGAACAAGCACATAACAGACTAATAAGCACAACTAGTATTACTGATAACTTCCTCAATGATTAATTGCTCCTTCCATTAATTGTTTATAAAGCGAGACTATGATCAGGGTGTTAGCGTCTGCCCCACTTAGCTTCCTTGTGTTACTTGAAGCATGAAGTAGGGATAACAGACGGTTAGCACCGTGATAAACAGGGATTTCTCCGTCCCATAGTTCTATTTCTCTTTATATAAAAGAGACGATTTCACCACGTGTTAAGTTTCATTTATCCATATTAAATTAATGTTACAATTTTGTATCTTTTCCTGTTATATAAGCCTCGATGCTAGTATAGCTGACGAAGTTAATGAATGATCACGAAAATGCCAGAAAATCTGTACCTCTGATTTATTGTCTTGTAAAACGTTTGTTTTAATGATAAAATCTGATTGACTGATCAAAATAAATATTAATTAATCAAATTAAGGAGTGGTCTTATGGATAATGTAGAAGTGTATAAAAGCCTTCCTGGTTGGCTTCAACGGATTGTCCCCTTTATAAGTATTGTCTTGTCGTTATTAGCTTTTTCCTACGTTTTTTTTCGTTACACACAAGGAGATTTAGAATTTGTACATTGGCTGAGAATAATTATTTTTTCAATTATAGGAGTCGTATTACTATTTTCTGCTATTACCTTCGCCTTCAATAAAGAGGAGTCTTGGAAATTACTCATTGGGGGATTGACTTTACTACCCATACTTTTAATGTTGCAGCTTTTCTTACTTATTTTAAAAGTGATACGAATAGTTATTCAATCCATTTTTCAAGGAAGTGTTCCTGAGCCAATTAGAATGTTTATCGAGAACTATCCGAGTAAATTCGATATAATCATATTAAGCGTGCTCTTTATTATTGGAGTGATGTGGATAATCGATCAACTAAAAAAGCCTCAAAAGTAATCTATATGCAGGAGGAAAGAGAATGGAAAAGCAGCCGTCTTTTATTACACAAGCAAGAAGAGAACAAATCATCGAAGCGACAATTAAGGCATTGGACGAAATTGGCTATAAAAGTATCAGCCTAGCCAAAATAGCAAAAATAGCAAAAGTTAGTACAGGACTAATCTCTTATCATTTCTCTGATAAAGAAGATGTATTAAATAATACACTTGTCTATTTGTTAAAAAAACAATATGACTATATTAAAGAAAAAGTTGATGAGAGCAAATCTGCATATGATCAACTCATTACTTTCATAGATACATCTTTGGCGTATCAAGGTACCCATTACGTTCACAACGTGGCATTAATTGAGATTATCTTTAATGCCCGTACACCAGATAATATACCTTACTATAAAGTATCGGATGATGAAGAAGATCCATTATATGTACTATTACAAGAAATATTACAAGATGGGCAGAAAACGAAGGAATTTAGCACATTTGATACTAAAAATGTCTCCATCATCATTCAAGGCGCTATTGGTGAAAGTATGCTAATGAATCAAGAAAACTTTAACTTAGAGGCATATAAGAATGAATTAGTAACAATGGTGACAAAGATGGTCAAATAAGCTGAGATAACTCTTTTATCATGGTGCTAATCGTTTCGTAAATCCCCACTGATGGAAATCTCACTTTATCATCTATTTTGGTGAAATCTAATAGCTCTCCTAGCCAACGACACAATTTCATCTGTAAGATGCGCAGGTGAGACTATTTTGATTTGATCACCAAATCCTAAAATATACTCTATGGCTTCCTGTCGATCATTGAAACGCAAAACTGCAGGAAGCCAACCTTGTTCATTTGCACTTTTCTTCTCGATCACTTGGACAAATTTTCCTGTAAACGTTATTCTCTTTATGATGGACGGGGCAATCTCTACATCGACATCATAAGCGGGCAAATTCCGGATAAAGTTGTCTTTTGATTGTTCCCAATACGTAGCTAAATGAAAATTAGCTGGACGTTCAAATCTTTCCATTTCCATTTTTGCGGAATGAATTCTTGATGCTCGATAATTTCGTAATTCTCCATTTCTTGATGCAACAAGATACCATCTGTTACCTTTTGCAACTAAGCCTAATGGTTCAATCAATCTATCTTCTTTGTTTCCATCAGCCTTCTCATAGTGAATTTTCAGCTTTTTATTCCCCAAAACAGCTTGTTGAATGGTTTCAAAGGCAGTCACTTTTTCTTTAGATTGCCTCCAAGTACTAACATCTATATGAATTCTATCCCACATTGCTTGAGCATCCGCTTGATAATGAACTGGAAGGGATACAAGTAGATTGTGTCTAGGATCTATCGAATGGGTTAACCCCAAATCTTGAAGTAACCCTTTGGAAGGAAACACAAATAAAGCTTTCATCTCCTCTAATGTTATCGTACTTAATTTACTTCGAAAGTTATCTAATAAGCGCCAACCTCCCCATTTGCCTCTTTCTGCAACCACTGGTATTCCTACTGTACTTAGTGCATCCATGTCTCTAATAATCGTTCTGTCTGAGACTTCTAATTCACCAGCCAATTCCTTCGTAGTCATTTTACCTCTGTTCTGCAACAAAACCATGATATTAATTAATCGATCCGCTCTCATCCAATTCACCCTTTACGTAAAATATATATTTTAATCATGACATAGGATGTCGTATTTGTAGTATATACTTTAGTTCAAAGCAAAGAAAGGAGACAAAACAATATGAATTCTTTAAAAGGGAAAGTCGCTGTAGTAGCTGGAGCTACACGTGGAGCTGGACGAGCTATTGCAGTCATGCTTGGCAAAGCTGGTGCTACTGTATACGTAACCGGTAGAAGTGTTAGAGGAAAACCTTCTGCGTTGGGACGACCTGAAACGATTGAGGAAACGGCAGAACTTGTTAATCAACAAGGTGGAAATGGAATAGCTGTCAAAGTGGATCATACTTTGGAACAAGAGGTTAAAGTGCTTTTTGAAAGAATTGAAATGGAGCAAGGTAAGCTTGACATTCTTGTCAACGACGTTTGGGGTGGAGACCCATTAACTAATTGGGACCAACCTTTCTGGGAACATAATCTGCACAATGGTTTAAAAATACAAACACAAGCAGTGCATTCCCATATCATTACGAGTCACTACGCTATCCCCCTAATGATAAAACAGAGAGAAGGTTTGGTTGTGGAAATTACAGATGGAGTCAATTATGACTATCGAGGGAATCTATATTACAGCCTTGCCAAAATATCAGCTATTCATCTTGCAGAAGCAATGGCTCATGATCTAGAGAAACATCAGATTACTGCTGTTGCTGTCACACCAGGTTTTCTTCGGTCAGAGGCTATGCTTGATCACTTTGGTGTTACAGAAGAAAATTGGAAAGAGGCAACTAAAATTGAACCTCATTTTATCGCATCAGAATCGCCTTACTATATTGCAAAAGGTATTGCTGCTTTATCATCCGATAGGGGCATTTTTCAAAAAACTGGACAAATCTTAAGCTCTTGGGAATTGGCTAAAGAATATGATTTTACAGACACTGACGGCACTAAACCTGATTGGGGTGACTATTTTAATAAGACATTTAACGGAAAAGCAAAAGAATAAGTGTGTTTTTTCTCTAAAAATGGGAATAGTATGGATGAGAATTATATGGCATTTTCTGTTTACAGGTCAGAAGTAAATCGATACCAACAACTTACGAAGGAGTGAATGGCTAATGAATCGTTTTGAAGACAAAGTGGTTGTCATTACTGGTGGTGCTTCTGGACTCGGCAGGGCTACCGCTTTAGAAGTAGCAAAAGAAGGCGGCAAACTTGTACTTGTCGATTTGGACAAAGAAGGTTTGGAAGAAAGCCAAGATGAAATTAAAAAAATAGCTCCTCAAACAAAAGTAGAACTGGCAGAAGCTAATGTTGCTAAAGAAGAAGATGTTTCCCGTTATATTCAATTTACGATGGATACATTCGGCAGAATTGACGGGTTCTTCAATAATGCCGGTATTGAAGGAAAACAAAACTTAACGGAAGACTATGGCATTGAGGAATTCCAACGTGTATTGGATATTAACTTAAATGGTGTATTCTATGGAATGAAACATGTGTTAAAAGTAATGAAAGAACAAGGATATGGATCTATTGTTAATACAGCATCAGTTGGAGGAATCAGAGGTGTTGGTAATCAATCTGGCTATGCAGCCAGTAAACACGGTGTGGTTGGTCTAACTCGAAACTCCGCTGTGGAGTATGGGCAGTATGGTGTAAGTATCAAGGCTATTGCTCCTGGTGCAATTATGACAAATATGGTCGAAGAGTCATTGAAACAAATGGGTGGAGACGATTGGGAAGCAGCCGGAAAAGAGTTTATCAGTGTCAATCCAATGAAACGATTCGGTAAACCGGAAGAAGTTGCTTATCTCGCTACATTCCTTTTATCCAACCAGGCGAATTTTATCAACGGTACAGTTATCGCTATTGATGGTGGCCAGTCCTTTCAATATTAATGACCTTATCACAAAAAAACGGCGCCTTTTTCCAGGTGCCGTTTTTTTGTTTCACTTTCATGAAATCCCCGCTATACCAAGCACACTCCTTTCATCAATATTCCCTACACGCATTCCTTTTTTAATTAACAATAGCAGTAGCAAAATAAATGGTCTGCTAACTATTGACATTTATCCCACCACCGTCATATACTTATATACATAACTATACAACCATTACACCAAAGGGTGGTGAAAGCTGTTGAATCAGGATTTTCATGATAAAAAACCGATATTTATGCAGATAAAAGAAAAAATAGAAGATCAGATCGTCAATGACCAGTTAAAGGAGAATGAGCAAATTCCTTCAACAACAAATATGGTGCATTTTTATAAGGTCAATCACATCACTATATCTAAAGGTACTAACTTATTAGTGGATGAAGGCATCATTTATAAGAAAAGAGGTGTAGGAATGTTTGTGGCACCTGAAGCGAAAGAGAAGTTATTCAAAAAACGGCAAAAAAAATTTGCAGATGATTATATTATGCCCATGATGCAGGAAGCGAAAAAACTGGGATTAACAGACCAATATATCATTGACTTAATTCTAAAAAAGAAAGGTAGTGGAAATGATGAAGTTTGATGTATTTCTCGAAAATGTCACGAAAGAATACAAAAAATTTGTTGCATTAAAAGACATTTCTTTTACACTTGAACCCGGCAAAATATACGGATTAATTGGAAGAAACGGAGCTGGGAAAACAACATTACTTTCATTATTGGGATCTTTGATGGAGCCTACTTCAGGCCAAATTCAGATTGGTGGGGAGACACCGTTCGAAAATAAAAAGATCATGCCCTATGTAAGTTTTATTTTCGAAGTGGATTATAAAGATGAACACGAACCTATCACAAGTTATTTTTCATTCGCCAATCAATACCGACCAAATTTTGATATAGAGTATGCAAAGGAACTCGCAGCACGGTTCAAACTGCCATTGGATAAACCAATTAGAAGTTTATCTAGTGGGATGCAATCTGCTTTAAATGTTACTCTTGGACTCGCTCACCGTAATCCTGTCACGATATTTGATGAAGCGTATGTATCGATGGATGCTCCTACTCGTGAAATATTTTATCAGGAAGTTCTCGAGGAACAGCAACGTCATCCGCGAATTATGATTTTATCGACTCATCTAGTATCTGAAATGGATTATTTGTTTGATCATGTCCTGATACTAGATCAGGGGAAACTCATTGTTAATGAATCATTTGAAGAAATTATCAGCCGTGGTGCTTCTGTTACGGGTATAGCAGAAACTGTCGATACATTCGTTAAAAATAGGAATGCATTAAGCACACAAACACTTGGCAATACAAAATCCGTTATGATATATGGAAATTTAAGCGATAATGACCTCTTTGAAGCGGAAAAGCTTGGCCTTGAGATCGGTCCAGTTTCGTTGCAGGAATTATTCATTCACCTAACAAAGGAGGTAGAATAGTATGAACACGAAAAATAATACGATGTTTAAGGTAGCAACAGATTTATTTCTTTTTCAGATGAAATGGACACTCTGGTTTATTCCGGCCGTTTTAGGGTTTTATTTGTTTCTTCCTATAGTTCTTAAGGAAATAACAGAAGTGGAATTAAATTTTTTGTCTACTATGTTTAATCCATCTAAAATTTATATGCTCGTTATCGGTATTATCTCTGCCCTAGCCTTTTTCAACCATTATGTACAAAACGGGATTACTCGTAAAGATTATGTTAGCGGATCCGCTATGGCAGCTACAGGAGTAGCCTTTTCTATCATGATCATCGCAAGTATCATTAATGGTATCCTGCATTTAATTGAGCCATTGACAGGTTTTTCACCTAGCAACACCCATATTGCATTCTTAGATACAACATCTATGTGGATCATACCCATACTTGTCTTTAGCTTGATCATATTATGTTACTATATAGCTGGATGGATGATTATCGCAGGTTTTCAACGGCTCGGTGGCTGGGGATGTTTCGTATTTATCCTGATCGCTTTATTGTATTTTTCATTAACTGATTTATTATGGCAAGGAGATATATCACACCCATTAATAAATGCTATTGGTATCACTGACCCTAATCTTTCAACCCCTGCAGCACTGTTTTGCACCCTAATTCTAATTGCTGTGGGACTATTATTGATTCGCATGTTAACTAAAAGCGTAGCAATCCAACCTAAATAAACTTAAGAGGCTGTCCCAATGTAATGGTGACGGCCTCTTAAGTATCTTACAGTTCAACTCTATTCATTTATTCCATAAAACTTTTCGATAGATAAGCCTAACCCCAGTTTTTGCAGAATTAGTTGATCGACTAGAAACTTATTGCCAAGTACTTTCCTTTAATAAAATCGTTTAAAACTTTCAAAGTGTTTCTTCCAATAAGAATTATCCAAGCTAGTGATAACAACCCCACTGGAACCTGCATGGATAAACTTATTATCTCCTATATAGATACCCATATGAGAGATACCAGATTTATAGGTTCCCTCGAAGAATACTAAATCTCCTACTTTAGGATTGTTCACATAATGGGAACGATCATAGTAAGAAGAACTTGAGTAACGACGAAGATCCATCCCCGCTTCGTTATAAACATAGTATATGAATCCACTGCAATCAAACCCACTTGGTGTTGTTCCTGCCCATGCATAACCAGTACCTTCCAGACTTTTTGCTACGTCAATAAGCTCGTCGACATTATAATCTACATCTGCGGTGGGTTTGTTACTAGAACTGTTATCCTTCGAAGAGGATCCATTACTTTTTGCTTCCCCGATGTTTAATTTTTGACCAATATTAATTCTATCCGTGCTTAGATTATTCCACTTCTTCAACTTAGCGACCGTCACATTATGCTCTGCCCCAATATGGGAAAGCGTGTCACCGGATTTTACAACGTATACGGTGGAAGACCCCACACTTTCTTCTTTAGGTTTAGAATTTGAAGTGGAAGTATTATCTGTGTTAGAGCTACTACTAGTGTTTGACTTCTTAACTACTAAAACATTCCCAGGGTATATTAATGTAGTATCTAAATCATTCCATTTCATGAGGTTACTAAGAGAAATATTATGTTTGGATGCAATGGCACTTAAAGTGTCACCGCTTTTCACGGTATGTTTAGCAGAACTTGTTTTTTCCGCTTGGCTGCTGTCTTTATCCTTATTTTTTTCATCACTACTTGAAGGAGTTTTATCAGTTTCTAGAACTTGATTAGGATAAATGACATCTGAAGTGAGTTTATTGATATCGACTATTGACTGAACATTTGTATTATATTTTTGCGCAATCTTCCATAAAGAATCTCCACTCTGAACTTTATATGATGCTGCTTCTGCTTCGTCTGCACCTACCATTGCCGCTGCGATTGCTGCACCTAATGTAACCGACATTACCACTTTTTTATTTGCCAATTTCCATATCCTCCTATTTATGATAATTATATTTTTTAGTATTGATTTAAAATAAAGTTCGATTAAAACACATACTTAGAAATACGTTAATCGAAAATAGTGCAATTATGTAGGTCTTTTGTGCTAATGTGTATGACTTTATTTCAAATCTACTCAAGGATATTATATCTTTTTTTAGAAAAAATTGATAGATAAATTGATAAATAACTAAAAAATTGTTAGATTTCCCCGAAAAATAAGAGGGAAATGAAAATCATGAAAAAATAAGCATCATTGCTCATTTTAAAATTCGACCATAATTATTAAAAAGTATAGTTAATTCCATTATTGCTATCCCACATTCCAATTAGTTTCCTTATCTGTAAAATTTGTCCGATGTGATATGCATTGTGTAAGTTTATATATGAAAGACTTTCTGAATATTTTTCTAAATAATCTTGGTCACAACATTTAATTTCATATTCCCAGTCTTCCATCGTTGTCAAAATTTCACTTACCAGCGACTTCCAACTCACTTCCTTTGCATTACGAAATGTTGCGTTATTATCCGCAACACTAACATCATCAGGTATTTCTTTAAATCTATTTAATTCAAGTAAATTATAGAAATATAAATGATGAACAATCTCAGATATAGAATGTGTAGCACTTTCACTTTTATAGGAAGCTTGTTCAGAACTAACCCCCTCTATTGCAGTCTTCAAAGATACAAACCAAGTGTCTTTGTTATGACACGCTTCAAATTGTTTCAAAATAAGTTCCTTTTTATTCACTTTTTTTCACCCCTATGTTTGCTTTATTCATTCATTTAATGATGATGCTATTTTATCATCTGTATCGTTTAAAGCTAGTCATTAGGGGTTTTTTACATTGCTTAATAACAGACTATTGAGTAATCTACTGGAAATAATTAGGGCTTGTTGTGATATACTTAATACTAATAGACAGAAAGAATAATAGTCAGGGATAGGAATCTAACTTTATTAAGGTGGAATATACTATGAGCGAAGAACTAAAAATTTATGATGGCAAACGAAATGAATTAGGCATCGCAGATAGGGATGAAGTGCACAAACGCGGATATTGGCATGAAACATTCCAGTGCTGGTTCGTCGATCAAAAAGATGGCATAAATTATATTTACTTACAACAACGTAGCAATGAAAAAAAAGATTTCCCTAACCTTTTTGACATAACTGCTGCTGGTCATTTACTCTCAACTGAAACTGTTACAGATGGTGTCAGAGAAATACATGAAGAAATGGGAATAGATGTGAATTTTGATGAGTTAATATCATTAGGAGTTTTAGAAGACCCCATCGAAACAAATAACTTCCTGGACATGGAATGGGCTAATGTATATCTATACCACTTAAAAGATACCGATGAATTCAACTTACAACAAGAAGAAGTTTCTGGAATGGTAAAGACAACGATTAATGATTTTTCTGATTTGTGCTTTGACAAGAAGAATGAAATGAAAGTGGAAGGTTTTGAAATCAATGAAATCGGTCAGAAAACCACCATCAATAGAAACATAAGTTTAGACAATATTGTTCCACATCGGAAAGCTTATTTACAACAAGTTGTGGAACAAATTTCTCGGCATTTTTAATATGAAATACTATCTTTGATAGAAGCAATATAGGAGATTAACAAAAAGGAGTAAAAAAATGAAATTCGTCTTAATTTTTGGACCACAAGCTGTTGGAAAAATGACAGTCGGACAAGAGCTAGCCAAGATAACAGAATTAAAATTATTACATAACCATATGACCATCGATTTACTAGAGCCATTCTTCGGATTCGAAACTGAAACATGGAGATTATCAACGCTGTTTCGCGAGGAAATAATGAAATCCTTTGCGAAAAGCGAAAACTATGGAATGATCTTCACCTATGTATGGGCATTTAATGAAGACGAAGATTGGAATTTTGTGAAAAATATCTGTCATATATTTGAATCTGAGAATGCTGAAATATACTTCGTTGAGTTAGAAGCTGATGTCGATCAGAGAGTAATACGTAATAAAACACCTAACAGACTTGAACAGAAACCAACAAAAAGAAATATTCAACAGTCTGAAGAAGAGCTCCTTAACTCCTTAAATGCCTACAGATTGAATTCAGAGCCAAGGGAAATTGAACGAAAAAATCACCTAAGAATAAACAATACTGAACTAAGTGCAGAAGAAGTCGCGAGCTTGTTAAAAAAGGAGTTTAAATTATAAAGTGAGACCTCCATCAGTGGGGGTTTCACGTTTATCTTTGCTAAGCAGCCTGGCAGTCAACAATCATTATAACTTCCTAACTGAAAAAAAGTAACATATACCGCCAAACATCCAAAAAGGTTCCCAAAAAACTAACCTCCAAAAAGTTGCAGAGGAATCCAAGTCAAAATCTAGAATATTGATCGCACTTAATGTAATCGTGATAAAATTGAGTAAGCCGTATAGAAATAAAGCTACTCCTGCAATTTTTGTCATGTAATAAAGGGTTTTAGTTATTATAATATTATGCCATTTAATAAGAATCATCAGTAACAAAAGAAAACCAAATAGTTTAAATACACCAGTTAACCATATTACAACAACAAACGAGGGAGCAGGATTTAACGACATTTCATATATTGCCCCTCCTAGGGATCGAACACCAAGTAAACCACCCATTGCCCAATAGAAACTCATACTTGCAAAAATAACGGTCCAAACCATTCCCAAAGATATGAACCAAAAATTTCTTTTCAATGGAATTAGCTCCTCTCCTTTTCTGCTTAACAAATAGTTAGTGAATTAAGAATTTAATCAAAGGATACTTAGGTAATAATGATTGTTGTCATTCCTCACGTCTATATATATTCTACCTTAGCATTTATATATCTTTTTTTGAACAAGCATTGTATGTTGTTAAAATCATAACTCTTTTAATATGAAAAGATTTTTTTAATCTATATATCTTACCCCTGCTCCTATAGATTTTACAAATCAGATTTTTTCTTTAACAGTAACTTTCTTATACCACATTAGAAACAGTAATAACTAATCAAATGCTGACAATCTAAATATATGATTCAACCATTGATCTACATAATCGTTAACTACCCATTGTTTATCTACATTGTCAGCGAAGTTTGGAAATATAAATTGCTGATAAACCGTCAAATAGTATAATGGAGCCAATATTCTAATAATCCGATATTCATTAAGTAAATGTTCAAATGTATCAAATTCTTCCCATTCTTTAATATAGCTTTCTAACAAACTATTGCTCTGATTGTTTGAAAATATTTCACTTATTTCTTCTAATATTACCACGACACTTAGAAATGGATGTGTTAATGAACTATCCGACCAGTCATATATAATTGGTTGCCCATTTTGGACGATGATATTTCCGCCAAACAAATCACCATGATCTAAAGCCTTTGGTAAATACGAGTCATCTAATTGATGAACAAGGGACAACATAGAAGGTATACTCTGTTTCAAAACAGTGTAGTTAGCTTTGGAAATATAATTACTATCGACTAATCCCTCCAGAGATTGCTCTAAATAATTGTTCAGCACCTCTACCAAAGGCCTTTCTGGACATCCTAATTTTTGAAGCCTTTTTTTATGTATATAAGAATTTTTTTGAATATCAATTATTCTATGGACAGCTTTTTGCCAGTGCTCAATCTCTTTAGACTTTCCAAGAAGATCACCTTGAATTTCGCTCATTATATACCAATTTCTGTTTTCATTTATTGCTATGATTTCGGGGACATATGAAGGGTATTGTCCCGATATATATCTATGAACAAGTGCTTCATGTGCAAAAGTTTTTGGTACTGCTTTAAAATAATAGTTTGTTTTACTAGTTTTAACCTTAAATAATGCTGCTCGTTCCCAGCTTCTCATTTGTATTAATGTAAGACTTCCATTTTTAAATACTTTTTGCTCAACCCAATATCTCATTTCCTTTTGCCGACCAGGTTCAAACCATGATACAGAACGATTAAATGTATTATTCAACACGTTAAGTAATAGCTCCTTTTTATCGTCGGAAACTTGATCTTTTAGTGATGGAATAGATGATATTTTTATCCAAACATATTTATTATTGTTTTTTAAATCATCCAATGCTTCTAATTCATAAATACGCAATTCTTGGTAATTGCATCGTAGTACGTTTGTTTTTAATTTGAATTCTTCCATAAAGAAATGATTAATAGTCGATGTGACCGCTATATGAAAAGTATCAAATTCAAAAGCAGGTAAAAAAAACTTTTGGTTTAGTTGATTAAGTAACAAACTTTTATTGTCTTTTGAATACACTATGAATTTCAAAAGCATTCATTTCACCTCACTTTAATTTTGAGAAAGGTAGGTATTGATACTGTATTTTGAATACCTCAAAAATACTAATCCTTCTTTGCCACAAATGTTATCGCATTCGATTTTAATAAAACAGGTTTTCCATTACGTATAATTTGGTATTCCAACGGTTTGACTAACTGATTGATGACCTTCCAACCATTATAAATGTTATTTAATTTATTTATCATTTCGTCTGTTGGAATATTGATCTCCATGAGTGCTTCTAACTGCTTATTTGTTTCTATTTCCAGTTCTTCTACTTCTGAATTTATGATAATACAGTTAATACCACCTTTTTTGGTGCCTTTAACCATCCGATTAATTGTATCTTCAAGGGCATTGTCCGAATTAACATGTTCCAGGCTAGATACTGCAACAATCAAATTATATTCATCATCTTGTATTGAATACTCTCCTATATCAGCCTTTTCTGTTTCAATTATATCTTCCACATCAAATTTCTTACTGTATTCTATTAATTTATCAATAGCTGAATCCAGTAAATCAACACAGACAACTTTTCCACCCTTACCTTTAATTTTTTCCGCGATAGGAATACTATTTCTCCCTATACCGGCACCTAAATCCAAAACATTAAGATGATCTTTATCTTCCAATAAAGGTATTAATTCCATTACTGTCTTAACAGGTTTATATAACCAGGAACCCTTTTCAAATAATTTGTAATTATCATAACAATATTCATGATACTGCTTTTCTTCATTGCGAATGAATTCTATCCTATTCATATGCTCCCTCCAATTTTATGCTTTCTTATCGGAAACTATCAAACTAAAATTCAAAACTGAGTAAACCTGCAAGAAAAGTAATACTTGTATAAGAACCATAAGTTGTCTACCAAATGCTTTGAGTAAACCAACAGGATAGCTTACAATAAAGTTACTACAAATACTTCTTTTTGAACAACAAAATGAATACGATTACATTTAGACGATGAAATACCTATGCAGGTAAATCTTTGAAAAAGAAAGGGTTGGAATTCTATGTCCAAAAGTACAATATGGCCAGCAGAACGGAAAAGCTTCGAAGATCGATTTTCAGGAGTAACCATAACACAATTAACTGATTACACAGGACACAGTCATCATCTGTATTTTACGGAAAACGGTTGGTATGATAACGGCAATAAGATATTATTTTGCTCCGATAGGGAAAATAAAACAAATTTATTCAGTCTTAATATTTCCTCCGGAGAAATTGTACAGTTGACTGATCATGATACGACGTATGGCAGTTTATCTGCGTGTTTACATCCAACTGAACAAACGGCCTACTTCAGAAAAGAACATCAAATTATCGAGATTGATTTAATCACATTGAAAGAAAGAGTAATCTTTGAAGGAGATAAATCCCTTGTTGGAGGTAATATTAACTGTACTGCGGATGGCAAATTTATTATTACATGCTTACATGAGGATTTTAAAAACAAATTTCCAATTGATTTAAAGAATGGTTATGTGGGTCATCGTGAATTAATGGAAGCAAAACCATACTCTCAAATTCTAAAAATAAACATTGAAGATGGAGACGCAACCGTAGTTTACGAAGATCATAATTTTACCACTCACATAAATACGTCACCAAAACATAAAAACCTGATCACATTCTGTCATGAAGGGCCGTGGCAACTTGTCGATCACCGAATATGGGGGCTTAATTTAAATACCCAAGAGACATGGAAGATTCGTGAGCGAAAAGAACCTTATGAAATGGTCGGACATGAATACTGGTTTCCAGATGGGGAAAACATTGGATATCATGGTTTTCGAGCGGATGGCACAGCCTTTTTTGGGAAAATCCACTACAACAATAAAAACATGGAGGAGGTAGAGTTTTCTTTTCGCAATTGGCATGCCCATTCTCACGGATTTTCTAGAGTAGTAATAGACGGAAGAGCTCCACTTGATAAATTAATTGTCTGGGATCAGGTTAATGGGGAGTTCTCTAACCCTAAAATGTTGTGTGAACACCGTTGCAGTTTTCATGTTCAAAAAGTACACGCCCATCCCAGATTTAGCCCGGACGGTAGCCAGTTATTATTTACCAGTGACAAAAATGGCTACGGAAATTTATATTTAGTTGATTTACCGAAGAATTTTGAGACTTTACCGGATTTTAATATCAATAATTAAAAGTGAGACTTCTATCAGTGGGGATTTTACGGACAATTAACATCGTTATAAAAAAGGATTGTTTTTTAACAAAAAATGAAATAACATAAAATTAGAGATGTATCGAAAGGAGAATTCTTCTATATGTGTCCAATCTTGTAATGCATAATTCATCAAAATAAATAACTGCTTACCCATAACATTAACGGGATAAGTACGTCTATTTGTTTGAATAATTATCATTACAGGGATGCGTGGTATGGAGGTATAAATATCCTTTGACTAGGCAGATCCTATTTGGGTCTGCTTTTGTTTTTTGGAGACAGATACATCTCTATTCCCCTTTTATCAAGTGTCCCTATATATCGGGGGTAAATTAAAATGAATGATCGTCAAAATAAAATTGCATTAATTACAGGGGCCAGTAGTGACAAAGATATGGGAACCGCTATTTGTCGCAAGCTAGCAGCTGAGGGTATTGATATTTTTTTTACGCACTGGAAATCAAATGCTGATTGGATAGAGAAGTTTCAACAAGAGATTAGAAAAATGGGTGTTCGCTGTGAAAACTTGCAAATAGATCTGTCTGATTCTGATGCGGCCTTTGAAATACTCGATACAGTTACCCAAAAGTTAGATTTACCATCTATATTGATCAATAATGCAGCGCATTCCACAAGAGGTGGATATGTAGAGTTAAATGCCAAAACGCTTGATGAGCATTATGTGGTCAATATGAGATCAACTTTTCTCCTTTGTGTTCAATTTGCTCGCCTTTTTGAAAAAACTAATTTAGATGCAGGTAGAATAATCAATATGACCTCTGGGCAAGATTTAGGTCCTATGACTGGAGAGTTAGCCTATATAGCGACTAAAGGGGCCATTTCAAGCTTTACTAGATCCTTGTCACAAGAACTTGCCCCATTAGGAATTACGGTTAACGCCGTAAACCCAGGTCCAACTGATTCAACTTGGATGACGGATGAAATAAGAAAATCACTTTTACCTAAATTTCCAATGGGACGAATTGGTACACCAGATGATGTGGCACGTATCATTAAATTTCTCGTTAGTGATGAATCTGAATGGATAACCGGGCAGATTATACACTCTGAAGGTGGATTTATGAAAGGTTAGAAAAAAGTTTAAAACAAAATAGAAACAATGAGGCTATATCAATGAATTACAAATAATCATTGGTATAACCTCATCTTTAATACAAGCCTACAATACCCTCACTACACTCTCTAGAAATTATCTGAACCATTGTATCTCCAGCTTCTTGAATAAACACTATCGCCTTCTTTTCCATTTCAGTTTCATTGTCTTTTGAAGTAAAAGAGGTGGGTTTAGATAAATACTTTTCCCACTACGGAATATCTTCACAGGAAAATAAAGAACAGTATTTATATAAGTAGGTACAGTGAATGGTTATGCTTTAAGTTGAAACACATTATAATTTAACACTTTTTGTAATCGGACTGATTCAGCAACCAGAATGGAGCCAGTGTTTTCATCATCACAGTTCCAAACAGGTTTTTTATTATGATCAACACAAAAGTTTACACATGCTAAAGCTACAGCCTTAGCATAGCCCTTTTTTCGATAAGCTTCATCGGTCATTAACCCTAATTCACACTGATTATTTGTCGCAAACAGTGATAAGCACCAACTGGCTATAGTATCGGATTCAACGACACAATACCCAATTCCTTTGTTTAAAAAATGATCTACAGATGGCCAAGCTACATGTATCCATTGGGTCACCAAATCAAGGTTTTTCAATGAGGAATCTCTTAAAAGCTGCTCATTAACAGGCTTAATGGCTGCATTATCCTGAAGAGGCTTTTGAGATTGGAAACCCTTAGTTTCATCCAGAGTATAAAACCTTTTGTTTACAGTTGTGGATTCGATTTGGTCGATAATCTCTAGCTCAAGTACTTGTTTCCATTGTTCACTGTCATAATACAAATTTATGATGGGAAGACCTTTTTTTCTTATATTAGGTAAAAATTCATTTATGATCAACTGGTAGAGTTTTTTATTAAACTCCTTGTTTTGCGTTTCCCCCGCAACAAGCACTTCGAAGTTTATTCCATATAACACCACCGATTTAGGATCATTTATATCATCAACAAAAATGTCGCCACTAGTATTTCCTTCCAAAACAGAATGAATGATAATTTGGTGATGAAATGACTTAAATAATGGTTTAACCTTAAAATATTGAGATCTAGGTAATAAAAACATATACACCTTCTCCTTTACAATAAGATTTTATGAAAACAGCTAATTATTAAACTGAACGTTCAGTTTAATAATTGTTCAAAAAATAACTTCCAATTAAGAAGTTATCTTTCAATAATTCCATATAGCAATACTTCAATTGCAGCATTATAAAGCTTGTAGAATTTTTCTTCATCATAACCTAAAAACTGGGTAATGCTCATTCCGGTAAGCGTACTATAAAGAATATATGCTAAATCTTCAGCGGTTTTGGACGTCTTGAATTCCTTAGTTCGCATTCCTTCCTCAATTATTTGGAGAAATACGTTGTACTCTGGTTGGATAAGTTGGCTAATGTTTTCTATCATCATATTATCTAGATTTTCCGAACCAATATATTCTGAAACTGTTTTGGATAATGGACTTTGCATGTCTGAAGCGTAGAAACGTCCTAATAAGTATAATTTTTCTTTCGCTGTGCTAACATTATTAGCCTGATCTTCCCACTTTCCTCTCCATTCTTTAGAGGCCTCTTCCACCGTATAGAGAAACAATTCCTCCTTACTTTTAAAGTGATAATAAATACTTCCTTTACTAATCTGTGAAAAGGAACGTATATCCTCCATGGAAGTTGCTGTATAACCTTTCTGTTCAAAAAGAACTTTCGCTTTATCGGAAATTAATTTCTTTGTTTGGATACCTTGCCCAACAGGTCTAGCCATAAGTACACCACCTTACTAATATTGATTCAATTAATAAACTGACCGATCAGTTTATTAAAGTTATTATAGTTCACTATTCATTAAATGTAAACATTTTTATATTTCAAAATACTTACTATAGTGCTTGGCACAATTAGGGTTAAATGTGGCATTACAATTATCACATTGCTGATAATGAATATAGGCATCTATTGTTAGTTCATTGAAACAGTTTCCACAAAGTATGGCTTTTTCTTGAAAATCTTCTTTTTGCCATAATTGTCGCTCATGGTCGGTGCTTTCATCATGACATTTATAACAGGGGAAATATCTGTTACAGCATGTAAACTTAATGGAAACTATATCATTTTCTCCGTAATAATGTTTACATCTTCCTGCTGAATCGATTGGAAAACCAAAAATCTCCATCATTTACACCTCTTCTGAATCTTTATATAATTTTTTTATATCATTTAAACATTTAATAAACTTTGGAATTAGCTCTTTAGGATAAACAATACGGACTTTATTTCCGAAACTCATAATCTGACTTATAGCTCGATCATTGGAGTAATAATTTTTCTCTACAGTTATTGTCCCGTCTAGAGAATCCACTATCTCGTCCTCCCGGAAATTATCTAATACTTGTGCTCTAGCCTCTTGGCTAAACCGGAGGCAAACAGTGAATGGCCTTATGTCACTTCCTGATTTCTTATCACTATTCTCGTATATATCTTCAATTGTATAGGGACGTCTGATAAAATAGCGATTTGTGTTATACGTTTCAACTATACGGGTCAGTTTAAATACTCTGGGTTCATTTCGCAATAAACAATAAGCCCAAGTGTACCAGTGATAATCACTTAAAAAAATTCCCATAGGTTCAATCGATCTCTTTGTTTCAGTTCCAGTATAATTTACATAGCGAATCCCTATCACTTTACAGTTTTGAATCGCTTTATATATGGTTTGAATATGATTTGAATCGGATAAATGTAATTGGATATTTTTATCTTGTGTAGTTTCGGGGTCAATTAATTGGTTAATCTTCGTAATTAATTCATTGATGTCCTCAAATCCAGTAGCCTTTTCAATGCTTGACAAAGCCCATTGAATGGAAAGTAGCTCGTCCAAAGTTAGATACTTTTTATCCAATAAGAACCCATCCATTAATTCATAACCGCCTTCTTGGCCAGGAAGCGATAAGATAGGAATCCCCGCACTATTAAGGGATTCCATATCTCTATATATAGTTCTCTCCGATACCTCAAAGTATCTCGATAATTCAACTGCCTTCATTCTTTTCCTATGAATCAGTAACATAATGATCCCTAATAACCGATCAATTTTCAAGGTAAGACCTCCTGTATATCATTTCTTAGATAATGTGCGGTTAGAGAGTTGCTCCTTGCTACTAAATCGTGTGGCGTACCCGTGAACAAGATTTCCCCTCCCCTTTTTCCGCCACTAGGTCCAAGATCAATAATCCAGTCTGCTTGTTTCATCATATCTAGATTGTGTTCAATCACAATGACAGTACTACCGTTATCAACTAAACGATTTAGAATGGCTAATAAATGTTCAACCTCCGACATGTGAAGTCCAGTCGTCGGCTCATCAAGCACATAAGTGTTACCAGATCGATGTAGCTCACTGGCTAATTTAATTCTTTGACATTCACCACCTGATAATGTACTCAATGGTTGACCTAATGTCATGTAGTCTAGCCCTACTTCCGATAATGCTTTTAAAGTATGAATTACTTCCTTCCTTCGAAAAAATGAAAGTGACTCTAATACTGTCATGTCTAAAACATCTGAAATGGATTTTCCATCTAACTTATACTGAAGAACTTCATCTTTGAACCGCTTACCATTACACGTTTCACAAGTGTCTCTAACACTCTCAAGAAATGCAAGATCCGTATAAATAAATCCATTGCCATGGCACTCTGGACAAGCCCCCTGAGAATTAAAACTAAAAAATGATTTACTTACCTTGTTGGCACGAGCAAAGGAATCTCGAATTGGATCCATAATGCCCGTATAAGTTGCTGGATTTGACCGAATTGAAGTACTCACAGACTTTTGGTCGATAACAATGGTATCTGGATGCTGTGTCAAAAACTCATCAAAAATCAATGTACTTTTCCCTGATCCAGCTACACCAGTAATTACAGTAAGAACACCGCATGGTATATGGACTGTCACGTTCTTTAAGTTATGTTTTGTTGCTTTGACAATAGAGAGAGAGCCGTTAAATTCACGGATTTTCCTTTTTAATAGTTGATTATATTTCATATATCTTCCAGTTAGCGTATCCGCATCATATAACCCTAGAATACTTCCTTCATAAACAATTTCACCACCGTTAGTACCTGCCTGTGGCCCAACATCCACAACATGATCAGCGAATTCAATAACATCCTTGTCGTGTTCAACCACGACTACAGTGTTTCCTTTGTCTCGGAGTTTTTGCAACATTCGATTGAGGCTATTTATATCACGAGGGTGCAGTCCGATACTAGGTTCATCAAAAATATACATCATATCCGTCAGACTGCTATTAAGATGACGTACCATTTTTACACGTTGCGATTCACCCCCAGACAAAGTTGATGTTTCACGGTTCAGCGTAAGATAATCGAGCCCCATGTTCACGAGAGATTGTAAGCGACTCGCAATATTTGAAATAATCGGTTTTGCAATTGGATCCTTTATCATTTCTATTAACTTTACCAATTCACTTACTTCCATAGCTGCCCATTGAGCAATGTTGTAACCATCAATTTCACACTTTAATACTTCTTGATTTAACCGAGTTCCATTACATACAGAACAATGTTTTAAGGTTATAAAATTCTTAATATTATCTGGTAATTGGTTGGTTTCTTTTTTTAAGTACACACGCTTAAACCTATCTACAACTCCTTCAAAATACTTAACAGGTTCATTTTTCAAGGGCAGTTTGATTTTCTTGTCCTTTCCATGTAATAACGTTTCCCACTCTGTATCCGTGTAATTTATTAGCTTTTTCTTTGAATCGAATATCCCTGAAATCAAATGTTTCTGCCAATACCAAGTTCCCGCAGCGAAAGTGGAAAACAAAATGGCTCCTTCATTTAGCGATTTCGCCTTATCAAATAACTTCTCTATATTCGGCTCTATACTTCGTCCTATCCCCTGACACTTTGGACACATCCCTTTTGGATTGTTGAAAGAAAAGACATCTGATTCGCCAATAAAAGGCTTTCCAATACGAGAAAATAATAGGCGCAACAATGAATTAATATCAGCGACTGTACCTAGTGTTGAACGTGAATTTCCTCCTAAACGTTTCTGGCTAATGACCACTGCGGGGGAAAGATTCTCAATGGACAATGCGTCTGGCTGGCTATATGTTGGTAATCGATGTTGAATATACGTCGTAAATGTTTGATTCAACTGGCGCTGAGCTTCCTTGCTTATTGTGTCGAATACGATTGATGATTTGCCAGATCCAGAAACACCCGTAAATACAGTTATTTTCTTTTTTGGAATAGTTAGTGTTACATTTTTCAAGTTATTTTCATTCAATCCGAAAAGTTTAATAAATTGCTTGTCAACCATAATTAACCACTCCTGTAAAGTTAGCTATCATTATATAATCTAAAGACCATTATACAGGAGTACCCTGACAACATTATGTCAAGGATTTAAAAAATAAATTAAATTCTAAGATGTAAGTAATGTACGTAAATACTGGGACAAAACATGATGTTATGCCCCTGCTAATCGGTTTATTTATCTAACACTATAACCACCTAAACGCCAATTACCAACTGGACTTTTTCACACCTGGTATTTGTCCTTTATGTGCATATTCTCTAAAGGCTATACGCGACATGTTGAACTTTCGCATATAGCCTCGTGGTCTGCCAGTACTTTCGCAACGATTTTTTAAGCGAGTTGGAGAAGAGTCTCGTGGCAATTTACGAAGTGCTTCATAATCACCTTTTGCTTTGAGCTCTTTCCTCAAGACAGCGTATTGTTCAACCATTTTCTGGCGCTTTTTTTCTTTTGCAATTTTAGACTTTTTAGCCATTTAAGCTACTCCTCTCTATTATTTAATAATTACCCTCTATATAAAAATCATTTTTAAATCGTAATGATTACGTAATACATGATATTATAAAGCATTTTTATGCATTGTAAATAATAATGATTACGATTTGTCGCTTGTATAATCCCTTCCCTTTCCACAAATGAAGGATAAGATCAACGTGGTATTGGACGAATTGTGGATTAGCATGCTTTTTATGACAAATCTATTGATATTCCCCTTAGATTTGTCAGTTATATCTTTTTTTGTGACAAATCCCTCCCTATTTCACTTAGATTTGTCGGTTATTTCTTTTTTTGTGACAAATCTCATAGTTTTCCATTTAGATTTGTTCTTTAAATTTCTTTCGTCCTGTCGTCCTTGGGGGGATGTTAAGATTTTCATAAATTCTGCTTGATTTTAGAACTTATCCACTTAACCATAAAAAACTGCATCTTAAAAAGTCTCTCACCTTTTTAAAATACAGCCTCATATTCATAAAACAATTTTCTATTGTTGTCCCAGAAAACCTTCTTCAAAGATTTCTGTTAAATAATCAAGTGTGATCGGGTCACTATACGAAGATGCTTCCTGATCAATTTCGATAACACGGTTGTTCTTAACTGCCGGAATATTGTTCCAAATATCACTCTCCATGAATTCATTATCCTCGGACGATTTTTTACTAACGACGATAAAATCACCCGCATATTCCGGAAGGGCTTCTAATGACAACGTGTGGTATCCTTCTTCTAATGCATCTTCACTTACTTTTTCAGGCATGTTTAGATCCATTGCTTGATATAAGATTTCTGTACCTCGCGCCCAATTATCACCGAATACATAGAAGTTTTTTGCATCTACTTCAAACACTGTCACCGTAACATCTTCTCCGTACTCTGCTTTGATCTCTTCACCGATTTTTGCTGTGCGTTGTTCGAAATCATCGACCCATTCCTGTGCTTCTTCTTCTTTATTTAACAACTTTC
Organism: Gracilibacillus orientalis; assembly: GCF_900114645.1. Lineage (GTDB taxonomy): Bacteria > Bacillota > Bacilli > Bacillales > Amphibacillaceae > Gracilibacillus > Gracilibacillus orientalis. The sequence goes on along the minus strand of NZ_FOTR01000005.1, from coordinate 55,426 downwards.
CAATTTCTACTTGCTGGGACAGGTAATCGAGTTTACCCCATGTATAAATTACAGTAGGTGCAATTTTCTCCAGTTCCTCTAGATTCTCCATGTGCGATCCAGCAATGATAAGATCAGGATCTTCTGCCATAATACTCTCCGGCTCATTTTCAGAGACGACTGCTTCGTCTGCCAATTCATCCGTAAAAAGTGGACTGGACTTTGTCCACTGATCAACACCTACCAACTCACCATCCAACGCATGTACGTTTGGTGCATTAGTCAAAGCAACAATTCGCTGTGGATTAGCAGGAATTTCTACTGGACCAGTCTCTGATTCATATGTAACAGTATCTGTAGACTCCGCTGTATTTTCTGCTTGGGAAGAACTAGACTCACTACCACAAGCACTAACGACAAAGACAACAGAGGTAAAAACGATCATTAAAAAATAATGTTTAATTTTCATATATTATAATCCTTTCTTTAGAAAAATAGTCAGGTTTCCTTGCTATTTCGTATATAAATACTCTTTATTTTTTTCTTTGAAACGGGCATTATGAGAAGACACCAATGCCACTTTTTGTGCTTCAGGATCTAAATAGCGCTTCGCACAGTTAACTACATTAGCAGCATCTTGAAAGGCTCCCGCTATAAGGTGTAACTTTCCTTCATGAGACAGAATATCACCAGCGCCATATAATCCTGGAATATTCGATTCTCCTAGTACATTCCCCTGAATAAAATAATTATCTTTCAATTCAATTTGCAGGCCGCTTTCCGTCATTAATTGGTGATTACGATTATAGCCATGATTAACAAGAACGGCATCAACAGAAAGAGTATCCGTCTTGTTTGTTTGGTTATTAAGTGTTTTCACTTCATTAATCGAATCATCGCCTAGTAATGCTGTTATCTCTGTGTGAGTACGGTATTCCACATTATTTCTTGCTAACTTTGAAACATCTGACTCATGTGCCTTGAAGTCGTCTCCTCGATAGATTAATATCACTTGTTTAGCAACTGGGGCTAGCTCATTTGCCCAATCAACAGCAGATGAGCCTCCACCTGATATGAGAACAGTCTTATCTTTAAAATCTGCTATGGATTTCACGCTATAATATAAGTTGCTATTTTCATATAATGAAGCATTTTCGGCATCGAGCTTAATCGGATCAATAACTCCTGCACCTACTGCCATGATGACAGTTTTAGAGTAATGTATCTTTTGTTGATCGGTTTCTAATTCAAAAATATGGGAATCTAATTTATTCATTTTTGTTATGGTCTGCTGAAGCTCAATCGTCGGTTCAAACGTAAGCCCTTGTTCTATCATTTGTTCAATAAGACCAGATCCGTTAATCGGCGTCATACCTCCGATGTCCCATATCATTTTTTGTGGGTAAACGTGGACTTTTCCTCCTAATTGGGACTGTGCTTCAATAACTTTTACTTTCATTTCACGTAACCCTGCATAAAATGCTGCAAATAAACCGGCCGGTCCTCCACCAATGATCGTAACGTCATAAACCTCTTCATTATGTTCCATCATCAAATAACACCTCTTTTTTCCTAAAATATATTGATTATTTGTTTCACTTTTTCCCATTTAAATAGTGATTTCTAATCTTTTGTTTTCGCCAGCAAGTATAAGAAATATGGCGAACCAATAACAGCGACAATAATACCTGCTGGAATTTCAGAAGGTTGCATCATCCATCGCCCTAGAGTATCAGCAGCGAGAAGTAGCAATGCACCAACCATGGCAGAAATAGGAATAATATACTCATGCTTATCCCCTACCAATCGTCGTGTTAAGTGAGGGGCAATTAGACCCACAAATCCTATACCACCGCTAATAGAAACACAAGCTGCAGCAAGACCGACTGCTGATGCTAATAATATCCGTCTTTCTTTCTCCATATGGGCTCCCAGACCGATGGCTGTTTCATCACCAAGATTTAATACATTGAGGACTGATGCTTTGACGTAGACAAACGGAATCAATATGATTAGCCAAGGTAATAATGCAAGTACAAACTTCCAATTCGAACCCCAAATGCTACCAGCTAACCATGTTGCTAAAAATTGATAATTTTCAGGGTCAAGATTTAATGTCAATACGATCATTAAGGCATTAATTCCTGCAGCTATAGCAACACCTGTTAACACAAGTCGAATCGGTGATATCCCTTCATGACGTTTATATGCCAAAACATAAATAAGAACTGCTGCTCCTCCAGCACCGATAAACGCTATAATCGGCATTACAAAAACAGGAGCGGCTGATGCTGATGAAAAAAACGAAATGAATAGCATGACCGCCAGACCAGCTCCTGCATTGATCCCGATGATGCCCGGCTCAGCTAATGGGTTACGAACAACTCCTTGTAATACTGCCCCAGAAACCGCCAATCCCACACCAACTAATATAGCAACAACCATACGTGGCAATCGAAAATCAAATAAGATTAAAGATTGCTGTTCTGTTCCTTGTCCTATTAATGTCATAAACGTTTCTTGTGGTGTTAATCGGATATGACCAGTATTTAAACTGATTAAAAAACATATGCTAATCAGAATAAGGAGGATAGCAACACTTAGTTTTACCTGTCTTTCCTTTTTTAGCTGACTTTTGGTTTTCCACTGTTTACTGGTCATACTTGGCCTCCTCCTTTTCTTGCTAAATACAAGAAGAAGGGTACACCTATAAGAGCTATTAATGCTCCGATTGGTGTTTCATAAGGAGGATTAATGATACGTGCTGATAAATCGGCAAAAACAACCAGTAAAGCTCCAAGCAATGCAGAAGTCGGGATTATCCACCGGTAATCATGACCTACTAATCGACGTGCTAGATGCGGAACGATCAATCCGACAAAACTAACAGCGCCTACCACTGAAACGGCCGCTCCCGCTAAAATAAGGATGATGATAGCACTTAGTATTTTCACTCGGCCCATTTTCTCACCAAGCCCTATGGCTACTTCTTCACCCAGACTCAAGATCGTAATTGATCGTGACAAGGCGATCGCACCTAGAATAGCTATGCACAACCATGGCGTCACAACCTTCAAATGACTCCAAGTTGTACCTGAAACGCCACCGGCATACCAGAAAGCTAAATCCTGCCCAATTTCGTAATAGAGCGCAATCCCTTCACTTAGTGCACCTAACAAAGCACTAACCGCTGCTCCTGCCAATACTAAGCGTATCGGTGTTAATCCGTTCTCTGATAATGAACCAACACCATATACAATCCCCGCTCCTAAAGCTGCTCCTAAAAAGGAAAATAATATTACGTACGTATAAGATAAACCAGGGAAAAAAGCAAAGCATAAAGCCAGCATAAAAGCTGCTCCAGCATTTAATCCAAGCAACCCCGAATCAGCTAAAGGGTTACGCGTCATCCCTTGCATTAGTGCCCCGGATACCGCAAAGCAACTTCCAACAATGGCTGCTCCAATCACACGAGGCATCCTCAGTTCCCAGATAATTTGATGCTCCACCAATTCAGGATTGAAATTAAACACAGTTCCCCATACCGTTTTAAAATCTATATCTGCTGCTCCTAAGGATATCGACAGTACTAACGAAAATATCAGCATCAACGTCCCCGCCGATAGTATCCATATGCCTACGGTTGGGCGTGCCGTTTCTTTTACTTTTCTTAATTGTTCTTTTTCATCCATTTGTTGATTTGACCATTCCATCTATTTATTATTCCTTTCTTGTATACACGGAGACATGCAAAACCAATAATAAGTGTTTCTGCTAGATAACTTTACATTCCGAATTATTTTTGCATAGCTGATATGACAAGCACACCGGATTAGTACTGTGCGGGCATGAAATTAAGTCCGCATTTATCTGAAAAACTTTCCTCAAGTAATCGCAAGTCATGACTTCATTCGGTGTCCCTTCCGTTATCACTGCTCCATCTCTCATGGCAATCATATAGTCAGAAAAACGTGAGGCGTGATTTAAATCGTGCAGCACCATAATAATGGTTCGGCCTTCTTCTTTATTTAAACGTTGTAGTAATAATAAAATATCTAATTGATGGGCTAGATCTAAATAAGTGGTAGGTTCATCAAGCACAAGTATGTCTGTTCCTTGCGACAACGCCATTGCTATCCACACTCGTTGTCTCTGACCTCCCGAAAGAGCATTGGCGGGTTGATCTTTCAAATCATTCAAACCGGTTACATCAAGTGCCCAATAAATATATTCATAGTCTTTTTGGGTTAATCTTCCCATCCGCTTGCGATGAGGAAAACGACCATAAGAAACGAGTTCAAACACCGTTAATCCACTAGGTGCTTGTGCTGTTTGGGGTAAAACAGCCATACGCTTGGCAACCTCTTTGGTATCCAATGTATGGATAGCTTTTCCTTCTAAGAAAACAGCTCCAGATTGCACTTGCAAAACGCGGACAATCGTTTTGATAAGCGTTGATTTCCCGCATCCATTGGGTCCGACAATAGTCGTGATTTTATGTTTTGGAATCGCGACACTCAAATCTTTAATAATTAAGTTGTTCGAATAACCTACACTTATTTTATTTACATCTAAAGCATCCATTAAAAATCTCCTCTCTTAAGATCAATAAAGTAAGACTATGATCAGTGGGGGTCTTACAGACGGTTAACACCGTGATAAAAATGGTTGATTTGAACCAATATATCCGCCTTCATTCCATTTATTTTGGCACCTTATGATTTAGTTGACCTTTTCATTCGATTGAAAAAATTCGACAAGTAAGTCTAATTGATAATCGAGAGCTATGACATCTTGGAAGTAGAACGATGCAAGGTCATATTCATACACCTTTCCTTCCTTAACAGCAGATAATTCTGTCCATAATTTACTAGATTGAATTTCAGCTTTTTTATCTGATCCAGTATCTCGTACACCCATTAAGATATAATCAGCTTCTCCTAAGTACTCTGGTATGGTTTCCAGGGATATACTTGCCCACCCCTCAGCTTCTGTGACTTCCTCTACCTTCTTCGGTGCTGCTAATTCTAATTGATTATATAAAATTTCCCCGCCGCGACCATATGTTTTTCCAAACACATACAAATCTTTATCTGTAATTTCAACGATCGCTACCTTGGTATCTTGTTCCAATGTATCTGATAGTTGTACTTTCTTATCCTTTACTTTCTCTTGAAACTGCTCTAACCTTTGCTGAGCCTCCGTTTCCTTATTTAATATTTTGCCGAATTCAAGTAAACGTTCTTCGTAATTAAGTTCTCCATATGGAATCAAAACCGTCGGGGCAATTTTGGACGATTGTTCATATGAATCTTCTGTATATGTAATAATTAAATCAGGGTTTAGACTAGTAATCTTTTCTAAGGATATTGCGGTATCCTCTCCGACGCTTTCTACGCCTTTCAACTGTTCCTGATAATAAGGCGCATCGAAAACCATTGTTTCAGATACTCCAACAGGTTTGACGCCCATCGCCAATACATCACCGACATAATCTCTCACTGAAACTACAACCCTTGATGGTTCAAGTGGTAATTCAACCGTTCCCTTTTCACTCTCGTAATATCTAACATTTTCCGTCTCATCCTCTTCAGAATTGGCTTCATGAGTAGCAGTCGTATTACAAGCACCTAGAAGTGCCAAGGACATCAACAGACAAAAGATTATAAAATAAACATTCTTCTGTTTATACATATTTTCCCTCCAAACCCGTAACCAATATTGATAATCATTATCAGTTAAAAAGTATATACTATTACTCTCAGAAAAACAACCCTTGATTATCTTTAAATGTTCATAAAGTGAGACTATGATCAGTGGGGGTCTTACAGACGGTTAGCACCGTGATAAAAATTGGAAAGTTCACAATTGACTTGTAGGAAGAGAAAGGAATTCATTTAGGAGAAGGGGACCTTACAGCAAAAAAGTGGGCTGAATATTCATTCAGCCCACTCGTATTATTCAAAATATGTTATTAATCCATTTGTGATTCCCGTTGCTACACTGTTTTGATAGCTTTCTGTTTGTACGATCGGCAGGTTATGAGGATTGGATATAAAACCTAACTCAAGTAAAACAGAAGGAGCTGATGAATTAACAAGCACTTTATAGTTTGCTTGTCTTACTCCCCGATCATGAAGACTAACTTGAGATATAATGGATGACTGTATAGATTCACCCATTTTTTTATCAGCTATATCAGCAAAATACGTAGTAACTCCATTTGCTGACATATTTAAAGATGAATCATAATGAAGACTAATGAAAGCATCTGTATAATAGCTATTACTAATTCTGACACGATCATCTAATAAGACAAAATTATCTCCGGTTCTAGTGACAATGACATTAGCACCGGCATCACGTAAATGATCAATAACCTTTGTTGAAGTAGGTAATATAACGTCTTTTTCTTGTATTCCATTGAAGCCTATTGCTCCAGGATCTGTACCACCATGTCCCGGGTCAACAACAATATTGTATCCTTCTAAGCTTTTTGAATTAGAGGATACAGCATTAGCATTGTTATCTTGAGATGCTTCTTGGTGAGAAGCTTGGTCAGTTAACCACGAAGCAATCCAGCCTGTTTCTGATCCACTTAACATAATTTGATACCAATCACCTGACTTGTCTGTCACCTCAAAGTTATCTCCAGATACTGCTGAGCTAACCATTTCATGACTAGTACCTGGTCCAGAACGAACAAAAATGCTTTCGGATGTAATAGTAACCATTTTATGATCACTACTTGTTTCGGTATTAGTAGTTCCTGTACTAGCAGTTTCGGTATTCGAAGAATCTTTTTTTACTAAATGATGTCTGGCCACCCATACTTCTTCTCCATCTAAGTAAGTTTGAACCCATCCGTATTTTTCCTGGAAAATCACTAGCTCATTCCCGTTCACGAATTGTGCTACGATTTCACTGTCAGAAGAAGGCCCACTTCGAACATTAAGAGTCGATGAACTAACTTCATAGGTTTCTAAATTACTAGCTTGTACTGGTTGCAAAAATATAAATGATAGAAAAAATAAAGAAAGAATAAATACGAGTTTAGAAGATAATCTATTATTCATTGTTGCCCTCCTTTTTTCCTATAGGAAAGATGCTAAAATATTCCTCTTCTTAATATGATAGAATATCACAAAAGACTAATCGTTAAACTATTTTGTCGAAAAATGATTATTTTTACCTATAACCTTTTAGAGAAAAGAGGATTATATTGCTTATATGATTGATATAATTGCAGAAAAATTAGTTTTATAGTCTTATGGAAAAATAGTAAAATGCAAAAGAAATAGCGTGTTTCGAAAGAGATTGATCAAAACACACTATTATTATTTTTAATAGCAAATGCTTTTTAGTGGTATTCCATGAAAATATGTGGAAATTGAAATAAAGTAACCCGTTATCTACAACAAAAGAAAAAAGAGAAATAAGAGTACTAATAATGTAGCTCTTATCTCTCTTTTGAATCATAAAACGCAACTTTCAACTATTCTTCCAACTGCTTATTCAATTCCTCAGAAAGTTCCTGAACTTTTTCTTCATCTGGCATATAGTAATACGTCTCATCGATTTCTCCGTCTTCTCCGGGGATTTCGTGTTCTACAATATTGTTTAAAGCATCACGATAATTATCTTGTATATCCCACATAGATTCCAGATCTAGGTTGGTTCGAAAATTATCTTCTATTGCGGTAAGTATCTTTTTAAAATTAGAAATAGATGAAGTTAAACCTTGTAGTGTTGTTCCTTTTTCCATGAGTGCCTGAATGACCTGTCTTTGTCTTTCCTGACGGCCAAAGTCTCCTCGTGGGTCATCTTTTCTCATACGTACATATTTTCTTGTTTCTTCACTATTTAAGTGATTAGGACCTTCTTCAAAAGTAACTCCTTTATATGTAAATGCAAAGCTATTGTCCACTTCGATGCGACCCACTGCATCCACAATATCTTCAAGTCCTGTCATATCCACTTTCACAAAATAATCCACTCTCACATCCAAGAAGGTTTCTACTGATTGCACAGTCATACTAGTACCACCTAGAGCATATGAATGTGAAATCTTATCTTTTTCACCATCTAAAGCAGGAGAATCTGGAATCTCATCATCTATAATTTCTCCTGTCATTTCTGTATACGTATCACGCGGAATACTTACCATATGTGTTGTTTCTGTTTTTGGATTTAAGGTTACATAAATGAGTGTATCCGATCGTTGATTAAAATCTCCATTTGACCCAGGTTCATCTACTCCAATTAATAATAGACTCATTGGTTCACCTGATCCCAATTCGAGATTTTTTACACGCATTTGATTTGCCTGATAATCAATTTCTTCCTGAATATTCGTAATGGTTGATGTAAATGAATGCCATGCATAACCTCCGGTAGTGATAAGGAGCACACCAACAGCGGTTATTACTATGACGAGTAACTTTTTTAATTTGTCTTTGTTCATATTATCCTCACCCAGCTTTTATGTTATATCCTTGTAGTATATTCTGATGCCATATCTGTTTCATAGTTTCTTCCGGTTCGTTTTACCTTTTTCCAGTCTTTATTAAAGAAATAGGCGATACTTCCATACAAAACAAAATACATGGTTACAAAGCGATGGATAAAAACATCATAGAGAATCGTTAAGAACAATCGAAAGACTTGCTTTTTTTGAAAAGTAAAGCCATAACGTTTAACCTGTAATATTGCCAATATGTCATATACTAAATTAAATATGATAATATAAAGTAAATAGATCAATACAAAACTAAGTAATGACGTAGAAAAATTAACGACTGCATTGTACGTGAAAACACCAATTGTTACATAGGCTGCTAGTATTGCAACAACAAGTGTTTCTGCAATGTAGAAAAAGGAAACAGCTCTTGTCAATACAGTTCTTAATAGAAAGGGCATAAAGTGGACTAGACAATCAATATATCCCTTTTGCCAACGGATTCTCTGCTTAAATAAATCTATCCATGTTTCCGGTAATTCCGTATAACTAATAGCATCCTTAATGAGGACAATTTTTTTATTTTTCATCTCATGTTTCTTTTTAGAGATATAACGCTGAATTTTTAGCGTTATATCAATGTCTTCCCCTACAGAGGACCTGTATCCGCCAACCTTAACGAGCAATTCCCTATTGAAAATACCAAAGGCTCCAGATATAATTGCCAATCCCTGAAAACGGGCTAGTGATATCTTCGTTACATAAAAAGCTTTAAGAAAATCGAGCATCTGCACACCAAGGAGCACATTAGCTTTCGTTAGCGTAAGCTTATTCAATGGATTTGACGTTTTTGCTTGCAAGACATGCACCATACCACCTGCAGCAATAACATTTTCATCGTCAAATGTATTATTGATGGAATGGAGAGCAGATTCTGTTAATATGGTGTCTGCATCCAATGTTACGACTAATTCTTTTGTCGAACATTCAATGCCAGCATTTAATGCATCTGCTTTGCCACCATTTACTTTATTCACCACAAAGATATAAGGATATAATTTAGACTGATAAGCACTCTCAATTTCCTGATGCGGTAACTGATTAAGTGTCGTTTTCCAGCATTGTTCTAACTCTAAATTTTTATACAAAAGTGGAAACGTATCATCCGACGAACCATCATTAACATAAATCACCTCAAAGTTTTGGTAATCTAGTGATTTCATGCTATTAACCGACGTTTTGATAATTCCCGCTTCATTGAAACAAGGGATTAATATACTTACTCCTTTCTCTGACTTGGGATTTCGTCTATCATCCTCTCCCTGTACACGAAACCATGGCAAGCAATGAAGTAGATGGAGAATCGGAAAAAATATACATATGTAGAATAAAATAAAAAGAAATGTTTCCAATACCAGAATCCCCTTTCGATCTAAGTTGACTTTCTACTACATATCTTGCCAATAGCAGACACCCTTTTACAATAGTTATTACAAAAAACTAAACCTATTACCTACTAATTGTTAAATAAATCGTTTAAATAGAGTAGACTTGGATAAAATGGATTGTTTTTCCTATGGTAAAATACGGATTATAGAAGTGCTAGATACTTGCTAAAATATGTAATACTAATTCGTGGATGTTTCTGTTTCTTACCTGATAAAAGTGAAACTATGATCAGTGGGGGCTTACTGACGGTTAGTATCGTGATACAAAAGCTGACCCGCGGCAAAAATGCAGGGGTCAGCTCTTGTAATCTATTCTATTATTTCCACACGTACGTTTTTACGTCCCCATTGAAGGGCATCGTCACGGTTAGGAATGAACAAATCGATTGAATCGCCATTTATACCACCGCCAATATCTGCTGCAATGGCGACTCCATAACCTTCCACTTTAACAATAGATCCTAGTGGAATAACACTAGGGTCAACAGCGATTACTTTCGCATCAGGATATTCCTTTAGATCAAGACCCATCTTTGTCACACCTGAACAACCATCACAACTTGCCGTATACGCTGTACTTTCCACCGTCAATGTTTTTCCAGCTGCTGTACCACGCTCAGCTAAACTATCCAATGCTGATCTAGTATTAGGTCCTGCAATTCCGTCGACTGCTAATCCTTGTTGTTTTTGAAAGCTCTTAATCGCACTCACTGTACCGGAACCATAAATACCATCTATACTTGAATTGTAGTGTCCTGTCTCCTTCAACTGGTATTGAATTTGGATGACTTGCTTTCCTATATTACCATTTCGCAACACTTGTGCCGCATGATTCGTTTGCGGACCAGCAATACCATCTACTTTCAGATTTCGTTTTCGTTGAAAATCCTCTACCGCTTCCTCCGTGATGTCACCGTAGTATCCTGTCGACGTATGGTACGGGAATACTCCTTTCGTCATCAAATAATCCTGCAATTCGGCAACATCCGATCCTGATGATCCATTAGTTAGTGTGCGATCCCCAATCGCAGCTTCTGAAATGGTAGGAGCTATAATCATCATAAGGGCCCCCATTATACAAACTATAAACATATTTCTAAATCTTTTTAACATAAAAAATTCCTCCCCATTTTCTCTTTACATAAGAGAATTCGAGAGAAACTATTATTTCTTGTATGTAAAATTCAGAATCAGATCATTCGACTCTATATCAGCCATTATTTTGAAATAATGCATTCTATATGGTCTGTTTGAATATGGAGGTTATTTTACAATCCGTGCTTCAAATTCATTATTTCTAAAAATCATCCCTTGATGCATTTTGTATTGGATTTGAATGATTCCCATAGCATTCATTTGACTGCACACCACAGTTCTTTCACACTTTTTCCTCATTCTTTTCTTTGACTTGAGCTGATTACTTTATGATAATAGAATTTACCAAAACAATTAATAGTGCTTGAATATAGATACGTTAGTGAATGAGAAGGGAGATTTCACAACATGGAAGATACTTCAATAGAACTCAAAAATGTCATGCATTGGAAAACAGAAATGGTACGATTTATGATGGCTTATAAGTTTGCCGTGGAAGAAGTAAGTACAAAAATTAGTATATTACAACAGGAATTTCAACAAATTCATGATTACAATCCGATTGAACATGTGAAATCACGTGTCAAATCACCTGAAAGCACCTTCAAAAAAGTGCAAAAGAAAAAGTTGCCTTTAAACCTGCCAGTGATCCGAGAGAACATCCGTGACATTGCCGGAATTCGAATAAACTGTTCTTTCGTATCAGATATTCATAGAGTAGCAGATATGCTGACTCAACAGAAAGATATTACATTGATTGAAAAGAAAGACTATATACAAAATCCAAAGACTAATGGATACAAAAGTCTTCACCTGATAGTACAGATACCCATTTTCATGTCAGACCGGGTTGAAAATGTTTATGCTGAAATTCAAATTAGAACGATTGCAATGGACTTCTGGGCAAGTTTAGAGCATAAAATCTACTATAAATATAATAAAGCTATCCCTAAATCATTACGAGATGATTTAAGAGATGCTGCAGTGACAGCAAATGAACTAGATGAACGAATGGAGAGAATCCATAAGGAAGTAAGTCAACTCAAAGAAGACGATCACCAAAATGGTAATGGGGAAAAACCGATTATCTTTCCTCCTGAATTTCTATCAATGTTAGCTGAAAATGAAGATAAATCATAATATTATTAAAAACCTATGATACCTTATCATAGGTTTTTCTATTATCTTTGTCTTCTTCGCTGTGAATGGTTTTCTTTGTTAAAAGGTGTAATATAAGTGCAAGAATAGTCAATTGCGATAACCTCGCTATACTCATAAACAACACCACCTTTAAGTAGGCAACGGTTTTGTATTTTCATAGCTGGAATACCTTTTTTGCATCCCATCAATTCTGCTTGCTCTTTATTAATTAATACAGGCTCATATGAAGTAAGGTAGTGTGAGATATTTAGTTTTTTTGTTGCACATATTCTTGAATAGAATTTGCGACATCTGTAATTTCTAGCTCAGGAAATAGTTTGTGTGGTAATTTTGATGTTTCAATTTGTAGTATGCATATTTTTTATGTTAATAAGTTAATGGAAACACAGATTGATACGAGATAAATGACAAAGTCTTCACTAAAACTATGAAATCTTTAATTTCTTAAATATCATATATAGTTTTTATGGTTAAAATTAATGGAAAATTCTAGTACCATTAAAGTGCGTTAAAGAGACCGCTTACAAAAAGGAGGGAGTAATTTGCCTGATAAGGGCTGCACAGCATCATAGTAAGGACTAATTGCATTTCAGCAAAAAGGAGGAATTCCAAATTGAAACGAAAAAGTATGAAGATTTTTTTCGTAATGTTAGTTTGTTTCGCACTTACAATTCCTGCAATAAATGTCAATGCAGCGGTCACTAGTAATGAAACTGGCACCCATGACGGATACGATTATGAATTCTGGAAGGATAGCGGTGGGTCAGGAAGTATGACCCTCAATAGTGGTGGTACATTCAGTGCTGAGTGGAGTAATGTCAATAATATATTATTCCGTAAAGGCAAGAAATTCGACGAGACACAGACACACCAGCAAATTGGAAATATATCAATAAACTATGGAGCCAACTATCAGCCTAATGGCAACTCCTATTTAACGGTTTATGGATGGACTGTTGACCCACTCGTAGAATATTACATCGTTGAGAGTTGGGGCAACTGGCGTCCACCAGGTGGAACAGTAAAAGACACCATTACCGTTGATGGTGGTACCTATGATATCTATGAGACCACTAGAACCAACGAACCTTCCATCATAGGAACGGCAACTTTTCAGCAGTATTGGAGTGTCCGAAGATCGAAACGTACGAGCGGAACCATATCTGTTAGTGAACATTTTAATGCGTGGGAAAGTTTAGGGATGGATATGGGTAATATGTATGAAACAGCACTTACGGTAGAGGGCTATCAAAGCAGTGGAAGTGCTGATGTATATAGTAATACAATTACTATCGGTGGAAACTCTGGTGGTGGTGATGGTGGTTCCGGCGGTGATGATGAAAATGACAGCAATACGAGAGTGGAAGCCGAAAACATGACCAAAAGTGGTCAGTATACCGGAAATATCAGTTCGCCATTCGATGGAGTCGCTTTATACGCAAACAATGATTCGGTCAAATACACCCAGTATTTTGCAAGTGACACCCATAGTTTTTCACTTCGTGGTGCTTCTGATAACTCCAACATGGCCAGAGTCGACTTAAAAATTGGCGGACAAACGAAGGGTACTTTCTACTTCGGCGGAAGCAACCCTGCTGTCTATACCATAGACAATGTGAACCATGGAACTGGAGAGCAAGAGATTGAGCTCATTGTAACATCTGATGACGGAGAGTGGGATGCTTTCGTTGATTATTTCGAGATCCATTAAAACCCTTAAAATAAATCTTTTAATTTTTTGATTTGTATAATAATCATTTTTCAATCTAAATCCTGGTGGGAACTTCCCCGCTGGGATTTTTGTGATTATATCATTTAAGTGACTTATAGTATCAGATAAAAAGACCCTTTGGACAATGTGAAATCCAAAAGGGAAATCTTCACCAACTTTATTATAAATCCATCAACACTGTTTAATAACCACGGGACATCATTTCTTGCTTGCGCTTCTCCATGGTGGATCCGGATTCTTTGCGTGCCATTCGTCTTAATATTTTGGGGACGATTAGGAATCCTGCAATGGTCCAAATACCAAGCACCCCAAACATTTCGAAATAGCGCCAGGATTCCCCAATTTCGGCCAGTACTGCTGTTTCTGGCAATAATGCCGCCCGCATGCCGAGACCCAGCCAATAAACCGGGAAAATTTGGCCAATGACTTGTAACCAATCTGGCAAACTGGTAATTGGATAAAAGATACCGGAGATTGCTGTCAAGGCACCCAACGGCAACATCGTCAAATTAAATGAGGAAGCAGTGCTTTTTACTAACGAGCCAACAACAGCTCCCCATGGAAGAGTAGCCAATATGCCAATAATAAAAATAAGCAACAGCAGCAACCAACCGCTCCAAGAAGTATCCGCCAATCCTTTAATCAAAAACAGTCCAGGCATCAGCAGCATGATCACACTTACCATGGAGAAAGTCGTCACACTAATAATTCTGCTGATCAAGTAACTGACCATACCATTTGGTGTCGCCTTCGCCCGAAGTAACGTTCCATCTTCCCGTTCAAATGTCAACGTAGTAGCAGCACCCATAAAGCCGCCGAATACAACTAACATACCGAGCAAACTCGGAAGTGCAAACATGGCTAATGCCATATCATTTCCTTCAATCGTCTTATTACGCTGGAAATACAAAACAACCAAGAATACAATAGTCATGATAATATTGAAGCCAAACTCTTGAGGATTTTTGAGCATTTGTTTAAACTCGATCCAGCCACGCAATACACCGAGTTTAGCCGCGTGTAGAACAGGGTTCATTCTGTTTCCCCCTCAAAATTGGCCAGCTTATTGTCCAACCGTCCGTTATTTTTTATCTGTTGAACCATTTTGATATAGACATCTTCCAGGCTCGCCTTGCGCACTTCTAGGTCAGTAACGGCAGCGCCATGCTCTTCAAACAATTGTTGGACAAACAATGGAGCATCCGGTACTTCTCGTTGGAAGCGTTCATTGTTCACCATCCACCGCACTTCTGAAGTTCCGGCAACTTGCTCAGCTAGTTGCTCTGCACTACCATTGGCGACGATTCTACCATCTGCCAGAATCAGAATACGATCGGATAGTTTCTCCGCCTCATGTAAATCGTGAGTCGTCAATAAAATCGTAGTGTCTTCTAATTTTGACAAACGTCGGATCACCTCATGAAAATCCCGACGAGCTTGCGGATCGAAGCCTGTAGTTGGCTCATCCAGAAACAAAACTTCAGGGTTGCCGATCAATCCAATGGCAACGTCAAGCCGTCTGCGTTGACCACCGGACAAGCTACTAATCTTTTGATTCGCTTGTTCTTGCAGACCGACTTTCTCAATCAATTCACCGGCATCCATTGGTCTGAAGCGAGTTGCAGTAGAATAAGGCTCGTAATATCTGCCCAAATGATCCAACAATTCATGCACTTTCCATTTCGGATGATCCCTCCAGGACTGCATAACAATACCAAGTTGTGCTCGCCAAGATTCATCTGCTTCTTTTGGAGAAATACCCAAGACAAACGCTTCCCCACCAGAAGATATACGGAAACCTTCTAGAATTTCGATGGTAGTCGTCTTTCCCGCACCGTTGGGACCTAGAAGGGCGAGAACTTCACCACGTCTCACTGAGAAATTCACATCCTTCAACACGTCCACTGTACCGTAACGCATTTTTAGCTGGCGTACTTCAATCACATGCGCTTCTTTTTCCGATCGAACTTTAGTCGTCATACATTCACCCTTTCCACATTTATATCCTGAAGATTTCCAACCGTCCTAATCTACCCTTTCATCTGTGGCTGCCTACACTGAGATGTCTCTTTTACTTAAATTAAAGTTTCTTTCTTTTTTACATGGTCTTCCCTGTTTCTTATAAAAGTAAAAGAGATTTCTATTTTATTTTACAACATCAATGCAAGTGATAACGTTCGAGTAAAAATAAGCTTTCATTAATTGATTTTCGTTTTATAAGCCGTTACATAACTCTAAAGTTATAGTTAAACCTTTTGGATAAAGGAGATATGAATCACTCCCTTTTAACTTCGTCTATTATCGGATCTTTAACGGCATTTTTATTTTACTTTTAACATAAGAAACCCCTTTAGACAAATTAATCCAAAGGGGTTAAACGGTTTCCTTGATAATTTACAACATGGGAACATAATACTTCCAATAATAAATGATAAACAAAAACAGATTGATAACTGTATTTTTCCTCTTTATTTTAGAAGGATGTGAAATCAAGTCCATTCAGTAAGTACGTTACGACAATTAAAAATAATAGATAAACAGTCATTGTCCAATATAAATCCAACTTTGGCTTATCCATGTTTACTAGATAAAGATAAATGTGTAACATTCCATAAAGCATTAATGCAAACACGTATGTAATGACAAACAAGTCTATCATTAAAAATCCAAAAAGTAGAATTACTAAACAGAAAACCAATGCAAATGGAATATTTACAATAGCGTATTTAGTCAATAATTCTTTGTGCTCCATTTTTCGATTTCCAAAATACATTAACAGTAAGTATACTGAAAGATAACCGATCGCAAACGTTATAATCCACGAAAAAATAGTGGATAGAATAAATAAAAACCCAACATCTTCAAGGAAACTAAGCATACCATCAAAAGCATATTTATAGAAAATAAAACTGCAAATACCAATTAAAAAAGATAGAAACAATAATATAAGTACACTTGTTTCAAGTTTAATCGATCTGTTTGAACTTACAATATTATGCGGTCTCAGGATAGCTTCTTTCAAGATCCCTTTTGTTTCTTTCATGCTTTCTCCAAAATCAAAATTGGTAGAGCTCTTCTTCTTTTCCTCCCCAGATTCTTCGTTTGAAGCTTTCGTTTCAGAATTTTCTACTACGTTTTCTTCTTCAAGATTATTACCGTTTTCCACTTCTTCACCTCAAAATTAGATAATATGTACTATTTAAAATTATCATTATACCTTAAAGAATTCAATAGGTCTTTTTCCTCTATCTGATAAAAAAGGTGATTGTTACCTGTAAAAAAATAACATCTATAAAAACATTCCTGTCTATTTTGGAAGAATAGTAGCCATCACTTCATCCGAGGATTATTTCTTTTATCAAAGAAAAAGAACGCCACAAGTGACGATCTTTTTGTTGCTAGTGATGAAATATTTTACTTAATCTGTTCTATTAAATTACTTATTAAGTCCTTAAGTGATTGAACAACTTCATGATTTGCAAATTCCCCGTTCTCACTTTGTTTACTATTGGCACCTGAGATTAATAGTGTTCGACCTTCAGAAACATCGACATTAAGCATACTTAAATTAAGTTGCAATGCTTGATGTGCATTTTCCCCTCCACCCGAGGAAGTAATAACGGCTACAGGTTTTGTGTATAGATTTGCTGATGATACTAACCATTCCAACGCATTTTTTAGAACGCCGGGTACACCTTTTATATATTCTGGTGTACAAATCACCACACCGTCTGCCTTATCTAATAGAGCTCTAAAAGATTGAACTTCTAAAGGAGGTGTCTCGCCATCTAATTCCGGGTTAAAATGAGGAAGTTTTTGAAGACCATCATAAATGATGTAATCAAATTCGTTTGGTATATAGCTTCCAAGACTTTTCAACGACTTTTGAGTTGATGAATTATCTCTTATACTACCAGATAAAGCAACAATGACTTTATTTGACTCCATTTGTTTTACACCTTCTTCCTTTATATTGAAGTAACTATCTCATTAACTTCCGTCCTCTTCAAATTTCATGCTTATGAATCGGACTTTGTTTGATATAAAGTAAGGCTTCCAACAGAAAAGGATTTTACGGACGATTAGCACCGTGATAAAAATTGTTGACTTTCCCCTATACTGGAAAGTATATACTTAAACAATTGGGATGCTGAAACATGCCAAAGTTGATCCAGACACTAGGTATCGCTATTATTCCGCAGAACAGCAAACCGTATCTTAATGTATAAAGAATTAGGATTTACTTTACAACAAATTTTTCAACTTCTATATGAAGATATCTCTTCAGAGCAGATTCGAGGAATGTTAAGGCTTAAAGAAATTTATGTGAAATGCTCCTAAAGACACAATTATACAACGAATAAGTAAGATTGATTCTTTAGTTCAAAAACCTAATTACATGATTTTATAAAGCTACTCCAGATTACTAGCAAAAATTTATCTTTAATGTCAAAGTAAGAGCTAAATATGCCCCACCTGTTTATCAGATGGGGTCCTGAGTTATTATTTGAATGGTTGGTCACATTGTGTATTAAAGAAATGCACCTATATCGGTAATCTTGGTCTACCTTTTGCTATAAATATGGTACAAACAACACTCTTAGACCAAGATCATCTGAGGGAACAAGCAACGCTACTGTATTCTACTGTTATTTATCCTAACTTTATCCTTTGACACCACCTGCTGTAATTCCTTCTACTAAGTATTTTTGGAAGAATAAAAATACTAGTAATTGCGGAATAATCGAGGCAACAGACATCGCAAACATTGGTCCCCAAGCAGATACAGATGCAGGATCGGAAAACATTTGCAAACCTAACGCAACAGTATATAGTTTCGTATCATTCAAATAAACTAATGGTGTCATAAAATCATCCCAAGTCCAATAGAAAGAAAAAATCGCAACCGTTGCTAAAGCAGGTGTCGTTAAAGGTAAGACCACACGCCAAAATATCCCAAACATACTACAACCATCCATATATGCCGCTTCATCTAATTCACGAGGGATCCCACGGATAAACTGAATCATTAAAAAGATAAAAAATGGAATCCCACCAATAAATGCCGGCACAATTAACGGTAAGTAAGTATTTACCCAACCAAGTTTATGGAATAAAATATATTGAGGGATTAACGTTACTTGTTGAGGTAACATTAACGTAATAATCATACATACAAATAACGGCATTCGAAATCGGAAGTTCACCCTTGCAAACCCAAAAGCAACTAGGGTCGATGAGAATAAGGTCCCGATCACAACCATTGTAGTTACAAAAGTCGAATTAATGAAAAAAGTAGCAAAGCTAAGATTACCGAACCCTTCCCACCCTTGTAAATAATTGTCCCATCTAATTTCTGAAGGGATTAACGATGCAGCATTACGAAATATTTCATTTTCAGGTTTCAAAGAACTCGCAATAGTCCACAATATTGGATAAATCATTAACAGACCTAATACCCAAATCGATCCGTGATAAATAAGTGTTTTGAGATTTTTATTTCTTTTCATCCTTATTTACCTCCTTCCGATTCGTAATAGACCCAGCTTTTAGCTGTACGGAAGATAAATGCCGTAAAGATGCCACAAATTAATAATAAAATCCATGCTAATGCGGATGCATACCCCATATCAAAATGGGCAAAAGCTTTCTCATATAAATAAACAGCATAGAATAATGTCCGATCCATTGGTCCACCTTCCGTAATCAAGAAACTTTGTGTAAATGCCATAAATCCTTGGATTGTCTGCATCACTAAATTAAAGAAGATAACTGGCGATAACATCGGAATTGTTATTTTGATAAATTGGTGAAATGGACTAGCTCCATCAACAGCTGCCGCTTCATACAATTCTGCCGGTATCGCTTTCAAACCAGCTAAAAAAATAAGCATTGGTGAGCCGAATTGCCAAACAACCAAAAGGATCAGTGTAGAAAGTGCAAAGTCAGGGCTTGTTACCCAACTAATCGAAGGAATCCCAAACAATGATAAAATATCATTAATCGCACCATCGCCTCCAAATAATTGCTTCCACACTACTGCTATCGCTACACTTCCTCCAAGAATAGAGGGCACATAATACAATGTTCGATATAACCCAACGCCACGACGTTTTGTATTAAATAACATCGCCACAAATAAGGCAAAAACTAATTTAAGTGGAACACTACCAAAGACAAAGATAAATGTTACTTTTATCGCTTGCCAAAATCTACTATCATTTGTAAACATATTTATGTAGTTATCTAATCCGATCCACGTAGGTGCAGTTAATAAATCATAATTAGTAAATGAAAAATACAAGGATGCAAGCATAGGACCGATAATAAAGCCTAAAAAGCCAATTAACCATGGTGAAATAAACGCAAACCCAATCAAATCGACCTTCCATTGTTTATGCAGCTTGTCACTGTTACTGTTATATTTCGCTACATTAGCCTGCTCTGGCATGTATACACCTCCAACAATTAAGGTAGAAGTCATCTCATGATCGGATGACTTCTTATTATACTATTGATCTGTAGCTAATATTTCAGATGCTTTCGCTCTGAAATTCTCAGCCGCTTCTTCTGGAGTTACTTCACCATAATAAATCGGATCTTGCACTTCATTTGCAAATAATGATTCAATTTCTGTAGAACCTTGTGGATCTGGTGGATCAATTTCACGACTGTGCTCTTGTGCTAACTCTACATACTCAAACATTTTTCTACCTGCATCAGATGCATTTTCCTTTAAGTGTTCACGAACCGCTCCTGCGATTGGTACTCCTCGTTCTGCATTTAATATTTCATTTGCTTCAATACTATTAGTAAAGAAACTAATAAATTTTGCAGCTTCTTCTTGTTGTTCTGAACTTTCCGCTACAGAAAAGAATTGGCCAGGCTTAATATAATGACCGAGTTCGCCACCTTCTAAACTAGGCTGAAGCATTAAATCTAATGATCTTCCGGCTCCTGATTCAATGGCGGTAATTTGATTACTGTGAATATCCATGACGATCGCTGTTTCTTCATTTACAATCGGAAATTGTTCCACATTTGTACCGGCTGTCATAAACACATCAGGTGGAGCAGCTGCTCCCGATTCCAACATATCTACGGTAATCTGTAAGTAATCTACTAATAATTGATCATCATCATAACCAAGTTCTGTTCCATCTTCACTATATAACCATTGATCATGTTGTCTTAAATAATGTTTAAATCCCATGACGCCTGCACCCGGATGGACACCATACACATTATCACCTAAGTTATCAGAAAGCGCTTTTGCCTTTTCTTTCAATTCTTCCCACGTATAACCTGGCTCTAGTGGATCTATGCCTGCTTCTTCAAACATCGCATTATCTACCACAATCGCATGTGCGTTGGCACCAATATTCACTGCGTATAACTTATCATCGATGATTCCACCATCAATATACGTATCTTCTACATCACTTAAATCGAGCGCATCACTTTCTAGATATGGGTTTAAATCTGCTAACAAACCTTTCCCAGCATATTCCGCTAAATATTTATAATCCATTTGGACGATATCAGGTAAGTTGCCACCAGCAGCTTGTGTTGCCATCTTCTCCCAATAACCATCCCAACCAGTAAATTCTGCAGAAATCGTTACATTCGGATTTTCTTCCATGTATAAATCAATTACTTCTAACGTGCGATCATGTCTATCTTGTGAACCCCACCAGAGCATTCGTAATTCTACTTTATTACTACTATCTCTATCTGTTTCAGACGCAGAATCACTCGAACTACATGCGACTAATAAACCAGTCATAACCAAAGCAAAAAATAAATAATGCCATTTTTTTGTCATGTAAATTCTCCCCTTTTTCATAAATTTTTTATCGTTTAATTACTGAAACTCTCTTTCAATACATTAATAGTATCTATTGCATGATTCCCGATAACCATGACAATAAATAAAGTTAAGCTTATTCCTATTGAGAATAATAGCTGTGGGAATGCTAATGACAGATATATCACACCGACAATCGCTATGGTAAAACCAATTGTTTTAATAGGATTTAACATACCTACAATAAAAGAATATTTAATATAACCAAAAAGACTTAGTTGGTAATGTAAATAAGTTGGAAAAATATACAACAACGTAATCATGAACCAAACAGAAATAATATAAAAACATACACTAACGCCATAACTCCAAAGACCTTCTTGATTCATAAAAAACTGTATATCAAAATAAATAATGAAACCAATTGACCCAAGTACAATTGCTAATTGATTCACCTTAAAGAAATGCGATCTATACGTCTCCCAAAATAGTCTCCAAATCGATGGGATATGTTTTTCTGTTAATAGATGATGCTGCACTTTACAAACTGCCAATGTTGCAGGAATTATTCCCAATAGAATGATGCCGAAAATCGTAAAGAGGAACCATAACATATTTAAATACACTAGCTGTAAGAGTTGAATACAAAAAACCCTCACGACATCCGTCAACTTTTCCATACTCATTCACTAATCCCCCCCTTCCTACGGTTGTTATTTTTTCTGTTATCTTTTAAAATAAATGAATAATAAATCGTTACGTTAAGTATATAATGACTTTACATATAAAAAAGGGGTTACAATTAATATTTTTACTAAAAAGTTAAGCGTTTACATTAAAAGGAATCTTTATTTACGATATCGTAGAAAAAGATACTTAAAGGAGCGAAAAAAGTGTACAAAATATTACTAGTAGATGATGAGAAAGAAATTCGTTATGGCTTAAAAAACTATTTTCCGTGGAGTCATCTAGGTTTTGAAATCGCCCATGATTGTGAAAATGGTGAAAAAGCGCTTGAATATATATCCCAAAATCCCATTGATGTTTTATTAACAGATATCCGAATGCCTGTCATAGACGGACTTGGTCTTGCGAAACAGATTCATCAAAAACATAATCAGATTCACACCGTTATCTTAAGTGGTTATCGTGATTTTCAATATGCGAAGGAAGCCATGAAATTTGGGGTGGTCGACTATATTGTTAAACCAGGTAAGTATGAGGAAATGCAAGAGGTATTCTCCCAGTTGAAGAAGAAATTAGATACGTGCTTAACCGTTCATTCGACAAAAGGGACTGGTAGCTATTCGGATAATATTATTCATACCATAAAGAAATATGTAGAAGATCACTATGCTAACATATCACTCGGAGATCTAGCTAATCTATGCAAAATGTCACCAAATTATTTAAGTACCTTCTTCAAGGAAAAGACAGGTACTAATTTTTCCACTTATTTAACAGAAATCAGAATGGAAAAAGCGTCACAAATGCTGAATGACTTTAACTATAAGACGTATGAAATCAGTAAACTTGTCGGCTATAGCAACCCAAAAAATTTCACCCGAACGTTTAAGAAATATTATGGCATAACACCGAGAGAATACCGACAAACAAGTAACCATCAAACTGAAATATGATGAATAAAATATTAATCAAAAACATTGTTCTCTTTTTATTTCCTGTATTAATACCGGTATTCATACTCG
The DNA here is from genome assembly GCF_900114645.1 of Gracilibacillus orientalis. Lineage (GTDB taxonomy): Bacteria > Bacillota > Bacilli > Bacillales > Amphibacillaceae > Gracilibacillus > Gracilibacillus orientalis. The sequence goes on along the minus strand of NZ_FOTR01000005.1, from coordinate 32,037 downwards.
GATCATTTGCTATTATTATTACCGACAAATATATGAAAGAATCCATTACAACTAATAACCTGAATCTACTACAGCAATTAGACCAACAAACAAGTCTCGTTCTAAACGACATGCACTTGTTACACTTAGATTATAATTGGAATCCAGAAATAATTTTATCACTTCAAAATATACTAGATTCAGAGTTTTTAACACTCCAACAGAAACGAAACTTAGAATATGGAGAAGGTACATTACGACGTAAAGCAATAGCAACCCCTTATATTCACTCGATATATGTTTATTATATGAATGATAAAGATCGTGTACTAACATCTAGAGCTGGTGTTACCTCTATCAGCTCCATGCATGATACGGAATGGTTCGAAGAGTTTGATAAGTCATCTAAGAAGGAAGAACTATGGATGAGAACACGGAGCATTTCTGAGTTTTCATTTGAATCACCTGAACCAGTTATATCGATTTACAAAAATATTTTTAAAACGAGCGCACAACATGTGGAAGGGATAATTGTATTAAATATATACCAAAGCTATTTCAAAGATTTAATGAATGAATTAAATCATTATCAAGATCAAAATATATTCGTCTTAGACGAAAATCACCAAAAACTATATGAAAACACAACGAGTAATAGCATAAATCCATCTGAATTAGATTTAACTAATCAACAAGAATCCTATTCAATGAAGTTAGATGGAAACACATATATTGTTCATCAACTATTCTCTGATGAATATCAACTTCGATACATCTCGGTAATTGAAGACAATATTATCTATAATATCCCTAATCAATTAAGATGGTTTACCTTATTATTTGTACTATTATCATTGATATTAGGAGCAGCAACCATTTATTATTTATCACAAAAAAACGCAAAACACGTTCACAAAATCATCTCTACCTTAAATACCACTAGTCAACATGAAGAGTGGACAAAGAAATTATCTTTTAAAGACAACGAATATCAACTTATTGTGCAAAGGATTTTAAAAAATTATGTGAACCAAAGCAATTTAGAAAAAGAACTGAAAGAAAACAAGTACCAGCTGCAATCAGCTGAATTGTTAGCACTTCAAAATCAAATTAATCCACACTTTCTGTCTAATACACTAACTATCATTTATTGGCGGGCTATGGCATTAACAGGACAACCAAATAAAGTGACAAAAATGGTAGAAACACTAACAGATATTCTTCATTTTTCTTTACGAATCAAGCAACATACTGTGACATTAGCAGAGGAAATACATCATACCCAGAATTATATCGACATTATTAAGATACGTTCGGATCACCCTTTTTCAATCATTTGGGATTACGACGAAAAGCTTTTGGATAAACAAGTACTAAAATTTATGTTACAACCGATTATTGAAAATAGCTTGGCTCATGGGATAGACCATCAATCGAATCAAGAACTCACTATTAAAATAAAAATTCATGTTTTAGAGGATAAGATCCACGTTACGATGATTGATAGCGGAAAGGGCATTTCAAAGGAGAATCTGCATGCATTAAGAAGAGAAATTCAATCCGAATCATTATCAACAAAGCATATCGGATTAGCGAATACCAATAAGCGACTTGAGCTAATCTTTAATAGTCGCTATACATTTATCATTCGTAGTAAGGAAAGATGGGGAACTTCTATTACTATCGTTCATCCGATAAAGGATTGATCATGTTTCAGATTGATTCTCCGCAACTACCTTAACGAGTGGCATGGTAGAATTTCCATCATGTAAAGTTGCTCTGATCTGTTCTTTGTCTGAGTCTAATCCAGTCTCTTGCATGTGTAATAACTTTTGAATTGCCCGCCTGCCAATTTCTCCTTCATTCTGCTTTATGTGGGTAAAGTGCCACTCCATCGTTGTTACTGTTGGGCTATCAAAGGATAAGATCGAAATATCTTCCGGGACTTTTTTATTAAGTTGTTCCACCGCTATCTTCGCTAAGGTCGCAATTTTATATTCTAAAGCAAATAGTGCCGTTAAATTAGGATTATTGATTAAATGTTGTTTAATCCATTCGATATCTTTTTTCTCCGTAGCGGGAGTTCTTTTGATGGTGTCACACCAGTACGCTTTATTGACACTTACCTTATTTTCTGCGAATGCACTGACAATCCCTTTTAGTCTCTCTTCAATTGCAGTAATTTCAAAATCTTCTGCTAGTAAAATACCTATTTGTTCATGACCACTATCAAATAAATATTTAATACCATTTTTAGCGGCATTAAAATTATCTGTTGATACAGATGGAGCCGCAATACCTTTAAAGTTGCGGTCAATTAATACAAAAGGGAACTTATTCACAATCATTTTTAAAATTTCTGCGCTATAATGCTCTGATTTTGCTGGGAATATGATTAGGCCGTCCACTCCATATGCAAGTAGTTCCTTGATTGCTTTTTCTTCTCGTTCTAGTATACCAAGCGAACGCTTCAGCATAATCATACACTTACCATTCGCCTCTTCCTCAATTGCTTCAATGATTCCCGTACCATAGCTTTCGCTAAACATCGGAACAATCAAGCCGAATACAGGCTTTGTTCGATTACTTTTTTCAATATTTACCGAGGTTTGACTTGTGTTCAATACAAAGGTTCCTTTTCCTCTTTGCCGATATACCAGGCCGTCTTGAACTAATTTCTCTAGTGCCTTTTTGCTAGTTATACGACTGACTGAAAAAGATTCTGTTATCTCTTTCTCAGAAGGTATTCTTTCACCTATTTTATATTTCGATGAAAGAATATCTTGCTTTAAAGATTCATACACTTGCTCATACAGTGCTCTCATTTCTTCACCTCAAGGTAAGCGATGTACTTTTCTCCATTAATATACTATTATATCAAAAAAATCAACGATTCATAAATTATTCCACTTTTGTAATATTCATTTAGATAAGTAAAAGGTTAACTAGATTATCTAGTTAACCTTTTTCAGATGTTATTGGCATTGTAGTATCTATCATTTTTGTGAAGAAGCGATAAAAACCATAAAATGATACATACACTATTAGCGACCCCACAAAAAAAGGAATCAGAAATGTAGTTACTTGAAAACTGCAATAGATAACAGCTAGACTTACTACGCCTATGATAAGTGTTAACAGTGGGTTAATCAGACTTATTATCATTGCATTCTTTATGGCCTGGAGCAGCTTAGTATGAACATGTACAGTCACAGAAAAGAAATGTAACGTCATGACAACTAGAAAAAAACCAATCAACATAAACAAATACACAAAGTTTTCATTTATACGATTTACAAAAAAGAAGTAATCAACCACTAAAATAACCCAAAGAAGCGCAAAAATGCTTCCTCCAAGCATACTTCTCACAAAATTAACTTTCCAATTCTTAATAAAAAGCTTAAAAATGCTCACATCATTTTTCGAAAACATTATTTTATGTCTGATCACCGCAAACATTGCTGTTGTTGCTGGAAAAAACAGCAATGGTACTAATATCAAAATATATAAAGAGAATGCAATAATCTCTCTCATATCATCAACTACTAATAACATAAAGGTTAAATAAGCGATTGGTATGTTAAATATAAACCATAGCAAATTAGTAACAACTATCGTCATTAACCAATCGGTAACTTTATATACTTTTCCTGCTAGGCCATCTAATTCCATGACATCGCTCCTTTACCTCTTCACAATAAGCTTTAGCCTCAACCTCTGTTGATTATATTTCTGGTATATTAATCTCCATTTCCCTTCCTAATTCTGATGATCGTATGATACCATCAATAATTGCTTGGTTGATCAAGATTTCTTCAGCAGGAATAGGTGCTGATTTACCTTCTTTTACTGCCGTAACGAAATCACGTACTTTTTCTCTGAAAATATCAATGGAGTGCTCCTGTACCGGAATGGATGTCTCTACATGATGGTTATTTAGATCATGGAATAATTCAATAGATCCTATGCCACCATCCCAGACACCGCTCCAAGGACCATTACCTGCAGGAGTCAATTTCAATCCAGCATCTGTTCCAAGGAATAATGTTGGTCCTAATGAATCCATATGCATTGCCCAGGAAATCTTAAAATTCAATACTTTCCCACCTTCTAATCGAACCATCGCAACACCAAAATCTTCTACGTCAAACTTGTCTGCTTCAGGATGATAAGCTGGGTTCGTCCCAAATAAACTAGACGTATAAGCAGATACAGTAAGTGGCTTAGGATAATTTAACGCATTCAAGACTAGATCCAATGAATAACAGCCGATATCCGCCATCGCACCTGCTCCAGCTAATTCTTTATTAATAAACGTCCCACCAGGCATACCTCTACGACGCCCGCCTCCAGCTTGCATGTAATAGACATCACCTAATTTACCAGAATTGATTAATTCTTTTACCGCTTTCATATTAGGGTCGTATCTTGGCTGGAAGCCTACACTTAAGATTTTGTCATTATTTTTTGCTGTTTTTACCATATCAATTCCTTGATCTAATGTTACAGCTAACGGCTTTTCAACCAATACATGTTTTCCTGCCTGTAATGCTTCAACTGAGGCAGAATGATGGGCAACATTTGGTGTACAAACACTTACTGCTTCGATATCTAATGCTAATAATTCTTCTACACTATCACAAGCTATTGCACCTTCTATACCCTGCTGATCAATAAAGCTCTGTGCTTTTCCTGGTATTATATCTGAAACACCGATAATTTCAACATCTGGAAAACTTAAATAAGCTTGCGCATGAGCAGCTGCAATTCCACCACTTCCAATAATTCCAATGCTAACTTTACTAGTCATAATAACGCTCCTTTTATTCCTCATTTAAAATATCTCTCTAAATGTTCCTTCGCTTTGATAATTCCTTGTTTTTCTAATTCAAGGGAACCCCAATACCTATGATCTTCTAACTCGATACTCACTGGTCCTTGATAACCTACTTTTTCAAGACCTAACGCTACTTTGCCCCAGTCCACTTCTCCATGACCTGGTATGGTATATCGCCAAGATCCCTCAGAAAAATCAATATTCGTTCCAAATGTTGTTGGCAAAATACCGAATTCATATAATTCTTGCTGTAATATTTCCGTGTCTTTACCATGGCAATAATTAATATGATCACCGAATTCTGTTAATACGCGCATATAATCTATCCCTAAGCGCACTAAGTGAGATGGATCAAAATTCAATCCAAAATGTGTAGAAGGAATTGCTTGAAACATCGTTCTTAGCATCTCAGGTGTACAACCAATTGTCGGATAGTATGGGGCTGGACCAGGATAACCTTCTAATGCAATATAAAGATCTTCATGTTCTGCATGCTTAATAATCTTAGAAAACGTTTCTTTCCATAATTCAAAACTTGTCGACCTTGGAGTACTATTATCCTCTGGGATTAAGCACATGAATAGTACCTTACCACCTAAGGCAGCAACTTCTGACATCTGTTCTTTTAACTCGGTTACTGCTTGTTTTCTTTTGTCAGCATCTAAACTTAATAGTTTTGAGTTACCCACTGCACCTCGACCATCAATCGATCCTACTTTCAACCCATACCTATCTAGAACTTGTTTTATATCTTGATTCCATTCCGGAACATCGATTACATCTAAACCAATGCTTGCTGCCCACTTAGCAACATATTCAATACCTTCCTCTCCCATATTCGGGGATAAGCGCATGCCAATTTGATAATCCATCTTAAAAACCTCCTATTGTAAAAAACGAACTTATTTGATACCACTAAAGGTAATACCTTGAATAAATGTACGTTGCATAAAGAAAAATAAAATGATAACCGGTAAAGTCATCATAGTGGAAACAGCCATCATCAAGCCCCATTCTGTACCTTTCTGGCTTTGGAATTGCTGTAAACCTAATGACAACGTATATTGTGATTCATCCGTAAGATAAAGTAACGGGCCTATAAAATCGGTCCACACATTCATAAATTGAAACAACCCAACAGCTAACACAGCTGGCTTAGCAAGCGGCAGCATAATTTGCCAATATATCCTGAATTCACTTGCTCCATCAATTTTGGCAGCATCTCTTAGAGTGTTTGGCAAGCCCATAAAAAATTGTCTCATTAAAAAGATGGAGAATGGTACACCGAAAAATGCAGGGACAATTAATGGTAATGGTGTTCCAACCCAGCCAATCTTATTAAACAATAAAAAGAGCGGAATCATCGTCACCTGCATAGGAATCATCATAACTGCTATGGTGATAATAAACATCGTATTGCGGCCTTTCCACTCTAATTTAGCAAAACTATATGCTACAAGCGGACAGGATAAGACGACACCTATGGTACTGAATACAGTAATAATCGTTGTATTAGATAAATAGGTAAAGAACGGAATATACTGTGTTGCTTCAATATAGTTACTCCACTGAAATGGATTAGGTATCATTTCAGGCGGATACGTAAAAATTTGTGTAACTGGCTTCAAAGATGTTGATACCATCCACAAGAAAGGCACTAAGAAAAACGCTGAAGCAATTAATAAACCAAGGTGAGCAGATGTTCTCAGAAGATTTTGTCTTGCTTTTGGCTGCATTACGAACTACCTCCTTTTTATTTACCTTGATAATGTACCCACCGTTTTGATGAAATGAAAATCACTGCTGTTAATAGCATGATAACGATAAAGAGAATCCACGCCATCGCAGACGCATAACCCATTTGAAAATATTTAAAGGCATTGTCATATAAATACATGACATAAAAAGTCATTGAGTTATCAGGTGTTCCTTGTCCTTGCGTCATCGTATATGGGAGGGTGAATTGCTGAAATGCCCCAATCGCCCCCATTACCAAATTAAAGAAAATAACGGGTGTTAATAATGGTATTGTTACTTTAAACGTTTTCTGCAGCCAGCTTGCACCATCTACATCAGCAGCTTCATATAACTCTTGAGGAATATCCCCGAGTCCTGCCAAATAAATAATCACTGGTTGCCCAATCGCCCATAGGGACATCAAAATCAGGGATGGTTTTGACCATGTCACACTTCCTAACCAATTGGGACCTGTAATACCGATTGCATCTAGCACACCATTTACTAGACCGAAACCTGGATTTAATAGCCACATCCATAATACCGCTAATGCCACATGAGGTACTAAGGTCGGCAGAAAGAAGATTGTACGGTAAACAGCCATTCCTTTAACTCTCATATTCAACATCATCGCTAATGCAACTCCAATGATGATGCTTAAAGGTACAAAGAAAACAGCGAAATAAATAGTATTATAAATAGACTTCCAAAATAATCCATCACTCATAAGTTGTTTATAGTTATCTAAGCCTATGAATTCACCTGGGCTTAATATACTATATGTAGTAAAGCTAAAGTAAATGGAAGAGAAGAGCGGAAACGCATAAAATAATAACAACCCTATAATCCACGGTGAGGCAAATAACCAACCATTAATAGACGATCCACTTACTTTAGATTTTTTCTTTTTGGGATTTATCATACCTCCCGCTGACAAAGGCTGATCGGATTGTTCCATCTTTTTCTTCATCTGGATTACCTCCCTCATTTAAGAGGTAAAGGAGAAGAGTTACCTTCTCCTTTACTGCTTATTCTTCCAATGCGTCAGAAACTTGTTGGGTAACCTTTTCTAAATTTTCCTTTGGTGTGCCGTTTCCACGTGTAGAAGCCTCCACGGCATCCGCTAATGCATTCCAATAAAGGGAACCTTCTGTCATTACTGGTCGAGAATTAGATTCAGGCAATATATTTATGAATTCAGCAAAGATTGGATCTTCGGTATACCCTAATGATTCATTTACTGATTCAATGACAGAGAAGTCTCTACTTGTTTCACTGAAAATCTTCTGCCCTTCTTCACTACCAAAGAACTTCATGAACTCCCAAGCTCCTTCTTGATTATTAGCACCCTTTGGCATGACTACAGACCAGCCACCAGACCAAGTAGTGAAATTATCACCAGTAGGAGTCGGAATTGGCGTTACACCATAGTTTAAATCTGGATCAAATTTTTCTAAGGCTGCTACACCAAAATTACCATCAATCTTCATACTAATCTGACCTGATACGAACGGATCCATTGCGCCAGTACCCTGAGAATCTGTGAAACCTGCAATATCTTCCACGCCATATTCTTGGCCGAACTCTGTCATCCACTCTAATGCTTCCACATTTTTAGGATGATCAGCAGTTACCTCTCCTGTATCTGGGTCATAGAAATCTCCACCAAATGACCATCCCCAACCATAGAACCAACCTTGACCAAACCAAGGAATAAAACCAATTCTTTCAAAACGATTTCCTTCTTTAATCGTTAATTTTTCCGCTGCTTCTTCTAGTTCATCGATTGTTGTAGGTGGGCTTTCTGGATCTAATCCTACTTCTTCAAAATGATCCTTATTATAGAAAAGTAGCCGTGAATCCGTTGTAGTTGGAACCGCATACAATTCTTCTTCATAACTAGCTTCTTCCCATGCAAAATCATAATAATTATCCTGACTGATTCCAGCTTCTTCTGCCATCTCTGTTAGCGGCTCTAAAGAACCTTGAGCTGCCCATGCGGCCACTTCAAATCGATCAAAATAGGCAACATCAGGAGGATTTCCACCGGCAATAGCTGTTAATAATTTCTCGTTTTGCCCCTCTCCTTGATTTGCCACATAAGTAGCTTCAATATTAATATCAGGATTTTCCTCTTCAAATTTTTCTATCACTTTTTCCACAGCGTCACCTGAAGTATCCGTCATAGAATGCCAAAATTCCACAGTGTCGCCTTCACTAGTACTTCCGTCCCCGTCCTCATTTGAAGAACAAGCGACTAAGGCTATTACTATTACTAAACAGAAACTAAACATTAATTTGCGAAAGATAGAATTGCTCATTTTTACTACCTCCTATTCTGAGTATCCGAAAAAATAAAAGCAGAAAACTAAATTTTTCCTCCTCCAATCATGTATTTTAGATAACAGCTAACCCACCTACAAATGACATATCATTTATTAATACACCTAATGTAACCGTTGTCATTAATTATACATAGTATGTCAATTGTGTCAACAATATATTTATATGTTCTATATTATAGATTCATACCATTAAATAAGATCTTTTTGAATTTCAACCTATAAATATTCTGATGGAAAAAGGTTATAAATACTGATATAACAACAAAAATTGTTTTCCTTTTCAAGAAATAAATCAAGCAAAAACATTAAGAAATGTTGATTTATTTCAATCAAAAATTATCAAACTTCATTTCAAATCTACATTTTTTTCATTAATTTCTTTTAATATAATATCATTATATTATTTAATAAAAAATCCACATTTAACACCATCCAATCATCCATTTCATACACAACCTAATAAGCCATTTTTCAATTTCAGCTATTCTTTTTGACATCAAAAATCCCCTTTAGATTTTTATATCCAAAGGGGATAGCAACTTTTATAAAATGAGACTTACGTCATATTTTCTGGAGTGTTGTCCAGTAATTGCATGGTGTTTCTTAAGACCTAATACATTTTAATTAATTTAACCTATAAATCGCCCAATAACTGACGAATATCATAAATCATTTCAGGAATCCATTCATGTGCAACCGGGATAGCTTTAATCCCATAATCTAAAAGCTGACGAAGTTCATGAATTATCCAGCAAATACCACCTATGTTTATTTGCCATTCCATATCGCATGACCAATCATCATCAATTTCTTCCCAATACGCATAAATCAAATCGGTTGGTGTAATATCGTAGTCTTTTGCGGAACTAATCAAACAGTATAAATCTCCAAGATGGGGACTAAGATATGCTGATGCCCAATCAATAACAGCTATCCCCCCATTGTTTTTTATTATATTTTTGGCATGGTAATCGTTATGTGTAAGTGTTATTGGAAAATTTTCATATAACTGACCAACCTGATACGGCAATACGTTTAGAGCTTTCTCTAACACCACATCTTGACCAGTGTCTATGTACTCACTTTGTTGGCTAATATACTTTAAATCGTCTATTATATCTTCTTTTGAAACGTAGTTCGCTAAATACGACTCTTCAGTAAGTTTTCCTTCTATTATTCCTAACCTTGCCTTGTTGCGAGTTTTTGCTAAGGTTTTGGCAGCTTCGACAAAATATTTATGTTGAGGGTCATGTTCTAATGTTTTTCCCTTTAGATCTCTCATGATTAATAAGCCAATAGCCTTATCCTCGTAAGCTTCATAAATGGTTGGTATATCCAATTCTAGTGGAATCAATACATGGTTGTAAACTGCAACTTCACGAGAGTTTTCTTCTATTCCTTTTTTGATAATGAGAGAATCACCACCCTGCTTGCCTACTCTCCAGACTTCAGACAGTGACCATTGGCGCAGAAGTTCCCAAGAAGTTGTCTCCTTCAAACTCGGCAGTAAATCTGTATATTCAACAAATGATGCAGGTATTTTGTCCATTCTCCTCCACCTTTCTAAACTTTTACAGTAAAACTTCAGACAGCAGAATAGCCTCTTTAAACGCCTGAATCCTGACACAAGCTATACGATTGAAGTAAGGCACCAGTTACTACAACAAGGAAAATTCTTTTTTAATGCCTTTTAATCCTTATCACATCTTCGGACGGAGTAAGGTATCCCTTTTCTCCCATTGAAAAGTCAGCTCCTTGACGTGCTATTTCAACATATTGTACGACTTTATCTTTGTTAAGGAAAACCAAAAGATATATATCGTCTCTAATATCAATATTGGATGGGTCTTTAAAATCAGCACCTAATTGTTCTTCTATATTTTCTTGTGTACTATAAGGTGTGAACAGTAATGCTTTATCCCAGTCGAAACTCGTCAATGTTTTAATACTTATCTCACTTTTATTTTTATCCCCAACAACAGAATAAATGGATTCCTCTAAATCTGTATTCTGCTGGACATCTCTTTGGCTACACCACACTAATAATAGTAAAAGAAGGACGAAAACAAATATTTTCTTCAAATTGAAACTCCTTTTCTTTTATAAATATACTAAGATGTTTTAAGGCATATCTAATTTAACTTTAATAAAATTAACGGATCAATTGCCTTAACCAACTTGTTATTGTTCTCCTCACTACCTCCTACATAAGAGATTAACACGTTTTGAACAGTAAAGGTTTTGTGTAATTCTAATGGTGCCGTTACAGTCTTTTCTTCAAAATCATCCATACCCTTAACAATAGATGCTTTCATTACCGACTTTGCAGTAGCATCATCCAGTTTATCAACATCATAATAGTGCTTCTTTGGAACAATCAAAATATGTCGTTCATTAAACGGATTATGTTCTAAAAAACAACAGACATAATAATCATCTTCAAATGCCGCATATACCGGTTCATTTTTATTAACCAAATTACAACCTAAAGGGTACAATTTGTTGAACAATCCTGCTACTTTACATGAACAACAAAATTCGCTAATATCACTTCACCATAATTTTCCTTTCACTTGTGTTGAAAAAAGCGCTTCTTCCTTATGAAAGAAACGCACCAGTTATTTTAAGTGCATTATTTAATAAACCTGACCTGGTAGCACAATATCTTCTCACATAATTTTAACATAATATTCCAATATTCCGTTTTTAATTTAACCCATAAAAAAATAAAGTATCATTTTTTAAGTGTATAAGCCTCTTTAAAACGTAAAGCTGGATTTTAAAAAACGACTACTCCTAGTAAAACTGTTAATAAACCTGATAAAAATATGGTGTGTGCTGCACCTAAATAATCACCTAATTTCCCACCCACATATGCCCCGATGGGAAATCCTAGTCCAGCTATTAAACCAATAATACCAATAATTCTCCCTCTTAAATGATTAGGTACTAATTGTTGTTGAAGTGTAGGCGCAACAATATTGTATGGTGCATAAGCTATTCCACCTAAAAACATAATAAAATAAATAATATATTCGTTTGAAAAAAAACTAAATGACAACGGAGCCATTCCCCACAAAAAAATTACAGTTCCAAGTAAATAGGAATATGGAACTCGAGGTTTAAATCTCACCCAAATAATCGAACCTAATAATGCACCAATAGCAAAAACAGTCCAAATAATACCAAGTATTTCTGCTCCAGAATTTAAAATATCTCCAACAAAAACTGGGAAAACAGGTTCTAATGGAGCGTAAGTGAAATTAAAAACTAATGTAACAGAAGCTATCATAATGAGTTCTTTATGATTGATTAAAAACTTAAAACCTACTTTTATATCCTCAACAAACTGTTTCATTCTTTCATTGAGAGATAAAACAATTAATTCTTGGTTTAGTCCTTGTTGGAAAATAAAATTAGGTATTAAACAATATAAAAATGAAGCTACAAAGAAAATTAACGCATCAATAAATAAAGTTAATGGGGCACCAAAAGGTCATGCACCTTTACCGTTTAAACCATATATCTAAATAATTAGATACTCTGATCTATACAAGCAATTAACCTATTTTCAATATCTGCAGCAAATTCTTTAATGGTTTCATCCTTTACCAATTCGATTAAAGCAGTTGGTCTAGGTAAGCCGATTTTCACTTTGTCACCATCTTCATAAACGACGATTTTACAAGGTAGAAAGTAACCAACCATTTGGTTTTGTGTTAATACTCGTTGTGCTTCTTTTGGATTACATACTTCAAGCACTAAATAGGGCTGATTAAAGTCTAACCCCTTTTCTTGTAACTTAGACTTAATATCAAACTGCCATAGTATTCCAAATTGCTCTTGCTTTAAGCTTTCTTCTAATGACTGCACTGCTTCTTCCATCGATTGATTTGTTTCTACAGTATAATCAAACATAATAAATGATTCCTCCTTGATATAATAGTTACATTATATGAACTTTGATAGAAATGAATAGATGAAAAATCCTGCTCCTGCCTGGAAAATACGTTTTTGAGAGGTTCAAAACATTCCCCATAATTTCTTCACTATCTATTCTCCGCTTCCTACCTTTATTTTATTTCATCCTTGCTTTTACCGCATAGTGTTGCGGGTTCAAATCAATTAGTTCAGCATCAATGGTTGCATTATGAATAGTCTCTAGCATATCTGTGGCCGAAATCCTTTCGTGCTGTGGAGGACCATATTCCATCTCAATATCCTTCCACTCGATAAGCAACAGTTGTCCACCAGGTTTTAAAATTCGTTTAATCTCATTAAGCGTATGATCAATACTAGAAACTTCATGAATAACCATGGAAATAATTGCTTTATTTACTGACTCATCCTCTAGTTCAATTTCCACCAAATCACTTACGACATAATGAATATTCTCTATACTATCCTTTACTGCATTCTCTTTTAACATATCTAGCATCATAGGCTCTATATCAACAGCATAGACAGTGTTATTAGTACTTTTGGCAAATGGAATAGTAAAGTACCCATTGCCTGCACCGAGATCTGCCACAACATCATTATCTTCTACTTCTAGGTATTCGATTATTTTATCTGGTGGTAATAGTGCTTTTCTCTCTTCACTCATTAATTTATGTGCTTTACCAGGATTGAATCTCTTACCAGCCAGTGTTCTCACTCCTTTCTTATGAAATAGGACCTTCTAAGGGGCCGCCTTCTATACTTTTTTAATCCAAAACTTTAATACATCGCCTTCTTCAGTTTCTTTTAGTAGTTCATGCCCACCAGACTTTGCCCATGCACCTAAATCACTTTTAGCACCTTTATCTGTAGCATGTATTTCAAGAACATCACCTGATTCTAACTCATTTATTGCCTTCTTCGTTCTAACAATCGGCATTGGACATGCCAATCCTTTTGCATCTAATACTTTTGCGGACTCCATTACACATTCCTCCTTTTAACCGTGAACCGCACAACGGTTCGGTCCAGTTTCCATTTCCCTTTGTTTTTCATCTTCAGGTGTAATTTTTCCCATGTTTGTTTCACGAATTTCTTGATATGCATTTGGTTGTGGTGGCAGATTTTCTGTCACCATTTTTCTAAAGACATCTTCATCGTCTACTTGTAGCCCTTCATTACGTTGATAAAGATCGCCCAAGCGTGCAGATACACTTCCACCTTGACCAAGTTCTTCTGCAAACGAGTAGTGTGCAGGTAAGACAATTAAATCTTCGGATAATCTTTTATACAGTTTATAAAGACTATTACGAAGGTCTCCAACCCAATCTTCCGCTTTACCAGTTAAGTCTGGTCGGCCGATGGATTTCACAAATAGAATGTCACCCGTTAAAAGATATTCATCATCAATAATTAATGATGTGCTTCCGACTGTATGTCCCGGAGAATAAATTGGTTGTACTTTCACCTTTGTGTTTCCCACAGTGATGTCGTTTCCTTCTTCTAATGCCTTGTAATCATAAGTCAATTCTGTTGCGTCTTTTGGTGGTAAGTGATACGTTCCGCCTACTTTATCAGCTAAAGCACGGCCACCCGAAATGTGATCAGCGTGAAGGTGGGTATCAATTAAATGTTTAATTTGCACTCCTTTTTCTTTAGCGAATGCTTCGTAAATATCAATCATCCGATTAGTATCAATAATGGCTACTTCACCATCAGATTCCACCATATACGATAAGCAACCTTTACCCAAACGTACAAATTGATATAAACTTCCGCCATCCTTTAAATTACCCATTTTCACTGGCTCTAGGTGTTCACTCCATGCTTTCATGCCACCGTCTAAGTTATAGGTGTTAGTGAATCCACCTTCTTCTTCCAGTAACTCAGCTACCATTTGAGAAGAACCGCCTTTAGCACAAACAACAATGACTTCTTGATCTTTAACTAAATTTTCAGCAACAGGGTCAATTCCATCTAATAAATTAAAATACGGTTCATTAATTACTTCTACATTCCCGCCTTTAATTTTCCAGTTATCAAATTCATCTGTATTTCTAACATCTAAGATCAGTGTTTCTTCATGATTAACAACTTTCTTCGCTAATTCACTAGTTGTTATGGGATTAGGCAATTTATTTCCTCCTTTATTTAAAATGTTAATGACGTGTTTGCATCTTTCGCATATTCAATAAAGGTAGCAGCGCCACCTACTTCAACTCCTTCAACAAATACCTCTTTATCTAAACTCATAACGTCCATTGTCATTTGGCATGCGATTAATTTAATCCCCATTTCTTGCGCCATTGACACCATTTCTTCAATTGCCGGAACATTCTCACGTTCAAATCCCTCTTGGAAGTGTTCTTTTCCTTCTGGAAGCGGGAGGTTTTTATGTGCCTCCTTATGAATTAAATTCAATCCCTCAAAGGTAAAGAAAATACCTACTTCTGCATCAGATGCCGCAGCTGCAAGTGCTACGTTAAATACTTTATAAGCATCAAAACGTCCTCCGTTTGCAGCTATGATTGCAACTTTTGTATTAGCCATTTATTATTCCTCCTATATTGTTGTGTTCTTATTAATTGCCTTCAGTTGGGCCTTCCCAATTTGTCATGCCTGGCACTACATTTTTCACACTCTGAAAACCTTTTTCCGTAAGCTTTTGTGCAGCTAAGTCACTTCTACTACCTGTTCGGCAAATAACATGTATATCTTGTTCTTTGTTAATCTCTTCAAAACGTTCTTCTAATTCACTTAGGGGTATATTCACTGCGCCAGGGATATGACCAAAGGCATATTCAGCAGGCTCACGAACATCAAGAACAGAAATAGCTTCTTCCCCTTCTACTTTGTTGTGAAGCTCCTCAATATCTAGCACATCCTCATGTTTGGTCTCACCTTTTGTCTCCTCTTCGCTAGCTTTTCGTAAATAGTGTTTCAATACATCACCGTCTTCTACTGTTCCAAGATATTGATGCCCTGTACTTTCTGCCCACGCTTTGATGTCAGCAGTTGATCCTTTATCTGTTGCTTGAACTTCCATGACCTGACCTGCTTCTAAATTTGTAATTGCTTTTTTTGTTTTAACAATAGGCATTGGACAGGCTAAGCCTTTTGCATCTAACACTTCATTCGCTGTAATGCTCACCAATATTCCTCCTTATTTCTCAACTTTATGTTTCTAGCTCAACATGCCGCCTTCCATATTCGTAACGTCATAACCTTCATTCTTTAAGAAAGCACATGCTTACCACTTCTAACTCTTGAGCGACACACCATATAATGATGTTCATTTTTATCAATTTCATTTAAACGCTCTGGAAGTTCACCTAAAGGTATATATTTAGCACCAGGAATTTTACCTTGTGCACTTCCGCATCTTTCCGAACATCAATAATCTCAATTTTTCTCCTGCTTTAACTTTCACAGCTAATTCTTTTGCTGATATAGCTTTCATCGCTATTTTCCCCCTATTGAATTTATATTATTAACAAAAACATACCACCAAGGGTATTATTAAAACTAAAAAAATATACATGCATGGGTATTATTTTTCTGTTTAAAAAAGGTCACCTAATTATATTTAGATTGGACCTCTTTTATAATAAAAAATATTTAATAGTCAATTTATCTACTCTTCACAAGTAAATTTACCGCTTCTTTTATTAAGTCTTCTGAGCTTCCACCAGCTTGTTTTTCGTCACGAATACACTGTTCAAGGTTTGTACTAACAATTAAAGCTGCTGTACGATCTAAAGCACTTCTTACAGCAGACATCTGTGTTACTACATCTCTACAATCTTTTTGCTCTTCCATCATTTTCATCAAACCTCTAACTTGTCCTTCAATTCTTTTCATTCTATTTTTCATTTGATCATTGTACTCCACAATAGTAGTCCTCCTTCATTATACTAGGGCAACAATAGAGAGCTATATGAAATCCTATTTTCTTTAAAAACCTCATACTAAGTTGCTTCAATTTGGTCTTAAGCCATTATTTTTTATCTATTGAAAGATCAACATAATGTCGTTTTCAAATAGAAGAGACCCATTGATTGTCCCCCTATTATCCTAATCTCACGTTATTATATACTCCTCCAGGTATTTAGAAAAGTAAATACCAAATACAACTGCAATAATTATAACAAATAATCCAAGGAGTAGAAACGACAAATCAAGTTCTTCCAACTAGCAGCTTCTACTAGTTACACATGAAATACTTTAAATTGTCCGTCACCCAACAATGTATGAATATGATTAATTTTAACATCACTTTTTAAATACTGGAAACTATATTCATCCATTAATTAATTTCCTCCTTCCCTTTTGAATCCATTTTAAATTATATCCATCCATATCTTAATAGCCGTTCCAGCTATTAGTAATGATAATATAACTTGTAACACCTTCGTATTTACTTTCTTACCAGTATTTGCACCTAGTGGCGAAGCAATTAAACTAGCGATGATCATAATTGCTGCTGGAAAGTAGTCGACCTGTCCTGTTGTGATTTTTCCTACTGTTGCACCAATTGATGAGATAAAAGTAATCGCTAAAGATGAAGCAATCGTCATACGTGTAGGAACATTAAGAACTACAAGCATAATCGGAACTAATAAAAACGCGCCCGCTGCCCCAACAATTCCCGCTCCGATACCAACTATTAAAGCAAGGGAGGCTGCCAACCATTTGTTGAATTCAACTTGATCTAATGGTATATCATCAATTCCTTTTTTAGGAACAAACATCATAATAGCAGCGATTAATGCTAATATCCCATAGGTTAGGTTTATTCCACCCTCAGATAATAAACTAGAGCCGTATGCACCAATAAAACTACCTATAAGAATACTAATACCCATATAAGCAATAAGCTTTTTATTTAAATAGCCACCTTTTCGATAAGCCCATACGCCTCCAATAGTTGCAAACAATACTTGAACAGCACTAATTCCTGATACTTCATGCGCTGTCAATGCTGTCACACCAAATAATGGTGGAATATATAACAGCATTGGATATTTAATAATGGAACCACCAATACCGAGCATTCCTGATACATAAGATCCGACAAAACCAATTAAGAATATCGTAATGATAAAAGCAAAGTCCATTTTTTCCTCCCCCCTAAGTAAAGGGAACCATTGTTCATGGTCCCCTTTTATTTAACTTTTCTTAATCCAAAACTTTAATACATCATTTTCTTCTGTATCTTTTAATAGCTCATGGCCTCCAGATTTTGCCCATGCTGCAAGATCACTTTTTGCACCTTTATCTGTTGCTTGAATTTCCAAGATCTCGCCAGTTTCTAATTCATTCATTGCCTTCTTTGTTCTTACGATTGGCATTGGGCATGCTAACCCTTTTGCGTCTAATACTTTTGATACGTCCATTTTATCTTCCTCCTAAATGATTTTTTCCTTCATAATTGCGAAATTAACTATTAACGTACGGCGCAACGGTTTGGTCCAATTTCCATTTCTCTTTGTTTTTCTTCTTCAGGTGTAATTTTACCCCTATTTATTTCACGAATTTCCTGGTAAGCATTCGGTTGTGGCGGTAAGTTTTCCGTCACTAATCTTCTAAATTCGGCTTCATCTTCAATGTTTAGACCGTGGTTTTTTGCAAATAGTTTACCCAGTTTTTCAGCTACACTTCCATCCTCATTTAATTCATCGATGATCATAAAGTGTGCTGGTAAAACAACTAGTTCCTCTGATAATGCTCTGTAACGAGAATATAAACTTTCTTTTAAGTCTCCAACCCAATCTTCAGCTTTCCCTGCTAGGTCGGGTCTTCCAATAGAATCTATGAATAATATATCACCAGATAATAGGAATTTCTCATCTACGACAAAAGATGTGGAACCAATTGTGTGTCCTGGTGAATATAGGGCATGAATATCAATTGCAGTATTCCCAATTGTTACAACACTTCCACCTTCTAAGGCTGCATATTCAAAGGTTACTTCTTGTGCATCTTTAGGAGGTAACCAGTATGTTGCACCTGTTTGTTCAGCAATTTTCCTTCCTCCTGAGATGTGATCTGCATGAAGGTGGGTATCAAACACGTTTGTAATCTTTACTCCTTTACTTGTAGCAAAATTTACAAAAATATCTGTCATACGTGTTGTATCAATAATTGCCGCCTCCCCATTTGAAATAACCATGTAAGAAAGGCAACCTTTACCAATGCGAACAAATTGATATATTTCTCCACCGTCTTTCAAATTTCCAACTTTAACAGGTTCCAAGTGTTCACTCCAAGCTTTCATACCGCCTTGTAAATAAGACACTGTTAATCCTGCTTCAGATAGCATTTCTGCTACCATTACAGAAGAGCCTTCTTTGGCACAAACTACTAAGATTTCTTTATTAGAAGGAATCTTATCTAGAATTTCTTCTACTCCATCTAAAAGTTCAAAATAAGGAATGTTCAAGTATTCAAAGTATTCTCCTTCAATCTTCCAATCTTCAAATGCATCTTCATTACGAACATCTAAAATAAATAATTCTTCTTTATTAAAAACCTTTTGTGTCACCTGATGTGCTGTCATCATGTTTACAGCCATTTAAATTACCCCCTACGGTATTATTTGTTGTAAAAAAATATAGTTAATTCTTCAAAGCATCCATAATACTGTTTGGATCAAAACCTAAAACCCACGTACCTTTCATGGGCAATGTGTTGTTGTATATACAGTAATATTCGCCAGAACATTACCTCCTTAGTTTTCTAGTTTTGTTGTTTCTCTAGTCCACTTAATCATCCCCGGTAATACATTAACAACATTCTTAAAACCAATTTCCACCAATTTTTGTGCGGCTAAATCACTTCTACTTCCAGTACGGCATACAACATAGATTTCATCATCTTTGTTTAACTCGTTTATACGGTCTTCCAATTCCCCTAATGGAATCGAAACTGCACTTGGAATGTGGTTAAAGGCATGTTCTGCTGACTCCCTTACATCAAGAACCACAATATTTTCAGATAACTTTGATGCTAGTTCTTCATTTGTAGCAGTATTTGGATGTTTTTTTTCAATTGTTTCTTCATCAGATGCTTTTCTTAAATAGTGTTTTAGAGTGTCACCTTCCTCTTGTGTCCCTAAATATTGATGTCCAGAACTGTTGGCCCAAGCCTCGATATCAGCTTTTGATCCTTTATCGGTTGCTTGCACTTCAATCACTTGCCCTGCTTCTACATCTTTCATTGCTTTTTTTGTTTTAACAATAGGAATCGGGCAAGCTAGACCTGTAGCATCCAACACCACATTTGCTTTTAATAAATCCATAACACAACCTCCTAATACCTGTGCAAGTATATTTGTAATCAAAAAATTTTATTCTGTTTGGCCTTCCCACGCCAGCATTCCGCCAGTCATGTTGATTACGTTGAACCCTTGGCTTTCTAGAAATTGTACGGCACGACCACTTCTACCACCAGAACGACAAACCATAACATATTTCTTTGATTTATCTAATTCATGCATTCGAAATTCTAATAAACCTAGTGGAATGTTTATTGCTCCTATGATCTTCTCTTGAGTTACTTCATCAACCTCACGTACATCAATAATATTTATGTCTTTATTTTCTTCTATTAAATTTTGAAGTTCTTTAGTTGAAATTTTTTTCATAATAACATCTCCTTTCTTATTTAAATTTTCATGGATTCTTATCACTCAGACTATCTCCAGGCATTCATGCCACCTTTAACGTTTGTTACATTGGTGAATCCTAATTTCTTTAGATTTTTTGATGCTTTTTGACTTCTCATTCCACTTTGACAAATTACAACTACCTCTTTATCAGTTGAAAGTTCATTTGTTGCTTTTTCCCCTAGGGTATGAAGTGGAATATTTTTAAAACCTCTAATATTATTCCCTTTAAATTCTGCTGGTGTTCGCACATCAACAAATTGCTTATTTTTATCTTTTAGTTTTGTTTTGAGTTCCGTTGTTGAGATATTTTTGATTCCTTTAACGGGAATAAATCGTTTTACAATAAAAAACAGTATTAACGCATAAATAACATAATTTAAATATTCCATTTTATCGTCCTCCAACTGATGAAGGAAAAATCCATCATTATTATATAAACAAGTTTACATTTCCATCTTCTGCGTCACCAAGATAAGCTGCAACCCCAGCATAATCAATACCATCTAATAGTTCTTCTTTTTGCAGTCCTAATAAATCCATTGTCATCGTGCAAGCAACTAACTTAACATCTTGTTCTTGAGACATCTCAATTAAATTCGGTAAACTCATCACGTTATGCTCTTTCATGACATCTTTGATCATCTTAGGCCCGACACCCGCAAAATTCATCTTAGAAAGGCCCATTTTATCTACACCTCTTGGCATTATTTTGCCAAACATTTTTTCCACAAAACCTTTTTTTACTTCAATATTTTCATCTTTTCTTAGAGCATTTAAGCCCCAAAACGTATGAAAAATAGTAACTTCATGGTCATAGGCAGCTGCACCATTCGCAATAATATATGCTGCCATTGCTTTATCGTAATCACCACTGAATAGAACAATGGTTGTTTTTTTCTTTTCTGACATGTTAATCCTCCTATTTTGTGTGCTTTTTTTAACCTAAATTACCCTTACCCCTACAGGTATATAAAATGATAAAATAAAAAGTGGGTGTCAACCCTCTTTTAAAAATTTACATTTGATGAACAGAACCGGTGTCCATCTGACTAACCCTATAATATACCCTGGCAGGTATTTTGTCAACAATGAAATTTATTTACATATGGTATAACTTATATCTTTTCTCCTGAAATTATTAATTCCTGTTAAAGCTTTATTTATTATTCATCCTGCTAAAAATTAATTTCTCAATTATCGATTTCCACTCATGATTAATTTCATCCCAGCTATTTCCCCAGTTTTCATTAATAAATTTATATATATTCAGAAACTAAATAAACATCTGCTATCGTTGCATCAATCTGAAATCTTGTACCCGGACCAAATGTTTCATAAGTTGAAGAACCTAGAATTTCACGAAATTGTTTCTCAAATTTATTTAAGCCAACTCTAGATGCCCTTTTTTGACGATCGTTATATTCTGTATTCAGAAAGTACCTGGTATTGCAACATTATCACTAATTATTAGCTTCTCTTGACCGTCCTCATAATAAAAATCCTTAGCAAAAAAACTCTCGAACCATCATTTTATGAGCAAAAGGAATGCTATTTTTATTTTGATTAAAATAATATTTCCTAAGCGTAATTCTGAATACCCTTTTAATTTTCTCGTCTACAACTACTTTTGATTCGAATTCAGAAAATTTACTAGTCCCACCCATTTTTTTCTTAGCTACTTTTGGTTTTCCCTTTCCACCAGAATTACTGTAATCTGCAATTAAAGCATTCGGTGTTTTCCCTCTTTGCCAATATCTTCTTAGGTAGCTATAAAGCGAAACCTTTGTTATATTGTGTTTTTCCATTAGTCCACCAATGATTTTTGCCTCTTGTTTCAGATATGTAAATTTCCGGTTCCTGATTCACAGCATCTTTTATAGTTTTCCATGCTGTGTTCCTCAACTCTAAGGCTCTTTTACTAACCTCTTCTTCATTTACTATCCTCGTACTATTCTTTTCTTTTACTAATACTCCCAGTAATATATCTTCGGCTATTGCATCCACCGTTCTTAGAAAAGGTAAAGCCTTTTTATTATCTATTTCGATTAAATATGTATAGCTATTTTTACTGTCTGTCCATAAAACCCTGTATCTTTTACTCTCCTTTACATTTGCTAAAATTTCATTAGAATATATTTTCATGTTTTAATGTCCCTTCTTCTAGACTTAATCCCATATATTTAAGATTTCCAATATCCATCCTGTAGTTTATTTTCTGCATTATATCCAATGTAATGGCTTTATTAGCCAATAAATGTTTAAACAGAGCCAATGCGCTTCCAGCTTCCAAATTATACTTGGAATCAAATGAATTTAAAGCTTTTAATAATACGCCTTCCTGCTCTAGTAGTTCTCTATACAGAGTTTCAGCCAACAATTTTTCTTTATCATCTAAGTTATAATGCTGATGAAGTTGTTCAATATTTCTGCATAGGTCAATTGGAATATCAAGCTCAGTCATAATTCTCCAGTCAACATCTTCATCCTCCCAATACTGCCTTTCAATTTCTAATTTTTCTATAACACGTTTATCATTTAATTGGTTTGCTGGCTTAATGGACCTTGCAATATAACTTATTCCACTCTGTCCATTTAAAGTTATTAAAAAGTCAGTTGTCATTACAATGGGGGTTCCATTTGCTTTTTCAATTGAATGGTTAATTTGTTTCTTAACTGCTATTTTGGTTTTTTTCTCTCTATCTAAAGGATACTGTTCTCTAATATCAATTACATTCTCTGCCAATTATCCCCCACAATTAATCTCTTTCCGTCCCAAAATCCCCCTCAATCCCTTACCACCGTTACTCTCAACCTTGTTTTCCTATTTCTTACACGTAATTAATGTTTTTCCGTAAAACTGCCGATTTTGACCCGAAACACACCCCGCGAAATTTGTCGAACGGTAACTTTGTTTTTCCGCAATAGAAAAAAACTGAATGAAGATAAAAAAAGAACAGAAGAAAAAGGATATCCTTCTCTTCTGCTCTAAACCTCTATAAATCAAGTTTTATCCGATGCTGAACCATTTCATTATCACTTCATTTTTCTCTCACATCTTCTCCAAAAGTCTCTCTCAAATGCTCTTTCCTTTCCAATTCACGGAAAAACATTAATTGTGGGTGACAAAAAGACATTTCAGTATAGAACTTTTTTTTCATGCTACAAATAAAAATCTTCTTATAAGTCTAACTACTCCACCGTCACAGACTTAGCTAAGTTTCTTGGCTTATCAACATCACACTCGCGATGAAGTGCTGCGTAGTAAGAAAGTAATTGCATTGGAACCACACTTACTAATGGTGTTAGTAGTTCATGGACTTGTGGTAAGACAAATTGGTCACTATCATTTTCCAGACCTTTCATACTTACGACACAAGTGTTAGCTCCACGTGCTGCAACTTCCTGTACGTTACCGCGAATCGAAAAGTTGACATTGCCTTGCGTTGAGATAGCTATAACTGGTGTTCCATCTTCTATTAGAGCAATCGTACCATGCTTTAATTCTCCGCCAGCAAAGCCTTCTGCTTGAATATATGAAATTTCTTTTAACTTCAATGCCGCTTCCTGAACAACAAAGTAGTCCATGCCGCGACCGATATAGAAGGCATTTCTTGATGTTTCAAACATTTCTTTTGCAATACGCTCAAATTCTTCCTTTTGATCCGTTAATGTCTCCATGGCACTTGATACAATACCAAGTTCCTGGAGCGGATCAAATGATAGATCAATACCTTTTGCTCTGGCACTATCTACCGCCAGAATAGCTAACACAGCAATTTGTGCTGTATATGCTTTTGTTGATGCTACCGCAATTTCTGGACCTGCATGTAAATGCAAGGTATAGTCTGCTTCACGAGAAAGGGTTGAACCAGGCACATTAGTAAGCGTCAATGCCGGGTGTCCTAAAGCTTTTGTTTGTACTAATACCGAACGACTATCTGCTGTTTCCCCACTTTGAGAAATGAAAATAAATAATGGGTTTTCAGATAACAGAGGCATATTATAAGAGAACTCACTTGCAATATGCACTTCCACAGGGATATTAGCCAATTGTTCAATAAATTGCTTCCCCACTAATCCAGCATGATAACTTGTTCCCGCTGCAATAATATAGATACGATCCGATTTCTTCATCGCTTTACGGATATCTTTATCTAATTTTATTGTATCATTTTTATCTTGATACTCTTGAATGATTTTACGGATAACAAATGGCTGTTCGTCAATTTCTTTTAACATAAAGTGTGGATAGGTTCCTTTTTCCGTATCAGAAGCATCGATTTCAGCTACATACGCTTCACGCTCTACAACTGCTCCATCTAACTTCTGGATTTCCACACGGTCACGTTGAACCAATACAACTTCTTTATCTTCAATTTCCACATAACGATTCGTTTCTTTTAATGTTGCCATCGCGTCACTTGCTACTACATTAAAACCATTACCTAAACCGATAAGTAATGGACTTTTATTTTTGGCAACATAAACAAGGTCAGGATTTTGATTATCAATTAAAGCAATGGCATAAGATCCTTTTAGAACAGATAAAGCTTTACGGAAACCACTTAATACATCATTCGTCTCACTAGCGAGTTGTTCAATTAACTGCACGACGATCTCTGTATCTGTTTCACTTTTCAATGTAACGCCAACTAAATATTCATCTCGAATCTCATTGTAATTCTCGATTACACCGTTATGAACTAATGTGAAACGGCCTGATCCACTTTGGTGAGGGTGCGCATTGTCTTCACTTGGCTCACCATGTGTTGCCCAACGAGTATGTCCGATCCCCATTGTCGCCATCACATCTTGGTCTACCTTGTCACGTAACGCTGCAATTCGTCCTTTTACTTTTGTCACATTTACACCATTATCATTTAATAAAGCAATACCTGCAGAATCATATCCTCGATACTCTAATTTCTCTAACCCTGTTAATAAAATTTCCTTTGAATCATTTGCTCCAATAAATCCTACAATACCGCACATAGCGTTGTTTCCTCCTTATAATAAGGGGCAAACAAACGACCATTGAACTTATTTGTTACAAGGGGCGTCTATCTGCCCCTTTCTCGTGTTTGTTTCGTTCATCTTATTTTTATTCTTGTACCAAGAAGTTGCCTTCCTGTTTTCGAATAAAAACATATCAGTTGAGATGTACAACCGGGAGGCATCCGCCGATCATCCTCGATAAACCTCCACCTCGTCAGCTATTGATTATTTCGTTCATCATAGCCCAGGCGCTTTAATTACAATTCTTCTTTCTATACTCCTTTCTAATTTTGAGTACGTCGTTAATGAAAACGACTCTTTTATTTTACTTTAAAAGATCTTTATAAGCAATATTTATCGTAAAAGATCTACTACATTTCTATGCGCTATCTATACTATTAGTGATAAAAAATGAAGCTATGGGGGTTTCCCATAGCTTCATTTTTTATTCTTGATCTTCCATTCCCATTACTTGCTGGATTACTTCTACAACAGCATCGACATAATGGTTACAGTCTTCTAATGTTGGTGCTTCCACCATAACACGAACTAAAGGCTCGGTCCCAGAAGGACGTACTAAAACACGTCCTTGGTCACCCATCTTTGCCTCTACTTTATCTATAGCATTAAGTACCGTTTGATTTGTCATCACTTCATTCTTCTTTACTACACGAACATTCTTTAGTACCTGCGGGAATTTTTTCATTTCACTAGCTAGTTCTGATAATGACTTACCTGTCTCTCTCATTACATTTACTAGTTGTAATGCAGATAACATCCCATCACCAGTAGTAGTATAATCTAAGAAAATGATGTGACCAGATTGTTCCCCGCCAAGGTTATAACCACCCTTGCGCATTTCTTCCATTACGTAACGATCTCCAACGGCTGTTTTATTGCTTTTCATTTCATTCGCTTCTAATGCTTTGTAAAAACCGATATTACTCATAACCGTAGACACAACGGTCGAATGACGCAATATTCCTTGTCTATTTAAATAATTTCCGATAATAAACATGATTTGATCGCCATCAACCATATTTCCTTTTTCGTCAACAGCAATTAAACGGTCTCCATCACCATCAAAGGCAAGACCGATATCTGCACTTTTTTCCATCACAAGTGCTTGTAATTTCTCAGGATGAGTAGAGCCGATATTATCATTAATATTTAATCCATTAGGTGATGAACCAATGGTTGAAATATCTGCTTCTAAATCAGCAAAAAGATGTGATGCAAGTCCTGATGTTGCACCATGCGCACAATCTAATGCGATATGTATACCATCAAATTCATTATCAATTGTTTCTTTTAAATATTGAATATATTTCTGTCCACCTTCAAGGTAATCATTTACCTGACCTACATCTTCTCCCACTGGTCGCGGCAAATCATCTGTATCCATATCCAATAACCCTTCAATTTCTGCTTCTTGTTCATCTGATAATTTAAAACCATCAGAACCAAAGAATTTTATTCCATTATCCTCAACTGGATTGTGAGAAGCAGAGATCATTACACCTGCTTGCGCATTCATTACTTTTGCCAAATAAGCGACACCTGGTGTAGAAATAACACCTAGTCGCATAACCTCAGCACCAATCGAAAGAAGACCAGCAACTAACGCTCCTTCTAACATATTCCCAGAAATACGTGTATCACGGCCTATTAGCACTTTAGGTTTATTAGCTTCTTTTGTTAACACATATCCACCATATCGTCCCAGGTTAAACGCTAATTCAGGTGTCAGATCTTTATTTGCGACGCCACGGACACCATCCGTTCCAAAATATTTACCCATTCCAAATCTCTCCTTTTACATTACTTATCCAATTAAGTTCAGTTTTATGAATTATTCTTCTTGTTCGATGTCTACTGTTACTTGTTCATATTCCCATTCGAATTCTACCCCTTCTGGGATATCTTCCGGTGTAACGAGTTCAACTGGAAGCTCATGTTCACCAGGAGCAAGATCTCCAATATCAATTGTAAAACGGAGATCTTCTACTGTTATATCTGACAAATCTGATGGAAAGCCTCTCATGGTGATATTCATACTATTGGTATCTGGCTCGCTAAATGATACAGAAAGCTCGTCTACTTCATCATCATATTCAATCGGGACGTCCTCTACCGTTTCTTCCTCTACTGTTTCTACTTCTACATTAACATTGACTGTCTCACTATTTATCTTTCTAACATCTGAAGATATTGCTAATGGGGCTTCGATCGTGCCACTTTCAGAAATTTGACTTAAATCAATTGGTTCTGTCTCAATTTCTTCTAATTGATCTAAATAGCTTTCTGCAGCAAATACTTTCACTTCTTCTGTTTCTAATTCCATCGAAGTTAAACGAACATCTTCTGGTACTTCATTTTCCGATTGGAGTGATATCGGGACGGTTTTATTTGGATTTTTCATATCCACAGACACATCGACTGTTGGTGGATCGATTCTTACATTTAATTCATTTCCTTGACCATCATAAACTTTTACAGGGACATTTTCGATTGTCTCTGATTCACTGTAACCACTGACATCGACAAACCCTTTTACTATCGCTATTTTATCTATAATGTTTTTTGAACTGGTAACTTCTACTTGCTCTGGATCAGCATAGACATTGGCAACTTCATATCCCTCTTCCACCATGTCTCTATTCACCGTATCTATCGTAACATTAAATTTCTGACTGGCCCTTTCTTCTATTGTTACTTCTACTTCTTGTGGTTCAATGTAGACATTGAGTCGGTCTGGAATACCTGAATATTCGAGTGGAACCATATGTGTACCTGTGCCTAAATCTTCGAGGTCTACAAACACATCAAAGTTACGTTGTAATACGGTCGATGTTACCAAGCTAACCGATCCTTGCAAGGAAACAGTTATGGTTTCTGGCACTCCACTTACAACATATTTCTCTTGATCAATTTGTGTTTGAACAGGCACATCATCCAATGTCTGTGTTTCGTTAGTAGTACCAAATGATAACTCAAATCCATCGTCATTATCATAAAACTTCTCATCAAATGCAACGACCACAAAAAGCAAAACGGAAAGTATCAAGGCAACAACTCTTATAACCCATGGTTTTTCCAACCACTTATTCATTTTTTTTACCCCTCCAATTCCATGCCTTCGTCGTTGAGGTTTTAAATTTTCTCACTAATTCGGTTTCTAAGATATCTGCTAATTGTTCCGTCGTCAGATTACGGTGTAACTCGCCATTTTTCGTACACGATACATCTCCAGTTTCCTCTGATACAATAATCGTAATGGCATCTGTTACTTCACTAATACCTAGCGCTGCTCTGTGCCGCGTTCCCAATTCTTTCGATATAAATGGACTTTCAGACAATGGTAAATAACAGGCCGCCGCTACAATTTCATCTCGGCTGATGATAACAGCACCATCATGTAAAGGCGTATTTGGAATAAATATATTCGTTAACAATTGATTAGTTAAATTCCCATTAATCGGGATACCAGTTGATACATAATCACCCATTGCAGTTTCTCGTTCTATCGTAATCAAAGCTCCAATTCTTCTCTTGGCCATGTATTTACAAGAAGCTACAATTGCTTCAATCGATTGATTAAGTTCTTCCTCCTCGGAAGTTGTATTTCGAGAAAAAAAGCTTCCTCTTCCTAATTGCTCCAGCGCTCTTCTTAATTCTGGCTGGAATAAGATAATAATTCCTAGAGGTCCCCACATAATCACTTGCCAAATAATCATGCGTACTGTACTTAAATCGAATAATACACTCGCAAGATAAATGATAATGACAACGAAGATACCTTTTAATAATTGGATCGCTTTCGTACCACGAATTAGCATTAATAATTTATATAAAACATACCAAACAATGGCAATATCTGTGATGATTTTGACAATATCAAGTACGTTCATGTCACCATTAAGCATGCAAACACAACCTTATGTCCATCTGAATCCTCTTCCTTATCTCTATTGTAGTTATTTTTCATTATAACATATGTTTTATATAACCATTAAATAAATGTAATATTTTCTATTTGTTTTAAACATGCAAAGACAGTGACACTTATTCATCAAAATAAGAGTCACTGTCTTCTCTTGTTAGTCCAAACTAAAAACACTTTCAGTAAGGTCTTTTAGTTTATACCACATCCAATTAAATATTTGATCTACCTCTTTAATTTCTCCTGCTATTTTACCTGCAGAGGCAGATAGATGCTTCCCATTTATAAGAACAACATCACCTAAGACTTTTCCTTCCACTTTCACATTGGCATTCTTTATTTCAAGATCATCTTCTATAACCACATCTTTCGGGACAATAACAGTATCATTTTCTACAATTAAATTTTGACCCTTAGGATAACTTAATTGATGTTGATCTTGATTCCATGCGGAAAAAGTCCCACTAAACATCAAGATAAAGAAGATGGCAGCTGCTGTTAGCATTGGATGTAGCTTCATCCATCTTTTCGCCGACATACGCTTCTTCTCTTTCGGCAATTGTGCCATTACATTACTAGTAAAGTCCTTTGAAGGTTTTAATTCGATGTTTGCTGTCACTAATGCTACCGTTCTTTTTAATTCTTGAAAATGTGTTTGGCAAGCTTCACATGATTGTAAATGGGAGCGTAATCGCTGTTCATCCGTTTCCGTTATAGCACCATCTAAATACTGATGCATCAATTCAACAATTTCTTTATTACATTTCATTTCACTCACACCCCTTAAACATGGCGAAGCCTTTTTCTAAGAGCTTCTCTGCCTCTGTGGATTCTCGTTTTGACTGTCCCCACTGGCATTTCCAGTATTTCACTAATTTCCTTTAGAGATAGCTCATCTAAAAAACGTAAAGCGATTATACTCCGATATTTTGCAGGGAGTTGCATTATTTCATTTTGGATATAACTTTGCATTTCTAAACTCTCTACCTCTTCTTCTGGCAGAGCTTGTTCAGCCGGTAATTGTGCATATAAATCTAATCCATCTGTTCCTTTTATTTCAGCATCAAGATAAAAATCTGGTTTCTTCTTACGTATTCTGTCGATTGTTAAGTTTGTTGCAATCCGAAAAAGCCAAGTTGAAAATTTTCGATTTTCATCGAATGACTGAATGTTAAGATACGCTCGAATAAAAGCTTCCTGTGAGATATCTTCTGCCTCTTGTTTATTTCCAATCATACGATAACATATAGCAAAGACTTTATTTTGATAGAATGCAACAATGTCTTCGAATGCTGATTGGTCTCCCTTTTTTACTGATTTTATATTTTGCTTCAATTTTTCCTCAATCATCTAATTACCTCCGCTACATTTGCGGTTACTTTAATTACGAGATACCCCAAAGAAAAGTTTCATTTATTTTATAATTTTTTTGATACCTTTTTGTTTTTCTAATCAAAAATATTATACCAAGAAAATGTACATTTTTGTTGATACATGACAAATTTTCACAAAAAAACAGGAAGCTTTAAACTAAGAAGAGTAAATAGTTTTATAGTTTTGGATAATAAGATATAGAATTTACCCTAATACGTAAATATACTTACGCTTCCGGGAAGCCTTTTCGCATGATGTTGGCAGAACCACTCTCCTTTTTCATCAAGGAATAGCACAAATAGTGAATGATCGTATTGAAACAATCTTCTGAAGAAAACAAGAGATATTGCACCTCATTTTGTTGATTACAATGAAAAAGTATTATTCAAAAAAGCGGTTTTCCAAAATTGATGGAAAACCGCTTTTCTAGTAAACTTTTAAAATAATGGAGCCTAGCGGGATCGAACCGCTGACCTCCTGCGTGCAAAGCAGGCGCTCTCCCAGCTGAGCTAAGGCCCCTTAAAACTGGTGAGCCATGGAGGATTCGAACCTCCGACCCTCTGATTAAAAGTCAGATGCTCTACCAACTGAGCTAATGGCTCTAATGAGTTTCGTAATTATTTTTTGGCATAAAAAAATGGCTGGGCTAGCTGGATTCGAACCAGCGCATGACGATACCAAAAACCGTTGCCTTACCGCTTGGCTATAGCCCAACAATGGAAATGAAGTGTACAAAAAATAGTATATACACTTAGAGAAATTTTATACAATGGTGGAGGGAGTAGGACTCGAACCTACGAACCCGATGGGAGCGGATTTACAGTCCGCCGCGTTTGGCCAACTTCGCTATCCCTCCATGCATAAATATTATGACATTACCTGGTGCCGGCCAGAGGACTTGAACCCCCAACCTACTGATTACAAGTCAGTTGCTCTACCAATTGAGCTAGACCGGCTAAAATGGTGGAGGATGCAGGGCTCGAACCTGCGACATCTTGCTTGTAAGGCAAGTGCTCTCCCAGCTGAGCTAATCCTCCGACGCACAAAAAGTGCTAGTGCACGTTTTGCGACAGGAAGTCGCGTTCTTAACATGCCATCCTAACATAATTGATATAAATGGTGACCCGTACGGGATTCGAACCCGTGTTACCGCCGTGAAAGGGCGGTGTCTTAACCACTTGACCAACGGGCCTGTACTATAAGTCTCATAAAAATAGCA
>NZ_FOTR01000007.1 GCF_900114645.1 Gracilibacillus orientalis | reverse complement strand
TAGTACGAGAGGACCGGGATGGACATACCGCTGGTGTACCAGTTGTTCCGCCAGGAGCATCGCTGGGTAGCTACGTGTGGAAGGGATAAGTGCTGAAAGCATCTAAGCATGAAGCCCCCCTCAAGATGAGACTTCCCATCTATTCGATAGAGTAAGATCCCTCAGAGACGATGAGGTAGATAGGTTCGAGGTAGAAGCGTGGTGACATGTGAAGCTGACGAATACTAATAGATCGAGGACTTAACTATACGATTTGTTTGAACTTGTTGTTAACTCTTATCTAGTTTTTAGGGTATATCCCTTATATATCATTATACATTGTCTGGTGGCGATAGCGGAGAGGTCACACCTGTTCCCATGCCGAACACAGTAGTTAAGCTCTCCAGCGCCCATGGTAGTTGGGGCTCGCGCCCCTGCGAGAGTAGGACGTTGCTAGGCATTTAAAAAACTTCTTAGTCATAGAACTAAGAAGTTTTTTAATATATCCAAAAAGCAATCCAGTTTAAAAATGAGATTTGGAGAAGAAAGTGCCTTAAAACAAAGATTTAAATGAAAAAGGAGGGCATGTTAATGTCACAGGAAAGAATAAATGAATATTGGCGTAAGTTTCAAGAAACAACTCCGAATGCACCTAATACATATGAAGCATGGCATTTTGGAGCAACTAAGGAACAGGCAGATGAGCTGGCTCAATTAGTATTAGAAGGTAAGAAGACGGCAACATCATCAAATCATAAAATGTACCAATTAGAAGGTTCTTCGTTACCTTATGTAGGGCTTTATAATATCATTTTAGATGGAAATGATATACCGGTAGCAATAATTAAAACAGTCGAAGTAAACATTATCCCATTTGATGAGGTGTCTGAGGAACATGCATATTTAGAAGGAGAAGGAGATCGAAGTTTAAAATATTGGCGTGAGGTTCATCAAGCTTTTTTTGAAAGGGAATTTAATGAAATCAATCATGCCTTTAACCACCAAATATTAGTAGTTTGTGAACGTTTTGAATTAGTGTACATTAATGGAGAAATCTAGACTAGCTATAAAGCTGAAGTCTAGATTTTTTGTAGCTTTTTCTGTTATGAACTTAGACTTTCCCAAGCAGCGTGCATGCCTGCTACTCTTCCGGTAACCATGGCTGAGGTGATATTATATCCACCTGTATATCCGTGAATGTCTAAAACTTCTCCACAAAAGTATAGACCGTGCATTATTTTAGATTGCATCGTGCTTGGTACGATTTCTTTAATGGAGACACCTCCACCTGTAACGAAAGCTTTATTTAATGGAAGACTTTCTTGGACCTGAAAAGAAAAAGCTTTAAGGTCGTTTACAAATCCTTCTAACTTTTCCCGGGAAATATTAGCACTTTTGAGCGTTTGTGAAATATCATTACTTTCTAATAAAAAATCCAAATATCTTTCAGGAACTAATCCTTTGGTAACATTTTTGAAGGTTCTTTTTGAATTTTCATCAACCATGGCTGATAGTTCTGAGAAAAGCTTGTGTAAAGGTTTATCAGGAATGGCATCTATTCGTACCTCAACCTGTTTTAGACCTCTCATAAACAATTTAACAATGTATTGTGAGCATCTTAATACCGCAGGGCCTGAAATACCAAAGTGAGTAAATAGCATATCCATTTGATGTGTGGTAACTTTCTTACCTTTTTCGTCATAAACTGACAATGCAGCATTACGTAATGCAGTACCTTGTAATATTTTGTTACGAATAAATTCTTCATTAGAAACGATTGGTACCTCTGTCGGATATAATTCTGTTATCGTATGTCCTGCCTTTTTAGCCCATGGATATGCATCACCAGTAGATCCAGTATGGGGAACTGCCTTTCCTCCTGCAGCAATGACGATAGCTTTTGTTTCTATGTTATCCTGATTGTCTAATATGATTTGATGTGTGCTTTCTCTGTAGTCAATAGCTTTTACGGCTGTGTTTTTCTTTATCGTGACATTCAGTTCATCTAACCGATGTAATAAAGCATTGACAACGTCATTTGCTTTATTACTGACAGGAAACATTCGGCCGTGATCTTCTTCCTTCAAAGCAACACCCAGACCTTCAAAAAAGTCAATAATGTCATAGTTATCAAAAATTGAAAATGCACTATAAAGAAAACGGCCATTACCAGGAATATGTTTCATTACTTCATCAGCTGGTAACCGATTTGTTACATTACATCTACCTCCACCAGATATTGCTAGTTTTTTTCCTAACTTATTCCCTTTATCAATCAATAGTGTATTTGCACCTTGTTCTGCTGAGGCAATAGCTGCCATTAGTCCGGCAGGTCCACCACCAATAATAGTTACATCCATCATTCTCTACATTCTTCCTTCCGCTCATATTTCATTGTAGTAAAAGTTTATCTCAGTTTTATCAGATTCACAAATAATCTGTCGAAATGAATAACATTAAATGGATTGCTATGTTAAAATATTAAAGGTACATATTTTAATGAATAAAGGTGAAAGCATGTCAAGTTCAAATTTTTTACGTGGAACACTTTTGCTCACAGGAGCGAGTTTTTTATCTAAATTTTTAGGGATGATTTATGTTATTCCCTTCACTAACATGGTAGGTGAAACTGGAACGACCCTATTCTCATATGCCTATATCTCATATACGATCCTACTAAGTATATCAACGGTAGGCGTACCTTTAGCTGTCTCCAAATTTGTAGCAAAATATAATACATTAAATGACCATTATACAAGTATGAGAATGTTGAAAATAGGAAGCTTAGTAATGTTAATAACAGGCTTTATTGCCTTTTTGATTATGTACTTTGGTGCCGATCTAATAGCAAACTGGACAAAAGATGAAGAAGCAGAAGGTATAACTATAGATGAAATGGAACATGTAATTCAAATGGTCAGTTTTGCTTTAATTATCATTCCTAGTATGGCCATTGTGAGAGGTTTTTTTCAGGGAAACGAATCAATGGGACCAACAGCAGTTTCTCAAGTAATTGAACAAATTATCAGAATTGTGTTTTTATTAGTGTCCGTTTTTGTAGTCTTAGAAATTATGGATGGAACTATTTCGACCGCAATAGGTTTTGCAACTTTTTCTGCCTTTGTTGGAGGTTTAGCTTCATGGGGTGTGCTAGCTTTATACTGGAAAAAGCGAAAAAAACATTTAGATGTAGCAATTGAAAAACAAACAAAAAAAGTGGACATTCCTGCAAGAGCTTTATTGAAAGAATTGTTTCGTTATTCAGGTCCTTTTGTACTTGTTGGTATAGCTATTCCGGTGTATCAATTTATCGATCAACTTACATTTAATCATGCCATGTCAGCAATTGGTAAAGAAAGTATAGCAGATATAGCTTTTTCAGCTTTTAATTTTCAAGGACATAAATTAGTTATTATTCCTGTTACCATCTCGACTGGCTTATCTCTTGCCTTAATACCAGAAATCACGAATGCTTTTAATGCTAATAAGATGCAGAAATTAAATGCCCAAATTAATCAGGCGTTTCAAATTATTATGTTTTTTGTGTTGCCAGCTGTATTTGGCTTAATGCTCCTGGCTGACCCCATTTATGGTGGTTTATTTGGTATAAAACATATTGATATAACTGGTGAACTTTTCGCGTGGTATGCACCTGCTGCATTAACCTTTGCCTTCTTTACCGTTACGTCATACACTCTGCAAGGTATTGAAAAGCAAAGATTCACATTAATAAGCTTATCCGCAGGTTTTCTTGCAAAAATATTGTTGAATTCCATATTCATTCAAACATTCGGAGCAAAAGGGGCAATCATTGCCACTTTAATTGGTACCTTCATTGCTGTAATACTTAACTTATGGCAAATAAAAAAAGCAATCAATTTCAACTATCGAAAAACTTTCAAATTATCACTATTGATGCTTATCTTTACAAGCATAATGGTCATCGTGTTATTAGTAATAAAATACGTATTCGGATTATTCCTAGATGTTCATGAAAACCGACTACATGCCGTACTAATGATGCTCATTGGTGTTGTTGCAGGCGGTAGTGTATATTTATATTTAGGTTATGCTTCTACCTTATTCGAAAGGATCACTGGAAGAAGAATCGCTATTTTAGATCGATTAATTAGAAAGTAGAAAGGGGGAAATAGTTATTCGTTTAGATAAATTTTTAGCAAATATGGGTTACGGTAGCCGAAAAGATGTCAAAGCGATAGTAAAGAAAAAAAGAATTACTGTTAATAATCAAATCATTCGCAAAGCAGATATCCATATTGATCCGAGTCAAGATCAGATAAAGTGTGATGGTAAAATAATTGAGTATAAAGAATATATTTATTTAATGTTGCATAAACCTGCAGAATATTTATCAGCTACGGAAGATCAAAAGCAAAAAACGGTACTCGATCTGATAAAAAAACAAGATAAGGTACTAGAACCTTTTCCTGTTGGACGTTTGGATAAAGATACGGAAGGGTTATTATTATTAACCAATGATGGTCAATTGGCACATGAATTACTGTCGCCAAAAAAACATGTTGATAAAACATATATAGCAAAGTTAGCAAGAGATATTACTGAACAAGAAATTAACCAATTTGCTGAAGGTGTCCTATTAGAGGATGGTTATTTAACTAAACCTGCGAAATTACGAGCCATTGAAGATAAAATGGTAGAGATTACGATAACAGAGGGGAAATTTCATCAGATAAAGCGAATGTTTGAAGCAGTAAATAATAATGTGTTGTACTTGAAGCGCTTATCAATGGGGAGCTTGTATTTAGATGAGAAACTTAAAATGGGTGAATATCGGGAGTTAACAAAAGAAGAGTTAGATCAATTAAGTAGCAAATAAAATACCAGTATTAGTCCAATACTGGTTAAGGATATATTCAATAAATCATTTATGATATTTTTACTTTTTTGTTTGTGATTTTCCAACGTCCCCGATTTGGACTATTAACAAGTCCATTATATGCCAGCAAATGTAAATCTCGTTGTACAGTACGATCCGTAATGCCAAACTCTTCAGCTATTTGGCTCGTGGTGACCGGCCCATTATTTCTAATAAACAGGTAGACAGCCTTAACACGAGTTAGCATGCGGGTGGTTGATTGACTCAAAAAATCACTCCTTCAAAGTTTTCAAGTTAAACCTTGTTAAAGTATATTCATGATGTACATTCTATTTTACACTTTATTTTTAGGATTTTCTACATATAACTATTAATTTACAGATAATTAAAAAAAGTCGAGGTGAACCATTTATGCACGTATTAAGGCAATTAATGAAAAAAGTGATTCATATTCCGAATTACATGCTGTTTATAGCCAGTTTTTTGTTAGTCATCCTATCATCTATGCTAATCGTCTTCATAGAAAGAGAATCTTTTCCAACATTTTTTGATGGTTTCTGGTGGGTGATGACTACCGTAACAACAGTTGGATACGGTGATCTATATCCGGTAACAGTTGGTGGCAGATGGTTAGCATTATTTTTATATGTCTTTGGCATAGGGCTTATTGGTGTAGTGATAGGGAAAATTATTGACAGTCTGGCGATTTATCGTAAAAAAAGACAGGAAGGTGATATTATGTATAAAGGAAAAGGGCATTATATTATTATCGGATGGTCACAGAAGGCGAAGTATGCTATTAAGGAGATGCTCGCAACCTATCAGGATATTGAAATAATTATTATAGATCAATTGGATAAAGCACCAATGTTAGATAGTAATATTTATTACATAAAAGGAAATCCATCTGAGCAAGAACCGTTAGAGAAGGCAAATATTCAAGAAGCAAAATCAGTATTAATATTTGCAGATGATGATATTTCGGATGGTCAATTAGCTGATGGTAAAACATTGTTAATAGCTTCTACAATTACAGAAATGGCACCAGAAGTACACACAATCGTAGAGGTTATGGAAGAAAATCATATTAAGAATTTTAAATATTCGCAAATTGATGAATTCATTATATCGAATGAAACGATTTCATCATTATTTGTACGCTCAGCATTTCGAAATGGGATGTCTAACATATTTGGTCAGTTGCTTCGGAGATCACAAGGTGATGATTTATTTTATGTACCTGTGAAATCATCGTGGAATACTTATAAAGATGCATTTGATGATTTATTGAAACAGGGGGCAACGCTTGTTGCTGATCATGACAATTTAAATATAAATCGAATGCTTAATGAATCGATACCTAATAATGCTGAATTGTTTGTTATTTGTGATAAACCTACCTATCAAAAAATAATAAGAGGGTAATAAGATGAACAATAAAAATAAACATTACTTTATTGCTGTTGAAATAGATACTGAAACAAAAAAATGGCTTTATCAACTTCAACAAACGCTAAAGAACGATTTTTATTATAAAAACTGGGTAGACAAGAACGATTTTCATATCACGTTGCATTTTTTCGGAGCAATCGAAAGATCGACATTAAATCATGTAGCGAATCAATTGGAACAGTTGGACCCTAAAGCTTTTACAGCTGAAATTGGAGGATTGTCTACCTTTGGCTCAGCAAATAAGCCACGTGTATTATGGATTGGTGTTGAAAACAAACCAGCCTTAGTACAATTACATCATGAAATTCAACAAATAGTTGGGCAATATGTACCGATAGACAAACGAGCTTTTACTCCTCATATAACTCTTGCTAAAAAATGGGCGAGTGAACAACAATTGCAGCATAATACCATTCTTAACCAACCGACAGGAGAAAAATATCTACACGTTAATAAAGTAGTTATATACGAAATACACCCAGAGAAAAAGCAAAAATACCAAATTTGGCGGCAGTTTGAACTGAAATGAGGTGACATAGTGGCTCAATTAATTAAATTGGAAAATTACATATCGCGTTATCAACGAGATATTTTTCATTATCCAAGTCAATTTTCACGGTTGAAAAAGGAAAATTGGGAACGATTAAAATTTTTGTGGGAAGATCAGAGGCAACTTAAATTAGAGGTAGATAATGAAGAAGAGTTGAATGAGTCAAATTTTTCAAAATGGCGCTCATTCTTCAAAAGTAGATCGGATTCAGACGATATCAAATCAGAAAAAGAAACAGATGAAATTGATATTTTACCAGCTTCAGAGGAAGAACTAAAACAGTACTTTTTAGATACATTAATTCCATTTCAATTAAAATGGGCTTCGACAACGATAAATGAAATGTCTTTTATAGATCGCAGTTATTATCAGGATTTTTTACTGAAATACTTTTTGCAACGCATACCTGATACCCATTTACTCTTGTACTTTCCAGTATTCCAATTAAAAAATGGACCAATGGAAGGAGATATAGTCTTAATTAGCCCTTTAGAAATTGAAATCATTACACTAATTGAAAAGCCAAAAAATCAGACTATTATACCAAATGATGCAAGGCTGTGGTTTTTGGAAGAAAACAATATTCAAAGTAAATTTTTAAATCCTTTAATTAGTACGAAAAGGACGGAAACCATCATACAAAGTGTTTTAAAAAAATATCAATTAGACTACCCAATTAAAAAAGTTATTTTATCACGTACCAATGTGATCGATTATCAAATAGAACCATATCATACTAAATACATTGATCGCGACCATCATGAAGAATGGTTAAAACAAAAACAGCAATTATATGCACCATTAAAGCATCAGCAGTTAAAAGTAGCTGAAGCATTATTAAAACATGCGGAGTCGATTGCTGTAAAAAGACCGGAATGGAAACAAGAAGATACGTCAGATTCTTTTTCGAAATGACAAAAAAGATATTATTTTTGTCGAAAATTAAATTTTTACTTGAAATTATACCTAATTTTGCGTTAATCTATTAATACTATTCCCTTTTTAAAGATAAAGAGGTTAAGAGACTACTAAGAGGATTTGAGGGTGACAAGCTGTGGAACATATTCTAGGTGAAGATTGGACAATTATTCCTGCTGGTGGATCAACCGGTGCGGCTTATTATGCCCAATCGAATCAGAAAAAATTATTTTTAAAACGAAATTCATCTCCATTTTTGGCTGTATTATCTGCACAAGGTATTGTACCTAAACTTGTTTGGACAAAGCGCCTTGAGAACGGTGATGTAGTAACGGCTCAACAATGGTTGGATGGCAAAGCTTTAAATATTGAAGAAATGCAGCACCCTAAAGTAGCGAAATTATTAAGTAAAATCCATCATTCCTCTGAATTATTAGATATGTTGTTACGGATAGAAAAAACCACTATCGTTCCAGATCAAATGTTAGTAAGAGTGAAACAATTTGTGCAAGGCAATAAATTCGCGCGTCATTCACTTACGATATATAAGGCAATTAAATATTTAGAAAAGCGTATATTAGACGTTTATTATGATCAACAAGTTGTATGCCATTGTGATTTAAACCATCATAATTGGATGCTATCTAATAATGGTGAATTATATTTAATTGATTGGGATAATGCACGTGTTGGTGATCCAGCTATGGATATAGGAAGAATTCTTCAGTCATATATACCAAAGCAAGAATGGAGTCAATGGCTTGAACATTATGGAATTGAAAATAGCAGATATTTAATGCAGCGAATGCACTGGTACTTAATCATTGATGAAATCATTGGTTATGTATGGTCTGAAAGCAGGTATAAAACAAAAGAAGCCGATATTCATTTAAATGAGTTAAATCAGCTTCTTCATCAAATTAATGATTGGAATCTTTAATAACTTGTAACCACTGTTCGATTTCGGGTTGATGCTTATAAATATGGTCATCTAAATTATTGGATGTAGCACCTAACGTACCATATTGGTCGATGACATCTACTATTTGCACTAAATCACTATTTTGAATGGATGGTTGTTGTTGAAGAGATCTGATTAATCTTGATATTTGTTCGCATTCTGAAGCACTACCACAACATTCTTCAGCATGCAGACTTAAAAGATCGTGCAGTAAATCTAACTGGTTATTTGCATTTAAAGCCATATCTTATCTCCCACCTTTATGATTTAGCATGATCTAAAAATGTAAATTGTATACAAATTTCAAGGTAGAAGGCTTTTGCTAAATAATTGGCAAAAGCCAATTTAATGTATGGTCAAAACGACAAATGGCAAAATGAAACATAAAGAAACTCTTTTATAAAGGAGCTAAATTCATGAGAGCAAGACATAAACCATGGGCTGACGATTATTTGAAAGAAAATCACGAGCTTGTAGAACTAAACCCTGCAGAAAACAAAGGCAAATGGCAACAGCAGATTAGTAAAGATAAACCATTACATCTTGAAATAGGAACAGGGAAAGGCCAATTTATTGAGGGAATGGCAGCACAATATCCAACAATTCATTTCATAGGGATAGAAGTTGTCAAAAGCATTATTGTGTCTGCCGTGGAAAAAGTGAAAGATTTTCAGCATTCAAATGTAACTTTAATAAATGAACATGCACAGGACCTATCTGATTTATTCGGAGATAATGAAATAGATGAAATGTACTTAAATTTTTCTGATCCATGGCCTAAAAATAGGCATGAAAAGAGAAGATTAACGTACCATGCGTTTTTAGAACAGTATCAGAGAATTTTAAAACCAAATGGTGAATTAGTGTTAAAAACCGATAACAGAGGATTATTTGAATA
Source organism: Gracilibacillus orientalis (assembly GCF_900114645.1). Lineage (GTDB taxonomy): Bacteria > Bacillota > Bacilli > Bacillales > Amphibacillaceae > Gracilibacillus > Gracilibacillus orientalis. The sequence goes on along the minus strand of NZ_FOTR01000007.1, from coordinate 250,728 downwards.
TTCCTTAGTAAGTTTCTCACAATTTGGTTGTACACTGGAAGAAGTCACACTAGATTTACATGCACTAGAAGACCCAACAAATGTGATGACAGAATATGAAGAAAAATTCTCAGCAAAAGGACAACCTATATACCGCTGCCGTGTAAAATTTCCAAAATAAAAACCAGGCAATTCATCTGGTTCTACTATTATTGGGGAAATGTTTCAGCCATACGTAAAAAAAACCGAGCTTTTTCGCTCGGTTTTTTTGTGTGCGCATTTTTGCTCTGAGTTGCTAGGTAGGCATTATTAAGCAGTAGTATGGACTTGATTTGGGTGCTGTGGAAACATATCAATAACAGTGCCAGTCAGTGCATCCACATAAAATTCATATGGTACATACTGCTCCTCAAATTGTTTGGTAATGCCACCGTGATAAACCTTGTATTCAAGGCCATTTTTTTGCAATGGTTCTGACTTCATATAAATCCATGAGCCACTCACTTCATAGTTCTCTTGAAAATTCTCTTTTACGATTTTCAAGGCCTTTTCTGGCTTTATTCGTTGTTTCTCATTTTGTTGTTGTTTTAAAAAATATCCCAACAAAAAAGCACTGCCTGCAATAATAATAGTATTCTTCTTATTCATCGTTTCACTCCATCCATTGATTAACTTAAATGACGAGACATATATCTTCATCTTAAGGATAATAATAGAAAAAAAGCAAGTAAAAAGCAATTCAAACTGACATCATCTTTTAAATGTATAATGCTTTTCGAATAATAATTAAAAATGATATAGTATATGAAAGAAAGGATGACGACAAATGAATGCAGAAACGCTAGAGCTTTTTCGAACATTGACAGAACTTCCAGGTGCTCCAGGTAATGAGCATGCAGTTAGAAAGTTGATGAAACAAGAATTGACCAAGTATGCAGATGACATCATTCAAGACAGACTTGGTGGTGTTTTTGGTGTTAAAAAAGGACAAGGTCCAAAAGTTCTTGTTGCAGGTCATATGGATGAAGTAGCATTTATGGTGACACAGATTACAGATAACGGTATGATTCGTTTTCAGCCATTAGGTGGTTGGTGGTCACAGGTATTATTATCTCAAAGAGTGGAAATATATACAGATGACAAAAAAGTCATTGGTGTAGTGGGTTCGATTCCACCGCATAATCTGACGCAAGCTGAACGTTCCAAGCCTATGCAACAGAAAAACATGCTAATCGATATCGGAGCAGATAATAAAGAAGACGCAGAAAATATCGGTATAAAACCTGGGCAATCGATCATTCCTGTTTCTGAGTTTACTCCGATGGCAAATGATAAGAAAATTTTAGCGAAAGCTTGGGATAATCGTTATGGATGTGGTTTAGCTATAGAATTGTTAAAGGAGTTGAAAGGTGAAACTGTACCTAACGAACTTTTCGCTGGTGCTACTGTTCAGGAAGAAGTTGGGCTTCGTGGTGCAAAGGTAGCTGCAAACATGATTAAGCCGGATATTTTTTATGCTTTAGATGCTTCTCCTGCCAATGATATGTCAGGAGATGATAAAGAATTTGGGCAGCTAGGTAAAGGAGCACTCTTACGTATTTTTGACCGTTCGATGATCACGCATCATGGGGTGAAGGACTTTGTTCTAGATACAGCAGAGAGTAATAATATTCCGTATCAATATTTTATCTCACAAGGTGGAACAGACGCTGGTAGTGTTCATTTATCCAATCATGGAGTTCCTTCAGCTGTTGTTGGTATTTGCTCTCGTTATATTCATACACATGCATCAATTATTCATGTAGACGATTATCAAGCAGCAAAAGAATTGTTAATAAAATTGGTGAAAAATACAGATCAAAATACGGTAGATGCCATCCTAAATAACGGGTGAAATCCAATAATGAATATTGTTGTAGGATCTTATAACAAAGCAAAAGTGAAAGCTGTTCAGTGTATGTTTCCAAATGCAAATATAATGAGTGCTGATGTTGATTCTGGTGTGAATGCTCAACCGAAGTCGGATCCGGAGACTATGCAAGGGGCAATAAATCGAGCGAAAGCAAGTAAACAAATAGAAGATAATTGTTATGGTATTGGTCTTGAAGGTGGAATAATGCAAATCGATGATCAAGTTTTTTTGTGTAATTGGGGTGCTCTTGTCACACCACATGACCACTTGTATATTGCCAGTGGTGCAAGGATTCCCTTATCAGTCGAAATTGCTCAATCCCTATTAAATGGACAAGAATTAGGCGAAATTATGAGAGAATGGACAAAAATAAATGACATTCGTCAACACCAGGGTGCTATCGGTATATTTACGGATGCACATGTTTCACGCGAAGATATGTTTACACATGTAGTCAAACTTCTGGCAGGACAAGAAAAATATCATCTTAACAGTAAATAAATGGCATGAATTTTGGCTTGTGAAATATATAAAAAATAGTATTATAGAAAAAGGGGGAGACTAGGACTAACATATCAGGAGGATTTATATGAAAATGGAAATATCTGGTTTGGTTGTCGTTTCCTTGTTAATTATTTTTTTAATATTAATGAGTATTTATACAATCAAGCCGACTGAGGAAGTTTTATCTGAAGCAATTGAAGTTGCAGAGCAACAATTTCAACAAAATTCAAAAGAGCAAAATCAACAAATAGATAGCTTTTCTTTATATTTACCAGAAGGATATGAAGTAGAAAAACAAGCAGCTAATAATTGGTTACTGACAAAAGAAGAAAAGACATTCATTTTATTTTATAATGCATTAGAGGCTCAAACGAGTAGATTAAATTATGAAGCAGCGAAGGAAGAAGATAACCATGAGTGGCTAGTTTCCTTCGAAGACCAAGATCGTTTTGGTTATGTAAATATAGTTGAACATGAAGAGCAATTTGAAGTACAATTGGGTGTTGGTGGTGTTAAAGTTACGACAATAAGTACGGAAAGTGAATTGAAGCAAGATGTAATGGATATGATGGATATCGCCAACTCTATAGCATATGAAGAGACAGGAGCATCGTAATATGAAAACTTTACAATCAGAACAAGAATTTGAACAGTTGAAAAACGAACAAAAAGTTATCTTTTTATTTTCAGCGGATTGGTGTCCGGATTGTCGTGTTATTGAGCCACTTTTACCTGAAATAGAAGAGAAATATAATGAGTATTTATTTGTATATGTCGACAGAGATCAATTTATTGATATATGTGCAAACAATGATATTTTTGGAATTCCAAGCTTTTTAGCTTATGATCATGGAAAAGAATTAGATCGTTTTGTAAGTAAAGATAGTAAAACTAAAAATGAGATTGAAAATTTTATTGAAAACTTATGATAAACCATAAAAAGGATCTATCCATTTAGGTAGATTCTTTTTGTTCTTTCTGCTAGCAGATTAGCTATTTTCCATTTGCATAAAAAAGTGTTACAATACCCTTTAGTGTTTTCTTCCCCAAAAGGAGGATGAAGAGAATGAAAATGACTTCTATTAAAATGAAAAGAAAACTAGACGAATTATTTGAAAGTGATGCTTGGCGTGTCTCATTTAATCGAGATAAAGACGTTTATCGCATTGAATGGAAGGACACCAAACAAGGTGTTTCGATAAATATTCCTAATGTGATTGCAAAATATGAACGAAGAGGCGACACAGCACTAGAGGAATTACAGTTCCATGTGAGTGAATCGTTAAAAATGATGCATGAAGATCACCAGCTTGAAGGACAGGAAAAGCAAATATACCCTGTTATACGTGCGACATCTTTTCCAAAGAAAACAAAGGCAGGTACACGTTTAGTCTATTCTGAGCATACAGCAGAAACGAATATCTATTATGCATTAGATTTAGGTACGACTTACCAGCTTATTGATGAAAAGATGATAGAAGAACAAGGCTGGTCATTTGAAAGGTTAAAGGAAATATCTACGTTTAATATTCGTTCTTTATCTGTTTCACCAAAAAAAGATACGGTGGCAGACAATGATTTTAATTTTATAGCGACACAGGATGGATATGATGCTAGTCGTATATTAAATGAGGCATTCTTAGAAGAAATGAAAGCTAATGCACTTGGAGAGGTAGTTGTAGCTGTACCTCATCAAGACGTGTTGATTGTAGCAGATATCAAAAATGAAGCAGGATATGATATCCTTGCACAGATGACAATGAAGTTCTTTGCTGAAGGACGAGTGCCTATTACATCACTACCGTTTATATATGAAGATAAGCATTTAGAACCAGTATTTATCTTAGCTAAAAATAAACCAAAAGAATAAGAGAGGAATAAGAAAAAATGTTTGTTTACTACAATCAAAAAGGTATTGGAGACGTACTTCTTTTCCCAATTAAAAATAGTGAAAAAGTAACATTTGAATCATTTAACGATGTTGTGAAGATTATCGATGAAAATACAAATGAGGTTGTGGGATATAATGTATTCCATGCATCTAACTATTTCACTGATTTATCAGATGGAAAAATTAAATTAACGGAAGAACTACTTGCAACCATAAGAAAAGCGTTTGGACAAAATAACCTAAATGATCCATTAGATTTAGATTTGTCGCCAAAATTTGTTGTCGGTTATGTGAATGAGATTCAACCTCATGAAAATGCGGACAAATTACGCCTCTGTCAAGTTGATGTCGGCAATGAGCAATTACAAATTGTATGTGGAGCACCAAATGTAGACCAAGGACAAAAAGTTGTCGTAGCAAAAGTGGGTGCTATCATGCCAAGTGGATTGGAAATAAAGCCGACTAAACTAAGAGGTGTAGATTCCTGTGGGATGATTTGTTCACAGAAAGAATTAGGGTTACCAAACGCACCAAAAGAAAAAGGGATTTATGTTTTACCAGCTGATAGAGAAGTAGGTAATGAGTTCCAATTTTAGAGAACCTTTGTCTCCGGACAAGGGTTTTTTACTTGTTTTAACATGATTTTTCAAAAAATATAACTATTACAAGTAGCCTTTTCATGATAAAATGGGGAAAGAGTTCTCGATTGTAAAATCGTACATAAATTAGGAAGTGAGAGTGAACGTACGATGTGGAAAAATATTAAAAAGAGATGGGAACATTTATTTGAAGAGAACGAGCCAGAATTAACGAGTGAAACAAAACCGTTACAAAAAAAAACGATAGAAACGAAAATGGCATATAAGTATCCGAAAAATAATACAACCGACAAGCTCATAAAAAGAAAAAGTGTACATAAAGAAAATCGTTCATCGGACCAAAAGCAGCACCAACACCAACAAGAAGAACATGTTGAATATCAAAGTAAGCGACAGCCTTTTAAAGCACAGGAAGTACCTTCTCCTGTACATGGCTTTCGAAATAATTCTAAGCCAGTCATAGAAGCTAAGGAATCGTCAGATGGACAATTGGAATCGAAAGTGGAAAATGAACATGAAACTGCGACTTCAAAAAATGAAATGATGGAGCATGAACAGGTAGTAGAGAGTGAATTACCTTCAACAACACCTTCATCTCCACCTGTTACGGAAGAGAAAAAGCAATCTGAAATAGAAAATAAACCTAGTAAAACAGTAGAAATATCGAAAGTAATGGAAACCAAGAAGAAAGATAAAAACGATCGAAAATCGAGTGCTAAGCCATTAAATGTGATGATGACTCCAAGGGATAAATGGAAGCAACATAAGAAACGGGAAAAACCAAGACAACATAGGCATGAAAGTCATCACCCGACTTCAGATCATGTTCAAATACAAAAATCAGTTCCTATCCATTTGCTCAATGATGCAAAACAAACCGAACAAAAATATGATGGATGGGTTAATGAACAAGCGGAAACCTTACAAACTACTTTACGTTACTTTAATATAAAAGCTAAAGTCGTTGATAAGACACAAGGTCCGTCTGTGACACGTTTTGAAATTCAACCAGAACCAGGTGTGAAAGTTAGTAAAATTAAGAATTTAAGTGATGATATCAAGTTGAATTTAGCGGCAAAAGATATTCGAATGGAAGCACCAATTCCAGGCAAAAACACCATTGGTATTGAAGTGCCTAACTTGAATCCGGAGCCTGTCTTTTTGCAAAAGATGTTAGAGAGCAACGCATTTCAAGGAAATTCATCACCACTAACTGTTGCACTTGGTTCTGACATAGAAGGAAACTCTGTTGCAACCGATTTGAAGAAAATGCCACACGGACTTATTGCTGGTGCAACTGGCTCTGGTAAAAGTGTCTGTATCAATACGATCTTAATTAGCTTATTATATAAAGCTAATCACGAGGAAGTTAAATTTTTGTTAATTGATCCGAAAATGGTCGAATTAACACCTTATAATGATATCCCTCACTTGGTAGCACCTGTCATTACGGATGTAAAAGCAGCAACTTCATCTTTAAAATGGGCTGTTCAGGAAATGGAGGACAGGTATGGGAAGTTTGTCCAAGAAGGAGCAAGGGATATTAATCGCTATAATGAGAAAATGAAACAACAAAATCGTTCTGAAGAACATATGCCGTATATCGTCATTGTGATTGATGAGCTGGCAGACTTAATGATGACATCTCCACAAGATGTGGAAGATGCCATTTGCCGTATTGCACAAAAGGCACGAGCGTGTGGTATTCATTTGCTAATAGCTACACAAAGACCATCTGTAGATGTTATTACGGGTCTAATAAAAGCTAATATACCTAGTAGAATTGCATTTAGTGTATCGTCACAAGTAGATTCCAGAACGATTTTAGACACAAATGGAGCAGAAAAATTACTAGGAAAGGGAGATATGCTATTTGTCGAGAATGGGTCAGGGGAAACCAAAAGAATACAGGGTGCCTTTGTATCTGATGATGAAATAGAGCGTATTACTAATTATGTCAAGCAGATAGCAAGTCCAAACTATTTATTTGAGCAAGAGCAACTAATACAGCAAGTTTCTTCCGACGAAGATACAGATGAACTTTATCATGAAGCGGTTGAATTTATTTTGGATTATAATGGGGCTAGTGCTTCTTTACTACAACGTCGATTTAAGGTTGGATATAATCGTGCAGCAAGGTTAATTGACATGATGGAGGATAATGGTATCATTTCTGGACAGAATGGAAGTAAACAAAGAGAGATTTTATTATCTCGTCATGATCTAATAAACAAAAATTAGTCAGTTAATTGTATGGTGAACGTTTATAGAGCAGTTCAAAATGATTGGAAGAACGTTCAACATTGATTGCGTATATAATAGCATAAATACCTAAATATGCCTAAAGACTTGACACAAATTAAAATTTATTAGAAGATAATTTCTTGTGTTATATAAAATTAAAAATATGATTAGAAAAACAATCATGATGAGACGAATTAATTTTATCATTGATTTTGGAGGTTCTTTTTTATGGAAATTTACCATTTTATTGGTATTAAAGGGACAGGAATGAGTGCTTTGGCACAAATCCTGGCAGACTCTGGTGAACAAGTACAGGGGTCTGATATTGAAAAATATATATTTACACAAGATGCTTTAGAAGATAAGAATATACCGATATTATCTTTTTCAGAAGATAATATTAAAGAAGGCTTAACAATCATTGCGGGAAATGCCTTTAATGAGGATCATGAGGAAATCAAAAAAGCAAAAGAACTAGGGCTACCATTCTATCGATATCATGAGTTTTTAGGTGAATGGATTAACCAATATACAAGTATTGCAGTTACTGGTGCACATGGAAAAACATCAACAACTGGCTTACTTGCCCATGTTCTGGATAAAGCTTGTCCAATCTCCTATTTAATTGGTGATGGTACTGGTAAAGGAGCAGAAGACAGTGAGTATTATGTATTTGAAGCATGTGAATACCGACGTCATTTTTTAGCCTATAAACCAGATTATGCTATTATGACAAATGTTGATTTTGATCATCCTGACTATTTTAAAGATGTTGATGATGTATTTGAGTCTTTTCAACAAATGGCTGATAATGTAAAAAAGGGTATTGTTGCTTGTGGTGATGATGAGTATTTACAATCGATCCAAGCTAAAGTACCTGTTCTTTATTATGGATTAAATGATAGTAATGATTTTTGTGCTAAAAATATTCAAGTGGCTGGAAATGGTACGAAATTTGATGTATTTGTTCGTAATAACTATTATGATACATTTCAAATTAACGCATTTGGAGACCACAATATATTAAATGCATTAGCTGTTATTACCATTTGTCATTATGAAGACTTTACTGCGTCCCAAATTAAAGAGATTGTATCATTCAAAGGGGTAAAAAGAAGGTTTTCCGAGAAACAAGTCGATAATCAAGTTTTAATTGATGACTATGCTCATCATCCGAAGGAAGTAGAAGCGACGATAGAAGCAGCTCGAAAAAAATATCCTGAAAAGGAAATTGTTGCGATATTTCAGCCTCATACGTATTCCAGAACGAAAACTTTTATGAATGAATTCGGTGAAGCTTTGTCAGAAGCGGATGCTATATACTTATGTGATATTTTCGGGTCTGCAAGAGAATCGCAAGCAAACTTGACGATTAATGATTTGAAACAATTAATCAATCAAAGTGAGTTATTGAAATTAGATAATATTCATCTTTTAGAAAATCACCAGAATAGTGTATTAGTATTTATGGGTGCCGGAGATATTCAGAAATACCAGGAAGCATATGAAAAAAGCCTTAAATAAGAAGGATTCGACCATTTTTGTATATGTGTAAAAAAAGAAGGGTGGACCCTTCTTTTTTTTATAAGACAAGAAAGTATACTACGAAGCGTTACTAGAAGACACAGACACATCACGGGGCTTCAGACTGTTACTTTCCCACAGGAGTTTGGTTGGTTTTCTTAGAAGACAATTAGCAAGTGTTAATACTTGACTTTTCTGAAAAAATTTAACCCTATTACGTGCAATTTATGATTATCTTGTTTAGAATAGCTTATAAAGGGTATACCATAATTATTAGGTTAATTAGTAATACATAATGAAGGAGTGAAGGCTCGGATGGAAATTCTCTTATACCTTGCCGCAATCATAGCAGCAGTTGCTTTTGCCATTTTAGTTATTTACTTAGTAAAAGTTTTGAAAGAAACAAAACGTACTATGTCACATGTGGCAGACACACTGGAAGGTTTAGAAAAACAAATGGAGGGTATTACAGTTGAGACAACGGCTTTATTAAATAAGACAAACAATTTAGCCGAAGATATCAATGAAAAGACCGTAAAACTAAATACATTAGTAGATGGTGTGAAAAATATTGGGGATACTGTAAAAGATTTCACCCAATCTATTCGTAATGTTTCCCAATCTGTAAATCGCATTGCAGATGAAAACAAAGAAACAACGGCAGAAGCTATTAAGTGGAGCACAGTAGTAATGGAATTGTTTAAAAAAAATAAAGAAAAATAAAGAAAAATAATATTTTATTGGAGGAATGAGAAATGACGAATCAAAATCAAAATCAGAATGAAGAGAATCAAAACATTAACAGCAAGGACTTTTTAATAGGCTCACTAATTGGTGGAATTGTCGGGGCATCATTGGCATTAATTTTCGCTCCAAAGTCAGGTAAAGAATTAAGAGGTGATCTTAACCAGGGTGCACACTACGTAAAAGATCGCGCTAATGATTGGAAAGATGTTGCTTATGAAAAAAGTGGTGAGTGGAGAGACTATGCGAAAGAACAGTCTCAACAATTAGGCCACACTGTTTCAGAAAGGTCACAAGATCTAACCAGTAAGTTAAAAGAAACGAAAGAAACTATTCAGGAAAAAATATCTAAAGATGAAGATCCAGAAAAAGCAGCAGAAGAAGTAGCACAAGCCATTGAAGAAGCAGCACAGGCTGTAGAAGAAGAAAATAATACAAACGTATAATCACACAAGGCTGTTTTATAGAATAGTCTCACAAGGTCTAAACCCGTTTCTATGTCATAAATGAAACGGGTTTAGCATTGGGACAATCTTTTTAGTAGCCAGTAAGGATGTGGAACAAATGGAAATAAAAAATATCGAATCAATTGAACAATTTCAGCAAATCATTGAGGAGAATAATCAATTTGTTTTGCTGAAGAATAGTTTAACTTGTCCGATCAGTACAGCCGCCAATCAAGAGTATGAAAATTTTAGTGAGAAAGATGGTATTCCGCTTTTTCGATTGCACGTACAGCATGCGAGAGAACTTTCTAATTACATAGCTGATACGTATGAGATAAAGCATGAATCACCACAAGTGATAAAAGTAGTGGATGGAAAACCAACATGGGATACGAGTCATTCCAATATTACAGAACGTAGTTTAGAAGCTAATTGCTTATAAAAGAGAGAGTCGCCGTTGTTTAAATCAGGCGACTCTCTATATTTATTTCAATATGATCATTTGGTTGCAACTCTTCAAGGAATGTCGCAGATTGTCCATTTCTTTTTAATTCAACCCTGCCTTTGGCTTGAGATACGTCAAGTGAAATAAAACGGAAGATGTCCTGAAAAATAAATGGATCTGCTTTTTGCTCAAAGATTTGCAGTTTATCTTGATCTTCTATAGATGCCTCTAAAGATAGCACTTCTCCTCGACGATATACTTTTACAAGGTCTTTTGAAAGTGTTAAACGCTTTTTATTGTAGGTAATAGTCATTTCATTCTGATAACGAATCTCTAATTTCTCCAGAAGTTCTTGTAACGGCGGAATATTTGCTGCGTATGTTTCTAGCTTATCACCATTTTTTAGAAGCGTATCTATTTTTGCTGGTTTTCCATTATGTAGTAATGTTTGACTGTAATCTTCTAATACTTTCTTATTATCATCGATCCATATCGTATATGGTGTGTTCACTTGTTCTGAAATCTGATAATAGTGTAAGAGATCTTTTAAGGTAATGTTGTGACTGTATTCAATTTTATCTCCATCTTTTAATAGATAGCTATTGTTAGTTTTTTCATTGTTTACTAGAATCTTTGGTTTCATTTTCATTGCTTTTTGATTGTAATAGACTGTTATGGAAGAAGTTTCTCCAATAAATTCTTCAAGACTCATTTTCGCAGGTGCTCCGTCTTGTCCTTTCTCAATGATTAACATATCTCCATTATGAACGATGTCGTCAACGTTCGATTCGTGATCATTTAATAAAATTTTCGGGGCAGTACCGAATTCGCCTGGTAAAGTGATGGGCTTACCATTGTATTCAACCATTGCTGCCATGCCTGGTTTACCATACAGTTTCTTGATATTAATTCCTGCCGCAAGCAGACAATCTGCAACAATTAAGTCTTTCATTTCAAATAAGCGAATCACTTGTTCATTCAGCGTAACACTTATATAGTGCACCGGATTTTGTTTTGCCGCAATAGCGATACCAATCGGAGTGATAAATTCAGGGCCAATTGGTAAATCATCATCTTTTGATAACAATTGAATTGCATCTACTCCTCTAATCGCTACTCGGTTGGTTGGGAGTTTCAGCTTGATCGCAAGTCTCTTGGCTAATTCAGGTGTTTGACTGCCTCCACCAACTAACATGACGGCTTTAGGTGCCTTACCATTCAAAGCAATTATTTCTTCTGAAATCGATCTAGCCAGTTCGTCTACTGGAGGTGAGATATGTTCGATTAATTCTTCATAAGTTACTTCTTGTTCAAACCCAAGAATATCAGAAACTGTTGCCTTTTTATGTAAAGTGATTTCTTTTTTGAAATCTTCCGCTTGATTAAAATCTAATAAATAGTGATCACTAATCGCTTCTGTTATTTCGTCTCCTGCTCTTGGAACCATACCATAAGCAGTAACTGTGCCTTCAGATGTAAGTGCGATATCACTTGTACCAGCACCAATATCAACTAATGCAACATTCAATCGCCTCATAGAAGTAGGGATCAATACTTGTATTGCCGCAATCGGTTCTAATGTTAAAGCTTCTAATTGCAATTCCGAACGGCTTAAGGCAGATAATAATGATTCTACGACCACTTTTGGTAGAAAAGTTGCGATAATTTCCACTTCAGCTTTTTCACCTTGCTGGTCAATTAATGATCCGATCTCTTCTCCATCTAGCGAATAATGAATAACAGAGTAACCAACACAATAATAATGATGACTGGCCTCATCATCTCCTGTTGCAAGTTCAAATTGTGCCTGTTGTACCGCTTCTAACTCTAAGAAAAGAATATCTTCTTCGTTCATTAATGGTTGTTTAGCAATTTCTTTCGTTGTTTTAATCCGTTTTGTTTTTAAAGCACGTCCAGCAGCAGCTACACATACTTTTTCTAATACTGTATTATGTTTTTCTTCCATATGTATTTTTACTTGCTGTATCACTTTTGCAACAGAAACAATATCATGTATTTGTCCATCTAACATGGACCGTTCATCATGTTCTACCATATGATAATCTATCAAATGATAGTGGTCATTATTCTTTTCCATTAAAAGACCTACGACAGACCTGGTACCGATATCTAGTGCGAACATTTGCTCATTCATAACTGTTTTTCCTTCCTATTGTGAAAAAATTAGAAATATTCTATAAAACATTTCTTCTAACTGGTGACAAGTCGCCATATTTTAGCTATAATTATCCGTAATTCTATAAAAAGTATAACATCTTTTCAGGAATTTAAAATAGGAGTAGGGGGATTTATAATGAGTAATGAACAATTGGATCAGCTTCGCGGAAAGCTTGACCAAGTTAACTTAGAGATATTAGAGTTAATTAATAAACGAGCTGAACTTGTGAAAGAAACTGGTCAGGTAAAAGAAAAACAAGGTGCTAATCGTAGTTATGATCCAGTTCGTGAACGCGATATGTTAAATTTAATTACAAAGCATAATAATGGCCCATTTGAAAATTCTACGATTGTTCACTTATTCAAAGAAGTATTTAAAGCAGGTCTTGAATTACAAGAAGATGACCATAGTAAAGCATTACTAGTATCTCGTAAGAAAAAACCAGAAGATACGGTAATTGATATAAATGGAGATAAATTTGGTGATGGTAATCAGCACTTCATTTTTGGTCCATGTGCAGTAGAAAGCTATGATCAAGTAGCGGAAGTTGCTTCTGCTATTAAGGGAGAAGGCTTGAAATTAATTCGTGGCGGTGCTTTTAAACCAAGAACGTCACCGTATGATTTCCAAGGTTTAGGTTTTGAAGGGCTTGAAATTTTGAAAAAGGTATCAGATGAGTATGGATTAGCAGTTGTCAGTGAAATTGTAAATCCTGCACATATTGAAGAGGCAGTTAATTATATAGATGTCATTCAAATTGGTGCTCGTAACATGCAAAACTTTGAGTTATTAAAAGCTGCAGGCGAAACGAATAAACCAGTACTGTTAAAACGTGGTATGTCTGCTACAATTTCTGATTTTATCAATGCAGCAGAATATGTAAATTCTAAAGGTAATGGACAAATTATTCTGTGTGAACGTGGAATTAGAACATACGAAAAAGCAACTCGTAATACGTTAGATATAACAGCTGTTCCGATTTTAAAACAAGAAACGCACTTACCTGTTATGGTTGACGTAACACATTCGACTGGTAGAAGAGATTTATTATTACCGGCAGCAAAAGCTGCGTTAGCGATCGGCGCAGACGGAGTCATGGCAGAAGTGCACCCAGATCCAGCAGTAGCACTATCTGACGCAGCACAACAAATGGATATCCCAACCTTCCATAACTTTTTGAGTGAATTACAAAATAAATAACCAAAAAACTCCTGTTTCTGACAGGAGTTTTTATTTTGCCTAATTTTCTCCTATAGAACAGTAGATACAAACAGCGAAGTAATGAAATTCTCTATATAGTGAGGCTCCCATCCATACTTTTATGAATGAGTGGTAGGCCATCGCTGCGAAAAAACGCTCCCTTTCCGTGGGAACGCTTCAGCCTCCTCAGAAGCAAAAATCGCTTCTTGCGGGGTCTTCAGACTGTTCCTTTCCCACAGGAGTGTCGCATTTTCCCGCAGCTTAGAATAGTCTTCTGATCAAGTGAAAATAAATCCTCAAGATGTTTATTCCATGGATTTTAACCTTTCTATCATCAGAGAATCCTTACTAGCGGAGGCAGAATACGCAGACTCCTACACCCCGCAGAAAAGCTTTTTTTGCTTTTTGAGGAGACAGAGGCCGTGCCTTGTGGCATAGAAGACACTGTGAAAACTTGGTTGAACAGATGTCGCACTTGTGCCCTTGGGTGAAAGCGGAGTATTCTGCCGCAGCGTTTCCCAGCACTCACAAAAGGTGGAAGAGCAAATCCACGCAATAAATTACTTCACAGTTTATGTTTTATGTAGTTTATTTTAAGTTCAATAGGGTACATGATATAATAAAATGAAAAGTTTTTCATAAAATGATTATTTTGATGTTAATTTTTGTGCAAAATTTGTTATAATATGAATGATATACATATATAATGTAGATATCGTTTATTTTTTGCAGAAATACTCTTTGTAGCGTATGATGAGAGAAATATACCGTTAATTAGAATATTGGAGGTTATTATAATGAATATAACAATTTATGACGTAGCAAGAGAAGCTAACGTCTCCATGGCTACAGTATCACGTGTTGTGAACGGAAACCCGAACGTGAAGCCAGCGACAAGAAAAAAAGTACTAAATACAATAGAAAGACTAGGCTATCGTCCAAATGCTGTTGCAAGAGGTCTGGCAAGTAAAAAAACAACTACAGTAGGGGTTATCATTCCAGATATTTCAAGCATCTTCTTTTCAGAGCTAGCTAGAGGTATCGATGATATTGCTACTATGTATAAATATAATATTATTTTGAGTAACTCTGATCAAAATAAAGATAAAGAGTTACGATTGATTAATACCATGTTTGAAAAGCAAGTAGATGGCCTAGTGTATATGGGCGCGAATATTAGTGAAGAGCATGTACAGCAATTAAAAACTTCGCCTGTACCTGTAGCTTTAGCTGCAACCATTGATTCGAGTGAAACCATTCCATCAGTTAATATTGATTATGAACAAGCAGCTTATGAAGCAACCTCACTTCTCATTGAAAACGGCACAAAACATCCGATTTATGTAAGTGGGCAAGAAACTTCTGCTGTCAATGAAAAGAAATATGCAGGTTACGTAAAAGCGATTAAAGAATCGAATAAAGAAGTAAATGAGGATTATATTATATCAGCAGAGTTCTCCTATGAATCAGGAATAGAGGCAGCTAATCAAATTATTAACATCAAAGATTATCCAACAGGGATTTTCGTAGCAACGGATGAAATGGCACTTGGTGTTATCCATGGTCTACAAGATAATGGGGTTAATGTCCCTGAGGACGTTGAAGTAGTCGGTTTTGATAATACAAGATTAGCGACAATGGTACGTCCAACACTATCAACAGTTGTACAACCTATGTATGACATTGGTGCGGTTGCGATGCGTTTATTGACTAAATTTATGAATAAAGAAAACGTAGAGGAACAAAATGTTGTATTACCACATCAAATTGTTAAAAGAAACTCAACAAAATAAAATAAATGCCGATAATAATGCTAGGATGCTTCGTTACATCCTGGCATTTTATTTTTAGAGTTTTTTACTGGGGAGAGAATACTATGAACAAAAGAGATTTTTTGACTCCAATCGGCATTACCATTGGTTTTATAATGATTATGTTTGGGATTATTAGCAGTGGTGGTATGGGAGGCTTTGCTGGTTTTGTGCAAGGATCCTCTGTCTTGATTGTACTTGGTGGTCTAGTAGCGGCACTACTAGTTAATTTTAATATTGAACAAATAAAAACAACGAAAAATGTTATACAAGAAGTATTTAAGCGAAATGAACATAATTTGGCCGAATTGATTGAATTATTTGAGCGATTATCTGATCGAGCTAGACGGGAAGGATTATTGGCTCTGGAAAATGAACTAGAAGAAGTGAATGATCCCTATATTAGAAAAGGCGTACTATTAGCCATTGACGGGATTGAGCCTGAAGTGATTAATGATATTATGAACGCAGAAATTGATGCAATGGAAGATCGCCATTACCGTGGCCGTCTAATTGTTGAAAAAGCTGGTGAATATGCACCTGCCTGGGGAATGATCGGTACTTTAATAGGTTTAATTCTTATGTTGCAAAATTTGGAGGATCCAACTACTCTTGGCCCCAGTATGGCAGTGGCCTTACTAACAACTTTCTATGGATCTGTGATGGCGAACTTAGTATTTACACCAATGGCTGGTAAATTAGAAACGAAAACAAGTGAAGAGGTCTTTATAAAGCAAGTTATTATAGAAGGTGTAATCGGTGTACAATCTGGACAAAATCCTAGAATTTTGAAAGAAAAACTAAGCGCATTTTTATCAGATAAAGAAAAGAATAAGAAAGTAGAAACAGAAGAGGAGAATTTCACGGAGGAATCCTTTAATGAAGCGTAGAAACAAACAACGTCCAGAGAAAAAAGGTGCACCAAAATGGATGGTAACATATGCGGATATGGTAACATTAATTTTAGTATTTTTTGTCTTGTTATTTTCCATGTCACAAATAGATGCGGAAAAGTTCAGAGCGATTGCGGACGCCTTTAAAAGTGAAAACATATTTGAGGCAATGCCATCTATCATTGAAGAACAATTTCCAACTGAAAATGTAGAAGTACTAAAAGAAGAAGAAAATGATGATAAATCAGAAGATACAATTCTTGGTGAAGACCATGAAGGACAAGAACAAATCGACTCAGAATTTAATACAGTGGAAGGCACACCAGATCAAGACGAGCTAGATGAGTTGTTAGCAGAAGTAGAATCCTATTTAAATAAAAATGATTTAAATCAGGTTATTTCTGCTACTAGAACCGATCAAGGTGTTGTATTGGTTTTACAGGAAAGAGTTCTTTTTGAAACAGGGGAAGCAGAAGTGCTTGACCCCGCTAAACCATTTTTGAATAAAATTAGTACATTACTCTCTAATATTCCAAATGAAGTCAGAGTAGAGGGACATACAGATAATCGCCCGATTTCAAGCTATCGTTATCCTTCGAATTGGGAGTTATCAGGTGCTCGAGCTAGTAGTGTTATTCGATTTCTCATAGAATCAAATGATTTTAAAGAATCTCGCTTTATCGCAACTGGATTTGGTGATACACGGCCAGTAGCATCAAATGATAGTTCTGAAGGATGGAGTACAAATCGAAGAGTAGAAATAGTAATACTTGATTCAACAGAGGAATCTTAAGGATGACAACAGTGTCATCCTTTTTAATAATGTAAGAAAGTATAAAATCCTTGGTATCACAGCGTTTTGTCTAATAGCAGCGACATGAATCCAGCGTGTTTTGAAAGATATAGAATGCTAGGCAATCGCTACGGCTGGCCACTTCCCTTTCCGTGGGGTTTTCCTCTCAGCTAACTTTTCCAAGCAAAAAACACTTGGAAAAGTGGATCTTCGAGTAAAACAGTTCCCACTGGAGTGGAAGTGTCCGGCCTTCGCTAGATAGTGATGCTACAATGTTAGGTACACGGAACATGTCGAGTTTTCTTCAAACATAGAATGGCAGTAGTCATCACTACTTACACGCATTGTCGAGCATGATGTAGCGTAGGCGGCCATTTCGACTCCAGGGTGATCAGCTTGAGCGGATATCCACTTTGCAAAGGGCTTTTCTTTGCAAAGTTAGCTGACGAGCACGCCACCCGGAAAGCGAAATGGACAAGCCGAAGCGGGTGTTATCTATACTATTCATTTCAACCGTATGTGAGCAAAGTAAACGATCAGATATCCACCCTTTTTTGCATGTCACGATGCTTATTTTTGTCTGTTATAAGGTCCGGGTGGGCTCACTTTCCTGGTATCTCTTAAATATCAGAATTTTCAAGCCTAAGTCATATCTTATAACGAGTGGGGATCCCGTTGAACAAGAAATAGTGTAGATTTAAAATTGTTTTCGAACGGTAGCATACCAGATTTCTTGTTTTCTTTTAAATAAGGTCTAAAATAGTGTTTTTTCTTAAACACTCATGCTTATGGTCAGCTCAGTCGTGCTTTCTACATTTCTTATTACCAATAAATTTCAGTACTTGTTGATACATGCGTCTATTATTTTCTTCGATCTCCTCACGTCTAGGAATTTCACGATAATCTTGTAAACTATCGTGCCACGTATTAGGCAAAAGAACTGGAGACTCTGACTGCCATTTATCTAGCCAAGCTTGGGGAATAGTTCCCTGAAAGGTTTCGTTTGTATTCATCACCTTCCATAATTGCGACCAGGCTCTTGGGACAACTCTCCAAATATCATAGCCGCCACCGCCTAAGGCTACCCATTTTCCTTGGGAATATTGATGGGCAAGTTGATGAATAATTTTAGGTATTTCTTCGAATAGGTGCAGGCTACCATGTAAATGGGTAAGAGGGTCAAGATAATGTGCATCGACACCATGCTGGCTGACAATGATATCTGGTTGAAAGTACTCGGCTATTTCCTCGATAGATGAGTGAAATACTTCGAGAAATGAATCATCTTCTGTAAAAGCATCCAAAGGAAAGTTAAAAGAATAACCAAAGCCTTCTTTGATACCACGCTCACTTGTTTTCCCTGTTCCAGGATATAAATATCGGCCAGTCTCATGAAAGGATACTGTACAGACATTAGGATCATGATAAAAGCAATGTTGTACTCCGTCCCCGTGATGTGCATCTGTATCAATATATAAAACTTTTATATCATAATGCTTCCTTATATGTTGAATAGCAATGGCTATGTCATTAAAAATACAAAAACCAGAGGCACGGTTTGGAAATCCATGATGAAGTCCACCGCCAAGACTTAATGCATGAGTTACGTTACCATGCATTACTTGTTCACACGCCTCCACTGATCCACTTACTGAAATAAGTGATGCATCAAACATTTTCGAAAAACTTGGGGTATCATGCGTTCCTATCCCATAACCTTCATAGGAGACAGGGTGATTTTTACTTGCTGTCTTTACTGCCTCAATATAGTCGATATCATGAATAGAATATAAGATATCCTCATCTAGTAGTGCCGGTTGAACGATTTGTTTTTCTGTTAATCCCTTGCTTAGTTCTAATAGGTCTTTCGTTAACAGTAACCTTCTCTGATTAAAAGGATGTTCTTCATGGAAGGAATAATCCAGGAAATCATCGGTGTAAATAAAAGCTGTTCTCTCAGATTTCATCTTGGTCCTCCCTGTATGGATAGAGTATTTGATATTCAGACTGTTGAAAATCTTTAACAACCGGCATTGGATTCATTGTTTGAATACGAAAAACGAGCACTTTATAATTTGGTGCGGCAGTATCTGGATAACTGTAAACGGATATAATCTTAATATTTCTCTTAGTGAAATATTGACATACATCTGATAGAACACCTATTTGATCGGAGACTTTTATTTCAAGCTGAGTGTTAGGTGAATGAGTACCAGTTAATTGTATAAAGGCATACAACATATCCTTTTCGGTAATCATTCCTACCAACTGATGATTTTTAACAACAGGTAAGCAGGCAAATTCCTTCTGATAGAAAGTATAAGCGACTTCCTCAAAAAAATCATAAGGATGAGTAGTAATAACCGGTGTAGACATAATATCCTGAATGGATCTCGATAATACTTCTTTCTTTATTTCATCATCTAGTATAGATGGGCTTGCATCGCGCACATCACGATCTGAAACAATGCCTATGACATGCTGATCTTGATTAATAACAGGTATATGTCGGATACTGTGTTTTTGTAATAGCTGTAATGTATCTGAGACGGAAGTATCAGGTGTTATGGTAACTACGTCTGTTTTCATAATATCTTTTACTAACATTTGCCCACTCCTTACGTAAGAAATCTTAGCTTTTTAAATAAGTCTTGATCTTCTTTCGCGACATTTTTCCCAATTCGAACCATTAAACAATTGGCAGGATGCGCCATTATTTCAGGTTCATTGGTAGGTGCAGGATACAGACTACCAGCTTTCATCATTTTCTCCATGATTTTTCGATAGTCCCATACACTTAATTCAGAATAGTTCAAATCCCAATGCCAATAGTATTCCGTTGAAATAATAATATAATTTTCCATATTTTCATCATTCATAGAAGTTTCAATTAAACGGGAACCAAGCTTATTTCCCCGGTACTGTGGCGCTATTTCAATAGCACCCAATTCTAATAAATTATCTTTAGGATATTTCGACCACCGTTCAATAGGATCAGGGTGGAGGAATATAACATAGCCGATCATTTTTTGGTCTACTGTTGCTATCAAGATTCTACCTTCAGGTAAATCGGCTATTTCCTTTAATGCTTGCTGTTGCTCATATGGAGGTCGAAAAGCAGATAATGCTTCATGCATTGTTAATTGTGTAATTTTTTCAGACGATACAGGTCCTTCTATCAGAATATTTACGGTATTGGAGTCAATTTTTTCGGATTGGTATAGTTTTTCGTGTTTCACAAGTTCTATCACCTCTAGTCAATCCATTTGTCTCATTATAACGTAGAATGATAGCAGTGAACAGTAAGAAAAGCTTAGTTCACCTGTTTAACATCATAGTGATTATCCGGATTCAACATGGATGATTCTAAGCCTTTAGTTAAACCAATGGTCAATTTTTCGGCAAGTATCTAGGTTTCTGGAATATACCTAGCCATTTTCTTACCTTGAAAAGAAAAGAACTCTTATCCAATTTAGGATAAGAGTTCTTTAATACTTAATCAGTGTTACCTTCTTCTGGCTCTGGTTCGGAGTCAGAGTCAGAATTGTTATTGGAATTTTCATTATCAGAGTTATCATCATTATTAGAGTCATTGTTATCAGAATTGTTATTATTTTGCTTCTTCTTTTCATCTTCTTCGGCATTGTCTTTATCTTCTTCTTCATCTTTATCTTTATCTGCTTTTTTATCTTCTTCTTCCTCTTCTTCTTCTTCTTCGGGTTCAGAAAAATCCCCTTTTTCTACTACGTTACTTGGTTTAGATTCTTGTCCAAAATAATCAACGGCTCTAACATGGTAGACCGCATCACTGCCAGGAATGGAAAATGACGTTTCAGCTGTAGAACCAATCCGTTGGAAATCGTCAGAATCCGGATCACTCGCCCGATAAATGCGGTAACCAACAACATCAGAGTTTTTCGAATTATTCCAGTTCAGCTTTTGATCATTTAACTTTAAGGAAGTAGGGGCATTTGGTGCTTTGCCATCATTATTGACCTCGTTATCATCACTAGGATATTTTATTTTTTCCCAAGCACCGGATTTACCAGCAGTAAGTTGCTTAATATTTGCCAACTTATTATAGCCCATATCCTTTAACCATTCAGGATTAAAGCTTACACCATCACCATCAGAAAATTCATCTGGTGTCTTTTCGCCGGAAAGTACTACATTACCATCAATTGTTGCATAGTTTTCTTTAATAAGACTATAATCTCGCTTAGATGGTACATAATTAGCATTATAAATATCTGTTTTAACTAATCCAAGTTCACTGCATTCATCTGATGGTAACAGGCCTGAGACCGCACAATATGATCTGGAAACAATACCACCAGGTCTCTCAAATTTTTGAGAAGGTGCCATTAATTCAGGGCGGACTTCAGTGGCAGCATTAACTAGTTTTGCCCAGAATGTATTATTACGGGTACTATAACCGTCTTGGTCTAACTGTTGATTATTGTCATAGCCCATCCAACTACTAAGTGTTACATTCGGATTTGTTGCAATAAACCATGTATCACGATAATCATTAGTTGTTCCTGTCTTTCCAGCCCAATCAACACTTTTATTAGCTAGGTTGGCTCTGGCAGCAGTACC
The DNA here is from genome assembly GCF_900114645.1 of Gracilibacillus orientalis. Classification (GTDB taxonomy): domain Bacteria; phylum Bacillota; class Bacilli; order Bacillales; family Amphibacillaceae; genus Gracilibacillus; species Gracilibacillus orientalis. The sequence goes on along the minus strand of NZ_FOTR01000007.1, from coordinate 228,965 downwards.
TGTACCTGCACTGCGTGTGAGCACATCTCGCATCATGTCAATCATCAAATAACTTGTTTGAGGACTAAATACTTTTTCGGATTCGGATTCATGTTGATAAACAACTTCTCCATCTTTTGTTTCAATTTTTTCAATCATATAGCCTTCAACGAATTCACCTAAGTTACCGAAAGTTGCATATGCATTTGTATTGTCTTCTACTGTTAATTCGATAGTACCTAAAACAGTAGCTGCTAAACTAGTTTGAGTTTCTGTTATATCTTCTAATCCCATTTTCCAAAGGAAGTTTTTGGCTAATTCAGGACCTCTGATTTCATTAAAAACTGAAACAGCTGTAGCGTTATGTGAACGGTATAATGCTTCTCTAACAGTAGTTAAACCATAATAACGTTGAGAATAGTTTCCTGGTGTATAATCATCACCATAAGTTTTTTCTACATCTGCAATGACAGAACCAGGTTGAACAACACCTAATTCCATAGCAGGACCGTATCCGGCAATAGGTTTCATCGTACTACCAAATTGTCGTGGTACATTTGTTGCATGATTATATTCTGATTTCTCGAAATCACGACCACCAACAAAACTTAATATTTTCCCTGTACTATTTTCAATCAATACACTTCCAACTTGAACAGGTTGTTCACCTAGTTGTTTCATTTCACCAGTATCTGGGTCTTCAATCATAATCGGTTGATTTGTCTCTTTGTCTCTTGCTAACTTATCTCTTCCGTAATTATTATATTCTCGAGCTGTTTTCTGAAAAACATCGTATATTTCTTTATCAATCGTTGAGTGTATTTTGTAACCATTTCTACCAATTTCACGATTTGCTCTTATTTCATATTCTTCTTGTAAAATATCACTGGATTCTAAATCTTCTTTTGAATATCCATCTTGTTCAGCAAGGACTTCCACTAAAATAGCAACAGCTTTATCTTGTAATTCACGCATTAAATAAGGATAGTTTTCTAGTACAGATTCTTCTGGTTTTTTAAAATCGGCAACTATGTCATAGTCTAATGCTTCTTGATACTCATCTTCATTAATGTATCCTGCTTCTAACATTCTGCTTAAAACAGATTTCATACGATTTAACCCAGGCTCAAGGCCTTTGTCATCTTTTAATCCACTACCGTTTAAGAATGGTGTGTAATACGATGGACTTTGGGGAAGACCAGCAATGAAAGCTGCTTGTGCAAGGTTTAAATCTTTTGCATCTACATCGAATATTCCATTGGCTGCTGTTTGGATACCTGCTATATTTTGACCGGAAGAGTTTCGGCCAAAAGGTACAATGTTTAAATAAGCTTCTAATATTTCATCTTTATCAAAAAAACGTTCCAATCTCATAGCGAAAAGCATTTCCTTTGCTTTTCGCTCAAAAGATACTTCGTTAGTTAAAATTTGATTTTTGATGACTTGTTGCGTTAATGTACTTCCACCTGACTTAGTAGTGGAGTTTGTAACCTCTTGGAAAACCGCACGTAAAATCGCTTTAGGTACGATTCCGTTATGTGTTTCAAAATACTCATCTTCAGTGGCAATAACCGCATTTTGGACATGTTCACTTACATTATCCAATGAAGTTTCATCTCGCAATAAATCAGAACTCACATCTGAAAGAAAATTATTATCAGCAAAATATAATTCTGATGTTTCCTCATAGTCGTAAACAGCACTTGCCATTTGTTCTTCTGTTTGGATTTCTTCGTCATCAACTAATGATGCAAAATACCCTGCACCAAGACCAGCAACGAAAAATCCTCCAATGATACCAATCGTAATAAAGAATAACACAATATTCCAAATGATATGATAGCTGATTCTTGTAGATCTTTGAATAATTTTTTTATTCCAAATTTCTTTCATAGATTGCCACAAATTATGAAAAAAATCTTTTGTATCCATAAGATTACCTCCTAAATATTTCACTAAATATTATAGCACAGCAGTCAAACAAAATTTATAGAAATTAATGAAAATAATATTGCATTTTTATTACAAATATGCTAATAATGATATAACAATTAAACATCTATAAAACAATGAAGGTTCGAAGTAGTGGAAGGTTCCCTTTTTTAGAGAGCTAGCGGTTGGTGAAAGCTAGTAAATAATCTTACCATGAATTACGTTCCAGAGTTTCTTCATGTTGAATGAAGACGGTGTGGTCTGCATCGTTATTTCCTTAAGTGGCATTTCATGCGAAGTGCAACAAGGGTGGTACCGCGAATATCTCGTCCCTTATTATGAGGGGGGAGTTTTTTTATGGATTTTTTTCTTTTACCATAGAACAAAAGAACAACATAATGAAATAAAGGAGTGTCATGGAAATGCATATTTTAGATGAACTTTCAAAAAGAGACTTAATTCAACAAACAACAGATGATGAAGGATTAAGAAAACATTTAGATAATAATCTGGTTACCCTTTACTGTGGTTTTGATCCGACAGCAGACAGTTTACATATTGGACATCTGTTGCCGGTTTTAATGCTCAAAAGATTCCAAAAAGCTGGTCATCGTCCCATTGCTTTAATTGGTGGCGGAACAGGGTTAATTGGTGATCCAAGTGGTCGTTCTACGGAAAGATCCTTAAATAGCCCAGAAGTCGTAAAGGGCTTCAGTGATAAAATTAAAGAACAATTGGCAAGTATCTTAAATTTTGATCAAGGGGAAAATAGCGCAGTAGCTCGAAATAATCATGAATGGTTATCCACTATGACAATTATTGAATTTTTACGTGATATTGGTAAACACTTCAGTATCAACTATATGTTGGCTAAAGATTCTGTAGAATCCAGATTGGAAAATGGTATTACCTTTACAGAATTTAGTTACATGATGTTGCAATCGTTCGACTTTCTTAATCTGTACGAAAAAGAAAATTGCACACTCCAAATTGGTGGTAGTGATCAATGGGGGAACATTACAGCAGGTAAGGAGCTGATTCGTCGTAACCGTTTTGAGAACGAAGAAGAAGAGGCAGAAGTATTTGGTTTAACGGTACCATTAATCACTAAGAGTGACGGCACAAAATTCGGTAAAACGGCTGGTGGAGCTGTTTGGTTGGACCCTGAGAAAACAACACCATATGAATTTTACCAATTCTGGATTAATACGGATGACCGTGATGTGCTTCGTTTCATTAAATATTTCACTTTTATTGACTTTGAAGAAATCGAAGCTTTAGAGAAAGAATTGGAAGATGCACCAGAGAAACGCATTCCACACAAACGTTTAGCAGAAGAAATGACTAAGCTTGTTCACGGAGAAGAGGCATTAAAACAAGCACAGAAAATTACTGACGCATTATTCAGTGGTGATTTAGCAAGCTTGAATGCAGTGGAAATAGAGCAAGGATTTAAAGATGTACCTTCTGTCACTATTGAAAATAAAGAAATTGGGTTAATTGATTTGTTAGTGGAAGCTCATATTTCTTCATCAAAACGTCAAGCGCGGGAAGATATTAAGAATGGTGCCATTTACATTAATGGGATAAGAAATCAGGAATTAACACATCAATTAACAGATGAAGACCGGATTGAAGATAAATTTACGATTATTAGAAGAGGAAAGAAAAAATACTTTTTAATTCGATTTTAAAGCTAATATGTAGCAGAAACCAGGCAAATACAGCCTGGTTTTTTTGAACAATCAAATTTACAATCACACATAAAACACATGAACTGCGAAGTGACTCTTTGTGATTTGCCTTCTTCCATTCTTTTATTTTATTTTCGTATCTTTTGCAATAAACCAGAACGTAAAGATAATACTGATGATAATGATAATAAATGGTGCATAAAAGTATAGAAATCCGTTCACTTTGTTCCCTCCTAGTTTATTCACGTTGACCAAACGACTAACCCTCTGTGGCACCCTGATAAGTTTCGCTAATGATCAGCGGGGTCAATCCTCCCACTAGTCTCACTTTATCACGGTGCTAACCGTCTGTAAGACCCCACTTCAAGCTTCAAGTAACACAAGGAAGTTAAGTGGGGATACAGGCGCTAACACCCTGATAAGTTTCGCTAATGATCAGTGGGGTCAACCCCCCCACTGATCATAGTCTCACTTTATCTTTCCTTCTACATAATCTTTATTGAATAGAAAAAGACGTAATAACAACCATAAAGAAGGGAGCAATAAGCAAAGACCTGCAATAAAAGCAATAATCAATGCAAGAGCCATTCCTTCGTTGGTAAAACCTTCTTCTATCGTCAAATAAGGATACAGCAGGTAAGGATAATGGGAGAGTCCATAAGCATAAAAGGCAACAAAAAACTGTCCAGTAAGCAAGGAAAAAGCAAGGCCATAGGATTTTTTCCGCCAAACCAGATAGACAGTAGTGATGAACAAAATTCCTGACAGAGCAAACATCCACCATAAGTCGAGCATCCTTTGAAAATGAACAGGATTATGTGTTCTCAATTCAACAATTATACCAGTAGCGGTAATGATAGCAGGACATGCCCATATTAAAGCATATTTTCGCAAAAGGGCGGTTGCTGCTCGATCTTTTGCTTTATTGGCATACCACGTCAGAAAAACAGCAGAAATATAGAGAACAGAAGTTAAACTTAAGATTACGATACTCCATGTTAGAGGACTTGAAAACAGTGTTTTATATTGCAAGGAAAGCTGGTTATTGCTTTCTTCAATAAAACCACCTTCAGAAATAGTTAATACAATTGATAGGGAGGCGGGTATTAATAAACCGGAAAAACCGTATAGGTAAGTCCACCAATTACTCCTTAATTTGCCGTAAGTAGTAAAGGCATAGTAAGCCCCTCGAATAGCTAATAAGATAAGAGACAGACTTGCAGGTACTAATAATACAGTTCCATAATAATAAGCAGTACTAGGAAAAAATCCTACAATCCCGACAAAGAAAAAAACAAGAAAGACATTGGTAACTTCCCAGACTGGTGAAAGGTAGCGTTGCACAATGTTACTAATGATATGGTGTTTGTTGGTTAAGACACTGTAGGAATGAAAGAACCCTGCTCCAAAGTCGATAGACGCAACGATAATATATCCGAATAAAAAAAGCCAGAGTACTACTATACCAATGATTTCATAGGACACATAGCTCACCTTCCATTTCTTTGTTGATCCAATATTTCTTGCTCTACTGGATTGTTTTTAAACATCCGGGTTAATACAATAACACTAGCCAACCCGAGTACTGTATATAATCCAATAAAGAGTAATAGCATTAAATCAACATGATTACTGGTCGTGGCAGCATTTTCTGTACGTAAAATGCCGCGTAATACCCATGGCTGCCTGCCAACTTCTGCTAACCACCAGCCGGCTTCAATAGCAAGGATAGTTAATGGTCCTGTACTAACTATCAGCCATAGAAAGACTCTGTTCATAATAAAGCTTCTATTCAATGCGTTGCCAACAATGTAAAAAAGTGCGATTATCATGGCGATCATGCCGATAATTACCATAATGTTAAACAAATAATGGATATAGAGTGGAGGGGTTTCATCTTCCGCGAACTGATCTAAGCCGATTACTTCCGCATTTGGATTTCCATGTGCCAGAATACTTAATGCATAAGGAACTTCAAGGGAAAATGTAATCTCATCTCCATTGGTTAGAAAACCGAACAATGTCAGTGATGCCTGTTCTTCTGTTTCAAAGTGCCATTCCATTGCTGCCAGCTTTTCCGGTTGATATTCGGCTAGATATTTACCAGAAAAGTCTCCAATAATAGCAGAAGCTATCGAGAACACTAGTCCAACTTTCAATGTAAGTAAAAGAGCCTTTTTATGATAGATATGATTAGAGCCCTTTAGCAGACGGAAAGCACCGATAGCTGCTAATACAAATGCTGAAGTCATATATGCTGTTGATACAACATGAGCAACTTTTGTCGGCATGGCAGGATTAAACATCGCGACAATTGGTTCGACATTAATGAATTCCCCATTCATTAATTCAAATCCTTGTGGTGCATTCATAAAGGCATTTACCATAGTAATAAAAATTGCAGAAAATGACGCTCCAATCGCTACAGGAAGTAAAAGTAACATATGCTTGCGTTGATCACGAAATCTGTCCCATGTGTATAAATAAATACCAAGAAAAATAGCCTCGAAGAAGAAGGCGAATGTTTCCATAAATAATGGAAGTGCTATTACATTTCCTGCTAGCTCCATAAAGGTAGGCCATAACAGGTTAAGCTGTAATCCAATTGCCGTCCCTGTTACGACTCCAACAGCAACTGTAATAATAAAACCTCTTGTCCATCTTCTAGCTAATAAAATATAATGGTCGTCTTGTTTTTTTATTCCAAGCCACTGTGTTAAAAAAATAAGAAATGGGACTCCCACACCTATCGTTGCATATATAATATGAAATGAAAGTGTTAATTCGGTTAATAGTCGACTGTAAAAAACAGCTTGTTCACTCTCCATAGTTACTCCCTCTCATCCTGAAAGAATCCGTCCCAGTAAAGATAAACCGATAACAAAGGCAACAAAAAAAGCTAAAATAATTAACCTGTGTTCATGTTTTTTATACATGGTGGTATCCTCCGATTAGCGATAAGCTATTGGTAGTGTATAACTAGATAAAGAAGAATATACCTTTTTTACATAAACTAAATACAAAAAGGTGAATGATTGTTCAAAGCTCAACATAAGAAATGATAAGGAGGGATTTTAATGCCGAATGGTACACATTTTGTCCAGTTAGAATTGCCAATTGAAAAAGTCTGGGAATTTGTCAGCGATATAAACAGATGGGCACCTTTAGCCCCCGGGTATATTGATCATCAGATTGTTAATGAGCGTCAATCGACATGGCATTTTAAAGGTGACGTAGGCAAGATGCAAAAAAAGATAGGGTTAAAAGTGAATATAAAAGAATGGGCGGCACCAACTAGTGTCAGATTTGAATTAAAGGGAATAAGTGAAAACTTAGAAGGAAGCGGATATTTTGAAGCGGAGAAAATCACTCCTGAAAGAACGAATGTCACCGGTTGTTTATCAATATCCGCAGGTGGCATGATGAGCCCAATGATTAATAGTATATTAAAATCTGTCGTACCAAAAACAACGATTGAATTTACAGAGTCTGTTGCAAATCGATTGATGAAAGAAGCAGCAGTTTCAAAGTAGCTACATATCCCTTGTCCATTCATTGGATAAGGGATTTACTTGTTTTTTTAGAGGAAGTGTATTATATTATATATTTTGGGGTATAGGATTTTCATATGAGAGGAGTGAAATATCGTGGACAAACTAGAATTGATAGCTTCCAAACTAATCGAATGGGGTAATTTAATTCTTTGGGATTATGTACTAATTTACTTATTAATAGGTGCAGGTTTATTTTTCACCTTCCGATCTAAATTTGTTCAGTTCCGTTTATTCGGAGATATGTTTAAAGTAATTTCTGAAGAAGCAGTTGAGCAAAGCGGTAAAAAAGGGACCAATGCCTTCCAAGCATTTAGTATTACGATCGCATCAAGAGTAGGAACAGGTAACCTAGCAGGTGTAGCTTTAGCTGTTGCAATAGGTGGTCCTGGTGCAGTGTTCTGGATGTGGGTGATTGCCTTAATTGGAATGGCAACAGCATTTATTGAGAGTACGCTTGCCCAAGTATATAAAGTACCTGATAAAGATGGCTTCAGAGGCGGACCAGCTTATTATATGGAAAAAGCTTTAGGGCAAAAATGGATGGGTATTGTGTTCTCAATATTGATAACCATTACATTTGGCTTTATATTTAATGCTGTACAAGCCAATACAATCTCAGCTGCAGTAGAGCAAGCATTTAATATTGATAAAGTATGGACCGGTATTTTACTAGTTGTACTGGCAGGATTAATCATTTTTGGTGGTATTAAACGTATTGCTACTGTCGCCGGAGTAATTGTACCTGTCATGGCAGTTATTTATATGATTGTTGGTTTTTACGTAGTATTCACTAATATTACAGCTATCCCGGATGTATTTATGCTAATTATACGCAATGCATTTGGATTAGAAGAAGTCTTTGGTGGTGGTGCCGGGGCAGCAATGATGTACGGTATCCGTCGTGGCCTCTTCTCCAATGAAGGTGGTATGGGGAGTGCACCGAATGCTGCTGCAACAGCAGGTGTTAACCACCCGGTTAAACAAGGTCTTGTACAATCATTGGCAGTCTTTTTTGATACGATTGTCATTTGCAGTTTAACTGCCTTTATTATCATTCTGTATGATAATTTCTATCAAGCCTCAGAAGACGGAATTCAGTTAACACAAGTTGCTTTAAGTGCTCATGTCGGTGAATGGGCATCGATTTTCTTAGCGATTACGATCTTCTTCTTTGCCTTTAGTTCCGTAATTGGAAACTATTATTATGGTGAAACGAATGTTAGCTTCTTAAATCCGAAGGGAATATGGGTAAATGTCTATCGTGTGGTCGTTTTAGGCATGGTTATGTTCGGTTCACTTGCATCTATCCAATTAGTTTGGGATATGGCAGATCTGTTTATGGCCATGATGGCTGTAGTAAACTTAATCGCAATCTTACTGTTAAGTAAAGTTTCAATGGATGTGCTACAAGACTATGTTAAACAGAGAAAACAAGGAAAAGATCCTGACTTTCACTATAAGAATGTTAAAGGTTTGAAGAACATTTCTTGGTGGGGAGCACAGGACGAGGAGAAATAATATGCAACCCAGTCTTATTTTAAAGACTGGGTTTTTTCATAGTTTTTAAAATAGTTGCGAATCGTGCCTAAGTTTATTAGACATAGAAGGAGTCTTAGATAAGGAAGGACAAGTGATACATACTAGAGGAGAATCAAATATCAAGGGTTTATATTTCATTGGTCTACCGTGGCAATATAGACGAGGATCTGCTTTACTACAAGGTGTAGGATATGATGCAGAATATATTGTGAGCAATATAAGTAAACGGACTTGTTAAACGAAATCGTGAGAGACAAGTGATATATTTTTAAATTAGAGTTCTTCAGCAATTCATATTGTAGAAAGTGGATTGCACTACCAATATTATATACATGATAAGTAGGATAGCTATAATAGCTATCTTTTTTTGGTTAATCCAAGGGAAATCATGTTGCCTAGCAAGAAAATATATAGTGTTTCAACAAGAGCTACAAGAAAGATTTTTGTTCTTGTAAACCCTTTGTTTAATTAATGTGAATTATCTTAATTATATGTGAAGAGATAGTAAACTTGCCCAATTCTATTATAGTTTATGATTTAATGTGACTAGCTTCTAATAGAAAATACTTCTCAGATAAATGGAAACCTACTTAATAATCATGGAGGGAATTGTCATGCAAAAAAAATGGTTACTTGGTGTTTTATTTCTTGTAATAACGGTATTTTCAGCAGCATGTTCGATGGATAGTGCTGAAGGAGAAGAAACAGAGGGAGACGATGTAATAGATATTGTCTGGTATCCAAATGAATCTGGAAATGATTTAAAAACTGCGCGAGATGCAATTGGAAGTGAAATTGCAGAAGCGACAGGTAAAGAAGTAGAACATCATTTAACAACAGATTATGCAATTGCGATTGAAACGATTGTTAATGATAATGCAGACCTTGCATTTATGGGAGCACAAGGTTATATCGAGGCAAGTGATCAAAATGATGCTGTTCAGCCAATTGTTGTATCAACTGGTCCGTCTGGTACATTAGATGACGCTATGTATCATAGTTGGCTAGCGATGAAAGTCGATGACCAGGATGAATTTAAAGTAGATGGAGAGTTTTCACTAGATACCATCGAAGAAAAAAGATTTTCATTTGTCTCCAATAGTTCAACATCTGGATTTGTAGTACCTTCTGCAACCATAATTGGGCATTTCTCTGACAAAGATTTAGCGGAAGAAGATTTAATGGAGTCTGGTCCACTTTTCTCTCAAGTATTGTTTGGCGGTTCTCATCAAGGTTCAGCTGTTAACTTACTAAATGATAGTGCTGATATTGCAGCGTTTTGTGATACGTGTGTGAACAATTATGTGGAAGTAGCAGAAGGTGAAGAAAACACAGTTGGTAGTGTATATCGAGTAAAAGATGATGCTGAAGAACCGTTTAATACGGTGACTGGTAGTGAGTTTATGTTGATGAGTGTGACGCCAGTATTGAATGCTCCATTTGTTGCAAATATGGATGTGTTGGGAGAAGAAGATTATGAACTCATTCAAGAAGTGTTTGCCTCTGATGAAATAGCAAATAATGAAGAAATCTTTGTTCCAAAAGATTCTGATGTATCCGGACTGTTCTCAAAATCTGATCAGGAAAGATTTGTTCCGGTAGAGGACGAGTGGTTCAATCCAATTCGTGAACTTTCTCAGAATTAATAATGAAAAGGGGTATGCATGGAGATTGCATACTCCGCATTTTCTAAAAAAATGAAAAAGGAGATTGTTCCATGTCATTACTTAAAGTCGAGGGACTAAGCAAGTTTTATGATAGGGAAACCAAGGTGTTAAAGGATGTTAATTTTGAAGTCAAGGCAGGCGAGTTTTTATCGATTATTGGTCCTTCTGGTGCTGGAAAGTCAACCTTACTTCGGTGTATGAATCGCTTGGTTGAAATCAATGAAGGGAAAGTCATTTTTAATGGGTTAGATGTAGGCGCAATGAAGAAAAAGGAATTACGAAAGCTGCGTACTAATATTGGCATGATTTTTCAGCATTATAACCTCGTACCGCGCTTAACGGTGATTGAAAATGTACTGCATGGTCGTTTCGGCTATAAATCAACAATACAGGGTGTTCTTGGAAGGTTTACAGAACCAGAGAAGGAACAGGCTTTTTTTCTGTTAGAGAAGCTTGGGATTTCTGAGCATGCATATAAACGCTGTGATCAATTAAGTGGCGGTCAACAACAGCGTGTCGGAATATGTCGTGCACTTATTCAGGAGCCAGAACTCATTCTTTGTGATGAACCAATTGCATCTTTGGATCCAAACTCCTCCAAAGTTATTATGGACTATTTAAAATCCATTAGTACTGAAATGGGCATTACTTGTATTGTTAATCTCCATCAGGTAGAAGTAGCAAAGGAATATGCGAGTAGAATTGTAGGACTAAAACAAGGTGAAATTGTCTTTGATGGTCCTAGTAAGCTTCTTTATGGTGAGCAAATCCAGAATATATATGGAATGGAATCAAGAGAATTAATAACGGTTTAAGGGAGTAGGTAACATGAATGCAAAGCAAATGCGCAAGAACAAGTGGCAGACAACGATTTTTTTCATTCTCATTATTATTGTCACCTATTTATCTACCGCAATTACGAAATTTAATTTCATTGATAGTATTGCAACCATACCAGCTGCGTTCAGTTGGATATTCTCTAATCTTTTGATCACCGAGGAGTCTTTAGAAAAGCTGCCTCAGATATTGGAAAAGTTAGGTGAAACGATTTTTATGTCGATTGCCGCTACGACGTTGGCTGCGGTAGTATCACTTTTTCTGGCGATAATGGGTTCCAAAACAACCAAAGTGAATCAAACGTTTAGCGTCATCGCTAGGTTTATCGCCTCATTTTCGAGAAATATCCCGGTTGTTGCCTGGTCACTGATTCTGTTAATATCTTTCGGTCAGAATTCTATAACCGGATTTTTGGCTTTATTTGTTGCAACAGTAGGTTTCTTGACAAGAGCATTTATTGAATCGGTGGATGAAGCAAATCAAAGTTCTGTTGAAGCACTTACTGCTACAGGTGCAACCTATTTCCATATGATCAGTAAAGCTGTTATTCCTCAAAGTCTTCCTCAAATGCTTAGCTGGATTTTGTTCATGATCGAGACCAATATACGTAGCGCTACATTGGTTGGAATCCTAACAGGTACTGGTATCGGGTACATGTTTGATCTTTATTATAAGAATATGAATTATAATCTAGTTGCATTAATTACATTTACCATTATTATCGCCGTTATCGCCATTGAATTAATATCTAATAGAATACGGAGGGTTATCTTATAATGGAGATGGTGAAAGAATTGAATCCTGCTCTTATCAAGCGTAAGCGGAACGGGCAAATTAATATTAAATCGGGAAATAAAATAGATGCTGTCGTGAAATGGACGATCTGGATACTGACTTTTCTAACGGTATTGGCTTTTTTCGTCTTTGACTATACGGGGTTTCAGATAGAACGGGCAATCACAGAGACTATCCACAATATACGAGTGATGTTTTTGGAGCCAGGATTAAGTCATTTTAGTTGGAGTGAAGCAGTTTACCAAGTAGGAGTTACACTAGGATTAGGGATTTTAGCGACCATTTTTGGTGCGATTATTGCCTTCTTTCTTTCGTTAATGGCAGCAGAAAATCTCTCTAAATCGTGGTTATCAAACACCGTTCGAATTGTAGTAGCGTTTATCCGTGCAGTGCCAACAGTACTATGGGTGTTAATTTTTGCTATCGCTGCTGGTCTTGGCAGTGAAGCAGCAGTACTTGGGATGTTGTTCCACTCAGTAGCCTATCTGGTAAAAGCTTTTTCAGAATCATTTGAGGAAGTTAATCCAGGAATAATCGAAGCGCTACGTGCAACAGGCTCAAGCTGGTGGCATATTGTCGTCAATGGTGTATTGCCATCGACTTTCACTTATTTACTGTCTTGGACGTTTTTACGATTTGAGATAAATTTCTCTGTAGCAGTTGCAATGGGGGCTGCCGCCGGAGCAGGTGGTATCGGTTTTGAACTATTTATGGCGTCTGGGTTCTATTTTGATTTACGGGAAGTTGGTTTTATTACATACGCGATCTTAGTTGTTGCTATTGTCTTGGAGATTATTTCAACGCGATTAAAAGAGCGTTATTTTCCTTCTTCTATTAATTCTTGATATGTGGTTTTGCTGCATAATTAGAACTTAATGTATCAAGAAATCATCTAGTCTACTATCTATTAGAAGGAACTTAGCACATGATTATGAAATTAAAAAATAAGTTCCCCATCTAAATAATAGGTGGGGATAATTTATGTTTTTTATACATTTATGTTTAAAACTGATTGACCCATTTATTTAATTCCTTTTTTGTATGTTTATCAAGTGATGTCAATTTTTTATGGAACTTCCTCTTTGCCCACTCATATAGTTCTTTGTCATGTTGATTGACTTGTTCAATAGATTGAATGATTTTTGGAGAAATTTCATCAATCTTAGGTCTGTTGTCTGTTTTATTTTTTCTATTAATAGATGAAAAATTCCAGTCGTGAATTTTATTCATAAAAAACAATGATTCAAGATACATGTCTGTAAATCCTACTAAGTCAAAATGTTTTGTGATATTCTTTTTCGCTTGTTCTAAATCATTGGGATCGCCACCGGATAAATAGCGAGTTGCGAGGTTAACCGTTCTATAACGAATATTACGAATATCCTTTTTCTTATAAAGTTTATTTTCTATTTTGTCATTTTGCATATATTCTATAAATTCTTGAAGAGGCATATTATTTACCTTTTGGTATAAGGCGTCTCGTTCATAACTTCTTATATAATAATAAGTAGAAATAACGCGGTCAGCAGGGTCCCTTAGAATCGTGAAAAAACGAATTGGTTTTTGATACTCCTTAAAATACCTATTGTGCCAAACATGGATAGTATCTTGTTGTCTTTCAAATAAATCCCATAAAGTCTTTCCACCTGTTTTCGGTATATGCAAAAAAACGGGGTTCTCGGGGGTTGTTGCTTCTTTATCAAAAATTATCACGCTTTTCAGCCTTTCTGTCGTTTTTTTATCATAAGATTTTTACTGTATTATAAGCAGTTAACAGAATTATGTGTAGGTTATACAAGAGGTACATCTTATTGAAACAGACCGGGTGGAAAAGAACCAATGATCAGTTACATAAGGGCTAATCTAATAAAAGTGTCTGTGCTTTTCCATCAAGTCCGTTAATCCACTAGAGCTCATAATTCATTTGTAGAGGTATTAGACAGATGAATAACTTAGAACATGAAAAGATCCATTTCTATTTGAATTGGAATGATGGGGTTACCTGGACTTATGGACAAATAACAAAAGAAAAACTCATAGAATTAGCGTAATGGTAAATTAAATGCTTCAAAAATTAGAAATCATCTATGTGGGAGCAACCCATAAACGAAATTAGTTGAACCAACCATACATCAGATAATAGTCAATTTGTTCTGAAAAGTCATTATTTTTGATAAAATAGGCCGTTGAACCTTTGATACCAATGGTTTAACGGCTGTTTTTGCACGGTCAAAAACACCACAAAATAGAGAAGGGGATATGATGAATAACTGAAATTTGTTGCTTATAAAAAATTAATTCCATTTGCATAAGTGTATATGATAACTTAAAAATAGACCACAATCGCAATTGAAAAATGAACCACTCTATAGAAAATAACCCCAATACTAGATTTAGAAAAGAAAAGAATAGCTGTGTTTTAAGTTACCCTATGGGAAAGTCTATACTGATGTGGAGTTGTTCCTATTATTTTTTTGAAAAGTTGGATAAAATAAGAGATATTTCCTATGCCCACGCTTTCACTAATTATTTCTATGGGTTCTTCGCTCATTTGTAGTAACTGGCATGCATGCTTAATTCGGAGAATAGTTAAATATTCCGTTAGGCTACTCCCTGTTTCGCGTTTGAATATTCTGGAAACATAGGATTTTGATAAGTGAAGTTCCCTTGACAGTCTTTCCAGATCAAATGGCTCCATGTAATGTTCTTCTATCCATTGCATCATTTTTTCCGTATAGTTAGAGAGACGATATTTACCTTGGGACATGTCTAATTTCATATCTTGCATATTCAAACGGATACATGTGAGCATTTGCATGAGAAAAAGTTGACTATCTTCTTCCGGGGTATTTTTTTTTAGCGAATGATTTAGTGCCTCACAAATTTCATATATATACGTATATTGATTAATTAAGTCAAATCCTTGTTGCTCCAGAACACTGTGTTGCATTCGGTTTAGTAATTTGTGAAGACCAGGGAAGCGATCCAGATTTTTTCCGAGTGTTACAGGATCAAAGTGCATGATACTCCGCTCATAAGGTGTGTCAGGGGACACTTCTACATAAATCCTGTGCAATTGAAAAGGTTGAAAGAAAAAAAGCATTCCCGGTTTGATAGTATAGGATTGTTGATTGACAAGTACTCGTCCTTGTCCACGGTAAACGAATAACAATTCACAGCCTTGATGCCAATGATAGAATCCACTAAAGTTATCTTCAGATACTCGCCGATAAATCCAATGAAATGGCTTTAAATCAATTTGTTCGAATAAATTGTTCATAACTGCACAACCTCCTAATAAAACAATAAAACAATATTATTGGCTATTATACAACAACTTTTCTTCTAATAGCCAAGTTATAATTACCTGTATAAAGTATTTTTTCTATGGATTATCATAAAAGGCATGATTATTCCTACATAAATAATCTATTAAAATAGAGGTGAACAAAATGTCTAAATGGAAGCGCTTAAACGTAAGGGGAACAGGCAATAATGTCTTCTCAAAGCTCCTGGTTTCATATTTAATCGTTCTACTTTTACCTGTTATTATTGGTCTTTTTCTATTTAACAAAATCGAATCAATTATGGTAGAGAATGCAAATAAGTCAAATACTACGATGTTGATGCAAGTAAGAGATGTATTAGAAAACAAATTTGAAGAGATCGAGCAGCTATCCTTACAAATTTCATTAGATGAAAAGTTAAACAGGCTGTTAATGAATCAGCAAAATGTAAGTAACTATGATTATATTAATTACATGAAGGAGTTAAAAAGATATAACACCATCAGTACACATATTGATGATTACTATATTTATTTCAACCAATCGGATGTGTTACTTTCCCCAACAATGAAAACGGATTCATATTTATTCTTGAAACACATTAAGCGTTATGAAAATAGTACGTATGAGGAAGTAATGAATAATAGAATGACAGGCTTTCACTTAAGAGATTATTTCCCTTCAGAAAAAGTAATCATGAGTTCAGGAGAAGAAAATATTATCACGCTTACTCAATCATTGCCATATGGAGAAGTGACAGATGTTAAAGGTGTGCTAATGGTCCATATTTATGAACAGCAGTTTAAAGAGATGCTGCAACAAATGGAAGGCTTAAACAAAGGTGCTATGTATATAGCAGATGAGAAAGATGAGATCATGATGTCTACCAGTGAGAATAAAAGTATCTTTGCAGAAATAAGTCCATTATTAGCGGATAAAGAGGGCTTTTTTACGAAAGAGATTGACGGGAAAGATATGATTGTCTCCTATACCATGTCAGAAAAAAATGAATGGACTTACGTCTCTATAGTCCCGACAGAGTTTGTGTTGGCAAAAGTGAATAACGTGAAGTCTTGGGCATTGAGCCTGGTGTTAATAGCAATAATTATCGGAATAGTTGTTTCCTATTATTTAGCGAATCAAAATTATCGACCTATTCATGAAGTAGTCAACACGATTATAGGTAAAAATACGCCAAAAGGGACATTTACTAATGAAATAGATTTAATAAAGCAAACAATCGTTAGTTCCATGAATGAACAATCACAATTAAAACGGATTATTTCTCAACAGGAACCAGTAATAAGGTCTAACTTTATTTTACGATTGTTAAGGGGACAAGTAGATGTAACGTCTTATCTTGAAAAAGAGATAGACAGTATGGGAATTACTTTTAAATTTAATTATTTCAGCGTCATTACTATTCAGATAGATGATTGCTGTCAGTTTACAAAAGAAAATATCGACACAAAATGGGTGTTGACCAGATTTATAATTGCTAACTTGAGCGAAGAGTTAATGGGTGATAATGGATACACAATTGAAATGGAACGTGATAAGCTTATCATCCTGTATAATCATCAAAATAACTCGGCAGATGAAACAACCAATCAGCTTAACTTAACCAGAGAATTAATGGACATATTAGAACAACAATTTGGTATTAAGATTTCTGTAGCAATTAGTCAAATTCATTTTGGCTTAAATAAAATATCTGAATGTTATGGAGAATCAGTTATGGCATTGGATTACAGGATAATAAAAGGACCAAACTATATTATTTTTTATAATGATATTAAGAATAATAGTGGATATGATTACCATTACCCGGTTGAAACGGAAGTTCAGATACTTAACTTTGCGAAAAATGGTGATTATGAAAATGTAGAAAGAACACTTGATCAGATTTTTAGTAATAATGTCCAAAAAGAGATGACTCCGGAAATTAGTAAATGTTTATCCTATGATTTATTAAGTACATGGGTTAAACTGCTTAGTTCTTTGAGTGGCGAAGAAAAAAAAAGAGTGATCGAGCAACACAATCCATTTAAAACGGTGCCAGAATGTAGCACAGTCCAGGAATTGCAGAAGGAAATAAAATCTCTGTATTATGACTATTGTCTTAAAATGGAGGCTAAGCAATCTACTCAGGGGGAACGATTATATCAGGAAATAGTCGATTTTATTGAAGATAATTTTAATGATAATATGCTTAGTCTTGGAATGATAGCGGACCATTTTGGGATGAATTCATCCTATTTGTCTTCTTTTTTTAAAAAACAAGGTGGTATTGCGATTTCTGAATTTATTATGAAAGTGAGAATAGAAGAATCTAAGAAACTGCTACCAAATCGAAGGCTTACGATTTCAGAAATTGCACCACAAGTAGGTTATGCAAACAGTGTCGGATTAATTAGAGTATTTAAAAAAGTGGAGGGTGTAACACCTGGACAATATAGAGAGAGCATGCAAGCTTAGTAAGGTGAGATTATCATTTGTTCGAACAAGTGGGGGTAAATAGACACTAACATCTTGATTACAGTCTCCCTTTATATGTATGTAAATCAAGCGCTTATCCACCCTATATAAAGATCAGATAACGCGACAATAAAGTGATAACAGCCATTTCTAATATATTGATAACTAATCAAAAGAATAGGCTATATCCAATTATCTATGCTGTGACATATGATGAAAGCGTAACAAGTTTACAAAACAAGGAAAAAGGGGAGGAGTCATTATTATGCAAAATAACTTGAAAGCGTTAACAGTTCTATTTTTTCTACTATTATTTTTTGCGTTAATTGTTGGGTGTTCTGATAATGGAACATCTAGTGAAGAAACAGAGCAAGAAACAGAACTAAAGGATCCATCAGAAGTTGGGTATCCAGAGTCACTTACTTATTGGGCAGAATTAAATGGCAATGCTGCTCAAACAGCACAGACTCTTAACGATGTTAGAGCATATCAAGTAATGGAAGAAACTACGGGTACAACAATTGAATTTAAACATCCTTCAGGTGAAGGTACGGATATTACGGAACAATTTAACTTGATGCTTGCTTCTGGTAAGTTACCCGATATGATCGAGTACAACTGGCGAACTGTTCCGAAAGGCCCGGATAATGCAATCGAGGATGGTACAATTATCCGTTTAAACGAAATAATTGAAGATTATGCGCCTAATCTTAATCAATATTTAAATGAAAATCCGGAAGTTAAGAAAACGGTAACAACAGATGAAGGAAATATTTATACGTTCCCCTTTATCCGTGGCGATGAAAAATTAATGGTATTTATGGGTATGATAATCCGTCAAGACTGGTTAGATACGCTTGATTTAGATACTCCAACTACGATTGCAGAATGGGAAGAAGTTTTAAAAGCTTTTAAAACCGGTGATCCTAACGGAAATGGCGAACAAGATGAGGTTCCACTATTGGTTCAACCAGATGACTTCAAAAATATTGGTCCATTTGTTGGGGCATACGGAATCCATGCTCAATTCTATAACGACAACGGCACTGTTAAATATGGTTCCATCCAACCTGAATTCAAAGAGTTCTTAACAACAATGAACAGATGGTATGAAGAGGGGTTACTTGATGCGGACTTTGCTGCTATGGATGGTAAATTAGTGGATGCAAAGGTTACAAATGATCAGCTTGGTAGTTTATTTGGATATACTGGTGGCGGTATTGGTAGATTTACGGGATTAATGGAAGACCATCCTACGTTTGAACTTTCAGCAACCCCTCATCCAGCTCTAGAAGAAGGTGGAATCGCTGCTACAGCACAAAAGGCCTTTCCACATGAAGGATATCACAGTGTAGCAATTTCGGGTCAAGCTGAAAATCCAGAAGAAATTGCTAAATGGTTGGATTTTGCATACTCAGAGGAAGGTCATATGCTTTTCAATTTCGGTGTTGAAGGTGAAAGCTATGAAATGATTGATGGATATCCTACTTATACTGAGGAAATCACGAATAATCCAGATGGTTTACCAATGTCCAATGCCCTAGGTAAATACATTCGAGCAAATTATGGAGGCCCTATGATCCAAGATGTCCGTTATGTGGAACAGTACTTGGACCTACCTGCACAAAAAGAAGCGATTGAGATCTGGGAGGAAACAGCAGAAAACAACATCAATATGCCACCTATCACAATGAATTCTGACGAGAGTGATGAGTTTAATTCCATTATGAGTGATTTAGACACATACTATGACGAAACCGTTATAAGATTCATTATGGGAGATGAACCATTAGATAATTTTGACGAGTTCGTTGCAACATTAGAAGGAATGGGTATAAATAGAGCAATTGAGCTTCAACAAGCAGCTTTAGATCGTTATATGGCGAGATAATTTAAAGTTTGATGCTGTTGTGCTGGAGAAATCTTTGGCACGACAGCATTTATACATTCATAAATCAGGAGAGAGGGGTGGAGGGAATGGCGAAATTGGAGAAGGAAGTTACTTCGTTTAACTCCAAGCCGAAAAATAAAATGAATAGCTTCGGGGAGAAAGTAATCAAGGATTTTAAAAGAAATAAAGTTATCTACTTGATGGTTTCTCCAGTTGTTCTATATTATATTATCTTTCAATATGGTCCTATGTACGGGTTGCAGATTGCATTTAAAGATTATACACCGGCACTTGGTTTTCTGCAAAGTCCGTGGGTAGGTTTTGAACATTTTAAGGAGTTTTTTAATAGTTTCTTCTTTTGGCGACTATTAAAGAATACACTTCTGCTTAGTTTTTATAGTTTATTATTTGCCTTTCCAGCAGGTATTATTTTGGCATTATTACTAAATGAAATAAGAGGTGGTATATTCAAGCGATCTGTCCAAACGATTACATACATGCCGCACTTTGTTTCGTTAGTTGTTATCGTCGGTATATTATTTGATTTCATGGCAAGAGATGGTGTAGTTAATGACATTTTAGTCTTTTTATTTGGGGGTGAACCAATTGCTTTTATGAGAGAAGCAGATTGGTTTAGAACACTGTTTATCAGCTCAGATATTTGGCAAAATGTTGGTTGGAGTTCAATTATCTTCCTGGCTGCAATGTCAAATGTTGATCCAGCATTATATGAAGCAGCCAAAATAGATGGTGCTGGCAGGTTAAAGCAAATGTGGCATATTACATTACCAGGGATTATGCCAACAGTTGTCATCTTATTAATCTTGTTAATTGGTAAGTTTATGACAGTAGGTGAGGAAAAAATATTATTAATGTATAATCCGACAACCTATGAAACTGCTGATGTAATTGGAACTTATGTGTACAGAAAAGGTATCTTAGAAAGTAACTTCAGTTACAGTGCTGCCGTTGGGTTGTTTAAAGCGTTGATAGCCTTTACGCTATTAGTTATAGCTAACTCAATAGCAAGAAAAGTTGGCGACACCAAACTATGGTAGGAGGGATTTATGATGAGGAAATCACTGGGGGAGCGATTGTTTGATTATGGGAATATAATATTTCTTTGCCTGTTGTCATTAGTAACAATCTACCCATTACTTTATATATTATTTGCGTCATTGAGTGATCCCACTTATGTTGCGCAAACGAGGGGGCTTATGCTCTATCCAAAAGAAATTACCATAGCAGCGTATAAGATGGTATTCAAAAATCCAATGATTGTTACTTCTTACCTGAATACATTCTTTTATGTAATTGTGGGTACGACTGTAAATATTCTTCTGACATCTTTAGGAGCTTATGCACTTTCACGAAAAAATGTGATGTGGAGCAACTTTATCATGTTTATGATTGTATTCACCATGTTTTTCGAAGGTGGCCTAATTCCTCTTTACTTGCTTGTTAACGAATTAAACATGATTGATACTCGTTGGGCATTAATCCTGCCAACAGCAATTAGTGCATTTAATTTAATTATCATGCGTACAGCGTTTCAGGGGATACCAGACAGTTTAGAAGAATCTGCTCGGATAGATGGTGCAAATGATTTTACTATTTTGTTTAGAATCATCCTTCCATTGTCAATGCCGGTTGTCGCTGTTATGGTTTTGTTCTATGGTGTGTTTCATTGGAATTCCTGGTTCCATGCGATGATTTTCTTGCAGGACAGAGAACTATTTCCAGTACAGCTGATACTACGTGAAATCTTAATTGCAAATGATACGAGCAGTATGACATCAGGGGTAAGTGCAGTGGACGCTATGCCGATAGGTGAAACTGTTAAGTACGCAACTATAGTTGTGGCCACATTGCCAATTCTTTGTTTGTACCCTTTTTTACAAAAGTACTTTGTGAAAGGTGTCATGATAGGTGGAATAAAAGGTTAGTTTATTGAAGGTTGGTGGAAGTCTGTAAATATTCTTTACACTTCCATTGCCTTTATTCTATCTATTTTGCTAATGGACGAGATGATCAAAAGGGAGAGGGTGGAAAAGTGAACATGACAAACCATAAAGAGCGAGAATATTGGCTTCATTCAATGTTGAAGATAGCAAAACCTGTCCTGATAAACTTGAAGGATAGAACATTAAAAAAGAAAATGCCAGTCGAGATGAAAGAAGGCACCAATCGTGAACAATTCGCCCATCTAGAAGCAATGGCACGCTTATTAGTTGGTATGGCACCATGGCTTGAACTTGAGTGTGAAAATAAGGAGGAAGAAAAGCTCCGTGTTCAATATGCTGGATTAGCAAGAGCGGCAATAGATGCTGGAACAGATCCACAGTCACCAGATTATATGAATTTTTCTGATGATTTTCAGCCAATTGTAGATACTGCCTTTTTGGCGCATGCCTTCTTAAGAGCACCTAATGAATTATGGGAAAAGCTTGATGCAAAGGTGAAAAGGAATGTCATTACTGCGTTGAAAGCAACAAGAACCAGAAAACCAATCTTTTCAAACTGGCTATTGTTTTCAGCAATCATTGAAGCATTTTTATACAAGGTAGGAGAAAAAGACTGGGATCCGATGCGAATCGACTATGCCATTCGCCAATTTGACCAATGGTATTTAGGAGATGGGGTCTATAGTGACGGCCCAGAGTATCACCATGATTATTATAACAGCTTTGTTATTCAGCCCATGTTAGTAGATTTGATAGTAACAGTTGGTCATGAGTACAAGGAGTGGGAAGCACTTAAGGGCGCCATTTTGGCTCGTTCTCAGAGATATGCGGTCATTCAAGAACGAACTATTTCTCCGGAGGGAACATTTCCACCTATGGGCAGGTCACTTGCCTATCGTTTTGGTGTTTTTCAAACGTTAGCACAGCACGGACTCCGAAATGACTTACCGAGTCAGCTTCCACCTGGGCAGGTGAGGAGTGCATTGACCGAAGTAATAAAGCGAACAATAGAAGCGCCTGGAACATTTACCGATTCAGGCTGGTTAACAATTGGATTTTGCGGACATCAACCGGGAATCGGAGAAGGTTATATTTCTACAGGTAGTGTTTACTTGTGTCTGGCAGGATTACTACCGTTAGGATTACCCGAGTCAGCCCCATTCTGGAGTGAACCCCCAATGGAATGGACAGCTAAGCGAGTATGGTTAGGTAAAGAAATCCCGAGTGATCATGCTATCTAAAGGGCGTCCGTCTTATTAGAGCGCGAACCTTTGACATTTTAAGAGTAAGTTAGGAATTATTTCAGGTAGTACAAGCGGAAGTATTTTTGATGATAAGAACCTTGTAGTGATATGCGCATTATAGTGACTAAAGATGGAAAATGGTAACAATATAAAAGCAACAACGAGGTAGGGATAGCGAATGACAGGACTTCCTGAATGGTATATGCGATTTGGTAATTGGATTCTAAAGCTTTTAATTCTTAATATATTATGGTTTATGTTCACACTACTAGGCTTGGTGATTTTTGGCTTATTTCCAGCTACCGTAGCTTTATTTGCAGTTATAAGGAAATTAGTAATGCAAAAGGATGATGATGTGCCTATCTTTCAACTGTTTTGGAGTACTTATAAATCAGATTTTGTAAAATCCAACTGTTTAGGTATTGTCGTTTTAATAATTGGGACTATTCTTTTCGCGGATATATATATACTGAAGCAACTAGACCCTGGCATAATGAATCAATTTCTTCTTATTATTGTGTTCCTATTAATAGTGGTATATATGGCTTTATTTACGTATATTTTTCCGGTGTTTGTCCATTATGACACGAATATTTTAGGCTATTTTAAATACACGATTATCTTAATAATAGGTAGACCTTTCCATACCATATTTATGATGGTTAGCATTGTGGCATTAATGTATGTATTAAGATGGATGCCCGGATTAATCCCAGTTTGCGGATTTAGCATATTTGCCTTCCTAGTTATGAAAATTTCCTCCATGTCTTTGCCAAGAATGAATAATAATGAAGTGTAAATATAAGTTAAACTTCTATCATTAGGGGGGATTCTCCCCCCCTGACGGTTAGTGTCGTGATAAATTATTGCGATGGAAGATGGTATGTCAACACTAAATCGAACAAATTTTTAAAGGTTCATAACTTGTATTCAGTAGGTGTTAAATAATCTAGAGATCCATGAAATCGAATATAATTGAACCAATGAACGTAATCAAAAAATTCAAGGTCAAGTTCGTGTTGATTAGTAAAATATGCCCCTTTGACAAACTCAAATTAAGAAATATTTAACTCTATTGGGGATTCTAACACTCATTGGAACAAAAAATTTAAAACTAACATTATTGAAGTATATAACTTTTTAAAAGCACATTCATAGAGATAAATACAGTACTTGCATTATCTTGCAAACATAAAACAAAAAAGCCTTGGAACGTTGATATAACAACAGTTACAAGGCTTCTTTTGCAATTATTCGCACGTTATTTTTCTTAACGAGAGTAGAACTCAACGATAAGTGGTTCGTTAATTTCTGCTGGTAATTCAGAACGCTCTGGTAAGCGAGTGAATGTACCTTCTAATTTGTCTGCGTCAAATGATACGAATTCAGGTGTGAATGAGTTAGCCTCAATCGCTTCTTTAATTGCATCAATGTTTTGAGATTTTTCACGAACACCAATTACTTGACCAGGTTTTACTTGGTAAGAAGGAATGTCAACGCGACCTCCGTCTACAGTAATGTGACCATGGTTTACTAATTGACGAGATTGACGACGAGTACGTGCAAGACCTAGACGGTAGACAATGTTATCAAGACGAGATTCAAGAAGGATCATGAAGTTCTCACCGTGAATACCTTTCATTGCGCCAGCTGCATCAAAAAGATTACGGAATTGACGTTCGTTTACTCCGTACATAAAACGTAGCTTTTGTTTTTCTTGTAACTGTAAACCATATTCAGATAGTTTACGACGTTGATTAGGTCCGTGTTGACCTGGTGCGTAAGGACGTTTGTCTAACTCCTTACCAGTACCTGTTAATGAGATACCAAGACGACGAGACTTTTTCCATACAGAACCTGTATAGCGAGACATAGTGCATCTTCTCCTTTTATATATGAATTTTGCATAAAATAAGACAGAGTGTTCCTATCTCAACAGCCATTTTGTTTTCATGCATCCTCGCCCTAGTAGCAGAGAGTTACACGATGCACCTCACTTCCACAGGATGTGGTGGCGTCAACGAATTAGTTGAAGATCCAATGTAAGGAACAAAATGGTCAGCCAGCGGTTCACATAGGCTACAATTTTACACAAAGTTCATTATATGATGATAGGGAAGGAATGTCAACATATATATGATTCTTTAAATATATTTTTCCAAAGTTTGAACGAATTGTTCTAAATATTTCTGGTCTGTTTCATCGAAGCGATTTTTATTAGGGCTATCAATATCCAGCACACCGAAAACTTCACCATTTTTAATAATTGGAACTACAATTTCTGATTGGCTCGCAGCATCACAAGCAATATGGCCAGGGAATTGGTGTACATCTGCTACTAGTTTGGTTTTCTTTTCAGCAACAGCAGATCCACATACTCCTTTACCACTTTTAATTCGTACACATGCCGGTAATCCTTGGAAAGGTCCCAATACAAGTTCGTCGTCTTTCCACATATAAAAGCCAACCCAGTTAACATCATCTAAGAATTGATTTAATAATGCCGATGCATTAGATAAATTAGCAATCACATCCGGTTCATCTTGTAAAAGGGCATCTAATTGTTTAATAACTATTGGATAATTTTTTTCTTTAGCACCATTATAACCTTGCGTTTCAAACATATATCTTCACTCCTCATCATTCTGACTTTTATGAATTTTTATTAGCATACAACACATTCTTTTAAGTGACAAATAATGAAGCTTACAGTAGGAAAATACAGTTTTCGATAAAAATATTCAAAAATAGTAAAATTTTTAGCAAAAAGGTGTAGAAACATGGTATCATAGCTAGTAACAATAAATTTATCTCAAAATATAAGGAAATTTAACTATACATATACAAGCTATCGGTTGTTTGAAGGAGGATTACTTATGTTGGAATTCGTGATCGGTGGAATTCTTATTATTATCGTATTACTTATTATTGGACTAATCTTTAGGAAAAAGGTCTATGATAACGTCGATCGACTGGAAGCATGGAAGATGGATATTATGAATCGACATGTTACGTCAGAATTAGCCAAAGTAAAACAGCTGAATTTATCAGGTGAAACACAAGAAAAATTTGAGAGTTGGAAAGAAAGCTGGGATATCATTCTAACAAGAGAACTGCCTGATATGGAGGAATACTTGTTAGACGCGGAAGAAGCGGCAGATAAATTTCGAATTACTGCATCGAGGAAAAATCTGCAACATGTTGAAAATTCCTTGCAAAATATTGAAGGTAATATTGAAGACATGTATAAAGAACTTGATCATTTGCTTAACTCAGAGCAATATGTTCGACAGGAAATCAAGGAATTAGATCCGAGAATAAAAGAACTGAAGAAATACTTATTACATAATCGCACGCAATTTGGGCGAGCGGAAATTGTTTTTGAATCCGAATTAACTAAGGTGGATAAACGATTATCAGAGTATTCCATGTTAACAGATGATGGAAATTATATTGAAGCGCAAGAATTGATCGAGGTGTTAAAAGACGAGATTGAAAATATTGAAGAAAGAATAAGTGCATTTCCAGATCTCTATCGTCAATGCAAACAGCTAATTCCAGAGCAGATGAAAGAATTGCTTAGAGGAATGGCTGAAATGGAGGAAGAAGGTTATCGGGTTCAGCAGTTCGGTTTTGAAAAGGAAATAAAGCAATATGAAAACCTGTTAAAAAGCGCTATAAGAGAATTAGATAACGGTGAGACAAATACTATTCAAGAATCATTAGAACAAATGGATGAGCGTCTGAACGAAATGTTTCAGTTATTGGAAAAAGAAGCGAAAGCAAAGTCAATTGTAGAAAGCCAATTTCCGAATGAGAGACAACATTTAACTGATATTAAACAGCAGGTTGAAAGTACGTCTACTCAAATTAAGGAATTGCAACAAACATACTATTTAGAAGAGGCCGATTTAGAGTTGTTTCTTAGTATTGAGAAATGGCTTGCTAAAACAGAAAATCAATTTGAACAAATAGAAAAAGATTATGAAGATCGAAAAGCTAATCATTTGGAGATTAAAGATAAACTTGACACATTCTCTGAAGACCTTGATAAGTTAGATAAAGCACAAGAAGACTTCCAATTGCAAATTAAAGATTTAAGAAAAGATGAAATGGAAGCAAAAGAAAAAATTGCAGCATTAAAGAAGCAATTAATCTATACGGATAAGAAGTTACAGAAAAGTAATATGCCAGGTATTCCATCTTTTATCATCAATACATTGGAAGAATCAGTTGAAAAATGCGAACTCGTTCTGAATCAATTACAAAAACATCCTTTAGATATGGGAAAGGTACAACATAGTATTTCGGAAGCGAATAAATCAGTTAATAATTTTGTGGAACAAACGAATTTATTGCTGGATCAGGCACGATTAGTAGAACTAGCGATTCAATATGGCAATCGATATCGAAGCGGTCATCCATTATTAGCTGCCCAGTTATCTGAAGCGGAAAAATTATTTAGAAACTATAAATACGAAAATGCCTTAGAAACAGTTGTAAAAGCATTGGAAGATATTGATCCAAATGCCATGGCAAAAATAGAGGAAATGGACAAAGCATTTCAACAAACGGCTAATTAGGTATAATTAAAGGTGGGAAGACATGAAGAAGTTAGTAATCACATTATCTGTGGTGACAGTCACCACCTGGAGCATTGTATTATTCTTTTATTTGGATTTGGGGCAAAAAAACTACGTATATGCTGATCAACATGCGGCTGTTCAACATAAACATGATTACAAACAGACGGATTTTATATTTAGGTCGAAGAAAATACCCGATTTTTCAGAACGAGACGAGGACACGAATAATACAGATGCTGATTCCCAACAATCTCAGGAAGCTCAACAACCTTTAGCAAACATCACACTAAATTTAAATGATGACAATACTGTTTCCATCGACGAATTAATGTCGAAGTTAGATATTGATACTGAATAGTAAAAGTCGAAAGATATTCCTGTTTTGATATAGGAATATCTTTTCTATTGGTAAAAGCAAACTTTTGTCAGGCATAACTTATTTGCATGATCGGTAAATTATGATAAGATATGCCAATGTTAATCAAAAAAGAGGGGTTAAGGATGATTTATTTAGATAACAGCGCTACGACAAAGCCAAATCCACAAGTATTAGACAGTTTTACTAAAGCTTCTACTCAATACTTTGGTAATGCATCATCGATTCATGGCATTGGGATGGATGCGGAGCGTTTATTACGTAAATCGAGAGAACAAGCTGCATCTTTGTTGGAAGTATACCCTAATGAAATTATCTTTACATCGGGAGGTACAGAAGGTAATAACCTAGCCATTAAAGGTATTGCATTAGAACACCAAAATAGAGGGAAACATATTATTACCTCTTCTGTTGAACATCCGTCTGTTATCGAAACTTGCCAGGGATTAGAAGCATTAGGTTTTGAAGTAACTTATTTAGATGTGGATCAGTCAGGTTTAATTGAAATAGACAGCTTAAAGAAAGAGATGAGAGAAGATACGATATTGGTTTCTGTCATGCATGTAAATAATGAAATAGGTATGATTCAGCCAATAAAGGAAATAGGAGAAGTTGTTCAAAATTATCCGAAAGCTTTTTTTCATGTTGATCATGTGCAAGGATACGGAAAAGTAGCTTTAGACATTCAAGAGTGTCATATTGATTTATGTACGATATCCGGTCATAAAATTCATGGATTGAAAGGGACTGGAGTTCTTTATGTCAAGCACAATGTAAGGTTGTTTTCGTTAGCACATGGTGGTGGTCAGGAAAGAAGAATACGTTCAGGTACGGAGAATGTTGCCGGAATCGTTTCATTAGTGAAGGCGATGCGTTTGGCTAAAGAAAACCAACCGAAGCTTGATGAAAAGTTAACTTCACTGAAAAATGTATTAATAGAACAATTGCACAGCCTGGATAGAGTAGTGATCAATACACCAAAAATAAATAGCGCGCCTCATATAGTGAATTTTTCGGTGCGTGGATTAAAACCAGAAGTAGTAATACATGCTTTAGAGGACTTTGACATATTTATTTCCACCAAGTCTGCATGTTCATCGAAGAGTGCGGATGAAAGTGCGGTTCTGATTGCATGTGGTAAAGACCGGGATATTGCAATTTCCGGCCTGCGTGTTAGTATGTCTTATGAGACAACAGAAAAAGAAATTGAGTTTTTCTGTCAAAAAATAAAGGAAGTCATTAAAAAATTAAGTGAAGTAATGGGGTAGATATCAATGCAATTTGATCATATAGTGATTAGATATGGAGAACTCACATTGAAAGGTCGTAATAGAAAACTGTTTACTACTCAATTAGCTTATAATGTTCGTCAAGCATTGCGCAATTTTCCAGCGATTAAAGTAGACAAAAAACGTGACCGAATGTATATTGTGTTAAATGGAGAAGATCCTGAGGCGATAATGGCAAGATGCCGAAAGATTTTCGGTATTCAAAATATGAGTGTGGCACTCAAAGTCGAGAATGATGAAACAGCGATTAAAGAGCAAGCACTTAATCTCTTAACGGAAACAGAGAATGTCAGAACCTTTAAAGTATCAACCAAGCGTTCTAATAAAGAGTTTCCTATTGGTTCACAAGAATTTAATCAGGTTTTAGGCGGTTATTTATTAGCAAATACCGAAAATATCACGGTAGATGTCCATCAACCGGACTTAGAAATCACCGTTGATATTCGTCCTGAGGCAACCTATTTAACATCTAAAAAGATTCAAGGTGCTACCGGTCTTCCAGTAGGCTCCTCCGGGAAATCTTTACTTCTTTTATCAGGTGGTATCGATAGTCCTGTAGCTGGTTATTTAGCGATGAAACGTGGTGTTCAATTAGAAGCTATCCACTTTCACTCACCACCATATACAAGTGAAAGGGCAAAAGAGAAAGTATTAGATTTAGCGGAAAAATTGACATTTTACGGCCATTCAATAAAAGTGCATATTGTGCCTTTTACAGCGTTGCAACAGAAGATACACCGTGAAATTCCACATGGTTATTCGATGACAGTGATGAGAAGAATGATGATGCGTATTAGTGAAGCAGTTGCAAAACAGGAAGGCATCTTATCGCTTATAACTGGTGAAAGTCTTGGACAGGTAGCCAGTCAGACAATGGAGAGCATGCATGCCATTAACGCAGTAACGAATTATCCTGTGATCAGGCCGTTAGTTACGATGGATAAAGACGAAATCATAAGAATCTCGGAAGATATCGACATGTATGATATTTCTATCCGGCCGTTTGAAGATTGTTGTACGGTTTTCGTACCTAAACAGCCAAAAACAAAACCAAAATTGGAAAAGGTAGAGCAATTTGAAGTAAATGTAGAATATGACCAAGATATTCAGGACATCTTGTCATCGGTTGAAACTGTTGTGGTTGAAGCAAAAAATAAACAAGAAGAGGAAATGGAAGATTTACTCTAACAGTTGGATGATTTAACAACAACTACCAGTTAATATTTTGCATGATTTCACCTCTAAAAGCTCATGATAGTAATGTAGTCAAGAGGAGGTGAAAGCAGATGGCGAATAACAACACTTCAAACAATCTAGTAGTTCCAGGTGTTAGCCAAGCTCTAGACCAAATGAAAGTTGAAATTGCACAAGAATTTGGTGTAAACTTAGGCGCTGATACTACTTCACGTGCTAATGGTTCAGTTGGTGGAGAGATCACAAAACGTCTTGTACAAATGGCTGAACAACAAATGGGTGGACAAGCAAATCAATAATAAAATCGAGGATAGTGCTATAGAGCACTATCCTTTTCTTATGGAACACTTTTTGCTATCGTTATATCATATCAACAGAAGATTATAAGGCTAGGCTAGGTGATAGAAATGGGAACACTTTTTTATGGTGGAACAATTTATACAATGGAAGATGAAACATCGATAGCAGAAGCTGTATATGTAGAAGATGGAACAATTATAGAAGTTGGTAACAAGTCGGAGTTACTCCATACATTTAGGCACAGAATAGACGAAGAATATAACATGGATGGGGCAACAATGTACCCTGGGTTTGTCGATAGTCATTTACATATAATTGGTCATGGTGAAAAATTGCTACACCTAGACTTATCCTCTATGAAGTCTGCAAAAGAAGTATTACAAGCTTTAGAAAGAAAAGTGGAGGAATTAAAACCAGGTGACTGGTTAATAGCAGATGGATGGAATGAAAATCAATGGCAAGATGCAAGAATTATGGATAAAAAAGAATTAGATGATATTTCGAGAGGGCATCCCATCATATTGTCTCGAATATGTCGTCATGCGATTATTGTTAACTCTAAGGTATTGGAATTAGCAGGGATAACAACTGAAACAGAAGATCCACAGGGTGGGAAAATTATTCGAGATCGATCAGGAGAGCCGACAGGATATTTACTAGATCAAGCCCAGGAATTAGTGAAGGAAATGATGCCCCCGATATCAGAATCGAAATTGGAGGAAACAGTCAAGGTTGCAATAGAGGATCTACTTCGTTTAGGTTTAGTCGGTGGACATAGTGAAGATCTTTCCTATTATGGTGGCTTCAAACGAACATTGAAAGCATATCATCAAATTTTACCTAAGAAGTATAAATTTAGAGCACACTTATTAGTTCATCACCTTGTATTTAATGAAATGTTTGATCAGGGATTGCAATATGGTGATGGTGGAGAATTCACCACACTTGGAGCCATGAAGATATTTTCAGATGGTGCATTAGGTGGCAGGACTGCATGGTTGAGTGAACCGTACCATGATGACTCAGAAAATGCAGGAATCCCTATTCATAAGAGGCAAGATTTAGAGATTCTTTTTCAAAAAGCACGAAAATTTCAGCATCCGGTCGCTGTGCATGCAATAGGTGATAAGGCGGTTGAGGAGATTGTCACTTGTATTGAAAAGTATCCACTAGATAATGATTTAAAAGATCGAATCATTCATGCCCAAATTATGAATGATAAATTATTGGATAGATTAAAGAAAATCCCGGTAGTGTTGGATATTCAGCCATCATTTGTTGCTTCGGATTTCCCGTGGGTCAAGGACAGGCTAGGTGACAGTCGAACAAACGCTGCTTATCCATGGAAAACTTATTTAAATAACGGTATTGCCTGTGCTGGTGGTTCAGATGCGCCAATTGAAGAGGTGAATCCGCTATTGGGAATGCAAGCAGCGGTGACAAGAAGATCAAATATGGATGGACAAATATATGGCAGTCATCAGAAGCTTTCCGTATTTGAAGCGATTTCTTTATATACCAAAGGTAGTGCATATGTTATTAATCATGTCCATGACCGCGGCCTGATCAAGCCAGGCTATGTAGCCGATTTCACTATATTAGAAAGAGATCTGTTCCAACACGATCCTGACCTATTCCATGAAATAGAAGTAAAAGCAACCATCGTAGACGGAGAAATCATGTACGAAAAAACAGAGGCATAGCACCTCTGTTTTTTTATGACAAGAAAGTATAAAATTTGCGCTGGTGTCTAGCTCCAAACGCCCAAAAACTAGGCGACTTCACGAATCACCCTACGATAAGTCATCATCGGCTCGCAAGCTTACCGTGATTCCTTTATCTCAGTTGATTCGCTCCAGCCACTACGTTTCTAAACGGGCGTTTTGCGCTTTTCTTAAAGGAATGTTCGTTGGACGCGATCCCAGAAGGAATTGTTTTTCAACTTCACCGTTTTAATTCGCTTATCACTCAACTGAATTGTTAACGTTTGAATGTTTCTTATTGAGTAGGCTTCATTATCAAGCCCTACAATCGGATAGTCATTACCATCCTGTATCACTTCGAGGCGTAATACTCGATCTTGACTTAATACAAACGAAGAACCCAACGTACGATAGCGATTATTGTTTAAAGAAGCAAGCTCCGTTACTTGTAAACAAGGGATTTTCGGGTCAATAACAGCGCCTGAAGTTGACTTATTATAACCTGTACTTCCAGTAGGAGTCGCCACAATTAATCCATCTCCACGGAATCGCTCGAAATGATTATCATCAATAAATACATCCATAACAATCGTTTTAATAATAGCTGAGCGAATAGCAGCTTCATTTAAACAATGGAACGTTGACTGTCCATTGATGGTTACATCAATTACCGGAAAGCGGCGAACCTCGATACTGTCATTAATCATTGAATCCACGATCTCATCATATTGATCAATATTAAAATCGCAGTACAAGCCTAATTCATCTGCCTGCGTAATTCCTACATATAAACAATCCTGACGAAAGTGCGTGTGACGGACAGCTTGTAGGAATTCACCATCTCCACCGACGCTGATGACAATATTAGCATCTTTTGATTCTTCTACAATTTGAAAGCCTTGACTTTCAACATATTCGAATAAAGGTTTCAACTTTTTAATAAGATCCTTATTTTTCTTGTAATAAAAAAATAAATTACTTCTGTTGTCCATTTTCTTGCCTCCTAACAAGCATATGTATCCCTTCTCATCTTATCATGGTTTCCTGAGCTATCCTATCGATAACTTTGATTATTTTGTGTTGATTGTTACTACTTTATGATTATTCTAGTATTTTCTCGTAAATAATAAGGATGAGGTGAGAATATGCTGATTGTCTTATTAATAATTATAATATTTCTTTTCATGATCATGCTGTTTATTTTATCGCGATCTCGAGTTTACATATATATGGACTGGCAATGGGACGAAGAAGATAAATGTGTCCAATTTAAAGTCAGTTTATTGCATATCACTCTTTATCAAGAGACAATCGATCTCACCGAGTTAGATTTCCCGTCTTTAGATACGGATAATCATGCGGAGATGAAAGAGATGTATCACCTGGCAAAAAGTGTGCTAAAAAAATCGGAAATAGAAAAGATAGATACAGAAACTATTGTTGCTACATATGATCCTTCTATTACAGCTTATTTATATGTGTCCATAATAACATTAGTTGAATGGATCAGGTCCCATTACAGTAATAAACGGCACATTCAGCTCGATGTATCAGCAGATTTTGAACAAGAAACTTTTCAATCAGTAGGTGAGTGCATGATATCAGTAAAAATGAGTAAGACTATCAAAGGAATAAAGAAAATGAAGAAATTACGAAAGGAGTCTGAAAATAGTGGAAGATAATAATCAAAATGCACACCCGTTAGAAGGATTTATGAATTTAACGATGGAAAATTTGAAACAATTAATCGAAGTGGATACAGCGATTGGTAAACCAATAGAGGTTCCAGATGGTAGTTTGATCATTCCTTTATCAAAAGTAAAGTTTGGCTTTGCAGCTGGTGGTAGTGAGTTTGTTCCAGGAGGTCAACAGGATCAACAGGATCAAAAAGGTCAACAAGGTGATAGTCAATCAGATTCGATTATCCCGTTTGGTGGAGGTAGTGGTGGAGGTGTTTCGATTATACCCTCAGCATTCCTAATAGCAAATAAACAAGGTGTCCAACTTATGACATTAAATGAAACTTCAAGACCTTTTGATAAAGTATTAGAGAAAAGCCCACAAGTGATCGATCAAGTTTTGGATATGTTAAAACAAAGAAAAGATGAAAAGCAGCAAGGTAATGATTTATAATGCTTCTCAGTAGACAATTTGATTTCACTGCCTTCATAATAAATAGGCAGTGAAATCATTTTGTATATTGATGGAGGGAGCCATAAGATGTCATTTGATATAGAGAAAGCTTTTTCAGATTTAGAACAACTAACATCTGCTATAGAAGAAACGGAAAATGAACCATATTTAGAAAGTTTAATTTTTGCTTTACGTGCAATCCAAACGGAAGAACCTTTGGATTTGCCTAATCAAAAAACGGAAGAAAGTTTAGCATCACTGAAAAAATCATTTTTAAATGAAGATATAACAAGTGAATCGATTAGAAAAGTCATTCAGCTGTCTTTAATCAAAGGGATGAAAGGATCTACTCAACATCAACATGTTGTAACACCTGATTCTGTAGCCATGTTTATGGGCTATTTTATTCAAAAGTTAATGCCTGAAACAAAACAATTTAGTTTGTTTGATCCAGCGAGCGGTGCAGCGAATTTGTTAACTGCTGTGATCAATCAAGTAGAAGCGGATGTTACGGGATATGGAAGTGAAATTGATCCGACATTAATTCAACTTGCAGTAGAAAGTGCGAACCTGCAGAAAGTAGCAGTTGAATATTTTCATCAAGATAGTTTGACTCCATTATTATTAGAACCAGTTGATACAGTTGTAGCAGACTTACCTGTCGGATATTACCCAAATGATGAGCAAGCAGCAAAATTTGAATTAAATGCTGATGAGGGACATGCGTTTTCCCATCATTTATTTATTGAGCAAAGCATGATGTACACAAAAGAGGCAGGTTACTTATTATTTTTAATTCCTAATTTTCTTTTTACTAGTGAACAAAGTGATAAATTACAAAAGTATTTACGCCATAATGCCCATATACTAGCAATGTTGCAATTACCATTATCAATGTTTTCTTCCGAACAACATGCTAAAAGTATATTAGTTTTACAGAAGCAGGGTAAAGACACAAAACCACCAAAGGAAACATTAATGGCTCAATTACCATCATTTAAAGATGTCCATGCAACACAAAATATCCTTAAAAAAATAGACGACTGGTTTAAATCAGAAAAATAAGAAAAGTCAGAAAATAAAAATATTAGGAAGCAAACGTTACCATTTGATATTCCGGTTGCAAACTTATTCTGACGGTGTTTAAATGGATATGGAATGTTGAACAGATCGCTAGTCAGAAGAAGTAAATGAACGAATGAAAGGATTGAAAATGTTGCGTAAAATTTTAGCTGTTAACGCTGGAAGTTCTTCACTAAAATTTCAACTAATTGAAATGCCTGAAGAAAAAGTGTTGTCAAAAGGACTTGTTGAACGAATTGGAATTGCAGATTCCGTTTTTACTATCGAATTTGATGATAAAGAAGATGAAGAAACACGAGATATCCCTGATCATGCCGTAGCTGTTAAGCTATTACTTGAAAAATTAACATCATTTGGTGTGATTAAAAGTTTGGATGAAATAGATGGTATTGGACACCGTGTTGTACATGGTGGAGAGAAGTTTAATGATTCCGTAGTGATTACTAATAATGTAATTGAGGAAATTGAAGAGGTATCTGATCTAGCGCCGTTGCATAATCCGGCAAACTTGACAGGTATTCGTGCTTTCCGTGAAGTGCTACCGGAAGTACCTTCTGTTGCAGTGTTTGATACAGCATTTCACCAAACAATGCCAGAGCAATCATATTTATATAGTCTACCATATGAATATTATCAAAAATATGGTATTCGTAAATATGGATTTCATGGTACGTCACATAAATACGTCTCAGAACGTGCTTCAGACTTAATGGGTGTACCTTTGGAACAGTTGCGTCTCTTATCTTGTCACTTAGGAAACGGTGCAAGTATTGCGGCGATTGAAAAAGGCAAGTCCATTGATACTTCTATGGGTTTTACACCTTTAGCTGGTGTTACAATGGGGACAAGATCTGGAAATATTGATCCAGCCTTAATTCCATATATAATGGAGAAAACCGGTCAATCTGCTTCAGAAGTGATGAATGTTTTGAATAAGAAAAGTGGTATGCTGGCTCTGTCTGGATTTTCTAGTGATTTAAGAGATATCCAGGAGAAAGCCGAACAAGGTGACAAGCGTGCAGAATTAGCACTTCAAGTATTTGCGGAGAGAATCCATAAATACATTGGTTCATATGCAGCAAGAATGCACGGTGTGGACGCAATCATCTTTACTGCAGGTGTAGGAGAAAACAGTATAACTATTCGTGAACGTGTATTAAAAGGACTAGAATTTATGGGTGTTTACTGGGATCAGAGCCTGAACAACATTCGTGGAAAAGAAACATTTGTTAACTATCCACATTCACCTGTAAAAGTAATCGTCATACCGACCAATGAGGAAGTTATGATTGCCAGAGATGCCATTCGATTAACGTCATAAAATGGATATATTATTTTATGAGTTGTAAAAATACAACTTGCTAACCATTACTAAATTTTAACCGATTTTTTTCTATGTAATTAAAAATGCATAGAAGGAGGTCGGTTTTTAAATTGTTAAAAAACAACAATTAAGAAAAAGAAAAAGCACGACATGAAAACAAATAAGAAAGTTTATACAATTGATGATGCTAGAACCTAGTGATTAAAGTAGAAATTTTCCTGAAGAGGATTTTTTTATAGTCATGTTAAAATGAAGAAAGATTACGAAAAATCACTTATTTGAGTTAACAGCTAAATTTGAGTTCTACACCGCTTATAGGAAATTAAGTTACTAAAAGGGGGAGTTTTACATGGCTAGTTATAAAGTAATTTTATTTGATTTAGACGGCACACTATCAGATCCAAAGGTAGGAATAACTAAATCTGTTCAATATGCGTTACATCAAATGAACATTGTTGAGCGTGATATCGATAGACTGAAATGTTTTATAGGACCACCTTTGCACCTGTCATTTGCTGAATATTACAATTTTGATGAGGCGTATACAGAAAAAGCGATAGATTTATATAGGGAGAGGTTTACGGAAGTGGGGATGTTTGAGAATGAGTTATATTCAAATATTCCCTTACTTTTAAAAACGTTAGAAGAACAAGGGATTACTTTAGTTGTAGCAACTTCAAAGCCTACTGTTTTTGCTAAGCAAATACTAAAGTATTTTAATATTGACCAATATTTTAAACTTATTGTAGGCAGTAATCTGGATGGAACAAGATCGTCAAAAACTGAAATTATTCAATACATACTAGATAAATATAATGAACATAAGCTTAGTGACTTTATAATGGTTGGAGACAGAAAGCACGATATTATTGGGGCAAGAAATACGGGAATTGATTCTATTGGAGTTACTTACGGGTATGGTTCATTTGAAGAATTGAGTCATTCCAACCCTACTCATATTGTTAATAATGTTAATCAGTTAAAAGATATTTTGATGGGGAGCAACGTGACAAAATAATTACTTATTTATATTTCCAAGATACACATGAGAACCAGAGGAAAGACTAAACGGGTGCTAGAATCCAACAAGACGACCCATACATTGGTCGTTTTTTTGCTAAAAATTCCGATAATATTTTTTAATATAGAGTTGAGGAGTTATTGAGATATTAGGGAAAAGTTATTTATTGTACTGATTTGTGGGACTAATTTTTGCAAGATAACAATATTGGAGGGGAAACTATTGAAGCAAAATATTTATGACAATCCTGTTTTCTTTAGAGAGTATATTTCTTTGCGTGAAAGTGGAGTAACATATAATGATTTTGTTGAACAACCAGCAATAAAATCAGCCATTTCTACTCTCAAAAATAAAACAATATTAGACTTAGGTTGTGGGACTGGTCAGTTTGCAAAGTATTGTATCGAGAACGGTGCATCAAAGGTTATAGGTGTGGATATTTCAAGAAATATGATAGAGCAGGCTAAAAAAGAAAACGGGGATAAGAAAATAGAATATATATGTTCACCAATAGAAGATTTAGAATTACATAATCAAAAATTCGACTTAATTATAAGCTCTTTAGCAGTACACTATATAGAAGATTACACAAAACTGATTGTGAAGGTAAGAAGTTTATTACATGAGAATGGAGAGTTTATATTTTCAACTGAACACCCTATTGTAACTGCCCGAAATGAGGAGAACAATTGGATGAAGGACAGTAACGGAGAGAAATTACATTGGGCATTAGACAATTATCAGGAAGAAGGAAAGAGGGAGCATAATTGGTATGTTGATGGAGTGATTGTTTATCATCGAACAATTTCCACCTTAATAAATACCCTTATAGACAATGGATTTATATTAGAGAAGATTATTGAACCACAGTCCATTCCATCTGGATTAGAGAAAATGCCTAAGTTAGTAAATGAAAGAAGAAGACCATCTTTTATTGTTATTAAATCAAGAATGTTACGCTAACATTAGCAATGGATAAGATAAATATGCTCAAAAAAACGCCATTGGATTTTATACCCAATGGCGTTTAGTTATGTCAATTTTTATCAGGATCCTATTCAACATCATAACA
Source organism: Gracilibacillus orientalis (assembly GCF_900114645.1). Lineage (GTDB taxonomy): Bacteria > Bacillota > Bacilli > Bacillales > Amphibacillaceae > Gracilibacillus > Gracilibacillus orientalis. The sequence goes on along the minus strand of NZ_FOTR01000007.1, from coordinate 190,023 downwards.
AATAGTCTATATTTTCTGAAAAATAAATTGTATAGTTGAGTTCAAGAACAAAATTGAGAAAAGGAGTGTTGGTAAATGGAAGTTACTTGTCATCTCGATTATGCTGATTTACAGGATTATGTAAAGAAGGTTTTTGGTTCTGATTATTTTGTTGTGAGGATATCGAAAATAAACGGGGGTACACAAAAGGTAGTTTATAAGCTTGATTTTAGTAATGGATTTTCCTGCATTTTATATATATGGGATCCTGCTTCGAATTATTTTCAAGAAGAGCAAACAAATTTAGATATAAATGAACGTTCTGATGGTAGTGATTTATTTGAATTAAATTACCAATATTTAATCCAAAAGGGTATTAGAACTCCTGCTCTATATGATTTAAATACAGAAAAAATGCGTTACCCTTTTGATTATGCTCTCGTTGAATATGTGGCTGGTAACAAAGCAGAAGTTTTTTTTCATCATTCAGACTCCAAGGTTCAAGATAACTTGTTTCAGAAGTTGGGCGATATGCTGGCCCGCATGCACACCAATAATAAAAAATCTTATGGGAAATTAAATTATGAGGGTGTTTATACAGAAAGTTGTCATCTGTTGCAAATGGAGAATGCAAAAGAACAATTATCTTATTCCTCTCAATATCTTGAACACATCAGAGCTAATCAAAGTAAATTACTCGATACTTTGTATGAGCTTGAATCAAAAATTAAACCCAGAACACAGTATGGATTTATACACGGAGAACTAGGCCCTGACCATGTTTTGGTTAATGATGAACTTGATCCCTTTTTGATTGATATTGAAGGAGCAATGTTCTTTGATATCGAACATGAACATAGCTTTTTAGAGTTTCGCTTTGGGGATTTTTACCGATTTCTAAAGAATGATACTCTTGATTATAACAGGATGTTATTTTATCGATTTCACCACCATATCTCGTTAATCTCAGGTGGTTTGAAGCTACTACATCGAGGATTTCCGGATAAACAATTTGCACATGGTCTAGCCGATCATCATTCACGAAGTGCATTGGAATTTATTACTGATTCTCGTATATAATAGCCATCGTCTATATTGGTTCGGGATTAGTGGGGTGTAAGTTGAAGAAGTTAGACAAAAGATGTACAATAGACGCGATAAAAACGAGGCTGGGACATAACTAAATAGGAAAAAGGAGAATCCGAACAATCTGAACTTAGCGTAGGCAAAATACGCAGGCTCCTGTTGGAACTCCCACTAGCTGAATCCGTGCCCAAGGAAAGCGAAGTATTTTGCCGAAGTGGTAAATTTGCTCAGGCATTAATGTTCAGATTTTTCCTGTTTAATTACTCTTTTGTCTCAACCTCGTTTTCTGTAAACTTTTAACTTCTTACAACCAACACATCACATGATGCATATCGGGTGACGCTTTCTGAAACACTTCCAATTAAAAACCTTTCAACTGCATTCATTCCGGTTGCCCCACAAATAATCAAGTCTGCTTCAAATTTTTTAGAGAGATCTTTTGGAATTTTAATTTTTGGAGAGCCAATTTCTACATGTGTAGTAATATTTGTTATTCCTTTTTTATTTGCTTTATCTGTATATTCATCAAGTAGAGTTTGAGCATAATTTTCGGAGCGAGCTGCAAGTGTTTGATCATAAACTTCTGGTGCCACAGTTGTAATGGTTCTTGTATCAATCACATGTGCTAAAAACATTTTTGCATCATTTCTTAAGACAATATCAACTGCTTTCTTAAATGCTAGCTCTGAGGCATCAGACCCATCCACTGCTACTAAAATACGACTATATTCAAATGCCATTACTATCTCTCCCTTCACATCTATAGTTTCAGTATATCATGTATCCGTTTACATGTGAAAATAAGAATAAATTATTCTTATTAGTCATATACCACTAGTAGCTATGTCTAAAACCTGTACCCTAAAACAAAACTATGCTACACAATAATAGAAAAAAGTAAGCCAATCATGTAACATAGAAGATGACAGAGAAGTACGTAAGGAGGAAAAAACATGGGGCACGCCTTTATTACGGCTGGAACAAAAGGCTTAGGGTTGAAAGTAACAGAGGCATTTATCAAAAAAGGACATGCTGTTTCCATTACATATTTCCGTGATCATCAGCGAGCGAAAGAGATGTTAGAAAAATTTCCGGAAGCATCGATAGAAATTATGCAAGCTGATGTCTGTAATAAAGATGACTTAACGAAGGCAGTTAAAAAAGCCGTGGAAAGGTTTGGTACCATTGACTATTTAATAAATAATGCGGGACCATTTATATTTGAGAGAAAAAAATTAATGGATCATACTGATGAGGAATGGAATCAAATGATTCGTGGCAATTTAGATGCTGTTTATTATATGTTAAAATTAACGATACCAGCAATGCGAGATCAACATTTTGGAAGGATTGTAAATTATGGCTTCCAGAGTGCTAATACTGCAGCTGGATGGGTAAGTCGAGCCGGCTTTTCTGCTGCGAAGGTGGGGTTAGTATCGTTAACAAAGTCTATCGCATATGAAGAAGCTGAGAATGGTATTACATCGAATATGGTATGTCCTGGCGACATTGTCGGAGAGATGAAGGAGACATCGATCAAGGAAAGTAGGAAAATCGAAGATCCCAACACACCAATTGGACGTTCTGGAACGGGTGAAGATATAGCGCGAACGGTAATGTTTTTGTGTGAAGAGGATGCAGATATGGTAACAGGTACAGTTGTAGATGTTACAGGTGGATTAGATGTTATTCATCAACATCGGTAATTTTTTTTAGAAAATTGAAACCTTTTTTTGAACTAGTTCGTATTAAAATATAACAACCCATTAGAGGAAGAAATGAGGTGCACCACTTGGGTTTCTTTTCAAAGTTCTTTAATAAAAAGGAAAAGAAGGCATCAGTTAGAAAAAGAGATTTGCTTTCAATAGAAGTGGGGGATATTGTTGAATATGATTTAGCTGATTATGAGGTAGTTGGTAAAATTACGTACCGGCAAAGCAATTATACATGGTATAGTTACCAGCTGTTAGGAGAAACTAATATACTTTGGTTAGCTGCGGAGATGGATGATGAATTAGAGTTAGGAATCTATGAGAAAATCCAACTTCCTGAAGCCAATAATTTCCCTAACAAATTCGTATTTAATAACAAAAACTACTCTCTAGATGAAAGTGGGCAAGCTGAAGTGACTGGTGAGGGAAGAAGCAGTTCGCTTACAGGTCAACGTATTCGCTATGCAGAGTATTGTGATACAGATGAAGAATCTTTTATCAGTTTGGAAGAGTGGGATAGTGAAGTAGAAGCAAGCATTGGTTATCCAATTGAGAATTATGAAGTTAAAATTATTGCAGGTTCACATTAAATATTAGGAGGAGTTTATTATGTTTCAATTTTTCAATCGTGTAAAAACAGTGGTTAGTTCAGAATTGAATTCTATGTTAGATAAGGCAGAAGATCCGGTGAAAATGCTGGACCAGTTTATGCGTGATATGGAATCTGATATTAGAGAAGTAGAATCGGCAGTAGCCAAACAAATCGCTAATGAAAAAATGTTAAAAAGAAAGTCAGATGATGCGCAAGCACTAGTGGAAAAACGTCAAGAGCAAGCAGAAAAAGCTATTGAAGCTGGTAACGAAGATCTTGCTCGTCGTGCATTAGAAGACAAAAATGAACAAGAAACACAAGCAAATACGCTACGTGAATCTTGGGAACGCGCTAAACGTGATGCTGATCAGCTACGTGAAAAATTAGATGATATGAAAAAAGAATATCAACAAATGCAACTGAAGAAAGATTCTTTAAAAGCAAGAGCAGAATCAGCAAAAACTCGTACGAAAATGAACCGTACGATGTCGTCTATTGGTAATGATGCTTCGAAACAAGGGTTTGAACGTATGGAGGAAAAAGTTCTTCAATTTGAATCAGAAGCAGATACAAGTGAAGATTTATCTTCTGCAAGCAAGTCACTTGATGATGAATTTGAAGAATTAGACAAAAATGATGTCGATGACGAACTAACAGCTCTTAAAAAGAAATTAGGTAAAGAGTAACAAATAGCAGGTATGGTGGGTTGTTCCATAAGTTAGTTTACGTATTTACGTGAACTAGCTTTTGGGACACTCACTTTTCACATGGATACATAGAGAAATAAAGCAGGAGGTGATCTTGGAGTGAATAAAAAGATAGGCTTGAGTATTACCCTGTTATTTTTTATTTTGCTCGTTGGTTGTAATTCAGGTAATTTATCTGCTTTTGATGAATCCAGTTCAATCTCAGAGGAAGATCTGCAGGTGGCAGAATCAAAAGATGATATTATTGACCAATTGAAGACAAGCAATAACTCAGATGTGGAAGCACTTATATCCGACCATTTTCCGTTTGTAGATTCTGTAACGGGCGAGGATACAAATGCCAATGTTTATGGTACTTTACTGTTTGAAGTAGAGGAATTAGCCGATCTAATTGCGGAGATTAAAAAACCGGATGAGATCAGTGATTTTAAAGACGGTCAACAAATTCTAGCCTACTCTGATCTATTTATTATCATCAAAGAAAGTGAAGAACTAGATAATGCAACGTTTATCGAAGTTGGAAGCGAGCAATTTGTTCGTAATAATTATTCACCTAATTTCTTAACTACGTATTTTACTATCCGTATGCTTGACGGTTTTTTTGGTAATAATTGGGTGTCTAATAGAAGGAATTACTGCGGTTCAAATGACTGCTACGGCGGTTACTCTACATCCCGTAGTTATAATAAGGGTGGAGTAACTAAGAACAGAGGTTTAGGGTCTTTTCGTGGTGGCGGACCTAGTTCAGGAAAATAACAAAAAGGAGAGATGATTATGGAACCTTTTATTTCAACATTTATTTATTTCATTGCTGCAATTATCATTGTCATTATCGGACTTACCGTTTTTGAGTGGCTTACAACCAAATATAAAGATTGGGATCAAGTAAGAGATGGTAATCAAGCCATTGCATTATCGATATCAGGAAAGATTATTGGTATTTGTATCATCTTAGCATTCGCTATTTACCATAGTATCGACGTAGTCGAAACACTAATATGGGGTGCATATGGGGTTGTGTTGCAATTAATAGCGTATCTTATTTTTGAAGGGATAACACGTAAATTTTCCGTAGAGGAACAATTGAAAGCTAATAATGTAGCAGTTGGTATTATTTCGTTTGCTGTTTCTGTAGGATTGGCATTTGTTATCGGGGCATCAATCACATAATGCAGAAAGCCTGACCATTCTACTAGAAGGTCAGGCTTTTCAAATCGTGACTATCATAGGAAGTGTGGAGTGAGATGGAAGAAATCAAATTAAAACAGAGTCATTTTATTTATTGGGCATCAGGAATTGTTTCGATTTGCGGTATTATATTCGAAGTACTATTCGGTGCGCTTGGATCTTATATTTTAGGTGATGGAGTAAAACAGTATACGTTAACTATTTCTTTATTCCTGACTGGGATGGGAATAGGAGCAAGTTTGAGTGAAAGAGTAACGAAGGATTTACTGTTATCTTTTATTTATATTGAATTTTTTGTAGCTTTGATTGGTGGCTTTTCCAGCTTTCTCATGTTCGCGTCAACTGCCTTTTTTTCTAATGGATCGGATGCCTTGTTTCTTTATTCGATTACCTTAATCATAGGTGCTTTAACCGGTATAGAATTACCAATTTTAATACGGAAAGCAAATGACATAGGTGTTACATTACAGAGAAGTACGGCAAGAGTGTTATTTTCTGATTATGCCGGTGGTCTGATTGGTGGTTTATTATTTGTCTTCCTATTAAGACCACAGTTAGGAATGGTAACAACCGCTTTTTTAGTTGGTTTGATCAATCTTTCGGTAGCATTAGTTGTTCTGTATTTATTTCGTAAGGAGTTAATTAGAAAAACTTTGCACGGCATAATTGGAGGAGTTATCGCTCTCTTGTTAATAGCTGGTTTAATTTTTGGCGAATCATTGGTTTTATCATTTGAACAAAAAATTTATCAAGATCCTATTATTCATCTTGAAGAAAGTAAGTATCAGAAAATTGTCCTGACTAAACAAAACGAAGACATTAGATTGTATCTTGATGGTGGACTGCAGTTGAGCTCGATTGATGAACAACGATATCATGAAGTATTAGTCCATCCGGCGATGGCTTATGCCGAGAGTCATGAAGAAGTGTTAGTGCTCGGTGGTGGTGATGGAATAGCTGTGAGGGAGTTATTAAAATATCCAGATGTTAACAACATAACATTGGTAGATTTAGATCCAGCTGTAGTAGAACTGGCCAATTCGAATCCACATCTTCTAGAGTTAAATGATCATTCTTTACAGAAAGATCATGTTTCTGTTATGAATCAGGATGCATTTGAATTTCTAGAGCAGAGTGAAGAGTGGTATGACACTATTTTTATCGATTTGCCGGATCCTAACAATGAAAGTCTCAATAAACTATATACAAAAGAATTTTATTCACTTGTTCGCAACCATTTGAAACCAGGTGGTGCGGTAATGGTACAAGCGACAAGCCCGGTATTTGCTCGTGAAGTATACTGGACGATTTCGAATACGATTTCGTCCACAGGGTTAGAGGTGGAAAATTTCCATGTCGATGTCCCTAGTTTTGGTAATTGGGGATTTGTAATGGCCAGTAGGGAGCAGATTAACGTTGATTCGTTAAAACTTGATGTGGACACAGACTTTTTAACAGAGGATACCCTGCAAAGCTTAACCGTTTTTGGCAAAGATGAAGACAAAAATATCTTGGACAAGAACGGGAATCAGAAAGAATTAGAGGTGAATACACTAATTAACCCTAGACTGATAGAAATATATGAAAACTCTTGGCAATATTATTAATGCATGTTTAAATAAACAATAAATGGGAAAGAAGGATATAGAATAATATAGTAAAAAGGGAGTGCATATTTGCATGAAAGTATCTTTCCACGGACAATCATGTGTCAAAATTCAAACATTAGAACATACGATTTTAATTGATCCATTTATCTCAGGAAACGGATCAAGTGATTTAGATCCAGACACACAAGAACCAGATGTTATTCTTTTAACACATGGACATAATGATCATGTTGGTGATACCGTCAGCATTGCACAACGAACCAATTGTCTTGTCGTTGCACCGAATGAATTAGCTGTTTATTTTGGATCTAGAGGATTAAATACGCATCCGATGCACATTGGTGGTGCACATACATTCGATTTTGGAAAAGTGAAATTCACACCAGCCTTTCATGGCTCTATGTTTGAGGATGAAGAAGGAAACAAAATTTATGGTGGTATGCCTGGAGGTATCTTATTCTTTGCAGAAGGAAAAACAATTTACCATGCAGGTGATACCGGTCTATTTTCTGATTTGAAATTAATAGGTGACATGAACGATATTGACTTAGCCTTTTTACCAATTGGTGATAACTTCACAATGGGACCAGAGGACGCATTGATTGCAGCTGACTGGGTACAATCAAAGCAGGTAGTGCCCGTACACTATAATACCTTTCCACTAATTGAACAGGATGGAGAAGCATTCTGCAACCAAGTGAAAACTGGAAAAGGCGTTCACCTGAAACCAGGAGAGCATATAGAATTATAAGCAAAGGTCAAAGCGAAAATGCTTTGACCTTTTTCTAAGGGGAAATTTATTTATCTTTAGTTAAGAAGTCCCAAGCGAAAAATGGATTATATGTAAGCAAAGCTGTTTGATATTGCTTCATTTTACTTCTGTTGCAAATTGCATAAATATATGAAATGGTTATGCTTTTTTATTAATACAGATTATTAACAAGTAATAAAACAGTATGATTTTGATCATTTGATGAAAACAAGAAACGTATATTATTTCAAGAAAAAATTGAATATTCGTACGAACAACTGTATAATTATAATAGATGAAAAAATACTAGTACAGATGAAAGAATGGTGAGCAACGATTGGCTACAAAACATGAACAAATTCTATGCTTTATTGAATCCTTAAAAGTAGGAAATAAAATCTCTGTCAGGCAAATTGCCAAAGAGCTTAATGTAAGTGAAGGAACAGCTTATCGTGCCATTAAAGAAGCAGAGAACAAAGGTCTGGTTAGTACCATTGAACGTGTCGGAACCATTCGCATTGAACGAAAACAAAAGGAAAATTTTGAAAATCTAACCTTTGCTGAAATTGTAAGTATAGTGGATGGACAAGTACTTGGGGGAAGAGACGGCTTGTACAAAACATTAAACAAGTTTGTTATTGGTGCGATGAAACTTGATGCAATGATGCGTTATACGGAAAAAGATTCCCTCTTAATAGTCGGTAACCGTACAGAAGCCCATCAGTTAGCATTAAAAGAAGGTGCGGCTGTACTTATTACAGGTGGGTTCGATACAGATGATGCAACGAAGCAATTAGCAGATCAGAAACAGTTACCTATTATATCAACTAGTTATGATACGTTCACAGTAGCAGCGATGATTAACCGAGCTATTTATGATCAGCTAATAAAGAAAGAAATTGTTGTAGTTGGTGATATTTTTAACAAAGTGGAAGATACATATTTTTTAAAGACAAAAGATCAAGTTGCTAAATGGTATGAGTGGGAAGACATAACAACTCACAGTCGTTACCCTGTAGTTGATGAAAAAAATAAAGTGGTAGGGATTGTTACATCAAAAGATGTCATTGGACGAAAGATGGATATGCTAATTGAAAAGGTTATGACCAAAAATCCATTAACTGTGATGAAGGAAACTTCACTGGCATACGCTGCACATATGATGGTTTGGGAAGGTATTGAAATTATGCCTGTTGTTGATCAGCACCATCACCTTGTAGGACTTATTTCTCGTCAAGATGTGCTGAAAGCATTACAGCACATTCAAAAACAACCTCAAGTTGGTGAAACAATTGATGACATAGTTTCGAATTATTTTGATCATTCGCCTACAGACCCGCATCATTCTACTTATCATGCTGAGATCACTCCACAAATGACGAATCAGTTAGGAACCTTATCATATGGAGTATTTGTTTCCTTTGTCATTGAATCTGCTCGCAGGTTGTTGCGACATCAGAAGAAAGGTGACTTGGTTGTGGAGAATATTACCGTTTATTTCATAAAACCGATTCAATTAGAAACCACGGTTACATTCCAACCAAAAATCATCGATGCTGGTAGAAAGTCTGCGAAGGTAGACATCGAAGTATTTCATGAGAAAAAAGTAGTCGGAAAAGCGATGCTAATGGCACAATTAATCGATCGCTAAACGAGAAAAAGAACCATAACCCGCACCGTTTTCCCATAATTCATTCTTTCTTGTAGAGAGAGTTATGGCACTGCTGCGTATTCTCGCCTACGCTAGTTCTTAATGTTCCGATTATTGAAAGAAGATAACCACTGGAAATATAATGAATAACACTTATCTCCAACAAAATGGGAGGAAGACTCACAAAGTTAACTGGCAGTTTATGTTTGGGGCGAGTGAAGGTTATCATTTCTTAACTTATAAAAGCAAATTGCTGTGGGCAATTTGCTTTTGTTGGTAACGCTATTGATTCGCTTGTGCTCTTTTGTGATATTCTCCTCTGTAATGCGTCAGACGTTTAATACCACCATATCCTTGGACAATACCGAAGAAAAGAAAGACGAGCGTAATAAATAATGCAAGCTGTGTTTGATAAAATAAATATTGATTTATGCCAAAGACACTAATAAAAATACCCAATGCTATCCGAGCTTTTGCATTTTTAATTTCTTGCGTGAGTGGATCGTGGTCCCTCATTATCATTACTTTATAATAAATATACACAATAAAAGATAACACAATCATAATTGGGAAAATAACCATAGTAAAACCTCCAATAACAAAACAAGCTATATGCTAGATAAAAATACCTTTCTATTGTACCGTGACTATAATAGAATTGCTAGTAAAAACCTTGTATTAGTAGGTGTTTGTTGCATTCTATACTTAATCAGCCCCACTCTTTGCCCCAGACGTTCACCAAAAACAGATAAAAGTTAAATCTAAATTTTGGAATATTATGTTAAAATGAAGAAAGAAGAGATAATTATTCTTGGGGGCTTATTAAATGAAGTATTTCTTGAAGTTGAATGTGGTTAGTATTCTGTACGCTCTTTTGGTATTGGTGCCTATTGAACTTATGTTAAATGTATATAGAATTAGTAGACTAACAAATTGGGAAATTGATACGGTAAATATTTTGGCTAGCGTAATACTTATTGTTGAAATTATAGGTGGTACAATATTCCTTTTTATATTAACGAAAAAGTGGTTGGATGGGCGAAAGGCAAACTTTTGGACAGTCATCCTGTGGATACCCTACTTTTTTCTTTTTATTTATGTGTTTGCATCTTTGTTTCCGATAACTTACGGTGGTGATGTTCCTAATCCTATTACTGGTCTTTTAGCAATAGGTGGATTGATAGTTTATCCGTTTTATATACTAATTCTTAATTTTGTGGGTATGGCAAGTGATGATAAAACAATTAGGACTGTCTAAATTAGAAGTTTTAATCGAGGATGAGGAATGAGGTGCTTATGTTTAACAACGAGCCACTTTAAAACTGCGGGAAAGGCATTTTTTAATACAAGTAAATGCTTGTTTTAGAAAAAAGAAGCAATTCTGTCCTTGGACGAAGTGCTTCTTTCTTTTCTATAACATGAACTGAGGAATTATTATAAAACCTAATGCTAAGAAAGCAAGGGAAATTTTTAAAACTCTAAACAAATTCTCAAAATTTTGGGATTTCAGTTCGCCGATCAAGAAAAACAACCATAATACAATTACAGCACAGGGTATAACAATTAGAAGAGAAGGAGCAAAAATTAAGAGACCAGAAATAAATAATAAGCTAACCCCACATATTATGACGCCTGTAATAATGTTTGTAATAATGATAGTGTTACGCTTTTGTTGACTTAGACTAGACAACTTTATTGAAATCGGTTGATATAAAACACCTAAATAAATTTGACTAATAGAAATTATAAAACAACTTAATAGTAAAAGTGACAAAAGAATATATATATAAGTATTTTCCCTTATTCCATCTATTAAAAATAAACTATAAAAATAAAAAATGTTTAAAAAAATCATTAATATAATTAATAATGGTCTATGATTTGCAGACCTAGAGGGTTTATTAATGAAATAGTAAATGGTGATACTTGATATGATGGTTAGAGTGCACCAAATTGAAGGAAATATCTCTTGATATATAACACTCGAAATAGCTAAACAGAAAGTAAACAGGATTGTTAGTAAGCTTAGTGTAGATAATAATGGTTTTCTATAAGGGAAAAATGCTTTATTTAATTCATTACCTACCTCTTTTGCGTTACTAAAATCCTGTAAAGACTGTTCTACGGCTGATGCTTCATCTGTGCCTTCGTGTTTATAATAGGAGCATTTATCAGATATATGACGAATTAGTTCTTCTTTTAAATCTTTTTTGTTTTCAGTATTAAGTTCTATATAGCTAATTATCTTATTTACATATTGTTCGATACTCATTATAAATCACTCCTCATTTACCTTTTTTATAATGTGATTAATTGCCTGCCAACTAAAGAGTTTTTCTTCGTGCAGACGTTTACCGGTATCGGTAATTTTATAATATTTCCTTCGGCCGCCTTGAGATTCATTCCCCCAATAAGAGTTTATAATTTGCTTTCTTTGTAAACGTTTGAGGACTGAATATAATGTACCTTCACTTAAAGAATATTTGTTCTCGCTGATACCACTTACTCTATTTATAATTTGGAATCCATACATATCTTCGCGTTTGAGTAATGACAAAATTAGAAGATCCATATTTCCTTTCCATTGTTCTTTATCCATAATTTCCTCTTTTTTCCTTTTATGGTAACACACAGTACCTCGTTATACAATGTGTTCTGTTTTTGATGGTAATCTTGCGGATCAAATAATTATTTGCACAATTCGTAGGAAACATTCATTTAGCTTGAGGGGTTATGTGTCAAAGAAAATAAAAGTATTGGTTGTGCACGCTGTAGGCAAGAAAGTGCTAAGGTGTTCGCCGCAGTAGTGCTCTTCTCATCGTTACTATTATTTTAAGTGTAATGACTCTACTTATATATTGTACTAGAACAGTAAAGTAAGAAGATTGTGAAGGTTATACTTAAAATAACGGGTGCGTTTCTGTAACAAGCAGGAACGCTTTATACTAACTGGAAGGAATGTGGAATAAGAAACTGTATGTCTGTAATGCGTAGTAGACTTTTACTGCGCAGCAACGATTATTATTGTGCAAAATAAGAACAACGATTTGTTATTTTTTGTTATAATTTAAGTGTGAAGATTGGTGATGTTGTGAAGTTATTCACTTAAAATAACGGGCAGATTAGTGAAAGATGGAAACTAGGGTCAACAAGGGGGAGAAATATGGGGAAACAATATAATTTATGGTCTTTTTATTTAATACTTATTTGCTTAGGGTTAGCAGCCTATTCATTGTATTCTAATATTAACAATACTTGGCTAATCGCACCGCCAAATTATGTTTTACTAATTGTTAGTTTATTAGCCTTTGCTTTAGGGATTATCGGTTTTAAAGATAAGAGAAACTGGTGGGCAAAAACAAGAAGTTGGTTAACGGTAATTTTGTCATCATTGACATTTATCGGGCTATTGTTGGCACTAGCATTTACAACTTTCTTTTCATCTTTGGGAGTAAATGAACATTTAAAGACGGTTAGTTCTCCTGATGGACATTATACAATTGATTTTTACCGTTATGATGCAGGAGCAGCAGGTTCGTTTGGTATAAGGGGTGAATTAAACGGACCACTATGGTTTAAAAAGAGAATTTATTATCAAGACAGAGTAGAACAAGTTAAAGTGAAATGGGAAAGTAATGATAACGTATCTATAAATAATCATATTTTAAAATTAGATGAAGGAGATACTTACGGGTATCAATGATAAAGTATGTGAAACATCGTACTTAAAGTAACGGGTGCTTTAACGCAATAAGACACAAGCACTCTTGTTCAACTATTGAAGCAGGATAGTTCAACAAGAGAGTAGCTTTTCGTTAAAAGGCAATGTTGTCGAATAGGGGTGAGGTAGAGATGAAATTGGTAAGCAGGATTCAAGAAAAATACAGAAAAAGTAATAAATTATTTTTAGCTTTAAAAGTTATTTTAAGCGCTTTTACAATTTATTTTGCTGTTAGGGTTTTATTCATATCTATTTCGGGGCTAGTGAGTTCGGATACTTCAACTGATTTTCCAAATTTATTACTTTTTGGTATGCTTTTTTCTTTAGGGTTATCTAATGCTGTTGAACTTGCTGAAATGTTCGTTACCAAGAATAGAGAGTATTTTACACTATTACTTATAACTACATTCTTCCTTCTTGGTGTCTCCGTATTTGTGTTGTGGGTGTGAAATCGCAACCCTAAATGAAATTACTGGTGCGCTTTATCATTTTAATTACTGGTTACGACAATGTGTTATACCTAATTTGTAGTATTATCATAATCTTAATTACTGGGATGAATCTATATAAAGTTGGTAAGAAAAAAGAAAACATAGAGATAAAAAAAGAGTCAGTAACAATCTTTCAGAAACGGTCGGAATTGTGGAATAAGATGTGAAATGATGTTTTTAAAGTAACGGGTGCGTTAATTCAGGAAGAGTAACGCTATTTTTGTAGAAATTATTATATAACGGAGCAGTAATGTTGAAGAAGGGTTTTGCGGAATTTGTTAAATAATAAATAACTACGTTAATTTTTCAGGAGGAGAACATGGTAAAGGATTATGAAGTTTTATATAATACAACTCCAACTTTAGATGAATACATAAGTTTGTGTTCAAGTGTAGGATGGAAAGATTTTATGAATTTTGATGTAGCAGAGACCTCGCTACGAAATACAGTCTTTTCAGTGATTATAAAAGATAATAATAAAGTTATAGGAATGGGAAGGATTGTTGGGGATGGTGCAATCTATTACTACATTCAAGATATAGTTGTACATCCTAAATATCAAGGGTATGGAATCGGGAAAGAAATTATGAACACTTTAATGAGTTACATTGAAAATAATGCACCTAATAAGGCATTTATTGGGCTATTTGCTTCAGAGGGGAAAGTGGATTTTTATAAAAAATATGGTTTTAAAGATTATTCACCAAATATGACAGGGATGTTCAAGGTAAATCTCAAATAAATATATCTCTTTTCAACTATTGGGAGCTAGAGTTGAACAAGAACTACATAAATAATGCCTTATTTTAAAAGATTTTTCAGTCACTTTATAGAATTTATAAACAATTAGAAAGGGGGATGATGGTCTTGAGATTCACTGAACGTACTTTAAGAGTTCTTAAAAATGCAGAAAAGGAAGCCGAAAAGACAACCAAGATTGTTTATCCAGTTCATTTACTATTAGGTATGTTGCTCGAAAGAACTGCTGTGGGTGCTGAACTATATATTACTTATCCAAAACTTAGGGATATATTAAATGAACGAGTTAAGGGAATATATTTTAATAATGACGAACAAGGGATTAGTTGTGAACCTTTTACAATAAATATTTCGCTGTTCACTGAACAGGTACTAGAGATTGCAAATAATCGAATGAAACGATTCAAACAGATTTATTTAAATGAAGGACATCTAGTGGATGCAATTTTTAGAAACAATGACTATTCAACAAGTGCAATATTTGATGGATTGGATGTTTCACGTATCCTTGAAATAGTGTCACATCCGAGAGATATGATTGTTTCTTTAAAGGATTATTCATTCCCAAATATACCGACATCCAATATGACTTTTAGAAAAGCAGAGCAAATTGATGCTACATCGTTAAAAAACTTTGTAGAAAAGGAATTTGGAAATGGATGGTTAGACTCTATTGAAAACGGATTTTCAAAAGAAAATATTCCTCTTTTTATTGCTTTAGATGATGAGGAAATTATTGGTTTTGCTTGCTTTGATGTTGTGCGAAATAAAAAAGGGTTATTTGGTCCGATGGGAACAACTTATTCAAAACGGGTACAAGGTATAGGGTATACTTTGCTTCATTTGTGTTTAAGTGAAATGAATGAAATAGGTTATGAATATGCTGTTATTGGAGAAGCAGGACCAATTGAATTTTATGAAAAAGCTTGCAATGCGGTGGTAATTCCAAAACCTTTGTAAAATCATACAATATTTGTGAAATGGTACACTTAAATTAACGGGTGCGAATCCTGAACAAGAGGTACACTGTTAATAGCTTCAATTCAAATATTAGATATAGAAACGAGGAAAACGTTTTTTATGATTAAATTAAGATTTTTTGAACGTTCAGATTTTCAACGACTTATAAATTGGATTGAAACACTAGAATTTTTACTCCAATGGGGAGGTCCTAATCTTGTACTAAAGGGTGCGTTAATTCAAGAAGGATTAACGCTATTTTATGTAGAACTTGTTATATTAACGAAGCAGGTTAGTGTAATAAGAGGTTAGTTACACAGTTGTTTTATGGTAGAATTTAACTATAATATTGAGAGATGAGGGATGTATAGTGGGAATTGATTTTCATAGAAAGAAAAATCGTTTTACTTACACAACTCGAATTGCTGACAACTCGTGGATTGAAACAATAAAAGACCTTGTACCTATAAAGAATATATCTGAAGCTTTAGATGTTGGGTGTGGTGGAGGCATTTATTCAAAAGCACTATCAGACATGGGAGTGAATTTTGTTACTGGTGTTGATTTTTCCGAGTCAATACTTGAAGCGGCAAGACAGAACTGCAAAGAATATAAAAACATATCTTTTAAGTATGGAAGTGCTTTAGATACAGGATTAGATAGCAATCGTTTTAATTTATTGCTTGAAAGAGCAGTAATACATCATATTGAAGATTTACATAATTGTTTTAAGGAAGCATTTAGATTACTGGGGTCCAATGGATTTTATATCGTTCAAGACCGTACTCTTGAAGATTGTTTATTAGAAGGCCATGATAACCATGTTAGAGGTTATTTCTTTGAACTTTTTCCAAGATTAATTGAAAAAGAAACTAATCGAAGACATAATAGCAAAAAAGTTATTGAAACCCTAAAGGAAGTTGGTTTTAAGGACATAGAAGAAGTTAAGTTATGGGAAACAAGAAGAGTGTATGAAAGTAAGGAACAATTATTAAAAGATTTAAATGAAAGAACGGGAAGAAGTATTTTACATGAATTAGACGATAAAGAATTGAATTTATTGATAAATCATTTAGATAAGTCACTTTCATCTGATAAAAGCATAATAGAAAAAGATAGGTGGACAATTTGGAAAGCTGTTAAATAATTTTGTTCGAAAGTTTAGCTTGTGAAAAATTACACTTAAACAAACGGAGTGCGTTTAGTCAATAAGAGCGATAATTAGAAGATAGAGTGGTGTAATACTTTTTGGATGGTGATATTATCTTGGATAAACGATTATCCTTTAATGAGGATGTAGAAAATTACGACAAATGGAGACCTATATATTGTAACGAATTATTTTATGACATTATGGAGTATTCTCAAGTTGAGTATGGTAAAAAAGTTATTGAAGTTGGGATTGGAACAGGACAGGCTACAAAACCTTTTTTGGATAAAGGTTGTACATTAAAGGCAGTTGAATTAGGGAAAGAGCTTGCAAATTATTTGAAATTAAAGTTTGGGGAATATGGAAATTTTACAGTATGTAATACAGCATTTGAAACTTTTGAATGTCCAGATGACAGTATAGACTTAATTTATTCAGCTACTGCCTTTCATTGGATTAAAAGCGAAATAGGTTATCCAAAAGTCTCTAAATTTTTAAAACAAGATGGAACATTAGCATTGTTTTGGAACCGACCATTTGTATCAAAGGATAATGACTTATTGCATCAGAAAATTCAGGGCATTTATCAAAAATATAGACCAACCAATACTAAAATAATAGAAATTGATACGGAAAGATATAACAAACGATTTAAGACAATTCATTCTTATGGATTTAAGGATATAGAGTTTAAGTTATATCATTTAACTCGAACCTTTTCTTCAGATGACTACATTGCATTGTTAAATACATACTCAGACCATAGAAGTATGTCATCAAATACTAAAAAAATGTTGGAAGATGAGATTAAAGGAGCAATTATAGAATTTGGTGATGTATTAAATGTTTTTGACACGATTGATTTATATTTAGCAAAGAAATAATTTATCTTGTTTCATTAACGGGTGCGTTAACGTAAGAAGGAGTTGTCCTTCGGCAGCTCTATTGTGTTAAATGGCAAGATAATTATTAATTGAATAAAAATATCAAATTATTTTTATAAAAAGCCTCTAAAAATCGGAAATACGAAAACACCGTACTAAATGTTGGTAAATCTAAATGATAATAAGGCGGAAAATACGATGATAATCGAAAGAGTTACATCCCTTGAACAATATAAGTTGAATTTACTCATAGATGATAGTTTATCTGAAGGATATAAATTTATAAAGCGATTAGTGGATGAATATACATTAGGGAATAACAAATTTGATAAAAATGGTGAATCACTCTATGTTGCAAAATTAGATGATGAGGTTATTGGAATTGGGGGACTAAATATTGACCCCTATCTTAACCTTTCTGATGTAGGGCGAGTAAGGCATCTCTATGTTTTGCGTAAGAACAGAGGTACTGGTGTAGGAAGGAAACTTCTAAAAACAATAATTGATGAAGCAAGGGAGAATTTTCGGACAATAAGGTTATCATCTACGGATAATCCAGCTGCCGTTAATTTATATATAGAATGTGGCTTTTCAAAAGTAGAAGGAATTTATAAAGCTAGTCATATATTGGAATTATCACAAGCTGATAAGAAGTAATTGGTGTTAAACAAACGGGTGGCTTTAGTTGGAACAAGAATTATAATTTTAAACAGAAATTTTTGTTGTACAGTACAACGATACTACGCATTCAAATTACAGTTTTTCAAGAGGTTTGTGAGAGAACGTCTTAAAGTAACGGGTGGCAAGAGTTAAACATGGCGATCATTCTTAGCCTTAAAGCAACCCCACTTAACCTCAAGTACATTCAATTTCCTGCTTTATTTTGCATTTGTGTTTTACATAAATTCATAGTAAAGTGTTGATATCATGGGATTTTTACAGGTTTTAATGTATAATCTACATATAACAAAATCTACCGTGACTAGTATTTAATAGTGAAAAAATAATAGGTGATATAAAAAAAGGAGTATTTATATGTCAGTAATGTCGCAAATATTTGAGAAAATGAAACAATACGATACGATTATCATTCATCGCCATGTTCGTCCAGACCCTGATGCATATGGGTCACAAAGCGGATTAGCAGAGATAATTAAAGCAAGCTTTCCTGATAAAAATATATATGTGGTTG
This sequence comes from Gracilibacillus orientalis, assembly GCF_900114645.1. Taxonomy (GTDB): domain Bacteria; phylum Bacillota; class Bacilli; order Bacillales; family Amphibacillaceae; genus Gracilibacillus; species Gracilibacillus orientalis. The sequence goes on along the minus strand of NZ_FOTR01000007.1, from coordinate 171,590 downwards.
GTGAAGAAGAAGTCTCTTTATCATTTTTAGCAACGATGGATAATATCAAAGATGAGCTTTATTCAGAATCACTTGTTATTGTGTGTGATACCGCAAATCAGGAAAGAATTTCGGATCAACGCTTTGAGCAGGCCAAGGAAGTTATTAAAATCGATCACCATCCAGTAGTAGATGCTTACGGTGATGTCCAATGGGTGGATGTAGAGGCGAGTTCTACAAGTGAAATGATTTATCACTTCTATAGTGAACAAAAAGAAAATGGGTTAAAAATGACCAATAGAGCTGCATTTCTTTTGTATTGTGGAATTGTTGGTGACACTGGGCGCTTTCTATTTCCAAGCACCACTGAAAGAACTTTCCGATTTGTATCAGAGTTAGTTGCTTATGATTTTGATCGAACTGAGATGTATGAAGAAATGTACAAAACAAATTTAAACATTGCTAGGTTGAAAGGTTATATCCTTCAAAATATTAGCGTATCAGAAGCTGGCGTAAGCTATGTTAAATTAACAAAGGATATTTTGAATCAGTTTAATGTAGAAGCATCCGAAACTAGTTCAATCGTAGGAGTATTAGGAGATATTGAGGGGATCAAAGTATGGGTGATCTTTGTAGAAGAAGACGATGTCATTCGTGTTCGTCTACGTTCCAAAGGTCCTGTTATTAATCAGGTGGCAGGAAATTATGAAGGTGGAGGTCATCCGCTTGCATCAGGTGCTAAGATTCATCAGTGGGAAACAGTAGACAACGTTTTAGCTGATTTAGAAGAAGTATGTAAAGAAAAATAATCTGTATAGAAATCATTGCTCAAGGTTTGATGGTGACCTTGAGCAATGATATTTATTAGGAATCAGCCATTTTCAACTGAATCGACAAATATAATGTCTCACTCACAATGATTCTTTGGATCTCCGCTTGAAATTTGAAATCATCGATGTTGATTGTTTTGTTTTCGATGGTCGCAATAAGCAGATCGATGGAATCAGCCATATCATTAATATTTTTACCTACTGCGTGTGCTGCTTCTGTTCTAACAGCTTCTTCTAATTGTTGAATCATTATCCGGTCATTATCAATGTTTAATTCTTTAAGATTTAAAAATTCAATATTAATTTCTTTAACTTGCAGACCTTTTTTTGTTTGCTGATCAAGTGTTTCATGATTCTTACGTAAATTTTCATAGCTTTGATTAAGATTCTGTAGATCTCCTCGTAATGCCAGGTTTTCTTCAATCCACTTCTCTTGTAATTCACCAAACATATAAATAAAAATAATATAGCCAATAATTGTACCAATCGCAACACCAGCAAGAAATCGTTGCCATGAAGGACGTTTATGATACGGAGGAATGTGCATTATTCAATCTCCTCTTGAATCAGCCATTCGATGACTAATAGTGCAGTATGTGCACCACCCATTGCGGTAATAATCAATAAAATTTGTTTGACTAAATCAATGGTAGATCCTTCATAGATACCTCTGTCAAAATTATCAATGGCATCAAAAGTACCCCCTATCGCTGCAACAATAGCCCAAATACGTAAATTTTTTGCGATCCGGTTTATATGTGTGAATGGAGCATCACCTGATACAAATGCACCTATACTACCAATTATGGACCCACCAATCATCACACCAAAAGCGATAAAGTAACATTGAATCATTGTTGCCATGAAGCGTTCTTCCATCCACACCCCTCCCGGAAAATTTATACTTCATTAAAATATATGGTAAACTTGTCTACTATATGTTTACTAACTTACAAGTTGTAAAAGGTCTGATATAATAAAGAAACAAAACATTTGATCGCATAGGAGGTGAGAACATGTCGAATTCTTCCGCACTACAAATCAAAAGTGGCTACTCTTTAATGAATAGTACGATCCAAATAGCACCGTTGGTAAACCAAGCGAAAAACTATGGTTATCATCATCTTGCATTGACGGATGAAGGGATCATGCATGGAGCGATTCCTTTTTATCAAGCATGTAAGAAGGCAGGCATTAACCCGATCATCGGGCTTTCTTATCAAGTCGAAATCAATGAGCGTTTTGTTGAGGTTATCGCTTTAGCGAAAAATGTAACAGGATATCAGCATTTATTGCAGATTAGTACGGCACTGCAGCACGATGAAAAAGTGACCATCAAAATGCTGGAGAACTACGATGAATCTCTTTTTACCATTTTACCTGCAGAACAATGGCCCTTAGAACAAATGGAAACTACTATACAACAGATTAGAACAAATCATCAGTTGAACAATGTTTATCTTGGCTTATCAGAAAATATGGTCAATTACCGAAATATACTTGAACAATTGGATATCCCAAAGGTGGCATTGCCTGATGTAAAATACTTGAATAAACAAGAAGTGATTGCCTATAGCTGTTTGCGTGCAATAGATCAAGGTGTGAAATGGGATAAGACAATGGTAGATGAAATAGAAGGTACATATCTAAAAACACCTGACGAGCTAGAGATAGCGTTCCAATCCTGGCCTGAACTACTGTCAAACGCTGATCAACTAGCAGAGCAGTGCCATATTGATCTCCCTTTAGAACAAAGATTATTACCAAAATATCCTGTCCCAGGTGATATGCATGCAGATCAATTTCTAGAGGAATTATGTGAAAAGAGTTTATCTGAAAAATATCCTGATGTAACAGATGAAGTAGCGGAGCGCCTCCATTATGAAATCGACGTTATACAATCAATGGGCTTCAGTGATTATTTTCTCATTGTCTGGGACTTTGTTCATTATGCAAAAGAAAGTCAAATTATGGTGGGACCAGGTCGTGGATCTGCAGCTGGTTCACTCGTAGCATATCTTTTAGGGATTACAGATGTTGACCCGATCAAATATGATTTGCTATTTGAACGATTTTTAAACCCAGACCGTGTTACTATGCCTGATATTGATATTGACTTTGCGGATGAGAAGAGAGATCAAGTGATTCGTTATGTCGTAGAGAAATATGGTACAGATCATGTGGCACAAATTATAACTTTTGGTACATTTGCGGCAAGATCGTTATTGAGGGAGCTTTTTAAAGTACTAGATATTTCTGATAATGATCAGAATTATATTTTAAAATCGTTGCCTAAAGATAGTAACAGTACCTTAGCGGCATTGTTGAGGCAGACATCGGAATTGACTGAGTATGTGAAACAATCTGAACAATTGAAAAGGTTATTTAAAATTGCCAATCAGCTTGAAGGACTTCCGCGACATGTATCAACACACGCTGCCGGAGTTATTATCAGTGATCAAGAGATGACAAGTCACGTGGCAACCATGCCATCTCAAAGTAATGTCGCATTAACACAATATCCAATGAATGACTTGGAGAAAATCGGTTTATTAAAAATCGATTTTCTTGGGTTACGTAACTTGACCTTGATAGAAAAGATTTTAAAACAAATGACATACCATTATAAAAAATCTATTTCTTTGGAAACCATACCTTTCAATGATGAAAACACCTATAGACTGTTACAGAAAGGGGAAACAAATGGTATTTTTCAACTGGAATCACAGGGGATGCAAAAAGTGTTACGGGAATTGCGTCCCACTAACTTCGAGGATATTGTAGCAGTAAATGCATTGTATCGACCAGGTCCTATGGAGTTTATTCCAACATATATTGAACGTAAACATAGGAAGAAGGAAATACCTCACCTTCACCCTGATTTAGCCTCAATATTGGAAAAAACATACGGTGTACTCGTCTATCAGGAACAAATTATGCAAATTGTTCATACAATGGCAGGTTTTACATATGGTGAAGCTGATATCTTTAGAAGGGCAGTTAGTAAGAAAGATAAAACGCTATTAATGGATAATAAGCAAAAATTCATCAGTGGAAGTTTGGAAAAAGGGTATAATAATCGGACTGCAGAGGAAGTTTTTGATTGGATAGTTCGTTTTTCTAATTATGGGTTTAACAGAAGTCATGCTGTTGCCTATAGTGTCATCGCCTATCAATTAGCGTACTTAAAAGCAAATTATCCTATTGCATTCTTTATTGAAATGTTAAGCATGCATATGGGAAACGCTGAAAAAATACAGATTTATTTACGAGAAGCTAAGAATAGACATATTGAGATTTTGCCTCCATCGATTAATCATAGTATTGGTAAATTTAAAGCTGAACAAGCTGGCATCAGAATTGGTTTGAATATTATAAAAGGTATAGGATTTCAAGCAGTGCAAACGATATTGGAAGCGCGCAAGAATCAGCGATTTAAAAATTTATTTGATTTTTGCTTACGAGTACCTCTGCAAAAAATCAACCGGACGATTATTGAATCACTGATTTTAGCTGGTGCATTTGATGAACTGCATGACAACCGCGCCACCCTTTTAGCAAGTCTTGATGAAGCAATGGAACAAGGCGAATTATTCAGAGAGTTTGATGATCAGATTCATTTCTTTGAGAGTGATCTAGCGTTAGATGTTTCCTATACCGAGATAGAACCATATCCAATTATGAAGCAACTGATGATGGAGAAAGAAGTGATAGGATTTTTTGTTTCCACACATCCATTAGCACAGGTACGTGATAAAATTCGCGAGTATGGTTATATTTCGATTCAACAAACACAACATTTAAAGCAGAAAAAGATAAAAATGGCTGCAGTGGTTCAATCTCTAAAAGTAATTCGAACCAAAAAAGGGGAAACAATGGCCTTTGTAACGATTTCGGATGAATCAGGTGAATTGGATACTGTATTATTCCCTAAAATTTTTCGACAAGTAAATCATTGGCTAGAAGAAGATAGTTTTGTATTTGTGGAAGGAAAATTGGAAGAACGGAATGAAAAAAAGCAATTGATTGTTAATGATATCCAACCATATCAATTGGAAGAGAAGCAACTAACAAATGATAGTGTGTATATCAAAGTAGAAGATGAGAAAGAGGTATCGTTGGAGAAACTGAAAGAGATAGCAACTAAATTTCCTGGGTCTGCTACCATTTATCTTTACCAAGAGAATCAGCGACAATTGTTTAAATTATCAAGCAGCTATAATCTGGATAGTGCCTGGAATGTTGTCAAAGAATTAAAACAATATTTTGGAGAAGATAATGTAGTACTTAGGCATTCTTCATAGAAGGGTGCCTCTTTACATCATCTATCGATCTGATATAATGTAATAGTTAATTGGTCTGACCAATAAAGACGGTAACAGGGGGAAAGTAATGTCAGAGCGCATTAAAGTATATCAGCAAGTGATAAGCGAAATTCAACGTCTTATCAAAGAAGATGGATATTTACCAGGAGATAAACTGCCTTCAGAAAGACAGTTGTCTGTCCAATTAGATGCAGCCAGATCCTCTGTTAGAGAAGCTTTAAGAGCCATTGAATTATTAGGAGTTATCGAAACGAGGCAAGGGGAAGGTACTTATTTCCGAGATTATCAAACATACCATGCCGTAGAATTGTTGGCTTCATTTATCTTACAAGGTTCTCAGATACAAGAAGAGTTACAACAAGCGAAAAAATTGTTGGAAAATCATGTGTTATCCGTTGATTCGCTTTCAGATCAACAACTAGGGCAATTGATGAAGATATTAGATGAACCATCTTTATCAAAAGGGGAAAAACACCATCGTTTTTTTCTTGTCTTTTTCAAAGCAAATGATAATCAACTTTTATTAAAAATATGGCGTCTCATGCAAGATTTTTCAGAGAATATGGAGCAAAAGGCCTACCCTGATCAATATTATTTTGATATATTAAAAAAACACAAAAATACAATTGAATAAGAAAATTTAATTTCGAATACATTGTAGTGTAGTGAAAAAGGAGGAATCTTCCTTGTTGAAAGATTTGTTTGGAAAAAAGAAGAAATATGCATCCATTCCTGGTGAGAATGGCAAGAAAGACGTCCCAGAAGGTTTAATGCAAAAATGCGGTGGGTGCAAAAAAATATTTTATCAGAAGGAACTAAATAAAAGTTTAAATGTCTGTCCGGAGTGTGGGCACCACCATCAAATCTCTGCTTATGATCGTATTAACAGTCTTTTTGATGAAGACAGCTTTGAAGAATGGGATAAGGGTATATTGTCAGATAATCCGCTTCAGTTTCCTCAATATGAAGAAAAACTGGAGAAAGATAGAGAAAAAACAGGTTTAGAAGAAGCAGTTGTAACTGGTGAAGGCAAAATACACGAGATACGAACTGCGATTGCTGTCATGGATTCTCGATTTAGAATGGGAAGTATGGGGTCTGTTGTAGGTGAAAAAATCGCTAGAGCAATTGAACGTGCACGTGAAGAGAAAATGCCGATCATGATTTTTACAGCTTCAGGTGGAGCACGTATGCAGGAAGGTATATTGAGTCTAATGCAGATGGCCAAGACATCGATTGCTATTCAACGCTTGCATAGAGAAAATGGTTTATTTATTTCTGTAATGACAAATCCTACTACAGGTGGCGTATCTGCTAGCTTTGCTTCGATCGGGGATTACAATTTTGCAGAGCCAGGAGCATTAATTGGTTTTGCCGGTAGACGGATTATTGAACAAACCATTCGTGAAAAATTACCGAAAGATTTTCAAACTGCTGAATTTCAGTTGAAACATGGTCAAATTGATAAAGTAATTCCTCGTGGCGAGATGCGAGATACGTTAGCAACGATATTGGACATCCATGGATTTGGAGGTGATACTGTTGAAACAAGTGCTAGAGTTTGAGAAACCTGTTATTGAATTACGTGATAAAATTGAAGAATTAAAAGCTATGACGGAAGATAGTGATATAGATTTATCCGATGAGATAAGTAAAATGGAAGACCGGCTAGCTAAATTAGAAAATGACATTTATGGAAAGTTAAAACCTTGGGATCGCGTGCAAATCGCGCGTCATACCGAACGTCCTACGTCATTAGACTATATTGAGCAATTATTTACTAATTTTATTGAATTTCATGGAGATCGTTTATTTGGTGATGACGAAGCGATTGTTGCAGGTATTGCCAAGTACAAAGGAAAATCTGTGACGATTATTGGACAACAACGCGGTAAAAATACGAAAGATAATATTAAGCGTAATTTCGGAAGTCCTCACCCTGAAGGATATCGAAAAGCACTGCGTCATATGAAACAAGCTGAAAAGTTCAACCGACCAATCATAACCTTTATTGATACAAAAGGTGCCTATCCAGGAAAAGCGGCAGAAGAAAGAGGCCAAAGTGAGGCCATCGCAAGAAACCTAATGGAAATGGCTGGAATTACAGTACCAATTATTTGTATCGTAATCGGTGAAGGTGGTAGTGGTGGTGCGTTAGGTATTAGTGTAGGAGACAGAATTCACATGCTGGAGAATTCAACTTATTCTGTTATCTCACCAGAAGGTGCGGCTGCATTGCTTTGGAAAGATGCAGGACAAGCAGAAAGAGCTGCACAATCATTGAAAATAACTGCACCTGATTTAAAAGAATTAAATGTTATTGACGAGGTCATACCAGAACCACTTGGCGGGGCGCACCGTGATGTGGTCACTCAAGCATTAAATATCAGCAAAGTATTAGATGAAACATTGCAAGAGTTAGAAGTAGAAAATGAAACATCACTTCTAGACAACCGCTGGGAAAAATACAAAAAAATCGGTGAAGTTCAAGCAACAATAGAAAAAGCAGAAGTATAAACAGAAACCTCTCCAATTCCAGGAGAGGTTTTTTCTAATTAGCAAGGAAAATATATAACCATTGATGTCAACTTTTATAAGCAAGTATGATAGGAAAAGGTGATTCAACATGTTTATTTTAAGAAGCAAGAATAGCTATACAGATGTTGTCATTTTGAAAGCTAGCTAGTGCAAGTCAACCCGATACGGCTGACCGTTTCGCTTTCCAAGGGGCATGCTCTTCAGCTAACTTTTACAGGAGAAATTCACTCCTGTAAAAGTGGATCTTCAGATCATGCTAATCCCTTAGGAGTCGAAACGGTCGGCCTTCGCTATACTTTTTTCTACAACGAATTGTAGAAAAATATTGGGTTTTATAACCCCTATTAGTGATTTCCCATGCCTACCTTACACTTTCACAAGCAAGTTGCCTGGTCTGACGAATGTTGTAGAGCATGCATAAACGTAGGCCGCCCACTTCACTCCTGTGGGAATTGTTTGGCCTGAAGATCCACTTTTACGAGCGGGTTTTGCTCGAAGAAGTTAGCTGAAGGACAAACCCCACGGAAAGGGAAGTGGGCAGCCGGAGAGGTGGTCAAGCTGTTCAAGTATTTCATAATGGATGCTTGAGAAATGGTAAATCTTTAGCTTTTAGTCATAAGGACTGAGCGGGTTTTTGCTCAGTTTTTCTTATAAAGCGTGTAAAAAAGATACACCCAAAAACATAAAATGTGAAATATCCATGTCGTAATTTTGCGTCCTTTCATTCTTTTATTGATGACTTTAAAGCAATCGCTTCGGCAGAATACTCCGCTTTTACCCTTGGGTGAAAGGGAGTATTTTTCCGCAGCGACGAAATTGGCAGTCCTCTCTAGAAGACTGGAAGAACATCTTACTCAAAACGAATTTACATTAGTTCGCAGTTTGTATCTATATCGAACTAGAGTGAAGTAAAATGGGGAGTTTTTTGTATTTGCTAAACAATCATTAATAGGTAAAAAATAAAAAAACTTTCAAAGTTAAGAGAAATACGCTAAAATTGTATTGTTTAGGGGTGAGTTTAGTTTTTATTTCATGTATAATCTTAGATGGAATTCCTATATAGTTTAAAAGAGAGAAAAGATGGGGAAAAATGGTGTAGGACAATTTATTTTGTTAATGAGGTGATTTATTTGAAAAAAATAGGTGTATTAACAAGTGGTGGAGATGCACCGGGAATGAATGCAGCGGTTCGTGCAGTTGTTCGTAAAGCAATCTATCATGAACTAGAAGTTTATGGCGTTTATAACGGATATGAAGGTCTTATGGAAGGTAATATTAAGAAAATGGAACTAGGTTCTGTTGGTGACATTATTCAACGAGGAGGTACTATTCTGTACTCCGCTCGGTCGAATGAGTTTAAGACAGATGCTGGACAACAAAAAGCAATTGAACAAATGAGAAAAATTGGAATAGAGGGACTCATTGTCATTGGTGGGGATGGGTCGTTTCGTGGTGCAGAAAAATTAACTCAAAAAGGTTTTCCATGCATTGGAGTTCCAGGTACTATTGATAATGATATTCCAGGCACTGATTATACTATTGGCTTCGATACAGCTTTAAATACCATCGTCAATGCAGTGGATAAAATTCGTGATACAGCTACTTCACACGAACGTACATATGTAATTGAAGTAATGGGAAGGGATGCTGGTGACCTCGCATTATGGGCAGGACTTGCAAATGGTGCGGAAAGTGTTATCATCCCGGAACAAGAAGAAAGCTTCGAAAGTGTTGTAGGTAAGCTGAAAAGAGGTCAAGAACGAGGTAAAAAACATAGTATTATCATTCTTGCTGAAGGTGTTGGCAGTGGTGTTGAATATGGGAAACGTATTGAAGAAGAGACAAGCATGGACACACGTGTAACGGTCTTAGGTCATATTCAACGTGGTGGTTCACCTTCAGGATATGACCGTGTATTAGCAAGTCGTTTAGGTGCAAAATCTGTAGACCTATTAATGGACGGAGTCGGTGGCCGTGTGGTTGGCGTTGAAAATAATATAGTTGTTGACCATGATATATCAAAAGTATTATCTGAAAAACATGCTGTTAATATGAACATGTATAAATTAGCAAATCAACTTTCTATTTAATTTAGCAAATATCGTAATAATTTAGCCGTAATAGGATTGAGATGATTGAAGGAGGAAGCAAAATGAGAAGAACTAAAATCGTTTGTACGATTGGACCAGCATCAGAGACAGAAGAAAAATTAGAACAATTAATCAAGGCAGGTATGAATGTTGCTCGATTAAACTTTTCTCATGGAGATTTTGAGGAGCATGGGGCAAGAATTAAAAACATTCGTAATGCAGCAAAAAAATTAGGTAAAACTGTTGCCATTTTACTAGATACAAAAGGTCCTGAAATTCGTACAGGAACTTTAAAGAATGGAAAAGCTAATCTTGTTAAAGGAAATACCGTATATGTTTCAATGGATGAGATTGAAGGGGATGAAGACCGTATTTCGGTAACCTATCCTCAACTAATTCATGATGTGGAAGTTGGTTCTAAATTATTATTGGATGATGGTTTAATAGCGTTGGAAGTAACGGAAATTCTTAAAGATAGAAATGAGTTAAAAACAATCGCGTTAAACTCTGGTTTATTGAAAAATAAAAAAGGTGTTAATGTTCCAAATGTAAGTGTGAATCTTCCAGGTATCACGGATAAAGATGCAGCCGACATTAACTTTGGTATTGAGCAAGATGTTGACTTTATTGCTGCTTCTTTTGTTCGTCGTGGATCAGATGTGTTAGAAATTAGAGGATTACTGGAAGAAAATAATGCAACAGATATCCAAATCATTCCTAAAATTGAGAACCAGGAAGGTGTCGATAATTTAGATGCTATTCTCCAAGTAAGTGATGGTTTAATGGTTGCTCGTGGTGATTTAGGTGTTGAAATTCCACCAGAAGACGTACCATTAGTTCAGAAAGATATGATTTATAAATGTAATAATGCAGGTAAACCAGTTATTACAGCAACGCAAATGCTTGATTCTATGCAACGTAATCCAAGACCGACAAGAGCAGAAGCTTCAGACGTTGCAAATGCCATTTTAGATGGAACAGACGCAATTATGTTATCTGGTGAGACAGCTGCAGGTGATTATCCTATTGATGCAGTGGAAACAATGAGTAATATTGCGAAGAAAGCAGAAACAGCTATTGATCATAAAGCAATGCTTGATCTACGCTCCAAAGCATCTGATGTGACGATAACAGATGCGATTAGTCAATCTGTTAACCATTCAGCAATGAACCTAAGTGTTGATGCTATTTTAACACCAACTGTTAGTGGATTCACTGCCCGTATGATTTCGAAGTATCGCCCGGAATCACCAATTCTTGCAGTTACGTTTGAAGAGCATGTAAGTAGAAAATTAGCACTTGTATGGGGTGTTGAAACAATTGTTGGTACACTTGCACATACTACTGACGACGTATTAGAAGAAGCGATTGAACAGGGATTAAGAACTAATCACTTCAAACGCGGTGACCGTGTAATTATTACTGCTGGTGTACCAGTTGGTGAAAGTGGTACTACTAACCTGCTTAAAGTCCACGTGATTGGTGATGTTCTGGCTAAAGGACAAGGTGTGGGTAAAGGTAGTGCTTACGGACGTGCCGTTACTTGTAAAGATGCAGAAGAAGCAAAATTAAAAATTATGCAAGATGACATCATAATCACTTATGGTACAGATAAGGACATGATGCCATCTATCGAGAAAGCAGGGGGAATTATCACAGAAGAAGGCGGATTGACATCCCATGCAGCAGTTGTCGGCCTGAGCTTAGGTATCCCTGTTATCGTAGGTGTAGAAGGAGCACTTGAATTAATTAATGATGGACAAGATATCACTATTGATGCACAAAAAGGAGATATCTACGCTGGTCATGCTAGTGTATTATAAAAACTGAGTAATAGAGAAGAAGCTAGCCTTCTTCTCTATTTTTACACTATTAGAGAGTATAGAATTTTAAGGTTAATAGTATAAGAAAATTTAGTTTTTCTTTATCTGAAAAGGGTGATGAGTATGTTTCGATGGTTACTATTATTTATTTTGGTAGTTCCTGCGTTAGAAATTGGTATTTTTGTTTGGGCCGGTGGTTATATAGGGCCGTGGTGGCTTATTATAATGATTATATTTACTGGAGTAATAGGTGCTTGGCTTGCTAAACATCAAGGGTTAGAAACGTTAAGAAAAGCACAAGAGTCAATGAGCATGGGTTATGCACCACAAGCATCTATATTTGATGGTATTTGTATATTGATTGGTGGAGTCGTTCTGCTAACACCAGGGTTTATAACAGATCTCATCGGGTTTTGTCTGTTAATTCCTTTTACCAGAAGACCATTTAAAAATATGTTTCAAAACATTGCTCGTAAATGGTTGAATAGTGGAAAATTCACGATTTATCGACGTTAATGCGATTATGCCTAATGTATTGCCAAATGATGTAGAACAACTTGGCTTCACTACATGCTTTTCCGACAAACAGGATAGCAGGACCTAGCCATATTCCTTTAACACCAAATAATTGAAAGCCTAAATAGATGGCTGAGATCGTCAAGATAGGATGAATCCCTAAAGCATTGGAAACGATTTTGGGCTCCAATATTTGTCTTTGCAGAATAACGAATAAATAAAGGGAAAACAAGCAAATTGCCAATGTCGATTCTCCCATCATAAACAAATATAAACTCCAAGGTACAAAAATAATCCCAGTTCCTAAAATAGGTAACAGATCTACTATAGCCATCAAAAGAGCTATGGTAAAAGCATGCTTAATTTGGAATATGCTTAAGCCCAGAAAAATAATGATGAAAGTAATAGAAATAAGTAATAATTGGGCTTTTAAATATCTTATGATCTTTGTTTTTATTTGTTTGGAAACAGTTGTTGCAATTTCGATGTATGATAAAGGGACTTTGTTCGAAACATATAGATAGAACTTGTCCCAATCTTTGCAAATGAAAAAAGTACACAAGAAAGAAAATATTAATATAGTAACAGATCCGGGTAAACTGGATACTTGGTTTCCAAGCCAGTTCAATATTATTTCTAATAAATAGGCAACTTGATCGGCAATACTTATACTGATTTCGGCTAATTGTTCATCAATAATAGAATGCTGTTCTTCAGGCAGACTATGGATATATTGATTCGCTTTTTGAATGAGTGGTTGTATCCATTGATTAAAATGGTTAATGGACTGTTCCAATAAAAAGCGGAGATTATCCGGAATCCATTTCGTTAAATAAATAATTCCTTGCAAAAATTCCACACCGATATAAAAAAGCGATAAAATGGTACTGACGATAGCAATTAATATTCCTAATAGACAGCTGATTACATAAGGGATTTTTAAATGAATATGCATCAATTGAATAACTGGATATAGAAGAATAGCAAATATACAAGCCAAAAAGAATGGAAATAAAAATTGGATAATCAGATATATAGTAAATAAAAGCAGCGAAAGAATACTAATGAGGTAAAAGATCCTTAATATCATTTGCTTGGTTAGCACATTAAAATCTCCTTTGGAATCAGAGGTTATTTTTTTCAAAAGTAAGTACTTTGTGATAAGATAAACATTGGCTAGAAAGCAGTGGAGGACGTGTAATGTTTAGTAGTTCAACGATTTTTTTACTCATATTATTTTTGCTTGGATACATTGCTAAAAACCAGGCCATTATGGTAGCTGTATACATACTTTTTGGAATGAAATTATTAAAAATTGATGATAAACTTTTTCCATACATACAAGATAAAGGAATTGGCTGGGGTGTCATCATCATAACGGTTGCTGTTCTGATTCCGATTGCAAACGGTGATATAGGCTTGAAAGACTTATTACAAAGTGTAAAATCTTACCATGCTTGGGTTGCACTTATTGCTGGTATGTTCGTAGCAGTCATAGCAAAATATGGGCTTTCATTGTTAGCAAATGATCCCGAAATTACTACTGCACTGGTAGTTGGAACGATTATCGCTGTTGTAGTGTTTCAAGGTGTTGCAGTAGGTCCATTAATCGGTGCGGGAATAGCATATGTTATTATCAGAATGCTTGATGCACTTCCATTTCTTAAGTAAGGAAAGGTAATACAAGCTATGAAAGAAAACAAGATTATATGATAAATTTTAATCGTTTTCATTTACTATCTTTTTTTGTTTGTTTATAATAGGCTTGGGGATGTTCAAAAGCACCATTATTTTTATCGCTTTTGAGGATAGAAGTAAAAGCAATTTGGATAAGAAAAGGAGAGGGATGTTATGTCTACAACGAAAGGACTTGAAGGGATAGTAGCAGCAGAGTCAAAAGTAAGTTCCATTATTGATGACCAGCTTACGTATGTCGGTTATACGATTGATGACTTGGCAGAGAATGCTAGCTTTGAAGAAGTTGTTTTTTTATTATGGAATAAAAGGCTTCCAAATAAAGAAGAGTTAGCTGAGCTGGAAAAAGACTTATTTGAAAATATGACACTACCAGATGGAGTAGTAGAACATTTTAATTCTTATGATATACATAATGTTCATCCAATGGCTGCGCTAAGAACAGCTGTTTCACTACTTGGATTATATGATCCTGAAGCTGATGAGATGACTGATGAGGCAAATAAACGTAAAGCTGTTCGACTGCAAGCAAAAGTAGCTTCTATTGTAACTGCTTTTTCACGCATTCGCGATGGAAAGGGTATCATACAGCCGAAAAAAGGCTTAAGCTATCCAGCTAACTTCCTCTATATGCTGAATGGAGAAGAACCAAGTGATTTAGAAGTGGAAGCTATTAACAAGGCATTAGTGCTTCACGCAGATCATGAATTAAATGCATCTACATTCACCTCGCGTGTATGTGTTGCTACATTATCTGATATTTATTCAGGAATAACTGCTGCAATTGGTGCGCTTAAAGGACCACTTCACGGTGGTGCCAACGAGCAAGTTATGGAAATGTTGCTTGAAATAGGTGAAGTAGATAATGCGATTCCATTTGTAAAAGAAAAAATGGCAAATAAAGAAAAAATTATGGGTATGGGCCACCGTGTTTATAAGAATGGTGACCCGCGTGCGAAACATTTGAAGAAAATGTCGAAAGAATTAACAGCACTTCATGGGACGGAAAAATGGTATGATATGTCCGTGAAGATTGAAGATTATATTAAAGCGGAAAAAGGCTTACCAGCCAATGTTGATTTCTACTCCGCTTCGGTGTACCATAGTTTAGGGATTAAACATGATCTTTACACGCCAATTTTTGCAATGAGTCGTTTCTCCGGTTGGATTGCACATATTTTAGAACAATATGAGAACAACCGTTTAATCAGACCACGTGCTGAATACGTAGGTCCACAAAAACAAGTGTATGTGGATATCAATCAACGTTAACCATTTTCTTTGTTGAAAATGATATAAATATTAATGAATCTAGGAGGAATTTGAATTATGGGTGAAAAAATTACTGTAGAAAATGGTGTTGTGCAAACACCAAATAAACCAGTTATTCCTTTTATTGAAGGGGACGGAATTGGTCCAGATATTTGGGCAGCAGCTAGCCGTGTACTAGAAGCATCGGTTGAAAAAGCTTATAACGGTGAAAAAGGAATTGAGTGGAAAGAAGTTCTTGCTGGTCAAAAAGCATATGACCAAACTGGTGAATGGTTACCAGAAGAAACTCTTGATGCAATCCGTGAATATAAAATTGCGATTAAAGGACCTCTTACAACACCAATCGGTGGGGGTATCCGTTCCTTAAATGTAGCACTTCGTCAAAAATTAGATCTATTTACTTGTCTACGCCCGGTGCGTTGGTTTGAGGGTGTACCATCTCCTGTTAAGCGTCCTGAGGATACAGACATGGTTATCTTCCGTGAAAACACAGAAGATATTTATGCAGGTATCGAATGGCAAAAAGGATCCGACGAGGCGAAGAAAGTAATCGACTTCCTTCAAAATGAAATGGGTGTTGAAAATATCCGTTTCCCTGAAACATCTGGTATCGGTGTGAAGCCAGTATCACAAGAAGGTACAAATCGACTAGTACGTGCAGCAATTGATTATGCAATAAATGAAGGACGTAAGAGTGTTACTCTAGTACATAAAGGTAACATCATGAAATTTACAGAAGGTGCCTTCAAAAGCTGGGGTTATGAACTAGCGGAAAAAGAATACGGCGATAAAGTATTCACATGGGCAGAATATGACAAGATTACAGAAGAAAAAGGCCGTGACGCAGCAGATAAAGCACAAGCAGACGCTGAAGCAGCTGGTCGTATCATTGTAAAAGATGCGATTGCGGATATTTTCTTACAACAAATTCTTACTCGTCCAAAAGAATTTGATGTTGTTGCGACAATGAACTTAAATGGTGACTATGTATCAGATGCACTAGCTGCACAGGTTGGTGGTATCGGTATTGCACCAGGTGCAAACATTAACTATGAATCAGGACACGCTATTTTTGAAGCAACACACGGCACTGCGCCAAAATATGCTGGCCTTGATAAAGTAAATCCTTCTTCTGTTGTTCTTTCTGGTGTATTAATGCTTGAACACCTAGGATGGAGAGAAGCTGGTGAATTAATCCTTAAGTCTATGGACAAAACTATCGGTTCAAAAGTTGTAACATATGACTTTGCGCGTCTAATGGATGGCGCAACAGAAGTGAAAGCATCAGAATTTGCTGATGAGCTAATCAAAAATATGGACTAATTAGAGAAAAAAAGCACCGGAGAGTTTTGAACTGACCTAGTAATATGAGACAAGAAAAAAAGCACCTATGCAGCCTTTGCCCTGAATTGAACTGGGGAAAGGCTGTTTAATTTTGAAAACGGTCGTATATAGTTGTAATAATACATGTAAGATTCCACTTTTTCTAGTACAATAGAGTTTGTGAGATGCACCTTTTGGTGTGTGTAGAATTCTTCCGACTTTATGGTGGAGTGGAAGGATTCAATGACGGCATTATCAAAGCAATTGCCTTTGCGGGACATGCTTGTGATAATGCCTTTTTCTTCGGCTAAACCTTGAAAAGCATATGATGTATATTGCGATCCCTGATCACTGTGAAGAATCAGTCCTTTCGTTTCACGCCCATTGCATGCTACTTTCAATGTATCTAATACGAGTTCTACTGCTTGGGTATGGTTAACTCGATAAGCAACAATTTCGTTATTATATAAGTCCATAATCGTGGATAAATACATCATAGAGTCACCAAAAGGTAAGTAGGTAATGTCAGTAACCCATTTTTGATTTGGTCCATCTGCCCTGAAATTCTGTTCCAATACATTGGGAACGATACACTTACTTTCGCCAGCAAATCTTGTTTTTCTTTTTGGTTTGACGCGACATTGAATCGTATACTTTTGCATGATTCTTTGAACCGTATTTCGATTCACAAGAATATTATGATCTCCTTTCAAAATTTTCTTAACCATACGATGACCAACACGGTATTTTAAGGATTTACAGATATCGATAATTTGTTGTTCTAGCTCAGTTGGTCCCCAGGATTTTTGAACCCAACGATAATAGGTGGCTCTTGGCACCCCTATACACTCACATATCAGCTTTACAGTGTATAGGTTTTTTAAAGAATCAACTAGTTTAATCACTACTTCTGGTTCCAACTCCTTTCGATTTCCTGGTACTTTTTTAAAATTTCATTTTTAATTTCTAAGTAGTCAATTTTTCTTTTTAATTGATCAACTTCACTTAACTCTTCTGGTCCCTTACCGAACGAATACTGTTTACCAATTGGTTGACCAAGACGATGTTCCTCTCCCTTTCTAAACCACCTCATCCAGGTCATAATTTGTGATTTATTACGTATTCCAAACTTCTCCATGATCTGTCGATTTGTATATTCCCCTGATAACTTCATCTCAATTACGTTTCGTTTCACTTCTTCTGAGTAAACATTTTTCTTTTCTCCCATGAGAAAAGCACCTCCAATGTCGTTTTAATTTATATACGACGCAGGGGGTGCTTTTTCCTCTGTCTCATTCAGTTAGGTCTCTCCATTTTAAACTCCCCGGTGCTTTTTGTGCAAACAAGTAAATATATATAATGATACACACAAAACTAAAATTATTTAGTAACTTTTGTGTTCCTTCCTCCCATTCTGTTAGAGATGAGTGCTAGTCCAAGGCAACGGAGAACACTTCCTTTCACCCGCTGGCCAAAAGTGCACATCTACTTAAGCAAAATCGCACTTGTGCCCTCGGGTGAAAGTGCAGTATTCTGCCGGAGCGTTCCAAGCACTCATCATAAATCAGAATGAGAGGAAGTTATACCAAGACAAATTTTCATTAGTGTGCAGTTTGTATTTATTTCGTAACAGAATCAGGGAATTTTGCGCGGTTTTTAAACTGCGTAAAACAAGTACCTTTCCATAGTGGTGTTCAACACTTGCCATGTTGCGATTTTTACCTGGTAAGGTGATGCAATGTCAAAGGAAGATTAAGAATTGTTAAGAAAAATTTACATGTAATTGCAATTTTTGTTGTGTAGAACTATTCACATTAGATGCCCGTCCATGTATGATTAAGTTATATAGATAAAAATAAGATGGGGTGCTTTGTAATGGAAGAGAAAGTATTAATCGTTGATGATGAACAATCTATTGTAACTTTATTGCAATATAATATTGAGAAGTCTGGATTTAAAACGGATACTGCTTTCGATGGAACTGAGGGATTACATAAAGCGGCTACCGGCGAATTTGACTTAATTATATTAGACTTAATGTTACCAGGTATGGAAGGTACAGAAGTATGTAAAGCTCTAAGGCAGAAGCAAATTGAAACACCTATATTAATGTTAACGGCAAAAGATGATGAATTTGATAAAGTGTTAGGGTTGGAACTGGGCGCTGATGACTATTTAACAAAGCCATTTAGCCCGAAGGAAGTAGTAGCAAGAATTAAAGCGATTTTGCGTAGAACTAGAAAACAAGAAGGATCGGATGACCAGCCGTTTATTAAAATTTCAGAACTACTTATCTATCCACAACAATATGAAGCTACGATAAAAGGGGAAGCTCTCAGCTTTACCCGAAAAGAGTTTGAACTATTGCACTATCTTTCTAAACATAAAGGTAAAGTATTGTCGCGTGATCAATTACTAAGTGCTGTCTGGAATTATGATTTTGTCGGTGATACAAGAATTGTAGATGTGCATGTTAGCCACTTACGAGAAAAAATAGAGCCAGATACAAAACATCCAGTTTATATCAAAACGATTAGAGGACTTGGTTATAAAATGGAGGAGCCATTTTAATGGACGTCAAAAAACGAATGAACCTGTTTTATCGTTACATTTTAATGACAGCTTCTGTATTTATATTAATAGGTATTGTAATTTTACCCCTTACCTCTGAAGAAGAGCAATTTTTTGTATTATTTTCTTTGATAATCGGATTTATTATTCTATTGGTGTTAATATATCATATGTTTGAAAACTATGTTCGTCCGATTCGAGCGTCTATTAATGTTACTAATGAACTTGTAAAAGGAAATTATAATGCCCGTACATATGTAAAGCCACATGGTGAAGCGCAACAGCTAAGTAATGCAATAAATGTGTTGGCTAGAAATTTACAAGAAATGTCTATCCAGGAAAAAATGCAAGGAAGTCAATGGAAGACAGTTATGAATAACATGGAAAGCGGATTGATGTTAATTGATGAAAGAGGATACGTACATTTGATTAACCGGAAATTCATGCAAATGTTTGGGAAAAATTCTGTTGATTATATTGGATTCCTATATTATGACGTGTTACAAGATGACGCAATCCATAAAGTGGTGCAGGAAACTTTTTTGTACGAAGAAAAAATGACAGGTAATATTACCAAATCCATAAATGGAGAAAAACACTATTTTGAAGTGGTTGGTGCACCTGTTATTAACGATGTAAAAGAGTTAAAAGGTGCAGTCCTTGTATTTCATGATATAACAGATTTGAAGCGTGTCGAAGAAATGCGTAAAGATTTTGTAGCTAACGTTTCTCATGAATTAAAAACGCCGATAACGTCGATTCGAGGTTTTGCTGAAACCTTGTTAGAAGATGAAATGGCAGAAGATGAAATAAAAGAGCAATTTTTAACAATTATTTTAAAAGAAAGTACTCGTTTACAATCATTGGTACATGATTTACTCGAATTGTCCAAAATAGAAAAAGAAGAAATGAAGCTGTCAACCAAACTTATAGAAGTGGACGAATGGTTGCAAAGCAGTTTGACGTTAATGGAGCAGCAAGCAAGTAATAAATCACTTCAGTTTATAAAAGAAATAAAACCAAATATTTCATTTCACGGTGATCCTGACAGATTACAACAGGTGGTATTAAATTTAATGTATAATGCCATTAATTATACGGCTGAAGAGGGTAGTATTTTCTTGCGGGTTGATGAAAACGATAATGAAGTCATAATAGAAGTAGAAGATACGGGAATTGGGATACCAGAAGAAGCAAGACAACGTATCTTTGAAAGATTTTACCGTGTGGACAGAGCAAGAAGTCGTAACACGGGAGGAACTGGCTTAGGATTAGCGATAGTAAAACATATTGTAGAAGTACACCAAGGAACGATTTCAGTATCTAGCGAAATGGGAAAAGGTTCCTGTTTTATCGTGAAAATACCGAAAAAGTGGTAAAAGAATCGAGAAGATTCTTTTGCCACTTTTTTTCGTAAAGAAAATGAAACTTTTTTGTAACATCTTACGTATGTAGTGAATGTATGGTAAAGTTGCAGAGGAAGTAAAGAAGGGGGAAATATGATGACATTAAAACAAATTTACAGCTGGATCGGGATTGTCATAGCTGTAGTTGTCTTAGGTCTATTTGCAGCAACAAGCTGGTATACTGTGGATGAATCAGAGCAAGCTGTTTTAATTACATTTGGTGAAGCAGAGGAAGGAACAACAGAACCAGGTCTTCATTTTAAATTGCCATGGCCGATTCAAACAGTAGATACATTATCAAAGGAAACATTCAGTTTGAATTTTGGGTATGATCCGGAACAAGAAGAAAGTGCAGATATAGTGCGGATGATTACCGGTGATGAAAATATTCTTCAAGCAGATGTAGTTGTTCAATGGAAAATAATTGAGCCAAGTAAATACTTATTTAATTCAGAGGATCCACAACAAATTCTTTATAATGCTACTTCCGCTTCTTTAAGAAGTATTATCGGATCTTCAACAATTGACGAAGCATTAACAGATGGAAAAGCAGAAATAGAGAATGAAGTATTGGACTTATTAATAACTCTTATGGAAGATTATGAAGTAGGAGTTGCTATCCAGGATGTCAAATTGCAAGAAGTAGATTTACCTAATGAAGAAGTACGCCAAGCATTTATGAAGGTAACAGATGCACGAGAAACAATGAATACAAAGAAAAATGAAGCAGATAAATATCGCAATGAGATTTATGAGGAAGCCCAAGGGGAAAAAGATGCGATTATCTCAAGAGCTGAAGGAGATAAAATTGAAAGAATTGAAATTGCCAGAGGGAACATATCGGAATTTAACGCATTATACGATGCATATGATAGTAATCCAGACATCACAAGGCAGCGACTGATTTTAGAAACACTTGATCAAGTCTTGGCTGATGCAAATATTTATATTATGAATGATGATGGAAATACGTTGAAATATTTACCTTTAGGTGAAAATACATCATCATCTACATTACCACCAGCAACAGAGTCCTCCGATAATAATCAATCAGATGAAGATACTGATGATACTGAAGATAGTGAGGAGGAAAATAATAATGACAGATAATAATAATGTCCATGAAATGAAGAAAATGACACCGAAAGAGATTAGAAGATTAATTAAAATTGGTCTTGCCATTTTACTTACTGCTATCGTTTTAATCGTTTTTGCAAGTAGTATGTTTGTTGTCAAAGAGGGAGAATATAAAGTGGTTCGCCAATTTGGAGAAGTGGTTGATATTAAAGACGAACCAGGTCTAAAGTTTAGGATACCGATATTACAATCGATCACAACACTTCCAAAGAAAAAACTAGTATATGACATAGTGGAGCGTGAAATTAATACATTAGATAAGAAACGTATGATTATTGATAATTATGCGATTTGGGAAATTACGGATCCTGCTTCTATGATTGCGAATGCCCGAACTGAAATGGGCGCAGAAGCAAGAATGGGAGAATTTATCTTTTCTGTCATTCGCTCAGAACTAGGTTCTATGGATTATGATGAAATTATCAATGATGAAGGAAGCACAAGAGGGGCCCTTAACGAAAGAGTCCTGGAACGTGTCAATACTTTATTAGAACGAGATAACTATGGGATTCAGGTAGATGATGTTCGAATCAAACGAACGGATTTACCTGAAGAAAACGAACAATCTGTTTTTAACCGCATGATCTCTGAACGTGAAACAAAAGCTCAACAATATTTGTCCCAAGGGGAAGCGGAAAAAAGTAGAATCACGGCAAATGCTGACCGTGATGTAACGGAAATGTTATCTAAAGCAAGTGCGGAAGCAGAAGAAATCCGGGCAGAAGGTGAAGCAGAAGCTGCAGAGATGTATAACGAAGCATTCTCCCAAGATCCCGAATTCTATCAGCTATATCGAACACTTGAATCCTACAAAGAAACAATTGATGATGAAACGACCATCATTATCCCACAAGGATCACCATATGCTGATACGTTGTTAGGATATATAGAATAAACTAGAGATATTTTTAGCCCGTTTCTTATCCAAGTGGATAGGAAATGGGTTTTTTAGTACGTTAGGAAAGCATGTAACCATCGGTATCACAACTTTTATCACGACGCTAACACCCTGATAAGTTTCACTAATGATCAGTGAGAGTCAAAACCCCCACTGATCATAGTCTTACTTTATAGGCAAGTAAGATAGGAAAAGGTTGATTCAAAAACATGTCATGAAGAAAAGCAAGGATAGATAGTCAGATGGAGTATTATGTGTACTTCGCCTGTTTGTCATTTTGAAAGATGGTTTGTGCAAGCCGACCGCTGCGGCTGACCGTTTCGCTTTCCTAGGGGCATGTTCTTCAGCTAACTTTTGCAGGAGGAGTTCGCTCCTGCAAAAGTGGATCTTCAGATCATGCTAATCCCTTAGGAGTCGAAACGGTTGGCCTCCGCTATATCTTTTTCTACAACGAATATCAGAAAAAGCATATTGGTTTTATAACCATTATTAGTGATTTTCAACGCCATAGCTTTGCACTTCCACAGGGATAATAACCCAAAATTCTAGGTCTGACACATGTTGTAGAGCATGATTCAGCGCAGGCCGCCCACTTCAACTCCTGTGGGAATCGTTTTTCCAGAAGATCCACTTTTTCGAGCGGTTTTTGCGCGAAAAAGTTAGCTGAGGGAAAAACCCCACGGAAAGGGGAGTGGGCAGCCGAAGCGGGGGATTACTGTTTAAACATATCAACATTACTACATGGAGCTAGCACACACCATCTGAGTTAAAGGTAAGGACCGTGTGGGTTTTAAGGTGACCCCGAAAAGTTAGACTTTTTTCGGAGTAGAAACCCTACTCCGGTTTTTTTGTGTCTTCACCTTAGTAAAGTGATCAAAATTTTCTTCTCTCTTCCAATCATGGTAAAATAAAAGCAATGTATAGAATCAAAAAGGAGATCGGTAATATGACGAATAAACTGATTTTAATTGACGGAAACAGTATCGCCTACCGTGCATTTTTTGCGTTACCACTGTTGAATAACGATAAAGGCGTATACACGAACGCAGTGTATGGCTTCACCACCATGTTATTAAGAATTTTGGAAGAAGAACAACCAACCCATCTACTTGTAGCATTCGACGCTGGAAAAACAACATTCCGCCATAAGACATATAAGGAATATAAAGGTGGACGTGAGAAAACCCCATCTGAATTAAGTGAACAGTTTCATGTTTTACGAGAACTGTTAGATGCATTTAACATTAAGCATTATCAGCTGGAAAACTATGAAGCGGACGATATTATTGGTACGATTGCCAATCAAGCAAACGAAAAAGACTGGCAAGTAAAAGTCATTTCAGGTGATAAAGATTTACTACAACTGGTTTCAGACAAAGTCGACGTCCGACTCACGAAAAAAGGTATTAGTGAGGTCATGACCTATACACCAGAAACATTGAAGGAAGATATGGAGGTAACCCCGGATCAAATTATTGATTTGAAAGCATTGATGGGTGATAAATCTGATAATATCCCAGGTGTTCCGGGTGTGGGACAAAAAACGGCTGCCAAACTTATTAATCAGTTTGAAACAGTAGAAAACTTATATGAGCATTTGGATGAAGTCTCGGGGAAAAAGTTAAAAGAAAAGCTAGAAGCAAATAAAGATGAAGCTTTTATGAGCAAAGAGCTTGTGACGATAAATCAACAGTCACCAATTGAAATAGCTGCAGAAGATACTGTGTACCAAGGTTATGCTGATCATAAAGTGAAGGGTATTTTCCTGGATTTAGGTTTCCAGTCTTTATTAAATCGCATTGACGGGGATGCAGAAGAAGAAGGTCAAGTAGAATCATTAGAAGATATTACATATGAAAATGTGTCGGAGATTAAAGAGGATGTATTTACAGGGCATGATGCTTTTGAAATTGAAATTCTCGATGAAAAATATCATACAGAGAAAATGATTGGTGCTTCTATTGTGAACCACAAAGGAAAATATTTCATTCCAATTTCCGTTCTCGAAAAGTCCAAAGTGTTCAAGCAATGGGCAGAAGATGAAAGCCAGAAGAAATATGTATTTGATGCTAAGAAGATTACCGTTCTTTTAAATCGTTTATCGATTTCAATAAAAGGAATTGCGTTTGATATTCTGTTAGGGTCGTATTTAATTAATCCATCTGAGAATAACCACGACATTCCAGCGATTAGCCATCGATTTGGAGAAAAAAGTGTTCGTTTCGATGAAGAGGTCTATGGTAAAGGAGCGAAAAAAGGCTTACCGGAAGAAAATATGCAATGGGAAGAGCATATTGTTCGTAAAACGAATATGATATATCAATTAAACGAACAGATGGAACAAGCCTTAAAAGAGAACAAGCAATTAGAGTTGCTCATTGACTTGGAGTTACCACTTGCCCTAGTTTTAGGTGAAATGGAAGCAACCGGTGTAAAGGTGGATAAGCAGCGTCTCATTGATATGGGTAAGGAATTAAAAGCAAGTCTCGCCACTTTAGAAAAAGAAATCTACGAATTAGCAGGTGAACAATTTAATATTAACTCACCTAAACAGTTAGGTCCCATTCTTTTTGAAAAATTAGAATTGCCTGTAATTAAGAAAACAAAAACAGGATATTCTACGGCAGCTGATGTATTAGAGCAATTACAAGGGAAACATGGGATTATTGATAAGCTTTTATTATACCGTCAATTGAAAAAAATAGATTCGACTTATATTGCAGGTTTATTAAAAGTAATCCATGAAGATACAAATAAAATTCATACCCGTTTTAATCAAGCTTTAACGCAAACAGGTAGATTAAGTTCGATTGATCCTAACTTACAAAATATCCCAATAAGAATTGAAGAGGGGCGTAAGATTCGCCAAGCGTTCATCCCATCTACTGAAGGTTGGAAGTTGATTGCGGCAGACTACTCGCAAATTGAATTACGCGTGTTAGCACATATTGCTAAGGATGAAAAATTACAAGCTGCCTTCAAGCAAGATAAGGATATTCATACCCAAACCGCGATGGATGTATTCCATGTGACGGAAGAAGAAGTTACTTCAAATATGCGACGACAAGCAAAGGCTGTAAACTTCGGTATTGTTTATGGTATTAGTGACTATGGCTTGTCACAAAGTCTAGGAATTACAAGAAAAGAAGCGAAATCGTTCATTAAACGTTACTTGGAAAGCTATCCAGGCGTGAAAGAATACATGGATGAAATCGTACAAGAAGCGAAACAACATGGGTATGTAACTACGATTATGAACAGAAGAAGATACTTACCTGATATTACGAGCAGAAACTTTAATCAACGCAGTTTTGCAGAACGAACAGCAATGAACACACCCATTCAAGGAAGTGCTGCTGACATCATTAAATTAGCAATGATTGAGTTGGATCAACAATTGAAAAAAGATAACTACCAAGCAAAATTGTTATTACAAGTACACGATGAATTGATTTTGGAAGTACCCGAAGATGAATTAGAAGCCATTACTAAGCTTGTTGTCGAAGTGATGGAGGATGCAATCGAACTAAGTGTTCCTTTAAAAGTTGATGTCGAGCAGGGAGACACATGGTATGATGCGAAGTAAGGAGATTAGAAAATGCCGGAATTACCTGAAGTAGAAACGATTAGACAAACGTTGAAACAGTTAGTGATTGGAAAAACAGTTGAATCAGTTGATGTGTCGTGGCCAAAGATCATTCAGGAGCCAGATGATGTCGAACAATTTAGTACATTTCTACAAGGACAAACCATGCATGATATTCGTAGGAAAGGCAAATTTTTATTGTTTGATTTGGACAAGCATGTCATAGTTTCTCATTTGAGAATGGAAGGGAAATATGGTGTGTATGATCACAATGACGAAGTAATGGCACATACACACGTTATATTCCATTTTACAGATGGTACAGAGTTACGTTATCGTGACGTTCGTAAATTTGGAACGATGCATTTACAGGAAAAAGGAATGGAAACAACGAAGAAACCACTTGTTTTATTAGCAAAAGACCCATTAGAAGCTGATTTTTCACTGCAAACATTTAAAGAAAAAGTTCAGAAAAGTGAGCGTAATATTAAAAATATTTTATTAGATCAATCGGTTATTGCGGGATTAGGTAATATTTATGTAGATGAGACACTGTTTTTAGCGGGGGTTCATCCATTAATAAAAGGTGCAAGTTTAACAGATGAACAAGTGATACAAATTAAACAAGCAGCTGTTATGACATTGCAGGATGCAGTAAGGCAAGGTGGGACAACAATTCGGTCATATGTCAACTCTCAAGGACAAATTGGCATGTTTCAACAGCAATTAAATGTATATGCGCAAAATGATAGTCCTTGCAGTAAATGTGAAGATATTATTATGAAAATAAAAGTAAATGGTAGAGGCACGCACTATTGTCCAACATGCCAACCGATTTAACTTTCTCACAACTTTTTTCATTACTCCATATAATACAGAAATGATATATGAAGGAGTAATGAAAGAAGATGATGTTAACCTTACTTATAATAGCAATTAGCATTGATAGCTTTTTAGTAGCCTTTACGTACGGATTAAGAGGATTGACGTTACCAATTAGAGAGTTGCTGAAAATCTCGGTAACGGTCGGGATAGCCTTTGCAATATCAATGCTATCAGGTTCGGTCTTATCTTCTGTCATCTCGATTCGTTCCACAGAAATAGTGGGGGGATTTATTTTGGCAGCGGTAGGTGTTATCTTATTAGCTTCACTATTTCAGGAAAAAAAGAAGAAAGAGATACCTTTTCTTATAAGGAAAGAAAGTGGGAATCTGTCTAGCTCCGATCGCCCAGAAACTAGGCGACTTCACGAATCACCCTACGATAAGCCATCATTGGTTCGTAAACTCACCGTGATTCCTTTATCTCAGTTGATTCGCTCTAGTCGCTACGTTTCTATACGGGCGCTCTGCGCTTTTCTTATTAAAATTCTAAAGAAGCCGATGACAGCTGATATTGACCGCTCAGGAAAAATAAATGGTGTGGAACCATTTTTGATTGGGATCGCCTTATCTTTAGATTCATTTGGTGCGGGGATCGGGATTTATATGCTGGGGGCTTCTCCCATTTTCACTCCCCTATATGTCGTTTTAATAACAGTTGTATTTCTATTATTAGGTGTGAATGTCGGTAAATATTGCGCAAATATAAAGGGGTTAAAGAAAATGTCCTTTATCCCAGGGTGCCTGCTCATTATCATTGGAATATGGAAAATGGTAATAGTTTAAAAATTACACTGACTTTTAGCGACTGGGGTATGCTGTATTGCATGTTCCAGTTGTATCGTTATTTTGAGGCCATAGTCTCTTTAAGCAAGTTATATTTGGACAAGCTGTCAGTAAAAAGGATGATTAAATTGATTATAGGATTAACAGGTAACATAGCAACAGGTAAGTCAACAATTAGTAACATGTTTCAAGCTAAATATCAGATACCTGTTATTGATGCTGACATTGTTTCTCGTGAGGTAGTGGAACCAGGAGAACAAGCGCTAGAAGAGATTGTAGCAACATTTGGTGAGGATATATTATTAGAAAATGGTACTTTAAACCGAAAGAAGCTAGGGGCAATTATTTTTCAGGACCAAAATAAAAGAGAAAAATTAAATGCAATTGTTCATCCAGCTGTTCGAAATAAGATGCTCTCCAAAAAGGAAGAATTACTTCGACAAGGAAATCAAACGATTGTGATGGATATTCCGCTGTTATTTGAGAATAATCTTACATACTTAGTTGAGAAAACGATTGTGGTCTATGCATCGGAACATATCCAATTACAGCGACTTATGGAACGAAATCAGTTGTCTGAGAAAGAAGCTAGAGATCGTATGAACAGTCAAATGGCTATTGATGAGAAACGGGATCTGGCTGATGAGGTTATTGATAATAGTGGCTCCATGGAGCAATCAGAAAAACAATTAAAAAACATCCTCATTAACTGGGAATTAATTGAATAGATGTGTAGAAAATATGAATGGAACTATTTATGTCTTGTCAAAGTCGTTAAAAGTAGATATAATCTTTTTGCATATACTTTAGAGTTAAATCATTTCAATGTATCATGTACTTTTGAATAAAGGCAACCGAATGGATGCTTAAAGGGTTAGGACCTCTTTGGACTAACTTTCCCCCGTGGCATATCAGGCATTGTTATTCGAAAAGAATTTGTGAAAAGGGGGAGTAATTCATGGATACAATGGGAAGACATGTAATAGCAGAATTATGGGAATGTAATATTGAAATGTTAAATGATATGGATCGTCTTGAAAAAATATTTGTTAATGCCGCTCTTAAAGCAGGTGCTGAGGTAAGAGAAGTTGCTTTTCATAAATTTGCACCATTTGGCGTTAGTGGAGTGGTTATTATTTCTGAGTCTCATTTAACTATTCATAGTTTTCCAGAGCATGGTTATGCGAGTATTGATGTTTATACTTGTGGTGATATTATTGACCCTAATGTTGCGGTTGCATATATTGAAGAGCAATTAGAAGCCAAATCGACAGAAAAACTGGAAGTACCAAGAGGTATGGGTGCTGTCCAAATTAATAATATAAAAGTACAATAAATAGGATGAAAACGTGACACCCGTTTCGAGAACTAATGAAACGGGTTTTTACTTTTAAAGATTGATGTACAAAAAATATAAACTGCGCAGTAAACTTGTCGTGGATTTGTATCCTTCCACCTTTTTGATGGTGCGCTGGGATACGCTTTGTCAGACTACTTAGTAGAACAGAAATGATAAGGGTTGTGTATTTTTGTAAATGTTTGGAAGGGGTCATTTAGGTGGGATTCAATTATTACGTAATTGGCTGTTTCTAATGAAGATTAATCGTTTTCTTTTTAAAAACATGTTACAATAAAAAGTAAACAAAAATACATAATGAGGTGTAAGTATATGTCATTTCGTAACACGTTAAATAAGAATTTTAATAATCATTCGGAAACGAGAGACAAGCACTGGGAACCCTCCCTGCAAACACACTATTTTAAAACAACTAAAGATAAAGCATTTGATAAATTAGAACCACTTTTCCGTAATATGAAAGAATGCCAAATCGTAGGTATTTCTAAAGAACATGGGGAAATTAGCTTTAATTATAAAGCAGGTAGAAAAGTGTTTGTCATTATGACAATTATAATGGTAAGACCTTATCGTACGGCAATAGATATTTCTGCCACAACAGAATCTGCTATACCCTTTGATTTTGGGTATAGCCATAAATTAATTCCTAAACTTTATGGTAAAATAAAGACAGAATTAGACTTTATTGGTACGAAAGAATAATGCAACGAAGGATGATTGAGATTGCGATGTCCACATTGTCACTATAAAAATACAAAAGTTTTAGACTCAAGACCAATTGAAGAAGGACGTTCTATTCGACGAAGAAGAGAATGTGAATCATGTGATTTTCGATTTACAACTTTTGAACGGATCGAAGAAGTACCGTTAATTATAGTTAAAAAGGAAGGCACAAGAGAAGAGTATAGTCGTGATAAGTTAATGCGCGGCTTAATTCGTGCCTGTGAAAAACGTCCTGTAGCGCTTGAACAGTTAGAAAATATCGCAGTGGAAATTGAAAAGGAATTGCGTAATCGAGGAACATCAGAAGTCCAAAGTGATGAGATCGGTGAAATGGTAATGGATCGATTAGCGACTGTCGATGAAGTGGCTTACGTGCGATTTGCTTCTGTTTATCGACAATTTAAGGATATCAGTGTGTTCTTAGATGAATTAAAAGACTTAATTCGTCATGATAACAAGGATAAGGACGAGTAATGTATAGAAAGGGGCTATGTATATGGAACTTGGCGATATCGGAAAAATACTACCATCAGAATTATATATAGTCGAAATATCTCAGGAATTACCACTTTCTTATACCAACGCATTAACACACTTATATCAACCTCTTGTTGGGATTGATGCGCTATCCCTTTATCAAACACTGTACACTGAGTCGACGCTATCATCTAACTATCAAACACATCATATGTTGATGAATTACATTGGATTGCCTTTAGATCGTATTTACAGAGCAAGAAGGAAATTGGAAGCAATTGGTCTATTACAAACTTTTGAACAGGAACATGAAGAAGAGCATAAAGGCTATCATTATCTTTTACATCCACCTCAATCACCAGCTCGTTTTTTTGAGAATGATTTTTTAAGTCACTTATTGTACCATCAGCTTGGAAGTGACAAGTATAAAAAAGTAAAACAAGCTTTTGTGAAACAAGACAGTGAAAAGAAAGTAGAAAAAGAAACGACTGCGCAATTTGAGGAAGTGTTTCAACTTGTTGATCAACAACCAAATCCATCACAATTGCAGGCAGAAGAGTTTGCGGTTGAATTACCAATACAGGAAAAAGTTGATTTTGAATGGTTAGAGCAAATGTTAACACAACGGATGTTGCCGGTTCAATCCATTTTAACATCAGCAACAAGGAAGTTAATCAATCAGATGTATGTTGCGTATGATTTGCACAATCAAGATATAGAAAAAGCATTGATTTGGTCCATAAACGACGAAAATCAATTGCAAACAGAGGAATTCAAGAATGCTTGTATGGATCTTATTAGTGGATCGCCAAAGCAAGTGTCTACGCAAGTTAGTTCTGATAAACAAAAGTTACCTGACAAATCATCTCAAGCAACAACGAAATCGAAAGAAGAACAATTTATTGAGATGCTAGAACACATATCGCCAAGACAATTATTAGTAGATCTAGCAGATGGAAACCAGGCGTCACAACAAGATTTAAAAGTGGTCAGTGAGGTTATGACAAGCCAGGGTTTAAACCCTGGTGTCATGAATGTATTACTCCATTATGTTTTATTAAAAACAGATATGAAACTTTCTAAAAGCTATTTGGAGAAAATAGCCAGTCACTGGGCTCGAAAAAATGTAAAAACAGTAAGACAAGCTATGACTCTTGCGAAGTCTGAAAATAAGAAATATCAGCAATGGACAACTAATTCACAAAGTAAGCAACGATCGCCATACAAAAATACCAAGAAGGACATTGTTCCGGATTGGTATAAAAAACAGAAACAACAAACCAAACAACAGACAAAGAAAGAAACATCTTCAGAAGACAAAGAACGTATAGCTAAAGAAGCGGATGAAATGCTTGCACAATATTTAGCACAGCAAGCGAATGAAGAATAGGGTGATAATCATGGAACCAATTCAATCTGCCATGAAAAAATGGATGAATGATAATAAAAAAATAAAAGATAATTTTACCGAGCAACGGAATAAGGTTATCAATGACCGGGAAATTAAGCAAAAGTTAAGC
Source organism: Gracilibacillus orientalis (assembly GCF_900114645.1). Lineage (GTDB taxonomy): Bacteria > Bacillota > Bacilli > Bacillales > Amphibacillaceae > Gracilibacillus > Gracilibacillus orientalis. The sequence continues at coordinate 139,857 of NZ_FOTR01000007.1, read as the reverse complement.
GAGCATGTTGAAATAGATGAACAGGATATTAATCGCAATTTAATGAAACTTTACGAGTATCAACAGGCATCAAAAAATTGTGCTGATTGTCCTAACTTAGAAAGCTGTAAAAATATTTTAAAAGGCTATACGCCCCATTTGGATATTGATGGCAAAGATATTTCTTTAAGATATGAGAAATGTAAAAATAAAGTCCATGAAGAAGCCCAGCTCGAAAAAGAATCATTGGTTCGCAGTTTATATATACCAAAGCAGATTAAAGAAGCTGACTTAGCAAATATGGACCGTAATTCTTATGAACGCAAAGATCTTGTAAGAGAAATTATTGAGTTTGTGCAAAACTATTCCAAAGGGGAATTCCGCCGAGCTTTATATATCCATGGACCTTTTGGAACAGGGAAATCTTATATTCTTGGGGTTATTGCTAACGAGCTCAAAAAACAATACATTCAATCAGATATCATTTACATGCCAGAGTTTGTAAGAGAGATAAAGGCTTCCATTGGAAACAACAGTTTTCAATCAAAGATCGAAAGCTTTAAAAAGGTACAGGTTTTAATGTTTGATGATATTGGGGCTGAATCCATATCTCCTTGGTTCCGTGATGAAGTGCTAGGCGCTATCCTGCAATATAGAATGATGGAAGAGTTACCTATTTTCTTTACTTCCAACTATAATTTAGAACAATTAGAGGATCACTTATCAACGTCCAACAGAGGAGACGTAGAGACCATTAAAGCGGGAAGGATTATTGAACGGATTACCCAGTTGAGTAAACCAATCGAATTAACTAATCGTTATCGAACGAATGAATAACCATGACTTCTGTCTAATCCTTGGACAGAGGTTATTTTTTTTCATTATCACCCATATAATATATCAGTCCGATGGTGGTGAGGGTGATGATATGTGTTAGAAGTATATTTTGAGCAAGACAATGAAGCAGATGTGTTTTATCAATTAGCAAAACAAGATGAAAGTTGGAAAGCTACACGAAAACGGACCAAAAAAAATCTTGTGCAGCTCAATCTCTTGGAAGACTTGAATTGGGATGAAACGAAGAAGCATCTTGCTCCATTGTTAAGTATGGTATTTATTCAGTGTCGGGAACTATCTATGATTCAACATATACTAATGAAGAAGTATTATTTTTCAAGTCAAGAGGAGATCGAAAGAATAACAGCCATTGCTAGATCTTTATTAGAGAAAGATGAATCTGTTTACGAGGATCGAATCCATCAACATGAATTGCGCGATACATTAACAACGATTTTCTCCTTACAAATAGACGCTTCTTTTATCCGGTTTGATTCCATTGTTCATTTCAGATTACATCTCTATATTGACCAATTAACGGAAATGGTCGGTATGGCAATAGATGAATATAAAAGAGAAGAAGAGTATCAAAATTTTATTCATTCGATTAGAGAGTTTGTCAGGCGCAAGACACCGGAAGAAGAGGTTGTTCATGTTGTACAAGGAGAAAGATTTCAGATTTACAGGGATAATGGGGAAGTCTACACAATAGAGGATTTACAAGAATTAAAATCACGGTTTCCGTTATTTATTTTCGGTTTAGAACAAGAGGAATGGGATATTTCACCACTTATTATGTTGACACCAAACCATATTTATATGTATGGGGAGGACCAAGCGGAATCGAGAACTCATACGGTTATGACTATTTTTCAAGAAAGATGTTCTTTTTATCCAACTGATTACTTTCCTTTTTATCAAGCTGATGAAAAAGAATCTTGATTTTTTCGTTGACAATCGTTATAATTATCGCATAACAGATATATTATGCGAAGATGAGGACATGATAGTGTGTATGGCATACGAATAAGAGAGGGAGGCCTTGGCTGAAAGCTTCCTGTATAACCACATCCTATTACCACCTTTGAGCACTACTAAGGAATGCTTTTGCTAGTAATTAGTAGCGATTCATCATCGTTATCGATTGACAATGAGCTGCACTTTTATGTGTGGAAAATTGGGTGGAACCACGGGTATAACGCTCGTCCCTTTACTTTATCGTAGGGGGACGGGCGTTTTTTAATGGACGAAAATTAGAGTAATCAAAATGCGAACGTCCCTAGTTATCATTTCAGTTTTAAAGATAAAAGGAGAGTGTACAAATGAGTAAGATTCATATTACGTTTCCAGATGGAACTGTAAAACCTTTTGATCATGGCACAACTGGTGAAAACATTGCTGCATCTATTTCACCAGGTTTAAAAAAACAGGCATTAGCTATTAAATTAGATGCTACGTTATACGATTTGCGTACACCATTAGAATCTGATGGCGCAATCGAGATTGTTACCATTAAATCAGATGAGGGTCTTGATATTTTAAGACACTCGACAGCACACCTTATGGCACAAGCGATTAAACGTCTTTATGACAATGTCAAGTTAGGGGTAGGACCGACAATTGAGGATGGCTTCTATTATGATATCGATATGGAAGAGACAATTACACCAGAGGATCTACCGCGTATTGAAAAAGAAATGAAGCGTATCGTTGATGAAAATTTGGAAATAGTTCGCAAAGAAATCAGTCGGAATGAAGCAAAAGCAATTTATGAAGAAATTGGTGATGACTTAAAACTGGAACTGTTGGATGCTATTCCAGAAGATGAGACAGTAACCATCTATAAGCAAGGTGATTTCTTTGATCTTTGTCGTGGTGTCCATGTACCTCAGACGAGTAAGATTAAAGTATTTAAACTGTTGAATATTTCTGGTGCATATTGGCGTGGTGATAGTAATAATAAAATGCTTCAGCGTATTTACGGTACAGCATTTGAAAAGCAAGGCCAACTAGACGAATATTTACGATTACGTGAAGAAGCTAAAGAACGTGATCATCGTAAACTTGGAAAAGAACTTGGTATTTTTACCGTATCACAAAAAGTAGGACAAGGGTTACCATTATGGTTACCAAATGGTGCCACAATACGTCGTACTATTGAACGTTATATTGTTGATCTAGAAGAACGTCTCGGTTATAACCATGTTTATACACCAATACTTGGTAGTAAAGAATTATATAAAACAAGCGGACATTGGGATCATTATAAAGATGATAATTTCCCTCCAATGGAAATGGATAATGAAGAATTAATCTTACGTCCAATGAATTGCCCACACCACATGATGATTTATAACCATGAGTTACACAGCTATCGAGATCTGCCAGTACGGATTGCTGAATTGGGTATGATGCACCGTCATGAAATGTCAGGAGCATTGGCAGGCTTGCAACGTGTTCGTGCTATGACCTTAAATGATGCCCATATTTTTGCGCGACCGGATCAATTAAAAGAAGAATTCATTCGTGTCGTACAATTAGTGGAAAATGTTTATAAAGACTTTGGTATTGATCAATACTACTTCCGCTTGTCTTATCGTGATCCCGAAGATACTGAAAAATATATTGATAATGATGAAATGTGGGAGAAAGCACAAGGGTTATTAAAAGAAACAATGGATGACATGAATCTCGAATATATAGAAGCTGAAGGTGAAGCCGCTTTTTACGGACCGAAGTTAGACGTTCAGGTGAAAACTGCACTTGGTAAGGATGAAACATTATCTACTGTACAGTTAGATTTTAACTCACCAGAAAAATTTGACTTAACATATATCGGCGAAGATGGTAAAGAACACCGTCCTGTGGTAATCCACCGTGGTGTCGTTTCTACTATGGAACGCTTTGTTGCCTTCTTACTTGAAGAATACAAAGGTGCTTTCCCAACATGGTTAGCACCATTACAAGCAAGAATTATACCGGTATCTTCGGATGCACATGCTGATTATGCCAAAAAGGTAGAAGAGGAATTACGCATGGCCGGTGTACGTGTCGAAGTGGATCATCGTGATGAGAAAATTGGTTATAAGATCCGTGAAGCACAAACAGCCAAAATTCCTTTTGCATTGATTGTTGGGGACAAAGAAGTAGAAACAAATGCGGTCAATGTCCGCCGCTATGGAGAAAAAGACTCAGAAACAGTAGACTATGATACATTTAAGCAAATGATTGTAGAAGAAATACAAAACAGAACATTACGAGAAAAATAAGATGGAACCCTCTATTTGATTAATAGGGGGTTTTTAAGTAAAATGGCTGAATTAGATTGAACTATTCTCTTGAAAAGACAAAACCCTTGAATAGAAGGCGTCCATGCCATTATGATATTTTATTTCGGTGAAATTGACTACTTTAAAAAAGATAAAAGGATTATTTCATATTGTAGAAGTGTAGTAATAAAGACATTGACAATCTGTGAATCGAATGGTATGATATTAAAAGTGAATTTAATATGATCACAAGAGACAAGTAGAAGCACCCGCTTCTCACCTGATTGACGCAAACTTGTTGTTAACAGGTATAAAAATCCGACTTATTTGTAATGAAATTAGGATGTGTGGGTGCAGTATGTGTACCGACACTTTTTTTATGAATTTTTTCAACTTGTCTAGTTAAAATGGTCATGTTTCATTACGCTTTTATTAAATTTCGGAGGTGGCTGATTATTAGCAAAGATATGAATGTCAATGAGAGTATTCGAGCACGCGAGGTGCGTCTCATTGATTCAAATGGGGATCAATTAGGAGTTAAATCTCGTCAAGAAGCATTGGACATTGCTCAAACTAGAAACCTTGATTTAGTATTGGTGGCGCCAAAAGCAAAACCACCAGTATGTCGTATCATGGACTACGGCAAATTCCGTTTTGAGCAACAAAAGAAAGAAAGAGAAGCACGTAAAAAACAAAAAGTAATTAACGTGAAAGAAGTTCGTTTAAGTCCAGGTATTGAAGAGCATGATTTCAATACGAAGCTTCGTAATGCACGTAAATTCTTAACAAAAGGAGACAAAGTAAAAGTCTCTATTCGCTTCCGTGGACGTGCGATTACCCATAAAGAATTAGGTCAAAAAGTATTAGAACGTATGGCAGAAAAATGTGGTGACCTTTCAACTGTTGAGCAAAAAGCAAAAATGGAAGGCCGCAGTATGTTCATGATGCTAGGACCTGTAAACGAAAAGAAATAAATCGTTAATAAGGCGATAAGTTAAATAGATTTAGTTTTAAGGAGGAAGTAATTATGCCAAAAATGAAGTCCCACAGCGGAACAGCTAAAAGAATGAGAAAAACAGGTTCTGGGAAGGTAAAACGTTCCCATGCATTTACAAGTCACATGTTTGCAAACAAGTCTCAAAAACAAAAGCGTAAACTTCGTAAATCCGATCTTGTATCAGCTGGAGACTACAAACGCATCAAACAAATGTTACCTAAGTAAGTAGAACATTGAAAAGATTGAAAGATAAAATAACAGATTAGATTCGTTGATTTATAGGAGGGAAATATTATGGCACGTGTTAAAGGTGGAACAGTTACACGAAAACGTCGTAAACGTATATTAAAGTTAGCTAAAGGTTATTATGGAGCAAAACATTCATTGTTCAAAACTGCAAAACAACAAGTAATGAAATCAGGTCAATATGCATATCGTGACCGTCGTCAGAAAAAACGTGATTTCCGTAAACTTTGGATTTCTCGTATCAATGCTGCGGCACGTATGAATGATCTTTCTTACAGCCGTTTCATGCATGGTTTAAAACTTGCTGGTGTTGAAGTAAACCGTAAAATGCTAGCTGACTTAGCTGTAAGTGATGAACAAGCATTTACACAATTAGCAGACCAAGCAAAATCTGCTTTACAATAAGATCGTAATATATAACGGATAGTTCTGATTAGAGCTATCCGTTTTTCTACGTTTAAATAGCACTTTGCAATTGACTCTGATTATTATGTTGTTTGTGACACAGAAGAAACTGAAAAAATTATCAACTACAAACTAGCTAAGGTTGTGAAGACATGTTTATATATTTAGTAATTATAAATATTATTTCGTTACTAACGATGTGGATAGACAAAAGGAAGGCAAGAAAGAATAAATGGCGTATACCAGAAGGAAGGATATGGCTATTTGCCATCATTGGCGGTGCACTTGGAGCCACTATTGGAATGCATGTATTTCGACATAAAACAAAGCATACACTTTTTTTAATAGGGTTACCTTTTATCGCAATCATTCAATGGGTATTGATCATTATGTATTACATATAATTGCTGTCATAAAGGCTCGTCTCTTGTCATATTATTAAACAGAAGGAGCTGGTGAATGATGCCAATTGAAATGCTTAGCCAAATTAAAGTAATGGAGAGCTATGTATTTGTAGCCCCTGTGCTATTTATTATGGTGCATATTCTTCGCCCTTTGTTTTTTATTCCGGTATTACTACTGTGTGTTACGGGGGGGGTTGTGTTTGGCTTATTAGCTGGTACCGTGTATTCCATTATTGGTTTAATGATCTCGAGCATTTTATTTTATCTGATCATTCATTTGTTACCTGCCCTGGAAAAGCGCTGTAAACGATTGGAAGAAAAGTTATTAGGTAATGAACTATCGTTAAACACCATTCAAATTATGTTATTAAGGATGCTGCCTTTTATCCATTTCCATCTTTTATCTTTTTGTATATATAAAAAATCCGTAAGTTTTACATCATACTTACGGACGACTTTTTTAACTGTCATACCAGTTGCTTGTTTTTATACCACCTTAGGTAAAACCATTCAAGAAATATCCATCTCTTATGCGTTACCACTTGTAGTAATGATTTTAATCCTTGCTTATTTTGTGAGAAGGAAGCAAGTAATTATTAAGTGGCAAACTTTTTTTCAGCAAAACGCAGCCTAAAAAAAACTAGGTGCAATTTGTCTGTAAATCAAAAATTAAATAAGGCTAATACCTGATAGTTTAGTGGGTCACTGATGAAAGACTCACCTAATAGGTAAAGCATCAATGAAGGAGTCCATGCCATTATCCAGTGGTTAGTGTGGCTCCTTAATTTTTTTTATAAGGTAAGAAGTATATAACTTTGTGATTATTCTATTCTTTGTTGTTCACTTTGAGAGGTATCGAGAGAAAGACTCCGCAAGGGATTATTTCCTTGTCTCTACTAGATAATGCTCAAAATTCCACCAAAAAGGGTGCATCAAATTCCGCATTGGCGATATGCTAGGACGTAATAGTTAGTGTCGTTGTGGCAAAAAAATTTCGATGGGACGAGTCATTGCAGTCCCAGAACGTTGCAAATTTAACCGAGTTGATCCTTTCTATCGAACTTTTGGGACACGCACTATATAATGTTAATTTAACTACCTCAGAAAATTTTTTAGAAAAGTCAATAAATTGTCCGTTGCAACGGTCAAAGACTAGTGAAACGTTTTCTATAAATTGAGTTATTATAAAAATAGGAAGGAGGAGGGCTGTGAGTTCAAAAGATAATCGTGAACAAAAGCTGTTACTGTTTCTTTCAAAAAATCAAGATTACGTAAAATCAGAGAATCTAACAGAAATATTAAATGTTTCTCAAAAAACAGTATACCGTCTTATAAAAAAAATTAACGATGAGCACGAAGAAGGTTCATTAATTCTATCTGAAAAAGGGAGAGGGTATAAACTAGATTACGAAAAATTCATTAGCTATCAAAAAATCAATAAGAAGTACAAAGAGAATCACTTTTCTCCTTCAGAGAGACGTGAACGAATTATGGAAGAATTATTATTGTATTCACCTAAACCTATAAATATATATCGCTTATTTAACAAATATTATGTAGGTGATTCAGTTATTTTTAATGATGAACAAGTAATGGGTGAAGAACTGAAAAAGTACGATTTAACTTTAGAACGAAAAAACAAAACGCTAGTTATACTAGGGGAAGAGTTTAACATTAGGAAGGCTATTAAGGACATTATTGAGATATTTAATATTATTGATATCGATGATTTAAAGAAGAATAAAGAACTTAATTTCAATAAGTACGACGTTTTGTTTATATTGGATCAATTAAGAAATATTGAGGAATATTTAGATATAACCATTCCCTATCCATATAATGTAAACATATTTTCGCACTTGTATATACTACTAAGTCGCTCAAGAAAAACTCCTGCTTCCAACTTTACTGATGAAATTGCTAAAGATGAAATACAAAATATGAAAAATGATTCTATTTTGTATCAGGTTGCCAAAGTAATAGTCAGTAATATTGAAAAATATCTAAATAGTGATTTACCAGATATGGAGATTTATTTTCTTTATCAATACTTAGTTTCATCAAGGATGCAAGGATCATTTGTACAAACAACCTCTCTTTCATCCGAAGTTATCCAAGTGACAAAAGTATATATTGAAGAAATGAGTATTAAATTAGGAATTGATATAGAGAAACAGTCTATATTTATTGATTTAGCCAACCATATTAAACCAATGCTTAATAGGTTAGAACATAAAATTCGAATTAGAAACAACTTATTAAGCGAAATTAAGACAACCTATGAAGAGATATTCGTGGATGTAACTAACGTATCTAAAGTTGTAAGTGAACAATTCAACTTACCGACAATTAATGATGATGAAAACGGTTTTATTACTCTGTATTTTGCAAAAATTATTGAAACGAGCCAGCATCAACGTCCTATCAAAACGCTTATCATGTGTACTACTGGGATTGGAACTTCAGACCTTTTAAAAGTAAAAGTATCAAAAAAATTTCCTGAATTAGAAATCGTTGATGTCATAGCAACTCGTAATATGCAAATGATTAAAGAGAAACACTCTGATGTTGAATTGATCTTGAGTACTGTTCATATGGAGGATAAAATGCCCAATCATTATTTATTAGTAAGTGCGTTGTTTACATTGGAAGATCAAAAGAGACTTCAAAAAAAGATAGAGGAGATTTACCTTGAACGATAATTCATTCTATCAAGTTTATTTTAATTGTAAGTTAGAAACGAAAGAAGAAGTACACAATTTTATTTCTAACATTGTATGTCAAAATAACTCTTCTATCAAAGAGGAAATTGTAAATCAGCTTATTAGAAGAGAAGAAGCAGGAAGCACATTAATAGCTGAACACGTAATGTTACCTCATATTGAAAGCGATCATGTAAAGAAGAGTCAAATTATATTCATACGCTTAGCTAAGCCAATAGTGACTTGGGACTATCAGATAGAAGATATCTGTTTATTAATTGTTCTTTTATTGAAGAGAAACGAAAGTGAAGAAATAAAGAAAAAGATATCTTTATTTACTAGGACTTTAGCAGATGAAGAGTATTTAAACCGATTGTTGAATAGTAAGGAAAGATATAATTTTGAACAAGAAATTATAACAATATAAGAGTTGTTGTATGTACTGTTGGAATCGCACACACTGTAATGTACTAGAAAAGTATGAAATGTCACAAATAAAAGCAGGAGGAGAGAAAAGGTGGAAATAGATAATATAGTAGATTTAGAAACTATCAAAACCAATATGCATGCTAAAAGTAAGGATGATGCATTAAAAGAATTAGCAGAATTATTATTACAAAATGAATACATTAGCGATATTAATGGTTTCATGACAGACATTTATGAGAGAGAAGCAGAGGGTCAAACAGGGATCGGTAATTATATTGCTATTCCTCATGGAAAAAGTAATTTTGTAAAAGAAATAGGAGTAGCTATAGGGATTAATGAGGAAGAAATCCCGTGGGAAACCCTGGATGGGAACGGAGTAAAAGGAGTCATCCTTTTTGCTGTTGGAAATGACAATGAAGGATCACAAAATCATTTAAAGTTATTATCATTATTCGCGAGAAAATTAGGAAATGATGAAGTAGTTGAAAAATTGTTACAGTCAAAAAATCCTGAAGATGTAAAAGAAGCTTTCGGTCAGTAAAAAGGAGGAAATGTTTATGAATATAGTAGGAATTGCCGCGTGTACAGTAGGAATCGCACACACATATATTGCACAAGAAAAATTAGAAAATGCCGCAAAAAAAGCAGGTCATGAAATAGCCATAGAAACACAAGGAACAATTGGAACAGAAAATGAATTAACTGCAGAACAGATTGCTGATGCACATGTCGTTATTTTAGCAATCGATGTTAAAATCTCAAATCGAGAACGTTTTGAAGGAAAGCGAATTATTGAAGTACCAACTGAAGTTGCTGTGAAATCACCAAATAAACTGATTGAAAAAGTAGAGAAAATTTTTGAGCAAAGTAATCAAGAGAGGGAAGGCAAATGAAAAAAATCAAAGAATTGAATCTTAAAGGTCATTTACTAACTGCGATTTCCTATTTGATTCCAATTGTGTGTGGAGCGGGTTTTTTAATAGCAATTGGGATGGGCTTTGGAGGTTCTAGTCAAGATCAATTAATACAAGGTGAATTTTCCTTTTGGGATGCTTTAGCAACAATGGGCGGAGCGGGGTTAGGTTTACTACCCGTAGTCATAGCTACAGGTATTTCTTACTCCTTTGCAGAAAAACCCGGGATAGCTCCAGGTTTTATTATTGGTCTAACAGCTAATGCAATCGGTGCTGGATTCATCGGTGGGATTTTAGGAGGATTCTTATCGGGGTATCTTGCAGTTGCCATTTTGAAATATTTGAAAGTTCCTAAGTGGGCTAAAGGATTAATGCCAACCTTAATCATTCCCTTTTTAACCTCCATTATTGGTGGTTTAATCATGGTTTACATAATTGGTTCACCAATCTCTGCTTTTACTTCGTTATTAACCAATGGATTAAACAGCTTAGGTTCTTCTTCATTATTAGTATTTGGTGGAGTAATAGGTTTATTAAGTGGAGTTGACTTCGGTGGTCCAATTAATAAAACTGTATTTGCCTTTGTATTGACCATGCAAGCGGAAGGTGTTAATGGACCAATTACAGCATTACAATTAGTCAATACAGCAACACCAATTGGCTTTGGATTAGCTTATTTTATAGCTAAATTGTTCAGGAAAAATATTTATACAACAGTAGAAACCGAAACATTGAAATCGGCAGTTCCGATGGGTGTTATTAACATTGTTGAAGGTGTCATTCCAATTGTAATGAATGATATTATTCGCTGTGTGATTGCTACAGCTGTAGGTGGTACTGCCGGTGGTGCAGTATCGCTGCTGTTAGGAGCAGATGCAACCGTTCCATTTGGAGGAGTTCTGATGTTACCAACTATGACGAATCCATGGACAGGAGTTGCAGCACTACTAGTAAATATCCTTGTAACAGGAGTGACCTTAGCACTAATTAAGAAAAACAAGACTCAAGATGAAATGTCGTTGCAAACAGAAACTGAGGAAGACGATATTGATTTAGATGATATTAAAGTCTATTAATATAAATATGAGTGTATTTAACTGAATTTTTTGTTCCAGTAAAAAATTGAAGATAGTGGGAGACGACAAACTCAAATAAAGTTAGAAATTCTGATCACATTTAATAGTCGCCTATATTGCTAATGGGTTATCCTGATTTTGTTTCGTTTCGGGGTTCCGTTAGCCTAGTACAGATATAAAGGCATAGAGAAATTGGTAAATATATCGAATAAAAGGAGTAAATAGAATATGAAAAAAATAGAATTTTCACCATCACTGATGACAATGGATTTAGATAAATTTAAGGAACAAATTACTTTTTTAAACAATCATGTAGATTCTTATCATATCGATATTATGGACGGGCATTATGTTCCCAATATTACATTATCTCCATGGTTTATCGAAGAAGTACGAAAAGTAAGTGATTTACCTTTATCAGGTCATCTTATGGTAACTGATCCCAGCTTCTGGGTTCAACAATTAATTGATGTGAAGTGCGATTGGATTTGTATGCATGCAGAAGTACTTGATGGTTTGGCTTTTCGATTGATTGACCAGATACATGATGCGGGATTAAAAGCAGGAGTAGTATTAAATCCTGAAACTTCTATTGAATCGATTTTTCCTTATATTGAATTAGTAGATAAAATTACGATTATGACAATTGATCCAGGCTTTGCCGGACAACGATTTATTGAAAGTACACTAGATAAAATTGTAGCTTTAAGAGAATTACGAGAAAAAAAGGGTTATCACTACGTCATTGAGATGGATGGATCTTCCAACCGAAAAACATTTAAAAACATTGATGCAGCCGGTCCTGATATTTACATCGTGGGTCGCAGCGGTTTATTTGGATTAGATCAAGATATCGAAAAATCGTGGGAAATCATGAGCAAAGATTACGAGGAAATGACTGGAAAAGTAATATTGTAAAAAACGTAAAGAGGCAGGGACAAGAACAATAAAGGATTAGTTGCAAATACCTTAGTATATGGAGGTAATGATGTAAATGAAAATTGATTCAACGTCTTCAGCAATTTTTTTCGATTTAGATGATACGTTATATGATTTAATGGCACCATTTGCAAGTGCACTGCAAAAAGAACTGCCTCATGTATCACACATACTTGATAGTGAAATAGATTTATTCTTTTCAGCCACTCGACATCATATTGATGGATTGTGGAAAGAATACCTTAAAGGAGAAAAGACGCTTCAAGAAATTAGAATCGAGAGGTACCGGCTTGCTGCTAGGGACTTTAACTTGACGATATCAACGGATGAAGGCAAACGTCTGCAAGAACAATATGAGGTAGAGCAAGCTAAGATTTCACTTCCGGCAGATGTTGAAGCTCTTTTACGTGAATTGAATGACAAGAATGTGTGCATTGGAATAATTACTAATGGAACAACTGAAGGGCAGACGAACAAAATAAAAACGTTGGAGTTAGGTCAATATTTCTTGGATAACCATATCTTTATCTCAAATGAGATAGGTTTGGCTAAACCACAACCTGAAATTTTCCATTTCGTACATGAGCGCTGTCAACTAGAGAATTATACGTGCTATTATATAGGCGATTCATGGAATCTGGATGTAGAAGGTGCTCTGTCTACTAATTGGTATCCGATATGGTTCAACCACCGTGATCGAGAACCACAACGCCAAACGGAAGGTTACTTAGAAATTTCTAATCTTAGCCAATTATATATTGTTTAATGAGTCTTTATTAAACAATATATATTACTAAGTTTGTACTTTTTATATCTTTATCTGGTTTAATATTCCTGTCGTCATGATAGCTGTCTGAATGGATACGTATTTGTATCCTTATTAAACGGGGTTTGAAAAATTTAAAATCCCGTTTATTTCCTCATTTTGGCGGTTTCCATTTTCTCTATTCACCCTACCTAAAGCTTAGAAGACCAGCCCGTTATTATTTTAAATGTAGTTTATTAATTGGATATTTCCACTCTATTTCAGCGTGAGGATAACGAATTAATATTTCTTCTTCTAAGAAATATAGATCCTTGCGCTCAAACCCTTTCAATTTCTCAGGGTTCTTGGTATGCATTACTATATTAATGACCTCAAAGGCATCTTCTGTTGTACCTAAATACTTTTCTCCTTCAAATACAAACCCTTTAAACGTAATAAAAAAATTTTTCTTAATATTATCATTGAAATCAAGGAAATAAAATTCACACTTCTCCTGAGCTACTTCCAATTTCCTTTTCGGATTTACGATATATTTATAAGCAGTATATATTAATACAATCATAGCAATAACTACTAAAAAACGAAAAAGAATAATGATCACAGACATCCACTCCTAAAATTACAAGACTTCTAAGTATACTTACGAAGTTATTGATGTTTTGGTTTCAAAAAAACAAACAAAACATGCTATAATATGAGAATAAATCCAAAAACTAGAGGGAGAACAATATGAATTGGCAAACACTTTTTGATATGCAACGAGAACTAGATAATTATATTTTAGCACAACATGATTTGAAAAACGAAAATGTTTTTGATAAAAAGGTATTAGCGCTTTTGGTTGAAGTTGGGGAATTAGCCAATGAAACTCGATGCTTCAAGTATTGGAGTGTAAAGCCAGCAAGTGAAAAGTCTGTTATTGCCGAGGAATATGTAGATGGTATCCACTTCATCCTATCATTAGGTTTGGAATTAGGACTTGATCAATATCAGGCAGGTAATTCAATGGATGATGAAGACTTAACATCATTATTCCACCAGGTTTTCCGATCCATTTCTGTGTTGAAGGAAGAACAGTCAGTTGAAACTTATAATCAAGTATTTGATACATATTTAAAATTAGGTGAAAAATTAGGTTTTTCTGCAAATGATATAAAAAAAGCCTATGTGGATAAAAATAAAATTAACTTTGAACGACAAAATCAAGGTTATTAATTCTAGGAGGAAAATGATATGTCAAATTATGAGCAACTAACCATGTTAAAAGAATTAACAGATGCACGAGCAATTCCAGGTGATGAAAAAGAAGCCCGAGAAGTAATGAAGAAATGGATTTCACCATATGCTGACAAAGTGTATACCGATAATCTTGGAAGTTTAATTGCTGAAAAGAATGGCAATGAAAATGGTCCGAAAATCATGGTAGCTGGCCATTTGGATGAAGTTGGATTTATGGTCACACGTATTGATGACAAAGGTTTTGTTTACTTCCAAACAGTTGGTGGATGGTGGAATCAAGTTATGCTAGCTCAACGTGTAACGGTTTTGTCCAAAAATGGAGATGTTACAGGTGTAATTGGTTCGAAGCCACCACATATCTTATCAGCGGAGGCTCGTAAAAAGCCAGTGGACATTAAAGATATGTTTGTTGATATTGGTGCATCAAGTAGAGAAGAAGCTGCTGTGTTTGGAGTGAAACCTGGTGATTCGATTGTGCCATACTTTGAATTCACACCAATGAAAAATGAGAAATTACTACTAGCTAAAGCATGGGATAATCGAATTGGTTGTGCGATTTCGATCGAAGTATTACGTAGATTAAAAGGAGAAGATCACCCTAACCGAGTATACGGCGTTGCAACAGTACAAGAAGAAGTTGGATTACGTGGTGCCAAAACATCTGCGTACGCGATTGAACCAGATATTGGTTTTGCAGTGGATGTTGGTATTGCGGGAGATACACCAGGTGTGTCAGATAAAGAGGCAGATAGTAAAATAGGCGATGGGCCACAAATAATACTCTATGATGCGTCTATGGTATCTCATAAAGGATTAAGAGATTTTGTTGTGGATACAGCAGATCAACATCAAATTCCATACCAATATGGACATTTAGCAGGTGGCGGTACCGATTCTGGTTCTATTCATTTGACTGCAAATGGAGTACCAGCATTATCAATTACCATTGCTACGAGATATATACACACACATGCTGCGATTTTACATCAAGATGACTTCGAGAATGCTGTTCAACTAATTGTTGAAGTAATTAAGAAATTGGATAAAGACACGGTAGATAACATCACCTTTTCTTAAGAGGTAGCTCACAAGGGAACATCACAGTAAAATAAGTGAATTGTTTGGGATCATCCTTATAAGGGTGATCCCTTCGTGAGTATGAGGGGCTTTCTTATCTGGATATAGGACCAATGCTCTACTATTTCCTGGACTTGTTGCTTCTTCCTTGGAAAAGTACACCGCTTCCTTGGAATTCCCTTTCTCTTCCTTGGAAATATTCATTTTTCCAAGGAAGAATAATACTTTTCCAAGGAACAAAAAAACACGAACATCCAACTTGATGTTCGTGTATTGTCATCATTCGAGTACTTCTGTTCAGTCTCTTTGGTTATGCTAAGTATTGGCCGAGTACTTTTTGTACGTAGGATTGCGTTTCTGCAAATGGAGGAACATCGTTGTATTTATCAACATTCCCTGGACCTGCATTATAAGCAGCTAATGCTAGTGTTTTATTCCCGTCATATCGATCCAACATTTGTTTTAAATATTTTGCTCCACCTAAAATATTTTCAGCAGGATCTAATGGATTTTGAACACCTAATCCTTTGGCTGTGTCAGGCATTAATTGCATTAATCCTTGAGCACCAGCATGACTGACTGCATGTTGATTGTAATTTGATTCGGTTTGAATTACCGCATCAATTAATTTTGGATCTACGTTATATTGCGTTGCTGCTTGGTCGATAATAGTAGTAATATCCTGATTAAAAGCTGTACTATCTGAAATATCAGTAAGCGAGTTAGCAGTTACCTGTGACCTTATCGATTGGGGCAACTCAGGGTTATTCAGAAAATTTTCTGCAGGAATCTCACTATCACTAGATGTATTCGTATATTGTGAATTTCCGATTAGGGATTGAAATAATTGATTAAAATCAGTATTTGTATTATTGGAATTAGTTGTGCTCGTAACAGTAGACATTGCTTGCATTTGCATTAAATGATAAATGGATTGTACGTTCAATGAAACGCTCTCCCTTTTTGGTAAAATATATCTATAATAAATATACAATTTTTCACACCAAAAAGCAATATAATGAATGAAAATAGAGGGACTTGATCAAAGTCAAGCCCTTTTAGCTTATTGTTGTTTAACAGCTTGTTCTAATGCGTCGAGGACTTCTGTTTTATCTGATTCGTCTGCATTTTGCCAATATATTTCAAATAAGACACCAAGACCAGGAAGCATTTTTTCTTCGCCACTCTCAATGGCATCGACAATGGTTGCTTCTAAATCATTAGCAGAATTGCCAGACACGTTGGACATGATTGCTTTTCTTAAATTTAAATCCATATTATCACCCCATCTTTTACATTTTTCATTATAGTTTGACCTTAATAAAGATTAATATGTATGATAGAAACATCAAAAAGGGGAATGAGTGTATGTTAACATCTGTTAAAAATGAAAAAATAAAGAATTGGCGAAAACTAAAAAAGAAAAAGGAACGAGATCTACAGTCACAATTTATGATCGAAGGCTTTCACTTAATTGAAGAAGCACACAAAAGTAACTGGGCAATCATAGAAATAATTTATCAAACGGGAATAGAAGTGAATGCGGACTGGCTTACCTACCCTTCCTATGAAGTGTCAGATAATGTGATGGCAGCTCTAACGGATACCAAAACACCACAAGGTATAATGGCAGTTGTGCGTAAAAATAAGTGCAGTGAAAGACAGAGTAAGCGTGCCTTACTGGTAGATCGAATCCAAGATCCCGGGAATTTGGGAACCATGATTCGAACTGCAGATGCAGCTGGATTTGATACAGTGATCTTAGGTAAAGGAACCGTCGACTTATTTAATGATAAAGTTATTCGATCTACCCAAGGATCAATGTTTCATCTGCATGTTTATGAAGCGGATTTAAATGATGAAATCGCTCGTCTACAACAGGAAGGCATAGAGGTATGGTCAACAGGTTTAGATAATGCGACCTATTATCATAAACTGGAAGTCCCTGAAAAGCTTGCTATAATGGTTGGGAATGAAGGAGCTGGAGTGGATCCGGAACACATGAAAAAATCAACACAAAATGTTAAAATTCCAATATACGGGCAGGCAGAATCCCTAAATGTTAGCATTGCCGCTGCTATTCTTATGTATGAAGTAGCAAAAAAATGAACAGTGGGACTTGCAACATTTGCAATGCTTGCTTATACTATATAAAGTAAAAACATTTAAAAAGCGTCGAAAGAGCTAGTAAATGTGTGAAAAATCGTTTCAAGGAAAGAAGCATCATAGACTGAAAATGCTTCTAACGATCACATGTAGAAATTTCACTCTGGAGCTGACACTTAGACCTTGCTTAGCAAGTAAAGGTGTTCCGGTTTATGCCGTTATCTTTATAACTTGAGTGGATATAGTTAAACCTATATCAACAAGGGTGGTACCGCGATACATACAGTCTCGTCCCTTTATACCTAGGGGCGGGACTTTTTTGTTTTCTAAGCATATTTAACGCATATTTTATCTGCAGCGGTAGTAAGTATAGCCATTTTTTTAATATAAAGGAGGTTCACAAAATGAAAGAACAATTACAAGCACTAGAAAAGGAAGCATTGCAAAAAGTAGAAGAAGCAATATCCCTAAAAGAATTACAAGACGTTAGAGTTGCCTACTTAGGGAAAAAAGGTCCGATCACGGAAGTATTACGAGGCATGGGAAAATTATCAAAGGAAGAACGTCCAGTCATTGGTGAACTAGCCAACAAAGTACGAGGACAAATCGCAGACGCTATCGACAGCAAAAAAGCTGACATCGAAGCAGAAGAATTGGAAAAACAACTTGCAGAAGAAACCATTGATGTCACATTACCAGGAAGACCTGTTCCAACAGGCGGTCCACATCTGTTAACCAGTATTGTCGAAGAAATTGAAGACTTATTCATCGGTATGGGATTCGAAGTTCGAGAAGGTCCGGAAGTCGAAACAGACTATTATAACTTCGAGGCATTAAACCTGCCAAAAGGACATCCAGCACGTGATATGCAAGACTCCTTCTATATTACAGAAGACATATTATTGCGTACCCATACTTCACCAGTACAAGCACGTACGATGAACATGATACAAGGAGAGCGCCCGGTAAAAATGATTTGTCCAGGGAAAGTGTATCGTCGTGATACCGATGATGCAACACACTCACATCAATTTACTCAAATTGAAGGACTTTATGTGGACAAAAATGTGCGTATGAGTGACTTGAAAGGCGTACTGGATCGTTTCGCAAAGCAGATGTTTGGAGAAGAGCGACAAATTCGTTTACGTCCTAGCTTTTTCCCTTTTACAGAGCCATCTGTTGAAATGGATATTTCTTGTAAAATGTGTAATGGAGAAGGCTGTAGCGTATGTAAAAAAACCGGATGGATTGAAATTCTTGGTGCTGGATTAGTACACGCGCGTGTGCTGGAAATGGCAGGATATGATCCGAAAGTCTATAGCGGTTTTGCATTCGGAATGGGACCAGAGCGAATTGCTATGTTGAAATACGGTGTGGACGATATTCGTCATTTCTATACAAACGATATTCGATTCTTGAAGCAATATCATCAAGCGTAAGGAGGAGGCTAAAACATGTTTGTATCATTGAATTGGTTAAAAAAATATGTAGATATCGATCAATTATCCCCAGAAGATTTGGCAGAACGTATCACCAAGTCAGGGATTGAAGTAGAAGGATTAGAACACTTTGCAAGTCCGGCGAATAATGTGGTGGTTGGTTATGTAGAAAGCTGTGACAAACACCCAAACGCAGATAAATTAAATTTATGTCAAGTTAATGTCGGAGACGAAACGCTGCAAATTATTTGTGGTGCACCCAATATCGCAACAGGTCAAAAGGTTGCTGTAGCAAAACCAGGTTCGGTTTTACCGGGTAATTTCAAAATTAAAAAGGCAAAACTACGTGGTGTAGAATCAAATGGTATGATTTGCTCCTTGCAGGAATTAGGTGTTGAGGAAAAATTCGTACCAAAAGAATTTGCCAGTGGTATCTTCGTATTTCCGGAAGATGCGGAAATTGGTGTAGATGTAACCGAACCATTGAACCTGGACGATATTATTATGGAACTTGGTTTAACACCAAATCGTTCGGATGCGTTAAGTATGCTAGGTGTTGCTTATGAAGTAGCAGCGATTTTAGATGTGCCTATTCGTCTGCCACATACGGACTATCATACCGATGAAGAAAAAGCAGCAGATCAAGTTTCCCTAACAGTAGAGGCTAAAGAACAAAATCCTTATTACGGTGCTTTTTTAGTGAAAGATGTAAAAATTGGTCCTTCCCCGTTATGGATACGCAATTACTTAATGGCAGCAGGGATTCGTCCCATTAATAATGTGGTCGATATTACTAACTATGTTTTGTTAGAGTATGGTCAACCATTACACGCATTCGATTTTGACAAGCTCGGATCAAATGAAGTAGTTGTCAGAATGGCAAATGAAGGGGAAAAGCTCGTTACACTGGATGACCAAGAACGTACATTATCAAGTGAACATTTAGTAATTACCAACGGAAAAGAAGCAATAGCTCTTGCAGGTGTAATGGGCGGTGCGGATTCTGAGGTTACTGAACAAACAACTACTGTTTTAATAGAAGCAGCTTACTTCGATGGTCAAACGATCCGAAAAGCGTCAAAAGAATTTGACTTACGCAGTGAAGCAAGCAATCGTTTTGAAAAAGGAGTAGACCCAAATCGTGTCCGTAAAGCTGGTGAACGTGCTTGTCAATTGCTTCAGGATTATGCAGGAGCAACAGTATTGGACGGGGTAGTAGAGTATGATCAATTAGATTATTCCGAAAAAACAGTAACGATCTGGACGTCTACTATTAATGATCGTTTAGGTACTAACATTTCCAATGATCAAATGGCCGATATTTTACGTAAATTAAACTTTAACTATGAGCAAGACGGCGAAACATTTACTGTTTATGCACCGACTCGTCGTCAGGATATTGTCATTTTTGAAGATATGCTCGAAGAAGTGGCACGTATTTTTGGGTATGACAATGTACCTTTTACCTTACCAAGTGGTGGTGCACAAGCAGGAGGACTAACGAAACAGCAAGAACTCAAACGTCATATCAATCAATTTTTAGAAGGTGCTGGATTATCCGAAACGGTAACATATTCGTTAACTAGCAAAGAACGAGTAACGGAGCTCGTTAGTCCAGAAGTAGCAGAAAAGATGGTTTCTTCTGTTTCACTAGCTATGCCGATGAGTGAAGAGCATAGTACGTTACGTTTAAGTATTTTGCCGGAAATGTTATCATCTGTTGCATATAACTTAGCTCGAAAGCAAGCAAATGTAGCGTATTACGAATTAGGCAGTATCTTCATTTCTAAAGAGGAAAAAGTAACAAAACAGCCGGATGAACAACTGCGCATAGCAGGTGCTTTGACTGGTGAATGGCTCACACATCCGTGGCAACAAGAGAAAAAAGTAGTAGATTTCTTTGTTGTCAAAGGGATTCTAGAAGCATTATTTGAATCACTAAACATTGATGTTACATTTAGCCAGGCAAAAGTCGATGGTATGCATCCAGGCAGAACGGCACAGTTATTCATTAACGACCGTGCGATTGGTTTTGCTGGTCAGGTACATCCTCAATTGCAGAAAGACTATGATCTAAAAGAAACATTCGTGTTTGATATCAATTTTGATTACATCCTGGAAATTCATGAAAATGAACCAAAATTTGCTAAAATACCGCGTTACCCAAGCGTAACAAGAGATATCGCATTAGTTGTTGATCAAAGTGTTCAAGCAGGAGCATTAGAGGCAACCATTGCACATGCAGGCGGAGAATTAATCAAAGATATTCAAGTATTTGATGTCTATCAAGGAGAGCACTTAGCAGAAGGTAAAAAGTCTATTGCTTTCAGTTTATTCTACCAGGACCCGGAAAGAACGCTAACAGATGATGAAGTAGAAGCATCTTACCAAGCGATTTTAGAAGCAGTAGGAAAAGAACACAATGCAGAATTAAGAGGATAAATCAATAAATCAAAAGGCTGCAACGCTTATCAGTTGCAGCCTTACTTTTTAAGGAAGCACGCATCAAATAGAAGCATTCTAAATGACGGGAGCAGCATAAAAAGGGAAGCACGCGTCGAATAGAAGCACTCTAAACGACGGGAGCAGCATAAAAAGGGAAGCACGCGTCGAATAGAAGCATTCTAAACGACGGGAGCATCATAAAAAGGGAAGCACGCGTCAAATAGAAGTGTTCTAAATGACGGGAGCATCGTAAAAAGGGAAGCACGCGTCAAATAGAAGCATTCTAAACGACGGGAGCATCGTAAAAAGGGAAGCACGCGTCAAATAGAAGCTCTCTAAACGACGGGAGCATTGCAAAAAGAGCTCTACTCGAATAATCTTTGTGAATAGAAATTATTTTACATACCGTAAAGCTTTTTCTGTATTAGCAAAGTGTATTTTTGCAATTTGAGATAATGCTTCCTGACCATTTTTTTTGATAAAATAGGAAGCAGCTTCATCGACCTTGTTTGAAGCTCCTTTCGGGATCGTAAAGCCGTATTGATTGGAGATCCTGTCCATCTCTTTCACAAATTTAGCACGGGCAATGATAGATGCTGCTGCTACGGAAGTTGAATAGCTTTCAGCCTTTGTCATAAAGAAGGTATCTTTTTCTAATTTTAATCCTTCCTGTCCAATATGCTTTAGGAATGAAGATGGCTGACAAAATTGATCAATTAGGATACCATGGGTAGGAATTTGGTCGATTTTTGTCATTAATTTTTGGATGGCATGTTGGTGGAGCATGGCCTTCATTTTGCCTTGATTCCACCCTTTTTTCTGCAATTTATTATATTTCGTATTATCTAACGTCAACAAAGTGTAAGGAATGTTCTCTCGGACAATTTCTTTGGCAAGCCGGGCAATTTTATCGTCTGTTAATGCTTTGGAATCGGTAATGCCCATAGCTTTTAACATCGCAATCTTTTCTTCCGGGACATAAACAGCACTAACGGTGATCGGACCAAAATAATCACCTGTTCCCGCTTCATCCGTGCCAATATGTGCATGCGAGAAAAGAGTTTCAGGTGGCTGATAATCATGCTCATTAACGGAAGCTTTAGAGCGGTTGGTAGAAGAACTTCCGGTTGCTGGGGCATTCCATTTCTTCGCCTCTTGTTGAGCTTGATCACCTTGAAACATAACTTTTCCGGATTTATAGGCAGTAATCGTTACATTATTGATTTTAGCTAAGAAAAGACTATTCGCCGGAACTTTGGTAATATATTTTTTATAGTAATCTTTAACTTTGGATAAATCATTTTTCGGAAATTGTAATACAATATTTGACAACAGTATTCGTCCTTTCTAAACGTAAGGGTATAAAGTGGATGAAGATTTACGGTAAAAATACAGGGAATTCCCTTATCTCCGTAGTTTTGTTTTGTTGTTCGGGATCTATCCTACGCATCTAAACAGGCACTTTCCACTTTTCTATAAGTATAACAGAGAAAGGTTTTATCAGAATAGTTTTCTAATTGAATGCTTCATGTTAATATTAATTTTAAGGTTATTTGTCTAGAAGGGGGAATCATGGTGTCCCAGTCAGAAAAATCACGGACTTCCGTTGATATATATGGAAGAACATATAATATTGTAGGAAATGAAAAAACTGAACATATGCGCGCTGTAGCAAATTTAGTAGATGATAAAATGCGTGAAATTCATGCTGTGAATAAATCATTAGATTCCACTAACTTGGCTGTGCTGACAGCTGTAAATACAATGAATGACTATATTAAACTGAAAGAAGAGTTTGAGGTATTGCAAAAATTACTTGAAGAGAAAGAGGAATAAATTTGTCATGGTAAACTTTATACTGATTGTTTTATTAATTATCGGAGTACTTGTCGGACTGAGAAGAGGTTTTATTCTCCAAGTACTTCATCTAACTGCATTTATCATTGCTTTTATTGTAGCAGCGACATATTATGATAATGTTGCTTCAAAGCTAGAATTATGGATCCCATATCCTGAATTAATGTCTGATTCTTCATGGGCTGTCTTTTTAGATTCATTACCTTTAGAAGCTGCCTATTATAATGCGATTGCGTTTGGTGCATTATTCTTTGTAACAAAAATATTATTACAAATAGTAGCAACAATGCTTGATTTTGTTGCAGATTTACCACTGTTGAATGTTGTCAATAGCTGGCTTGGAGCTATATTTGGATTTATCGAAGTTTATTTACTTATTTTTGTTGTACTTTATATATTAGCACTTGCCCCTGTCTCATTTGTCCAGGATTATATTGATGGATCAAGTATTGCCACCTATATTATTGAACATACACCTGTACTATCGGAAAAATTAACGACGTATTGGTTTGAGAATGATCCATTTAATAATGGTTAATCCATATACCCTTGCCACTGGAGTAAGCAAGGGTATTTCACATGTAGAATACTAAAAAGTGAGGGAAACAAGATGTCTGTTAATAAAAAAGATGTCATCAAACTATTAGAAAAAATAGCAACTTATCTTGAATTAAAAGGCGAAAATCCATTCAAAATTTCTGCTTACCGTAAAGCAGCACAAGCGCTGGAACGAGACGACCGTTCTTTAACAGAAATAGACGACTTCACGAAATTACAAGGAGTTGGCAAAGGAACAGCAGCGGTAATTACCGAGTTTGTTGAAAATAGTGAATCAGACACATTAAAGCAATTAGAAACAGAAGTGCCGAAAGGATTAATACCATTATTAAACCTTCAAGGTCTTGGAGGGAAGAAATTAGCTAAACTTTATCACGAGTTACAAGTCGTTGATGAGAAAACGTTAAGAGAAGCTTGTGAAAAAGGCAAAATACAAGTATTAAAAGGCTTTGGTAAAAAGACCGAAGAAAAAATATTAGAAACTTTAAACAGTGCTGGAGCTCGACCGGAACGTCTGCCTGTGCCCATGGTGGTGCCTATTGTAGAAAAAATTGAAGCTTTTCTTCATACGATTGAGGAGATCAAACAATTTTCCATAGCAGGAAGTATGCGGCGTTTTCGTGAGACAGTTAAAGATCTAGACTTTATCATAGCAACGGATGCACCGGAAGTGGTGCGCGACAAACTCTTACAATTTGAAGACCGTATCGATACAATTGCGGCAGGAGATACTAAAGTATCTATCGTCGTAGAGGGTCGTTATGATATCAGTGTGGACTTCCGCTTAGTAACAGATAAAGAATTTCCAACTACATTACATCATTTCACCGGTTCCAAAGATCACAATGTCCAGATGCGACAGCTTGCAAAAGCACAAGGTAAAAAAATTAGTGAATATGGTGTAGAAGATGTAGAAACTGGAGAAGTAGAAACATTTGATACAGAAGAAGCGTTTTATGAAAGTTTCGATCTTCATTATATTCCACCAGAGATACGTGAAGGAAAAGATGAAATAGAACTAGCAAAAACGGAGATTGATTTAGTGCATGAAGATGCTATACGTGGAGATTTACATATGCACACCACCTGGAGTGATGGTGCTCAATCATTGGAAGAGATGGTGATTCGTGCGAAAGAAAAGGGATACGAATATATTGCGATTACCGATCATTCCAAGTATCTACGAGTAGCTAATGGTTTAAATGAAGACCGCTTAAGATTACAACGAAAAGAAATTGAGCAAGTACAGGCCAAACATCCAGACATTCACCTATTTGCAGGGATTGAAATGGATATTTTACCTGATGCGCGCTTAGACTTTGATGACGATTTCTTACAAGAGCTTGATTTTGTGATTGCATCCATTCACTCCAGTTTCGGGCAATCCCAGGAAAAGATTCATGATCGCTTACTTAATGCGCTCGAAAACCCGAATGTTGATATGATTGCTCATCCAACCGGCAGACTTCTAGGTCGAAGAGACGGATACCCTGTTGATGTAGAATGGTTGATTGGAAAAGCAAAAGATACTAATACAATTTTAGAATTAAATGCTAATCCTAATCGTCTTGACTTAGCTGCAAAATGGGTAGAACTGGCACAACAAGAAGACGTGAATATAGCCATTAATACCGATGCTCATAGCTATGCCATGTTAGAAGACATGACTGCAGGTGTAGGCACGGCAAGACGAGGTAAATTGAAAAAACAAACGGTAGTTAATACGTGGACAAAAGAACAGTTGAAACAATTTTTAGAGAAATAAATGGAAGGAGGTCCGTTTATGAATAACCGAATTCTCAATGTTTTAGAATATCATAAAATTATTGAACAGCTAGTCGACAAAGCAGCTTCTTCCCTAGGGATTGAAAAAATACGAAAGCTGAAGCCATCAACGGATCTCGATCAAGTCATGAAATGGCAAAACGAAACAGACGAAGCTTATCACGTCATCCGCTTAAAAGGAAATGTCCCGCTAGGTGGGATTTTTGATATTAAACCCCATGTAAAAAGAGCTGTTATCGGAGGTATATTAAGTACGCATGAATGTCTCGATGTAGCAAGCACAATTTACGGTGGGAAACAGCTAAAACTATTTATTGATAAATTGGAAGATATCGAATTACCGATTATCCAGGAATTAGCGGATGAAATTGTACCATTGAATGAATTAGAACGAGAGATCAAAAGCTGTATTGATGATCATGGGCATATGATGGATGGAGCCTCCGATAAACTACGCGGATTGCGTTCCAGAATACGTACCAATGAAAATAAAGTACGTGACCGTTTAGATAATCTTACAAAAACGAAAGCTAAAATGCTGTCTGATGCGATTATTACCATTCGTAATGATCGTTATGTGATACCAGTGAAACAAGAATATCGCTCTGCAATTGGCGGTATCGTCCATGACCAATCGGCATCAGCTCAAACATTGTTTATGGAGCCACAATCAGTTGTGGAATTAAATAATCAATTACAAGAGGCTCGAGTCGAAGAAAAGCGGGAAATCGAACGGATATTAAAAGATTTATCGCAACGAATAGCAGCTGATGAAGAGTTTTTATTACAAAACGTCGAAGCTCTGGAAGAGATAGATTTTATTTTTGCAAGAGCAAAACTAAGTCATCAAATGAAAGCAAGCAGACCAACGATGAATGATCGTGGTGTGATTAAGATGAAGCAGGCACGACATCCGCTGATCCTTTCAGATGAAGTCGTGGCAAATGATGTTGAATTAGGCGAAGCATTCACTGCTATAGTTATCACAGGTCCCAACACTGGTGGTAAAACGGTGACATTAAAAATGGTTGGCCTATGTACGTTAATGGCACAGTCTGGCTTACAGGTCCCAGCACTGGACGGTTGTGAATTAGCAGTATTCTCGGATGTTTTCGCAGATATAGGGGATGAGCAGTCGATTGAGCAAAGCTTAAGTACTTTTTCCTCTCATATGACAAACATAGTAGACATCCTTAATAACTTTAATGAAAAATCATTGCTTTTATTCGATGAGCTTGGTGCAGGTACAGATCCACAAGAAGGGGCAGCACTTGCGATGTCTATTCTCGATCGTGTCCTGAGTAAAAAGGCGCGAGTTATTGCCACAACACACTATCCAGAACTAAAAGCATATGGATACAACCGTGACGGCGTGGTTAACGCGTCAGTTGAATTCGATATCCAAACATTAAAGCCAACATATCGATTGTTAATCGGTGTGCCAGGACGGAGTAATGCATTTGAAATTTCCAAGCGTCTAGGCTTACATGAATCAATTATTGAGGATGCCAAAAGTCATATCGGTACCGATTCGAAAAGTGTGGAAAATATGATCGCTTCTCTTGAAGATTCACGTCGAAAGGCAGAAACCGATTATGAAGATGCTAACGATATTTTAGAAGGTGCAGAACAGTTAAAACGTGACTTGGAAAAACAGTGGCAGCAATTTGAAAAAGATCGCGAAACTTTATACAAGAAAGCAGAAGAAAAAGCAGAAAAGGCAGTTACCAAAGCACGTGAAGAAGCAGAAATAATAGTTGCGGAACTACGCAATATGCAAACAGAGGCAGAATTAAAAGAGCATGAATGGATAGAAGCAAAGAAATTATTAAATGATGCCAGACCTAATTTAACGAAAAAGCAGGACAAAAAACAGGAACCAACCATTGATGATGACAAAGCAAAAACGTTAAAGCCTGGTGATGAGGTCCGATTATTAACACTAGATCAAAAAGGAACTATTATCGAACAAACAGGCAAAAACGAATTTCAGGTGCAGATTGGTATAATGAAAATGAAAGCCAAACGAAAAGATATTTTATTTATTAGAAGAGAAGAGCCAAAAATGGAAAGACCATTAGCAACGGTCAGAGGTTCCGGGTATCTCGTCAAACCAGAGTTAGATTTGCGCGGGGAACGTTTTGAAGATGCTGTGCAACAACTGGAGAAATATATTGACGATGCCCTGCTTGCAGGTTATAACAAAGTATCAATCATCCATGGAAAAGGAACCGGAGCACTAAGAAAAGGGGTTAAAGATTTTGCCCGAAAACATTCTAAAATTACGAGTGCACGTGATGGTAATATGGGTGAAGGTGGCCTTGGTGTCACCATGCTGGAATTAAAATAAAAGGAGGCTATGTCATGTCTGACTTTTGGGGAAACTTATTTGTTGAAACCGCAGCTCGTTATAGTGTTGCCATTTTATGTTTAGTACTATTTCTGGTTATTTTTGAGCTTGTCACTTCTTATAAAAATTGGGAAGAAATTCAACAAGGCAATTTCAGCGTTGCGATGGCAACAGGCGGGAAAATATTTGGGATTGCTAATATCATCCGATACTCTATAGAACACAATGATACGATCTTAGAAAGCATTGCATGGGGTGGATATGGCTTTCTGTTACTGTTGTTCGGATATTTTATCTTTGAATTTTTAACACCAACCTATAAAATCGATCAGGAAATTGCCAATGATAATAGGGCTGTTGGTTTTATATCACTGGTTATTTCCGTCGGATTATCCTATGTTATCGGGTCAAGCATCCAGTAAAGGAGTGGCATTGTGAAAACTTTAGCCTATGTATTAATCGTGATAGCAGTCATCTTTTTAGCTATCGGAATCTACTATGTGATGACTGTATAGTATTTTTTTGCAATCATATAATAACTATAAGCAAAGTACTAGGATGATTTTTTTGTCAATGTTATACTTGTAAAGAAATCGGAATAATGAAGGAGGAATTCTTAATGGCAATTGTAGCAGCTAGCGATAGCACTTTTGGTAATGAAACTAGCGAGGGATTAGTAATAGCTGATTTTTGGGCTACTTGGTGTGGACCATGTAAAATGATTGCACCAGTCCTAGAAGAAATAGATGGTGAAATGAGCGACACAGTTAAAATTGTAAAACTTGATGTTGATGAGAACCAAGAAACAGCTGGAAAATACGGTGTTATGAGTATTCCAACACTTCTACTTTTCAAAGATGGTGAAGTAGTAGAACAAGTTGTTGGTTACCAACCAAAAGAAGCACTTGTTGAAATAATCAACAAACACGCATAATAAAACGAGATAATCCCTTATTATAGAGAACTTACCCTATAATAAGGGATTCTTTACGGAAAGAGTCTTTTTTTATTCTATAATAATGTTTAGATCGAAGAACCCAAATAGAGATAAACATCACGAATATAAGGGGGGTGAAGTGGTGAAAGAACATATTAAGGAGAAATTGGCGGTATTACCGGCGCAACCTGGCTGTTATTTAATGAAGGATAAACATGGAACTGTTATCTATGTTGGGAAGTCGAAAATCCTTCGTAACCGGGTTCGTTCTTATTTTATTGGGGCTAATGATCAAAAAACACAGCGTCTCGTTCGTGAGATCAAAGATTTTGAATATATCGTCACAAGTTCAGAAATAGAAGCACTGATTCTTGAAATGAACTTAATCAAAAAATATGACCCGAGATATAATGTACTGTTGAAAGATGATAAATCTTATCCTTTTTTAAAAATTACAAACGAACGTCATCCGCGTTTAATTATTACTAGAAAAGTTAAAAAGGACAAGGGTAAATACTTCGGACCTTATCCTAACGTATTGGCGGCGAGGGAAACTAAAAAGTTATTAGACCGGTTATACCCGTTGCGAAAGTGCAATAATCCAAAAGGGCGGCATTGTTTGTATTATCATATGGATCAATGCTTAGCATGCTCCGATACTCCACCATCCAAGGAAGAGTACCGCAAAATCACTCAGGAAATCACAAGCTTTTTAAATGGTGGGTACGGAAATATAAAAACAGAATTAAAAGAAAAAATGCTCACAGCTTCTGAGGATTTAAATTTCGAGCGGGCCAAAGAATTTCGTGATCTGATCCAGCATATTGAGTCGGTAATGGAACAACAAAAGATGACCATGAAAGACCAGGTAGACCGTGATGTGTTTAATTTCACCTATGACAAAGGCTGGATGTGTGTGCAGGTATTCTTTATACGCCAAGGAAAATTAATTGAACGAGATATTTCGATATTTCCGTTTTACGATGAACCAGAGGAAACGTTCCTAAGTTTTATCGGAAGTTTTTACATGCACCATCATCATCCAAAGCCGAAGCAAATTCTTGTACCAATTCCGACAGATGTCGATTTATTAAAGCAATTATTAGAAGTTGATGTTCATATTCCAATGCGAGGTCGCAAAAAAGAATTAGTAGAATTAGCAAAGAAAAATGCGGAAATTGCCCTACAGGAAAAATTCAGTTTGATTGAACGAGACGAAGAACGTACCATTCGTGCTGTCGAAAGCCTGGGAGAAAAACTGCACATTGAGACACCACATCGTATTGAATCCTTTGATAACTCTAATATTCAGGGGACGGATCCAGTATCAGCGATGGTTGTTTTTATTGACGGTAAGCCAGCAAAAAAAGAATATCGTAAATATAAAATTAAACATGTGGATGGTCCTGATGATTATGAGACAATGCGTGAGGTGATACGAAGGCGATACACAAGGCTATTAAAAGAAGGAGCACCACTGCCGGACTTGATACTTGTCGATGGTGCTAAAGGACAAATGTCAGCAGCTATTGATGTATTGGAAAATGAGCTGGGATTAGATATTCCTTTATGCGGTTTAGCAAAAGATGATAAACACCGTACGAGTGAATTATTATATGGCGATCCCCCAGTAATAGTGGAGCTTGATCGTCGGTCGCAGGAATTTTATTTTATTCAACGGATACAAGATGAAGTGCATCGATTTGCGATCACTTTTCACAGACAGCTCAGAGGAAAAAGTGCCTTCCGTTCTAAATTAGATGATATTGATGGAGTTGGTGCTCAGAGGAAGAAATTATTACTTACTCATTTTAAATCTGTAAAGGAAATAGAACAGGCATCGGTTGACTCCATTGTAAAATTAGGGATCCCGAAGCCCGTTGCAGAGAATATATTACATCATCTTCAAGAAGAAGAATAAAGTCCCTTTTCGAAAATGTCGGTGTTGGCCACAAGACGTGGCCAACATTTAGCCGACCATGAGGAATAAGGGGCTTTAATTATGTAGAACGTGTAAAATAACGTGATCTTTATTGACTTCTGCTACACATTCACAACTTTTATTGCTTATATGATACATTGTTTCCGCTAGAAATCCTGCTTCTAGTTGAAAGTCAATTTCTTTTAACGTTTGCAATCGTGCTTTAATTAGATTGCCGCCTAGTTCATAAATAAAACCACGTCGTTTTTCTTGTGTTAACCACAACTCTCCCCATCCAACATGCTGAAAAAATTCCTTTACTTCTTCTGTTGTTGCACATTCCGCTTGTCTGGCCAAGTTTTTCCCCATAACATATAAAATAAGATCGGATTCTTGCCCCAGCATATCTGGTAATCCCACATAACGAATTAAATCATAGCCACTGCTGGTTGTTTGAAGGTTGGCAAGTACTGTCGCGATGTTTGTTTTTTTGTTTGTCACTTGATTGTCCCCTCTCTTACCTCAATCAGAACCTAACTCTTTACTAACTATTATCACCTTTTTTAACGTTTTCTGCAATCATTAGAAAGTAACTTTCTCTATTTTCTAATATATATCGACAAATATTGAAGAAAAAGAATTCGTTTTCTTGACGCTTTTTCCTGATAGAAGTACAATAGTTGTGGTAACAATATACGAAAATCTTTGGATGGGAAGTCCCGTTAGAGGGATGAAACGAAAAAAGAATTCTTACAACGGGATGTAAAGCGCTTTAAAGTTTTTAATGAAAAAAGAGTCGTATGTTGAATTTAAGTTGAACAAGAGGGGGGTACACAAAAGGTGGAGAATAGGGAATTTTTTTATCGCAGGTT
Organism: Gracilibacillus orientalis; assembly: GCF_900114645.1. Lineage (GTDB taxonomy): Bacteria > Bacillota > Bacilli > Bacillales > Amphibacillaceae > Gracilibacillus > Gracilibacillus orientalis. Next base: position 108,308 of record NZ_FOTR01000007.1, on the reverse strand, counting down.
ACATTCACTATTAGGCGTTGTGCCAATCGGGATCTTTTTAATTCAGCACTTGGTTGTAAACCATTTTGCAGTTTATGGTCCTGAAAGCTTTAACAGAGCAGCACAATTCATGCATGATTTACCATTCCGGCTCATGCTTGAAATCTTAATCATTTTTCTTCCTATTATATTCCACGCAGTATTAGGTGTGTATATCGTGTTTGTTGCAAAAAATAATGTAAGTCGTTATGGCTTCTTCCGTAACTGGTTGTTCTATCTGCAACGAATCACAGGTATTATTACACTTGTATTTATTGTGTGGCACGTATGGGAGACACGTGTTCAAATTGGAATGGGAACAGAGGAATTGAATTACGGATTAATGGAAAATATTTTGGCTAATCCAGTCATGTTCTGGTTCTATGTGATTGGTGTGGTTTCAACTACATTCCACTTCGCAAATGGTTTGTGGAGCTTTTTAGTAAGCTGGGGTGTTACCGTTACACCACGCTCACAAAAAATTGCTACATATGCAACACTTTTAGTTTTCTTAGCAGTAACATATATCGGTATCCGCGCATTGTTCGCGTTTGTTTAATTAAGTAGTAGGGAGTAAAGGGAGTGAGTAAAAATGAGTGATCGCAATATTGTTATTGTTGGTGGTGGTCTAGCAGGTTTAATGGCCACAATTAAAGCAGCAGAAGCAGGCGTACACGTTGATCTATTATCAATTGTACCTGTAAAAAGGTCTCACTCTGTTTGTGCACAAGGTGGAATTAACGGTGCAGTAAATACAAAAGGGGAAGGTGACTCTCCTTGGGAACACTTAGATGATACAGTTTACGGTGGTGACTTCTTAGCCAATCAGCCACCAGTAAAAGCAATGTGTGATGCTGCACCTGGAATTATACATATGCTGGATCGTATGGGAGTTATGTTTAACCGTACACCAGAAGGTTTACTTGACTTCCGTCGTTTCGGTGGTACACAGCATCACCGTACAGCATACGCCGGTGCGACAACAGGGCAACAATTATTATATGCTTTAGACGAGCAGGTTCGTCGCTTTGAAGTGCAAGGTTTAGTAACAAAATATGAAAGCTGGGAATTCATTTCAGCCATCATTGATGATGAAGGTGTTGGACGAGGTATTATTGGTCAAAACATTAAGTCTCATGAACTAAAAGCATTTAAAGCAGATGCTACTATTTTCGCTTCAGGTGGACCTGGTATTATCTTTGGTAAATCGACTAACTCTGTTATCAATACTGGTTCTGCAGCTGCTGCACTTTATTTACAAGGAGCAGTTTATTCAAATGGTGAGTTCATTCAAATTCATCCAACTGCGATTCCAGGGGACGATAAACTTCGTCTAATGAGTGAGTCTGCGCGTGGTGAAGGTGGTCGTCTCTGGACATATAAAGACGGGGAGCCATGGTATTTCCTAGAAGAGAAATATCCTGCATACGGTAACCTAGTACCTCGTGATATTGCAACACGTGAAATTTTTGATGTGTGTGTAAACCAAAAATTAGGTATCAATGGTGAAAACATGGTGTATCTTGACCTTTCACACAAAGATCCAAAAGAGTTAGATGTTAAGCTTGGCGGTATCATTGAAATTTACGAGAAGTTTGTTGGGGAAGACCCTCGTAAAGTACCAATGAAAATCTTCCCGGCAGTACACTATTCAATGGGTGGTCTGTGGGTTGATTTTGACCAAATGACAAATATTCCTGGTATTTTCGCTGCTGGTGAGTGTGATTACACTCAACACGGAGCAAACCGTCTAGGAGCTAACTCGTTACTATCATCCATCTATGGTGGTATGGTAGCCGGACCTAATGCGATTAAATATATGGATGGTCTGGAAAAAACAGTTGAAGACGTACCTTCCACTGTATTTGATAACCGATTAAAAGAAGAAGAGGAAAAATTTGAATCGTTATTAAATATGCGTGGTGATGAGAATGCGTATCAAATCCATAAAGAGCTTGGTGAATGGATGACAGATAACGTAACCGTTGTACGAGACAACGAAAAATTATTAAAAACAGATGAAAAAATCCAGGAATTGATAGAACGTTGGGATAACATCAATATGGATGATACATCACGCTGGAATAACTCTGGTGTTATGTTTACTCGTCAATTGAAAAACATGCTTCATTTAGCACGCGTTATTACGCAAGGAGCTTACAACCGTAATGAAAGCCGTGGTGCACATTTCAAACCGGAATTCCCTGATCGTAATGATGAAGAATGGCTTAAAACAACCAAAGCATCTTTTGACGAAGCAACTAAAGCACCGAAATTCGAATATGAAGATGTAGATGTATCACTAATCGAACCGAGAAAACGTGATTACAGTAAGAAAAAATAAAAGGGGGTAGCGAGAAATGGCAGAGGAGAAATTAACACTGATTGTGACTCGTCAAGATAGCCCGGAGTCCCCTGAGTATGAGGAGACTTTTAAGGTAAGTTACCGTAAGAATATGAATATCATCTCCGCATTGATGGAAACACAAAAAAATCCAGTTAATGCAAAAGGAGAATCTGTTGCTCCAATTCAATGGGAATCTAACTGCTTAGAAGAAGTTTGTGGAGCTTGTTCGATGGTCATTAATGGGGAACCACGTCAAGCTTGTTCTACACTTGTAGATAAACTGGAACAACCAATTCGTGTTGCACCGATGGCAACATTTCCAGTTGTCCGTGACTTAGTTGTAGATCGTAGTCGCATGTTTGACTCCTTGAAAAAGGTAAAAGCATGGGTTCCAATCGATGGTACACACGATATTGGTCCTGGCCCTAGAATGCCGGAGAAAAAACGACAATGGGCATACGAATTATCAAAATGTATGACATGTGGTGTTTGCCTGGAAGCATGTCCAAATGTGAACAGCAGTACCGATTTCATTGGACCTGCAGCATTATCACAAGTTCGCTTATTCAACTCCCATCCAACAGGTGAGATGAACAAAAGCGAACGTCTAGAAGCATTAATGGACGACGGTGGAATCTCTGGATGTGGTAACTCACAAAACTGCGTGCAAGTTTGTCCTAAAGGTATTCCTTTAACAACTTCGATCGCAGCATTAAACCGTGATACGAATATCCAATCATTCAAAAACTTCTTCGGAAGCGATCACGCATATTAATATGGTTCAAAAACCCTGCTCCAATTTGGAACAGGGTTTTTGTTTGTTTTAGAGCGGAAATTGATCGTGAATCAAAAAAATAAAGGAGCATAATTGAACAGTGACATATATAAGAAACATGTAGATCATTTGTAAAATGATGAGATAATTATGTACATTAATGCCTAACATCAAAAACTTGTAGTCATTTAGACGTTTGTAGAGCACACCTTCACTGTGGTTAACATATTATAAGATTGACTAAGTAATTACCCTCTTATTTTCAACGCCCTAAAGTTAGCAAGGAGGGGTTCACATTTGAAAGATAATGACTACAAACCGAAGCAATTACTAACGAAAAGGGAAAGAGAAGTATTTGAGCTACTAGTGCAGGATAAAACAACAAAGGAAATCGCCCAGGACTTATTTATTTCGCAAAAAACGGTGAGGAATCATATCTCAAACGCAATGCAGAAGTTGGGTGTAAAGGGGCGCTCGCAAGCTGTAGTGGAGTTATTGCGAATGGGCGAGTTAGAGCTTTAGATGAAAACCAGTTATTCTACAAAAAGAATAACTGGTTTTTCTGTTTTTATAAAGTTACAATTAACAGTTGCTAATTTAAAAATTGAAACCATTTAAATATCACGGTGCTAACCGTCTGTAAGACCCCCACTTATCATAGTCTCACTTTATTTTTTACGCTTTTTATAATGAAAAATAAAGAATATACCTTTTATTTACAACTAATGTAGAATATAGTAATATATAGCCAACACTTAGTTGAAGTACAAGAATATATCTCGCAAGATAAAGAAGGGATAAAATTTAATGTTGATGAAACTTAATAAGATGGCCAATCTGATGCTATGGAATAATAACCAATATACGAAAGCGGTGACAACTTGAGAAAACTAAAAGATTACAAAACTGCATCTTGGATATGCTTTATCATTTGTTTACTTTTATGGATACCTAATATTGTATTTCAGATTAGTAGTCCAATTTGGATGCTAGTTTATATAATAGGACCATTAGGCATAGTTTTTGCTGTATTAAATAAAAACATACTTCTAATCATACTGAACACGATTATGAGTTTAAGCTTTTTTATTTTTATGGCAATTGGTTACTATGTAAATTCATTTTAAAAACTTAAAACATAAATATTTGGGTTCGCAATCACTACATATCTCAAACGCAATGCAGAAGTTGGTTGAAAAGAGGCGCTCGCAAGCTGTAATGGAGTTATTGCGAATGGGCGAATTAGAGCTTTAGATGAAAACTAGTTATTCTACAAAAGGAATAACTGTTTTTTTGTGGTGAAAGGAAAAACAGAATCCAATATGGACTACTGCTATTTCATAAAGGCTACTTATCGTAAAGAAGTAGGTTTGTTGAAAAGAATTGTTTAGCATGGTTAATAAAAAGAAAGGAGGAAGTAAAATGTATCTACTTTTATTTACTATATTATACTGTGTAATAATACGGGTTTTGAATGTAGACTATGGACCTGCTCTGGGAGTCTATATAATGGGTTTAGGACTTGTCAAGGGATATCGTAGTGAGGAATTAAAGGATGTCTTTAATTTTATAAAAACTAAAAATTTGTATAAAAAAATTAAATTTAAAGATTCTTTAATGGAGTATTTGTCTCTATTCTTAGTTTTTTTAAATTCTCTTTTAATCGGTAATACGTCTTACACGACTTTTGAATATATTTGGGTTTTCTTTCTTGTTGCAGCTGTATACCGCTTTATATTTTGGGGTATAACACGAACAATCAAGAATGGAAACTAACTTTATGGTACAAAAGCCAATGTTCAAGAATAAGGTGCGTTTCTTCAATAAAATATATGCTTATTCTGATAACTAGCAGAATTATTGAAGAAGACTCTGAAACTTCTTGGTCAATTCTGCCGTCTGATATTTGTAAAGGAGTGGGCATATCAGTGTTAAAATTAAATTAGTAACAGTATTGTTATTGGTATCTTTCGTTTTATTAGGATGCCAAAACAATAATTTAAATCTAAATCAAGATGTGACGAACATAGGAGTTTATGAAAGGGATAGTGATGAACAAATTGCCACGATTGATGATAAAGAGTTTATAGAAGAACTTGTAAATAGTCTAGATAATGCCAAAACAGGTTCAACAGCTAATATGAACTTTGAATTACCTGATTACGATTTGCATTTTAATAATGATGAAGAGACACTATTTAAAATTGGTTATTATAAAAAATTGGTCAATTTAGGTGTGGAAGGCCGATATTTGGATTTTAGAGAAGATATAACGTAGAACTTCAGTTACCACTTGAATAACCAACAGAAAACCAGTATAACTGGTTTTCTGTTGGTTAGGAATGCATATGAGAAATAGTGGATTCAAATCATCTACCTTGCAAACAACTTATGATAGAGAAGTAGATTACTAAGGCCAGTTACGGTATTAAGTGATTATTGGAAATAATTTGCTGAATATCAATCTACAAGTCCATTACCAATATATTCTGAGTTCTCTATATCAGCATACACAATCATATTATTTGGAATCGCTGTGTTTTTAGTAGGATAATCAATCAAGTACACTTCTTTTCCTTCATATGATTTGTCTTCCATGTGAATGAACATATTTTTATTCAAGGTAATTTTAGAAACTTTGCCATCTTCCCAAGTGCCATCAATCCATTCGGACTTTTTTCTATAGATATAAATAATCTAATAGCTTCAACTTAAGTAACGATGGAAGTTTGTTGAAGGATACAACTAAAAAGTGATCCAGTTAGTTATGATTGGAGCACTTTAATTTAGTTAATTATTGTGCATTTGCTTCTTCATTTGAGCGTTTATTTCCTTTATAGATAAAATAAAGAGCGATGATCATAAAAAGCAAAGCAAACCAACGTTTTATATCAAGAGGGATAACTAAACTATTAAACCAACCAAAATGATCAATTACGACTCCGCTGAATAATTGTCCGATGATAACAGTAATACTGGTTGCAATAACACCAATTCTGGGAACTGCAAATACGTTAAAAAGTAAAAAAAGTACTCCTAAGAATACCGCACTTAATTGCCAAGTAGGTACTTCGAAGATAGCAAATATATCTCCTTGACCAAAGAAGAGGATAATTATAGCTAAAAACATAGTGCCTGTGACAAAAGTTAAAAGTGTAGTTTCAATAGTTCCTGCCTTGCGACTTAATGTACCATTAATAGCTGATTGTGCACTCAATGTGATACCACCAAGTAAAGTGAATAGAATCATAAGTATACTCATATTGTACCTCCTAATTAACTAAAATAAGCGCTATTATCATTGAAATAACAGCAAATATCTTCTCTTTATTAATTCTCGTTTTCATATTACCCAGCCAACCATAGTGCTCTATGATCATACTCATTATTAATTGACCAATAATTACAGCAACCATTGTTACACCAACACCAACAAATGGAACACTAATTACAATAGCTGTTAAATATACAACTCCTAATGGACCTCCAAGGAGTGTCCATTTGGGTGCTTCAACGGCATGTGAAATCTTGCCTTTACCAAAAAATAACCATAATAGTCCAAGAATAATTGCACCCACAAAAAAATTATAAAAACTGGTTTCGAGCTGACCAATTGTTTTACCTAGTTCACCATAAATAGCTCCTTCAAAACTGAGGGCTATTCCTCCTAATAAAGCAAAAATATATGCAATGTAACGCATTATTTAAATCCCCCTAATAACTTTTATATTCATATATCTAGAATTATCGATGTTTATATTGAAAAAATAACGAAAATCTATTTAGATCTCCGTTCTAAAATACTCAGCAAACTGACGAATGGTTTCCTCATTTCTTCTATAATAAGTCCACTTTCCATAACGGACAGATTCGAGTAAACCTGCTTGCTGCATCATATTTAAGTAGTGAGATACCGTCGATTGAGAAGTTTTGGCTTTTTCTTGTATGTCCCCAACACATACTCCGCCTTTATAACTAACCTCCTTTGGCAAGTGAGCGCCTTGTTTAGGGAAGTGCTTCTCTGGTTCTTTTAACCACTGTAAGATGTTAAGCCGAATTTCGTTAGATAGAGCTTTAAATACATCGATAGGTTCCATAAATCATATTATATCTAATTTTCTAGATATGTCAAATTATGAACACAATAACAAGATAAAATTATAATTCTTTAGTGCTAATACAATTTTTAAATGAGTGAAGTCGGCTGAAATGCACCTAAGTTGCTTACATAGAATGTGGTTCATGATAGGCCGGGCATATCCTATCAAACGAAGATATAATATATAACGTAGAACTTCAGTTACCACTTGAATAACCAACGGAAAACAGTATAACTGGTGTTTCTGTTGGTTAGGAATGCATATGAGAAATAGTGGTTGATATTTGTGATTTATTAAAAATATTCCTAAAAAATGTCATGACTAGATAGATTAAAATAATATTTGCAATCAAAGAGACTATGTTAACTGAATAAGAATTGTTTACAGATAAATGCTGTAAAATGAAGCCAGAACTAGTTTCGCTGTAAATGGTTACAAATGGAAATGGAAAGCCAAATGTATAAGCATATTTTGTTGTATGAAGTAGTGTAGGTGTTTGATCCGGGATGATGCTTGACAAAAATAATAGTATAGCAGTTGCTAACATTAAAATCGATTTTTTTAAATAATGTCTTTTCATTACACGGAATAAAAAGATACCAAATAATAAAAGTGCAACCGAATAATAAAATGTTGGTGAACGTAGAATTGATTTTTAGAGCAATAGAACTTATTTGAATAAAAGCTCCAATCCCGGTTGAAAAAAGAAATACCAAAAGAAACTCTACTATTGATTTAATTGTGGCTCGCAATGGTAACCCTCCTTTACTTTTTGAATAAAATGGTAATTATTAAATTCAATTATAACAAATATAACCATTTTAGCAATTGAATAATCAAATCTACTTTAAGAGTAGATGTTGCTTATTTTAATGCAGTATTAATAAAATATTTATCGAAAATCCAGAAGAGAGGTACAAGCTAGATTTATGGAAGTTTGAATTAGTTGTAGAAAGGATATACGGTACCATTAACCCAACGTACAATGGATGGTGGAAAAGAAGGAAAGGCCTTTGTTCGAAACTTCTTGAAGAATAGTTGTCTATAGCTTACAATTAGTGTATATTAATTTCCATTTTATAGAAATGAGTGGTTAAGGAGCAATAATCATGTTTTTTAAACCTAGTAAAAGTAAAGACAATAGAAGTGTTAATATTGCTTATTATTGTATATTTGTCTATTGGTCGGTATTTCTCTTGTTGGATAGCCTTCTTGATGATCTATTTGATAAAGCTATCGATATGAAATCAATTGATTTACTGCTATCAGGATTGGCAGTGTTTTTTGCAAGTGAATTAATCGCTAAATTCGTGTTAGAGAAAAAACATAAAAAAGTACATATGAAATAATACTTCTATCAAAAATTATCACACTAACTGAAAATGGTTATTTAATTATATTGAATGGAATAATGAGTTTTATGGCTGTTGGCTATTATTTTTTAGGGCCATAATGATTCAAAACATCTACCTTGCAAACAACTTATGATAGAGAAGTAGATTACTAAGGCCAGTTACGGTATTAAGTGATTTTTGGAATTGAATTTGCTGAATATCAATCTACAAGTCCATTACCAATATATTCTAAGTTCTCTATATCAGCATACACAATCATATTATGATGAGAACAAACGATAAGTCCTGACATAAGAACGAAGGATACAATCACTAGAATAATATTCTTCACTATAAAAACCTCCTTGATTAATTAGACGATTCATCATTTTATTAGTTTCAACAAATTACCATTTTTAAAAATAGAGAAGGTAATTAATAATGTCTTTTCTATTTAATATTATTAAAATAAAATATGAGGAGTGAACAAGTTGATTAAAGCACTTGGCCAAGTAATGTTGTATGTCAATAATCAGGAAGAAGCAGTAACTTTTTGGACAGAAAGGCTAGGATTTACTGTCATTGCAAACGAAGATGGGCAAGGAATGAAATGGATTGAGGTGGCTCCGTCAAAGGATTCAGAAACAAGTATTGTGATTCATGACAAGAAATTAATTGCTGAAATGAATCTAGATACACCATCTTTAATGTTCTTTTCTGAAAATCTTAATGCATTATATGAAGAATTGAAAAGTAAAGGAGTTACTGTAGGGGAACTTGTAGATATGCCGAATGGTAGCGTTTTTAACTTTGCGGATGATGAGGATAACTATTTTGCAGTAATGGAAAAAGGCTGAATTCACAGTATAAATGTTTATAAACTACCAAAGCCAGTTATTCTTGTTAAGGAATAACTGGCTTTCACCATTTCTAGTTCTTAAACCAATCCGCTTTTTCCATATGTAGAAACGGAATATCTGTATCCACTTCACCCTCTATTCGCTCCATGGAAAAGTTGGTACCTGTTAACCAGTTAGCAAAATCAAATTCAGCTGGTTCCTGGTCACCACCTAATGAAAGCCATGATGCTAGTGACTTTGGAAAGTAAGCGGAAGTATGTATCGTACCGGCCCAATTACGATATTGATTCGAAAACAGATCTTGATCAGAATCATTCAACATTCGGAATGCTTCTTTCCCGGTTAAATGATAATCTTGTTTGCCATCCATCACAGTTAACCTTTTGTTTGAATCATCTAAGAAATGTCGGTTTTCTTTTTTCATCATCTCAAAGTGATTGGTACAGGTATTTCCTTGACGTACTTCTACACCTCGTGGTGAAGTTTCCACAATGGATGCTTCATTACTTTCGGTATCAAACAATACATAACTAAACGAACCACGATGAGGCAGATTACTTAATAGATTCACTGCTTCTGAAATATTTGCACATAACTCGAGAACAAGTCTGCCAACCATATGACAAACAAATCCATCCCCGGGGCGTTTCCGGTTAATAAACGTATATCCTAAAGTGAGTCCTTTTTCATTCATTCCGTCACACCTTCCAGAAACACGTTGGCTGACACCGATTGTCGCATAACCATGATCCGTTGGTTGATATATAACATAACGTCCGTCATATGTTTTCGGATGATAATCATAATTACGGATCATATAATCGTTTCCAACAAAAATGGAACAACCTGATCGCTGGATTTTCAACCGGTAGCCGCCGAACTCTAATAACACTCGTTCCATTGGCCAGTCCAGTGCATCTCTTAACCCTTCCATTTCGTCCCAGATTGAAGAGCCTAATTGCTTAAATAGTGCTTTAGTTTCTTCCACGTCAATGCGAAAATGAGGTATACGAACCTTCCATTGCTTGTTTCTATTTTGGACAAGAAAAGAGTCTTTTAAATGTTGTCCTTGCATATAGCCTAAATCATAATGTGATCCGCGAAATTGAATTACATTGGTATAAATCTGCTTCATTCTGCTGCACCTCAATAAGTATGAAAAATTTCAATCAGTAACGTCTATTATAATCTAATTCTACAGCATTGAAAATATAGAAGAACTGTATAATAATGGAGAAAAGACTGTTCTAACAAATTAAATTAAAATGCAGTCATTCTAGGAGTGATCATTTGGTATTTAAATTTAATCCCGACGTTAATTGGAAAAAATACACCATCAATTGGTTATTAGATGTGATAGCTATTGTTATTATAGGAATTATTACATTTTACAACATGTTTGAATTTTACTCCATCCAGTTAATTGTCGCAATCCTATTACAGGTGTTACTGGTTGTATTTGGTATTACTAGAGTGATGTATTATTTTAGTTTGCCAAATAAAGTTTATTTAAAATTGGAAGAGGACTATATATCGATGTATCGACCAAATTTAGTGTCCAAAAATCGAATCGAACACACTCATATAAAACGTGTAGTTGAGATGAATGATATCATTTTATTGGTAATGGAAAATGGTAAGGAAGAACAGATACGTAAAGAATGGTTAACGGAAGAGGATACAATGGTACTCAAAAACGAACTAAAAACAACTTTTGGTGAAAAGGTTATTTTTACGTAACACTTAAAATTCCCTATCTAGTACACAAAATCGCATCACATTACTTAACAATTTGATCTAGAAATAAAAAATAATTGAATATAAGGAGTTGGCTTTCATTGGATAACAATATGCTGTTCAGAGAAGCAGAAGAAACAGATGTAGATGAAGTTGTAAAGATGTTAGCAAATGACCCGTTAGGCAAAACGCGTGAAAATTATATACATCCACTACCGGATCAATATTTAAAAGCGTTTGAAGCGATAAGATCAGATCCAAATAATGAATTAATTGTAGCTGTTTGGGAAAATCAAATTATCGGTGTACTCCAAATCACATTTACTCCTTACATAACACATCAGGGTGGGTGGAGAGCAACGATTGAAGGAGTGCGAACTAGTGAGTATGTAAGAGGTAAGGGCGTTGGAACAAATATGATAACATGGGCGATTGAACGTGCTAAAACTCGAAATTGTCACCTAGTTCAGTTGACAACAGACAAAACTAGAAAAGATGCTTTGCGATTTTATGAAAAACTTGGCTTTCAAGCAACACATGAAGGATTAAAGTTAAAGCTTTAACGGGGTTTATCAATATACCAATGATGTTATTAACTGGAATAGTATGGAGGGGATATAATGCCAACTTGCCAGCATTGCCATAATGAATGGTCTTACAAACAAACATTTAAAAGGTTATTCACACTTGATTCAGCCATGACTTGTCCATATTGCGATACAAGACAATTCTTGACGAAAATGGCCAAAAGAAAAACAAGTATACTAAATTTTCCTGCGGCCCTGGTGATCTTACTACCGACAGTAGTCGATGTATCCATTATGATATCCGTCTTTTCACTAGTATTAACATTAACGGTGATGGCCGCTATTTATCCAACCTTAGTTGAGTTATCAAATAAAGAGGAGTTTATGTTCTAATAAAAAGAAATAAATACAAGCTAAAAGGGAAAGGTGGTACAAATGAATAATTGGTTATATGGATTGTATGCGTTGATCCTCGGGATAGTTTCAATATTTACTGGTGAAATAATTGCTTTTGTTATGTTAGGGTTTATTTTGATCAGTCTGCAAAATATTCAACGTGTACTGAAAGAGTTACTTAAAGTTAATCAAGATAATATAAAATGATCATTTGATTGAATGACTTCGTTGCTGTAGAAAATAGGTATTCAGTTTATAATGATGGTACATTCTTTGTAGATTTTATTTTTAATCTGATACCACTTTATTTGCGGCAGGGAATATTTATAGGAAACAATCACCATACCAACCTGGTCATCTGGATGATGGCTTAAATCATATGGAGAAGGAACAGGCTTAGTTGAAGGATGAGTATGAAAAACAGCTAAAACTTGTTCCTTCCTGTTTTCAATGCATTTTACTGTTTCGATCACCTTTTGTTTATGAACAAAAAAGCGAGTGCTTGAGTTTAATTGATTTTGCAATGGCCAAAATGACGTTACTTGATGATGGTAACCAGCTATTAGTCCGCATGCTTCATAAGGCAAATTATTTTCACCTTCTGCAATCACTTTCTGATATATGTCTTTGGATAAAGTGATTACTTTTTCCATAATGATTTTGCTAATAACCATGTTTTTTTTATGCCATTTGGAGAGTTATTTTCCTCTTGTCTTGTTTTGGATTCTTGTTTTTCAACCGCTATTTTTGGTTCTGGTTCAACAGCTGGTTCTTGTTTTTTGGGCTCTGGAGCAACGACTGATTTTTGATCTTTTATTTCAGGATTGACAGCTGGTTGTTGAGGTTCTTCCTGTACTTGCTTCACTTGCTGGGTATATTTTTCGTTCACTTCATTTTCTGGGATGCTATTATTCTCTTCTTTGGCTTTTTCTTTAATCTCTTCTTTTACCCCGTCTTTATTTTTTACTCTGCTATTTTTATTTTTTTGTTCAGTATTCGCTGTTTTCTTTTTGACAATGATGTTTTTGTTTAACTCGTACTTTGCATTATGGAATGTTTTCTTACCATTTTGGACAGTAGTCATATTCGTATTACCTGGTTGACGGCGCGGTTTTGGATTTGTCATCGAGCTATTACTAGGTGGTGGAGTGACATTACTTTTGGGTTTTGCCGTTTTCAACATGTTATGCAATCGTCGATATTCACTAGTTCGTCTTTTCGTTTGTTTCTGTTGTTTGGTTGGTTGTGATTGATTTTTAACTTGATTAACGATATTTTTCTGATTACTTATTTGCTTTTTTACATCATATAATTCTGTGTCTGTATTTCCAATTATTTGATCTACTTTTTCAAGCAATTCATTGATACGTATTTCTTTCACATCATCTTTTATGCTGTGAACATCTTTTTTTAATTGTTGAATGGAGTGGTTAATCGCATGGATTTGAGCAGCTACTTTCTGTTCCTTGTGTTCATAGCCCTGCATTTGCTTTTGATAGGTTTCTTCCATAACCTTCATTTCTCCTTTGTACTTTTCTAATTCTTTTTTCGTTGCTTCTAGTTCTTCCTGGGCTTCCATATATAGAACGGATTCACTTTCGTTCCATGTTTCTATTGCTTTTTTATACACTTCGAGATCCCGATTTAATTTTTCAATATCTTCAAAATTATATAGCCTATATTGATACATGACGATTCACCCTTTTTACTGCACATTAATATAATATTGATGAAACACCAATTCGTGACAAATGTGCTGTTTTATTCAATTTAATAACTAGTATTGATGAAACTCACGGTGATTGTGGCTTTTTATCATATGATATTCGCCTATCTTCCCAAATATCATGATATTTCCGCAAATTCACTAAAACATTTTTTGGTGTGTTGTCATAGGCTATATGGACAGTAATCTTATTTGGAGGTGTTTGCTCGATGCAAATGGATAATTTAACAGGAGGGCAGGAGCTTCTGTGTATAAATACAGAGAAGGTGTATGACTGGATTTTGAATGAAGCAACATTCGATTTAAACTTACCAGACTTAGAATTACCAATTAACCCTGTAACAGGTGACCAGTTAGAATGTGCTGATATTGATTTAGACACAGTGACATGTGAAGTTGCTCCTGCTGAAACAGATCCAATCGTTGTCTTGGACCGTGAAAATCAAGTGTTTATCGTGGATGATGAAGAAGTAACATTGCAAATTGTTAACATTCGTAAAAATTTCGAAGTAACTGTTTTTGTAAACTTATTGCCAGAACTTGGTGGCAGTCAGTTAGAAGTTGGTACGGCAGAATTTACTCGTTGTGAGCAAGTGATTCTTTGTGCACCAGAAGGAACAGACATAGATGTATCGTATACAGATTTAAATTGCTTTGTATGTACTGCTGCATGTGATGAAGGAACTACAACTGAAGCAGATGAATTAGATGTTACCGTAACTGTACGTCTATGCCAAAGCATCCAGTCTACTTTTGATGTAACATTAGAGCTTGTAGCAGAATTCTGTCAACCACGTGACATCTTACCATTCCCACCATGCCCGACACCAACTATTCCAGCACAATGCCCTGTAGTTTTCCCTAGTAACGGGAATAACGGATAAATCATCAACATAGGGATAAAGAGAGGGAAAATCCTCTCTTTCTTTTTTTTATTAGATAACGTAAGAAAGCATATTTAGAGATGTCTAGCTCTGAGCGCCAGAAACTAGGCGATTGGTGACAAAACAGAGCCTTAGTTACTCTACCTGTATGGCACGGGCACAGTCGTTACGTTTTTAGAGCGCTCTTGAGCTTTTTTTATAAAGCAGCATGATAAACGAAAGAGGTGCTTGTATGTCTAATCATCAAGAAATTCAACAGAAATTAATCGACTGGCAAGAGGAGCAATCATCGTATTTAGATCAAATTAAAGGTTTAATTCAAGATTTAGGTGTAACAGAACATTTAAAGATTATTTGTTACTTTACATCTTCCTATCAGCTATTTCACCAAGAAGGTCGTGAAAATTATGGCATCGGTTCCTTTCATATTCAAAATGTAGGAGAAAAACCATTAACCAATCCACATATAGGATTAAAAATCACATCTAACATCGACTTTCATTTTTCAGGAAAATATCTCTATCCAAATTCCAAACAAACACGAATACTATCAAATGCTTGGGAGCGAGTCAATGAACCATCTGACAAAAAAGAATTTTGGCTTAGGCCCACACAAAATCAGATAGTCGAACCAGGTGAAACGCTGACGTTTTCCAATTTCCAAATCAAATGGATGCCAACTAGTACATACTCGGGAACGATCCAAGGATTTACCTATGGAAATGAATTACCTGATGGAATTAATTCCTTGAATCAGATTAGCCTAAACGGTTCGGTAGCAGATCGACAACAGGAGGGCGATATACATGAAAAAGAGTAAAAGAGACCAAAACTCATTTGATATTAATCAGATGGTCACTCAATATATGAAAGACTATATGGAGCGTATCAGCAACGAGGAACACAAAAAGAATAATAGTTTCGTATATTTGGAAAATGAAACATTGCAAATGCTGATCATGTATTTGTTTATGAAAGATGATAGCAATAGTCATAATCAGCCTAATCTCAACCTTTCAGAATTAGTGGATAAACTAGATAGTCATATTATCAACAATCGTCAAGGATATGGAGAAGTAATTCAGTTATTAAAAGATCGAGTGCAAGGAAGTACCCAAAATGACTAATCGTTGGCTCTATTTACCGATAGAAGTAAAAGTGCGTGAACTAGATGCCAAACTGTTGCTTTCTTATTATGCGATTCAACAAGGTTATCAGGTAATTATTGGTGACCAACCAAACGTAACAGAAACCCTGGCACAGTATCCTCAAGGAATTTATTTTGCAAAAGGCGGCCCAAAAGGATTTAGAAAACGAATGATTACATCTGCAGTTGATAATGGTCAAACCGTCGTCGAGTTAGATGAAGAAGGATTACTAATTGAAAAGAAACGATATATCAGAGACAGAATGAGAAAAGATACGTTACAGTTTGTAGAGCACGAATATTGTTGGGGAGAGCACCAAAAACAAGTTATTAGTAATACATATCCTGATATGGCTTATAAATGTCATGTGGTTGGTAATCCGCGGTTTGATTTATTACAACCAAAATATCGATCTTTATATCAAAAAGAAGTGAAAAGCTTACAAGAACAATATGGTGAATTTATTTTAATTAATACTAGGTTTTCTATATACAATGCAGCAAAAGGTAAAAAGGATACGGTCTTTGTCCAACATATTAAAGAACTGTATGAATCTTTTTTAAAAATGATTGAAAAGACTGCAAGGCGCTTTTCGCATTTAACTATTATTATTCGCCCTCATCCTGCCGAGAATTTTAATTCTTATCGTCAAGCATTTCGGGACTTATCAAATGTACATGTAGTCCATGAAGGTGTTATTAATAAATGGTTATTAGCAGCAAAAATGGTGATTCATAATGGTTGTACATCAGGTATTGAGGCATTTCTTTTGGATAAGCCGGTAATTGCCTATATACCCTTTGAAACAGAAGATACAGAGCTCCCCAATCTATTAGGTTTCAAGGCAACAACCATAACAGAATTACATCAAACAATCGATCAGCTATTACATCATAAAGCGATTATTCCTGATGATGACAGGTTGTATCATTATTGCAGATGGGATATAGGTGATTACTCATTTCAGCATATTTTGGGTTTATGTAATACGATAACTCTGCCATCACCACCTCTTAGCCTTTCAAAGTCAAGGAAGAAACCGATAAAAAATGTTCGAAAGCAAAAGCGGAAATTCTCTTTATTAGAAGAAGAAATTACATCCTTTTATCAAATATTAGATGAGATTGAGCAACAAACTTTTAAACGAACGATTCAACAAATCGCACCGCAAGTTTTCTATATTAAGGCTGGCTAGTTATTTTAAACAACAGCCGCCTTTTCTTCTTATTATACCTTTTTTCTTAATCTTGGCAGTGATCACAATTGGTTCATCTGAAGTTTTAAAGTAACTGCCTACTTTACTCGCAATTTGTTTAGCTTTCATATATTCATCTCCTTTATTATGGTTAGTTTTAGTATACTTTTATTTCAGAAAAAGGTATGGACGAATGGAGATAGTAATCTAAAATTAGGTATTTAACGTCTATTGGTTTGAATAGATGTTACCTCAGTGGTTGGGGTATTCCACCTATTATTTGAATTGTTGAATGTGGAAGACGAGTTTTCCTTTTTTACGGTTTGGAGCATTTTTTGTAATCTGCTGTACTCGGATTGCTTGTATTGTGTTGATTTAGAGGTTTCTGGTGTTTTTATTTGTTCTAAACCTTGCTGTAGTTGATGTATATCTTGTTTGGCGACATTCATTTCCTTAATAAATAATTCTAATCGATCAATTAATTTCGCTATTCGTAATTTCTCCACATCACCCTTAATGGACTGCACTTCTTTCTGCAATTCAGTCAGCACTTCACTTAGATTTTCTATGTCTAATTTATCCTTATATTCGTTCATTTCTCGATCTCCTTTCGTGATTAAAGCCTACTAGCTAATGTATGATGTTTTTGATAAACCGTGAAATTATATTAACGTTTTGCCTAGTGGTTTCATAGTCTATAGGGAGATGACGATAATGGAGGTGTGTAAGCGTAATGATAAACAACCACATAACAGGTGGGCAGGAACTACTGTGCATCAATACAGAAAAAGTATACGATTGGCTTCTAAATGAGGCAAGTTTTGATTTAAATATTGATGGATTGGAGTTACCGATTAACACAGTGACTGGAGCCCAATTAGAATGTGACGATATTGATTTAAATAACGTAACATGTACGGTTACTCCATCAGAAGAAGATCCGTTTGTAATTTTAGATCGTGAAGATCAGGTATTTATAATAGATGGAGAGGAAGTCACTTTACAAGTAGTTAATATCCGTAAAAGCTTTGATGTCATCGTATATGTACAACTGATACCAGAGCTTGGTGGGCGTACAATTGAAATTGGTACGGCAACCTTTTCTCGTTGTGAGCAGGTGATACTGTGTGCACCAGAAGGAACTGATATTAATGTATCATATACAGATTTAGATTGTTTTGTATGTTCGGTGAATTGTGATACAGGAACAACTACTGAAATTGATGAGTTAAATGTGACATTTACAGTAAGGTTATGCCAAAGCATTCAATCGACATATGAGGTTACAATTGAGTTAGAAGCAGATTTTTGCCAACCGCGTGATGTATTACCAGTTCCGCCTTGTCCAACACCAACCATCCCAGTACAATGTCCGGTAGTTTTTCCCGCTCTAGACCCCGAACCGGAAATAAGTAAGAAGAAAAAGCATGTATCTAGTGAAACTAAAACATTAGGAATGATGTATACAGAACAACAACCAAAAGCAGAAACTAATATAGAAATCACAAATCAAGAACCAGAATCAAATGAAATAACTAAAACAGCAGATTTAACAAATGTAGAAGAAAAGTCAGAAGGAGAGGAATAATCCTCTCTTTTTTTTATGCAATAAAAGAAAAAATATAGCACAAAAAACATAAACTGCGAAGTAATTCTTACATAGATTTGCTCTCTTCGATTCTTCACTTGGATAGTGCTGACAAACCGCTCCGGCAGAATACTGCGCTTTTACCCAAGGGCACAAGTGCGACATCTGTTCAAACAAGTTTTCACAGTGTCTTCTATGCAGTGGGCACGGCTTCAGCTAACTTGGTAAAGAAAATCACTTTACCAAGTGGATCTTCAGCTCGCGCTGTTCCCACAGGAGTCTCCGTATTCTGCCTACGCTATTTCCAGCGTTTTATCTCTTTGAAGTGGAAATGTTGGGATTCACTTCCCGTGTATTATTTCTTTCAACAATCAGAACACTACGCAAAGCGGAGGCAAGATACGCAGACTCATACGGGAATAGCACGAACCGCAGACCCCGCAGGAAAGCGTTCTTTGCTTTACGAGGAGGCTAAGGCCGTGCCCAATGGCATAGAAGACACTGTGAAAACCTGGTTGAACAGATGTCGCACTTGTGCCCTCGGGTGAAAGCGAAGTATCTTGCCGTAGCGTATGCAAGCACAATGCTACACCAAGAGAATTTTCATTACTTCGAAGTTTGTATCTATCTCGAATCTGATGATCAGAATGGGGGCGGGGGTTTTGCCTTTTTTTATTGTCGCGAGATAAGTGATGGAATCTTGTTGAGTCGGTGCGTTATACCGTGAAATGACCTTGATATCTTGTGAAAAAAAGTTCCTTTTGCGATCTAACAGATAATTGGGTAACTTTGAATAGGCTGCGGTCGTTACTTTTTTTCGACTACTCAATATACATATACAGTACCATTTATTATTAGCCTTATGAAACAGGAAAGAGGGACAGCGGTGTTTTTTAAAGATAAAACAATATTAGTTATTGGAGGTACCGGCACAATTGGAACAAGTGTCATTGCTGAACTGTTACAAGAGCAGCCAAAGAAAATTATTATATTTAGTCGGGATGAATATAAACAACATTTAGTAAAAGAACAATTTGACCATCATACACTTGAATTCGTAATCGGTGATGTTCGTAATGAAGATAGAGTAGAGGAAGTAATGACAAATGTTGATTATGTCTTGCAATTAGCAGCGATGAAACGAGTCGATACCTGTGAGAAGAATCCAATCGAGGCTGTTCAAACAAATATTATTGGGACTTACCACGTAATGAAAGCAGCAATAGCAAAAAATGTTAAAAAAGTAATTTTTACTAGTTCAGATAAGGCGATTTCTCCAACTAATGCTTACGGTGCAACAAAATTAATCGGTGAACGTTTAATATCAACATCAAGTGAAAATAACACTGTATTTGCGAGTGTCCGTTTTGGTAATGTGATGGGATCAAGAGGATCAGTTATACCCCTTTTTCAGGAACAAATACGGACAGAACAAAAGATAACTGTCACGGATCCAAACATGACTAGATTCATGATGACTGTACCACAAGCAACGAAACTTACGATTAATACGTTAAAAGAAGCAAAAGGAGGAGAAATCTTCGTATTGAAAATGCCTGTGATTCGATTAGGAGATTTAGCTGAGATTGTAATTGAAAAATCAGATCAAAAAGTTAATATTGAAATTATTGGTTTGAAAACAGGTGAAAAAATGTATGAGGAATTAATGACCTATGAAGAATCTTTACATGCATGGGAATTTACCAATATGTTTGTGATTCCAATAGATGCAGACATCACCTATTCCAATGCTCTAAAAGCAAAATCAAGCACTTATAGTTCTGCAGACGAGAAAGTACTCTCTAAGAAGGAACTTTATCAATTGTTATCTGGAGCAAATTTGATTTAGAAGGAGGAAATCATGGACACATTTTTAAAAAATTATTGGTCTATTTACCGCGATTTTCTTCATGATTTTGAATCTTTAATATATAAGAAGTATGAAATTGTCTATTTTTGTCATTTGCCGGCTTATATATTGCCGAACCTTGATTTGATGAAAGCTCTACAAAAGGGATTCTATACACAGTATGCGAAACGGGAAGTTTCATCTTCGAAGGACATACAAGATAAATTTAGTATGTTTACTACCAAACACAAAACAAATGCAGCTAAATCAGAAGGTAAAGTTGCTATACATGTCGATAAATTACTTCGGTTTCCTAAGTTAAGCATAAACCAACAATTTTCACCATCTGAAACAATTTTGCTAACAAATGGTTCCAACCGAACAATTAGCCGACGCCCAATTAAAAAGAAAAAGCGTGCCAGACCTCTTGATCAAATGGTGTTAAATACAAAACCCAAAAATAAATTAACTAAAATCAACCAAATTCCGTTATATTATTTTGGTGATATCAAAGTTGATGTAGAGACACAGGTAAAACAAGTACAGCAACAAGCTAGAGAGTTATTAGCAAACTATAAAGACCATCCATTATATAGCAGAACTACTTTTCAAAAATGGTTATTACAAAACATTCGCTCTGTCATTATCTATATGGAAATGACCGAACAATTGCTGAAAAAAGTCAATATATCTTGTTTTGTAGTTTCTACTACGCATAGTTTTATCAGTCGAATTCTGTCTGTAATTGGTTTAAGTAAAGGAATTCCTTCGATATGTATGCAACATGGTATTATCTCTAGTGAATTAGGTTATATTCCAAAAATTGCAACAGTAGATGCTCTCTATGGCCAATTTGAAAAAGACTGGTATCAAAAGCTTGGAATAAAAAAAGATTCCCTGGAGATCATTGGTCACCCCCGATTCGATCAAGTATATAGTCAACCTATACTAAACCGTCTTTCCTTTTATCAAAGCTTAGGTTTAAACAAAAATCAAAAAACAATAATGATCGTAGTTCGAGGTAATGAAGATATAGAGCAATGGCGAAAATTAATTCAAACACTAAATAATAAGCAAAAATTGAATATTTTAATAAAAAATTATCCAAGTAAACAACCACACATGTTAACGAAAGAGTTTACGAATGTATTTTCTACACAAAATTATGGAATCTATGACATGTTCCCTTATGTAGATGCCGTAATTGCTTATTCTTCTACAGTAGGTCTAGAAGCAATGCTGAGCAATAAAACAGCCTTTATTCTGAATAAAGACTTCCCAGGATCAACTGGCTATTATCAAATGTTAGGAGAACTCATGCAATATGATCCTTGTCAGTTAGCTGAGAAAGTGATTGAGTATTTTTCACAACCACACTTTAAACAATATGCAGATAAGAAGCGAAATCAATTTCTTAGATATACGTATCCTAGTACTCAAAAATCAATTGATCGTTTGAATAAGTTAATTCATCAGTTAATAGCAAAGGAAGGGTGAACAGATGAACATTTACAGGGAAAATTACTGGTCACTGTATCTGGATTTTGTTGAGGATTTTAAAGAAGTTATCTATCGAGGTTATCGATTATCTCATCTGGTTCACTTTCCTAGCCTTATTCGTAATAATTCCAATATTTGGGATCGAATCGCAAGAGACTCCTTACAAAACGAATTGCATCATCATGTTACTGATCAAAAACAAGTGCAAGATTTTTTTACCCGTTATTTAGCAACATGGAATTCACCACAGAACGCAAAAAATGGACACATCGCTTTCTTAGAAGATTCTTTACTTCGAATACCAACTAGAACCTTCGAGAAATATTTTGAGAAAAACAAAACCATTTTTATAAAAACTTATAAGTATCCACATGATCAAGCTCAACAAAATATTTACTATTTACAGGATTATCTGTCACATAGTACAGCTGAATCCAAAGCAAAAATTAAAAAGCAAATACAAACTCTCTTGACACAATTTTCTGATCATCACCTTTATAAGGATCATGTATTTCAACATATGCTCATTAAAAAAATCCACTTTGTAATCGATCAGATAGAGATGATGGAACAATTGCTTAAAAAAAACAATATTTCAACGGTGATCATGTCTAGTCCTAATCATTTTGGTAGGGTAATGGCTTTTGTAGCGAAAAAGCGAGGCATCCCTACGATCTGTATGCAACATGGCATTATTGGAAATGAGCTCGGTTATCTGCCGAAAGTGGCAACTATAGACGCAGTTTATGGTCAATTTGAAAAAGACTGGTATTTACAAAGTGGAGTCCCAGAAGATGGTGTGAAAATAATTGGTCATCCGAGATTTGATCAAAGTAACCAAAAACCAGCTATTACCAAAGCGCAATTTATTAAGTATTTAAAATTAGATAAACGGAAAAAAACGTTGCTGCTAATTGTTCGAGGAAAACGAAATATGAATAAGTGGCAAATATTATTAGAGCATATAGAAAAAACATTAAATCTCAATATCATTCTAAGAGATTTTCCAAATGATGAACAGCATCCATTACTTCTTCATTATTCATCAATAAAATCTACAAAAAATCTTTCACTATACGATATTCTTCCACATGTTGATGCAGTAGTGTCCTATACGTCAACTGTTGCATTAGAAGCCATGCTTGTTGGAAAGCCAGTATTCATGTTACACACGAAACTTCCGAGTTATACAGGATATTACAACGGGTTACAATCGTTAGTCAACAATGATCCATTGAAATTGGCTGATGCTATCCAATTGTATTTCAAACATGCTAAATGGAGAAAATCAGTACAAAAAATTCAAGATAAATTTCTTGCTTACGCATATCCTGATCAAAGTTCTTCTGGTCAACGTCTGCGCAATTTAGTGGATGAATTAGCGAAAGGAGCTAAAAAGTGAAAAAATCATTAAAAGAGATTCATGAATATTGGAAAAAAAACAGTTATCCAGAAACGTATCGTGTAGCAACAGATCGTAGTATCTTTTTATTAAATTATATTCAGAATTATATACAAGGAAACCAACGTATATTAGAAATTGGTTGTAATGTTGGGAGAAACTTATATCATTTATTTGATAACGACTATAGACAGTTAACAGGAATTGAAATTAGTCAGGAAGCGGTTGAACAACTATATAAGAATTATCCACAGCTAGCAGAAAATACGGATATCATCCATGCACCTGCTGAGTCTGTTTTAAAGCATATGGCGAAAGATCATTATGATCTAGTGTTCACGATGGCAGTGTTGGAACATATTCATCCAGACAGTGAATGGTTGTTTGACCATATTGCAAGGGTAACAAAATCTTACTTGATAACATTAGAAGCGGAAAAATATGAAAATTGGCGTATTTTCCCCCGTAATTATCGGGAGATATTTGAGAATTTAGGTTTTGAACAAGTGGAAGAATCAACTGGAGAATCAGTAAAACTTTCAAATTATACGCTAAGAATTTTCAAAAAGAGAAACCCAGATACAATTTCAAAAAATCTGTAACTAGTGGAAATGTAGTTACGGACGATAGAAAGGGTGGTATTGTTGAACATTCTCGTGACAGGTGGAGCAGGCTTTATCGGTCGCTGGGTAGTAGCAAACTTATTAGAGGATAAACATCATGTGTGGGTGTTAGACGATTTATCAAATGGCAGAAAAGAAAATTTAATAGAGTTTGAACAGCATTCACTTTTTCATGGATTAATAGAAGCTGATATGAAAAATAAGCAGCTTTTGAATGATTTATTTAAAAAGCAATTTGATATATGTTATCACTTAGGTGCAAGTATTAATGTTCAAGATAGTATCGACTATCCAGAGACCACTTTTAATAATGATGTTATTGGCACATTTCATGTGTTAGAAGCATGCCGAAAGCACTGGGTGAAAATGGTGTTTATAAGTACATGTATGGTATATGAAAAAGCAAATAATGATAGTGGTATCAGTGAAAGCAATCCAGTAAAACCAGCTTCACCTTACGCAGGATCCAAATTAGCGGCAGAGAATATGGTGTTATCTTATTATCATGCTTATAGTTTGCCAGTAACAGTAATTCGACCATTTAATACGTATGGTCCCTATCAAAAAACAGGTGGAGAAGGAGGGGTTGTTGCGATTTTTATCAAAAATAAATTAACCGGAAATCCCTTATCGATTTATGGCGATGGAACACAAACACGTGATTTATTGTACGTCGAAGATTGTGCCCGGTTTGTAGTGGAATCGGGTTATGCGGATGAAACGAATGGAGAAATTATAAATGCGGGACTAGGTAAAGATATCAGTATTAATGAGTTAGCGACATTAATTGTTAAAGATCAAAATCGTCTTCAACACATCACACATATCCATCCTCAAAGTGAAATACCGAAATTATTATGTAACTATGAGAAAGCGAAAAATTTATTAGACTGGCAGCCAAAATTCAGTTTGGAAGAAGGAGTTCGAAAAACAGAAGAATGGATCCAGTCTACTAATCTTATATAAAAGGAAGGATGATATATGTCTGAAGAAACTATAGCACTTTATGGCGGGAAACCAGTAAGAGAAAACTATTTACCATATGGGAAACAGTGGTTAGACAGCTCTGATACACAAGCAGTTCTTAACGTGTTGACGAGTGACTACCTGACAACTGGACCAACAATCGAACAGTTTGAAAAAAGAATAGCAGATTATGTTGGTGCAAAGTACGCGGTTGCCTTTTCCAGTGGGACGGCAGCCCTTCATGGAGCATGTTTTGCAGCAGGGATACAAAAAAATGATCAAGTGATCACGACACCTCTTACCTTCGCTGCTACTGCGAATACCATTCGATACCAAGGTGGCAATGTTCTATTTGCAGATATTGACCCCAACACCTACAATATATCAGCTAAGGCAATCGAGGCACTTTTTACTAATAAAACAAAAGCGATCATAACGGTGGATTTTACCGGTCAACCAGTAGACTATGAACAAATACAAAAGTTAGCGGATAAATATTCTATTCCTTTAATCTCTGATGCGGCTCACGCTATAGGTGCAACTTATCATAAACAAAGGGTAGGATCACTAGCAGATATGACAATGTTCAGTTTCCATCCTGTCAAGCATATTACGACGGGTGAAGGTGGCATCATAACAACCGATGATCCTGTTTATCATCAAAAACTACGAGATTTTAGAAATCATGGCATAACTAGGGATCAGAATCGATTAGCTGTTTCAGATCAACCTTGGTATTATGAAATGCAGTCACTAGGGTTTAATTACCGGATGACAGACTTGCAAGCTGCCCTAGGATTAAGCCAGCTAAATAAAATCGAAGATTTTTTAGCCATACGAAGAGCAATCGCAAACAAATATAATGAAGCATTTCATGAACTTGATCTGATTCATTCACCCTACCAATTACCACATACGAATTCCAGCTGGCATTTATATGTAATTCGACTTCAATTGGAAAAATTAAACGTAAGTAGAACAGAAATGTTCCGAGCATTACAAAAAGAAAATATCGGAGTGAATGTTCACTATATACCGGTGTACCTTCACCCCTATTATCAACAGTTAGGATACCAAAAAGGCCTATGCCCTCAAGCGGAATCGTTATATCAAGCAATTATTACCTTACCACTTTTTCCGAAAATGTCAGAAGAGGATACAGATGATGTGATTGCGGCTGTGAAGAAAGTACTCTCTTATTATGAGGTGCTTTCATGAAAATTGTAGCGATTATACAGGCGAGAATGGGTTCTACACGATTACCAGGAAAGGTGTTACGAAAAGTAGTAGGAAAACCTCTTATTAAGTATCAAATAGATCGAATTAGAGAATCTTCTTATTTAGATGAAATAGTTATTGCGACAACAAACAACAAAAAAGATGACGCTATTGTTGATTTTTGTAGGCATGAAAAGGTTCGTTGTGTCCGAGGGTCGGAAAAAGATGTGGTCAGCCGATATCTTAGAGCAGCAGAAGAGACGCAAGCTGATGTAATTGTTCGCTTCACAGCTGATTGCCCATTAATAGATGCAGATACAATCGATCAAGTGATAAAGGCTTTTGTCACAAAGAAGATTGCTGATTATGTTACGAATGTTCAGGAACGAACTTATCCAAGAGGCTATGATATTGAAGTATTCACGATGCAGACGTTAGAGAAGATCAGTAAAATAGCAAACCGTACTAGTGATCGGGAACATGTTACTACCTATATCAGAGACCATCCTGATCAATTCCATATATACAATGTCTTTCATCATACAAATTATAGTAGCTATCGTTTAACTGTCGACACATTAGAAGATTTTCAATTAATCGAAAAAATCATCAAATCATTGGAACCGAAATGGCGATACTTTACTTTGGAAGATGTAATCACTTTATTAGAACATCATCCAGACTGGGTAAATATCAATGCAAACATTGAACAAAAAGGTTGGTGATCCTAATGCGAGTCGGTATTCGTGCAGATGCATCTCAACAAATTGGTACTGGTCATGTTATGCGTTGTCTGGTGTTAGCGGACCAATTACGAATGCAAGGTGTGGAGGTTGTATTTTTTTGCCACCATTTCCCAGGAAATTTAATTGCCCACATAGAGAGAAAAGGATTTACAGTCCGAGTTTTATCTCATTCTGCCTCGATAGATGATTTAAAACAAAATTGGAAACAGGACGCGGAGGAAACGTTGCTATATATTCGACAATATTATACATTTGATTATTTTGTAGTAGATCATTATGCATTAGATTATCGCTGGGAGTCCACCGTGAAACCGTATGTGCATCAAGTGATGGTCATTGATGATCTAGCAAACCGCAAACATCTTTGTGACAGTTTGCTGGATCAAAATCTGTTTGCGAACAGGGTGAGACGATATCAGCAATGGGTGGCACCTGATACCGTTCTGTTATTGGGTCCAAAATATCTTTTATTAAGAGAAGAATTTGTGACAACGAAGGTAAAACATAGTAAGGGAAAGACTATCGATCGTATTCTTGTTTCTTTTGGAGGTAGTGATCCAACTAATGAAACATTAAAAACCTTAGAGGCAATCACTCAGATTCCGGATCAGAATTGGCAAATCGATGTAGTTACAGGTGCAGCCAATCCGCAAATCCAAGCACTGTACCATTTTACTACGTTGCATAAAAATATGCGGCTATATGAACAAACAAATCGTATCGCCGAATTAATGGCGGAAGCAGATATCGCCATTGGTGCGGGAGGTACGACAACGTGGGAAAGGTGTTATATGCAATTGCCGACAATCACCCTTGAAGTCGCAGATAACCAATCGGAAATATTAGATCATCTGCATGTCAAAGGCTTAGTGCATCACTTAGGAAAAAATGATGATGTAAAATCTGCAGACATAAAAGAAGCATTATTGCAATTAATGGATGCACCTCAACTGTTACGACAAATAGCAGAGCGGTTATCAGTCTTCCGGTCAAATGTCGCTCACCGCTCCGTTTCACGTTTTATATTGAAGGAGTGATCTAATGGCTAATTGTTTTTTGAGGAAGATAGAAGAAAAAGATTTAAAACAAGTATTATCATGGCGAAATAGTACACCAATTAAACAGTATATGTATACCAATAAAGATATCACTTGGCAGGAACATTTGAATTGGTATGAGAATGTATCTACTGCTCCTGATCATGACGTGTTTATTTATGTCCAACATGATCAACCTATCGGAGTTGTACAATTTTTTGATAAGCAAAAACGGCATCAGCGATGTTTTTGGGGTTTCTATATTGGAGAATTAAATGCCCCTAAAGGGTCAGGAACTAAAATGGCTACCTTGGCATTACATCATATTTTTGATCAAGGGATACGAAAGGTTTGTGCGGAAGTAATGGAAACCAATCATGCTAGCTTACATTTTCACCAAAAGCTGGGGTTTAAAGTGGAAGGTACTTTACACCAACATATTGTAAAAGAAGATCACTTTTATGATGTGACAACAATGGCATTGTTCAAAGAAGATTGGATAGGAGGGCGCTTATGAAGGAAGTGACGATACAAAATCGAAAAATTGGTACCGAGTATGAACCGTTTGTGATTGCAGAAATGTCGGGAAATCATAATCAATCATTGAATCGTGCATTAGAGATTGTTGAAGCGGCTGCCAAGGCAGGAGCAGATGCGCTTAAGATCCAAACATATACAGCAGATACGATGACATTAGAAATCGAAAAAGAAGACTTTGTCATTTCGGATCAAACAAGTCCATGGAAAAACAAATCGCTGTATTATTTATATCAAGAAGCTTATACACCATGGGAATGGCACCAATCGATTTTCGGCCGTTGTAGGGAATTGGGTATGATCGCATTCAGTTCGCCTTTTGATGAGACGGCTGTTGACTTTTTAGAAAGCTTAGAGGTACCTTGCTATAAAATTGCCTCATTTGAATGTACGGATATTCCATTGATACGCAAAGTTGCCAGAACCAAGAAGCCGATGATTATTTCTACTGGAATGTGTACTGCAGCTGAAATAGATGAATCGGTCACAGCAGCGAAAGAAGAAGGTTGCAGGGAGATCATTTTATTAAAATGCACGAGCACCTATCCAGCAACCCCTGAAAATAGTCATATCAAAACCATTCCACATATGCATGATTTATTTCAATGCCCAATTGGCTTGTCAGATCACACGCTAGGAAGCGGTGTTGCTGTTGCAAGTGTTGCCATGGGTGCATCTGTAATCGAAAAACATTTTACACTTTCTCGACAAGATGGGGGAGTCGATTCACAGTTTTCATTGGAGCCAGCTGAATTCCATTTACTAGTGCAAGAGACGAAAAAAGCTTGGCAGGCAATGGGGCAAGTCCATTACGGTCCTACCAAAGCAGAAGATCAGTCAAAAAAATATCGAAGATCCATTTATGTTAGTGAAAATGTAAAAAAAGGGGAAACATTAACCCACGATAATTTACGAGTCATTCGCCCTGGATTTGGCATGGCGCCAAAATATTATCAAGTTTGTTTAGGTAAAATAGTAAATCAGGATATCGAAAAAGGAACTCCCTTAACATGGGATTTAATATAGCAGATTCTACAGGGCTGTCTCCTATCTTCTAAGAAACTCGGTATAGCAATTACATGTGTAATAAGCTGATACAACAGGGCAGCCCGTAAGAATAATGCACACAAATTTTTTTCTAACCTTCTACAATATCTGCTATAATCTGATCGAATAAGTAATGATTACTTTAATTGTTTTCGCTTTGTCCATTCATAAATGATTGCATTACATTCATGAAAATATTTAGTAGGTACTTGATGTTTAGAACGATGAACATAAGCAACTTCCACATCTTTTAATTTTTTCCGAAATATGTTTTGATATGGATGTACATAATGATCAGTTGCACCGTAGATAATCAAAAGAGGTACATCAATGTGACTTAGGTGGTCCTCATTATCATAATTTAATCCTAATTGATATTGTTGCGCTAACATGTCAGCGTTTGTTTTCTTTATTTCCAATTCTATTTCTTTTGCTTCCGTTTTGTCGGAGAAATGATTGAAAGCAAGCCCTTTTGCCAATAACGGAATCCATTCTTTTCTGGCAATCGCTATTCCTATTTTATATTCAGTACGCAGGATAATACTTTTTGGCGCATGATAACCACCAATCAAAATAAGAGCTAGTGTATGTTCAGGATAAGATAAAGCAAATTGTTGAGCGATTAACCCACCATTGGAATAGCCGCAAACAATAGCTTGTGAGATACCATTTTCGTCAAGGACTCTTTTTACGTCATCAACGAATTGTGAAAAGGTCAATTTTGTATCAGTATGTTCACTACTGCAATCTCCTCTGTTATCAAAGGTAATAACTGTAAAACTATCTTCAAGTAAGGTTTGATAACGGAATGTTAAGTGTCCCATTGCTGGTGGGGCAATGAATATAATAGCTGTTCCACTGCCAGTTTTTTGGTAATAAATAGCAGGATTATCTTTTGTAAAAGGCATAAAATCATCTCCAGATCAAAAAGTATAGGAGGTCATAATAATGAGTTCTTTTCTATTAATGGGAGTTTTAGCAATTATTCTTTTTTTATTCTTCCGAAACCCAATAATCAAAAAAATAGAAGTTTTCGGGACGTTGCAATTAAACAGTGAAAAACATAAGTGGTTAAACTTCCGTATCTTCACTTGTTTGTTATGGCTGGTGCAGTATTAATCAGTATATTTGTATGGATTGTATGTGCACGTTCTTGGAGCGGAAGTAAGCTGAATAAATGGAAGCTTGCTCTAATAGGGAGCAGTTTTTACGTGATCATGATTATTTTCTTCAGTTTATTGGTATGCAACATTAGAACCATCCTATCCTGGCGAGGCAGGTATAGGATTAATGATGACTGATTTTGTTTCACTGGTAGCCTTTTTAACGTGTTTATTCGTAATTGGTATAGGTAATAGTCGTTCTACTCACCAAGTATCAATTGGTTAAACGGATGCATCCTACTAAAAAGTTAGAAAAGTATACCTGTGATAGTTGTATTATTCTATATGATTACTAACGCATAAGAAATAAGTAAGCGTATAGATTCGGTTAGACGCTTTCTTTCTGTTAACCAAAAAAGATTCTGTATAACATTTAGTTGAGTAAAAATGTTATAGTAAACTTATGTATTTTTTATGTATGAAGGAGCGTTTGATTTGGTTAATGCGAAAGAAGAAGAACAAATTGCAGATATAGAAAGAGAATTAAGATATATTTCAGGAATCATCAAACAAAAAGGCCGGGAAATTTTAAATAATTATCCGATTACAACACCACAATTTATTGCCTTACAATTTTTATTAGAGCATGGAGATTTAACATTAGGTGAATTGTCCAAAAAAATTAACCTCGCTTTTAGTACGACAACGGATTTAGTTGATCGCATGGAAAAGACTGATATTGTGGAACGAGTGAAAGATACTAAAGACAAACGAGTGGTTCGCATCCACCTATTAGAAAAAGGAAGAAAAATTATCCAAGAAGTAATTAAAAAAAGACAGAAATATTTAGGTGAGGTTTTAACGAATGTTAAAGAAGAGGATATGGAACAGGTGTCAAAATTGTTACATCTCCTTCATCAGGAAATGAGACAACAAACAGAAAATGCAAAATTGTAAAGAGGCGATGAAAGTGAAACAACCTATTGGAGTTATTGACTCAGGAGTTGGCGGACTCACAGTAGCAAGTGAATTAGTACGTCAATTACCAAAAGAATCAATTATTTACTTGGGCGATACCAAAAGATGTCCATATGGACCACGTCCTAAAGAAGAAGTGATACAGTACACTTGGGAAATGGTCCACTTTTTATTAGAAAGAGATATTAAAATGTTAGTTATTGCTTGTAACACAGCAACTGCATTTACGTTGGACCAATTAAGAGAAGAACTTGCGATTCCGGTTGTTGGGGTAATTCAACCTGGTGCGCGTGCTGCTATTACGCATTCTCGCACGGCTGAAATCGGTGTGATTGGAACAGACGGAACGATTAACAGTAAAGCATATGTTGATACATTAAGACAAATTAACACAGATATTGAAGTGCATGATTTAGCATGCCCGCGTTTTGTTCCTCTAGTGGAAAAAGGAATTGTACAAGGAGAAAAGGCATATCAAGTGGTAAGAGAAACCTTACAACCTTTGAAACAATTTTCTAATATGGATACGCTCATTTTGGGTTGTACTCATTATCCAATGATTAAAGCGTTGATTCAAGAGGAGATAGGTTCAACCGTGACAGTGATATCCTCAGGGGAAGAAACAGCAAGAGAAGTTAGTACCATTTTAGAATATCAAAATAAACTTTATCAAGGTGAGCAGGCACCACAACATTATTTCTATACAACTGGAGATGTTGGAGTATTTCATGAAATTGCATCACGGTGGTTAAATCAGAAAATTGACGCAGTAGACAAAATTGAATTAAATACGGTGAAAAAAGCGTAGAAAAACATAAGGTGGTCATCTTATGTTTTTTTCTTATAGGAAGGAAACTGCTCCTAAAATAAGCATGTTTTCTTTCTAAGAAAAATCCTTGCTGTAGAAATAATCTTTCATATAATTTTTTTAAAGATTATTTTGTTTGGTCTATTTTAATAATAAGCTCGTATACATAATAGTACAAACCATCGTAGGAGGTATCGGTTATGAAAATCGATTTGGCTAAAAAGTATGCAGGAGTTGTATTATTATGTTTGCTTTTGTTAGTAGGTTGTGGCGTTTTTGAAGGAGAACAGACATTAGATCAAATAGATGCACCACCCGAAAATGCAGAATTAGCAGATGACTTGGAAAACATTCCGGAAGGCTCAGATGATGTTGAAGAAAACCCAGAAGAAGACGGGGATGAAGTAGAAGGAGAAGATCCATCAGAAGAGGGAGAGACGGAAGGTGAAGATTCAGCTACGACCACTGAACAAGTAACACGGGTTTTGTATTTATTAGACCAAAATGGCTTAGTAGTACCTCAGGAAGTAGAAATGCCAGCTCCTGAATCAAAAGAAGTAGCGAAACAAGTATTAGAATATTTGGTTCAGGATGGTCCTGTCACATCGCTCTTACCAAGTGGATTTCAGGCAGTTTTACCTGTAGGAACTGAGGTTATCGACTTGAATTTAGAAGCAGACGGGACATTAGTGGTTAATGTTTCGGAAGAATTTACTTCTTATGAAGCAGAGAATGAACAGAAGATTTTAGAATCAATGACACATACATTAACACAATTTGAAAATGTTGATAGTGTTAAGTTATGGATAGATGGTGAAGCACAAGATGCTATGCCGGTAAATGGCACACCATTAACGGAAGGGTATTCACGAGCTAATGGTATTAACGTTCACCAAGCTGTTGGTATTGATTTAATGGAAAGTAAAGCTACTACGCTTTACTTTCCAATGCAAGGTGATGAAATGGTCTACTTTGTTCCAATTACACAGCATATTCCAATGAATGAAGAAAATCCACATCAATCTGTTGTACAAGCCTTAATGGAAGGTCCGTCATTTGATTTACCATTACAGCACTTTATTAACACTGGCTCACAACTTGCGTCTGAACCTGTTTTTGAAGATGGAGTCCTTTCGTTAAACTTTAATGAAAATATATTATCCAATAGTGCAAAAAGTGAGATCGCCGATGAGGTGATGCAATCAATCGTGCTTACGTTAACAGAACAGGAAGATGTTGAGGCAGTTGAGGTCTCTGTTGAAAATCATGAAGAAGTAATTAGTGAAAGTGGACAACCATATACTGAACCTGTTTCAAGAGATATGGTTACACCAACTGAAAGCATCTAATTCCATTAGTTATAAGTAATGACCACTGGTTATGTGTCATGTTAAATGATATAGAAAAATATACACCCGTTTCATTTGCGAAACGGGTGTATATCTTTTTAACATAGATGATTAGTAGGCGTGGCGGGAGTTTAAGTGTGGAGTATAAGTGAAACTAAGGCTTTCTCCAGTAACTTGGTGAAAAGCCAAGTTTTTCTTTTCCAATTTTCTTATGTATGAAAAGCCCATGTACTGAGAAAATATGTTAAGATAGAACAGTATGTAAGGAGGAAATTGAATGCGTGAAACAGGGAGAGAAATAGATCAACTTAGATCAATTGATATTCAAACTAATTTTACAAAACATGCCGAAGGATCCGTTTTAATTACTGTTGGTGACACGAAAGTTATATGTAATGCCAGTGTAGAGGACCGTGTCCCACCGTTTATGAGAGGTTCAGGAAAAGGATGGATTACTGCTGAATATGCTATGTTACCTCGAGCAACAGAGACGCGAAATATTCGCGAGTCTTCAAAGGGTAAAGTCTCAGGACGAACCATGGAAATTCAGCGTTTAATCGGACGGTCACTACGAGCAGTTGTGGACTTAGAAGCTATAGGCGAGCGTACGATTTGGGTCGATTGTGACGTAATCCAGGCAGATGGCGGTACAAGAACTGCATCGATAACTGGAGCATTTGTCGCAGTTGTACATGCATTAGGTAAATTATTAAAAGAAGAAAAAATAAAATCTTTACCAATTACAGATTATCTTGCAGCTATTTCCGTTGGTGTATTACCTGATGGAACGGAAATATTAGACTTAGAGTATTCTGAGGATGCTCAAGCACATGTCGATATGAATGTGGTGATGACCGGAAAAGGTGAATTTGTGGAACTCCAAGGAACGGGTGAAGAAGCAACATTTACAAATACACAACTAACTAAAATGTTAGCTCTGGCAGACAAAGGCTTAAAAGAGATTTTTGAAATGCAAGCAGAAGCAATCAATCCCTATCAAGAAAACATAGAACAATCTTAGGAGCATTTTTTACATGGAAGAACTAATAATCGCAACAAAAAACAAGGGAAAAATGAAAGATTTTAGAGTGCTATTTGAACCGTTAGGAATCAAAATTTCTTCCTTATTAGATTTGTCAGAACCAATTGATGATATTGAAGAAACAGGTACGACGTTTGAAGAAAATGCGGCAATTAAAGCAGAAGCGATCTGTGAAAAATTCAATATTCCGGTGATTGCAGATGATTCAGGGATAGAGATTGATGCATTAAATGGCGCTCCAGGTGTATATTCAGCCAGATATGCTGGAGAAGACAAAGATGATAAAACCAATCTCGAAAAAGTATTAACTGAAATGCAAGATGTACCTCAAGCTGAACGTACTGGTCGTTTTGTGTGTGTATTAGCAATAGCTCAACCAGGACAACAAACAATCTTTAAACGTGGTGAATGTGAAGGAACAATTGGTTATCAAGCTATTGGTAAGAATGGTTTTGGTTATGATCCGATCTTCTACCCAACTGGCAGCGCAAAAACGATGGCGGAAATTACTCCAGATGAAAAAAATCAGATTAGTCATCGCAAAAAAGCGTTAGACAAAATCGAAAACTGGGTAAAACAGTTGTAAAAGGAGTGGAGGATATGCCAAAAATCTTAATACTTAGTGATAGTCATGGTTGGACAAGTGAAGTAACTGAAATAAAAGCAAGATATGAGAATGAAGTGGATGCGATGATCCATTGTGGTGATTCAGAACTTGATTTAGATAGTAAGGAACTCACGGGTTTTAAAGCAGTCCAAGGAAACATGGATATGGATTTTCATTTACCAGAAGAAATTGATTTCAAAGTAGGAAAGCTACACTTTTTCGTTACGCATGGTCACTTATTTCAAATTAAAACAACTTTGATGCCAGCTTCCTATCGTGCGGAAGAGTTAGGAGCAAATATAATTTGCTTTGGTCACTCGCATGTAGCTGGCGCTGAAAAAGTCAAGGATCAATTATTTATTAATCCGGGAAGTATTCGTCAACCTAGAAGTGCACACCCAGGTTCCTATGCGATTCTGACAGCTGATGAAAAACTGGAAAATATCGATATCCGTTTCTACACAAAAGATGATCAGGAGATTTCCAGTCTTGCTTATCAAACTTCATTAACATAAATAATTAGCCAGCAGATATCGATTCTGCTGGCTGGATTTTAACATTTTAATAAAATATATTTAAAAAAACATATAAATTTGTGATTATATATTGACAATACTAACTCAAATTTATATAATGGTACTTGTCCGTTAACGAGATACATAATATGATACATAGTGATGCGGGTGTAGTTTAGTGGTAAAACCTCAGCCTTCCAAGCTGATGTCGAGGGTTCAATTCCCTTCACCCGCTCCATGTCCCAGTAGCTCAGTAGGATAGAGCAACAGCCTTCTAAGCTGTGGGTCGCAGGTTCGAATCCTGCCTGGGACACTACCCAAAGCCTTGCAACGATAATCGTTGTGAGGTTTTTTTATTTATCTTTGAAAGGATATAATTTTTATATAGGGACCGATAGGATACCATTTTTAAGCTATCTTAAATAAATCATTGAAATGGTTAGCGGCACCTAGCAGCACTTTTTCGGCATCTGTAATACGTGGCAATTAATATTACGTTTTTTAAAGTCTAAATATTTACCTTCCAGTGCTGGTTCTCCTTGCTTGCTCCTGTACTGCTGTGAGTTGTATGATTAATTGCCATATTAGATTTTCTTTTTGTAATAGGTCAAATAATCATTTTGATTCTTCCACACTGAGCACTTCTGACTTAACGGTTGGCAGCTTAATTTTGTCGGAAGGATACTGATCTATTAACTCCTATTCTTCTGCTACCTTAAAAAAGGTGTTAACAACTTTTTATAGATAATGTGCAAATCATGAAAACAAACTATGATAAAGTCAAAAAATATAAAGAACTATCTAAGATAATAGTTAAGCAGTATAAACATGTGCCGTTTTTGATTTGGGACTCATTATCTGAAACACGTACGCGGACGTTAAAAGATGTTTGTGTAAAGCAAGGGTTGAAATTTTAAATATATTAAGGAGTGATGGACATGTTTAAAAATGCTAAAAAAACAGTAAGGCTATGCATATGTTGATTAAAGTTACAGTAGAAATAGAAAGGCAAGAACATAAAGATGAACTGGTTAATGTGATTCATACTTATAAAAGTTTCAGCAGGATGTGTTAGGTGAACTAACCAATAAGGATAAAAATTATAGGGTATTATTCAGCTGTATCGTTTCTGGAATAATTACATGCTTTTTATTCTTGGGTTTTGGAGAAATTATATCATTATTACAGAAAGCATTAGACGAAAAAGAGAATCAAACTAAGTGTTTACATGACATAGAAAGATTAATGAAAGAAAAAAAGCACCTACCGAATAAAGGGGGATTTTTTTATGAAAATGAAACCTATGAACTTTATCACAATGGTTCTGGGACTCGTTGTTGGAATGGCAATCTATGAAGGGATAAAGATGCTTATCCAAAATGTATTTTAATTGAAGATTTCTTCATATGTATAAAATAAGATGGAAACAAAAGGAGGAGAAAATTGTTACTCAAAAATATTTCAAATTCTTATAATTTATTATTGTCTTTAGGCGCTTTTTATGTAGCTGTAATTATGTTTTTAGAAAGTGGAGTTTTCGCAACGTTTCCACAAGAATGGGTAGGTAAAATGCCTTTTAATAATTGGGCGAGTTTAGCTTTATTTGCAATAATAATTTTTGGGCTTGGCAATGCCTTTGCTTCAACTTATGGATTTATAAAGAAGAATAATAAAATATTTATATTAACCATTACTATGGGAGCCTTATTTTTCTTTTGTATTGTTATACAATTATTGTTGTTAGGCGAATGGTACTTAGCAACAGTACAATGTTTGTTAATAAGCTTAGTCCAAATATTACTCGGTTCATTTGGTTTAGTTCAAAGAAATCACGAAAAAATTAGTTGAAACATCAGTTAATTATTTTTTACTTCACTAGATGGTGCCGCTCGATAGGTTCGGTTAGAATCGTTTTAAACGTAAAGATTATCTAAGATTTTTACAACTAAGGCTGGAAATGAGAGAACCACGATGCCGTCCGTACTGATGCATGTGTTCGCTGACAGGTCACTGAGGTACAGGAACTACACATTGAATTTATTGTACATTAAATAATGCCGATTGTAGTTATGCCTATTTACTCCAACTTTGTCCATAATAAACAACCAAGCAAGGATGATATCATGCCTATTAGATTAATCGTATTATTTATAGTAAATATAGTAAATATTTATTTTGTGAAAATATTTACTGTAGAACCAGATGTGATTTCAGGTAATGGAAATTTAGGTGTACTTTTTTTAATAATAGGATATATATTATTGCTATTTTTCTCCATTGAGCTAAGAAAAGTTATAAGGTATAAATATTTAATATCTAAAAGACTCAATTTAATAATATTATTGGTTTCTATTCTTATACTTGCCATCACCATCTTGTCAGAATATAGATATGTTGTTGATTTGATAAATCAACTTGGAGGATTCGGCAATCCTGAATCAGTAATATATCGATTGAGTTTTCTTAATCAGTATACTAATACAATGTTTTTAAATATTTATATATTTATAATAATCATATCATTAATAATGATGATAAATTCAGTTGAG
The DNA here is from genome assembly GCF_900114645.1 of Gracilibacillus orientalis. GTDB lineage: Bacteria > Bacillota > Bacilli > Bacillales > Amphibacillaceae > Gracilibacillus > Gracilibacillus orientalis. The sequence goes on along the minus strand of NZ_FOTR01000007.1, from coordinate 69,797 downwards.
AAACTTTTTCATAAGCAATAAACTAACTAAATATGTTCAGCCTTCCAGCGTGTTTAGGCTAATTTACTTAACTCGATAACTTGCTCTTCTAGACATGAAAATTCATGATTACGTCTACTGATTAGATATAAGTCGATATATTTGTATGGGGAGGGAACTTCTAAATAATCTTTAACGTTGAAGCGGTTGGCTACGTGCTTAGACACAATGGCAATTCCCATGCCAATGGTTGAGAATTGAACTAATGCTTCGAAGTCACCAACTTCAATAATTTCCCCTTGTTTAATATTATGATCGGTAAATATTTGGTCTAATTTAGAAAAATACAAACATTTGTTAGATAATGTAATGAGGTCTTTACCAAATATATAATCATAAAAGTTTGTATTTGTACGGATACCTTTCCCGATAATAACCATTTCGTCTAGGCCGATTTTTTGATATTTAACTTTTTTGTTATGCATCGCACCAATTGTGTAAGCTATATCGAGATGACCATGAACAATCTGCTTCTCTAGGTATTCTGTTGAACCTGTTTTAAACGTAACTGAGAGAGCAGGATAAGAGTTATAAAGTCTATCTAAGGCATCTGAGAACATTGCTCCTCCAATAGATATCATCGTACCAATACGTAGTTGTTCCTCGCTTTTCCCCATTTTAATTTCTGTTTCTTCCCAAAGTAAGAGTATCTTCTTGAATTGATCATATAATTTCTTGCCTGACTCTGTTAAAGTTACCCCTTTTGAATTTCTACTGAAAAGCATTTGATTATAATGTTTTTCGACTTTTTGTATTTTAGCGGTCATATTTGATTGAATGTGGTTTAGTTTTATTGCAGCAGCTGAGATGCTTTCTAATTCAGCTACCATCACGAAAGCTTTTATATTCTCTATGTCCATTTTAATAAACTCCTTTATCAAAAAAATTGATATCGATATCAACAATAGACATTTTTAATCATAACACATTCTTATTATAATGAAGTTGCTAAAAGCACGGAGTTATGGAGGAGAATAAACGATGAAAAAATATCTGTTTTTATTACTTATAAGTCTTATTTGGGGTTCGCAGTTTTATTTTGCCGAAAAAGTATTAGATGAAGTGGCTCCCCTTACATTGGCTGCAATTCGGTCAATTGTAGGAGCTATCGCCTTATCTATCATTGCTGTTTTCATCAAGAATCCTACTCATAAAAAAAGCAACATCGCTAAATCTTCTAAATTATACTTACTTTATGCATCCATTGCTTTATTAGAGGCAGTCATACCGTTTTTCTTGGTTGCTTGGGGACAGCTAAGGGTAAGCAGTAGTATTGCCTCAATCTTAATTGGTACCACCCCTATATGGACGATACTTATTGTAAGAGTGGTATCTCAAAAGAAGCTTAGTTTCTACCAAATGACAGGAGTGATACTAGGGTTTATTGGTATAGTCTTTGTTTTTTTGCCATCCTTAGGAGCGAATGTATTTTCAAACGGTATAGCAGGTTTTGTAGCACTCCTAATCGCTGCAATCAGCTATGCAAGTGCTTTAGTTTTAATGCAATATTTGCCAGCTGAATCAACAGTTGTGTCTATGCGAAATATCCTATGTATAGCATCCATTATATTAATACCAATCACTTTGATAATGGAAAATCTGACATTCACCACACTAAGTACAGGACATATCATTGATTTACTGATTTTAGGTGTCTTTCAAACGGGGATTGTCTATTGGTTTTATAACATCTTGATTCATTTAGAAGGCGCAGTATTTGCTTCTTTTTCAAATTACTTTATTCCACTAATTGGTGTGTTGCTTGGCTCTCTGATTCTACAAGAGAGTTTATCTCTTTATATGATTGTCGGGCTTTTTATTATTGTTTTCTCTATTATCATTAGCGGAAAAGCCAAAACTTAAGAATAAGTACTCTTAATACTAACTCATGAGGATTACTATCTTCACCTGCAAATTTTTTTAATTGACCATAAAAATTTTATAAAATGCTAAGAAATATTATAACGGTTTGTCTATGTACGTAGTACACTTTTGTTAGTAAAGAAAGGAGGGCGACAAGATGGAAAATTTACCTAATTTACCTATTGATTTATCTTTGTTAGACGTACTGCTTTCATTGGTAAGCTCGATTCTCCCACTTTAAGTTCCATTTAGAAGTTTATAATCGATTACTGTTCTAATTACTCAAAAAAATCATCATCCTTATCGAAATACGCATGCCTTTGTAAAGGTATGCGTATTTCCTATGTGAAAAGATTATCAGAAAACCAGATAAAAAAAGACAGCTAGTTTAGCTGCCCGATTTCATCTTGCTTAATTTAAAATACTTCTCTGTTTTTCACGCTAAATAGTAATCCTGATCTAATTTAAGTCCAAGCTTTTCAAGATCAATTGCTTTAATTAATCGACTTTCTGAGATCACTTCGTAATCATATTCATAGTCGATCATTATACTGTACCCGCTGGAAGGAACAGGCATTTTATGATCAGAAATCCGAATCACCTTACCTCTAACCCCTGTTACATATAGACTGGAGGATGCATCTGCTTTTATAACCTCATAACCTAGCTCAGTTAATGCTTCATCCAAAGTTTTTTCAATTATATCAAAGTTAAAGTACTTCAACGTAAGTTTAGATAAATCATGGTTTGAAATGGCTTCATGCAATTTCTGTGCTTCATCATGAAATTCCTCATACGATTCACTGCTAGATATATTTTGTTGACTGTCTAATTGATCATCAATTAACTGATGCAAGACCTTCATATCAAAGCTACAATCTAATTCAAATACATGGTGGACCGTTTTCTTGTTATTCATTTCATGAAATACTATTTTCATTTTAACTCCCCCTAAAACCTATAGAAATCAATCTTATAATTTTATAGACATTAAATATTTCTATGTAAGAATAAAAATTCCTGCAAAAACCATCAATTATTATTTTTCTTTAGACAAATTTCGGATATCTTTGACAATTAATATGAAAGTAACAATAATCAATATAATCATAGTTATTTGAGTAAAAGAGTGTTCAAAAGCTTGATAAATGCCTATAGAGAATCCTGTTAATAAAATAAATAAATACGTTAGTTTCTGTAGTTTCATTTTACTTATGATGTGACTGACACATCAACTTCACCTCTATTCTAATTAATTCATGGTATATTTTTGTTATAATAAGGAGAAAAAGGGTGGTGAAGATAATAAAGGCAGTTATATTTGATTTAGATGGAACTTTATTAGACCGGGAAACCTCCATAAATATTTTCGCGGAAAAACAATATAATAAATATTATAAATCTTTTCAGCATATAGATAAAGAATTGTATATATCTCGTTTTATCAAATTGGATAACAAAGGTATGGTTTGGAAGGATAAAGTTTACCAACAGTTAGTAAAGGAATTCAGGTTAATGGACTTAACATGGGAAGAGTTGTTACAGGATTATGTGAACCAGTTTCGTTATAGTTCTACACCTTTTCCCAATCTATATCAAATGTTACACAGTCTAAAGAAAATGAACATAAAAGTTGGGATGATAACAAATGGGAAAAAGGAGTTTCAAGAATATAATATAAGTGCATTAGAAATTGAGGAGTATTTTGAAATCATTTTAATCTCAGAAATAGTAGGAATAAAAAAACCGAACCCTAAAATTTTTGAACAAGCATTAAAACATATGCAAGTACAACCTAATGAAAGTTTTTTTGTAGGGGATCACCCCGAAAATGATATAAATGCCGCTAATAAAGTAGGCATGAAATCAATTTGGAAAAAACATAAGGGGATTACCTGTGACAGTGCGGATTTCGTGATTGAGGATTTAAATGAAATTCCGATTATTATCAAAGATTTTCTAGTAACAAATTAAAATGTCCCTCCATTTTCCATTACCTTCTATACATCTGACGCTTGAGTAATATTGGAATAAACTTTATAATAGTATCTACTATCATAAGAAAAAAGGCAGGTGAGATAATGGAAGAAGAAAGGGAAAATATTATTATTTTTCCTAAATGGAAAGATAATCTAGAGGACAAGGCGAAAACTGCCATGCAGGAAAATCATTTCAGTGAAGCTTATGACCATTTCCATCAACTAACGGAAAATGGTGTCCGATCGCATGAAGTAATGACAGGAAAGTTAATATGCATGATGGAACTGAATATGCAAGACGAAGCTGAAGATTTATGCGAGCAATTAATTGCAAAAAAAGACGCTTATTTTACTTCTTACGTACATATATATGCCACTTTGTTATTTCAGTCAAGTAAGTATAATGAAGTCATGTTTTTAATTGACGATGCATTAAAAGAAACAGATATTCCTTCCCATATCGTAGATCAATTACGACATATGTATCAACTTAGTAAAGAATTGCAACAACAGGAAGATAAAAAATCATACATAGAAGTTCAAAAACAATTAGAGAAAGCAATTGAACAGAAAAATGATCGTCAGCAATGGTATATGGTGAAGCGTTTACTTCAGTTAGAAGTATACCACGACAAATCATTTTTTAGAGAGATGTTAAAGAATCCAGAAATTCACCCGGTGGTAAAGACGGCGTTATTAGAGTATTATCAAAAAGTAAAACCGGACCAACCGATACATATTGAGAAATTTCAGTTAACAGAAGAAATACATATACAAGAATTGGACGACATATTACCTGTTTCATTTATTACAGGTGTCACCAATTTTTTAGATAACATACAACAGCAAGACCCAACCAAATATCAAATGATTCAATTCATTTTAGAACGATTTGCGTATGTGTACACCCCTTTTTTACCACAGCAGGAAAATTATGAACTCCTAGCTGAGTCGTTGTTGTACTATGTAAGCAGAAGCTTTCAATATTTAGATCAGGAAGACGATCGCCAGATTTCTGTTCTAAAAGAACATTATTTAAACATGATTGATGTATCCGAAACACTTTATGGAACAATTTTAGACGTTTAATGGTTTTGTAACAGATTGTGAAAAATTGACTACATACGTTATTATTATTGAAAGCAAATCCAATTATGTTATAATGAGATGGTTGCAATTTGCGTTCGGTCTATTATAGGATGGTACATTGAATGAACGTCAAATATACAGATTTTTTATGTTGGAGGGAATTTAGAATGACAGCAAAATGGGAAAAGCAAGAAGGTAATGTCGGCGTCTTAACTGTAGAAGTAGATGCAGATAAATTAGATAGTGCTTTAGACCAAGCCTTTAAAAAGGTTGTAAAAGAAGTACAAGTACCTGGTTTCCGTAAAGGGAAAATGCCAAGAGGAATGTTCGAAAAACGTTTTGGTGTAGAATCATTATACCAAGATGCGGTAGATATTATTCTTCCTGGTGAATACACAAATGCAATAGAAGAAGCTGGTATAGAACCAGTAGATCAACCTGAAGTAGATATTGAACAGATCGAAAAAGGCAAAAACCTTATTTTCACTGCTAAAGTTACTGTGAAGCCTGAAGTAACACTTGGCGATTACAAAGGACTTGAAGTAGAAGAAGTAAGTACAGAAGTAACGGACGAAGACGTAGAAGAAGAAATCAAAAAACAACAAGAACAACAAGCAGAACTTGTAGTAAAAGAAGATGGAGAAATCGAGAATGGCGATACTGCTGTAATCGACTTTGAAGGTTTCGTTGACGGTGAAGCATTTGAAGGCGGTCAAGCAGATAACCACTCATTAGAAGTTGGTTCTGGATCTTTCATTCCTGGTTTCGAGGAGCAGTTAGTTGGTAAAAAAGCAGGAGAGGAATCTGAAGTTGAAATTACTTTCCCTGAAGAATACCATGCAGAGAACCTAGCTGGAAAAGAAGCTACTTTTAAAGTGAAGATCCATGAAATTAAAGCAAAAGAACTTCCGGAATTGGATGATGAATTTGCTAAGGACGTAGACGAAGAAGTTGAAACACTTGATGAATTAAAAGAAAAAACGAAGAAACGTCTTCAAGAACAAAAAGAAAATGAAGCTGATTCTAACAAACGTGAAGAGTTAGTTCAACAAGCTTCTGACAATGCAGAAGTAGAGATCCCAGAAGCTATGGTGCAATCTGAATTAGATCGTATGCTTCAGGAATTTGAACAAAGACTACAATCACAAGGCATGACATTAGATATGTACTTCCAGTTCTCAGGTCAAGATGAAGATGCGTTAAAACAGCAAATGAAAGAAGATGCTGGCAAACGCGTAAAAACAAACTTGACATTAGAAGCAATCGCTGTTTCTGAAAATGCGGAAGTAACAGATGAAGATGTGGAAAAAGAATTAGAGTCAATGGCTTCTATGTACAACATGGAAATCGACCAAATTAAACAAGCACTTGGTGGAAACACCGGAGCACTTAAAGAAGACTTGAAATTCAAAAAAGCAATTGACATCCTTGTTGATAATAGCAAAACAAAATAAACATAACTATATGTGAAAACAAGGTGCGTTACTCCGTACCTTGTTTTCTATAAAGATTAAACCTACCTAACAATACAGCCCCATATTTTTTTACATAAAAAATAGTTGAATGAAATAGAAGGATATACATTTGGTAAGACTAACATATACATATAGAAAACACTTCTCCTAAAAAAAGCAAACTATTTGTAATCGACATAAAAGATTGATACGCTTTACCAACGTAAAAAAGTGTATTACTTTTTAATTTTAGAACAATTTGATATGATTGCTTAAAGACGAAAAGTATTGCATCGTTTTTATGAATCATATGGAGATATTTTTTGAACAAGGGGTGAATGTCATGTATAAATTTAATGAAGAAAAAGGTCAATTGAAATGTTCATTCTGTGGAAAAAGTCAAGACCAGGTTCGCAAGTTAGTTGCTGGACCAGGTGTTTATATATGTGATGAATGTATTGAACTTTGTACAGAAATTGTGGAAGAGGAATTAGGTACAGATGAAGAAGTGGAATATAAAGATATTCCTAAACCACAAGAAATTTGTGACATATTAGCTGATTATGTAATAGGTCAGCAACAGGCAAAGAAGAATTTATCTGTAGCCGTATATAATCATTATAAACGTATCAATTCACCAAAAGCGAAAGATGACGTTGAATTGGCAAAAAGTAATATCGCAATGATTGGCCCTACAGGTAGTGGTAAGACATTACTAGCCCAGACACTTGCTCGTATTTTAAATGTGCCATTTGCTATTGCAGATGCGACATCATTAACGGAAGCAGGTTATGTAGGGGAAGATGTAGAAAATATTTTATTAAAACTTATTCAGTCAGCTGATTATGACGTTGAAAAAGCGGAAAAAGGTATTATCTACATTGATGAAATTGATAAAGTTGCACGTAAATCAGAGAACCCATCCATTACACGTGATGTCTCAGGTGAGGGTGTTCAACAGGCACTACTTAAAATTCTTGAAGGTACTACTGCAAGTGTACCTCCACAAGGTGGAAGAAAGCATCCACATCAAGAATTTATTCAAATTGACACCACTAATATTTTGTTCATCTGTGGTGGAGCATTTGATGGTATTGAACAAATTGTGAAACGTCGTCTTGGTAAGAAAGTAATTGGCTTTGGTTCTGAATCAGAAAATCAAGAATTAGACAAAGCGACACTACTTTCTAAAGTTCTTCCAGAAGATTTATTACGCTTTGGTTTAATTCCAGAATTCATCGGCCGCTTACCAGTAATTGGAAGCTTGCAGCCGCTAGATGAAGATGCTCTTGTAGAAATTTTAACAAAGCCGAAAAATGCTTTAGTCAAACAGTATAATAAGCTTTTTGAAATTGATGATGTTGAGTTGGAATTTGAAGAAGGTGCTCTGGAAGCAGTTGCTCAAAAAGCAATTGAAAGAAAAACAGGTGCTCGTGGTTTAAGATCTATCTTGGAAAGCATAATGTTAGATGTTATGTTTGAGTTGCCTTCACGTGATGATATTAAGAAATGTATGATCACAAAAGAAACGGTTACGAAAGAAAGTGGTCGACCAAAATTAGTCCATGAGGATGGAACTGTTATCGATCTTGAATCTCCAAAAGAAAGTGCTTAATAGGCAAAAAATCCCTTGTTGTGCAACAAGGGATTTTGTATTGTTTTATAACCATAGGTAAAACTAATAAAAAGTACTTTTAGATTTACAAAAAAACGAAACTTCTTTAAACTTATAACAATAGAACAATCAAACAATGGTACTAGGTATTACTAATTTATACTATAGGTATGTATATTTTTAAGTTGGCTATAGTATAAACGACGAAGACTTTCGCCAAAACATATGGTGATTATTTCGGTTGTATTATTACATAAAACTAGTAGCTTTGACGGAGGTGCCAAATGACAGAATCAAAATTCATACATATTCCGCTTTTACCATTAAGGGGGTTAATTGTCTTTCCGGGTATGGTAATTCATTTAGATGTAGGACGAGACAAATCCATTCAAGCTTTAGATAAAGCAATGATGAATGATCAGAATATATTTCTTGCTGCTCAAAAAGAAAGCGCAATAGATGAGCCCGAAAAAGAAGATATTCATACGGTTGGTACGGTTGCAAAAGTGAATCAAATGCTAAAATTACCGAACGGAACGATGAGAGTGTTAGTGGAAGGTTTGTACCGTGCTGAAATTCAACAATTTATTAATGAAGAGAAGCAGTTTTTTGTTGAAATTGAAGAAGTGGAAGATGTACATCAGAAACAAGCTGAAGAAGATGCATTAATGCGAGCATTGTTAGAGCAATTTGAGTATTATACTAAAATTTCAAAGAAGGTAAGTAAAGAGACGTTGGCAAGTGTGACGGATATTGAGGACCCGAGCCGATTTGCCGATCACGTTGCATCTCACATTACATTAAAGATGTCAGACAAACAAGAAATAATTGAAACGTTAGATGTTACGAAACGACTCCGAAAGTTACTGGAAATCATTTCTAATGAAAAAGAAGTGCTAGAATTAGAACGAAAAATTGGACAACGTGTTAAAAAATCCATGGAAGAAACCCAAAAAGAATATTACTTACGGGAACAGATGAAAGCTATCCAAAGTGAACTTGGTGATAAAGATGGTAAGACAGGTGAATTAGCAGCATTAAGAAAGAAGCTGGATGAAAAAAACTTACCTGAACGAATAGTAGAACTGGTAGAAAAAGAATTAAACCGATACGAAAGAGTTCCACAAAGTTCAGCAGAAAGCTCAGTAATACGTAATTATATTGATTGGGTATTGTCATTACCATGGAAAGAAGAAACAGAAGATAACCTTGATATAAACAATGCAGAAATAATTCTAGACGAAGACCATTATGGTTTAGAAAAGGTAAAAGAACGCGTACTCGAATATTTAGCTGTACAACAGTTAACCAATTCGTTGAAAGGCCCTATACTTTGTTTGGTAGGACCACCAGGTGTGGGTAAAACATCTTTGGCCAAGTCTGTGGCAAGGTCGATTGATCGCCATTTTGTCCGCATATCACTTGGTGGCGTCCGAGATGAAGCGGAAATTCGTGGTCATCGTCGCACATATGTAGGAGCAATGCCTGGTCGAATTATTCAAGGAATGAAAAAAGCAGAAACCATTAATCCTGTCTTTTTATTAGATGAAATTGATAAGATGTCTAATGATTTCCGAGGAGATCCATCAGCTGCTATGTTGGAAGTATTAGATCCTGAACAAAATCATACGTTCAGTGATCATTATTTAGAAGAAACGTATGACTTGTCTAATGTTATGTTTGTTGCTACTGCAAATAATTTAGCAACTGTACCACGCCCATTATTAGATCGAATGGAAGTTATTTCGATTGCCGGTTATACCGAGCTAGAAAAATTACACATAGCTAAGCAACACTTATTGTCGAAACAGCTAAAAGAAAATGGTCTTAAAAAAGGACAAATACAAATCCGTGATGAAGCAATATTGAAGCTTATCCGTCAGTATACCAGGGAAGCAGGAGTACGCGGGTTGGAGCGTCAGCTAGCTTCCATTTGCAGAAAGGCAGCTAAAATCATCGTATCTGGTGAAAAGCAGCGTGTGATCGTTACGGAAAAACAATTAGAAACCATTTTAGGTAAACCAAAATTCCGCTATGGCATCATGGAGGAAGAGCATCAAATTGGTGCTGCTACAGGTTTAGCTTATACCTCTGCTGGTGGTGATATTTTATCGATTGAAGTTAGTATTTCGAAAGGTAAAGGTAAATTAACCTTAACTGGTAAATTAGGGGATGTCATGAAGGAATCAGCACAAGCTGCTTTCAGTTATATTCGTTCAAGAGCCGATCAATTAAAAATAGATCCAGATTTTCATGAAAAATATGATATTCATATTCATGTTCCAGAAGGTGCTACACCAAAAGATGGTCCATCAGCAGGGATTACGATGGCAACTGCACTTGTGTCTGCTTTAACAGGACGACCAGTTCGAAAAGAAGTTGGAATGACAGGGGAAATTACCTTAAGAGGTCGAGTACTTCCGATTGGTGGACTTAAAGAAAAATCACTAAGTGCACACAGGGCAGGTATTACGACGATTATTATTCCGGCTGATAACAAAAAAGATTTAGAAGATATTCCTGAAAGTGTTCGGGAAGGCTTAACCTTCGTTCCGGTTGACCATTTAGATACTGTATTAGAATATGCATTATTGGAGGAGAACGATGAAAGTCAATAAAGCAGAAATAGTTATTAGTGCAGTGTCTGAAAAGCAATATCCAACGGACAGATGGCCGGAAATTGCCTTGTCAGGTCGTTCGAATGTAGGTAAATCATCTTTTATTAATAAATTGATCAACCGGAAAAATTTAGCGCGAACATCTTCAAAGCCTGGAAAAACACAAACATTAAATTTTTATACCATTAATGATGCTTTTTATTTTGTTGATGTTCCTGGTTATGGCTATGCCAAAGTATCTAAGAAAGAGCGGGAAAAATGGGGTAAGATGATGGAAGAATATTTCTCACTCCGAGACACATTAAGATTAACCGTGATGATTGTAGATATCCGCCATAAACCATCAGAAGATGATGTGATGATGTATAATTTTCTGAAGTTTTATGAAATACCTGTTTTGGTGGTCGCGACTAAATTGGATAAAATTCCTAAAAACAAAAAAGCGACACATTTAAAAAGAGTGATAGATACGCTTGAGTTAGATCCCGATGATAGCGTCATCCCATTCTCTGCTGAAACAAGCGAAGGAAAAGAAGACGTCTGGAGTTATTTATTAAATTATTTAAAGTAAGTTAAAGCTGTTATCTGGTAAGACTAGTAAGCATAAAATTTGTGTGGGTGTCTAGCTCCGAACGCCCAGTGCTCTGAGCTTTTCTTGCACCTGGAACAAAAGTGTCCTTCATTATTAATTAGGGTCTCATACAAAAACCGAGCGTTATTGCTCGGTTTTTGTATGTCTATATATTATTCTCTGTCTATGGTAAACAGTAACGAATGCTGCACTGATTACCAGTAAGATACCTATGACTTGTAAAAAGCTTAAGTGGTCATCAAAAATGATTACACCAATTAATACCGCAACAATTGGTTCTAATGCTCCTAAGATGGCAGCTTTACTCGATTCGATATGAGTAAGTCCATACGTATAAAGTGTATAGGCACTAATGGTAGAAATAATCACAATACCACCAATATTAAACCAGACGTCAAACGACTGAAAAGCATCTATCTTATTCCATAAGCCACTTGTCGGAAGGATAAAGACACTGCCCATACATAAAGCATATACTGTTGTAGTAAGAAAATTATAATGTCTGCTGATCTTTTTACCAATAATACTGTATAAACCACAGAAAAAAGCAGAAAGTAAACCGAAAGCAACGCTAATGAATGGAATTTGCATATGCCCGACAGGAATAAGTTGAATTGCCAGAGAGCATCCGAAAATCGATAATACTAAAGAGACGATTTTTCTATTCGTAATTGGTTCGTTAAAGAAATATCTAGATAATACTGTAACAAAGACAGGAGCAGTGTAGAGTAATACTACAGCTATTGATATGGATGTCTGTGTCATCACAGTAAAGTAAAACCAATTGAATAAGACAATACCACATACCCCTAATCCAATAAAATGTGGGATATGTTTTATCTGAATACGTAATTTTCCAGGGGCAATGATGGCGATTAACGACATTAATATTATCGTAGAAATAGTTAAACGGATGGCGACAATCTCCCATGCGGTAAAACCTTCTTTATATAAACCGTCCACAAATAAGCCTGTCAGGCCCCAAAAGCTTGCACCAATAATTGTTACGAGATAAGCAAAATAGTTTCTCATACTTTCACCTTCTTTTCTCTCTCTATTTTCAAAGGTTTCTGTATTCAAAAGGCATTGTCATCATAGCACAAATTATCTTTTTTTCAAGAGGAGATAAACACCAAACCCTATTAATACAACCGGCCAAAAGTGTTCAATCCAATTCATAAACTGGTGTATCCAGTCAAACCATCCTGGCTGATTATTAACAAAGATGGCAAAAAGCGATATCACTAGTAAAATAATACCGGGAATAAATCCTTTTCTTGTTTTAATTGCCCGTGTTAAAAAAGCAATAGCAATAATCAGCGTATACATTCCCCAATGATCAATCCAAAATCCATAATGGGTGAGGGCGTGGAAATGGATTCCTAAACCAAGTAACAGGGTGCCGGGGAAAATATTCTTAAAATCTCCAGATGAGAAAGCATGTATAAGAAAAGCTGCTCCAATTAAAATTAATAATGTCGGCCATGAGTAAAAATCGGTTAGAATAGGGAGACGTAGTTCTCGCAGTAGGAAGTAAAGACCAATCCCTATTAATAAATAAGCTACAAGACCATTATTTTTCAAAAACAAACACTCCTAGATTAAAATTATTATTAAGTTAGATTCATTTTCTTGATAAAACATATTGAATATGATAAAGTACTATTGAATTCAAAATTACAAATAACAACTTTCATTTTATCATAGATGGTTCATAAACAGTTCATAAAATCATCACGATTTTGAAAAGAAAACGTGTTATAATAATAATACTTATGTGTTAGGCTTTTGCTTTTTTGGGGGTATATAGAGTGCATATTTTAGCAGCGAGTATAAATTATAAAACAGCTCCTGTTGAAGTAAGAGAAATGCTCGCATTCCATGAAGATACGATTACAGATGCGATGACAGAGTTAAACAGCAGAAAAAGCATTTTAGAGAATGTCATCATTTCAACCTGTAATCGCACGGAAATTTATGCGGTAGTTGATCAACTTCATACAGGAAGATATTTTATCAAACAATTTTTGGCCGATTGGTTTGATATTGAAAAGGACGTATTTGCGCCACACCTTATTATGTATGAAAACGAAGCAGCGGTGGAACACCTGTTCCGTTTAAGCTGTGGAATGGAATCAATGGTGATGGGTGAAACGCAGATTTTAGGTCAAGTAAAGCAAATCTTTTTAGATGCGCAAAAACGAAAATTGACTGGTACTATTTTTAATGAGCTTTTCAAGCAAGCAATAACGATCGGTAAAAAAAGCCAGCGTGAAACATCAATCAATGAGAATGCCGTATCTGTTAGTTACGCTGCGGTAGAATTAGCGAAAAAGATCTTCACAGATTTGCAAGAAAAACATATTGTCATTATTGGTGCTGGAAAAATGGGCGAATTGGCTGCCAAAAACATCTATGGTTCTGGTGCAGAGCAAGTAACGGTTGTTAATCGTACCATGGAGAAAGCAGAACAACTGGCGAGCCAATTTAATGGTGTTGCTAAATCAACTGCTCATCTAGAAGAAACTTTAGTGGAAGCTGATATTGTCATCAGTTCTACTGGTGCGAATGATTATATGATTACGAAAGATCTTTATCAACGGGTAGAAAAACAGCGTAAAGGACGTCCTTTATTCCTTGTTGATATTGCCGTGCCAAGAGATTTAGACCCGGCTCTGGAAGCTGTCGATAATGTTTTCTTATATGATATCGATGATTTGCAAAATGTTGTGGATGCTAATCTTGAGGCTCGAAAAGAAGCTGCCGAAGTCATTGAACTGTGGATTGAAGAAGAGATCGTTGCATTCAATGAATGGTTGCAAACTCTTGGTGTTGTACCGGTTATTACTGCATTACGTGAACAAGCATTATCCATTCAGCAAGAAACAATGAAAAGTATAGAACGCAAAATGCCTGATCTAACAGAACGTGAACGTAAAGTGTTGAATAAACACACCAAAAGTATTGTCAATCAAATATTAAAACAGCCCATTTTGCAGGCAAAAGAATTTGCCGGTCAGAAAAATGCGGATCAATCATTAGCATTACTTATGCAAATATTTGATATAGAAGATCGAGTAAAAGAAGAAGTGAAAAAAACAGAAAATGATAAAGTAGTTACCTTTGAAAAAAATAAGGAAAGCATTTTACAGAAACTACAAAATGTGTCCACACATTAATCGGGTGGTTTTCCCAATATGTTCGCAGATAGATTTTTACAAGAGAGTATGTTATTACTTTATGGCTTTACCGTAATTATTTACTTTATAGATTTTTTGTACCATAACCGGAAAGCGAATAGAATCGCTTTCTGGTTGCTTGCAATGGTTTGGCTTTTTCAAACCATTTTTTTATTAACAGAAATTTGGCAGACATCAAGTATACCGATACAGACGTTAAACGATGGATTATATACGTATACTTGGATTATTATTACGTTTTCTCTTATTGTTCATCGAATGTTCCGTCTCGAATTTTTTATGTTCTTTATCAGTGTATTTGGTTTTTTTATCATGGTTATTCATACATTGCGATCGATGCAGATCACGGACTCTACCCAGATTCCATTGGTATTAGATGAAATGCTTTTTGCGCATATTGTACTTGCGCTCGTATCCTATGGTCTTTTTACCATTTCGTTTATCTTAGCTTGTCTCTACTATATGCAATATAAATTTCTTAAAATGAAAAAAGGGTATAAATGGTTACGAAGATTCCAAGACTTAGAAGGGTTGGAAAAAAGAGCATTTCAGTCGATTGTTTTAGGTGAACCGCTACTATTGTTATCAATTATTATAGGTGTAGTCTGGGCATATATGACTGGAACGGAATTTTACTGGGGTGATAGTAAAACACTTGGTTCAATCATTGTGTTTATCATTTATGCTGGCTATTTATACATGCGAATTCAACAAGGCTATAAAGGTAAAGCTATTTTAAGCTGGAATATATTCGCATTTTTGATTTTATTAATCAACTTTTTTCTGTTTAACAGTTTATCGAATTTTCATATGTAACATAACACAAAGGAGGCATCTAGCTTGCGTAAAATTGTCGTAGGTTCAAGAAGAAGTAATTTAGCAATGACTCAGTCAGAATGGGTCATCGAGCAGTTAAAGAAACATACAGGTGATAAATATGATTTTGAAATTAAAAAAATCGTAACCAAAGGGGATCAAATTCTCAATGTCACCCTTTCAAAAGTTGGAGGAAAAGGTCTTTTTGTAAAAGAGATCGAAAAAGCGATGTATGACAAAGAGATTGACTTTGCTGTACATAGTATGAAAGATATGCCTGGAGTAATGCCAGATGGTTTGATAATCGGATCTATTCCTGTACGGGAAGATCATCGGGATGCTTTTATTTCCAATGATCATATTAAATTAGAAGATTTACCGACTGAAGCGGTTGTAGGAACGAGCAGCTTGCGTAGAGGTTCACAAATTCTATCAGCACGACCAGATCTAAAAATTCAATGGATTCGCGGAAATATTGAAACAAGAATGCGTAAGTTAAAAGAAGAGAATTTCGATGCTATCATTCTAGCTGCGGCAGGCTTGAAGCGAATGAACTGGAGCGAAGATATTGTTACGGAATATTTAGAACCAGATGTTTGTGTACCTGCTGTTGGACAAGGCGCTTTAGCGATTGAATGTAGAGAAGATGACCGTGAACTACTAGAATTATTAGAAAAGATTAATGATGCATACACGGAAAGAACGGTAACAGCAGAACGTACTTTCTTACATTTATTAAATGGGGGTTGCCAGGTACCAATTGGCGGTTATGCATACCTCGATGGTGATGAAGTTGTGTTAACTGCACTAGTAGCAAGCATTGATGGCAACACGATATTAAAAGAAACGGTAAAAGGAACTGATCCACAACAAGTTGGAAAAGAAGTAGCAGTAAAACTCCAAGCCCAAGGTGCTCAGGAATTGGTGGACAAAGCTATCGAGGAGAACCAGGAATGAACCAACCTTTAAAAGGTAGGAAAATAATGGTGACAAGGGAAGCAGTACAAGCGCTCCCCTTAATCCGTTTACTTGAAGGATATGGTGCAAGTTGTGAACGTGTACCACTCCTTCGTTTTGAAGCAATGTACAATGATGTCAATCGCAGGCAATTAACCAACATTGTTCCAAGCGAGTGGCTCTTTTTTACCAGTGTGAATGCTGTTCGTTTTTTTCATGAATATATTACTTCACTTGGTGTTCAGGTGAATAATAAGATCGCAGCTGTTGGAGAAAAAACGGCACGGTCGTTAAATGAATATGGTTACACCGTTGATTTTCAACCTTCTACTTATAGTGGTAAGACAATGGTTGAAGAGTTTTTACATAGAAATGGTACTAAACAGATTGCGCTTATTTGTGGTGAAAATGCCAGAAGAGAAATACCTGAATTACTTGAGGATGCTGGGGTATCTTTTGAAAAAATCGTGATTTATCGTACAATAACAAATGAGCATTCTAAGTCATTACTTAATAACATGGTATCAGAAGTTGATGCGATATTTTTTACCAGTCCATCAACAGTGGATACTTTTCAGCAATTTTTAGCACCAGACCTGTTTGAACAGGCGATAAATAATATGGTAACTGTTGCAATTGGTGAAACCACCGCAAATGCTTTACATGAACTATCATTCCGTCATATTCTTTATCCGGAGACGTTTACAATAGAGAATATGGTAGAAGTTTATATTGATTACATAAGAAAAGGTGATGCATAATGGCAAAAACACAATTTGATCGTCATCGTCGCTTAAGAAACTCCACTGTTATGAGACGATTTGTTCGTGAAACAGATATAAAAGTAGATGATTTAGTTTACCCATTGTTCGTTGTCGAAGGGGAAAATGTAAAAAATGAAGTTAGTTCAATGCCTGGGGTTTTTCAAGTATCATTAGATCACTTGGATGAAGAAGTAGAGGAGTTATTGTCACTTGGGATTCCTTCCATTCTTTTATTCGGGGTGCCTAAAGAGAAAGACGAAGTTGGTTCTGGAGCATTTGATCCGAATGGTATTGTTCAACTGGCTATTCGTCAGATTAAACAGAAGACAGATCAGTTGCTAATCATCGCGGATACTTGTTTATGTGAGTATACATCCCATGGTCATTGTGGTGTCATTGAAAATCAGGATGTCGATAATGACAAATCATTACCTTTACATGTGAAGACAGCTGTTACGCAAGCTGAAGCAGGTGCTGATATCATTGCACCATCGAATATGATGGACGGATTCGTATCTGAAATTCGCAAAGGTCTAGATGAGGCAGGTTTTAAACAAACCCCCATTATGTCCTATGCGGTAAAATATGCTTCTGCTTTTTATGGTCCATTCCGTGATGCAGCAGAAAGTACACCACAATTCGGTGACAGAAAAACGTATCAAATGGACCCTGCAAATCGGTTAGAAGCAATGCGTGAAGCTGCATCTGATATCGACGAAGGTGCCGACTTTTTAATTGTTAAACCGGCCTTATCCTATATGGATATCATTCGTGACGTAAAGAATCAACACCCTGTCCCGGTAGTTGCTTACAATGTAAGTGGAGAATATTCCATGGTAAAAGCAGCAAGTCTTAAGGGATGGATTGATGAGCAGGCAATCGTTTTAGAGAAATTGACAGCAATGAAACGAGCTGGAGCGGACATTATTATTACCTATTTTGCTAAAGATGTGGCAAAATGGCTTCAAAAGTAAATAAGGAGGCGATCATTTATGCTTGAAAATCAGAAATCGGTAGAGGCATATAAAGAATCGGTAAACTTAATGCCGGGCGGGGTTAATTCACCTGTTCGAGCGTTTAAATCAGTTGGAATGAATCCTATTTATATGGAATATGGAAAAGGATCGAAAATTTATGATATTGATGGCAATGAATACATTGACTATGTATTAAGCTGGGGACCATTAATATTAGGGCATGCGGATGACCGTGTAGTTTCAAAATTAAAAGAAACAACAGAAAAAGGGACAAGCTTTGGAGCTCCAACATTACTTGAAAATGAATTAGCACAATTAGTAATTGATCGTGTTCCTTCAATCGAAATGGTTCGTATGGTTAACTCAGGTACAGAAGCAACGATGAGTGCCTTGAGACTAGCTCGTGGTTATACTGGGAAAAATAAAATTTTGAAGTTTGAAGGCAATTACCATGGTCATGGTGACTCATTACTTATTAAAGCTGGTTCAGGTGTTGCGACATTAGGTCTTCCTGACAGCCCTGGTGTGCCAGAAAGTGTTGCACAGCATACGATTACAGTACCTTATAATGACATAGAAAGTGTTCGTTATGCTTTTGAACAATTTGGTGATGATATAGCAGCTGTTATTGTGGAGCCTGTATCAGGAAACATGGGAGTTGTTCCACCAAATCAGGATTTCTTAAAATCATTACGTGATATTACCAATCAGCAAGAATCTTTACTAATCTTTGATGAAGTAATGACTGGTTTTCGAGTTGGATATCACTGTGCACAAGGTCATTTTGAGGTGACACCAGATTTAACTTGTTTAGGGAAAGTAATCGGTGGCGGTTTACCGGTTGGTGCGTATGGTGGCAAACGTGAGATCATGGAGCGTATTGCTCCGGTAGGTGATATTTATCAGGCTGGAACTTTATCTGGTAACCCGCTTGCGATGACGGCTGGTTTAGAAACATTAAAGGCGATGGATCGTGCTGCTTATGACGAGATTAGTAAGAAAGTGGATCGTCTTGTTGAAGGTTATAGATTAGCAGCAGACAAACACAATGTATCCTTACAAATTAATCGTGCGGGATCTATGGTTGGAGTCTTTTTCGCGGAAGAACCAGTTGTTAACTATGAAACAGCAGCGAATTCAGATACCGAAGCCTTCGCAACTTATTATCAAACAATGGCGGAAGAGGGAATCTTCCTTCCACCTTCTCAATTCGAAGGACTATTCCTGTCAATTGCCCATACAGATGAAGATATTGAAAAAACAATTGAAGCAGCAGAAAAAGCATTTGAAAAGTTATCCTAATCCAAAAGCTTGCAAACCAACAAAGGTTTGCAAGCTTTTTTTCTGCTACATATCATAAATATTTTATACAGCAGTAGATACAAACTGTGCACTAGTGAAAATTTTCTTTGGTAAGCTCCTTTCTTTCGGAAATGGAGTGCTAGACATCGCTGCGGAAAAATACTCCCTTTCCGTGGGCACGGCTTCAGTTTCCTCGCTCACATACGTTCGCTGCGGGATCTTCAGCTCGCGCTGTTCCCACAGGAGTGTCGCATTTTTCCGCAGCTTAGTGTGTAATTTCTTATCATGCAAGAAGAAATCCATAGAATATCATTCCATAAGTTCTCTTCTTTCGATAATCAGAACACTACACAAAAGCGAAGTATCTTGCCGTAGCGCGTATTGCAGCAATCATCAAAATGCAGAATGGAAGGAAGTTCTTTATAGAGTTACTGCGCAGTTTATGGTAACTGTGTTGTAAGAGGGAACATTTTTTAATAGTTTAATTGAAGGTTATTCAGTGGTTTCGTATTTTGCTAATTTCGCTTGAGGTGGTTGGCCATCTAATAACTGACCGTCTATCCATACTTTAATTTCATCACCTTTTTCAAGGCCCTCCATAGATTCAGGGTTCTCAATCATAATGATAATTTCGTCTACGTAACCATAGTTAGTAATATTTCCTGATTTTATATCCACACGCAGATTGCTATCCTCAAAAGAAAGAACACTTCCAATAAAATCTGGAGTATCTGAATACGTCTTTTCTTCTGAACAACCAATTATAAATATGATTAAGACAAACAAAATACGTTTTCTCATTTTTTCTCCCTAAATACTAATTATTTTTATGTCATTTTAACATAAATAATAAATGATAAAAAAACTGGTTAGCGTAAAATCGCAACAAAAAAACTACTCTATTTTTTATTCTTATATAAAGCTGCACCGTACTGAAAAAGTATAAGTAATTGTGTTTTGGTTCATTATTTTATAGCAGAAAATAAGCATGCTGAATAATACTGATCAAGCATATTTCCCTGTTAACCTACATATAGTTTATTGAGATGCTAGTACGCCTTAGCTAAGCAAAAGAAAGGGGGAAGTGCTTTGCAAGAAGCCTTTACTTTTAATATTCATGAAGCAGTAGCTTTTGATAAGGAACAACAAATCCAAGAAATGCTGGGCATTGGATTAGAGCCAGTAATTTCAATGGAGGAGATAGGTAACACACTTTCCGTTAGAGGAGTAATGGAACTGAAAGGAGAGTATATTAGAAATGATGCTCCTGAGGAAAGTGAAGAGCGACAAACAAACGCAACCTATGTGGAACGAGTAGAATCATTATCTGATGAAGTGAACGAATTTTTCCATAAATTCCTTATTGATGTATCGATCCCGATGGATAGAATCCCTTCATTAGACGATGTCTCAATTGAAGTAGATCATTTCGATTATTCTTTAGAATCAACTAATGAAATGTTTATAGAAGCAACTCTTGCTATTCAAGGTATCGAAGAGCCTGAGGTTCAAGCAGAAATTCAAGAAGAAGATACTTTGCCATCCTTTGAGGAAAATCGAATAGAAGAACAACAAGAAGAAGATACGGAGGATACATTTCATGTGAAAGTAGAAGAAGAGTTGGATGATCATCCAGATGAGGAAAAAGTTGTAGCCATTAGCAGTATGCGAAGTGATCAGGAAATAGCTGAAGAAGATGATAGCATAGAAGAAGAACAGGAAGAGGAATTAGTGAGAGAGTCAGAAGAAGATGTCGTATTGGAAAGTGAAGAGGAAGAAGAGGAAGAAGGCGACGAAGAAGACGAAGAAGACGATAAACTTCATGTCCAAGCAAGAGAAGAGCGAGCAAATGATACAACCTATTTATTGAATATTTTTGCAGAAGAAGAGGAAGCTAGCTATACTCGATTAAAATTATATATAGTGCAGCCTGATGATCAAATGCAAACTATTGCTGAGCGATATCAAGTTTCTCCTAGACAAATTATGAGAACGAATCGTTTAGAAGAAGATGATGTATCAGCAGGTCAATTAATATATATTCCAATAATCTCAGAAGATTAAAGTTTTAATCCCTTGGTATCGGTCAAGGGATTTTTTGTTTCAGATTTGAAAGGAGGAAAACAAATGGAATGGTCAAATATAATAGAAGCATATCAATTACAACCGGAGGAAATCGAGCAAGTGACAGAAAGAGTATTTAAAATAAAAGCAAACTCTCAACAATATGCATTAAAAAGATCAAGATTATATCCTGATGATTTAGGAAGGTGGCAAGCGATCCAACAATTTATACAACAAAAACAGATACTTGGTTTTGTTCCCCTTTATTATGCTGAAAATAATCAACTTTTTGTACAGGACCAAGAACATATTTATTATCTGATGCCCTGGGTGGAACAAGATTATACGGACCAACCAATTGATGAGTATGCAACAGCCATACATGCTGTCGGTCGTCTCCATGCTGCCACTATGGATTATCATCAGATTGCACCAATGAAACAAAATAAAACTACTATAGAGCAACAATTTCAGCAAGAATTATCTACCTATCGGGATCAAATGCTAAAGTACGTTCGTTATTTTGAAGCAAAGCGTTTTATGTCCCCATATGAGCTACAAGTTTGCATGTATTATCGCGATATAGAACACACATTCAATCAACTAGAAAGATGGCAAGAAATTTACTTAGATGTAATGGATGAAACGGAAAAGATGAAATATACCTTATGTCACGGAAATATACGACCTTCCCATTATGTGGTCACACAAACAAACACGTATTTTTTAAATTGGGAAGATGCCTTTATGACTTCTCCAACCTATGATTTAGCAGCTTATTATCAATATTTATTTCAATTTCATGACTGTGATATTGGAAAAGTCATAGATTCTTTTTCAATCTATTGTCGTTATATTGATTTATCAGACTATGAAAAAGCATTATTAGCTTTACAATTGCTTTCACCATCTAAATGGATACAAGAAGTATCTTCAAGTATGCAATCATCACGAAATAAAAATACTGTAAATAGCTCCATCAAGATTGAACAGGAATACCGTAGATTATTATTTGGGTTTCAGTTACAAGAATTTATTTATAAAACTTTAAAGTCAGAGCAATTTGAAGACGCATATTAGATAATTATATCCATTCCAATTGAAAAGCAATAAGAATACCAATTAAGATTCCTAACAATAATACATCGAAAGTCGTTGGTATAAATAATGTTCGTATACCTTGAAAAATCACGATTGGAAGCGTGCACCGTTCACAAACAAATATCCATTCTCGTGCCCAAGGTGGTAGACGGTAGCGATAATAACGGGACAAAAAAATCACCTCATTCATGATAAGATAAATCATTATATATTGTAGTTTATGCAGCAAAAATGGAATTGTACCCAATTTAACAATTTTAATTGAGCAGTTTGAAAAGTTCCAACTATTAAAATTAAATATATCAGCGGGATTACCTAGTTCTATTTTCTTAAAATTAAAATTATTATGCAGGAATATCATCGACATTTATCGAATATATACAAGATAATAGGTGTTATGGATTTAGCTAAAGTATTTACTTTTAAAAAAAGGGGGTGATACCTTTAATGATAGTATACTTGTCAGAATTATATTGAATTAAAAAGTAATGGGTTAATATATCTATCAAGGGAAGGTAGTTGATACAGCAGTAGTATGTAATCCAGTTATAATGCTTAGATTGTAAAGGCATGATTATTATCATAACTAAGTACACAAAAATGTATTTATTACCATTTTGGGATATATATGATCAGAAAAAGGCAAACCTATTGAGAAGTAGGGACGCAAAGTTACAGATCCGTAAAATGCATAGGATTTCGGATGGCTGAGCTACCTGAAATACAGTAGTGTATTTTAGGAGGGGAATATGTTTTTATGCTAACAAAAACAAACGTGGATTGTGAATGGATTTACTTGATGGCAAAAGCAAAAGCGGATGGTTACACAGTAGAAGAAATACGAGAATTCCTAAATCAGAGTAAATACAAGTCCAATGTACAACTCAACTAATCATAAAACCCTAGCAAATATAGGGTTTTTTATTTTGAAGGTAGAAAATATATAGGTAAATGCTACTAGCCAATATTCAAAAAAACAGCATACTTCCTGCAGCTATGTATTTATACGGGAGTTTGCGCTTTGTTTGGTTCCTTTCACAAATTTTATTTCTGAAAGTTTAAATGCAAATGTAATATTCTTTTTGGAATGGGGTATAGTTTATTAGACGAAAAAATGCAATTTTGATATACTGACTGCGATCGATATGATACATACAAATCGTTGAAAAAGTGTAAACTATCGTAGTTTATTATGGATCTATAACAAGAAGGGAAGGATTAGATGATAGGAAACAAACCTAAAATAGTTGTGCTTGGTGCTGGCTATGCAGGAATGATGACAGCAAAACGATTAACTCAGCAATTTGCGCCAGAAGAAGCCGACATTACCTTAGTCAACAAACACAATTATCATTATCAAACAACATGGTTACATGAAGTGGCTGCAGGAACAATTGATGTAAATCGCTCTCGAATCATGATTTCAGATGTCATTAATACTCGCCGGGTAAATTTTGTGCATGATACAGTTGTGAAAATTAATAAAGAAAGCAAAACAATTCAATTAGAAAGTGGAGAAATAAATTACGATTATTTAGTTATTGGTTTAGGTTTTGAAAAAGCTACATTCGGTATTCCTGGTATGGAAGAGCATGCTTTTTCAATTCAAAGTGTTGATACGAGTCGTATGATTCGAGATCACATTGAATATCAGTTTGCTCGTTATCGTAATGAAAAAAATCCTGATCCAAGTATGCTAACGATTGTCGTAGGTGGTGCTGGTTTCACCGGTATTGAATTTTTGGGTGAATTAGCAGAACGAATTCCACTGCTATGTAAAAAATATGATATACCACGTCAAGACGTGAAGATTATTGATGTCGAAGCAATGCCATCGATTTTACCAGGATTTGATGAAGAATTATTAAGCTATGCAAAAGAATCGCTGGAATATCGAGGTATTGAATTTAAGCTTGGTACCATGATTAAAGAAGTGAAAGCAGATTCTGTTATAGTTGGTGAAGAGGAAGAAGAAATTAAGGCAAGTACCATTGTTTGGACTGGTGGTGTACAAGCTAATCGCATTGTTGGAGAATCTGGTTTTGAATTAACAAAGGGTAAAGTCAATGTGGATGCAACATTGTCAGCTCCGGATCATGATGAGGTCTTTATTTTAGGTGATTGTGCATGGGTGATGAATAACGAAACGGGTAAACCATACCCACCGACTGCACAAATTGCCATTCAGGAAGCGGATGTTTGTGCACATAATATTAAAACGATGATTTATGGTGGTACATTACAGGAGTTTAAGTTCGATGATAAAGGAACAGTAGCATCGTTAGGTGGAAGTGATGCAATGGGTACTGTATTTGATGGAAGTAAATTGTATGGTATGCAGGCAAAGGTGATGAAAAATGTGATTGATGACCGCTATCTGTTCTTATTAGGTGGACCAACACTCGTATTGAAAAAGGGTAAATTCCGTCCATTTTAATAGAACTATAAAAGAGGAGGAAGTCGTATGAAGAATACATTATTTTACACATTATTAACAGTAGTTGCGACCATTGCTTATGTATGTGTTTCTAGGAAAATGGAAGATAAGCGAGACTTTCGCTAAAGAAGGAGGGCAGATACAACGTTGTGTCTGCTCTTTTTATACTAATTGTTATTTGTAGACATAACAAATAACAGCCAAATATTTGGAGGGAACACGATGTTTTCGATCAATCAATTGGTTTTTAAAGATATAATAAACGTGAGAAAATTAGAAATAGAATCAGGTAAAATATACTGCTTATTTGGTGAAAGCGGGAGCGGTAAGTCTACATTATTAAAAATGTTTAACAGTATGCTTACACCAGACCAAGGGAAAATCACATATAAAGATGAATCCATTGCAGACTTAGACCCTATTCAATTAAGAAGAGAAGTGGTAATGCTTGGACAGGATCCCATTGTTTTTGAGGGGACGGTTCGTGATAATCTTTTAATAGGGTTGCAATTTGCAGCTAAAGAAGTTGTAGCAAATCAGGTGCTGACAGAGTTATTAAAAGAGTTACATTTAGCAAAAGATTTAGATGAAGAGGCTGATAAATTATCTGGTGGTGAGCAACAAAGGTTAGCGTTTGGACGTGTGCTGCTGATGGATGCTGAAGTATATTTAATGGACGAACCTACTTCAGCTCTCGATGAGAATACTGAAACAGTAATTATGGACTTATTTACAAAGAAAGTCCGTAACGCGGGTAAAACGGCCATAATGGTTACACATTCAAAAGGAATTGCGGAAAAATATAGTGATGAAATTATTTATATGACCGACATTCTAATGAAAGAGGGGACTCTTTCATGAATGAGATGCTTGAAATGACTTTATGGCAACTCGTTACCGCTTATATTTTTATTGTCATTTTATTAGCGATCGTTCGCTGGCGCAAAATTCCGCGAGAGAAAGAGATAATTATTGCCACACTAAGGATGACGATACAACTCGTTTTAGTCGGATATGTCCTTATGTTTATTTTTGAAAATGAAAAAATGATTTATTCGGTTATCGTCATCATTATTATGGAGATATTTGCGGTCTATAATATTTATAAACGTACAAAGCAATCATTAAGTAGAGATTTAAAGAAAATTATTGCGTTTTCGATGGTGTCAGGAACATTATTTGCTTTTCTCTACTTTGATTTTATTGTTGTTCGATTTTCACCTTGGTATGATCC
Source organism: Gracilibacillus orientalis (assembly GCF_900114645.1). Taxonomy (GTDB): domain Bacteria; phylum Bacillota; class Bacilli; order Bacillales; family Amphibacillaceae; genus Gracilibacillus; species Gracilibacillus orientalis. The sequence continues at coordinate 43,696 of NZ_FOTR01000007.1, read as the reverse complement.
TCGCTATTTTATACCGATTGCCGGCATGTTAATTGGAAACTCGATGACTGGTATTACACTTGGAGTTAGTTCTTTAATTGAAGGCTTCACTTCACGAAAGAAAGAAGTGGAGGCAGCATTGATGTTAGGGGCGCCACCGAAAAAAGCATCACAAGGTATTGTTAATCATGCCTTTGATTCAGCAATCTTACCAACAATCAACAGTATGGTAGGAATGGGGATAGTCTTCTTACCGGGTATGATGACTGGTGTTATTTTATCTGGAGCAGGACCAATGGATGCAATTAAATATCAAATTGCGATTATGCTTGGAATTACTGGCAGTGTTTCGATATCTGTTATCTTATTCTTGTATTTTGGCTATAAAACGTTTTTTAATAATCATGCACAACTCAAATTATAATTAAACTTGACTTCTTTGATTCTTTTTGGATAAAATAGCATATAATGAATCATAAACTAGTCAGATGCGATGATGAGGAGGAGTACTTCACACTGTTCGCTAGAGAGGAAAACCCCTAGGCTGAAAGGTTTTCTCGAAAGAAGGTGAAGGAAGGTAGCCTCTGATGCAGCTTTACTGAACATAACAAGTAGGTAAAAGCCGGTGAAATCCGTTATCTTCTGCTAAGCGTATAAGTAGCATTACTTATAAATTAAGGTGGCACCGCGGAAACCCAATCCTTTTCGTCCTTTATTACACAAGGCCGGAAAGGATTTTTTGTATAGAAGGAGTTTGACTTTGTGCACAAAAAAGCCGCGAAGTAACTTCTCGTGGATTTCCTTCTTCTTAGCAATTTTTCTTAAAGTATAGCAAATTAAATATAAGGAGGAAAAATAATGACAGAACAACACGAAGTAAATTTACCGCCAAAGTATGACCCTACTGCTGTTGAAAAAGGTCGTTACAACAAATGGGTAGAAGGAAAATACTTTGAAGCAGAACGAAACAACGACAAAGAAGCCTTTACGATCGTGATCCCACCACCGAACGTAACTGGTAAATTGCATATTGGCCACGCATGGGACACAACGCTTCAGGACATCATTACTAGAATCAAACGAATGCAAGGCTATGATGTTCTCTACTTACCAGGGATGGACCATGCAGGTATTGCAACCCAAGCGAAAGTGGAAGCAAAATTACGTGAAGAAAACCTGTCACGGTATGATTTAGGCAGAGAGAAGTTTCTCGAAAAAGCATGGGATTGGAAAGAAGAATACGCAGGCTTCATTCGTGAACAATGGGCAAAATTAGGACTTGGTCTTGACTATTCTCGTGAACGATTTACTTTAGATGAAGGTTTATCAGATGCCGTAAAAGAAGTGTTTGTAACATTGTATAATAAGGGACTTATTTATCGTGGCGAGTATATTATTAACTGGGACCCTGCAACTAAAACAGCCCTATCAGACATCGAAGTAATTTATAAAGACGTTCAAGGTCATTTTTATCATATGAAATATCCATTAGCCGACGGATCAGGTCATATTGAAGTTGCAACAACAAGACCAGAAACAATGCTTGGGGATACAGCGGTAGCCGTACACCCGGATGATGAGAGATATAAAAATTTGATTGGTAAGAAAGTGAAACTCCCCATTGTCGGCCGTGAAATTGACATCGTGGCAGATGATTATGTTGACATGGAATTTGGTTCAGGAGCTGTTAAAATAACGCCTGCGCATGATCCAAACGACTTTGAAATTGGTAATCGTCATAACCTCGAACGTGTACTTGTCATGAACGAAGACGGTACAATGAATGAGAATGCAGATAAATATCGTGGGATGGACCGCTTTGAATGCCGAAAAGTAATTGTGAAAGACCTTCAAGACCAAGGTGTCCTTTTCAAAATTGAAGAGCATATGCATTCAGTAGGTCACTCTGAACGAAGCAATGCCGTTGTAGAACCATATTTATCCACACAATGGTTTGTAAACATGCAGCCATTGGCGGATGCTGCTATTGAAATTCAAAAAGCAACTGATGAAAAAGTGCATTTTGAACCGGAGCGTTTCGAAAAAACTTACCTTAGATGGATGGAAAATATCCGTGACTGGTGTATTTCCCGACAACTATGGTGGGGACACCGTATTCCTGCCTGGTACCATAAAGAAACAGGTGAAATGTATGTTGGTAAAGAGGAACCAGCAGATATTGAAAACTGGGAACAAGATCAAGATGTATTGGACACTTGGTTTTCATCAGCATTATGGCCATTCTCTACACTCAACTGGCCAAATACAGAGGACGAAGAGTTTAAGCATTTCTTCCCGACTAATGTATTGGTAACAGGCTATGATATTATCTTTTTCTGGGTATCACGAATGATTTTCCAATCCGTCGAATTTAACGATGAGCGTCCATTTAATGATGTTTTAATTCATGGATTAGTGCGTGATGCAGAAGGCCGTAAAATGAGTAAATCACTTGGCAATGGTGTTGATCCAATGGAAGTGATCGATAAGTATGGTGCAGACTCGTTACGTTATTTCTTGGCAACGGGGTCAAGTCCTGGTCAGGATTTACGCTTCCAGTGGGAAAAAGTAGAATCGACATGGAATTTTGTCAATAAAATATGGAATGCATCCCGTTTTGCTCTTATGAACATGGATGGATTAACATATGATGAAATGGACTTATCTGGCAAAAAATCTGTGGCAGATAAATGGATTTTGACAAGACTAAACGAAACGATTGAACAAGTGACGCGACAAGTTGATAAATATGATTTTGGTGAAGCAGGACGTTACCTGTATAACTTTATTTGGGATGACTTCTGTGACTGGTATATTGAAATGGCGAAATTACCGCTTTATGGGGAAGATGAGCAAGCAAAATTAACAACTCGCTCAATCTTGGCATATGTGTTAGATCATACGATGCGCATGCTTCATCCGTTTATGCCATTTGTTACAGAAGAAATCTGGCAGCAGTTGCCACACGAAGGTGAATCCATTGTACGTGCAGCATGGCCAACTGTAGATGATACGTTATCGGATCAAGAAGCATCTGATGTTATGAAACAACTTGTAGCAATTATTCGCTCTGTTCGTAATATCCGTGCAGAAGTGGATACACCGATGTCTAAGGAAATTCCTATCTTAGTTCAGGCAAATAATGAAGCGGTACAGAAACAATTAGAAGCAAATCGCATTTATTTAGATCGTTTCTGTAAACCGAGCGAACTTACGATTGATACCAAAGTTACTGTTCCTGACAAATCGATGTCTGCTGTTGTGACCGGTGCAGAGATCTTCTTGCCTTTAGAAGGACTAATTGATATTGACAAAGAGTTAGCACGTCTTCAAGGGGAATTGGACAAATTAACTAAGGAAGTAGAACGTGTTGACAAAAAATTAGCAAATGAAGGATTTGTCAGTAAAGCTCCTGCACATCTAGTAGAGGCTGAAAAAGAAAAGCAAAAAGATTACATTGAAAAACGCGAAAAGGTACAGGCGCGTATTCAAGAGCTACAGAAATAAAGAAAGGGAGGCTGTCACTGGCAGTCTCTTTTTTACAATAACAAGCGTAAAATATAAACTACGAAGTAACTTTTGTGTTTCATCCTCCCATTTTGTTGGAGATGAGTAAAAACATTCCCTTTCATCCAAGCATTGACCATTAATCAGAATGGGTGGAAAGTTATACCAAGACAAATTTTCATTAGTTTGCTGTTTGTATCTACTTTGTTAAATAAGAAGAAGGATGTGTTTTTATGATTGATTCTATTCATGATTTGGAACGTTTTTTTGGATCAAGAAGAAAGCTAGGAATAAAACCTGGTTTAGAACGGTTAGATTATTTATTAGAAAAAGTCAATCATCCACAAAAATCGATACCAACTATTCATATTGCCGGTACAAATGGTAAAGGCTCCACTTTAACCTATTTAAATGAAGTATTAATAGAGAGTGGATACAGTGTAGGGACTTTTCAGTCACCAGGACTTCCCACTATTTTGGATCATATAGCGATTAACAATCAATCTATTACTTTGCAGGAATTTGTCGATATACTTAATCACCTTTTGCCAATTATTGAAGAAATGGACCAACATGATCAAGCCCCTTCGGAATATGAAATATTAATGATTATAACGTTATTATTTCTCAAAGATAATATTGATATCGCTGTGATCGAAACCTGTATGGGGGGCCGGGAGGACGTAACCAATCGAGTGGAGCCGCTCCTAACGATTATTACTACTGTTGCATTTGACCATACTAGCTTTTTAGGTGATACGATAAAAGCCATTGCAGCCCATAAAGCAGGAATTATCAAAGAAAAAGTCCCAGTTATAGCAGGTGAATTAGAAGATGAAGCTATAGAAGTAGTAATAGAAGAAGGAACTAAACAAAGTGCACCTCTGTATCTGTATGGACAGGAGTTTTGGACAGAAGAAATAGTAGGTGTGAATCATTTTCTCTGGAATAATGGTTCAAAGCGTTATCCTATTGATCTGTCCATGAAAGGTCTTCACCAAATTATGAATGCATCATTAGCCATACAAGCATTAGATTTATTGAATGAAAATGGATTTAATATAGAAGACATAGCGATAAAAAAAGGATTGTTTAGAGCAAAGCTAGCCAATCGTATGGAAATTATTAATGAAAAACCTAGAATTATCGCTGATGGTGCACATAATGTCCAAAGTGTTAGCAAGCTAGTAGAAACAATTAAGGAAGAAGATATCGAGGGAAGCGTCAAAGTCTTATTTAGTGCATTTCGTGATAAAGACATAAACAGGATGATTAAGGAATTGTCAACACTCACTGACGAGATTATGGTGACTACATTTGATCATCCAAGAGCATTAACTGATAAAGAAATACCTGATCATGTCATGTATTTAGAAGACGCTCAACAAGCACTGGATAATCTATTATGTAACAACAGCAATCCAAATGACTTGATATTGATCACAGGTTCACTTCACTTTGTCGAATTCATAAAGAGATTAGTTCAAAAATGAAAAAACCCACCAGTTCGTTATAAATAAAGTATTGTTCTTTATTAGGTAAAAAAGTATAATGAGTTTTATAATAGGACAAGTGAAGAAGGGGGAGAGATATAGATATTCACCAAAAGTAAAATTGGCTTTACATTAATCGAAATTCTTGCTTCGGTTATGATCCTCACAATAATCTGCTTTGTTTTTTAGCCCTGTTTACGTATGCTCCAAAGTGCAATATTAATTCAACATATGATGGATAGTATGCAAGCGTTAAATTTAGCTATTTCAGTTACGTATTACACACCCTTTTTCAAAAAAGGAGTTACAAATGATGGATATATTATATAGTGGACTATTCTTTGTTTTGGGTTTAGTGTTAGGCTCTTTTTATAATGTAGTTGGTCTTAGAATTCCACAACGGACATTTTTATCCTCATCACGATCTGCATGTCCGACATGTAACCACACATTAAAATGGTATGAGTTAATACCAGTCCTTTCTTTTTTAATACAAAAAGGAAAATGTCGATATTGTCAACAATCAATCTCTTATCTTTATCCAACTGTTGAATTAATCACAGGTATTGGTTTTCAATTAAGTTATTTGTATCTGGGAATATCACTAGACTTATGGATTACGTTCAGTTTAATCAGCTTATTCTCGATTTTATTAGTAACAGACCTTCGTTTTATGATCATCCCCAATAAAATTCTGCTATTCTTTTTGCCTATTTTTATTCTGCTTCGAGTATTCCACCCCCTTGAACCATGGTGGTCGAGCATTACTGGTTCTGTAGCTGGTTACGGTATTATTGCACTAATTATAATTGTCAGCAGAGGCGGTATGGGCGCTGGGGATATGAAATTATTAGGATTACTAGGAGTATTACTAGGTTTTTCATACATTCTATTAGCCTTTTTTATAGCTATATTAATCGGTTTATTGTCGAGCGGCCTGGTCCTTATTAAAAGAGGATTTAAGGCAAAACAAGAAGTCCCGTTTGGCCCAACGATTGTGTTGGGCGCTATCATAGCCCTTCTGTTCGGTGATGAAATTATCAACGCTTATACGAATTTGATGATCCTCAAATAATCGTCTTTTTTTCATGACTTAGAATTAAAATAGATGAGAGAAGACGTTGTGCTATATGGAGGTTAGCGGAAGTAGAAATGAAACTTTTATTGTTTAATTTCGTATGTAAGATGTAATGTTGTTATTTATTGTTGCAATTATTGGCTTTTTTTCTATATTAGTCGAAGAACTTCAGAGCCGAGGAAAGAGTTTCAGAAAAAGGCAGATTTGAAGAAGAGGTTCAAGAGTTAAGAATTCAAAAATAATCATCTTTATTCCATAACGATACAGTTGTTGCATAGAGATCTATACAAGGGGGGCAGGTTAATGAGTGAAAATCAAGAAACTCCTGAACAACGAAGAGAAAGATTAAGACAAGAGGAATTAAGAGGAAATCCTACTGGAAATTTGAACGACGCTACTTATAGAGCAAGTAATGGAAGCCTGGTTGATTTAGTAGGTGGTTTGGGGTGGAAAGGAACAGGAATACTTATTCTTGTAATAATAGTAGGGTTTATAATATATTCCGTCTTTTTTCGCTAACAGTGCTTTAATTGAATAAGACAATAAAAAGGAACGCTCAGTGATTTTCATCTCTGAGCGTTCCTTTTACTGATTATAGTGTTATTTTACTGGTTAATTCGTAATTTTCCACTTCATAATGAACCCGTTACACTATTTATATGGATTTTTATATTGCACAAACATATGTAACAACAAGTCCACCAAGAAAAGCCTAATTGTGAAGGAGATAATGTCTATTGTGTTAACGGAAGCCTAATTTTAAAAAGAAGATCGTCTATGACTTGTTAGAGAGTCACTTTTCTAAATAAAAAGAGCACAATGTTAAAATTAATGTTACAGTTAGAAGAAGTATTTTAAAAGTTAGTAGGTGGACAACATGATTGAGATAAAAAAATCATTACTTAGTGATGGAGAATTCAATAGAGGGGTATTTGCTACATGTGATATCAAAAAAGAAGAGCTTTTACATGAAGCACCTGTTATTTCTTATCCGAACGACCAGCATCAATACATTGAGCAAACCATAATTGCTGATTACGCTTTTGAGTATGGGATAAATCATTCTGCGTTCCTTCTTGGTTATGGGATGTTGTTTAATCATTCTTATGAACCTAATGCAACTTATGAGATTAATTTTAGAAATCACACATTTGACTTCTATGCTTATACAGATATACAAGCAGGGGATGAGATTCTAATCAATTATAATGGCGATGTAGATGACAAAGAGCCATTGTGGTTTAATCAGGACTAGAAAGGACCAAAAAGCACATTAGAACTTTGTCATATCTATCTAATTTACAATCCTTAAACGCGTCCTTTAGATATATTAAGAATGTATCTCTTTTAGTGGTTTTACTAAGGTTAACAGAAATGATCAAGCTTTTTTATTAAAAATAAACAGAAATCTATTAGAGAAGAATCCATTTGACTCAATCTGTCTTAAAAATGGATTCTTTTTAGTTATCGTATTTTTTTATTTGGTAAGTGTTCTGATTATCGACGTTTAAAATTGACCGATGGGTTGAGGTTACCTTTAGAAAATAGGATCCAGGTAGAGAAAATACCATCAGTATATGAGTCTTTTCAGCAATTTGTTACACGCCTAAACGAAAATGAATGTATGCTGGAAACTTTTGATATACATATACTCATCATCAATCGGACGAGAAGAAAGCAAGTTTCCATTTCTACCATGTTGCAGTTTATTTCTAATTTTAAAAGGAATGTTCCTCAGTTTGTCTTACTATCTGTCATTTTTTGATGAACGCTTTTTTGATAGAACTGACAAAAGTCGCCTTACATCTCAAAATAGATATGATAGGGTGATAGAAAAGGATTTGAAACGAGGGATTACCGTGGATAATAAAAAGCAAATTTCAGTCCAAATCAATCAGAGTAAATCTAATTCATCTGAACATAAGTCTACTAATCAAGCTACTTTAGAAGACTACATCAGAGAAAATCATCACCCGGTCATGGATGATCATCAAGTATTTCAACGCAAATATACACCAGATACTAATGGATTTAATCGGTCAAGAAAAACATCCTTTTGGTCAAAATATAAAACGTTTCTTATTTCTGCTATTACAGCTGTTTTAATTGGATCATTTCTAGGGTTTATGATGCTGAAAATATTTGTGGACTTAGATCCGGAAGAAGTGGCGTTTGATCAAAATACTTCCAATGGCCAGGCAGTTACCACAACAAGTGATCAGTCAGACGAGGAAGATAGTGCTACTGCCAATGCACAGGAACAAGAAGATTTTCAAAGTAAAGCATTTAATTTCTTTGTTACTCAGGCAGGAGTGTTTAAAAATGAAGATGCAGCTAACCAATTAGTTCAAGAGTTAAAAGGAGATCAAATAGAGAGCATGGTTTGGTCGCGTGATGATAAATATCATGTTTTTGTTAGTGTAAAGACAACTCATGATGCATCAAAACAATATACAACCAATACTTTTCCAAGTAGTTACGAAATGTATCCTGGTAAGGAATGGCAGACTATCTCTGCAACATTCTCAATTTCTGACGAAGAAAAGGCTTGGCTGACAGATCTCGAAGGCATATTGGATCAAATGATAGAGGATAATATTGATGAAACAGCGGTTGATCAATGGCTAGCTAATGAGCCATCTAATACCTCTGAAGAGATTCAAGCTTTAAGTGCGGAAATAGAGTCCATAAAAACAGCAGAATATGAACAATCAAGCCAAGTGATACTATTAAGATTACTAAATCAATATGAAAATGTAGCAAATGAGTAAAATATTTTTTTCATACTTTTGAGCTAACAAGTTTTGCTTATTTCTTATAACGGAAATAGCAAAACTTATTATTTCGGGTACTAGAAAATACTGAAATAGCCATTTGCTGATGTTATTCCTTCTCCGTTAAAATAATAGATATTGCTAAAGGGGGAATATACATTGGAGATGACAACCATCAAAATGAAAGAAGTGCCGAAAGAAGACCGGCCCAGAGAGCGCCTATTGGAGTATGGACCCAATCATTTATCCAACCAGGAGTTATTGGCGATTTTATTAGGTTCAGGGACACAGAAGGAAAATGTACACCAATTAGCGGAAAAAGTGTTACAACATTTCGAAGGTTTAAGAATGCTGAAAGACGTTACTATTGAGGAATTAACCGAAATTAAAGGTATTGGCCAAGTAAAAGGTGTTAATATCCTTGCCGCCGTGGAATTTGGTAAAAGAATTCAACGATTTAAAGAAAAGGAGAAATTTGTTATAAAAAGTCCGGAAGATGGTGCAAATTATGTAATGGAAGAAATGAGCAGCCTGAAACAGGAACATTTTGTAACCATCTTTCTCAACACGAAGAATCAAGTCATTCATCAGCAAACAATTTTTATAGGCAGTTTAAACGCCTCTATTGTTCATCCTCGCGAAGTTTACCGGGAAGCAATCAAAAGATCGGCAGCTTCCATCATTTGTGCACACAACCATCCTTCAGGAGATCCTTCACCTTCACAAGAAGACATTCATGTTACCAAGCGATTATTAGAAAGCGGAAAAATGATAGGTATCGAACTTTTGGATCATTTGATTATAGGAGATCATAAGTTTATATCATTAAAAGAAAAAGGGTACTTATAGCACTATCTATTTTTGCTGAAGTTAAGTATAATAGAATTAACAAGCTTTTATAGCGCCTTATACAAGAATGCTTGTATAAAGGCGCTTATTATTATGAAAAGAATATAAATTCTTGATTGAAAGCCAATAAAAGCATAAAATATTTAAGTGAATGTTTAGTATAATAATGGTTGAGAGGAAGAAAAAGATTGGGACTATTTAGTTTATCACAAGATTTGGGGATTGATTTAGGTACAGCAAACACATTAGTATTCATCAAAGGTAAAGGTATTGTTGTGCGTGAACCTTCCGTAGTAGCAATAAATAAGACAACAGGTGATATTGAGGCAGTTGGTAGTAATGCCAGGAATATGATTGGTCGTACTCCAGGAAATATTCAAGTTATTCGACCGATGAAAGATGGAGTTATTGCAGATTATGATACCACTGCTTCCATGATGAAATATTATATCAAATTAGCGCAGAGAAACAGATCCAGCTTTGCAAAAAAACCAAACGTAATGGTATGTGTGCCATCTGGAATAACAATGGTAGAAGAACGAGCTGTAATTGATGCAGCCAAACATGCAGGTGCAAAAGATGCATTTCCAATTGCAGAGCCATTCGCTGCTGCTATTGGTGCTGGTTTACCTGTATGGGAGCCAACTGGTAGTATGATTGTAGATATCGGTGGAGGAACAACTGAAGTAGCGGTTATTTCTCTTGGTGGTATTGTTACAAGTAGGTCCATTCGTACCGCTGGTGATGATATGGATGAATCGATCATTCAATATGTAAAAAGAACATATAACCTTATGATTGGAGAGCGCACTTCTGAATCATTAAAGGTGGATATAGGTTCTGCTATAACTTCATCCGAGAAGGAACTAATGGATATACGTGGACGTGATTTATTAACAGGATTACCGAAAACAATTAGTGTCAGTGCGTCGGAAATTGCATCCGCATTAAAAGATACTGTGGATTCCATTGTAGAAGCAGTGAAAAACACGCTTGAACGTACTCCACCTGAGCTTGCAGCAGATATTATGGACAGAGGTATTGTGTTATCCGGCGGGGGAGCACTGTTAAAAGATTTAGATAAAGTAATTAGTGATGATACAAAAATGCCGGTATTTGTTGCGGATGAACCGTTAGATAGTGTCGCAATTGGCACAGGGAAATCTCTAGAATATATTGAGCATTTTCGGTCACACCCAAATGTAGGGGTGCGGCATTTATCAGATTAAGAAGGTGTTATGATGTTTTATAAGAAAAGGCGACTGTTTATTTTAATGATTTCGTTAATCATCATCGTAGGTTTGATTGGTTTTTCGTTACGTGAACGAACAGATCTGACCATCATTGAAGACTTTATTCATGATAGCGTTGGTTGGTCGCAGGAAGTGATTAATAAGCCGATTACGTTCACGACCGGAATTGCCAATAATATAAAAGAAATTCGCCATGTTTATCGTGAAAATCAAAAATTAAAATCAAGCTTAGACGAGATAAGGCAGCTAGAATATGAAAATCAAGAACTAACGAAAGAAATGGATGAATTAAAAGAGCTATTGAATAAATCAGAATCAGATTTCTTGCAGAATTTTGATGCGATCCAGGCATCAGTTATTGCAAGAAGCAAGGATCAATGGTTTAAGCTAATCACTATTAATAAAGGAACAGAGCATGGTGTACAGCCCAATATGTCAGTGGTAACCGGAAAAGGGATGATTGGAAAAGTCCAATCTAGTTCACCGTTTACATCAACCGTGTTATTGCTTAACGGATTTGACCGCACCAATCGAATTTCAGTAAATGTTTATGAAGAAGATACGGAAACGGATAGTTCAGGATTCATCGTCGGCTATGATGAAGAGTCAGAGTTGCTTTTGATGGAAATGAACGATAATGATGGTGAGCTAGAAAAAGGCCAATATGTATTTTCTTCAGGACTCGGCGGAATTTTTCCTAAAGGGCTTGAAGTTGGTGAAGTTGTCGATGTAGAAGCTGATCGTTATGAATTAACGAGTATTGCACATGTACGACCATCAGCTGATTTACATGATTTAAATCATGTAATCGTTATGGATCGATCAACGACCACTGTGGATGAGGAAACAGAGGAGGATGAGTCATGAAAAGCATGATCCCTTTTCTTATTGCACTCATCTGCTTTATATTGGTGATACTGGAAGGTACATTGGCAACGATAAACCTTCCATTTTTGCAAGATGAATGGGTATTTGTATCGCATTTTCTTTTTATGTTTCTGTTATATGTCACGATCTTTTTTGAAAAAGAATCTACGTATTATGCTATTTTATTGTCGATTCTGTTCAGCTTTATTATAGATATAGTTTATACTGATGTTATAGGGGTTTACATATTTGCTTATACAGCAGTATTATATGCAGCAAGAGGATTAATGAAAGTATTGCAGTCGAACTTTTTGATTGCTATATTGATGACGACTGTAGGGGTAGTAGCTACAGACATTTTGATCTTTTTCCTTTATAATATTATTCAAGTACATGAGAACAGTTGGTATTTATATTGGCAGAATCGGTTAATTCCAACAAGTATATGGAATATTTTATTTGGCTTGCTAATTTATCTTATATTTGCAAAAAAATTAACAAAATGGTCGTATATTAAGTTTGAACGATCAGATTGATAGTGGTTAGTGAATGTTTTAAGGGGTTGAATAGAAGTGACATCAAATAAATGGATTACAATAAAAGGGACAAGAGATGGTCTAACCCTTTTCATGAATGATCAATGTGCTTGGAATGAGCTGCTGGAGGAATTGGGAGAAATTCTTTCCACGAAACACATGGCAGTGGATGAGCCATTGATTACGGTGAAAGTTGAATTAGGGTACCGTTATATTACTAATCAACAGGAACAAACATTAAGAGAAGTCATTCGCAAGCATAATAAGTTAGTTGTAGACAAAATAGCTTCGAATGTTATTTTAAAAGAAGAAGCGTTAAAATGGAAAGAAGAAACAGATGTCAATTTACATAATAAGATTATTCGTTCTGGACAAGTATTAGAGATTAATGGTGATTTATTATTGGTTGGTGATGTGAACCCCGGTGGTAAAGTAGTAGCATCTGGTAATATATTTGTGATGGGTAATTTGAGAGGGATTGCACATGCTGGTGCAGAAGGTAATAAAGGTGCTGTAGTAGCCGCTGCACATATGGCACCTAGCCAATTACGTATAGCAGAAGTAATTAGCAGGTCGCCAGATGCTGACTCAGAAGGTGCTCCTATGGAATGTGGCTTTATTGACTCAAAGGGTGAACAAATTGTTATGGACCGTATTAGTACAGTTGCAAGATCGCGTCCAGATTTAAATGCTTTTGAAAGGAGAGTTATGAATGGGTGAAGCTATAGTTATTACTTCTGGTAAAGGTGGTGTCGGTAAAACGACTACTACGGCAAATCTAGGAACTTCATTAGCATTACTAGAGAAAAAAGTATGTTTAATAGATACGGATATCGGACTGCGAAATTTAGATGTTATTATAGGTCTGGAAAATCGTATCATTTATGATATTGTGGATGTGCTGGAAAAAAGATGTAAAATTTCTCAGGCATTAATTAAAGATAAACGCTTTGATTGTTTATATTTATTACCTGCAGCACAAACAAGTGATAAATCGGCATTAACTCCTGAGGGTATGGTGCACATCATTGAAGAATTGAAGCCAGATTATGATTATATATTAATTGATTGCCCGGCAGGTATTGAGCAAGGTTATCGCAATGCAGTGGCAGGGGCTGATAAATCGATTGTCGTGACAACTCCTGAGAAATCAAGTGTAAGGGATGCTGATCGAATTATTGGTTTATTGGAACAAGAAGATATGGAACCTCCTCATCTAATTATAAATCGTATTCGTAACCATATGGTGAAAAGTGGCGATATGATGGATGTAGATGAAATAATACAAGTATTGTCGATAGATTTATTAGGAATAGTTGCAGACGATGATGATGTTATTAAAGCATCTAATCATGGTGAGCCCGTTGCTTTTCAACCAAATACAAGAGCATCTATTGCTTATCGTAATATTGCAAGGCGAATACTAGGCGAATCCGTACCACTTCTCTCGTTGGAGGAAAAAGTAACCTTCTTAGACAAAGTAAAAAAAGCATTCGGAATAAAAAAATAAGATGAAAGAGTTTGCTTACTATCAAGCAAACTCTTTTTTTATGAATTACATATTCTTTGTTACTGATTAACTAAAATTGTTAACCCAAACTATGATGTAAACTTATTGTGAATTTACTTTCTGCAACAATCTTTTAAAAGAGGACCGGTTAGAAGAAATAATAGATAAGTAGCGGATGTTGTCCCAGTTCCTAGGCTTGAGGTACTCAACTTAATCTTATGAATAATGCTTTTCTAAGTTTTTTTAGCTCTTTTTCATATTCTTATGGTTGTCCACATATATTGTACAAACGTTGGAAAAAAGGAATGGATGCTGATGAAAAAAGATAACCTATCACAAATACGCCAAAATATTACGAAAAGAAAACAGTCCAAAAAGAAAATCACATCACCACGAGTATCAAGCGTAAAGCATCACAGTTATGTAAACCAGTCTTACATGGAAGACGAAGAAAGACATGGGTACTCTCCGAGTCTTGGAGGCTATCACAACAATCATGATCAACCATATTTAAAATCGTTTCTTGTAAAAAGCATTGTTGCTGCCATCATATTTTTTGTTACAGTATTCTCAACGGCTTCCAATCAGCAATGGCTTGAACAACCACGGAACTGGGTAAATTATACGATGACTGAGGAATTTCCCTTTGCAAGTGTGAATGCATGGTATCAAGCAAGGTTTGGTGCTCCATTTGCAATAGAAGCAGATCTTGACAGTGCAGAAACTGCAGAACCTACTGCTTTACCAGTTTCAGGTCAGGTTAATCAGACGTTTCAAGAAAATGGAGAAGGTATATTAATCTCATCAACTGAAGAAACAGAAGTAATTGCTGTTGATGGAGGAACTGTTCTATTCGCTGGTAATGATCGTGAAACAGGAAAAACGGTGATTGTCCAACATGAAGATCGCAGTAAATCGATTTATGGAAATTTAACTAATATAGATGTTCATTCCTATCAATCGATTAAAGCAAATCAGAAAATAGGTAACTATGAACCTTCTGAGACAAAAGCAGCAATGTATTTTGCAATTGAAAAAAATCGTGAATTTTTAGATCCGATTCGGGTGATGCATGTTGATGAACAATCTTAAATTACCACCTATTCATATTCACCCGGTTTTATTTTTTTTCTTATTTGTCGCTATACTTACCGGTATGTTTGTGGAATTTCTCATTATTTTTTTGATTGTTTTTATTCATGAATTAGGGCATTATACTTGCGCGCGCGTTTTCAAGTGGCGAATTCGGCGCATTTTTTTGTGGGTTTTTGGTGGAGTGATGGAAACAGATGAGTATGGGACAAGACCATTACGTGAAGAATTTCTAGTTACGATTGCAGGGCCATTACAACATATTGCTATCTATGCCGTTATCTATATGTTAGATATCAGTGGCTTCTTACCAGAATCAACATTAATGATTGCCTATCAATATAATTCATTTATATTAATAGGAAATTTATTACCTATATGGCCACTTGATGGTGGAAAGCTTGTCCAGCTTAGTTTGGATTATTTTTTTTCCTTTCCAGTTTCTCATAGATGGATGATTATGATATCCGTTGTTACGATTGTATGTGTAAGTGTTTATGTATATAGTCAGGCGTGGCTCTCACTAAGTTTTACTTTACTTATGATTTTTTTAATTTGGGAAAATCGATTAGAATGGAAAAGAAGATATTTTAAATGGTGGCGCTTTTTATGGAGTCGATATAGTGAGACCACTAAATACCGGAAACAAAGGGAAATTGAAGTCCCTGCATCGATTAGTTTATTGCAATTGTTTCGTTTATTTAAAAGAGATACCTTTCATTGTATCAAAGTATATGATCAACACGGGAAGGTTTATTGGTTAACAGAACGAGATTGTCTGCGCACTTATTTCGATCAGAAAAATATTCATGCGAGTGTAGGCCAATTACTTACAGGATAGAAAGAGGATTAAAATGAAGAAAATACACTTTTATACAAGCTGCTCGGAAAAAATCGGACTGTTATTTGAAGAAAAGCAATGTACCGATATTTTTATAGACCGACAGTCAACAGACGCTCGTTTGGGCTCGATTTATAAAGGGAAAATACGAAATGTTGATGAAAGTATGGAAGCAGCTTTTATCGATATTGGAGAGAAGAAAGTTGGTTTTCTGCCAAAAAGTGAAGTGCCTTTTTTAGGGGTAAATGACCGACTCTCTTCTGATTTAACAGATGGAGCAAGTATTATAGTTCAGGTTATAAAAGAAGCGTATCAGGATAAAGGTCCAAGACTTACTGCTAATATAACGCTTACTGGGCAGCGGATTGTTTATTTACCAAAAGGAAGTTACGTTGCCAGTTCTAAAAAATTATCGCAATCATTAACGGACCAATGGAAAAGTTTTCTAACTGAACAACTATCTTCTAATGAAGGAGCTATATTACGAACAGAAATTGCGAATGCTAAAACAGACCAGGTATTAAGTGAATTAGCCACAAGCAGACAACGGTGGCAGCAAATGGAACGGGATGCAACACAACATAAAGCCCCGTACTTCCTTTTTCAATATCCAATGGTACCTGATCAAATGTTAAATCAATACCAAAACGAAGCTTTTCATGATATTACTTTCGATGAGCGTCGTGCTCTTCAAAAAATGAAGACAATTTTTCCTGATTTAGCAGATAAGATGAGGATTAGGAAAGAAGCTAATCAGATAGCAGGCTATGATGTGAATCAATGGTTGACAGAAGCGATTCATCCTGTCGTTCATAAACAGGACGGTATAACATTAACAGTGGAACAAACAGAGGCATTAACAGTGATAGATATTGACAGCAGCAGATTTACGAGTCGCCAAAATAAACAAGAAACTATCTATCGCATTAATCAACGTTCTGTTAGATATTGCGTAGAGGAAATTCGCAAGCGTAATATCTCAGGAATCATCATGATTGACTTTCTGAAAATGGGAAAAAAAGAAGAAAATATCATCGTAAAAGAAATGAAAAAGGCTCTACGAGAAGATCCGTTGCGAACAGAAGTATTCGGCTTTACACAGCTAGGTTTATTGGAAATGACAAGAAAAAGAGAAAGAACAGGGCTCTTAGAAATTCTTACCAATAGTGCTTCAAGTAAGGAACCTGTATTATCAGTGGATACGGTCGGTTATCAATTGGAGCGCGAACTGTTAGAGTGGAATCGAAATACGGAGTGTTTATTGCTTGCACTTCACCCAGACTTGTATAGCGTTTTGAAAGAAAAACTGACTAATGATGTCTTATCTAACATTCAAATAGAACTGTATTATTACACAGATGAATACGTTCAACATTATCAGGTTATCCGTTCCGGCAGTAAGGAACTAATAAATCTGTATATGGCAGACAATCAGGAAATAGTCATTGACAAGTTGCTTTAATATATGGTAAGATCGTCATGTTGTTTAAGTAGCACCCGTTGCTAACAACCGCGCAGAACAGGTCTTTAAAGCTTTGATAAGCTACCTGTATGGCGAGTCTGAGTCATATGAGGAGGTGCAGAGAATGTACGCTATTATTGAAACTGGTGGAAAACAAGTAAAAGTAGAAGAAGGCCAAGAGATTTTTGTAGAGAAACTAGTTGCTGAGGCTGGTGAATCAGTAACATTTGACAAAGTACTTGCAGTAGGTGGAGACAATTCAAAATTTGGTACTCCATACGTTGATGGAGCTTCTGTAACGGCTAAAGTAGAAAAACAAGGCCGTCAAAAGAAAATCACTGTATTTAAGTACAAGCCAAAGAAAAACTATTCACGTAAACAAGGTCACCGTCAGCCATACACAAAAGTTACAGTTGAGAAAATCAATGCATAAGGTTTTGTTTGTATGATTAACGTGACAATTGAGCGTGAGCAAACGTATATAAAATCATTTACACTGACAGGGCATGCTGGAAGTGGACCAGAGGGGCACGACTTAGTTTGTGCAGCTGTATCTGCGATCTCTTTTGGTTCTGTCAACGCAGTGTTTTCGCTATGTGAGATTGACTTGGATATCGACCAAGCCGGTGATGAAGGTGGTTATATGAAGGTCACTATTCCTGCTTTATTGGATGATTTACTTTTAGAAAAAGTATCGTTACTCTTTGAAGCTATGGTGGTTTCTTTACAAACCGTTGAGCGGGATTATGGTCAATATATATCTATTTCTGAAAAATAAGGAGGTGCAACGACATGCTACGTCTAGATTTACAGTTTTTCGCATCAAAAAAAGGTGTAAGTAGTACGAAAAACGGTCGTGACTCTGAGTCTAAACGTTTAGGTTGTAAACGTGCAGACGGTCAAGCCGTTTCAGGTGGTTCAATCCTTTATCGTCAACGCGGTACAAAAGTTTACCCAGGTGTAAACGTAGGCCGTGGTGGAGATGACACACTATATGCTAAAGCAGAAGGTGTGGTTAGATTCGAACGCCTAGGACGCGATCGCAAAAAAGTTAGTGTATATCCTGCATAAGGGAATAAAAAAAGGCTCTAATCTATCAAGGTTAGAGCCTTTTATTTTGGATGTATATATTTGTTGGTGTACAAGACGTTCTGAATTTATCAGTTGCGGGAAGTGCGAAGCTCCTGAGTGAAACCGAGTATCTATAAAGCAGGAATTATTAGATACTACTATTGTAATTCTATACATATAGATGAATCTTACGTCTTTCTATGCTATAATTTGCTTATTGTGTGAGGGGTGAAGACGTTGAAAGAACAAGATGTAGTCGAAATGTTGCGTCATTATCGTCACGACTGGCTTAATGATTTGCAATTAATTTTGGGCTATGCTCAAATGGGGAAATTAGATAAAATACAAAGTAAAATAACAGACGTGATAGAAAGGTCGAACAAGGAACGAGGTTTGGACCGATTAAATATACCGAAAACTATGGTCTGGCTGTATCAATTGAATTGGCGTTCTGAAACGTTTCAGTTGCATTTTCAATCATTAGTCGAGGAACAACCGGCTATCATAGACGATGAAGCATTACTAGCTAAAGTACAAAAGATATTTCAAATATTACCTTCCTATCAAAAGGAATATGAAGAATATATCGGTACGCTTATTTTTAAAAAAGTGAACCATACTATACATATTCACTTAACGTTTGATCTTAATTGGACCGATATAGATGTATTGAAACAGAAATTAGAATCTTTATCCTTTATTCAAGATGTAACAACAGAAGGAAAACTAGGGATAGAGTGGCAAGAATAACGAAAGAAGGTGTGACAGCATGTTTGTCGATCAGGTCAAAGTATATGTAAAAGCAGGTGACGGAGGTAACGGTATTGTTGCTTTCAGACGTGAAATATATGTCCCAATGGGAGGTCCTGCTGGTGGCGACGGTGGTAATGGTGGTGATATTGTCTTTGAAGTTGATGAAGGTTTGAACACGCTAATGGACTTCCGCTACCAAAAACACTTTAAAGCTAAACGTGGCGAGAACGGAATGGGTAAAGGGATGCATGGTAAGAATTCAGAACCATTAGTTTTGTCAGTACCGCCGGGTACCACTGTTAGAGATGTCAACACAGGGGAAGTACTCGCCGATTTGATTGAACATAAACAACAGGGAGTCATTGCAAAAGGTGGACGAGGTGGGCGAGGAAATATTCGCTTCGCATCACCAAGAAATCCTGCTCCAGAAATTTCAGAAAATGGTGAACCTGGTGTGGAACGTGATATCCAAATTGAATTAAAATTAATTGCCGATGTCGGTTTAGTAGGTTTCCCAAGCGTTGGTAAATCTACCCTATTATCAACGGTAAGTGCTGCAAGACCAAAGACAGCCGATTATCATTTCACGACCTTACAACCTAATTTAGGTGTAGTCGATACTGCCGATCAACGCAGTTTTGTTCTGGCAGACCTACCTGGGTTAATTGAAGGGGCACATGAAGGTGTCGGGCTTGGTCATCAATTTTTACGACATGTTGAACGTACACGTGTCATCTTACATGTGTTAGATATGGCAGCAACCGAAGGCCGGGATCCCTATGAAGATTTCGTTACTATTAACAAAGAACTAGAACAATACGATCCAACATTGTTAGAGCGCCCGATGATCATCGTCGCTAATAAAATGGATTTACCGGAAGCAGAAGAACAGCTTGCCTTTTTTAAAGAACAGTTAGAAGAAGACTATCCAATCTACCCGATCTCAACGGTTACCAAAGATGGAATTCGGGATGTATTATTTGCTGTAGCGAATAAACTAGATGAAATTCCGAAAAATTATAAACCAGTTGAAGATGTTGAGGATCGAGTCGTTTATCGATTTGAAAAAGAAGAAAAGGCCTTCTCGATTACTCGTGACCCTGATGGTGCCTATGTATTATATGGAGAAAAAATTGAGAAGTTATTTAAGATGACTGAATTCAGTCGTGATGAATCCGTTCAACGCTTCTCCAGACAACTGCGCGGAATGGGTGTAGATGATGCATTAAGAGAACGTGGAGCAAAAGACGGTGATACGGTTCGACTGCTTGATTATGAATTTGAATTTATGGAATAATAGATATGATGCTTAGTAGCAAGACCATCCGTTGATAAAAAGGGGAATGAGGATGTCTGCGAAAAATGAAAAGTTTTATCTGGTAAGTGAGGATTTCTTACCGGATGGTATGAAAAAAACGCTGGAAGCGAAAAAATTATTGGAAAGTCACAAAGTGGATTCGATTCATGAGGCTACGCGCCAGGTCGGTTTGTCGCGTAGTGTCTTTTATAAATATCGTGATGCTGTCTTTCCATTTCAACATATGGCAAAAGAGCAAATGATTACGCTGTTTTTTCATTTGGACGATCAAACAGGGGTATTATCTTTTCTTTTATCAGTTGTCGCACAGGCGGGATGCAATATTTTAACGATTCACCAAACGATTCCTATTCAAGGAAAAGCAAATGTCACGTTATCACTAAATACAAATGGAATGACTGTCGAAATCGATCAGCTTTTAAAAAATTTAAAACAGATTGATTATGTCAATCAGGTAGAAATATTAAGTTCAGGTGTTTCATAACATAGGGGGAGCAAGCTATATGAAGGAAACAATAGGCTATTTAGGTCCAAAAGGAACTTTCACTAAAATAGCAGTAGATTCGATGTTTAATGGTGAAGTAAAAAAAGGATATAGTACGATTCCGGAATGTATTGATGCTGTTGTTAACAATGAAGTAACCTATGCTGTTTTGCCATTGGAAAATGCGATTGAAGGTACGGTTAATATAACATTGGATTATTTAATTCAAGTGCAACAAGTGAAAATTGTAAGTGAAGTAATTATACCGATTCGTCAGCACTTGATGGTCCACCCGGATAATGTTGATAAATGGTCAGAAAGCGATGCAATTTATTCTCATGCTCATGCGATTGCACAATGTCACAGCTATTTACACAAGGAGTTAGTAAAGGTACCGACCCATTCGATGACTTCAACAGGAGCAGCTGCAGAATTTGTCAGTCAACATCCTGATCAAAATATTGCTGCAATTGCCAACCACCTAGCAGCGAAAGAATATGGTTTATCGATTGTAAAAAAGGACATCCATGATTTTGATAATAATCATACGAGATTCGTTGTCTTGCATAAGGACCAGATAGAGTTAACTTCCAATAAAATGGAGGAAAAGGGATGCAAAACAACGGTAACAGTTACATTACCATCTGATCAACCTGGTTCATTACATCAAGTATTATCGGCTTTTGCATGGCGTAACTTGAACTTATCAAAAATTGAATCACGTCCGATGAAAACAGGTCTCGGAAATTATTACTTCTTAATCGACATTGAACAAAAAATGGATGATGTTCTGATTCCAAATGCTATAACAGAAATGGAAACGTTAGGCTGTAAAATATCGATATTAGGAAGCTACCCGTACTATCTACACAGTGGAAATGGCGTAACGCTTGCGGTATAATCGCAAGCGTTTTGCTATGATTTTATTGGAACAGGCAAAAAATCTAATGGATCCTTCGATAAAAAGAAAAAACAATCCAAGCTGAAAGCTTACGCGAACGGCCCGCAAAATCTCCAATGCTTACTCCTATTGTTCCACAATAAATCCTTTATCTTTTAACGCTTTATATGCTTGATCCAATTTCCATTCTTCATTAGCAACCATTGTATGATTATGAATACCATCCGTTAGCTCCAATAAATATGGAGCATTTTTTTCTTTGATTTTACGAACAAATTGATCAACATCAGCACGACTACTTATCATCAAAGAGGCTTTTAAATCACCATAAATAGGGTGTTCGATGATGACATCTTCTACAGTCGCACCAAAGTCTACTATCGTATACAACTCTTCCTTCGTGTCTTTACTTTCATGATTACAAGCAATGACACGGCGGAAATCAGTCTTTTCGTTTTCTGCTCTCATATATAAATAACCATTACTTGTAGCGA
Organism: Gracilibacillus orientalis; assembly: GCF_900114645.1. GTDB lineage: Bacteria > Bacillota > Bacilli > Bacillales > Amphibacillaceae > Gracilibacillus > Gracilibacillus orientalis. The sequence goes on along the minus strand of NZ_FOTR01000007.1, from coordinate 21,434 downwards.
TAATAGGATGATTGTGAGCTTTTAGTAAGGAAATATCCTGCACAATCGCTTGTCTGCTTACATTAGCTTTGTCAGCCAGCTCTGTTCCTGTGAGCGGTGTTTTACTATTCTGTAACCAGGTCAGAAGACTATCGCGTCGAGTTTTACCCGTTAACTTTTTTGTCATAGCCTTGTCTCTCCTCCATTATTCGTTTGAATATTGTATCTGATGTTTCAATGATATCTTGAATGTCTTTTTCCGTTGTATGATGGCTAAAAGAAAATCGTACAAACCGTTTTCCTTCTTCGAGATTAGTGATAAACGGTTGAATTGATTTTGGCAATTCAGTTGCTCCAATACTACATGCACTACCTGTCGAAATAGCAATGCCGTGCCGATTATATTCTAGCATGACATAATCACCTTGTACAAAATCACTAACACAACCAATAATACTCGGACACTGATTTTCGGTTATGATAGGCTGTAGCGGAATCCCCGCAGATTTCACTTTCCGAATAAATAGATTTCGTATATTTTGTAAGTGAACTTGGTTCACAGCAAGATCAGCTAGGGTTTCCGAGGCTGCTGCAGCAAATGCAGCTATACCAGGCACATTAACTGTTCCTGGTCTTAAACCATGCTCATGATTAGTTGAAACAGGGTGAGATGTTAACGATAGCTTCTTAGAAAAATATATCGCACCGACCCCTTTAGGTCCAAAAATTTTATGACTTGATATCGTCATACTGTCAACAAGAGGTATCAAGTCTGCTACCTTTATTTTACCAAATGATTGAACCATATCGCTATGAAAAGGTATATCCCGATCTTGTAAGAATTCTCCTATATCCTTTATTGGCTGAATCACACCCGTTTCACCATTAACATGTTGAATAGAGACAAGACATGTGTTAGTCTGAATGGCTTTTTCAAGATCGGAAAGGTGAATTTGTCCATTTTGATCTACTGGTAAAAAAGTTACCTCTATATTAGATTGGTGTGCTAAATCTTTCATGAAGTAATATAGTGAGTTATGTTCTACCTCCGTTGTAATGACGTGCTTTCTTCCTTTTAACCTGCTAGCTCTTAATAATGTATCGACAGCCAGCAGATTACTTTCCGTACCTCCGCTCGTAAATACGATTTGTCTTGCTTCTGTATATAAAAGTTTCGCAATCATACTTCTTGAACGCTCTAATATATCTTTTGCTTTCCCACCTGCATCATGCAAGCTGCTGGCATTTCCGAAATAATCTCGAGCCACTTCCTGATATACATCTAATGCAATTTCTGACATGGGAGATGTAGCGGCATAATCAGAATAGATCATCCAATCTTCCTTTCCTATAAAAAATACTTGTCATATCATTCATTATATGTAAAGATAACTGTAAAGACAACTGTAAAGTTAGGTGTGTTATTTTGCAAAGACAAAAAATTGTTATTGTTGGCTCAGGTCTTGCCGCATATGTATTGGCAAGTAAATTATGGCAGCATGCGGATGTCACTATTCTCACGAAAAATGCAATCCAAAATAGTAACTCTATCCGTGCTCAGGGAGGGATAGCTGCTGCTATTTCCGTAAAGGATCAATGGCAATTACATGTAGAAGACACCTTAAAAGCAGGTTTATTCCACAATCATCGAGTTGCTGTAGAAACATTGGTGAAAGAGGGTCAGCAGGTAGTAAAAAGACTGCTAAGAAAAGGATTTTTAGCTGATCGTAATCAACAAGGTGAACTTTTATTTGGACGTGAAGGGGCGCATAGTCAGCGAAGAATTATTCATGCAGGTGGAGATCAAACCGGCAAATATCTGATTAACTTTTATCAGAAGTTATTGCAAGGAAGAATAACGATGATCGAAGGTCAACTTGCCGTAGATTGTGTTACCAAAGCGGGAGAGTGTAAAGGAATCATTACTATTGATCAACAGAATCAATATCATACTTATTCTGCAGATCATATTGTATTGGCTACAGGAGGCTTTGGTGCACTATATGATACAACATCCAATGATCCCAGTATTACGGGTGACGGGATAGCGATAGCTTATCGTGCTGGTGCAATAGTATCTGATTTGGAATTTGTCCAATTTCACCCGACTATGCTGGCAACACAAGCTCGATACAATGACTTGATTTCAGAAGCGGTTCGAGGAGAAGGAGCAATTCTGGTGGATCAGGACCAGCGAGAGATTATGATAGATATTCACCCACTGGAAAATCTTGCACCTCGGGACATTGTAGCCCGGGCGATTATGACGGAAATAACAAAAGGTAATCAAATATTTTTAGATATTCGGAAAATCAAAAACTTTCAAACTAAATTTCCTTTTATTAATTCAGTATGTGAAAAGAATAACATAGATTTGCAGCAAGGATTGATTCCGGTAAAACCAGGTGCTCATTTTACAATGGGCGGAGTAGAAACCGACTTGCTTGGCAGGACTAATATCCCAAGATTATATGCGATTGGCGAGGTAGCTTGTACTCATGTACACGGTGCAAATCGTCTGGCAAGTAATTCATTGTTAGAGGGAATAGTGTTTGCCACGAGATTAGCAGAGTACTTACAAATGCAACCAAGCTTGTCCTTTGACAACATATCAGAAAATCAACCAAAACAGTTATCAAGACAGCAACCTGATTTTGAACAATTACGGAAACGAATGACAGCTTATGTGGGCATTAATCGACATGAAACTGGTTTGAAAAAAATGTTGGAATGGTTAAACGAATTTACGATAATCCATGAAAATGATTTACTGTCCTATGCTTTATCACGGGAGCAAATTCAAATACAGCATCATTTACTTGTTGCACTGCTCGTCACGAAAGCTGCGAGGAAACGAACAGAGAGTAAAGGTGCTCACTACCGAGTGGACTATCCGAATCAAAGCGAACAATGGAAAAATAAAAGTATTACCTTTCAATTAATCAAACAAGGAGTAAAAGTATGAATCAATTACAGCTAAAAAAACAATTAAGCCATTTTTTTCAGGAAGATATCGGAAGTGGAGATATCACAAGTGATTGTATTTTCGACCAACCATATACCGAAGGAACAGGTGAATTTATGGCAAAAGTGGATGGTGTTTTTGCTGGTGAAGTTATATTAGGAGAAGCATATCCGCTTTTTGCTGGAAAGATAAAACTGGAACTATTCAAAACAGATGGTCAACAAGTAAAAACAGGAGATGTCATTGCACAAGTAACTGGCCCATATCCGTTGTTGTTAACCACAGAGCGGGTTATTTTAAACCTTTTGCAACGACTAAGCGGTATTGCTTCCATTACGTCTCAAGCAGTCCATAACTTAGCTAATGATCAAATAGAAATTACCGATACTCGTAAAACGACACCAGGATTACGTATGTTAGAAAAATATGCCGTTCGCTGTGGTGGTGGAGTGAATCACCGTTTCGGACTTGATGATGCGGTGATGTTAAAGGACAATCACATTGCAGCGGTGGGCTCGATCACGGAAGCGGTCAAAAAAGTACGAGCTTCGACAGGGCATATGATAAAAGTCGAAGTAGAAATCGAAAGCAAACAACAATTACAGGAAGCGATTGCAGCAGGTGTGGATGTCATTATGTTTGATAACATGTCACCGGAAGAAATAAGAGAGCTGATCAACCTAGTGCCAAACCATATTATGACGGAAGCTTCCGGTAATATTACAGTTGATAATATTCACTTATACAAGGATACCAAGGTGAACATGATTTCACTTGGGTTTATTACCCATTCAGCGCAGGCATTAGATATCAGTTTTAACATTAAGGGGGGAACAAAATGAATTTAGCAACACTATTTACCACGCATCACCAATTACCGGAAAAGTATCAACAAATGGGCAATGAAGAGATGATAGCACGAATAAGAACTATTAAAGGACAGATGGGGGATGACTTATTTATACCAGGACATCATTATCAAAAGGATGAAGTCATCCAATTCGCCGATGCTAGTGGAGATTCTTTACAACTCGCTCAAGTTTCTGCAAAACAAAAAGCGAAATATATTGTGTTTTGTGGTGTTCACTTTATGGCCGAAACAGCTGATATTTTAACGAATGATGATCAAAAGGTGATCTTACCTGATATGCGTGCAGGCTGTTCGATGGCAGATATGGCAAATGATAAGCAGACCGAAGAGGCATGGGAGGAACTAACTGACTTGTTCGGGGAAACTATTCTGCCTTTAACATACGTCAATTCTACCGCTGCAATCAAAGCATTCGTAGGACAGCATGGTGGAGCCACGGTTACCTCATCTAATGCTAAACAAATGGTGCAATGGGCATTCAAGCAAAAACAACGGCTGTTATTTTTACCTGATCAACATTTAGGTCGGAATACGGCTGTAGAATTAGGTGTTCCATTAGAGGAAATGGCTGTTTGGGACCCAATTGCGAGAAAATTAGAATTTGAAGGTGATTCGGAAGAACAAATACGTGTTATTTTATGGAAGGGGCATTGTTCTGTACATGAGAATTTCACTACCAAAAATATCGAGCAAGTTCGTAAAGATCATTCTGATATGACTATTATTGTCCATCCGGAATGTAGGTATGAAGTTGTTCAACAAGCGGATCTTGCTGGATCTACCAAATATATCATCGAAAAAATAGAGCAAGCACCAGCCGGAAGTAAGTGGGCAATCGGCACGGAAATGAACTTAGTCAATCGCTTAATTAACAACCATCAAGATAAGACAATCATTTCACTAAACCCATTTATGTGTCCGTGCTTAACGATGAATCGTATCGATTTACCTCATTTAACATGGGCATTAGAAGAAGTGAGCGAAGGAAAAAACACCAACCAGATAACCGTTCCTAATGAAATAACCCAAAATGCTAACCAGGCTCTCAACCGCATGCTTCATGGAATGATATAAGGACAAAAAACGTACCATCATATATTTGATTTGTGTAAAGGATATCTAGAATAAAAAAGATATCCTTCTTTTTTTATTCAACATTTTAGGCATTTTGCATATGTTGATAAAGAAGATGGATTAGACCGAGACAAATGCCCTTCCATACTTATCATGAAGAAAGGAGAAATTGCTTTGAAAATTCATGTTGTGCAAAAAGACGAAACACTTTGGAAAATTGCGCAAAAATATGGTGTTAACCTAGATGACGTGATTGCAGCGAACCCACAAATTTCAAATCCTGAGATGATTATGCCAGGAATGAAGATAAAGATTCCAGCTATGTCTGACAATAAACAACAACCAGCACCATCTAACAAAAAACAACAAGTTCAACCTGGAACAACGGATAAAAAAGACAAACAGGAGGTAACACCACAAGCACCCAATCAAATTTTACCTTCCATTGAAGAAGATGAAGGTAAAAAGTGGGAGCCATTAAAAAAAGAAATGCCGTCTTTACCAATTCATTTTAATAAGCAACCACCACAACCTGTACAACCAGCACCATCTCAATCATCACAAGACTTAAAATGGACACAGCTGACCAATAATTTCGAAACACATATTCATCCGACGCAAGATGACGACCATGTTGCTGGAGTAGAGGATCACATGAAACCAGAACACAAACCAATGGCACCACATCACCATCATCCACAACCATTACCAATGCAAGCACCATGTTGTTCACAAGATGGTATACCTTATGGATATGGCCAAATGGGTCATCCAGGTCATCCAGGTCATCCAGGTCATCCAGGACATCCGGGGCATCAAGGATATCAAGGACATCCGGGTCATCCAGGAAATCCAGGACATATGCCTCAATATCCGTTTCCAGAAGGTTTTCAACCACAGGTTATGGGTGAACAATCGGAACCACAACAAACAGGTCCATCTACCGAGCCACATCAAGGATGGTATCAAGCACAAATGCCACCTGTGAATGAACATCAAGGACAGCAAATGCCATGGGGACCACCACAAATGCCACAAAATCAAATGATGCCAAATCAACAACAACCAATGCAACAAATGATGCCACAACAAATGCCGATGCATCATCAACCAAATATGCCAGCACCGATGCCTGGGGAACCAATGATCCCACAACCAGGTGCACCAAATTATCCATTAATGCCAATGCCATATGGAATGCAGAGTCCGCAACAAATGCCATATCAGCCATATGGTCAACAAGGAGTGCCTTACGGTCAAGCCAATAAAAATGACTGCGGTTGCGGTGGAAACCGAGAATAATAATAGAAAAAAGGCGATTCGAAAATAGAATCGTCTTTTTCTGTTTGACTAGAACACTCTGTTTAGCGTCTATATTTTCAATTTCCGATAGTTGTGATAAAGTAAGTATTGGAGACTGAGATGATTATGAGGGGTGAGAAAGCATGGCAGGACATTCTAAGTGGAAGAATATCCAAAAAAGAAAAAATGCACAAGATGCAAAACGTGGTAAAATTTTTATGAAACACGCTAAGGATATTTATATTGCAGCTAAACAAGGTGGCGGTGACCCGGAAATGAATGCGGGATTACGTCTTACTGTAGAAAAAGCAAAGTCTGACAACATGCCGAATGAAAACATAGATCGGGCTATTAAAAAAGCAACAGGTGACTTAGACGGAGCAAATTTTGAAGAGCTAACATATGAAGGATACGGTCCTGGTGGAACTGCTGTAATGGTTGAGGTATTAACTGATAATAAAAACCGGACAGCTTCTGAAGTAAGGCATGCGTTTAACAAAAATGGTGGAAACCTTGGTGAGAACGGCTGTGTAGCTTTCATGTTTGATCGTAAAGGTTACCTGGTAATTGATCAAAGTCAAACGGATGTAGATGAAGATAGTGTAATGTTAGAAGCAATCGAAGCTGGTGCAGAAGAAATGGAAACAGTGGAAGGTGCTTATGAAATCTACACAGATCCAGAGGATTTCCAAGATGTAAAATCAACTATGGAAAAAAGCGGATTTGCATTTGAAGCAGCGGAAATTACCATGATACCCCAAACACTTTCAGAAGTGGATGAAAGTGCAGGAAATAAAATGGTCAAGCTGGTCCAAATGCTCGAGGACATGGAAGATATCCAAGAAGTTCATCACAACATGGACGCAAACGAAGAAATTATGGAACAATTATAAATGAAACGAAAAGGTTGCCCTGCTAAAAAGCACCCTATAGAGTAGACACTTAAAAAAGTCTACCTATAGGGTGCTTTTTTTGAAATTTATAAGACAAAACACCGCTCGAGCAAGAGAGAGTTGTCAGTTATCTCAATTTATGAGACAAAACTCTGTTTGAGCAAGAGAGATTTGTTAATTATCTTGATATATAAGACAAAACGCCACTCGAGCAAGGAAGATTTGTCAATTACTTTCATTTTTACATCAAAACTTTAATCGTGTTAAAAAGGTTTGTTGTATATCAACTTTATAAATCCTTTATTATGCGTGGTAACTAAAAATATGTAAAATTCCAATTTCATCTAATAGGACTTTATATAAGACGATGGCAATAGTATAAGCACTCTGTCCTTTTCTCATATATTTGTGGTTATATTTTCTAGAATTGGGCACCCTAATAGTAACAAAGCTCGATTGGAGGGTCATTATGGGCAAGATATGGTTACTATTAAATTGTGTTGTCGTCTTAATTATTGGGGTAATTAGTTTTCAATCATTCTTTCAACAAGATGAGACAAAAGAAAGAGAGCAACAAGAAGAAGTAATGGTCATGTCGCAAGACCCACTAACAATTGAACTATCTCTAGAGAAACAATATATAGATGGTAATATCGAGACAGAGTATGTTGAAGAAACGATTGCTTCCATGGAGGATTTCTGGTCAGAATATCAAGAATGGCAAGTGATGGAGCAAAAGGAAGGTTTTATTCGTTTCCGAAAAGAAGTGGATGATATTTCACCATACTTGAAAGCAAATGGATACTTTGGTATTAAAGAAGGGCAACTGACAATCTTTGAAGGTGTCCCCGTTCATGAAGCAGCTGTACAATCTTTTTATCAAATTGATACCGAGGAATTAGAATCGCACTTGCATAAACAATTAAAAGAGGGTATAAAAATTGATTCGAAGCAAGACTACTTAAAAGTTATAGAAACGTATCGATCCTATCAAGATGTAGAAGCAGTTAATAGTTGAACGATGATGACCACTCATCGTTCAACTTTTTTATCATGGTGCTAATAATCCCCCTTTACGTTTTTCTTAATTTATACGTAGTGAAAATTCCGATCATTGCCAAAAATGTCATCGCTGCCATCAATTGATACATCGTTTGGGAACCAAAATTATCCAGGATAGCCCCGCCGGTTGTACCTCCAACTGCTCCACCTAACCCAAAACATGTCGACATTAACAACGCTTGTCCTGTACTGCGTAAATGGTTTGGTACAAAGCTAACGGCAGTTTGTAATGCAACGAGCCAGAACAAACCAAACGTGAGTCCTTGAGAAATTTGGAAAAAAACAATCCATTCAGCGGATTCAATAAAACCGTACAATAACCAACGAATCGTAAAAAACATGGCAACAATACCAAGTAAAAATAAATGATGAAATTTTAGAATCTTTTGTGTTAAGAAATAAAAGACAGGTACTTCACTAAAAGCCGCAAGAGCCCAGGCAGCCCCGACTAAAAAAGTAGTAGCTCCTAAATCTTCTAAGTGAAGAACAAGCATCGTATCATTCATCCGGTGCGGAATCATAACGAGAAAACACAAAAAGAGAAATAGCATAAACCCTTTATTTGTTAATACTTCTTTCACTCCTTGTAAGGAGACTGGATCTGCCGAATGATTATTATCTTTTAAAAATAATGTTAAAGATACTAAAAGCAGAATCAGAATCCAAAATAAAATATAAATGTTATGAATCCCGATCCATCCTAGAATAGGACCAGAAACTACTGCAGTGAGCGCAAACCCGACAGAACCCCACAGTCGAATTTTACCGTACTGATCGCGTTTCTTCGCTCCTAGGCTCTTTATGGCCATACTATCAAGTAACGGGCCTGCAGGTGACATAACAAAGTGAAAGGCGATAAAAGAAATAAAAACAATAAAAAATGAAGTGTTGAAAAAGATACTGAAACTAACAGCAATGACGGCAAAATATAAGAATAAAAGTAATCCTTTAATTGTTTTATATTTATCACTTATATACCCGAAAAAAGGTTGTGCCACAATACTCACCATTGGGGCAATCCCCAAGATAGTTCCAATCTCAACTGAAGAAAAACCTCTAAAACTCAAAAATAATGGTAAAAAAGGTAATATAAGTCCTTTGTGACTGGCGTTTAATAAAGTTAACGCTTTCAAAAATCGCATTTGACGTTTGTTTGACATAGAAGTCATCCTTTATGATAAAGTCATTCTATTACCTTATCATAAATAAATAACCGCTTTCATTTATTTTGCTCTCGCTTACCTTGATAAACAATCTATGATAAGCTAAGATAAATACGAACGTATGATTGTGAATAATAAATAGAAATTGGATCAAAGAGGAGTTCATGATATGATTGCATATATAAATGGGGAAGTAGCAGAAATAACAGAACAAGCTATTATTTTGGAAACGAATGGTCTTGGATATGAAGTGATTTGTCCGAATCCTTATCGCTTCCAAGCACAAGTGGGAAACAAACAAAAAATCTATACGTATCATCATGTAAGAGAAGATGCACAAATTTTATATGGCTTTCAAAATCAGGATGAAAAAGCACTGTTTGCACAAATTCTTAATGTTTCTGGTATTGGACCTAAAGGAGCGCTAGCCGTTCTTGCTACAACCACCGTACAAGATTTTGTTGTTGCAATCGAACAAGAGGATGAAAAGTTTTTAACAAGCTTTCCAGGGGTCGGTAAGAAAACAGCTAGGCAGATGATACTCGATCTAAAAGGGAAGCTGCCTTTTGAATATCAAGCTGAAAACATAGTGCAACAAGAAGAAGGCATACCGGGAAGTAATCAGGCTTTAACAGAAGCGATTGAAGCATTAAAAGCCCTTGGTTATTCCGAAAAAGAAATTAATCACATAAAACCGGTATTAACGAAAGAAAAAAGTGATACGGCGGATACATATATACGTAAAGGGTTAGCGTTATTAATGAAATAAGGAGAAAGGAGCTTCAACATGGAAGACCGAATCATTTCAGGTGAAATACAAGAAGATGATGTAGCGGAAGAGCTCAGTCTCCGTCCACAATTATTAAAGCAATATATTGGACAACATAATGCAAAAGAAAACTTATCGATATTTATCGAAGCAGCTAAAATGCGTAATGAAGCCTTGGATCATGTCTTATTATATGGGCCGCCTGGACTTGGTAAAACAACAATGGCTCAGATCATCGCGAATGAAATGGGTGTCCAATTTAAACAGACATCAGGACCAGCCATTGAACGTTCAGGGGATTTAGCGGCAATTTTATCTTCACTGGAAGTAGGGGATGTTCTTTTTATTGATGAAATTCATCGCTTACCAAGAGCAGTGGAAGAAATATTATATCCAGGAATGGAAGATTTTTGTTTAGATATAGTGATTGGACAGGGTCCGAGTGCTCGTTCTGTGCAATTAGATTTACCACCTTTCACATTAATAGGGGCAACAACTCGCGCCGGATTATTATCAGCACCATTACGTGACCGATTTGGTGTTTTATCACGTCTTGAATTTTATGAAGTCGTAGATCTTTGTGCTATTGTGGAACGAACTGCTGAAATTTTTCAAGTAGAAATTGATAAAGCAGCAGCATTGGAAATGGCTAGAAGGTCGCGTGGTACACCACGTATTGCTAATCGTTTATTAAAAAGAGTTCGCGATATTTCTCAGGTGAAAGGGGAAACTAGTATATCAATTGAGACAACGCAAAAAGCACTGCAAATGTTACAGGTCGATCAAGAGGGTCTTGACCACATTGATCATAAGCTACTGTTAGCAATGATGGATGGTTTTAAAGGAGGACCGGTTGGATTAGATACGATCGCAGCATCCATTGGTGAAGAGTCACAAACAATTGAGGACGTCTATGAACCATACTTATTACAACAAGGCTTTATTCAGCGTACACCAAGGGGAAGGTTGGTTACACCTAAAGCATATGCTCATTTTGAGCGGGAGGTGCCTGAAGCTTGACGGAGTTTGGCAAAATCTTTATTGTAATAGGGGTTGTCTTTATTATCGTTGGTCTGTTATGGGGTTTTATTGGAAAATTACCAGGAGATATCAGTTTTAAAAAAGGAAACTTTTCCTTCCATTTCCCGATTGTGACCTCGATTGTGATAAGTATTATTTTGACATTGATTTTTGCTATCATCGGACGTTTCAAATAAAAGGAGAAGAAAGATGGAAATTGAAGATTTTGATTTTGATCTACCAGAAGAATTAATTGCACAGACGCCATTAGAGGAGAGAGCAAGCTCCCGATTGATGGTATTAAACCGAGAGAATCGCTCGATTACCCATCATCATTTTTATGATATATTGGATTTTTTAAAGTCGGGAGATTGCCTAGTACTAAATAATACCGAAGTGTTACCAGCAAGACTATATGGTGTAAAAGAAGAAACGGGTGCAAAAGTAGAAGTCTTATTACTAACCCAGCTGGAAGATGATGATTGGGAAGTGCTGGTCAAGCCAGCGAAAAAAATAACAGAAGGTACTAAAATCAGCTTTGGCGAAGGAAAGCTTACGGCAACATGTGTTGATACTAAAGAACACGGCGGTCGGGTGCTTCGTTTTCACTATGATGGTATCTTTTATGAAGTATTGGATCAATTAGGGGAAATGCCACTCCCACCATATATTAAAGAGCAATTGGATGAGCGTAATCGTTACCAGACCGTGTATGCTAAAGAAAAGGGGTCTGCAGCTGCTCCAACGGCAGGGCTCCATTTTACTGAAGCATTATTGCAACAAATCAGGGAAAAGGGTGTTGAAATAGCATTTATTACCTTACATGTCGGTTTAGGAACATTTCGACCGGTAAGTGTGGATAATATCGCGGAACACGAAATGCATGCCGAATTTTACCAAATGACGAAAGAGACTGCTGATCAATTAAACCAGGTAAAAATAAGAGGAGATCGGATTATCTCTGTTGGAACTACCTCAACAAGAACGGTAGAAACGATAGCACGAGATACAGGTGGTAAGTTTGAAGAGAGAAACGGTTGGACAGATATTTTTATATATCCTCCATACCAGTTTAAAGCGATTGATGGTTTAATCACGAACTTCCATTTACCAAAATCAACTTTGATTATGTTAGTTAGTGCTTTAGCTGATCGAGATTTTATTTTAGAAGCTTACAACAAAGCAGTAACCGAACGTTATCGTTTCTTCAGTTTTGGTGACGCCATGTTAATTATGTAAGGAAAGGAATCGACTATGACTGCTATAAGATATGAACATATTAAAACATGTAAACAAACAGGTGCAAGACTTGGGAAAGTTCATACACCACATGGCTCATTTGATACGCCTGCCTTTATGCCTGTCGGAACATTGGCGACTGTTAAAACGATGAGTCCAGAGGAACTAAAAGAGATGGGTGCCAATATGATACTTTCCAACACCTATCATTTATGGTTACGACCTGGAGAAGATATTGTCAAAGAAGCGGGTGGTTTGCATCAATTTATGAACTGGGATGGTGCAATTCTAACTGATTCTGGCGGTTTTCAAGTCTTCAGTTTGAGTGATTTACGTAATATTGAAGAAGAAGGGGTTCATTTCAGAAATCATATAAGCGGTGATAAACTGTTCTTATCCCCGGAAAAAGCAATGAGAATTCAAAATGACTTAGGTTCGGATATTATGATGGCTTTTGATGAATGTCCGCCATATCCAGCAGAGCATGACTATATGAAAAAGTCTGTAGAACGAACTAGCCGTTGGGCAGAGCGTTGTCTCGAAGCACATGAAAGAAAGGATGTCCAAGGGTTATTCGGTATTGTCCAGGGTGGTGAATATGAAGATTTACGTCGACTAAGTGCTCAGGATTTAACATCATTAGATTTCCCAGGATATGCGATCGGTGGTTTATCGGTAGGTGAGCCCAAAGATGTGATGAATCGTGTGCTTGAATTCACAACACCACTTTTACCATCGGACAAGCCTCGTTATTTAATGGGGGTAGGTTCTCCGGATTCGTTAATTGATGGTGCCATTCGCGGTGTGGATATGTTTGATTGTGTGTTGCCGACGAGAATTGCGCGTAATGGGACATGTATGACATCTGAAGGACGGTTGGTCGTTCGAAATGCAAAATTTGCTCGAGACTTTTCGCCATTAGATCCAAATTGTGATTGTCATGTATGCAAAAATTACACTAGGGCATACATCCGACACCTTGTCAAATCGAGTGAAACATTCGGTTTTAGACTTACTACTTATCATAATCTATATTTTCTGTTAAAATTAATGGAGCAAGTTCGTGATGCGATTAAGCAAGACCGACTTGGTGATTTTAAAGAGGAATTCTTTGAACAATATGGTTTTAACAAACCGAATGCAAAGAACTTCTAAGAAAGGGGGCGAAATGAGTGGAGATTTTAGCAACTTTTGGACCACTGATTTTGATGGTTGTGATTTTTTACTTCTTATTAATCAGACCACAGCAGAAAAAACAAAAGCAAGTCCGTCAAATGCAACAGGAACTGAAAAAGGGAGACAAAATCATTACTATTGGCGGAATGCACGCAAGTGTACATGCATTGGATGAAGACCAGATCGTACTTCTAGTTGGAGATGGAACGAAAATTACATACGATCGTTCGTCAGTACGAGAAGTAGTAGAACAAAGTTAATTTATAATGCACAAAAAATACCATGACAGCATTTGCTGTCATGGTATTTAATATTTAATCTCTCTTTATTAATTCTCAAGCAGACTCCTCTCCGGATGATAAATTCACGCCAATAATCGCCCCGAACATTGCTAAAAGTATATACGCACCATGGTTGACCAGTTCGACTACCGAAAAACTTAAATGTAATCCAAGGAAACGATAGCAAAAGACTACAAACGTAAATAATAAACTAGTAATTGCTCCGACAAGAATCCCCTTATGCTTTGCTTTTAATCCTGCAATTAGTCCTCCAGTAAACAGCGCAATAAAACTGATAAACAACGTAGCCATCTCAAGCGTAGACTCCCCTAAAGAAGTAAAACGCAACAAAAGTGTGAGAATAATACTGGCAACAAGCATCACCACAAAAATCCCCATCCAACCATACAACACACTGACAGCTGTTTTCATCCATAACCCCCCCAATTGTATAAAAAGTCCTCTCTAATTATGTATGCATGTCCTTTGAAAATAGAAGACCTCCTTTTTTGAATAGTTTCACAAAATAAGAATATAGATGGTAATATAACTTGTCTTACTATGAAGATTAGAGAGGAGACATTCCATGTCAGTAATCATCGCAGTTGCCGTATTTATTATTAGCTATATATTTATAATGTCTGAAAAAATAAATCGAGCGTTAGTCGCGTTGGCTGGTGGTGTGCTGTTATTATTAACCGGTGTTTATGGTTGGGAAGATGCTGTTACGTCTTATATAGATTGGCACACTGTAGCATTACTTTTTGCAATGATGGTATTAGTAGCGATAACGAAAAAAACAGGTGTATTTAGTTACATTGCAATCTGGTTGGCGAAAGTAGTGAAAGGCAAGCCTGTTCCTTTGTTAGTAGGAATAGGATTTTTAACTGCTTTAGGTTCGGCATTACTCGATAATGTGACAACTGTGTTATTATTTGTACCTGTAATATTAACCCTGACAAATTTACTGCAGTTACCGGCATTACCTTATTTAATCACGATTATATTAACTGCAAATATTGGCGGGACAGCTACGTTAATCGGTGATCCGCCAAACATTATGATTGGTCAGGCAGTTCCTCATTTAACTTTTATATCCTTTATTCAGCACACTGCACCTATTGCTGCCTTGTTATTTATTTTAGTCATGATCTTGCTCAGTTTTCTATTTCGAAAACAATTGAAACAAATAGATGACACTAGAATTCAAGAACTAATGAAAATGAAAGAATCGAGTTATTTAGTTAAATCACCATTACTATATCAGTCATTATCAGTGTTAACTCTGACTATTACAGGTTTTATGTTACATCCTGTTTTTCATATTGATTTAACGATCATTGCACTATGTGGTGCCATTCTTTTGTTAATAATCAGTGAAAAAGAGGTGGAGGCTGAAACCGTATTTCAACAAGTCGAGTGGGTCACACTTTTTTTCTTTATTGGTCTGTTTATGCTTGTAGGAGGATTGGAAGAAGTGGGGATCATTGATGAATTAGCAAGATCGATAATGTGGTTAACAGAGGGTGATATGACTTATACAGCATTGTTACTTTTATGGATTTCGGGAATTTTTTCGGGGATTGTTGATAATATTCCTTTCGTTGCTGCAATGATTCCGGTAATTAAAGAGTTTGAAACATATGGAATGGCAAATCTAGATCCATTATGGTGGTCATTAGCACTTGGGGCATGTCTCGGTGGCAATGGTACATTAATTGGTGCATCCGCCAATGTCGTGGTTGCTGGACTTGCTGATGCGCAGAATAAGCCTATTGCATTTGTCAAATTCATGTTATACGGGATTCCGGTTGTAATCTTTTCGTTAATTATTGCGACGATATATATTTATTTTCGCTATTTGTTACCCTTTCAACAGCCGTTATAAGTATATTACAAAGTGTAGTGGGAAAAACTAGTTATATCGCTTGTAAAGGGTGTGGCTAGTTTGTCAATGGAGGAAATTTATACACTAATTTTTCGTACGTTATTATACTATTTAAGTATAATTCTCATCTTTCGTTTGATGGGGAAGCGAGAAGTAGGAGAATTGAGTCTTTTAGATATTGTTGTCTTTATTATGATTGCTGAAATCGCCGTTCTGACGATAGAAGATCTGGAATTATTTTTTGGCTATGGGTTAATTCCGATGGTTCTTTTACTAATTATACAGCGTTTAACAGCATGGATCTCTTTAAAAAGCCCACTATTTCGGAAATGGTTTGAAGGTAAACCAACTATTATTATTTCAAAAGGAAAAATTGATGAGTATGCCATGAAGAAAAATCGCTTCAATTTTGATGATCTCCTGCAACAACTTCGGGAGAATGGCACTGAAAGTATTAAGGATGTATCATATGCTATTCTGGAGCCGTCGGGTAAGCTCTCGATTATTGAAAAACAAGATTTCGCTAATGTACGGAACAAGATAAATGGACTTGTTTTACCATTAGTCGTAGATGGTAGAATACAAGAGAAAGCCTTGGAACAATTGGGTGAGAGTGAGAACTGGCTACATAAACAACTAGAAAAAAGAGAGTTTAACGACATTAAACAAGTTTCTTTCTGTTCAATTGATGTGAATGATGAATGGTATATCGATAAAAAAAACGAAAAAAAATAACACATCGATTGGTGATGTGTTATTTTTTTCGTAATTGTTGCAACTCATCTTTACTAATAAATTGTAAGCTGAATAGAAAGATTAGATAGCTAACTAGTAATAGGAATAATATAATTAAAAAGCTATACATATCTGATGGTTGAAAGGAAAAAATACTAATTAATAACTCTCCCATCCAAAAGGTTAAACTAATTAAAGCGATCATTTTCACTATCATTTTAACAGGTATATAAAAGCGAATGGCTCGGAATAATGTAATCAAATGAAATATCGTACCAATCATTACACCAACACACATTGCAATGGCTGCCCCGTATATACCAATTTGTGGATTAGTTGCTAGGCTGATTAAAATAATAAATTTTATCACCGTTGCTGCGATATTATTCCACATCGCTTGTTTAGCTAAGTCTAAAGCTTGTAAAGAAGCATTTAACGGGAATTGTATATACATAAATAAAAAACAGGGTGCCATAATCTTCAGAAAGAGGCTGGCATTATTTGAACCATACATATATTGCAAAATTGCATCGGCAAAAAGTGTTAATAAGACGGTGGCGATAGCTCCTGATGCGAATGAAAGCCGAATGGACTGGTGTATTCTGTAATGAATTAGTTTTGTGTGATGATTAGCTTCCGCTTCACTAATGTTTGGTACTAGTGCGACTGCAAGTGAGTGTGTGATAAAGGTAGGTAGAAATAGCAGTGGCAGGGCATAACCAGTAAGTGCTCCATATTGCTTGGTTGCTACAGTTGCTTGAAAACCTGCTAAGGCTAAACTTTGCGCAACTAATATAGGTTCCAGAAAGTTAGCAATCGAATTAACCAACCTGCTTGCTGTGCTTGGTATCGCTATCGAAAACAATTGCTGTAGCGTTTCTTTTCCTGCTTTCATGTATTTATAGATATTTCTACGTAATTTAATCCGTTTCTTTATCTGGAACATTTTTAGCATAAATAGTAAGGAAACAGCTTCTCCAATAATAACAGCTATCATGGCACCAGATGCAGCGAATTCAACTCCGTATGGAACCAACCAGCTTACCAGGACTAGTACAAAACCAATCCGGACTATTTGCTCCAGTACTTGGGCGTAACTCTGCGGTTTCATGTTCTGGCGTCCCTGAAAATAACCACGAATCACCGAACCTACAGCACTAATTGGAATAATTGGAATAATTGCCATCATTGGGTAAAAAACACGTTCATCCGTTAATAGATAATTCGAAATATAAGGAATCAGCAAGAACATCAAAACAGATGATAGCATACTTAGTGAAATAGTAATTGATAAGGAGATGATTAAGATCTGCTTGATTTTGGCATGATCCTTTTTGGCATCTGCTTCGGCCACCCGCTTTGCGATTGCAATAGGTAGTCCAATTTGCGAGATAGTATACATTAAGAATAGGGTGGGCAACGCCATATTGTATAAACCGATGCCTTCCTCGCCCATTAATCTTGCGACCAGAATTCTATTAATAAATCCCATAAATCGTGTAATCATTCCAGCTATGATTAAAATAATGGTCCCTTGTAAAAAATTTTGTTTGGTCACTTTGCTCGACCTACCTTCTCAAATGGAAAATTTTCATATACAATGAAGTATATGCATGAAGTGAGGACAAGCATGACTATTTCGGATAGATTTTTTGTACTATAAATGTATGAAATGATGATGAATTATAGTATAAGGGAAACTAAGGCCATCGCTAGATAGAATCGGTGAGATGCCAAGTTTTTCTGATGACGGATGGAGGAAAATTCATGACAGTAAAAAAGCAAGTCTCGATTTGGAAGCATGAATTAGAGGATGTGCTCGATAGTAAGGTCAATGAATTTAAACTGCTGGATTATTCGAAAGCAACAGCAGAGGATATTTGGAACTGTTTATTAGAAAAGGTGTGGAAGGGTGATCCGGAAAAATCGTTGCATGAAGTGGTACAGGATATTTTTCATTTGAATCCGAACTTATTTATGACATTTTTAACACAGCAATCATTGAAAGATAATAATTTACAGGAATCACTTGATGCACTATTAGGAAATAAAAAAACAGACTAGCATTCCTATTGTTGCTTGTCTCATGATTGGTTTTTATAGTAATATGGTATTGTTGTGAAAACTTAGGGAGGCTTTACATATGGTGAAAAGAGGAAGACTCGTTGCATTTTTCCTAATTGTTTTAGTATTAGGAGCAACGATTGGAACAACATATTCTGATATAGCAAATAAAATTAAATTAGGGCTGGACTTACAAGGTGGTTTTGAAGTCTTGTATGATGTGGAGCCTATTGGTGACGAAGAAGTAACTAGAAGTGTGTTAGAATCTACCGTTTCTACTCTTGAAAGACGTGTAAATGCGATTGGTATCAGCGAACCGAGCTTTAATATCGAAGAACCAAACCGCATTCGTGTCCAACTAGCTGGCGTAGAAGATCAAGATGAAGCACGAGAAATGTTAGCTACAACAGCAGAATTATCATTCCGTGATGTTAACGATAAAAAATATTTAGATGGTTCAGATATAAAAGAAGGTAGTGCCGAACAGGATTTTGATCCAGAAACTAATCAACCAATCGTAACGGTTCAATTTAAAGATCCAGATCGTTTTGGTGATACCACAAAAGAAATCAGGGAAAATCCAGAGCTTACAGATCAAGTGGTTATCTGGATGGACTATGAAGAAGGAGATACATACGAAGAAGAAAATCTGAAAGAAGACTCGAAAGTAATTTCTGCTCCGACCTTTGAACAAGTATTAAGAACGACAGATATTATGATTAGAGGTGATTTCACGATAGAATCTGCAGATCGACTTGCAGATTTATTAAATGCAGGTTCTTTACCTGTTGATTTAGAAGAGGAGTATTCCAATTCAGTAGGTGCACAGTTTGGTCAGCAAGCATTGGATAAAACTGTTTTCGCCAGTATATTAGGTGTTCTCTTAGTTTTTATTTATATGATTTTCTATTACCGTTTCCCTGGTGTGATTGCAGCTATTACACTTAGTATATATGTATATTTAGTATTACTGGTCTTCCAATTAATGAATGGTGTTCTAACGTTACCGGGTATTGCTGCTCTGGTACTAGGGGTTGGGATGGCAGTTGACGCCAACATCATCACGTACGAACGGATTAAGGAAGAAATCAAAGAAGGAAAATCAATCAAAGCAGCTTTTAAAGCAGGTAATCAACATTCACTGTCGACCATATTTGATGCCAACATTACAACGCTGATTGCAGCATCAGTACTATTTATATTCGGTACAAGTTCTGTAAAAGGGTTCGCGACATTGTTAATTATCAGCATTGTATTAAGCTTTATTACAGCAGTATTTGGTTCGAGATTATTCCTTGGTTTCTGGGTATACAGCAACATATTAAACAAACGTCCTGGCTGGTTTGGAGTAAAACAAAACCAAATTCTTGATATTAACAGTAGTGAAGAGGTGAAACCAACTTTCTTCGGTAAACAATTTGATTTTGTTAAACACCGTAAGAAATTTTTCCGTATTTCTATTGGCTTAATTGTAATTGGTATTGCTTGCTTGGCATTATTCCGATTAAATCTCGGTATCGATTTTACAGCCGGTTCCCGAGTGGAAGTATTAGCGGACCAGACACTTACTGCTGAAGAAATTGAAGAAGGCTTTGAAGCACTTGACTTGGAAGTAAGTGCACCAATTGTGTTATCAGGTGATAATCAAAATATTGCCGTAGCACGTTTCTCAGACGAACTATCGCAAGATAAAGTTTCCGAAGTAAGAAGTCATTTTGAAGAAAAGTACGGAAGTCAACCGACAGTTAACACTGTTTCGAATGTTGTTGGGAAAGAATTAGCCAAGAATGCGGTGCTTGCTGTTTTATATGCTTCGATCGGAATCATCATTTACGTAACGATCCGATTTGAATTCTTTTCAGCTTTAACGGCAATACTTGCGTTATTGCACGATGCATTCTTTATTGTCGCATTGTTTAGTATTACAAGGTTGGAGTTTGATATTACCATCATTGCTGCGATTTTAACCATTGTTGGTTATTCAATTAATGATACGATCGTAACCTTTGACAGGATTAGAGAGAATCTGAAGAAAAAGAAAAAAATCAAATCTATTGCCGAGCTTGCTAAAATTGTTAATCACAGTTTGATGCAGACATTAGCAAGAAGTATCAACACCGTTTTAACGGTTATCTTCGCTGCTTTGATGTTACTCATTTTCGGTGCCAATGCCATTACTAACTTCTCTTTCGCATTAGTTGTAGGCTTAATTGCAGGTACCTACTCATCTTTATTCATCGCAGCACAGATATGGTTGGTATGGCGTGGTAAATCAATTAACGATAAACCTATCACATACACAGAGAAAAAACATAACGACGGCCCACAAGTATAAGATAAAGCTGAGCATCTAAATCATGATGCTCAGCTTTTTATGTGAAAATAAAGAATATATATAATAGTGCAGATAAAACATAAACTGCGCAGTAAAACTTTCGCTTAGATTTGCTTCTTTCCCTCTTCTTAGAAATGAATGTTAAGTATACGCTGCGGCAACATACTTCGCTTTCCGCGGGTGACCCGTGAGCCTCCTCACTCACCAAGACCGTTCGCTGTGGGGTCTCACTTTGGCCACTGTTCCCGCAGGAGTCTACGTATGTTGCCTCCGCTAGTAGTGATTTTCAGCTGATGGAAGGCTGATCCCCTTAGAATATACCTTCTCGGACTTCTGCTCACTTGTTCAGAAAACCATACGAAGCTGCGGAAAAATGCGACACTCCTGTGGGAACTTACGCGATGAAGATCCCGCAGTGAGCGATCTTTGCTTGAGTAGATGTTGCACTTGTTCCCTTGGGTGAAAGCGAGTGTTTTTCCGCAGCTTAGTATGTATTTCTTATCATGCAGGAAGAAATTCATAGAATATCATTCCATAAGTTCTCTTCTTTCGATAAACAGAACACTACGCAAAGCGGAGGCAGAATACGCAGACTCCTACGGGAACAGCGCGAGCCGA
>NZ_FOTR01000013.1 GCF_900114645.1 Gracilibacillus orientalis | reverse complement strand
ATGAATGAACCGGATAAATACCATCCTTTTATTCATAGTACCAATCATTTAGAACGATTAAATGAGGAAGTTCGAAGACGTGAGAGTGTCATCCGGATCTTTCCAAACACTCAATCCGCTTTTCGTCTCTTAGCTGCTTACTTAATGGAATATGCAGAAACAAAGCAACAACAAAGAGCACTTTTGAAAAATTAAAAAGCACTTTGATAGCATGCCCATTTTCCACTGGGGGAAGGGGATCCCCTTCCCCCAGTGAAAAAATAAATAACCGTCATATGTGGTGGAAACATTGTATTTTTACTTTTACACAAAATTAAGGACTTGACTGCGAGCTGAAGATCCCGCAGTGAGCGATCTTTGCTCGCGAGGAAGCTGAAGCCGTGCCCACGGAAAGGGAGTATTTTTCCGCAGCGACGGTTTAGCACTCATCTACAATCAGAATGGAAGAAAGCCACTCTATAGAAATTTTCATTAGTTCGCAGGTTGTATCTACTACGAATTTCAGTGTGGGTAGATAAAAGGGGTGGGGTTTGTTCGATAATGTATACTTGCGCTTTGGATTGGTGGCATGCTATTCTTTTGTTAGGTGTTTTCATGCTCTTTAATAGGTATGAGAGAGAGGCTGAAACAATGAAAATTATTAAAAAAGTTGCTGTCAAAAAAATAGTCACGGATCAAAGTAAAGAACAACTAAGAGAAGAATACCAATTCAAGATTTTTAAACTCGAACAGGAATGTGAACAATTAAAATTTGAGCAAAAAAAATTAGAACAACGCTCAACCAACAAAAAAGCAGACATCGCAGCCAAGTTCAACAAAGAAATATCGAATCGTAAAGACCATATGAAGTGGTATAAATACAAACTCGAGCAATTGGAAATATTACCAACAGGGAGCGAAATTAGTGATGGAGAAGTCGATGCAGTTATCGATATCGAAGAAGGTATGAGCTGGGACGATTTAACAGAACAAAAATCCGTTACTGTGAAAGACGGCATGATTACGAAAATTACATAATAGGTGGTATGAAATAAATGAATCATTTAAATGTTGGAAAAATTGTCAATACTCATGGGATAAATGGAGAAGTAAAAGTAGTACGAATTACCGATTTCGAAGAACGTTTCGAAATTGGCACTACTTTATGGATTAAAGAGAAAGAAACTCAGGAATTACAACCAGTTACCGTTGATGGCCATCGAGTTCACAAAAATTTCGATTTGTTGCATTTCGAAGAGTTTAACAATATCAATGATGTAGAACACTTCAAAGAATCATTGTTAGTTATTAATACAGATCAGCTTACAGAATTAGAAGCCGATGAGTTTTATTATCATGACATTATTGGTTGTGAAGTAGAAACAACTGATAGTGAATTAATCGGGACGGTTAAAGAAATACTTGCTCCAGGAGCAAATGATGTGTGGGTAGTGACACAAAATGGGAAAGAATATTTAATTCCATATATTGAAGATGTGGTAAAAGAAATAGATATTGAAAACCAAAAAATTAAAATTGAGCCGATGGAAGGGTTATTAGACTGATGAAAATAGATATTTTATCATTGTTTCCGGAAATGTTTGATGGCGTTTTTCAATCTTCGATTTTAAAAAAAGCACATGAGGCAGGTGCTTTTCAGTACAATTATGTAAATTTTCGTGATTATACGGATAATAAACACAATAAAGTAGATGATTATCCGTATGGTGGAGGCGCAGGTATGGTATTAAAGCCTCAACCTATTTTTGATGCAGTAGAGGCGCTAGAAAAAAATACGTCTGATAAACCACCTCGTGTTATTTTAATGTGTCCTCAAGGTGAGACCTTTTCGCAAAAGAAAGCAGAAGAACTTGCCACAGAAGAACATTTAATTTTTATTTGTGGTCATTACGAGGGCTATGATGAGCGAATCAGAACAGAGCTTGTTACTGATGAGATATCGATTGGTGATTATGTGCTGACGGGTGGAGAATTAGGCGCCATGGTTGTGATTGATAGTTTGGTCCGCTTGTTACCAGATGTACTAGGTAACGAAGATTCTGCTGTTCAGGATTCATTTTCAACCGGTATGTTAGAGCATCCCCATTATACGAGACCGGCTGATTTCCGTGGTTTAAATGTCCCTGATGTATTGTTATCAGGAAATCATGCCCATATTGAAGAATGGCGTAGAAAAGAAGCGCTAAAGAGAACCTATTTTAGACGGCAAGATTTATTGCAACAGTTAGAGTTAACGGATAAAGAAGAGAAATGGATAAAAGAATGGGAAAATTCACAAGAAAATAGTTGAATTCTCTTTATTGGTATGCTATATTGATAGTTGTGCTTAAGTGAACGCTTAAGGTGAATAAACGATGTTCCGCTGCCGTGTAATTCGTTAAGAACATTGGTTTGGAAGGAGTGTGACAGAATGCAAAAATTAATGGAAGAAATTACAAAAGACCAACTAAAAACTGACTTACCTAAGTTTCGTGCTGGTGATACGGTAAAAGTTCACGTGAAAGTTGTGGAAGGTAACCGTGAACGTATTCAGGTATTCGAAGGTGTTGTTATTAAACGCCAAAACGGTGGTATCAGTGAAACATTTACAGTTCGTAAAATTTCTTATGGTGTAGGGGTTGAACGTACATTCCCTGTGCATTCACCACGAATCGCTAAAATCGAAGTACCTCGTCGTGGTAAAGTTCGTCGTGCGAAGCTTTATTATCTACGTAACCTACGTGGAAAAGCTGCTCGTATCAAAGAAATTCGCTAATGAGTATTGTGTGAAAAGGAGCTTGCATAGTCAGGCTCCTTTTTCTTAGGATAAGAAAGAAAATTAGGGGCTTGTCTACGCAAGCGCCGACTTCCCGAATCACCCTACGATAAAGAAGACTTGTTGACCTGCGAGCTGTTAAGCGAAGTCACAGACATAGTCGCACTTTCAACGGTCCTGTGACCAAACGTCGACACTAGAACGTCCTGTTCGTCAAAAGTCAGCATCAGCTCGCAAGCTCTCCGTATTTCCTTTATCTCAGTTGATTCACTCCATATTAGCTACTTTTCTAATCGGGTTCTTTTCGCTTTTCTTATACGTTAGGAAAGTATAAAATCTTAGTATAGATGGCCATTCGACGTGACGACAATTTTCAGTGCGAAGAATATGTGAAACTAAGACTTCGTCAGTATTTGGCGAGAAGTCACATTTTTATCATGGTGCTGATCGTCCGTAGAAACCCAATGATGGAAGTCTCACTTTATCTATTTAATATTTTGGAAGTACTTGTAGTGTATGAAAGAAAGGAATCTTTTTATGACTGAAAAAAAGATTGACTGGGTCGACTGGATAAAAACCATTGTTATTACGG
This sequence comes from Gracilibacillus orientalis, assembly GCF_900114645.1. Lineage (GTDB taxonomy): Bacteria > Bacillota > Bacilli > Bacillales > Amphibacillaceae > Gracilibacillus > Gracilibacillus orientalis. The sequence continues at coordinate 96,900 of NZ_FOTR01000013.1, read as the reverse complement.
CTTTAATCGTAATTATATTTCGTATGTTTATTGCGGTTCCTATTGTAGTTGAAGGTCCATCCATGTTACCAAATCTAGAGGATAAGGATCGAATTATAGTAAATAAGGTAAGTTTAATGTTTGGTGAACCAGATCGTTTTGATGTTGTCGTTTTTCATGCTACGGCTAAGAAGGATTACATAAAAAGGGTGATTGGTTTGCCAGGTGACTCCATTGTGTATAAAGATGATCAGTTATTTATAAATGGACAACCAGTTGAAGAACCATTTATTGATGCAGAAATAGCCAACGACCAATCAAATTACACAACGAATTTTTCATTACAAGATATCCCAGGCAATGCAGAAGAAGTTCCAGAGGGACATGTATTTGTTCTGGGAGATAATAGGCCAAATTCAACAGATGGTAGACATCTAGGATTTATACCGATGGATCAAATAGTTGGAATTGCTGGTGTAACGTATTGGCCAGTGGATAATATCGGCTTCGTAGATTAACATAGAGAAATAGAGGTGGATACATGACAATACAATGGTTTCCAGGACATATGGCCAAAGCAAAAAGAGAAGTACAAGAAAAATTAAAATTAGTTGATTTTGTGATTGAACTAGTAGATGCAAGAGCACCGGCTTCATCACAAAATCCTCTTTTACAGCAAATTTTAAATCAGAAACCAAAAATGATTGTGCTAATGAAGAATGATTTGGCTGATCCTGCATCAACAAAAGCTTGGTTAAGTCATTTCTCAGAAAAAGGTATGGTTGCCATAGCCGTGAATGTGAATGACCGTAAAGATATACAGCATGTTATTCAAAAGGCGAAGGATATGTCCAAAGAGAAAATGGACCGTTTAAAGAAAAAAGGGGTTCGCCCGAGACCGGCACGTGCAATGATTATTGGTATACCGAATGTAGGGAAGTCAACATTAATAAATCGGTTAGTTCATAAGAAGATAGCCAAGACTGGAGATAAACCAGGTGTAACGAAACATCAACAGTGGATAAAAGTAAAAAAAGATTTTGAATTATTAGATACACCTGGTATTCTTTGGCCGAAATTTGAAGAGCAAGTAGTTGGCTATCGACTTGCAGCAATTGGTACAATCAAGGATCAGTTGTTGCCGATAGAAGATATTGCTGCATTTGTGATTCAATATTTACAAGCGACTTTTCCGTCTGTATTAAATGAACGTTATCAAATAACAGAAGATAAAGAAGATATGAACGAAATATTTGAACACATTGGTAAACAAAGAGGTTGCCTTGAATCAGGTGGCAGAGTGAATTTTGAAAAAGCAGCCGATATCATCCTCCAAGACTTGCGATCAGGAAGATTAGGCAACTTAACGCTAGAGCAACCAGAATAGCTAGTGCTTGAATAAAGTATACACCTTGTTTCTATGAAACGAGTGTATACTTTTTATTTAGAAAAACTAATCAATAACTGGAATAAGTGCATAGTGGACAGTGAGTCCATAGTAAGCGAGTAAATGAAGGAGTTGAACCCTTCATTTTTTTGAAAAAGTGCCGATAAATTAGGAAACGAGGTTTATAAAGATGAAAAAAGAATGGACGATAAATCAAATTAAACACTACTTATCAAACGAACTTCCTAAAGAAGACGTGTTGAAAGATTTATATCAAGACCAGCGAAAAGGTGTTCAAACTTTATTAAAACAATATGAAAAAAGACAACAAGCCACTCAAGCTCAATATGAATTATTTGAAACGATGAGTCAATACGAGCAGGTGTTATGGAACAAAGGTATTACATATATTGCAGGTGTAGACGAGGTCGGTAGAGGACCGCTAGCAGGGCCTGTTGTGGCAGCAACAGTTATTTTACCAAATGATTTTCAATTATTAGGAATAAATGATTCAAAAAAATTATCGAAGAATAAACGAGAATTATTTTATCAATATATTACAAAGCATGCAATAGATTATGCTGTTGGCATAGTGGATGCTGAGGAAATCGATCAAATCAATATTTTAGAAGCTTCTAAAAAAGCGATGTATCAGGCACTAAAGAAAATAAAATATACAGAATATGTGCTCATAGATGCAGTGAGATTAGAGCAACTAGATGTTCCAAGTGACGCAATCATAAAAGGAGACCAAAAAAGTATTTCAATTGCGGCAGCCAGTATTATTGCTAAGGTAACTCGTGATGATATGATGGAAAAGCTACATCAGCAATATCCTTTATACGCTTTTGATCAAAACAGCGGTTATGGAACCAAACAGCATTTAGATGCGATAACTGGCAATGGTTTAACACCTTATCACCGGAAAAGCTTTCTGAAATCCTATTAGAGAGGAGGTAGCTATGTGCGAAACATTCCTTCTTTTTCAAGCGTATTGCGTTCTGAAAATACACGTGTGAATGCGACACAAAACGCTCTAAAACCTGGGCAAATGCTACCGGGTAAAGTACTTGAATTATATCCAAATCAAAGAGCAGCAATTCAGCTAGGCGGGTCACAAGTGGTGGCGCAGTTGGAAACAGCATTGGCCTCCAAGCAGAACTACCTTTTCCAAGTAACATCTGTTGGTGATGTGATAAGACTAAAAAAAATTAGCGATGTCCCCCTTCCAAATAACAGGCCGATTAGTGATCAAATAATGCAGCAACTAGGTTTAAACAATAACCGACAATTAAAAGCTTTCATACAACAACTTGTTAGTCAAAACATAGCGTTTACATATAAAGATGGACAAGCATTTGCTAAACTCCTTGAGCAATTTGGCGGGGGTAGCGCCAATCGTGAATTACTATTAGTAATGACAAAACAAAATTTCCCATTAACAGAACAAGTATTTCAAAGTTTACAAACATTTCAATCATCACAACTAGGTAAGCAAATTAATCAACTGCAACAACAATTAGCACCATTTAATCATAATTCATTATTATCTCAATTGCAGCAACAACTTTCATTGCTTGTTTCTTCATCACCATCACAGGCTCAACCGATGTTACAACAGTTTTTGCATGCAAATCAGCCATTACTAGAACAGGTATTGTCTACGTCGGCACCTGTTCAATCATCATTTTTACAACAACTAACAAAAGGATATAGCTTAAATAATAACCAAACACAAGAGTTCATACAGCAGCTAAATCAAATACTAAAACAACAATTGCCGTTCCAGGAAGGGGAAAGACAGGCATTTTCAACATTTTTACAACGTTTTGGTCAAATGATGGAACATGGAACGGTTACTAACTCATTTAAAAATGTTGTGCAGCAACAATCATTTTTTCAAAAAATTATGAAAGTAATAGCAGGACAAGACCAGCAAATGGCTCAACAATGGTCACAACAAACATCACAATCTAACGTGAGTCAAGAGCGACAAGTTTTTTCGATGTTACAACAGATGCAAGCACAACAATTGTCACTTCCCAACCAAAATCTTGTTCGTTCCTTATTGTTGCATTTGGATGCTACAAATCCATCATCGCTACCGATGAAAGATCAATTTTTACATATGATGAAGCATTTCGTCCAAACTAGCGGGATTCAAGATGAAGCACAATTAGCACAAGAAATTCGTACAAATAGTACACATAGTACTAGTCAATTATTGCAATCAATGATGGCAGGAATGACGAAACAAGACCGACAAGTAATGCAACAATGGATGGCACAAGCACAACCAATAGTGACACAAAATCAACAGACAGCTGAAATTTTACAGCGAATCAATATACAACAAATACCTCAATCTGAGCAATCGTTAGTTCGACAAGTCCTGCTATCATTAGAAGCTAGTGACCAAGCTGTAAACAAAGACCAGTTCTTGCAAATGGTCCGTCAAGTGTTACATCAAGGAGAGCAAGTAACCATCCAAACCAGAGAAATGGAACATTCTTTAAAGCAAAACCTATTACTAGCTAATCAACAAAGCCCAGATGTAGCCAATAATCAACTGCAACGTATGATTCAAAGTTTAACAGGCATGCAATTAAATATGGTACAAGATGAGCCATCCATTACCCAGCAAAGTTTTCAAATTCCAGGAGATCGGTTTGGCTTAGCCAAGGATATTCGAATGCAATTTGAAGGGAAAAATCGTCAGAATAGTGAAGAGATTGATTCGGACTTTTGCTCTGTATTGTTTCATCTTGATTTATATACATTAGGGGAGACGATGATTACTATGTCCATTCAAAAAAGAATCGTACATATCTCGGTATATAATGATCAACAAGATATTAAACCAATAATGGATTCTTTTACGCCCATCTTAAAAGAGAAATTGTCCGACTTAAATTATCAATTATCTTCTATTAGCCAAAAGACATTATCAGATAAAGAGCAAAGTGTCACAAACGGCAATCATACCGCTTATAATTCTATTAAAACAGAAGGGATTGACTTCCGGATATGACAGAACAGGAACGATACCGAAAACGAGCAGCAGCCTTACAGTATGATACAGAAACGGATGTTGCACCAAAAATATCCGCGACCGGTAAAGGATATGTAGCAGAAGAAATTGTCGAAAGAGCGAAACAAAACAATATCCCGATTCAATCTGATCCGTCTCTTGTAGAATTATTATCAGAATTAAATATAAATGAGCAAATACCAGAGGAATTATACCAAGTAGTGGCAGAAGTGTTTGCTTATATTTATCAAGTAGACCAAAAAGCAGCTAAGAAATAATGCATCTATCCTACTTTTAGAAAAAAGCTCGAATTATGCATAGTCTTTCCTAGACAATTGAAGGCACTTTTTTATACAATGAGAATGCAGTGATTAATTGATGGGAGGATGAAAGATGAATATTCACGAGTATCAAGGCAAAGAGATTTTGCGTAGTTACGGTGTTGCTGTACCTAACGGAAAAGTAGCATATACAGTAAATGAAGCTGTTGAAGCTGCAGAACAATTAGGTTCAGCGGTATCGGTAGTAAAAGCTCAAATTCACGCTGGGGGAAGAGGAAAAGCAGGCGGTGTGAAAGTAGCTAAAAATATCGATGAAGTCGGTACATATGCTGAAGAAATTTTAGGGAAAACACTGGTAACACATCAAACAGGACCAGAAGGAAAAGAAGTAAAGCGGTTACTAGTTGAAGAAGGTTGCGATATTCAAAAAGAATATTATGTCGGCCTTGTTTTGGATCGTGCTACATCATGTGTCACAATGATGGCATCTGAAGAAGGTGGCACAGAAATCGAAGAAGTAGCAGAGAAAACTCCTGAAAAAATCTTTAAAGAAGTGATCGATCCAGTTACTGGCTTATTACCATATCAAGCAAGACGTCTTGCTTTCCATATTAATATTCCAGCTGAATACTTGTCGAAAGCGGTTAAATTCATGATGGGATTATACCAAGTGTTTGTCGAGAAAGATTGCTCCATTGCGGAAATTAACCCACTTGTTACAACAAGTGATGGTAACGTTTTAGCATTAGATGCAAAACTTAACTTTGATGATAATGCCCTATTTCGTCAAAAAGATATTGTCGAGTATCGTGATTTAGAGGAAGAAGACGAAAAAGAAATCGAAGCATCCAAGTATGACCTAAGTTATATCGCACTGGATGGAAATATTGGATGTATGGTAAACGGTGCCGGTCTTGCGATGGCAACGATGGATATTATCAAGCATTATAGTGGAGATCCGGCTAACTTCCTTGATGTTGGGGGCGGAGCAACTGCAGAGAAAGTAACAGAAGCATTCAAGATAATTCTGTCGGATGACAATGTAAAAGGTATTTTTGTAAACATTTTCGGTGGGATTATGAAATGTGATGTTATTGCAGAAGGTGTCGTCCAAGCAACGAAAGAAGTTGGTTTAACTATTCCTTTAGTAGTTCGTCTTGAAGGTACAAACGTAGATGCTGGTAAGAAAATTTTAGCTGACTCTGGCTTGAATATTACACCAGCTGAATCAATGGCAGACGGTGCAGAAAAAATTGTGGCACTTGTTAATGAAGCATAAATTTTATCTCTAGGGGAAAAAGGAGGATCCATTTACATGAGTGTTTTTGTTAATAAAAATACCAAAGTGCTTGTTCAAGGTATAACTGGTTCAACAGCACTTTTCCATACAAAACAAATGATAGATTATGGAACTAAAATTGTTGGTGGAGTAACACCAAAAAAAGGTGGTACGGAAGTTGAAGGAGTACCTGTATTTAATACAGTTGAAGAAGCTGTAAATGAAACAGGTGCAAATGCTTCGGTTATTTATGTACCAGCTCCATTTGCTGCAGATGCTATTATGGAAGCAGTAGATGCTGAATTAGACCTCGTAATTTGTATTACAGAGCATATTCCTGTGATGGATATGGGTAAAGTAAAACGTTATATGGAAGGTAAGAAAACGAGATTAGTAGGACCAAACTGTCCTGGAGTCATTACTCCAGAAGAATGTAAAATTGGTATTATGCCAGGATATATTCATAAAAAAGGTCATATTGGAGTTGTTTCTCGTTCTGGTACCTTAACGTATGAAGCAGTGCATCAATTATCAGAAAATGGTTTTGGTCAATCCACTGCTGTCGGTATTGGTGGTGACCCTGTAAACGGTACTGACTTTATTGATACGCTTAAAGCCTTTAATGAAGATCCTGAAACAGAAGCGGTTATGATGATCGGTGAGATTGGTGGTACGGCAGAAGAAGAAGCGGCTGAATGGGTAAAAGCAAATATGACAAAACCAGTAGTTGGCTTTATTGGTGGCGCTACTGCACCTCCAGGAAAACGTATGGGGCATGCAGGAGCGATTATTTCAGGCGGAAAAGGTACGGCTGAAGAAAAAATTAAAACGATGAATGCTTGTGGTATTCAAGTAGCTGAAACACCTTCTGTGATGGGTGAAACGTTAATTAAAGTATTAAAAGACAAAGAACTTTATGATAAGTGTAAGACGCACTAAACATTCTGAAATAAGCTGAGATTCTTCTCAGCTTATTTCTTCTATAAAAAGAGGTGTATGTATGAAATGAAAAAAAACGAATGGCGATTAATTCATTTGCATTACATTATAGGAACGAATCGTAATCTTATATGGAACGTAATGAATGAAGATCCAGAGTTTGAACAGATGTACAAATGGGACGTTCAACAATGGAAAGAAAAATTTCAAATCCATGACAAAAAGGCCTTTTTTATTGTAAAAAGGTTGCAGGATAAGTCACTGAAACAAAAAATAGTACGTTACGTAGAGGCATATCAGGTATTAACCATATTTAGTAAAGATTACCCTGTCAGTTTAAAAGAAATTCCAGATCCTCCATTAGTTTTATACCTCCATGGTAATCCAAGGTTACTTTCACACGTACCAAACCTTAGTGTTGTGGGTACTAGATATCCTTCAAAATTCGCAAGATCCATCATGGCTAATATTCTAACTCCATTATTTGAATGCGATTTCCTTATTACGAGCGGTATGGCTATTGGTATTGATGGATTTGCCCATCAATTAGCATTGCAACATCTTAGTCCAACAATTGCTGTACTAGGTAGTGGTTTCGAACATGTATATCCAAAGCAGCACCTAACCTTATTTACACAATTAGTAGAACAAGGTTTAATTTTATCGGAATATCCCCCAGATCTACCTCCAAGAAAATATCATTTCCCTGAGAGAAACAGAATTATTAGCGGACTAAGTTTCGGGACTCTTGTCATTGAAGCAAAAGAAAAAAGCGGGACTTTAATTACCGTTGATCAGGCTTTAGAGCAAGGAAAAGAAGTTTTTGCAGTTCCGGGATCGGTGCTGGCAGAAACAAGTTCAGGATGTAATCAGCTAATTAAAGAGGGGGCAAAATTAGTTAAAAATAGCCATGACATTTTAGAAGAATATCATCCAAGAAGGAGAACTTCAGAAGGAAAATAAAAGAATTTTATGTAATTTCTTTATTGCATTGTTTGACAAACACTAACAAAGTATTTAATAATAGGGAAGATTTATCATATCTAACAGCAAACATTTATAATATGTATTAACACGAAATGATTTTGCCTCTTGGGAGGGTGTAAGTAATATGGCACAATATCTAGTAATTGTTGAATCACCGGCAAAAGCCAAAACTATTGAGAGATATCTAGGGAAAAAATATAAAGTGAAAGCTTCGATGGGGCATGTAAGGGATCTTCCAAAAAGTCAAACTGGTGTGGATGTTGAAAAAAATTATCAGCCAAAATATATAACAATCCGAGGAAAGGGTCCCGTATTAAAAGAATTAAAAGCCGCTGCTAAAAAAGCAGATAAAATCTTTCTCGCAGCCGACCCTGACCGTGAAGGAGAAGCAATAGCGTGGCACTTGGCGCATAGTTTGAATATTGACTTGGATTCTCAGTGTCGGGTAGTTTTTAATGAAATTACGAAAGAAGCCGTTAAAGACTCTTTTAAACATCCAAGAACCATAAATATGGATTTAGTAGACGCACAACAAGCACGAAGAATCTTAGATCGTTTAGTAGGTTATAATATTAGTCCACTACTATGGCAAAAAGTGAAGAAAGGTCTTAGTGCCGGACGAGTCCAGTCAGTTGCCGTTAAAATGATTATTGATCGCGAAAATGAAATTAAAGATTTTAAACCGGAAGAGTATTGGAGTATCGAATCGATCTTTAAAAAGGGTAAACAATCATTTGATGGTGCTTTTTATGGGCAAGATGGCAAGAAAAAGCCACTTCATACTAAAGATGATGTAGACAAGATTTTATCTACATTAAAAGGAAACGACTTTTTAATAGAGAAAGTAACGAAACGGGAAAGAAAACGCAATCCATCTCCAGCTTTCATAACGTCTTCATTACAACAAGAAGCAGCAAGAAAGCTTAATTTCAGAGCAAGAAAAACGATGATGGTAGCACAACAATTATATGAAGGTATTGATTTAGGAAAACGTGAAGGTGGCATTACAGGACTAATAACGTATATGCGTACAGATTCAACAAGAATATCGGATACTGCAAAGGCTCAATCGCGACAGTATATTGAAGATAAGTACGGCAAAGAATTTATTGGTTTCACAAAAAAGGCTAAAAATGCTGAAGGTGCACAAGATGCCCATGAAGCAATTCGACCAACTAATGCACTAAGAGATCCTCAATCACTAAAAAAAGTCTTATCTAGGGATCAATTTAGATTGTATAAGTTAATTTGGGAACGATTTATTGCTAGTCAAATGGCATCGGCCGTTATGGATACGATGACTGCTCATTTAACGAATCAAGGTGTGGAGTTCAGAGCAACAGGTTCCAAGATTAAGTTTAAAGGTTTTATGGAAGTTTATATCGAGGGATCTGATGATCAGACAAAACCAACTGATAAATGGTTACCAGATTTATCTGAGGGAGAAACAGTAAAAGCTGAAAAAATTACACCGAATCAACACTTTACACAACCACCTCCAAGGTATACGGAAGCAAGGTTAGTAAAAACAATGGAGGAAAAAGGAATCGGCAGACCATCAACTTATGCTCCTACATTAGACACGGTTCAAAGACGTGGTTATGTAGCCCTTGATAATCGACGATTTATCCCGACGGAATTAGGCGAAATTGTTATTAAGTTAATAGAAGAATTTTTCCCCGAAATCATTGATGTCACTTTTACTGCAAAAATGGAAGGTGATTTAGATTCTGTCGAAGAGGGGGAAACAGAATGGGTAAAAATTATTGACCAATTTTACTCAGGATTTGATCAACAATTGAAAAAGGCAGAAAAGGAAATGGAGAAAGTAGAAATTCGCGATGAACCGGCAGGTATTGATTGTGAAAAATGTGGCCATGAAATGGTTTATAAAATGGGCCGTTATGGTAAGTTTTTAGCATGCTCTAACTTTCCTGATTGTCGAAATACAAAACCAATCTTAAAAGAAATCGGTGTAGATTGTCCTAATTGTAAAGATGGCAATATTGTAGAAAGAAAGACGAAGAAACGAAGAACATTTTATGGTTGTGACAATTATCCTTCCTGTGAGTTTATTTCTTGGGATAAGCCAGTAGGGAGAAACTGTCCGAAGTGTGATAATATGTTAGTCGAGAAGAAATCAAAGAAGAAAGCTCAAGTCCAATGTGCATCATGTGACTATAAAGAAGAAGCTCAAGGTTAATCAAACAAGGTTTCTAACACATTTTTCTAGCCAGCTTTCAAATGAATATAACGTAAAAGATGGTTCCGACAAATGAATCGGAATCATCTTTTTTAACAGTAAAGATTAGCACTTAGCAAAAATCAGGATGGAAGGAAGCAATTTTAAGTATTCATTAGTTCGCAGTAGTTTGTATCTATATAAAATCAGTTAATCAGGATTGGTCCGGGCTTTTTTGTCCGGTTTTTCTTATGGTCTTAGACGTTTTTACTTAAGATCAAAAAAGCTTTTTATGTGTGATTGGGCCAAGTGTGATGCCTTATGCGTTTTTAAAAAGAACTAAGAATGTTAATATAAAATAACACAGTGTGTTCCATTGCATCTGATTATTGGTTCTTTGTTTAAAGCACTAAGAAAAAGGGAATTAATGTAATAATGGAGAAAGTAGTGACAATTTTGCAAATTTAATTGCAGACTCGAACCTATTATGTTAATATTTTAACGCATTTAGAGGTGAAATATGAATTTTTTTAAATATTGGCTCGCTTATTTAGATTACTTGCAAATCGAAAAAAATGCATCCAAACTGACAATTGAAGCGTATGAAAAAGACCTTGCTGATTTTTTTAATTTTTTAACATCTGAAAATCTTCAGTCTTTACAAGATGTAAATTATAGTATTATTCGAACTTATTTAACTACCCTATATGATAAAAATCTATCCAGAAGGTCGATTAATCGACGCATTTCTTCGCTAAGGTCATTTTATAAGTTTTTATTGAGAGAAGAAATGGCGTTTGAGAATCCTTTTGTTCATTTACATTTACCAAAAACAGCTCATCCCATCCCTGAATTTGTCTATCAAGAAGAAATGAAAATACTTTTTGAATCGATCGATCAAAGTACTGCGCTTGGTAAGCGAAATATTGCTATATTGGAAGTTTTATATGGTACTGGAGTTCGTGTTAGTGAATGTGTTCAACTGACAATAGACAGTGTTGATCTCGATCTTCAAACTATTTTAGTTACTGGAAAAGGTAACAAGGAAAGGTATGTTCCTTTCGGTGAATACGCTAGTCAGGCACTACAACTTTATTTGAAGGAAAGTCGATCATTATTAATTACTGAAAAAAGTCAACCACATAATGTTTTATTTCTCAATGCCAGAGGGAACCCGTTGACAGCAAGAGGGGTAAGGTTAATCATTAATAAATTGGTGGAAGAAGCAGCCATAACTTTACATATTCATCCGCATAAATTACGACATAGCTTTGCGACACATTTGTTGGATAACGGGGCAGATTTAAGAGCGGTGCAAGAACTATTAGGGCATTCTCATTTATCTTCCACTCAAATATATACACATGTTTCTAAAGATCGATTAAGTCATGTTTATAAAACAGCTCATCCGAGAGCAAAACGATAGGAGGAATTAGAATGGACTCATTTCATGCAACCACGATATTCGCCATCCAGCATAATGGAAAATCTGCAATGTGTGGCGATGGTCAAGTGACATTTGGAAATCAAGTGGTGATGAAACATACAGCAAAAAAAGTAAGAAGACTATATAAAAATCAAGTTTTAGCAGGTTTCGCAGGTTCTGTAGCAGATGCATTTACTCTCTTCGAAAGTTTTGAAACAAAGCTTGAAACTTTTGATGGAAACCTATCAAGGGCTGCTGTTGAGCTGGCAAAAGATTGGCGGAGTGATAAATATTTACGGAAACTGGAAGCGATGTTAATCGTAATGAATAAACAGGAAATACTATTAGTGTCAGGTACTGGTGAAGTGATAGAACCTGATGATGACATTCTTGCAATCGGTTCAGGTGGTCATTATGCCTTAAGTGCAGGTAGAGCATTAAAAAAACATGCTTCAGATATGGAAGCAAAAGAAATTGCAAAAGCATCTCTGGAAATTGCAGGAGAAATATGTATTTTCACAAATAACCAGCTTGTTTTAGAAGAATTAGAATAAGAAAGGATGGGTGTCGTGTCTATCAATTTAACGCCAAAACAAATTGTTGAAAGATTAAATGAGTATATAATTGGACAACAGGATGCCAAAAAAGCTGTGGCAGTTGCTTTAAGAAATCGTTACCGAAGAATGCAGTTGCCTGTGGAACTAAGAAATGAGATCGTTCCTAAAAATATATTAATGATAGGGCCAACAGGTGTTGGTAAGACAGAAGTAGCCAGACGGTTAGCGAAATTAGTTGGTGCTCCTTTTATAAAGATTGAAGCTACCAAGTATACAGAAGTAGGCTATGTTGGGCGTGATGTGGAATCAATGGTTCGTGACCTGGTGGAAACAGCTGTACGAATGGTTAAAGAAAAAGCGATGGAAGATGTACAAGAAAAAGCAGAACAACTAGCAAATAAGCGACTAGTGGAAATTCTGGTACCGTCTAAAAAGAAAACGACTACGTCAAAAAATCCATTCGATATTTTCATGAACCCGAATCAACAGCAAAACAACACAGAAGATACGAATGATACACAAGAAAAAGAAGATATTAAACAACAAAGACAACAAACTAAAAAATTATTAGATCTTGGTGAACTAGAAGATAGTACCGTAACTATTGAAGTAGAGGAACAAGCATCGAATATGTTTGACATGTTACAAGGTTCTGGAATGGAACAAATGGGAATGAATATGCAAGATGCATTAGGACAGCTGTTTCCAAAAAAGAAAAAGAAACGAAACTTAACTGTAAAAGAAGCAAGAAAAGTGTTAACCCTTCAAGAGGCACAAAAACTGATTGACATGGATGAAGTCACACAACAAGCGATTGAAAAAGCGGAACAAACAGGGATTATTTTTATTGATGAAATGGATAAGGTCGCTGTAAAACAAGAACAGTCTGCTAATGTATCACGGGAAGGCGTACAGCGTGATATTTTACCGATTGTAGAAGGGTCTTCAATTGTTACGAAATACGGTCCTGTTAAGACAGACCACATGTTATTTATTGCAGCTGGAGCTTTTCATAAGGCGAAACCTTCAGATCTCATTCCTGAATTGCAAGGACGCTTTCCGATCCGTGTAGAATTTGAAAAATTAACGGTGGCAGATTTTAAACGAATTCTTTCAGAGCCTTCTAATGCATTATTAAAGCAATATAAAGCATTGTTAGAAACAGAAGGAATTACTATTTCATATACTGACGAAGCGATTAACCGCTTAGCAGAAATTGCTTATGAAGTAAATCAGGACACAGATAATATTGGAGCAAGAAGATTACACACTGTTTTAGAAAAATTATTGGAAGAACTATCGTATGAGGCATCTGATATTGGAATTGGAAATATTGAAATAACAGAAAACTATGTAAATGATAAGTTAAAATCAATAGCAACGAATAAAGATTTAAGTCAATTTATTTTATAATATGGATGGTGAAAAAATATGCAATTATTAGAAAAGACACGAGAAATTAATGCAATGCTCCAAAAAACCAAAGGTAAATCGGTGGATTTTACAGATATGTCGAAAACGTTAAGAGATGTTATAGAAGCAAATATATTTATTGTCAGTCGTAAAGGAAAATTATTAGGCTTTGCTATTAACAAACAGATTGAAAATGAGCGAATGAAAAAAATGTTGGAAGAAAGGCAATTTCCTGAAACATATACAGACAATTTATTTAATATTTCGACTACAACAACTAACATAGGTATCGATAGTGAATACACGGCTTTCCCAGTAGAAAATTATGATTTGTTTAAGCAAGGTTTAACAACAATTGTACCAATCATTGGTGGTGGTCAACGGCTGGGGACGCTTATATTAAGTCGTTTATCAAATAGTTTTGATGACGGTGATCTAGTGTTGGCAGAGTATGGTGCAACCGTAGTAGGAATGGAAATTTTGCATGAAAAAACAGAAGAAATAGAAGAAGAAGCTCGTAGTAAAGCAGTAGTACAGATGGCAATAAGCTCATTATCATACAGTGAACTAGAAGCAATTGAACATATTTTTGAAGAATTGGATGGTAATGAAGGATTACTTGTAGCAAGTAAAATAGCTGATCGTGTTGGAATTACTCGTTCCGTCATTGTAAATGCACTAAGAAAACTAGAAAGTGCAGGTGTCATTGAATCCCGATCATTAGGAATGAAGGGAACATATATCAAAGTATTAAATGATAAATTTTTAAATGAATTAAAACACCATCATATCTAAAAAAGATCTCCTCTGAAAATGAGGAGATCTTTTTTTATGTTCAACACCATTTTTAGCGAATTATGAATCAAGCCTTAAGAATTAATACGACACAAAACAACAAATTAACCAATAAAAACAAGACTAAAGTCCCTGTTTTACAAAAAAATTACACTACTTTAGTCAGAATATGACGATAAGTCATAGACAACATAGATTATTTAAATTACAATATTCGATAGACAAAAGATTTTTGTGACGGTTTAAATAAAAAAAGTGAGGGATTTTTTTATGTCATTATTTGGTGGTACTATCCAGACCCTGGAAAATTCACTGCAATATGCTTCTGTAAAAAATAAAACAATAGCACATAATATATCAAATGCGGATACAGCTAATTACAAAGCGAAACAAGTTCAATTTAATGATGTATTGAAAAATGAATTATCAAATCAATTTCAGGCAACAAGAACGAATGCACAACATCTTCCTTTTTCATCTGATAAATCGAATATAAAAATATCATCAGACCGTGGTACCATGTACAACCACAACGGAAACAACGTAGATATCGATAAAGAAATGACGGAATTAGCCAAGAATCAAATTTACTATCAAGGTTTGGTAGATCGAATGAATGGTAAGTTTAGTAGCTTACAAAGTGTTATTAGGGGAGGTAGTTAATGATGTCAATATTTAATGCGATCAATACTAGCGGAAGTGGTCTGACCGCTCAACGTCTGAGAATGGATACGATCTCTTCTAATATTGCGAATGCAGAAACAACAAGAGCGACAGTAAATGCAGACGGAGAATATGAACCATATCAGAGAAAAATGACAGTGTTCAGTCCTAAAGATCAAAGTTTTTCATCAATTCTTAATCGAGCTACTCAAAAAGGCGAAAGCGCTGGAAATGGAGTAAAAGTATCTCAAATTGTCGACGATGAAGAACCGTTCAAGCTTGTGTATAACCCTAATCATCCAGATGCGAATGACGATGGTTATGTAGAAATGCCTAATGTAGATCCGTTAAAAGAAACGGTTGACATGATGAGTGCGACAAGGTCTTATGAAGCGAATATAACTTCTTTAAATGCTTCGAAAACAATGTTGATGAAAGCCTTGGAAATTGGTAAATAAAACGTAATAAAGGAGTGAATACTCAATGAATATTTATTCGTTAGAAAACATTCAGCCAAATGCGATTCAAACCGAAAATAACAAGCAGACAGTAGGAGACTCTCAACAACAATTTGCTGATAGCTTTAAACAAGCTATTGAAAGTATTAATAAAGCACAACACGAGTCAGATCAAAAAACAGAAGCACTTGCCAAAGGTGAAATTGATAACTTACATGATGTCATGATTACAGCACAAAAAGCTAGTATTATGCTACAAACTGGTGTAGAAGTTCAGAAAAAAATGGTAGATGCATACAACGAAGTAATGAGATTACAAGTTTAATACATTGATAGTTGTAAGCAAGTAATGATTTTTTGGGGGCACAAAATGAACGAGAACTTAAAACTATACAAGGATAGAGTAACGAGCTATTATACATCGATGTCGAAAAAGCAAAAAGGGTTACTATTCGGTGGAGTGGGAGCATTATTAGCTGTCATCATCCTCTTGGTAGTAATGACATCTGCAAAAAGTGATATGGTAGCACTGTATAATGAATTGTCCATACAAGAAGTAGGTCAAATTACCGAGGAATTAGATGCCCGTGGCGTAACATATGAAATTACGGATACCGGAACGGGTGTCAAAGTACCAGAAGCAAGGGCTGATTCACTATTAGTAGATCTTGCTGCACAAGGAATACCAGATAGCGGTAGTATTGACTATTCTTTTTTTGCAGAGAACAGTTCCTGGGGAGTAACGGACAATGAATTTGAAGTAATGAAACTGGATGCCATGCAAACCGAGTTAGCAACTTTAATAACGCAAATAGATGGGATCAAAGGTGCTGAAGTAAATCTTAATATACCAGAGGAACCGGTATTTATTAGTGACAAACAACAACCTTCCACAGCATCTATAGTCATTCAAACTGCACCAGGATATCAATTTGAACCAAATAACGTGAATGCTTTGTACCACCTTGTTTCGAAATCAATTCCTAACCTTTCTGCTGATGATATCGTCATTATGAACCAAAATTTTGAGTATTTTGACTTAGATAACCAAAATGCTTCTGGAAGTGCTGATGCATATACTTCTCAACAACAAATTAAAGGTGATATTGAAAAAGATATCGAGAGAAATGTACAAAAAATGTTAGGTTCCATGATAGGAATGAATAAAGTAGCTATTTCAGCAACTGCTGATATCGATTTTACCCAAGAACAACGAGTGGAAGAATTGGTAGAACCGGTTGATGAAGATAATGACACGTTACCAGTCAGTATTGAAACGATAACTGAATCATTTACAGGTGAGCAACCGGAAGATGGCGCCGTCGGAGTTGAAGAAGGAGAGGTTGCTAACTATCCAGCAGGTGTGGAAGGAAATGTAGGTGATTACGAGCTCGTTAAAGAATCCGTTAATAATGAATTTAATCGAATTCAAAGAGATATTGTGGAAAGTCCATATAAAATTAGAGATTTAGGTATACAAGTAGCAATTGATAATACGAGAGTTATAGAAGATGGAGAAATTGAACAACTAACTGCGCAGGAACAATTGGCGGTTGAAGAAAGTGTTGCTTCGATTCTAGACTCTATTATTTCTACTTCTATCGACAAATCATATGGTGAAATAACACCGGAGGAAAAAGTATCCATCGTATTCCAACCATTCGAAGGAACGGATACACTAGCAAACCCAACGGTTAGTCCAGCTATTCCAGCATGGGTATACATAGTAGGCAGTCTGTTACTATTAGCAATTATTGTTTTGTTATGGATGATTAGACGAAGCAAACGTTCAGAAACAGAAGAAGTTGTTAAAGAGGTGGAAACTTCAGAAATACAAGAACAAGAAGTTCCGCCAATTACGCATGCAGATGATTCAGATTCATCCATGAGACGAAAGCAATTGGAGAAATACGCTCAGGAGAAACCAGAAGAATTTGCGAAATTATTAAGAAGCTGGATTACAGAGGATTAAAGGAGGTTAATAATTATCATGGCAAGAAGACAACAAATAACCGGAAAACAAAAAGCTGCTATTTTATTAATCTCTCTCGGTCCGGATGTTTCTGCCCAAGTGTATAAGCATTTAACACCAGAAGAGATTGAAAAACTAACACTAGAAATCTCATCCGTAACAAAAGTAGATGGAACTCAAAAGGATGAGATTTTGGAGCAATTCCATGAAATAGCGATGGCTCAGGATTATATTTCACAAGGTGGGATCAATTACGCAAAAACCGTTCTTGAAAAAGCATTAGGTGAGGAAAAAGCAGGCGATCTCCTAAATAGACTAACATCCTCCTTGCAAGTAAAACCTTTTGACTTTGCACGGAAGGCTGAGCCAAATCAAATTATAAATTTTATTCAAAATGAACACCCACAGACAATTGCACTTGTTTTATCCTATCTAGATTCTGAACAATCAGCTCAGATTTTGTCAGAGTTACCACAAGAAATGCAAGCCGATATTGCAAAAAGGATTGCAGTTATGGACTCTACTTCACCTGAAATCATTTCTGAGGTAGAACAGATTCTCGAACGAAAACTTTCTACTACTGTTTCACAAGATTATACACAAACTGGAGGTATTCAGGCAGTTGTAGAAGTTTTGAATGGGGTGGATAGAAGTACCGAACGAACTATTTTAGATACGCTAGAAATTGATGATCCTGAATTAGCAGAAGAGATCAAGAAAAGAATGTTCGTATTTGAAGATATTGTCACCCTTGATAATCGTGCAATCCAGCGCGTAATTCGTGAGGTTGAAAATGATGACCTGCGCTTAGCATTAAAAGTGGCAAGTGATGAAGTGAAAGAAATTGTCTTTAATAATATGTCTGCTAGGATGGCAGAAACTTTTAAAGAAGAAATGGAATTTATGGGCCCTGTTCGATTACGTGATGTAGAAGAAGCACAATCACGTATAGTATCTGTGATAAGACGATTAGAAGAAGTGGGAGAAATTGTCATAGCTAGAGGTGGAGGGGATGATATTATTGTCTAATAGCTCCTTTCCGACTAGGCAAATCCAATTACGAAAAATAGAGATACCGAAAACAAAGCAAACTTCCTCTGATAAAGACGAAAAAGAGATGTTATATAATATCTACCAGCAAATAGAGGACGCAGAGCAGCAATACAATGAAACATGGAACAAAACAGAACAACTGAAAGAAGATACAAATTCAGAAATAAAGCAATTGAGACAAGCATGGGAGCAAGAAAGGGCACACTATGTAGAACAAGCTCAACAAGAAGGATATCAACAAGGTTTTGAGCAAGGAAAAAAAGACAGTATTCAACAATATCAGAAGTTAATGGAAGAAGCTACAGAAGTAGTGGATACTGCCAAACAGGAATATCACAAAATTATTGCAGAAAGTGATGAAACAGTTTTACATATTGCAATGGCGGTAGCTGAAAAAGTCTTGAAACAATCAATTGAAAAAGATAATACGAAATTTATTGGCATTGCTAAATCCTTGTTAGAACAGGTGAAAGACCAATCAAGCATTAAGTTATTTGTTTCAAGCAACTATTATCCTATGCTTATAGAAAATAAGGATGAGTTAAGCTCAATCATCCATGATGAAATACAATTTACGATATACCCATCGAGGGACTTACAAGGAGAACAAGTAATGTTAGAAACCCCCTTTGGCAGAATAGATGCTTCTGTTGACAGCCAATTAGAAGAGATTAGAACTAGACTTTTTCATGTAGTGGAGGAGATCACACGTGAAAACACAAATGATTATCAATGAAATTCAGGATCTAGATGCCTATAAACGCTATGGAAAAGTAGATCGTGTGATTGGGTTATTAATTGAAGCAAGAGGACCGGAAGCTCGAATCGGTGAAGTGTGCTATATTCATACGAAAAAAAAGAACGAAAAAATAATGGCCGAAGTAATAGGTTTTTATGATAAGAAAGTCCTGTTAATGCCTTATTCGACGCTACACAATATTGCTTCAGGTTGTCTAGTAGAAGCAAGCAAAAATGCCTTGCAAATAAAAATAGGAAGAGCATTAATAGGAAAAGTTATCGATTCAACTGGGAATTTATTGGACGGCTCTCATTTACCTAAAGGTTTAAAAGAATACCCAACAGAACAAGCACCTCCTAATCCGCTAGAACGACCTAGAATTAAAGAACCTATTCAAATAGGAGTAAAGGCAATCGATAGCTTATTGACGGTTGGAAAAGGTCAAAGAATTGGACTTTTTGCAGGAAGTGGTGTGGGTAAAAGTACCCTGTTAGGCATGATAGCTCGTAATAGCAATGCCGATATAAACGTAATTGCTTTGATTGGGGAGCGTGGACGGGAAGTAAAAGAATTTATTGAACGCGAGTTAGGGCCGGAAGGTTTAAAGAAATCAATAGTAGTGGTCGCCACCTCTGATCAGTCAGCTTTAATGCGAATTAAAGGGGCTTATACCGCAACTGCCATCAGCGAATATTTCAGGGATTTGGGATGTGATGTGAATTTGATGATGGATTCTGTTACAAGAGTTGCTATGGCGCAACGAGAAATAGGACTTGCCATTGGCGAACCACCAACAACAAAAGGATATACACCATCAGTTTTTGCGATGCTGCCATCTCTACTAGAACGTACAGGTACAAGTAAAACTGGTTCAATCACAGCCTTTTATACCGTTCTTGTTGATGGTGATGACTTTAATGAACCGATAGCTGATACAACAAGAGGTATATTGGATGGCCACTATATTTTGGATCGTAAATTAGCAGAAAAAGGACAGTTCCCAGCGATTAATGTTTTGCAGTCTGTAAGCAGAGTAATGCCTGAAATTGTATCAAAAGAGAAACTTGAATTAGCAATGAAAATTCGTTCTATTCTAGCTACTTATACCGATAACGAAGAATTAATTCAAATAGGGGCATATAAAAGAGGATCTAATAAATCCGTTGACCAGGCCATTCAACTTCAACCGGGAATTTTAAATGTCTTAAAGCAAGATATAGATGAAAATGCAGATGAGAAAACAACCCTGCAGCAATTAGAAGAACTGGCGAAAAGGAGTAGTTCCTGATGAATCAGTTACAGGGGTATGAAAAAATCAGACAGGTAAGAGAGAATGAAAAAAAAGACGCTCAACTTAAATTTCAAGAAGCAACCGCAGAGTTCGAAAAGCATGCAAGTCACTTATATGATTTACTGAAAAAGAAAGAGAAGATTGAAGAAAGCTATAAGCAGTCATTGTCAGACAAGTCTCAAATCGAAACCATAAAATCATATCATCAATATTTAGATTTTCTTATGCCTACTATAGTAAATGTGCAAAAAAAAGCAGATCGAGCAAGAAAGTATATGGACCAAGTGCAAGAGTATGTAACCGAGCATTATATAGAAGTGAAAAAAATAGAAAAAATCATCAACAAAAAAGAACAGCAATATAAACAACTTGAAGATAAAAAAGACTTAATGCTGATGGATGACGTTTCCATTCGCAAGTATCTAGAAAAGTAAGGATAGGTGAAGAAATGGCAGCTAATCCAAAGAAAAATAAAGAAAAAAAACCGAGTATTTTTCAATGGTTCATAGTTATACTTGTCCCCTTAATTTTTGCACTACTGATTACAGTAATCATTCTATACTTTATGGGCGTGGACGTCGGTAAACACACAAAGGAAACGTTAAATAAGGTTCCATTTATAAGCGAGCAAGTTACCACAGATCAAGAAGAATTACATACTAATCAGTTAGCGGAGAAGGATCAACAAATCGATGACATTCAAGAAGAAATGGATGCTTTACAATATGAAGTTCAATCAAAAGATGGAACCATTTCTGAATTGGAAGAAGAAATCTCAACTTTGTCCTCACAAATTGTAGAATTAGAAGCGGAACAGGAGAGCGATACAACAAATTTAGATTCATTTGAAGAACTTGCTACATCTTTTACTGCAATGAAACCAAAGTTGGCGGCACCTATTATTGAAAGCATGGAAGATGATATAGCTGTTCCTTTATTACGACAATTAGAATCAGAAGTTAGAGGAGAAATCTTTGGTGAGATGGAACCAGAAATAGCTGCCGGCTATTCAGATTTACTAGTGGATGAATAATGTAAAAATAGCAAGCTATTGAAAGGGGGTGAAAAAATGATGATAGCGTCGGAGTGGTTAACAAATGGCTCAGCAATCCCATCACCGAAAGCTATAAGAGACAAAGCAAGGGGAAATGCTTTCTCTGATCTCATGTCCTCCAATATGATCAGTTATAATCAAGAAGCAAATGTAGCAGATTCTGATAGTACCTTAAACCTAGTAAAGCTAACAGATAAAGCATTGATACAAGAGTCATTGGATAATTTGTCAGCAGAACAATTGAATGGAATTACGGAAATAATAGACATGATTAACAATAAGCTAGAGACTGATGGACAAACATTATCAACAGAAGAAATCATGACATTTATCTCGGAGGATCTAAATGAAGAGCAGATAGAAGTATTAGGTGGACTATTAGAAGCAGAAGATCAAGAAGTATTAGCTGAGCTGATTAAGAAGTTTTTAGAACAAATCGAAAGCATCGGTCAAAGCCAACAAGAGAAAGTATCTATGGAGCAACCTTATCGTTTGAGTTTTAGTGATGGAATACTAGTACAAAATAACTTTAGTACGGAAGCTGTTTTAGATAAAAATGCTATATCACGAGTCGAACAGACAGAAAAAATATTACAACAGATACAAAATCAAACGCTTAGCAGTCGTGATTATAAACAAATGTTACAACTATTGAAACAATGGTCACAAATGAGTAATCAAACATTGAATGCAGCACAAAAACTCTTATCGGAAGCTACAAATGATAAAAGTAGTGAAATATGGTCGAAGCTGTTATCAAACTTTAATAATCGTCAATCAATGCAACAGCATTATGGAAGTATTCAAAAAGTTACACAGCAAGATGTAAAGCGATGGAGCGATAATGCGATGGAAAGATTGGAACCTGTTATGAAACAAGATCAAGCACACATTGTAAGAAATGATACTGGTAATCAACAAGTTCAATCAAAAATTCAACAATATGTGATTCATTTGTCTCATACGAACAGTGACCAACCATTAGTTCAAAAGCAACTTATCGATCAATTTCAGCAAGTGATGCAAAAAAGTAATTTTATGAAACTACCAAATGGGGCTAATCAGTTGATGATACGGCTTCAACCGGAACATTTAGGTGATATTACAGTGAAACTGACTCAAATCAATGGTGAAATGACAGTTAAAATGATTGCTAGTACTCATGGTGCTAAGGAACTGTTAGAGGGGAATCTAAATCAACTTCGCCATATGTTCTCGCCGCAACAAGTAATCATTGAAAAACAAGAAAACTCTTCTCAGGTTAGTCAAGAGGAACTAACCGATGACAATTTGAATTCTCAAGAAGAGGAACAGCAAGAACAGCATAACGATCATGAAGAAGAATCTAATCAGGATAATCAAAATCAAAGTTTCCATGATATGTTGATGGATGCGAAAGTGTAGGTGATTAACAGTGACTTCTATTGATCCATCTTATTATTTATCTAAACAGAATCAAGCAAGAGAGGCCAACAATAGTTTAGGAAAAGAAGAGTTTTTAAAGATTTTAATGTCACAGTTGCAAAATCAGGATCCATTAAACCCGATGGAGGATAAAGAGTTTATCTCACAAATGACAACTTTTTCATCATTAGAGCAAATGATGAACATGTCTAATTCTATTGATACATTAGTAAAGAATCAAACGGTATCTCCGGTTATACAATATAGCCATTTAATAGGGAAAGAAGTTAGTTATTACCGTTTAGATGAAGAAACAGGTGAAGTTGCAGAACCAAAAGAGATAGTCAGCAGTGAAGTGAAGGCAATCTCACAACAGGATGGTTATGCCGTAATAGAGTTAGATGGTGAACAAAAAATATATACGGATGAGGTGCTCAGAATAAATGATCCTTCCGCGGAATAGAGGAGGGATAAAATGGATAACCGGATTCATGCTTATCATCGTCCACTTGTTCCATCAAAAAATATAGTTCAGCAGAAAAAAACGACTCCTTTCGCTGAAGTTCTGAAAGAACAACAAGAGATCGAATTGAGTAAACACGCTAGCGACAGAATGACCCAGCGGAATATTGTATTGAGTGAAGCTGATTGGAACAAGATGAATGAGAAACTGGACCAAGCTAAGGATAAAGGTGTAAAAGAATCACTAGTTATTACGAGCGATGCAGCATTTATTGTTAATGCAGAAAATAAAAAAGTGATTACAGCATTAGATAAAAGCGAACTTAGCAGTAAAATTTTCACCAATATTAACGGGACAATAGTAATAGATTAGGCTGGACCCAATTGGGAGGCCGGAAGTTACCAACTGACAGCGGTAGCTTAATGGAAAAAACAGAAGGGAAGTTGATTAAATGTTACGTTCAATGTATGCGGGTATTTCAGGGATGAAGGCTTTTCAAACGAAATTAGATGTAGTAGGTAATAATATAGCTAACGTGAATACATCAGGTTTTAAAAAAGGGCGGGCAACGTTTCAAGATATGATGAGTCAATCTGTATCAGGAGCAAGTGCACCGACAGATATCAGAGGTGGTGTGAACCCAGCACAGGTCGGTACAGGCTCTCAACTAGGTTCTATAGATAATGTCCATACACAAGGAAACCGTCAAACAACTGAACGTCCGTTAGACCTTCAACTAGAAGGAGATGGCATGTTTGTTTTTGCAACTGGTGAAAATATTGACGGTGGCGATACAGAGCAAATGGATATTTCTTATTCAAGAGCAGGTAATTTATATTTGGATGATGGAGGATATATTGTAAATGCTAACGGTGAATATTTGTTAGGACAAAACGGAACAGATCCTGATGGTAACCCACTTGCAGGAAATTCAAGAATTCGCATACCAGATACAGCACAAAGCTTTAGTATACAAGGTAATGGCATTGTGAATTATATTGAAAATGGGGAGACAGAGGAAGCAGGACAAATTTCGCTCGCCAAATTTTCAAACCCAGGTGGTTTAAATAAGGTTGGATCAAACATGTTTCAAAATTCTGTCAATGCTGGAAGAATGGAAGAAGACGATGGAACATTTCTATATGCACCAGAAACGGAAGGTACAGCTTCTATTGTGTCAGGAGCTTTAGAAATGTCTAACGTTGATTTGTCTGAAGAATTTACCGAAATGATCACAGCACAACGTGGTTTCCAAGCAAACACAAGAATTATTACAACATCAGATGAAATTTTACAGGAACTAGTGAACTTAAAACGATAAAAAGGAGGAAGAGAGTTGAGGCTCTAATCCTTAACTCTCTAAATCTATGATTACATTAACGAAATTAAAAGGTGACACTATTACGATTAACGCCATATACATAGAACGTATTGAATCCTTTCCAGATACGACCATTACGTTGATCAATAAGAAAAAAATGTTTGTGAAAGAATCAGAAGAAGAAGTGAAGGAAATGGTGAGAGAGTTTTATAAGCAAATAGGTCTCTATCAACTTCAAAGAGAAGTAGGTGAACAAGGCGATGAATCCTAAATTAATAAAAATTTTAGTTGTGGTTCTTTTAATTATTACTATAGCAGGGGCTGTAACTTTATACTTTCTCCTAAACAAATCTTCAAATGAAGGAGAGGGTATGTCGATTGATGATATGGTGAAATATTCTCATACAACCGAAGAGATAAGAACAGATCTAAATGATGGTAATTTTGTTCTCATTCAATTTCAACTTATTACTAATAGTAAAGCTGCTTTAGAAGAACTTCAGAAAAGAGAATTCCAGGTAAAAAATGAATTTATTAAATTATCAGTAGACTTAACCACGAAAGACTTTCAAGAAAATTTAACGGAGTTAGAAAGTGATATAAAAACTGCTATGAATAAACATATGACGGAAGGTCAAATCGTCGATGTCTTAATTATAAGTAAAGTTATCCAGTAAGTTTACTCCGAATGGAGGTGGGAAAATGGCAGATGAAGTTCTTTCGCAAAATGAGATTGACTCCTTATTATCAGCTTTATCATCTGGTGAGATGGATGCTAATAAATTAAAAGAAGAAGAAAAAGATAAAAAGGTAAAAGTATATGATTTTAAAAGAGCATTAAGATTCTCCAAGGATCAAATAAGAAGTATTTCCAGAATTCATGATAACTTTGCCAGGTTGTTATCGACCTATTTTTCAGCACAGCTAAGAACATATGTACACGTTACAGTTGCTTCGGTAGATCAAATTCCTTATGAAGAATTCATTCGTTCGATCCCGACTAAAACGATATTAAATGTATATAGTGTAGAACCATTGGATGGAAGAATAATTTTTGAATTCAATCCTAATATAGCTTATGCAATGCTAGATCGAATGCTGGGTGGTATAGGAAACAGTGTTAATAATATTGATAATTTAACCGAAATTGAAACAACGCTTATGTCACAATTATTTGAAAAAGCTTTAGACAATCTTCAAGAAGCCTGGGGATCAGTAGTTAATATTGATCCAATGCTGGAAGACTTTGAAGTAAATCCGCAATTTTTACAACTAGTTTCTCCTAATGAAACAGTAGTTGTAGTGTCTCTAGATACTACTATTGGTGATAGTAGCGGTATGATTAACATTTGTATCCCTCATGTAGTACTTGAACCGATTATTCCAAAATTATCTGTTCATTATTGGATGCAAAATGAAAATTCTAAGGAAAGAAAACCAGAAGAATATGAATCTATTTCTCAAAATATCAAACAAACAACCTTGGATATGACCGCTCTATTAGGTGAAACATCTATTATGTTAGAGGACTTTTTGTTTCTAGGAATAGACGATACCATTTTACTCGATAAAAGCATTGACCAACCCTTAACATTACAAGTTGGTCAAGAGCCTAAGTTTCTAGTACAACCAGGAAAGAAAAAACAGAAGATAGCCGTACAAGTTATAGAAGAAATTAAGGGAGGGGATCAAGATGATGAATGATGGAATGTTATCCCAAGATGAAATAGATGCCTTATTAAATGGCTCTGATAATACGGATGAAGATGTGAATTCAAATGAAGCTCCTTCCGCAGATGAATACCTCTCATCTATAGAAGAAGATGCTTTAGGAGAAATTGGTAATATATCTTTTGGAAGCTCTGCAACAACTCTTGCTACTCTATTAAATCAAAAAGTAGACATTACAACCCCTATCATCAATGTTATTCATAAGGGAGAATTAGAGGAAGAATTTCCTGTTCCATATGTTGGTATAGAAGTGAAATATACAGAAGGTTTCAGTGGGGCAAATTTATTTATTCTGGAATCAAAAGATGCAGCTATTATTGCTGATCTTATGTTAGGTGGAAATGGTGATCCTGAATCACAAGAGTTAAATGATATTCATTTAAGTGCTGTTCAAGAAGCGATGAATCAAATGATGGGAACCGCAGCTACTAGCATGTCGACTGTATTTAATAAAAAGGTGGATATTTCCCCACCAGTAACATCTATTATGGATGTTACTGAAGAAGAAACACAGGCCTTAACACCAGATGATGATGTACTAATTAAGGTTTCATTTCAGTTAAAAATCGGTACATTAATAGATTCAAAAATTATGCAGTTATTACCTGTTACTTTTGCAAAAGATTTAGTAGATCAATTACTGAATTCACCAGAGGGAACAGATGAATTGAATAGCAAAACAACTGATGCAATCGAAACGGACCTGGCTGGAAGTAACCAGAGTAATGCGTTTGATTCGCCTGTGCAACAAGAGGCTTCCATGCATCAAGGACAAGCTAATAATCAACCGCAACAGCCAAAACATTTAGGAAATCAATCAGTAGGAACAAATCAAGGAGTGCAAGCTGCTTCTTTCTCTAATTTTGATGATGTGCCTTTACAACAAAGTGAGAAACGAAATTTAGATTTATTAATGGACATTCCATTACAGGTTACCGTCGAGTTAGGAAGAACGAAACGAACTGTAAAAGAAATTCTAGAATTATCTTCAGGTTCTATTTTGGAATTAGACAAACTAGCAGGTGAACCAGTCGATATATTAGTCAACCAAAAACTTATAGCCAAAGGTGAAGTAGTAGTAATCGATGAAAACTTTGGTGTCAGGGTAACAGATATTGTAAGTAAAGAAGATAGATTAAAGCAATTAAAATAGATAGATGGAGGATTGATAGATATGGCTAAGACAATATTAATAGTGGATGATGCTGCATTTATGAGAATGATGATCAAAGATATTTTATCAAAGAATGGATATGACGTAGTTGGAGAAGCGCAGGATGGACAAGAAGCTGTTGAAAAATATAAAGAACTACAGCCTGATTTAGTAACTATGGATATTACTATGCCAGAAATGGATGGTATTGCTGCTCTAAAAGAAATTCAAAGTATCAATGGTGATGCTAAGGTTATTATGTGTTCTGCAATGGGACAGCAAGCGATGGTAATTGATGCGATTCAAACAGGTGCAAAGGACTTTATCGTAAAACCATTTCAAGCTGACCGGGTAATCGAAGCCATTTCAAAAGTTCTAGGTTAATGAGGTGATTAGCATTAACCTGAAATTACTAATAAGCATATTATTTATGTCTATTCTAGTATGGATTTCACCAATTAATATAGAAGCTAGTGGAATGGTAAATGACATGTTTGATAACCAAGAAGAAATACAACAAGAACAAGAGGATGAGAACGAAGCAGTTACAGATGATCAGCTTGAGACTGTTGATTCCCCGAGTTTTATTGGGAGCTTCATTAAACTCATTGTCGCTTTAGCCGTTGTTATTGGTTTGATTGTACTGATCTCAAAGTTTTTGCGGAATAAAAACGGGTTTCTCAAAAAGCATCAAGTGGTTGAAAATTTGGGGGGTATATCCGTTGGATCGAATAAATCAATTCAAACAATAAAGATAGGTGATCGTTTTTATGTCATTGGCGTTGCAGAGAATATTGAATTGTTAATGGAAATTACTGATCCTAAAACAATCGACCAATTAATGAAACAAGAAGAAACAGATGATTCATTAGATAAACTTAAGGCGAAACTGATTAAACAACCAGCAGAGTCATCAAAAAGTAGCAATCAAGATTTCACTTCGCTATTTAACAAGGAGCTAAATACAATGAAAGAAGGAAGAAAGAAAGTATATCAAAAACTAAAAGAAAGTAGTCAAAAAAATAATGATTCATCTCATTGATGTTTTCTCAGGCACTGATCCTGAAAGTATATCTACGTCTGTAAGGTTACTTTTATTATTAACAGTACTTTCATTGGCTCCTAGTATATTAATTTTAATGACCAGCTTTACAAGAATTTTGATTGTCTTATCATTTGTGCGGACGTCTCTAGCGACACAGCAAATGCCGCCAAACCAAGTTTTAATTGGTCTTGCTTTATTTATGACATTTTTTATTATGGCACCTACTTTTCAAGAAGTGAATGAGGAAGCATTACAACCGTTATTTGATGAAGAGATAAATTTAGAAGAAGCATATGAAAACGCAAGTAACCCGATTAAAGAGTTTATGTCAAAACATACAAGAGAAAAAGATTTGGCATTATTTATGAATTATGCAGAAATAGACAGACCAGAAACTGTTCAAGATATTCCATTAACAACATTAGTCCCAGCTTACGCAATTAGTGAATTAAAAACAGCTTTTCAAATGGGCTTTATGATATTTGTTCCATTCCTGGTTATTGATATGGCAGTTGCAAGTGTCTTAATGTCTATGGGGATGATGATGTTACCACCGGTGATGATTTCATTGCCATTTAAAATATTATTGTTTGTTCTAGTAGATGGGTGGTATTTAATTACACATTCATTATTAGATGGTTTCTTGCCGCTGTGACATCGTTTGAGAGGAGATACTGATAGTGAGTGGAGAATTTGTCGTTTCATTAGCCGAACAGGGAATATTTACAATTCTAATGGTAGTAGGGCCCATTCTAATACTGGCACTGGTAGTAGGTTTATTAGTAAGTATTTTTCAGGCTACTACCCAAATACAGGAACAAACACTTGCATTTATACCGAAAATAGTCGCTGTTTTACTAGGTATTATAGTATTTGGGCCATGGATGCTAACAACAATGGTAAAATTTGCTGAAAATATATTCCAAAATCTTAATCAGTTTGTGGGATAAGCTATGTTTGAATTAATAGATATCAATCGTTTTCCAGCATTCATTTTAATATTAGTTAGAGTAATGGCTTTTTTTGCAACGGTACCGATTTTCTCTTATCGCAATATACCGACACAGTTTAAAATTGGTATCGGCGTTTTTATAGCATGGATCATGTTTTATACTCTGGAGATTCCAGAACTTGCCTTTGATGGTATGTATATTTTATTGATTATGAAAGAGGCAATCATAGGGTTATTTTTAGGGTTAATTGCTTACATAATTTTAGCTGCCATTCAGATTGCAGGTGGGTTCATCGATTTTCAAATGGGTTTTGCCATTGCAAATGTTGTTGATCCGCAAACTGGAGCTCAAAGCCCACTAATAGGGCAATATTTCTATACGATCGCTCTGTTATTTTTGTTATCGGTTAATGGACATCATCTATTGTTAAATGGTTTGATGTATAGCTTTGAGGAGATTCCGTTAGATCAGCTATTTCAATTTAATAATCTGGATTTAATCTTGCAAACTTTCAGCGAAATGTTTTTAATGGCTTTTCAATTAGCTCTTCCGATCGTAGGTTGCTTGTTTTTAGTTGATGTAGCGTTAGGTATTATTGCACGAACAGTTCCACAGCTCAATGTTTTTGTCGTGGGACTTCCGCTTAAAATTTTTGTTTCATTTGCCGTGCTATTTATGTTTGTAACATTTTATATGATAATTGTGAAGCAACTTTTCCAATATACTTTAGAAACGATGCAAAGTCTTATTCAAATGTTCGGAGGTGCTTAATTGATGAATTTACGGCTTGATCTTCAATATTTCGCAGGTGAAAAAACTGAAAAAGCCACTCCGAAGAAAAGACAAGATGTACGTAAAAAGGGACAAGTTGCCAAAAGCCAAGATGTAAATACAGCCATTTTACTATTTTTTGTGTTTATTATTCTCCTGGTAACGGGAGATTCACTAAAAAGTACGATGACAGACATGTTTAACAAATCATTTACAGAATATATTCATAATGAAGTAACAGAAGAAGAACTTTTTAGTATGTTATTAGATGTTTTGTCCCAAATAAGTATAGCGATCGCACCAATTATGCTTATCGCAATTGTAGCAGGACTTGCTTCGAATTTTATGCAAATCGGCTTTATGTTTACAACAGAACCATTAAAAATGAAGTTAAATAAAATTGATCCCATTCAAGGTGCAAAGAGGATATTTTCTGCAAGAGCATTGGTGGAGTTAGTTAAATCTTTATTAAAAATTGTTGTTGTAGGTGTAATTACGTTCTCTATTATATGGATCAATCGCGATGAGATGATGATGTTATTCGATAAAGAGGTTAATGGGGCATTAGCATTCTTTGGACAGATGACTATCCAAATGGGTATTGCAGCGGCCATTGGTTTACTGATTATATCGGTGATCGATTATGTTTATCAGAAATACGATTTTGAAAAGCAGAATAAAATGTCTAAAAATGACCTGAAAGATGAACATAAAAATATTGAGGGTGACCCGTTAATTAAATCAAAAATTAAAGAAAAGCAAAGACAGATGGCGATGCAGAGGATGATGAGTGAAGTCCCAAATGCAGATGTTGTGATCACCAATCCAACTCATTATGCAATTGCAATTAAATATGATGAAGACAAGGCAGATGCGCCATATGTTGTTGCGAAAGGTGTCGATTTTGTTGCGATGCGAATCAAAGATATTGCTCGTAATCATGATGTGGTGATGGTAGAAAATCGACCTTTAGCAAGAGCATTATATGATCAAGTCGAGATTGATAACATCGTAAGTGAAGAATTTTTCCAAGCTGTAGCGGAAATTTTAGCTTATGTATATCGAATTCAAAAGAAGATTTAAGAACGTTTATGTGTTTCAAGTAAAGGAGTTGTAACAAGATGAAAGCTAGAGATTTTTCCGTACTATTTGGTGTTATATCTATTATTATTATGTTAGTTATTCCTCTTCCAGGGTGGTTATTAAGTATTTTAATTTTAACCAATATATCTCTAGCATTAATCGTCATTTTAGTCTCCATGAATACAACAGAGGCATTGCAATTCTCTGTTTTTCCTTCTTTACTATTGTTATTGACGTTATTTCGGTTAGGTTTGAACGTGTCTACAACCCGATCCATTCTATCAGAAGCTGATGCAGGTGGTGTAGTAGAAACCTTTGGTACGTTCGTTATCGGAGATAATCCTTTGGTAGGTTTTGTTGTCTTCGTTATTTTAGTTATTATTCAGTTTCTAGTTATTACTAAAGGTAGTGAGCGTGTATCAGAGGTAGCGGCTCGATTTACATTAGATGCAATGCCTGGTAAGCAAATGAGTATCGATGCTGATTTGAATGCCGGCATGATTAATGAGCATCAAGCTAAAGAAAGACGTGATAAAATTGAGCATGAAGCGGATTTTTACGGTGCGATGGATGGTGCCAGTAAATTCGTAAAAGGTGATGCGATTGCCGGTATTATTATTGTTCTCATTAATATTATATTTGGACTTATTATTGGTATGGCACAACTAGGATTAAGTTTTACTGAAGCTATTGACACTTATATGAGATTAACCGTTGGGGATGGATTAGTAAGTCAGATCCCGGCTTTACTTATATCTACAGCTACCGGGATTGTTGTTACCAGAGTTGCTTCAGAAGGTAACTTGAGTGCGGATGTTAGCCAACAGTTATTGAGATATCCTACGCTACTTTATATTGCAGGTGGTACGATCTTCTTCTTAGGCTTTACTCCGATTAGTTTTGGTTTGACAACGATGATCGCTGCTGTACTAATTATTAGTGCTTATAGGTTATCAAGAAAAACTCAAGTAGAAGAAGCACCAAGTGATGAACAACTAGATGAGTCAGACTCAGAAGAAATGCAATCACCAGAGAATGTTGTTGGTTTAATTAATATGGACCCTATTGAATTCGAATTTGGTTATGGCTTAATTCCTTTAGCAGATTCAAATCAAGGTGGCGATTTATTAGATCGTGTGGTTATGATCAGACGACAATTAGTAATTGAATTAGGTTTAGTTATTCCAGTTGTAAGAATTCGAGACAATATTCAGCTAAATCCTAATGAATACCGGCTTAAAATTAAAGGCAATGAAGTAGCTAGAGGTGAGTTACTACTTGATCATTATTTAGCGATGAGTCCTGGTATTGAGGATGACGAATTAGATGGTATTGATACAGTAGAACCAGCTTTCGGTTTACCTGCTAAATGGATTACGGAAGAAGCAAGAGATGATGCAGAAATGTCTGGTTACACTGTTGTAGATCCTCCATCTGTAGTCTCCACACATATTACAGAGCTAATAAAACGTTATGCACACCAATTAATTGGTCGACAAGAAACACAACAATTAATAGATCATTTAAAGGAATCAAATCCAATTTTAGTAGAAGAAGTAACACCAGAGCCACTAGGAGTTGGAGATGTTCAAAAGGTATTGGCTAAACTGTTACGTGAAAATGTATCTGTGAAAAATTTACCAGTTATCTTCGAAACATTAGCAGATTTTGCAAAAATGACAACAGATACAGATCTGCTGACTGAATATGTAAGACAATCATTATCCATTCAAATCACGAGTGATATTGTACAAGGTAAGCAACAATTAAAAGTGATCACTGTTTCAGGTGAGGTTGAAAAATTAATTGCCGAACATATACAACAAACTGAATATGGCAGTTATCTAGCGATGGATCCTGATACACAACAACAAGTGATTCACTCTGTTTCAGAAAATGTTGAGAACATGAGTTTACAGGAAGAGACACCAGTCATCTTATGTTCGCCAACCATTCGAATGTATTTTAAACAATTATTAGATCGCTTCTATCCACACGTGGTCGTACTTTCATATAATGAGATTGAACCAACTGCAGAAATTCAAAGCATCGGGGTGGTGAACGTAGCATGAAAGTGAAAAAATTTAAGGGTTCGACAATGCCAGAAGTGATGAAATTCGTCAGAAAAGAACTAGGATCAGATGCAGTCATATTAAATTCAAAAGTTATACATGAAGGTGGATTTTTAGGACTTTTTAAAAAGAGAAAAATAGAAGTTTTAGCGGCAATCGACCAGACAAAATTACCGCGGAAAAAGACTAAGACGCAAAAACATGTAGTTGAATCTAAACCTGAGGTTGAATCAACAGCCGTAAGTCCCAATCAAGAAGAAGTTTTAAAAGAATTACGTGACATGAAGCAATGGATGCAAAAGAATGCTACGAAAGATTTGACTTTCAAGCTACCATATCAGTTGGTATACGATCATCTTATCAAACAAGAAGTAGATCAGGAAATTGCTTACGAATTAATAGAATCTATACAAACAAGGTTTAATAATGATGAGGTCGAAGAAAGCAAAGTATGGGATCAATTATCGTTTGAAGTAAAACACCGGATAGCAAACAAAGGAACTTTCGGTGGAGAAATATTCGACAAACAGTTTATTCATTTAGTTGGACCTACAGGAGTCGGAAAAACGACGACGATAGCAAAATTAGCAGCTCATTGTGTATTAAATAAACAAAAAAAAGTTGCTTTCATAACAACAGATACCTATCGAATTGCTGCAATTGAACAGTTGAAGACTTACTCCAAGATCTTAGACGTTCCAATAGAGATTGCATACAACTTAGAGGATTATAAAAAGGCAAAGGAAAAATTCAAAAATTATAATCATGTTTTTGTCGATACAGCTGGCAGAAATTTCAGAGATGAAAAATATATTAAAGAATTAGGTAAAATTGTCGACTTAAACCATGAAGTCAATACGTATTTAGTTCTTTCATTAACTACAAGGGCAAAAGACCTAGAAGAGATTTATCAACAATTTGATAATATACCAATTAAACAACTTATTTTAACTAAAAAAGATGAAACAACTACTTATGGTCCTGTATTAAACTTATGCTTAAAATATAAAATCGGTATTGCTTATATGACTAATGGTCAGGATGTACCTGATGATATTGAAGAAATATCCATAGAGCAAATTGCGAAATTAATAGTTGGTGATTAATATGACTGATCAAGCAGCGAAGCTAAGACAAAAATTAAGAGATGTACACAGTCATTACCATGCTAAAACTATGGCTATAGTTAGTGGTAAAGGCGGAGTTGGGAAGTCTAATATTGCACTAAACTTTTCATTATCCCTAGCTAGCAAAGGAAAAAAAGTTTTGCTATTTGACTTGGATGTTGGCATGGGGAATATTGACATTTTATTAGGGAAAAGTTCTAACTATTCTATTATAAATCTGTTCGAGAATAAATTGTCAATATATGATATTATAGAAGTAGGTCCAAACTCCTTGTCTTATATTGCTGGTGGTAGTGGACAGGAGCATATTTTCTATCTTGATGAAGAAAAATTACAATATTTCATCGAGCAATTAGAACTACTTTTGGCAGAATATGACTATATTATTTTTGACTTGGGGGCAGGTGTTACGAGAGAAACCATTCATTATATTTTAGCAGTCGATGAATGTATTCTTGTAACGACTCCAGAACCAACTGCCATGACAGATGCATATTCCATGATAAAGCAAGTTTTATTACAACAACCGATAAAGTTTCAGTTAATTGTTAATCGTTCTAAAAGTAAAAAACAAAGTATTGATATCATGAATCGTATGAATAGTGCTGTGAAACGATTTTTAGATCATGATGTAATACCGCTTGGAACAATCCCTGATGATTCAGCTGTTACAGATGCTGTATTAGCACAGCAACCTTTTATCATACATAACCCTAAATCAAAAGCATCAGTGGCAATTGAAAATGTTAGCAATCATTATCTAGGGGAACCATCCAAAAAATCAGATAATTCAGGATTTCTAAAGAGACTCAGAAAATTAATGACAGAAAGGTAGAAATCTATGAACAAAAAACTTGTATTAGTCGTTGATGATTCAGCCTTTATGCGAAAAATGATATCAGATATTATCCATTCATCTGCTTATTTAGAAGTGATCGCTACAGCAAGAAATGGAAATGATGCATTAAAAAAAGTAATGGAATTAAAACCTGATGTTATAACTTTAGATGTTGAAATGCCGTTAATGGATGGAATATCAACGTTAAAGGAAGTCATGAAAATGGCACCGACACCTGTTGTCATGGTGTCAAGTTTAACGAAATCTGGGGCAGATAAAACTATAGAGGCAATGTCATACGGAGCTGTTGACTTTATTGCAAAACCTTCTGGATCAATATCCTTAAATATTAAGGATATTGAATCAGAGATAGTACAAAAAGTAGAGCATGCATCACGTGCTAATTACAAGTTATCAATAAACACATCTCCTTCGATTAAAAAGAAAGATTATAAACCCATTTCAAGTAACCGGCCAATTATAGCAATAGGCTCTTCAACTGGAGGGCCTAGAGCATTACAACAAGTAATCACGAAGTTGCCAATTGGATTTCAATCACCGGTTGTTATTGTGCAGCATATGCCAAAAGGATTTACCAAGTCATTAGCTGAACGCCTCGATAAATTATCCAACGTAACGGTTAAAGAAGTGGAAGATGGAGATTTAATAGAGAACGGAAAAGTGTACATAGCACCAGGCGGTAATCAATTTAGAGTGAAAGAAATTAATAGCCAATTGTATGCAGAAGTTAAACAAGAACAGCCAGTTAATGGACATCAACCATCTGTAGATGTACTGTTCGAATCCGTTGCCCATGTACAGAATTGTCATCCTCTTGCAGTAATGTTAACCGGAATGGGTAGCGATGGATCAAAAGGCATGTTACATCTAAAAAAACGACACCCTAGAACCATTGCTATATCGCAGTCAAAAGAAACGTGTGTAGTCTATGGTATGCCTCAAGCAGCAGAAAAAACTAGTTTAGTAGATTATGTAGAA
The DNA here is from genome assembly GCF_900114645.1 of Gracilibacillus orientalis. Classification (GTDB taxonomy): domain Bacteria; phylum Bacillota; class Bacilli; order Bacillales; family Amphibacillaceae; genus Gracilibacillus; species Gracilibacillus orientalis. The sequence goes on along the minus strand of NZ_FOTR01000013.1, from coordinate 60,454 downwards.
GACATAGACAATGTTAGTGACGTATTAGTGCAAAAAATCCAAAAGAAGAGGTGAAATACCGATGGAAAATAACGAGTATCTTGAAGTATTTATTGAGGAAAGTAAAGAGCACATTCAATCATTAAACAATCAACTATTAGTTCTAGAAAATGAACCGGAAAACATGGATACAATAGGCGAAATTTTCCGTTCTGCACACACTCTAAAAGGGATGTCTGCAACGATGGGTTATAAAGATCTGGCCGATTTAACACATAATATGGAGAATGTACTAGATGCAGCACGAAATGATCAAGTGAAAATAACATCTGAAATCATTGATATGATATTTCAGGCGGTGGACCAGCTTGAAGGAATGGTTTTGGATATAGTTGAAGGTGGCGATGGTGCCTCAGATGTGCAAGAACTTGTACAGACATTACAGACTATTGAGAATAATCAAGATATAGAAAACTTAAATGAATCAACCATGGCTGCTGATAATGAACCAAAACCAGCAAATAATGAGCAAGTATATTTTAACCAGTTAGATCAATTCGAATTAGCTATTATAGATCAATCAAAAGAAAATGGTTTCGAAAATTTAGAAGTAAAAATAAAATTAAATGAAAACTGCCTATTAAAAGCGGCTCGAGTATATATGGTTTTTGAAGTATTAGAGCAAATTGGGGAAGTAATTAAGGCTGATCCTACAGTACAGGAGCTAGAAGAAGAAAACTTTGATCTTCAGTTTCATGTGTTAATAGTAACGAAGGATAGTCCGGAAGAAGTACAACAAAAAATTCTAAAGGTTTCTGAAATTGAAGAAGTTACTGTATCCATGTTCAAACAGGATAAAAATGCTCAGGGAGATGACAATGAGCAAAATATAGCTGAAAATGAACAATCAACAGATGGGGTTAAGGAATCGCCAAAAAGTAAAAACGCAGAGGGTAAGAAAAAAACTGGAAAAGGCGTTACAAGTAAGACGATTCGGGTTAATATTGATCGGCTTGATGGTTTAATGAATTTATTTGAGGAATTGGTTATTGATAGAGGACGTCTGGAACAGATTTCAGCAAATCTTAAGAATGCAGAATTACAAGAGACCGTAGAGCGAATGACAAGGATTTCTGGAGATCTGCAAAGTATTATTTTAAATATGCGCATGGTGCCGATTGAACAAGTTTTTAATCGTTTTCCAAGAATGGTGCGTCAACTGTCAAAAGATTTAGGTAAAAAAATCAAATTGGATATTGTTGGTGCAGAAACGGAATTAGACCGAACGGTGATCGATGAAATTGGCGATCCGCTAGTTCACTTGATTCGCAACGCATTAGATCATGGAATAGAAACACCAGAGAAACGACAAGCATCAGGAAAAAAGGAAGAAGGAGACTTATTATTAGAAGCCTATCATAGTGGCAATCATGTCTTTATTGAAATCTCTGATGATGGAGCAGGAATAAACAGAGAAAAAGTATTGGACAAAGCAATTTCTAATCATGTTATTACTGAAGAAGAAGCCAAGCAATTAACAGACAAACAAGTGTATCAATTGATCATGTCCAGTGGTTTCTCTACTGCTGATAAAATCAGTGATGTTTCGGGTCGTGGTGTAGGTTTAGATGTAGTGAAAAATACGATCGAGTCACTTGGTGGAACTATTACGATCGAGTCAGAAGAAGGAAAAGGTTCATTATTTTCTATTCAATTACCATTAACATTATCTATTATATCCGTTTTATTAGTAGAAGTAGAGAAAGAAAAATATGCAGTCCCACTATCATCCATTATTGAAACGGCAATTATTAGCAAATCAGAGATTTTAAATGCCCACAACAAAAAGGTAATTGACTTTAGAGGAAAAGTAGTACCGTTGATAGATTTAAAAAATGTATTTGAAGTGCCAACTGAAGGACAAGGTGACGAATTATATTCCATTGTTATTATTCGCAAAGGGGATAAAATGGCGGGATTGGTTGTGGATACTTTCATCGGACAACAAGAGATTGTATTGAAATCCTTAGGTGACTATTTAGGAGATGTATTCGCGATTTCAGGTGCCACTATTTTAGGTGATGGACAAGTAGCATTAATTGTTGATACCAATACATTAATTAACTAGGAGGGTTAACATGGAAGAAATAACAAACAATCATAAATCGATTATTATCGAATTGGATAAAGAAGAATATGCGATTCCGGTTGAAGTCGTTGGAGCTATAGAGCGAATGCAATTTATTACTAGAGTGCCAAAAACAGCGACTTTCGTTAAAGGTGTTATTAATCTTCGTGGTGTAGTTACGCCAATTATAGATTTACGTGAGCGATTCGGAATGGAAAGTATAGAACAAACGGAAAGTACAAGAATTATCATTATTCATATGGAATCGAATGATGTTGGATTTATTGTCGATGCCGCTTATGATGTATTGGATATTCCAGAAGATGCGATTGAACCTGCTCCAAAAGTTATCGGAACAATCGACGCGGATTATATTGGAGGCGTAGCAAAAGTCGACAAGAGATTGATTATGTTTTTAGAATTAGAAAAAGTATTATCACAAGAATCATATCGTGCTGCTACTTTAGGACAAGAAGGTTAGAAAAATGGTAGATATAGAAAATTTATCGCAACATCATTTAGACGTATTAAAGGAAGTAGGTAATATTGGGGCAGGAAATGCCGCTACAGCACTTTCAAGCTTATTAGGGAAGAAGATAGACATGTCGGTACCTGCCATCAAGATTGTCGATTTTAATGAACTGATGGCATTTGTAGGTGGTCCTGAACAAGTCATTGTAAGTGTGTTTTTAAGAATACAAGGTGAAGCACCTGGCAGTATGTTTTTTGTACTATCACCAGTAGAGGCACGTTCGTTAGTTGAACAATTGACTGGTACATCAGGGGATAATATCGAAGAAAATGATCTGGCTATTTCAGCTATATCTGAGATTGGTAATATTCTTTCTGGATCTTATTTATCTGCTTTATCTGATTTTACATCTATTAATATGCAGCCAACCGTGCCGAATTTAACGATTGATATGGCAGCGGCTATTTTAATGCAAGGCCTTCTTGAAATTTCGCAAGAAAGCGACTATGCCATTATAATTGATACGATGATTGAGGAAGAAGAAGAATCAAACGAGTCGGTGAAAGGCCATTTCTTTTTATTACCCGACCCTGACTCTTTTGATGAAATTTTCAAAGCACTAGGGGTCGAAGAGTAATGACAATCATAACAACTGTTATAAAAGTTGGTATTGCAGATCTAAAAGTAACTCATGTACCGAATACTTTAAAAACATCTGGCTTAGGGTCTTGTGTTGGTGTTGTCATTTATGAACAGAAGATAGCAGGACTCGCACATGTCATGTTACCAGATTCGACGGCATCCAACAAAAGCATATTAAATGAAATGAAGTACGCAGATACATCGATTGATTTATTGTTGGAACAACTTTTAACTGAGGGAGTCTGTCGATCTAAGCTGAAAGCTAAAATAGCAGGTGGAGCACAAATGTTTTCCTTTAAGTCTGATAACAATATGTTGAATATTGGTCAACGAAATATCGAAGCAGTGCTTGCCAAATTAAAGGAACATAAAATTCCAATCGTTGCACAAGATGTTGGTGGCAATAAAGGGAGAACTATTGAGTTCAATATCGAAACAGGAATGCTGGAAGTACGAACGGTAAATAGTGGAGTTATGCAAATTTAAGTAGTTTTAGTTATTTTTGAAATGAGGTGATTCGATGGTCAAAGATACATCAATGGAAAAAAACTTGTGGAATAAATGGTTAAGTAACAAAAGTGAAGAAAATACGAATGATTTAATTGAAAACTATATGTATCTTGTAAATTATCATGTCCAACGAATCGCTGTTAATCTGCCTAAAAATGTTAGCAAAGATGATATCAAAAGTTTAGGGTTATATGGATTGTTTGATGCGATTTTAAAGTTTGATAATAGTCGTGATTTAAAATTTGATACGTATGCCTCTTTTAGAATAAAGGGAGCCATAATTGATGGGTTAAGAAAAGAAGACTGGTTACCCAGAACGACACGAGATAAAGTGAAAAAAATCGATCATGCAATGGAATCGTTAGAACAATCACTTCAACGAGATGTAACCACTGATGAAATTGCTGAATATCTTGGTTTGACTGTGGAAGAAGTAGAGGATTCACTAAAAGATAGTTTTTTTGCTAATCTCTTATCAATGGAAGAAAAAAGTAAAAACAATTCAGAGGAAACAAAAGAAGGAATCGGCTATTTAATTCCGGACGATAGGGAACCTTTACCTGAAGGTAATCTTGTGCAAAAGGAAAATTATCAAGAATTATCGAAATGTATCCAACAATTAAATGAAAATGAGCAAATGGTATTGAGTTTATTTTATGATAAAGAATTAACATTTACGGAAATAGGTAAAATACTGGGCTTAACAACATCAAGGATCTCGCAAATTCATAAACAAGCTATAGTAAAAGTTCGTCATTTATATAAAAAAATATAATAGTATAAGCGGGGCTTGATCATGAATGAAATAAAAGAAAAAATAGATATAAATATCTCGAAAAACCGACTAGTAGCAACTTTGTATGTGAAAGATCCAGATGCAGCTGAAGACATAACAGAAGAAGATGTTCTAGAGTTACTATCAAGTTACGACATCATATTCGGAGTTATGAACTTAGCAAAATCAGATTGGAAACAAGAACTGATAGAAAATAATGAATTGGTCATCGCTGAAGGGAAGAAACCGGAAAACGGTACAGATGGTAAATTAGTTGTAAAACAATCGACAGATCGCTCTTTAGCCGAAGAAGAAAAAAAGAATTTTAGAGATATTACTAGAATTCCTATGGTTGCCGAAAATGATATTTTAGCACAATTAATACTACCTACTGATGGTGAACCAGGGATTGATATATTTAATGAATCGCTTAAACAAAAGAAAGGTAAACATTATAAGTGTAAACCAGGAGAAAATGTTTCTTTTGATGAAGCCGAGAATACATTTATTGCTACTTCAAATGGGCAATTATCTGTTAGTGCTCAAGTAATCAATGTGTATCCACTTTATGAAATAAATGGTGACTTAACACTTGAAACAGGTAATATAGAATTTAATGGTTCCGTAATGATTAAAGGAAATGTCCCTACTGGTTTTAGTGTGACAGCAAATGGTGATGTAACGGTGTATGGTATTGTAGAAGCATCTTATATTAATGCAGGTGGCAATATATTAATAAGAGAAGGTATTGCCGGTATGGAGAGAGCAGTTGTTACTGCAGGAGCAAATATTGAAGTGGGTTATATTAATCAAGCAGAAGTGACTGCAGGAAATGATCTGAAGGTAAAAAAATCGATTATGCATTCCCATTGTGTTACACAACAAAATATTTTTTGTGCTAACGGAAGTATTATCGGTGGCAGTTGTTCAGCAGGGAAAGTGATTGAAGTAAAGAATGTAGGGAACTTAGCAAATTCAAAAACGGAACTAGCCTTTGGAATCAGTAAAAAAAGATTAGATAGTGTAAGCGATTTAAAAAAAGAACAGAAAGAGTTAAAAGATAACCAGCATAAATTGCGCATGTTAGGTGACCAATTGAAACAAAAGAAGGATGCTGTTGGTGAATTACCAACAAAAGAACGGATTATGTTATTAAAACAGTGGAATATGCTTGAAAAGACTACAGAAAAGCTTCAAATAGTAGAAAACGAATTAAATGAATTACAATTTGAAATTGGTAATCATGACGGAATGAAATTAATGGTAAACGGAAAAGCATATGAGCATGTTGTATTAATGTTCGGTAAATATAAACGAGTTTTGCACCAAGAACATCAATACTTTCAAGCATATTTAGAAGAAAAAGAAGTTATGATTCAATCTCTCTAGCTAAACTGTTATACTGTAAGTGTATGAAAGTGCGGATGTTTATTTCAATATAGGAGGTATCCTATGAGTTGGAAAGCTGTAGAAATGCAGGTTGCGCTTCCTAGAACGCAGGATGCTGGTAAGATACAGGATCAAATGCAGCAGCAGGGCAGGATTGATCAGAATCAGCTAGCAAAGTCAATGGCTAATGAAGAGTTGAGGAAACGAAAGCAGGTTTTAGAACAAGAAGCAAGTGAACAACTAAAAAATAACAAGCAAAAAAGGGACAACAGCTTTCAAACAACACCAGAAGATAAGAAAAAAGACGATCAGCAACGATCTCAATTCAGACATCCTTACCTAGGAAATAAAGTGGACTTTAATGGTTAAGAGGTAGATTATGTTATATTTATTATTATTGCTTAGTTTTATTATTCATATTGTAACTTTTGTTATTATCAGACAACTGAAATTAAAACAAGATATGCTAACGACAACTGAAGATAATGTTAACCAGCAAGTGAAAAATATCGAAGATACACTTGCCGTTTATTTGGTAGAATTAAAAGAAGAAAACGAAAATTTTGTGAAACAAGTAGGAAAGTTAAATGATAACAAGTCTGTAAATAATAAAAATAAACAAGAGCAACAACAAGTCAGACAACCAGTTGCAGAATTTGACACTTCTAAAGATACAACAGAATATCAACCGATCTCACATGTTGAACAAGTTGAAGATGTTGTAGAACGTTCCACTACAGCTTCTGTGCTACATTTGCATGAGAAAGGTCATACAGTAGATGAAATAGCAAAAAAACTGGACAAAGGTAAAACAGAAGTAGAATTATTATTGAAATTTCAACAAAAAAAATGAAATATCGCTTGCTTGCAATTATACATTATGGTATATTTGTTTTCGGTGTTAAATACACACGTTTGTGGAAGATACGAGTGGTGCTAATAATTAGTCCTTGTATCACATGAAACAAATGGAGGAATAAAAACCAATTTATAGGAGGAAAATATTCATGGCAGTTATTTCAATGAAACAACTACTAGAAGCTGGTGTTCATTTCGGACATCAAACACGCCGTTGGAACCCAAAGATGAAGAAGTATATCTTCACAGAGCGTAACGGTATTTACATTATTGACTTACAAAAAACAGTAAAAAAGGTAGAACAAGCGTACAATTTCGTAAAAGAAGTTGCTGAAAACGATGGAACTGTTTTATTCGTTGGTACAAAAAAACAAGCACAAGAATCAGTAAAAGACGAAGCGATCCGTTCAGGAATGTTCTTTGTTAATCAACGTTGGTTAGGTGGAACGTTAACTAATTTTGAAACAATCCGTAAACGTATCAATCGCTTAAAAGATATCGAAAAAATGGAAGAAGACGGAACCTTCGAAGTATTACCGAAGAAAGAAGTTGTTGGTCTTCTTAAAGAAAAAGAACGCTTAGTGAAATTCTTGGGCGGTATTAAACATATGAATAAAATTCCTGATGTTTTATTCATTATTGACCCTAGAAAAGAGCGTATCGCTGTTGCAGAAGCACATAAATTAAACATCCCGATCGTAGGTATTGTTGATACAAACTGTGATCCGGATGAGATTGATTATGTAATTCCAGCGAATGATGATGCGATTCGCGCTGTAAAACTTCTTACTGGAAAAATGGCAGATGCTATTTTAGAAGCGAAGCAAGGAGAAGTAACAGAAGAAGCTGCTGTAGAAGCAGAAGCTACAGAAAAAACAGAGGTTGAATCTGTAGAAGAGTAATTAAAGGTTTTGGTGATAAGAGGGAGACCTTTTATCACCTTTTTTTCAGCGATATATGATATTAAAGGAGGAAGCTCTAATGGCAATTACAGCAAAATTAGTAAAAGAACTAAGAGAAAAAACTGGTGCAGGTATGATGGATTGTAAAAAAGCACTTCAAGAAACTGATGGTGACATTGATCAAGCTATTGATTATCTTCGCGAAAAAGGTATCTCTAAAGCTGCCAAAAAAGCCGATCGTGTTGCTGCGGAAGGATCTGCTCATGTAGAAGTCTCAGGTAATGAAGCGGTATTGTTAGAATTAAACTGCGAAACAGACTTCGTTACAAAAAATGATCAATTTAAAACATTAGCGCAGGATCTTGCTAAACACATTCTTTCTCAAAAACCAGAAACTGTTGAAGATGCTTTACAACAACCACTAAATGGAGATGGTGAAACACTAGAAAAATTCATCAACTCTAACATTGCAAAAATCGGTGAGAAAATCTCATTACGTCGTTTCACAATGTTTAACAAAACGGATAATGATGCATTTGGAGCATATATCCACATGGGTGGTAACATTGGAGTAGTTACAGTTCTTGAAGGAACAACTGATGAGCAAGTAGCCAAAGATATCGCGATGCACGTAGCTGCTGTAAACCCTAAATATCTATCTCGTGATGCAGTTTCAGGAGAAGAAGTTGAAAAAGAACGTGAAGTACTTAAAACTCAAGCACTAAACGAAGGTAAACCAGAACATATTGTTGAAAAAATGGTAGAAGGTCGCCTTAACAAGTTCTTTGAAGAAATTTGCTTATTAGAGCAAAGTTTTGTAAAAGACCCTGATCAAAAAGTGAAACAAGTTGCGAAAAGCCACGACGCAACAGTTACATCTTTCGTTCGTTATGAAGTTGGCGAAGGAATTGAAAAACGAGAAGATAACTTTGCAGAAGAAGTAATGAGTCAAGTAAACAAGAAATAACATGATAAGATGAGGGGGCACTTGGTGTCCCTTTTCTTTGAAGACATATCATTTTTATTAATATGGAAGTTTGCTTGGGTGAATTATTTGGCACCTGACGACGAATAGAAACGCTCAGACACTGGTTGCCAATAGTTAATTTCTTTCTTGGGCTTAGTTAAGCAACATGCTTTATTAAATAAAAATATAAAAATACTATTTTTTTTAATAAGAATGTTATATAATTTGATGAATTAAATATAAGAATCACGAATGCTTTCGTCAAAAGGATTTGCAGTCAAATGGCATAAAGCATTTATTAGCAAGCCAATACGTTTGCTAAGTAACGTTACGACGAAAAAACAAGTTTTTTAAATGATATATTTTTAAAACTTGAAGATTTTACCCTTTTACTTGGCGAAAATCTTTGTTTTCTTTATAATATTTACATATATGGAGGTAATTATGGCTACTGCTAACTACAGAAGAATTGTACTTAAATTAAGTGGAGAAGCTCTGAGTGGTGAACAAGGGTTTGGCCTTGAGCCATCTATTATCCAATCAGTGGCAAAACAAGTAAAAGATATTGTTGAATTAGGTGTGGAAGTTGCAATTGTTGTTGGTGGTGGCAATATATGGCGTGGTAAAGTAGGCAGTGAAATGGGCATGGATCGTGCAAATGCTGATTATATGGGGATGTTAGCAACTGTAATGAATTCTTTAGCCTTACAGGATAGTCTTGAAAATGTAGGCGTTCCAACACGTGTTCAAACTTCTATCGAAATGCGTCAGGTAGCAGAACCATATATTCGCCGTAAAGCTATTAGACATCTAGAGAAAAAACGTGTGGTTATTTTTGCTGCTGGAACTGGTAATCCCTATTTCTCAACTGATACAACTGCAGCATTACGAGCAGCAGAAGTGGAAGCAGATGTTATTTTGATGGCAAAGAATAACGTAGATGGTGTATATACTGCCGATCCAAAGGTTAACAAAGAAGCTAAAAAATATACAGAGTTGTCTTATTTAGAAATCTTAAATGAAGGATTAGGCGTAATGGACTCAACGGCATCATCATTGTGTATGGATAACAACATATCATTATTGGTATTCTCCATTTCAGAGGAAGGAAACATTAAGAAAGCTGTAATTGGTGAAAATATTGGAACTATTATAAGGGGGAGTTAAACATGTCTGAAAAGTTAATTAAAGAAACTAATGAGAAAATGGATCAAGCAGTGAAAGCATATTCTAAAAGCCTAGCAACAGTTAGAGCTGGCAGAGCAAACCCGGCTTTATTAGATGGTGTACAAGTTGAGTATTATGGTGCACTAACACCATTAAACCAACTGGCATCTATTTCTGCGCCAGAAGCACGTTTGTTAGTTATTACACCATTTGACAAATCTACAGTTTCTGGTGTCGAAAAGGCCATCCAAAAAGCAGATCTTGGGTTATCACCATCCAACGATGGAAATGTAGTTAGAATTAGTATACCTCCATTAACAGAAGAGCGTCGTAAAGACCTAGTGAAAGTTGTTGGTAAGTATGCGGAAGAATCCAAAGTACGAATCCGTAATATTCGCCGTGAGACTAATGATCAATTGAAGAAAGATGAAAAGAATGGTGACCTTACAGAAGATGATTTAAGAGGTTTTCAAGATGATGTGCAAAGTCAAACAAATACACACATTCAAAAAATTGATGATTTAACAAAAGAAAAAGAACAAGAAATTATGGAAGTCTAAGCAAAAACAAGGTAGAATATATAATGAGAGTAGAAGCCCTCTTAATAAGAAGAGGGTTTTTCCACTTTACATAGTAACTATACCTATATTTAAATATATTAAATAGTGAATAGAACGGTTTTTTAATGATGGAGGATAATTATGCGTTTGTTCAAACTTCCTTTTAAAAATAGTAAAGAAAGTACGGCGGATTTTACAGAAACAGTGTCTGAAAATATGCCCAAACACATTGCCATCATCATGGATGGGAATGGCAGGTGGGCTAAAAAAAGAGGAATGCCACGTGTTGCCGGTCATCGAGAAGGAATGGATAATGTCAAGCGAATTGTAAAGGCAGCAAATCAATTACAAGTTGAGATATTAACATTATATGCATTTTCAACGGAAAATTGGAAGCGCCCATTAACTGAAGTAGAATACATCATGAAGTTGCCAATCGATTTCTTGCAGCATTACTTGCCTGAATTAGTTGATGAAAATGTACGTATACAGACTATTGGTGAATTCGATGACTTACCCAAAAATACCAAAGCAGCGATTATGAGAGCAAAAGAGCAAACAGCAGATAACACTGGCTTAATATTAAATATTGCTATCAATTATGGTAGTCGGTTTGAAATGATACGTTCCATAAGAGAAATTTGCCAAGAAGTACAAGAAGGCAAGTATGAGATTGAAGAGATTACAGAAACTACCTTAAGTGACCATTTATATACTTCTCATATAAAGGATCCTGATCTTTTGATTCGGACTAGTGGTGAATTAAGACTTAGTAACTTTTTGCTCTGGCAATCCGCTTATACAGAATTATGGTTTACAGATACATTGTGGCCTGATTTTAGTAAAGAAGAATTTGAGAAAGCTATCAACGATTTTCAGAAACGGAAACGTCGTTATGGTGGAATATAAGGTGTGAAAACAATATGAAAACAAGAATTATTACTGCAGTTATTGCAATTTTGCTTTTCTTTCCATTTATAATAGTAAGTGGCTTTCCCTTTCAAATAATCATGTATATCATTGCCACAATAGGTTTTCTGGAACTTTTACATATGAGAAAGATGACAAAGTATCCAATACCAACAGTGTTAGGTGTTATTTTATTATGGTCTCTGTTATTTCAAGATGAATATTTATTATTTTCAACACGTTTAGAACTACTCATGTTTTTTGTGTTAGTTTTACTTGGTTATACGGTGTTAGTTAAAAATAAATTTACATTTGAAGATGCCGGTTTTTTAATTTTAGCATCTATATATGTCGGTTTGGGTTTTTATTATTTCATTCAAACTAGGGACGCCGAAAATGGACTAGTCTATATTTTTTATGCTATTCTAGTAATATTGTCAACAGATACAGGAGCTTATTTTTTCGGAAGAACATTTGGAAAGAACAAGCTTTGGCCGCAAATTAGTCCGAAGAAGACAATTGAAGGGGCGTTGGGCGGAATACTAATTGCTTGTTTAGTAGCAATTATTTTTCAATACTTTTTTCAAGTACACGAATCAACAATATTAGTTGTTATAGTTACAATTATAGCTTCTGTATTCGCTCAAATAGGTGATCTTGTTGAATCGGCTATAAAAAGACATTATGATGTGAAAGATTCAGGAAAAATATTACCAGGCCATGGAGGTATATTAGACCGTTTTGATAGCTGGTTATTTGTTTTCCCTTTATTACATTTTATCACTTTTATATCATAGACTATTTAACAATAGGAGTTACGGTTATGAAAAATATCACATTATTAGGAGCTACAGGTTCTATAGGTCTACAAACATTAGATGTCATCAAAGAGCATCCTGATCAGTTTCGATTATATGGCATTGCTTTTGGTAAAAATGTAGACAAGGCAACAGAGATAATAAAGGCCTTTAAACCGAAAATAATAGTAGTTCAAGATGAAAAGGTAAGAAAAGAACTGCTGATACATACAGACCAAAGCACAATACTAGTTGGTAGAGAAGCACTGGATGAGGTAAGTGCAGATCCGAAAACAGATGTATTAGTTAATGCGGTGATGGGAAGCGTTGGATTGAGCGCTACATTAACAGCTATCAGACATAAAAAGCAAATAGCTATAGCTAATAAGGAAACCTTGGTAACAGCGGGGCATATAGTTATGGAAGCTGCTAAGAAGTATGGGGTAGACTTATTACCGGTTGATAGTGAACACTCAGCTATTTTTCAAGCTCTTAATGGAGAATCACGGAAAGATGTAAATAAGATTATCGTGACTGCTTCAGGTGGCAGTTTCCGTGATAAAACAAGGGAACAGTTACGTGGTGTAACAGTGAAGGATGCGCTCAATCATCCTAATTGGAATATGGGTGCAAAAATAACGATCGATTCTGCAACAATGATGAATAAAGGCCTTGAAGTAATCGAGGCACATTGGTTATTTGATATACCCTATGACAAAATAGACGTAATTCAGCATAAAGAAAGTATTATTCATTCAATGGTTGAATATGCTGATAAAAGTGTTATTGCTCAACTAGGAACACCTGACATGCGGGTACCAATACAGTATGCTTTGACATATCCTGATAGATTGGCACTACCACCTTCCAAAAGTCTTGATTTAGTAGAAATTAGTACGCTTCATTTTTCAAAGATGGATATGGACAGATTTCCGTGTTTAGCTTTTGCATACCAAGCAGGACGTAAAGGTGGTTCATTACCTACCGTTTTAAATGCGGCGAATGAAGCAGCTGTAGATTTGTTTTTGCGAGAAAAGATTACATTTTTAGAAATTGAAGAAGTAATCGAGAACGCCATGACAAACCATTCTTTTGTTAAACAACCTGATTTAGAAACAATCAATGCGATTGATCAGGAAATTAGAAACAAAACGTATGAAAAATATTGATGAATGTATAGGGAAGGAGTGCTTTGAGTGACAACCGTTATTGCCTTTATTTTAATGTTTGGCCTACTTGTTTCTATTCATGAATTTGGTCATTATTATGTTGCCAAAAGAACCGGAATGCTTGTACGAGAGTTTGCGATAGGGTTTGGCCCAAAAGTATTCTCTACGGTAAAGAATGAAACATTGTATACAATCAGATTGTTACCAATGGGGGGATATGTTCGGGTTGCAGGTGAGGATCCAGAAATTATTGATATAAAACCCGGACAACATATCGGATTAACTTTTAATGACGATGGAGAAGTAAACCAAATTATTGTAAACAATAAAGCCAAACATCCTGATGCTTTCGTGATTGAAGTAGAACATATTGATTTAGATCATGGATTAAGAATTGAAGGCTATGAAATGAATGAAGAAGAGAAGTATTCCTTCCGTGTAAATGAAAAAGCGTCCTTCATTATGGATGAAAAAGCAACCCAAATAGCCCCATACAATCGTCAATTTGCTTCAAAAACTGTTGGACAAAGAGCCTTGCAACTGTTCGCAGGTCCATTCATGAACTTTGTGCTTACAGTAGTGATTTTTATTGTATTAGCGAATATTCAAGGAGTACCAGTTGAAGATGTACGAGTTGGCTCTGTTGTTGATAATAGTCCTGCTCAAGAAGCTGGTTTCCAAGAAGATGATACGGTAATTGAGATAGAAGGGCAAAGTATTAGTAAATGGGAAGAGTTTCAAGAGATCGTTGAAGCAAGTCCAAATGAACCGTTGGAAATGATAGTTTTACGAGATGACGAGCAAGTACCACTCGAAGTCACTCCGGCATTAATCGAAACACCTGAACAGAATGTTGGACAAGTTGGCGTTACTCTTGCATTAGAAAAATCGTTTATTCGAACCATTCCGTACAGCTTAGAGGAAACATATCGTTATTCCACATTGATCTTAACAAACTTAGGCAAATTAGTGACCGGTCAATTCTCCATTGATGTGTTATCTGGACCGGTTGGAATTTATGATGCTACAGATCAGGTTGTAAAAACCGGTTTCATGAACTTTTTAACTTGGACAGCAATATTAAGTGTTAACTTGGGAATTATTAACCTTTTGCCTTTACCAGCATTAGATGGAGGCAGACTCTTGTTTGTTGGTATGGAAGCAGTAAGGGGCAAGCCGATCGACCCACAAAAAGAAGGTATCGTTCATTTTATTGGATTTGCATTATTGATGTTGCTTATGATTGTCGTTACATGGAATGATATTCAACGGCTGTTTTTATAATTGATGAATGCTCTATAGGTTAATATCGAAATTAACGAGGTGAGATTAAAAGATGAGACAAAGTCAAACATTAATCCCAACACTGAAGGAAACACCTGCAGACGCTGAGATTAAAAGTCATCAGTTGTTAGTTCGTGCAGGATATATTAGACAAACAGCTTCAGGTGTATACAGCTTTTTACCAATGGGGAATAAAGTGTTAAAAAATGTTGAAAAAATTGTACGTGAAGAAATGGAAAAAGCAGGTTCTGTAGAGATGTTAATGCCTTCTCTGCAACTGTCTGAGCTGTGGAAAGAAACAGGAAGATGGTATAGTATGGGGCCTGAATTGATGCGATTGCATGACCGCCACGAAAGAGAATTTGCATTAGGTGCCACTCATGAGGAAGTCGTTACAAGTCTTATCCGTGATGAAGTAAAAAGTTATAAAAAACTGCCTCTGTATGTGTACCAGATTCAAACTAAATTTCGCGATGAAAAGCGCCCGAGATTTGGTCTTTTAAGAGGTAGAGAATTTATCATGAAAGACGCCTATACGTTCCATACTAATCAAGAGAGTCTGGATGAAGCGTATCAGAAAATGTTCCAAGCTTATCAAAATATTTTCACGCGTTGTGGTTTGAATTTCCGGGCGGTTATTGCCGATTCAGGTGCAATGGGTGGTAAAGATACCCATGAGTTCATGGTATTATCTGAGATAGGTGAAGATACGATTGCATTTTCTGACACTTCTGATTTTGCAGCCAATATTGAAATGGCAGCAGTCAATGTTACCTATGAACAAAGTGATGAAACTGCACTGGAATTAGAGATAGTTGATACTCCAGGTTATAATACAATGGATGAGGTCTCTCAATTTTTAGGACAACCTTTAGCTAAAGGGATCAAGTCTTTACTGTTCAAAGTAGATGAAAGATATGTATTAGTCTTGTCCCGTGGAGACCATGAAATTAATGAT
This sequence comes from Gracilibacillus orientalis, assembly GCF_900114645.1. GTDB lineage: Bacteria > Bacillota > Bacilli > Bacillales > Amphibacillaceae > Gracilibacillus > Gracilibacillus orientalis. Next base: position 44,988 of record NZ_FOTR01000013.1, on the reverse strand, counting down.
ATTAAACTGAAGAATGCATTAGACGCTACTCATGTAGAATTAGCATCTGAAAAAGAAACGAAACAACTATTAAATACAAAGGTAGGCTCCATTGGACCTGTTCATGTACCTAAAGACTTAGAAGTAGTTGCAGATCATGCAGTTGCTGCTATCCGCAATGGCTATTGCGGTGCCAATGAAAATGACAAACATTATCAGAATGTAAACCCTGATCGGGATTTCAATGCATCTTCCTATCAAGATCTTCGTTTTATCAAAGAAGGGGACCCTTCCCCAGACGGCCAGGGAAAAATCAAATTTGCCAAAGGAATTGAAGTAGGACATATATTCAAATTAGGTCAATTCTATGCTGAAAAGTTAGGTGCACAATATTTAAACGAACAAGGTAAACAGGAAACAATGACAATGGGATGTTATGGTATTGGTGTTTCACGTACATTAGCTTCGATTGTGGAACAATACCATGATGAGAATGGCATTAAATGGCCAAAAGAAATAACACCTTATCATGTCCATTTAATTGCAGTGAACCCGAAAAAACAGGATCAACTAGATTTATCAGAAGATATTTATAAACAATTGCAACAAAACAATATCTCCGTTTTATTTGATGATCGTAAAGAACGACCAGGTGTTAAGTTTGCTGATAGTGATTTAATTGGATTACCAGTAAGAATAACGGTTGGTAAAAAAGCTCAAGAAGGCTATGTGGAGTGCAAGCTAAGAGAGAACGGTGAGCAAGAAGATCTTCACGTATCAGAATTAGTAGAAAAAATCAGTTCATTGTTGTAATAATCATATTCCCTTGTCTCTACATCGCAGGCAAGGGAATTATCTATTTAAATGAAGAGAAAAATCCAAAATATGTTGTATTTACCATAAACTGCGCAGTAACTTTTTGCGTGGATTTGCTTTCTTCCTCCTTTTTGATGGTGAGTGCTGGGAAACGCTTCGGCAGAATACTTCGCTTTCCACGGGCACGGCCTTAGCCTCCTCAGAAAACCTAGTACGTTTTCTTGCGGGGCCTTCGGCTCGCGCTGTTCCCGTAGGAGTCTGCGTATTCTGCCTACGCTTTGCATAGTGTTCTGATAACGGAAAGAATAGAACTATTGATATTCTATTCTATGGATTCCCTGTCTTTTTGAACAGAACACTATTCTAAGCTGCGGAAAAATGCGACACTCCTGGGGGAATAGCGCGAGCCGAAGATCCACTTGGTGAAGTGGTTTTCTTCACCAAGTTAGCTGAGGCCGTGCCCCCGGCATAGAAAACACTACGAAGGCGATTTCTGCTTGAGTAGATGTTGTACTTGTGCCCTCGGGTGAAAGGGAGTATTTTTCCGCAGCGATGAATTAGCAGTCACTTCCAGAAGAATGGAAGAACATCTCTCCCAAAATGAATTTTCACTTGTGCGCAGTTTGTATCTATTACAGACAATGGAGAAGTGATGGATCGTACTGGTTTTGGTCGGTTTTGTCTTATGATAAAATAATAGAAAAGATTAATAGGTAAAGGAGATCGAAAATGAGTATCTCTAATCAGGAAAAATTTCAGTTACTAATGAAGCAGGTTGGTATTGCCGATGATATGAAGAACAAATACTTTCAAAATGGTGCAATTGAAAAACTGGAAGTATATCGGTCGAATCAATTATGGCACTTTTATTTTCACCTTGAACAGACTATTCCAGCAGATATATATCAAGCATTTATTTTGAAATTAACCGAAGCATTTTCATCTATTGCCAGAGTTTCTTGGACCATTAAAGTTGATCAACACACTTTAGATGAACAGGAACGATTCCACTATTGGCAAATCTTTTTATCAGAATTGATGAGTGAATCGCCTAAATATCGTGCTTTTGAACATAAAAAACCTCTATTTAACGATAATAATATTATGTTAACTGTGAGTAATCAAATTGAAGCACAGTGGGGTAAAGCAATTCAAACTCAATTTGATCAATTCTGTACGAAAGTCGGAATACCAAAACAAGTCATTAAACTCGAAGTAGCTGCACAACAAGAGGAAATCGAAAAATTCCAACAGGAAAAAGCAATGGAAGACCGCAAAAAAGTGGAAGAAGCTTTTAAAGAGCAAGAGAAACGAGCAAAAGAAGCGAAACCAGAGAGTCCCTCAGGACCTGTTCAGCTTGGTTATCCTATCAAAGAAAATGCTATACCTATGGAGGATGTCATAGAAGAAGAAAAAAATGTTGTCTTTCAAGGATTTGTATTTGATGCTGACATCAGAGAATTACGATCTGGTCGACATTTATTGATACTTAAAGTGACAGACTATACTGATTCTTTTCAAATTAAGATGTTTTCAAAAGGGGATCAAGATGTTGATAAGTTTAAGCAGTTAAAAGAAGATATGTGGATTAAAGCTAAAGGAATAGTACAGACGGATAATTTCACGAATGAATTAACGATGATGGCAAAGGATATTCAACAGGCAGCTTCCGTTACACGAGAAGATCAAGGATATAAAGAAGAAAAACGTGTTGAATTACATACGCATACTTTAATGAGCCAAATGGATGCAGTTGTGTCTGCTTCGAAATTGGTTGAACAAGCTGGAAAATGGGGGCATAAAGCTATTGCCATTACGGATCATGCGGTTGCGCAGGCGTATCCAGAAGCATATGCTGCCGGACAAAAGCATGGTGTGAAAATTGTATACGGCGTAGAAGCAAACGTTGTTGATGATGGTGTACCAATTGCTTATAATGAATCTGATCGTATATTAACAGATGCTACATATGTCGTATTTGACGTGGAGACGACGGGTTTATCTGCAATATATGACACGATTATTGAACTTGCTGCCGTTAAAGTGCATAATGGCGAAATTATAGATCGCTATGAATCTTTTGCAAATCCTCATCATCCTTTATCTGATACCACTACCAATTTGACTGGAATTACAGATGATATGGTTAAAGACGCCCCAGAAGTCGATGAAGTATTAAAGGAATTTAGTGAATGGATGGGAGATGCTATTTTAGTAGCACATAATGCTGATTTTGATATGGGGTTCCTAAATACAGGGTTTAAGCGTATAGGTTATGAAGAGGCAAGTAATCCTGTAATTGACACCTTGGAATTAGCGCGTTTGCTGTTCCCGGAATTAAAGAATCACCGTTTGAACTCACTTTGTAAGAAACTTGATATTGAGCTTACCCAGCACCACCGTGCCATTTATGATGCAGAAGCAACAGGTTATTTATTATGGAAGTTTGTTAAATTATCAATTGAGCGTGGAATTGATAATCATAACCAATTTAATCAGCACATGGGAGAAGGAAATGCTTATCAACGTTCCCGCCCTTTCCATGCTACTTTGTTAGCAGTAGATCAAGAAGGGTTGAAAAATATTTACAAATTGGTTTCATTAGCACATATCGATTATTTCTACCGTGTCCCACGTATACCGAGGTCAAAGTTACAACAATTTCGAAAAGGTATTTTAGTAGGTACGGCATGTGATAAAGGAGAAGTATTCGAAACGATGATGCAAAAGTCAAAAGAACAAGCTGAAAAAGTGGCACAGTTCTATGATTTTGTAGAAGTCCAACCTCCCGAGAATTTTGTGCATCTTTATGATAGAGAATTAGTTCAGAATGAAGCGCAGTTATTCGATATTATTCGTAATATTGTTCAACTTGCTGAAGAACTAGATAAGCCATGCGTGGCTACGGGAAATGTCCATCATTTAGAAAAGAATGATAGTGTCTATCGGCAAATACTGATTTCTTCACAAAGTGGTAATCCATTAAATAGACAAACATTACCGAACACATATTTTCGTACAACAAACGAAATGATGGCGGCATTCTCATTTTTGGGAGAAGAAAAAGCAAAAAAAATAGTCATCACCAATCCGAACGCACTCGTCGACCAAATCGATGAGATAAAACCAGTAAAAGAGGATCTTTATACACCAAATATCGATGGTGCAGATGAAGAAATTCGAGAATTAAGCTATAACTTTGCTAAATCTGTCTATGGCGACCAGATTCCAGAAATTATTGAAAGTCGAGTAGAAAAGGAACTGAAGAGTATTATCGGCCATGGTTTTGCGGTTATTTATTTAATTTCGCAAAAATTAGTGAAAAAATCATTAGATGATGGGTATTTAGTAGGTTCACGGGGGTCTGTCGGTTCTTCATTGATTGCAACTTTTACAGAGATCACAGAAGTTAACCCATTACCTCCACACTATGTATGTCCGGAATGTAAGTATAACGAATTTTTCAATGATGGTTCCGTTGGTAGTGGTTTTGATTTGCCAGACAAGAAGTGCCCTGAATGTAATGCAGAATTGAAGAAAGATGGACAAGATATTCCATTTGAGACTTTCTTAGGATTTAAAGGGGATAAGGTACCTGATATTGACTTGAACTTCTCCGGTGAATATCAACCGCGTGCCCATAACTATACAAAAGTGCTTTTTGGAGAAGATAATGTATACCGTGCAGGAACAATTGGTACGGTGGCAGAAAAAACAGCTTACGGTTATGTTAAAGGATATGCGGGTGACAAAGAATTAACGCTGAAGCAAGCGGAAATCGATCGTTTGGTAAAAGGATGTACTGGTGCTAAGCGGACAACTGGACAACACCCTGGTGGTATTATTGTTGTACCAGATGATAAAGAAATATATGATTTTACACCAATTCAATATCCAGCAGATGATAGAAACTCAGAATGGCTGACAACACACTTCGATTTCCACTCGATACACGATAATTTGTTGAAACTTGATATACTAGGCCACGATGATCCAACCATGATCCGCATGTTGCAAGATTTAAGTGGAATGGACCCACAAACAATACCGACTCATGACGATGAAGTCATGAAGATTTTTTCAGGTCCTGAAGTATTAGGTGTTACAGAAGAACAAATTATGTGTAAGACAGGCACATTAGGTGTACCTGAGTTTGGTACAAGATTCGTACGCCAGATGCTTGAAGATACTAAGCCTAAAACATTCGCTGAATTAGTCATTATATCCGGTCTGAGTCATGGGACTGATGTATGGTTAGGTAATGCACAAGAGCTTATCAATAATGGTATTTGTGGTTTGCCAGATGTTATAGGTTGTCGTGATGATATTATGGTGTACTTAATGCATAAAGGATTAGAAGCATCACTGGCCTTTAAAATTATGGAATTTGTTCGTAAGGGGAAAGGCTTAGAACCGGAATGGATCGAAGAAATGAAGAAACATGATGTTCCCGACTGGTATATAGATTCTTGCAAAAAGATAAAATACATGTTCCCGAAAGCACACGCGGCAGCATATGTACTAATGGCGATTCGAATTGCCTATTTTAAAGTGCATTATCCTATTTATTTCTATGCAGCTTACTTTACTGTAAGAGCAGGTGATTTTGAATTAGATACAATGGTCAAGGGTTCAGAAGCAATGCGCAAACGAATCAAGGAAATATTGGATAAAGGTAACGATGCTCCACCTAAAGAAAAAAGTTTACTTACTGTTTTAGAATTAGCCTTAGAAATGAATGAACGAGGTTTCTATTTTCAAAAAGTAGACTTGTACCGTTCCTCTGCAACGGAATTTTTAGTAGATGGAGACAGTCTGATTCCACCGTTTAATGCTGTGGATGGGTTAGGTACAAATGCTGCAATTAATATTGAAAAAGTGCGAAAAGACGGTGAATTCTTGTCTAAAGAAGATTTACGAGAACGTAGCCGCATTTCTAAAACTGTAATAGAATATCTTGACCAGCATGGTTGTTTAGACGGAATGGCAGAAAAAAACCAATTATCCCTGTTTTAATCGAACATCAGCCATTACTAGGTATTGGATGGAACTTTTATTGGATAAATCCTGTAAATCCCTTGCATTATTCCACCATTCATGCTATATTTTAAACAGATTTCATTTGATGCGGACAGAAAAGAGTGGGAGATTCCCACTCTTTCTTCTTAGCTTCATTTAAGAACGATATAGGGTTTTGATAAATCCCTTGCCATTATTTGGCAAGGGATTTATCATTCCGGCTTCAATTATGCGTGAAGGGTTCGATAAAGTTTGTTGGATACATACCTATTCAGGAAGTAACTATTATATAATTTTTGGAAAGCCGGTATATTGTAGCAGTAAATAAGTATTCATCACGAAAAAATTTATAAACCTTCAATGAATAAGAAGTTAATGATTACTTAACACCCGACATTTGGCTTAGAATCATTTTATGTGTGTATCGTTTAATAAATATGGGAAATATATCTTAAAGGACATAACCGCAGTGGAGGAGGTATTAGAATGGCAAGCAAGATAGTACAACAAACAGAAGAACTAGTTCAACCCATATTAGATGAGCTTTCTTTAGAACTTGTAGATATTGTATATGAAAAAGAAGGACCGAATTGGTTTTTGCGTGTATACATCGATAAAGATGATGGTGTAGATATTGAAGAATGTGGTCAAGTTTCTGAAAGGCTAAGTACTAAGCTGGATGAAGCAGATCCTATTACTGAAGCATATTTCTTAGAGGTTTCTTCACCAGGAGTAGAACGTCCATTAAAAAAAGAAACGGATTTTGAAAAACATATTGGAAAGCATGTCTATGTGAAGCTATATGAACCGATTTCTGGCGAAAAGGAATTCACAGGAGATTTAGTTGATTTCAAGGATGGTAACGCAACTATTCGATATAAAGAAAAAACGAAGCAAAAAGAAGTGGAGATTCCATTTGCCAAAATCGCGAAAGCTCGTCTAGCAGTAACTTTTGATTAAAGGGGGAGACATTTGTGAACAGAGAATTGTTCGACGCAATGAATTATTTAGAAAAGGAAAAAGGAATCAATAAAGATATTCTTATGGAAGCTTTGGAAGCTGCTTTGATTTCTGCTTATAAAAAGAATTTTAAATCAGCAACCAATGTTAGAGTGGATTTAAATGAAGAAGCTGGAACGATGGGTGTTTTTGCACAGAAAGAAATTGTGGAAGAAGTAGAAGATCATAATCAACAAATCTCCCTGGAGGAAGCACAAGGTATTAATCCAGCGTATGAGATTGGTGACGTGGTAGAAATTGAAGTAACGCCAAAAGATTTTGGTCGAATTGCAGCACAAGCTGCGAAACAAGTAGTAACACAACGAGTTCGAGAAGCTGAACGGGGCATTATCTATAATGAGTATATAGACCGTGAAGAAGACATAATGAATGGGACTATTCAACGTATGGACGGTCGTTTCATTTATGTGAATTTGGGTAAAGTGGAAGCCAAATTACCGGAGTCTGAATGTATGCCAACCGAGACATACAATGTTCATGACAGAATTAAAGTATTTGTAACCAAAGTGGAAAATACAAATAAAGGTCCTAATATTTTTCTATCCCGGACACATCCAGGATTGTTGAAGCGATTATTTGAGATGGAAGTACCGGAGATTTATGATGGTACAGTAGAAGTTAGATCTGTAGCTCGTGAAGCAGGAGATCGGTCTAAGATTTCTGTTCATGCTGAGGATCCGGAAATTGATCCAGTAGGGTCATGTGTAGGTCAAAAAGGACAAAGGGTACAAACTATTGTCGATGAATTAAAAGGAGAAAAAATTGACATTGTAGAATGGTCTGAAGATCCTGTTGTCTATGTTTCCAATGCACTTAGCCCCTCAAAAGTTATTCGGGTAAATGTTGATGAGGATGAAAAAGCAACTACTGTTATAGTTCCCGATTATCAACTATCGCTTGCGATTGGAAAACGAGGGCAGAATGCTAGGTTGGCTGCCAAATTAACAGGTTGGAAAATTGATATTAAAAGTGAATCTGAAGCTAAAGAAGAAGGTCTCATTTCAGAAGAAGAGATTGAAGAAAGTATACAGGCTTTAGAATATGAGGATAGCTTGGAATATGAAGAATCCTACGAAGATATGGATGAAGATCTATTTAAGTAAGGAGGTATTCATATGGTTAAAAAACGAAAGAAACCACTAAGAAAATGTGTTGTTACACAAGAAATGATGCCTAAGCAGTCTTTAATTCGAGTAGTGAAAACTAAAGATGGTGATGTTTTTGTAGATCCTACTGGAAAGAAAAATGGGCGAGGAGCTTATGTATCCAAGGATTTACAAGTAATTAACCAAGCAGAAAAAAATGGTACACTGGAAAAACAGTTAGAAGTAAAATTTTCACAAGAAATATATGAAGAATTAAGAACACAGATTGAAGGCGAATAATGTGGTCAATCAAAAATCTTATCTTAATATAATTGGGCTAGCTAATCGTGCAGGTAAATGTACGTTTGGTGAAGAACTAATTGTCAAAGAAATTCAGTCAAAAAAGTCAAGAATTGTTGTAATTGCAAGTGATATAGGTGATCAGACACTAAAGAAAATAACAAATAAATGTACGTTTTATAACATTCCTTATTTCTTTGTAGATGATCGAGATACACTTTCACAAGCAGTTGGTAAATCAGGTCGTGTAGCTATTTCCATTCATGAACAAGGATTTGCGAAGAAATTGATTGCATTACTTGATGAAAATATTCGGGGGTGAACGTATGTCAAAAATACGAGTATATGAGTACGCAAAACAAATAAATAAAACCAGTAAGGAAGTTATTAATAAAATTAAAGAATTAGAGCTTCCGGTTTCCAATCATATGTCTACTATTTCAGATGATATGAAAACAAAGCTTGATCAAAGCTTTCAACCAAAACCAAAAGAACAACCAAAAGAACAGCCAAAAGAACAACCAAAAGAACAACCAAAAAAGAAACAAGCAAAGAATCAACCAAATACAAAGCCTAACAATAATCAATCATCAAAAAAACAAATGAAAAATAATAATAAACAACAAGACAAAAGACAAGAGACAAAAAAACCAACTAATAATCAACCACAAATGCCTAGTAAAATAACCTATTCTGGTTCGATATCAGTTGCAGAATTAGCAGAAAAATTAAATAAAAAAACAAATGAAATCATTAAAAAGTTAATGTTTTCAGGTGTTATGGCAACAAAAAACCAAGATCTCGATGAAGATGCATTAGAATTAATTTGTAGTGAATTTGGCGTAGAAGTGGAACAAGAAATAGAAATAGATAAAGCAGACCTTGCAACATATATTGATGAAGATGATCCGAATAAATTAGAGGAGCGTCCTCCTGTTGTAACGATTATGGGGCACGTTGACCATGGTAAAACCACTTTACTTGATTCCATTCGCCATACAAAGGTAACAGCCGGTGAAGCGGGCGGTATCACCCAACATATCGGTGCATACCAAGTAAGAGAAAATGATAAAAAAGTTACCTTCCTTGATACACCGGGGCACGCAGCGTTCACAAGCATGCGTTCACGTGGTGCTCAAGTTACTGACATTGCTATTTTAGTGGTAGCAGCTGATGATGGTGTAATGCCACAAACCATTGAAGCAATCAACCATGCCAAGGCAGCAGAAGTGCCGATTATAATAGCAGTGAACAAAATGGATAAAGAAGGAGCAAATCCCGATCGTGTGATGCAAGAGTTAACAGAATATGAATTAATTCCTGAAGACTGGGGTGGAGATACAATCTTCGTACAACTCTCTGCTATAAAAAGAGAAGGAATTGATGACTTATTAGAAATGATCCTTCTTGTGGCAGAAGTAGAAGAATTAAAAGCTAATGCCGACCGACGTGCTAATGGTACGGTCATAGAAGCACAATTGGATAAAGGTCGCGGTCCTGTTGCATCATTACTCGTTCAAAATGGTACACTAAAAGTAGGGGATCCCATTGTAGTTGGTAATACGTTTGGTCGTGTTCGTGCGATGGTAAATGATTTAGGGAAACGTATTAATTCAGCTGGACCTTCTACACCTATTGAGATTACAGGTCTTAATGATGTACCATTAGCAGGAGATCAATTTGTTGTGTTTAAAGACGAAAAGCAAGCACGCCAAATTGGTGAAATGAGACAAGAAAAACAATTGGAAGAAAAACGTGGTACACAGTCTCGTGTCAGTTTAGATGATTTATTCGAGCAAATTAAACAAGGTGAAATCAAAGATATTAACGTAATTATTAAGGCAGACGTACATGGATCTGTGGAAGCATTAGCAGCATCATTACAAAAAATCGATGTAGAAGGTGTGAAAGTTAACATCATTCATACTGGTGTTGGTGCTATCAAGGAATCTGATATTATTCTTGCTTCAGCATCTAATGCCGTCGTTATTGGGTTTAATGTCCGACCAGATAATAACGCGAAAAAAGCAGCAGAATCAGAAAAAGTTGATATTCGTCTTCACCGTGTCATTTATAAAGCAATTGAAGAAGTCGAAGCTGCTATGAAAGGTATGCTTGATCCTGAATTTGAAGAAAAAGTGATTGGTCAAGTGGAAGTAAGAGAAATCTTTAAAGTATCCAGAATTGGAACAATAGCAGGTGCATACGTAACAGATGGAAAAGTAACCAGAAATGCTGGTATTCGCTTGATTCGTGATGGTGTAGTCATCTTTGAAGGTGAAATTGATACATTAAAACGCTATAAAGATGATGTGAAAGAAGTCGCACAAAATTACGAATGTGGTATTACGATTAAAAACTACAATGATATTAAAGAAGGCGATGTAATTGAAGCATATGTGATGGAGGAAATTAAAATTTCATGATCACCTATGCAGAAGTTGAAATCTTTTTGTATGAATGTCATTCTTTAAAGGATAAACGATCTGTATTAAAAAGGATTAAAAGTCGTCTTAGTAAAGATTTAAATATTGCTATCTCTGAAATGGATTATCAAGACTTATGGCAACGATCTAAGCTGGGGATAGTCGCTGTATCCGAATCGAGTGAAATTAGTCAACAAATTATCCAACAAGCACTAAGTCTACTCGATTCCTTTACGGAAATAGAACGGACTATTACAAATACTGAAATCAGATGATGTAAGTTAGGAAAGAGGTGATATAGATGGGGGAATTACGCTCTAATCGAGTCGCCGAACAAATGAAAAAAGAGCTTGGTGATATCATATCCCGCAAAATGAAAGATCCTAGAATAGGGTTTGTTACAATTACTGATGTAGAAGTAACCGGAGACTTGCAACAAGCAAAAGTTTTTATCTCGGTTTTAGGTGATGAAAACAAAAGGCAAGAATCTCTAATTGGACTTGCTAAAGCAAAAGGGTTTATCCGTTCGGAGATTGGTAAACGTATTAGACTGAGAAAAACACCAGAATTAATGTTTGACTTCGATGACACCATTGAAAGAGGAAATCGAATCGAACATATTCTTAAAGAATTAAACGAATCAGAAGAAGAGCAATAAGAAAAAGTGCCAGCGAATTCCACCAATTAGTAAGCTTTCTTTATTGAGGGAAATTACCCTAGACGCTGAGCTCTGGATCTAGATAGACATCTCTGGATGTATATTTTATAAATAAATGAGAACCCTTGTCTTTACAAGGGTTTTCTGAATGTCTACATTTAATGAAAGTGGAGGTAACGTATGGACGGGATTTTACCTTTATGGAAAAATAAAGGCATGACATCACATGACTGTGTTTTTAAGGTTAGAAAATTACTAGGTACAAAAAAAGTAGGGCATACTGGTACACTGGATCCAGAAGTGGAAGGACTCTTACCTATTTGTCTAGGCGAGGCAACGAAAATTGTCCCATATTTAATGGATACTACTAAAACATATCGAGCAACGGCAACATTGGGGTTTTCTACCGATACGGAAGATCAAACAGGAGAAATACAGGATCAAGAGAATGTTGATAACGAAATATCGAGAGAATCCATTCATGAGGTATTGCAAGAATTTTGTGGTGAAATTACACAGCAAGTCCCTCTATATTCAGCAGTAAAGGTGAATGGAAAAAAACTATATGAATATGCAAGGGCCAATGAATCAGTTGAAAGACCTTTTCGTCAAGTGCAAATACACAATATTCGTTTTTTGTCTACAACATATGATAAAGTTGATAAGACACAAGCTATTGAATTTGAAGTTACATGTACTAAAGGTACATATGTCCGTACACTATGTGTTGATATCGGAAAAGCTTTGGGGTTTCCTTCCCATATGTCCCATTTAGTGAGAATAGCTACTGGGAATTTGTCAGAACAAGACACGTTTACTCTTGATCAAGTTCAAGACCACTTGCAGAATAACGAACCAATTCCACTATTATCAATAAATAAAGTACTTGCTCATTTAGATAACTTGGATGTAGATGAGGATACGAAGGAAAAAGTATATCATGGGCAAAAATTTCCATTACCTAGTCCAATACCTAATACGACTTTTTTTCGAATGACTTATCACAATCAAATTGTAGCTATATATCAAATACATGATAATAAGAAAGAAATAAAACCAGCTCGTGTTTTCAGATTTAATGAAAGAAAGTAGGTGAAACAGGTGAAAGTGCAATCACTTGTATATCCCCATGATTTTGAAAAAGACAATTTGCCAGATACAGTAGCTGCTATTGGCTTTTTTGATGGGGTTCATAAAGGACATAGGGCGGTAATACAGCAAGCAATTAATATCGCCAGCCAAACAAAAAAAGAATCTGCAGTGATCACTTTTGATCCGCATCCTTCTGTAGTATTGCAAAAGAAAAAAGATTCTGTGCGGTATATTACCCCTATTGAAGACAAAATTAAAAAGATTGAAGCATTAGGGGTGGAACGTTTATATATTATTCGATTTGATCAATCATTAGCTAAGTTAACACCAATAGAATTTATCAATCATTTTATTGTGACCTTACATATAACTCATTTAGTTGCTGGGTTTGATTTTACATTTGGTCATAAAGGTTCAGGTAATATGGATAATATTCATGAGTTTATTGGTAACGAACTTGAGATTACAACTATAGGTAGATTAGATTATCAAGAAGATAAAATTAGTTCAACTAGGATTCGTAATGAATTGGAACAAGGGAACATGAAAACAGCAGAGATATTACTTGGCAGGCCTTATTCCTTAACAGGTGAAGTCATTCATGGGGATAAACGTGGTCGAACCATTGGCTATCCAACTGCAAACTTACTGATTGAGGATTATTATTTTTTACCGAGAATAGGTGTATATGCTGTAGAAGTGGAAGTTGGAGATAAGCAATTTTATGGTATGGCCAACCTTGGATATAATCCAACATTTACAGATGATCGTGAAAATACTAAACTTGAAGTACACATCTTCGATTTTGATGAGAATATTTACGGCGAAAAAATAGTCGTGTATTGGAAAAAATATATTCGAGACGAAGAAAAGTTCTCAGGAATTGATGAATTGGTAGATAAGCTGAAAGAAGATGAAGAACAAACTCGTGATTTTTTTACAATAAATGAATAAAACCACTTGCATTTTAAGTCGAAAAGTTGTAACCTTTAATACGGAAACCATCCACTTGGCTATTCGATTTCTCCGGCGATTGCTAGGGGATTGGGGTTTCAAACTGGAAATATTAGGAGGTGAATAGGATGGCTATAACACAAGAGCGTAAGAATGAAATTATCACAGAATACAAAACACATGAGAACGATACTGGTTCACCAGAAGTTCAAATCGCTGTCCTTACTGAGGAAATTAATAATTTGAATAACCACTTGCGTTTTCATAAGAAAGATCACCATTCACGCCGTGGTCTATTAAAAATGGTAGGTAAACGTCGTAACTTGTTAAATTATTTACGTAATAACGACATTTCACGTTACCGTACACTAATTCAAAATTTAGGTTTACGTCGATAAACCAACAAAAAGCGGGAGTGATCCCGCTTTTTCTGTATGTAAAAAACTAGTGGGAATAATAACTTAACAAGGAATATGTATATATTTTCAGAAATCATGATTTTTGTTAAAGAAATACATGACATATTGATTATTTCTATGCAAAATAGAAAATACTAATATTATTCCGAATTATGTTTAATAAATGGAACTAGTTACATATGTGGAAACAACGTGCTAAAATATAAGTAGTAATGTACAAGCATAGTTGTTTTGAGAGGAGTACAATAATGGTAGAAGAAAAGAAAGTATTTTCAACAGAAATAGCTGGTCAGCCATTTCGTGTTGAAATTGGAGAGTTGGCCAAACAAGCAAATGGAGCATGTATGGTGCATTATGGTGACACAGCTGTATTAGCAACTGCAACAGCTTCAAAAGAACCAAAAGATTTACCTTTTTTCCCGTTAACCGTCAATTATGAAGAACGTTTATACGCGGTTGGTAAAATCCCAGGTGGTTTTATTAAAAGAGAAGGTAGACCGAGTGAAAAAGCAGTATTAACATCAAGACTAATTGACCGTCCCATTCGACCATTGTTTCCAGATGGTTTTCGGAATGAGGTACAGGTAATTAGTACTGTTATGAGTGTGGATCAGAATTTACCATCTGAAATCGCAGCAATGATCGGTTCATCGATCGCTTTAAGCGTATCTGACATACCTTTTGCGGGACCAATTGCAGGTGTCGTGGTAGGAAGAGTAGACGAAAAATTTGTTATTAATCCAACATTAGATGAACGTGAAAAAAGTGATATTGATCTAACGGTAGCTGGTACAAAAGATGCGGTTAACATGGTAGAAGCTGGAGCAGACGAAGTACCAGAAGAAATTATGCTAGAAGCGATTATGTTTGGTCATGAAGAAATTAAACGGTTAATAGCTTTTCAGGAACAAATCATTGAAGCATTACAAGTAGAAAAAACAGATATTAAATTATTTGAACCTAATGATTCTATTGTAGAAGAAGTGGAAAAGAAAGCAAAAGATCGACTAGTAAAAGCAATACAGGTACAAGAAAAACATGCGCGTGAGGTAGCAATTGATCAAGTCAAAACAGAAATAAAAGCAGAATATGAAGAAGCTGAGGCAGAAGCTGACACATTAAAACAAGTTGCGGCTGTTTTAGATAAAATTGTGAAAGAAGAAGTTCGTCGACTGATTACAAAAGAAAAAATACGTCCAGATGGAAGAAAAATTGATGAAATCAGATCGTTATCTTCTAGAATTGGGGTATTACCTCGCACACATGGTTCCGGTCTATTCACTCGTGGTCAAACACAAGCATTGAGTGTGTGTACATTAGGAGCATTGGGTGATGTGCAAATTCTTGATGGTCTAGATGCAGAAGAATCCAAACGTTTTATGCATCACTATAATTTCCCATCTTTCAGTGTTGGGGAAACAGGACCAATCCGTGGACCAGGTCGACGTGAAATTGGGCATGGTGCATTAGGTGAACGTGCCTTAGAAAAAGTAATACCAGATGAAAAAGAATTCCCGTATACAATACGTCTTGTTTCGGAAGTACTAGAATCTAATGGTTCTACGTCTCAAGCAAGTATTTGTGCAAGTACATTAGCAATGATGGATTCTGGAGTGCCGATAAAAGCACCAGTTGCCGGTATTGCCATGGGACTTGTCAAAACCGGTGAAGACTATTCAATCTTAAGTGATATTCAAGGTATGGAAGACTTTTTAGGAGATATGGACTTCAAAGTGGCGGGTACAGAAAAAGGTGTTACAGCGCTGCAAATGGATATTAAGATTGAAGGCTTATCTCGCGAAATCCTAGATGAAGCGTTAAGCCAAGCAAAAATAGGTCGCATGCACATTCTTTCCCATATGTTAGAAACGATTCAAGAGCCTAAAAATGAATTGTCTGACTATGCTCCAAAAATTTTAACAATGGATATTAAACCAGATAAAATTCGTGATGTGATTGGTCCAAGTGGTAAACAAATCAATCAAATCATTGAAGAAACTGGCGTTAAAATTGATATTGAACAAGATGGACATGTCTTTATTTCTTCCACTAATACGGAGATGAACAAAAAAGCTCAAAAAGTAATTGAAGATATTGTTCGTGAAGTAGAAGTTGGACAAATGTATCTAGGTACGGTGAAACGTATTGAAAAATTTGGTGCTTTTGTAGAATTATTTAAAGGCAAAGAAGGATTAGTTCATATTTCGGAATTAGCGGAAGAAAGAATTGGTAAAGTAGAAGATGTTGTATCAATTGGCGATCAAATTATGGTCAAAGTAAAAGAAATCGACCGTCAAGGACGTGTCAACCTCTCAAGAAAAGCTGTACTAATTGAAGAAAAAGAAAAAGAAAACAATTAATCAAAAAGAAGCTGGCCAACCAGTTTCTTTTTTTAAACCTTCAGAAAATATAAAAGAAATACATAACACATAAACTGCGAAGTAACTGTCATGTGAATTTGCTGCTTTCATTCTGATTAATGGTGAGTGCTAGGAAACGCTACGGTAAGATACTGCGCTTTCCACGGCCTCAGCCTCCTCAGAAAACCAAGTACGTTTTCTTGCGGGGTCTTCGGCTCGCGCTGTTCCCGTAGGAGTCTACGTATCTTACCTCCGCTTTGCGTAGTGTTCTGATTATCGAAAGAAGAGAACTATGGAATGATATTCTATGGATTTCTTCTTGCATGATAAGAAATGCACACTAAGCTGCGGAAAAAACACTTCCTTTCACCAAGGGCACAAGTGCAACATCTACTCAAGCGCTTTCGTAGTGTTTTCTATGCCGTCGGGGAACGCTTCAGCCAGGGGACTACTTGAATAGACTTCTTTGTTCCCTTGCGCCGAGGAAACATACTACGAAGCGTTACTAGAAGACACAGGCGCATCACGGGGGTCTTCAGACTGTTCCTTTCCCACAGGAGTGTCGTATTTTTCCGCAGCTTCGTATGGTTTTCTGATTAAGT
The DNA here is from genome assembly GCF_900114645.1 of Gracilibacillus orientalis. Classification (GTDB taxonomy): domain Bacteria; phylum Bacillota; class Bacilli; order Bacillales; family Amphibacillaceae; genus Gracilibacillus; species Gracilibacillus orientalis. The sequence goes on along the minus strand of NZ_FOTR01000013.1, from coordinate 28,258 downwards.
GAGAAAAGATCCACGAGATGGATTTTGTCCTTTCAATCATCAGAAAATCATTATCAGCGTAGGCAGAATACGGAGACTCCTGTGGGAACAGCGCGAGCTGAAGATCCACTTGGTAAAGTGATTTTCTTTACCAAGTTAGCTGAAGCCGTGCCCACTGCATAGAAGACACTGTGAAAACTTGGTTGAGCAGATGTCGCACTTGTGCCCTTGGGTAAAAGCGAAGTGTTCTGCCGTAGCGTATCCATGTACATATCTTTAATCAGAATGGAAGGAAACTTTAATACAGACATTTTCACTGTTGCGCAGTTTGTATCTACTACGATTTAGTTTAGGTACTTATAGCATGGAATTTAGGAGGATTTGGATTTGTTACATCGTAAAGAATGCAGTAATGGGATGCGTATTGTTTTGGAAGAAGTCACTTCCGTAAGGTCGGTAACTATCGGTATATGGGTCAAAACCGGCTCGAGAGAAGAGGACCCAGAACTAAACGGCATATCTCATTTTATTGAGCATATGTTATTTAAAGGAACAGAAAAGCGAACTCCACAAGAGATTGCTGAGGCGTTTGATGGCATTGGTGGCGAAATTAATGCGTTCACTTCAAAAGAATATACTTGCTTTTACGCCAAAGTCCTCGATACTCATAAAGAATTGGCAATCGAAATTTTAGCAGACATGCTACTTCATTCAACATTTGATCAAACAGAGATCGAAAGAGAAAAGAAAGTAGTGTTAGAAGAAATAAATATGACAGAGGATACTCCAGACGATATTATCCATGATTTATTAGCTGAAGCAGCTTATCAACAACATCCAATAGCAAAACCAATATTAGGATCAAAATCTACTATTAATCAGATGTCAAAACAAGATATGCTTCACTATCTGCAAAATCAATACATTCCCGAGAACATCGTTGTGTCGATCGCCGGAAATGCAAATCATAATTTTATTAACACGGTGGAAGAAACTCTTACAGTACAGAGAAATGAGACTTTATCTGATAGGAAATATTTAAGCAAACCTACATTTCATCCCAAACAAATTTCACAAACAAAAGAAACAGAACAAGCCCACCTCTGTTTAGGATATGAAGGTGTTCGGATAGAAGACGAACTTGAATATGCCATGTTGATTGTTAATAATGTGTTAGGTGGGAGTATGAGCTCTAGATTGTTTCAAGAAATAAGAGAAAAAACAGGAATGGCATACTCAATCTTTTCCTATCATAGCGCTTTTATTGACAGTGGCATGTTAACAATTTATGCGGGAACAGCAAAAAATCAGTTGTATATTGTCCAAGATAAAATTCATCATATCGTTGATCAATTAAGAAAGAATGGTTTAACCACTAAAGAGTGGGAAAACAGTAAAGAACAACTAAAAGGACTTTATATGTTAAGTCTAGAGAGTACTAACAGCAAGATGGGCCGAAATGCGAGAAATGAATTATTGTCACAGGGCCATCCTTCTCTCGATGATATTATGAAAAAGATTGATGATGTGAAACTAGATGATGTTCAATATATTCTCGATACACTACAGTCTGATAGTGTGGCAACTGCCATTATTTCACCTGAATAACAGATTGGAGGTGTTATTGATGCGTTTTAATGATTTAAGCAGTAAAGAGTTGATAGACTTAACAACAGGATCCAGACTGGGTGTTTTAGGTCAATCAGATCTTGAAATCGATGAAAAAACAGGACAAATTATATCTTTTACAATTCCACAATACAGTATGTTCGGATTAAGAAAGTCAGAGTCCTATTCACGGATTGATTGGAAACAAATCAAAAAAGTTGGAGACGATATGATTATTGTAGAAACAGATGAAGTTTGAAAAACGAAGCTAATTGAAGCTTCGTTTTTTTGTAGGGTAATGAACTGGGTATAAAACCACAAGTGTTATCTCCAGATACCTCCATTCCGTTCCTCGTCGTGTTTCCGTTATCCATTGCGGTTCAGGGCCTGTTTGTACGGGCGCTTTGCACTTTTCGTAATTCCTAGGGTATTTGCCCCTTCACTTCTGTTCCGTGTTTTCATATGATAATTTTAAATAAGATTTATTTGTTTAGACAGAGATTTGGTGAGGTGACAAGATGCAAAAGACTAAACAAATTGCTATCATTGGAGGCGATGCACGTTATTTGCCTTTAATACACGCACTTAAAACGATTGATCAATTAAATATTCGAATATTAGGTTTTGAACAAGTAGAGCAAAGTTATACAGGTGTCATGCAATCAACAATCGAGAATTTAGATACATCTAAATTAGATGGTATCATTTTACCAATTACAGGTATAGATGATGAAGGCTACGTCGAAACAATGTTCTCTAATGAGAAAATACAATTAACAGAAACATGGTTTCAGGGATTACCAGAAAATTGTGTCGTGTTCACTGGAATATCCAATCAAAAACTGGATCAGCATATTGAAAACAATAAATTGAAGCTAATCAAATTGATGGAAAGAAATGATGTTGCTATTTATAATTCAATTCCAACTGCTGAAGGAGCTATTATGCTTGCTATTCAACATACTGATTTCACTATCCACCATGCTAATGTATTCATTTTTGGTTATGGGCGAGTTGGTGAAACAACAGCTAATAGTTTTGCTGGTCTCGGAGCTAATGTAGCTGTTATTTCTAAGGAAGAAACCGATTTGGCGCGTGTTTATCAAAGAAGATGGGGAGCGTATTCTTTGGACCAAGCAAAGAATTATATGGATGAATGTCAAATTTTAATCAATACGATTCCTGCAAAAGTAGTAGATAAATCATTAATTGAAAAAATGAATAACCAAGCGATTATTATCGATTTAGCATCCAAACCAGGTGGAATTGATTTTGAATACGCGAAAACCAGAGGCATAAAAGCTATACATGCTTTAGGTTTACCAGGAATGGTAGCTCCGACAACAGCTGGTGAAATTTTAGCTGATCGTATTGCTAAGATACTATTCACCTCCTTAAAGTAACACACAGATGAGCTAGGCATATACTGGGCATATAACGTAAGCCCAAATTGGCTAGCCCTGTGGTTCTGTAACAAGAATATAAGTATAGGAGGTATTTTAGTGGATTTAAAAGGGAAAAAGATTGGATTTGGTTTAACTGGATCACATTGTACTTATGCAGCTGTTTATCCACAAATGGAGAAACTGATTGAGTTAGGTGCTGAATTAGTCCCAGTTGTTTCATATACATTTAAAGATACTGACAGTAAATTCGGTAAAGCTGACGATCATATGGCCCGTGTTCGTGAAATTACAGGTAGAGAACCGATTACAACTATTGTAGATGCGGAACCGTTAGGACCGGTTGAGCCGCTAGATGTTATGCTATTAGCACCTTTAACAGGTAATTCCATGAGTCGTCTCGCAAATGCTATAACGGATGGCCCTGTTTTGATGGCAACAAAAGCAACGATTAGAAATGGAAATCCAGTTGTAATTGGTGTTTCAACTAATGATGCATTAGGCTTAAATGGCGTTAATTTAATGCGGTTGATGTCTACTAAGCTGATATATTTCGTACCATTTGGTCAGGACGATCCAATAAAAAAACCAAATTCAATGGTATCAGATATGACATTAATTCCGGAAACAGTAAAGGAAGCACTTGAATATAAGCAGATTCAGCCCGTAGTTATAGAAAGAAACAAGTAATTATGATGAAATAATTAAAGAATACTCGATAATATGTTATGATAAAAAAGATATCAAATTAAACATTGAAGCAAATGGAAGGAGACAAATAAACATGGCAACAGGACAACAATATAATGTAGCAGTAGTAGGTGCTACTGGTGCAGTAGGAGCAAAAATGCTAGAAACTTTGGATAAAAAGAACTTTCCAATCAATGAATTACTGTTATTATCTTCTAAACGTTCAGCAGGAAAGGAAATGGACTTTCAAGGTAAATCATATACGGTGCAAGAAGCTACTCCGGAAAGCTTTGAAGGAGTAGATATTGCCCTGTTTTCTGCTGGTGGATCAGTGTCTAAAAAATTAGCACCAGAAGCAGTAAAACGTGGTGCGGTTGCTGTTGATAACACAAGTGCATTCCGAATGGATCCTGAAGTACCACTTGTGGTACCGGAAGTGAATGAGGAGGATATCCAGAAGCATAATGGAATTATTGCAAATCCAAATTGTTCAACAATCCAAATGGTAGCTGCTCTTAAACCAGTTCAAGATCAATTTGGTATGTCCAGAGTAATTGTTTCCACATATCAAGCAGTATCAGGAGCCGGAAATGAAGCAGTTGAAGAATTACATTCACAGTCTAAGGCATTTTTAGAAGGTGAAGAATTAAAGCCAGAATTATTACCAGTATCTGGAGAGAAGCATCATTACCCGATTGCTTTTAATGCATTACCACAAATTGATGTATTCCAAGAAAATGGATACACATTTGAAGAAATAAAAATGATAAATGAAACGAAGAAAATTATGCATGATGAATCTATTCAGGTTGCAGCAACTTGTGTACGATTACCACTCTTTACATCCCATGCAGAAAGTGTCTATGTGGAAGTTGATAAAGATGGTGTAACCGTTGATCAGTTCAAAGAAGCGATTAGGAATGCGGATGGTATTGTTTTAGAGGATGATCCAGCTAATCAGGTATATCCAACACCATTAGAAGCAGCAGGTAAATGTGATGTATTTGTAGGCCGCATCCGAAAAGATTTAGATAATGAGAAAGGATTCCATTTATGGGTAGTCTCTGATAACTTATTAAAAGGAGCTGCTTGGAATTCCGTACAAATTGCTGAGTCTTTAGCAAAAAATAACTGGCTCAATAAATAAATGAGGTGGGATCATGCGGGTATTGGTTCAAAAGTTTGGTGGCACGTCTGTTAAAAATAAAGAATCCAGAGAATATGCTATTCGTCATATCAAGGAAGCATTAAGTGAAGGCTATAAAGTAGTTGTAGTTGTTTCAGCGATGGGTCGGTACCCAGAGCCTTATTCGACCGATGCTTTATTATCATTGATTGATGGAAATCATTCCATTTTAAGTAATAAGGAGAAAGATTTATTATTATCCTGTGGCGAAACAATATCTGCGACAGTTTTCTCGCATGATCTACTGGAGCATCAAATAAATGCTATTGCAATGACTGGTGGAGAAGCTGGAATTATTACGACTAGCAATTTTTCCAATGCACAAATTAAAACAGTAGATACTAATCATTTATATCAAGTTTTAACTGACCATCAAGTAGTAGTAGTAGCTGGATTTCAAGGGAAAACGGAGAATGATGAAATAACAACCATTGGCAGGGGTGGGAGTGATACCTCTGCCACTGCATTAGCTGCTGCTTTACAAGCAGAATATGCAGATATATTTACAGATGTAAATGGCATTATGACAGCAGATCCTCGGATTGTTACCAATGCACAAAGATTAGAAACTATTTCATATACAGAAATATGTAATTTAGCTTATCAAGGAGCAAAGGTTATTCACCCACGAGCAGTTGAGATTGCAATGCAGGCCAATGTTCCCATTAGAGTGCGTTCTACAAAACTGAATGATAAAGGAACACTTATTACAAATGTTTCTGAAACAGGTTTTTCTGAAAGTGTACATGATCGATTGGCTACAGGGATTGCATATGTAAATAAAATTACTCAAATAAAAATTCAAGAGGCTAAAGAGCCGCAACAATTACATGTTAAAGTATTTAAAGCGATGGCTGAAGCGGGGATTTCCGTCGATTTCATCAATATATCACCTAATGGTGTTATATATACCATATTTGAACGAGATGAGAATTTAGCTAGGCAAGTCTTAGAAACATTGAACCTTCAACCAATTATTACGAAAGATTGTGCGAAGATTTCTTTAGTCGGAGCAGGAATGTCAGGTGTGCCTGGTGTTACATCCAAAATTGTCCAGACATTAACTAGTAATAAAATACCGATTTTACAATCGGCAGATAGTCATCGTACTATATGGGTTTTAATTCAAAACGTTCATTTAGAATCAGCACTTAATGCGTTACATGAAGCATTTCAATTAGAATAATAAATGTTTGAAGTTTTCTATTGATGAAATTGTATATTCATGGCATAATTATGTTCGCCATTTTTCTATATATGAGCTATATTGTAAAAAAAAGGCAATACATGAAGCGAAAATAAATATTAAATGTTTAGCAATTGCTAATAAGGTGAAGGAGATTGGAAAGGAGATGGTGACATTATGGATTTCGGAAGATTGTTAACTGCAATGGTGACACCTTTTGATGAAAATAATCGTATCGATTTAAATATAACGACGCAATTAATAGAACATTTAATTGCCACTGGATCAGAGGGACTTGTTGTAGCAGGTACAACGGGCGAATCTCCGACATTAAGTCATGATGAAAAAATATCTTTATTTAAACATGTGGTTAAAGTAGTCGATGGTCGAGTACCTATTATTGCTGGAACGGGAAGTAATAATACACAGGCTTCGATCGATCTAACCAAAGAAGCAGAACAAATAGGAGTAGATGGAGCGTTAGTTGTAACTCCATATTATAATAAGCCGAATCAAGAAGGGTTATATCAACATTATCTAGCGATTGCTCAAGAGACCCAATTACCAATTATGTTGTACAATATTCCATCAAGAGCAGTCGTGCGCTTGAATGTGGAAACGGTTGTGGCCTTATCACAAATCGATAACATTGTAGCGGTAAAAGATTCTACTGGTGATCTGGACGGAATTGCTTCTATACTTGAACAAGTGGATGATGGTTTCTCTGTTTATAGTGGTGATGATTCATTAACCTTACCAATTCGTTCTATTGGTGGTTCAGGTATTGTTTCTGTTTCTTCCCATATTATTGGAAAAGAGATGAAAGCAATGATTGAGTTATTCGAACAAGGTAAAGTGGATGAAGCAAGTCGACTTCATCGTAAGTTACTTCCTATTATGCGTGCATTATTTATGGCACCATCTCCTTCACCAGTCAAGTCTGCCTTAAAATATCAACAAATTGAAGTAGGCTCTGTTCGTTTACCGTTAGTACCGTTATCGCCATTTGAAGAACAAAATCTGTTTAGAGTAATTGAATCATTCCAATAACGATTATTATATGGACTCGTTTCTATCTATGTGAAACGGGTTCTTTTTGTGGATATAATACTATCCTTAATATAAACTATACATAAGCAACACTTTTTATAACTGTTAATGTTCACAGAATGAAATAAGCAAGCTGGTTCATACTAATTACTACTATGAAGTAAAGGGGTAATTAGGTATGAAACAACAAAAACAAGAAACGAAAGAAAAAGAGTCACAGTCATCATCACTTGTTGAAAAGATTCAACAATTAGGGCAATCCACCATACCGAATGCACCAGACTCAAATATTCATGTATTATCAATCATCGGTCAAGTGGAAGGACATGTCCAACTACCACCACAAAATAAAACAACCAAATATGAACATCTTATTCCTCAAATAATTGCAATTGAACAGAATCCTAAGATAGAGGGATTAGTCGTGGTTTTAAATACAGTTGGTGGTGATGTCGAAGCAGGTCTTGCTTTATCAGAAATGATTGCATCATTATCTAAACCGACTGTTTCAGTCGTATTAGGAGGAGGTCACTCAATTGGTGTACCTATATCTGTGTCAACCGATTATTCTTTTATAACTCCATCGGCAACCATGACAATTCATCCAATTCGGCTTACAGGTCTTGTTATTGGTGTTCCACAAACATTTGAATATATTGACAAAATGCAGGAACGTGTTCTTCAATTTGTAACGGCTCATTCTAATATCAAAGAAGAAAAATTGAAAGAATTAATGTTCGAAAAAGGAAATTTAACTAGAGATATTGGAACAAATGTAGTCGGACAAGATGCTGTTAAGTATGGTTTAATCAATGAGGTTGGCGGTATAAGTGGAGCAATGTCGAAATTGAATGAATTAATTGGAAGCAAAAAGGATTCTCAGGAGCTGATCCAATGATATTATATACACCACTTAGTTATGAGGATATTCATTATACCGAAAAAGATTACCAACAATTTGAATTTATCAACTATCAAAATAAATCATGTTGTATCCAAAGGTTAGAAAACGGCGATATGCGTATTGTACAATTATTATCTACAAATCCAAACGATTATTTAGCTGAACACTTTTCTCCAGGTACGATTATTTCAAGTAGTGAAAATACCCAATAGAATATTCGTTCTATTTTGGATTCTATGCTATAATAGAAATGAGAATAGAGCTATTTAGACACCCTTGCTAACAATCAGCAAGGGTATTTCATACATATTTACAGTGAAAGTAATGTCTAGGGATTTGAGGAGTGTTTATATGGCAAAAAGAAAAAAAAGAAGGAAAAAACAACCATTAAAAAATAATATAAAGAAGGAATTATTAGGTTTATTATTAGTGTTTTTGGCGATTTTTGGAAGTGGCGCAACGTTGATTAGTGATGGGGCTATTTCATCTCTACTAGAAAATGTCTTTCGTTTTTTCTTCGGAACCTGGTATTTTATTGTTTCACTATTTTTATTATTCGTGGGTATCTACCTTATGGTGAAACGAAAGTGGCCAAAATTAGCAACTCGAAAGTGGACAGGTACGTATCTGGTGTTGGCAGGTTTTTTATTAATGACACATATTCTTACATTTCAAGAAGCGTTTTCACAGCCAGCTAACTATCCTTCTATTACTGGTCAAAGCTTTACCTTTTTTAAAGATTATATCCAGGGTGAGCGTACTTCTGCCTATTTGGGTGGCGGCATGTTTGCTGCAATCATGTTTGGAGTTAGCTATTTTCTATTTTCAAGTGATGGTGCAATGATTGTTGCGGCATTTATGATGTTAGTAGGGATTATTGTATTTTTTAATCTATCAATCGGAGATTTATTCTCAACTATTTTTCATAAATTACAAGAAAAATTACAACACAGTAAACAACGATTTGTAGAATGGAAAGAACAACGAAAAGAAACAGTAACAGAAACAAAAGAAGAAGATAATGATGTTTTACTTGAGAGTGACCAGGATAACAATGATAGTGAACTTCCAGCTATTGCATATGCAAATGAAGATTTAGAAGTGATGGACCAGGATAATAATGAACATGTAGAGACAATAGATGCAAAAGAGTTAGAAGACAAAGAAGAAGAAAAACAAGACAAATGGGATGAATCTGAGTCAGCTCAATTACCAACAACAGAATTTGAGAATCAGGACTATCAATTACCATTAATGAATATATTAGAGCTTCCTAAAAACTTTGGTAAGCAACAAGATAAAACGCATATACAACGAGTTGTTCGCAAGTTAGAAAAAACGTTCCAAAGTTTTGGTGTGAAGGCTCGTGTTACCAAAGTCCATGTTGGTCCATCCGTAACGAAATATGAAGTATACCCTGAAGCAGGTGTTAAAGTCAGTAAAATCGTTAATTTAAATGATGATTTAGCACTTGCTTTAGCTGCTAAGGATATTCGTATTGAAGCACCTATTCCAGGAAAATCAGCAGTTGGAATAGAAGTGCCGAATGAAGAAACAGCAATGGTCACATTACGTGAAGTGATGGAAACGAAAAAGAATCATATTCAGAACAAGTTAGCTTTTGCTTTAGGGAAGGATATTGCTGGTGAATCTGTGATTGCAGAATTAAATAAAATGCCACACCTATTGGTTGCAGGTGCGACAGGCAGTGGTAAAAGTGTTTGTATTAATGGCATTATTACCAGTGTTTTGATGCGAGCAAAACCGCATGAAGTAAAGATGATGATGATCGACCCTAAAAAAGTAGAGCTGAATGTATATAATGGTATTCCTCATTTACTTACACCAGTAGTGACTGATCCTAAAAAAGCTTCAAGGGCGTTAAAAAAAGTAGTATCTGAAATGGAAAGACGCTATGACTTGTTCTCAGAGAGTGGTACTAGAAATATAGAAGGATATAATGAATATATTAAGCGTCATAATGCTGCCGAAGAAGATCAGCAACCACAACTTCCGTATATTCTTGTACTTGTAGATGAATTAGCTGACTTGATGATGGTCGCTTCAAATGAAGTAGAAGATGCAATCACTAGACTGGCACAAATGGCACGTGCAGCTGGTATTCATTTAATTATAGCAACTCAACGCCCATCTGTTGACGTTATTACCGGTGTGATCAAGGCAAATATTCCGTCACGAATCGCCTTTAGTGTATCATCACAAACAGATTCAAGAACAATCCTTGATTCTGGTGGTGCAGAAAAGCTATTAGGTCGAGGGGATATGCTCTTTATTCCGGTCGGATTGTCAAAACCTGTCCGTATTCAAGGAGCCTTCCTTTCTGATGAAGAAGTAGAACGAGTTGTGGATCATTGTGTGGAACAACAAAAGGCACAATATCAAGAAGAAATGATTCCGGAAGAAGAAACAGAAGTGGTACAAGAAGTGGATGATGACTTGTTTGACGACGCGGTACAATTAGTACTAGAGATGCAAACCGCCAGTGTATCCATGCTACAAAGGCGTTTCCGGGTAGGTTATACGCGTGCAGCTCGATTGATAGATGCGATGGAAGATAGAGGGATTGTAGGTCCATATGAAGGCTCAAAACCTAGAACTGTTTTACAAAGCCAAGCATCGGATGATATGACAGCAAATTATTCATCCTAGTACTAAAATTCAAAAGAGACAAACTATTCTTTATTATTCGATCTAATAGTGTTATATTGGGTTGTAATGACAAACTTACATTGGATATAGATTGGTTGGGGGAAGCTATGTTATCTAATTTAAATAACGGATCATCAATCTCTGCTGTTCATTATATTAAAAATTTAATAGAGGATGGACAGTATAAAGAAAAAGAAAAACTGCCTACAGAGTATGAATTAGCAAAAAGTTTAGGTGTAACACGTAAAGAAATTCAAGACGCCATTGCCGTTCTAGAGGAAGAAAATATCTTGATTCGAAGACCAGGTGTGGGAGTTTTTGTACACACAAAACCGATTCTGTCATCTGGTATTGAACAGTTGGGCAGTGTTACGGAGATGATACGAAAATCAGGTAAAAAGCCGGGCGTACAATATATTTCTGCTGAAATTACAGAACCAACAGATGAAGATAAGCGCCGATTTGATCCATTAGAAATTGAAAAATTTGCACAGTTAGAACGAGTGCGTACGGCAGACGGTGACCCTGTTGTTTATTGTATAGACAGAGTGGATAAACGTACCATGCCACTAGAACTGATTCATCGTCAGGAATCTATTTTTCAAGCTTTGAAAACATACGCCAAGAAACAAATAGATTATGCTGTAGCTTATATAGAACCAATCGGTTATCATGAAAGAATTTCACCAATCTTAAATTGTGAACCAGATCAGGCGCTATTACTATTACGACAAATGCACTATACAAAAGATAACGAACCAGTACTATATTCAGCTAACTTTTTTAGAGCAGATGTATTCAGTTTTTACGTTTTAAGAAAAAGATTATAAGGAAGTAGAAAGGCCTAAGAAAAGTGCAGAGTGCGCGCAAGCTTAGTTTCTGGATGCTTGGAGCTAGATAGGATAGATGCCGGGATAATCGTCAGCAAAATCCCCACTTCAAGGTTTGAGTTAAATGGGAGATAACAACCTGCTAACTTTCGCTAACCATCAGTTGGTGTCAAAACACTACTGATGGAAGTTTACTTTGAACTTTCTGATCTTGCAAAAGAAGCTTAAAAACCCGTTTAGATGTAAGGTAACGGGTTTTTAAGCTTTTCATACAATTTGTGTCAAATAATTGAAATATAGCTGTTTCCAGAGGAGAGGAAGTGATAGGTCTAAAAATACTTTGAAGACAACTTCTCCATTTAGCATAATATTTGGATCTTTTTGATAGAATAAAGAAGACAACAAAAATAAATTCAAAGGAGTAGAATTATGGCCGAATCTTTAGAGCGAATCATCCCAAGAGAAGGGTATGATTTACATCTTATACATACTAAGAAATTTAAAACCATTCACCTGTCATTAAAGTTCACGTCAAAGTTAACTAGAGAAAATATTACGAAAAGAGCGTTACTTCCCTATATTTTGCAGCAAGGTACGGAGAATTACCCTACTGCCATACAATTACGGCAACATCTTGATGAGCTATATGGCACTGTTTTAGCAGTTGACAGTAGTAAAAAAGGTGAGAATCATATCTTAAATATTCGATTAGAATTGCCAAATGAACAATACATCGCAGGTTCTCAGGATTTATTAGATAAAGGAATTGCTTTTCTTCGTGAAGTAATTTATCAACCAAAATTAGTTAATCAAGGATTCGATCCCAAAATTGTAGCTCGTGAAAAAGAAACCTTGCGTAGCAAGATGGAATCACTAAAAGAGGATAAAATAAGCTTTGCAAACACTCGCCTAATTGAGGAAATGTGTAACGAAGAGGCATATCGTTTACGTGTGCATGGATACGAGGAAGATTTAGATAAGATTACTGCAGAGGATCTTTATGCTTATTATCAACAAATTTTGAACCAGGATCATCTTGATATTTTTGCAGTTGGTGATATTGAAGGTTTATATGTAGAGGGAAAAATCACAGAATTGGTAGATGAGAGAGAACAGCAACCAATTGAAAAAGGGAAGAAAGTAGCAAGTGCCAATGAACAAACACTAATAGAAAAAGATGATATAAAGCAAGCTAAATTACATTTTGGTTATCGAACCAATATTACGTTTGATGACGAGGATTATCCAGCGTTACATGTTTTTAACGGTCTGTTTGGCGGATTTCCTAGCTCCAAATTATTTATGAATGTACGTGAGAAGCATAGTTTAGCATACTATGCTGCATCAAGAATTGAAAGTCATAAAGGATTAATGTTTGTCTTTAGCGGGATTGGACCAGAACAATATGAAAAAGCAAAAGAGATCATTTTAGAACAGATGGAAGAAATGCGTAATGGTGAGTTTACTGATAATGAGCTAAGCGAGACGAAAGAAATGACCATTAATCAATTACGGGAAACATTAGATAACCCACACGGTATGATTGAATTACACTACCAAAGTGTGTTGGCACAATCATCCATTACACCTAAGGAATTATTAGAGAAGGTAAACACTGTTACGAAAGAGCAAGTAATGAATGTCGCCAATAAAGTGAAACTTGATACTATTTATTTGTTGACGAGTAAGGAGGCGGAACAAAGTGAAGCATAAACATTATCAACAAATCGAAGAGAATATATATGCAGATACACTTTCGAATGGATTACGCGTTTTTATTTTACCAAAACAGGAGATGGCAAAAACTTTTGCTATTTTTACAACCGATTATGGGTCAATTGACCAGAGCTTTGTTCCACTAAATGAACAAGATTTACAGACGGTCCCTGATGGGATTGCACACTTTTTAGAGCATAAATTATTTGAAAAAGAAGATCGTGACGTTTTTCAGGATTTTTCAAAACTGGGTGCTTCAGCTAATGCGTTTACTTCTTTTACAAAAACAGCTTATTTATTCTCTGCAACCTCAAAAATAAAAGAGAGTTTACAAACACTTGTAGATTTTGTGCAAAATCCCTATTTCTCTGAGCAATCTGTTGAAAAAGAAAAAGGAATTATTGCACAAGAAATACGTATGTATGATGATCAGCCAGATTGGCGAGCGTTTTTCGGAACGATTAAAAGTCTCTATCATCACCATCCGGTACAAATCGATATTGCTGGGACAGTAGAGTCGATTCATAATATTACAAAAGATGATTTATATACGTGTTATCGCACCTTTTATCATCCAAATAATATGGCACTGTTTATAGCGGGAAATGTTGACCCTGAAGAAACAATGGCATTTATAAAAAATAACCAAGATCAAAAAGATTTTGAGGCACCTGCACCGATCACAAGAAAATTTCCAGATGAGCCGAAAGAAGTAGCCGAAAAAGAAGTAACAATAACAATGCCTGTTTCCGTTCCAAAAGCTTTGGTAGGTATAAAAGAGAGTGTTATTCCGAAAGATCCGAAAGAATTCATGGAAAAAGAATGGTTAATGGATATAGTATTAGACCACTTATTTTCTAAAAGTGGTGTGGCATATGAACGGTTGTATGAAGCGGGCCTTATTGATCAATCGTTTAGTAGTGAATCACACTTAGAACGTAATTTCGGCTTTAGCATTATCGGTGGAAACACCAAAGATCCAGAAAAATTAGCCCAAGCGATAAAACAAGAATTGTTAAACCTTCAAACCACTTCGATGGATCAGCAAGGTTTCGAGCGGATAAAACGCAAGAAAATTGGCCAAATATTACGTGCGATGAATTCATTAGAATTTATTGCGAATCAATATACACATTATCAATTATTAGGTATTGACTTCTTTGAAAGTATCGAATGGTTGGAAAACCTGACGCATGCTGATATGCAGGATTTTACTAAAAACTGGATTAATGAAGAACAACTTTCTACTTGTTTTGTCAAAGCTAATGAATAGAGGATAAGCGATGGAGAAGAGAACGATTATAACTGGTGCAAGTGGGGAAATTGGGATGGCGATCGCCAACCAATTAGCAAATAAAGGGCATGCACTCTTTTTGCATTATAATCAAAACAGAACAGCTATTGAGCAATTACAGGAGCAAATACCAAGCGATCAAATAATTGATGTGATTCAATCAGATTTATCCACAAGTGAAGGTTTAGCTCAATTTATTCATCAGGTGCCACAGCAAGATATTGATCAGCTTATATATACTAGCGGAAAGTCTTATTTTGGCTTATTTCAAGATATGGAAGAACAAGATATGGATGAAATGCTCCAATTACATGTGAAATCTCCATGGAAAATAGCGCAAGCATTAATTCCTGATATGATACGAAATAAATTTGGACGGATCATATTGATTTCTTCGATTTGGGGTGAAATTGGGGCGAGCTGTGAAGTTGCATATTCGACCGTAAAGGGCGCTCAAAATGCTTTTATCAGAGCCTTAGCAAAAGAGTTAGGTCCAAGTAATATTTTTGTGAATGGGGTTAGTCCTGGCTTTATCGATACCAAAATGAATCAAGCTATGACCGCTCAGGAAAAACAAGAGCTAATTCAAGACATTCCATTGCAAAGAGCAGGTAAACCTGAGGATGTTGCAGATGCTGTTCAGTTTCTTTGTAGTAATCAATCTAAGTATATACAGGGTGAATTAATCCGAGTTAATGGTGCTTGGGGATGAATATAGAATATCTTCCTATTGTTAGTATGCATATTTTTATAAAATTATCGAAAGATACTAATGTATGCTGATAAAGGAGGAATGAACATGTCTGTAATTGATAATTTTGAGTCATGGAAGGATTTTTTAGGAGATCGATTGCATGATGCACAAAATAATGGTATAGGTAACCAAGCAGTTTCAGAGCTTGCATATGATATTGGCAATTACTTATCCACAGAAGTGCAAGCTAAAAACGATCAAGAGAAAATGCTAAGTGACTTATGGAATGCAGCAGATGAGAAAGAACAGCATGCCATTGCGAATACCATGGTAAAGCTTGTTCAAAACGAAGGTACAAAATAATACAGAATTTACCCTATAAAGCATTATGATATGTTTTATAGGGTTTTTTAAATTCTTTATCATCTCCGTCTTTTTAAAAATTTCTTTAATTTGTAAGATTCACGTATATTTCACTTTTCAATCGGTTTATTTTAAGATATGATAAAGACATATTGTTTAAAATGAAACATACTGGAATAAATAATCGTCAACTATTATAGAGTGCGTTAACATATAAAGTTCGGATAATATAGATAAATGATTGATGGATGGTGTTACAGATGGGAATCGGAGAAAGATTAAAAGAAGAACGTGAAAGCAAAAATATGACATTAGAAGACGTTCAAAACCTTACCAAAATACAAGTAAGATATTTGGATGCGATAGAACAAGAACGGTTTAATGTTATGCCCGGTTCTTTTTACGTACGGGCTTTTATTAAGGAATATGCTACCGTACTTGGTTTGAATCCAGAGGAATTAATGGAAGAGTACAAAAATGACTTACCTTTTGAAAAAGAGGAAAAAGTAGCACCTTCTCGTGTGAAAAGTAGTAAAAAAAATAGAACAACTACAAACACACCAGTTATTTTTTCCTTCTTACCTAGTGTCATTGTGGTTTTGTTAATTATTGGTATTGTCGTGTTGGTTTGGTTATTTAGACAAGGCTATTTTACTGGAGATGAAGCAGATCCGACACAGACAGGAAATGATGATAATACCGCTGGTGAGTCTGTTGAATATAAGAGCCCGGGTGAAGAAAAATCAACAGATGAAGAGCAAGCGGAAGAGGATGAACCGGAAGAGCGAGAAGAAGCAGAAGAACCGGAACTAACAACAGAGCTATCCTTGGACAGCTATGAAAATAACGAGTCCTACTATAATCTGACAACAACTGAAGAGAATGTCAACATGGTTATCACTTCTGAAAATAAAAACTGGCTTGACATACAAGATCAGTCAGATGAAAGTTTATATTATAAAACGTTAACAGCTGATGAAAGTCCATTAGAGCTTGATGTTTCCGATGCAGAAGAGCTTTACTTAAGTTTCGGTGAACCGCAAAACATCCATATTGAAATAAATGGTGAAGAACTTGAGTTATCTGATGAAATACAAGCATCTCTAGTTCAAAAAGTATGGATTACGATAGAAAAACAATAAAGGCTCTTTCATAACCCTCTTTTGTTCTTAAAGAGGGTTATGTTTTCAGAAACAAAGAAAACTGTCTATACATAAAATATAAACTGCGGAGTTATCCTTTTTAAATTTGCCTTCATCCATTTTTTGGATGAGTGTTTGATCGTCGCTGCAGAAAAATACTCCCTTTCCGAGGGCACGGCTTCAGCTAACTTGGTAAAGAAAATCACTTTACCACCAAGTGGATCTTCAGCTCGCGCTATTCCTCCAGGAGTGTCGCATTTTTCCGCAACAACGGCTAAGCACTCATATACAATCAGAATGGAAGAAAGCTTCACACCGAAAATATTCATTAGTTCGCTGTTTTTAATCTGTTACGAATAAGAACAGAGCGGAATCGGGCGGTTTTGTCCGATTTATTTTAAAATATGAAGGAGTGTCAGGAAATGAATATACCTAATCGAATAACATTATCACGAATTATGCTTATACCTATTTTTATTTTATTATTATCCTATCCATTTGATTGGGGAGTGTGGAATGTTGCTGATCAGTCCATTCCCATTGTTGATTTAGTTGCTTTGATTATTTTTGCAGTAGCTTCGGCAACCGATTGGCTTGATGGATATTATGCTCGAAAACATCAGTTAGTGACAAATCTCGGGAAATTTCTTGATCCGATGGCAGACAAATTATTAGTATCTGCTGCATTTATTTTGTTAGTTTCGATGGAAATTGCCCCTGCATGGGTAGTAATTATCATTATTAGTCGTGAATTTGCAGTTACTGGGTTGCGACTTGTTGCAGCAGGAGAAGGAGTTGTACTGGCTGCTGGTCAACTTGGTAAATTAAAGACAGTTTTGCAAATACTTGCAATCATTTTCTTATTGCTGCATAATGTTCCGTTTTCTGCGCTTGGGTTACCAATCGATAGTATTTTATTATATGCTGCTTTACTCATTACGGTTGTTTCGGGGGTAGAATACTTTGTGAAAAATTGGCATGTGATGGGAGATTCTAAATAATGACAGAAGTAAAAGCAGAACTTGTTTCAGTAGGTACAGAACTATTGTTAGGACAAATTGTTAATACAAATGCAGCCTGGATTTCAGAACAATTAGCTGAAAAGGGGGTTTCTGTCTATTATCATTCAGTAGTTGGTGATAATTTTAATCGCCTGGCCGAAGTTTTTCTTGAAGCAGGAAAAAGATCTGATATTGTTTTCATAACAGGTGGTCTTGGTCCGACAGAAGATGACCTGACAAGAGAAGCCTTTCAACATATTTCAGGTTTACATATCGAAGAAGATCAAGGTACAATAAATAAAATGGAAGCTTTTTTTGCCAAAATTAATCGCACAATGACACCTAATAACCGTAAGCAAGCGCATGTGTTCCAAGATTCAAAGGTGTTACATAATTCAGTCGGTATTGCACCAGGAATAATCGTGGACTATAATAAAACACTTTGGGTGTTCATGCCAGGTGTACCACGGGAAATGAAGGCGATTATGACAGAAGAGGTACTGCCTTTTCTGAAAGAGACATTCGTTTTAAAAACAGTGATCAGGTCACGAATGTTACGCTTTATTGGGATTGGCGAGTCACAACTAGAACATAACCTTAGAGATTTAGTATCGAATCAAACTAATCCTACGATTGCTCCTTTAGCATCTGAAGGTGAAGTAGCTCTAAGGCTTACGGCAAAGGCTGAAAACAATCAAGAGGCAGAGCAGCTTATCGATCAGATAGAATTAAAGATTAAGAAAGAAGTTGGACAATATCTTTACGGTTATGACAATGTTACTATCGAAAAGACAGTGTTTGATCTGTTGAAGCAGAAACACCTAACGATTGCTAGCGCAGAAAGCTTGACAGGTGGAGCGTTTGCTTCTAAAGTGGTGGAGCAAGGTGGAGCATCTGCGATATTTAATGGTGCAGCTGTTGTATATCAACCTTCGTCCAAAGTTTCGGCATTAAGTGTAAATGATGAACTCATCGCAGCCCATGGAACAGTTAGTAAAGAGTGTGCAGAAGCAATGGCTTCTCAAGTAAAGAAAGTTTATCAGTCTAAACTGGGTATTAGTTTTACTGGAGTAGCTGGTCCTGAAGAGTTGGAAAAGCAGTCAGCTGGCACTGTTTATATTTCCATTTGTGACCACAATAACAAGCACTACACAGAGAGATTTCAATTTAATGGTGATCGTCAAACAATTCGTAATAGGGCAGTTAAAAAGGCTTTTGAATTGCTATTCTATCATCTGAAGAAATGAAAATATTTTTTTGTATGATAGGAAAAGTATTTTTTCTAGAGAGCTAATACTAGAAAAAATGCTTTTCTTCAGGTTTTTATTAATAATGTTATTTGTTTTCATGAAAATAATGGGAACATTTATTCGTTTTATACTTGTGAAACTTGCCGAAAGATTGTAAGATAGTAATAGCAATATGAAGGAGGAATTAATGTGAGTGATAGAAAACAAGCCTTAGATATGGCGTTAAAGCAAATTGAGAAACAGTTCGGTAAAGGCTCCATTATGAAGCTTGGCGAAAAAGCAGAACAACAGGTAGCGACCGTTTCAAGTGGATCCATTGCAGTAGACGTTGCATTAGGTGTTGGTGGTTATCCACGAGGACGTGTAGTTGAAATATATGGACCAGAATCATCTGGTAAAACAACAGTATCTCTTCATGCAATTGCTGAAGCACAACGAGCAGGTGGACAAGCTGCGTTTATCGATGCGGAACATGCGCTTGACCCAGTATATGCAAAAAGACTAGGTGTTAATGTAGATGATCTATTACTATCTCAACCTGATACTGGAGAACAAGCTTTGGAAATAGCTGAAGCCCTCGTGCGTAGTGGTGCTGTAGATATGGTTGTTATTGACTCAGTAGCTGCCCTAGTGCCAAAAGCGGAAATCGAAGGGGAAATGGGTGATGCACACGTCGGCTTACAAGCTCGTTTGATGTCTCAAGCGTTACGTAAGTTATCTGGTGCAATAAATAAATCTAGAACAACAGCAGTATTTATTAACCAAATCCGTGAAAAAGTCGGTGTTATGTTCGGTAGTCCGGAGACAACTCCAGGTGGTAGAGCGTTGAAGTTCTATTCTTCTGTTAGATTGGAAGTAAGACGTGCAGAAACGTTAAAAATAGGAAATGATATGGTTGGTAACAAAACGCGTATTAAAGTCGTGAAAAATAAAGTAGCGCCACCATTTAAACAAGCGGAAGTTGATATTATGTATGGTGAAGGTATATCGCGAGAAGGAGAAATACTAGATATCGGCTCTAATTTAGATATTGTACTAAAAAGTGGTGCCTGGTACTCTTATAACAGTGAAAGACTTGGTCAAGGTCGTGAAAATGCCAAACAATTCTTAAAAGAAAATCCAGCTATAGCAGAGGAAATCTATCTCTCTATTCGAGCTCAATACGATCTTGAGGATGATAACGCAGAAGAGGAAACTAAAAAGGGTTCCAAGGGGAAGTCCAAAGAGAGTTCTAAAGAGAGCAACAAAGAGAGTTTACTAGAGGAATAAAAAATCCATGCTCCGTAGTCAGTAATTGACTGTGGAGTTTCTTTTATAGTATATTATATTGCCTTTGGCAAGAGTGAAATTGATGGGATACTGGAGTGAAGAATGGATGAGAAGCCTGATCTGCCAGAATGCAAAAGTCATTATTTTACATTTACAATAAGAATAAGACTATAGATTCGGTATGTTTTACCTGTTCCTTCATATTGATGCAAAATCTTTACATTCCTTGACATCCTAGTAATAGAAGATTAAAATTAACATGTATAATTCAACAAATATTATACATGTAAATTTTAAAAACGTATTATTGTACATGCCGACTTAAAAATTGTACAAGTTTATAGCAAGAGGAGGTGAAAGTATGGATACTACAGCGATCATCATCTCCATTTTGCTTACATTTGTCGGTATTGTTGTTGGTTATCTGATTAGAAAGAAAATTGCAGAGAAGAAAATTTCGAGTGCAGAAGAATTAGCAAAACAAATTGTGGAAGAGGGCTATAAAAACGCTGAAGTTGCGAAGAAAGAAGCATTACTAGAAGCGAAGGACGAAAATCATATAATTCGTCAACAAGCGGATGAAGAGCTTAGAGAACGTCGAGCAGAAATTCAAAAGCTTGAAAGTCGTCTCATGCAAAAGGAAGAAAACCTTAATCGTAAGGATCAAACTTTAGACAAGCGTGAGTTATTGTTAGAAAAGAAAGAAGGTTCGCTTACAGAAAAACAACAACAAATTGAAGAAATGGAAAGCAAAGTTGGAGCAATGTTAAGCGAGCAACAAGCAGAATTAGAGCGGATATCAGGATATACCACGGATCAAGCAAAACAAATTATTTTGCAACGTGTGGAAGAAGAAGTGACACATGAATCAGCCATGATTATCAAAGAAGCAGAAAATCGTGCGAAAGAAGAAGCTGATAAGAAAGCTAAAAACGTCTTGTCGTTAGCACTACAACGATGTGCTGCTGATCATGTGGCTGAAACCACAGTTTCCGTTGTCAATCTTCCGAATGATGAGATGAAAGGTCGAATTATTGGTCGTGAAGGACGCAATATTCGAACATTAGAAACTCTAACAGGTATTGATCTAATAATTGACGATACACCAGAAGCGGTAATCTTATCTGGTTTTGACCCAATCCGTCGTGAGATTGCTCGAATCGCATTAGAAAAATTAGTGCAAGATGGGCGTATTCACCCCGCCAGAATTGAAGAAATGGTGGATAAATCAAGACGAGAAGTCGATGAATATATTCGTGATTATGGAGAACAGACAACGTTTGAAATAGGAGTTCATGGTCTTCATCCTGATCTAGTGAAAATATTAGGGCGATTGAAATATCGAACAAGCTATGGACAGAATGTTTTAAAACACTCAACGGAAGTAGCTTATTTATCCGGTCTATTAGCTGCTGAGCTCGGAGAAGATCAAACACTTGCTAGGCGTGCCGGTTTATTACATGACATTGGGAAAGCAATTGACCATGAAGTGGAAGGTAGCCACGTAGAAATCGGTAAAGAGCTAGCAACGAAATACAAAGAAAATGAAGTTGTTATTAATTCAGTTGCTTCACACCATGGAGATGAAGAAGCAACATCTGTCATTGCAGTAATCGTTGCTGCAGCAGATGCACTTTCAGCGGCTCGTCCAGGTGCAAGAAGTGAGACACTAGAGAATTACATTAAACGTTTAGAAAAACTAGAAGAGATTTCAGAATCATATGCAGGTGTTGAAAAATCATTTGCAATTCAAGCTGGTAGGGAAATTCGTATCATAGTGAAACCAGATGAAATTGATGATGCAGAATCTACCAAGATCTCAAGAGATATTCGAAAACGAATTGAGGATGAGTTGGATTATCCTGGTCACATAAAAGTAACCGTAATCCGTGAAACTCGCTCAGTAGAATACGCAAAATAGAGAGGCTATTACAGTCTCTCTATTTTATTTTACACTATAAGACAGTATAAAATTCATTATTTTTTTATTAGTAAATGAAGGCCTTAACTATAACTACTTCGATTAGCCGAATTTTTCTTTATTTAAATGTTGCGCAAATGAAATAATACAAGATAAACAGGTGTCGAAAGAATACGATATCAAATTGTGACATTTAGAAATTAGTGTGCAAAACGTGGGGAATCACTATACCCATGGATTCAGCTATCTTAAGAGGATCATTTGTACAGTAATTTTTAACTAATTGACCTACTCTATTTTTTATAGCCCCCCATCACCCCAATCACTCATAGTTTCTGCATTTTTTAGGTGTGAATTTCTGTTTTGCTATTCTTTTGGCTATTCGGTGGTAAACCTTCTATCCGACTATACCTAAAAGTAGAAGTGGACGGCATAGTTTCACAGATTAACCTTAAAAAAGAAGACATCCGTATAAGTGGTAATCTCATACACTTGGATGGCTTAACGTTTATTGACGAAGCTATAATACAAGTGTTCATATCGCAAATACGACAATCGAAAGAGGCTATTTAAAACGTGCCATAATTGGCGAAGCGCAAATAGATGATTTGGCAGTAATCAATGCAATTCAGTTTGATAGTCCTCGTGATGCATCTTGGCATTACCAAGTAGATGATATTCAAGTTATCCAGTCGTTTGAAGATAATGCACAATGTTGGTATGCAACTTATAGGCATGGACCAGGTAACTTAGATTCAAATCGCAATAGAATTGTGTATTAATTCCGGTAGTGGTTATAAAAAATATTAGAAAATACGGCTAATTTAAGAGTTAATGGCAAGACACCAGAGCATTGCAAGAATACCTTGATACAGTAGTAGAGGGCATTATAAGCGTATAAGCGATCAAGTACGTAACAACGTGAATGGTACAACTAATGATTTCGGTAATGGCAACAAGGGTAACTTAGTCATTAAAGCACTACAAAGTAAGGTTGGTGCTAAAGTAGATGGTTTAATAGGTCCTAATACAATCGGCTCTTTACAGAAATTTTTAGATACACCTTATGATAAAGTCCTTAGTCGTCCGTCTATGGTTGTCAACGCTTTACAACGTGGATTAAATAAAGGCATATTTTAATAAGTCGTGAATACAAAATCTATGTAGTTAAGGAAGGAGCGCCATGGAAAAGCGCTCCTTATTTTTATAGATCTATTTCTTTAATTAGCTTTTGAAATGATATTATTTCAATACTTTTTGGCCTTCGATTATAACTTGCTATGGCTAAAACATAATTTGAATCCAGAAAAAAATGTTTAAACGTCCAATATGTTGTATCTATATTCTTGGGGTGACGATCAATTTTTTCAAGTTTTAAATCAAATGAAAATGTTTCAGGAGATAAAAAAAATCCTTTACCAACACCTTTTATAAAGCTTTCTTTTAGTGTCCATATTTTATAGAAGTAAGAAAGTCTATTTTGGATTGGTTGTTTCTCTAGCTGATAAATTTCTGATGGACTAAAAAAATGGTGTGCGAGCTTAAGATCAATTGGTACGATATGTTCAATATCAACACCAATTGGAAAGTGATCTAAAGCAATGGTAACCCATTCTCCTGAATGCGAAAGATTAAAATGAAAGTCTGGATAATTTTGAAAAAAAGGCTTCCCATATTCATTGTAGTAAAATGATATGTATTTATTTTCTATCCCCCAATAATCTATTACTGACTTTCTCAGAAGAAGTTCGCTAACAATAGATCGAATCTGGTCATTTACAGATCGATACTTTTCAAGTCTTGATCTCCTTTCAGTACTTATCGAAGATATAAAACGATTCCGTATGGTTAAGTCAAAATCATCTATTTTTGTGGCAACTATTTTCATAACATCACCTCTTTAAGATTTTGTAAAATAGCAAAGAACAAATTTCCTGTAAATTCTGAACATTAGAACTATATCATTATAATAGTAAGCTCGAATAGTGTTAATCAGAAATTGTGTAATGTTAAATATTTTTAAATGAAAATGGTGAAAAAAGTTTATTATTGTATTATATTGACAAAATATGATTATTTAGTTACTGTAAAGGTGAAAACAACATGAATTAGAATTATTTGGATCATATAATACGAAAGTTTTATTACTTTAGGATCCACAATCCATAATTCAAAACTATAATTACTTTCGACATATATTGTCAAAAATTCTTTTATTCAATAGTGTAATTAAATAGTTTCTATTTTAAATTATACATAATTTACTCAAAAGAGATATCTTTATATATAAAAGTTAAATAAGTAGAAACATTAAATAATGCTTCTGGATTAACATGGCAAGATAAAATGTAAGGGTCTTTTCACTTTTTCTTAAATCCTACAAAAATAATAAAAATTCTAGTTGAAAAATATTGTGCTAAACTTAATATAAAATTTAAATAGTAATAATTGAATTATCGTACGATAATAGCAAAACCATTGAAAAGTGGTGACGCAAAGCTATAGGGGCTAAGGTGAAATATAAATCTATGCCAGCCAGTTGCCGAATACGACGGAAACTCCGTCTATTTTGACGGAGTTTTTGTGTTTTTCGGATTTTTAAAGGAGGTGAGAAATATTCATTTAAAATAATAACATTTGTTCTAAAAGCGCAAAAACAGGATTAGAGGGTATAATCAATTGTATCCTGTCTGGGATAGATCTGGCGCTGAAAAGTCAGATCTTTGATCTGAGCACGCAGAAACAATCGATCGACAGTTTCCATAACTAATTATATGAAAAAATAGGAGGTTTTTATATTAAACCAAATAATTTGAGTCTTATTTTATCAAAACATGCTAAGGAAACACCAGACCAGGTTGCGCTAATAGTAGACGGAGAAAAAATAACTTACGAGAATTTAGAGAAGTCTAGCAATCAACTTTCTAATTATTTATTTTTGAAAGGTACACGAAAAGGAGATAGAGTAGGTATATCTCTTGAACGTTCAAAAGACCTTATAGTAGCAATGTTAGCTATTGTGAATATTGGAGCCATATATGTCCCCATTGATACAGCAAATCCAAAAGAACGCATCGAGTTTATAATTGAAGATTCGAAAATATCTGTTCTAATCACAACCAGTGCTATTATTTCTAACATGCCAGTAGTCAATATTGGAGCTATACTACTAGATAATGAATCAACTCAAATAGTAGCTGCAAATCGCATTAATCACCAAAAAGAAGTAGAACCAACAGATGTGGCATACATGATGTATACTTCAGGCTCTACAGGAACACCTAAAGGAGTGATGGTGCCACATCAAGGAATTATACGATTAGTTTGTGATACCAATTATATTTCTATTAATAAACAGGATACAATACCTCTTGTTTCGACTATATCTTTTGATGCATCGACCCTAGAAATATGGGGGGCATTATTGAACGGTGCGACCCTAGTGATCCCCAAATTCAGAAAAGCATCACCGACCAGTATTTGTAATATTTTAAAGGAAAATAATATATCCATCATGTTTCTTACAACAGGTCTATTTAATTTAATGGTGGAAGAAAGATTGGAGTACATGAATGGACTTAAATATTTAATAACTGGTGGAGACGTCATGTCAACTTCTTCAGCTACAAAAGCTAAGAAAAATTTGAAAAATACCCGCATTATTAATGGGTATGGCCCGACGGAAAACACTGTATTTACAACCTTTTTTGAAATTCCTTCCAACTGGAATCTAAATCGTAATATTCCGATTGGTAATGCAATAACAAATACAAATGTTTATATTATGGATGAACAGTTAAAGAGAGTAAAAGATGGGGAAATTGGTGAACTCGTTGCTGGTGGGCTTGGAGTTGCTCGAGGTTATTGGAATCGAAAAGAATTAACTGATGAAAAATTTATTGAACACAATGGTGAACGGTTGTACAAAACTGGTGATTTGGTTCGACAAGCAGATGATGGGAACATAGAATTTTTGGGAAGAGTCGATCATCAAGTGAAGATTCGAGGGTTTCGCATAGAACTAGGTGAACTTGAAACTACCATTTCACAATTTGGATCTATAAAAGCTTGTACAGTTATGGTAAACGAAGTTACACCAGGTGATAAAAGGTTGGTTGCTTTTGTAGTTCCAAAGGATCGTATGACTTTGGAACTGAGATATTTAAAAGCATTTCTAGAGCAAAAATTACCAAACTATATGCTTCCGTCTAATTATGTAATAAAGGACGAGTTGCCTTTAACAAATAATGGGAAAGTTGATCGGAATGCGTTGTCCTCAGGAAAGATGTTTACACGCCCTGATTTGGGTATTAGTTATCAAGAGCCACGAAAAAGAGAAGAAGTGAGTTTGACTAGTATTTGGGAAAAGATTTTATTAGTTGATAAAATAGGAGTAAATGATGATTTTTTTGATCTCGGAGGCAATTCAATATTAGTTGCTCGAGCAATTATTCAAATGCAGGAATCTCTCCAAACTAAGTTACCTGCAAGTGTTTTGTATGAATACCCTACAATCGCAAAAATTTGCACATTTTTAAACCAGGATTCGATTAAAGCAGAATCGTTAGATTTAGCAGCAGAAGTTCAGTTAGATCAAAAAATCGCACCGTTACAACATTTTAATCCTTCTTCTTTTAAGCAAAAAGCCATATTTTTAACTGGAGCAACTGGATTTTTAGGTGCGTTTTTAATACAAGAGTTACTATTTACTAATCCTGAAACACGTATTTACTGTTTAGTTAGAGACTCTAGTTCTCAAAAAGGTTTGCAACGTATACAAAAAAACATGGAGAAGTATTCTATTTGGAAAAAAGAGTTTTTATATAATATTATTCCAATTACTGGTGATTTAAACAAACCTAAACTCGGATTATCAAGTTATGCTTTTTCTCAATTGTCTGAAACTATAGATGTTATTTATCATAACGGAGCAAAAGTCAATTATGTTCAGTCCTATGAATTGCATAAAAACACTAATGTAACAGGAACTAAAACCATTTTGGATTTTGCTTGTGCCAATAAATTAAAACCCGTACATTATCTTTCTACCATTTCTGTATTTGGTCCAATTGGTTTCTTTACTAACATAAATAAAATAACGGAAGATAGTAATTTAAACTTTAGTGAAACCTATCTTTACAAAGACATAGGATATGCACAGAGTAAATGGGTTGCAGAGAAAATAATGTGGGAGGCTGATAAAAGAGGAGTGCCAGTAACAGTATTCCGGCCTGGTTTCATTATGGGGCATAGTAGATCCGGAGTTAACAATACTGAAGATTATGTAGCTAGACTGATAAAAGGATGTATTCAATTAGGAACTTATGGTGATCTTCCGAATCAAAGAAAGGAATTCGTTCCTGTCGATTATGTAGCAAAAGCAATCTGTGAAATTAGTAGAAATCCCTCTAACTTTGGCGAAGCATATCATTTGGTGCCTTCATATAATCAGAGTTTAGATATTGTTGATTTTTTTGAAGAAATAAATAAAAACATGGGATATAATATCAATAAAACTCCTTATAAAGAATGGGTCGACCAATTAGTTGAATCTACACTTAATCAAAGCGATAATGCACTTACACCTTTTTTACCATTGTTAACTGAGCCTCTTTATAAAGATAAAACAGCATGGGAGCTATATGAAAATATGCCAAAATATGACTCGTCAAATACTCAGGTAGCTTTAGCTGAAAGCGGATTGAAATGCCCGGAGATGAATCATTCGTTGTTGCATATATATTTTGACTACATGATAAAAATAGGCTTTATTCCAGCATCACCAAAATTAAAGTTATCTGTTAAAGTATAATAATTCAAATTTCATTATATAGATGTTCTAGCGTCTAACTAAGTGAGTTACTATACATTAAAAGCAATTGTTATCTGAAAAATATCCAATGATAAAAAACTGAGTTCTGAACGCGAATTTTTATCTTTTCTATAAGATTTATGCCCATCACAATTAAGTGGTGGGTTTTCGTTAGAATGAAAATGGACCGGTGTGGAACAACCGGCCCTAACAAATGACCTGATATAATGAATAACAAACGTCAAAATAATTGATTATTTATCTTTATCATTGTTAAAATCAGTCGGGTC
>NZ_FOTR01000006.1 GCF_900114645.1 Gracilibacillus orientalis | reverse complement strand
GAACAACCGGCCCTAACAAATGACCTGATATAATGAATAACAAACGTCAAAATAATTGATTATTTATCTTTATCATTGTTAAAATCAGTCGGGTCATTCTCTTCCGTAAACTCAGTAGAATAGGCTAATTTTCTATCTCTCACAGTTACTCTCTCATCTTCATCTGCGAACAATAAGGGTAAACAGCATAAAGCGCCGACTCCTACTAATGTGTAGATTAGTCTGGAAAGTGCAGCATCTTGTCCTCCGAATATAGATGCAACCAAATCAAATTGAAATAATCCAATTAACCCCCAGTTTATACCACCAATAATTACTAATGCCAAAGCAATACGTTGTAGTGTATTCATTTATATCGCCTCCTTTTTTAAAGTGATGGTCATATTTATTATTAGTTTGTTTTTCTTAGTTATACGATCAATTAGAAAAAGTTTTTGCAATAAAAAAAAGACAGCCTTAGCTGCCCACTTTCATCTTAATCGATTCAAACAATTCTTCAATAATCAACAGAACCTTCTTCCTTATAGCCGGATTAAAATAATTCCGTTTTTCCTCTTTACGTTTAGCGTAATACGTGTATTCCGTAAATTGATCTGATTTATCAGTTAGCAATACACTTAATTTATTCTGGTACATCCGCTGCTTAAGTTTCCGTCTTTCCTCAATGGCTTTTTTCTCAACGGCTTCTAAAAAATGAATATATGGCTCACTGATCTTAAATATATTATTGTTACGTAATGTATCAAGATCTTTTTGAATTACTTCGACGGCCATGGACAAGAACAAATAACGGCTTGCTATTATGAATTCTTCATCAGTTATATTTCGCATAAAGACAACTCCACCACATTATTGATTTCCAATAGAACAATTTCTTCTGACGTATTTACATAAAGAGTAGTTCCATCTGATTTTATCTATATAACTTTCTGTAGTATGCAGTCTGTGATTGTTCCAGTAGACCGTATCGATCTTTTGGTTATATTAAATTGCTTCATTGATAGTACGTTGCGTTTCTCCCAGTTGATCTTCACTGAGTATAGGCTTTTCAACTTTCTGTTCTTCTTCAAATATATTATGAAGTATCTCCATATGTTCTGGCATCATCATTGCTGTCCATTTTTTATTATTATCAAGACTTTTTAAAAAAAATCTGGATAAAATTATATTTGAATCATTGTTTACATGAAGTTACTGATAGAAGAGTAGTTCAAATAAATAATTTTTGATAATGTCAATTTCATTGCTTATACTAGTTAAGGAATGTAGGTTCTTATTTGGGTTTGGGGGTTCCTGTGACCAATAAGAAAACACTTCTTACCAAGGCCAAAAAGCAAACAAGTTCCTAATTAATCTAACATGTAGGGTGTTCATCAAGTTAAGGTTGTCTTTTTCTTATACTACAAGAAAGATTGTGAAATATAAATCCTTTAATAAGAAGGGATAGTTCTCTCATAGCTGTTTTAATGTTGATTTTAACAAAGTCGTGATGTTTATAAAAAAGACGCGATGTTTTAAATAAAGTCACGACGTTTATAAAAAAGTTGCGAAACTTTTCCCTGCACCATTTTGAAAAAATCGAACCGTTTGTAAATGTTTGATCAAAAATCCTGTATTGCAGGATTTTTTTATTCAGCAAACGGGCCAGATTGTTGAAGAAACTGCATATGTAGAAGCGTATATAACATGACGAAAGCGGTATGTGATAAGGCTTTATCCATGAACCACTTATACACAAGGATATGGATTGCTGCATGTATACGCAAGATGTATATGGGATGTGGACTGATTTTAAGAGTGTGAGTCTCACTAACAAATAAATATTTATTTGAATAATTGTTTAAGAACGGTTGAAAAAATACTCCATATGCGATATATTGCATATAATATATTTATTTGAATGGAGGTTGACCATGCCTGTTCCCAAAAACTTTGTATTACCGGCACGAATGTCAGCTAAAGAAAGAGCATTTGCGCAAATTCAAAAATGGATCATTGACGGCACTCTTCAACCCGGAGAGAAAATCATGGACGCAGAACTTGCGGAAACACTTGCCGTAAGCCGAACACCGATCAGGGAAGCACTACAACTCTTGGAAATACAAGGGCTGGTATCGATGTATCCCGGCAAAGAAACCCGGGTGAAACAAATTGAAAAAGACGACATTCTAAAATTGTATCCAACCCTGGCAGCCCTTCACGCTCTAGGAGCCGATTACGCTGCCCAACATGTTTCGTCAGACTTCATTGAACAATTGAAAAAGCTGAACATGCAGTTCGAGCAAGCGATCGAAAATGGACTTACATTCGAAGCCATGGAAACCGATGAGCAGTTCCACAACCTGATTGTAGAACTCTCTGAAAATGAATATGTTGCTTCATTTAGCGCATCGCTGCAAATTCATATTCGAAGATTTAAGTATGTGTTCTTACAAGAAAAGTGTCACGCAACGAAGGCGTCTGTCGAAGAACATAATTCCCTCATCAATGCTTTACAGCAACAAAACGCGAAAGAGGCGGCCGTTAGGATGAAACAAAACATTATCCGGCCCATGCACGAACTGTATGCATTTATTAAATAAAAACGAGGCACCGCAGTTTATTACGGGCAGCAGGGGTGAAAAAAGAAGAAATGAGTAAACCATTTATCAGTGTCTGTAACATAAGATTTTATTATAGGAGGCTATCATTATGAGTCGGGAGAGGAAAGAATCTACAGAAGAAAAAAAAGACCTGCGAATTAGAAGCAAAGCAATTAGTGAGAGTGAAAACCGTACACCGAACCGAGCCTATCTTCGCGCTCTTGGGTTTCAAGATGAGGATTTTAAAAAACCAATGATTGGTGTCGCAAGCACATGGAGCGAGGTTACCCCATGTAATATACATATTGGTGATCTTGCTCGCGATTCCAAACTAGGAATCAGTGAGGCTGGGGGGTCACCGCTCATTTTTAATACAATAACAGTTTCTGATGGGATTTCAATGGGTACGGATGGAATGCGTTATTCCCTTCCAAGTCGAGATCTTATCGCCGATTCAATTGAATCCGTTGTCGGTGCTGAAAACCTTGATGCTTTTGTTGCTATTGGTGGTTGTGATAAAAACATTCCTGGCTGTATGATGGGGATTGCTCGTTTGAACCTACCATCGGTGTTTGTCTATGGTGGAACGATTTTGCCTGGGAAATTGCACGGGAAAAATCTTGATGCTGTTTCTGCCTTTGAAGGTGTAGGGCAATACAACAATGGTGAAATTGACAAAGATGAATTGCATAAAATTGAATGTGCTGCTTGTCCCGGGGCGGGTTCCTGCGGGGGAATGTTTACTGCAAATACAATGGCCTCCGCTGTTGAGGCGATGGGGATGAGCCTGCCTGGCAGCTCTTCTAACCCTGCAGTTTCAGCGGATAAATCTAGGGATAGCCGAAAAGCCGGACAGGCTGTCTATAACCTGCTTGAGAAAGGCATTTATCCGAAAGACATTATGACGAAAAAAGCATTCCAAAATGCGATCAATGTCGTCATGGCTTTGGGTGGTTCGACAAATGCCATTCTGCACTTGATGGCGATTGCGCACACTATTGATGTCAATCTAAGTCTAGATGACTTTGAATATGCTCGCAAGCGCGTACCACATATTGCAGACCTTCGTCCGAGCGGCAAGTATGTTATGGCAGATCTACACAATATAGGCGGGGTGCCCGCGGTTATGAAGTTATTGCTCGATAAAGGATTGCTTTATGGAGATTGCCTTACGGTAACAGGTAAAACCATCGCCGAAAATCTTGCCGTTCAACCGTGCCTTTTAGATGAACAGGAGATCATCGATTTTGATAATCCTAAACATCCTACAGGCCCCCTTGTCATTTTAAAAGGAAATCTCGCACCTGAGGGGGCAGTCGCAAAAATTTCTGGACTGAGTGTTACTCACATCACGGGGCCAGCTCGCGTCTTCGACAAAGAGGAAGAAGCAACGAATGCCATATTAAATAATGAAATTAAACCTGGCGATGTCCTTGTTATCCGTTATGCTGGACCCAAAGGGGCACCTGGTATGCCGGAAATGCTTTCGGCATCCTCAATTCTTGTAGGCAAGGGCCTTGGCGAATCGGTCTGTCTGTTGACAGATGGGCGTTTCTCTGGAGGTTCTCATGGTCTTGTTGTCGGGCACGCATCTCCTGAAGCGCAAGTTGGTGGCCCCATGGCATTACTCGAAGAAGGCGATATGGTTACAATCGATGCTGAAAAGCTTGAAATCAGCTTCAATGTTTCCGATGAAGTACTTGAGCAACGCAGGCAAAATTGGAAGGAACCAGAATTGAAGGCAAAGCGAGGTACTCTATTCAAATACGCCAAGCTTGTATCCTCAGCTTCGAAAGGGGCTGTCACAGACTAAACACCTTTGTAAATCAGCCACAGGTTAAATGATCCTGTGGTTTCTTATTTGTTTTTTTAATACCACTAACGGGCGCTTTAATGGAGGAAGGATCACAGAAATGATCAAACTTTTTTATAAAAACTAAACTTAAATCTACTGGATAAGAATCCATTTTGATCAATCTTTTTTCAAAATGGAATCTTTTTTGTGCCGTAGAATATGGGGTTTGTTGAACGTTTTTGATTAAACTTTATTTTAAAGCTACATTTAAATTTTCCTTTAAAGTTCAGAACTGTTCCTAAAAGTGACCCCCCACCCGTGACGCCAAAATCACATAGGGTAGGGGTTCTTCTTTGTTCACCTAGTTTCAAGATAGTCCAGAGGTTATAAATCTTGAACTTGTATTTTTAGTTTATGTAAAAATTGGTTTAAAATCAACACAATTATTTTTAAAGATTCCTGCTGTTAAATAAACATATTAATAGAGTTTTTATGATTTTTACGCACTTTTTAAAAATAAAGCGTATTTTACATATAGTTGTAAAGAATCTTTTAAGGATTTACTAAAGGTTTTGATATAATTTACCTAAATCCTTTTTGAGTTGCTGCTTTAGCTCTCCATTTTGTTGTTCTAAAGATTTAATCTTAAGGTTAAGACTATTAATTTTGTTTTTTAATGTTTCTATAATTACATCTTTCGATTTATCCGATATATTCCTT
The DNA here is from genome assembly GCF_900114645.1 of Gracilibacillus orientalis. Taxonomy (GTDB): domain Bacteria; phylum Bacillota; class Bacilli; order Bacillales; family Amphibacillaceae; genus Gracilibacillus; species Gracilibacillus orientalis. The sequence continues at coordinate 259,885 of NZ_FOTR01000006.1, read as the reverse complement.
TTAAAATTCTCACCCGATTTTAATCCTTCTTGTTGAGAACGAAGTGTTTCTATCTGCTTTCTTAATTCTATTTCTTTATAAAGGAAAGCTTTAGACACACCTGCCATACTAGAAACTGTGTTAAAATTTATCATCATTTTTTCTTTAATCATTTTCTTGATGGCTGCATCCACTTTATTTTTTGCTATCTTGTTTTTCTCTTTAGAATGGGACAACAGACCTTCAATATTTGGGTTTTTATTAGCCATTTGAATCACGCTCATTTCCAACATATTCACGTTTGTTTTTTTGGGTACCTAAAATACCTGTACCTTCTTTAATTGAATTTCTTATTTCTTTAAATTTCTTTAATTTGGGCTGGATTAGCTCCACTGAACGAGTCCGGCCAGTTTTGTCATAAATTTCAATGTCAGTTTCCATTTTTAAAATTTGATCATTGTAATAATCTAAAAAGGTACTATCCACATGAAAGCTTCTACAATTGTTTTTAATACAAGGGGGCTCCAATGTTTGTTCTAAAAAGTCACAACTTAACTTAGGGCTTTTAATACAAAAGCCATGATCGAGCCTTATAGAATCCATATTGTGACGTATCCACTCTAACTCTAACCCATTTTCTTCAGCTTGTTCACTTAAATCTGCTTGAACAATGCCCCCTTCATTGTCAATGCGGATGGCATTTTGCACCTTTTCCCATTCTTTACGGAGTGTACTATCTAGAATTCTGGCATAAGTAAGTGTCATTTCAGGACCAGTATGAGCCATTAGTTTTTGGACATGTAAAATACTCATACCATTATTAAGTAAGTTCATGCCGTAACGATGCCTGAAGGCATGGTTTTTAAAATGAAAAACTGAGCCATTCCTATCTAGAATATGGCAATCACTTGCCAAGCGATTAAGAGCGTTTTTAACACGTCTTTGTGAAAATGCCTTGCCTTTATTTTTCCCTTTCAAAACTGGGAACAGGAAATGATTTGGATTGTTTTCATTAGTTGAATTAGGTTCTATTACTTCACGTTGCAGCTTAACAATTGATACAATCTCTTCTGAAATAGGAACAATATGCTCTTCCATGTTTACTTTTTGTTGATCCCCAACTAACCACCAACCATCATGTTTGTACAACAAGCAATCTATTTGGAGTTGGCACACATCTGAAATACGAAAACCAGACGCTTCCATTAAAATAACAATTCTTGCAATTTCAGAATCTAGCTTATGCAAATTTTCTTGGACTTGCTCCCATACATAATCTGGAACATGTTTAATATGATCCTCATAGATTTTATGTTTTCGTTTTGGATAATCATCTGGATAAATCAACATGTGAACAGGTATTGTTGGCGCTTCTCTCCATTCATAATCTTGCATGTGTTCGATCAATCTTTTTACATTCGAAATGCTCTCAAGGATATGTCTATTACTAGGGGTTCTATTTTTCGCATGGCTTCGACCTCCCATATCAGTATTACGAACGTAGAACAAAAAGCCTTCAATATCCTTTCGTGTTAAAGCATTAAGATCATTCCATAATGGATATTCATCTACTATATAATCAAAAAATAAATACATCTTTTTTAATATATTTTGAGCAGTGGCGTGAGTAATGGATTGCTGAACCAACAAATTTTGATAGATATATTTTTTTACCAATTCTCGGAATGGTTGTTTAATGTTTTCGAAGCTTATGAATTTATCCCTTCTAGACATGTTGTACGGGATACCTAATCTTTCTATATTCCATCTATCTTTTTCATGTTCTGGTCTCTCATCATAAAAGTCGTCAAAAAACCTGTAATAAGCCTTGGCAAAATTTATATAATAGGAAGTTCTTTTTTTACCATCCCTTACCATAATCAATGGTTTACCAATTTGAACCAAATGCCTTTTATAATTTGCGAATAATTCATCATGATAAACTTCTCTAACTGATTTAATCCTAGGATATACAGATTCTAAAAAGAGAACAAAGAATTTAAGGTAAGGAAAATGTTGATAAATAAAAGTAGATAATAACCACCATTCATTTTTGAACCCAAACATACCATAATATTTAAATTCGGATTTAATATATACATTATTTAAAAAGCTAAAATCTAGGGCCTTACGATCACTTGTCTTACCAAGGCGTTCCTTATAAGGGAATTCTTCTACTTCCCAAATATCAGACTTCCAATATCCATCTAGTAAATCTTCTACTTTATTCTTATTATTTAATGGGGTAACTAGATTACTTGTCATTGTTAGGTCCTCCTTGAGAGTGGGCTTTCTCCCAATTTCTCCGAATAGTTTCATCAGAAGGGTGGATGTACATATTCATAGTAGTTTGTACTTGACTATGTCCAAGCAATTTTTGGATGATTGCAACCTCAACACCTAGATCATGAAGGTTGGTTGCATATGTATGCCGAAGCATATGAGCTGTAAAGTCAATGCCTGTTTTATTATTTATTCTTCTAATCAGTGCTTGTAGGGTCCAATATTGTACTGGCTTTCCTTTGTTCTTCCCTCTAAGGTTTATAAAAACGTAATTAGTATCTATTCCATCATTATGGTAGTCAATTATGTAGTCTTGGAATCTGTTCATTGTTTCAGGTGAAATATAAACTTTTCTTTGTTCTCCAGCTTTTGTTTTCGATTTTCTAACTAGTACACTATTTTCATTAAGATTGAAGTCTTCAATCCAAAGTCTTAATAATTCCGTCGCCCGTAATCCACCTTCATACATTATACGAATCATTAGTTCATCACGTGAATTATTACAAGCAGAGTGTATTGCTTCTGCTTGCTCCTTAGTTAAGGTTTTTAATTTTCTTCGCGGTTCTTTAATTTTTAAAATATTTTTGTACCCTATATTGTCAGAGATATGATCTAAGAATCCCTTATATCTCTTGTTTCTAACAGTTATTTCTTTTGTGATTTTAGCTTTAATATCTTTTTGTAAACTATCATTTCTAAGGTGATAATCATAAAAGTCAACTACACAATTAATAATTTGATTTATTGTGTTTTCACTTCTTTTGGCCATATGATCTTGCATGAGAGGAATAACTTTGTCAGTCTTTCTAAAATATCTTAACCAGTGAATAAATTCAGCTAATATATTTAAATCTATATCTTTCCAATACTTGTCCTCAGCATATAAATACTCCCAATATAACTTAAGGTGATAGCAATAAGTTTTTAAGGTATTAGGTGCTTTACCCAAACTATCTTTATATTTGATATATTTCATTATTGGAGTGATAGGTTCTCTTTTTTCATTTAAAACTATCCACCGTTTTTCTTCAGACTGAGTTATTACTTCATATACATTAATTTCACACACCCCCCATATTCATTATAAACGTTAATTACATTATTGAAATAGTATATTTATAAGGTAAATAACAATAAAAAAATAGTATGAACAGTATCTTTATTTACTTTATAAACTATTTATAATTATACTATTGTTTACTTATTTCCACGTTCAATCATAAATAATCACCTCATTAACAAGAACGCACGTTCCTATTATACGACTGAATATTAAGTTTATGCAAATTGTATTTATTGGAAGGAATTTAATAGAATGTGTCGAAAGTAATAGTGTATATGTCATAGATGAAAGAAGGATCTTTATGCATCCTAAAAGACGATTTAAAATCGAAACATCTAGGGACTACAAAAATCATCAATTGTGTATATTGGTATACGATCGCAAACTTGAGCAGCATTTTCTTTACACTGAAGATGAAGTGGAAAACATTCCTGAAGAACTGGCAGAGATAAAAACTACATCATTACAAAATGGGAAAGAATTAAAGCTGGTGAGTATCGAGTGAAAGAATTTTCTCAGTATCCAGTAGTATGATTAAAAAGTACCTACCAAATAAGTAGGTGCTTTAATTATCACATCTACCCACGTATTATTTTTACCCCAAAAAACTCCCCCAAATACTTTCATTTTAATGCTTGATTATGCAATCTTGTTAATTAAGAGAAATTCATACAATCGTTGATATAACAATGCTTATTTCGCTTTTAAATGTTTGCTTTGCATGTTAACCTTAGTATCTAGTTAAATATATGATATCATATTAGTACGGAAGCAATAACAGTAAAGTGAGGGAAAAAAGTTGTCAGTAAACGTCCCAACCAAAGCACCAATCTTGATGAAAAATGTCTACCAAAAAATTTTTCCGCAAGTAAAAAGTGAATTGAATTACTGGAAAAAACGTGCAAATGAAATAACGAATGAAGAACTCCGTACCCAAGCCTTAGCAAGTATTAGAGATAAAAAATTTCACTGTCAAGGTGGTAGTGTTTATAGTTTATTAGCTGGAGATGAGTGGCGCGAAGCCATTCGATTTATTGTTGCTTATCAAACGATTAGTGATTATTTAGATAATTTGTGTGATCGGAGCACTTCACTTGATCCAACTGATTTTCGTATGCTTCATCAATCAATGGAAGATGCATTATCACCGGAAAATGAAATCAAGAACTATTATCAATATCGTGAAGAACAAGTAGATGGGGATTATTTAGTTGATTTAGTCCAGACATGTCAACAAGTATTACTTAAGATTAGTAATTATTCGATTTTTCAATCACATATGGTTCAATTAGAATCACTCTACAGCGATTTGCAAGTAAATAAACATGTGGTTCATGATCAACGTATCCCGCGGTTAGAACAATGGTTCCAGCAACACCAGCAAAGATGGCCAATGTTAAGCTGGTATGAATTTTCGGCATGTACAGGTTCTACTTTGGGGATTTTCTGTATGGTATCGTATGGGCTGAATGATCAGATGACAGAGGAAATGGCGGAAAAAATATTTGATAGTTATTTTCCTTTCTTACAGGGCTTACATATTATGCTTGATTACTTTATTGATCAACAAGAAGATGAGGAAGAAGGCGACTTAAACTTCTGTAATTATTATCAAACTCCACAGGAATTGGAGCAACGTCTTGTCTATTTCGTAGAACAGACCAATCAGCATGTTCAATCGTTACCAGACCGCCGTTTTCATGAAATGATTCAACATGGTTTAATTGGTCTTTATTTAGCTGATCCAAAAGTGAAACAAATGAAGCAGTTTGAAACAATTGTGAAACGGTTGATAAGAGTGAGCGGACGCAAGTCGCAATTTTTCCATTGGAATATTAAAGTGTATAATCGATTGGCAGGAAGATATTAAGAAGAGGAGTTTTAACCCAAGCAGAATAGGAGTATGCTTGGGGTTTTTTTATTTCATCAAACGTTTGAGTAATTTTAACCCGTTTTTCATATTTGGGTAGCGAAGCGGGAGATCAAATGTTGTTGTTTGTTTCAACACACTCTTTTGATGGGAAAAGGTAAGAAAACTTTCCTTGCCATGATACGCTCCCATGCCGCTATTACCAACCCCGCCAAATGGTAGATAGGGAGAGGCTAAGTGATATATTGTGTCATTAATACAGCCGCCACCAAATGATACTTTTTCAATCATGTCCTCAGCTAGGGCATCATTTTCGGAGAAAAAGTAAAATGCAAGCGGATCAGGATGATGTTGCATACCATGAATGACATTATCTAAATCTTGGTATTCCATGATCGGTAGTACAGGGCCAAAGATTTCTTCTTGCATCACTGCATCGTCCCAGATAATATCTGTTAACAAAGTTGGTTCGATCTTTAAACTTTCGCGATCGCTTTTTCCGCCGAGAATGGTATTACCATTTGTTAAAAATCCTTGAAGACGATCAAAATGTTTTTCGTGTACAATGCGCACAAAGTTTTGATTCTCTAAAGGATGTTCCCCATACATTGTTGCAATCGCGTGTTTGAGCTCTGATAAAAAAGATTGTTTAATATCTTGGTGCACATATAAATAGTCAGGAGCTACACATGTTTGACCGGCATTGGTAAATTTGCCCCAGGCTACACGTTTTGCCGCTACTTCAAGGTTGGCATCTTTATGAATGATAGCGGGACTTTTTCCACCTAATTCTAATGTAACAGGGGTTAAATGCTTCGATGCTGCTTCCATTACAATACGCCCTACAGGAACACTGCCAGTAAAAAAGATATAGTCGAAATTTTCTTTGAGTAAAGCTTGGCTTGTTTCTGCAGCACCTTCGACAACTGTTACAAATGTTTCAGAAAACTTGTCTGAGATCAGTTCTTTTAAAATGGAAGATGTTTCTGGTGTATATTCGGATGGCTTAATTACCGCACAATTACCTGCAGCGATAGCACCAATTAGTGGTGCAAGTGCCAACTGGAAGGGATAGTTCCATGGTGCAATAATTAAAGTGATGCCATATGGCTGTTGATAAATATAGCTTTTAGAACCGGTATGGGTAATCGGTGTTTTTACTTTTTTTCGTTTGATCCATTTGGGTAGCTCTTTGATCGTATGATCGATTTCACTATATAGAATCCCGATTTCCGTCATATAGGTCTCCAGATTTGATTTGTTAAGATCTTGTTTAATAGCCATAAGAATTTTGTCTTCATATTCTTTAATGCCTGCTTTTAACGTATTCAAAGCATCGATACGAAAGCGCAAATCTTTTGTGTGATTGGTTTCAAAATAATGTTTTTGTTTGGTAAGGAGTGATGAATAATCTTCCATGTGTCTCATTCCTATCTGAGCTTTTTCTTAAGCATATCACTTGTCCTGAGTAAAACCAATTGTTCTGTTGTGTAACCTTTTTCTTTTAAAATACGACTTATCAGATATAGGAGGCATCAAATGAGATTAAAAATATATATCTTAGTGTCGATCATCCTGCTTATCACCACTTTGTTTATTTCAGCTAGTTCTTCTTCCATTGAAAATCCAAATGCACGAGATATCTTACGAAACAATCCTGATGCGGATATTATTCAATTAGATGGTTTGATTTATCAAAATGTAACGAATAGAGAATGGATAGAGACTGATTATCAGATGGGAGAACAGCTTGGTGAAATAAAAAAACGAACAGATCGCAAATGGTTTTATCGTGATTTTTTTGCTACTACATTAGCAAAGGGAACGATCCTTTATACGGAAAAGGATAGCAATTATCAAAAAGGGGATTTTCCATTCACTGTTTTAGTTGAAGAAGATGACGACATCCTCGTTTATCAAGCGCTTGTGGAAGGTTGATAAGATGAAAAAATATCTGTACGTATTTATCGTTGTTTTAATAATTACTATTGGATTTCTTTTAGGAAAGCAATATCAAGAAGATCAAGCTTTTAACGATCAGCTATTACTGCATCAAGCCATTGATATAGAGGATGTTATAGCGATGTATTATGGGCGAAATGATGCAGAATTAACAGCAATCGATACTAATGAAGACATCATTAACGCTTTTAACGGATATCCAGCAAATCAAATAACAGTAAAAAATATCGATCAAGCAGAGACGAAACTGGTTATTGAACTTCAAGAAGATATAGTAATTAAGATTCTTTATGCCGACAAAAAGATTTATGTGAAGCGAAACGATGTTGCTGAAGGAGAGATTTGCTATGAACTAATAGAAGGTAATGAACAACTGGAAGCTTTTTTCTCTAATCAATAAAAATGTCCCTGCATGTAATGGAAAGATGTATTTCGCTTTTTCTGCAGTTAATATGCACAGTTCATCTGGCATTTCGGATAACAAATCTTCAGAAGTAATCCGACTCTTTCACTGCCTTTTCTGATCCCAAGTCAAGAACATCTTTACATCGCAATGCAGGAATCAACATTCTAACGATCAACCATTCCACTAGAGCTTTACTACATAAATTTACAACTCCTATTTATATTTCTCAATCGCGATAATAAAAGGCGGATTATTTATTTGATTAATAAATTGATATTGCAATACTTGATAATCTTTCTGATTCAACTCTTCGCAAAAATTTACTACGTGATTTTTTTCTGAGGTTCCACCTTTATGCCCATGATAAATCACAATCACGATTCGTCCACGTTTTTTTAATAATGCTAGCATAGAACGAATAGCTTCGATTGTTGTATCTGGAGTAGTAATAATTGAATGGTCACCTTTTGGTAAATAACCTAAATTAAAAATTGCTCCCGCTATCGTCTTCTCTTTCACATATGCAGATACATGCTCATGACCGTCATGAATCAGTTCTACATTTTTTATCTGCTTTTCAGCTAACAATGTTTTAGTCTGTTCAATTGCTTGCGCTTGAATATCAAATGCATATATCTTCCCCGTATCTCCAACCAGCTTGCTTAGCAATAATGTATCATTACCATTTCCGCAAGTTGCATCGACTACACTATCGCCTTGATTTACAACCTCATCTAATAATTGATGGGAAAAAGGGATGATTGTTTTCATGTTAAATACTCCTCTTAATTTGTGTCTTGGCGAGATATTGATTGTGCTTAAACGTTCTCCATACTTCTGTATTTTAGCAAACAAATTTTGAAAAGTGTATGATATTCTTCGATTGTCACACACTAAATTTGAGGTGATCGCGATGGCAACAAGAGATTCTGTTGAAAATTTATTTATTGAAGGACAGCATATTATTCAACAAGCAGAAGAGCAATTAGACATGTCTAATCGAAATCAGTTTTTGTTAAATGAAGATTATACAAATGCTCATTTAGAGTTAGAAACCTTATCTCAAAACATTGACAAGCTAATGAATAGTGCCAACGCTCAACAACGTGAGCAGCTTCACCGCTTTCAATTAGTGGTAAATGAAAAGTTAAATGATATGATATTGGATGAAATTGATGTTACAAGGTATGAATAATAAAACATTCAGCATGATGGAGAAAATGAATATTCTTGTTTGAGGTACAACCATTTATGGATTTGTGCCTCTTTTTTATAGACTCAATCATTCTTATATCACTACAAGTATATTAAATGAATTATACTGAGTTAAGGTTTAACAGTATAAACACATCAATTATGGAACCATTATTGAACAAAAAGAAGTAGAACACATCAGGGAAAAAAACACGATTCAAGATTGGCTAGAGGGAATATATTAATTTATGTATTCAGGCCGCCTGACTTATGCTATAATCTATTTTTATGTCATTTTATGTATAATATAGTAGTATTTCGGAGGTTTTTGTATGAAGTTTCTTGCAAGTTTGATTTTATTGTTTGGATTCGGGTCTCTAGGGGTTCGCTTATGGATTTTTTCAATGTCGACAATGAGTCAACAATTTTATGGTATATATATTCCACTTGTGACGATAGGATTCATCATTATTTCTATTCTATTAATTTATGAAAAGTGGAAAATACGAGCAGTCAAAATAGGTAGTATCGCTTTTTTAGTGATAGCTAGTATTACCGTCGGCAGTTATGAGGGATATCAATATTATCTAAGAAGCCTTGAAATTGTAAGTACGCAAGATGTGGATCTTACAGCTTATCAACCATTTACTGAGGATACACAAGCAGTGGCTTTGGATGAAGACTCAACTTTACGAATAGAGGAGAATCTGCCTCGTTTAGATGGTGCAACAGCACTTTATCCTGTTTATTCTTCTTTTGCTCAAGCGGTCTACCCGGAAAAAGAGTATCATATAAGCAATAGTGAAGTTATTTCCAGTCAAACTTCCGGTGCTTTTAACAATCTGATATACGGATCAGCGGATATAGCGTTTCTCGCTGAGCCATCTGAAGAGCAGTATGAAAAAGCAGAAAAGCGGAATGTCGAGTTATTTCTCACACCGATTGGAAGGGAAGCATTTGTCTTTTTTGTTCATCATAGTAATCCAGTTGAATCGCTAACAGTGGAAGAAATTCAGGCAATCTATTCCGGTGAGATTACGAATTGGAAAGAGGTAGGAGGAAAAGATAAGGAAATAGTGGCCTTTCAGCGTCCAGAGGGAAGTGGCAGTCAGTCTGCTTTAATTCGCTTTATGGATGGAAAATCACTTATGGATCCGCCAGCTGATGAAATTGTTACTGGCATGGCCGGAATTATTCGGGAAACGTCGAACTATCGGAATCAGCGCAATGCAATAGGTTATTCGTTCCGCTATTTTTCACAAGAAATGGTGGAAAATGGTGAAATTAAACATGTTGCGGTTGATGATGTGGCACCGACCAAAGAAAACATACAAAATAATTCGTATCCTGTGGTTGCAGAATTTTATGCGATAACTGCTGGTAGTGATAATCCGAATGTGCCATTATTTGTGGAATGGATGCAATCACAGCAAGGGCAATCTCTTGTGGATCAGACTGGGTATGTGTCATTACCATAATTAAGTAGGGGTGGATCTGACATTATTGTTGATGTAGTGGAGCTTCTGTTAATTATTCCAGTATGGCTAGTGATTATTATGGGAGCGATATACTTTTATCGAAAAAAAGAAGAAAAGATTGCCGTTTGGAAAGTTGCGATCCTTATTTTTGTTGGAATGTTTACATTTGGATCCAGCAACATTTTCTGAAGGATTGTAAACAGCTACCAGAAAAGAGCTGGATCTTGGGCAATGGCGAGATGGAAATTTCAAGTGGAGCAAGAACAGGCAGAAAAATTTCCTTATTTGTTAGACGGAATTCAATCCAAGTGGGGAAGTGGCTACAATCCAATTGTATATTTAGACCGAGACGGTTATAATTTGATCATTTCTACTTCAGAGTAGCAATACTATTTTGAGACGGAAAAGCGATTATGGGAGTGACAGTTAATGAAACGTAAAAAAATCACGATCTTAATCAGTGTCTTAATCTTCCTTATCGTGGCTGTTTGGATTGGTTATCGTTATCTTTCAGAACCTGCTTCCTTTTTATCAAAGAAAGTCATTTCGATTAACGAAAGATGAATTGGATTAAATGAAACTTTTCCTCTTTTGAATCGTATATAATAGTAACAAACATGAGGGGGAGTAATAATGATAGGTGTCTTAATTGCAACTGTAATTGCAATGATTTTATATGTAGTGGGTGTAATCATTACCGTAAGTATTTCATCGTTAAATGCTTCACGGATTATGAAACATGGTTTAATTATTTTAGTAATTGGTTATTTGATAACGGGTTTTATTTTCTATTTTGTAATGCCGGCAGTTACTGTACCGAACATGTTAATTGCTAATATAATCGTAGCAGCAGTGTTATTGCCATTATTATTATATGTAATTCAACCTGGGGAAAAGGTTGAAACAAAAGTGTTGAAACCCATTACCTTCTTTTTTGGTCTTGGTTTAATTGGTATGATTGTTGTTATTATATTAGGATTTACGACTCTGGATGATGCACATCAAAGTATTTCCGTTCAAGAAGAAGAAGAAGCTAATCCATTAACGAAAGAGGAAACACCGATCACGGTCGCACCAGAATTTGCGCGAAATAAAATTCAGAAAGCGATGAGTGTAGTACCAAATACTCAATTTTATGATTTAGGGAAGCTTCAAGTACAAAAAGTAAATGAAGAGATTGTTTTTGTAGCACCTGTCGAATTTGCAGGTTTTTGGAAATTTGTTAGAGGAAAAGAAACGGCGGGTTATTTTACGATTTCAGCAACTAACGTAAATGCCCAACCAGAATTTCATGAAGATGAGATGAGGTATACAAACTCTAGTTATTTTAATAAATACGTACAGCGTGTTATTTATAATAAATATCCTCATTACATTCAAAGTGGTGAAGCGCAGATTGAAGTAGATGAAGAAGGTAAGTCTTGGTATGTTCAAACAGTTTACCGCCCGATGCATGTAACGAACAAACCGAATTTAGAAGATTTAAAAGTAGTAGTTATAGACCCAGATTCTGGTGATATGCAAATGTTTGTCGCCAATGAGGCACCAGAATTTATCGATGGTTCCATTAGCTCTGAGATAGCAACATTAGAAAATAATTATTTTGGTAAATATATTCATGGTTGGTTGAATAGTGTGTTTGGTAAAAGAGATGTTAAAATTCCTAATGAATCCGGTTCGGAATCTGGAGTGACACCGATTTTTGATGAGAATGGCGAAATGTTCTATTTTACCGATATGACATCACCGAAGGAAAATATTGATTCTGCTTTAGGCTATACATTAGTAAATGCCCGAAGTGGGGAGGTTACCTATTATAATGGAGAAAAGAATAACGGGATTATGGATAGCGAAGGTGCTAAGCAAATAGTTAATAAGCAATTCCCAGAGAAAAAATGGGAAGGATATATGCCTGTGCTATATAATGTTGATGGAAGCCCGACTTGGGTGGTCAACGTTTTAGACCCCAATGGCTTGCACAAGCAGTACGCCTATATAAAGGCAAATGATTCTGACTTTGCCGTCTTTGGAGATACTGCCAATGAAACATTAGATGCGTATCGAATGGCATTGTTACAAGATCCGGGCAATGCAGGAGCAACAGATGATGCTAACACAGACCAGGTAACTGGAGAAGTGGATCGAGTATTAGTTACCTCATCAGATCAAGGTCAAGTAGTGCAATTCTTATTAACAAATGACGCGACGATTTATACAGTAAACGCCAGCAAATCACCATTAGCTATTTTCTTAGAAAAAGGTGACAGCATTAACGCAGAAGTACAACTATTAGATAATGGAACAGCCACTGTCGAGGAACTCACAATCGAAGGATTAACACAGTAATCGCAGACCATTGAGTAATTAAGAAAAGATCAATTCATTTAAATAAAGATGAATTGATCTTTTTTATAATCAAAGAAATAATATCCCAATTCGAACTATAAAAGCACTTGTCCCAATAATACAGTTGGTACAAAATGTGCAATAGTAAAAATTCTCTTTGGTGTATAGTTTTCTTCCATTATAAAGTAAGAAACGGAGATGTCTAGCTTAATAGTATTGGATTTTATCGGTGCTTGCAACAGTATGAATGCAGGGTTAACCAAAATAATTACTATTATATAACAAACCCAGATATTTATTCAGAATGAGGAAATATGTGTTTTAAAAAAATTGATATAACTGACAAATCTAGTGAGAAAGGCTAAAGATTTGTCACAAAAACAGATATAACGGACAAATCTCAAGAGAAAGGCTGAAGATTTGTCACAAAAATTAATATAACCTACAAATCTAATCGTATCGAGTGGAGATTTGTCACAAAAATCATGATAAAAATCAAATCCGTTGAATCGAGAATGAGAAAACACCAGAAATGGTTAGATCAAGTGATGATCGAAACGAACTGAATTTAGATACTCGTATGTTTGCAGTATACAAGGTGAGCTCTCAGGTAAGCAATGGTGTTGGCTTGTAAAATCCCAATTTCTTTATTATTAAGGGAGAGGGCGTAGAAACGGAGATGTCTAGCTCCTAGCGCCAAAAACTAGGCGACTACACGAATCACCCTACAATAAAGAAGACTTGCTGACTGGTGAAACCAGAGACACAAGTGCAACATTTACTCAAGCAAAAATAGCTTTCGTATGTTTTCTATCGGCTTCAGCTTACTCAAAAAGCATAGTATGTTGCCGTAACGTATCTCTAGCACTCATTACTAAGAAGACGGAAGGAAGCAAATCAAAGCGAAGGTTACTGTGCAACGTTTAGTAGCTTATGAGTGTGTTTAGCATTTTGAGACATTTATAAAACGTTTCCTTCTTTTTTTAATCTTCTATAAATCTCCCAGCTAGCCAATCCGCATAGCATGGCAGCCATCGCGATAAAGAAATATCCGGCCTGCATCCCGATCTTGTTACTTTCTGCAAAGGTAGCACCGAAAGATAGATTGGTTACCCATTCAATAATGTAACCAATCATTAAATTGGTCACTACACCGCCAATTCCGATTAGAACTACCGTAAATGTAATGGCAGTATCTGTTCCTTTCGTATATTTTTTTGCCAGTAATGCCATCATCGTTGGGTAAATCGGTCCAATTCCAAAACCTGCAATCGCAAAAAGAATAGCGAGACTATCTCCAGTAAAAATAGGAATTAAACTGAACACACCGGCAAATAAAGAAAAAACAATAATCGATATGGCATAACCAAATTTATCAGTTACAGGACCTAGTAAAAGCCTGGCTAGCATAAAGGAAAAGAAGAAAATAGATAGCATTCCAGAAGCTTCTCCAATCGTCCATTCACTCACCTTGACTAAATAGTTAACAAGCCAGGCAGCGATCCCTAATTCAGCTGTAACGCCCATTGCTAATGCAAATACAATCAGCCAGGCGATAGGATCTTTAGTTAATTTCTTGATGGAGGTTCGGTCTTCCTCATCATTACCTTCCTCTTTCGGAAAACGACTTACTACAACTGGAATAATTGGTAATAACGACAGTGAAAGCATGATTAAGTACATGCCTCGCCACCCTAAAACAGAAGCATTGATTTCCCAGCCCATTATTTGCGCAGCGACTAGTGGTGCGACCGTTGATCCAAGCCCGTAAAAAAAATGAGATAAATTGAGCATTGTTCCTGTATTTTTGGTAAATAGTCGAGCAGCGATGATTGCAAGACTTATTTCCAGCATGCCATTTCCGATATATAGCAAGAAATAAGCACCAACCAGAGAGGTGAAATTAGTAGAAAAATAGATAAATACACCTGAAATGGCCATTAATACAAAGGTTAGTATACTCGTTGTTTTAGCCCCAATTTTTGAAATAAGCCAAGATGTATATGTACAAGCAAGTAAAAAACCAAAAGCATTGATCGCTAATAAAGCACCCAGTGTGCCATCAGTTAATGATAATTCCTGTTGCATATCAGGAATTGCCGGGCCTTTTATATTCTCTGATACACCAAAAATTAAAAAACCACCAAAAATAACAAATAATAATAAATAATAATTTGTTTTCTTATTTAACGACATATGTATAGTTCCCCTCAAGTAAGCGTTAAATTTAATCATACAATAAAAAAATAGATTTGTAATCCATAGTGAATCGTAATAGTAGCTTCATATACCTACATCTTTTATACTTGTAAGAAAGCGATTACAAATATAGAGGTGAATGAAATGAAGGCGAATGCTGAGACAATATCATTAAAGCATGTGACAATTACAGACGATTTTTGGAAAGGTAAAATTGAGTTAGCAAAAGATGTTATTATTCCATACCAATGGGATGCCTTAAATGATAATATTCCAGGTGCAGCACCAAGTCATGCGATTGAAAACTTCCGAATTGCAGCAGGACTGACCGACGATGAATGTAAAGGGATGGTTTTTCAAGACAGTGATTTAGCAAAGTGGTTGGAAGCAGCCAGTTATAGTTTAATATATAACTATGATCCGGAATTGGAGAAAACGGTGGATGGAGTAATTGATTTAATTGGTAAAGCCCAACAAAAAGATGGTTACCTTAATACATACTTCACTGTTAAAGAACCGGAAAAACGGTGGCAAGATGTATGTCATGGTCATGAATTATACTGTGCAGGGCATATGATCGAAGCGGCAGTTGCTTTTTATGAAGCGACAAAGAAAGATTCTTTATTAAAGATTGTAATAAAATATGTAGATTATATCATGACAGTGATAGGTTCTGATGAAGGAAAATTGAAAACATATCCTGGTCATCCGGAGTTAGAATTGGCCTTGGTTAAATTGTACGAAGTGACAGGAGAAGAAAAATATTTTGATTTGATGGTCTATTTTATTGAAGAAAGAGGAAAGCAACCTAGTGTTTTTTTGAAAGAGTCTTCACTGGGTTTAGCTAATAATGATAAGTGGTTTAACCTGGATTATCACCAGGCACATGTTTCATTAGATGAGCAGGATACAGCGGAGGGACATGCTGTACGCGCAGTTTATTTATATGCCGGGATGGCAGATCTTGTTAAGTATACTAATTCGGAAAAATGGAAAACACGTCTGGAAATCCTATGGGAAAATGTTGTGGAAAATAGAATGTATATAACTGGAGGTATCGGTTCACAAGGGCATGGGGAACGCTTTACATTAGATTATGACTTGCCAAATAATGTAGCATATGCTGAAACTTGTGCTTCGATCGGTTTGGTGTTTTGGGCGCAAAGAATGTTACAGATTGAACCAAAACAAACCTATGGAGATGTGATGGAAAAAGCATTGTATAATGGTGTACTAAGCGGAATGTCACTAGATGGTAAAAAATATTTCTATGTTAATCCATTAGAGATGGTTCCCGAAGTAGCAGATTATCGTCATGATCATCAGCATGTCGATTCAGAAAGAGTAGGGTGGTTCGGGTGTGCTTGTTGTCCGCCTAATATTGCAAGGTTATTAACTTCGCTTGGAACATACATTTATACGCAAAATGAGGATACAATTTACACACATCTTTATGTTGGTAATCAAACAAGCTTTCATATAAAGGATCAGCAAGTCATACTTACTCAAAAAACCAACTATCCATGGTCAGGTAAGGTTAGTATGTCCATGCAATTAGAAAGAAGTGACACATTTACTTTAGCATTCCGACAACCAGTATGGTCTAAAAATATTAAAGTAATGCTTAATGGTACAAAGGTTGCTACAGATACCGTGAAAAATGGTTATGTTTATTTATCACAGCAATGGCATCATCAGGATGAAGTGACGATTGAATTTGATATGACTATTCATATGGTTCGTTCTAATCCAAAAGTAAGAGAAAATGCTGGAAAAATTGCACTTCAAAGAGGTCCTGTTGTCTATTGTTTAGAAGAAGTGGATAATGGTAAGGATCTGCATGCGGTTAAAATCAATCCAGATTCGCAGATGACTGTAATGAATAGTCCATCTGATTTAGGGAGTATTCCAGCTATTCAGGGAACCGGTGTAAAAGAGTCGACATCACCGTCTGAGCTATATATGTTTGATCAAAAGCCTGATGAAGACAAGATAGAATGGCAAGCAATCCCGTATTGCTATTGGGGAAATCGTGGAAAAGGAGAAATGATGGTCTGGCTTAGAGAAATTGACAGGAATTAAAAGAGCATATCAAATTAATGGTGTACTTATGTATTATTTAGAGAAAATGAGGATTTACATATACTTAATGTTATATTAAAATATCCTTTCCCATTTCCCTATTGAAATTATGTTATGATAATCCTATAATCATTGCGTTTGTTTTGGTATGAGAACCAGGAGGAAGATTATGATCGACTTTACTAAAAGACAAAAAGAAATTAAGAATATTTTAACAAAGCATGAACCGATTACTGCAGAACAAATTGCAGAAATGCTAGGTGTAAGTAAAGGAACACTTCGTTCAGATTTAGCTGTGCTAGTGATGACAGGACATATTGAAGCCAAACCGAAAGTAGGCTACTTTTTATCCAAGGATATAAATCAGACCAATCAACATGATATTTGGAAACAAACGCTTGTCAAAGATATTCAAGGAGTTGCTGTTACTGTAAAACGTACAACAACAGTGAATGATGCTGTTATATCACTATTTTTAGAGGATGTTGGAACACTGATCGTTGTCGATGATAATAATCAATTAGAGGGGATCGTATCTCGTAAAGATTTACTTAAAGTCACCTTAGGGAATCCTCAAGCAGCATCGATGCCAGTACAATTAGTAATGACAAGGCAACCAAAGGTTTACACTATTGAAGCGGAGCAAACTGTTTTCGAGGCAGCGAAAATGATGGTGTATTACGAAGTGGATAGTTTACCTGTAGTGAAACACATCGATGATAGCCGAAGTTTTAAAGTGATTGGTCGAATCACCAAAACAAATATTGTGAAAGCATTAATTGATATGGGATCTACAAGCACAGCTTAAAGGGGAGTCTTAAGATGCAAGATAATCAGTCATTTATTTATGTATGTTCTGATGCAGTTGGAGAAACAGCAGAAGCGGTCGTTAGGGCAACAGTTAGACAATTCACCACTAGTAATGTGCGAGTAAAAAGATATAGTCATATCCAAACAGAAGAGGAAATTGAAGCAATTGTTCAGGAAGTAAGAGCAAATCAAAGTTTTATTGCATACACACTCGTGCAACCTGAGTTGAGAGCAAAAATGCAACAGGATGCCATTCGCTATGATATACGAGCGGTTGATGTAATGGGCCCTATGATGCAAGCTTATATTGACACATTCAATGGTAATCCGAAACCAGAGCCTGGTCAACGTCAAGTGTTAGATGAAGAGTATTTTAAAAGGATAGAAGCAGTAGAATTTGCGGTCAAATATGATGATGGAAAAGATGTAAAAGGATTATTACTAGCTGATGTAGTTTTAATTGGAGTTTCCAGAACGTCAAAAACACCATTAAGTATCTTTTTGGCACATAAAGGAATTAAAACTGCGAACCTGCCTATTTTACCAGATATGGAAGCACCAGAAGAGTTAATGCAATCAGCTGACCGCATGATTGTCGGATTGACCATTGATCCAAGTCATTTATTAAAAATCAGAACGGAAAGATTAAAAACGTTAGGATTACCTGCACAGTCAAAATATGCTTCCATGGATCAAATTAAGCGAGAGTTAAAAACTGCTAACGAGTTAATGAAAAAGCTAGATTGTTCAGTCATTAATGTTTCTGATAAATCAATTGAAGAAACTGCAGGCGTCATTATGAAAATGCGTACAGAACGTTAGAAGATAAAATTTCACACAAAAACAGAACTGTGAAGTAACTTTTGTTTTTTAATTCTCCCATTTTGTTGGAGATGAGTGCTAGTCCAACGCTGTGGAAAAACACTAAGGGCACAAGCGCAAAACATCTACTCAAGCAAAAATCGCTTTCGTAGCGTATCCATGTACATATCTTTAATCAGAATGGAAGGAAACTTAACTACAGACATTTTCTCTAGTTAGCAGCATTTAAGAGTATATGGAATCTAGCTGAGGGAGTTTGTATCTTTTGCGAATAATGACCAGGCGGGTTATGCCTGGTTTTTTTGCGTGAAAGTCATAAGAATGCATGCTCATTTTTCGATTATTCAAATGGTTCATGATAATATAATATTAGATCAGTAATTCAAAGGAGGCCACTATGCGAAAAAAAGTGTTAGTAACTGAACCAATTCCTGAAACAGTAAAAAACTATCTGCAAGAACACGTAGAATTAACAACATGGGATAGTCCAGAACAAATGCCAAAAGGGCAACTTTTAAACACAATAGGAAGTTTCCATGGACTGATTACAGCTAAAGACAGCATTGATGATGAATTACTTCAACAAGCAGATCAACTGGAAATAGTGAGTAATATTTCGGTTGGGTATGATAACTTTGATGTTGACGCATTAAAGCGTTCTCAAGTGATTGCAACACATACACCATACGTATTAGATGAAACTGTGGCAGATCTCATATTTGGTCTGATACTCAGTAGTGCCAGAAGAATTACCGAGTTAGATCAATATGTCAAACAAGGTAAATGGGAAAAAGCTGTCGATGCCCAGTTATTTGGTCATAATGTACATCATAAAAAACTCGGGATCATTGGAATGGGCAGAATCGGTGAGAAAGTGGCTAGAAGAGCGAAGTTAGGCTTTGAAATGGATGTTACTTATTATAATCGTTCACGTAAAGATAAGGTGGAAAAAGAATTTGGGGTTACATATCAGGATTTTAATACTTTGCTACAAGAATCTGATTTTATTTTACTGATGACTCCATTGACGAAAGAAACATTACATTTAATTGATACAGATGCCTTTGAAAAAATGAAAAATTCTTGTTTTTTTATCAATGCATCAAGAGGTAAAGTAGTTGATGAAGCAGCGATGATTAAAGCGTTACAGGCTAAGGAAATTGCTGGTGCAGGACTAGATGTATTTGAAGAGGAGCCTGTAGATCCAGATAATCCGTTACTGAAAATGAATAATGTTGTTACCTTGCCACATATAGGGTCTGCAACCGCAGAGACACGAGAAGAAATGAAATATTTCGCGGCAAAAAATATGTTACAAGGTTTAGATGGAGAACAACCTCAAGCCGTAATCAAAGAATTACAGTAGAGATATGGAGGAATTAATATGGCTAATGTACAACTCGGTAAAACAGATTTAAACGTCAATCCAATCGGTTTAGGTACAAATGCAGTCGGGGGACATAATTTGTATCCTGATTTAAATGAAGAAACGGGGAAACATTTAATTCGTACAGCAATTGATGAAGGAATTAACTTTTTAGATACGGCTTATATTTATGGGCCTGGAAGATCAGAAGAATTGATTGGCCAGGTGCTAAAAGAAACCGGTAAAAGAGATGAAATGATCGTTGCAACAAAAGGCTGTCATCGTCCAGAAGGGGATGACATGGTTACAGACAATTCTCCAGCTTTTCTGAAACAAACAGTAGAAGAGAGTTTAAATCGATTACAAACGGATTATATTGATCTGTTTTATATTCATTTTCCTGATAAAGAGACACCTAAAGATGAAGCAGTTGGCGCGTTACATCAATTAAAAGAACAGGGAAAAATTAGATCGATAGGTGTATCGAATTTTTCTCTTGAACAATTCAAAGAAGCTAATAAAGATGGTTATGTAGACGTTTTTCAAGGAGAATATAACTTAATCAATCGTGAGGCAGAAAAGGAACTTTTTCCTTACTTAAAGGAACAGGGGATTTCGTTTGTTCCTTATTTTCCTCTGGCTGCTGGTCTGTTAGCAGGAAAATATAAAAAAGGAGATCATTTTAAGGATCTGCGAAAGAATATGGATCATTTTAAAGGTGAACGGTTTGAAAGAGAGCTAGATCGAGTGGAAAAACTAAAACAAATGGCTGCGGATAAAGGAGTAGAAACTGCTCATTTAGTGCTTGCCTGGTACTTAAAACATCCATTAATTGATGCAATCATTCCAGGTGCTAAACGACCAAATCAAGTTATAGACAATTTGAAAACGTTAGATGTTACGTTAAAAGATGAAGAATACAACAAAATAGATCAAATTTATCGTTAAGTTAAATAAAACATCTAAAACCCGTTTCACATATTAGTGAAACGGGTTTTTAAAACTATTTAAGGAGATCGTCTTTACTAGCTTATTGATTTGCACGGTTGGCTTGTTCTATAACTCGGTTTGTTTCCTCTGCTGCTTGATCTAATGCTTCTTGTGGATCTGTACCTTGTAAAACATTTTCCATAGCGGTTACGACTTGTTGTCTAGCTTCCGGAAAAACCGAAATTAAAGCACCTTGTGTCGCAGCTGATGGCTTTGTTTCTTGTAATTGATCAACGGTAACTTTTAGTTGAGGGAATTCTTCCCATCTTTCTTGCACAATGTCTTCTTCATAGGCAGCTGGATTAATAGCGAAGTACCCTGTGTCAATATGCCATTTTGCTTGACTTTCCGGTGTTTGTAAGAATTTCATGAACTCCCATGCTGCTTGTTGTTTTTCTTGATCAATTCCGTTAGACATCCAAAGAGAAGCACCACCGATAATAACACCATTACGCTCAGCTTCTTCTGAATAAGGAATATAAGAAACACCAACTTCAAATGGTGCATTTTCAATTGTACTAGCAACACCTGCTGAAGAGTCTAAGTACATAGCAGTATCTTCAGTTTGGAATGCAGCACGGATATCATCCCAATTAGATCCGAAGTTACCATATGTACCAGCTTTATTCATGTCATCAATTAGCTCAAATACACGTAATCCTTCTTCACCGTTGAATACAGCTTCTGTTGCTTCTTCTGTGCGACCGTTATCATTGTTTACAAATAATCCGCCCTGTGTAGCAATCAATTCCTCAATAAACCAGCCATAATTTAAAATGGAGAAACCATATTTTTCTGTGTTATCACCGTCTTTAACCGTTAATTTTTCTGCTGCTTCTTTGATTTCTTCAAAGGTTTGAGGAGGATTTTCTGGATCTAAACCAGCTTCTTCGAATGCATCTTTATTATATAGCATAACAGGAGTAGATGAGTTAAACGGCATAGAATATAATTGCTCATCGACAGTGTAATAATTCAAGATATTTTCTTCTAATTGACTAATGTCATATCCTTCTTCATCAATAAAAGACTGTACCGGTTCAATAAAACCACTATCAATCATATATTTGGTCCCGACTTCAAATGTCTGGATGATAGCGGGCGCATCCTCAGTTCCGCCAACACTGCGGAATTTCGTTAATGCTTCTTCATAAGAACCTTGAAATTCTGGAATGATTGTATATTTGTCTTGAGATTCGTTAAAGTTATCGGCAATTGCTTCAATCGACTCTTGGCCTCCACCAGACATTGCATGCCAAAAAACAGCTTCCACCTTCTCATCGGTTGCTTCTTCTTCTTCATTATTGTCATCACTTTCGCTGCTTTCTTCTGTTTGTTGCTCTTCTCCAGCAGTATCTTCGTTAGGTTCTTCTCCTTCAGCATCACTAGAACAGGCAGTAATGAATACTAGTAAACTTACAGTTAAAAACAATAGTAATAGCTTTTTCATTTGTAAAATTCCCCCTTATTATTTAAGTGCACCTTGGGCAAGGCCTTTTTGCAATTGCTTTTGTCCTAAAAACAACAGGATTAAAGTCGGAATGATGACGATAATTACGCCTGCCATAACCACCCCCCAATCTGTTGCCATTTCCTGTGTTTGTAATTGTTTTAAACCGATTTGAACGGTTCTTGCATCATCATTGTTAGTCACAAGTAGTGGCCATAAATACATATTCCAAGTTGTCAGGAAACCATAGGCTCCTAATGTTACAAATGAAGTACGGCAGTAGGGAATGACAACTTTCCAGAAGAATCTAAAAGATCGTAACCCAGCGATATCACTAGCTTCTTTTAGTTCTTTAGGTATGGTAAGAAAATGTTGGCGTAATAGAAATGTTCCGAATGCAATGGCGAAAAATGGTATAGTTAAACTTTGATAATTATTAATCCAGTCTAGTTGTTGAATCGTCAGGAAGTTAGGAATCATGGTAGCTTCCCACGGAATCATCATCGTCGAGATAAAGATAAAAAAGATAATATTTCTCCCTTTAAAAGGAATGAAAACAAAAGCATAAGCAGCTAAGGCACTTACAAGTAATTGTCCTAACATCACGACAGTTGATACAAACAAGCTATTCCATAAATAGTGTGCTAATGGTAACCGCTCAAATGCTTTTTGATAATTATCAAGATGAAAGGTTTTCGGAATGAAATTGCCTTGTAAAAGTTCCGCTCCACTCATAAAACTGATAAAGAAAGCATATACTACCGGAAAAAAGACGATCACTGCAGTCAAAATTAACAGCATATATGTAATGACCGGTCGAAAAATTTTCATTGATAGTGCACCTTCCTTTCCCCAAACTTAAATTGTAAAATCGTTACAATTAAAATGCAAAGAAACAGGAAGATTGACTGTGCGCTTGCAGTTCCAAACTGATAATTGACAAAGGCTTCACGATAGATAGAATAAACAATCAGATTTGTAGATTCAGATGGACCACCTTGTGTTAATATATCGACTTGTCCAAATGTCTGAAACGCGTTAATCAGAGTAACAGTAGTAACAAAAAATAAAGTAGGGGATAACATGGGTATCGTTATCCTTCTAAGTTGGTAAAAATAACTTGCACCTGAAATTTTGGCACTTTCATAAAGATGCTCATCAATATTTTGCAAACCACCTAATAAAATCAGAAAAGAAAATCCAATATTCATCCAAATCGTTGTAACAGCAACTGAAACTAATGCCCAGTCTGGGTGTAGTAACCAATCTATTGAAGTCCCACCAATGGATGTAATTAATTGGTTTAAAATCCCCATGCTTGGATGGAATATAAATAACCAAACTACAGCAGAAGCTGCGACGGAAACCCCCATTGTAGATGAATAAATGGTTCGAAAAAAGCCAGCACCTTTTACTTTTTCATTTGCTAATAAAGCTAGGAACAAAGAAATAACAATACCAGTCGGTACGGTGTAGAGTACGAACAAAATAGTTGCTTTTATACTTTTATGGAAACTTTCTGCCTGTAGAATATATTGATAATTTTCAAAACCAACAAAAACATTGGCTATCCCTTGCTGATCTGTTAAAAAGAAACTTAAATATAATGTTTTGCCAAGTGGATAAAATAAAAAGACACTAAAAAGAATAATGGAAGGTAATAAATATAAAATTGCTGATCTCCAATACATGAACTTCCACTTTGTAACTATTCTAGTACTTGATTTTCCTTGTATCTCCGTTGCACTTTTCATACAATTCCCTCTTGAACATGCTGATGCTGAATGTTTCTTGGACCTTGAAGTAATTTTTCAGTGTGCCCATCATAGATACAAAGTGAATCTGAATCAAGTGTCAATCTCAATGTCTGACCAACTCGAATATCCCATTGTCCATACCACTTAGCGTACCAAACCGAATTATCGTTCCATTTGAATTTCAACAATGTTTCCGTTCCCAAAATCTCTACATGATCGAGAGTTACTTCAAAAGACAAGTCCAGACTGGAAGGCTCCTCATAGAGTTTTATGTTCTCAGGCCGAATACCGACAAGTACCTGATCACTATTTAAGTTATTTGCAACTAATCGATTAATAGGTAACGAAATTTGCTCGCTAATTGTTATTTCAGCGGAGCTTTTATCTACCAGCCCAGTCGTTAAATTCATCGGAGGTGAACCAATAAATTTTGCCACAAAAGAATTTACTGGCGTATTGTAAACATCGATTGGTTTTCCTACCTGTTGAATCATTCCTTCATTTAACACCATTATTCGATCTCCCATTGTCATTGCTTCCACTTGATCATGTGTTACATAAATCAATGTGAGGCCAAGTTTTCTCTGCAATTCACGGATTTCTGAACGCATATGAGCTCTTAATTTAGCATCTAAATTGGATAAAGGCTCATCCATTAAACAAATGGGGGAGTTGGTAATAATAGCTCTTGCTAAGGCAACACGTTGTCTTTGGCCACCTGATAAATGACGTGGCTTTCTTTTTAAATAATCTGTTAATCCCAGCATTTCAGCAATTTCATAACACTTTTGTTTCTTCTCTTTTTTAAGTATTTTTTTAACATCTAGCCCAAATGTTATATTATCTTCTACAGTCATGTGTGGATAGAGTGCATAGTTTTGAAAAACCATAGATAGTTCGCGTTTACTGGGCGGGAGATGATCTGCTATTTTGCCATCAATCAATATCGAGCCTGAAGTTATGTCTTCTAATCCCGCAATCATTCGTAAGAGTGTACTTTTTCCACATCCTGAAGGTCCAACAAGCACGAAGAATTCTCCTGGTTCAATTGTTACACTGACATTTTTGACAACAAGGTGTTCCTTGTCATAGCTTTTATCGACTTGTTTTAGTTCGACAGAATACATAATAAATTCTCCTTTAATAGATTAGCTTCTACTTACTGCCGATTATAGAGAATTTTTATGAAGGGAGTATTAAAATAGTGTTAAAAAATATATACAAAAATTAACAAATTTTTTCATAAATTAATAAAAATCGAGAAAAAATACTTCCATAATAAACAGAATATTGTATGATAGTATTGGTGAAGAAAACTACAAGATGTAAATATGGTTTATTGTTGTAATGAGGTGTAAATGTGGACATAATAAGAGAAGTAATGGCTTTGCCTGTAGATAATTTTTTAGGAATGCTGATATATGCTGTAATTTTTATATTTGTGGCAGGGCTTGTGTTTAGTTTGGCATTGAAATTTATTCCTAATCGTTTACCGTATGCCGTCAAAAGTTTAATCGTTTTTATAGCTATTATTATTAGTTTAATTGTCTGGTGGCAAATGATTGTGGAACCTGGCTTGAGGTTATGAAAAAAGCCAGCTTATCTTGAAGCTGGCTCACGTTCATATACATAAGTGTATAAAACTCTTCGAATAGAATAGATACTCCCTCGGTCGCATTAAGAAAATTTATTTTAATCTAAAAAGACACAACATTTTCTGTTTTTGGATCTTTTGGATTTTCAGCAGATACTGTTTCTCTGTTTGGTTCTTCAAGAAAGAACATACAAAAGAAACAAACAACAGCTGAAAGACCGATCATAATAAAGAATAGGGTAGGGCTAACCATTGTAAAAATAGTAAGAAAAATAACAGAACCGATATTTCCATATGCACCAACCATACCAGATATTTGACCAGTTACCGGTTTTTTGATCATTGGTACCATCGCATAAACTGCACCTTCACCTGCTTGAACAAAGAAAGAACAACACATGGTGACAATTACGGCGAACCAGATTGGCCAGCTGGAACCAATGAACGCCATACCGATGTAGCCAACTGCTAATCCAGCAGTAAAAATCATAAGTGTTTTTTTGCGGCCAAATTTATCACTGAGCCATCCACCACTAGGTCGAGACATTAAATTCATAAATGCGAAACTACTGGCAATAACTCCTGCTTGTGCTACGCTTAGTGAAAAGGTTTCTTCAAAAAACTGAGGCAACATCGATACAACAGCTAATTCTGATCCGAAAGTGCAAAAGTAAGCAAAATTTAGAATAGCTACTTGCTTGAATGCATATTTTTCTTTGTTAGGGACACCTTCACGTAGATGGTCTTTATTCACACTCCAAATTTTGCTCAGGTTATATAGTAATAATCCAATTAGTGAAATCAAAATTAATATGAATACAAAAGAACTAATAAAATTTAAATTCCATAATCGGAAGCTCTGAAAGATAAGTATACCAAAGACGGGGATACTCATTAGCATTAATCCTATTAAATCACGATAACTGGTTACTTCCAATGCACCACTTTTCTTTGGTTTTTTATAGATGATTCCTTCTGGTGTGTCCTTGACCATTCGCAGGAAAAGAATACCATAGATCAAACTGATGATTCCTGTTAAGCCAACAGCATAGCGCCAGCCATCTTCTCCACCAAAAAGAATGGCTAACGCTGGTAGTGTCATAGAAGCCGCAGCAGAACCAAAATTACCCCAACCACCATAAATACCTTCAGCAAAACCAACATTTTTTTCGGTGAACCATTCTGACACTAATCGAATGCCGATTACAAACCCAGCGCCTATAAGGGCTAAAAAGATACGGGATATCATCAATTGGGTAAACGAATTTGATAAAGCAAACGTAAAACAAGGAATACTTAATATAATTAATAAGCTGGAATACACTCTTCTCGGCCCAAATCTATCTACAAGCATTCCAATTAATACCCGGGCAGGAATGGTTAGGGTAACGTTTGCAACTGCCAATAATGCTACTTCGTCATTTGATAAACCAAATTGACGTTTTAATGTTGTCATAAATGGTGCCATATTAAACCATACAACAAAGGTGATAAAAAAAGCTAATGTTGTAAATCCTAATGTTTTGATATTTCCTTGATAACCTGTTTTCATTCGATTAACCTCCTGTATGATGTTATGGTTTTATTATAGAAGATTAGTGGTGATAAACAATTACTTGGTAAAGTTTTTTAACAATAAAAATCCAAAAAAACGTCATTCCTTGTTAGATTATATAACAAAGAATGACGAAGTTTCTTTAAATTGCTTTTTCTTTCCAGTTAGTTTCATTCAACTTTTGCTTCGACTGATTGACATTAAGTTGAGTGGTTGCAAGGAAACACAATAACAATATGATAGATATAGCAACAAAAAAGATAACAGGGAAAAATAGATTTAACACAGCAAGAAAACAAAGCGAGCCGATATTGCCATAAGCACCCACCATTCCAGCTATTTGTCCAGTTCGATTCTTTTTTACCAGTGATACCATTGAAAAAATTGCACCTGAAGCTGCTTGACTTAGTAATGAACAGCATATCGTCAGGACTAGGGCAAGATAAATGGGCCAGCTGCTATTAACAAAAGTCATCATAATATATAAAAGAGAAAGGCTTGCTAAAAGCAACATTGTTATTTTCTTTCTGCCAAAACGATCACTGAGCCAGCCGCCAGCTGGACGAGCAATTAAGTTAGTAAAGGCAAAACTGCTGGCGATAGCAGCTGCAAAAACTGCATTTATAGTAAATGTATTCTGAAAGAACATCGGTAACATCGAAATAATCGCAAGTTCAGATCCAAAAGTTGCAAAGTATCCAAAGCTTAAAATAGCTACATTTTTCATCGAGAACTTTTCATTATCTGGTACTTTCTGCTGTAAATAGCTTCGATTAGCCTTCCATCTTTTTATCATATTGAAAGCATAGAACAAAATGATGGCAGTATAGAGAACTAGAGCTATTTGATCAGACAATACACCCGTTTCTTGTAAGGTCCATACTAGTATCGCCATTCCTCCATAAATAGGAATCGTAAGCAGCAGTAGTATAATGAAATCATTTTGACTTGTTGCTTTTATAGGATTGGCTGTTTTGGTATAGTGAAAAGTTTTCCAGTTGGGCGTATTTTTCGCTTTAAAAAAGAAAATCACACCATATAATAAGGCTAAAATACCAGTTAAACACATAGCATAACGCCAGCCGTTTTCACCCCCGAATAAGACAGCCAGTGTAGGCAATGTCAAGGCAGCAAAAGCAGAGCCGAAATTCCCCCATCCAGCATAAATACCTTGTGCAAGACCTGCTTGTTTTGTCGGGAACCATTCTGTTACCATTCTAATCCCAATTACAAAACTGGCACCAATTGTACCTAATATCAGTCTTGAGATGAGAAGTTGCATATAAGTAGTTCCAAGTGCAAATACAAAACAAGGAATACTCATTGTGATAAGTAAAATGGAAAATACATTTCTTGGACCATAGCGGTCGACTAAACGACCGACAACAATTCGTCCAGGTATGCTTAAGGCCAGGTTGACAATCATTAATGCACCAATTTCATCACTTGATAGTGCTAATTGCCCCTGAATGGTTGATTGAAAGGGGGCCATGTTGAACCAGACCATGACACTGATAAAAAATCCAAGTGTTGCGATTGTTAACATTTGTTTTTGTCCATTATAGTCATGTTTACTTGTAGTCATTGTTAAACTCCTTGTAAATGTAATTTCTTTAGTTACGTATCTTTTCACACATACAATATTACGTTTTAACCGCTGTTCCGACAGGAGTGTCGCATTTTTCCGCAGCTTAGAATACTATCCTCGTTAGATTAATGAACCGGGCTAAGTCGAACGACGCTCATCTTAAAACCGGGCATTCTACAATACGGATCTAATTGATCTGATACAAGTCGATTGACATTCTGTTTTTCAGTCCAATGAAAGGGTACAAAAACAGTGTCTTTTCGAATCGAGGTTGATAATTTGCATCTAACGATAATCCATCCTTTTTCAGAGGTGACACGAACAAGTGAGTCAGTTTCAATCCCGTATTTTTCAGCTGTTTGTGGGTGAATTTCTAAAAATGCTTCAAAATCTCTAGCTGCTAATGAAGGACTTTTTCTTGTTTGTTCACCGGTTAAATAGTGACTCATTACCCGTCCTGTTGTTAAATATAATGGATATTCCTTGGTAATAGTAGGTTTGTTATCAATACTTTGATAGGAGATGACAGCCATTTTAGCTTTCCCATTCGCATGGGCGAAAGAATCTTCAAACATTCTGTCAGTTCCTGCATGATCTTCTGATGGACATGGCCAAAGAATTCCTTGTTCTTGACGTAACCGCTCATAAGTAATACCAGAATAATCAGCCTTGCCACCTTTACTGGCAATACGAAGTTCTTCAAAAATTCCTTCTGCATTATCGAAGTCAAAATATTTTCCTTTACCTAGCTTTTGTGCGATATCACAGAGAATCTCCCAGTCCTGCTTTGCTTCTCCTTGGATTGGGTAACTAGCTTCTCTTAGCATCACTCGTCCTTCGACATTTGTTAATGTACCTTCATCTTCTAAATAAGAAGTAGCAGGTAAAACTAAATCTGCCAGTTTCGCAGTTTCGGATAAAAATAGATCAGAAACGACAAGGAATTTTAACTTTTGCAATGCTTTTTTGATAAGGTTGGCATTAGGATTGGAAACTATCGGATTCGAACACATGACAAACATACTGGTGATATCTCCATCGATTATTTTTTCAAACATTTCATAAGCAGAAACACCTTTTCTTGGCAGGTTTTGCTCTTCAATTCCCCATACATCTGCAATATATTGGCGATCTTCGGGATTTTCGATTAAACGATAACCAGGAAGCTGGTCGGCTTTTTGACCATGTTCTCTTGCTCCTTGACCATTTCCTTGACCGGTGATCGCTCCATAGCCTGAATTCGGTTTGCCAATCTTACCCGTAGCTAGTAATAGGTTTAAAAAGCTGCGGACAGTTTCAGTTCCGTTGATTTGTTGTTCAACACCACGAGCAGTAAAAATCATACCTGAGGGTTCACGTCCAAACACAAGTGCAATTTGATATAAATCATCCAGAGAAACACCTGCTGTTTTGGCAACATCATCTAATTTTATCGTTTGGATGTATTCTTTTACTTCCTTAAAATCTTCTGTTCGTTGCTCGATAAAATCATGGTCAATCAAGTCCAGGTCAATTAATATTTTTAAAACACCATTAGCGATTGCTACATCTGTACCAGGAATATTTTTAATATGAAGATCTGCTAATTTTGTAGTGCCGGTTTCTCGGGGGTCCATTGCAATAATATAGGCACCATTTTCTTTTGCTTTTTCAAAATAAGGCATTATGGTTGGTTGACAGTCTGCAATATTAGTACCTGCTAAAATAATACATCTAGTATTTGGTATCTCTTGAAGTGTGTTGGTAAAGCCTCTGTCCAGTCCAAAAGTCATGTTTGCACCTGTAGCTGCAGAAGCCATACAAAGCCTGCCGTTATAATCAATATGTTTGGTTTCAAGGGCGACACGTGCAAATTTCCCTAGTAAGTATGCTTCTTCATTCGTAACAGAAGCACTTCCATAAACGGATAGTGCATCTTTTCCATCTTCTTTTTGAATCTGCTCAAATTGTTCCTGGATCATTTGATATGCTTCATCCCATGTGATTGGTTCAAATTCTCCGTTGATTTTGCGCATAGGTTGTTTAAGGCGATCATGATGAAGTGCATGTTGATGAGCATTCATTCCCTTTACACATAGTCTGCCTTGTGAGGTAGGATTATCTTTACCAATCGTTTTTTGTTTCTTTCTCGATACGACCCGTTGTTCAATCAGTTGCATCTTACATTGCATGCTGCAATATGGACACTGTGTATCATATATTTGTTCAGATTGTACTTTCTGTTGCTTATCTCGGAAATATTTGAGCATTAATTCGGTCATAATATAACTTCTTCCTTTCTCAAAATAAGGCTAATTACAATTGGAGGTGACGAACCATTAATTGTTTACGACTTGTTTGATCACTTTTTAAATCATCCAACAGCATTTGTTGGATATCCTGATTAAACAGAACTTCTCGAATATGGACAATCCCAACACGTTCAGTCCATTGCGAGATTTTTTCATTATAATTAGCTGATCGTCGATAATATTGAATAAATGAAAGTAATACATTTATCATTTCCGGTGAGCTAATCGTTGCATATAAAATTCCTTGATCGGTTATTAACTCCCATCCACTACCTGTTTGTAACAGAGCTAGATCAAAATAATGTTCGGATAGCATCTTTTTACAACAAAATGCTTTTATGGTAAGAGATGTTGGCAGGTTCACAAATTCTGTTTGTTGTTCTATTTGTTCTACGATTGTAGAAAGTTCCTCTTTATCTCTTATACAGTTACACTCTGGTATTTGTACACTGCGCAGTGATGAAGGGTGGTAGCTGTGTAATGTCATATTTAAGGCACTACATACCGAAATCAAGTCACTTTCTTGGATGCCATTTATTTTAAGGCGTTGATCGGATGATATGGAGACAGTATCAATATCATAATCTATCAAAACACCACTAATATGTTTGAGTTGTTCTGCACTTACTTTTCCACTATATAATTGAGGAACAATTGTGTAGGTTCCATCCTTCTCTGCAACAGCATTTGTTTTATGATCTAAAAATAGAAACTCTTCATGTACAAAATGTTCTGGATAAATCATTTCCAAATAATAAGCAAGAGCAGGTCGACATTTAGAGCAGCCTGATGAATGATTCCATTCCAGTGCTTCAATAATCATTTCGATGGATGTTAATTTATGTTGTTGGATAGCTCGAACAACTTCATCTTCTGTCAAGGATGTACACGAGCAAAAGCGATTATCTTTTACTGTTTCATGAAAATAATCACTTTGAATATAGTCGAGGAGTTCCTGTACGACAGGCTTGCATCCACCACATGAGCTGGAAGCTTTTGTGTGTGTTTTCACATCATTAACTGAGTTTAGGTTTTTATTTAATACATTCTCAATAATGCAAGATTTTGAAACACTGTTACAGGTACATACATGTTCATTTCTAGGGAGAGTAGCCGCATAAGATTCTTCAATCTTGACCGGTTGCAACAGTTCTGCTTTTTGGTGATCGGGTATGAATTTTTGTTTTTTAATCATGTCTAACAAGCTACCGCCAAGTGAGGTGTCTCCATATAAAACAGCACCAACTGCCTTATCTTCTTCAAATAATACTTTTTTGTACGTTTCACCAATTTCATCATAAGAATAAATGGTTTTGGTCTGATTCGTTTCTTCTATTTTTCCGACAGAGAACAGGTCAATCCCAGAAATTTTCAATTGGGTATAGACAGTTGAGCCGAGGTATCTAGCCTTTTGATTTGCTAGACTTTGTCCAAGCACTTCCGCCTGTTCATATAAAGGCTTTACCAATCCATAAACTGTGCCGTTATGTTCCGTGCATTCACCAACAGCATAAACGTTTGAAATACTTGTTTCCATTTGATCATTAACAACAATACCACGACTAACCTCAATTCCTGACTCCTTTGCTAGTGCAACATTCGGTTTAATTCCAACGGCCATTACTACCAGATCCGCTTCAATTGATGTACCATCTTTAAAATGCAAACCTTCAACATTTTTGTCCCCATAGATTTCAGAAGTTTCTTTTT
Source organism: Gracilibacillus orientalis (assembly GCF_900114645.1). Classification (GTDB taxonomy): domain Bacteria; phylum Bacillota; class Bacilli; order Bacillales; family Amphibacillaceae; genus Gracilibacillus; species Gracilibacillus orientalis. The sequence goes on along the minus strand of NZ_FOTR01000006.1, from coordinate 227,090 downwards.
CAAGGTAGAAATTCATACCTAGTTGTTCAAGCTCTTTCTTTAATAAATGGCTAGCTTTTACATCTAATTGATTGTTCAAAAGGCGATCAGCAAGGTGAATTACATCTACTTCCATACCTAAATTCAGTAGGCCTCGTGCTGCTTCCAAACCAAGAAGTCCACCACCTATAACTGCTGCTTTTTTATGCTGCTTTGCAACTTCGATCATTTGTTTACAATCATCGATCGTTCTAAACGTCATAACGCCTTCTTTATTTACGCCGGGTAGTGGTATGATAAACGGATTGGAACCTGTAGCAATAATAAGTCTGTCGTAAGTCAGTTTTCTTTCTTTATCTGTTGTAATCGATTGTTTTTGATAATCTATTTTATTAACCGTTTCATTTGGATATAGTGTGATCTCATTGTCTTCATACCATTTCCAATCATTAATCGTAATGTCATCAAACGTTACATCTCCTTGTAAAACGGATGACAGCATAATGCGACTATAGTTGGTATAAGGTTCAGAACCAAAAATTGTTATATCGTATAATTGATTATTTTCTTTTAATAAATACTCAATTGTTTTTAATCCAGCCATGCCGTTTCCTATCATAACGAGGTGCTGTTTTTCCATATAAATAGTTCCTCCCAACATTGAAACTAGATAAATCTAGCATCAAATGCAGAATATCATGCGATGTATTTGATTTCCTTTTGTCTGTTAGAAAATGTTACGTTCTTTTTTTGCGAATTATTTTAATTTTTAGAAAAATGGTGTTAGAAAAACTAACAACAAAATAGAAACTTCTTTTTCATGGGTGTACGATGAATTCAAGTTAAATTTCCAAACTCAAATTGGGGGATTCAAAATGGAGAAGAAAAAACTTGTACTAATTGGAAATGGTATGGCAGGTATTCGAACCATCGAGGAGATTTTAAAATTATTACCTGATCAATTTGATATTACCGTATTTGGTAAAGAGCCATATCCAAACTATAACCGTATTCAATTATCTAAAGTATTACAAGGGGATACCGAGATAAAAGATATTACGTTGAATGAATGGCAATGGTATGAGGATAATGGTATTCTGCTATATCCTGGCGAAACAGTTACAAAGATTGATAAAGATAATCAAATGTTGTATACCGATAAAGGAAAAGAAACACCTTATGATCACTTAATAATTGCCACTGGTTCCAATCCTTTTATGTTGCCACTTCCAGGTGCAGATAAAGAAGGGGTAACAGCGTTCCGTGATATAGAAGATTGTGAGAAAATGATAGATGCATCGAAAAATTATAAACGAGCAGCTGTAATCGGCGGTGGTTTATTAGGTTTGGAGGCAGCACGCGGTTTATTAAATCTAGGAATGGAAGTAGATGTTATCCACCTGGCTGACTACTTGATGGAACGTCAATTAGACCGTGCAGCTGGTGAACTATTACAGAAAGAATTAGCATCACAGGGCATGAACTTTTATCTCGAGAAGCAAACAGCTGAAATTACTGGTAAAAAGCGTGTAACTGGCTTGAAATTTAAAGATGGTGGTGCCATTCCAGCTGATTTAGTAGTTATGGCCGTCGGAATTAAACCGAATGTTGCGCTGGCACAGGAGTCAGGGGTTGAAGTCAACAAAGGTATTGTTGTCAATGATCATATGGAAACAAATGTACCAAACATTTATGCAGTTGGTGAATGTGCAGAGCATGATCAGATGGTATATGGCCTCGTAGCTCCATTATATGAACAAGGCCAAGCTTTAGCGAAACACATTAGTGGAATGAATCATCAAGGATATCAAGGATCTGTGCTTTCTACACAATTAAAAGTATCTGGTGTTGACGTGTTTTCAACTGGTTTAATTAATGAAACTGCAGAAACAAAATCGATCAAAGTATTTGATGAATGGCAAAATACGTATAAAAAAATACTTGTTCAAGATGATAAGTTAACTGGTGCAGTATTGTTTGGTGATACAAAAGAGGGAACGAAGCTGTTAAGTTTAATTAAGAAAGGTGCAAATGTTGAAGAATATTTGGAAAGTCAACAAGGTGCTGATAATGGTGAAAGCATAGTCACATCCATGAGTGATGATGAAATTATTTGTGGTTGTAATGGTGTATCCAAAGGTGCCATTGTCAATTCTATCAAAGCAGATGGCCTTTCATCAGTTGAAGAAGTGAAGGGTGCTACTAATGCATCACGTTCATGTGGTACATGTAAAAATTTAGTATCTGAATTATTAACTGATACGCTAGGTGATGAATATGAAGCAGATACAAAAGAATCAGTTTGTGCTTGTACAGATCTTACACGTGATGAAGTAGTAGCAGAAATTAAAGAAAAAGGTTTAACACATACAAAAGAAGTCATGAATGTATTAGAGTGGAAAACAGAAGAAGGATGTTCAAAATGTAAACCTGCTCTCAACTACTACTTAGGCATGGTTTATCCGAAAGAACACGAGGATGAACGAGAATCACGCTTTGTTAATGAACGCTTGCATGCCAACATTCAAAAAGATGGTACTTATTCTGTTGTACCAAGAATGTATGGTGGTGTAACAAACGCATCAGATTTACGTACGATTGCTGATGTAGCAGAAAAGTATGAGGTAGGAATGATTAAATTAACTGGTGGTCAACGTATTGACTTACTAGGAGTGAAAAAAGAAGATTTACCAGATGTTTGGAAGGATTTAGGGATGCCTTCAGGTTATGCATATGGTAAATCAGTACGTACCGTTAAAACTTGTGTTGGTGCTGAGTTTTGTCGATTTGGAACGCAGGATTCTACAGGGATGGGAATTCAATTAGAGAAAAAATTTGAAGGGTTAAACACACCACACAAAGTAAAAATGGGTGTATCCGCTTGTCCACGTAATTGTGCGGAAGGTGGAGTCAAGGATGTAGGTGTTGTCGGTTTAGATGGTGTATGGGAAGTATATGTTGGCGGTAATGGCGGTACAGAACTTCGCCAAGCAGAATTACTTGTAAAAGTGAAATCAGAAGAAGAAGTATTGGAATATACTGCAGCATTTTTACAATATTATCGTGAGAATGCTAGTTATCTAGAAAGAACATCACATTATGTGGAGCGTGTTGGCGTTGAACATGTCCAAGAAATTGTAAATGATGACCAATTACGTAAAGAATTAAACGAACGTATGGATCAAGCATTAGGAACTTATAAAGAACCTTGGAATGAAGTGCTAGAAAGTGAAACAACACTTAAGGACTTATATGAAAAAGTAGCGACGAAATAATGGATGGGGGAAGAAGCGGAATGGAACAAACAGTACGAAAGGTACGCATCGGAAATTATGATGATTTGCCAGTAAGTTTGGGTAAAGCTGTAGTTGTAGAGGATAAAGAAATTGCTGTATTTCGTTTATCTAATGGGAATATTAAAGCAATTGAAAATAAATGCCCCCATCGCGGCGGTGTGCTTTCTGAAGGGATGGTAAGTGGAGAACATGTCTTTTGTCCGTTACATGACTGGAAAATTAATGTATCAGACGGATTAGTGCAAGCACCTGATGATGGGTGCGTTCAAACCTATAAAACTACCATCGAAGATAATCAAGTATATGTAGAGGTTCCAGAAAAATAATTCGGAAAAGCCATGTATTTGTACATGGCTTTTCTAAATAGATCGCATGTTAGAAGTAAATGAGCGGAACAGATAGCAATCATGAAAATCGGAGGGAAAACAATGGGGAAGGTTTATTTGATTGGGGCAGGTCCAGGAGATCCGGACTTGATTACGGTTAAAGCATTAAAAGCAATCCAGCAAGCTGACGTCATTTTATATGATCGACTTGTTAACCAGGAATTATTAAATGAAGCTAAACCAGACGCAGACCTTATATATTGTGGTAAATTACCAAAAATGCACTTAATGAAGCAAGAAACGATCAATCATTTACTCGTCAAATATGGCAAGAAAGGGAAAAATGTAGTACGCTTAAAGGGTGGAGATCCTTTTGTATTTGGTCGCGGGGCAGAAGAAGCCGAAGCTCTGGCTAAAAACGGTCTGGCATATGAAGTTGTACCTGGTATTACTTCAGGCATAGCTGCACCGGCATATGCTGATATTCCAATAACTCACCGAGAATTAGGTCGTTCTTTTGCAGTGGTAACAGGTCACTGTAAGAATGGTGAGCCTTCAGATATACAATGGGAATATCTGGCGAAATCGGTAGATACATTAGCTGTCTATATGGGAATGAGTAATCTTCCTTTTATTATCGAACAATTGATAGACTGTGGAAAGTCAGCTCAAACACCAATTGCAATCATTCAAGAAGGAACAACAGCCAATCAAAAGGTTGTTTCAGGAACCCTACAAAATATTGTACAACTTTCAGAACAGCATCAAGTGAAAAATCCAGCGATGATTGTCATTGGGGAAGTTGTGAAAGTTGGCGAAAAACTACAATATTTAAAAGATAGATTTCAAGATCAAGAGACTATTTCTGCTTTAGAAGCATATTAGGAGTGAGAGACAATGGAAGCTGTCATCTATATTTGTCATGGAAGTAGGCTAGAAGAATCCAAACATGAATCCTTCCAATTAATCAATAAAGTCAAAAACAATATACCTGTATCGATCCAGGAGACTTGTTTTCTCGAATTACAAGAACCTGATTTAGCAGAAACGGTTCGTAGAGTGGCCGCCCAAGGAGCGACTAAGATTTTAATCATGCCGATTCTTTTATTGACAGCTGGTCATGCCAAAAAAGACATTCCTGACATGATCGAGAAAGAAAAGAATAAATATCCATCTATTGCATTTGTTTATGGTCGTGCCATAGAAGTGGAACAAAAGATGGTTGCCATTTTAGCTGATCGTGTGAAAGCTTGTACTGACAATGTAGAAGGAATGGATTTATTGCTTGTCGGGCGTGGAAGCAGTGATATGCAAGCTGTGAATGATACGGAAAAACTTGTTGGTATGTTGAGGAATCAATTTCCAGATAATCAAATAGATAAATGTTTTTTAGCAGCAAGTAAACCGAAATTTGAACCTTTTTTATGGGAGAAAGTAAAGCAAGGAAAGTCAGTTCTTGTTCTGCCATATCTTCTTTTCACTGGATTATTAGATAAGGGAATAAAAGAATATATCGGGTCATTAGAGCTAAAAGAAGATCAAAGGGTATTACTTGCCGATTATTTAGGAGATCATCCCAATGTTGTAGAAGTATTGACGGACCGAGTGACAGAAGCTAGAGAGGGAGCGAATAGATATGCAACAATGGCTGAAAGAAGTAGCTAGAGGAAAAAAAGGCGCAAAAGATTTAGATTATCAACAGACAATGCAACTTGCAGAGAGTATTTGTTCAGGTGAAGCAACAACTGCTCAAATTGCTGCTTATTTAGTTGCAGAAAGAATTAAAACGGAAACGCATGAGGAGTTATTGGCATTTATTCATACATTACAGCGCTATACGGAGCGGTTAGAACTACCATCAGAAACTCAAGAGAAAACGATAGATTTTGCCGGTCCTTATAACGGCCGTCATTCTTTTGCAGCAACCATTCCTGTTTCACTATTATTAGCAGACTATGGTGTGCCGGTATTTCTTTCAGCTAGCGAGACTTTGCCACCAAAATATGGAACTTCCTTAAAGTCGATTTTTTCGGAATTGGATGTAGCAGTAGATAACGATCGTGATGCAACAACAAAAAAAATGATGGATATTAATGTAGCTTTTGCAGATACAGAACAATATAGTCCGTCACTAGCAAAGTTAAGATCGATTCGCAAAGATATTGGTGTCCGCACACTATTCAATACAGTAGAAAAACTTATCAATATTTCACAAGCAAAAAATGTGATGTTAGGTGCTTTTCACCGGACAGCAATTAACAAATTAGAGGGCGTTTTTAAACAACTGGATTATAACCATGTATATATTGTCCAAGGATTGGAAGGTTCGGAAGATGTACCTGTTCACCGCAATAGTTTCGTTTTTGATTGGACTCCCGCTGGATTAGATTCTTTTATTGTAAGACCGAAAGATTATGGAGTTGAGTATAAAGAATTTGATAAGTCTGTTAAATTGTCAGCTAATGAACAGGCGGCTATTATTCATTCTATCTTATCAGGGGAAGAAAAATCGGAACACCAGTATTATTATTATCAAATATTATTAAACGCGGGCTTACGCTATTATTTATTTAAGATCACCGACTCTATTGAGGAAGGGATTGAAATAGCTACCGAACAAATAAAGTCAGGCAGAGCATTAAGGAAATTGCATGACATTCAAAAAGACAAATGTGAGGTTAAATAATCCATCACATTTGTTTTTTTAAGTTTTCGATCCAAGCTTGTTGTTCTTTTTGGGTGTAGATTGGTTTTTCTACAATTTCGTGTAACAGCTTTTTTTTAGTTGGTGGAGTGATATTTAATTGTTTTATTAGTTGTCTGGCTTCAAATAAAAAGTCAACATATTGTTCATATTGATCTGGCAGTTCTGCTTCCACCGATTTTTTTAATTTTTTAGCTAGAATCGGACTTGCACCACCAGTAGAAATAGCTATTTGTAGTTTTCCCTTTTGAATGGCAATAGGGAAATGCATATTACCAGCTTCTGCTTGATGTGCTGCATTAATCCAAGCAGTTGATGGAGCATTCTTCATTACATATTGATTGGTGATCGGGTCATTTGTCGCAATTACAATTACATCTGCCTTTTTAAAGTGATCAAGATGACATTTTGTTTGAAGCCAAAGGATCTTATGTGAATGAATGAGTTGATATAGTGATTCTGTTGATGTGGGACTAACCAATGTGATGTTTTCCTTAAATGGAAGTAGCCGTATCAATCGTCGCTCTGCCACTTTCCCGCCACCGATGATAACTATTTGTTTGTTTTGCATATTTAAGAAAAAAGGTAAATAGTTCATATTAATTCTCCACCCCTATTCTTTATTGTATTATGCTAGTACTGTCAAGGCAAGCTAATTGACAGAAGAACGTTCGTTTTTTTAAACTAAGGTTAGCTTGATTTATCTTAACATGGATTGATCGAAGTTGAGGTATTCGGAAAGGGTGTTGAAATGAAACACATTTTTAAAGAAGGAAAAAACTTACAAGGTCCTACTTTGTTGTTACTTCATGGTACTGGTGGAACGGAGAATGATTTGTTACCATTAGCAGATATTGTTGATCCGGATGCAAATATTTTAAGTGTGCGTGGAAATGTGTCCGAAAATGGTATGCCACGATTTTTTAAACGATTAGCAGAAGGTGTATTTGATGAAGAAGACCTGTTGCTGCGTACGAAAGAGTTGCATGAATTTTTAGATGAAGCAGCTGAAGAATATGGTTTTGATCGTAATTATGTAATTGCAGTCGGTTATTCTAATGGGGCTAATATTGCAGCTAGTTTATTATTCCATTATCAAGATGCATTGAACGCTGCTGTGTTGCACCATCCAATGGTACCTAGACGAGGTATTGAACTACCTGACCTCACAGCTGTGAAAGTGTTGATAACAGCTGGTCTGAATGACCCATTATGTACGGAACAAGAGTCCATAGATTTAGAGGGAATTCTCAAAGAAAATGGAGCAGATGTGGAGGTTCATTGGGAAAACAACGGACACCAATTAACCCAAACAGAAGCCGAAGCAGCAAAAGACTGGTATTATAATAAAAATATTTAATGAAGAAGCTATGTTTCCTTAATAGGATGCATAGTTTTTTTTGTAAGGTAAGAAAATCAGGGAATTTGTCTAGCTCCTAGTACCAAAAACTAGGCGACTTCCCGAAAGCGCCCTACGATAAAGAGGAAATATGTTTTTTGAAAATTGATATAACTGACAAATCTAGTGAGAAAGGATAAAGATTTGTCACAAAAACAGATATAACTGACAAATCTCAGGAGAGAGGCTAAAGATTTGTCATAAAACTTGATATAACAGACAAATCTCATCGTATTGAGTGTAGATTTGTCACAAAAATCAAATCCGTTGAATCGAGAATGAGAAAACACCAGAAATGGTTAGATCAAGTATGAGTGAAGATTTAATGATCGAAGAAGAACTGGATTTAGATACTCATATTTGGCAGTATACAAGGAGATCTCTCAGATAAGCAAGGGTGTTTTTCCTTTTATCTTTTTATTCAAGATACGCTGCGGCGAAATTTCTTCTTGCATTTTTAAATTTTAGGTATATAATATAACTGTACTAAATATATTAATACAGTTAATACAATTAATACAGTTCATACAGCGGAAAGGGAGGGTGTTATGTTTGAGTTGGATTTACGCAGTCGAAAGCCAATTTATGAACAGTTAGTAGATCGACTGAAGCAGTTAATCATTAATAATGTATTGGAAAAAGATGAGAAATTGCCCTCTGTACGTGTGCTTGCTCAGCAATTGTCGATCAATCCTAATACGATTCAAAAGGCATATCGTGAATTAGAAATACAGGGCTATATATATTCAGTGAAAGGGAAGGGAAGCTTCGTGAATCATATTATGATGGCGGATAGTTCGGCTGAAATTAAAAAAGTGAAAGAGCAGTTGAAAAAAAACATATCAGAGGCACTATTTTTAGGTGTATCAGTTGAAGAGTTGGAGAAATTGATTACAGAAACAGAAGTTGATCGATCGGTAACAAGGGGGGATGAAGATGATTCAAGTTCAGAACGTGGTTAAGAAATTGGAAAAAGATTTTGTCTTGGATGACATAAGTTTAAAAATAAATAATGGTTCGATTTACGGTCTATTAGGGTCAAATGGTGCTGGGAAAACAACCTTATTAAAAACTATTGCTGGAATCATGAAACAAAATGAAGGAGCTGTCGAACTAGAAAGAAAACCAGTATTTGAAAATGTTGAATTAAAAGAACGATTAGTCTTCATTCCAGATACTTTATACTTTTTTTCACACTATACCGTACAACAAATGGCTAATTTCTACATGGATATTTATCCAAAGTGGAATCAAGAACGCTTTGAAGAAATGCAGCAATTATTGGATTTAGATACTAATCGCAAAATCCATCGTTTTTCAAAAGGAATGCAGCGTCAAGTGGCTTTTTGGCTTGCGTTATGCGCCATGCCTGATTATCTCATACTTGATGAACCGTTTGATGGATTAGATCCTGTTATCCGAAGAAAAATAAAATCATGGATTATTCAAGATGTAGCTGAACGGGAAATGACTGTACTCGTTTCCTCACACAATTTAAAAGAAGTAGAGGATATTTGTGATGCAGTCGGTATTCTCCATCGAGGAAAATTGTTATTAGAAAAAGACCTTGATGAGCTTAAATCTGATCTTCATAAAGTGCAAATTGCCTTTAAACGAGAAATGGATTCAACAATTTTTGATGATTTAGAGATACTTCATCAAGAAAAGCGTGGAAGTGTTTATATTTGTATTATCCGTGGTGATTACCAGCAAGTGGAAGAAATAGTTGAACAATTTAATCCAGTTGTGTTTGATATTTTACCTTTAACGTTAGAGGAAATTTTTATCTACGAAATGGAGGGTGTCGGTTATGCAATCGAAAACATCTTACTTTAAAAAAGAATTATGGAAGCAAGCCTTCCGCTCTTCCGGTTGGATAGGAATCGGTTATTTTCTTGCCCTACTTTTTGTATTACCCTTAAACGTTATTATGGTTAAAACAAGGAATGAACCAAGGGATCTATCATATTATCAAGATTATGTAGATAGTCTGTTTAAAATAAATGGTGAAGTGCAAAGTATGCTCATTATTGCTATACCAATTTTAGCAGCTATTTTTGCCTGCCGCTATATGCAAGTAAAAGGTTCTGCAGATTTTATTCATAGTTTGCCTTTAAAACGTTCACAGCTTTTTTATCATCAATTTTTAATAGGTTATTTGATGGTTATTATTCCTGTAATTCTTACTGGCTTTATTCTCTACGTCATGTATGGGGTAATAGATGTTGATTTTATTTATCAACACAGGGATATTTGGGACTGGTTTTCCTACACTGTCACTTTTGTAACTTTTATATACAGTATTGCATTCCTTGTAGGTACATTCACCGGTATTTCGGCTGTTCAAGGTGCTTTGAGCATTCTTATTCTTATTTTCCCTGTCGGTATTTCTTTATTAGTCATGGAGAATTTGAGAATGCTAGTGATTGGGTTCAGTGGAGATTATTCCATTAGGATGTCCTATTTTACTAAAGCATCACCAATTTTTTGGATATTTGAATTATCGACTCAAAAGAATATAGAAATAGTCAGCTGGTATTACTGGTTACTTTCGATCATTTTTGTTGGATTATCTTTAGTTTTTTATCGAATTCGGCACATTGAATCAGCAAATCAGGCGATTGCATTCCCATTAATGAAGCCTATCTTTAAATTCGGTGTAACATTTTGTTTTATGTTACTAGGCGGTGTTTATTTCGGTCTTACTCAAGAACATTATGTAGGATGGATCATGTTCGGTTATGTATGTGGTGCATTGTTTGGCTATGTGTTAGCAGAAATGCTGCTTCAAAAAACATGGCGCGTATTTGATCAGTGGAAAGGTTTTGTGATCTATATAGGTATTTCCATGCTTGTTATAGTATCTGTCGTATTTGATTGGTATGGTTTTGAAACAAAAGTTCCAAGCGAGGACGAAGTGGAAAGTGTCTTTTTTGACAGTGAACACTTTCTTTATAATACGCATTATGATGCAGAGGGTAATAAGATAAAACAAAATATTACCGATCCAGAATTAATAAACCATGTGATTGATCTACATGATTTTATCGTTGCCAATGATCCCATAGGACGGAATGGATATCAGAGGTATACAGAAAACTCAACAAATGTAGATATTGTTTATCAATTAAGCAATGGAAAAAGAATGGTTCGTCAATATTTCATTCCATCCATAGAAGAAACAGAGCAATACTTACAGCCAATTATGGACTCAGAGGAATATAAACGATCAACCTTAGCTTGGTTGTTTGACGAAAATAGCAATATAAGTTCCGTTGCTATCGATGGTTATGATTATAGACAGCAAGTAAATGATCAACAAACAATCAACAAACTTACTGATGCTTGGAAACAAGATTATCTAGATGCTTCTTATGCAGAAATGACTCAAAATATATATGGAGAGACTAAGTCTTTGGAAGTTGAGCTAGACTCATCGGAAAATTTCTATCACTTACCATTATTAGATAGTTATACTAATGTATTAGAAGTTTTAAAAGAAGAAGAATTAGATAGAGGTCTAACTATTAATAGGGAAGATGTTTCCATGGTGGCCATTACTAATTCAGAGATGAATGAGGGTATGTTGCATGAACTACCTCATATAGAAGACAACGAGCTTAACGAATGGATGCTTGTAGAAAAGAATGAGCAAATCGATGAATTAATTAAGCTTAACAATGGTACTAAAGGTGCTTGGGGAATTGCTTTATACGGACCTTTTGATAATTTTATAGATGCTTATCAAGTTCGAGAAGATCAGTTACCAAGTTATGTTACCGACTATTTTGAATAGGGTGGGGAGGTGTAATCAATGTTCACGAATGACATTTATCAATCATTAGTAGAACAATATCAGTCAATGATGCATTATACAGCATTAAAAATAGTTAAAGATCAGCAAATGGCGGAAGATGTTGTACAAGAGTCGTGGATTAAGGTAATGAAACAGCAAGTAGGCATGGAAACAATTGATAAAATGGGAGCATGGTTACGAACTGTCACCTCAAGAACGGCAATTGATATTTTGCGAAAAGAAAAGCGGAGCCATACATGCCTACTTGATAATCCATATTTGATGGAAGAACTAGTTATGTGTTCATCAAATGAAGTCGATGAACAGATAAACTGGAAATCTACAATGGATGAATTAGAACTATGTATAGATAAAAGTAAGAAGCTAAAACGTGTCTTTCAATTAAAATTCAAATTAGAATTAGATGATGACCAAATAGCTAAAACGTTAAATATTAGTCATTCGGCTGTTAAAACACGAATATTTAGAACGAGACAATTGCTAAAAAAACATTATAAAGTTAATGATGATTATATGTTAAAACCAGGAGCTTAAATGTTTCTGGTTTTTTCTTTGTCCAAATAGGTTTATAATGGAAGTAGTATTGTTAATCAAAGGATGAATTACATGAGTTTCTTTATATATGTTGTCTTACCTTGGGTATTTTTATGCTTATTTGTGATAGGTGCTCTGTACAGTTTGTGGAAAAGATTTGCCTATTGGTGGGGATTTTTAAGTTGCGCGGTTGGTGTAGTTATTTATTTAATTGGTAATGAAGTAGTAGGTGGCTATAATGGTATGAGTCTCAGTTTAATCGGTGCTTTACCATTTACAATCGGTTTATTTATTTTATTTTTTCTTTTTATCGGTAGTAAATTCCAGTAAAACTTACAATTATACTGGTTAGAAATGAGCGAAACGCAAAGAATATAAGTGTACCCAAATGAATGGAGGGATACACGTGAGAAGAGGAACAAGAATGTTACCGATGCTTGCTTCCATTGGTATTGGAGCATATGCGTATTATCAAATGCGAAGAAACAGAACTATATGATGAATGGAAAACTTGGCAATTGCCAAGTTTTCTTTCATCTTTGATGTTTGCTATAATAAAAAGAGTGAAAATTTTGCAAAAAAGAAAGGGTTTTTGTAATGGGGAAACAATACATAGGTTATATTGGTTCGTATACCAAAAAGGAAAGTCAAGGTGTTTATCGCTTCACCTTGGATACCGTAGAGAAAAAACTATCGAATATAGAAGTTGCAGCTAACCTTGATAATCCAACTTATTTAACTGTTAGTAACGACAATCAATATGTATATGCGGTTTCAAAAGAAGGCAATCACGGTGGAGTTACCGCTTTTAACATTACAGATGAAAGTGGAGCATTAGAAAAAATAAACAGTCAGGCAACGGAAGGTTCAGCTCCTTGTCATGTGAGTGTTGACAGGAAAAATAATGTAGTAGTAACTGCAAATTTCCACACGAAACAAGTGGAAACATATGAAATTAATGAGGATGGATCGATCCAATCACCAAAAGCAGTAGAGCAGGAGGGAAATGGTCCGCATGAGCGACAAGAAAAGCCTCACCTTCATTTTGCAGGTTTTACTCCGGACGAACAATATGTAGTTGTGGTTGACTTAGGTAGTGACACCATTACAACGTATCGTCCTGAAGGAGATGTTTTACAAGAAGTAAGTGTATTAACATTAAAACCAGGAAGTGGTCCACGTCATATTGCTTTCCATCCAGATGGTCAATATGCTTACGTGATGACAGAGCTTAGCAATGAAGTGGTTGTGCTGAAATATCACGAAAAAGAGGGTACTTTTGAAGAAGTTCAATATATTTCCACACTTCCAGAAGACTTTACCGAGAATAGTCAAGGCAGTGCGATTCATCTTTCTTCCGATGGAAAGTTTGTTTATGCCGGTAACAGGGGACACAACTCGATTGCGATCTACCGTATAAATGAGGATTATACTGTAGGGTTTGTTGAATGGACGCATACAGAAGGAGATTGGCCACGTGACTTCGTACTAGATCCGACTGAACAATTTATCGTTGCTGCTAATCAAGAAACAGGCACACTGGTATTATTCGAAAGAGATCAAGAAAACGGAACACTGGGCTTACTACAAAAAGACGTTAAAGCCCCAGAAGCAGTCTGCGTAAAATTCTTACATTATTAATATGAGAAAAAGGCCACTAAGTAAAGAAGTGGCCTTTTATTATGAGCATTAAACATGAGAATCCTTTCAAGTTCAGCTTCTGATTCGAATAAGATACAAACTGCAAAGTAGTAAAAATGTGTCTTGGTGTAGCTTCCTTCCATTCTGACTAAAGATGAGTGCTTAAGAAACGCTCCGGCAGAATACTGCGCTGATTTTAGTGTTCTGATAACGGAAAGAATAGTACTATTGGCATTCTATTCTATGGATTCCCTGTTTTTTTGAACAGAACACTATTCTAAGCTGCGGAAAAATGCGACACTCCTGGGGGAATAGCGCGAGCCGAAGATCCACTTGGTGAAGTGGTTTTCTTCACCAAGTTAGCTGAGGTCGTGCCCCCGGAAAGGGAGTATTTTTCCGCAGCGGCAATCTTGCACGCAAAAAAATTCAAAATGAGGTGACTCCTCTTTATCTTAATTAATATAAGGGCTATGTAGGCAGCTAGAGCCCTTTAGGGGTGCTAGGATTCTAGCTGCTGCAGTTCAAGTACATATTTCTTTATTCAATCGTCCGATTATTGATATCTACATCAATTAACTCTATGTTTTCCTTCGATTCATAGCGTGAAATGAAGCCATCTCCATGGCATATGGAGCAAGTATAACGCCACTCTTCGTCATCCATCAATAATCCTGTACCGTCACAAGCTTTACACCTCATATGTTGTGAACCCATTGTTGTACTTCCTTTCTATATTATTTTTGTTTTTGCTTAATCCAGTTGATAATACCGCCTTGTAAAATGATATCGATATGACGTTTCGTTAAATCATGTCGAACTGGAATCGTGTGATCTGTTCCTTTCACCTTAATATCTAATGTATCCGACACTTGGATGGATTCATGTATGTCACGGAACTCCAAAATGTCATTCTGTGACAGATCATCATAGTCCGTTTCGTTAACAAATGATAGCGGAAGAATACCAAAGTTAATTAAGTTCTGTAAGTGAATACGAGCAAAATCTTTCACCAACACCACTTTTAATCCTAGATACCTTGGTGCCAGTGCAGCATGTTCCCGGCTTGAACCCTGTCCATAATTTACGCCAGCAACAAGAACATGACCGCCATTATCCCGTTTTTTTATGGCATTTTCATAATAATCATCATCAACAATTTCAAAGGCAAATGTACTGATTTTTTGAATATTACTGCGATAAGGTAATACTCTGGAACCACCAGCTAAAATCTCGTCAGTGGAAATGTTGTCAGTCATTTTTAACAAAATAGGTAAGTCGAAGTTGTTTTTAATTGGTTCAAAATCTGGGATCGTCGTAATATTTGGCCCTTTTTCTAATTCCACGTCTGTATTTTTTGGTGGTGCTTCCAGCATTCCTTCCGTTGTGAATTTCTTCGGTTCTTGGATTCTGGGATATTTTATATCTAATGTTCTAGGATCAGTAATTTTACCAGTTAGAGCAGAAGCTGCCGCTGTTTCAGGGCTGCATAAGAAAACTCTGTCTTCTCGTGTACCTGATCTGCCCGGGAAGTTCCGTGGAGTAGTCCGTAAACTGTTTTTTTCTGTTGCGGGTGCTTGTCCCATTCCAATACAACCATTACATCCAGCTTGATGCATACGAGCACCGGCGGATAGAAGATTGCCTATATGGCCATTTTCAACTAGCTGCTCCAGTAATTGTCGTGATGTAGGGTTAATATCAAATGAAATACCCGATGCGATTTGTTTACCTTTTACAATTTCGCTTGCAATGGCAAAATCACGGTAGCCTGGGTTTGCTGATGATCCAATATAGGATTGGTAAATCGTTTCTCCTGCTATTTCTGAGACAGGAACGACATTTCCTGGACTAGACGGTTTGGCAATTAAAGGTTCTAATTGAGAAAGATCAATATTTTCTTCTTCATCGTATTTGGCACCGCGGTCTGCTTTTAGCTCGATCCAATCATCTTCCCGGCCTTGCTGACTTAAAAAGTCCTTGATTTCTTTATCTGATGGAAAGACAGTAGCTGTTGCTCCCAGTTCAGCACCCATATTAGCGATAACATGTCGATCCATTGCAGATAAATTTTTTACTCCGGGTCCATAATACTCAATGATTTTACCAATGCCACCTTTGACATCATGACGGCGCAACAATTCAAGAATGACATCTTTAGCACTAACCCATTTTGGCAGTTTCCCGGTTAATTTTACACCCATTACTTTTGGCATTTTTACGTAATAGGGTTCTCCGGCCATTGCCATCGCAACATCAATACCACCTGCGCCCATGGCAAGCATTCCCATACAACCATTTGCACATGTATGACTATCAGAGCCAAGTAATGTTTTTCCTGGTTTAGCAAGCTGTTGCATATGGACAGGGTGACTTACCCCGTTGCCAGGTCGACTATAGTAGATACCGAATTTACGTGCTGCACTTCTTAAAAAAAGATGGTCATCTGCATTACGGAAATCCTCTTGAATTAAGTTGTGATCAACGTATTGTGCAGATGCTTCTGTTTTAACACGGTCTATCCCCATAGCTTCCAACTCAAGCATTACCATTGTACCCGTAGCATCTTGTGTTAAAGTTTGGTCAATTTTTAGACCAATTTCCTTGCCAGGTTCCATTTCCCCAGAGATCATATGCTCACTAATTAATTTTTGAGCGACATTTTGTTTCATCTTATGTGTCCTCCTACTTTTTAATCCGACATAGTTAGAATGTACCTTATAGTTAATATTACACATTTTGATCGTTTATAAACTACTTTTTTTCATGACAAAAAAGCAGGAGAAAGTTTCCTCCTGCTTTTTAATATTAAACCATTACTTTACACATATCGTTTGTTAAGGCTACCGGGTCTTCGATTGGGAGACCTTCGATTAGTAATGCCTGGTTATATAAAATGTTGGTATATAGTTTTACTTTATCTTTGTCCGATCCATGAGCATGTACTAATGATTGGAAAATGTCATGCTTACTATTGATTTCCAAAACTTTGTTTGCTTCAATGTTCTGATTGTCTGGCATTTGCTTAAGTACTTTCTCCATTTCAATCGAAACATCACCTTCAGCTGATAAGCAGACAGGGTGAGTCTTTAAGCGTGTAGAAAGTTTGACATCTTTTACTTTATTCCCAAGCATTTCCTTCATTTCAGCTAATAGATCTTTATGTTCCTCTTTTTGTTTTTCAGCTTCTTTTTTCGTTTCTTCATCTTCTAAATCAAGATCACCGCTTGATACGTTTTTGAATTCCTTGTCATCATAGTTCATCAACATCTTGATAGCAAATTCATCGACTTCATCTGTGAAATAAAGAATTTCATAGCCTTTATCTTTCACTAATTCTGTTTGTGGTAATTTCTCAATGCGGTCATGTGATTCACCAGTGGCATAATAAATATGCTCCTGATCTTCTGGCATGCGTTCTACATACTCTTTTAGAGAGGCAAGTTTTTGCTCACTGGAAGAATAGAATAGTAATAAGTCTTTTAATTTATCTTTATTGGCACCGAAGTCAGAATAAACGCCGAATTTAATCTGACGACCAAAAGCGTCATAAAATTTCTCGTATTTGTCACGATCATTTTTCAGCATGCTTAGTAAGTGGTTCTTGACTTTTTTCTCAATGTTCTTAGCGATTAATTTCACTTGGTGGTCTTGTTGTAAAATTTCTCTGGAAATGTTCAGTGAGAGATCTTCCGAATCGACAATTCCACGAGCAAAGCTGAAATGGTCTGGTAAAAGATCGGCACATTTATCCATGATGAGTACGCCATTGGAATAAAGTTCCAATCCTTTTTCAAAATCTTGTGAGTAATAGTTAAAAGGTAATTGTTCAGGAATATAAAGAATAGACTGGAATCTTACCATACCATCTACACTGATGTGAAGATGACTTAAAGGCTTATCAAATCCGAAATGTTTTTCCTGATAAAAACTTTCGTAATCTTCGTCAGTCAGTTCTTGTTTATTTTTGCGCCAGATTGGTACCATACTGTTAATAGTTTGATCTTCTATGACGTCTACTACTTCTTCTTCATTATCCTCTTGCGGCTCCTGTTCAGTAACCTCCATTTTAATAGGATAACGAATAAAGTCAGAATATTTTTTTATGATTGACTTCAATTTATGTTCTTCAAGGTATTCATCGTAGTTTACTTCTTCTGCGTTTTCTTTAAGCTGGATAATGATTTCTGTCCCAACATCTTGCTTATCATACGGTTCTATTGAATATCCTTCTTCACCATCAGATTCCCATTTGTAGCCTTCATCACTGTGAAGTGCGCGAGTAAATACAGTTACTTTGTCCGCAATCATAAAAGATGAATAGAATCCAACACCGAATTGACCAATGATTTCCTGACCGTCTTTCATTTCGACTTCATTTTTGAAATCGAGAGAACCACTTTTGGCAATCGTACCTAGGTTACTTTCTAATTCCTCTTTTGTCATCCCAATACCAGTATCTTTAACAGTCAAAGTACGATTATCTTTATTTGTTTCTATTCGAATATAATAGTCATCTTTGTTAAAAGAAATACTGTCATCTGTTAAAGCTTTATAGTAGATTTTGTCGATCGCATCACTAGCATTAGAAATAAGTTCACGTAAAAAGATATCCTTTTGTGAATAGATGGAATGTACCATCATTTCAAGCAACCGCTTCGACTCAGCCTGAAATTGTTTTGTTTCCATTATTAATCTCCTCCTTGATATTGCTTGTTTTATGTATTTTAGCACTCCTGTTTGCTGAGTGCTAACACATAATAATTATCACAAAAACCCTATAGTGTCAAGCGCAAAAGCAGTTTGACTTCCTTTGAACAATCGCTTATTTTAAAAGTGAAACGGTATTTTATTTATTAATTGTGATATGATGTATTTATAAGAAATGTTGTTCGGATAGTAAAGGGGGAAGTCAACATGGCCTTTGATTATCAATCGCCACGTTATGTTCACGTGATTGAAGAAATTAAAACGAAAATAAATGATGGAGAATTAGAGCCAGGTGAGCGATTACCATCAGAGATGGAGTTTGCTAAACAGTTAAATGTGTCACGGAATACGTTTAGAGAAGCGCTTCGAATATTAGAGGAAGAAAATATTATTATTCGTAAACATGGAATCGGAACTTTTGTTAATAAAAAGCCTGCTTTTTCTGGGGGAATTGAAGAATTATTCAGTATTACCGATTTTATAAAAAGAGAAGGTAAAGAGCCCGGAACAAAATTACTATTTCAAGGTATAGTAGATGCTGTCAGTGAAGATAAGCAAGAACTAAACTTACAAGAGGATGACCGAGTTTATTTAGTAAAACGTGTAAGAACGGCTGATGAAGATCCTTTGGTTTATTGTATTGATAAGGTTCCAGTTTCTTTAATAGGGGAAGACTACCACTTTGAAGAAGAATCGATGTTATATTCTTTTCAAGAGAAGAAGGGTATCACGATCAGCTATGCAAAGGCTGATATAAAAACAATCGGTTATCATCATGAAATATCGGATATATTAGAAACGGAACTGGATCAGCCGCTATTAATTTTAAAACAGATTCATTATGACACAAATGATCAACCAATCTTATATTCTTTAAACTTTTTCCGAGCTGATCAAGTAAGCTTCAGTGTCAATCGAAAACGAATCTTTTAAAGAAAACCATCTAATAAGGATGGTTTTTATATGGTATTGACTTGTTGGACGTCTTACCTATATAATGAACCCGAATCCAATCGATAAGGATTCTTTTTTAAAACGATAGGTTGTTGGACGTCCAATCAGTTTCACAAGTAGGTGAACAATACTTACATAAAGCACCGCGGTAAATGGACTATAACAAATTAATTTATTTCAGAAGGGGAGTCATTACAATGAGAATGGTTGATTTGATTGCTAAAAAACGAGATGGTGAAACCTTAACAAAAAATGAAATCGATTTTATGATAGCAGGCTATACAAAAGAAGAAATTCCAGACTACCAAATGTCAGCAATGGCGATGGCACTTTATTTTCAAGAAATGACAACGGAAGAACGAGTTAACCTTACTATGGCGATGGTGGAATCGGGTGACCAAGTTGATTTATCAGATATAGAAGGCATTAAAGTTGATAAACATTCAACAGGCGGAGTAGGGGATACCACTACACTTATTCTGGCACCATTAGTAGCATCAGTGGGGGTTCCGGTGGCTAAAATGTCAGGAAGAGGACTTGGTCATACAGGTGGAACAATAGACAAGTTAGAGTCCATTAATGGATTCCAGGTTGAATTAACACCAGAAAAGTTTAATCAGCTTGTCAATGAACAAAAAGTTGCGGTTGTCGGACAAAGTGGAAACCTAACACCTGCAGACAAAAAGCTTTATGGATTACGAGATGTTACGGCAACTGTTAATTCCATTCCTTTAATAGCTAGTTCTATTATGAGTAAGAAAATTGCTTCTGGTGCAGATGCAATCGTGTTAGATGTTAAAACTGGTTCTGGTGCATTTATGAAAAATCTGGATGATGCGAAAGAACTTGCAAAAGCGATGGTGGATATCGGAAATGGAGCAGGACGTGAAACAATTGCAGTTATTTCGGATATGAACCAGCCATTGGGATACGCTGTTGGCAATGCACTTGAAATAAATGAAGCGATGGAAACCTTAAAAGGAAATGGACCGGAAGATTTATACGAACTATGCTTAACACTAGGAAGTCAAATGGTCTATTTAGCGAAACAAGCCAGTTCCATTGAAGAGGCAAGACAAAAATTAGAAGATGCTATTCATTCAGGTAAAGCAATTGAAAAATTCAAAACATTTGTGGCATCGCAAGGCGGCGATACGTCTGTTGTAGATGAACCGGGTAAACTGCCACAAGCAAAGTATGTGGTGGATATCAAAGCAACACAATCCGGTCTGGTCAATGAAATTATAGCGGATGAAATCGGAATTGCTGCTAGTATGCTTGGTGCTGGACGTTTAACTAAAGAATCAGAGATTGACTTAGCTGTCGGTGTCGTATTACAGAAAAAAATCGGTGATCAAGTATCAGAAGGTGAGACACTGGTTAAAGTATATAGTAATCAAGAAGACATCACAGAAGTGGAAGAAAAAATCATCCAAGCCTATACGATAAATCCTGAAAAAACAACAAATAATAAATTAATCTACGATATTATTCAATAAAAAAGTGGACCTTTTAGGAAATGTAAGATCTATATGCAATCACAAGAGGTTGGACATCCTACTTCGAAAGATATAAAATAGGAGTGAAACAACATGAAAGAACTTTTACTAAGCTTACTTGCTGGGATCATGATCGGCATCGTATTTAAATTTATGAAATTACCATTACCAGCACCGCCAGTACTTGCAGGAATAGTAGGTATCTTTGGTGTTTATTTCGGAGGACAGATTGCTGATTGGATCAAGACATTGTTCTAAAAGGTTATAGATGATGTTCAAAAAGGCACCAAATGATAAGCGGCGAATCTTTTTGTTGGCTTGTTTTTCTTGCTTCTAATTTGGCACCTTTTTGAATACGCACTTATAGAGAGGAAGATTAACTTTGAACTCATTTAAACGTGTATTTTTAATAGTATTAGATTCTGTAGGAATTGGAGAAGCACCGGATGCAGCTAAATTTAATGACAAAGGTGCGGATACATTAGGTCACATTGCAGAGCATATGAATGGTTTAAATATGCCTCATATCGGAAAATTAGGATTAAGTAATATTCGAGAAATAAATGGTATCGAAAAAGCGGAACAACCAACAGCACATTATACGAAAATGCAAGAGGCATCAAACGGGAAGGATACGATGACAGGGCACTGGGAAATCATGGGTCTACATATTGAACAGCCTTTTCAAACCTTCCCTGATGGGTTTCCTGATGATTTAGTTCAACAATTAGAAGAGAGAACAGGACGAAAAATTATCGGTAATAAACCAGCTTCAGGCACGGAAATTATGGAAGAACTTGGCGAAGAACATATGAGATCAGGAGATTTAATTGTTTACACTTCAGCTGACTCTGTTTTACAAATTGCTGCACATGAAGAGATTATTCCGATTGCAGAGCAATACAAAATCTGTGAAATTGCTCGTGATTTAACGAAAAATGAAAAATATATGGTAGGTCGAGTAATTGCCCGTCCGTTTGTTGGTGAGCCTGGTACTTTTGAGCGTACATCTAATCGTCATGATTATGCTTTAAAGCCTTTTGGAAGAACTGTGATGAACGATTTAGCGGATACCGATTACGATGTGATTGCATTAGGAAAAATATCTGACATTTATGATGGGGAAGGTGTAACAGAGGCAATTCGTACGAAGGATAATGCTGATGGCATGGAGAAATTCATCCAATCTATGGATAAAGATTTCCACGGATTGAATTTCCTCAACCTTGTTGATTTTGACGCAAAGTATGGACACCGTCGTGATCCCCAAGGCTATGGCGAAGCATTGGAAGCATTTGATCAACGTTTACCAGAAATGCTTGATAAATTGCGAGAAGATGATCTTCTTATCATTACAGCAGATCACGGTAATGACCCAGTACATCATGGGACAGATCATACAAGAGAATATGTACCGCTTCTAGTCCGTCATAATCATATTATAAATGGTAAACAATTAGAAATAAGAAATACATTTGCCGATATTGGTGCTACCATTGCAGACAATTTTAGTGTAACATTGCCATCAAACGGGAAAAGTTTTCTAAAAGAGATTGATTAAGAGGAGGCTGTTCAGATGAACCACTTAGCAGATGCAACTACTTATCTAAAAGACCAAATTAAATCCCAACCTAAAATCGGTTTGATTTTGGGATCAGGTTTAGGTATGCTTGCAGATGAAATAGAGAATCCAACTAAAATTAAATATGAAGACATTCCGGGATTCCCGGTATCAACTGTAGAAGGACATGCAGGGCAATTAGTGATCGGAAATCTTCAAGGTATCGATGTTATTGCGATGCAGGGCCGTTTTCACTACTATGAAGGGTATGGCTTAGATGCGGTAACATTTCCTGTCCGTGTAATGAAAGAATTAGGGATTGATAAGTTATTAGTAACCAATGCTGCAGGTGGCGTTAACCGCTCTTTAGAACCCGGTAATTTAATGTTAATTACGGATCATATTAACAATACCGGTCAAAACCCTTTAATCGGAGAAAATATCAGTGAGCATGGTGTCCGATTCCCAGATATGTCAACCGCTTACGACCGTGAATTACAACAAGTAGCCAAACAGGCGGCCGAGCAACTGAATATTACATTAAAAGAAGGTGTTTATGTTTGGAATACCGGTCCAAGCTATGAGACTCCAGCAGAAATCCGCATGTTAGATACAATCGGTGGAGATGCCGTGGGTATGTCGACTGTACCTGAAGTAACCGTTGCTCGTCATGCCGGTATCAAATGTGTTGGTGTATCTTGCATCTCGAATATGGCAGCTGGAATCTTAGATCAACCTTTGACACATGATGAAGTTATTGAAACAACGGAAAAAGTTCGAGAATCCTTTTTACAATTTGTTAAACAACTAATCCAAGAAATTGGTTAACATAAAAGAGGAGGAACGATGATGAAAAAACAGTTAATAGAAGAAGCTAAAAAAGCACGCGAAAAAGCATATGTACCGTATTCCAAATTTAAAGTAGGCGCGGCATTATTGGACGATAAAGGTAATATTTTTCACGGTTGTAATATCGAAAATGCTGCTTATTCCATGTGTAATTGTGGTGAAAGAACAGCATTATTTCACGCATATGCAACAGGTTCTAAAAACTTCGAAATGATGGCAGTCGTAGCAGATACAGATCGCCCTGTATCACCATGTGGGGCATGCCGTCAGGTTTTGGCAGAGCTATGTGATCCAAATATGAAAGTACTCTTAACCAACCTACAGGAAAATGTAGAGGAAACAACAGTTAAAGAGTTATTACCAGGCGCATTTATTGCCGATGATATGTCCAATGCTAAATAAATAAGGAGGATGAGATTGAATATGACCTTAGCAAACAAAATTGATCATACTGCATTAAAACCAGACACAACAAATGAACAAATCGAGACTTTGTGTAATGAAGCGAAAGAATACGGTTTTTTCTCCGTTTGTGTCAATCCAACATGGGTAGCCTATGCGAAAGAATTATTAAAAGGGACGGATGTAGCAGTTTGTACGGTGATTGGTTTCCCATTAGGTGCAACGGCCACTGCTGTTAAAGCTTTTGAAGCCAAATACACCATCGAGAAAGGTGCAACAGAAGTTGACATGGTGATTAATATCGGTGCATTAAAAGATGGAAAACATGATGTAGTACAAAAAGATATCGAAGCAGTTGTACAAGCTGCATCTGGAAAAGCATTAGTAAAAGTGATTATTGAAACATGCTTACTAACAGACGAAGAAAAAGAAACAGCTTGTCAATTAGCAGTTGTAGCAGGTGCTGACTATGTCAAAACATCAACAGGTTTCTCAACAGGAGGAGCTACAGCAGAAGATATTGCATTAATGCGTAAAACTGTCGGACCAAATGTCGGTGTCAAAGCTTCAGGTGGTGTCCGCGACTTAGAGACTACACAAGCAATGATTGATGCCGGGGCATCCAGAATCGGTGCAAGCGCAAGTGTTGCTATTGTAAACGGTGAAGAAAGTAATAGTGATTATTAATATATAACAGGTGAGGATACAGCATTATTGAGTGCTGTATCCTTTTTTAGTTGATAGAATTAAAACAACCCTTATAACCTAAGACGACACTAGATATCAGAATCTTGAAACATTCTACGTACATTACTCGTAAAGTAACTACCGAAAAATGTTTAAAGGGGGCCTTGAAATGGAAGAAACCGCTCTTAACAAAGAAAATGAGAGACATGCTAGGAAAGAAAATCCTAAATTTGGCTGGGGTGGGATTATCAGCTTTTTCTTATCTTACCTTGGTTTTGTGCTTGTGATAGGTTTAATATTTGGGATTGTTGCAATTATATTAGATGGAGGGGGGGAAGGATATTATACAAACTTATTGATGGAAAGTCATTATACGTTAATCCTAGATTCTCTTGGATTTGTGATTGCTCTGTTATTATTTAAGAAGGTGCGACATTTTCTTAAATCAGCATTCTCATTGAAACCGTTAAAAAAGGGGAAAACATATTTATATCTTTTATTGGCATTGATCTCCAATTATATTATTCAATTTTTGATTCTCAATGTGTTTAAGTGGGAAGAAGGCGGGAGCCAAATTGATACCTTTGGTTTAGAAGGTTTGTCAGACCATTGGTTTAATATTTTATTGTTCTACTTTGCCTTTACCATATTAACGCCGATTAAAGAAGAAATTATGTTTAGAGGATTAGTACATAAATTTTTAGATGTTAAATATTCATTTTGGATAGGACTAATTGTGTCTGCCGTTATTTTTGGCGCATTACATCCAGGACATTTTCTATCTGCCATGATTATGGGGATGATTTTTATCGGGGTATATCGTCTGACTAATACATTAGTAGTGCCAATAATTCTTCATATTATTTGGAACCTGTATGCGATAACGGGAATGTTAGCGATGTTGGAAATTATATAAGTATAATACATAATCCATCATGCACAAGCCATCCTAAGAAAGTATAGGAATATCACCCAGGAGAAATCTAGGATAATAATTTCAGCTGAAAGGGTGTTACTTGTGGAATTTGATTGGATTTGGAAAGCTATTTTAATCATAGTAATTGGAACGTTACTCCTTCGTGTAGCTGGCAGGAAATCGATATCACAAATGTCATTAGCACAAACCGTCCTAATGATAGGGATTGGTTCATTACTGATTCAGCCGGTATCTGGTAAGAATATATGGGTAACATTTGGAGTTTGTGCCATTTTGATTCTTACATTGATTGCATTGGAGTACTTTCAACTTAAATCGGACAAAGTCGAAAATTTCATTACAGGAAAATCAGCTATATTAATTGAGAATGGACAATTAGTTGAAAAAAACCTTAAGAAGTACCGTTTAACAGTAGATTTACTGGAAATGTTATTACGTCAACAAAATGTAACTAAAATCAGTGATGTTGAATGGGCAACAATAGAACCAAATGGGCAGATAGGTTATTTGTTAAAATCTGATGCTCAACCAATGACTAAAGGTGATTTTCAACAAGTTAATACTCAATTAAAGCAACTTCAAACAGCCTTAAATGTTTTGCAAAAGAATACGGATAATAATACGCAAAATCCGAAAGAACAAGATAATATATTTCAGGAAGTAGCAGATAAGCAACATCAAACTCCTCCACCCAAACATTTAGAGTAAATCAATTCTTTTTAGAACCATTCCTATTAGTAGTAGGTCCTACAAGTTGCATCAGGGGATGAACGAGTCTGATTTGAATTTGCAACTTGTTATTGCTCAAAAGTTAATTAATTGAGATCTTATTTATCAACAAAAAATGTGAAGTATGCTACAGCATAAAAGTTTAATAAGCCATTTTGAAAAACAAGAGTCATCCGGTTGATAGGGCATTGAGTGAACTTGGAAAGGCTATTAAAACCATTTTCATAAGCGATTCTTAATGCACGAAGAAATTAGACTGGAGATTCAAAAAAGGTTCAACGTAGTCGAGAATAGAATTCTGCGGTCGATTAATCTTCTCCGGTAACAATGGTTAAATTCAGAAGAACCAGGTAGAAGCTAAGGAAATTGCTGTGCTATTTCTTTGGCTTCTTCAAAATAGTTTGGTCGGATATTAAAATCGAAAACACGATGAAAGAGCAAAGAGGCTTGAGAACATGACACATGAAGATTTACATGCTCTTTCTCTTTTAAATTATAATCACATTACTCCCTATGGTCTATTTGATGTGAACTAGATAAACGATTTGTATTATAAGCCCATCGATGATGGGCTTATTTCCGTTTCTTAGACATATCGCCCTAAAAATTAAACTCCTCAATAAGGAAATTTTAAAAACACAAAACTAAACAATTCTGAGCTACGTCTTATATTTGAGAAAGGAGTGAACACATGCCCAGCAATTTTTCTAAACAAACTAATCTTATAGAAATGGAAAATACTAATATGAATCAAGTAAATGCAGAAATTTGGTTAAATGACTTAATGAACGAATATGGGCAGGAAATGATTTGGTTGGCTTATAGTTATGTAAGAGATAAAGCTATTGCTGAAGATTTAACTCAAAATGCGTTTCTGAAGTGTTATCAGAAGAGGAATCAATTAAAAGACAATGCTTCCATAAGAAGTTGGGTTTATCGGATTACGATTAATGGTTGCAAAGATTATTTGAGAAGTTCTTATGTTAAACGTATGATTCCGACTGATATACTTCAAAGTATCTTTAGTCGTAAAAAAACCGAGTCAACAGAGTCTATCTATTTAAAGAATGATACTTCTAGTATTCTGACTGAAAATGTTTTTTCTTTAGCTCCAAAATATAGAGAGGTAATTATATTATATTATTTTGAAGAATTAAAGATTAGAGAAATTAAAGAGATACTTCAATTAAATGAAAACACCATCAAAACAAGGTTGAAGAAAGCAAAAGAATCTCTTAGAAAAACATTGGAAAGAGGTGACCTTTATAATGGATAAAAAATTAAAGAACCTAAGGAAAGATATGATTTCTTCTGAGTTAAAAGAGGTTAAATTTGAAAATAAACACAAACAAAATATTTTTGAACAGATAAACATTAAGAAAAGAAGATCTTTTACAAATATGATGCCTAGAATATTAAGTGTTGTAGCAGTTTTTTCTGTCATTTTGTTCTTAGGAATACTTATAAATAACAATTTTAATGCTGGACATTCACCAAATCCAAATAACAATGTAAGTCAAAGTATAAATCAAAAGGAAAAAGAGGTTGAGGAAAAAGATAGTGAGCAAAAAATAGAAACTTTATCAAAAGAAGAGGTACATCTTCTTATGTTAAATACAGTAGATCATTTTGATACAGTAGAAGGAGAGTTTAGGTCTCAAACACCATATGAAACAGCAAATGTAGAGTATACGATAAGTCTCTTAGAAGGTCAGCTAGGTGGAAATGTTACAACGAATTCTAAATTTACACAGGATAATACGGAATACTCAGATAGTGAATCGGTTGTGTTTAATGAAAAGGAGTTTTTAAAACTTAATCACGACGGCAAAGAATATCTTTTATCTGAAGATGCAGCTTTTAATGATAATGGTCCAATTACTTTAGAGGAGGTATATGGTGAAAATGATGATGGTGAACCAGTAAGTAGGAAGAGAGGACGTCCGCGAGTTGGGTATGCTAATAATTCAGTTTTTCCATATGAAATAGCTACTAACTTTTTAAAAGATTATGAGGAATGGGAGATCGAAAAACAATCTGCTGATTTACTTGATCGCAAAGTAATAGTAATCAAAGGAACATTAGATGAATATAGCGCTACTAAAACAACAGGATCAGCTTTTAAATTTTGGGTAGACCGACAAACCGGAATTCTTCTAAAGAAGGAAATTTATAATGAAAAAGATGAAGTGGTGGACTATCTTGAAACGGACCACATTAAGATAAACCAAAAAGTAGATAATTCTACTTTTTCCATTGAAATACCTGATGGATATTCTGAAGATCAATTTGAATGGAAATAAAAGACTTTTACTTTAAAATAGTTGAAAAATTCCCGCCAACTCTCTATCTTTATAAGGAATAAAATGGTAATGTTTCAATAAAGGAGGAATGAAAGAATCAATAGAAAAATTCTAGTATGGTCAATGGTGGGTATACTTTTATTATCTCTTTGTTTTATCGGTAACGCTTTTCTACAAGATGAAGGCACTCCAAAAGAAGTTGTTGAATCACCATTCAAGGCTTTAATAGTAGGTGACGTGGAAACCTTTGCAACTTATATGGATGATGATCGCTTGGCCTCGAAGGAAAAACAGTTAGAAAGTTATAAGGATAATCTTCGTACATCATCTTTTATCGACTTTGAAATTATGGAATCAAATAAAGTTTCTGATTCCTTTTTTGAAGTTATAGTAGAAATCGAATATGCTGATGGTGCTATTGACCAATTACCTGCTAAGGTGAAACGGATCGACAATCAATGGAAGATAACATATGCAGAATATGAACCAGGTGAAGTAGAACATATAGCAGAAGCAACATAAAATTGATTTCTCTACTCTAGAAATGTTTAATGGTAATATACTTCAAATGCAACCGATTAACGATTTAACACCACCGTATAGTTGGAGTACGGGACTATGCCACTGTGTTTTTACTTTATGGAATAATCGGAATGACGGCTACCCTTATTGGTCCGAAAAACACGGTTGTTATAAGAACAAGGAAATAGCAATGAAAAAGAAGCTAAACATGTTGACGACACATTTTAGCTTCTTTTCATTACTAAGTAAGAAATTAGAGGATTTGTCTAGCTCCGAGCGCCCAAAAACTAGGCGACTTCACCAATCATCCTACGATAAAGAAGACTTGCCGATTGGTGAAATCAGAGGCTTAGTCGCCCTTATGCCTGTCATCATCGGTTCGTAAACTCACCGTGATTCCTTTATCTCAATTGATTCGCTCCAGCCACTCTTGTTTTAAGCGGGCGCTCTGCGCATTTCTAACTTACATATCTATTCCAGATTAGCGTGTTTTCCATACATTTCATTCGTATCTAAACCTTTTTTTTCCATAAATCTTAAAATAACGGCATCATAGAATAGTAAGGAAGTTTGCTCAAACAGTGATCCCATAGGTTGGATTGTTTTATACTCAGTATCTGTTTGCTCTTTAGGTGCTCCTGGTAACTTAATGATGAAATCAGCAAGCTTTCCAATAGTGGACTCAGGCGATAAAGTAACGACTGCTATTTTGCCGCCGATATCTTTAGCTTTTTCAGCAAGTGTCACAAGACTTTTAGTCTCACCTGATCCAGAGGCAATGATTAAGATATCGTCTTTTTCAAAGCTAGGTGTTACGGTTTCACCAATTGTATAGGCATCAATCCCCATATGCATCATGCGCATAGCAAACGATTTAGCCATAAAGCCTGATCTACCAGCACCTCCAACGAATACCTTATTAGAGTCGGAAATTTTGTTTACTAGTTCCTCCGCTTCCTGCTGGTCGATTAGGTCTACTGAGTGGGACAGTTCAGCAATAATTTCCTTTAAATATTGTGTAGTATTCATAAAATTATCCTTGTTTAATCATTTCTCGCATTTTTGTTGCAACAGCCTGTTTATCTTCTTGATTAGCAATTCCTCCACCAACAATAACTAAATCAGGTTGGGCTTTGATAACCTCTGGAAGTGTTTCTAGTTTAATACCACCGGCAATTGCGGTTTTAGCATTTTTCACAACTTGTTTAATCTTTAGAAGATCTTCAAGAGAGTTCTTTCCGACTGCCTGCAAATCATACCCCGTATGAACACAAATGTAATCTACATCAAGAGCATCCAACTCTTTTGCTCTTGTTTCAATGTCCTTCACAGCGATTAAATCAACCAATATTTTCTTTCCTTGTTTTTTAGCTTCTTCTACAGCGCCTTTGATGGATTCATCTTCCGCCACTCCTAGAATAGTAACAATGTCAGCTTTTGCCTCAGAGGCTTTTAGCACTTCATAACCTGCAGCGTCCATCGTTTTTAAGTCAGCTAATACTTGTAAATTAGGGAAGGCTTCTTTTATTTCCCTTACAGCTTTAAGTCCTTCTATCTTAACAATAGGTGTACCAATTTCTACAATATCAATCTGATTCTCAACTTCTTTAATTACTTCTTTTGCTTCCGGAATGTTAACAAGATCTAGCGCTAATTGTAATTCCATTTGATCAAGTCTCCTTATTAAGTATTTAACTACAGTGTTTTAATAACTTACTACCACTATTATCCCTGCTTTAAATTTTCATCAGGATAAGCGGTCATTACTTAGTCAATTATATAGACTAAATCACATTTCTGTAAGTAGGCACTTATTTTTGATATAGTATCATAAAATAGACTAACGGATAAGAATGGGGTTGGATCTTGAAAAATGGAAAATTTTTATCCTGAAAAGGAATTAACATTGTCTGTTATAGAAGGCAAATGGAAAATAACTATTTTATGCCATTTAGGTTTAAAAGGGACCAAGAGGTTTGGGGAATTACGAGCATTAATTCCTAATATTACGCAGCAGATGTTAACAAATCAGCTGAGAGAATTAGAAAGTAATAACATTGTTTATCGAAAAGTATATCGTGTTGCCCCACCAAAGGTAGAATACTCCTTAACAAATCATGGAAAGAGCTTGCTACCTATCTTAGAATTGTTTTATACATGGGGTAAGGAAAATCTAAAACAAGAGTTACAAGGAAATTATGGTATTTATTATGAAAAAACGCTAACTTTATCTGTGATAGAGGGAAAGTGGAAGCTAATTATCTTGTGCCATTTAGGATTACAAGGTATGAAACGTTTTGGAGAGCTTAGAAAATTAATTCCTAGCGTTACTCAAAAAATGTTAACAAACAAGTTGAGGGAACTGGAGAAAAGTGGTTTAATCCACCGAGAAGTATATCCTGTTGTACCTCCAAAGGTAGAATATTCCTTGACGGACAAAGGAAAAAGTCTACTCCCTATTTTGCATATGTTAGAAGAATGGGGAAGGAGTTATATGAAACAACAAGATCAGGAACTTAAGTCTTCCCACTAATGTATGGATTTCAAGAGGTAAAAGGATTTTTGTAGGACCAACCTGTTTCAATAGGAGGCCCTACAAAAATTTTTACTCATCATATAGAATAGACTTAATATCATTCTCATCTAAATAATCTTCATATTTTTCATGTGCTTCATTGACGCCTATATATTTTCCATCCATTCCAGCTAATAAAAATCCTTCCAGTTCCTCTACACTGCCCACTTGTTCTTTGGAATGGTAGTACATATTATCGTAATCTTTTTCAGTATCATAAAAGTCAGAAGGACCATCAGAAGAACCATATTGTTCAACGCTTTGCCAAGCATCCTCGCCGTCAAACATCGTATGATCGTCACCTTCTAATTCCTGTTCATCGATATTTGAATGAAGAATGTCTTCTTCGATTGGCCGTTGTTGTTTATCTATATCACGTTCAGCGTGTGTCATACATCGAGTAGTGGTAGGCATTGCCATCATTCGTTCACCGGGTATATCGTTATGACAGACCTCACATTTGCCATAGCTTTCATTTTCAATTGCTTGTAATGCGTGTTTGATATCAGCTAATTCTTTTTCCTCGTGTTCATTAAGGGCAATATCTTTCTCTCTTTCAAATAACTCTGAACCTGTATCAGCTGGATGGTTATCGTAATTGGATAATTCAGAAGTCGATTCTTGATTTAAGGCTTGTTCTAAGCCGAAATGATCTTTTAGATGCTGTTTTATTATTATTTGTCGCTCTAATAATTCTTGTTTACATTGTTGTAAGTCAATGGGATGTAGCAAATTTTACACCTCCTTATATCTTAGTATGTCCGAATCTTTATATTACACTAAAGATGATTTTGGAAAATTAAATGGATAAAGGAGAGAAGCGAGGAGATAATATAAAATGTAGACGAATCATAAAAAAACTGACTTCCTTATAATAAGGAAATCAGCATTTTTCATACAGTAAGACAGTATAAACGGAGATGTCTACCCGAAAGTGCCCTACGATAAGGAAGACTTGATGATTGGTGAAACCAGAGGCACCTTATGCCCTTGGGCGAAAGTCATCTTGGGTTCGCATGTTCACCTTGATTCCTTTATCTCAGTGGATTCCGAAGTCGCTACATTTCTATACGGGCGTTCTGCACTTTTCTTTTTAGCTACGGGCTTTTTCAAACTCGGTAATTTTATCAGCATGTGTTAAGGTAACAGCAATTTCATCCCAACCGTTTAGAAGCATTTCTCGTTTATAATCATCTAAATCAAAAGACGCTTCAAAACCATGATTGTCATAAAGTTTCTTTGCTTCTAGGTCAACGGTTAAATAATATTGATCTGATTCAGCATTTTCAACTATTGTCTGTACTTCTTCTGCCGTTAATTTAACAGGAAGAATACCGTTTTTCGTACAATTATTATAAAAAATATCAGCATAACTTGGGGCAATGATTACTCTAAAACCATAATCTTGTAATGCCCATGGAGCATGCTCCCGAGAAGATCCGCAACCGAAGTTTTCACCAGCAACTAAGATAGATGTCCCTTCATACTTCGGTTGATTTAAAGAGAAATTTTCACGCAATGCACCTTTTGAATCAAAACGCCAGTTATAAAAAACGAATTGACCAAAACCTTGGCGTGAAATACGTTTCAAAAATTGTTTGGGAATGATTTGATCTGTATCTACATTCGCACGATTTAAAGGATAAACTAGCCCCTCATGTTTACGAATTGGTTCCATTTATCGTGACCTCCTTTTAAACTTAGCTTGGTGTTGGAACACCTAAATGACGAACATCAACAAAGTGTCCTTTGATTGCAGCAGCAGCAGCCATTTCCGGACTCACTAAGTGTGTACGAGCACCAGTACCTTGACGACCTTCAAAGTTGCGGTTAGAAGTTGAAGCACAACGTTCACCTTCTGGAACAAAGTCATCGTTCATTGCCAGACACATACTGCAACCAGCGTCACGCCATTCAAAACCAGCTTCTTTAAAGATAACGTCAATACCTTCTTTTTCGGCTTCGACTTTGACACTGTGTGAGCCAGGTACAACAATAGCATTAACATTAGTGTTAACTTTTTGTCCTTTCACAATTTCGGATGCTCTTTTCAAGTCTGCAAGGCGAGAGTTGGTGCATGATCCGATAAATACATGTTCTATTTCGACAGAAGAGATAGGTTCGCCGCCTTCAAGT
Organism: Gracilibacillus orientalis; assembly: GCF_900114645.1. Taxonomy (GTDB): domain Bacteria; phylum Bacillota; class Bacilli; order Bacillales; family Amphibacillaceae; genus Gracilibacillus; species Gracilibacillus orientalis. The sequence goes on along the minus strand of NZ_FOTR01000006.1, from coordinate 193,533 downwards.
CCCATGTATTCTAATGCACGTTTAATTTCCTCGCGGTCATTTTCATTATTCGTATTATCCATTGTTGGAACATTTCCACTCACTGGAATACACATTCCAGGGTTTGTTCCCCAGGTGACCTGTGGTTCGATTTCGTCTGCATCGATTTCAACCTGTTCATCATAAGCAGCACCTTCGTCAGTCGCTAATGCTTTCCATTCTTCAGCAATCTGATCAAAAGCTTCACCATCTGGTACATGACGTTTTCCGCGTAAAAATTCCACGGTAGTGTCATCTGGACTGATTAATCCGGCACGGGCACCAGCTTCAATTGACATGTTACATATTGTCATTCGACCTTCCATTGATAGGTTTCGAACGGCTTCGCCAGTATATTCAATAACATATCCGGTTCCGAATTTAACACCAAATTTGCCTATAATTGCTAAAATTAAGTCTTTGGCAGTAACACCTGTACCTAAATTGCCGTTAATTTTTACATTTAATGTTTTCGGTTTTTGCTGCCAGATTGTTTGGGTAGCTAATACGTGTTCCACTTCACTGGTACCTATACCGAACGCTAATGCACCAAATGCTCCGTGAGTAGAGGTGTGGCTATCCCCACAAACAATTGTCTTACCAGGTTGTGTCAATCCTAATTCTGGCCCGATTACGTGCACGATACCTTGGTCTGGGTGGTGGATATCTGCTAAAGGTACACCGAACTCATCACAGTTTGTTTTTAATTTTTCCATTTGTGTTTTGGATACTTCATCTTTGATAACATTACGGTGTATCGTTGGCACGTTGTGATCCATAGTTGCAAATGTACGATCAGGTTGACGTACTTTTCGATTGTTAATCCTAAGTCCTTCAAATGCTTGAGGGGAAGTAACCTCATGGACTAAGTGCAAGTCAATATATAAAAGATCAGGTTTTCCTGTTTCATCATGAACGACGTGTTTTTCCCAAATCTTCTCAATAATAGTCTTTGATTTTCTCATTTATTTCACTCCTTACGTTTGTGTTAATTATTGCTAAAGTTTCGCTTAGAAAAAGATCGGCGTTTTTCTATTTGGAATAGGTTACGCCGAAATTTTTCCTTCTTATTTTAGATCGCATCTACGATTAGTTGTGTCATTTCGGTTGTGTTGACTAGTTCTCCATTGTCATTTTTTAAATCTGCGGTGTAATAGTTTTGATTTACTATTTTTTCTACTGCATCTTCAATTGCTTGTGCTTCTTCATTCATATTAAAAGAATAGCGAAGCATCATGGCAGCAGAGAGGATCATTGCAATTGGATTGGCTATACCTTTACCAGCGATATCAGGTGCAGAGCCATGTGCAGGTTCATATAAACCAACACCATCTTCTGCTAAGCTGGCAGAAGGGAGCATCCCAAGTGATCCAGTTAGAACAGAAGCTTCATCACTTAAAATATCACCAAACATATTCTCTGTAACAATAACATCAAATTGTGTTGGATTTGTGATTAGTTTCATTGCCGCAGCATCTACTAACACATGATCAACAGTGACATTTGGATAGTCAGCCTTTTTCTCTTCAACAATTTCTCTCCATAGTTTACTAGACTCTAACACGTTAGCTTTATCAACGGAGGTTAGCTGTTTATTGCGTAACTCCGCACTTTGAAAGGCTTTATCGATAATGCGTTCCATCTCTTTTCTCGTATATGCTAATGTATCAACAACAGCATTACCATTATCAAAGCGTTCACTAGGCTGGCCAAAATATAAACCACCAGTCAGTTCGCGGACAATTAGTAAGTCACTGCCTTGTATGATTTCTTCTTTTAAAGGAGATGCATGTAAAAGTTTCTTAAAGCCTTTAACAGGGCGGAGGTTTGCATATAAATCAAGCGCTTTGCGAATGCCTAGCAAACCACGTTCAGGTCGTAAATCAGAGGGATTATTATCCCACTTTGGACCACCAACAGCACCTAATAAAACAGCATCTGCATTTTTACAAGCTTTAACCGTTTCATCAGGAAGGGGAGTATTATGATTATCAATGGCAACTCCACCGATGTCGTATGAAGAAAATTCAAAAGGTTTATTATATTTTTTGGTGATTGCTTCTAGGACGTCTTTGGCAGCATAGATAACTTCTGCTCCAATTCCATCACCCGGAAGCAGTACGATTTTACCTGTCAATTCATTGACCTCCTACATCCCGATTTAGATTGCTTTCTTCTGATAAATAGCTCGGTTTACACCGTTTAGATATGCTTGCACTGCCGCCTCTAATACGTCTTGTGCAGAACCACGTCCACTTACAGTCTTTCCGTCAACGGTTAAGCTGACGTGAACTTCTGCGAGTGCATCACGTCCTTGACCGATTGAATTGAGTTGAAAATCAGTAAGGTGTGTTTCTTCCAAAATAATTTGATCTAATGTGTTATAAAGTGCTTCAACACTTCCTGAACCTGTGCTCGTATCTTTTACTTTTTCATTATTTGGATTGGACAGTGACACTGTCGCACTAGGTTGGTCATTGGACCCATATTGTACTTGGAAATTATCTAGCTTATAACGTTTCACATTCGAGGTATCTGTTTGGATGTCAGTAAGGATTGCAAACAAATCTTCGTCAGTGACTTCTTTTTTACGGTCTGTTAATAATTTAAACGCCTTAAATGCTTCTTTAATCTTATCTTCTGGAAGGTCATAGCCAAGCTGTTTAATTTTATCAGTAAATGCATGGCGACCAGAGTGTTTACCTAATACAAGGTTGTTAGAATGAACACCAACTAATTCTGGTGTTATAATTTCATATGTTTGAGCATTCTTTAATACACCATCTTGGTGAATGCCAGATTCATGCGCAAAAGCATTACGACCAACAACTGCCTTATTTCCAGGTACAGTCATACCGGTGAATTTACTCACCATATCACTAGTACGTTTAATTTCATTTAAAACTAAATTAGTATGATAAGGATAATAATCATTGCGAATTTTTAAAGCTACGGCAAATTCTTCTAAAGATGCATTACCCGCACGTTCTCCGATACCGTTAATCGTACCTTCGACTTGGGTAGCACCATTTTCCACTGCAGCAACCGAGTTAGCTAAAGCCATCCCTAAGTCATCATGACAGTGACAAGAAAGATCAGCTTTGTGAATATTTGGTACATTTTCTTTAATATATTTAAACATGGCACCATATTCTCTTGGCATCGTGTAACCAACGGTGTCAGGTAAGTTAATAACGGTAGCTCCAGCATCAATTACTTTCTCAATAATCTTTGTCAGGAAGTCTAAGTCTGTTCGTGATGCATCCTCTGCAGACCATTCGACGTGATCAAAAAATTGTTTACCGTATTCGACCATTTCAACAGCTGTTTCAATAACTTCTTCAGGTGTTTTCTTTAATTTATATTCCATATGAATAGGGGAGGTAGCGATAAAAATGTGAAGCCTGGGATTAGTCGCGTTTATTAAAGCATCACGACATGCATTAATATCGGATTTAACCGCACGAGCTAAACCGGCTACGGATACATTCTTCACTGTTTCGGCAATTTGTTTCACTGCTTCAAAATCGCCTTTGGAGGAAGCAGGGAATCCTGCTTCCATTACATCTACCCCAAAGCGTTCTAATTGTTTAGCAAGCTCTAATTTTTCTAGCTGATTTAGATTGACACCAGGTGATTGTTCACCATCACGAAGTGTCGTATCAAAAATCTTAATTTGAGTCATTAGAGACCACTTCCTTTTTATTAATAGCCTTTTGCTTAACAAACGGCATTAATTCACGCAGTTCTCTACCTACCTTTTCGATTTGATGTTCGCTTTCTGCTTTTTTAATAGCTGTATAACGAGGACGGTTAGCCTGATTTTCAAGAATCCATCCTTGAGCAAATTTACCTGTTTGGATATCGGATAATACATCTTTCATACGTGCTTTTGTATCTTCGTCAACAATGCGTGGACCTGACATGAAATCTCCCCATTCAGCAGTATCTGAAATAGAGTGGCGCATGTTCTCTAAACCACCTTCATATAATAAGTCAACGATTAGCTTTAATTCGTGTAAACATTCGAAATAGGCAACTTCTGGTTGATATCCTGCTTCTACAAGGGTTTCAAAACCTGCTTTCACAAGAGCAGAAGCACCACCACAAAGTACAGCTTGCTCACCGAATAAATCTGTTTCTGTTTCTTCTTGGAAACTAGTTTCAAGAATACCAGCACGGCCTGCTCCGATACCTTTTGCATAAGCTAGGGCAACATCTGTTGCTTGACCTGTTGCATCTTGGAAAATACCGTAAAGTGCAGGTACTCCAGCACCTTCTTCATAAGTTCTGCGTACTAAGTGACCAGGACCTTTAGGTGCTACAAGAAATACATCTACATCTGCTGGTGGTACGATTTGATTAAAGTGAATATTAAATCCATGAGCGAATACAATTGCATTTCCACCTTCTAAGTTTGGCTCAATTGCCTCTTTATAGATGGATGGCTGATATTCGTCTGGAAGTAGGACCATAATTACATCTGCTTCTTTCGATGCATCTGCTACAGATTTCACATCTACACCATCTTCTACAGCTTTATCCCAAGAACGACCTTTACGTAGACCTACCACTACATCAAAGCCACTTTCTTTTAGGTTTAATGCATGGGCATGACCTTGAGAACCATAACCGATAATCGCGATTTTTTTAGATTGTAATACCTCTTCGTTAATATTGTTGTTGTAAAGTACTTTAGTCATAATAAACTACATCCTCTCAATTAATTTTATTTATAATAATGTTATTATTATTAACCTAATAGTGATTGAAAACTGCTATCTGTATGGGGTTGCTGTCCACGAGCAAAAGCTGTTACGCCTGTGCGTGCTAATTCTTTAATGCCATATGGTCTGAGCAGTTCAATTAATGCTTCGACTTTATCTGGTTTACCAGTAACTTGGATGGATAAACTATCTTTACTTACATCGATAATCGAAGCACGAAACGGTTCAATGATTCCTTGAATCTCTGCCCGTAATTGGCTGTTACTTACAATTTTAATCAGGGCAAGTTCACGTGCTACGATAGCTTTATCCGTAATGTCTGAAACTTTTATAACATCTATTTGCTTATTTAGCTGCTTGGTAACTTGTTCTAACTTTTGTGAGTCTTCGACATCGACAACAAATGTCATTTTACTCATACCTTCTGTTTCGGTTCTGCCGACAGAGATACTTTCGATGTTGAATTGACGCCTTTGTAAGAGACTTGTTATCCGGTTTAATACACCACTGCGATTTCTAACCGTTGCGGTTATAATTCGTTTCATGGTTTCACCCCAATCATGTCATTTAATCCTGTACCGGGTGCTATCATCGGGAATACATTTTCCTGTTGTAGTACGCGAGCATCTACTACTACTGGACCCTCATAATCAAAGATCTCAGGTAGAGCTTTGATAAACTCATCTTGTGTTGTTAATTTCATTCCTTTAACATTATAGGATTCTGCCAATTTAACAAAATCTGGCTGAATATTAAAGATTGATTGTGAGTAACGTTCCGAATAGAATTTTTCCTGCCATTGTCTAACCATTCCCAATGCTTGATTGTTTACAATGATTACTTTAACTGGCAAGCCTTTTTCTTGCAGGATGGATAGTTCCTGCAGCGTCATTTGGAAACCACCATCACCAACGATTGCTACAACTGTTTCATCCGGCTTCGCAAGTTGTGCACCGATTGCTGAAGGGAAACCGAAGCCCATTGTTCCCAATCCACCTGATGAAACCCATTTGTCAGGTTTTGTAAAGGTATAATATTGTGCGGTCCACATTTGATGTTGCCCAACATCCGTTGTCACAATAGCATTTCCTTTGGTTGCTTCGTGAATTTTTTTAATAACCCATTGGCCGATCATTTCCTGGTCAGGATTATTGAACCATAACGGATAATTTTCTTTGTTTTCGTGAATGCCAACCAGCCATTCATCATGTTCAGGGTGTTTGATATCATGTGATAATAGTTTCTTTAATGCTGCCTTAGCATCTCCAACAATTGGTATATCAGTAGCGACATTTTTACCAATCTCTGCAGGATCAATATCAATGTGAGCTACAGTGGCATTCGGCGCAAAGGACGTTAATTTACCAGTTAAACGGTCGTCAAACCTTGCTCCAATATTGATTAATAAGTCACATTCATACAAAGCGGTATTGGATGCATATGTTCCGTGCATACCTGCCATTCCCATAAATAACGGGTGGTCACCAGGGAATGCTCCTAATCCTAGCAGGGTAGAGGCAACAGGTATTGAATATTTTTCAGCAAATTCTTGTACTTCTTCTGAAGCTTTTGCAAACAGGATACCTGCACCTGTTAAAAGAACTGGTTTTTTTGCCTTTCCAATTGCTTCAGCAAGCTTTTTCGTTTGCAAAGGATTAGGTTTGGTTGTTGGCTGGTACCCTGGTAGATCCAATTCAACATTTGGTGTGAATTCTGCTTCTATCACTTCACCAGAAATGTCTTTTGGCATATCAATTAATACTGGACCAGGACGTCCTGTTGTTGCAATATGAAAAGCTTCTTTGACGATTCGAGGCAAATCTTTAACGTCGCGAACTTGATAATTATGCTTTGTAATTGGTGTAGTAACACCCATAACATCTACTTCTTGAAATGCATCCGTTCCAATCACACCTTGTGCAACTTGACCTGTAATGATAACCATAGGTAAGGAATCAATCATCGCGTCAGCAATACCAGTTACTAAGTTTGTCGCACCAGGACCTGATGTTGCCACAACAATACCAGGCTTTCCGGAAACTCTTGCATAACCTTCTGCTGCATGAATGGACCCTTGTTCATGTCGAGCCAGGATTTGATCGAAAGCATCTTGGGCTTTGTAAAGAGCGTCGAAAATAGGTAAAGCTGCTCCACCAGGGTAGCCGAATAATGTGTCGACACCTTCGTTAATTAACGATTCGACAAGTAGATCAGCACCTGTTTTTGGCTCATTGTATTCTGTAGCTGATTGTACTTGTTTTTGTGTTCTTTCCATTATAATCCCTCCTAAATGTTAGAATGTGAAAACTCAAATATTGTATAATAATTTCATTTTCTTTCTATATATAGAAAAAAGGCCATTTCAAACTTGTTTTTGCTAATAAAATAGCAAATAACAAGGGAGAAAAGGCCTTTCTTTTCACGGTACCACCCTGATTCGCAATATTTTTACAAATATTGCCTTATGAAGCTACATTCATAGATAGCTTCATTTTGGTAACAGGTGTATGAACACCTGGCTATGCTTACTAAGAAAGTCAGTTCAACATAGCACTCAGGGATGAGTATTCGGAATAGGGTGTATTGCCGATTTTCCACCATCCTCGGCTCTCTTTTAATACATGATCCCAATCCTTTGTTCCCGTCAACGTTTTATATATTATCTTCTTATAATTTATACTATACGATTGATTCTATCCTGTCTACAGGTATTTTTTTAAAAATCTTTAATTTTCAGAAATATCTGATTGACGACAATAATACATCCAAAAAACCTTTTGGTCAACCGTTTTTTAATAATTTTCTGACATTTCTTTTGAGGTAAAAGAGAGGTAAGCGATTACAGTGTTGTTGTTATCTGATTTTAAATCAAAAAATATTTTTTGTGTTTTACAGGTTGCCATCTAGTTATATATAATAGAATAATTAGAATGGAGAGATAGTAATGTCACAGTTGTGTATTATACCATGTGGGAAAAAGAAAATATGGGATAAAATTCTCGATGCAGGTCCAACAAAAGCAAAACATGCTTACATCGGCGTACTGCATCGTTTATGCCGCCAATATGTAGAGTTGTATTTCGATAATTGGATTATTATCTCTGGCAAGCATGGATTATTATTACCAGATGATATTGTACCTGAAAATTATGATGTCACTTTTCGTCCAAATGATCCAAATGTAATAACTGTTGAGAAATTACGTAGTCAATTAAGTGACAAGAGGTTGGATCATTTTCGTGACATTGTTGTATTGACAGGAAAAAAATATCAACCGATTATTAATAAGACGTTTCATGAAGTAGATAGCATACAATATCCTTTGTTGGGGACAAGAGGTATTGGTGAAATGCAAGGACTATTAAAGAGAAGTATGGCAAATAAACATGCCTTACATTCAGTAAGAAAGGAGTCTTAACATGAAAGCATATGTGATCCAAAACGGGACATACCAATTAGTAGATACGCCAGAGCAACAGCCGAAAGGTCGACAAGTTTTAGTGCATTTAAAAACAGCAGGGCTAAATCACCGAGATTTAAACATTAAAGATCGTGTTGGAAGTAAAGCTGAGCCATATATCCTTGGGTCTGATGGTGCTGGTGTAATCGAAAAAACAGGTGACGAAGCTTCTCGATTGGAGATAGGGGAGGAAGTGATTATTAACCCTAGCTTAAATTGGTATGATAATACAGAGGCACCACCAGAAGATTTTCAGATAGTTGGTGTACCATTTAATGGTACGTTTGCTGAAAAAATACTTATTTCAGAAGACTTTGTTGAAAGAAAACCAACCCATCTGAATGGGAAGGAAGCAGGGGTGTTTGCCTTATCTGCCCTTACTGGTTACCGTGCTTTATTTACTCAAGGAAAAATAAAAGAAGGGGAAACATTATTTATTCCTGGAGTAGGAGGGGGAGTAACATCCTTTATCATTCAAATGGCTAAAGCTTTTGGTGCAAGGGTGATTACTACTTCAAGAGATTCTGATAAATTAAAACAATCGGAAAAATTGGGATATGATCGTGGAATCGTAACCGATGAAGATTGGAAGATTGCATTAGCAGATGAACAAATCGATCTTGTGATCGAAAGTATAGGCGGGGCTACGTTTAACAAGTCATTAGATGTACTTAAAAAAGGTGGCAGAATAGTTACCTTTGGATCGTCTACTAACGATGAATTTACATTTAATTTGCGTTCGTTTTTCTACGGTCAATATAAATTAATTGGCTCGACAATGGGGAGCAGGGAAGAATTACACGAATTAATTCCATTCGTCGAAGAGCACAATATAAAACCTCTGTTGGATAAAGGTTATCCATTGGATGATATCGACACAGCCTTTACTCACCTTGAGTCACAAAAGCAGGTAGGGAAAATATATATTCATATGTAAAAAAAGTAAAGCAGATGGCCTGGAAAAGGCTCCACCTGCTTTTGTATTATTTATCTACAAGAAAAATAAAGCACATTATACATAAACTGCGAAGTAACGTAGAATGGATTTGCTCTCTTTCATTTTGAATTTTTTTGCGTGCATGATCGCCGTTGCGGAAAAATACTCCCTTTCACCCGAGGGCACAAGTGCAACATCTACTCAAGCAAAAATCGCCTTAGTAGTGTTTTCTATGCCGGGGGCACGGCCTCATCTAACTTGGTGAAGAAAATCACTTCACCAAGTGGATCTTCGGCTCGCGCTATTCTCCCAGGAGTGTCGCATTTTTCCGCAGCTTAGAATAGTGTTCTGTTCAAAAAAACAGGGAATCCATAGAATAGAATGCCAATAGTACTCTTCTTTCCGTTATCAGAACACTAAAATCAGCGCAGTATTTTGCCGGAGCGTTTTTTAAACCCTCACCTTTAGTCAGAATGGAAGGAATCTACACCAAGACACATTTTCACTACTTCGCAGTTTGTATCTATTTCGCATCTGATAAGTTGGCAGGACTGTAGGTTAAGCTCGTTTTTTCTATCCTTTTGCTTTGAAAAATATTGCACCTATCATACCAAATATGATTGCTGCAGATATACCTGAACTCGTTACTTCGAACATTCCTGTAACAACTCCAACCAGCCCATGTTTATCTGCTTCTTCTAATGCGCCATGAACAAGTGAATTGCCGAAACTTGTTATCGGAACAGTAGCTCCTGCACCAGCGAAATCAATTAATGGTTCGTATAATCCAAAACCATCTAAAATAGCTCCGGCTACAACCAATGTGCTTAATGTATGACCTGGAGTGAGTTTTGCTACATCAAATAACAGCTGGCCGACTACGCATATAAGACCACCTACAATAAAGGACCATAAAAAAACCATACTAGATTCACCTCTTTACTAAACATTTTCTATAGATACTGCGTGTGCAATACATGGAATTGTTTGTTTTTGTTGAACAGTTAGCGGGGATAATAATGCTCCTGTAGCAACAACCAAAATGCGGTTGCATTCCCCTTGAGACAGCTTATTTATAAAATGACCGTACGTAACAATTGCAGAACATGCCGGTCCACTGGCACCTGCGAATATAGGTTGCTCAGGCTTATAAATTTTTAATCCACAATCGATAAATTGCTCGTCAGTGATCTGATAATTATTTTGATGGAATAAATCTAAGCAAATTTCTCGACCAATTTTAGCAAGATCACCTGTAATGATGTAATCATAATAATCAGGTGTAAGATTGCGGTCTTTCAAATGCCTGGTAATGGTATCGTAAGCAGCTGGAGCCATAGCCCCACCCATGTTAAAAGGATCTTTCAGGCTTCGGTCCACAACTTTACCAATCGTTGCTGATGTTACTTTTGGACCAGTACCATTCTTTGAAAGTATCGCCATACCAGCACCCGTAACCGTCCATTGAGCAGTGTCAGGCTTTTGGCTGCCGTACTCATTTGGATAACGGAATTGTCTTTCAACTGCGGAGTTATGACTTGCTGCCCCGGTCATTACATAATCAGCTTTCATTTGATTGATAATCAGTGCTGATAAAGCTAATCCTTCCATTGAGGTTGCACAAGCATTAAAAACACCTAAAAAAGGAATTGATAAATTTCGTGCAGCAAAATTGGATGGCGTTAATTGATTAATAAGGTCACCATGTAGAAAAAACTGAATGTCATCTGTCTCCAAATTTGCTTTTTCAATAGCAAAGTGACAAGCATCTTCGATCATATGTTGATGTGCAATTTCAAATGATTTTTCATCCATCCATTCATCGGTGTAAAAATAGTCAAAGTCATTCGGGATATTGCCTTTTTCTTCAAATGGTCCTCCTACAACACCTGTCGAAATGATCGATGGGGGGGTATCGAATACCCATGTTTGTTTACCTGTCATCATTATGCGCCACTCCAATAAGTAAAAATAGTTTTAATGAAAGCTATAACAAAAGCAGAAAAAACACCAAATAGAATGACGGACCCAGCTAGTTTAAACATATTTCCGCCAACTCCTTGCACAAATCCTTCTGTACGATGTTCTATCGCAGCAGAAATTACAGCATTACCAAACCCTGTAACTGGAACAGCTGTACCTGCACCTGCAAATTGAGCAATACGGTCGTAAAGCCCAAATCCAGTAAGTAACATGGTGATAAAAATTAAGGTGGCAACTGTCGGATTGCCAACAGTTTGTTCGGTGAAATCAAAAAAATACATATAGATGGTTGAAATAACCTGACCAATGACACAAATAAGTCCACCAATTAAAAATGCTTTCATACAATTTTTAAATAATGGTCGTTTAGGTTCTTGTGCTTTTTCATAATCCTTATAGTTTGCGTGGGGATCGTTCATAGTTTTTCCTCCATTAAGTTTGTTCTTTTGAAAGTTTTTTTAGTTCTTTTAATTTTTTTAAGACTTTATCTTTTGATAGCTGTTGATTTTCTAGCTTTGTTAATTCTATATAAAATTTTTGATCAGAAGTCACATGAATATCTTTAATATTTGTTAGTGTTTCTAAGTCTTTTTTTACTTTTTTTTCTATTTTTTGTTCAACTGCTTGTTTAAGCGGTGTTGCATTAAAGGCAACAAAAAGTTGATCTTCAATATGAATTGCTTTGTAAGTTGCAATATCATTTGTCTGGTCGTCCAAATATGTTTGTGCTATGCTTGGTATAGAATTTTCTTCATGCTCATTTGACGTATCTGAACTCAACATGACAATATCAGACGAATCATCTTGAATGGAAGAGGAATTATTCTGATTGTTACATGCAACAAGTAGTAAAATGCACATGATTGTAGTGAATATATGTAGCACTTTCATCTTTTTTCCTCCCTCGAATGGAATAACTTTATACATATCTTGTAGTAGTTTGAAAAAAGTATGCATTCAAAATATGTAAAAAAACGAAACCAAACGCTTAGGAAATTCGTCTATATTAAAAAGAAAAGATGGCGAGGAGGAGTGGCATGTGTGGAAAAAATACACCATTGTCATCGCTATAATCGCTTGTATTGGGACTGTCCTACTGTTTGTTATTAAGGACTTACAGAAAGCATCTTTAGTTGAAACAGTCAAGGTTGAAGAACAATATGAGGATTTTATTGTACATATACGCATAGAAGAAACAAATAATGGATTTCAAGTGTTACGATCTATTCAATATATTGGGGAAGAAGTAATTACGATACAGCACAGAACACCACTAACACAGATTACAATTAATGCAGATAATGCAACGTTTACTGGTAGTCCTATATCCAAACAGATGAAACCGGGATATCAGTATCATCCACAACAACCATTGAATTTTTCGGCTCTCGAAAAAGGGGATCATAAGCTATTTGTCCATACCCAGTTTTTCATCGATGAAGAGAGTGTTAACATTAAAACAGAAGAAACGATTTCTTTTCAATAATAGGCTCTATTGAATAATGCTCCTAAAATAAAAAGTACCCGTTTCATTTAAGAATGAAATGGGTACTTTTTTTATCAAGCTTAATTATGCAATTGTTCTTGTTGCTCCTTAATAATCATTTCTTGGGCTGTGTTATCAGGTAATTGCTGATATTCGATAGTAAAGGATTCTTCATCGTGCCAGTTAGCTGTTTGAATACTTATTTTTTCAGGTGGCGAAGGTTCAAATTGAACTGTAGCCCACTCTTCAATATTGAATACTTTCCATGAATCTGTTTGAGACTCATTTATAATAAATAATAACTTTGATTGATCAGGGGACAGAATCACGTCTTTCAAATTAATTAAATCATCCACAAGAAAAGATCGGTTTGGCTCGTTTCTATCTAATAGGAGATAAGAACAAGTAGATGATGAGCAATTAAAAGATAGGAGGTAAAGTCGATCCAGTTCCAGTTTATCAAGCTTCATATTGGATATTGCTCTATTTCTGTTGTTGACTGTGTTGAGATATGCACCAAGTATAGTAATGTTCTCTGTGTTCAATGTGATGATTTCATCTTTTAATACAAATTCTACTTCCGGGTTTTCTGTTTCTTGAGAAGTTTCTTGAACTGCTTCTTGATCCAATAATTCATCTATTGGCTGTTCAGGGTCCTCCTTGGTTATCATCGGCTCGTTATCCTGATTACTACATGCAATCAAAAGCATAAGTGAAACAAGAACTATTTTCTTCAAAATAGTATCCCCCTATATATCTTTATGTGGATTGTTGCAATTTAAGTATTTTCAATTGGTCATTTTCATACCCAACTACTAACACATACTGCCGTGTTTCCTTGACTTCCTCATATGTCTCATTTCTCCTCGTTATATCGACATTTACTTCCATGTGAACTTCATCATTTTCAGTATCTATGATGGTTTTATCTTGCACGGTTAGATCTATGAGAGCTTGAAATAATTGACGGAATTCAGTATAACTTGTGCTGTCTTGGTATTGACTACCTAATAATGAATAGGCGTTTACATAATCTCTTAATCCAATGTTATCAAAAAAGTAATCAGCTATATAAAGAGCGTCTTCTTTTAGTTTTTTCTTATTAATTTGTTGTTCAGTAGGGGAAAGAAAGGTTAATTCATCTTCTTCTACATTTTTCGTCCATTCTGATACTATCTCAGCTACTTGGGAAATTGGTATACTGAATCCGATGTCTGTATCAGAAATCCCCGCAGAGTTAACACCAACTACTTTTCCACTATTTCTTGAAATAAGCGGTCCGCCACTATTACCATGTGTAATGTTAGCTGAGATTTGATATACTTCATCATATTGGTAATCATTTATAGAAAAAGATCGATCAGTACCAACAATCAATCCAAGAGATACACTATTTTGAATTCCCATTGGACTACCGATAGCAATAATTTCATCACCGATATCGGCTTGTTTGTCTGTTTCGAGTGCTATTGGTTCTAAATGGTTTAGCTCTGGAACACGAATTACTGCAAAATCTTGATCATCTCCGACACCTACTACTGCAGCCGGATATTCCCTAGCATTGGTTAATTTCACTACAATCGTGTCTGCATCTTCGATCACATGTGCGTTTGTAATGATATCACCTTGATTGTTTATCACAAAACCTGAACCAGTTTTTTTAGTTACATCACTTGTACTTTCAATTTGAACGACTGACTTTTGCGATTGATGAATAATATTTTTTAAATTAATTTCACTCTCACCCGCAATATTGGTAGCTACCGTATTACTTATTTCTAATGGCTGTTTAACCCAACTGATGTAGATACCAATTCCTGCAATGATTGCTAATAATAGTATGATTCCAGTTGAAATAACAGGAATGTATTTTCTCTTTTTATACATAAAAATCCTCCGGAGTTTATTCTAAGTACCAAGTAATTTCCTCTACTTTTGGTGTTATCCGCTCATAGTCAGCATCAACGTCAAAATGAGTAAACTCAAAATTACCCACTTCATCAGGATATAGTGTCTCTGGAAAAACATAGACATCGTTTTCTAAAATTGAATCTTCTTCCTTATCCTGGATTGAATAACTGACTAAAATAGAATGGATAGGGACTGTAGCAACACTTTTTAGTTGTCCAGTTATGATCCAGTTATCTTTCTCTTCTTGTAATTGTATATCAATTAGTTCTATGGCGTGGCTTTCATTTAATTCTTGTTCTTCTTCAAACGCCGAAAGTGCTTGTTCAATTCGTTGCTCCTGAGCAGATTCAAAGGCAGTTTTCTCTTTGTTTACTGTTGTTTTCAAGCTTTCTAATTGTTCAGAGCTTTCCACTACTTTAAGCGTGTCTTCGATTACGTGTAATGCTTGAGAGAATTGAAAGTCTTCTAATAAAGCAGTAGCCTCTTGATATGTCATCGATATTAACTTTTGATGCACTTCTTCTTGTAATTCAGCTGCCTGGTCATGCGTAATGTCTTCTATCTCCCATATTAAAGCCTTTAAGTCGTCAGTAGTAGGTTCATTATTTAATCTATATGTCGCTTGCTTTAATAATGTTTGATTTTTTGTTGCAATGTTTTGTTCCATCATTTGGTCGGTTAAATCACCGCTGAATTTTTGTAAATCAGCCTCAGACTCTCGTATTATTTTTAATGATTCTTCAAATTTATTTTGCTCATTTAATGTCTCGACCTGTTCAAAATCAGCTTCAACTTCCATAGCAACATTTAGAAATGCTATAACTTCATTGGCTGAAGGAAAATTCTCTTTATAATCCAGTGCATGTTCGAGTAAAGTCATTGATTGCTCATAATCACCGATAAGAGCCATCTCTGCTCCTTCTTCATAATAAGCTAACGCTTGATCAGATTGATATTTTGTAGCAAAAAAAGCGAATCCAATAATGCAACTTGCAAGTATCAATGATATAACAGGGAGTAACCACCATTTTTTTGATGGCTTTATTGGTAATTTTCTTTTATTTATATTTTCTGGTAGTCTTTTTCCGCAAGAAACACAAAATGTTTCGATTGTTTGTACTTGACCACCACAATTGGGACAAAAGGACAAAGTAATACCTCACTTTCTAGTTTGAGTAAGTAGGGTATGTATAGTATAGCATGAATCATTTCATTTCTTTAGAGGTCTGTGGGAGAAAAAAGTAAAATATTCTTTATTAAAATCAGAAAATTAGGTATAATAGAATAAGAAGAATTGAGAAAATGAGGTGTAGAACGTGGATTTATTTGGTGTTTTATGTTTTGTAATTTTAATCGGTTGTATTGGCTATAGTATTTTTGATCGTGTTAAATAATGTAGGCAGGAAAAAACCTCAATAGAGAATTTCTCTATTGAGGTTTTAATTTTAAGCTAAATGTGCACAAAAAAACATAAACAGCGCAGTAACTTTTTTGTTTGCTTATTAGAGTAGACTTATAATATTCACTTGCCCCGTATTAATAAATCTCACCATAATCCTTACATCATATGTTATGTACATTTACTTGTAAATTTTCTTCTAATATTTTATATTTAATACATATATTTGAATCTGAATTGATTTTTTCCAAACTATTAAATGTCATTCTTATTGGACTAGTATCTATAATAGTTTATAGATTGAGAATGTAGATTACCAAAGATTAATTCAGTTGAACATGGATTATTCGAGTTGATATCGAAAGGCTTCATCATGTTTATATTGCATGGCAAAATTCACCCTCTTAATAAGGAAAATACTGAATTAATACTATATTAAATTTCACGAAAAAAATGTCGGATTGACACAGGATATACCAAAAAATCTTTTGATATATAAAAGAATTGTCTAATTTTGCGGTTCGCTTTACAAGGAACCATTTTTTTGGGATAATCAATAGCGTTTACCAAATGCACTTTTGGACAAATCAATTTAGGGGGTAACTCGGTAAATGACAATGTATCCATTAAATTTAATAAGCAAGATTGAAGAATTACGAAAAGAAATGACCGATGTTGCTCTCAAAAAAGGTATTACCAGCAAAGAATCACTTCATATTAGTCAAGAATTAGACGAACTATTAAATAATTATGAGCACTATAAACAAAAACAAAATAAAGAACATAAATGAAATGTATCCTATCTATAAAGATAGTCTTAACAGTTAAACCCGTTTCAATAATAAATTGAAACGGGTTTTATAATTTTACTTAAGTTACAGAAATATGCAAGTCACACACAGAAAAGAATTTTTTTGTCAAGGCGCTAATCGTCCGTAAAACCTCCACTGATGGAAGTTTCACTTTATGCTCTTGAGATAAAAGGTTCGATCCGATCCAAGCCTTCTTTTAGGGTATCTATATCATAAGCATAGGACAAGCGTAAAAATTGTTCACCGAATTCAGAAAAGGCACTACCAGGTACTAACGCCACTTTAGCTTGCTCCACTAAATGTAATGCCACTGAAAAGGAATCTTTTTTTAGGTGGCTAATATCTATAAAGAAATAGAAACCTCCATCTGGTAAGTATGTTTTAATATTCATTGCTCTTAACCTTTGATATACATAGTCTCTCCGTTCATGATAAACTTTTTTCATTTTAATTGGATCCTGACGGCCGTTCTTAAGAGCTTCTAATGCTCCATGTTGGCTTATGGAAGAAGCACAAGATACATTATACTGGTGGACTTTCAGTATATGTTTTGCTAACCAGTCGGCTGCAAGAATATAACCAATACGAAAACCAGTCATAGAATGGGACTTTGAAACACCGTTAATAATGATGACCTTGTCACGAATTGCACGAAAACGTCCAATTGAATAGTGGCTTTGGTCATAAACTAATTCACTATATATTTCGTCTGCAATCAAAAAGATATTGTGCTTTTCAACAACTAATGCTATATCTGTTAGTTCTTCCTTAGTAAGTGTCACACCTGTTGGGTTGGAAGGGTAAGGGATTATGACAGCTTTTGTATTAGGAGTAATGGATTGCTCTATTAACTCCGCAGTTAATTTGAAATTTGATTGCCGGGTATCAATAAATGTAGGTATTCCTCCCGCTAATTTGACTAATGGTTCATATCCAGGATAAACAGGTCCAGGTAACAGCACTTCATCACCTGTCATTAAAATAGTTCTTAGTGTAATATCAATCGCTTGTGATGCACCAACTGTAACTATAATTTCGTCGTTGGGGTCATACTCTAGTTGGTAATTTGTCTTTATGAATGAAGCTATTGCCTCTCTTAAAGATAAAATACCTGCATTATGTGTATATGTTGTTTGATTTTGGTCTATTGCTTCCTTTGTTTTTTCTTTAACATGGGAAGGGGTAGGAAAATCTGGTTGGCCAATTGTTAATGATAGGATATCGGTTTTGTTTCCTACCATATTAAAAAACTGTCTAATTCCAGATATTTCAATGTTTTTCACTTGCTCATTTATGAATGATTCCATCATGTATGCCTCCTTCATTTCCTCTTATAACTAGCACAAAGTTTGGGAATAATAGTACTAATCATGAAAAGCTAGCATTATTTTATCATAAAATGAATAGGAGGGACACATAATGGCTAAAGAGCTTTGGAAAGAGATAGTGAGATTAAGTGATTTTCTTATACTCACCATGCAGACTGAATTATTTTTTGTGCTTTATACAGTCACTGGATTAATCATTTTGTATTATGCATTCAAACCTTTTGTTAAGTTCGTTATAGCATTAGAATGGAATACCTTAATAACATATATGTTTGTTGTTTTATTAATGTTTTTGATCATATCCGCATTTATAGATGTGCCAGATTGGAGATATGTTTTGTATGGCGTGTTAATCTTTTCTATTATCATAAGTATAAAGAGAAGTTTCACTATAATGAAAAACAATCAACCTTCTTCAAATTAAAATATATAGATAGCCAAGTTACAGACTTCAAGCAGGAAGATATGCATATCTTCCTGCTTGTGATAGGGAAATTATTACCGACGTTTTCGTTTGTGGTAGAAAGGAGATAGAGAAGAGGTTTGCTGTGAAAAATGATTATATTTAGGGCGGTACTTGTTCGTTGGTTTTGGGATAGACCAGTTTAAATATTCATACAGAATTGCTTTGGCCTTATTCAATGAAAGGGTAGGTTTTTGATTCCGATAGCTTTCATCTAAATGACCAAGATGGGGCAATGACTCCATATCTTCTTTATTGGGTGGTGTGTGAAAGTAGTAATTTCCGACCTGCACCAGTAATACGGAATGTTGTCGACTTTGCTTTGGATTTTTGGAATAGTGCAAACCTACTTTTACTGCCTTACTTTCCTTGATCAGTTTTTTCATCGTTTCGTTTTTTAAGCGATATAACTGAGTGGGATCAGGTGCAGTCTTTGCATGCCGATTGACAATAAATAAGGCTTGTCCCATTTTTTTTATCGCTTCATCCGAATCTTTCATTTATTCACCTTCTTATAAGAATGTATAAACTATAACAAAAAGTAGAAGGAGAACAATCCTTCTACTTGTTACTTTAATTCATTGATTGGATATCTTCAACTATTTTTTGCATATTGTCTGCTTTTTGTCCATTATATCTGTATATAGCATTGCCATCTGGAGAAACTAAATAAAATCTTGTGCCATGAAGAACTTGATCACTATTATCTGGATTTTCTACCAATTCTTTAAAGGATTTGTTAACAAATTCTTTAATGTCTTCATCTGAGTAACCTGTAAGTGCGTTCCAATTGTCAAATGTACCACCACGATCTTCAATGTATTGTTTTAAGATCTCTGGAGAGTCATTTGTAGGATCAACACTAAACGAAACTAGTTCAGCATCAATATTTTCTTCCTCTAAAAGACCTTGTAGTCTTGCCATATTGGCAGTCATCGATGGACAGACTGTTTCACAATTAGTAAATATCATATCAGCAATCCAAAATTCACCGTCTAATTCAGATTTTGAAAGTTCCTCGCCATCTTGATTAGTAAATGTGAAATCCTCTACTTCATATGAAAAGTCACCTTCATATTTATTTGAATCACCATTTAATATATTGCCTGAACAGCCAGCTAAAAAGAGCGCAATAAATAACATCATTAATGCATTGAATTTCATACTGTCACCTCGTTCATGATTTTTTTAATTGATACATCGTAATTTCAGGTTTACAGAAGAATCGGTATGGTAATCTAGTAGTTCCTATACCACGACTGACAAACAATTGTAATGGATAGTTGCCGATTACATATTCGCCTTCTACATATTTTTCTGCTAAGTGAGGGGTGTAAATATATCCTATAAAGGGTATTTGGACTTGACCACCATGACTGTGACCCGATAATTGAATATCGATCGGATAATCTTTTGTTATATCTGCAAAGTCTGGTTCGTGTGCTAGTAATATTGTCAATTGCTCATTACTAATCCCAGCTATTGCTTGTTCAATATCAGGTCTTCCTAATAATGCATCATCTATACCTGCTAGATAAATCATATCACCATTTTTATTAATCTGTCTGTGTCCATTTTGTAACAATTCGAAACCACTCTGTTGGAAAACATCTTTTAAAATATCTGTTCCATATCCACCATGATCATGGTTACCGTATATCCAGAATTTTCCGTCTCTAGCTTTTAATCTGCCTAACATGGATATTAATCTCTGATCGACCTGATATGTACCTGGATTATCTATTAAATCTCCTGTAAATAGGATCATGTCCGGTTCTAATTGATTCATTTTGTCTACTAATTCGTCTAGCTGTTCAATAGTATATTGGAAACCGATATGAGTGTCAGTAAATTGTAGTATATTGTATCCCTCAAAAGCGGAAGGGGTTTTACTAGAATAGATATCAACATGATGTATATCTAACATATTCGGTTCGATTTCTCTCGCATAATAATAGGTACCACCACTAAGTCCGAATAGTGTAATGATACCACCAAATAATCGTTTTAAAAAGGTTCTACGGTTCATACAGTTAAAAAGCCCTTTCCATTTAGTCATCATAATATATGTATTACATTATAGCATGGTGTTAAGTAAATATGATATCGATGCGGGAGATTACACAAATTTTTAAAATTTATGTTAAAATAGTGTAGGTGATGTCATAATAGCTCCTTCACCAGAGAAAAAAGGAGTGTCCATATGTCTAGTATACTAAAAAAATCGTTAACTGATTTGACTGTAGAGGATTTGATGATTCCTGCAGAAAAGGTGGCACATGTTCAAGTAGGTAATCCTGTAGAACATGCTTTACTTGTATTAGTTGAATCAGGTTATTCGTCTGTTCCTGTATTGGACTTAAACTATAAATTCAAGGGTACGATTGCTAAAACACCAATCCTAAAAAGTGTGATGGGAATGGAACGATTCGAGATGGAAAAATTAGCAGAGACTAAAGTTGAAGCGGTTATGCAAGTTGAACAACCAACTTTAACGATGGATACCGATTTTTTAACGTGTCTAAAAGTCGTCATTAACCATGCTTTTGCATGTGTTGTCGATGAAGAGGGATATTTTCTAGGTATTTTAACGAGACGTGCTATTTTAAAAGAGGTTAACAAATCAATGTATACGACAAAATAATATTACTTGTAAAAGTAAATTATTTTTTGTTACATTTATAAAAACAACAAATATTGGAGGAAGAAAACAATGAAGCAAATGGATGCACATGAGATTATTTCTTTTATTTCAAACAGCAAAAAATCAACACCTGTAAAAGTATATGTGAAAGGTACAGACTTGGATAAAATCGAAGAAACAGGATCGATCCAGACTTTCTTAAACGAAACAAACGGTGTTATTTTTGGTGAATGGAAAGAAGTAAAAGAATTACTTGATACATATAATGATAAAATTACTGATCATGTAGTGGAAAATGATCGCCGTAATTCAGCCATTCCACTATTAAATATGAAAGATATCAATGCACGTATCGAGCCTGGTGCGATTATTCGTGAACAAGTGGAAATCGGTGATGGTGCAGTTATTATGTTTGGTGCAATGATAAATATCGGTTCTGTTATTGGTGAGGGAACAATGATCGATATGAATGCATCATTAGGTGGCCGTGCAACAGTAGGTAAGAATTGCCATGTTGGTGCAGGTGCAGTATTAGCAGGTGTAATTGAGCCGCCTTCTGCTCAACCAGTAACTATTGAAGACGGTGTTGTAATCGGTGCGAACGCAGTAGTACTTGAAGGGGTTCGTGTTGGAGAAGGAGCAGTTGTTGCAGCTGGTGCGATTGTTACGAAAGATGTACCGCCAAATACTGTAGTAGCTGGTACACCGGCAAAAGTAATTAAAGAGATTGATGACCAAACCAAATCAAAAACAGAAATTATGGAAGCACTACGAAAATTAGATGATTAATAAAAGTGATGAGGCAGGGTCAAAAAGATCCTGTCTTGTTTTAACTTAAAATGAATGCGAAAGGAGTTCCTCATGATCAAGAATGAATTATTAACCATTAGACGTTCGCTGCATCAAATACCTGAGCTCGGTTTTCAGGAATATAAAACACAATCTTTTTTATTAGAGACAATTAAAAAAATGAATCGATCGAACATTGAAATCACTAAATGGAAAACAGGATTATTCGTTTTGGTAAAAGGGAATAATCCGAAGAAAACGATTGGCTACCGTACGGACATTGATGGTTTGCCCATTACAGAAGAAACAGATTTTCCATTTAAGTCACAACATCCAGGTCAGATGCATGCATGTGGACATGATTTACATATGACGATTGCATTAGGAGTGCTTGATGAGATAAGTGCGAATGCGATTGATGACAATGTTTTATTTATTTTCCAGCCAGCCGAAGAAGGGCCAGGTGGGGCAGAACCTATACTTTCATCTGATACGTTTAAACAATGGAAGGTCGACAGTATCTTTGCATTACATATAGCACCTGAACTGCCAGTCGGAACGGTATCAACTAGAGCAGGTATTTTGTTTGCCAATACAAGTGAATTATTTCTTGATTTTACTGGTAAGGGTGGGCATGCTGCATATCCACACTTAACGAAAGATATGATCGTAACAGCGAGCAGTTTTATTACACAGTTACAACAAATTATTTCAAGAAAAGTAGATCCACTAGATAGTGGAGTAATCACTATAGGTAAAATGACTGCTGGAACTGTACAAAATATTATTGCAGAAACCGCACGTTTAGAAGGAACCATTCGTACGTTACAACCGGAAACCATGACTATTATAAAAAAAGAGCTGGAAAATATCATTAAAGGCTTTGAGATTGCACATGATTGTACGATTGAAGTAGATTATGGTGCGATGTATTATCAAGTGAACAATGATAAAGTATATGTTGATAAATTTGCTGAAGCTGTTCAAAAGAGTGACATTCAGTTTATCGAAGCAAATGCAGCGATGACTGGTGAAGATTTTGGATATTTCTTAAAGGAAATTCCAGGTTTCATGTTTTGGTTAGGAGTAGACTCTCCCTACGGATTGCATCACAGCAAACTAACGCCCAACGAAGACGCAATAGAAACAGGTATCAAAGCAGTAACAGCGATGATGAAAGAGATATAAAAACATAAACTGCGGAAGTAACTTTGTTGTTGAAATTTCTGGAATAGAGCTACGGCAGAATACTTCGCTGTCCATGGGTACGGCCACAGCCTCCTCGCTCGTAGCAACCATTCTATAGAAAAACTCACTCTTAAGCGAGTGAGTTTTTTGTTTAGTTATTCTTTTGTACGTATACTTGATGTGGGAATGGGATCTCGATATTGTTTTCATCAAACGTTTCTTTAATACGTTTACGAATTTCTCTTTCTGCACCCCATTGTTCCATATTCTCGGTTTTACCAATGATGCGTAATACAACCTCACTTGATCCAAAGCCTTGTACACCTAATACATCAGGACCTTCCATGAAGCGAGGATCTGACTCGAATTCTTCACATACACTTTTTAATACAGCCATTGCTTGATCAATATTATCATCATAACTAATTCCGATATCAACTAGTGCACGCATATTTCCTCTGGAATGGTTACTGACACCGGCTATTTCTCTGTTTGGTAGGTAGTGCAGTGTACCATTAAAGCCACGAATTTTTGTAGTGCGTAAACCAACTTCTTCCACAATTCCGTCATATCCAGCAGCAGTCACATAGTCTCCAACATCGATCTGTTTTTCCAATAAGATAAAAAATCCAGTTACAATGTCACTAACTAATCCTTGAGCTCCAAAACCAATTGCTAAACCTACAACACCTGCACCAGCAAGAAGCGGGCCAATCGGTTGTTCAATGATGCCAAAAAACATAACGACAAAGATAAAAATTAAAACATATGAAAATACATTTAATAGTAGTTTTTCTAACGTTTGTATTCTTGCTTCAGATACATTTTGTCTGGAACTCGATTTATTAAGTGCTGCGGAGATTAATTTTTTTCCGATTGGAGATATAATAAGTAATGCAATGATAAGTATTAAAATTTGAATACCATAATAGATCACATTCTCTAATATAAAACTCCAATCAATCTTTAATCCATTTTCAAACATATTTTTCCTCCTCTCATGATGATTAACCCAATCATATAAAAATGTAAATAAAGACGCAAATAAAAGACTGATTATTTCAATTTATTAACAATTATAAAAAATTTTTAGAAAATAAGTCGAAAAGGTGGAAATTTATTTCGGATGCCGTTATATTTATACATACGTAAAAAAATAGGGGGTGCAAACAAGATGGAAACATTTCAGAAACTTAAGAATTTTTATTGGCCTTTTAAAAAATACTTTTTCTTATCGGTTTTTTTCGTTATGATTGTAGCCGGTATTACGGTAGTATATCCAATCATTTTACAAAAAACAATTGATGATGTGGTTATACCTGGCAACTATCAACTCGTTCCATTCCTAGCAACTGGCTTTATATTGATCATGATTTTGAAAGGGATTTCCAACTTTCTGCAGCAGTACTTAGGTGACTTATTTGGAGTGAAATCTGTTTACACTTTGCGAGATCAATTGTACAAGAAATTGCAAAGGCTTTCTTTTACTTATTATGACAATGCTCGTACTGGTGATCTCATGTCGAGGTTAACAATGGATGTAGAAGGTTTCCGTTTTTTCTTAGCTGCAGGTTTTCGTGAATTAATCAGAGTATCATTGTTAATAGTAATCAGTTTAGGGGTAATGTTTTATTACTCTATACCATTAGCACTGGTAACCATGGCTGCTATGCCATTTTTGGCTATCGTTGTTTACCGCTTTGATAAAAAAGTACACCCGGCATTTCGAAATATTAGGAAGTCATTAGGTCGACTAAATACTCGTATTCAAGAGAACGTAAGTGGTATGAATACGGTTAAATCTTTATCTAAGGAAAATTTTGAGATAGAGCGATTTACATCAAATAACGTTAACTATAAAGACATTAATATTTACACTTCTAATATCTGGTCAAGATACTTCCCGTTAATGGAGTTTATAGGAAATGTCAGCATGGTATCATTGTTAATTTATGGTGGTTATTTGGTCATTAATGATTCCATACAGTTAGGTGAACTTGTTGCTTTCTTTAGTTTGGTAACGTATATTTTGGGTCCATTAATGCATTTAGGTTTTATCGTGAACCAATTCTCGCAGGCAAAAGCATCTGGTGAACGATTGTTGGAAATTCTTGAAGCGAAAGAAGATATTGTGGAGGAAGACGACCCAATTGTTCCTGAACGTATTAACGGACACATTACTTTTAACAACGTTTCTTTAACGTATACAGAAGATGATGATTCTGCCTTAAAAAATATTTCGTTTGATGCACCACCAGGAAAAGTAGTAGGTTTGATTGGGCCTACTGGTGCAGGTAAAACAAGTATTACCCAATTAATAACAAGGTTTTATGAACCAGAAGAAGGAGAGGTTTTAGTTGATGGTAAACCAACAAGCTCCTATTCTTTAAAATGGTTACGAAAACATATTGGATTTGTATTG
Organism: Gracilibacillus orientalis; assembly: GCF_900114645.1. GTDB lineage: Bacteria > Bacillota > Bacilli > Bacillales > Amphibacillaceae > Gracilibacillus > Gracilibacillus orientalis. The sequence continues at coordinate 167,966 of NZ_FOTR01000006.1, read as the reverse complement.
CAAGAGTCCTTTTTATTTTCTACGACAATAAAAGAGAATATTGCCTATGGTAATCCAGGTGCATCTATGGATGAGGTTATTGCTGCTTCTAAACGGGCACAAGCGCATGATTTTATCATGGAAATGCCGAAGGGGTATGATACCTTACTTGGTGAACGTGGTATGGGACTTTCCGGAGGGCAAAAGCAAAGAATTGCAATAGCTCGTGCGATTTTAATTGATCCTAGTATTTTAGTATTAGATGATGCGACTTCGGCAGTAGATATGGAAACGGAATTTCAAATTCAAAAAGCACTTAAAGAAGTGATGGATGGTAGGACAACATTTATTATTGCGCATCGTATCTCTTCATTGAAGCATGCTGATGAGATTCTTGTATTAGAAGAAGGAGAAATTAAGGAAAGAGGTACACATGAACAGTTAATTAAAATGAATGGATCATATCATCGTATTTATGATATTCAATATCAAGATCGAGACATTGTTATGCAATCTGTTGAATAGAAGGAGGGAGTCGAAATGGCTAAATCAATGACAGTAAAAGAAATGAAAAAAGACAGTCCCCATTTAAATCGTTTTTATTATCCGTTAGATCAAGCGGTGGAAAAGCCTTTTAATTGGAAGCAGATGTGGCGGCTGGTAATATATTTAAAGCCTTATGCAAAAACACTTATGCCAGCCGCAATTATTGCTATGCTTGTGTCTACATTTGTCAGATTAGTTGTACCCTTTATTATTGGTACATGGGTTATTGATAAAGCAATTAAAGATCAAAACATTAACTTACTTACGTATCTAATTATCGGAATTTCCGTGTTATATCTTTTAAGTTATGCAGCGAATACGTATCGAATTAGATGGGTAAATATTTTAGGACAACGAGTTATTCATGACTTGCGTAAGAGTTTATTTTCTCATGTTCAACGTTTATCTCACAATTTTTTTGATAAAAGATCTGCAGGGTCTATTCTAGTACGAATATTGAACGATGTTAACTCGTTACAGGAATTGTTTACGAATGGGATTATTAATTTGTTAATGGATGTTGTGATGCTTACAGGTATTATTGTTATCTTGTTTGTATTAAGTCCACCATTAGCATTGGCCGTTCTATTTATTTTACCGATCATGTTCTTTATTTCTACTAAATTAAGAAGAAAGATTCGTCGCTCATGGCAGGATGTACGTATTCAGAAATCACGTCTGAATTCACATTTGAATGAAAGTATGCAAGGTATTCGTATTACTCAATCTTTCTCTCAGGAAAAAGAAAATACAGAGTTCTTCAACGGTGTGAATACAGATAACTATGAAAAAGAACGAATTGCCATGAAGAAAAGTGCTTATTTTGGTCCCTTCGTAGAGATGAGTAACGCAATTGGTACCGTGATATTAATTTCATATGGTGCACATCTTATTATTACAGGAAATATTGAAATTGGTGTGTTTGTAGCCTTTGCCTTCTATTTAGGCATGTTTTGGGAACCTATTTCCCGCCTAGGACAGATATATAATCAATTATTGGTAGCTATGGCTTCTTCTGAACGTATTTTCGAATTTTTAGATGAACAACCAAATGTCGAAGAGAAAAAGAACGCCAAAGCTTTTCATGATATGAAGGGAAATATTGTGTTTGATCAAGTGCAATTTTCCTATGATGAAGACCGTGTAGCATTACATGAAATTTCATTGAATATGAAACAAGGTCAGACGGTTGCACTTGTTGGTCATACTGGATCAGGTAAGTCAACCATTGCTAATTTAATCAGTCGTTTTTATGATCCGACTAAAGGTACAGTCAAGATTGATGGGCATGACCTTCGCGATATGCGTTTGGATAGTTTACGTACGAATATTTCTGTTGTATTGCAAGATACTTTTATATTCTCAGGTACCATTATGGAAAATATTCGTTTTGGTCGTCCAGAAGCAACGGATGAAGAAGTAAAAGAAGCAGCAAAAGTCGTTGGAGCAGATGACTTTATTAAAAGATTAGCAAATGGATATCAAATGGAAGTAGAAGAACGGGGAAATATTTTGTCTGCTGGTGAAAGACAGTTGTTATCTTTCGCTCGTGCATTATTAGCTGATCCTAAGATTTTAATATTAGATGAAGCGACAGCTAGTATTGATACGGAAACAGAAGTGAAAATTCAAAAAGCACTAAAAAGATTGCTCGAAGGACGTACAGCAATTATGATTGCTCACCGATTGTCTACTATTAGAGAAGCAGATAATATCATCGTGTTAGAACATGGCCGTTTATTAGAACAAGGTAATCATGATGAATTAATGAAGAAAAAGGGCGAGTACTATGAGCTTGTTAAATCGCAATTTGAAATGTTAGATGCATTATAATTAAATGGAAACCAGATATTATATCTGGTTTCTTTTTTGGTTCGATGTGGTAAAATGATTATGATTATAAGTGTTGGAGGAGTTTATATGAAACGTGAATTTGCAGTAATTGGTTTAGGTAGATTTGGTGGAAGTATCTGTCGAGAGTTAAGTGCAGACGGGATGGATGTACTGGCGATCGATATACAAGAGGATAAAGTAAAAGAATTCAAAAATATTGCAGCACATGCTGTAATTGCAGACACAACGGATGAAAATGTGTTAAAGGAATTAGGTGTCCGCAACATTGATCATGTTATTGTTGCAATTGGTGATGATATCCAAGCAAGTATTCTTTCCACATTAATGTTAAAAGAGTTAGGAATTAAAAAAATAACTGTTAAAGCACAAAATGACCATCATGAAAAAGTTTTAAATAAAATTGGAGCGGATCATGTTGTACATCCCGAGCGTGATATGGGAAAACGTATTGCACATAGTATCATCTCCACCAATATTTTGGATCATCTAGAGTTATCTGATGATCATAGTATTGTTGAGGTGAAAGTAGGAGTAAAAATGGATGGAAAAACATTGCTGGACTTAGATATTCGAGCTCAGTATGGCTGTAACGTTGTAGCAATTAAAGAAGCTGATGAGAAAGGTATTAATGTTTCTCCGATGGCAACACAAGAAATCGAGCAAGATGATATCCTTATTGTTATTGGTGCGGATAAAGACATATCCCGATTTGAAAAAGAACTAGTCGTAGAAGATTAAGTACATACTGGAGAGTAGATTAAACTCTTTTGTTGAACAATCGAAACTGTTATTACCTTTTAATACATTAAAAACCCGTTTCAATAATTGAAACGGGTTTTCTTTGATCTGAGTATTTTAGACTTCCATAATGATCGGTAAGACCATTGGACGACGTTTTGTTTTGTCATAAAGGAATGGAGCGATTGTATCGTTAATTTCATTTTTGATTTCAGACCACTGTGTAGTCCGGCGTTCCATTACCTTATCTAAGTGTTTGGAAACAAGCTTTTGTGCTTCGTTAATTAAGTCTTCAGATTCCCTCATATAGACAAATCCACGTGATATAATATCTGGACCTGATGCGATTTGGAATTCTTTCATATTGATACTTACGACAACGATAACTAGTCCTTCCTCGGAAAGGATACGACGATCACGTAATACAATATTACCAATATCTCCAATTCCACTACCGTCTACATAGACTGAACCAGAAGGAATTTTACCGGAAATCGCAGCACTATCTTTTCCTAATGCTAATACTTCTCCATTGTCCATAATAAAGCTATTTTTAGGGGATATACCACAGCTATCTGCCAATTTCGTATGTTCTTTCAACATACGATACTCCCCATGAATAGGCATGAAATATTTTGGTTGTATGAGACGTAGCATCAATTTTTGTTCTTGTTGACCACCGTGACCTGAAGTATGGATATCATTAAGTGGTCCATGAATAACTTCAGCACCGGCACGGTATAATTGATTAATAATTCTACTAACACTTAATGTATTCCCAGGGATTGGTGAAGAAGAGAATACAACTGTGTCACCAGGGATAATCTGAATTTGACGATGTGTACCGTTCGCAACTCTAGATAATGCAGCCATTGGTTCTCCTTGTGAACCGGTGCAAAGGATGGTCACTTCGTTAGCAGGAAGTTGGTTTATTTGATGTGCATCAATAAACGTATTTTTAGGTGCACGAATATATCCGAGCTCTTGTCCAATCTTAATGGAACCTTCCATGCTTCGTCCGAATACGGCTACTTTACGTTTATGTTTAACGGCTGCTTCAACGACTTGTTGCAAGCGGTGAATGTTTGAAGCGAAAGTAGCAAAAATTAATCTGCCATCCACTCGTGAGAAAATATCATTAATGCTGTCACCAACTACTCGTTCTGATAGAGTAAATCCAGGAACTTCACTGTTTGTACTGTCTGATAATAGACAAAGAACGCCTTCTTTGCCAATTTCAGCCATTTTTGCCAAGTTGGCAGGTTCTCCAACTGGTGTAAAATCAAATTTAAAGTCACCAGTATGAACAATATTTCCTGGAGGTGTTTTTACAACAATACCATAAGAATCGGGAATACTATGTGTCGTCCGGAAGAAGGACACAGCTGTTTTTCTAAACTTAAATACATCATCCTCTTGGAAGGTGTGTAACTTTGTCTTGCGTAATAATCCGTGTTCATCCAATTTGTTTCGAATGAGTCCAATTGCTAATTTACCTGCATAAATAGGCACATTTATTTCGCGTAGTAAATAAGGTAACCCACCAATATGGTCTTCGTGACCATGTGTGATGAATAGACCTTTTATTTTATCTTGGTTTTGCACAAGGTAGGTGTAATCAGGAATGACATAATCGATTCCTAATAATTCATCCTCAGGAAACTTGATTCCTGCATCGATAAGAATGATTTCATCTTGGAATTGAACACCGTACGTGTTTTTACCAATTTCACCCAAACCACCCAGTGCAAAAACTGCTGTTTGGTCGTTTTTTACAAATTTCATACGCTAAACAGTCTCCACTTTGTAAAAAGGGGATTGTTGTTCATATTCTAGGTGTGCCTCACTCAACAATTGGATTAATTCAATATTAATATGCTTTTCTTTTAAAGAGTCACGTACTTCTCTTTCCGTAGAAGCTTCGATATATAAACTCTTAGTATGTTCACGCACAGGTATTTCTGATGCGTTCTCTTGATAAAGTACTTTAAATATCATGCTATCTCTCCTTTAGTTGTTATTTGCGTTTCGATTCTATGGTTTGTTTTGAATGCTTATAAAAATCATCAGAACGATTAATGGTAGTTGGTATCCGTTTTCTCCGTAAAGCTTCCCGCAAGCGTCGTTTTAATTTTTCTCTTAAACGTTTTAACATATAACTGCTCAACACCTTCCTATCTATATAGAAAAGAAAAGCAAGTATTCAACGAACCGATCCAATCCCTATTACTATATAGTATAGTATGAATTACGAAAATTTGAAACAAAAAAGGCTAAAATAAATGAATTATTTTCTAAATAACCTTTATTATGGCTTCTATTATTCATAGCTTTTACTTAGTTTTAACTAGGGAGAATATACTTATTCATTTTGTTCATGGTACAATCAATCGTGGTTTTAAAATTACATATAGAGGAGAATGAATGTGGGACAAAAAGTTGTATTTCTTGATATTGATGGGACAATCTTAGATCATGACAAACAAATACCGAGTGCAACAAAAGAAGCAGTAAAACAACTTCAGGATTCAGGAGTTATTGTATCGATTGCTACCGGACGTGCACCATTTATGTTTCAAGATATTCTTGAAGAATTAAATATCCATTCGTATATAAGTTTTAATGGTCAATATGCTGTATATAATGGAGAGGTTGTTTTTCGAAATCCAATCGATTCTGAGCAAATTGAAGAATTGACTGCATATAGTATTAATCACAATCATCCACTTGTTTATCAAAGTATTGAAGACATGAAATCATCTGTAAGTAACCATCCGCATATTGAACAAGGAATTGGAAGTTTAAAACGAAGTCATCCTTTAGAGGATACAGAATATTATAAGAAGCAAGAGATTTTTCAAGTTTTATTATTTAACAAAGAAAAAGAACAAAAGGTTTATGAAGAGGTATTTCAACAATTGAAATTTGTTAGATGGCATCCAGTTTCTTGTGATGTAATGCCGAAAATTGGATCAAAAGCACATGGTATTGAAAAATTTATAGAAGCACTTCATTTAAATTTGGAAGATACATATGCATTTGGTGACGGATTAAATGACTTAGAAATGATCACGAAAGTTCATACAGGGATTGCAATGGGAAATAGTGTGCAAGAAGTCAAGGAAGCAGCCGATCTTGTAACAGATGATGTAGATCAAAACGGCTTAAGCAAAGCTATGAAGAAATTATCGTTGATTAAATAATTTTCACCGTTTCTGTTCGAAAGAGTCACTCATTTATTGATTGTATAAACAATAATAAAATCCCGTTTCAATTTTGTTGAAACGGGATGAAATAATTGCTATTCAAGATTATTGATCACAAGGCTTTGAATTTTCTGGGATTGCAAAAGGATCCTGTTTATTAATTCGATCATAAAACATCACACCATTTATGTGATCAATTTCATGTTGAAAAACAATTGCAGCATATCCCCTTAATTTCAGTTTCACATCATTACCCTCTAAATCAGTAGCTTTTATAGTAATCTTTTGATAACGAGGTACATACCCAGGGACTTCTCTATCAACGGATAGACATCCTTCACCACCAGACAAAAATGTTTCTGCAACAGAATGGCTGATAATTTTAGGGTTAAACAGGCCATAACTGTATTCTTTCTCATCTAAGTCTTGGAAGTGAATGGCAATCATTCTTTTTGATATCCCAATTTGTGGAGCAGCTAAACCAACACCTGCTCGTAATTGATATTTTTCAGCGATTTCTTCATCTTGACTATTCTTTATAAATTGTAGCATTTCTTGCAATGTTTCTTTCTCTTCTTTAGTTGGTGGCAGTTCTACTTCTTTTGCCACTTTAGTTAAAACAGGGTGTCCCTCTCTAACTATATCTTTCATTGTAATCATTGACATACACCTCTTCATAAATATTCGTATTATCTATCATAACGAAAAATGATCAAAAAATATAGAATTCTAATAAGCAATTTTAACTTTTATACAAAAGGTTGGTCAATTTATGTTATAATAAATTGGCTTAAATTATTAATGAAGTTGCTTTAGGAGGATTTGGGGAATATGAGAAGATTATTACTAATCGGCTTTTTGTTTATAGTGGCATTAGTTGGATGTAGTGGAGAATCTGCCGCTAATGACATGTATGATCATTTAGAAAAAACTGTAGAATTAGAGCAAACATTTGCTGAACAACAAGAACCTTTTACAGGTCTGGAGGAAGAAGAACAGGAACTATATAATCAAATTATTGAATTGACAGCTGACGAAATGGATGAAATTACAACATTGTCAGAACAAGCAATTGATACAATTGATGAACGCAGAAAATTACTTGAAACAGAATTAGAAAGTATGCAAGAAGCAGAACAAGAATTTTCTCAAGTAGAAGAGTATATTGATGATTTGGATGAAGAACCTAAAAAAGTAGCTGAAGAAATGATCCAAACGATGGATCAACGCTATGATATGTATCAACAATTAAATGAATCATTTTTAGCATCTTTAGACCAAGATAAAATGTTATATGAATTATTTATGAACGAAGAACTTACAGAAGAAGAACTTCGTGAACAGATCGAAACGGTAAATCAATCATACGATGATGTGATGGAAATAAACAAAGAATTTAATGAACTGACGGATACATATAATCAGCTAAAAGAAGACTTTTATAAAGCTGCTGATTTAAATGTTGTATATGAGTAAAGCTTTCGATTTTTCGAAAGCTTTTTTCTATACTTTTTTTCGGCTAATAAAAATAGTACAGATAAGAAAAGATAATGAAACAGATTGTATAAAAGCGCTTTATTAAATATTCGAATACCAATTAAGATGGATATTATAAAATTATAATTAAATCTTGCAAAGTGTTTGACCAACTGAGTTCAATGAGCTAAACTATAAATGAGCAAAAATTGTACCAGTACTATAAGTCAATTCTTATGTAACAGTTTGTTAATTACATAGGTTGATTATTTTTTGTCCAAAAGGGTATAGCAATAATAATGACTTTGGTACAGATTTTTTAATCTTTTGGGAAAGCTAATTTTGATAAATTTAAATTAGGGATTGAGAAAGGAAGAGGTGAATTCTTTTGAAACGTACTTTAGAAAATATTGAAGAACAGTTTGAAACGTTTCAAATTCTGAATGAAGAAGGTAAAATCGTTAATGAAGATGCTATGCCTGATCTTTCAGATGAAGAACTAAAAGAAATTATGTATCGAATGGTGTATACAAGAATTCTTGATCAACGTTCGATTGCGTTAAATCGCCAAGGACGTTTAGGTTTTTATGCACCAACGGCAGGACAAGAAGCATCACAGTTAGGAACACAATTTGCACTTGAAAAAGAAGACTTTGTTTTACCTGGGTATCGTGATGTACCACAGTTAATCTGGCACGGACTTCCATTATATCAAGCATTCTTATTCTCCCGTGGCCATTACCATGGTAACCAAATGCCTGAAGGAGTTAATGCTTTAAGTCCACAAATTATCATTGGTGCACAGTATACACAAGCTGCTGGTGTGGCATTAGGTATGAAAAAACGTGGTAAAAAGTCAGTAGCTATTACTTACACTGGTGATGGTGGTACTTCTCAAGGTGATTTCTACGAAGGAATTAACTTTGCAGGTGCTTATCAAGCTCCAGCTATTTTTGTTGTGCAAAACAACCACTTTGCTATCTCGGTACCAGTTGAACAACAAACTGCTGCTGATACATTAGCTCAAAAAGCGGTTGCTGCAGGTATTGAAGGAATCCAAGTAGATGGTATGGATGTTCTTGCTGTATATGCGGCAACAAAAGATGCAAGAGAGCGTGCTGTAAATGGTGAAGGACCTACATTGATTGAAACTTTAACATACCGTTATGGTCCACACACTATGGCTGGTGACGATCCTACTCGTTATCGTACAGAAGAAATGGACAACGAATGGGAGAAGAAGGATCCAATTGTTCGTTTACGTAAATTCTTAGAAGAAAAAGGATTATGGTCTGAAGAAGACGAAAACGAAGTAATCGAAAAAGCTAAAGAAGAAATTAAAGCAGCGATTAAGAAGACAGATGAACAACCAAAGCAGAAAGTTACTGATTTAATTGGTAATATGTATGAAGAACTTCCAGCTCACTTGCAGGAACAAATGGAAGAATATAAAGCAAAGGAGTCGAAGTAAATCATGGCTCAAATGACAATGATCCAAGCAATTACTGATGCTTTAAGAGCAGAATTAAAAAATGATGAAAATGTCCTTGTATTCGGGGAAGACGTTGGCCAAAACGGTGGTGTTTTCCGTGCAACTGAAGGTTTACAAAATGAATTCGGTGAAGATCGTGTATTTGACACTCCTTTAGCTGAATCTGGTATTGCAGGTATGTCACTTGGACTTTCTACACAAGGATTCCGTCCGGTACCTGAGATTCAATTCTTTGGTTTCGTATTTGAAGCTATGGATGCTATTAACGGTCAAATGGCACGTTTACGTTACCGCTCTGGTAATACACAAAATGCTCCAGTTACGATTCGTTCACCTTTTGGTGGCGGTGTGCATACTCCAGAACTTCACGCAGACTCTTTAGAAGGTCTTATTGCACAACAACCAGGTATGAAAGTAGTAATTCCGTCTGGTCCTTATGATGCAAAAGGTCTTTTAATTCAATCTATTCGTGATAATGATCCGGTACTGTATTTAGAGCACATGAAACTTTATCGTTCATTCCGTGAAGAAGTTCCTGAAGAAGATTACACATTAGAATTAGGTAAAGCGAATATTGTACGTGAAGGAAATGACGTAACATTAATTGCATATGGAGCAATGGTTCACTCTTCACTAAAAGCAGCGGAAGAACTAGAAAAAGACGGAATTGATGCAGAAGTAATTGACTTACGCACGGTTATGCCTATTGATTTTGATACGATTGTACAATCGGTAGAAAAAACAAATCGTGTGGTTATGGTACAAGAAGCACAACGTCAAGCTGGTTTGGCTTCTTATATAGTATCTAATGTTCAAGAACGAGCTATACTACACTTAGAAGCACCTATTCTGACAGTTGCTGCTCCTGATACAGTATATGCTTTTACACAAGCAGAAGAAATTTGGTTACCAAACTATAACGATATTATCGAAAAAGTAAACAAAGTCATTAATTTCTAAGCAATTAAATCGAGACGGGAGGTCATGAGAATGGCTTTTGAATTTAAATTACCTGACATTGGTGAAGGTATCCATGAAGGTGAAATAGTAAAATGGTTCGTAAAAGCTGGTGAAGAAATCAAAGAAGACGACGTGCTTTGTGAAGTACAAAATGATAAGGCAGTTGTTGAAATTCCTTCCCCAGTAGATGGTACGGTATCCGAAGTGCATTTTGAAGATGGTTCAGTTGCAACAGTTGGTGAAACAATTATTACCATCGATGCTGAAGGATATGAAGATGAAGGATCTTCAGATGATGGTGATAAAGCTGAAGCGAAGGATGAACCGAAGGAAGAGAATAAAGAAGAAGCAAAAAATGACGATGCTGCGAAAGAAGAAAAGCAAGAGCCAGTAGCTAAAGACCCGAACAACCGCGTAATTGCGATGCCTTCTGTTCGTAAATATGCACGTGATAACAATGTTAATATTACAGAAGTACAAGGAACTGGCAAAAACAATCGAGTACTAAAAGATGATATTGATGTCTTCTTAAGCGGTGATCAAAAAGCAGAAACAACAGCAGCTGGAGATCAAGCAAGTGAAGAGCAAGCTCAAACGTCTGCTCCAACGGTTTCAGAGGGTGAATTCCCAGAAACTCGTGAGAAAATGAGTGGAATCCGTAAAGCAATTGCTAATGCGATGGTTAATTCTAAGCATAAAGCACCACACGTTACATTACACGATGAAGTTGATGTAACAGAATTGGTAGCACACCGCAAGAAATTTAAACCAATTGCTGCAGAGCAGGACATTAAGCTTACTTATTTACCTTATGTTGTTAAAGCTTTAACTTCTGCATTATCTAAATTCCCAATTTTAAATGCTTCTATTGATGATGAAACTGATGAAATCGTGAGTAAGCATTATTACAATATTGGTATTGCAGCAGATACGGAGAAGGGTCTTCTTGTTCCTGTAGTGAAGAATGCAGATTCTAAATCAATTTTTGCAATTTCCAACGAAATTAATGAACTTGGAGGAAAAGCAAGAGAAGGAAAGCTGGCTCCTAGTGAAATGAAAGGTGCTTCTTGTACGATTTCTAATATCGGTTCAGCTGGTGGACAATGGTTTACACCTGTAATCAATTATCCTGAAGCTGCTATTTTAGGAATTGGACGTATTGCAGAAAAACCAGTTGTACGTGACGGTGAAATTGTTGTTGCGCCTGTATTAGCACTATCATTAAGTTTTGATCACAGAATAGTTGATGGTGCCACGGCTCAATTAGCATTAAATCAGATGAAACGTCTGTTAGAAGACCCACAACTAATTATGATGGAGGGGTAAACAAATGGTAGTAGGAGACTTTCCGATAGAATTAGATACACTTGTAGTTGGTTCTGGTCCTGGGGGATATGTTGCAGCAATTCGTGCAGCACAAACTGGACAAAAAGTAACAATCGTAGAAAAAGGTGCAATCGGTGGTGTATGTCTTAACGTTGGATGTATCCCGTCAAAAGCTTTAATCGAAGCAGGGCACCGCGCAGAACATGCTCAAGGAGACGATGAACTTGGGATTAAAACAGAAAATGTTTCTGTGGATTTTTCTAAAGTACAAGAATGGAAAGGTTCAGTTGTTAATAAACTAACTAGCGGTGTAGAAGGATTATTAAAAGGAAACAAAGTAGACATAGTAGGTGGTGAAGTGTACTTTGTTGATAAAAATACAGTTAAAGTAATGGATGAAAAAAACTCTCAAACATATACATTTAAAAACTGTATTATTGCAACTGGTTCACATCCGATAGAACTACCTACTTTCAAATACTCTGATCGTGTATTAGATTCAACTGGCGCACTTAACTTAAAAGAAGTTCCGAAAAAACTAGTTGTAATCGGTGGTGGATATGTTGGTACTGAATTAGGTTCAGCATATGCAAACTTCGGTACAGAAGTAACAATCCTAGAAGGATTAAAAGATATCCTTGGTGGCTTTGAAAAACAAATGAGTGCACTTGTCAAGAAAAAATTGAAAAGTAAAGGTGCAACAATTGTAACAGAAGCTATGGCTCAAGGTGTTGAAGAAACAAAAGACGGTGTTAAAGTAACATATGAGGCCAAAGGTAAGAAAGAAACGGTTGAAGCTGATTATGTACTTGTAACTGTTGGACGTAAACCTAATACAGATGAGCTTGGATTAGAGCAGGTTGGCATCGAAATGGATGATAAAGGTCTTGTTAAAATCGATGAACAATGTCGTACGAATGTAGATAACATTTTCGCGATTGGTGATATTGTCGATGGACCTCCACTTGCACATAAAGCATCTTATGAAGGAAAGATTGCTGCTGAAGCGATTGCTGGAGAAAATGCGGTAATCGACTATAACGCCATCCCGGCAGTTGTATTCTCTGACCCTGAATTAGCCACTGTTGGTTATTCTGAAGAGGGAGCGAAAGAAGCAGGTTACGATGTTAAAGCATCTAAATTCCCATTTGCAGCAAATGGTCGTGCATTGTCATTAAATGCATCTGATGGATTTATGAAGCTTATTACACGTAAAGAAGATGGTTTAATTGTTGGTGCACAAATTGCTGGTCCAAATGCTAGTGATATGATTTCTGAACTTGGGCTTGCAATTGAAGCTGGTATGACAGCAGAAGACCTAGCGCTAACTATCCATGCTCACCCTACATTAGGTGAGATCACAATGGAAGCAGCAGAAGTTGCAATGGGTACACCAATTCATATTGTAAAATAATAAGTTAAAAGTGAGGAGTCTGCCTGGCAGACTCCTTTTTAAAAGTATTAAAAATATGCACAAAAACCATAAACTGCGCAGTAACGCAGACATGGATTTTCTCTCTTCCATTTTGAATTTTGTTGCGTGCATGATCGACGCTGCGGAAAAATACTCCCTTTCACCCGAGGGCACAAGTACAACATCTACTCAAGCAAAAATCGCCTTCGTTGTGTTTTCTATGCCGGGGGCACGGTCTCAGCTAACTTGGTGAAGAAAACCACTTCACCAAGTGGATCTTCGGCTCGCGCTATTCCCCCAGGAGTGTCGCATTTTTCCGCAGCTTAGAATAGTGTTCTGTTCAAAAAGACAGGGAATCCATAGAATAGAATATCAATAGTTCTATTCTTTCCGTTATCAGAACACTATGCAAAGCGTAGGCAGAATACGCAGACTCCTACGGGAACAGCGCGAGCCGAAGACCCCGCAAGAAAACGTACTAGGTTTTCTGAGGAGGCTAAGGCCGTGCCCGTGGAAAGCGAAGTATTCTGCCGAAGCGTTTCCCAGCACTCACCATCAAAAAGGTAGAAGAGCAAATCTACGCAATAAGTTAGTGCGCAGTTTGTATCTATTACGAATGAAGTGAATAGAGAAGAATGGGATTTTGTTTGGTATTCGTACCATTTTTGTAAAGGAGGAATTTTCATTGGTGAAAAAAAGTATCTATATTCTGCTTTTTGGTATAATGATTGTTTTGGTCGCTTGTAATGACAATGTTAATGAGGACGAAGCGGCTGAGAATGAAGAAGATAATACGGAGGAAATAGCGACAGATGAGGCAGAAGATGAGAATAAAACGGAAGAGGAAGATGAAAAAGAGCAACAGGCTACAGAAGAAAATGACAACAGTACTGAAGTGGAAGAAAATGTAGAAGAAGAAGTAGCCCAAGATATAGCCGAACCATTGTATGAATTGGATGATAATTGGAATTTAGTTCCTCTTGAAGAAGGAACAAACGAGAAAGTATTATTACTTACAATTGATGATGCGCCTGATAAATACGCTTTAGAAATGGCTCAAACACTAAATGAACTAGAAGTTCCAGCAATTTTCTTTGTGAATGGTCATTACTTACAAACAGATGAAGAAAAAGATGAGTTACGTGACATTCATGAGATGGGATTTGCAATTGGAAACCATACATATAATCATCAACAATTATCGGTAGTTGATGAAGAAACACAGAAACAAGAAATTTTAGAATTAAATGATCTCATTGAGAAGATAATTGGTGATCAACCTCATTTCTTCCGTGCACCACACGGGGATAATACCGATTATGCTAAATCGTTAGTGAAAGAAGAAGGTATGTTACTAATGAATTGGACTTATGGCTATGATTATTTTGAGCCATATATGGATGAAGAAAAACTCAAAGAGGCTATGATCTCTGGTGAAGCCCCTGAAATAGATATCTCATATTCTTTATTGAATCCTGGTGCCAATTTATTAATGCATGACCGTGAATGGACTGCAGCTGCATTAGAAGATATTGTGAAGGGTTTACGTGAGAAAGGGTATGAATTCGCAGATCCGATGACATTACAATTGCCGGAATAACAAATAAAAGACTAATCTAGATAAATGAAATTAATATAAAACACCTTCGAAATGAATTAATGATAAAAATCATTTCGAAGGTGTTTTTGCGTGTGCAAGAATATTCTTATTGACAAAATCATAGTATTCAATTATCATTCATTTATTGAGTAATAAATAAATGTAAGGATGATATAATGGCACCAAGAGAAGATAAAAAGGAAATCATTATTGAAAATGCAGTAGCAGTATTCGCAGAAAAAGGATATTATAAAGCAACCACTGCAATGGTTGCGAAGGCTGCAGGGGTAACGCAACCATATGTGTTTCATTTTTTTAAAAACAAGGAAGAATTATTCAAAGCAGTAATTGATCGTGCTTTCGGCAGAATATATGACACATTTTCAGAAGTTCAAGCACCTGCAAATAAATTAATGGAAACAATGGGACGTGCATTTGAACAAATTGTTCAAACACATCGTGATGAGGTACTGATGGTAATGCAAGCCCATGCTATTGCGGAGGAAGGAATTCGTGAACATGTTAAAAATCTATTTCTTACTATTTTTGATTCCTTAACATTAAAATTCGAAAATGCAGGTCTTCCAAATGCTAAACAGACAGCATCTCATTTTGTTGGTACTGGTTTATTAATTACGGTTGCAGAAGTGTTAGATTTACCTCAACTAACCAATAAAGTTGATCATTGATAAAAAGGAGTAATAACTCTCCTTTTTTTTAGAATGACATTTATTTATTGATAAATAAATAAAAAATAAAATAGTTGAAAGGAAGAGATTATTTATGTTGAAGTTCATAAAGTCTTACTTAAATGCAAATGAACCGTCAGTGAAGCTGTTTGAAGGAGAACGTAAACTTGTTATTACGGGATTATTTGGAGTTATACTTTCATTAGGTATAGCCAGCTTTATCTATTTCCAAGGGCATTTGATTTTACCTGAAGGCAATATGAAAGATGTTTTTTCTTTTAATGCAGCTATCGGTATTTATATACTATCCATCGCAGCCATTTTACCTCTTGCAAGATTTGGAGACCGTAAAAGGAAGGTGATAAGATGGCTATTTATTTCAGCAACATTATATTCTTATGCCATTGAAACCGTTCAAAATTTTAGAGGAATTAATCCTCGATTTTCGAGTGCAGGTACTAATATTGATATGGTTGCTGGCATGCTATTCGGGATTGTATCTCTAGTCCTTGTAGCTTTAGCAATTGTATTGACAATCCACTTTTTACGAATGAAGTCTCCTCATGAACGACCATTGCTCTTATTAGGTGTTCGATATGCTTTTACATCTGTTACTGTTGCCAGCATTGCTGGAATATGGATGATATTGCTTCAAGATAGGCTAACAGGTGATGCAGGTAATATAATTGTACTACACGGCATTGGCTTCCATGCGTTACAAACACTAATCTTGTTAGCTTGGTTTTTAGAAAAAACGCAGGCAAAATGGCACTACAAAAAAATTCTACTCCATTCAGGCAGTATTGCTTGGATTCTTATGATTTTATTCATAGGGATTCAAACTGCTCTAGGTCGTTCTGTATTTGAGTTAACGATAATTCCTATACTGGGAAGCTGTTTATTATTTGTTTGGCTTGGAACAGTAATAATGGCAGTTGTGCTTGTTATCAAACAAAGCAGAAACGACTACTCCTCACCAATAGATCAACCATCCTTTACAGAATAGACTAAAAAGGTTATTCATATATTTGTTTTCCTACGTTATTAAACCCCATTAGCTAATCATGGTAACCATACTGTTAAAAAACTAAGGCTTTCACTATTACTTAGCGAAAGCCTTAGTTTTCCTTTATTTGAAAGCTACTCGTTCTTTCAGTACGCGCACAGTAGTCAAAGTTTCATCCTCTAAACCTTGAACAGGTAAACCTGAATTAATGTTTTCGGAGATATAGTCTAGGTTTTCTTCCGATATTATCTCACCCGGAATAAAAATAGGAATTCCGGGTGGGTAGACCATAATAGATTCTGCACTGATTCTGCCAGCAGACTCATGTAAAAGTATCACTTCATATGCTGCATAAAAAGCATCTCTGGGGCTTACTGCCAGAATAGGGATATCAGCTACAGAAACTTTAACTTCTTGTAGATTAGCGCTTTTTTCATAATGTAAGGATAAGTGTTTTAAAGCATGTAATAGGTGTGATACATCTTCATTGTTATCAGCAGGTGTTAAAATACATAAAATATTATACATGTCGGATAATTCTACCTCTATTTGGTAGTTACTCCTTAACCAAACTTCTGCATCATGTCCAGTTATCCCTAGATTTTTTACTGAAATAATAATTTTTGTTGGGTCATAATCAAAGGTTGCCTCTGTACCTAATAATTCTTCTCCGGGACTATATAGATGAGAAATTTGATTAATTTTATGCCTTACAATGGCAGCTTTCTCTAATGTTTTGGTTAACAATTCTGTTCCATGTTGATATAAATATTTTCTTGCGACATCTAATGATGCCAACAGAATATATGAAGTAGATGTCGTAGTTAACATCGACATAACTGTTTGGACACGATCGTGATTAACCAGACCTGCTTTAACATTTAGTACAGAACTTTGGGTAAGGGAGCCACCTAGTTTGTGGACGCTGGTAGCTGCCATATCTGCGCCTGCCTGCATCGCTGATAACGGGAGTTTATCATGAAAATGAATATGCACACCATGGGCTTCATCAACTAAAACTGGTACATTAAATTGATGAGCAATACTTACAATTTGTTTTAAGTCAGCAGCAATACCGAAATAAGTAGGATTGATAACAAGAACAGCCTTTGCATCGGGGTGTGCTTGTAAAGCTTTAGTGACTGCGTTTGGTGTTATTCCATGTGAAATACCCAGTGAATGATCTAATTCCGGGTGGATAAATATAGGTATCGCACCGGAAAAAATAATAGCAGACGATACCGATTTATGAATATTCCTCGGTACTATAATTTTATCGCCAGGATTACATACACTAAGAATCATCGTCATAATCGCACCACTTGTTCCTTGTACAGAAAAAAAGGTATGATCAGCTCCGAAAGCAGTTGCAGCTAATTGTTGTGCTTCTTTGATGATCCCTCCAGGGTGGTGCAAATCATCTAATGGTTCTATATTAATTAAATCGATTGCAAGTGCATTATATCCGATAAATTCTCGGAATGCCGGATCCATTCCTTTACCAGCTTTATGTCCGGGTATATGGAATGCCTTAGGATCTTTTTGTATATGTTGTAGTAAACCACTAAACAGTGGAGTATCATTCTGATTCATGCTTTGCTGTGAGCTCCTTTAACATAAAAATATAAAGCAAAACGTATTATAGCAAATCCATCTATGAATAGCTAGTTATATCTTAAATCGCTATACTTTCTAAAATGAACATGTTAAAATACGGGCGAATCCAATCGTGAGGTGTTGTAAATGAATTATAGTTATCCTATTGATGAAACTTGGGCGACTGAAGAAATTGTCGATGTCGTTAATTATTTTTCCTTAATTGAAAAAGCATATGAAAAAGGGGTAGAGAAACAAGACTTAGTGGCAGCATACAATCGATATAAAGAGATCGTACCTTCCAAAAGTGAAGAAAAACAATTAGATAAAAAATTCGAAAAACAATCAGGTTATGTCCCTTTCCGTGTTATCAAAAAAGCCAAAGAATTATCTCCTAGAGATATCGTTAAAATGTAATGAAGTCATTTAAAGAAAATCAACAAAAAAGCTTAGAGTGCCTGTATTTATGCACTTTAAGCTTTTTTGAATGACCTACTAAATATTTACACGGTACTAATCGTCCGTGAATTCCCCACTGATGGAAGTCTCACTTTAAAATCACTAAAGATTCATTGATGAACGGTATAACGGTGCTAATGTCTGAAAAGTCTCTTTAATGGTCTGTATTAGCTTTTCTCCATCTTGTAACAAAGGATCATTTGCGTCAATTTTACGGCCGATTAAGAACTCAGCTTTTTTAACTTTCTTAAAACGTTCCAATCCTTTTTGTAAATCTGTTTCAGAAAGGGGGAAAGCTTCATTTTTCATATGATCAAATGCAATATGATAATCTTCAGGAACTGTTTCCTTAATATCATCGATTTCACTTAAAAATTTCTCCGCAATTTCACTTTTGTGTGGCAATTCATAAATATATGCTAACCAAATGAAGAGATTATCACCCCATAAACCAACTTGGAAGTGTGGATGTTTTTTATATCCGCGTTTGTTATGACAGTAAGCCGACCAAGTATCTTTTGGTGGGTTAACTGTACGTCTGGCATGCTTAGCGATGTGTAAATGCATTTCACGTTCAGTTAATGCATCTAAATCGTCTGCAATTTCTTTATATATACTTCTGAATTTTGGTTGAATTCGTTCTTGAATTGCTTCCATACGTTCATCAAGTCCATCGATCTGGAATGTTTCGAAATCTTTTTGTTGAAATCCATTAAATGTCATCTTGTTCACCTTTCTATTTATCTAGTATCATTTTAATATTATATTAATTATTATCTGTTTGCAAAGAAATAGTATACATTTTTAAATTGATTGAATATTTGCTAAAATAGTATTTATCATAAGGAGAATGGAGGAAGGTTGATGGATGAAGCCACTCGGCAATTAATTTTTGAAGATGCAAAAAAATGGGTTTATCAAGCTGGTAAGCAAATACGTGATCAAATAGATGACCAATACCAAATTGATACTAAATCAGATGCGAACGATCTTGTAACCGCAGTAGATCGATCAACAGAGCAATTTTTCGCTGGAAAAATAAGAGAAAAATATCCCACTCACTCTATAGTCGGTGAAGAAGGATATGGTGATAAAGTAGAGTCGTTAGAAGGAACGATATGGATTATTGATCCTATTGATGGTACGATGAATTTTGTACATCAAAAACGAAATTTTGCGATTTCGATTGGTATTTTTCATGAAGGCATTGGAGAAATAGGTTTGATTTATAATGTCATGGAAGATGTATTGTATAGCGGGAAAAAAGGTGAAGGCGCATATCGAAATCAGGACAAGCTGCCACCATTAGGTGAACAAGTTAATATAGAAACAAGCATTATAGCATTAAATAGTTCCTTAGCTTGTGAAAATAAACGAATAAATGAAAAGAAAGTGCAGCAATTAATTAAAGATAGTCGTGGAACGAGGTCTTATGGTTCAGCAGCATTAGAATTTGCATTTGTAGCAGAAGGTATAATCGATGCTTATCTGACGATGAGATTAGCTCCGTGGGATTTTGCTGCAGGTTTGATTCTTGTAGAAGAAGTAGGTGGGGTTACTATTCAGGCTAATGGAAAGCCTGTAAACCTTTTAGAAAAAAACACCATTTTAACGTGTAATAGCAAGATTAAACACCAACTGCTCGATGAATATATTGAATTTAAATAAAAAAATACTAGCAGTCTTATGATTGCTAGTATTTTTAACTGGCTTCCTTTTTCTTAAGTGATATACCGTATCCCATTAGTCCAAAACCAACCAGAAATGCAATGACGATAAACCAAGTGCTTCTTAGTGCTACACCAACGCCTGCAGCAGAAAATGCTAAAATAACACATAATGCTAATAGAAATTTTGAGAATTGAAAATTCATTATGTCACCTCTAATATATAGTCGTCATTCATAGCATATCATATCTTTAATAGAAATTGTATTTATCAGATGATTAAAGTATAATAGATTTGTTTGAATGTAGAATTTGGAGGTTTCACATGCAAAGAGAAACAGTAATTCAAGTACCCGACAATCTATGGCCAGTAGCTGATTTTTTTATGAGTGGTTTAGGTGGGGAAGTAAACGTAGCAGATGAAGGCGAGATGGCTAGTTTAATCACAGGTTTTATGCTTCTTTACCTAACGGTTGTTATTTTCGCTATATTGGCATATAAATTTGGTTTTGCCAAAAAGCTTCCACCGCTTAAATCATTGGTTATCTATATCATATTAATTATCGGGACATTCTTTTTAACATTAATATTCGGCCTAAATCTCCCGCTAGCAGAAAGTTTGTTTATTATCGCAGTGATAATGGGAGTCTATCGTCTAAGGCTATCTCAAGAACGAAAACACAATAATAACAAAAAGGCTGAGCAATGACTGCTCAGCCTTTTTAGATAGAAAAATAAATATAGAATTATTTCTTTTTTGATAATTTAATTGAACTGAAAGGCTTCAAGTGAACAAAACGTTTATATTAAGATAAATATTGGTCTTGTACTTCTTTTTTTCGATAAAGTTTGAAATTACCAGTTTTATGCCTTTTGATCGTATTTTCTTCAATGCGTTGATCGCATTCAGGACACATATATGTGTGTATTAATCTATTACGCAATTTTTTAGCTTTGGGACAATCATTATCTATTTTCTTTATTGTATCGCATATCACGCATTTTACTCGCATTGTTTCACCTCAAATATATACAAATACCTATTTTTTATTATTGTAACACAAATTTCACATTTTTCATATTTACCATAGTTGTGAAAAGCAAAATACGTTTTTAACGAATAATGTCTGGGTATAGGTATAGTAAGAAGAGAAATAAGAGAGGATGATGAACATGCGTAAAAGAAGTGTTATTGGAATGCTTGGAGCCACTGGTATAGCTACTCTTTCTTTTGTACTAATGGATAAGTCTAAAAGAGAGAGAATGATGAATAAATGGAATGAATGGAGAAATACATTTCAAACTAATCAATCCAACTTGCCACTTGAAGCAGCTGGAGACCCAGGTAAAGATAATTTAGAAAATACCGATATGGTAGCAGAGGGGTCTCAATTTGGAGTTAATTATTATAATAAGATAAGAAAGTAAGAAAAGGAACCAATATGATATTAGATTCTAGGCTGTCGATACCCCATCGATAGCCTATTTTAATTTGTTCAATCACTTCCATCATTCACCTGTGGAGGCCTTCCAAGATATTCCTACTATTTTGAGTTGCATCCTTGAATATCACTCAATATTTTCTTAATAATTAAATATATTCAGTTAACAAATTAGATACTTTTGGACTAAAAAAGTTTATAAAAATCATACTATTTCTTAATATTTATTTGCTAGAATTTTCATAGAGAAACGATAGAGAGGGGAGATTTATATTAATAGCAAACATTGGTTAAGTGTATTATTCGCGGTAATTGTTATTTTGGTTTCGTTTACACCATCAATTCAGGTGAATGCGAAAGCAAGTCCTGTCTCAGAAGCTCGATCTGCTTCATCAGATCGTACGGAGCCAATTGTTACGGTTGGTCCGGAGGGGAAAACGCTTCTAGCAAATGAAGAAAAAACAATAATTGGGCCTGGAATTCAGCTAATTAGTTTTGAGCGTTTTGATGCACGGGGCTGGCTAAATGGGAAAGTTATGACAGTGGATTTGTCGAATGATGCAGTATCCGCTGATTTGCTTTATCCCGGTGAAGTCACGGAAGCCAGTCCGCTGTCTGAAATGGCAAAACAGGATGGAGCTGTTGGAGGTGTAAATGGTGATTTTTTCGATATTAATCGTACCAATTCACCATTAGGGACAATGATTCAAGACAGTGAATTGATTAAAGGACCACAGGGTTCTCACACGTTATCAGCTGGAGTCAATAAGGAAGGGGTAGGTGAAATTACTGATATATTCCTTGAAGGGATCGTACAGCTTCCAGATGGTGACGTTCCATTAGAAGCTCTCAACCAATCCAGTATTCCTGAAAATGGAATGGGTTTTTATACATCCTTGTGGGGAGAAGAGTCGCGTCCTGATGGAGGAAGTTCTGTATATGAAGTAACGGTGCAAGATGGAGTAGTAGTTGAAGTTTCGGATCGGATAGGGCAAAATCAGATTGATGAAAACTCATATGTGCTCGTAGGTCGTGAGGATGGAGCTAATTTACTAAAAAGTCTTGTTATAGGTGATGAGGTTTCTGTCTCTTATGCACCAAAGGTTGACGGTGATACGTTAATGGAATTCGCTGTTGGTGGTAATGTAAAGCTAATGGAAAATGGTGAAATTACAGAGAATCTGGATGACAGCACAGCTGCACCAAGAACGGCTGTAGGATTTTCAGAAGATGGTAAAACAATGATTTTAGCATTAGTTGATGGTCGTCAAATGGCTAGCCGTGGGATGACTTATCAAGAATTGGCCCAACTGATGAAAGAAAATGGGGCACGTCAGGCTTTAAATATTGATGGCGGCGGATCATCAACGATGGTTGCTCGACCACCTGGTTCTGAAGATGCAGAAGTTGTAAACAATCCTTCCGATGGATCGGAAAGGGCAGTACCCAATGGTATTGGTATTTTTGCTGAGGAAGGTAGCGGCAAGTTGACAAACTTTGCTGTTGAAACGGTATCAGAATCTGAATTTAGTAACCGTGTTTTCCCTGATTTAAGCAGAAGTTTTATTGGACAAGGTCATGATGAAAATTATTCCCCAGTCGATGTGGAGGGAATAAGATGGCAGGCACTTCCTGGAAATGTTGGTTCTTTTGATAAAAATGGTGTGTTCTATGCCAATAAATCTGGAAAGGCAGTTGCTGAAGCACAGATTAAATCAGCAAAAGGAACATCAGAAATTACGGTTCTAGGTAAGTTGGATAGAATCGAAACAACAAAGTCCTATCTCGGGACTGAAATGGGAAGAGAAGAGAAGTTTTCTGTAATTGGTTATGATAAAGATGGGTATTCTGCGCCAATTGAAGCAAGAGATATTCGAATATCATACGATGAATCAGTTATTAATGTAGAAGAATTAGAAGATGGAACTTTTACAGTTGAGCCATTACAAGATGGCCAGTCAACAACTCTATCGGTAAAAGTACAGGAGAAAGAGACACTTCTTCCAGTTACAATTGGTTTAACGACAGAGAACATTTCTGATTTTGAGACAGGTGCAGGATGGACAGCTACGAAATATCCTTCCAATGTTGATGCATCGATGGAAGTGGTCACAGGCCGAAATGGAAATGGAATGCAGTTAAGTTATGATTTTTCATCAACTACAGCTACTCGTGCTGCTTATTTACAGGCTTCACCGAAACTGGAACTTCCAGGTGATGTGCAAAAGATAGGGATGTGGGTACATGGTGATGGGAATGGGGCATGGCTCCGTACAGTAATCGAGGATGCTTCAGGTACCAATTACACACTAACATTAGCGAGTCAAGTTAACTGGACTGGCTGGAAATACGTTGAAACCAGCTTACCTGAGGGAATTCAATACCCGGTGAAATTGTGGCGTATTTATCCAGTGGAAACCAATTCTAATGAGCAGTATACAGGGCGGTTGATTATTGATGATTTAACGGTCGAAGTACCACCTTCTATTGAGATTCCAGAACCAGTTGAGGTAGAAGAAGATCCACTCATCCTTCAAAATACTAAGATTTCTGATGATCGCTGGAAATTCGCAGTTTTATCTGATAGTCAGTTCGTTGCCAAGAATCCAAATAGTTCTCAGGTGAAAATGGCTCGCGAAGCCTTGCAGCAAATTGTTGCTGAAAATCCTGATTTTCTAGTCATAAATGGGGATCTTGTAGATACAGCGTGGGAAGAGGACTTTGCTTTTGCGAAACAAGTATTAGAGGAGGAAGTGGGAGATGAATTCCCTATTTATTATACTCCTGGTAATCATGAAATCGTCGGCTCAGGAAACCTGGATAATTTCTTAGCTGTTTTTGAGGAGAATCGTTATAGCTTTGATCATCAAGGGACAAGATTTATTT
This sequence comes from Gracilibacillus orientalis, assembly GCF_900114645.1. Lineage (GTDB taxonomy): Bacteria > Bacillota > Bacilli > Bacillales > Amphibacillaceae > Gracilibacillus > Gracilibacillus orientalis. The sequence continues at coordinate 143,630 of NZ_FOTR01000006.1, read as the reverse complement.
TACTGGATTCCTCTACAGGAAGCTTCCGGACGAGTGATTTTGATCAAATGATAGAGTTAAAAGAATCTTTGAATGATGCAGCAACCGATTCATCCATCAACAATGTTGTCGTATTTGGACATCATCCTACACGTGATCCATTACCGACAAATAATAGTCAGCTTTCTGACAGGAAAGAGGCAGAGTTGATAGAGAACTGGCTGACTGATTTCCGCCAAATGTCAGAAGGAAAAGGTGCGATATATATAAGTGGACATGCCCATGTTGCAAATTTAGAACGGGTAGAAGGGGTACCTTACATGGTTGTGGGGTCAGCCGGAAAAGCACCATACGGCTCACCTGAAAGTGGAGGATTTTATGCTTGGAATTTGTTTGGTGTTGATCCTACTCCTGTTCCAGATAAAGCAGCAGGTCCTGAACAAGCAGCAGATAATAGTAAGGTAAAAGGAAGCGAATGGATTCGAGCAGAAGTTCGTCCATTACTGGAATCCGTTATACTTGATGCTCCGAAGGAAATGAAAGTAGGAGATATCGTAAAGCTTCGTGCAATTGGACACCAACAAGGCGAATTAGAATTTCCTCTTCACTATCCAGCATCAGTTATGTGGGGTGCCAGTGAAGATGTATTTGTGGGAAAAGGAAGTAAACTTGAAAAAGCTAAGAAGTCCGGTAAATATGTTGCTATCTTTGATACTGGAACCAAAGAATTAAAAGCAATAGCTACTGGAGAAATTTCTATTAAAGTAACATCAAATAATATGGAATCTGTTGAGAAAATTACAATTAAATAATGAATGTTTCTTAATATGATCTGAATGAAGCAAAAAGAGGGTGCAATGACACCCTCTTTTTTAGTTTTTGTGAGAACCTTGACTTCCTACTTATCCAAATTCATCGCGTTAATTTGGTATTACATAAGTAACCATTTTCTAAAAAGCCATTTGATATTGGCCTTTGTACTCTGCAGGAAATGTGGATTGCTTAGCGATCTTTCTGATGGTTTGATTGCTCTTCATTAATTTCTTCAAGCTGCTGTTGTTCGTCTTCATTCATAATTTGTTTATTTTGATCTGCTTTATCCGACTGTTTTTCATTTAAAGGTAGTTCAGGCATCCAACGTCCAGTAATGTTTGCTAGTTCTTCTGAAATAGCTTCTATTGGATGACCGTCTTCTATTTTTTGGCCCATACCTTGTAATCGTTCATGTAAGTCAGCATCAGCTACGATAATTGCCTTTCTTCCAAATGGATCATGTTCTAATGCCTCTAGAACTGAAAATTTGATCGAACCTACATGTGAACGGTCTAAATCTTCATCCACATCTATACTGACGATGACACCACGATTAGTGATTAGAGCAGATGCGTCATTAACATTCGGTACGCCACTTGCCAGATTAGCCAAATATTGCGCTTTTTCTTGATTATCCATGTCATCTGTCTCTGTTGGATCCGAATTCTTTACTTGAACTGCTCCATAGTCCTCCGAATTCTGCGCTAAATTATTGTCTTGAACATCTTGCTGGCAACCAATCAATACAGTCAAAAAGCACAACAGGAAAATGTATCTCATAAAAAAATCCCTCCTTCTTTTCTGTATATTTTTTGTTGAAATTAATAAAATATACTATCGAGAAGAAGAAAGGACTTGTTATTATTTATTTTAATTCGATAACTTTGATTCCCATTATCGGCTCATCCTGATTTGAACCATCTCCGTGATAAAAATAAGCAGGGCCGTGTTCTTTTATTATTTTACCATCAATGGAAAATAATAAATATGATGCGTATAGTTGATCAATGGAAATCGTATGTTCAGCATCTGCTGTTTTTAAAATAGCTACTTCAGCATTTTCATCTACTTCAGCATTTTCAATGAATTCTTGGATTGGCATAAGATATGAATGTTCTAGCAATTCTTTTTTATTATATTTTTTTATACTGTGATTTACAGGGGGCTTATGTAATTTAATATTTGATTCGACAACATCCTCATTTGGAACGGTAGCTGCTTTAAATGCCTCTTCTAATTTTACTTTTCTGTCATCAAAAATCCATACACTTGGGTCCAATGTTATTTGATATTTCACATTTCCCTTAATTTGAATAATCACTTTACTCCACCTCTTTATTTTTACGTTACTTTATAGGATAGCAAATAATAATAGAAAATGCATTTCACATCCATTATTTTATCGATTTAATACTTATTCAATTTACCAAGAATATATATAAATATTAGTAATCTTGCATTTTTATCTTTTTCACGATAATATTAAAAGTAGAAGTTTTTAAAACGGAGGGGATTTAGTTGATACCTGAAGTGGCTGTAAGAAAAGAGGAGCAAGCCTATGCCCTTCTAAAGGCTGATGCGGATAAAATTTTGCAATTAATAAAAGTTCAGATAGATAACTTAACGATGCCACAGTGCCCTTTATATGAAGAAGTTTTGGATACACAAATGTTTGGTTTATCTAGAGAAATAGATTTTGCTGTAAGGCTACATTTAATACGTGAAGAAGATGGAAAAGCATTACTAGATAATCTTGAAAGACAATTAAATGTTCTGCATGAGGCATCGCAGAAAGCATAATAGTTTAACATGTGCAAACTTTGCCAGACCAGGCAAGGTTTTTGTATTTAAAGCGGATTTATATAAAATGTCCTATGTTAAAAGCTGGTATTAGTATGATAAAATGAGAATAATAATATATAAGATTCTGAGGTAATCGTTATGAAACAAAAAACTAAAACGTTTGATTTTTTATTGATGATATCACCTTTATTATTATCTGCCTTTGGTGTAGTCATGATTTATAGCGCAAGTATGGTTACATCTGTATTGGTTCGGGAAGATCCAGCTTATTCAATGGCTTTGAAACAATGTATGTGGTTAGGTATTGGTTTAGTTATATTTTTATTTGCCAGCTATTTTAAATATACCTTGTATCTAAAGTTAACGAAATGGATTGTCCTTTTAATGTTTATTGGTCTCCTATCCGTTGAATTATTTGGAAAGACCGTAAACAATTCAACATCTTGGTTGGCTTTAGGTTCACTTTCCGTACAACCATCTGAATTTGTTAAAATCGGCTTAATTATCTATTTAGCTGCTATCTATACCAAAAAGTTGGCTTATATTGAAGATTTTTTTAAAGCAGTGTTGCCACCGTTAGTGATAATTAGTGCTTTATTAGCACTAATTATCAAGCAACCGGATGTGGGAACTGCAGCAATCGTTTTTGCTATTGCATGTACCATTATTTTTAGTTCAGGAATAAAGTTTAAACATTTATCTTTATTGATATTCATTGGCTTGCTTCTTTTAATTGCAGTCAGCTTTAATATGGTAACAGATGAAAAAATATCTAGGTTTACAGGGGCATATCACCCATTTGAAGATGCTGATGAAAGTGGTTATCAGCTTATTCAATCATACATAGCGATTGGTACAGGTGGTATTTCTGGGGTTGGAATTGGACAAGGTATCCAAAAGCTAGGCTATTTAACACAAGCAGAAAGTGATTTTATTATGGCTGTTGTTGCAGAGGAGCTAGGGTTATTCGGTGTATTATTTGTGCTGGTAAACTTGAGTATTATTGTATTAAGAGGTTTATTTATTGCGAAGAAATGTGAAAATCCTTTTGGAAGTCTTTTAGCGATTGGGATATCTTCTATGATAGGGATTCAAGCGGTTATTAACTTAGGTGCAATTAGTGGTTTATTACCGATTACTGGTGTACCTTTACCATTTGTGAGTGCTGGTGGATCATCACTGATTGTATTACTATTCTCGGTGGGTATTTTAAACAATATCGCTCGTCATGTGAATTATCAAAGATTTAATGAGGAAACTGCAGATACAGAAGAAACCAAGGTCCAAAAAACACCAACAACAGGCAGATTAAGAAAGAATTATTCATCTTAAAAAAGCAAAGCCGATTTTCGGCTTTGCTTTTTTAGTAAGACAAGAAAGTATGGGATGCGCGCGGTGTCTGGCTCCAAACGCCCAGAAACTAGGCGACTTCCCGAATCTTCCTTATGCCCTTGGGCGAAAGTCATCATAGAATCACTTGCTCACCATATTTCCTTAAGTTGATTCTGAAGTCGCTACGTTTCTAAACGGGAACACTAAGCTTTTCTTATTGGCTCTTCACATTTTATATGGGTGTAGTTTCCATGATATGTGACGAACCTACTTGTTGTAGTCACTTGTTGCATTTTTTGTCAATGATTAAACACCATTTATTACTATTTCCTTCTGCTACGATAAGATAATAACAAGTAGTAACATAACAATCCGAAAAATAATGTAATAAACAAAGCATGGAATAACGCGATAATAAGATTAACCTTTGTAAAAATAACAAGTCCACCAAGAATCACTTGAATGGTAATGAAGGAGGTTGCAATACTCCAGCCCTGATACATTACACGGCTATTCCGGTATTGACGTCTAATTCTGAAAAATAACACCCATGTCCAAATAAATGCGATACCTGCTAATAGTCGATGTCCCATATTTACCCACTGACCTAAATGATAATCAAAACTTAGCGGTTGACTAGCATCACAAACTGGCCAACTAGGGCATGCCAAGCTGGAATCAATATGTCTTAGTAGTGCTCCGGAATAGACAACTACTAATATGTAAATAGCTAACCAAAGAAATTGTTTACGAAATGGTGATGATATGATTAATGAATCCGCATCAAATTTATGATCCACTTCGAATATTAACAATGTTAAAAGTAATACTGCCGCAAACGAAATTAAGGAAATTCCAAAGTGTAAGGCTAATACAAAGTCAGATTGCGACCACAAGACAGCTGCTGCTCCAATCAGGCCTTGTGCTAGAAGAAAGAAGATCGATATAAATGCCAAAAATTTAGTTTCGCGAACATGCCCCAATTTTATCCAGGAAATAACAGATAATAATAAAACTATAATTCCTGCCGCAGAGGAGACTAAACGATGACTTAGTTCAATGAACATTTCCATTGACCAAGTGCCGTAACAGAAGGGCCAATTAGCACCACATCCCATACCAGACCCGGTTTTAGTTACTAAAGAACCACCAACAAGAACAAAAACCATGACTAATGTTGATAATATAGATAAACATTTTAATAATTTCATCATTATTACACCTCAATAAACGTTAGATCATTCTACCTTAGACGCAATAAAATACTTTATTTTATTGCATATATATCTTACAAAGTATTTATGTATCATAGGGTCAAATAGAATGTTTCGAAATCAAAATCCTATTTATTATAACAAATAAAACTATATTCGTGTCGATTAAGTCATTTTTGAATCAATTGTTCACAGAAATGTCAAAATTTAAAATCATTATTAAACATAAATAGCGAAGCAATAAAATACATGGTACAATATCATTGTTTGATAGTTTATAATGGATACAATTATTGTGTTTAAATAACAAGCTTTTATGTTTTGAAATGACGGAAAGGGGGGTAACAACTAAGATGGATAAAATGGGGTTTTCTTCGAATGAACCGATTTTGTCAACTTATGCAAATGACTATTTGTATAAATGGTCTGAACTTAAAGCATTGATAAAAGTCGGTATAATCAATTCGAATACTATGACTGCGTTTGCTGGATTTTGGTTAGCCTTATTCTATACAGGTGCCTCCTTATCTCAATATTGGCATGTTTTATTAGTGACACTTGTCGGTACAGCATTTGTAATTGCTGGTGGATGTGTTATTAATAATTATTATGATCGAGACATTGATCAAGTAATGAAAAGAACAAACAAACGTCCTACAGTAACTGGAAGTATCGAATTATCACATGTCTTAATTATTGGTGTTTCGTTATCAGTGGTAGGTATATTAATATTGTCCTTAGCTTCTGTTCAAACAGCAACTTTTGGTGTGATCGGGTGGTTTAGCTATGTTGTGTTATATACCATGTGGTCGAAGCGTCGATATACCATTAACACTGCAATTGGAAGCTTATCAGGAGCAGTACCTCCTTTAATTGGATGGTCAGCTGTTGATCCGAATTTACATGTCATTGCCTGGATTTTGTTTTTACTTATTTTTATATGGCAAACACCACACTTTCTTGCGATAGCAATGAAAAAAGTGGATGATTATCGAGATGCTAACATTCCGATGTTACCAGTGGTACATGGATTTGATATAACTAAACGTCAAATGATTGTATATGTAGTATGTTTATTACCGATTCCTTTTTTATTACATGAATTGGGATTTATTTTTGTCTTGTTAGGAACAATACTAAATATAGGTTGGTTAGCTTTAGCAATTAAAGGATTGTTTACTAGTGATAATAAAAAATGGTCCAACCAAATGTTTGTTTATTCATTATTGTATTTGACTGCTATTTTCTTTTCGATGATTATTATAACTTTGCCTGGAAATTTGTTATAATGAAGTGAATTTTGTCAGTAGAACTTGATTTTATTCAAGTTTTTCTAAATAATATATTAAGTTAAAAAGAAAGAGAGGGTTAAAACATGAAAGATTGGATGGGAAAAATCCGAACTCTGTCATTATTTTCTTTTTTGGTAATCATACTTTCAGCGTGCGGTAAAGACAACTTAACTGCATTAGTACCAAAAGGATATGGGGCAGAACAATCATTTAATGTCATTATCATTTCAATTCTAGTTATGATTGTGGTCTTTGTTGTCGTTATGGCAATTTATCTGTATGTCATTTTAAAATTTCGCCAGAGAAAAGGGCAAGAAGACCACATCCCTAAACAAACAGAGGGGAACAAAACGTTAGAAATGGTTTGGACAGTTATTCCAATTTTACTATTAATTATAATTGCTGTTCCGACGATTGTTAGTACATATGATTTAGCTGATGAATCAGAAAAAGAAAACAGCATTAATGTTAATGTAACAGGTTTACAGTTCTGGTGGAATTTCGAGTATGCAAATGAAGAAATTCAAACAAGTCAGGAACTTTATATTCCTGTTGATGAAAGAATTTATCTAAACATGATGTCCAGTGATGTAATCCACTCATTCTGGGTGCCATCAATATCCGGTAAAATGGATGTATCCCCTGAAAATGAAAACACCATGTACATTGAAGCCTTTGAAGAAGGCGTTTATTGGGGTAAATGTACAGAGTTCTGTGGAGATTCACACTCTTTAATGGACTTTAAAATTGTTGTAGTTAGTCAAGAAGAATATGATCAGTGGGTAAATGGTATGGAAAACACTGATCCGGAATACACTGCTGAAGCTGCTACTGCTCAAGAGGGCCAAGAATTATTTGAAAATAGTTGTATAAGCTGTCACGCGATTGACGCAAGTGCCAATAACCCTGTAGTTGGCCCTAACTTAGCAGACTTTGGTAACCGTACAAAAGTTGGTGGGGTTAGGGACTTCAGTAAAGAAGAAATCGTTAGCTGGATTGTTGATCCTGCAGAAATAAAACCAGGAAATGGCATGTTAGATGCGCCATATCTTGAAGAAAACTCAATTGGGCAAGAAGAAGCAGAAAAAATCGCTGATTTCTTAATGGAATTAAAAGCTACTGATGAACCAGTAGACAGTGTGCAGCAATTTAAAGATGAAGCAAATGATAACTAAAGGGAGGTTAACTTAACGTGAGTACTATGGTAGCTACGAACAAAAAAGGCCTCGGTGCCACTTTATGGGATTACTTAACAACAGTAGACCATAAGAAGATTGCTATTATGTACCTCATAGCTGGTGGTTTTTTCTTTATCATTGGTGGTTTAGAAGCATTAGCTATTAGATGGCAATTAGTACAACCGATGAACGACTTTGTAAGTTCAGGGTTTTATAACGAATTAATTACAATGCACGGTACAACGATGATATTTCTGGCAGCAATGCCGTTAATCTTTGCATTTATGAATGCGGTAGTGCCTTTACAAATTGGCGCGCGCGATGTGGCATTCCCGTTTTTAAACTCATTAGGTTTCTGGTTATTTTTATTCGGTGGAATTATGTTGAATGTAGGTTGGTTTACAGGTGGAGCAGCAGATGCTGGTTGGACAGCATATGCGCCACTTTCTACTACTTCAATAGGTGAAGGGGTAGATTACTATGTATTAGGTCTACAGATTTCAGGTGCGGGTACATTAATCGGGGGTATTAACTTCCTGGTAACAATTGTTAACATGCGAGCGCCAGGTATGACTTACATGAGAATGCCATTATTTACATGGACTGCTTTTGTTGCAAGTGCACTTATTCTCTTTGCATTTCCAGCATTAACAGTTGGGTTATTTTTAATGATGTTTGACCGATTATTCGGTGCAGGGTTCTTTGATCCTGCCATGGGTGGTAACTCTGTTATCTGGCAACACTTATTCTGGATTTTCGGACACCCGGAAGTATACATTTTGGCTTTACCTGGTTTTGGAATCTTTAGTGAAATTATTTCAACTTTTTCTAAGAAGCGTTTATTTGGTTATACAGCAATGGTTTTTGCGACTGTACTAATTGGTTTCTTAGGATTTATGGTATGGGCTCACCATATGTTCACAGTAGGTATGGGGCCAGCAGCCAACTCTATCTTTGCTGTTGCCACAATGGCGATTGCCGTTCCAACAGGTATTAAGATCTTTAACTGGTTGTTTACCCTCTGGGGTGGAAGTATCCAAATTAATACCCCAATGTTGTGGGCATTAGGTTTTATACCTACATTTACACTTGGCGGTATGACAGGTGTTATGGTTGCGGCAGCATCTGCTGACTTTCAATACCATGATACGTATTTCGTTGTAGCACACTTCCACTATGTAATTGTTGGTGGGGTAGTATTTGCATTATTTGCCGGTACACACTACTGGTGGCCAAAAATGTTTGGTACGGTCTTAGATGATAAATTAGGAAAACTTACTTTCTGGTTATTCTTTATTGGTTTCCACTTGACATTCTTTATCCAACATTTCCTAGGTTTAATGGGTATGCCTAGACGATATTGGGTATACATGGAAAATCAAGGTCTGGATTTAGGGAACATGATCAGTACAATAGGTGCTTTCTTAATGGGACTAGGTACTATCGTGTTATTAATTAATATTATTAAAACTTCCGTAAAAAATGAAAAAGTAAGTGGAGACCCTTGGGATGCACGTACATTAGAATGGGCAATACCATCACCACCACCATTCTATAACTTTAAGCAGTTACCATTAGTTCGTGGTTTAGACCCATTATGGGTGGAAAAAACGGAAGGAAGAAAAGGTATGACACCGGCAGAGCCGCTTACAGATATTCACATGCCTAATAATTCTTTCTTACCATTTGTAATGTCATTAGGTTTATTTATCGCAGGCTTTGGGTTCATTTATCAAAAACATGATTTATCATGGTTAATCGTATTATTTATCGGTATGGGTATCACACTAGGATGTATGTTAGTCAGATCTGTTAAGGATGACCTAGGTTACCACGTCCATAAAGAAGACTTGAAGAAGGAGGCAGAGGAATAATGAGTGAACAAGATATACTAAATCCAAAGCATATGCCTCATGACCCTGAAAAAGCCACCTTAGAAGGTAAAAACAAGTTTATGGGTTTTTGGTTTTTCCTAGGTGGAGAAACGGTGCTTTTTGCTAGTTTATTTGGTACTTATTTAGCACTTAATGACTCGACAAATGGCGGAAGTTCATCTGAAGAACTATTCGGACTTGAATTAGTTTTCATTATGACCATGTTGCTTTTAACTAGTTCATTGACTAGTGTTTATGCCATGTACCATATGAAAAATCATGCCTTTAAGAAAATGCAAATTTGGTTAGGAATTACTGTTGCTCTTGGTCTAGGTTTTCTTGGCTGTGAGATTTATGAGTTTTATCATTATATTCACGGAGAACACTTTACGATGAGGTCATCTGCGTTTGGTTCAGCTTTCTATACACTTGTTGGATTCCATGGGGGGCACGTTGTCTTTGGTCTTTTATGGATTATAGCGTTAATGATCAGAAACGCCAGACGAGGGTTAAACTTATACAACGCGCCAAAATTCTATTTAGCGAGTTTGTACTGGCACTTTATTGACGTTGTATGGGTATTTATCTTTACAGTAGTTTATCTCATGGGGGTGCTTTAACAAATGGCTGAAAAAGTATCTGGAGCTACTGAACAATTCGATTTTGAAAAACAAAAAAGAAAAGATGAAATGAAGCAACAAGTTATTACGTTTGTTCTAATGATTGTTTTCACAATTGTTGCCTTCGCAATGATTGAAGCAGAATTGGATAGACTATTTGTTATTCCTGTATTATTGGTTTTAGCAGCTATTCAAGTAGGCTTTCAAGTCTATTACTTTATGCATATGAGTCATAAAGGACATGAGCTACCAGCTGTAATGTTTTATGGTGGAGTATTTACAGCGTTTTTAACAATTCTGGCATTAACCGTGCTAGTTTGGTGGTAAATTAAAAGTAAAAAGCTTGAGAAGTATATCAACACTTCTCAAGCTTTTTTTATCGTAATGAAAGTATAAACTTGTACACAAAATACATAAACTGCGAAGTAACTCTTTTGTGATTTGTATTCTTCCATTCTGCCGGAGAGGTATTTCGCCACTCTCGATAGAAAGAGTGGAAGAGAGTCTCACTCCGAAAGCTTTCACAACTTTGCAGTTTGTATCTTGAACGAATTAAAAATTGAATAGGGAGGTAGGTGTTTCTGGCAGATAGATCTATGCTTTCTCTTTGTTCATTAAATTGTTAGAAATATAATGTTTATATTGCTTTTTAATAATTGATAAGTCCGGTATAATAAGCAATAGTTGCTATGAAAGAAAATGGAGTGATATACATGTGGCAAAACTTGCAGATATTCGGTTTTCGGGCGTTATGGAGCCCATACTATGTTTTATTTATACTTAGTTTAGCTGCTCTTTATTATTTATTTTTCATAAATCGAAAAGATGATAAAAAAGCGGATATTAAACAAATCTCATTTTTCTACAGTGGTTTAATTTTACTCTATATTATTAAAGGGTCTCCTGTAGATTTATTATCCCATATCATGTTTACGTCCCATATGATACAGATGGCATTATATTATTTACTGTTTCCCATTCTGATCATTAAAGGGATTCCGGTGTGGGTGTGGAAAAAAGTATTCGATAGTATTGTAATTGGTCCAATATTGCGCTTATTGACGAAGCCTTTAATCGCTTTGCTGTTGTTTAATGGACTGTTTTCTATCTATCATATTCCGGTGGTTTTCGATTACGCTAAAGCAAATGAATTCGCGCATGCATCGATCACATTAACATTATTAGTCGCTGCATTTATTGTGTGGTGGCCAATCTTTACACCAATCAAAAAGATGGATACAATGTCACCTTTACTGAAGCTTGGATATATAGCTGCAAATGGAATTTTAATAACTCCAGCTTGTGCGCTAATTATCTTTGCCACGTCTAGTATTTATACAACATACAGCGCCACTGGTGGATGGATACAAGCATTGGCATTATGTGTTCCGGGTGATGTATTAAGCGGTTTGTCATTAAGTGGACCTGAAATGTTCTCTCCATTAGGAATATTGGAAGACCAACAGCTTGGTGGAATTGTAATGAAAATCACACAGGAAATTATCTATGGTGTGATTTTGGCTCGTATTTTCTTCCCATGGTTTAGAAGTGGCGCAGATAAAATCGATCCGTTACCGTCTAACCAACATACAGAACAAATATAAAATTGGAAGGATTGGATCCGATGGAATTATTACCGACACTAAGTACATTTTTCATTATATTAAGTGCAATACTTGTTGCTATTGGATGGCGATTAGTAGTAAAAAAGCAATACAAAGCCCATAAAAAAGTAATGATAGCAGGAGCAATAAGTGCTTTAGCATTTTTCATTATTTATATGTCCAGAACAATTTTTGTTGGAAATACAAGCTTTGGTGGGCCAGAAGAATTAGAAGTTTACTACACGATATTTTTAATTTTTCATATTATGTTAGCAACTTCTGGGGCAATATTTGGGGTTATAACCTTGACATTAGCATTCAAGCGAAATATTAAAAAGCACCAAAAAATTGGCCCTGTGACAAGTGTTGTTTGGTTTTGTAGTGCGATTACCGGGTTAATGGTATATTTATTATTATATGTCTTCTATGACGGTGGAGAAACAACAAGTTTATTAAAGGCAATTTTAGGTACATAAAAAAAGCTGAGCATTAGCGCTCGGCTTTTTTTATACTTTAATTTATAAAGAGAGACTCCCATCAGTGGCATTTTTTACGCCACTGATAGTTAGTGAAGCTCATTAGGATATCTGTCCGTTATCCTACGCTTAACTTCGTTGATTGGACGATTAGCAGCGTGTTGCTGGGTATCGATATTTGTTATACTTTGAAATTCATTTTTATAATACCTGCTTCTTTTGCAGAATTAAAAGCTATGACAAGTAGTGGTCCAACAATAAAACCTAGAATACCTAATAACTTTAGCCCGATATACATGGCAATAAGTGTTGCAAGTGGTGATAAACCAATATGTTTCCCCATTACCTTTGGTTCCACTGTTCTCCTAATCGCAAGAAGAATAATAGCTAAGATCGCTAATTGCCCACCTACAAATATGTCACCTGTTATTAGCATATAAAGAGACCACGGACCTAATATAGCAATCGAACCTATAATAGGTATAAAATCGATAATCCAAATAATTAAGGACATAATTAACGCATACTCAGGCACAATAATGTATAATCCAATAAGTGTCACAATAAAAATAATGATACTTACTAACAACTGCGCTTTAAAAAAGCCCAAAATAACATAAGATAAACGATCGTTCATAAATCTTACTTTATCCGCTGTGCTTTCTTTTAAATGGCCATATGTCTTTGCTTTTAAACGAGGTAGTTCTAGCATAAACATAAATAATGCAATTAAATAAACGATAAAACTGACCAGATAATCTGGTACTTTGCTAGCTACTTTGGCAATCTCTTCAATCCGTAACATTTCTCTAACATTATTACTTAAAGCCGTAGTAGTAGTTTGTATTTGTGTTTTTACTTCCTCCACAAGTTCTGTAGGCAAGTCTTCTGTAAAATGATCCAAATCTGATTCCCATTCAAGCACTTGATTATTTAAATGAATAAGGTATGATGGTACGTTTTCAGCAAAATTAATGACTTGACCAATTATTTTAGTAACTGCATATGTTCCAATTGTACTAATGATTATGATGAATAAGATAAATACAATTGTAACAGAAAGCTTACGATTTAATTTTAATTTTCTGATAACCCATCGTATAATGGGATTCAGAATTAAAGCTGTAATAAATGCTAAAATAAGTGGAATCGAGACTGGTAAAATAAATATAGCTACTAAAAGTAGGAGTAGAATAACAAAAAATAATTTGATATGTTTTTTATTGAGATTTTTCATTTAGGTAATATTGAAACTCCTTTCAACAGCAAGGTGTACACATAGGATCCTTATGAAAAACGGCTGTATTTCGGATACAGCCGTTTTTATTAGGAATGTGGACCATTATTTAATAAACGGTTCCATGTTTTCTTTTGCATTTTGTAATAATTTTGACGTTCTTTCAACTGTAGATGGTGGAAAGGTTTCTTCCTCTCCGTATTCAATGCCAGTAGGATAATAATGTTTCCCTAATAAAGGTGTTAACAATTTAATTACTGCATTACCCTTATCAACATCGCCCTCAACTGCGTAGCCTTGTACTCTTATGTAATATGTGATGTTTTTCTCGGGTGAGCCGATCTTATAATCATATGTAACACGTTCATAATCCCACTGATCTGCTCGAATGAAATTAGCTTTTGACATTGCATGATCTAATGGTTTTAAATCAATTAATACATCTTCTATTCCTGTGTTTGTAAATTTCATACTTTCACCTCATCTAAATTTATCACTAAACCTATAATAGTATGAAATGCCAAAAGATGCAATTTAAAAAAGTAATCTCTATTAAAAACTTTCATGAATAATATAGAGATGCATATAATGAAGTAAAGATAAGTCAATAATAGGTGGGGTTGTATGAAAATTAAAGCGGTAACTTTTATCGTAATAGTATCTTTAATAGTGTTTTTTAGTCTTTATTACTTTAGTCAACCTGATGAACCTCAGATAGTTCATTATCATAATACTCCTACACAAATAAAAAATGAAAAGATACAGTTGGATGAGGAGCATACGCTTATCGTTCAACAAAATGCTGTATGGAAATATATTAATCAAGATATTGATAATTTTGTATCTGTTTACGGAGAACCAAATCGAAAAGATCCTTCACAATATGAATTTGAGTGGTGGATATTTAAGCAAGAAGATTTCTATGTTCAAGTAGCAGTGCAAAATGAAAAAATTATAAGTATTTATTCAAATGCTACAACATTAGACTTCAGCCCACTAGAAATCGGGCATACAATGGAGGAGGTTAAGGAAATATATCAATTGGAAGAAGAAATAGAGTTTGATCATTTACGCTTTAAATTAACTGAAAGAGACTTGCAACAAAGACCTGTAATAAGGTTATCTGAAAAAGTATTTGCTCAGTTATATATTGATCAGTTTACGGAAAAGCTAGCAGGTATAAGATTAATGAACAAAGAAGCGTTTGAGTTGATAAAACCTTACGAATTGTTCTATTGGGGTGAAATAAAAGAGACTAGTCAACCAGAAGATGATGACTGGGAAGCCGTTGAGGAAGGGTTAGAGCAGCAGGTTTTTGACTTAACAAATGAAATTCGCGCAGCACATGAATTGGGGACATTAACCTGGGATGATCAAGCAGCAGATGCTGCAAAGGCTCATAGTAATGATATGTTTGAGGAAAATTATTTTTCTCATTACAGTTTGGATGGGGACGGGTTGAAGGAACGCTTGTTAGCTGTTAATGCTCATTATTTGTCTGCGGGAGAGAATATAGCAGCTCATTATGTTGATGCTCCGGCTGTAATTCACGGATGGCTTAACAGTGAAGGACATCGGGAAGCCTTGCTAAAAGAAGAATATACCCATATAGGTGTAGGTGTTTTCCACTCATTTTACACCCAAAATTTCATTCAAAAATAATGCTAAAAGCACAAAAATAGGCCATTTGCATATATTGTAGTAGAAAAGTTGTAAGAAAGGAGTACAGCAATGAAAAATGCATCCAATCCTTCTGTACAACATTTTAAAACATTCATTCATGAACATCCACTTTTAATTAAGGAAATTAAACATGGAAAAATGAGTTTGCAAGAGGCTTATGAGCAATATGTTTTATTAGGAGAAGAAGATCCTAGTTGGAATAAATATAAGCCTAATCACGACAAAAATGACTCAAATGATACCACCTCCAATCAACTATATCAAAAATTATGGAAACATATAGAGAAATTAGATGCAAACCAAGTAGAAACCCATATTAATGATTTGAATGGCGCTATAGATAACGTTATGACATTGATTGATCAGTTTAAACAATATCGAAATAATCAAACAGGCCAATCACAATCAGATAATTTCTTTTATAAACCAAAGGATTAGGAGGGTCTAGATGGAGCCGGACACCTACCGCTTTATCCAGCAACGAGAAGATTTGTGGAATTTTATTCGCTTGAATCCTGAGTGGTATCGGTATTTGACAAGAGATCCGAGCAGAATTGGTAAATTGGAAATAGAGGCGAAGCAATTCTATGGAAAAACATTACCTCAGCGTATGGAAAAGGCACAACAAAACATACAGATGATACGAATGCTAATGCAAATGGCAGGCTCTTGGAATGATTAGAGTTCTGTCTCTTTTATTTCTTCCTTATAATTGGTATGATAAAGATATGGAGGTGTTATAATTATGTTAGCGACAATGGAAATTGTTGATATTTTAGATGAATCAGAAGCGTTAGGTCAGATGGTTTTAGAGTCTGATGTCATGCAGGATTTTAATAAAGCAAGAGCAGTAATGGTACAAGACGATAAAGCACAGGAGCTAATCATGCGCTTTAATCACATAAAGGAATCATATGATGAGGTAGAACGTTTCGGCAGATACCATCCTGATTATAGTAAAATAACGAAAGAAATACGTGTTGCCAAGCGTGAGATGGATATGCATGAAACAATTGCAGCTTATAAAATGGCTGAAACCAATCTGCAGAAATTCCTCGATGAGATCAGTCAGTTAGTAGCCTTTAGTGTGAGTGATAACGTAAAAGTACCAATGGATGGAGCAGCACTAACAGATGGTGGTTGTGGCTGTGGATCAGGAAGCAGTGGATGTGGCTGTAAAGCTTCTTAGCAAAAGTGAGGTGACCCTTATGGTAGTGAAAAGACAAGGATTAATTATTTGGTTTAATCAGATGAAGCATGTTAAACATATCAAAAAATTCGGTCATATGATTCATGTTTCGAAAAAGTTAAAATATGCGATGATATATGTTGATCAGGATCAATTGGATGATACATATCATTCGCTAATAAAATTACCTTTTGTCACAAAAGTGGAACCTTCTTACAAACCATTTATCAAAACGGACTATGAAAGTAAAGTAATGGAAGAAGAAAAAGAATACGATTACGAATACAAAATGGGAATATAGCATAAATAAAGTCACTTGAAGTAGATAACATATTGAACATATTCTTCACAATAAAAAACAACCTGCAGTTATTAATAACTGCAGGTTCTTTTTATTTTCTTTATAAAGAAAACAAAAAGATAAAGGGAGAGGAGAAACCGGAGGAAGAACTTATGGGGAAATGTAAGTCTTCTCCGTATTTAAGCAACTTTTTATGTTGCTATATTTAAAGTTTGTACAAAACCTATTGCTTTTATACAAATGAATTTGATAATTGAGAATTTCGTTACTTTCATGCTATAGTAAGGGAGATTTAAAAAGCAGAAAGAAGGGAAGACTTTGAGAATAATTGCTGGTGATTTTAAGGGTAACAGAATTCAACCAGTTCCTAATCAGCTAACACGCCCTACAGGGGACAAAGTGAAAGAGTCTTTATTTCAAATGATTGGACCATTCTTTGATGGCGGAATTTGTCTTGACTTATTTGCTGGTAGTGGTGCATTGGCTATAGAAGCCATTAGTAGAGGGATGAATAAAGCAATCTTAGTGGACAAGCAACCTAAAGCAATTTCTATTATTCATCAAAATGTTAATCATTTACATATTCAAGATAGGGTTGAAATATATCGTAATGATGCCATTAGGGCATTAAAGGCGATTCAAAAAAGAGCAATACAATTCGATACTATTTTTTTGGATCCGCCTTACCATAAAGTATCTTACGATAAGTTGTTATATGGTATTACTTCTGCAGACATTGTAAAAGAAAATGGGCTTATTATTTGTGAGCATGATCCTAATACTAGGATCGAGTATAAAGATGAAGGATATCATATATGGAAACATGAAGTATATAGCAATACCACTGCGATCACGATTTTAAAGAAAGGTGTGAAAGATGATGACTAGGCTTGCAATTTGCCCTGGCAGTTTCGATCCGGTAACAAATGGTCACCTGGATATTATTCAAAGAGGGGCTAAAATTTTTGACGAAATAATTGTTGCCGTTTTTAACAATCAATCAAAAAATCCACTATTTACAGTTGAGGAAAGAGTTCACCTTTTGCAAAAAGCTACAGAAGATATCGACAACATATCTGTAGATGCATGTAGTGGCTTATTAATGGATTATGCTCAAAGTAAAAATGCTCAAGCTGTATTACGCGGATTAAGAGCAGTATCAGATTTTGAATATGAATTACAGCTTACCTCCATGAACCGAAAACTAAATGAAGAAATTGAAACATTTTTTATGATGACGAATAATCAATATTCTTTTCTAAGTTCAAGTATGGTAAAAGAAATTGCAAAGTATCAAGCAAATGTGTCAGACTTAGTACCCCCAATAGTGGACGAGGCACTAAAAGAAAAGTTTAACAATATTTAACTCTTGTGTTTTACTAAAATAACAACATAGATAAATAAAGCTGATAAAGTGACAATGAATCCCATTTGCTCGAATAGCAAATATAAATGTTGAATATTGTCAACAGAAGGTTGTGCCCAAGTTGATATGACCGTATCATTTGTTGATAGCTGGCTTTTATATACAGGTACATATAAAAGCCATACCATTATGCCAGCGATAAGACCATGTAACAAACGCCCTAAGAAATAAGGAGTAAATGATATATCTGTTTCAGCAAGTATGCTGGCAACTTGCGCTTGAACAGAAAAACCATTAAACGCTAGAATAACAGAAACTAAAATAGCTTTTATTAAAGTAGAAGTATTCGTGTTTGATACTTCATTTGCTCCTATTGTAATTTCAAACATACCAGAAAATAATGGTGAAGCCATCTCGGCCGGTATGTGAAACCAACTTAAAATAATGGCGATTCCTCCTGATAAAAATTGGGCGATGTGAACCTCACGTAAGATTTCTGTTAAGACCGAAAAAAGAATAATGAATCCACCGATGATGAGCAATGTTTGAATAGAATGGATTACTGAGTCACCTAATACTTTACCAAGCGTTCTTTTATCTTTTAATCTTGCATGATGGAGTTGCGTAAAAGCTTTCGTAATGGAAAAGTGTTGTAATGAATAATGATTTCGTTCATGGTATTTGTAAAATCGCATACAAATACCGACAAAAAAATTACTCGTATAATGAGTGATAGCAAGTAAAACACCTAATTGCTGATCATGAAAAAAGCCGATCGAAACGGCTCCAATAATAAATAATGGATTAGAGGCATTTGTAAAACTGACAAGTCTTTCTGCTTCTGCTTTTGATAATTGATTTTCTTGTCTTAATCTTGCTGTGAATTTTGCTCCTGACGGATAACCACTAGCCATCCCCATAGTCCAGACAAACCCGCCTACACCAGGGACATTAAATAATGGTCTCATTACAGGTTCGAAAAATACTCCAATAAAATGTACTACTCCAAAAGCGATTAATAATTCAGCTATAATAAAAAAAGGTAATAATGATGGGAACACAACATTGGCCCAAACATCTAAACCTCTTTGGCTAGCTTTTAATACTTCTTGAGGAAAGGCTATAATCATGGTAGCCATAAATACGGAAGATGATGCATAGATAATAGAATACAACTTTTGCTTCAATTTTTGCACTCCTTTAATAGCACTTTTCTGTACCTTTATCAATATGAGTAGTAAAATATGTAGTGTTTTTAAAGTTTGTCCTTCATTTAAATATACGCAACTGTGCCAAAGAAATATGACTTATCATTACATAAAATTGAAAGATCGCGAGAAAGAAGGGATTAGATGTTTCAGACAAAAAGTAAAACAAGGTTAATTGGATTTTTCGTAGCGTTCATTATGGTTATTTTATTATTTAGTTATCAGCTACCCTTTTATATTCATAAACCGGGACATGCAGATCCACTTAACCCTGTTATAGAAGTAGACGGGGCGTCAGACAGTGAAGGAGATATGCATCTTGTAACTATTCAAGGTGGTAGAGCTACACCATTTCAATATATGATGGCTTTATGGCGAGATTATCATGATATACTTCCGATAGAGGATGTATTACCTGAAGGCATGACTGATGAGGATTATCGTCAAATGCAGCTAATGATGATGGAAAGTTCACAAGAAGGATCAACTGTTGTTGCATATGAAGCAGCAAAAAAAGAGATTAATATTAATTATGAAGGAGTTTATGTTGTATCAGTTGTGGAAGGAATGCCTGCAGATGGGATCTTACAATCAGCAGATCAAATCATTGAAATAGATGGACATACTATTAATGAGGCAGAGGACCTTATCGATTATGTTTCAACGAAAAATGTTGGTGATCATATATCAATAAAGGTTAAACGAAATGAAGAGACTTTTGAAACAGAAATTACCATGAAGGCCCTTGAGGCATTAGATGGGCAACCAGGAATTGGAATTCAACTTGTCACAAATCGAAGTGTGACTGTTTCACCTGAATTAACTTTCACTAGTGGTGAGATCGGGGGTCCCAGTGCAGGGCTCATGTTCTCGTTGGAAATCTATGATCAACTAACAGAGACAGATATTACGAATGGCCTTCAAATTGCTGGTACAGGCGAGATTGATTATCAAGGTAATGTAGGAAGGATTGGAGGTATAGATAAAAAAATAGTCGCAGCAGATCATGCGGACTGTGATATCTTCTTCGCACCTAATGAAAACGGTAGGGAAGATTCTAACTATCAAATAGCCAAACAAGTTGCTAAGGAAATCGGAACAGACATGGAAATAATTCCTGTCGACACTTTCGACGACGCTCTTACCTATCTTCAAAATCGGTGAAAAAGAATCAGTGGAACAAATAAATATCATATTTACAATCAGTATATTTAAGACGCCATAAATTATGGCGTCTTAAATATTGGTTTTTGATATGCTTGTTTTGTTAAATATTGTTGGGAAGTTAATGGCAAAATGCTGTAATAGGCATGATCAATGCGATCGTCAAATGCCTGATAGGGATAGGGATGTTTGTTACTTGTATACCATTCCACATCGATTTCTTTTTTTCTGGCACTTAAATAGTTTTGGCCATTTTTACTCATGGCTAAGATCCGAATCGCAGACGGTTTTTTTTCAGTCACGTATGCTTCGATTTCACTGGCGTAAGTATTGGTCAGTATATGTGTAAATACACGTTGTAAACTAGTCCACGTATATCTTTTTGTTTTTAACAGTTCCATCCACTCAGAGAATGATTCTGCTTTTTTAGCAGTATTAATTATTCGATTCTCTAATCCCTCTTTGATACCGTGAATGTTAGCAAATTCATCCTTCCTCATCGTTAATACCCGATATTTTAGTAATGGAAAATATGCTTCCCAATAATGCCAAGAACTATGAAGCTCTTTATATGACTCAAGTGATTCATTAGTTATGGAAGGAATAGTATCATTTAATTCGTTTGTGTTTGTATTTGTATGAGCTGTCAATAATTGCTTGCGAATGCTTGTTGCACTTGCTATAGGATCATTGATTTCACGATCATGATAATTATTTTTAATTCGTTTAATTGTGTAAGGGAAGATGGTTGTATGTAAATCATAAATATTTTTAACATATTGATACCCAAGTATATTATTGGGTTTGGCAAAATCAATAGACAGATTTTCGCCGCCAATCTTGGAAAATGCTATGTCATTTGCTTTAGGATAGGAATTACCTTGATTTAAAGCTTCCGTTAAATAAAGATCATAGTTTTTTTGGTGTTCAGTAATGAAATGATATAATGTATTAAAATCATCGATTTCACCATGTTCACTACCAAAACACAATGAATCAACTTGAAGACTGTTCAAAATTTTTATTGCACCATTTGCAAAGAGCTCACTATGTTGAACCGCATAAAAATAAGGTAGCTCGATTACGAGGTCAACCCCTTGTTGTATCGCCATTTTTGCTCTGGAAAACTTATCGACAATCGCTGGCTCGCCCCGTTGTAAAAAGTTACCACTCATTACTGCAACCATACATTCTGCACCTGAAACAATTTTTGCCTGTTGAAAGTGATAGTGATGTCCGTTATGATAGGGATTGTATTCTACAATTAATCCGCATGCTTTCATAGTAACCTCCTCCATCATTTGTTTTATGAATGATTTTTCGTATGAATGTGAATGATAAGCATATTGTATTAAGTAGTATATCATATAAAGTAATAAATGTTTGTTCTGTAAAGAAAATATATTGACAAATGGACCAATACATTTTAAAATATTTCTTGTTGCCTTGAGGTGAATATAAATGAAATTATATATCCAAAAACTTAAACAGTTACAGGGAGAACCCGTTTCTTTTCGTGAGGAAGCAGACATTTCAGATATTGCGAACTTGGATAATGATATCCGACGAATCGAACCAGTTCTAGTTGACGGAACAGCTAGGATGGTTGGTGACGATATTACCTGTGATTTTCAAATTCAAGGAACGATGATTCTACCTTGTGCAAGAACATTAGTAGATGTAGCGTATGACTTTTCCATACATGCAATCGAAACTTTTACGACAACTTCTTACCGCGAGGAAGATGAGGTATTTTTAGTGAATGGTGAGGTACTTGACTTAATACCATTTATCAAGGAAAATGTACTATTAGAGATGCCTTTAAGAGTGTTTGCTGATGATGACAAATTAGAAGCAAATACGATGAAGGAAGGTAAGGGGTGGACACTGGTTACTGAGGAAGAACAATCAGAAAAGGTAGATCCACGCCTTGAAAAACTGAAATCTTTATTAGATGACAACAGTAATGAGAAAGATAGTAAAGAATAGATCTTTACTTCTCTTTAAAGGAGGTGTAATGCATGGCAGTACCAAAGCGCAAAACTTCAAAAAAGGTAAAAAACCAACGTCGTACTCATAAAAAATTACATGTACCAGGAATGGTAGAATGTTCAAATTGTGGAGAATTAACTAAACCACACCATGTATGTAAATCTTGTGGACAATATGATGGAAAACAAGTAGTAGACCAATAATTTTATATGTTGTACAACAAGTAGTGTAAGGGATAAAGATCTCTTACACTATTTTTATTTTCACAATAGCGAGTTATATCATTGTGTTATAGAAAAACTTGAATTTCCCAAGGTCGATTAGACAACTATGCAAAAAAATATTACGATGTTAATCGTCCATAAAACCCCCACTATAAATCACAGATGTTAACACCCTGATAAGTATCACTAACGTACAAGAAAAAATAAGGCAATAGTTCTAGCTGTAGATCAAGTTTTTCTAATATTTATGAACAATATGTCTATCTCTTCTATTAATTGCATACATTGTATCAAGAGTAGAGGAGGTGGAGTTGTGCAAGGGAACCGACAAGATGCTTGGACTAGTGATGAGGATATTTTGCTAGCTGAAACCGTGTTGCGCTATATTCGTGAAGGGAAGACGCAGTTAGAGGCATTTAAGGAAGTAGGAGAAAAATTATCACGAACTTCTGCAGCGTGTGGTTTTCGGTGGAATGCAACGTTAAGGAAACAGTATGAAGAAGCTATACAGATAGCAAAACAGAATCGAAAGAAAATATCTTACCAATCTCACCAAAAACTAGATGCTAGTCACTCTGATCAACCAAACATTCATGAAGTGATCCAAACATTAGAGCGTCTGCAAAAATACTATCAGGCTATAGACCATCAGGAAGAATTACGTAAACTAGTGGAAGAAAATAAGCAGTTAAAGCAAATGTTATATCAGTATCAAGTATTAATTGAATCCATACAGCAAGCAATGGAAAAGTTAGAGCATTAATTCATAACTATTATGAGTTAGTAACCTCATCGGAAATGATGGGGTTTTTATGTTTTTTGAAATGATACTCATTATAAATTACTTGTTACCTGTAAAGAAAGTTTTCTTAAAAATTTGCTTAACAATAGATACAAAATGCTAACCAATGAAAACATTTAGGGTGAGATGATCTTCCATTCTTTTGAGGTGACTGCTAATTCGTCGCTGCGGAAAAATACTCCCTTTCCAGGGGCACGGCTTCAGCTTCCTCAAAAAGCAAAAATCGCTTTCCTGCGGGATCTTCAGCTCGCGCTGTTCCCCTAGGAGTGTCGCATTTTTCCGCAGCTTCGTATGGTTTTCTGATCAAGTGAGCAGAAGTCCAAGAAGGTATATTCCAAGGGGGTCAGCCTTCCATCAACAGAAAATCACTACTAGCGGAGGCAACATACGCAGACTCCTGCGGGAACAGTGGCCAAAGTGAGACCCCACAGCGAACGGTCTGGGTGAGTGAGGAGGCTCACGGGTCACCCGCGGAAAGCGAAGTATGTTGCCGCAGCGTATCCTTAACACTCATTTCTAAGAAGAGGGAAGGAAGCAAATCTAAGCGAAAGTTTTACTGCGCAGTATATGTTTATTGTGGCGATTAAACGGAAATAGGTATAGGGATTTGAAAAAGATGCTTGCACAAGTTCAAAAGTCTTATATAATTAAAATAAATATGACTAAAAGTGATGGTAAGAAAGTTATAACAAATTTTAAAAGTGAGGGTATCGTATGATAGAAGGTTTGTACTATCTACTTGCATTGATGGTTACGCTACCGTTTGCTATAACGTTTTTAATTTACAAATTATCGTATAAGTTTGTAGGTAAAAAACGCTATTGCTTCCATTTAGCAATTGATACAACGACTGTTTTATATATCGCATCAGTTGCCGCTATTATTTATTCTGTTTTTTCCGTAAATCCTATTAGTTATATTATTCTCCTTTTGTTATTCATTTTATTGGTATGTGTCTTTGTTCATTGGAGAGTATATACGGATATCATTTTTTCTCATGTCTGTAAGCGTTTCTGGAAAGCTTCATTTTTACTATTTTTTACATTACATATTATCACGATTATATATGGAATCTTCTACAATATAAGCAAGGTGTTGTAGCGATTACATATTCACAAACAAAATATGTGCTTTTATCGCTTGCATTATGTACAATACTATTGGATTACTATTGTATATATTGAAGATAAAGGAGCAGTTCATTAATGCGTATCGAATCCCAAAGACTCGATTTACATAATAAATTTATCAATGATTATCAAAAGGGAGTAAAGGATTTATTGGATCATTTTGATTATAATCCTTATGATGAAAATGTTTTTGAAGAACGTATGAAAGATTTAAAAGAACAGAAATTTCAAAGAGATGCCCTTGCTGATGTATTAATTTCGATAAATCAACGTTGGTTTGCAACGGAGGCCACATATGAAAATATTGAAAGACTAAGAGATGAGAAGAGTGTCGTTGTTATTGGAGGTCAACAAGCAGGTATACTATCTGGTCCAATGTATACCATTAATAAAATAGTCTCCATCATTTCTTTGGCAAAGCAACAAGAGGAGTCATTAGGTGTACCAGTATTACCTGTGTTTTGGATTGCGGGAGAAGACCACGATTTTGATGAAGTGAATCATATTTATTTACCGGAAGAAACAGAACTTCGAAAAAATCCCATAGATGTTGATGATAAAGAAAGATCTTCCGTATCTCATCGAAAATTAAATAAAGAACAAACATATGATTGGTTGGAAACAACCTTTCGCTCTCTAAATGAAACTGCTTATACGAAAGAATTGTTTCAAACTTTGCATGACAAGTTGATGAAAGCAAACACTTTTGTAGATTTTTTCGCATCCTTTCTTCATGATATCTTTGCTGATACTGGATTAATCCTAGTTGATTCTGGAGATGCTGAAGTTCGACAATTAGAATCTACATACTTTCATGAAATGATTGAAAAGCAACCGGAAATAAGCCGCAATGTGTACCGTTCGTTACAATCAATGAGAACAAAGGGATATCATGTTAGTGTTGATGCCAATGAACATGATGGTCATTTATTTGTAGAACAGGATGGAGAAAGAATATTACTTCAAAAAGACGACTACAATTGGGTTGGTAAAAATAATGAATGCCAATATACCACTCAAGAGCTTTTGGATATAGCAACAGAAACACCAGAACGATTGAGTAATAATGTAGTGACCAGACCTTTAATGCAAGAAAAATTATTTCCTACTATAGCGTTTTTTGCAGGTCCAAGTGAAGCGGCTTATTGGTCGATTTTAAAACAGGCATTCCATCATATATCAATCAAAATGCCACCAGTTTTGCCACGAATGTCGCTAACATTAGTCGAAGAGAAACTGTTAAAAGTATTGAATAAATATAATATTGATACTACCTCCGCAATTAATAACGGGGTCCAGAATCAAAAAATAAACTGGTTATCTGCTCAATCTAGCAGGCCGATTGAAGAAATGACGAACCAACTGGAGGAAGCCATTAAAAAGGCGCATCATCCTCTAAAAGAAGTAACCAATGATTTAACAGATGATATATCACAATATGCAGATAAAAACTTGCAATTATTATTACAGCAAGTAGATAAACTTTCGAAGAGAATAAATAAAGAATATTCCAAAAAATATCATTTGCAGTTAAAAGAGTTTGATTATATTCAAATGCACTTAAAACCTGAGAATGGACTACAAGAACGAATCTGGAATATTACTTATTTCCTTAACCTCCATGGATTTGAATGGTTCAAACAAATAAATAGTTATCCATTTGATTGGAAAAAACAACATTATATAGTGTGCTTATAAAGAAAAGGTAATTGGTTGATGTAACCAATTATCTTTTTTTTTATGGTCTTTTTAACACTGATCTAATGCGGTTTTATAGCCTTTTTAAAAAATGGTTAATTTTTTTGAAGATTTAGTGGTGAAAAGTGGGGGAATGTGGTACGATAAAGTTAGAAAGTGGGGTGCCTGGGTATGTTCATGGGAGAATATCAACACAACATTGACACAAAAGGACGTATAATCGTTCCTTCTAAGTTCAGAGACGGACTAGGAGATCAATTTGTCGTTACTCGTGGTTTGGATCAATGTTTGTTTGCATACCCGATGAGTGAATGGCACCTATTAGAAGAAAAACTTAAAAAATTACCGTTAACTAAAAAGGATGCACGAGCATTTACCCGCTTTTTCTTTTCTGGCGCAGTTGAATGTGAACTTGATAAGCAGGGAAGAATAAATATACCTGCCCCACTTCGCAAGTATGCAGGAATTGAAAAAGAATGTGCGGTTATTGGTGTATCAAGCCGTGTAGAATTTTGGGCTGAAGATAAATGGAATGAATTTGTAGATGTATCAGAAGAATCATTTGCAGAAATCGCGGAAAATATGATGGATTTTGATTTGTAAAAACAACAAGATAGGGGTGACTTCATGTTTGGACATTATACGGTATTAAAAAAAGAAACTGTCAATGGTCTCCATATCAATCCGGATGGCATTTATATTGATTGTACATTAGGTGGTGGCGGACACTCCGGGTACATATTAGAACAGTTGAGTGAAAAAGGCAGGTTAATCGCGTTTGATCAAGACCAAGATGCTATTGATGCTGCTAAAGAAAGATTAAAAGATCAACTTGAACAAGTCACCTTGATACAACGGAATTTCCGTCATTTAAGTGAAGAATTAGAAAAACTCCAAATAAAAGAAGTAGATGGTATTTTGTTTGATTTAGGTGTTTCCTCCCCTCAATTAGATAGAGGTGAACGAGGTTTCAGCTATCAGCATGATGCACCATTAGATATGCGAATGGATCAAAACAGCGAATTAAATGCGTTTGAAATTGTGAATAAATGGCCATACGAAGATCTAGTATCAATTTTCTTTAAATATGGTGAAGAGAAATTTTCTAAACAAATTGCTCGCAAAATCGAATCAGAAAGAACGAAAAAAACAATCGACACGACGTATGAATTAGTTGACATTATTAAAGAAGCAATCCCTGCACCTGCCAGAAGAAAAGGTGGACACCCCGCTAAACGGATATTTCAAGCAATTCGAATTGCAGTTAATGATGAACTGAAAGCTTTTGAAGATGCATTATATCAAGCAGGCAGATCTCTTTGTATAGGTGGAAGAATATCAGTTATTACCTTTCATTCATTGGAAGATCGTATCTGTAAACAAACCTTTAAAAAATGGAGTACAATACCTCCAGTTCCAAAGAATATTCCAGTGATACCAGAAGAATTCAAACCTCCATTTCGACTGGATAATCGAAAACCAATTTTAGCATCAGAGACAGAATTGGAAGAGAATCGACGATCAAGGTCAGCTAAGTTGAGAGTAATTGAAAAAGTGAAAGAGTGGAATGAAGAAATATTTAAATAGAAGGGTGGCAAAACCATGAGTAGTCAACATGCAAGAGTTTATTACACACACGATCAGGTAAAAGAACAAGTGCAGCAACCGAATGTAGTCAGAAAAAAAGTAAAAGTACAGAAGCGCTGGGTTACTCGCGGAGAGAAACTGATGTATTCTATCTTTGCTGTAATATTTCTTTGTTTTTCTGCTTATTTGGTTAGCTATAGTGCTTCGTTAGACCAAATTAATCGAAATGTTGAATCGTTAAACACACAAATTCAACAGCAGAGTGTACACAATAAAAATCTTGCTTTTCAACAAAAAGAATTAAGCCAGCCTGAGCGCATTATTGAAAATGCCAAAAAACATGGATTGAAAGTTCAAAACACACAAGTCAAACAAGCAACTGAACTTGCAGATTAGGTGTAAAAATGAAAAGTAAAACAACACAAATCATGCCGGTTATTTGGATTGTTATATTCACCATTTTATTTCTTGTCATTGTTGGAAGGTTTTTGTACATTCAAGTATCTGGAGAAGTATCTGGTGTTTCCATTCAGGAGTTGGCTGATGAAAAAAGAACCAATAACTACAATATTCCCGCTTCTAGGGGGACGATTTACGACCGTAAAGGTATGGCACTAGCTCAAGAACATGTTGTGTACCGCTTATATGCTGTTATTGATGAGTCACATACTGCTAACTATGTTAAAGATGTGGACAAGACAGCGCAAAAACTAGCACCTATATTAGAAATGGAAGAAAGTGAAGTAGCCGAGCGTTTGAATAAAGGTATTAGTAATGAAAAGTTTCAGGTTGAATTTGGCTCTAATGCTAGGGAATTAAATCAGGAACAGAAAGAAGAGATCGAAGCTTTGGAGTTACCTGGTATTAACTTTATTGAGGAACCAATCCGCTTCTATCCAAATGGTATGTTTGCTTCACATACGATTGGTTTAACAGACAAACAAGATGATAAAATTGTCGGAATTAATGGTGTGGAAGGGTTCGTGAACGATTTACTTACCGGTAAGGATGGATCGATTTCTTATCAAAGAGATCAGTTTAATATGAAACTATTAGATCCAAAAGAGGTAATAAATGAGCCTGATAATGGTGATGATGTCTATTTAACAGTTGACCAAAAAATACAAACATTAATGGAAGACGCATTATCAGAAGTGCAAGAAGAATATGAGCCTGATAGGATGAGTGCTGTTGTAATGGATGCCAAAACAGGGGAAATACTGGCTCTAAGCAACAGACCAAGTTATAACCCTAACAATATTGGTGAAGTGGATAATTGGTATAATGATGTCATTGCTACACCTTTCGAACCTGGATCGACGATGAAAATATTCACGCTAGCATCGGCAATCGAAGAAGGTGTTTGGAATCCTGAGGAACAATACAAATCAGGCAAATACAAGGCAGAAGACAACGTTCAAACAATAGGAGATCATAATGGTCGTCAAGGTTGGGGAACGATTAGTTACTTAGAAGGTATTCAACGTTCTTCCAATGTAGCGGCAGCAAAATTAGCCTATGAAAAGATCGGACCCGATAAATTCTTGGAGTATTTGCAAGCATTTGATTTCGATAAAAAGACAGGTATTGACCTTCCAGGTGAAGTGTCAGGAAGGATACTTTATAACTGGGTTAGTGAAAAAGTAACGACTGCATTTGGACAAGGTACCACTACAACACCAATACAAATGATGAAAGCAGCAACTGCGATTGCAAATGACGGTAAAATGTTAAAACCATATATCATCGACAGAACATTGGATCATGATACACAAGAAGTTTTAGCAGAGAATCAACCAGAAGTAGTTGGTGAACCTATCTCTGAAGAAACGGCGAGAGAAACATTAAAAGTGCTAGAATCGGTTATTACATCTGAGAACGGTACAGGTCATGAGATTTACAATTTAAATGATTATACTGTTGCAGGTAAAACAGGTACTGCTAACTTTGTTGATACTGAAACAGGAAAATATAAAATAGGAAGAGAAAGTTACACCTTTTCTTTCATGGGCATGGCTCCGGCTGACGATCCAGAACTTATTATGTATGTATCAGTAAAAGAACCTACTCTAGATTCAACAGAATCAGGATCTGCACCTGTTTCTTTTGTCTTTAAAAATGTAATGGAAAATAGTTTGCGTTATTTGAATATCGAACCGGATAAAGAAGCAAAAGAACCTATCGAAGTAGTAGAGATTCCTGAGTGGGAAGGAAAACAAACAGATTCATATGTAAATAAATTAAAAGATTTAGGTATAGCA
The DNA here is from genome assembly GCF_900114645.1 of Gracilibacillus orientalis. GTDB lineage: Bacteria > Bacillota > Bacilli > Bacillales > Amphibacillaceae > Gracilibacillus > Gracilibacillus orientalis. Next base: position 113,603 of record NZ_FOTR01000006.1, on the reverse strand, counting down.
CCAATTGTTATCGGTGATGGTGAGCAGATCAAAAAAGTAAACCTTCAACCAGGGACCAAAATAACATCTAGGCAAACTGTTTTTGTTGCGACTGATAACATGAAGATGCCGGATTTGACAGGATGGTCATTTAGAGATGTGTTATCTTTCCGAGACTTTTTGGATTTAGATTTAGAGTGGACGGGAAATGGTTATGTGAAGAAACAGAGTATTGAAAAAGGGTCGTCTTTCAATGAAAAAGATTATTTAATGGTTGAACTGGAAGAACCGGATGTACCGGAAGAACAGGAAGCAACATCAGATGAATCTGATGATGAGGAGAACGAAGAAGAGCAGTAAACAATCATACACAGTGTTCTATTCAGCCTTTCACAAACATATATTGGGACAAACAGTTTCTTGAACTAAAGGAGATATGTCATGAAACGGATAACCAATATTAAGGTGCAACGCAGAATAGTCACTGTGTTTCTTTTTGCATTAATCATTATGGGAGTTATTGTAGCACGGTTGGGTTATGTGCAATTTGTCTGGTCCGATTTTCTGATTGCTGAGGCGGAAGATTTATGGAGTAGAGATATTGTTTTCGAACCGGAAAGAGGGAAAATCATTGACACCAATGAAGAGGTTTTGGCGGAGAATGTTTCAGCTCCAACGGTAATGATCGTGCCACGACAAGTGATAGAGCCAGAGAAGTCAGCACAACAATTAGCAGACGTATTGGATATGCCTTATGAAGATGTGTTAGAAGCTGTTCATAAAAATGAGCGTATCGTAATACTGCAACCAGAAGGTCGGAAAATATCAGAAGAAAAAGCAATGGCTGTCCAAATGTTGGAATTAGAAGGTATTTACATTGCAGAAGATTCTATTAGACATTATCCAAACGGCGCATATTTGTCACATGTACTTGGATTTAGTGGGATTGATAACCAAGGATTAACAGGACTAGAGTTAATGTATGAAGATATGTTAAGTGGAACAGAAGGCAGTTTATCCTTTTACAGTGATGCAAAAGGAAAAAGAATGCCACAAATGGCTGATAAATATACTGCCCCTAAAGATGGCTATGACCTTCAACTAACCATAGATAGCAAAGTACAAACGATTATGGAGCGAGAATTAGATATAGCAGAAGAGAAATATAACCCTGATGGGGCTATAGCTATTGCTGTGAATCCTAAGGATGGCAGTATTTTAGGGATGTCATCGAGACCAAACTTTGACCCTGCGAATTATCAGGATATCAGTGCTGAAGTATATAATCGAAATTTGCCGATTTGGAGCACGTATGAGCCTGGTTCAACGTTTAAGATTATTACGCTAGCCTCTGCATTGGAAGAGGACTTGGTTGATCTTGAAAATGATACTTATGTGGATGATGGGGACATTGAAGTGGGTGGAACACATTTGCATTGCTGGAAAAGTGGGGGGCATGGTCATCAAACATTTTTAGAAGTTGTACAGAATTCATGTAACCCTGGATTTATCGTTTTAGGGCAAAAGCTAGGTAAAGAAAGGTTATTTTCTTATATTGAAGATTTTGGCTTTGGACAAAAAACAGGTATTGATTTACAAGGTGAAGCTAATGGAATTTTGTTCGATTTAGATAATGTCGGTCCTGTTGAGCTAGCGACTACCGCTTTTGGTCAAGGTGTATCAGTTACACCGATCCAGCAAGTAATGGCAGTGTCAGCAGCCGTTAATGGTGGCTATTTATATGAGCCATACGTTGCAAAGGCATTTCTTGACCCGGTGACAGGTGAAGAGGTCGATAAAACAGAGCCTGTCTTGAAAAATAGAATCATCTCATCCGATACATCTAAAAAGGTACGCGAGGCTCTTGAATCCGTTGTTGCCGTAGGGACAGGTAGAAGTGCGTATGTGGATGGTTATCGAATAGGTGGAAAGACAGGGACTGCACAGAAAGTCGGTGAAGATGGGAAGTATATGGAGAATAACCATATTGTATCATTCATCGGTTTTGCACCAGCTAATGATCCTGAAATAGTTGTCTATGTTGCTATAGATAATCCAAAAGATGTTGTGCAATTTGGTGGGGTGGTAGCTGCTCCAATCGTCGGCACCATTATTGGAGATAGTCTGCGCGCGTTAGGTGTGTCAAAGCAAGAAGAAGGAATTGAAAAAGAATACCAATGGCCTGAATCTCCCCCTGTTGAAGTGCCTGACTTAATTGGCTTAAATAAAAATGAATTACAACAGTCGCTAGTTTCATTAGAAGTTGATGTGGTAGGAGAAGGTGATTATATTATTGATCAAGCACCAGCTGCAGGAGAAAAAGTACAAGAAGGAAGTAAAATCAGGCTTGTATTAGGTAATAAATAGTAATAAAGATTTATCGTAATGTTGAAAAGTCTTTGATATAATAATGTAGTTGTTTATAAAAAGTAACCCAAAAGAAAAGGTGACTAGTATGAATGTAAATGATTTAATCAAAAATTTACCAGATTATCAATGTAAACAGAACCTTGATATGATTAATATAGAACATATAGCAATGGATCACAGACTTCTAAAAGAAGATTCTTTATTTGTTTGTATTAAAGGGTATACCGTCGACGGCCATCAATTTTCAGAAGCCGCAATTGAAAATGGTGCAACTGTCATCCTGGCCGAAAAGGAATTGGATGTATCTGTTCCGGTTGTCATTGTCCCAGACACATCAAGGGCTTTGGCTCATTTAGCAAACATTTTTTATGGCCATTCTTCCAATAAGTTAAAAGTTATTGGTGTGACTGGTACAAATGGAAAGACCTCTGTCACACATATTATTGACGAAATTCACCAGTACGCGAAGCAAAAAACAGCTTTAATCGGTACAATTCAAATGGTGATTGATGGTGAGAATCATCCAGTTAAAAACACAACACCTGATGCTTTATTTTTGCAAAAAAATTTATATACCATGGTCGAAAAAGGAATAGACGTGGCTACAATGGAAGTATCATCACATGCATTAGACTTAGGGAGAATTCATGGTGTAGATATCGATATCGCTGTATTTACTAACTTAAGTCAAGATCACCTTGATTATCATCAAACAATGCAAAACTATTTATATGCAAAAAGTTTATTGTTCTCACAGTTAGGTAATACGTTGGAACATGAATCACCAAAATATGCAATTATTAATCAAGATGATGAGTATGCTGACTTTTTAAAAAAAGTAACTGCTCAACCGATTTTAACTTACGGTGTTCAAAATAAAGCTTCTTTCCAAGCTATCAATGTAAAATTGATGGCCAATGGTGTTTCATTTATAATGAAAACTCCAAAAGGTGATATTCCAATCGAGAGTAAACTAATGGGTATGTTTAGTGTTTATAATATGTTAGCAGCGGCTGCTGCAGCCTATGCATCGGGAATTGGATTTGAAGTAATACAAAATGTGTTAAACTATACTTCAGGAGTGAAAGGACGTTTCCAACCGGTAGAACATAAGAAGGATTTTGGTGTAATTATTGATTATGCACATACACCTGATTCAATAGAAAATGTCTTGTCAACGATCAAGCGATTCTGTGAAGGAGATATACATGTAGTAGTTGGTTGCGGTGGCGATCGTGATCGTCGTAAAAGACCATTGATGGCAGAAATCGCCTGTCAATATGCAGATCTAGCAATCTTTACTTCTGATAATCCACGTTCAGAAGCCCCACAAACTATTATTGATGATATGGTGAAAGGATTGACCTATAACAATTATCAAACAGTGTTAGAGCGTGAAGATGCAATAAAGCAAGCAATTGAACAAGCTAATGATAAAGATGTAATTTTAATTGCTGGTAAAGGGCATGAAACATATCAATTGGTAGGAGATAAAGTCTTAGATTTTGACGATGAAAAAGTAGCTATAAAATATCTGAATTCGTAACACTTGGATAGGAGATTGGAGAGAACATGGATGAATGAATATACATTTTTAATTACAGTAGCGATCGCATTTTTAATTACTGTCCTACTATCCCCCATTTTAATTCCTTTTCTTAAAAGGTTAAAATTTGGACAAAGTATAAGAGAAGAAGGGCCTCAATCACACCAGAAAAAGTCAGGCACTCCAACTATGGGCGGGGTCATGATTATTCTAAGTATTACGATAACAAGCATCGTTGTCGTTGCCCGTGTCAATAATGGTGCATTAGGATATGAAGTATTATTGTTACTATTAGTGTTGATTGGATTTGGCATATTAGGTTTTCTTGATGATTTTATTAAAGTGGTATTAAAACGAAATCTGGGACTAACCTCCAAGCAAAAGTTATTAGGGCAAATAGTGATTGCTATTATATTTTATGTAGTTTTACTGCAACAAAATTTTTCAACAAGTATTGCTATCCCAGGTACAGAAGTCTCCTTTGACTTAGGATGGTTTTATCCTATTTTTATCGTGTTAATGTTAGTTGGTGCTTCTAATGCAGTAAATCTTACTGATGGACTGGATGGGTTATTGGCTGGTACGGCTGCTATTGCTTTCGGAGCATTTGCAATATTAGCTTGGTACGGTATCCCGAATTTAAGCGTGACACTGTTTAGTTTATCGGTTGTAGGTGCATTACTAGGCTTCTTAGTATTTAATGCACATCCTGCTAAGGTATTCATGGGAGATACTGGATCATTGGCGCTAGGTGGTGCGATTGCAGCCATTGCTATATTATTAAAGTTGGAGATTATATTAGTAATTATCGGTGGAGTTTTCGTTTTAGAGACATTGTCCGTTATCATTCAGGTTATTTCCTTCAAAACAAGAGGAAAAAGGATCTTTTTAATGAGTCCGCTGCATCACCACTATGAGTTAAAAGGTTGGTCTGAATGGCGTGTCGTTACTACATTCTGGGCGATAGGTATTTTATTTGCTATATTAGGCATATATATTGAGGTGTTGGCATCATGAGAGTACTAAAGGAGTTCCCTTTTGCTAAAGTACTTGTATTAGGCCTTGCAAAAAGTGGAACAGCTGTTGCGAAGTTGTTAAGTAGAAATGGTGTAAAAGTTATCGCGAATGATTTAAAAGCCTCTGAAGACGATGAAAATGTACAAAGTTTACAATCCCAGGGTATCTCTGTAATTGTTGGTGAACACCCCTTATCATTGCTGGAGGATGTCGACGCCATTATTAAAAACCCAGGTATTCCCTATGAAAATATTTTAATAGATCAGGCTGTTAAAAATCGGATTCCGGTATTAACAGAAATAGAGTTAATACCGTACTTTGATATTAATCAAACTGTAGGAATTACTGGTTCAAATGGAAAAACCACGACAACTACTTTAATATATGAAATGTTTAAAAAAGCAGATTCTCCTGTAAGTTTAGCGGGAAATATCGGTCATGTTGCATCAGAAGTTGCCGAGCAAATGCACGATAAACAAACAATGATTGCCGAATTATCTTCCTTTCAGTTATTAGGTATTAGTACATTTAAACCTAATATTGCGGTGTTACTAAATCTTTTCGAAGCACATTTGGATTATCATCATACATTGGAACAGTATCACAATGCAAAAGCAAATATATTTAAAAATCAAACAGAACATGACTACTTAGTTTATAATGCTGATGATCAACGTATCTTAAACATGATTAAAAATGCTAGCTCAAATCTTGTGCCATTTAGCCGTAAAGAAGTAGTATCGAACGGTACGTATTGTGATGAGAAGGCAATTTATTTTCGTGGTGAGAAAGTGATTGAATTAGCTTCAATTGTATTAGTTGGTGAACATAACCTAGAGAATATTTTAGCTGCTATTTCCGTGGCAAAAATTGAAGGTATTTCAAACCAAGTTATTGAAACAGTCCTTACAACATTTACAGGTGTGTCACATCGACTGCAATTTGTTAAAGATGTAAATGGTCGAAAGTTTTATAATGATTCCAAGGCTACTAATATACTTGCAACAACTAAGGCATTATCTGCCTTTAATCAACCGATCATATTGCTGGCAGGTGGTCTTGACCGCGGCAATGAATTTGATGATTTGTTACCATATATGTCAAATGTGAAGGCACTTGTATTATTTGGAGAAACAACCCAAAAATTAAGAAAAATCGGAGAAGCTAGTGGAATAGAAAATTTAGAAATGGTCGACACGATGAAAGAAGCTGTTCAAAAAGCGTATCAATTATCCAATGAAGAAGATGTTGTCTTATTGTCACCTGCTTGTGCAAGTTGGGATCAATATAAAACCTTTGAAGAAAGAGGCAACATGTTTATGGAATCTGTGCATAAATTATAATGGGGGGCTTGTCTATTATAATAAGCACAGACCATGTTGTATCAAAATAAAACGAGCCCCTAAATTTATTAAAAGATTTGGGGGTTTTTTTGTGCAACCAATGTTAAAAAATCAACATAAGCCAGATTATTTTTTGATTTTTGTAATTATTGCTATTTTGTTGGTCGGAACAATCATGGTTTATAGTGCATCCTCGATTTGGGCCGAGTATAAGTTCAATGATTCTTTCTATTTCCTGAAACGACAAGTACTATTTGCTGGTGTTGGTGTTATTGCAATGATGATTGTATCCAACATCTCCTATTTTCAATGGATAAAGCATCGGAAATGGATTTTTATTAGTTGCCTTATCCTGTTAATTGCCGTTTTAATTCCAGGTATTGGAATGGTTAGGGGTGGTGCAAGAAGTTGGATAGGAGTAGGTGCGTTTAGCATTCAGCCGGCAGAATTTATTAAACTTGCCATGATTATGTTCTTAAGTGGATTTCTAGTCAATCAACAGGATAGGATTACGGAATTCAAAAAAGGTTTTCTTCCACCTCTGTTGCTTTCAGTAGTTGTTTTTCTTATTATCATGCTTCAGCCGGATTTAGGTACAGGTATGGTGTTTCTATTAACCTGTTTTTTATTAATTTTCGTAGCTGGTGCCAAAATCATTCACTTTGTATTTTTAGCTGGTTTTGGTGTCATTGGTTTTCTTTTGCTTATCATCTCTGCTCCATACAGAATCAACCGGATTACAGCTTTTCTTGACCCTTGGCAGGACCCATTAGGGACTGGTTTTCAAATTATTCAGTCCTTGTATGCGATTGGTCCTGGGGGACTATTAGGGGTTGGTTTTGGAAATAGTCTGCAAAAATATTTTTACCTACCGGAACCACATAATGATTTTATTTTTGCAATAATTGCAGAGGAGTTAGGCTTTATAGGTGCAGGTTTTGTCATTGTGCTATTCATTTTATTTATATGGCGAGGAATATTAACGGCGATTCACGCACCTGATCTGTTCGCTAGATTGCTAGCTGTGGGAATTGTCGGTATGATTGCTATCCAGGTAATGATTAATATCAGTGTTGTGATCGGTTTAATTCCAGTCACAGGAATTACCTTGCCATTCTTGAGTTATGGTGGTTCTTCTTTGACATTGACCCTTTGTTCTGTCGGAATATTAATTAACATTAGTAAATATCGACAATAAACTTGGGAGTTTTGGATGATTCCTAGATAGTAATGACTATGATATAATCGAAACAAGACATGAATACAAAATTTAGTGAATAAAAGGAAGTATAGATATGGTACAAAAAAGAGTCGTTTCAATAGAAGATCGTATACCAAAATTGAAACAAGAGCGTCGAAAAAAAGCAAACAGAAAACTGATTTTTTATGTGCTCATCTTTTTTGTATTAATTTTTACGGTGATCTATCTTCAATCACCTATGAGTTATGTGAAAAATATATCAGTAAATGGTTTGCAATGGCTGACAAAAGAAGAAATAATTAACCAAAGTGAAATAGAAGAAAATGCAAATTTTTGGGGAGTACAAACAAAAGAGTTAGAAGAAAATATCATTTCACATCCACAAGTGAAAGAGGCTGATGTTTCGAAATCTTTTCCGAATACGATCATTATGGAAATAACGGAATTAAGCCATGTGGCCTATGTTGAAGTGGATGGAAAAATACAACCACTTTTGGAAAATGGCAAATTGTTAGATAAGGTTAATTCTTCCGATATACATGGGGATGTTCCCATTTTAAAAGGATTTAGTGATAATAACTATTTACAAGAATTATCGGAAGAATTAGCCAATCTTTCTCCATATGTTTTTGCATTAATCTCTGAAGTGAAATGGATTCCGTCAGACTCCAATCCTTACAAGGTGAATTTATATATGACAGATGGCCAGGAGGTCGAGTCTTCGATTCGGAATTTATCTTCTAATCTTGATAGTTATCCTTCTATTGTAAGTCAGTTGGATAAGAACAAAGAAGGTATTATTAAAATTGACGAAAGCGGAGCGGTATTTACTCCTTATAGTGTAGATAAGGAAGTGGAGGAGGAAAATGAAGAGTAGACAATTAGTATTTGCATTGGTCTTTTTGGTATTGGGCTTCTTGTTAACTTTTAGTTATCAGCAAACAAAATCAACTGCAGAAATTGTACAAGTCAATAATGAGGAATGGGAAAGAGATTTCTATTACCGTAAACAATTAATCGATATGGAAGAAAAAAATAAACAATTAAGATCAGAATTAAGTCAAATTCGACAGGAAGTACAGTCCACTGAACAGGATATAGGTGAAGAAGCTGATGTATTAAAAGATTTAGTAGTTACTAAATCTAATTTACAAAAATTAACGGGTGAATTGTCTATTAGTGGTGATGGTATTATGGTGACATTAAAAGATGCAAGTTTTATTCCTGCCGAGGATCATGCGAATCAATATATTGTTCATGACCGGCACATTCATCAAACAGTAAACGAATTATTTAGTGCAGGCGCTAAAGCTATAGCAATTAATGGACAGCGAATATACCGTAATAGTTACATATCTTGTATTGGACCTGTTATTTCGATTGATGGGACTTCATATCCTGCACCATTTGTGATATCAGCAATTGGTGATCAAGAAGTTTTGGATGTCAGTTTAAACCTTAAAAATGGGGTCATTGACCAACTTGTCCAGGATAATATTGAAGTAACGATTGAGAAGAACTCTAATGTTGAAATGTACGCGAAGGATATGTGACAGTATGAAAACTATTTTTACAAAACAGCACTTTACGATAGGGTTAGTTTGTTTATTGATTGGCTTTATGATAGCTATTTTATTTAACACCAATTACCAAACTACAGAACGAGATACGAGAGACACTTGGGAAATTAGAACAGCACTGTTAGAAGAACAAAAAGTTCAGCAAAATTTGTACACAGAGATCGCGGAAGCGGAAAACACACTTCGTGAGTATCGAGAGCAAACTGAACACCAGCAAATTGAGTCATTACAAAATTCCATCCAACAATTACGAGAACAAGCAGGATTAACAGAAAAACAAGGACAAGGACTTATTATTAAGTTGGAACCAATGTTTTTAGATGATGATTATCAAGAATATCCTGAAATAAATGCTGAATTACTTCAATTATTTATCAATGAGTTGAGTGCAGCTGGTGCAACGGAAATGGCCATTGAAAACCAGCGTATCACTAATATAACTCCAATTAGAGATGTGAATGGAAACATCTATGTAAACAATACTTCCATTGGAGATCTACCAACAGAAATATATGTTCTAACAAATAATTCGGAAGAAATAGTAAACCATATAGAGGTTAGTGAAATAGGTGATTACTTCGCGTTAGAAAATGTTACAATGAGTATATCAAAACAAAGTGATATCGTACTCCCAGAGTATGATGATCTTATTGACTTACAGGATGTAGATATTGTTGATGTCCCAGAAGAAGGTGAAAGCTAATGTGGTTGCCGGCATTGTTTTTAATAATTGGTTTATTATTAGGTTTTATGACAAATATGAGTATTCCAGCTGAAGATACCAATTATTTATCTATTGCAGTGTTAGCTGCTTTAGATACCTTATTTGGTGGTGTTAGGGCACAATTGGAGTCGAAATTTGACCAAAAAGTATTCGTTTCTGGTTTTTTCTTCAATGTTTTATTAGCTGGCTTTTTAGCATTTATAGGTGTACAGCTAGGAATAGACTTATATTTAGCAGCAATCTTTGCATTTGGAGTTAGGTTATTCCAAAATCTATCTATTATAAGAAGACTAATATTTAGGAAATATTACATGCGTAAACAGGCAAAAAAAGATGATAAATCATAATATTTAATATTTTTGCGATAAATTTACATATATTCATGTAAAAATATTGTTTTTTTTATTATAATAGTGTTTAATACAGTTTAATATACTTATATGAAATGAATCGTAGTTTAATGCATTGAAATAGGAGTGAAATAGGAGGTGCCTTATGGATAACGGTGAAATTCTAGTCAGCTTGGATATAGGTACATCAAAAATAAAGGTTATCATTGGAGAAATCATCGGTGATTCTTTAAATGTGATTGGGGTTGGTACAGCAAAGTCTCTAGGTATGAAAAAAGGAGCTATTGTGGATATAGATGAGACTGTGCATTCAATCCGTACTGCAGTTGAACAAGCTGAACGCATGGTAGATATACATATTGATCAGGTTATAGTTGGAATTAATGGTAATCATGTGCAATTACAATCTTGTCATGGAGTGGTTGCAGTATCAAGTGATGATAAAGAAATATCAGAAGAAGATATACATAGAGTAATGGATGCGGCACAGGTTATGTCGATTCCACCTGAAAGAGAAATTGTTGATGTGATACCAAAGCAATTTATCGTTGACGGATTAGATGAAATTCGAGACCCAAGAGGGATGATTGGGGTCCGATTAGAGATGGAAGGTACCATTATTACTTGTTCAAAGACGATGCTACATAATATCTTGAAATGTGTAGAAAAAGCAGGGCTAAGTATTATGGATATTTGCTTGCAACCATTAGCAACAGGTGAAGTTGCCTTATCTCAAGATGAGAAAAGTTTAGGTGTTGCATTACTAGATATTGGTGGAGGCAGTACAACGGTTTCTGTTTTTGAAGATGATGGCTTGGTAGGTACCAGTGTTGTACCACTAGGTGGATATAATATTTCGAAGGATTTGTCTATTGGACTACGTACAACATCAGATGAAGCAGAAGATATTAAACTCGACCATGGACATGCCTTCTATAGTGATGCCAACGAAGAGGAAACATTTGAAGTAAATATCATTGGCAGTAATCAGAGACAAATGTATACTCAATTGGATTTAACTGAAATAATCGAAGCTAGATTAGAAGAAATTTTAGTATATAGTGCACGAGAGATTCAGAAAATGGGGTATGATGAAATTCCAGGTGGTCTGGTGCTTACAGGTGGTACGATGAGTATGCCAGGGACAGCTGATTTAGCACAAGATATTTATCAAAGTAATGTTAGAATCGCCATTCCTGATTATATAGGTGTTCGTGAACCTCAATTTACAGCAGGAATTGGTATCTTGAAATTTGCGTATAAGAATGCGAAAATACAAGGGAAAGAGTTTTCAGAAGCAGTAACAGTTCAACGAGAACAAGCACATCATACAGAAATTGAAAAACCAAAACCTAAACGAACAAAAAAATCAACAAATAAACAAAATGTAAAAGAAAAGAAAGAACCTAAATTAGCAAACTTCTTCAAATATTTCTTTGATTAAGAAAATGGGAATAAATGAAGACATGAAAAGACAGACTATTAATCTAGCAAAATGGGAGGAAATGGTATGTTAGACTTTGATACGAATATGGATCAACTAGCTACGATAAAAGTAATCGGTGTAGGCGGCGGTGGAAGCAACGCTGTTAACCGAATGATAGAGCATGGTGTTCAAGGGGTAGAATTTATTGCCGTGAATACGGATGCACAAGCATTAAATCTTTCGAAAGCAGAAGTTAAAATGCAAATTGGTACAAAATTAACTCGAGGTTTGGGCGCAGGAGCAAATCCTGAGGTAGGAAGAAAAGCTGCAGAAGAAAGTAAGGAACAAATTGAAGAAATCCTTAAAGGATCTGATATGGTCTTTGTTACTGCTGGTATGGGTGGTGGTACCGGAACAGGTGCTGCACCGGTAATTGCCCAAGTAGCCAAAGAGATAGGGGCATTAACAGTAGGAGTAGTTACTCGCCCGTTTACTTTTGAAGGCAAAAAAAGAGCAACACAAGCAGTTTCAGGTATCGATGGACTGAAAAGCAGTGTTGATACACTTATTGTTATTCCTAATGATCGTTTACTAGAAATAATTGATAAAAATACACCTATGCTAGAAGCATTCCGTGAAGCAGATAATGTGTTACGACAAGGTGTACAAGGTATTTCTGATTTAATTGCAACACCTGGATTAATTAACGTCGACTTTGCCGATGTGAAAACTATTATGGCTGATAAAGGTTCAGCACTAATGGGTATTGGTGTTGCTACAGGAGAAAGCCGAGCTGCTGAGGCGGCTAAGAAGGCTATTTCTTCTCCATTACTGGAAACTTCTATTGATGGTGCACACGGTGTGCTTATGAACATTACAGGTGGAACCAATTTGAGCTTATATGAAGTGCAAGAAGCAGCAGACATTGTAACATCCGCAGCGGATCAAGAAGTAAATGTTATTTTCGGTTCCGTAATCAATGAAGACTTGAAGGATGAAATTGTCGTAACTGTCATTGCAACTGGCTTTGATGAAGCACAAATCAAAAATGGACAAAATAAACCAAAATCTGTTTTACAAGGAAGCTCTCCTAAGAGAGAAAAGCAGCAACAGCAGCCACAGCCAGAAAAAAACCAAGAACCAAGTCCAACTTCTTCCGTTTCAAGACCAAAACAAGAAGAAGATACATTAGATATACCTACATTTTTGAGAAACCGAAATAGAAGAAGATAGAACAAATACATGTTAATATTAGAGTTCCAAATCAAACCCGTTTCAATATCGATTGAAACGGGTTTTTTTGCATGGAAAAAAGATTAAAAATCAGGCACAAAAAACATAAACTATGGAGTAAACATATTGTGAATGTGTCTCACGAAGCGCGCTAGTCCGAAACTATCGGAAAGTGCAGGGTTACATTACATCTATGTAGATAGAACAGTTTTTTATTCAACATTTTTATGGGTTTTTTCTGAAAACTAGAGGATTTTTGCATACAAACTGTGACAGACTTCTTTCATTCTTTTCTTTATACTAAGTAGACAAGTAAAGCTTATTTAATATTAGCTGGAAAGGAAGGACATGGTGGTTGTTTATGTAGAAGTCATATGGCTACTTAATTTCATGATTGACTGGATGATTCTATTACTGACACAATCGGTAACTAAACATATAACGAAGTGGTACCGCTTAGTAATAGCCAGTCTATTTGGATCTCTAATTGTACCGATATCTTTCATTGCTCCAACATTTCCGATTGATTCATGGATATTAAAAATTGCACATTCTTTTATCATTATTTGGATTGCCTTTGGCTTTCAAAATGTTGCTATCTATTTCAAGTTGCTTTGTTCATTTTATTTTATGACATTTTCGATAGGTGGTGGCTTATTTGCCATTCACTTTTTATTTTCAACAGAAGCTTATTTATCTAGACAAGGTTTTGCTACAGATCAAATACATGGCTTATTTGTTTTAATAGGATTTCCTATTATATTGTTCTTTACAAAATACCGAATGGACAAGCACAAAATGCAACAGTTCCAACATGAGTTTTACTATAGCGTCACGATTGAGTGGAAAGGTAAACAAGTAGAAACAACAGGATATTTAGATAGTGGAAACCATTTAGTCGATCCGTTTACCCAGACCCCAGTCATTATTGTTGATGAAACTATTCTTAAGCATTGGTTTGACGAAGAAGATATGATGCAGTTGCAAGCATCCGCTCAAAATTTGATGAAAGGTGAAATGAATGACTTTACCTCTACCACTTTTCGAATATTACCTTTTCAAGGAGTGAGTGGACAACATGATTTTATGATTGCCTTTAAACCAGATTTACTTGAAATACATATGAAAAATGTACAACTTACAAACAAGAAGGTTTTAATAGGTATTCAATTTGGGAATTTAGTGGCTGATAACAGTTACCATTGTTTATTACACCCTAAATTATTTCAGCAGACAGGGTGACATTATATAAGATAAGGAGTGGAAGGAATGCTAGTCGTACAACAAAAATATAAAATGATTTTTTACAAAATTCTGAAGAAAATGGGCTTTAAAGTAGATGAAATTTACTACATTGGGGGAAGCGAGGCATTACCACCACCATTATCTAAAGAAGAGGAATATGAATTAATTCATCGCTTGCCAGTAGGTGATAAAGCTGCTAGGGCAATGTTAATCGAAAGAAACTTACGTCTTGTTGTTTATATTGCCCGAAAATTCGAAAATACAGGAATTAATATTGAGGATTTAATCAGCATCGGTACGATTGGTTTAATTAAAGCTATCAATACCTTTAATCCAGAAAAGAAAATTAAACTAGCTACCTATGCATCAAGATGTATCGAAAATGAGATATTAATGTATCTTCGAAAAAATAACAAAATAAAAACCGAAGTTTCTTTTGATGAACCATTAAATGTGGATTGGGATGGCAATGAACTTTTACTCTCAGATGTGTTAGGAACAGATGAAGATGTGACATTTAAAGATCTAGAACAGAATGTTGATAAATCATTATTACGAAAAGCTTTAGAGCAATTAAATGGCAGGGAGAAACAAATAATGGAATTAAGATTTGGTTTGGTTGATAAAGAAGAAGAAATGACCCAAAAAGATGTTGCAGATTTACTGGGTATCTCGCAATCCTACATTTCACGACTTGAAAAAAAAATCATTAAAAGACTACAAAAAGAGTTTAATAAAATGGTCTGAAATAACGAATGGTAAATCATGGATGATGCATAAAAACCTCCCGATTGGTGATACTGATTTTTGAGAAGGATCTCCAATTGGGAGGGTATTAAATGACAAGGCATAAAGTAGAAATTTGTGGGGTAGATACAGCAACCTTACCAGTATTAAAGAATGATGAAATGCGAATTTTATTTCGGGCTATGCAGAACGGGGATCAATCTGCACGGGAAAAATTAGTTAATGGTAATTTAAGATTAGTTTTAAGTGTTATTCAACGATTTCATAATCGAGGAGAGTACGGCGATGATTTATTTCAAGTCGGTTGTATCGGTTTATTAAAATCAATTGATAATTTTGACTTAAGTCAGAATGTAAAATTCTCCACGTATGCTGTCCCAATGATTATCGGTGAAATCAGACGTTATTTGCGTGATAATAATCCGATAAGAGTATCTAGATCATTACGAGATATTGCCTATAAAGCGCTGCATGCAAGAGAGAAATTATTAAACAAAACGTCAAAGGATCCTTCTCCTATGGAAATTTCAGAAGAATTAGATGTACCGGTTACAGATGTAATTTTTGCTCTTGATGCGATTCAAGACCCTGTTTCTTTATTTGAACCCATTTTTAATGATGGTGGAGACCCCATTTATGTAATGGATCAAGTAAGTGATGATAATGTGAAAGATAATGACTGGCTTAATCATTTATCGATAAAAGAAGGAATGCATCGGTTAAACAAGCGTGAAAAAATGATACTTAATAAACGCTTTTTCCAAGGTAAAACACAAATGGAAGTTGCTGAAGAAATTGGTATTTCACAAGCGCAAGTGTCACGATTAGAAAAAGCAGCAATTAAAGAAATGAATAAAGAAATGTTTGAGTAACAAAAACGGAGCAACCCTTCGGTTTTGCTCCGATTACCTGATGTTAGTAAAAGATATAATCTGCGCACTGGTGAACATAATATGCTTACTTTCCTTCTGATTATTGTCTCTGAGTGCTTGGATTCGTTAGGGCAAAATAACTGCGCTGTAAGCATGCTTCTTCAGTGTGTCCTAACCGTGGGCTCCACTTCAGCTTCCTCGCTCGTAAAACCGCTCACTGTGGAATCTTATGCAGTGGTTTCACAGGAGTCTACATAGGTGAGAATACTAGTAGTCATGATATTTAAAAGCAAACCATGAAATTTCTCTGTTTCATGGTTTGCTTTACAGTGAACAACCCTAAGGTGATTTAGTTTCCGTATTTGATATGATTAAAAGAAGCGATGGTAAATCATCGCTTCTTTGCTCTTTTATCTGCTTTTTTACTTCTTTCTTTCGCTTCTACATCATCTGTATCAGCTAGCTCATTGGAAAATTCTACATCAATTCCATCCGTTTTTTCCATTTTAGGCGTTTGTGCTAATGGATTTCTCGAAGTATTTTTCTTGTGTTCATCTTTACCCATATTTTTCACCTCTTAACATATCGAATTGTCTTTAGTGTGTGCTAATAACAATAGAACATGAGCGATTTTTATTGTCATAAACACCATATTTTTTAAGTCGATACATATATTGATATAAAGGAGGAAGAGAAAATGATAACATTATCAGCCTTACAAATGAAAGATATTGTGTACATTGAAGATGGAACAAAAATAGGCAATTTAACGGATATAGAGATAAATGTAGATATTGGTAATATTACCAATATAGTGGTAGCAACAAAAACAAAAACATTAGGAGTTTTTGGGGAATCTCGGGAAATTATTATTCCATGGGAACATGTCATGAAAATAGGTCACGATGTTATTTTGGTGAAAAAGAATGGGGATTTTCCAACCCTTCAAATTCAACAGAAAGAGGATTCCTCTTCTTCTTATCAACAATAAACGACATAGAACTGTATTGCTGAGCTAAAATATGATAAAATGATGTAAAATGGGAGGGGTATGATGACGGAACCCTTTGTGCAACTTGAAGATGAAGGTATACTATGGATTAAAGAATGGATGAGTAATAACTCCGATATTATAGCCGGTTTCACAACACGTGAGGGTGGTGTAAGTCTATCACCGTATCAGAGTAATAATCTGGGTTTTCATGTGGAAGATAATGCAAGTGATGTATTACAAAATCGAAAACATGTAGCCGATGCTATTTCATTTCCGTTAGACAAGTGGATTATGGCCGAACAAATACATGGTAATCATGTCCAGATAAGTAAATCAAACGATAGTGGCAGTGGAGCATTTTCCAGAGATGATGCAATACCAGAAACAGATGGTTTAGTCACAACGGAAAAAAATGTGTTGTGTGCGGCATTGTTTGCAGATTGTGTTCCTTTATTTTTTGCAGACAGAAAGAACGGTATAGTGGCCATTTCACATGCAGGTTGGAAAGGGACAGTTTCTAATATTGCTAAAGAAACAGTAGATCGCTTTAAACAATTGTCGTCAGATACAAAGGACATAGAAGTTGTAATTGGACCAAGTATTTGTAGATCATGCTATCAGGTAAATGACCATGTCATCCGGCATATTGATGCAAAATATGTTGATTCTTATCAAGGATTTAATGGCCAATATCACTTAGATTTAAAACATTTAAACTTTCAATTATTATTGGATGCGGGTGTTTCACCTGATCATATACATATTTCAAAGTATTGTACAGCCCATCATTCAACATTTTTCTCTCACCGAAGAGACAAGCATCCCACCGGGAGAATGATTGGTTTTATCGCATTAGTTTAACTGTGATGAAAGGAGTTTAAACATGACAGTAGCAGAAAATCTCACGCAAATACAGAAAAATATCAAACAAGCATGTGACAAAGCGGGGCGGAATCCTGAAGATATCACCATTATAGGGGTAACAAAATATGTTACAATAGAAAGAGCTTTAGAAGCGGTTCAATCCGGTATTCGTCATGTAGGTGAAAATCGCCTGGAAGGACTTTTGGAAAAGCATCAGAATATTGGAGAACAAGCAATATGGCATTTTATTGGTACGTTACAATCCCGGAAAGTAAAAGACGTTATTCATATGATCGATTACATTCATTCATTAGACCGAAAATCCTTAGCAAAGGAAATTAATAAACGAACAGACAAGCCTGTTGATTGTTTTGTTCAGGTGAATGTTAGTGGAGAAGAATCGAAACATGGATTACAACCAGAAAATATAGAAACGTTCATAGATATGTTACGAAACTATCCAAATATTAGAGTAGTTGGATTAATGACAATGGCACCACATCTTGATGATGAAAATGTATTGCGTGATATCTTTCGATCCTTACATAAGCTAAAGAGTAATATTCAAGATAAGCGATGGACACATGCACCATGTCAGTATTTATCAATGGGTATGAGCAATGATTATCAGACTGCAATTGAAGAAGGTGCTACTCATATACGTATTGGTTCCAGTCTGGTGGGCCCGTATGAAGAACAGGGGTGATGAATGATGAGTATGAAGGGGAAATTCCGTAATTTGTTCGGAATTGAGGATGAAGAGTATGAAATTGTCGAAGAGGAAGTAGAACAAGAAAATAAACCACAGAGACGAAGTGAAAGAAAAGATGAGAAAGCCAACGTTGTTAGTTTGAAGTCAGTTCAAAAAAGTGCAAAAATGGTGCTGTTTGAACCTAGATCATTCAATGAAGTGCAAGATATTGCTGATCATGTCGTAAATCGACGATCAGTTGTCATCAACTTACAACGAGTAGATACACAACAAGCAAGGCAAATTATTGATTTTATGAGTGGAACAGTTTACGCTGTTTCTGGCCAAATAAAAAAGCTTGGTTCACAGACTTTTTTATGTACACCAGAAAACATTGAAATTTCAGGAGATATTACGGAAATAATGGAAGAAGCAGATCCAGAACAAAGGTGGTAAACAGTTAAATGGGATTTTTATATGAGATTTTACATTATGCTATGTTGCTTTACACATATGCGATCATTATTTTTATTTTGATGTCTTGGTTTCCAGGTGCCAGAGAGTCATCTTTCGGTCAAATGCTCGGTTCTATCGTGGAGCCTTATCTAGAGCCGTTCCGAAAAATTATTCCTCCAATCGGTGGTATGATTGATATTTCACCTATTGTGGCGATTTTTGTTTTACAATTTGCTATGCGTGGATTAGATTTCTTATTTATTAGACTCCTTTCTACCGTTTTCGGTATATAGGTGATCTTATGGATTTATATCAGCACTTTAGGAAAGAGGAATACCCTTTTATTGATCAAGTATTGTCATGGCGCGATGAAGTAACGACTCGGTATGAGCGAAAAGTAATTGATTTTCTCCATCCAAGGGAACAAAAGATATTCGAGATGATTATTGGAAATGATGAAGAATTGCAATTAGCATTCTTTGGTGGATGGGAATCGGCAGAAAGAAAGCGTGCGGTACTAGCACCTTTTTATGAAGAAATAAATGAATCGAGTTTTGAAGTTGAGTTATTACAAGCAAAATTTCCACAAAAATTTGTTTCGATTGAACATCCTGATGTGCTGGGAGCTTTTTTATCTGCTGGTATCAAACGCAAAAAAATAGGTGATATTGTTATTCACAACGATACCATTCAAATACTCGTAGCAAAAGATATAACAACTTATCTAATCACTAATGTGACATCAGTCAAAAAGGCAGGAGTAATTTTTGACAGAGTTTCCATGTCAGAAAGAATGCCGTCTCAAGATACTTGGCAGTCAAGAATGGCGACATGTGCTTCTTTACGCCTAGATGTAATAATCAAGGAAATGTATCAAATGTCCAGGCAACAAGCATTAAACGTTATAAAAAAAGGCCTGGTTAAAGTCAATTTTCAAGCAATTGATCAACCTTCTTTTATACTAGAAGAAGATGATCTTATATCGATTAGAGGAAAAGGCAGGTCTCGAATCACTGAATTACACGGTCTTACCAAAAAAGATAGAATAAGAATCACTTTTGAAAAATTATTATAACTTTTTGTAGAATTTTTTGGTGATTTGTCAATAAAGTATGATAAGATATTGTATAAAGAATGACATCTAATAGGAGGTGGCCGATGTGCCTTTAACACCGCTCGATATTCATAACAAAGAATTTGCTAGAGGTTTTCGGGGTTATGATGAAGATGATGTAAATGAATTTCTTGATCAAGTGATTAAAGATTATGAAACGGTTACGCGTGAGAAAAAAGATTTAAAAGAAAAAGTGGATCAATTAAATGAGAAGCTTAGTCACTTCTCCAATATCGAATCTACTTTGAACAAGTCGATTCTGGTTGCACAAGAGACGGCAGAAGAAGTAAAAGAAAATGCCAAAAAAGAATCTAAATTAATCATAAAAGAAGCAGAAAAAAATGCGGATCGTATAATTAATGAAGCACTCCATAAATCAAGAACAATCTCATTAGAAGTAGAAGAATTAAAGAAACAAGCGAAAGTATTCCGTACCAGATTGAAAATGTTAGTAGAAGCACAACTTGATTTGGTGGAAAATAATGATTGGGATGGATTATTCGAAATGGACCTCGAAAATGAAGAAGAGGAACTTGAGAATGAAAAAGAAGAGTCCAATCAATATTAAATCTTGACGAAATTGAAAATATTACATATAATTCATAATACAAACTTTTCATATTTGAATTAAATACTATGATCGGGAGAGTATATTTGGGATTACTAACTAAGCGAATTAGGGATGGTGAAAGCCTAATTTAGTACCTTAATAGAAGATCACCCATGAGTAGTTACACTGAATATAGTAAGTGTAAACGAGTCATTCACGTTACGAATAGCTGAGTGGATAGTAGCATTTTTCTGCTATCTATAAGGGTGGTACCACGAGAACTCCTCGTCCCTTTTCGGGATGAGGAGTTCTTTTTAGTATTAGACACTTTAAAATAGTGTGCAAGATCATAAACTGCGGAATAAAGCTCATGTGGAGTTGCTTTCTTCTGTTCTTTCGATAGAGAGTATTTTTCCACAGCGACGAACTACACTCTACTCCAAAAGAATGGAAGAAAGCAAATTCGAAATATTATTAGTTCACAGTTTGATTCTTTTTCTTAGTCACAGAGGATGCACATTACCGTCAGTAATTACTTGTGTTAATAATAAAAGAATAATAGGAGGATTTAAATTGGAATATAAAAAAACATTAAATATGCCACAAACGAAATTCCCGATGCGTGGTAATTTACCTAACAAAGAACCAAAAATGCAAGAACAATGGGATGAAGAAAGAATGTATGAAAAAGTCCAGCAACGAACAGAAGGAAAACCGTTGTTCGTTTTACATGATGGACCTCCATATGCCAATGGAGACATCCATATGGGGCATGCACTAAACAAAGTATTAAAAGATTTTATTGTCAAATACAAGTCAATGGCAGGGTTCCATGCTCCTTATGTCCCGGGATGGGATACACACGGTCTTCCAATCGAGCAAGCACTTGCTAAAAAGAAAGTAAATCGCAAAAAAATGACCGTGGCAGAGTTCAGACAAAAATGCGCGGAATATGCATTAAAACAAATTGATAATCAACGAAACCAGTTTAAACAGTTAGGGGTCAGAGGAGACTGGGATAATCCATATATCACATTAAACAAGTCTTATGAAGCGGCACAAATTAAAGTGTTCGGGGAAATGGCCAAGAAAGGTTATATCTATAAAGGATTAAAACCGGTTTACTGGTCCCCATCATCTGAGTCTGCCTTAGCTGAAGCAGAAATTGAGTATCAGGATAAACGTTCAGCGTCTATCTTTGTAACGTTTGACGTTAAAGATGGTAAAGACTTATTAGCTGGCGATGAAAAATTCATAATCTGGACAACGACTCCATGGACAATTCCAGCGAACTTAGCCATTTCGGTACATCCAGATCTTGAATATGCGGTTGTTAAAGTAGCAGGAGAAAAATATATTGTTGCACATGATATGCTAAGTGATTTAAAAGAAACGTTCGAGTGGCAGGAAACAGAAGTAGTTAAAACATTTAAGGGTCAAGAGGCCGAAAAATTAGTAGCACAGCATCCTTTCTATGATCGTGAATCATTAGTTATTTTAGGAGAGCACGTAACTACGGAAAGTGGTACAGGACTTGTTCATACTGCACCAGGTCACGGGGAAGATGACTTTATTATTGGTAAGCAATATGGTTTAGAGGTGCTGTGTCCAGTTGATGAAAAAGGGTATTTTACAGATGAAGCACCAGGTTTTGAAGGTTTATTCTATGATGCAGCGAATAAACAAGTAACAGAAAAACTGGAAGAAAACAATGCGTTGTTAAAACTTAATTTTATTACACACTCCTATCCACATGACTGGCGTACGAAAAAACCAACGATTTTCCGTGCGACTAATCAGTGGTTTGCATCCATTAAGGATTTCCGTGAAGATATCTTAGCGGAAATTAATCGGATTAACTGGTTACCAAAATGGGGAGAAACACGACTGTTTAACATGGTACGTGATCGTGAAGATTGGTGTATCTCAAGACAACGTACATGGGGTGTACCAATTCCGGTATTTTACGGTGAGGATAAGACGCCTATCATTAATGATGAGACCATAAATCATGTTGCAAAACTATTTGAAGATCATGGTTCTAATATTTGGTTTGAGTGGGATACGAAAGAATTACTTCCGGAAGGATTCTCATCAGAACATAGTCCAAATGGAGAGTTTACCAAAGAAACAGACATCATGGACGTATGGTTCGATTCAGGAAGTTCTCATGAAGGGGTCTTGGAAGGAAGAGAAGATTTACAGAGACCAGCAGATGTTTATTTAGAAGGTTCTGACCAATATCGTGGCTGGTTTAACTCATCCATTTCAACTGCCGTTGCGGTTACAGGTAAATCTCCTTATGAAACGGTAATCAGTCATGGTTTCGCATTAGATGGCCAAGGGCGCAAAATGAGTAAATCTGTAGGAAACGTCGTTGTTCCATCTAAAATTATGAAACAATACGGTGCAGATATTTTGCGTTTATGGGTAGCTTCTGTTGATTATCAAGCTGACGTTCGTATTTCAGATGAAATTATCAAACAAACAGCAGAAGGATACCGTAAAATCCGTAATACCTTCCGTTTCTTATTGGGTAACTTAGCTGATTACACACTAGCAGATCGTGTAGCAGAAGAACAGTTGGAAGAAATCGATCGTTATATGTTATACCGTTTGCAACAAGTGATTGACAAGTCACGCAAAGCGTATGATGAATATGATTTCTCAACGGTATATCAAACCATTCACAATTTCTGTACGATTGACTTAAGCTCATTCTATTTAGATTTTGCCAAAGATATTCTATATATTGAGGCAGAGGATAATCATAGAAGACGTAGTATTCAAACAGTTTATCACGAGATTATCACTTCCTTAGTAAAATTGTTAACACCGATTTTAACTCATACAATGGAAGAAGTTTGGAGTTATATCCCTGGTATGGAAGCAGAAAGTCCACAACTAGCAGATATGCCAGAAGCAAAAGCAATCAAAGACCAGGAACAATTAGCTGCTAAATGGTCACAATTTATGGATGTCAGAGACGATATCTTAAAGGCATTAGAAGAAGCACGTGCAGAAAAAGTAATTGGTAAATCGTTGGAAGCCGTAGTTACAATCAAAGCAAACAATGAGAAGGTAGCTGCATTACTAGCAGAAGTACCATATCTACATCAATTACTAATTGTTTCTCATGTAGAACTTGTAGAGAAATTAGAAGCTGGCAAAACGTTTGAACATGTTACGCTGAAAATCAACAAACATGAAGGCGAATTGTGTCAACGTTGCTGGGTAATTTCAGATACCGTAGGTGAGGATAATGAACATCCAACATTATGTACACGTTGTGCAACGGTAGTAAAAGAAAATTATGCTGATCTAGCAGAATAATGAATTCTAAAGCAACTATCCTATAAAAGGGGTAGTTGCTTTTTCAATGTTATATATAATGGTATAATGTTAAAGTATTGAGATTGATTGTCTAATGAAATTTCGGAGGTATATTATGTGGCGAGTATATGTAGTAGCATTAGCAGTTGTCATTATTGATCAACTGACAAAGTGGCTTGTAGTAACAAATATGGAAATTGGAGAACATATAACAGTTATTGAATCCTTTTTTTATTTAACATCACACAGAAATTCAGGAGCAGCATGGGGAATACTAGAAGGTCAAATGATTTTCTTTTATATCATTACCTTGGTCGTAGTGGCCTTTATTGTTTTTTATATCCAAAAGTTTGCCAAGGAGAGTAAATGGCTTGGTCTTGCTTTAGCATTTGTTCTGGGTGGGGCAGTAGGAAATTTTATAGATCGCCTGATCCATAAAGAAGTCGTCGATTTTTTTGATGTGTATATTGGTACATATGATTATCCCATTTTTAATATTGCTGATTCTTCTTTAGTAGTGGGAGTTATTGTAATATTTATTTATACGTTCTTCGATGAAAGAAACAAAAAAAGGAGCAACCAGAAATGAGCGAATTTTCTTATATTGTAAAAACGAGTGATCAAGGGATACGAATTGATAAACTGTTAGTCAACATTATCGATGACTATTCCAGATCACAGATTAAAACATGGTTTGATAAAAACTTAGTACTTGTAAACGATAAGGCTGTGAAACAGAACTATAAATGCCAGGCTGAGGATCAAATACAGTGGCAAGTACCAAAAGCAGAACCGCTAGATATAGTGGCGAAAAATATACCGATTAATATTGTATATGAAGATGAGGATATTCTTGTTATTAATAAAGAAAGTGGAATGGTTGTTCATCCGGCAGCAGGTCATCAGGAAGATACATTGGTCAATGCATTACTGTACCACTGTGATGATTTATCCGGTATCAATGGTGTTAAGAGACCAGGAATTGTCCATCGAATTGATAAAGACACGAGTGGTTTATTAGTGGTTGCTAAACATGACCTTGCACATGAAAGTTTATCAGAACAACTGAAAGAGAAAAAAGTCAAAAGAGCATATCAGGCAATTGTGCATGGTGATATTCCACATGAATATGGTACGATTGATGCTCCTGTAGGACGAAGCGAAAAAAATCGTCAATTAATGGATGTAACAGAGAAAGGTAAAGCGGCTGTTACTCATTTTGAAGTAATCGAAAGGCTACATGGGAAATTTACTTTCGTAAAATGTATGTTAGAAACCGGTAGAACACACCAAATTCGTGTGCACATGAAATATATTGGTTATCCATTGGTTGGAGATCCAAAATATGGTCAGCGAAAAACAATAGATGTAGATGGTCAGGCACTTCATGCTTATCATTTAAGTTTTGAACATCCTGTCAAGAAAGAACAGATGGAGTTTGAAGTACCGTTACCAGAAAAATTTGCAACAGTATTAGAAAATATCCGAAAAAGCAATTGACTTTATCAACAGTTTTTGGCATAATGAAACCAATATCATAAAGACCTTTTAAAACAGTCCCGTGAGGCTGAAAAGGAAACGGATCATCATACCATAAGTATGACCAAAACCCTTATTCTCTCACGGAGAATAAGGGTTTTTTTAGGCAATAAAGTATAAAATGTGCGCGGGTGTCTAGCTCCGAACGCCCAAAAACTAGGAGGCTTCACGAATCACCCTACGATAAAGAAGACTTGCTGACTGGTGAAACCAGAGGCCTAGTCGCCCTTATACCCTTGGGTGAAAGTCATCATCGGCTCACATGCTTACCGTGATTCCTTAATCTCAGTTGATTCTGAAGTCGCTACGTTTCTAGACGGGCGCACTAAGCTTTTCTTGTAACAGGTCTTAATATAGTAATTTAAAGTGAGGTTTTTATGTTGAATCAAAAAGCAAATGTACTAGATGCTCCAGCAATGAGAAGGGCGCTGACACGAATTGCTCACGAAATTCTCGAACGCAATAAAGGTGTTGGCGGATTAATGCTAGTAGGTATTAAAACAAGAGGAGTTCCGATTGCTAAGCGTCTCCAGGAACGCATTCAAGATATCGAAGGTGTAGAAGTACCAATTGGAGAATTGGATATTACACTATATCGTGATGATTTATCACATGTTGAAGATCAAAATGAACCAACACTGAATGAAGCCAATTTAAAAGAACAGGTTACAGGCAAAAACGTTATTTTAGTAGATGATGTTTTATATACAGGCAGAACAGTCAGAGCTGCAATGGATGCAATTATGGATATAGGTAGACCTTCTCAAATGCAGCTAGCTGTTTTAGTAGACCGGGGACATCGTGAACTGCCAATACGTGCAGATTTTATAGGTAAAAACATTCCAACATCACAAAATGAAATCATTACAGTTGAATTGGAAGAAATCGATCAAAAAGATAGTGTTAGTATTTATGAAAAAGAATAAGACCTTTAAACAAGTACAGAGATGCTTGCAAGGTCGCATTTAAAGGCTACGTGTATACCTTATACTACACGTCTACCTCTTTGCGACCAGCAAAGAGGTTTTTTTATTAGTTAATTAAGGGAGATGGAGAAATGTCAGAGAAAAATATCGTCTTAGATGTCCGAGAAGTACCCAAGCTATCAAAGTGGTTGATTTTTAGTATACAGCACTTGTTTGCAATGTTTGGAGCTACAATTTTAGTTCCGTTTTTAACAGAGTTGTCACCAGCAGTTGCGTTAGTATCCAGTGGTTTTGGTACACTCGCATACCTGCTGATTACAAGAGGACAAATTCCAGCCTATTTAGGATCCAGTTTTGCCTTTATCGCTCCAATCACAAGTGCCATGGCAATAGGTGGACCAGAAGGAGTCATGATTGGGAGTTTCTTGGCTGGTGTTGTATATGGAATCCTTTCGTTATTGATAGCAGCCTTTGGAACAGATTGGATTATCAAAGTATTACCTCCCATTGTAGTAGGGCCAGTCATTATTGTGATTGGGTTAGGATTAGCCCCTACGGCGATTGATATGGCTATGAATGTAGACGGTGAATACAGCGGTGTTCATTTCAGTGCAGCGATTGTCACTTTGCTGATCACAGTTATCGGTTCCTTGTTATTTAAAGGATTTTTCGGACTTATCCCGATCCTAATTGGGATAATCGGTGGATATACCTACTCACTAGTTATCACTGCCATCACAAATGTGAAAGTATTAGATGCTAGCGGCGTTCAAGCTGCTTGGGACAAAATTGTTTCCAGTAATTCATTTGGTGAGGCTATTCAGTCAATCTTTTTAGTACCTGATTTTGTTATCCCGTTTGTTACGTTTAATCCAGTAGATGCATTTAGCTGGAGTGTTGTATTTTTGATGGTACCCGTTGCGATCGTAACAGTTGCCGAACACATTGGTGACCAAATGGTTCTTTCCAAAATAGCTGGCAGAAATTTTCTGAAAAAGCCTGGTTTGCACCGTTCGATATTAGGCGATGGGGTAGCTACTGTGATCGCGTCATTATTAGGAGGACCACCTAATACAACATATGGTGAAAACATCGGTGTATTGGCGATTACCAGAGTGTTTAGTGTGTTTGTTATCGGTGGTGCTGCAGTTTTAGCAATGATTTTCGGTTTTATCGGCATCATTACAGAATTAATTGGTTCTATTCCATCTCCGGTTATGGGAGGTGTATCGATTCTGTTATTCGGTATTATCGCATCAAGCGGTCTACGAATGCTAATCGATAGCCAAATAGATTTAGGAGAAAAAAGAAACCTCGTTATTTCATCAGTCATTTTAGTCATCGGAATCGGTGGTGCCCATATCGATATACCGGTTGGTAATGGTCAAGTTGTACCCATTGCAGGTATGGCCCTATCCGCATTAGTTGGCTTAGTTTTAAATCTTATCTTACCTGAAAAAGAATCAGGTTATGGTAATGGTAGTATGTTTGCAAGATCTGAAGATGAGGAGTAATAGTTTCAAATAAAAGGATAGGGAGGATGTAAAAGATGGAGCATTTTGTGACGATGAAGGATAAAACAGAAACAGAAATACTTCAATTGGTGAGAAGGGCACATCATATTAGTCAAAAAGGGGTAAATCCTCTACAAGAGCAATATTTTGCTGCTAATCTTTTCTTTGAACCTAGTACACGCACCAAAATGAGTTTTGTTGTAGCAGAAAGAAAACTTGGTATTGAACCACTGGACTTTATGACAGATGTCTCAAGTGTAACAAAAGGTGAGAGTATTTATGATACAGCAAAAACATTTGAATCTATTGGTGCTAACTTTATTGTTTTACGACATCAGCAAGAAAACATTGCCAATCAATTAGCAGAATCTTTATCCATCCCTGTCATTAATGCAGGAGACGGGACTGGAGAACACCCGACTCAAAGTCTCTTAGATCTTGTGACCATTTATCAGGAATTCAAGCAGTTTAGCGGCCTAAAAGTAGTGATTGCTGGTGATATCAAGCATAGCCGTGTGGCACGATCCAATGCAATTGCACTTTCAACATTAGGCTGTGAGGTCTATTTAACCGGGAAGGACGAGTGGCATGATGAATCATTACCGTATCACTACGTGTCCATGGATGAAGCAATCGAAATAGCCGATGTTTTAATGTTACTTCGAATCCAGCATGAACGACATCAGGATCAATTTAATTTATATCAAGAAAGTTACCTAGAGAAATATGGTTTAACCGTAGAAAGAGAAGCAAACATGAAGAAACATGCCATCATATTACACCCAGCACCTGTTAACCGCGGAGTCGAAATTGATACCAAGTTGGTAGAATGTGAAAGATCGCGAATATTTAAACAAATGAAAAATGGTGTAGTAGCAAGAATGGCAGTAATAGAGACACTTTTGAACCAAGGGGGCAATTTCAATGAAGAAAATTTTAACAAACGTCAAGCGAATATTGGATAATGGCAGTTTAGAACCTTGTGAAATTTTAATAGAGGATGGAAAAATTAAAGCTATCGGAACGGAATGGGACATTACAGAAGCAGACCATATTGATGGAAAGGGCAACTTGGTCACCCCAGGCTTTGTCGATGTCCATGTCCATTTAAGAGAACCAGGTGGCGAAGCTAAAGAAACTATTGCCACTGGTACGAAGGCTGCTGCTCGTGGAGGGTATACAACGGTTTGCGCGATGCCTAACACGCGACCAACTCCTGATTCAGCGGAAGTTTTACAATCTATTCAAAACAGAATTGAAGAAACAGCAGCAATTCGTGTTCTACCCTATGCATCAATTACCGAGCGACTTGTAGGTGATAAATTAACCGATATGAAGGCACTAAAGCAATTGGGTGCTTTTGCTTATACAGATGATGGTGTTGGTGTTCAATCAGCAGATATGATGTTACAGGCAATGACACAAGCAGCAGCAATTGACATGCCAATTGTTGCGCACTGTGAAGAAAATACATTAATTCATGATGGTGTGATGCACGATGGGAAAGTGAGTCAGCAGTTAGACTTACCAGGAATTCCTTCTATTTGTGAGGCTGTACAGATTGCCCGTGATGTCCTTTTAGCTGAAGCGGCAGGATGTCATTATCACGTATGTCATGTCAGTACGAAAGAATCAGTACGCGTGATACGAGATGCGAAAAAAGCAGGTATTCGGGTAACAGCGGAAGTAACACCACATCACCTGTTAATCAATGAAAATGCTATTACTGAAAATGATGCCCAATTTAAAATGAACCCACCATTGCGTGCAACAGCAGATCAAGAGGCGCTAATCGAAGGTTTACTTGATGGAACGATTGATTTTATTGCAACAGATCATGCTCCACACACTGCTGAGGAAAAAGCAAACGGTATGGAAGAAGCACCATTTGGAATTGTTGGATTTGAAACAGCATTTTCTCTTTTGCATACCCATTTTGTTAAAAAAGGAATCTTTAGTTTAAAGCAGCTAATTGATTGGATGACCGTAAAACCAGCAGATACATTCGGGTTACCTTACGGACGGATTGAGATTGGTGCAAGCGCTGATTTCACATTACTAGATCTAGAAACAAATGAAAATATAGATACAGCAACCTTTTTATCAAAAGGAAAGAATACACCATTTGATAAATGGGAAGTAACTGGGAAGCCTGTTATGACCATTTATCAAGGTCAGATTGCTTATGAGGAGGGGACAAAATGAAAAGACAACTTATTTTAGAAGATGGTACCGTGTTTAATGGGGAAGCGTTTGGTTCCTTAGCGGAAAGTATTGGTGAAGTCGTATTTAATACTGGAATGACAGGTTATCAGGAAACATTATCTGACCCATCGTATTGTGGTCAAATTGTAACGATGACATATCCACTTATCGGAAATTACGGTATTAACCGAGATGACTTTGAAACGATCACTCCATCAATTTTTGGTTTTGTGGTAAAAGAATATTGTGAAACACCGTCTAATTTTCGCAGTGATGAAAACCTAGATGAGTATTTAAAAGCAAATAATATACCAGGTATTTCTGGAATAGATACAAGAAAGTTAACTAAAATTTTGCGTAAACACGGTACAATGAGAGGTATTTTAACAGAAGCTGGTGCTGAGGATAAAGAAGCTTTGGACAAGTTAAAACAAGCAAAATCGCTTACCAATCAAGTTGAACAGGTTTCTACCGTAAAACCATATGTCTCACCTGGAAGAGGATACCGCATTGTATTAGTAGATTTTGGTATGAAACATGGTATTTTACGAGAATTAACCAAGCGTAATTGCCATGTAACGGTTGTACCTTACAATTATAGTGCAGAAAACATTTTGCGTCTAAAACCTGATGGCATCATGTTAACAAATGGTCCTGGTAATCCTAAAAACGTACCAGAAGCGATTGAAATGATCAAGAAGGTTATTTTAACTATACCGATCTTTGGTATTTGTTTAGGACACCAGCTACTATCATTAGCATGTGGTGCAGATACCGACAAATTAAAATTTGGACATCGCGGTTCAAACCACCCAGTTTATGATTATGAGACTAAACGCACTTATTTAACGTCCCAAAATCATGGGTATGCCGTAACCGAACAATCCATTGCGCAAACCGATTTAGAACTTTCGCAGATCGCATTAAACGATAAAACAGTGGAGGGAGTAAAACACTCCAAATATCCATCATTCTCCGTACAATATCATCCGGAAAACTCACCAGGTCCAGATGATACGAACTATTTATTTGACCTTTTTATGGGGAATATCGCAAGCTATCAAGCAACACAGAAGGAGGAAGTCTAAATGCCAAAGAGAACGGATATTAAAAAAATTTTAGTAATAGGCTCTGGCCCGATTGTAATTGGACAAGCGGCAGAATTTGACTATTCCGGAACACAAGCATGTCAATCATTGAAAGAAGAAGGCTATACAGTTGTTTTGGCAAACTCTAATCCGGCAACCATTATGACGGATCATACGATTGCAGATACAGTGTATATGGAACCATTAACGGTAGAATTTTTATCTAAAATCATTCGCAAAGAAAGACCGGATGCGGTTTTACCAACTCTTGGTGGGCAAACTGGCTTAAACTTAGCGGTTGCTTTAGATGAGTCCGGAATTTTAGAAGAATACGGTACGGAATTACTCGGATCAAAATTAGACGCGATTCAGAAAGCAGAGGATCGTGAAAAATTCAGAACATTAATGAATGAAATTAATGAACCAGTACCTGATAGCCAAATCGTAAACACGGTGGAACAAGCATTAGACTTTGCGAATGAAATTGGTTATCCACTAATTGTTCGGCCTGCATATACACTAGGTGGTACAGGTGGTGGCATGTGTTATAACGAGGGAGATTTAAAAGAAATTACCAGAAATGGACTAGCCTTGTCACCGGTAAATCAGTGTTTAATCGAAAAAAATATAGCAGGTTTTAAAGAAGTTGAATATGAAGTAATGCGAGATAAAAATGATCAAGCAATCGTAGTTTGTAACATGGAAAACATTGATCCAGTCGGTATCCATACCGGAGACTCAATCGTTGTGGCACCATCACAAACATTAAGTGACCGTGAATACCAAATGTTGCGTTCATCATCATTAAAAATTATCCGCGCATTGGAAATTGAAGGGGGCTGTAACGTTCAATTAGCGTTAGATCCATACAGTTTCCAATACTATATTATCGAAGTGAACCCAAGAGTAAGTCGTTCATCTGCTTTGGCGTCCAAAGCGACAGGTTACCCGATTGCGAAAATTGCTGCCAAAATTGCTATTGGTATGACATTAGATGAGATTATGAATCCAATTACAGGAACAACTTATGCAATGTATGAACCAGCTTTAGACTATGTCGTGACGAAATTTCCTCGTTTCCCATTTGATAAATTTGTATTAGGTAACCGGAAGCTTGGTACCCAAATGAAAGCAACAGGAGAAGTTATGGCAATTGGTCGTAATTTCGAAGAGTCTTTACTTAAAGGCATTCGCTCATTAGATATAAGTGGTGATGATTTCTACTTAGCTAAATTAGAAGATGAATCACTTGAATCTTTAAAAGACCGTTTAGTACATGCAGATGATGAACGGATTTATGTATTAGCAGAAGTACTACGAAAAGGCATATCCCTTGAAGAAATTTTTCAATTAACGAAGATTGATCGCTTTTTCTTGGAAAAATTAAAAAAGATTATTGAATTTGAAATAAAGTTAGCAGATATTCCACAAAACCTTGATCTGTTAAAAGAAGCAAAGAAATTAGGCTTTTCGGACACGCATATTGCTCGTGTTTGGAATGTTGATGTAGACGAAATCTATCAGCTTAGGAAAACGGAAAATATTTTACCAGTTTATAAGATGGTAGACACCTGTGCAGCTGAGTTCGAATCGGAAACACCTTATTTCTACAGTTCATATGAAGAGGAAAATGAATCAATAGTAACCGCTCGCAGTAAAGTATTAGTTATCGGTTCAGGCCCGATCAGAATTGGACAAGGGATTGAATTCGATTATGCGACGGTTCACTCTGTACTGGCATTAAAAGAGGCAGGCTATGAAGCGATTATTATGAATAGTAATCCTGAAACTGTTTCAACTGATTTTAGTGTTTCAGACAAATTATATTTTGAACCATTAACTTTAGAAGATGTAATGCATGTCATAGATTTAGAAAAACCAGAAGGAGTTATTGTTCAATTTGGTGGTCAAACAGCTATTAATCTGGCAGAAGGACTAGAGCGTCGTGGTGTAAATATCCTGGGGACTCCACTTGCTGCGATCGATACAGCTGAAGACCGTGATAAATTTGAACAACTTTTACAAGAGTTAAACATTCCACAACCACAAGGGCAAAGTGTACGACAACTAGATCAAGCAAAAGAAGCAGCAACAGCGATTGGTTATCCAGTCTTAGTACGCCCATCATATGTTATTGGTGGAAGTCAGATGGAAATTGTCTATAATGAAGAGGAATTAGAGGGCTATCTAGCGAAAACGAATCATATTAAGCATAAGCATCCAGTGTTAATCGATAAGTATTTAACTGGAATTGAAGTGGAAGTGGATGCGATCAGTGATGGAGAAACAACGATCATACCTGGGGTCATGGAGCACATTGAACGTGCCGGTGTTCACTCTGGTGACTCGATTGCGGTCTATCCTGCTCAACGATTATCAGTTGGCATTAAACAGAAATGCGTGGATATTACGATTAAGATTGCTGAAAAATTGGGAGTAAAAGGACTGATTAATATTCAGTTTGTCGTGCATCACAATGAAGTGTACGTACTAGAAGTTAACCCAAGAGCAAGTCGTACGATTCCATTTTTAAGTAAGATAACAGGTGTAACGATGGCAAATGTCGCAACACGTTGTATTATAGGAGAATCACTGGCAAACATGGATTACGAAAAAGGTTTGCTACCCGAGCCAGAAACAGTTTCTGTCAAAGTACCGGTGTTCTCATTTGAAAAATTACGTAGTGTTGATACGATGCTTGGACCTGAAATGAAATCAACAGGGGAAGCAATTGGACGTGACAGAACATTAGAAAAAGCGTTATATAAAGGTTTAACTGCATCTGGGTTAAAGATACCGATGCAAGGGGCAATCTTGATAACGATAGCTGATAAGGATAAAGCAGAAGCATCTGAAATTGCTCAACGATTCTTTGAATTAGGCTTCCATCTCTATGCTACAGCGGGAACTGCTAAAACAATCAGGGAATTAAATATACCAGTGACTGAAGTAGGAAAAGTCGGAGCAGAAGGTAGGAATGTACTCTCCATTATTGAACAGGGTGAAGTCCAAGTAGTTATTAATACACTTACTTCTGGTAAAAAACCTCGTTCTGACGGGTTTAGAATCCGTCGTGAAGCAGTAGAACATGGTACTCCATGTTTAACAAGTTTAGATACAGCAGAAGCTATTGTAAATGTGATTGATTCAACAACATTTACTGCAAAGCCAGCAGTAGAAGGGAAGGCTATTGTACTGTGATAACTAAACAATTGTTGAAAATAAATAGTCATTTGCAAATCGCGGAAGATACTTTTGAAGTTGTTTTGCAATCATCTATGGCACAAGTATTAAAGCCAGGACAATTTGTGCATATCGCCTTACCGAATCATATGTTACGCAGGCCGGTTTCTGTAGCTGCTGTCGACGCCCATGCGGAAACTTTTACGATTATCTTTAAAATATTTGGAGAAGGAACTCGCCAGCTAGGTAAATATAAGGCTGGAGACTCTCTCGATGTTATTTTACCGTGTGGCTCCTATTACCCGATTGACCAATTAGAAATGAATCAAGCATTGATAGTGGGTGGAGGTATTGGTGTGCCTCCGCTCTACTATCTAGCTAAATCGCTAAAGGATAAAGGGGTAAAAGTTACGAGTATCCTTGGTTTTCAATCGAAAGATCAAATATTCTATGAAGAAAAATTTCAACAAATTGGCGATACCTATATAGCGACCAATGATGGTAGCTATGGCACAAAAGGCTTTGTTACAGATATTATTGATGAAATGGAGCCCACATTTGATTACTTCTTCTCCTGTGGTCCAACGCCAATGTTAAAGGCGGTTTCGAGTAAATTAGACGGTCGTAATGGCTATATCTCTTTAGAAGAACGAATGGGTTGTGGAGTTGGTACATGTTATGCATGTGTAGTGCCTTTAAAAGAAGACCCTTCGAAATCGAAAAAAATATGTAAAGACGGTCCGGTATTTTCAGCAAATGAGGTGATCTTAACATGAATTTAACGGCGAGATTGCCAGGTCTAACATTGAAAAATCCTGTCATGCCAGCTTCCGGCTGTTTCGGATTTGGGAAAGAGTACAGTCAGTTTTATGATTTAAGTGAACTGGGAGCAATTATTGTCAAAGCAGCCACAGGTGAAGCACGTTACGGGAACCTCACACCGAGAGTGGCAGAGACTTCAAGTGGTATGTTAAATGCGATTGGCTTACAAAATCCTGGTGTTGAACAAATTATAGAAGAAGAATTACCTTTTTTAAGACCATATGACACACCTGTGATTGCTAATGTTGCCGGGAGTACAGTAGAGGAATATGTCAAGGTTACTAAAACATTAAATCATTCAAAAGATATTACTGCTTTAGAATTAAATATATCTTGCCCTAATGTGAAAGAGGGTGGAGTACAATTTGGAACGGACCCATCACTTGCAAAAGAAGTAACCTATCAGGTTAAAGAAGCAAGTGACTATCCGGTATATGTCAAATTATCTCCGAATGTATCAAATATTGTAGAAATGGCGAAAGCAGTGTCGGAAGTTGGAGCTGATGGCTTGTCAATGATTAATACATTAACAGGTATGCAAATAAATTTAAAACAGCGAAAGCCGATCATTGCAAATAAAACAGGGGGATTATCAGGTCCTGCGATAAAACCGATTGCGATTCGTATGATCTATGAAGTGCGCCAATCCCTTGATATCCCGATTATCGGGATGGGTGGAATTATTACAGCCGAAGATGCTTTAGAATTTCTTTTAGCTGGTGCAGATGCGGTAGCAGTTGGAACTGCGAATTTTCAAAATCCGCTTGCATGTCCTGAGATCATTAATGATTTACCACGAGTGCTAAAGCAATATGGCTTCGATTCAGTGGAAGATGCAATAGGAAAGGGGCATGTGTAATGGATCAACCTTTTTTTCTGGCCTTGGATTTCCGTACGGCAGAAGATGTGAAATCGTTTATTGAGAAGCATGATCTTTATGGGGTACCAGTAAAAGTAGGAATGGAATTGTTTTATCGTGAAGGCAGGGAAATAATCGATTGGCTAAAAGAACATGACCATCCGATTTTCTTAGACTTAAAACTTCATGATATACCAACAACAGTTGAAAAAGCGATGTATAATTTAGCTCATTTAGGTATTGATATTGTGAATGTTCATGCTTCCGGTGGTTCAGAAATGATGAAAGCAGCCAAAAGAGGATTGGAAGCAGGAACTAATGGTAAGGTTCCTAAACTAA
This sequence comes from Gracilibacillus orientalis, assembly GCF_900114645.1. Classification (GTDB taxonomy): domain Bacteria; phylum Bacillota; class Bacilli; order Bacillales; family Amphibacillaceae; genus Gracilibacillus; species Gracilibacillus orientalis. Next base: position 77,493 of record NZ_FOTR01000006.1, on the reverse strand, counting down.
TTGCAGTAACCGTGTTAACATCAATGGATCAATCGACTTTACAAGAAGAATTACAGATTAAGCAATCAGTAGATCAGGCAGTAACACGCCTTGCATTATTAACCAAAAATAGTGGTGTAGATGGCGTTGTTTGTTCGGCACATGAAGTACCACTCATTAAACAAACATGTGGTGATGACTTCTTAACCGTAACACCAGGGATTAGACTAAGCGATTCCAAGCAAAACGATCAAAAACGAGTAGCAACCCCTCAGTTAGCCAAACAAAATGGTGCGGATTACTTGGTGATCGGTAGAAGTATTACTCAAGCGGAAAACCCTAAAGCTAATTATCAACGTGTACGGAAGGAGTGGAATCATGCTTAAATCAAAAGAAATTGCCAATGCGTTATTTGAAATAGATGCCATTCAAATTCGACCAGATCGATCCTTCGTATGGACATCAGGAATTCATTCACCAATTTATTGTGATAATCGATTAACAATGTCTTATCCAGAAGTGCGAAAACAAATAGTAAAACAATTTGCGGAAATAATTGATCAATTAGAAGAAAAACCAGATGTGATTGCAGGATGTGCCACAGCAGGAATACCTCATGCTGCATGGTTAGCTGATTATTTAAGTCTTCCAATGGTTTATGTACGATCAAAGCCCAAAGGACATGGCAAGCAAAATCAGATAGAAGGTAAGATAGAACAGGGAGATAAAGTCATCGTAATTGAGGACCTTATATCTACTGGAGGATCATCTATCGAGAGTGCACTTGTACTACAAGAAGCAGGTGCGGAAGTCTTAAGTGTGTTAGCTATTTTTAGTTATGGTTTAGAGAAAGCAGACAAACAATTTAAAGATGCTAGTATACCTTTTAAAACAATAACAAACTTTGATATTTTAGCTAGTGCATTAGTTGAAAAAGCTGAAATTACAGAGGCAGAAAAAACGGATTTATTACAATGGCGAGATGAACTTGGTAATAATTAATATTTCCTGGGAAACCGCAGGAAATGTATTAATTCGATACTGTTCGACCATTGTGTAGAAAAATGACATGGAATGGAATAAACATACAAATTTAATTTTAGTAGATTCATATATGTAATAGCCTATTTCTATAAATATTTATGGAAATAGGCTATTTGATTTTTAAACGAAGGTATGGAAAGCTGTTTTAATCATAGTAGAGGAGTCAAACACTACTTTTGAAGATAAGTGGGAAAATTTTGATCAAAAATCCTGTATTGACATGCAGTATTTTTATTTCGCAATCGGTCCAAATTGTAGCATAATTCCTAACTCCAGTATTGGATATTTATGTTAAAAAATAAATGAGTTTGTGAAAAAGTGTACTTAAACTAAAGTGGCAGTTATATGTAGTATCCGTTTCAAAACATTGATAAGGCGTACCTTTTACCATTGTTTACATGTAACCGTAGATATGCGTTTAAGGACTTGACTTGGAGCCTCTGTGGGCACGATTGGTCTTGGAAGGATGAAGCAGTTGTTTCATCAGGCGTGCAAGCCTATCATACCCACCCATCCAAGTAAAGTCTTATCTTTGTTAACGTTAAAAACTATAATTACTTACTACATATAATGCTTATACAAAGATACAAATTTAGCATTTTACATATCTTTACTTACGTTGAATACGGTGGAAAACTATACTATATATAAGGGCAGTAATGTTGAAGATAATTTCCACTTCAATGAAAATACTATTCAGTGAATTTTAGTATAATAATGAGATACTTGCCCTTCCGTTAATAAGTTACCAACATAGTATGAATTAAAACTTTCTATGAGGTGATCTTATGACTAGTTATAAGCCTTATACCCGAAAAATTCAACGGTGCTGTCCAATTTATCCTATACAAAAAGTAAAAGCTAAAAAGAAGAAATGTGTTTGTCCACCTGGACCTCCAGGACCCCAAGGAGAACAAGGACCAATAGGGCCAGCAGGACCTCAAGGAGAACAAGGATCAATAGGGCCAGCAGGACCCCAAGGAGAACAAGGACCAATAGGGCCAGCAGGACCTCAAGGAGAACAAGGACCAATAGGGCCAGCAGGACCCCAAGGAGAACAAGGACCAACAGGGCCAGCAGGACCTCAAGGAGAACAAGGACCATCAGGAGGATTACTCGCCTTTGCTGATTTTTATGCGTTAATGCCCCCTGATAATGCTGCACCGGTGCCAGCTGGAGGGGACGTAGATTTTCCTCAAGATGGACCTTCCAGTGGGGGGGAGATTTCTCGTACTGGTCCCGATACATTTAGCTTGTTTGACATTGGCATTTATCAAGTCTTTTTTCAGGTGAGTGTTTCCGAAGCAGGACAATTGGTTTTAACTCTCGATTCGGGAGGAGGAGCCGTTGAGCTTCCTTATACGGTGGTCGGGCGAGCAACCGGTACTTCTCAGATAGTAGGAATGGCTCTTGTTCAAACGACAGTAAGCGATTCAATACTCACTGTACGAAATCCTGCTAGCGAAACCACAGCACTAACCATCACTCCTCTCGCTGGAGGAACAGAGCCTGTTTCAGCACATCTTGTTATCACGCGACTCCAATAGACATGAGAAATAGAATCACTTACTCTATTCCAAACTAATATGTAGGTTGTTTTATAGGTAGATTGCGCGTACGAGAGTGGGACAGTTCTACTTAAATTAACGAAACAGTTTAGTACAAGAAGCAATAAGTAAAAATAAGACGAAGGGTTGTAAAAAGAATTTGACAATCTCTTTGTCTTATTTTATCATTTGGGTGTAAAATGTTTTTTACATCTTGTAAATGTGGAGGCATATTGGATGGAAAATAGAATTAAGGAGTACAGAGAAAAATATACTCTTTCCCAAGGAAAATTAGCGAAATTATGTAATGTAAGTAGGCAAACAATTAACGCTATTGAAAACAACAAATATGACCCTACTTTACAATTAGCTTTTGACTTAGCAAGGAATTTAGGTGTTACAGTGGATGAATTATTTTTCAGAGAGAGGGAGGATAAAGAATGAATTTATTTATTACGCTCATAATAGTTCCCCTTGTATTTATAGCCTTCATTGGGTATTTTACTGGGAGTAAGGAATTTATATTGGGACCGAATGATGATGAACGAAAAAAATCAATTAAACAAAAATCCATCGTTCAAAGCTGGGCTACCATATTTCTGTTTTTATTAACAAATTTCCTTTTTGATTTATTTAATCTGCAAGATGAACGTTTGTCTGATATTCCCTTTGTATTTCCAGAACTTTTCTATTTAATTATTTTGGTAGTGAGCTATTTTATTTTCTTAGTAATTAATAATAAAAAAATAAGTGCATAATATTTTCTTTTCAACGGGTGGCAAATGCTTAACAAGGATAACGATTTAACTTGTTGAAGTAAAGGATGCGAGAGTGGAACAAAGAGCTTATCAATCGACAGTTCCTATTGTATTAAAGAGTTGGGTTATTAAAGATGAAAATGTTTACAATTATCTGAATATTAGTTATACTTTACCTAATCTTTCAAATGGGGTGAATGGAATGTCTTACCGTCTTGTTCGAAGTATCTAGGTTTTCGGGCTGGAAAAAAAACGCGTGCCAGCCATCAAGGGAGAAGTATGCCCTTTTTTAAACCTATATTTTGAACAGTGTTGGTAGTCATTTATATTACTACGAAAAACAAGACACTGTATGATTGTGTCTTGTTTTTTTCTTATATTTGAAAGGCGGTTAAAAAATGAAAGAGTTTGATTATGAGTATTTCTATGATAAGGTCGGGAAAATAAACGGTTGGAATTTTAGCAATATAAAATGTTCCTCTGAAGGTGTTAAGTGGGACTTTTACGAAGAAGTAATTAAAAGATGTAAAAAAACAGATGTACTTTTAGATATTGGTACAGGTGGCGGTGAGAATATATTACGAATTTCATTTTCATTATTTTTCTTGATTGGAATTGATTTATCAAGTGGAATGTTAGAAACTGCGGTATCTAATCTTAAAAATTCAAATGTTTCGAACGTAAAGTTCTTTCAGATGTCATCTTACGATTTGCATTTTCCTTCAGGCTTTTTTGATGTGGTTTCAAGTTGTCATGCACCACTTTCTTCAACAGAAGTATATAAGGTATTAAAAAGTGGTGGGTGGTTTCTGACACAACAAGTAAGTGAAGCAGATAAATTAAATATAAAAAACGCATTTGGTCGAGGGCAGGCTTATGATAAAACTGACGGTGCATTGAAAGAAAAATATATTAGTGAACTCAAAGAAGTAGGTTTTTCTAAGATTCAATCCTTTGAATATGATGCAATTGACTATTTTGAAAGACCTGAAGACCTAATCTTCTTACTTACAAACACACCAATTATTCCTAATTTTGGTGAAGATAAGAAGGATTTTGAAATATTGAATGAATTTATAGAAAAGAATCGAAATGTTAAAGGAATCCAAACAAATTCTAAAAGATTCCTCATCATTGCAAAGAAGTGAATAGAATGATCCATCCAGGGAAAAAGCTGCTTAGTGCAGCTTTTTTCTAAGGTTTAATTGTGAAGTGATACACTTAAACTATTGGGTGCGATAGTTGAACAAGCTGTTGCACCTCTTATAGCGCTAAAGGGGAGTTTTGTAAAGATATGAGGTTGAAAATATGTGTTTAGTTTTTTCTATTTATGATAGAAAATGATGGTAAAATAAATAGTGTTTTATTATATAGTATGATTTTATTTTTGAGAGGAAGATGTTTGTGAAAACAATTGCAGTTTACTGTGGTTCTAGTAAAGGAATTGACCCAATCTATATGGAAGAAGCTAAAAAACTTGGAAAAGTTCTAGTAGATAATGGATTCGATCTTGTTTATGGAGGAGCAACAGTTGGTTGTATGGGGGCAGTTGCTGATGCTGTTATGGAAGTAGGTGGTAAAGTAATAGGTGTTATACCAGAGAAGTTAAAAAACGTTGAAATAGCTCACCAACAACTATCTGAACTACATGTCGTTAGAACTATGCATGAAAGAAAGGCGTTAATGGCAGAGTTTGCTGATGGATTTATTGCATTACCTGGTGGTTCTGGAACTTTAGAGGAATGGTTCGAAGTATTTACTTGGGCTCAACTAGGATACCATAACAAACCGTGTGCATTACTCAATATTAACGATTACTACTCACCTATATTAACACTTTTTGACCATATGATTGAACAAGGGTTTGTTAAAAAGGAGTATAAAGAATTAATAGTTATTGATGAGGATTCAAAAGAGTTAGTTAATAAGCTAATGACATACGAGGGTGCTTATATACATAAATGGTAATAAACTATCACTATAATTATAAATTGAAAAGAGGGAAGAAATCATGGAACAGTTGCTAAAAGAGATAAAGTTACTGAGTGAAAGAGAACCAAAAACGTTAGAACAAATGGCATTGAAGTTATCTGAGGAGGTTGGTGAAACCACCCAAGCTGTTTTATCTTATCTAAAAGCAAGTGGAAGTGACTATAAAGAGTTGGGAATTGATGATGTAAAAGAAGAATGTATTGATGTTGTTATAGTAGCTTTAGCTATGTTTTATAAATTATCTGAAAATGATGAAGAATTCCAAGAACTAGTTAGTAAGAAGATGGATAAGTGGGAAAGTAAAATGAGTTATTAAAGTTAATTAATCATAATATGTGAAAGGATTCACTTACACTAACGGGTGCGATTGTTTAATAAAGCAGTCGCTTTCTTGTACTAACGAAGCAGTTTAGTATAACAAGACACCTAATAAAAAAATCATAGAACCTTACTTAATTAATTTGAAGGAGCATTATAATGGATATTTCATTATCACCTGTTCCATATGAAGATAAATCCGTTCTAAGTAATTTAATTCAGTTTTATCGTTATGATAGCAGTGAATTTGATGGTCACGTAATAAGTCAACACGGCTTATATTTATATAAATTTCTAGACCACCAATGGACTGAGGAATACCGTCACCCTTTTATTGTAAAAGTTGATGGGGAAATTGCAAGTTTCGTATTAGTTATTCTCGATGTCCCTAACGGTGTTTGAATAGGTAATCCTTAGTTACTAATAAGAACTAAGGAGAGTTGATTATTATGAATCTAGGAGAGCAAGTATTATCAGATTTAGTGGCTGCTTTAAAAGATTTGTATCCTAATATTGAAGTGGAAAATACAAAGAATAAATTATCTACTGTTCTATCAGAGTATTATATTCAAAGAGTTGATACATCCTGACCTTGAGGATAAAATACAATTGTTCATCTCGGCAAAAAAACTAGACGGTTTAAGTTCTATTACTCTAGACAACTACCTCATGGAATTAAGTATGTTTGCTGATATCGTAAAAAAGAAGGCTGAGGACATAGCTACAGCAGATGTTAGAATGTACTTAAGTCAAGATGGGACATTAAAAATGAGCACAATTAGAAAGAAATTATCTATTTTAAAAAGTTTTTTTAGTTGGTTAGTTTCAGAAGAATATATTAAACGTGAACCAACTGCCAAATTAAAAGCTCCAAAAGATGAATACCGACTTCCTAAAGCCCCATCAATTGAAGAACTGGAAATATTAAGAGAAGCCTGTGAAACAATTAGACAACGTGCTTTTCTTGAAGTATTGTATGCAACTGGCTGTCGTTTATCTGAAGTTCATGGATTAAATAAAGCTGATATCAATCAACAGAATATGAGCACATTAGTTATAGGTAAAGGTGATAAACAAAGGGAAGTCTATTTTTCAATTAGAGCAATGTATCATTTAGATAAATATTTAAAAGAACGAAAAGATGATTGTGAAGTGTTGATGATTACAGAGAGAAAACCTTATAGAAGGTTTTCTAAACGAGGAATACAAAGAGAAATAGGAATAATCACTCAAAGGGCAGGCCTACAAGACAAAGTAAGTCCGCATGTTTTTAAACATACTTTTGCAACATTAACATTAAATAATGGAGCTGAGCTCGTATCTATTCAAGAGCTACTAGGTCACAGTTCACCAGATACCACACTAAAGTATGCCAAAATTACTCATGAACGGAAACGTGAACAGCATAAAAGATATCTAATTCAATAAAATGTGATTGTCATTAGACTCTTACTATCCAGGAAAGACATATTAACCATAGTGTTTAATGCACTAAAGGAACATGGTTCGAGAGTTTACTTTATAAGACTTTAGGTGCTGATCATAGGTATATGTAAGCAGTCATTTATAGTTAACTGAGTATTGCGGACAGTTTGAGCCAGTAACTGCGGCAAGGAGAGCCACGATTGTTTTTTCTGCCATAATTAGCGCTGATACTATTCTCCGCCACCATTGACTCAACTTTTGTCCGTGTTGAGGAATAATCGCAGGTCTGTCATAAATAATGCCAAATAGGCACACCTGCTCAAATATGATAACACGGACAAACCGATTCGGGCCCCGACCCCTTCCACCAAATGCAAAGAATTGGGCGTTACAGTCAATGGCAAGCAGCCTTCGCTGTGGCTCTGACGCTCTTCTTTAAAGAGCGGGTACCATTTTAGTGGCTCTCATGTCCGCATATGGTGGCTCTATTTTTTGCAATCGGTGGCTCAAAACTATGCATAAGTGGCTCTTTTCATCCGCAATAATCAGTTAACCACCATTTCAGGATTCCAGATAATCTTGACAGACATAATACATGCGTCCATTGTAAGGTATAGGAGGATTGGAAAAATGGATATTGAAGAAATATTTACTGTACATGTTCAAATAGAGAATACGATCAAACTAAATAATAATGATGGAGATTCAGTAATAATGATTTCTTTTAAAGGTCATGTAACGGGTAATTATTTTAAAGGAGAGATCCTTGACGGAGGCGTGGATACGCAAATCATTGGAAGGTTTAGTGATCGACATACGTTATCAGCTAGGTATATGCTTTAAGGGAAGGATTATACAGGGGAACTTTGCAAAATTTATATTGAGAATAACGGTAATGTAAACAACAAGTTGATAAATGCATTATTTAGATCATATCCAAAAGTCATTACGAATAGTAAGGCATTAGCTTTTTTGAATGATGACATTTTAGTTGCAGAAGGTCTACCAACAGCGTCTGGTTTAGATATTAAAATATATAAAATAAAATAAAGTTCAGATTATTTTATCCAATGGGGTTAACCGGATATGTAATTTGAATTTCCTAAGACATGGAGGTATAAAAATGAGCAGTTATCAAAAAGAAATGGTGAAGATTAAACATCATGAGAGGGAAATTCATGGTGTCTCTTACATGCCTAATAGTAAGAGAAAGTGCCCTGTCGTAATCTTCAGCCACGGTTTTAATGGAACAAATGTAGATTTTGCTATGAATAGTGACTATTTAGCAAAAAATGACGTGGGCGCAATTTGCTTCGACTTTTGTGGCGGCTCCATAAATTCAAAGAGTGACCTTAAGACTGATGAAATGTCTATATTTACAGAAAAAGAAGATCTGTCTGCTGTTGTTGAAACCATAAAAAATTGGGGAAATGTTGATCCTGATAATATCTTTTTATTTGGAGGAAGTCAGGGGGGATTAGTATCAGGATTAGTAGCCGATGAATATATAGAGGACATTAAAGGACTCTTATTGCTATTTCCAGCGCTGGGTATTGCAGATGACTGGAATAAAAGGTTTCCAACACTTGACAGCATCCCTGATACACATGAGTTATGGGGAGTTCGATTAGGTAGAATATATTTTGAATCGATTCATGACTATGATGTCTTCGACCATATTGGGCAATTCAATAAAAATGTTCTAATTTTTCATGGAGATCAGGATGAAATTGTAACACTTGAATATGGGAAGAGGGCAGAAATGTTATATCCACACGCTAGAATTGAAGTGTTTCCAGGAGAAGGTCATGGTTTTTCAGAAGCTGGTAATAAAAAAGTCGCTGAGATGACATATGAATTTGTAAAAGCAAATATCTAACATCTTGGCAGGAGCAGAGGCAGGACCAGGGGGACAGGTTCTCCGTCCCACAATTTCAGATTTTTTCCTACTTACCTTGCATGAATCATTCTTACTTATGTATCTTTCACATTTTTAAAACAAAGGAATGGGGACAAAGAACCTGTCCCCGTGGAACCAGAGACGATTGCATTCTAAGTGATCGTCTTTTCGTATTTGACACATTCTGCGCAGCAACGATTATTATTATTGTGTTAAATAAGAACAACGATTTGTTATTTTTTCTTATAATTTTATTGTGAAGATTGGTGGTATTGTGAAGTTGTTCACTTAAACTAACGAGCAGGTTAGTTTAAGTAGGTGAGGGTTCTGTAGTAAAATTATACAAGAACATCACAGGGGAGATATTAAATGATTAAAGGAATATATGAATTTATAAGTGAAGCACAGTTAAAAAAGTATGCAGAACTTGCTGTACGAGCTGGTGTAAATCTGCAAAAAAATCAATTATTGATTATTCATAGTGATATACAAAATGCTACGTTTGCACGTCTAATCCAAATGGTAGCCTATGAGGCAGGAGCTTCAAATGTATTTATAGATTGGACAGATGAACAGTCTACCAAAGAATTTTACTTAAATGCAGCAGATAGTGTCATCGATCACTTTCCTGATTGGCAGGCTGCCCGTTTTAAGGAGTGGGACGATGCAGGTGCTGCTTACATCCATATTATTTCTGAAAACTTAGATGTCTTTAAGGAGGTTTCTACAGAAAGGATAAGTCGTTTCCAAAAAGCTTCTCGTACCAAATTGAGGGATTATTATGCGAAAATTAGATCCCACGAGGTACGCTGGTGTCTTCTAGCTGTCCCGTACGTTGTATGGGCAACTAAAGTATTTCCCAACCTAAGTAAAGAAGAAGCTTTACAATCATTATGGAAATTAATTTTAAAAGGATCTCGGGCAGATGGGAAAAATCTTATAAAAGATTGGGAGAGTCACAGTAGAGCCTTCGAGTCTCGAAAAAAAATCCTAAACGAGAGCCAATTTGAAGCCCTGCGTTTTACAAATAGCCGTGGAACTGATTTATTAGTTGGTCTACCTAAAAATCATCTCTATATCGGTGGGGGTGTCATAGATAAAAATGGAATACCTTTCTTTCCGAACATTCCTACGGAAGAAATATTTACTGCTCCCCATAAAAATAAGGTGAATGGCAAATTGGTAGGTACTAAACCTCTTATCTATGGGGGAAGTGTCATCGATGAATTTTATCTAATTTTTAAAGATGGACGGATTACCGACTATTATGCCGCAAAGGGACAAGAAGTGTTACAAAATCTCATCGAAACAGACGAAGGTTCACATTATCTAGGTGAAATTGCCTTGGTCTCTAATAAATCTCCTCTTGCTCAGGCAGATACTCTTTTTTACAATACCTTGTTTGATGAAAATACGGCCTGTCATATTGGAATCGGAAATGCATCTCCCTCCAATATTCAAAATGGCATTGACCGATCTGAGGAAGAGTTGAAGGCAGCGGGTCTGAATACTTCACTTTTGTTAGTCAATGTGACTTTTGGTACCGAAGATATGAAAGTAGTGGGTATTAAAGAAGGTGGAACTGAAGTCCTGCTAATGAAGGATGGAGGTTTCCAATTCTAAATCGTCTACAACTTAAAAACAGAGAAAATTGATTTCTAGTGGATTATACTTAGTGCTAGTTATAGTGAAAACAAACTGGGCAGCATTCCTAAGGTTATTGGTACTTGTTCGTTTGTAGATTGGTCAAATGAACATAAAAAAGCAGAAATAGGATATGTGTTAAATAAAAATTACTGGGGTAATGGATTTGCGTCTGAAGCAATCAAAGAAGTAATTAAATTCGGATTTGAGAGTGTTCATCTAAACCGTATAGAAGGTGGATGCGATACTGACAATATTGGTTCTGGAAAGGTTATGTTAAAAGCAGGTTTTGAATACGAAGGTACTTTAAGAAAAAATGAATTCATTAAAGGTGAATTTCGTGATACTAAGGTGTTTTCTATTTTAAAGATGAATTTTTATTAAAGTAAATGGTGCTTTAACGAAAGAAGGAGTTGCCAGGGTGACAGCTCCTATTAGTTATTAACCATTGTGTTAGAAGAGTTGAATAAATTCGTAAACGATTATGATCATACTTTTTCATAAAAATTTGCATAAAACATCACATAGATTGAATACATTTTGATCAATTTTTATTCAAAGTGAATTCTTCTTAGTTATTATAAATTGTAGGTTTGTAAGGCGATTCTATCAATTTTTATTATAAAGCTACAATGGTTGGAGTGAAACCGTTACTATTGATCCTTATTGGTTTAGTGCAATGGACGATTGATTACAAATGTCATTATTTTTCACTTGAAAACATTTTATAATAATACAAATACTTTAGGAGAGGTTAACATGATTAATGATGAAAAATAGATACCGATGGATTGTATACAGTGGATTCATATTAATCTTTATTGCAGCAGCCTGGGTTATGATTCAAAATGAAGGGCTGATCGAATTCAGTGCAGATTATGGTATAATGACTCCTTTTTGGAATAACTGGATTATTTCGGGAGTGTTGCTTTTATTGATTCTATTGTTACCTGGAAGTTTTTCAGACAACAATCCATTCACCAAAGGGGATAAAAAAGTGCTGGTTAGGCAATCCACCATATTAACCACACTTGCCCTTCTCCTTTTCATCGGTTTACTTTTGGTGCCAGAAGATGATTTATCTATATATTTCCCTATCTTTAAAATTTTACTGCTGCTTATCGGGCCGGTTATGATGTTCAGCATTTATAAACAAAAACGGTCAAAAAATAATATTTTATCAATCCACTCCTATTTAAAAGATAACCAATGGCTTTACCCCTCAATTGTCACAGTCGTTTGGATTATTCTATATTTCTTCAGTCCCTTGGCCAATCCTGAAGTTCCTGAATATGAGATGGATTTGATTGTATTGATTATAGGTGCATCGTTTTCCTTTTTGATGAACAGTGTATTGGAAGAGCTATTTTACAGAGTTTGGCTGCAGACAAGACTTGAGGCATTGCTCGGTACATGGCCTGCAATCATGGCGTCTTCCTTGCTCTGGGCAATTTGGCATATGGCAATCCAGGGTGGGGACTCAGCAGATATTGCATTTTCAAATGTAATCGTCAACCAGGGGGTTATGGGATTATTTTTAGGATTCTTATGGGCGAAGTACAGAAATGTATGGGTACTCATCATCATTCACGGTTTAATAAATTTTCCGATGCAGATTGTAGCCGGATTGTTTTAAGTTAATAAATATGATGATGAGTTGGAAATAATAAAACCTTTTTGTTCTATAGAAATAAATTTGTTTACTTTAGTATAAATTTCAATAATGAAACGATTGTCACTGTGCCGCAAACGTGAATTTGTTCATCAGTCGGGCCAAATTGTTGAATAATTTATGTTAAAATTAAATCAATAAAAGTGAGAGAAGAGAGGGTGAGGGAGCTTAGATATGGAAATTGTTCGTATTTTACTACCGCTTGTACTGGTTTGCGGGATTGCAGTATTTGTAGTTATGAGAATGATACACAAAACTAAGAAGGGCACTCTTGGTAAGAAAAAATCAAAAAGTGCCCAAAATTTATTAGACAGTTTAATACCTATCGGAATGGTGATTGGTTGTGTAGTTGCTATACTTCTTAGCATATTTTTCCCCATCTCCTTACCATCAATATTTAGTTTGGGAGCTGGAATAGGTTTATTATTTGGATATTTTGCTTATGAAGTTTATAGCAAGAACAAGAAAGTTAGTCATTCATAGATAGATATCTTCCAGAAAAGGGCGTAGCTGCGTAATAAATTAGTTCATCAGTCGGGCCAGATGATTGAATTGGAGGAGAAGAAATGACAAGAGCAACTTCTGATACAATTAGTTGATTGTGAATACTGTACTTAAACTAACGGGTAGCGATTGTTTAATAAAGCAGTCGCTTTCTTGTACTAACGAAGCAGGTTTGTTCAATAAGAAATCACAAAAGGAAGAGCATTTACTGTGAAATAAAATTAGATGTATTAATGTCTAATAAAAAAGTAATGCAAAAATTGAGATGAAGCACATTAGTATTATTACAGGACATAAATAAAATATATGGAGGTATAGTTATGTGGGTAATATTAGGGGTTATTGCTATAGTAGCAACTTTTATAAATCTTTATATGTATAAAGCAGGAAAGGATTATAAGCTTGCTATGGCGATGGGATTATCATTTACAGCATTAACACTTTGTGCAGAATACAGTCTTGTATCTCGGTGGGTAAAAGTGGAAGATTGGGCAGCTTTAGCGGATGTAGTACCTGGTATGGAAAGGGCATTATGGTTTTTGACAATTGTTTCTATCTTACTAAATATAGCACCTATACTTTTAGAACTAAAAGGTAAGAAATAATTACTTATTGTCACATTATTTATATAATATGCAATTAATGTGTAAGTCTTTATGTATAACTAACGGGTGCGTATCTTCAATAAGCAGATACGCTTTTTCACTACTGAAGCAGGTTAGTTCAAAATACAAAGTACGTTTTCATTTAAAATCTTGACCTTTTATTATCCATAATTTAGAGTGAAACTTAATAATTAGAGTGCGATGAAGAAGAAGAGTAAACTTTTAAGAACGCTTCAGAGAGCTGATGATCAGTGCGGGACTATTGTTGAATGGGCTTCGGAGCTACTAGACTGAATTAATAGTAGGTTTAGCGGATGGTCTTACCGTTAAAAGAGACTAAGTATTGAAACAACTATAATGTTCTGTACGGATAAGTGCGTTTACTTATGTGAACGCGAATTAAGGTGGCACCACGGGTTACTCGTCCTTTTATTTTGGGATGGGTAGCCCTTTTTATATTGTATTTTATTTTTGTGAGGGAGGTTTATTTATGACTAAAACTATATTAACTGGAATAAAACCAACAAGGCAAATTCATCTAGGGAATTATATTGGAGCGATAAAGCCAGCATTAGATCTAGCTAAGATAGAGGATTATAGATCAGCATATTTTGTTGCAGATTATCATGGTCTTACAAAAATCCATAATGCTGAGGAATTTAGACATTTATCATACGGAATAGCAGCAACATGGTTAGCATTGGGACTTGATCCTGACATGGTAATCTTTTATAGACAATCTGATGTGCCAGATATTTTTGAATTAAATTGGATTTTGAGTTGTTTTACATCCAAGGGTTTAATGAATAGGGCTCATGCCTATAAAGCGCTTATCGATAGTAATAAAAAATCAGAGAAAGACATAGATTTTTGTGTTAATATGGGGTTGTTTAACTACCCAGTTCTAATGGCTGCCGATATTTTGATGTTTAAAACTGAAGTGGTTCCTGTTGGAAAAGACCAAGTTCAGCATGTCGAAATTACCAGGGACATTGCTGAAAGTTTTAATAATACCTACGGTGAGACATTTTTGTTACCAGAGTACAAAATCCAAGAAAATACAGCTGTATTGCCTGGATTAGATGGTCGGAAAATGAGTAAAAGTTATAATAATACAATCCCACTTTTTGAAGATCCTAAAAAGTTACAAAAGCTTATAAACAAGATCAAAACAGATTCATTACTGCCAGAAGCACCAAAAGATCCCGATAGATCTACTATCTTTATGTTTATAAAGAATTTGCTTCTGATATTGAAGTTGAAAAGATGAAAGAGCAATATCTTCAAGGTATTGGCTGGGGGATGCGGAAAAGGATTTGTTTAACGTGATGAATAGATTTATCGAAGAACCGCGAGAAAAATATAATGAACTAATGTCCTCTCCAGATAAAATAGATGAAATCCTTAGAGAAGGAGCAGAAAAAGCAAGGTCCATCACTTCACCATTTTTAAATGAGATTAAGCGTAAAATCGGTATTTATGTATAAATCAATAAGAGACATTGTGAAGCATTGTATTTAAACAAACGGGTGCAATAGTTGAACAAGAAGTTTGTAGGAAAACTCCTTTTTTTATTGTGCTAACTTGTAGGTTAGTTTAAGTCGGAGTTTTTGACAAAAGGGTTAGTAATGGTTATGATTCAACTATTCAATAAAACACTTGAATAGGTGGCGAATTAAAATGTTTAATGAGAGAAATTTAAAAGATTTGCTGTATCAAGAGTTTGCAAGAATAGGTAAAAGTCTTTCGAGTCCGAAACGCTTGGAGATTCTTGATATTTTATCTCAAGGTCCAAAGTCAGTGGAAGCATTATCGAAAGCAACTACTATGTCTGTGGCAAATGTATCTCAGCATCTACAAACCCTTTCTAATTCAAGATTGGTAAAGTTTCAGAAGAAAGGGAATTATGTGATTTACGAATTAGCAGATGCAGTCATTTCGGACTTTATAAATTCCTTGCATACATTGTCAGAAAAACAGTTTGTACAGGTTCAACAAATAAAACAAGAATTCTTAAATGCCAATCTTGGTATGGATGGGGTTTCACTTTCAGAACTTAAAGATCGGATGGAAAAAGGTGAAGTTTTATTGTTAGATGTTCGACCGAAAGAAGAATATGAAAGAGCTCATATTCCGGGTGCTGTTTCTATGCCAATTGAGGAATTAAGGGAAAAACTCACTTCTTTGCCAACCAATTGTGAAGTTGTTGCCTATTGTAGAGGACCATACTGTCTGATGTCGGTAGAAGCAGTAGAGCTTTTAAAAACTAAAGGTATAAATGCCTTTCGTTTAGACAAAAGCGTTCAAGATTGGAATCAATTTGAAGACCAATTAAATTAAATGAGGATTAATCACTTTAGAAACAAAGGATTAGATAAAGTTTCGAATGTTTTTTGCTAATACTACTTTAACAAAAATCATAAAAATTCATTGTTAAAGAACAGATGAATAAATTTGAGGAATTAAATGTAGAATTACTAGCCTGTGGAATGTGCTCAACAATCTTCACGATGCATGTTGTGTAGAGCTTGTAGAATGGGCTGATAATCTCTTCTTAAGAGTAAATATAGGGAAGAAGGAGTTTAATATGTCTGATGAATCAAATGATGTGGCACAAGGATATATAGATAATCCAGAAAAACAAAAACAATTATATAAACGTACATTAATCATTGTCGTTATTTCTCAAATGTTTGGCGGGGCAGGACTAGCTGCTGGAATAACTGTTGGAGCGTTGCTTGCGGAACAAATGCTTGGAACAAACGCATTCGCAGGTCTTCCAGCTGCTTTATTTACTTTAGGATCAGCAGGGGCTGCATTAATAGTAGGAAGGCTTTCTAATCGTTTTGGAAGACGGATGGGTCTTGCAACAGGTTTTATTACAGGTGGACTTGGAGCATTAGGTGTTGTCTTTGCTGCTATCATAAATAGTGTGTTTTTATTATTTGCTGCCCTACTTGTATATGGAGCAGGCACTGCAACTAATTTACAAGCCCGTTATGCGGGTACGGACTTAGCGACTAACAAACAGCGAGCCACTGCAGTAAGTATAGCAATGGTTTCCACCACATTTGGTGCAGTTGCAGGTCCCAACTTAGTGGGTCTTATGGGGGAATTCGCTCTTTCTATTGGCGTACCAGAGTTAGCAGGTCCTTTTATTTTATCCGCAACAGCATTCATATTAGCAGGTCTGGTGTTATTTACTTTTTTACGTCCTGACCCATTCATTATAGCGTTAAAAATAAATGCGAATAAGCAAAGAACAAAAATTAACGGGGAACCGGAGAAGAATCAAAATAATAAAAAAGGAATTACAGTTGGTGCTACCATTATGGTACTTACCCAAATAGTGATGCTTGCTATTATGACAATGACACCCGTTCATATGGGAAATCACGGTCACAGTTTAAGTGCCATCGGACTTGTTATCGGCTTTCATATAGGTTCCATGTACCTCCCATCACTCTTCACGGGTATTCTTGTTGATAAGATTGGTCGATTCGCCATGGCGATGACTTCTGGAGTTATATTGCTCCTTTCGGGTGTCATAGCAGCAATTGCACCGAGTAATTCTGTATTTCTTCTGGTTGTCGCTCTTTCTTTACTTGGAATAGGGTGGAATTTTGGCTTGATAAGTGGTACAGCTCTCATTGTTGATTCAACAGAACCTTCAACACGTGCAAAAACTCAAGGAACAATGGATGTTTTTATAGCGTTAGCAGGAGCTTCAGGTAGTGCCTTATCAGGAATGGTTGTTGCCGGAACAAGTTACGACACGTTATCACTTGCAGGAGGGATTTTGTCCTTAATACTCATTCCAGTCGTGATATGGGCTCGTAGTAGTAAAGATTGATGAACTAATAGAATTCATTTGTTCAACAAAAGGAATGCTTTAGTTAAACAAGAGCTATAACATTAAACAGAAATTTTTGTTGCACATTTTTATATTGGAATATTATGTTAATATTGTGAAAGAAGATATTGTGCTACCGAAGCAGGATTGTTGAATAAGAGATACGTTGATTTTAAAGGTGGGAATCATTTTGGATATCAAAAAGTTTATTATAAGTTTTGGGGCAGGTATCATTGCTTGTATGTTAGTGGTTTATTTCATTTTTGATTATTTTTCTTTGTCGTTAATTGGTGGAATAGTAACTGGCATAGCCATATTTGCACTAATAATGAGTATGTTGATAAAAAAAGGAAAATAAAATTATTACAGGACCTTTTTTATTGAAGTGAAAAAAATTTAACGTGAGGAGATGAATCATTGATCAGTTTATTGGACAATATATTCCAAATATCAGCAATAATACTAATCCTATGTTCTTTCTATTATTATAGGCAGTTTAAAAAAATTAAGAGGAAAAGAAAACTAACTTTAAATGAACTTTCAATTTATATTATAACTCAAATTGCAATGTATCTTTGTGCAGGTAGTTATCTTCTTCTGTTTTTGGATAGGAATTTTGGATAGCGTATCTTCAATAAGAAGATACGCTTTTTCACTATTGTAGCAGGTTAGCGGAAGAAAATAGAGTATAAATAACATGAACTACGAAAGGAATTTAGTAAGCAGAGATTTATATCGTTTAATGTTTTAGGTGAAAATCATGCTTTATTTAACGCTGATATTAAGGTGAAATCAAAACTTTAAAAGTACTTTGTATGTTAAAGTTTCATATAAACAGTGCTTTATGATGATTTAAAAAAGGAGTGAGGATATGTGTTTAAGCAACCATGTCATTCTTGTCACTGGGGCTAATCGAGGACAGGGAAAAGCTATTGCTCAGCACCTTGCCACATTGGGGGCTATAGTAGCAATTGGTGCTCGAAACTATGACGAGGCTAAAGTAGTGGCTAGGATGATTGGAGAAGACCACGCTATTCCAGTTCAATTAGATGTCACAAAAGAATTAGAGTGGAAATCAGCGGTTGATATGGTCATAAATAAATTCGGTAAGCTTGATGTGTTAGTGAATAATGCTGGAGCTCTAAAACGCAAACCATTTACAGAGACAACCCTAGATGATTATCAAGAGTTGATCAATATCAATCAACTTGGTGTTTTTATGGGGATGCAAGCAGTTATTTCACAAATGGAAAAGCAGCAAAAAGGCTCCATAATAAACAATGTTTCGATTTCTGCATTTGCTCCAATTAGCCAATCCTCTGTTTATGCTGCGACAAAAGCGTCTGTGGTTGCAATGTCCAAAGCTGCAGCTATTGAATTAGGACCAAAAGGAATTCGAGTAAACATGGTCCATCCAGGTGGAGTCGAAACAGGAATGGCTACTCAAGGCAAACATGTTCCTGCTTATTACGATTCAGTACCTTTAGGACGTATTGGACAACCAATTGAAATTGCTCGAGCTGTAGCGTTCCTTGCCTCTGATGAAAGCTCGTATTGTACGGGTACAGAAATTGTTGTAGACGGTGGAATGACACTGGGTACTTCAGATGAGTAAATAAAACCTTAGTAGAATATATTAAAAGATATGAATTGGTCCACGTAATTAAACTAACAGAAGCACACATCTCTTATTGCACTCTATGGTGCAGTACTCTAAAAGAGCAATGCAGATAAACTTGCGTTGCTCTTCGTTATTCTAAAAATATTTTCTATAAAATTCCTGCATTGATATGTGGTGGTTTTTGTTTGCAATCGGTCCAGATTGTAGAATAATGCCTAACTCCAATACCTCATATTGAATAGGGGTCTCACAAGTCATGTGATGCACCATGTTTTTGTCGGGAATGGTTTTTATTTTTTACTTTATGCGATCCTGCTAATGGTTCACCGTAGGGCTGTTGTACGCTTTTGGGTAAATTAGGTTGTTCCTGCTGTTTCGGTCCTTTACGATTTTTGGTCATATTTATTCATCCTCCATGATTTATTTATCGTGTTTGAGCATACTTAATAAAGGAGTTTTCATCTTCAATTAAGCCACACACACCACATTGTATTCTCTTGTCAGGGCCGTTGTAGGCGACATGAAAGGCTTCTAACGGTTCCTGCTCGTAATTATTGATTACTTCACCAGTAGCTGTGTTTAATTTTACTGGTTTGGCTACTTGTTCAATTACATTAAAACGTGAACGGTTTGTTTTACATTTAGGGCACTGGTAAGGCTGATTCAAGTAAAACCCCTCCATGGTAACTTTGTTATTTGTAGGAGTATTGCTACAAAAGTTTGAACGATACTTACCTTTTATTTTCTCTGACTCCTGCTAAATTATACGAAGGCCTTAAACTGTTTGATGATACAGCTTGCTCAAACTCGTGAATTCAGTCGAGCGTTTGCAAGCTTCAGTTGAGGCATAGTCATAGTGAACTGTGTTAAAAAAGGACAATAGGGAAAGTGAATTATTTTGAATTAACTAATTTCCCTTTGAATAGGATTTTCTTTGACACAGTCAGATTTAATTGGCGACTAAACTTCTGCAGTTGTCGCTCCTCACTCTCCGTGATAATGGCTACAACGGTTCCTGAGTCAGACCCCAATCGCCCAATTCTCCCTGAGCGATGAACAAATTGTGTCGTATCTTTCGGCAAGTCCATATGAATAACATGGGTTAAATCAGGGATATCTAAGCCTCTTGCAGCAACATCTGAAGCTAGTAGTAGTTCAGATTTTCCTTCGCGGAATTCTTTAATTGCCTTAGCGCGCTCTTGCTTTTTGGAGTCACTATGTAAAACTCCTGCATTGATTCCCATATAATCTAGTTTTTCTGCCAGTACCGAAAGCGTTGTAATGTCTTTGACGAAAACAAGTGCTTTCATTTCATGATTTCGTACGAGCCTTCTTAGTGATTCAATCTTATCTCTCGCTTCACAAACAAGATACATATACTCCACATTAGGTCGATCATCATCTTTTTTACCTACTCGAATTACTTCTGGACTGTGCATTATTTCTTCTGCCTTTGATTGTACTGTCTCAGGTAGAGTTGCCGAAAAGACGAGCACTTGCCGATTACTCAACGTAGTTTTCACGATTTTTTCGATAGTAGATATATGTTCGGGTACTAACAATTGATCTGCTTCATCCAATACAATCGTTTTTACTTGATGCATTTTTAATTTTTTCTGGTTAATTAGTTCGTTCATTCTTCCTTGTGTTCCAATTACGATTTGCGGTTTCTTTTTCAACTTTTCAATTTGTCGTTTTACGTTTGCTCCACCAATCAGTGTAGCACTTCCAATTCCACTATCCGCTGACCACTCCTGAACTTCTTGATTTATTTGCATCACTAGTTCATGGGATGATGCTAAGATAACAACTTGCGTATTTTTTTGAGTTGGGTCGATTTGTTGCAAAAGTGGTAAAAGGTAAGCAAGCGTTTTACCGCTGCCCGTTGGTGACTCAGCAATGATATCTTTTCCTTCGATTATAAAACGAGCCGTATGTAGTTGAATGGCTGTTAGCTTTTCGAATCCGGATTTATCCCATGTGGTTTGAAGAAACGGTTTCAGGTCAGGTAATACTTCATTTAATGATTGAGTTTTATTCATTTTTAATGCTCCTTTTTCGTACATCTTTATTCAGAATAATGCGGAATACTATATACGTCAACATGTACCATTATTTTGTGATAAATCAAATCGATTATGTGCTCTCATAAGTTGGGGAGAGATTACACATAAAATTTTTTCCTTCGTTATAAACTAAATGTATGTTCAGGAGGTGTAGAATATGGACAATCAAGAATTTGAGAAGATATTTAAAGATTATAAACAGCAGAGTGAGGAACAAGCTGAGCAGGAAATGCCAGCAGTAGGAGAGCTTGGAAAAGAACAAATTGTTGCTGTTCGAAAAAATGATGACGGCGATATTATTGCATTTAAAACGAATAGCGGCAGAGAGTTAGACTACGTCACCGCAATTGATGAAGCAAAAGCAGGAAAACTTGAGCATGTCGATGTATTTCATAAGTATGGTCGAGATATTATCCGTAGTGAACCTGACGGTATTAAAGAAAATAATCTAGATCAATTAGATACTTTTTAATGGCATTGATAAAGAAACATAAGGGAAAAGTATACCAAATTGCATAGTGTGATTGGTATGCTTTTTTCGTGGGTGTATCTCGCAAGTTCACCGTGATTCCTTTATCTCAGTTGATTCGCTCCAATCGCTATGTTTTTAAACGGGCCTCTACGCTTTTCTTAATTAGTTAGTTTTACTACTGTTTGTGAATAGTATATAATGGGAAACCAAAGAAAAATAGATAGGAAGTGCCTATGAATAAAAGCAAAAAGAACGGATATAAACCGGGAAAAATACGCAATCAATCGAAAAAAACATACAGGAAAAAGCGCTCCGCACTGACTAATCAAAAGGGCGACAAATTCCAAGGTAAGCCTTCGACAACAAATAAGCGTCGAGATAATAAGAACTCTGTAACCGCAGAGGTGACCTGCACAGGCCTGACCAATAAGGGGAAAGGCATCGTTCAGTGGAAAGGAAAGCAGCTAGAGGTAGAGCATCTATTGCCAGGTGAAACGGCTGAAATTACTTTGACCACTAGTGGTCGATATGTTAATACGGAATTGAAGCGGGTAATCACCTCGTCTAAAGACCGGATCAAGCCATTATGCTCCTATTACTATGAATGCGGGGGATGTCAGCTGCAGCATATGAATGAGCAGGCACAAAAGCGTTTTAAGCAGGAAACAATAGACGAATTGATGAAACCATTCGGTAAACCAGAACCCATTTTAACCATGGATCATCCGTATGATTACCGGAACAAGAGCCATACAACATTTGGTCTGAATAAGGAACGGCAGATTATTGGGGGGCTATACGCTCAGAATAGTCATCAGCTTATCTCGATGGATCGGTGTCTCATTCACGATCCGAAAGCGGATGAGATCTGGCAAACGATTAAGGACATGATGAAGTCCTTTAAAATGCAGCCATATAATGAAGATACTGGACGAGGTTTCTTGCGTCACGTATTGGTGAAGGTCGGAAAGGTCAGTGGTGAGATCATGGTGGTGCTAGTTGTAGCTTCACCTATTTTTAAAGGTAAGAATAATTTCGTGAAAGCTCTCAGGAAGGCTCACCCAGAGATTACAACCATCCTCATGAACGTGAATAACCGGAATACGAGCATGATTCTAGGTAGTCAGGAGAAAGTGTTGTTTGGTAAAGGGACTATAACAGACACCCTTTGTGGAATGAAGTTTGATATTTCCGCGAAATCCTTCTATCAGATTAATCCAGTCCAGACGGAAAAGTTATATGCAAAAGCCATTGAAATGGCCCAGTTGACTGGAAGTGAAACCGTAATTGATGCGTATTGTGGGATCGGTACAATTGGTCTGATTGCTAGTCAAAAGGCTGGCAAAGTCATTGGAGTAGAGTTGAATAAGGATGCTGTCCGAGACGCAATTCGCAATTCAAAGCGCAACGGTGTGAAGAATGCCCGTTTCTATCAAGGAGATTCCGGGGAAGTCATGATGGAGATGGCAGCACGTGGTGAGAAAGCAGATGTAGTAATTATGGATCCACCAAGAAGCGGAAGTGATGAAGCGTTCTTGTCTAGTGTAGTGAAGCTTAAGCCAGAGCGTGTAGTTTATGTATCCTGCAATCCGGTGACGCAGGTTCGGGATATGAGATATTTAGTAAAGAACGGATATAAGGTAAAAGGGATTCAGCCTGTGGATATGTTTCCACAGACGGTACATGTAGAAAACGTAGCGGAGATAGTGTTGAAGTGAAAAGCAGGAACTTGACAGGTTCCTGCTTTTTAAGTATAAGCAAAATTTTGATCGGTATGAAATCAGTGCATTACAATCCTTGCGAGATAGGCTCCGTTGTAAGGAACTATGGGTAGAAATGTACCTTTTCTCTGTATGCTGGTCCTGTATGTTTAAATTCTTTTACTAAATCTTTTAACGTTTGTTCGCTTACAACAGGATACCTCTTTTATAATTCCATCAGGATTGCTCAAAGCTTGTTCACAACTTCTCGAAAACCAAAATAATTACGTATTTCTGTTCGATGATAGCTGATAGTTCTTCCAGTCCAATTATACTGTTCAAAAACATCCGAATTCCCAAATAACTGTTTTGCCAAATAGTGAATTAATGATTTAGGTATCTCATTTTTGTGATATGGAAATCTTGCTTCACATTGAAAAAATTTAAACAATACAGCAAACCCTAGTTTTGTATCTCCTCTTTTCGTTTGGATTAGTTTTAATTCATCAGGCATTTAGGTGAAGTAATCAATTAACTCGTCCAATTCCCAATTTCTTTTCAAGACATCTCCTCCTAAAAAATTCCTATAATGGTGAGTATCGGAACTATTAATAAAATACAGTATATCTAAGTTGACTATATCAAACAATAATCTATTAAATCCCCATGAAGCTCCTTTCTCAAAAAGGATATCGGAACTTATAGACTATTCCAGATATTTGTGTTACGATTTACATAAGTGTTAAACATTACCAAATACTTTTACAACAAAATAAAAATTACTAGGGGTGCTTTTGTGTTAAAAGCTGAGAAATGACTAAAAGTCTTTAACTCTTTGAACCTGATCTGGTTTATACCAGCGTAGGGAAGTGTGAAGCGTTAATAAATAAATTTATTTTATTAAAATGCTATCGTTAATAAAAACCACTTCCGAAAATGAAGTGGTTTTTAATTTTTTATTAGGAATGATAAGGAATGAGTCAAAGTAAAAAAATGTTTCTAGCCGGTCCCTTTAAAAGTTTGGTTGATTCAAAAACTGGAATAATTTCATTAACACAGGCAGTAAAGATAGGATTCAGCGAATTATGAAAGAGATTTATCGGGTACTAAAACCTGATTCACCTTTTGTTATTTTAGACACGAACCATGACTCAACAGGTATCGAGTTTTCTACTATGAGAAATGGCATACCAGGAAAAAAGTATACTTATGGAGAATCCCGACAAGAATGGTTACACATACAGAATCAAGAGGATCTTATATTACATGATTTCCACTGGCCAATGTCAATGTATCAAGAACTTCTTAAGGAAGTAGGTTTTCGGGAAATCGAACAACTAGAACCAACTTTACGAGATATTCCTGATGAGGAATTAAAAATAATTGAACAAAAACACGAATTTAACCAATGGAAAAATGAATGGAACTATCCGCCCTTTGTTATTTATCGATCGATAAAACCAACACAGGAGTAAATTCCTTTGGTAGTATTATAGTTTTATATTAGCTGGAACTGGTCGTTATGAGGTTTCATTAGCTATACAAAGGAGAGAATATTATGCTAGTTGATAACTTTGATGTATTTTTGTTTGATTTAGATGGAGTGATTTATATAGGACCTGAACCACTTCCAGAAGCAGTAGAATCGCTCAAACGTCTTCGGCAAAATAAAAAAAATATTCGGTTTTTAACAAATGATCCATGTACAACACGTAAAAAAACGGCAAGTCGGTTAAATAGTCTTGGAATAGAAGCAAACAGCGAAGAAGTGATTACATCAGGTTGGGCAACTGCCCAATATTTACAGAAAGAAAAGATCAGAACTGCAGTTGTTTTAGGTGATGAAAATTTAAAATGGGAATGTCAACAGGTAGGTATTAATACCAACAATCAGAACGACGTTGAAGCCGTTGTTGTCGGGTGGAACAATGATGTGTCTTTTCATGACATCCAGAAAGCAGTGAAATTAATTCATAAAGGAGTCAAATTTGTTGCGACAAATGCTGATAGAACGTTTCCGACTCCAGAAGGACCTTTACCTGCTGTTGGAGCTATGGTAGAAGCAATTCAAGTATCAACAGAGAAGAGACCTATCATTGTAGGAAAACCATCCCCTTATATGTTTAAAAAAGCGCTTGAAGATTTTTCCCAGTCCTCTAGAATAGTAATGGTAGGTGATAATCCGTATACGGATATTTTAGGAGCACATCGGGTAGGAATACCAGCCGTTTTAGTATCGGACCAAAAGACAAAAAAATTTCCATCTGCTAGAGATTTTCGTAATCCAGATGCTACGATACCGAATTTAAAGGGTTTATTTGATAGTAATACTAGAATTAAAAAATGGATTTCCCCTTCCTTTTCATGGCCTGATCATATTAATGCAGGGGTAGCAGGCATTATATTTGATAAGACTCAGCGCGTTCTCCTAATGAAGCGTGCAGATAACGGCTTATGGGTTATTCCTTCGGGCCATGTTGAACCGGGAGAAACTGTAGAAGAGGCAATCATCAGAGAGATTAGTGAAGAAACTGGTTTGATAGTAAAAGTTAATCGGTTAATCGGAGTTTATTCTGATCCTGTTTCCCAAGTATTTTCATATCCAAACGGGAAAGTAAGTCACTTTATTACAACTTGTTTCGAATGTGAAGTTGTGGGAGGAACTCTAATTAGGGAAAATGAAGAAACATTAGATGTGAATTACTTTGATCTTAATCATTTACCGGAAAATCTCTTACGTATGCATCCAAGATGGCTTAAAGATGCATTAGAAAAAGAACAAATTTCTTATATCCGTTAAAAAGACATAAAACCTTCTGAAAAAAGGGTCTTACTAAAAAAGAAATGGAAAATGACTTGAGGTTAAAACTTCGAGTCATTTTCCGTTTTACGTAACATGATGTTAAATAACGATAGTAATTCTAAAAATATATATCTTTTTCCATTTTTTCACTCTCTATTGCGGATGGCGGCAGTTACGCTATTACTCCCCCTTATAAGTCGAAGAGGTTACACCATATAAAAGGAAAAATAACGAATATAAACAATCTGCAAATGCATATCAATACTGGTGAAGAGACACAGTATATCAACACACATGATATTATACAAATTAATTAGAAAGAGGTAATAAGTCAGTTGTTAAAAATCATGCAATCGGGTATAATATAAATAGAAAGTCATATCATAATAAAAACCGCAGACGCTCCAACGTCTACGGTTACAATAGACCGAACCCCATCAAGAGGGGCTAGGCAGACTTAGGAAAATAATCCCTTAGCGCCCGTCAAAGCACATGAGGGGTTATTTTTTGTTGTTTTTTTCGGACATGATAAACGCTACCAGCACGCCAAACGATAGCATGAGCGTTAATGCGTTTTCTATATCCATGAGCAACACCTCCCTCCCGGGAAGTCTCCCAACGAGACTAACGGCAGGGACAACTGGTGCTACCTAAATCCCTCCTGTGAAACCGATCTATTGTTGCATCTATTATATCATATATGTAAGTTTAGTAGACTTGTTCGACATTATTTTTGAACTATATTCATTCTGATAGTCTTTATTCATTGTACCATTTAAAACCTTTTTCCTCTGCTTCATCAGGCATTTTTAGATCAAATTGATAGTACATTTCACCATACATTTTTTTGCATCTTCTTTTGATAATCCTAATTCTTTACATGCCATCAACATAGCTACTTCTCACCAAGAAAAAAAGAACTTAGCGAATATAAAGGCATTTATAATCATTAAAGTCACTATATACCTGAATCACCTTTATGTTACAAATAAAAACAGCTGTGTTATAACACTATCAAGTGACAATAACACGGCTGAACCTTTTAGACTTTTAGGAAGACCACATATTAAATATAACGGTAAGAATATAAATTTCTCTACTTCATTATGGCATGAAAAAATATCTGATAAGAAGTTTACAATGATATTTAAGGTCTATCCAAATACTAAAATACCTAATAACGGTAGTTTAGAAATGGTTTTCAATCAGGTAATGAACACAAAAGGAAATTGGGAATTTAAAATGCCAGTTAAGGAAGTGAACAATAAAGTAATTAAATTTAATGATGTAGTAAAAAAAGACGGAGATTTAGAACTCGAGCTTCATCATATAAAATGGAACGCTGCAGAGGTTTCAGTGAATTTTAAGTTGAAACAAAATTTATCCAATAGAGCCAGAGAAAACTTAGCATTTAATTTAATTATGGACGATGGCGATTCTTTAGAAACCTATACTGGTGTCGATTCCGGGATTTCAAGGATTAATCAAAAGAATAATACTGTAACAACAGAATACTTTTACAAATTTGCATTACCGAAAAAAGGAACAAAAAAAGTTACTTTAAGTTCTCATCTAGATACAGAACAGGATAAATCTCTTAAAAAGTCATCTAAGTTGTTAGACCCTAATAATTTACCTATATCCTTAAGTCAAGGAGAAATTGGAAATCTAATAATTACGGATGTAGAATATAAAGAGGATAAGACGTTTGTTACCTACGAGGACCAAATAAAATATCCTATTTCCCAAGTGTATCCCGGTAATAACATTTGGTTAGAAAATTCTTCTCATAAAAATGTTTCATCCGGATATATCGTTCGTAATCTGTTAGGTAATGTAAAACCAATTGGTTTGGAAAATACTTACCTTGCTGAATTTCCGATTACAAAAGAAGGAGAAAATCCATTAAGAGTGGCAGCCTGGCTCTATCCATATCCTAAGATGTTGAATAATCTTGAGATAAAGATTCCGCTAGATGTATAACTGTAAACTATTAACAATAGAAACTACCACATGAGTAAAAATGATATGCTCCCTTCTAAGTAGACAGATAAAAAATAAACTCTGTTACTTTGAGGGGAGTTATTTTTATGCCAAGAAAGAATTATACTATTGAATTTAAACAAATGGTATTAGATGCATATAAACATAAAAGTTTTAGCTTAAGAGGTATTTATCAAAAGTATGTATATCATACAACGCTCATAGATTGGAAGAAATCCGTAGTCAAATATGGATGGAAAGTATTAAAGAAAACCTCATAGATAAAGAAAATGAACGGTGCGTGCGGAAAAAGTTTTTTGAAAAAAGTTAGAGGAGATCGAAAGGGGACGGTCGTAAGCTGAGTTCGTTTAGAACACCATTATATAGCGATTCAACAACTTCATGCAGAAAAGGTTTTTCTATTGTATTGTGTGTGAAATAGCAGAGGTAGCATGTACTTCCTATTATAAACATCCCCTACAACAGAAGACCAACGAAATGAACAATTCTAGAGCAAATACAAAACCTCCACGAACAAGTGAATGGGAATTATGGATCTCGTAGAATGCAACTGAACAAAAATCATATATTTTGTTTCGCAATCGGTTCAGACAGTAGAAAAATTCATATCACCAGAACTGGATATTTATGTTAAGATACAAATGAGTTTTGAAAAAATATATTAAACGGGCAGTTTAGTTCAATAAGGTTTATGGAAATTTATTGATGAATAATAAAAAATAATATATTCATAAGGGGGATATGGGAGGTGGGTATTTCAACACCATTTTTAGCGTTGGTTGTTAGCATTGCGTACATCATTGTTAGTAAGCTAATTGTCGGGAAAAATAAGAAAAAGATTTCTGAAACGGCAGGTGAAAATATTCAAATATGGGGATTACTCATAATTGGAATTATTGGTATCTGTAGCGTTTTCTTTTTTTTAGATATTTTTAATAATAATGTTATGAAGTGGTTTTGGTTATTTTTTTTAATACTAACATTAGGCTTTCAATCATTTTTGGAGTGGAAGTTTCTGAAGGATTCTAAGGAATATGTGGTTTCACTAATTGTACTAATGCTTGGACTAATTTATATTTTGATATTTATATTCTGATGTTTATATATAATGAACGGGTGCGATAGTTTTAGAAGAACAAGCTATTTCTTTAAGGAAAGAAGAGGGGATTGTTAGCTTATATCCATTTTTGTTAAATTTAAAAATCAATTAGTTATTTGAAAAGGGAGAGAGAATGATAATGTCTCAGTCACTAATTTTTGATATGGATGGAACACTATTTCAAACAGATAAAATTTTGGAATTATCACTTGAAGATACTTTTAACTATTTACGTTCACTAGATAAATGGAGTACAGTTACCCCTATTGATAAATACCGCGAAATAATGGGTGTGCCATTACCAAAAGTATGGGAAACATTGTTACCTTATCACTCTGTTGAAGAAAGAGATCAAACGAATGCTTATTTTCTAGAAAGATTAATAGAAAATATAAGAAGTGGAAAAGGTGCTTTATATCCAGAAGTAAAAGAAGTCTTTAGTTATTTGAAAGAGAATAATTTTGCAATATACATAGCAAGCAATGGTTTGACGGAATACTTAAAAGCTATTGTTAGTTATTATCATTTGGATAAATACGTTACAGAAACTTTTAGTATCCAACAAATTAATTCATTGAATAAATCGGATTTGGTCCAGAATATTATAAAGAAATACGACATCACTTATGGAGCAGTAGTTGGAGATCGGCTATCAGATATAAATGCAGCTAAAGATAATGGTTTAGTTTCAGTTGGATGTAACTTTGACTTTGCACGAGAAGATGAACTCGCACAAGCTGATATGGTAATTGACGATTTAACAGAGCTACAAACAATATTATCTAAATTACACAAATAATTTATTGAACTAACAGAGGCATTTCTTTAAGAACGAGAAGTGCCTTTTCTTAGAGTAAAAGGTGTACTTAATTTAAGTCTGTCTTAGTAACAATTGATACTCAAAATGACTTTACCTTACCTGAAGCATCAGCCAAAATCGAAGGAACGTCAGATGTTGTCCCAAAAATGAAGAAGTTATTGAACATCTATCGAAAGAATAATTTACCCATCGTTCACGTTATTCGCTTATATAAAGAGGATGGTTCTAACGTTGATATATGTCGTAGAGAAGCGATAGAAAATGGTTTGCGTGTTGCCACACCAAATACTTATGGAGCTGAGTTGGTTGCTGAAATAACCCCTAATGATGAATCCAAGATTAATTCAGATTTATTGTTCAAAGGTGAATTTCAACATATCGGAAATAATGAATGGGTCATGTATAAACCGCGTTGGGGAGCCTTTTATAACACCAAATTGGAACAATTCTTACGGGATAAAAGCTTTGATACTATTATATTTTGTGGATGTAATTTTCCTAACTGCCCTAGAACTTCCATTTATCAAGCAAGTGAAAGAGATTTTCGAATTGTGATGGTAGAAGATGCAATGTCTCAGGTTTATGAAAGAGGTATAGAAGAAATGAAAAACATAGGCGTAAATGTATTAGGAACGAATGAAATAAAAGATATATTAAAAGAACAAGAGAAGTATTACAATAGCTTCTTAAAATAAGAACTGAATACCATCTTGGACATAGAGTACGAACAAATACACTTAACTATTAGGGGCAAGAGTGGAACAAGACTATCATTTAGATGCGAAGATAAAGATATTGAACTAACAAAGCAGGTTAGTAAATTGATAAAGTGAAATTCGCAATACGGAGGGTCATTTTATGTATGGGTATGGCGTAGAGATGAGATTATTATTGTTGTTAGCTATTGTTTTGTTATTGTTTGTTTCGTTAAATACAATAATGAGAAAATGGTGGAATGTGGAGAGGAAGAAATTCTTTTCTTATAACCACGTTAATGAAAAACATAAAAAGGTTGATTGGACAATTAGAATCACTACAATAGTGAGTCTTTTGTTAGGATATGGTATAAATATTACGAGAGGCCCAACAAATGGGTATTGGTTTTTACAACCGTGGTTTACACTAATTATTTTTGTTGTCGTTTCTCAAATAGGTAGGGCTGTTATGGAACGAAAATATGCACAAAATCCAAATGCTTACAAAGTAACAATTAGTGAAATAATATTTATTCTTATACTGTTTTTTACATTATTCACTACTAATTTTTTTGGATTAGTGTAAGTTGCTAAAAGTGACTTTATTGAAGTATATAAGGAATCGCCATATCCTTATTATTTGTAAAGTATGAATATGCATGAATATAACACCATATAAAAGAACGGGAATGTTACTTATGAGTAAATTTATTATAAATTTTTTAGTTGTTATAGCTATAATAGCTTTTTTTAGCTTTTTTTCCTTGCCTAGTTTAAGTCCTACTATTGTTCTGTTTATTTTGATTATTTTTGTTGTGGTTTGTTTGTTTTTTTGTGTATCAAACTTTAAAAAGGGAAATAAGATAGGTGGATACACATACTTGTATGCTATTATTTTTCAAGTAGTAGCCTATATATATTACACTTTTATAAAATAGTTAATATTATTGTGATTAAATTCTAAGTTATAAAGTATCGGGTAGAATAGGTCAATAAAAAGGGTACTTATCTAACGAACAAAAAACTATCAAATTAGTGAATGAAGATAGCGTTATGATAGAGGGTCAATTTAGTTCTTTCAAACAATTAGTAGATAGTATAAAGAAAATCTCTAATAAGCACTTCACCCTCTTGATTGGGATAGACCGCTGTGGAGGTTAGCTAAAAAAATAAAAGAAGAATGTTCTAATATTACGTTTGTTCAATTGGATGATTTTTACCTTCCTTCCTCTCAAATTATAAATACACATCCAATTAAAAAGGCAATTGAAGTTGATTTTAATTGGAAACGTCTTTTAAATCAGGTGCTTGAGCCAATAAGTGAAGTAAGAGAAGAGCATTATCAACGGTACGATTAGGAAAAAGATAGTTTAGCAGAATAAATAAGATCTTAAATCATGGGTTGAATGTCCAAGAGAACTAAGGCTTTCAAGAGGACTTCAAAGAGATGGGCAAAAAGCTCATGGTATATGGGAAAATAATTGGGTGATTGCTGAAGACATTCACATAGAAAAACAAGTACCTTATAATATACTGACGATGTTCTTACTTCCTCAGTTAATACTGTTACGATCAAAGAGTATAAACCCTCAATTCTTTTATCTGCTTCACATCATCTGAAAACGACAAAATGGATCATTCCTATCTTTTTAATTTAAGGGTTTCCAAATTTATAAAAGAATTTTCTTAAATAATTGGGATTTAATGTTAAAATGGTGATGAAGATGTTATTAAGCTAAAGGACAGGATTATTTAATAAGAAGGAGGAAAAAAGATGAATGTGAAAGATATTTTTTTAGTACAGTTAAATGCTTGTCATGAAAACACTTGGTTTGTAGCGTTACTAAATTCAATTGATGGTCTTACTGAAGAGCAAGCCAGTTGGAAACCCAGTGAAATGACAAACTCTATCTTTGAAATAGTAAATCACTTAATATTCTACAATCAGCAATATTTAAATAGGTTTAAAGAAATACCAAACAAAGAAGATGTTGATAATAATACCTTTAGAAACAAAGAAGAATTAAATTGGGAAGACACTGTTAAGTGCATAAATAGCATAATGTCTGAATGGAAGAACGTTGTTGAAGAAGCTAATGCTAATAAAATTGACAAGTGGGCACCTGAACTTGCTCATCTTACTAATCATATAACATACCACACTGGACAGATTCTTTATATTAGGAAATTACAAGGTACGTGGAATCCGAAACATGGTGTGGAAGGCTAAAACCTTCTCCCGCAAACGGGTGTTAACATAGCGATCATCAAATACTCGTCTTTTTCATGACTTAAAATTAAAATGAAATGTTGGAGTATTATGGTAAATGATGAAAGAAGACATTGTAGTATATGGCAGGTTAGTTGAACAATGGAAAAACAGTCACCCTTAAAAATGGAATATAATGTTAATGTGGTGAGAGGAGGGTGTATACAATGATGCTTTTAGGACCTTTTCTGGTGGCTCTTATTCCATGGATTATTATTTTGACGTTTAGCTGGTGGTTGAGCAAAAAAGGTTTTACCTTATTTGTAAGGATGTTGCCTGGAATCATAGCGATTATAGTTGCTGTTATTCTCTTCTATATTGGTATTGTTAACATTAGAGGATTCGAAGGTGGAGCTTATGCGATTCTTGGTTTCTTTTTAACGATTTTTTCCATTATATCTTTTGCAACTGTTGCACAGAAAAAAAATAATCAACGTTATAATATATAACGAGAGATTGCTTAGGTCTTGCCATTTTGTCGAGGAATTTAACGGGTTTTTAAAAGTTATTAGCTAAAAAAGGATTTTGAAATCTTTTGGTGAAAGTTAAATATTAAACCTATAAAAGATGGAGGCTGTTGTAATGTTGAAACTGTTTCAATATAATTGGCAAGTTCGTGATGATTGGTTTACATGGTGCGAAGACATACCGGATGAAGAACTGTTAAAGGAACGAGTAGGTGGATTCGGCAGTATCCTACATACCTTGTTTCACATTGTAGATGTGGAATATATGTGGGTCTTAGGTTTGCGAGGTGAACCAGTGCCTGAGGAGCCATTGTTTGAGGATTATGCTAGCTTACAAAAAGTGAAAAATCTTTCAGCTCAATACCATGAGAAAGTGAAGCCATTTGTGACATCTTGGACAAATGAAATGGATTCTAGGAAACTTTCAGAAACTGATTTCAATGGAGAACCGATTAGCTCCAGAGACGCACCCATCAGGCGCCGAGTCATTGAATGTACACACGGAGAGATTATACGTCATGTCATTGTCCACGAAATCCACCATATTGGTCAGTTATCTATATGGGCACGTGAAATAGGAAAGGAGCCTGTTTCCGCAAACCTGAGAGGAAGAGGGCTATTCGACAATTAGACTGCCTTTACAAATTTCACAAACGCACACGAATGTGAGAGATCACAGCTATACAGAATATATGCTTATTGTGTTAAAGGGCAGATTACTTTAAGATGGTACGGCATAATTAAACTCCTTCCACTAAACACCAAATTGTTTCAAATGGTGGTCAAGATGCTTGTAAATGCCTTTTCCCCATTGTTCGCAGGTAAGTTTTCCGAAAAAAGGGTGTGGACGACCTTTACAAGCCTCTGGTCCATTTTTTTGAAATGTTATAATTTTTTGTTTCAGTTTTTCTTTTTCTATTTCAAAATCTTTTTTACATGTAATTAAAATAGTTGGAATAGTAGACATATTATGGGCTAAAGGTTTGTCATTATAAAAAATGGGCTTTGCAAATTTACCTACTAATACATCTAACCAACCTCTTGGGGGTAAGGAATATCCCATTGCGATATCTTGGAAATATGAGCAATGAGCTAACATTTGCGCTACATCCATTTTTCCCCAATTTGGTTGTGAATTTACGTTTAATTTTTCGATACGATTTAATATTTCATTTGTATACGTGATCTCAAAAATATTATTCATTAGAATCCTCCATTAGTATTTGATTTTAACCAATAAATGCCCTTGATTGTTTAATATATAATTCAATGTCAACGTTATTTTATCCTTCTTTAACTAAGAGGTGCAAGATTTAAACTTGATGATCATCAAAAATTAAACGTAAATTCCTTATTAAAGTAACAAGGGAATGATGAAATACTTTGGAAAATAGATTACCTTTTTTGGTAAAAAGGAAGGAATAAGTAATTATGATAGATTAATCACTAATAAAGAATAGGTGACGACATTGTGAGAGAATCTACTTAAACTTTAGGGCAGGATACTTGAACAAATAAAGGCAAGGAATAACAGGTTTGTAGAATAGTAAAATTGTGTTTTATATAACCTATTATTAAACTCCCTGATATTCCTTTATAAATTCCTAATACAATTTTTTTAAGAGATTCTTTGAATTGTAACTTGTAAGTTTTTTGTTCTTTTTAATTCTTTGAACGAAATCAGGATTTGCTAAGATTGGTCTACCAAAAGCAGCAAGGTCAATTGTCCCTTCTTTTAAAGCATTATTGGCCGTATCCACGTCTAAATTTCCTACACCTATGATTGTATCATCCCAATATTTTCTAACCAGTTGATGTAAGGTCATTTCATTAGTAATAACTTCTTTAAAATTATTGGTCGATGGATGTATTGTTTTTAAACCAATTTCTTTGAAAACTTGAATAAAAGCCTTTATTGTTATTTCAGGATTATCCCATTTAAATGTTGGAAGATCATCCTTTATTTCAGAAAACCGAATGATCGTATTTTGGGGGCCAACTTCCTTGGCAACTGCATGAAGTATTTCCTTCATGAAAGTTAAACGCTGATATAAATCTCCACCATACTTATCTTCTCTTTTATTTGTAACGTTGGTATTAAATTGATCTATTAAATAGCCATGGGCACCATGTATCTCTACACCATCGAACCCTGCAGCCTTAGCATTTCTAGCAGCAAGTGAATATTGATTAATGACACTCTGTATATCATGAAATGACATTTGCTCTGGAGATTCATATGGTTTACGCAAACGATGAACGAGTCCATCGGCTTTGATTTTTGAAGGTGCTTGTGGAGCATAACCGCCTGTTAGTTCATGATGCGTTAATCTTCCAACATGCCAAAGTTGGGCAACGATAGTTCCTCCTTCTAAATGAACAGCATCTGTCACCTTTTGCCATGCCTTTATTTGTTTATCAGTATACAGTCCAGGTACACCAAAAGTCCCTTTGCCTCGTAGACTTGGATTTATTCCTTCTGTAATAATTAATCCGATACCGTTTGCAGCTCTTCTACGATAATATTCAACAACATCTTTTCCAACTATTCCAGTTTCATTATCTGCAAAACTTCTCGTCATCGGAGCCATTACAACTTTGCTTTGAAGTTTCCAATTATTTAACTGAACAGGGTCTAGTAAATGATTCATTTATATCTCTCCTTAAATTGAAATTGATTTTTGAAAAGAATTATAAATTAAATTATTTGATATTCAGTAATCGTCTATATTCGTTCCATTCTTTTTCTGCAAATGCATCTAAATCATATTGGATTTGTTCTTTTGCTTTGATAGCGGATTTTTTTGTCTTGAAATCTATTGATTCATTATTCTCAAATAACTTCTCTAAATCACATAAAAGTTTGGTACCTTTTCCAAATCCATGTTTAATAAACAGCCCAAATAAGAGATCTTCATTTTTTCTATAAACATAGTAAAACTTCTCTTTTGATACATTGATCAATCTTTCCTTAAATTTTGGATCGCCTTTGAATTCTAATTTTAAGGAAAACGGCTTCGATGATGTAGGATTCACTAGCAAATTAACAATAATTAGATTGTTGTCCATGATTTTCATCCTCTCCATTCAACCAATCAAAATAAGGTGAATCATTATCTTCGTTAAGCCAAGCATAATTTATAGATTTATTTTGATTAGTCCTTCATTTTTTCATTTTAGATCTTCTATTTCTTGTTGAATAAGTGGACACGTTCATATTCCTTCACGATCTAGTTTTATTTCATGAGGTTTTCTAACCCATTCACAAAATATTTAGCTAAACTTCAACAGTACGAATTCTCATTGTTCCATTTGTTATTTGAGCATTCATATAATCTATTTCTTTTAGAGTAAACAATTATTTAACTGAACAGGATTTAGTAAATGATTCATTTATATCTCTCCTTAAAATAAATACTTTACAAGAATTATAAATTAAATAAAAGGTTATTTACATGGATAATTCATGTTATTATGTTATATTTACTTATAAATTAACTTTATTTTGGATGTTATACTTTTAATTTAAAGGAGGTTATTATGTTGGATGAAATGGATAAGCAAATTTTATTAGTACTTCAAGAAAAAGCAAGAATCTCAATGACCGAGCTTGGCAAAGCAGTTGCCTTATCCCAACCAGCTGTTTCAGAAAGAGTGAAAAGGTTGGAAGAGGAGGGTGTCATTGACCATTACAGAGCAGTTGTACCAGCAGAAAAAGTAAACAAACCCATATCAGCCTATGTGTTATTCCACACAAAAAGCTGTGAAAGGTTTGTTGACTATTGCGAGAAGACGGAGGAAGTTATTGAACTACATCGAATAAGTGGTCAATATAACTTTTTATTAAAAATGGTTGCTGATTCTTTACAATCCTTAGAAAGTAGAATGAATAAATTAGGGGAGTATGGAGACTCTACTACCCTTATTGTTCTCTCTTCACCGATAAAAGGAGCAAAGGTAATACCTTGCTTTTAATTAAAAAAGAAAAGAATCACGATTAACAATACTTCAACACGGCGGTCATAAAATGATCGTCTTTTTTATGGGTTACATTTAAAATGAATTAATGGAATATTATGTTGAAATGATGAAAATGTACTTTACTAAAGGACAGGCTAGAGGTGTTAATTATTTCATAAGATTACAGATTGTGGAGGGAGTAATTAAAATGAAAAATAATGAAAAGAACAAGGTTTATATAATATCAGGTCCTGCTGGAGTGGGTAAATCTACAACTTCCAAAGAACTTGTTAAACAATTAAAGCAAAGTGCTTATGTTTCTGGTGATGACATAAGTCATATGCACATAAATGGCCGATTGAAACCTTGGGAAAGCAAAGAAGAGCTCGCCTTGATTTGGAATAATATTCTAAGTTTGACTAAGAATTTTATTTCTTTTGGTATCGATATTGTAATTGATTATGTGACATTCCCAGAGGAAGCAAAATGGCTTAGTGAAAATCTTGTAAACCTAGATGTAGAAGTTAAATATATAGTGTTATGGACTGATAATAAAACATTAATTAATAGAGATAATATGAGACAACCTGAGTATAGAATGGGGGATCGATGTCTAATGTTAGTCGATGAGTTTATGGAATCAAACCTAGATAAAAAGCATCTTTTTGATACAAGTAATAATATATGTGAAATTTCCTTAGTAATAGATGAAATAAAGGAGAATCAAAAATATAAAGTTATTTAGATTCTAATGCTAGAATTTAACAAGGAGTTGACGATAAAATGTAGCTCCTTTTTTTTCTTATTAAAACAGAGGGAAGAAAAGTTAAAAAACTAAACTGTATATCGTAAAGGAGATAACTAAAACTTTATTCAGTAAAATTGCTACAAATTAGTGATAGTGAATCGTTTGAAGAAAAAGACAACCGTACACCTGAGCAAGATGAATTCGTCTTTCATTGGCTATTGGGAAAAAATGAGTAAGCTTTAAAACTGGTGTTGATTTCAATAAAATAATTGAATAATTTAACTATTTTCTCTTTAAATGCAACTTTCATGAATAGATACACAAACTACTTCCAGGTGAGGTGGTTTTTTGGTACAAGGAGCTATTAATCAAAATACAAAATTAACAAAAGATTGGCTACAAAATTATGTGGATGACTGGGTGAAATTTTATTGGAAGCATACGAAAGAAGGGGAACTTGCTTCCTACATACCACATTTAATGCAAGCAGATAAGAGTCATTTGGGAATTTCAATCATGGGTATTAATGGTGTAACCATTGAGTCTGGAGATGTTGATATTCCTTTTACGATCCAAAGTATTTCCAAAGTTTTTACCTTTATTGTAGCTTGTATGGAAAGAGGAGTTTCCTATGTGCTTGATCGGGTCGATGTAGAGCCGACTGGTGCGGCTTTTAATTCAATTATGCACCTAGAAATGAAACAGATTAAAAAGCCATTTAATCCATTTGTGAATGCTGGCGCCATTACCGTAACATCGCTTTTGAACGGAAAAACATCTGATGAGAAACTAGAGCCTATTTTTGAATTGCTGGAAAATATTTTAGGTTATTGTCCTTCATTAAACATGGATGTTTTTAAGTCGGAAAGTGAAACCTCAATACGAAATAGAGCTATTGGATATTATCTAGTCGAAACTGGCAACTTGGAATCAGAGCTAGATCTGACATTGGAAACATATTTTAAACAATGTTCAATCGAAATTTCACTTAAGGATTTGGCTCATATAGGTACGATACTAGCAAATGACGGTAAGGATCCAAAAACGGAGTTAGAAATTATTCCAAAACAAGTTGCTCGTTTAGCAAAGTCATTAATGTTGACTTGCGGGATGTATGATGCGTCTGGAAAATTTGCTGCGTATGTCGGAATTCCAGCCAAAAGTGGTGTCTCTGGTGGAATTGTTGCAGTTGCTCCTCCAAGAGCAAGGCACGAGGATCTTCCTTTCCTTGAAGGGTGTGGAATTGGGGTTTATGGTCCTGCGCTCGATAAACAAGGCAATAGTATCGCAGGAATTAGACTTCTCCGACATATAGCAAAGCAATGGGATCTCAGTATATTTTAAAGATTGAGTTTGTATAAGCTTGAAATCATATAAGAATTTGATATAATCTGCTGATTGAATCCTTTCATCCAAGTTCTCACTCCTGGTCAAAATGTCAGGTGTTATCAAATTGTCCGATATAAAGAGTCACATATCACTGCTAATCACCAAAATGTTGTTAATCCCCCTAAAATTCTGTTTTTTGCACTAATAAATATGAATTACAACCTATTATTTCCAATTTCCCGTTAAGTCTCGAATTTATGGCTAGTCCTACCAAAAGTGCATCAGAACATATTTTACTCGACCCATTATCAAATTATTGTTGCAAATGCAATAAATTTAAGTTGAATTAGGTATATGCTGTTTTTGTTGCATTTGCAATAAAAATATTTACTAAGGAGATTAACTATGAAGGAAATTCTTCGTGAAATTGGAGTGATAGCAAGGGCATTAGATTCGATTAGTAATATAGAATTCAAAGAATATGACCTTACAAAAGGACAATATTTGTATCTTGTGCGCGTATGTGAAAACCCAGGAATCATTCAAGAAAAGTTAGCTGAGATGATAAAAGTTGACCGAACAACAGCAGCTCGTGCTATAAAAAAACTCGAAATGAATGGTTTTATTGAAAAGAAAGAAGATAAACATAACAAAAAAATAAAAAAACTCTTTCCAACAGAGAACGGAAAAAATGTTTATCCTTTTATAAAAAGAGAAAATGATTATTCCAATATCGTTGCATTAGAGGGGTTTTCAGAAAAAGAAGCGAAAACCATTTTCGATCTTCTTCAAAGAGTACGACAAAATATTGAAAAAGAATGGGAATATGTAAAAAAGGGAAACAAGAGAAATTATTGATTTTATAAAGGTGTGACATATTTAAATGGCGATAAGTATAAAAAAGTGTACCCTTGAAGATAAATGCAATCTTCAAGAAATTAGTTATGAAACATTTAAGGAAACATTTAAACATCAGAATTCAACCGATAATATGAATGCTTATTTGGACGGAGCATTTAACTTAAAACAATTAGAAAAAGAATTATCCAATATGTTTTCGCAATTCTTTTTTGTTTATTTTAATAATGAAGTCGCAGGATATCTAAAGATCAATACCAATGATGCTCAGTCTGAAGAAACAGGAGATGAAACTCTTGAAATTGAGAGGATATATATAAAGAACAAATTTCAAAAACATGGACTTGGTAAAGTTCTGCTTACTAAAGCAAAAGACATTGCAGTGGAAAATAATAAAAAGAAAATTTGGCTAGGTGTATGGGAAAAAAATGACAACGCCATCGCTTTTTATAAGAAAATGTCGTTTGTTCAAACAGGATCCCACTCTTTTTATATGGGGGATGAAGAACAAACGGACATTATAATGACCAAAACTCTCGAGTGAATAATCAAATATACATGAACTTGTAATCGGCTGGTGAAGGACTCTATACCATTTCTTGAATTAGAGTCTTGCTGTATATATCCTACTTAATGTTCTGTGTTGAAGCACTAGCTATTCAAGTTATTGATTACTTTGAAGAAAAGAAGGTTATGGTAATGAAAAAAGGAATAATTACATTTGCTATCATTGTCATTTGTTTTGTTTCCATGGTATTTGGGAGTTATCAATTAATGAATTCTAGAAGCTTTCAGTTATTTGGTGATTTGACTGCTAAAGTTGAAACAAAAGAAAAAGTTGTAGCAATTACCTTTGATGATGGTCCTACTAAAAATGTTAATGAGATTCTATCGTTGTTAGAAAAGTATAATGCTAAAGCAACATTTTTTCTGATTGGAGAATATATAGAAGAGTTTCCAAAAGAGGCTGAAGCAATTGTACAAGCTGGGCATCAGGTTGCAAACCATACTTATTCACATAATCGAATGATTTTCAAATCTCCATCGTTTATTAAAAATGAAATTGAAAAGACAAATCAATTAATTAGAGAAATTGGTTATAAAGGGCAAATTGATTTTCGACCACCGAATGGAAAGAAAATCATAGCTTTGCCATGGTATTTGCATAAAAATAATATAGAAACGATTATGTGGAATCTTGAGCCAGACAGTTCTTATGAAGAAGCTGATGATAAAGTAAATTACGTGGTAGAAAGTATTGAGCCGGGATCCATTATACTTATGCATCCCATGTATGATGATACAGGAAAAGAGCTCAAATCCGTTGAAGGTATTTTAGAAGCATTATCTCAGAGAGAGTATCAGTTTATAACGGTCAATGAATTACAAGATATATAAACTGCTAGACAAACCAACATCAATTAAATGGAATGAGACCTTGAATATCGAAGGAAGTATAAGTAAATTGTATACCATCTAAAATAACACGCTCAGTCAATTGACCGAGCGTGTTATTTTATGGTTTTGTTTTTAATTTTTTTGAATAGCTTTGATCTGGCGTTACGAAAAGTGTTTTTTGATTGTCATAGGTAACAAAACCTGGCTTCGCACCATTGGGTTTTTTTACATGTCTGATTAATGTGTAGTCGACCGGAACAGAAGAAGAGTGTTTCGACTTACTGAAATTGGCAGCGAGTTGAGCGGCCTCCAATAATGTTTCTTCACTAGGTTCTGTTGAACGAATTACTACGTGTGAACCGGGGATGTTTTTCGTATGCAACCATATTTCATCCTTGCGCGCCAATCGATTAGTCAAATGTTCATTTTGTTTATTATTTTTTCCCACCAAGATTTCCGTTCCATCTGTAGCGTAAAATGTTTCCGGAACTGGTTTCGTCACTTTCTTCTTTTTCTTTGTTTTGGTTTGCTTTTTCTTTAAATACCCTTGTTCCTGTAATTCCTCGCGTAT
Source organism: Gracilibacillus orientalis (assembly GCF_900114645.1). Taxonomy (GTDB): domain Bacteria; phylum Bacillota; class Bacilli; order Bacillales; family Amphibacillaceae; genus Gracilibacillus; species Gracilibacillus orientalis. The sequence continues at coordinate 35,372 of NZ_FOTR01000006.1, read as the reverse complement.
TTCCTCAATATCTTGTTCTCTGGCAGAATCAATTTGTTCGATAATTTCATCTAAATATTCCATTTCCTGATACGTTTTCTTTTTTTCTTCCTCTACCATTTGTTTTGACGTTTTTAATTTGTGATACCTTTTGAAAAGAGCCTGCGCATTTTCACTTGGAGTTTTATTCTCATTTAAAGATATTATTCTTTTCGTTTGATCAGGGTCATAATAATCGACTACTTCGACTTCTTTGTCCCCTTTTTTAACTAAATGCATATGAGCCGTTAATAATTCACCGTCTCTTTGGTAGTGATCCGCATCCTTCGCTTGTTCCAATGTTTTATCCAATTTCACTAATTTACGTTTATTTTTCTTTTGTTCATTAGCTAAGAATCGTAATAAGTCTCCGGCTTTTTGCTTGACTCGATCACGTTCAGCCTTACCAGAATAGAACATATCCAACATGGTGCTGACAGAATTAAAATATTCTTTTACGCCGTCTTTGGTCGATAAAGGTAAAACATAAAAACTTTCTTTTTTATCCTTGGATGTAAAAGGTTTATAATCATGCTCTACTATCTGCTGTTGAATGTTAGTAAAGGCTTCTTTATAAGCGTCTGTTCTACCAATTCCCGCTTGCGCTACAATTTCCTTAGCCAAAACAGGAGAAATACCCATATACATATTCACGATTTGCTGATCGAGTTTCCCTGCATTGAAATCCAATTTCCGAATAAATGTATCTCCGTCAATGGTTAACGGATTGTATTTACCTTGATCAGGCGGTTCCACGTACTTACTCCCAGGTAAAATGGAACGGTGGCGGTTTTGTGCACTTGATACATGTTTAATACTTTCAAGAATAACTTGACGATCACGATCAACTAAAATGATATTACTGTGTTTTCCCATCAGTTCTACAATCAATGTTTTGGTACTTTTATCTCCCAATTCGTTCTTGGTCTGGAAGTGAATATGGATTATTCGTTCATTTTCTACTTGTTCAACCGATTCGATAAAGCTCCCATTTAAATACTTGCGAAGCATCATACAGTACATAGAAGGTTCTGCAGGATTTTCGTATGTATCTGTTGTAAAATGAATTCTGGCATAACTAGAATGAGCACTAATTAAAAGCTGTTTATTTGTACCAAATTTTCTTATAGTAAATAATAGTTCAGTATCCGTAGGCTGATATATTTTTAATGCACGTCCTGATGCCATCTCATTATGGAGTTCGTGTGTAATTGCACGAGTTACAATTCCATCAAATACCATTTAAATCACCTCATTATTTCATTATACCATTTTTTTATAGTAAAAAGAATGCAAGAATTATTTGGCTAATGATTAGAATTTTTGATATGATGATTATGGTTAGAAAGTAGTGTTTATACTGTTTAATATAGAAGGGATATGAAATATGTTAAGCATGACTGGTTTTGGAAGAGAAGAATTTCGAAATGATCAGCTGGAAATTAATGCAGAGATGAAGGCGGTTAATCATCGTTATCTCGACATTACTTTTCATATGCCTAAATTTTTATTACCTATCGAAGATCAATTGAAAAAAATAATTCAAGATAAGATCAAACGTGGAAAAATCAGTGTATCAATCTATATCTCAGGTACATATACGCATCGTAAACAATTACAAACAGATTGGGATTTAGTGGATCAATATGTTGATCATTTAAAACAATTACAAACGAAATACCAGCTTTCAGGAGAAATTTCAATGGATATGATCAGCCAGTTTCCCGATATATTTCACATTGAAGAAAAAGAAGAAATAAGCAATAATACAGAAACCTATGTAAAAAATACACTGTTAAAAGCGGTCAACAGCGCTAATCAAATGCGAACAATAGAGGGCAAAGAATTAAGAAAAGATCTCCTCATTAGGACAGAAAATATACAAGATAATATAAAACAGTTGGGTGAAAGACGAAAGATTGTTATAATAGAGTATCAAGAGCGAATTCTTGAACGTATTAACAGATATCTTGAAAATACGTCTGTTTCCGACGATTCAAAACTCTATCAGGAAGTCGCGCTGCTTGCAGAAAAAGGTGATATTTCCGAAGAGCTAACAAGAATAAATAGTCATATTAAGCAATTTCAACAAATTATGGAAGAAACTGATCCGGTTGGTAGAAAATTAGATTTTATTGTTCAGGAAATAAACAGAGAGTTGAACACAATAGGTTCTAAATCAAATGATACATGGATCAGTGAGCAAATTGTTTATTTGAAAAGTGAAGCAGAAAAAATGAAAGAACAAATACAAAATGTAGAATAAGTTGTTCTTTACAATTTAAGGGGGAGCTCGAGATGAGTTTGAAGTTAATTAATATAGGTTTTGGAAACGTGGTGTCTGCAAATAGAATTATTTCTATTGTATCACCAGAATCTGCTCCAATTAAACGTATCATTACAGTTGCGAGAGATAATAATAAACTGGTAGACGCTACATATGGCAGAAGAACAAGAGCGGTTATTATTACAGACAGTGACTATGTAGTGTTGTCAGCTGTTCAGCCAGAAACTGTCGGTCAACGAGTGATTAGTCATGATGAAATAAATGAAGAGTAGTAGGAGGAGCTATGTTGATTGAAGAGAAAGGTATACTGTTTATCCTATCTGGTCCATCTGGAGTTGGAAAAGGAACAGTACGAAAAGCGTTATTTGAACAAGACACGAACTTAAAATATTCTATTTCCATGACAACGAGAGCGATACGCGAAGGAGAACAAGAAGGTGTCGATTATTTTTATCGCACACATGACCAATTTGAACAAATGATTAATGAGAAGAAAATGCTGGAATATGCAGAATATGTGGGAAACTATTACGGCACACCCAAACAGTATGTAGAAGATACAATTGAAAAAGGTCACGATGTCTTTCTAGAGATTGAAGTGCAAGGTGCTTTACAAGTCAAAGAAAACTTTCCACAAGGTGTATTTATTTTTTTGATTCCGCCTAGCTTGGAAGAATTAAAAAATCGAATTATTGACCGTGGGACTGAAACAGAAGACCTCATCATGAACCGGCTAAAAGAAGCACGAAATGAAATTGAAATGATGGATAAATATGATTATGTTGTAGTAAATGATAATATAAATGAAGCTGTCAAGAAAGTTCAAGCCATTGTACAAAGTGAACATTGTAAGCGTGAAAGAGTAGCAAAACAATACAAAGCATTATTGGAGGTGGATGAAAAATGATTTTGGAACCGTCAATTGATAAATTGCAAACAAAAATTAATTCCAAATATACATTAGTAACTCTTGCAGCCAAAAGAGCACGACAAATTCAGGATACTAAAATACATCAAGTAGAATCACCAAAAGCAGCAACTTACGTGGGGATTGCTTTGGAGGAAATCTTAGAAGAAACATTAATCGTAGATCCTGAATATAAGATGATGAAAGAATAATATGGATGATGAATAGAAGAGACTCCCTCGCATTGCTTCTGCTTGCGGGGGTTTCTTCTATATCAAGAAAGGGGTTACCGATATGTTAAACGGAAAGAAAGTGCTTCTGGGTGTTTCTGGTGGTATTGCTGTGTATAAAGCAGTTGCATTAACAAGTAAGTTAACGCAGGCAGGAGCTGATGTGAAAGTAGTCATGACTGACCACGCTAAAGAATTTGTTACGCCTCTAACTTTTCAAGCAATATCAAGAAACCCAGTATATACGGATACGTTTGATGAAAAGAATCCGGCCAAAATAGCTCATATTGATTTGGCGGATTGGGCCGACTTAGTGTTACTGGCACCTGCTACGGCTAATATTATCGGTAAAATAGCCAATGGTATTGCAGATGACATGTTAACAACTACCTTATTAGCTACTCAAGCATCTGTTTATGTCGCACCTGCTATGAATGTTCATATGTATCAACACCCAGCAGTAATTCAGAATCTGCACACGCTTGAAAGCTGGGGGTATCGATTTATCGAACCGGGGGATGGCTACCTTGCCTGTGGTTATATTGGTAAAGGTCGTCTGGAAGAACCGGAAAATATCGTCGAACTGCTTGAAATGGACACAAATCGAACAAGTCAATGGAAGGATAAAAAAGTATTAATTACAGCGGGACCAACGAGAGAAGCGTTAGACCCGGTTCGTTTTTTTACCAATTATTCTTCAGGAAAAATGGGATATGCACTAGCACAAGCAGCAATGGAAAACGGTGCGGAAGTAGTCTTAATAACAGGACCTACCACCTTAACCCCTCCGCAAAATGTCACTACGATCGAAGTCAGCAGTGCTGATGAAATGTTTGAACAAGTGACAAAGCACTATGAAAACATGGATATTATTATTAAGACCGCTGCGGTAGCAGATTACCGTCCGGCATCGAGAAACAACCATAAAATGAAAAAGCAACAAGGGCCGTTAACAGTTGAAATGGAACGAACCAGGGACATTTTGCATTATCTTGGCCAGCATAAAAAAAAGCAATTTTTAGTTGGTTTTGCAGCGGAAACACAGGATGTCAAAGAGTATGGCAGAAAAAAGCTAGAAAAGAAAAATTTAGATGCGATTGTATTAAATGATGTCAGTCGTAAAGATATTGGATTTGATTCCGATCAAAATGAGGTATTATTTATGACAAGAGATGGGAAAGAACAGGCAATCGAACAAAACAGCAAAAGGAACATTGCCAAACAGATTATTCAACTAATTGATTATGAATTAAGGAAGGATTAAGTATGCGAGTTGCTAAAGTAATTGTGGATGTCCCAACAAATCAGACAAATCATACGTTCGATTATTTGATTCCAGAGGAAATGGAGAATCTTGTACAAAAAGGTATGCGTGTATCGCTTCCGTTCGGCCCCCGAAAAGTCATGGGATTTGTATTAGACCTTGTTGATCATTCTGATTTTGATAAACTTAAGCCTATTGAGGAAGTGATGGACCTTACACCGGTCTTAACGGAAGAATTACTACATCTAGGCAAATGGATTAGTGAGCAAACCGTCAGTTTTTATATCCAAACATTCCAAGCGATGTTGCCACAAATCTTAAAAGCAAAATACAAAAAAGAAATTGAATCATTAACCGAGTACGAATTACCTAATGAATTACAAAAGCTTTTTGCAGGTAGAGCCGTTATCGATTATGATGAATATATCGAAAGAAACGGTGACTACAATCTACTATTAAAAGAAGTACGGAACGGTCATGTTCAAATCAATTATATTGTTAAATCAAAAGAAACGAAGAAAACAAAACTGTTTATTGCACCGAATAATGAGACATACTTATTAGAGGAAGCACTAGAAGATATATCCAACCGGGCGAAAAAACAAAAGCAGATCATTGACTATTTTATTCAAAGTCCTGATCCTATTGAGCAGAAAGAACTTTTAACAGATTTGAAAACTACAACGGCTACCATTAATCAATTAGTAGAGAAAAAACTGTTAAAGAAAATAGAAAAGAAAGTGTATCGAGACCCATTTCAAGACAACGAATTTGAAAGAACACAGCCATTACCTTTAAATAAGCAGCAACAACAAGCGATTGAACCGATTTGGCAATCTATTGAAGAGAATTCGAATGAAGTATTTCTGTTGCATGGTGTTACAGGTAGCGGGAAAACAGAAGTCTATTTACAAGCGATAGAAAAGGTTTTAAATCAAGGAAAAGAAGCAATTGTATTAGTTCCTGAAATTGCACTTACACCACAGATGGTGCAACGGTTTAAAGGAAGATTTGGGTCAGAAGTGGCGGTTTTACATAGTGCATTATCACCAGGCGAGAAATTTGATGAGTGGACCAAAATCCATAAAAAAGAAGTGAAAGTAGTCGTAGGAGCAAGGTCGGCAATTTTTGCCCCATTTGAGAACATTGGAATTATCATCATTGATGAAGAACATGAAACCAGTTATAAACAGGATGAACAGCCACGATATCACGCGCGTGAAGTTGCCAAAAAACGAGGTGCTTATCATAACTGTCCAGTTATCTTAGGGAGTGCGACACCAATGTTGGAATCGTATGCCAGAGCCCAAAAAGGTGTTTACCACTTACTGGATATGCCCGAGCGAATGAATGAAGCAACGATGCCACCAGTTGATATTGTTGATATGCGTGACGAATTGTATGCAGGAAACCGTACAATGTTTTCACGAAAATTACTTGATGCGATTAAAGAGAGGATTGACCAGAATCAGCAAGTTGTTTTATTTTTAAATAGAAGAGGATATTCCACCTTTGTCATGTGTCGTGAATGTGGAGATGTCATGAAATGTCCGAATTGTGATATTGCCTTGACATTTCATAAAAGCTCTCACCAATTAAAATGCCATTATTGTGATTATCAAATACCTATGGTGAAAGAATGTGATGCATGTGGTAGTAAAACAATCCGTTATTTCGGAACAGGAACCCAAAAAGTCGAAGAGGCATTAAAAGAACATATTCCTGAGGCAAGCTTAATCCGAATGGATGTAGATACAACAAGGCGAAAGGGATCTCATAAAAAACTTTTAGATCAATTTGGTAATGGAAAAGCCAATATTTTATTAGGTACACAAATGATCGCAAAGGGATTGGATTTTGAAAATGTTACGCTTGTAGGTGTTTTGGCTGTTGATGCTATGTTACATTTACCGGATTTCAGGTCTGCTGAAAAAACTTTCCAACTGATGACACAAGTTAGTGGAAGAGCTGGGAGACATCGTTTACCCGGTGAAGTTATTATTCAGACATACACCCCAGAACATTACAGTGTACAATTAGCCAGTCGATATGATTATCAACGGTTCTTCCTACAGGAAATGGAGACGCGTAAAAGCTTTCATTATCCACCTTATTATTATTTAACATTAATTACAGTGTCACACCCGAATCAGTGGAAGGTACAAGAAGTTACTAAAACAATTTGCAAGCTGTTATTTAAATATTTATCAGATCAAGCTACTATTTTAGGACCAACTCCTTCACCAATGGTTCGCATAAATAATAGATATCGCTACCAGTGCATGGTAAAATATAAGGATGAACCTAATCAAAGAGAGATTATTCGCAAAATACAAACGCATTATTATGATGACATTCAACGACATGATTTAACAATACAAGTTGATTTTGAACCATATTCATTAATGTAAGAGGAGTTTTTCAAATGAAGAAAATCATTTTTATGGGAACACCAGATTTTGCTGTACCTGTATTAGAGCAATTGATTACGGAAGGATACCAAATAAATTTAGTGGTAACACAGCCTGATCGCCCTCGTGGTCGCAAAAAAGTCCTGACACCACCACCAGTAAAAGTGGCAGCTGAGAAGTATAAAATCCCCGTATTTCAGCCAGAGAAAATTAAAGATGATTATGAAGAAATTAAGAAGCAAAACCCTGATCTCATCGTCACTGCTGCCTTTGGACAATTGCTTCCAAAAGGGTTACTAGACATCCCAACATTTGGTTGTATTAATGTTCATGCTTCTTTATTACCGAAACTAAGAGGAGGCGCACCGATTCATTATGCGATTCTTGAGGGACACGAAAAAACAGGCATCTCAATTATGTATATGGCAGAAAAGTTAGATGCTGGAGATATTATTAGTCAGAACGAAGTCGTTATCGAAGACAATGATGATGTAGAACAATTACACGATAAGTTATCAGAAGTCGGAGCAGATTTATTATTAACAACGATTCCTTCTATACTTTCTGGTGATGCCAAACGAACGCCACAAGATGACACACAGGCAACTTTTGCACCAAATATTACTCGTGATCAGGAAAAAATTGATTGGAGTCAACCACAACAAGTTGTTTATAACCGTATTCGAGGATTACATCCATGGCCAGTTGCATTCACAACATGGCGTGATAAAGTAATGAAGGTATATCAAGCAACAAAAACGAACAAAGTAACAAACGAGTCAGCTGGTACAGTAATTGACACCAGTGAAGAAGGTATCATTGTTGCGACGGGTGACCAAAAATCAATAGAATTAACAGAAGTACAACCAGCAGGAAAGAAAAAAATGATGACAGCAGATTTTCTTCGCGGTGTTGGAAGTAATATGTCAGTAGGAGAGAAACTAGGCGAATGACAAAACAAACTTACAATATTAGAAACATAGCACTTGATCTTTTAATGCGAATAAGTGATCAAGGTGGATATAGTCATTTAGTTATTGATCAAATGCTCAAAAAAAATCAGCTTGAACCAAGAGATGGTGGATTACTTACAGAAATCGTATACGGTACACTACAAAGAAAGATTACGCTAGAATATGACCTAAACTCTTTTATTAGATCTAACAAAAAGATCGATAAATGGGTGAATTGGTTACTTTATTTATCCTTCTATCAAATGAAGTATTTGGACAAGGTGCCAGATCATGCTGTGATTCATCAGTCCGTTGAAATTGCGAAGCGAAAAGGGCATAAAGGAATTGCTAACTTTGTCAATGGTATTTTACGTTCGGTACAACGAGAGGGTTTTCCTGATTATCAGGAGATAAGTGATCCGGTGAAACGAGTTAGTATTGAAACCAGTCATCCGCTTTGGTTAGTAAAGCGTTGGAATGAGCAATATGGAATCGGAAAAACTGAAAAAATGTGTCAAACTAATATTACACATAAAAAAGTATCCATTCGTGTACAGCCGCTTCGGATCACAAGGGAGCAATTATTATCCAGGTTGGAAACCAGTCATATAAAAGCCAGCTTATCGCCTTTTTCTGAGCAAGGCCTAGTGATTGAAGAAGGAAATATTTTAAGAGATGAAACGTTTCAAGAATCTTTATTTACCATTCAAGATGAAAGCTCTATGTTAGTTGCAGAATTAATGGACTTAAAGGAAGGGATGGCTGTGCTTGATGCGTGTAGTGCACCTGGAGGCAAAGCAACACATATTGCAGAAAAAATGAATGATAACGGGAAAGTAAGTGCATATGATCTGCACGATAAAAAAGCAGAACTAGTCAGAAAAAAAGCTAAAGAACTAGGACTAACATCCATTCAATCAGCTCAATCTGATGCAAGGAAACTCCAGGAAAAACACGCTAAACAATCGTTTGATCGAATACTAATTGATGCACCTTGTTCAGGTCTTGGTGTACTTCGAAGTAAGCCTGATATAAAATATAATAAAACCAAAGAAGACATAGTTAAGCTGTCAATTATTCAAAAGGAAATTCTGCACCATATAGAACCATTGTTGAAAAACGAAGGCAAACTGATGTATAGCACTTGTACAGTTGATCAAGAGGAAAATGAAGAAGTTATCAAGGACTTCGTTGAAAAACATCCAGATTATCGAGTAGACCCTACATTTTTTGATGAACTGCCGGCAATATTGAAGGATAGTAGTGGTAGAAGTGAGTTCGGTATTCAGATTTTCCCTCAAGATATTAATAGTGATGGCTTTTTCATGACAAGACTAGTAAGAGATAGTTGATTGGGAGAAGAGGTGTTGAAATGAAATATGTATATCAATCCGACAAAGGTAAGATCCGTAAACTAAATGAAGATGCTGTAGCTGTTTTCCCTCGGGATAATGCGCTGCTTGCAGTGGTAGCCGATGGTATGGGTGGACATCAAGCAGGAGATGTGGCTAGTAAACTTACCATTGAACAAGTAGAAAAAATGTGGTCTGAATTGGATGAACCTTTAGAAAAGTTAAATATCGAAAATTGGTTAGCAGATTCTATTAAGGAAGTAAATAACTTGATATATAATAAAGCACAGTCTGACAGTGCTTGCCAAGGAATGGGAACTACCATTGTGGTAGCTGTTTGTACTGCACAAGAGCTTGTAATCGGCCATATTGGGGACAGCCGTGCATACTTATTTAATCAATCGACTTGGAAACAAGTAACTGATGACCATTCCCTAGTAGGTGAGTTAGTCCGTACTGGACAATTATCAGAAGCAGATGCGCAAGTGCACCCAAAAAGGAATGTTATTTTAAAAGCTCTAGGCACGGAACTAGATTTAGAACCAGATATTTTTCATTCAGATTGGAATGATTTTAAGCGATTATTAATTTGTTCTGATGGATTAACAAACAAAATTACAGATGAGGAATTACATCATATTATTATGCAAACAGATGATGATGAAGTAAGCCAAACATTAATAAATTTAGCTAATGAACGTGGAGGAGAAGACAACATCACTCTAGCAATTATAAATCAGCACGAAAAAGTTGGTGAGCCACCATGCTAGAAGGACAAGTATTAAATGAACGGTACGAGATTATTAAATTAATTGGTGGCGGTGGAATGGCTAATGTCTATCTAGGAAATGACAGCATTCTAGAGAGACAAGTAGCTATTAAAGTATTACGTTTAGAGTATGCAAATGATGAGGAATTCATTACAAGATTTCATCGGGAAGCACAGGCAGCTACAAGCTTATCACATCCGAATATCGTCAATATCTTTGATGTTGGAGAAGAAGATCAGATATATTATATGGTAATGGAATACGTAGATGGGATGACGTTAAAGCAATACATACAATTACATGCACCGATAGAAGTAGAGGAAGTCATAGAAATTATGACGCAAGTTACTTCTGCTATCACACATGCGCATGAAAATGGCTTAATTCACCGTGATATCAAGCCGCAAAACATTTTAATTGATCCTTATGGCCAAATTAAGGTAACAGATTTCGGTATTGCAATTGCATTAAGTGCAACAGCTCTTACGCAAACCAATTCTATGCTGGGATCTGTGCATTATTTATCACCGGAACAAGCACGAGGCGGGAAAGCCAATCGTAAATCAGATATATATTCTTTAGGAATTGTATTATTTGAATTATTAACGGGTCAGCTGCCATTTTCAGGGCAATCAGCAGTTTCGATTGCACTTAAACATTTACAATCTGAAACTCCGTCAGTGAAGGCATTTAACCCAAGGATTCCTCAATCAGTTGAAAATATTGTATTGAAGTCAACAACAAAAGATCCTTTTCATCGTTTTCAGGAAGTTTATGAAATGGAAGACAACTTAACACATGCACTAGACCCGAACCGATTACATGTAGCAAGATTTGAACCTCCAGAATCAGACGACGATACAATTACAAAAGCTATTCCGATAGTGAAGGATGAAAGTAGTATAAAGAACAATCCTGTTGATGAAGAGGCGACAACTGTAACCAATGGTAAAGAACAAGAAAAACCAAAAGAAAAGAAAAAGAAGAAGCGTAAAAAGACGTTTATATGGGTAACAAGTTTATTTGTAATCTTGTTCGGGGCCATTTTACTAGCATTATTTGTGTTGCCTAGTTTATTTCAACCGAAAGATGTTGTGATTCCTGATGTCTCAGGTGTAAGTTATGAAGAGGCACTGCAAGAGTTAGAAGATTTAAAATTGAATGTAATTAAAGAAGAAGATCACGATGAAGAAGTGGAAGAAAACTACGTGATCGAAACTTATCCGAGTCCCGATGAGACAGTAAAAGAAGGTAAAGATATTACTGTTTATGTCAGTTCAGGGCCCGAAACGGTTGAATTCGATGATTATGTAGGAAGTGACTACGAGCGTATTGAAGGGATACTTCAGGATGCCGACTTTAAAGATGTAAAGTTTTATGAAGAATTTTCGGATCAACCTATAGGAGAAATTATTGAACAAATTCAACCTGCTCCAGGATTAGAAGTAGTACCACGAGATACAAATGTGATTTTTGAGATTAGTAAAGGACCGGAAAAAATAACATTAAATAGATTGAACGGTTTGCATGTGGATGAAGCAACAGAATATTTAAAAGATAAGGGCCTTTCCGCCGATATTAACGAAGTAAACCATGAAAATGTGGAAGAAGGATATGTTGTTGAACAGAGTCCATCTGCGAATGAAGAGCTTGAAAAGGGAGAAGTTGTAGAGCTAACGGTATCCTTAGGACCAGAACCGAAAAAACAAATGACTCATACGGAATCATTTACCGTACCATATACTGGTGAACCTGATGAGGAAACAGATGAACAAGAACCTCAAGAAATTAGTATTTATGTAGAAGATATGAATAACAATATTTCTGAATTATATCAAGATGCAGAAAAGATTACCGAAGATACAACATTTTCGATCGAGCTGACGATTGAACCTGATGAAGAAGCAACTTATAAGGTGATCAGAGATGATGAAATCATCATTGAAAAAACAATATCATATGAAGATGTAGAGGGTGAGTAAATGCCAAAAGGTAAAATTGTCAAGGCTATAAGTGGTTTTTATTATGTGCAATATGAAGGTGGTCTTGTCCAATGCCGTGGAAGAGGGATTTTTCGCCAAAAGAAGATCACCCCTCTTGTTGGTGATTATGTTGATTTCGAATATCGAGACAAAAGAGAAGGCTATATTTTAGCTATAGAAGAACGTGATAATCAACTAACACGCCCGCCGATAGCTAATGTTGATCAGGCAATTATTGTCACCTCAGTCAAAGAACCGGATTTAAGTCTTAATCTTTTAGATAAGTTTCTCGTATTGGTTGAGTCCAAAGCGATCGAACCATTATTGTTTTTTACTAAGATGGATTTACTGACTGATCAAGAAGCTGTACTTATTAAAGAGAAGCTAGCTTATTATAAAAAGATCGGCTATACAGTGGAGTTTCTTTCTACTAAAGATAAGGAAGTGAATCATCAGTTATCAGTGTATTTAAATAATAAAGTATCTGTTTTTGCAGGGCAATCAGGTGTTGGAAAGACCTCCATTTTAAACAGAATTATACCTGGTTTACAGTTGGAAACAGACGATATTTCAGAAAGTTTAGGCAGAGGTAAGCATACCACTCGACATATGGAACTGATTCCATTTGAGCAAGGGTTAATTGCTGACACCCCTGGGTTTAGTGCGTTAGATTTTAAAGAAATTGATTTAGAAGAATTACCAGGTTGTTTTCCGGAATTTGTGAATTTACAAGATCAGTGTAAATTCAGAGGTTGTATGCATATTAAAGAGCCTAAATGTGCGGTTAAAGACGCTTTAGATCATAAGGAAATCTTAGAAGATCGTTATAAAAACTATTTGCAATTTGTTGAAGAAATAAAAAATAGAAAGCCGAGGTATTAACATGAGTACGAAAATAGCACCATCCATTTTATCAGCTGATTTTGGGATTTTAAAAGAAGAAATTGAAGATGTAATAAAGGGGGGAGCAGACTATATACATATTGATGTGATGGATGGACATTTTGTACCAAACATTACGATAGGACCTTTAGTATTATCTGCTGTTCGACCTGTTACAGATGCAACACTTGATGTACATCTCATGATTGAAAACCCTGATCGCTACATTCATGACTTTGCTGAGGCTGGTGCAGATATCTTAACAGTTCATGTTGAAGCATGTACCCATTTACACCGGAATTTACATATGATTAAAGATGCTGGTGTTAAGCCTGGTGTTGTCATTAATCCGGCAACACCGGTAGAAATGATTAAACCGATAATTAAAGATGTGGATCTTGTTCTATTTATGACAGTTAATCCTGGTTTTGGTGGACAGGTTTTTATACCTGAAGTGTTAGATAAAGTAAAACAAGCTGTAAAATGGCGTGAAGAACTAGGTTTATCATTTGAAATCGAAGTAGATGGTGGTGTGAACGTAGATACAGCGAAACAATGTGCAGAAGCAGGTGTAGATGTATTGGTAGCTGGTAGTGCCATATTTAATGAAAAAGACCGGGCATCAGCTATTCAAAAAATCAGAAATTAAGTCGAAATTGTTCGTCTTTCTAAAAATAAAGAAAGCTTATAATTGAGAAGATAAAACATAAACTGCGCAGTAACTTTATAAAGAACTTCCTTCCATTCTGCATTTTGATGATTGCTGCAATACGCTACGGCAGAATACTTCGCTTTTACCCAAGGGCACAAGTGCGACATCTGCTCAACCAAGTTTTCACAGTGTCTTCTATGCAGTGGGCACGGCATCAGCTAACTTGGTAAAGAAAATCACTTTACCAAGTGGATCTTCAGCCCGTGCTGTTCCCACAGGAGTCTGCGTATTCTGCCTACGCTGGTAAGGATTCATTGATGATTGAAAGGATAAAATCCATGGAATATATCTTTTGGCTTTCTTCTCACTTCATTAAAAATACTACTCTAGGCTGCGGAAAAATGCGAGACTCCTGTGGGAAAGGAACAGTCTGAAGACCCCACAGGAAGCGGTTTTTGGCTTCCGAGGAGGCTGAAGCGTTCCCCACGGAAAGCGAGTGTTTTTCCGCAGCTGGTGAATTAGCAGTCAACCATAATTAGAACGGAAGAAAGCAAATCTTAACTTTCACTGTTGTGCAGTTTGTATCTAGTGTGAATAAGACCGAGTGGGTTATGCTCGGTTTTTCTTAATTAGGAAAGGTTGTTGTTTGACGTGAATATTGGAATAGTTGCCGGGGGGCCGGAAAAGGCATTAGCTTCGTTAATTTCCTATCAGGATGATGTCGATATTTGGATAGGTGCAGACTTAGGTGCTTCATATCTTTTAAGGAATCAATTGCCGATTGATATTGCAATAGGTGACTTTGATTCGATTGATCTTGAGGAGAAAGAGCTTATTAAGCAGCAAGCAAATATCTTTCGCGAATTTCCCGTTGAAAAAAATGAAACAGACTTAGAATTAGCGGTGGAAGCAGCTCTTTCCTATCATCCTGCTTCTATTTTTCTATTTGGCGTAACCGCTGGTAGGCTAGATCATGAATTGGCAAATATTCAAATGCTTTATCGCCTCATAGAGAAAAATGTGAGTGCAAAAATAATTGATCATAAAAATATTTTATCTATTTATAAGCCAGGTGAGTACGACGTACAGGCGAATAGCTCAGAACTGGTATCATTTATACCTCTAACCCCTATTGTAAAGGGACTTACCTTACATGGATTTTGTTATCCGTTAGATAATTATACTGTCACATGGGGAAGTACTCGTTGTATATCAAATCAATTAATTAACGAACAAGGTACTTTTTTATTTAATGATGGCATATTAATAATGATAAAGAGTACGGAGGAGGATCATCCGTAAAATCTTATGAATTATGGAAAGGTATGCAATTATAGTCATGTATCCTCATAAGCTGTATAAGAATCAAGATGTTGAAATGATAACGATGAGATTATGTCTTCATGGTGAAGAGGAGGGGTATGATGAAATTTTATACAATTAAGCTCCCACGGTTTATCGGTGGTTTCATTCGAGCATTGTTAGGTTCAGGAAAAAAATAAGAAAAGCCTAGTGCACCCGCATAGAAACATAGCATCCAATGATTGAGGAATTACGGTGAGTTTACGGATCGGGATGGCTTTAACCCATGGACACAACGAACAGGCAGTTCTAGTATCAAAGGGACTCACAGTTAGTCGGCAAGTCTTCTTTAATATGTAGGGGCTTTGGGGAAATCGCGCCTGTCGATGGGTGCTGGAGATCGTGGCAGTTTTTACACGTTGTTGACTTGCAGCATATTATAAAACTTCCTGGATAAACGAAAAAGGCTCCTTATTAATAGGAGCCTTTTCTCTTCTTAATTATAAAATTAAACGCGTTCTACTTTGCCTGATTTAAGCGCGCGAGCAGAAACATACACACGTTTTGGTTTGCCATCAACCATGATTCTAACTTTTTGTACGTTTGCTTTCCAATTACGCTTATTAGCATTCATAGCGTGTGAACGGTTATTACCTGCAGTCGTTTTACGACCAGTTACTACACATTTACGTCCCATTACTTCGTTCCCTCCTACTAACTCAATCCATACTTAATATAATTTATCATAGTTTTTATTATTTTGCAATTTCAAATTGGAAAAGTAATGAGGAACAAGTTTTTCTTAGTTGATTCAGTCCAATCGCTACGTTTCTAAACGGGCACATTGCGCTTTTCTTATAAGGTAAGAAATCAGGGGATTTGTCTAGCTCCGAGCGCCCAGAAACTAGGCGACTTCACGAAACGCCCTACGATAAGTCATCATCGGTTCGTAAACTCACCGTGATTCCTTTATCTCAGTTGCTTCGCTCCAGTCGCTACGTTTCTAAACGGGCACATTGCACTTTTCTTATAATTGCTTGACATACACACGATTTTCATACATTCTATAATGGAATACCCTTAATTTCTCTTGTAATGAAAACAATACTAAAATATAAAATGGTTTAAATGCGAATAGAACTTTTTCTTTTACTCGTTAAGAAGGAGGATGAAAGATGTCAATTGAATTAAAAAGAGAAGATGGTCATGTAACTATTACCAATGAAGTAATAGCAACTATAGCTGGTGGTGCTGCGATCGAATGTTATGGCATTGTTGGTATGGCTTCCAAAAAACAATTGCGTGATGGTATAGCGGAAATTCTTAGAAAAGAAAATTTCGCCAAAGGTGTTGTTGTTCGACAAAATGAAGAAGATGTGCACATTGATATGTATATCATTGTAAGCTATGGTACAAAAATATCTGAAGTTGCACATAATGTCCAATCACAGGTGAAATATAATCTTGAAAAAACGCTCGGTTTAAAAATCAAATCGATCAATATTTATATTCAAGGAGTACGTGTGATTCAAGATTAATTTATTTTTTTATGATATATAATGTACGTTTTGTTATTTCGGAAAAAGGAGCAGAGGGAGGAACAATCAAGTGACGCAAAAAAATATAGATGGTGCATTGTTTGCTAATATGGTGTTAGCTGGTGCGCACAGTTTAGCAAATAATGCAGAAAAAATAGATGCCTTAAATGTCTTTCCAGTACCTGATGGGGACACAGGGACAAATATGAATTTATCGATTACCTCAGGTGCAAGTGAAGTAAAAAAAGCAAATCATGAAAGTGTCGCAGTAGTAGCTAATGCATTTGCCAAAGGATTGCTAATGGGAGCAAGAGGTAATTCAGGTGTTATCTTATCACAATTATTCAGAGGTTTTGCCAAAGGATTAGAAGGTAAAACTAGTTTGGATATAGCAAGTTTTGTCACAGCACTTGACAGCGGTGTGAATACTGCATATAAAGCAGTCATGAAACCTGTAGAAGGGACAATTCTTACTGTTGCAAAAGACACAGCAGCTGAAGCAAAGTCAATTGCAGAAGAAGAGCAGGATATTATTGCTTTTATGGAACAAGTAGTAAAAGCAGCCAAAAAATCTTTAAAAAGAACACCGGAGCTTTTACCAGTACTTAAAGAAGTTGGAGTAGTAGATAGCGGTGGACAAGGATTAGTCGTTATCTATGAAGGATTTTTAGCAGCGTTAAAAGGAGAGGAACTACCTGAATCCTCTCAAGACACAATGGATTTAGATGATCTTGTCAGTGCAGAACATCACAAACTGGCACAAGACTATATGAGTACCGATGAAATTGAGTATGGTTACTGTACGGAATTCATGGTCCGTTTTGAGGACGATAAACTGAAAGATCATCCCTATGATGAAGAAACTTTTAGAGAAGAATTAAGCCAGCATGGTGACTCATTATTAGTTGTATCAGATGACGAAATTGTCAAAGTTCATATTCATGCGGAATACCCTGGTGATATTTTCAATTTAGGTCAACGTTTTGGTAGCTTTATTAATTTAAAAGTAGAAAACATGAGAGAACAACATTCCAACATTGTTGATCAGAATGAGGAGAAGCCAAAAGCGAAACAACCTTTCGGAGTTGTGACAGTTGCAATGGGAGACGGCCTAGCGGAATTATTTAAAAGCCTAGGAGCAACCGTTGTGATTCAAGGTGGTCAAACAATGAATCCAAGTACACAGGATTTAGCGAATGCTGTAGATGAAGCAAATGCCGAAAATGTAATTATTTTACCTAATAACAAAAATATTGTGATGGCTGCTGAACAGGCGGCAGAATTAGCAGAGGTTAACGTTGCAGTTGTGCCGACGAAAACAATTCCACAGGGGATGTCAGCCATGTTAACGTATAATCCTGAAGCAAGTTTAGAAGATAATAAAGAATCGATGACTGATGCAAGCCAGGAAGTAAAAACTGGTCAAGTAACCTATGCAGTTCGTGATACACAAATAGACGGAATGACGATAGAAAATGGTCATTATATGGGTCTTGCAGATGGGAAAATTAAAGTAACTAATGCTGATCAAATGACCGTTATTAAGGAATTATTAACAGAACTGATTAATGCAGAAGAAGATGAGATTGTCACTGTTATTCGTGGAGAAGAAACATCTGATCAAGAAGAAAGTGAAATCATTGCTTTTATAGAGGAGAATTTTGAAGATATAGAAGTAGAAGTTCATAATGGGAGACAACCGATCTATTCTTATATATTTTCTATTGAATAAAACCAAAAGCTCTATCCAAGGCGATAGAGCTTTTTATCCATGAAAGCAAAGAATATCAATGAGAGCACAAAAAAACATAAACTGCTACGTAAACGTTGTGTTTCTTCCTCCCATTTTGTTGGAGATGAGTGCTAGTCCAACGCTACGGAAAAAATACTGCGCTTTTACCCAAGGGCAAAAGCGCAGTATTATGCCGAAGCGGTGATATACCACTCTCTACAAGAAAGAATGGAAGGCTACTTCACTACAGACATTTTCACTAGTTTGCAGTTTGTATATTCTAGGAATCGGGTGAAAAGGTACGGGTCGACTTTGCCTTGTATGCTAGTTATGTTCGTATTCTATAATTGAATTAAGAGAGTGTGAGTAAAATGAATAATATTTCTGTTCAAGAAGTGAATGGTGTTGGACCTAAACTTGCCGAAAATTTAGAGCAAATTGGCATCCAAACTGTTCAAGATCTGCTATATTACTTTCCAAATCGGTATGACCATTATGAACAAAAACCGCTTCATGAACTAATACATAATGAAAAAGTGACGATAGTTGGTGAAGTCATCCACGAGCCAACCGTACAATTTTATCAAAGAAAAAAATCACGGATGGTTGTTTCTTTACGTGTAGATGGAGCAGTTGTAAAAGGCGTCCTCTTTAATCGTGCCTTTGCCAAAAAGCATTTTATTCCAGGAGAGAAAATATCGGTAAACGGTAAATGGGATCAGCACCGATTACAAATAACGATTGATAATTATAAAAAGGGCACAATAGATGGCTCAAACCCTATTACTCCGATTTACTCTTCCAAAGGAGATATTAAAAATGCCCAATTCCAAAAAATATTGGAGAATGGATTGTCTTCCTTCCGTGATCAAATTACTGAAATTATCCCGGCTTCTTACTTAGAAAATTATAAATTACCGAATAGAACGGAAGGGTTGGAAAACATTCATTTCCCTTCGTCTTTTCAACAATTAAAACATGCCAAGAGACGTTTTATCTATGAAGAATTATTACTGTTTCAAATAAAAATGCAGCTTTATCGAAAAAGAAACCGGGAAGCTACAGAAGGTAATGCAAAAGAAATTAGCCTGGATAAAGTAAAACAATTAATGGAACAGTTTCCTTTTACATTAACTTCTGCTCAAAAAAAATCATTAGCAGAAATTTTTAAGGACTTACAATCCCCATATCGAATGAATCGGTTGTTACAAGGGGACGTAGGTTCAGGTAAGACTGCTGTAGCTGTTATTAGTCTTTATGGTGTAGTTACTGCTGGCAAACAGGTTGCATTAATGGTACCAACAGAGATTTTAGCGGAACAACATGAGGAATCATTAAAACAGTTATTACCGGATGATGTAAAGGTCCATCGATTAACTGGATCAATAAAAGGCAAAAAAAGAAAAGAAAAGCTAATAGAAATTGAAAACGGAACATGTAATGTCGTGATAGGTACGCATGCACTCATTCAAGATGATGTTAATTTTCAGAATTTAAGTTTTGTCATTATCGATGAACAACATCGGTTTGGTGTCCAACAACGTAACACACTACGTGAAAAAGGAATTTTAGCAGATATTTTATTTATGACAGCAACTCCAATACCAAGAACTTTGTCTATTACCGCTTTTGGGGATATGGATGTTTCCAAAATTGATGAAATGCCTAAAGGTAGGAAGCCGATTGAAACATTTTGGGTCAAGCATAACATGTTCGAAAGAACCGTGAATTTTGTGTATAAGGAAATAAAGCAAGGTTCTCAAGCATATATTATCTGTCCGTTAATTGAGGAATCAGATAAATTAGATATTCAGAATGCACTGGATTTATATAATCAATTACAAGCAATTTTACAAGATAAAGCAACAGTTGGGCTTATGCATGGTAGGTTAACAACAGAAGAAAAAGAACAAGTGATGAATGATTTTACTGAGAATAAGGTCCAAATATTAGTTTCAACGACAGTAGTAGAAGTAGGGGTCGATGTCCCGAATGCCACGGTGATGATGATTCAAGATGCAGATCGCTTTGGTTTGTCACAACTTCATCAATTAAGAGGACGTGTCGGAAGAGGTGATAAGCAAAGTTATTGTATTTTAGTAGCAGATCCTAAAGGTGAAACGGGAAAGGAACGTATGCGAATTATGACCGAAACAATCGATGGATTTGTTTTGGCAGAACGAGACTTAGAACTTCGAGGACCTGGTGATTTATTTGGGGTCAAACAAAGTGGGATGCCAGAATTTAAATTAGCGGATTTGGTTCATGATTATCGAGCATTAGAAACAGCTAGAGCTGACGCAGTAGATATTGTTGAAAATGAATTATGGAAAGATTCCGAGTTCCAGGAATTAATTAAGTACTTGCTTTCTCAAATTGAAATTGATCAGCGATTATTAAATTAGATTCACTTGCATAATTTTTAATGGTATTATATATTACTATTAGTACCTAGTCATAATTTTTATATTTATGGATGATGACTTGCAGATGGACGGTGGAATTCATGAAAAGAAATAAAAAAGATCGGCAGTCAACTTTAAAAGAAACAATCGAAGCAAAACCTTTTATCACTGATGATGCACTAGCAAAAATATTTGATGTCAGCATACAGACGATACGCTTAGATCGGATGGAGTTAAATATTCCGGAGTTACGCGAACGAATTAAATCGGTCGCAACGAATAATTGGAATGAAACTGTTAAGGCACTGCCAATTGATGAGGTTATCGGTGAAATTATTGACTTAGAGTTAGATAGACGTGCTATTTCCATCTTGGATATTACTGCAGAGCATGTTTTTTCACGAAATAATATTGCGCGAGGTCATCATTTATTTGCACAGGCAAACTCCCTTGCTGTTGCTGTTATCAATGATGAACTAGCACTAACAGCAAATGCATCTATTAAGTTTACCCGTCAAGTAGTAGAGGGAGAACGTGTTATCGCAAAAGCTAGTGTAGCAGGTACTGAAAAAACCAATCGTACGGTAGTAGAAGTGCATAGCTATGTAGATAACGAAACGGTTTTTTCAGGAGTTTTTGCAATGTTTCGATCGAATCAAGAGAAGGAAGGGAACGAATCATGAAAATAGCAATCGATGCTATGGGTGGTGACCACGCACCGAAGGAAATTGTCTTAGGGGCATTAAAAGCTGTTAATCATTTTGATGATCTGAAAATTACGTTAATCGGTGATGAAAATAAGATAATTCCATATACTGATAACCATAATTCTATTGAAATTATTCATACAGACGAGAAGATTACTAGTGATGATGAACCAGTAAAAGCTGTTCGCCGCAAAAAAAATGCTTCGTTAGTACTCATGGCAAATGAAGTGAAATCTGGAAGAGCAGATGCCTGTATTTCTGCAGGTAATACTGGGGCTTTAATGAGTGCAGGGTTGTTTGTTGTCGGTAGGATCAAAGGTATAGATCGCCCGGCCTTAAGTCCGACACTTCCAACAGTTAGTGGCAATGGGTTCCTATTGCTGGATGTAGGAGCCAATGTTGAAGCAAAAGCCCAACACCTTCAGCAATATGGATTAATGGGATCCATTTACATGGAAAAAGTTCGTCAGGTAAAGAACCCTCGTGTTGGCCTTTTGAATGTTGGAACAGAGGAAGGTAAAGGGAATGACTTAACGAAAAAAGCATTTGAGTTGTTACAGCAGCTACCGATAAACTTTATCGGGAATGTCGAGGCAAGAGATCTGTTAAATGGTGTAGCAGATGTTGTTGTTACGGATGGATTTAGTGGAAATATTGCGTTAAAAACGGTTGAAGGAACAGCTTTGACCATGTTCTCGATGATTAAAGACACATTTATGACCAATACCAAAACAAAAATTGCTGCCGCCCTAGTGAAAAAAGACTTAAAAGGCTTAAAGGATAAATTAGATTATTCAGAGTATGGTGGGGCTGCTTTATTTGGACTGGCTGCTCCAGTTATCAAAGCACACGGTTCATCCAATCAACAAGCCATTTTTAGTGCAATCCAACAAACAAAAAATATTGTGGAAAAAGATGTAGTAGGAAAGATAGAAGCAGAGATAAAAACATTGCAAGCTGCTACGGAGGAGGAATAAATCGTGAAGAAGGTCGCTTTTGTTTATCCTGGTCAAGGATCACAAGTAGTCGAAATGGGGAAGGACTTATATGAAGAGTATCAACAAGTAAGAGAACTTTTTGATACGGCTAATGAACGACTGGGTTATGACTTAACGTCTATTATGTTTGAAGGCCCTAAAGATGAATTGACGAAAACAGAAAATACTCAACCAGCCTTGTTGTCAGTTAGTACGGCCATTACTAAAATTTTAGAGGAAAATGGTATTACACCATCTGTTACAAGTGGTCATAGCCTTGGTGAATATAGTGCACTTGTCACAGCTAATGCAGTCTCTTTTTCTGATGCTGTTTCATTAGTTCACCAAAGAGGCAAACTAATGGAAAGTGCCTATCCTGAAGGAAAAGGCTCTATGGCAGCTGTGTTAGGAATGGATCAAGTAACATTAAGTAAAGAACTGCAGAATATTAGTGAACAAGTTGATGACATCATTGAAATTGCTAACCTCAACTGTCCGGGGCAAATCGTCATATCTGGTGCAAAATCAGCAATAGATACAGCTGTAGATCAACTAAAATCAGCAGGTGCAAAGCGAGTATTACCATTGCCTGTCAGTGGGCCATTTCACTCTAGTTTAATGAAACCAGCAGCGGAAGAGTTCCAACAATTAGTACATAATATCAATTGGTCTGACGCAGAAATTCCTGTTTATGCAAATGTAACGGCAGAGAAAGTAATAGAAAAAGAACAAATCAAACAATTATTAGTAGAACAATTATATTCTCCTGTACGATTTGAAGAAATTATCGAACAGTTATTGGATGAGTCACTTGATGCGATTGTAGAAGTGGGCAGCGGAAAAGTGTTAACAGGTCTCGTAAAAAAAATAAACCGTAGAGCGAAAACTTTTACTGTTCAAGATGCAACAACATTAACTGAATTTATGGAATGGATGAAGGAGGATTAATCATGTTGAAGGATCAAGTAGCACTGATAACAGGTGCTTCAAGGGGCATTGGACGTGAAATTGCTTTAACTTTTTCTAGTAAAGGTGCAAAAGTAGTGGTAAACTACTCTGGAAGTGAAGATAAAGCTCAAGAAGTAGTAGATAAAATCATTGCTGATGGTGGAGAAGCGATCAAGATCAAAGCGAATGTCAGTGACGAAAATGATGTAAAAGCTATGGTGAAAGAAATAACGAAAACCTTTGGAAGCCTCGATATTTTAGTGAATAATGCAGGTATTACAAAAGATAATTTATTGATGCGAATGAGTGAAGCGGATTTTGATGATGTCATTGACATTAACTTAAAAGGTGTATTCTTATGTACCAAAGCTGTGACCCGACAAATGATGAAACAAAAAAGCGGACGGATTATTAATGTATCATCTGTGGTCGGTATTAGCGGGAACGCTGGGCAGGCAAATTATGTCTCGGCTAAAGCAGGGGTGATTGGTTTAACTAAAACAACTGCGAAAGAATTAGCAGCGAGAAATATTTTAGTCAATGCTATTGCGCCTGGCTTTATTGCAACAGATATGACGAATAAACTTACAGAAGAACAGCAAGAGCAAATGCTAGCATTAATTCCATTAAATAAATTAGGAAAAGCGGAAGATGTAGCGAATGTTGCTTTATTCTTAGCTTCTGAACAAGCTAACTACGTTACTGGACAAACGATTCCAGTTGACGGAGGTATGGTTATGTAATATGGTTACATATCCTTTGAAAGGAGGTGACGGAAATGTCCGAGACTTTTGAAAAAGTAAAGCAAATCGTTGTCGATCGTCTTGATGTAGACGAAGATAAAGTTACACTTGAAGCATCATTTAAAGATGATTTGGAAGCTGATTCTCTTGATGTTGTAGAACTTGTAATGGAATTAGAAGACGAGTTCGACTTAGAAATTGCTGATGAAGATGCAGAAAAAATTGCTACAGTAGGTGATGCTGTAACTTACATAGACAGCAACCAATAGAACTGTAAAAACAAGTAATAAGTGCACATTCTAAAAGAGATTAACCCGTTTCAATCATAATGAAACGGGTTTGTCCTTTTATGAAAAGTAAGAACTGAACAAATGGGAGTGTCTTAATGTAAATGGGGGACAGCATGGAAGTTTTTCGGGACAAAGAATAGAATATCGAAGAGCTTCGTTTGAACCAGGCATGATGTCATTCAGAGAGCAGTGACTATACACTTGAACTTTTTCTATACTGTATGACAATTAAAACCTTTAGAATTAGGGTTGGCGATATGCTTTGTTTCCTTTATAATAATGACAATGATTGATTTCATGTTGGTAGGTGAAGAATGTGTCAGATTTTAAAGAGCTTCAAGAAAAGTTAAGTATTTTGTTTGACAACGAAAAATTATTAAAGCAAGCCTTTACTCATTCATCTTATGTGAATGAGCACCGGAAAAAGAATCTACTGGATAATGAAAGGTTAGAATTTTTAGGTGATGCAGTTCTAGAGTTGGGAGTCTCTCAATACCTCTATCGAAAATATGATGAACTAGAGGAAGGTGATTTAACGAAACTGAGAGCTTCTATTGTGTGTGAACCTGCTTTAGTTAGGTTTGCAGAGACACTTGATTTCAGTAAATACGTTTTACTAGGTAAGGGCGAAGAAATGACTGGCGGTCGTGATCGCCCGGCATTACTAGCAGATGTGTTTGAAGCCTTCATTGGTGCATTATACTTAGATCAAGGGTACG
The DNA here is from genome assembly GCF_900114645.1 of Gracilibacillus orientalis. GTDB lineage: Bacteria > Bacillota > Bacilli > Bacillales > Amphibacillaceae > Gracilibacillus > Gracilibacillus orientalis. Next base: position 10,303 of record NZ_FOTR01000006.1, on the reverse strand, counting down.
ATCAAGTTATTACCTTTTTGAGAAAGTATGTATACCCAGAGATTACAATCGGTGCTTTTTCGCATACGATGGATTACAAAAGTCAACTGCAGGAAACAGTGCAGCAACACAAAAATAAATTAGTGGAATACAGCATTGTAGATGAGAAAGGTCCTGCACATGACCGTGAATTTTTCTCTGTTGTTACGATAAATGGTAAAACAGCTGGAAAAGGAGTAGGTCGGACGAAAAAAGAAGCAGAACAACGTGCGGCAAAACAAGCTTTAGATGCTTCACCTCATTAAATGTGCTTCATAATAGTCCAATAGGTGAGAAAAACCCGTTTCAATTATATTGAAACGGGTTTTTCTGTTTGGCATATAGGTTACGTTACGCTCGCTGAATGAGTATTCATTTACTTAAACACTAGATTAATATTAGACAACGATTTTTCGTTTGTAGTACAATAGGTAATGGGTAAATAATACTATTGTAACCAATTCGGGATGGTTACATAAGTCTAAAAACCTAAAAACATACAATCTGATAAGTTTTACTAACTATCAGTGAAGGTCAAAAACCTCTACTGATAGAAGTCTCACTTATTAGGAAGGAGAAAGTATATGTATACAAATAAAAAAAATCGCATTATTTTAATCTTATCGTTTATCGTACTCGCGGCATCTATTATGATCCATGTGTTACATCGCTTTTTTCACTTATCTGAATTTTGGGGGCATCATGGTGCAGAGCAATTAATAGTAATTACTAATAGTTTCTTAGTTATTCCTATTATTCTCTTTACTATATCCATGCTACTTTATAAAAAGAACAGTGATCATTCATTAATTCCGCTATTTAATACACTTACCATCACATTTAGCAGTATGTCAATGATTACTGGTGGTGAGGGGATGGTAGAATATCACTTTTCTATTTTTATGGTTGTGGCTATGATTGGTTACTATGAGAAAATTAACTTAATTTTAATTATGACAGTACTTTTTGCTATTCAACATTTGGCAGGTTACTTCTTTTTAGGGGAATATGTTTTTGGAACAAATACTTATCCTTTTTCAATGATTCTCATCCATGCCTTATTTTTAGTAGGGACATCTGGCGCGATTATTTGGCAAGTGATACATAAGAGGAAATTAATCGGTGATCTTGGTGAAAAAGAACAAAATCAACTCATGTTAAGTAGAATTGTGGAGAATTTGTCATTAACTTCGGAGAAAGTAATTGAGGTATCTTCACAATTAAAAGAGATTAATCAGTCCAATCAAGCTATTTTCAAGGAAAGTGTATCATACATTCAACAGATCTCTAATGGTACTTTGACTCAGAAGCAACAAGTTGAGGATACCACAGGGTTTGTTCAAGAAATTACATCAGACATTCACCATATAACTAAAACTTCATCTGAAGTGTCTGATATAACGCAAAAGACAGAACAAAATGCTGATGATGGAGATAAAATGATACAAAAAACAGTGGAACAGATGGATAATATTAATGAAAAAGTGAGGACAACTTCTGAGACTGTTGAATTATTAAATAACCGATCAAAGGAAATTGAAGGGATTGTCCGTTTAATTACAGACATTTCATCACAAACAAATTTACTAGCTTTAAATGCAGCAATTGAGGCTGCCAGAGCTGGAGAATATGGGAAAGGATTTGCTGTTGTAGCGGATGAAGTCCGTAAATTATCGGAACAAACAGTGGATTCTGCTAGCCAAATTGCTAGCCTTGTGCAGTCTATCCAACAAGAAACAGATACATCTGTAGATTCGATGAACCATGTTATAACCGAAGTGGAGAATGGACAAGAAATCGTTCGAGAAACTGGAAAGCTATTTGGTACTATTCATTCATCAATTGGGGACGTAGCAGAGCAGACAAAGCAAATTTTCCACTCAAGTGAAGAAGTATCTAAAGTAGCACAACAAGCACAGAAATCTATTCAAGAAGTGACTACTATTGTGGAAGAAACGACAGCTCATGCCCAAAAAGCAGTAAATAAAAATGCAGAACAGCTGAAATCTAATGAATATTTATCTGAATTAATTACAACATTAAATGAAATTACAACGCAATTGGAGGAGTTAATAGAAGAAACTAGATTAATTGATTAACAACCGTGTGATGAACCATATGATTCAAAGGCTTAGGATTTTTCTTGGAAAATACCCTAAGCCTTTTTATAAAACAAATCGCATATCATCAAAGGCATTGTGAAATAATGATGTGGATTCTAATTCATTCTCATTATTTTCGGTATTCTCTAAGCTCTGCGATAAATGCTTGGGTTTCAGCAACTGTTAGTCTGCCTTTTTGTTTTAATAGGTCATAAAGGGATTTTAATTCGTCATAATTATTAATATCATAATCCTTTGGATCCATAATCGATTCATTAACAACTTGTAGCATTCTCCCCATCTCATTAATAATATGCGCTAAATTTTCCTCGGATTTTTCTTCTAAACTCAAATTTATTCACTCCTGTTTTTGTATTTTATGAAACTTCCTTCTCTTACTCTATTCTTTATGATAAAATAAATTAGTTGAAATGCAAAGGATAAAGTAACATCAACATACAAGTTATGTTGTTAGATGATAATAAATAGGGGTTTTAAACATGTATTTAAAACAATTAGATACACTTGGTTTTAAATCTTTCGCCGAGAGAATAAAAGTAGAATTTGTACCTGGTGTTACAGCCGTTGTAGGTCCAAACGGAAGTGGAAAGAGTAATATTACCGATGCGATCCGTTGGGTGCTTGGCGAACAATCAGCAAAATCATTACGTGGTGTTAAAATGGAAGATATTATTTTTCAGGGCAGTGATACACGTAATGCTTTAAATTTTGCTGAAGTAACACTTGTGTTAGATAACTCCGATAACAAACTACCTGTGGACTTTCAAGAGGTTAGTGTAACACGTCGAGTATATCGCTCCGGTGAAAGTGAATATTTAATGAATAAGCAACCATGCCGATTGAAGGATATTACTGAACTTTTTATGGATTCAGGACTGGGTAGAGAAGCTTTCTCCATTATAAGTCAAGGAAAAGTCGAAGAAATATTAAGTTCAAAATCAGAGGAACGTCGAGTTATTTTTGAAGAAGCGGCAGGCGTTTTAAAATATAAAAATAGAAAAAAACAAGCTGAATATAAATTGGCAGAAACACAAGAAAATTTGAACCGTGTAGAAGATATTATTTATGAAATAGATGGCCAATTAGAACCGCTCGAACAACAAGCATCGATTGCTAAGGAGTACTTGGCACAAAAAGAACGACTGACCAATGTGGAAGTTGGAATGTTGGCTAAAGAAATTGAACAGTTAAATGAAAAATGGGAAACATCACAAAAGCAGATAGATGCAAAACATCATGTACTCAAAGAAAAACAACAATGGATCGAGACAAGAGAAACAGAAAGTGATCAACTAAAAGCACAGATACAAAAAATGGATGAGCAAATTACCAGCCTTCAAGAAACACTTCTTGTAGAAACCCAGAAGTTAGAAAGTCTTGAAGGTAATAAAAAGATATTTAATGAGCGACTTCAACATTTCCAAGAAAATAAAGATAAACTGGAACAAGAAATAAAAGAGTCAGAAGGTAAAAAAGCAATACTTTTAAACAGTCTGGAAGATGAACAGGCTAGGCTTAGTGAGTATAAAAAAAATAATCAACAATTATCACAACAAATAATCGATTTAGAGAAACAATTAGAAAAAGGTAAAAATACAATAGAAGAGGATATTGAGACACTTAAAAGTGATTATATTGAATTTTTAAATGAGCAGGCAGCTAAACGAAATGAGAAAAATTCCATTCAGCAGCAATTGGAGAGAATGAAAGGAAAACAACATGCCAAGTCTTCTAAATGGGAGAACCTTCATGAAGAACGCCTTCAGTTAAAGCAATCTGTTCGTGAAGCAGAAGAGAAATGCAAACAAGATGAGGAACAATTACATACATTCCAATCAGAGCATGAACAGTTGGAGAGAAAAGTAACGGTAGAGTCGAAATTATTAGACGATATGCAGGATAAATTAAATAAAGGTTATCAGATGGTTGAAAACCTTAAGTCGAAAAAAGAAATGCTTGAAGACTTAAAAGAAGATTTTCAAGGTTTCTACTTTGGTGTAAAAGAAGTCTTAAAAGCTAGGGAACAACAGAAATTGACAGGTATTCACGGTGCTATACCGGAATTAATAGAATTTGATGATCATTTAGTGGATGCTATGGAAACAGCTTTAGGAGCTCAAGCACAACATATTGTAGTAGATTCCGAGAAGGTGGGACGTGAAGCCATTCACTGGCTAAAAAAAACAAACAAGGGTAGAGCTACTTTTTTACCAATAAATACTATGAAACCAAAACAAGTACCAGCAAATTTGGTTCAAATTCTTGAGAAAGAAGAAGAGTTTGTCGGGGTGGCTGTTGATTTAGTTCGTTATGATTCCACTTACCAACCAGTAATGCAAGCATTGTTAGGAAATGTTATTATCGCTAAATCACTTAGTGCGGCTAATCAATTTGCCGGGCAAACTGGAAGAAGATTCCGGATCGTGACATTGGATGGAGATGTGGTGAATCCTGGTGGTTCGATGTCTGGTGGTGCAAAAAAGAAAAATAATCAATCACTATTTACGAGAGATCGGGAATTAAAAACATTAACGAATAAATATACAGAATACCAAGCTCGAGTAGCGGACTATGAAAAACAAATTCGAGAGCAAAAAGAAGCATTAGTGAATTTGCAAGCAGAAAAAGACAATTGTTATCGACAACTAGATGAGATTCGCAAGACGTATCAAGAACATCAAAGTAACTATAAAGAATGGAAATTGTCTTTAGAACATTTAAATGATCAGTTGTCGATCTATGATCAGGACAAATTACAACAAGAAGAAGATCGAACACTTTTGCTGCAACAATTGGAGCAAATTGAGCAGGACTTAGATAAATTACAATCAAAGTTAAGCAAGCTAGATAATGAAATTGAAGGCTTGACTGATCAGCATCAAAATTTTGAAGCAAAAGAAGAACAACTGAAACAGAAATTACAAACACTACATGTTCAACAAGCAGAAATAAGAAGTAAGCTATCTAATCAGAAAGAGAAAGCTAACAAGTCGGAAACGGAATTAGCCGAGGTTACTGATCTGATTGCAGCCAAGCAAGAACAACTACGTCAATTAGTAGATGTTAAAAATAGACAACAGACAGAAGAAGAAATTGACGAAGAAATTAATAACAAACGTCGTGAAAAAGCAGCATTGCAGCAAAGTTTACAAGAATTGCGTGAACAACGATCCGAGACACAGCAAAAAGTTACCACTCTTGATGACTCGCTAAAGCAGGCAAAAAAAGAGGAGTATCAGTTGCAACAGGAAATCCAAACGATTGAAATCGAGCGAAATCGATTAGATCTGGATTTAGAAAATCGTCTTCAATTGCTAGAGAATGAATACAGTATGACTTTTGAAAAGGCCAAAATAGATTATCCTCAGCCGGACAATCTCGAAGAGGCAAAAGAACAAGTCAAATTAATTAAAAAATCGATTGAAGAATTAGGTACTGTTAATATTGGTGCTATTGATGAGTATGATAGGATTAAGGAGCGACATGAGTTTCTTACAAGTCAACAAACAGATTTAGTGGAAGCAAAACGGACTTTATATGAAATTATTGCGGAAATGGATGAAGAGATGACTAGAAAATTCAGTGAAACTTTTTCGCAAATAAAAGAAGAATTTACGGTAGTCTTTCAACGTTTATTCGGTGGGGGACATGCTGAATTAAAATTGACTGATCCGGATCAATTATTAGAGACAGGTGTAGACATTATCGCCCAGCCACCAGGTAAAAAATTACAGCAATTAGGTTTATTATCTGGTGGGGAAAGAGCATTAACTGCTATAGCGTTATTGTTTTCGATATTACGAGTTCGACCTGTTCCCTTCTGTGTACTGGATGAGGTAGAAGCTGCTTTAGATGAAGCAAATGTGACACGCTTTGCTCAATATTTAAAACATTATAGTAAACATACTCAATTTATTGTGATTACGCATAGAAAAGGTACAATGGAAGAAGCTGATGTGTTATATGGTGTTACTATGCAGGAATCAGGTGTTTCACGCTTAGTTTCTGTAAAATTAGAAGAAGCGCCAGAGCTTTTAGAAGCATAAGTACGAGGAGGTAGAATAGTGAGTTTCTTGAAAAAACTGAAGGATAAATTTCAAGCAACAGATCAGCAAGAAGAAGTGTCAGATAAGTATAAAGAGGGCTTAAGCAAAACAAGGAAGTCATTCTCTGAAAAAATCAATGATTTAGTTGCTCGCTATCGAAAAGTGGATGAAGATTTTTTTGAAGATCTCGAAGAAGTGTTAATTGCGGCTGATGTCGGTGTAACTACCGTGATGGAATTAATTGAAGAACTTGAAATGGAAGTGAAAAGACAAAATATTAAAGATACCAACGAAGTAAAACAAGTAATCTCAGAAAAACTGGTTGAAATTTACCAAGGGAACGATGATGGATCTGAAGAAACGTCATTAAATATTCAGAAAGATGATTTAACAGTTATTCTTTTTGTCGGAGTTAATGGGGTTGGTAAAACAACAACAATTGGAAAATTAGCTCATCAGTTAAAATCAGAGGGTAAAGATGTATTATTAACCGCCGGTGATACATTCCGTGCCGGTGCTATAGAACAGTTAAGTGAATGGGGCAAACGTGCAGGTGTAGATGTCATTAAACATAGTGAAGGCAGTGACCCGGCAGCTGTTATTTACGATGGTATTCAAGCGGCAAAGTCTCGTAATGCGGATGTATTACTTTGCGACACTGCAGGCCGTTTGCAGAATAAGGTTAACTTAATGAACGAATTAGCTAAAGTAAAACGAGTTATCGAGCGTGAAGTGCCAAACGCGCCTCATGAAGTGTTACTTGTGCTTGATGCAACGACGGGACAAAATGCTTTAAGCCAAGCTAAAACTTTCTCACAAGCAACAGATGTTTCTGGTATTGTATTAACAAAATTAGACGGTACCGCTAAGGGTGGAATAGTTCTAGCGATCCGAAATGAACTTGGCACGCCAGTAAAGTTAGTAGGACTTGGAGAAAAAATAACAGACTTGCAAGCTTTTGATCCGAATGCTTTTGTATATGGTTTATTTGCAGATTTATTAGAAGAAGAATAGTCGCCAAACTTGACAGTCCTCCTTTAAGATGATTAGACTTAAGTGTAAAGGTATTTTACTTAACGAGGTGTCCTTATTATGATAGAAAAAACGACAAGGATTAACGCTCTTTATGATTTTTACCAACAATTGCTGACCGAAAAGCAACGAAATTATATGGAGATGTACTATGCAGAAGATTTCTCATTAGGGGAAATTTCAGAAACATCCAATGTATCAAGACAAGCCATTTATGATAACATTCGAAGAACGGAACATATGTTGGAAGAATATGAGAAAAAATTGAGTCTTTATCAAAAGTTTTTGAAACGACAAGCTTTACTACAAGAGTTGCATGCATTAGTCAAAAACAACAATGAGCAAGAATTGAAAGAAAAAGTAGAACAGATTATTGAAATCGAATAGGGGGCGTATAGTATGGCATTTGAAGGTTTAGCCGACCGCCTACAGAATACCATTAAAAAAATTAAGGGAAAAGGTAAAGTAACCGAACAAGATGTTAAAGAAATGACGAGAGAAGTCCGTCTAGCTTTACTAGAAGCGGATGTAAACTTTAAAGTTGTTAAAGATTTTATTAAGAAAATAAAGGAACGTGCAATTGGCGAGGAAGTAATGGAAAGCTTAACTCCAGGACAGCAAGTTATTAAAGTGGTACAAGAAGAATTAACCAATCTAATGGGTGGCGATGAAAGTAAGATCGCAGTTGCTGATAAATCGCCAACTGTGATTATGATGGTTGGTTTACAAGGTGCCGGTAAAACAACGACGACTGGTAAGTTAGCCAATTTATTACGAAAGAAATATAATCGCAAACCATTATTAGCTGCCGCTGACGTTTATCGTCCAGCAGCAATTGATCAACTTGAAACCTTAGGAAAGCAATTGGATATGCCGGTTTATTCAGAAGGAACTGATGCAAATCCAGTAGATATTGCAAGCAAAGCAGTGGAACATGCTAAAGAGGAACATTTAGATTATGTCCTCATTGATACAGCTGGGCGTCTTCATGTTGACAATGAATTAATGGATGAATTGATTCAAATTAAACAAAATGTTAATCCGGATGAAGTTTTTTTAGTTGTTGACTCGATGACTGGTCAAGATGCGGTCAATGTTGCAGAAAGCTTTAATGAACAATTAGATGTTTCAGGTGTTGTATTAACCAAGCTTGATGGGGATACTCGTGGTGGTGCTGCCTTATCAATTAAAGCTGTAACAGAAAAACCGATCAAATTTGCCGGTATGGGTGAAAAATTAGATGAGATAGAAGTGTTCCACCCAGAACGTATGGCATCCCGAATTTTAGGGATGGGCGATGTATTATCGTTAATTGAAAAAGCTCAGGAAAATGTTGATGAAAATAAAGCGAAAGAATTAGAAGAAAAAATGCGCTCCGCTTCCTTTACCTTGGATGATTTTCTTGAACAAATGGGGCAAATGAAAAATATGGGGCCGCTTGATGAATTAGTAGATATGATACCTGGCGCTAATAAAATGAAGGGTCTCAAAAATGTTGATTTTGACGAAAAGCAAATTACCCATGTAGAAGCGATTATTCAATCGATGACATCGAAGGAACGTCAGGATCCAAGTGTGATTAATGCGGGGCGCCGTAAACGCATAGCACGAGGCTCAGGTCGCTCTGTTTCAGAAGTGAACCGGTTGTTGAAACAGTTTGAAGAAATGAAGAAAATGATGAAACAAATGACTAATACACAACAAGGAAAGAAAGGGAAAAAAGGAAAAAAATCGAAAGGATTTAATTTTCCATTCATGTAAGGTAAAAAACCTTTACAGACTAAAATAAATCTGATACAATTCTATCTTGTGTGAGATATTTATATGGAGGTGTTAAATATGGCAGTAAAAATTCGCTTAAAGCGTATGGGTTCTAAAAGAAATCCTTTCTATCGTATCGTTGTTGCGGATTCTCGTTCACCACGTGATGGACGTATTATCGAACAAATTGGAACATATAACCCGGTAGTTAATCCGGTTGAAGTGAAATTAGATGAAGATAAGGCACTTGATTGGATGACAAAAGGTGCGAAACCAAGTGATACGATCCGTAATTTATTTTCAAACGAAGGCATCATGAAGAAATTCCACGAATCAAAAAATCAATAATAAAGTGATGTGATTCGATGAAATCTTTGATTGAAACAATTGTTGAGCCATTAGTAGATCATCCTGATGCAATTGATGTTAGAGAAAAAGAAGAGGAAAACAAAATTGTCTATCATCTGCATGTTCATGAAAATGATGTAGGTAAAGTGATCGGTAAAAATGGCCGCATTGCCAAATCAGTACGAACAGTTGTTTATGCAGCTGGAATGAAATCTAATAAAAAAATCTATTTAGATATCATGTAAAAAGAGGGAGGCTAAGAGCCCCCCTCTTTTTTATAAGCAGAAAGTATAATAGAGCACAAAAACCATAAACTGCGAAGTAACTTATTGTGAATTGCTTCCTTCCGTTCTGCATTTTTGATAAGTACTGCGATACGCTACGGCAAGATACTTCGCTTTCACCCAAGGGCACAAGTGCGACATCTGTTCAACCAAGCTTTCACAGTGTCTTCTATGCCCACGGCCTTAGCCTCCTCAGAAAACCAAGTACGTTTTCTTGCGGGGTCTTCGTATCTTGCCTCCGCTAAGCGCAGTGTCCTGATTATCGAAAGAAAAGAATTTATGGGAATTATATTCTATGGATTTATTCTTATTTGATAAGAAAGACATACTAAGCAGCGGAAAAATGCGACACTCCTGTGGGAACAGCGCGAGCTGATTAAGTCCATATAATTGTGTAAAAAGAAAAGTCATTATTAATTCCTCATGATACAATGTTTTCAACCACGATAAACAAAGAGGAGGAATTAATAATGACCCAATTACATTTTAACCTAAACATGGAGGAATTAAAAGATTCCGTGATGAACTCTAATATGGAGGCAGTGGTGAAGTCCTCCATGGTTCTGATTTTGAATGAGTATATGAAAAAAGAACGGGATGCCTATTTAAAAGTAGATCATTATGAACGATCAGAAGAACGTCAAGATCAACGAAATGGCTACTATGACCGACATTATATGATGAGTGTAGG
>NZ_FOTR01000008.1 GCF_900114645.1 Gracilibacillus orientalis | reverse complement strand
AGGGATAAGTGCTGAAAGCATCTAAGCATGAAGCCCCCCTCAAGATGAGACTTCCCATCTATTCGATAGAGTAAGATCCCTCAGAGACGATGAGGTAGATAGGTTCGAGGTAGAAGCGTGGTGACATGTGAAGCTGACGAATACTAATAGATCGAGGACTTAACTATACGATTTGTTTGAACTTGTTGTTAACTCTTATCTAGTTTTTAGGGTATATCCCTTATCTAATGATATAAAGTCTGGTAGCGATAGCGAAGAGGTCACACCTGTTCCCATGCCGAACACAGTAGTTAAGCTCTCCAGCGCCCATGGTAGTTGGGGCTCGCGCCCCTGCGAGAGTAGGACGTTGCCAGGCTTGTTTTTAAAAAAGAACAAACTATGTTATAGTTTAATGTACTACCTTTTATTTATTATTATCGCGGGGTGGAGCAGTCTGGTAGCTCGTCGGGCTCATAACCCGAAGGTCGCAAGTTCAAATCTTGCCCCCGCAACCAAAAAAATTCTTGCAACGTTGATATAGTTATTACTGTTAGAAAATAATCGTTGTTCTTGAAGAATGTAACCAAATTTGGTCCGGTAGTTCAGCTGGTTAGAATGCCTGCCTGTCACGCAGGAGGTCGCGGGTTCGAGTCCCGTCCGGACCGCCATTTTATGACTAACGAATAAGACAACCTTAAGTTTTGATACTTAAGGTTTTTTGTTTGTCTAAAATAATTATCATAAATAAAGATTAAGCTATGAAAAAGAGATGTTTCCCCTGTCCCCCTGTCCTAAGTTTTGGTATGATGTGTGTAGTTGTTGTGTATGGAGGTAGGATTGATGGAGGAATTTGATTTTATTCGCTCGATTCAGCCGAACTTTTATCGACAGTCTTCAGTAGTGAAGGGTATTGGTGATGATGCGGCTATTGTAAGGCATACTAATGAAGATATAATTACGACGGTTGATACAATGGTGGAGGATGTTCATTTTTCCTCTAAGACAACCAAACCATATCATATTGGTTATCGAGCCCTGGCTGCTAATATAAGTGATATTGCAGCTATGGGTGGGAAGCCTACGTCGTATGTAGTATCTATTGTGATACCAGACAGCTGGACTGCAGATGAATTACAAGAGATTTATCAAGGCATGAATGGACTGGCAAAAGAATGTAACATGGACCTTATCGGTGGTGACACTGTATCAGGTGAACAGTTAGTTCTGTCGATAACAGTATTAGGGACTGTTTTAAAAGGGAAAGCTAGATTTCGCAGTGATGCACAAGAAAATGATATAATCTTTGTGACTGGAACACTAGGTGATGCAGCTTGTGGTTTACATATATTATTGAATGCATCTCATACAGATCATGAAAAATATCAATATTTTATTAATCGACATCGAATGCCCATGCCAAGGGTCTCTTTTATTAATCAATCTGATGCTATTAAGAGGATGTCATTAAATGATATAAGTGATGGTATTGCAAATGAAGCAAATGAAATAGCAATGGCTTCTGATAAGACATTGATCATTGATTATGATAAAGTGCCAAGCCATCCACAACTATTTGATTTTTCCTCTAAACAGAAATTTAAATGGACGTTATCAGGTGGAGAAGACTTTGAATTAATTGGAACTGTTTCAAATAGAGATTGGGAGCAATTGCAGGTTATAGCAAAGCAAACTGATACCAATATTTCAGCGATAGGAATCGTGCGAAATGATTATAAAAAGAATGGTACCGTGTGGTTACAACATAATCAAGAATTAAATAGATTGGAAAAATCGGGTTATACACATCTAAGAAGGTGAAAAAATGAGTCAATATATCTTCGAAACAAAAACAGAAGAGGAAACAAGAAGATTAGCAAATAAATTAGCATTACTCCTACGTCCTGGTGAAGTACTAACACTAGAAGGCGATTTAGGTGCAGGGAAAACAACTTTCACCAAAGGTTTAGGGGCTGGACTTGGTGTAAGAAGAACGATTAACAGTCCGACCTTTACGATTGTAAAAGAATATATGGGGGAAATCCCGTTATACCATATGGATGTTTATCGTCTGGAGGATAGTGAAGAGGATATCGGTTTTGATGAATATTTCAATGGTGAAGGTATTACCGTTGTAGAATGGGCAAGCTTTATAGAAGAATTTCTTCCGGAAGAACGATTAGAGATTCAAATAAAAAGAATCGATGAACATACAAGGAATATTATTTTCCATCCAATTGGTGGTCACTTTGATTCGGTATGTAAGGAGCTATATTCATGAATGTGTTAGCAATTGATACTTCTAATCAAGTATTAGGTGTTGCAGTAAGTAAAGATGGGGAAGTGAAATCAGAATACACTGCGAACATGAAACGCAATCACTCGGTTGGTTTAATGCCAGCTATTGACCATGTGATGCAAGAAACAGAAACGACGCCAGATCAATTAGACCGGATTGTTGTTGCCAAAGGTCCAGGTTCTTATACAGGGGTTCGTATTGGTCTATCTACAGCAAAAACAATGGCTTGGACACTAAACATTCCGATTGTGGCTATATCCAGTTTAGAATTATTGGCGCATAATGTACGTCAGCAAAATGTGCTCATCTCACCTTTTTTTGATGCGCGTAGAGGCTTAGTCTATACAGGTTTATATGAAAGCAATTATGATCGGATTCATGTAAAAAAAGAAGATCAGAATATTTTAATGGAGCAGTGGCTGGATGAATTACAAAGCTATCAAAAGCCTGTTATCTTTCTAAGCCAGGACATAAAGCAACACCAAAGCTTGATTAAAGACAAATTAGCAAAGGCCGCCATTTTCCCTCCTGCTATTGATCATCTCCCTCGTGCTGGTCAATTAGCCCTCTTAGGGGAGCAACATAACGAGGATAATCTTCATGAATTAACACCTAACTATATTCGTGTAGTTGAAGCAGAAGCAAAGTGGTTAAAGGAACAAGAACAAAATGGCTAAAGTTCAATTTCGTATAATGACAGAAACAGATATAGAGGCGGTCAAAGAGATAGATAAACGTTCATTTCCAATCCCATGGCCAGACGATATCTATAAAGAAGAATTAACAAAGAATCAGTATGCACAATATTTTGTGGCCACATTAAATGACAAGGTGGTTGGCTTTTGTGGGTCATGGATGGTGTTAGATGAAGCACAAATAACGAATATTGCGATTGATCCAGATTATAGAGGGCAAGGATATGGGCAAGGACTATTTCAGTATTTAATCAATTATGCAGTTGCCCATGGCATTCGCCATTTATCATTGGAAGTACGTGTTTCCAATATAACTGCACAACAGATGTACAAAAAGTTCGGGATGAAACTCGGTGGAATCAGAAAAAATTATTATAGCGATAATCAGGAAGATGCTTTAGTATTGTGGGTGAATTTATGAGTGAATATATATTAGGAATTGAAACGAGCTGTGACGAAACTGCTGCAGCCATTATAAAAGATGGTCGAGAGATTGTGTCGAATGTGGTGGCTTCCCAAATTGAAAGCCATAAACGCTTTGGCGGGGTTGTTCCAGAAATAGCTTCAAGGCATCATGTCGAACAGATCACCGTCGTGTTAGAAGAAACCTTTGAAAAAGCAGGTTTAACTATGAAGGATATCGACGCTGTTACCGTAACGGAAGGGCCAGGTCTAGTCGGTGCACTATTGGTAGGTGTCAATGCAGCGAAAAGCTTAGCCTATGCACACCAAAAGCCACTAGTTGGTGTTCACCATATAGCAGGACACATTTATGCTAACCGTTTAGAAAAAGACTTCGAATTTCCGCTGTTAGCCCTAGTGGTTTCCGGCGGACATACTGAATTGATTTTGATGAAAAAACACGGTGACTTTGAAATTATTGGAGAAACAAGAGATGATGCTGCCGGAGAAGCGTACGATAAAGTAGCACGAACATTGCAATTACCTTATCCAGGTGGCCCTAAAATGGATCAATTAGCACACCAAGGTGAATCTAATATTGACTTCCCACGCGCATGGTTAGAAGAGGATTCATTTGATTTCAGTTTTAGTGGATTGAAGTCATCGGTCATAAATACATTGCACAACGCGAAACAAAAAGGAGAAACATTAAAACAAGAAGATGTTGCTGCAAGTTTTCAGGATAGTGTTGTGGAAGTATTAACGGAAAAAGCTTATAAAGCCGCAAAACAATACGGAGTGAATCAAGTTATTGTAGCCGGCGGTGTAGCGGCAAATAAAGGATTGCGAACGGCTATGCAGTCTAAATTTCAGCAAGAAGAATCAGTGGAATTACTATTTCCATCATTACCACTTTGCACAGATAATGCAGCAATGATCGCAGCAGCAGGATCTGTTGCCTTTCAACAAGGACATCGAGCACAATGGGATTTAAACGCAAACCCAAGCTTAAGCCTAGAAAGATACGCAAAAAGATCAAAGCTAGAACGTTAAAACGTTCTAGCTTTTCTTTTTTATGCAAGAATAACCAAGCGTATAATTATCCACAATTAAAAACATAAAATGTGGATAATTATATAAACCTTTTCATATCAAGCTTGGATAACAACGAAAAAATGTGTATAACATGATTCGTTTTTGTGGATAATGTGGACAAACCTCTTGATAACTGAATTATTAGGGTAGAATAAGTGGATAAAGTTGTGTGTAAATCGGAATGGATTATAAAGGACATTATGCCTAAATGTGCACAATGTCCTTTATAATTATTCGTGTAATGTTTCCCATTCTTCCATTAATAATTCCATTCGCTCTTTTAAGGAATCGTTTTTATTGGTTAACTCCAGGGCTTTTTCATGATCTTGAAACACTTGAGGATCACACAGCATTTGATCTATTTCTTCCATTTCTAATTCAAGTTGTTCAATCTCATCTTCAATATCCTTAATTCGACGCTCAATTTTACGTTGTTCTTTTTTTTGTTGTTTATCTTTTTCATAATTGGTTTTTGTGGTTTCCTTTTTTTCTACTGTCTTCTTTTCGGCCTTTTTTAATTCGGCAAGTTCCTGTTCTTCTTGTTTTTTCTCCACATAGTAATCATAATCACCTAAGTAGAGAGTTGTTTTATCAGGCTGCATTTCCAGTACACTTGTGGCTAACTTATTAATAAAATATCGGTCGTGAGAGACAAACAAAATGGATCCGGGGTAATCGATTAGTGCTGCTTCCAGCACTTCTTTACTATCCAAATCTAAATGGTTGGTCGGCTCATCGAGTAATAAGAAGTTGGCTTTCTTCATCATTAATTTAGCTAATGCGATCCTTGCCTTTTCTCCACCACTTAAAGCTGATACGTTGCGTAGCACATCATCGCCACTGAAAAGGAAGTTACCGAGAATGGTACGAATGTCTTTTTCATTTATTGCTGGGTAATCATCCCATAGTTCATTCAATACCGTTTTCTTCGGATTTAATTGTGTTTGCTCCTGATCATAATAGCCAATCTGTACATTCGTTCCGAGCTGAATCTCACCTGTGGCGGGATCTAACTGTCCGATGATTGCCTTTAATAAGGTCGACTTACCAACACCATTGGGTCCGACCAGTGCAACACTATCACCTCGTTCGATATGCAAGTTAAGATTAGAAAAAATGAACGGGTCTGACGATTGATAATGGAAAGCCAAGTCATTAATTTTTAAAACATCGTTACCACTTCTCCGTTCAATCGCAAACGAAAACTTAGCGGAGCCTTCTTCGCCTGCGGGTCTGTCCATGACTTCCATTTTTTCTAACTGCTTTCGTCTACTTTGCGCACGTTTGGTAGTAGAAGCACGTACAATGTTCTTCTGAATAAACTCTTCCATTTTTTTAAATTCACTCTGTTGTTTATCATAGAGCTTGAGATCGCGTTCATAATTAGCAGCTTTTTGTTGTAAATAATCACTATAGTTTCCGTGGAATTTACTAGAGTGATGGCGAGAAATTTCATAGATGACATTCACTGTTTTATCTAAAAAATAGCGGTCGTGTGATACGATGACGACAGCACCTTGATAACTGTTTAAAAATCCCTCCAGCCAAGTCAGCGTCTGAATATCTAAATGGTTGGTTGGCTCATCTAAAATGAGAATGTCTGGCTTGGTTAGTAATAGTTTCCCTAAAGCCAATCTGGTCTTTTGTCCTCCGCTTAGTGTAGCAATGGAAGCTGTCCACATGCTTTCCGGGAAAGCAAGACCATTTAACACTGCTTTCATGTCTGCTTCATATTGATAGCCGCCAGCAAGTTTGAAGTCTTCCTGTTTTTGATCATAACTGGTAAGCAGCTGTTCGTAGCGTTCCCTATCAGCAAGCAGATTAGGATCCCCCATTTGCTGTTCCATCTGGCGTATTGCTTTTTCTTCCTTTTGAAAGTGCTCAAATATTTTAAGCATTTCATCCCAAATGGTTTCATTGGAATCTAAGCCGGAATGCTGAGCAAGATAACCTAATGAAACCTCTTTCGGTTTATGAATTTCTCCTTCATCATAACTAAGTTGATTGGAAATAATATTTAAAAGCGTGGATTTACCAGCACCATTACGTCCAACTATAGCGATACGTTCGTTACTTTTAATCTCTAGTTTTATATTAGATAAGATCAGTTCTGCACCGAATCTTTTGGTTAAATTGTTTACTTGTAAATAAATCATCTGATTTCACCTCTAGATATTAAGTGTATCTGAAAGCAGATACCACTGCAAGCACAGTAGTTTTGGATTAAGTGAATAATTTCACGACATTTAATTGTTTTTCTGTTAGAATAAAAGTAAGTAAAAACATTCACAAATCCAAACCGATCAATAGTAAGGGGAATGAATGATGATGAATCAAAATAAAATACCACAAGCGACAGCAAAACGTTTACCATTATATTATCGATTTTTAAATAATCTTCACATTCAAGGAAAATCCCGCGTATCTTCAAAGGAATTAAGTGAAGCGATTAAAGTTGATTCTGCTACAATCAGAAGAGATTTCTCCTATTTTGGTGCATTAGGAAAAAAAGGGTATGGCTACAATGTTGAATACTTGCTAGGCTTTTTCCGTAAAACATTAGACCAGGATGAAAATACACCTGTTGCTCTAATTGGTGTAGGTAATTTAGGAACCGCTTTTTTAAATTATAATTTCACTAAAAATAATAATACAAAAATTGAAATGGCCTTTGATGCAGACAAACGTAAGGTAGGGAAAACGATTGGGGATGTTCAAATTTATCACATTGAAGATTTAGAGGATAATCTTGAAAATATTTCTGTTGCGATTTTAACAGTACCTGTGTCCGAAGCGCAAAATATTACCGATCGTCTAATAAATGCAGGGATAAGTGGTGTTTTGAATTTCACACCGGCAAGAATTACCGTTCCAGAACACGTGCGTGTCCATCATATTGATTTAGCAGTAGAATTACAATCCCTTGCCTATTTTATGAAGCATTATCCGCTAGAGCATGAAGAAGAGCAATAAGGAACAAGAGTTTTTCAAGTATCTATCAGATGAAGGATAAAAATAGACTCAGCTAATAGCCGAGTCTATTTTTTATCCTTATCGTTCGCCTTTTTAATGCGAAAATGTAAATTCATTAACCTTACTGCAACTACAAAATCAATCGTTGCAAAGGTTGCTAATGCAATCGTAATAAAATTAAAAATAGTCTCATCTGCCGATTGGATTGCTATATAGGTGAATAAGGCACCTAACGCAATGTAAAAAAAGGCAGAACGTAAAGGTGAAATACGCATAATACTATTGTCCTCCAATAAGAATCATCATTAATTGTTCCATTTTCTCCATTTGTCGTTCGATTTCTTCTGGATCCATCGATAACTGTCCAATCACAGCGAAGGTATTAATTGCCATGTGAGCAATAATGGGAACAATGATTCGTTTTGTCTCTACATATAGGAAAGCAAATACCATTCCTATTGCTGTGTAAGTTAAAATGTGTTCGAAATCCATATGAACTGCCGCAAATATAACACCAGATAGCAAAGCTGCAAAAAAGAAATTCATTCTTTTATAGAGTGAACCAAAAATAGCTTTTCGAAACACGAGCTCTTCTAAAATTGGTCCTAAAACGGAAATGATCACAATAAATATGGGAGCTTGACGAGCAACATTCATTAAGTCCATCGTATTCTTAGATCCGGGCTTAATACCAAACACTACTTGTTCAATAATTATCGCAGTATATTGTGAAATCATAACTAAAATAATGCCGAGAAATGACCATAATATGATTGACCCGATTTTTTTCTCTCTTAATTGAAAGAAATCCTTCATTTCATGGCGTAGTATAATCAGACAAATAACGAGTGCCACGGCAAATGTCATGACTGACCATGCAACGATAAAAACATCTTGATTTTCGATAAGTGGCATAAACGGCTGTACTAGTAAACCGGAACTCTGCATTGCAACATACGTTATGATCAAATAAATATATTTTCTTGGCAAAGTATAACGACTCCTTACATTCTTTTTAATGTCATGATATGTATTTTAACATAAATAAAAATACATATCCCTTATAAACAGTGGGCGTATGGTATATTTTTTTATGAATCAGCCCCAATATTAGCCCCACTTTCTTGTAAACTGTAATTAAATAGCCTAACACTTTCTTCTTCTAATTCTTTAAAGACATGATCGTACACATTATAAATCATGTCCGGTGTATTACCCAAACGTTCTGCAATAGCTTTAACGGTGGCGTTCTTATTAATTAAGATGGTAGCGTGTGTGTGCCTTAGCCATGAACGGTTATTTTCTTCACTTTTGCTAGTTGTATCATTTCTTTAATCTTTTGATTGATGTAACTATTCGGATAGGATCAGCTGTCACTTTTTTGGGTCTATTTCAATCGGTATTTTGAACAATAAGCACCTAATAAAAAACCATCTTTAAAATCAGTGATGGCTTTCCTACAGTTTATTTAATACCTATAATCAAACTGTCTCGTGCAGCCTCCACCACTTCCGTTGTTATCGTTCCGAGTTTGTTTATTTCAAGTATGAGATCAATTTGCATAAAAAGTCTTTGAATGAGCCTAAAATTTCCATTGGTAATCTTAATAATGCTGTATGAATGGCGGTTGGATCTTGAAAGGGGTCATCTACTTTCGGGGGATCAATTATTGCTTCTTTATTTCTGATCCATTTTGTGGAAGATCAAATCAAGTGGATTCATGTTGACATTGTGAATGTGCAAATTATGTTCAGACCTCATAACGACGGATGGTTAATGTTAAATAGTTTCGATGTAGAAAAGATGAGTTTAGAGGAAATTTATCGATTTCCAAATCAGCCAGTACAGGTAACAGGAAATTATTATTGGAATATCTTAAATCTATTTTCAGAGGTAAAAAAAACGATGCATTCTAGCATTCAACAGGATCATACCAGAGTAGAAAGTATGTCAATTGATACTAGTTTATATCTTTGTATTACTAAAATTTAAAAAAGACGCAGAAGTCTATTACTAAAGGCTTCTACGTCTTTTTTAAAGTATTTTTACCCAACTTGGCGGATCCAGTTGGCATAGTATTTTAATTTCCTCTTCTCTTGTTGCAGTATAGGAACTTACATTCACTAAATCTAAGTCCGCAAAGCCGGGATGAGTCATTACTTCAATAGATTGTTGATTTTTATGTTTTAGTTGCTTAAAGATATCATTGTATATCCCTTCAGAATAAAAACCTAACCAAAGGGAGTTCGTAAGTAAAATTTCAGGTTGATCTTTTAATGAATCTGTATATCGTACCGGAACTTTGTATTCAGTCGCCAGCTGGATGACAACCTCTTTTAAAGGTTCCCATCCATGAATATGATGATGACTATCAATATGGTGAAGTGCTAGACCAGTTTGTAAGAACCCTTCTATTTGCGCTTTCCATTCTTTTTTTACGTCATTTAAATCTGGTAGATTAAAGTTTCGAAACTGATTGGTAAATTTAAAATAACCTTGAGCGTCTATAAGACTCGATACATTTGGATGTAATGGTTTTCCCCATGTTAGGGTAAGGTGTATTCCAACTTTAAGTGTAGGTGTTCTTTTGGCTAATGCCACTGCATACCTAGTAGCTTTTCCGTTCATCATTAATGTTGTAGAAGAAACTACACCTTTTTTATGTGCCTTTACAATACCTTCTGATACCCCTTCTGTTAATCCAAAATCATCTGCATTAAATAAAATTTCCATTTTCACTTTACCTCCTTACTGTTCGTCTTTTTCTGGATAATATCTTTCGATAACGAAATTAGTTTTATCCCCTCGGAAATAAGATTGGGAATATTCAATTTTGTCCCCATCATTATTATCGGCGATTGTTTCGATATAGAAGCAAGGCAGCCCAATTTCAGAATCTAAATAATAAGAAGTACTTTCATCTGATAAAGCAATTTCAATATGCTCCGTAGTTTTAGCAACTGATACATTAAAATCATTTTTTAGTGCTTTATATAAAGAGGTTTCAGCCTGTTCTTTACTAATTCCGGGTGCAACATTCCAAGGAATATAAGATATTTCATATTGAGTCGGAGAATTATTTGCTTTTCTAACTCGCTCGATTTTTTGAATAGGGTCATTTAATGGAACATTTAATGCAGCTTGAAGAGATGTAGTTGCAGGGATAACGGAAAGGTTTATCAAAATAATCTCCGCTATTTTACCTTGTACTTCAATTTGGTCGATGTAGCGTTTCACTGTTTGTGAGAGTGTTTGATGTACTTTCTTTTCTGCAACAAACGTACCTCTTCCTTGAACTCTTTCAAGATAACCTTCTAATGTTAATTGGTTTAATGCTGCTCTTACGGTCGTTCTACTTACGTCAAATTCTTTGCACAGTTCCAACTCAGTGGGGATTTTTTCACCTTTTTGAAAAGTATCGTTTTTAATTCTTGATAATAATTCGTTTTTTATATGAGCATGTAATGACTGTTTTTTATCCATTGTAGTCTCCTTCATTCATTAAAGTTTGACGTAATAAGTTTACTAAAAAAAAATTTGTATTACAAGTCTATATATGTAATTACTAATCACCTTTTTAATTTTAAATGTGTTTACAATTAAATATTTGTATGATACGTTTTAAAAAGGAACAAATCAGTAATACAAATTAAGACCCTAGATTATCAAGAAACGAGAGAGGAGCAGTAGTATGTCAGTAAAATTAGTTGTTATAGGTGGGGGTTCAAGCTATACACCTGAAATAATTGAAGGCGTTATTCGACGTTTTGATAGTTTACCTATTACAGAAATTTCATTAGTAGATATTGAAGAAGGTAAAGATAAATTAATAGTCATAGCAAATTTAGCAAAAAGAATGATTGAAAAATCTGGTAAAACTATACAATTGTCTTGGACACTTGATCGTAGGCAAGCATTAAAGAATGCAGATTTTGTTTCTACTCAAATTCGTGTTGGTGGTCTAAATGCAAGAGAAAAAGATGAAAGAATTCCATTAAAACATGGTTTTATTGGGCAAGAAACAAATGGTGCTGGTGGAATTATGAAGGCATTTCGAACCATTCCTATACTATTAGAATTAGCTGAAGATGTCCACGAAATTTGTCCTAATGCATGGATAATTAATTTTACAAACCCTGCTGGTATTGTAACTGAGGCATTACTAAAACATTCAGCTCACAAAAAAGTGATTGGAGTATGTAATATTCCTTTTAACATGATTCATTCGACAGCTGAAATACTCAATGCTGACCCAAGCCAAGTAAAAATAGAGTTTGTGGGTATGAACCATTTTGTGTTTGGACAAAGAGTGTTTGTAGATGGAATTAATCGTACAGATGAAGTGTTAACAAGTTTAGCCAGAGAAAATTTAGATTATTCTCCTGCAAATATAGTTAGTTTAGGGTGGTCTAAAGGATTTATTAATAGTATGAAACTACTTCCAAATCCTTATCATCAATATTATTATCAAACAACAGATATACTTTCAAAGGATAAAGAAGCTTTAAAAGAACATGGTACGAGAGCAGAAATAGTGAAAAATTTAGAGAAATCATTATTTACTATATATAGTAATAAGGATTTAAACGTTAAACCCAAGGAATTAGAGGAAAGAGGTGGAGCTTTTTATAGTGATGTAGCGTGTAGCTTAATCGATTCCATTTATAATAATAAGGAGGATATCCAAACAGTTAATACTTTTAACGATGGAGCAATTGCCGAATTACCTAATGATTCTGTAATTGAAGCCAATTGTCTTATTACAAAAAATGGTCCGAAGCCAATTGCGATTGGTTCGTTACCTGCACAAGTAAAAGGTGATATATTACAAATGAAATCTTTTGAAGAATTAGTTATATTGGCAAGTATTAGTGGAGATTATAATCAAGCTTATCAAGCGTTTATTGCAAATCCGCTTATAAAGGATGAAAGAAAAGTAAAATCCCTGTTAGACGAATTGCTATGTGCGCATAAGGAATGCTTACCACAATTTAATAAGGGAGGAAAGGGAAATGAATAATAAGCTAATGCAAAAATTTATTGAGTTTGCTGGAAAAATTGGTTCACAAAGACATTTAGTTGCAATTAGAGATGGCTTTGTTGCTATTATGCCATTAGTGATTATTGGTTCACTAGCGATTTTGATAAATAACTTCCCTCCATTTGGGAAATTCAATTTTGTTGAATGGATGAGTGCGATTTTTGGTGATGGTAATTGGCAACAAGTAGGGGGGAGTATCTGGAATGGAACTTTTGCAGTTTTAGGTTTATTGGCATCGTTTACAATTTCCTATAATTTGGCGAAAAGTTATAATGTGGATAGATTAGCTGCATCGCTTATATCCTCTGCGTCCTATATTATGTTAGTACCTGTCACAGATGACTTCGGTTTAAATATGAATTGGCTAGGCACACAAGGTCTTTTTGTCGGTATTATCATTGCTTTATTAACCACTGAATTATTTAGGGTTTTTGTAAATACCCCAAAACTTATTATAAAAATGCCGGAAGGTGTACCCTCTGGTGTAACTAAGTCTTTTAGAGCCTTAATTCCAACTATGATTATCTTAATTATTGTCGGGTTATTTCAGGCATCTTTAGCAGTATTAGCTGATACAAGTATTTTTGAAGTAATTTTTACAGCAATACAAAAACCAATACAAGGTTTAAGTAATTCATTACCAGCAGCATTGGTAGTAGCTTTGTTAAATCATATCTTATGGTTTTTTGGATTACATGGTACCAATATAATTGGTTCTATTATTGAGCCTATTTATATTCCGCTAGTAGAAGAAAATCTAAGCTTGTTCCAATCAGGTATTTCGGCTTATGATGTGCCGAATATTGTAACAAAACCATTTTTAGACTCTTTCGTATTTATGGGAGGTTCAGGAACAACAATAGCATTATTGATTGCTATTTTCATTGTTATCCGAAAACAGAAAAATCACCCTTATCGAGAAGTTGCGAAAGTTTCTACTCCAGGCAGTTTATTTAATATTAATGAGCCGGTAATTTTTGGTTTGCCAATCGTGTTGAATCCAATTATGTTAATACCTTTTGTTTTAGTTCCAGTAACTTTAACGATCATTACCTATGTAGCGTTATATATTGGTCTTGTACCTAGAACAGTCGCGTTATTGCCATGGACAACACCGCCTATTTTAAGTGGATATCTTGTAACTGGTGGAAGTTGGCGTGGAATTGCATTACAATTATTCAATTTAGCAGTAGCAATTGTAATTTATATACCTTTTGTATTAGCAGGAGTTAAAGCATCAAAGCAACGAATGGAGGAATAAATATGTCACAAGTAAATGAAGAATTACAAATGCTTTCTTTTTCGATAATTTTACATGCGGGGAATGCTAGATCCTTTGCTATGGAAGCTATTAAATTAGCAAAAATAAACAATATGGAAGAAGCAAAAGAAAAAATTGAAGCAGCTGATCATGAATTCGTGAAAGCTCATCACGAACAGACTCAACTTTTGCAAGATGAAGCTAGTGGTAAGCAAACACAAGTTCCGATAATTTTAGTCCATGCTCAAGATCATTTAATGACAGCTATGACTGTTAAAGAATTAGGAATTGAGATGGTAGAAATGTATGAAAAAATGAATAAATTGGAGGGAAAGTAAAATGAAAATTATATTAGTGTGTTCTGCGGGAATGTCAACATCTATGTTAGTAGATAAAATGAAAAAAGCTTCTGAAAAAAAAGTTATTGATGCAGAAATTAATGCTGTAGCAGAATCAGAACTACAGAATCATCTGGATGATGTAGATGTGGTATTAATTGGTCCTCAAGTTCGTTATTTGGAGAAAGGAATTAGAGAAAAGGTTGAACCTTTAGGAATTAAATGTGATATAATTGACCAATTAGCATATGGTATGATGAAAGGGGATCAAGTTCTAGATCAAGCTATTAAATTAGCTAAATACAAGTAGGCACAAATTAATAGAGTAGTGGTTTAAATTTGAGGAGTAAAATGTAAATCCAATAACCTTTGTCAGCAAAGCTCTCTACACTTATGAGTAGAGGGCTTTTTATTTTGCGCATTGTGTAAATCAAAGATAGTACGATCACTATTAGTAGTTTTGACTTACACTGCAACTATGCTACTAGCCTATTCAGGTGTAAGATGTGGTGAGTTACTTGTGTTCACCTGGGGCGACATTGATTTAAAAGATAAAACAATAAAAGTTGTAATATCAGCATGTTATTTAGTCCTATCTAATAGTCTGTTTAATTCCTCAGTGGTTAGATGATTTTCTTCAGCAAATTTTATCTTTTCAGAACTAGGATTTGTTAGTGTAATTTTATTGAATCTATTTCTAATTAAGATCTCTTCATCTACTGCAGCACTAATAGCGATCTTAAATATATTGTGGTATTTTAAATTCACAAGAAACTCACGTCCCATATGATACTGGTGAGCACAATATGGAGGACATATACCATAGAAATTAAAAGGGTTCAGAAAATTATTCTAACAAAATGAGATAGTATGATTAAAAAGGATTTTTGAGAGGGAATCAATCGATATTTAAGTGAATTCATAACTCGGAGTTGGGTATAGACTGTGTAAATGAGAAACGTACGGCTCTTACTGTACAGTTTATTCTTTATTATAATGAAGAAAATAGGGTGCGTTTTTATTGGTGAATGCTAAAAGGATCAGATTGCTTTGAGGTCTTGTATTTAATATATATAATCAGCTAATGCAATTACAGTCATCTGGAAAAAGGTAACGTTAATGGGCCGCCATTTTCTATTTGTTGTACAATGGCGATTGTCTTATTCTGCGAGTCGATGCTTCTAAGGCCAATACGCATTGCCAAAAGCACCATGGCATATCATCATTAGTCATATAATTGAATTAGATGCCTCTTCGTTTAATAATAGAGCAATAAAGTCTTATATAGAAACTGAGGTTCACCAGGATGGGATAATTCGGGTGAATCTCAAAAGCGTTAAATGCAGAATTCGTGGGAAGGTGATTTATGGCGTCAAAATAGACCAGTATTAAAGCGTGGTACCTTGGAAAAGATTGAAGTGAGACGAGTAAGTCTCTAACTTATCTCTTAATCACATATGATATAACAATTAGTCCTATTTTAAAAATTCATCATGCGAAAATCCCCACCTACACATGTTATTCAATACTATTTCCAGCGTTTTACCATGTTCGGATAACGAGTATTCCACTCGTGGCGGCACTTCCTGATAAACAACTCGCTCGATTAATTGAGATCGCTCAAGCTCTCGAAGTTGCTGGGTCAAAACTCCATGTGTTATTTGTGGCATATCTCGTTTTAACTCCCCAAAACGTTTGGTCCCCTCTTCTAGTAATATAAATAAAATGAGAGGTTTCCACTTTCCGCCTATAGATTGGAGAGTTGTCATTATTCCATACGTTGTACCCATTGATTTATCCATCTTTGTACCCCTCCATCACATTTCTTAGAGTTAATAACTAAATCATACCATAAAAAAATAAATAGAAAAAAATATTTGTTGGCGCTATTAGTATGATTTTTCATACTAAGTATTAATAAAATGCGTACTTTTCAAATAATATTTGTCTGCGCATAATGATAGTGAAACAAATATTATTTGAAAAGAGGAGGAATCAACAATATGAAATTAAAGTTAGAGAATAAAGTCGCGTTGGTTACAGGAGGTAGTCGAGGTATTGGAGCCGGTATTGCAAAAAAGCTAGCCCGAGAAGGAGCTAACGTCGTGATTACCTATACAAATAGTAAAGAAAAAGCCCAAGCTGTTATAAAAGACATCAATAAATTTGGACAGCGAGGTTTAGCAATCCAGGCAAACAGTGCAAATACAGATGAAGTGATTAACGCAGTCGACCAAACTGCTTCTAATTTTGGTAAATTAGACATTTTAGTTAATAATGCGGGCATTTTTCCGTTTGGAGATCCGGAAGATTTTACACTTGAAGAAATTGACCGCACACTAGCAATCCATGTTCGCGCAGTTTACATTGCATCCCAGACTGCTATTAAGCATATGGAAGCAGGAGGACGAATTATTTCAATTGGATCGTGTTTCGCAAACCGTGTCCCTTTTCCTGGTGTAAGCCTCTATGCTATGAGTAAGTCTGCATTGATAGGCTTTACAAAAGGATTGGCTAGAGATGTTGGGCAACGTGGTATCACTGTTAATGTAGTTGACCCTGGTTCTACAGATACTGATATGAATCCGACAGATGGGCCAGATGCCGAGGAAGAAAAAGAATGGTTAGCTGTGGGTCATTACGGAAATGTTGATGACATTGCGGGGGTGGTTACATTTATTGCTGGAGAGGATGGGAGATTTATAACGGGAACATCAGTCGCTGTTGATGGTGGTTTCGAAGCCTAATGTTAGGGTGGATTTTTTTAATAATTGCTGCACTCCTAGAACCCGTATGGTCCATTGCGTTAAAATATTCGTACGGATTTAAATATATTTGGCCTAGTGTAATTAGTATATTCGCAGCTGGAGCCAGTTTCTACTTGCTATCCCTTGCACTCAAGAGCTTGCCGGTTGGGACAGCTTATGCCGTATGGGTAGGGATCGGAGCTATTGGTGTCATTATTGCAGGTGTGATGCTATTTGAAGAAAATATTTCACCAACTCGTATCGTCTTTCTTATATTGATTCTAATTGGAGTGGTAGGACTACAAATCATCGAAGGGTAATATTCCATACATGCCGGGAAGTATGATATCATACTTCCCCTTTTTTCTAATCAGAATTTGTTACTGACTTTTCATCAACAGTTAGATCCTTCTCTTTGTTTTCCATATGTTTAATGTGAGATGCTCCCCATTCATACATTATTTCAATTAAAGGCTGCAAACTTCTTCCATAATCAGTCATTAAATATTCTACTTTTGGTGGAACTTGTGCATACACGATCCTTTTAATGATATCCTGTTGCTCTAATTCGCGCAATTGATTGGTCAACATTTTTTGAGTGACAGTGGGAATCAACCTCTTCAGCTCATTAAAACGTTTTGTTCCCCCATATAACAAATGAAATAAAATGACTGGCTTCCACTTTCCCGCCAAAATTCCCATTGTTTTTTCCGTTTCCTTACACATCTCTGTATTTTCTGACATACAACATTCCTCCCAATAGTATCCATATTAATACTATACCACTTTAAAGTGCGTACTTATATAAATATATTATACTTGTATAATATAAATTGTAATAAAATGATTAGGAGGAGATCAAAGATGTCAAAAATTAACCTTGCTATTATTTACTATAGTTCGACAGGAACCAACTATAGGTTAGCTACGCTTGCTGAAGAGGCTGCGAAAGAAACAAATGCCGAAGTGCGCGTCGTCCGAGTAGAGGAATCGGCACCAAAATCGGCGATTGAATCAAACCCTGAATGGAAAAGCCATTACGAGGAAACAAAATCAATCCCAGTTGCAACAACAGACGATCTTGTTTGGGCTGAGGCCATTATCTTCAGTGTCCCCACTCGATTTGGTAACATAGCTTCACAAATGCAACAGTTTTTAGATACCACTGGCGGTCTTTGGTTTGAGGGTAAATTAATCAATAAAGTTGTTTCGGCGATGTCTTCTTCCGACAGCCCTCACGGTGGGCAAGAAGCGACTATACTGTCACTGTACACGACCATGTATCATTGGGGGGCGATTGTGGTTGCGCCTGGATATTCCGATGATGTCATTTTCGAAGCTGGAGGTAATCCATATGGAACGAGTGTTACAACGGAGCATGGAATATCAGAAAAGGTAGCAGGTGCCACCAAACACCAAGTGAAACGGGTCGTTACCGTAGCAAATTGGATGAAAAACGGAAGGGATAAAGAGTGAGTCTCTTTGGGTTTCCCTTCTTGAAGGAACTACAAATTTAAAATAGTAATTATTGGTCTAATGAACAAATTAAAAAACAGACTAGTAATGAATATAGGAGATTTTGCAGAGCACTTTAATTAAGTGAGTTCGAAAGGAGTTTAAAACATGAACACAAACCCTGGGTGGGTACGTGATTACTTGAAGTACATCCAAGTTCCGGTGAAAAGTCCATCGTACGAATATCTGACAGAAATTTGTACTGCTCATCTAAACAAAATACCCTTTGAAAACATTAGTACCTTGCTCCAATACAGAGATTATCTAAAAATGGATGGTATATTCCTAAAGAAGAAGAGTTTATACATCAATTATTTACCAATCATATGGGTGGAACTTGTTATGCCATAAACAGCAACCTTTGTTCACTTCTGAAGCATCTTGGATTCCATTGCCGCTTTGTGCAATTGGGTACTATTCATTTGGCAATTTTAGTTCAGATACCAAATACAAAAGAATATGTTTATGTTGATTGTGGTACTGCCGCTCCTTTATTTAAACCATTACGGTTTGAAACAGATCCGGATAACTCAGTATCCTTTGGAGGAATAGAAGTATTCATTCAGCCAGAAGATGAATCAGGTAATTTTACTTTTCACCGGTATATCGATGGAAAATTAATCAAGCAAACTCTCTGGTCATTTACTACTAAAAAAACGTATCATTTCAAGGATTTTATCACGCCTATTCAAGAGTATTTTCAGCCCGGAACATTATTTATGTCAACTTTGCGCTGTCAAATGTGGCAACAAGAAAAAAAACGAAGCCTCTCTTTAGTTAATCATACACTGAATATACGAGACATAAACGGAAAAGTAGAGAAGCATCAACTTTCCAGTATAAACGATATTCGGAATGTAATAAATGAAGAATTTCAACTACCTTATTTACCTGTTGAAAGAGCAATTATCGTTTTACAAGAGCTCGGTGTTGATATCTTTCAAGATTTAAAAAAAGATCATAGCGTCAACTTAGGCTAGCAAAGTCTTATGGTGCCATGAAACCTTATCGCAGGGGTCACTTTTAAAAACCCTGCATGAATGGGAAACCAACCATACGAAGCATAAGATAAGAAAAGCCGAAAATTAGTGGTACGCTGCTTTTCATTTTACAAAAAACCCTCTCTTGAAATAAAGAGAGGGTTTAAATGGTTATAATGCTATCTTTATTTTACCGATCCACTCACTAGCCTCTCTATTAAATGCTTTTGTAGAAAGATGAAAATAATAATAACTGTAAAACAGAAATGGTGGCAAAAGACATTAAATTGTTCCACTCAATACCATATCTATCAACGGCATTAAAGATACCTGCCGTCAGTGGCAACAGCTCTTAATCTCGGTTAAAGGTAATACTGAAAATCAAATCTCCCCAAGCAAAGAAAAATGAAATGGCGCCGTAAACCACTGTACTTGGCAATGAAATAGGAACAATGACCCTGATGTGACTGCACCTATCAATCTTAGTATCCTACTCCAAACGGTATGAACATGATGGAAGGTCGTTTCCACTCATCAATCGCTCCTGGGTACGCAGATCACTCTCGTGGAAAAGGCACAACGGCACTCAAGCCTTACCATACTCTTTTTCATCAAAAAAGCAAAGGTTTAGACAGAATATATTTATGCGACACTAGTGGATCCAAATGATATCAAAAAATGGACAAAACATACATTAGATACTCTTACTCATTTGAACAGACCCATGCTCTACCTTCTGTGCTTGTTGCTTCTTCCTTCTTCCTTGGAATTCTCTTTCTGTTCCTTGGAAAAGTGCTTCTGTTCCTTAGAAATATTCATTTTTCCAAGGAAGAATGAATATTTCCAAGGAACAATAAACACGAACATCCAACTTGATGTTCGTGTTTTGTCCTAATTCGAGTACTTCTGTCCCAGCCTCTATTATCATACAGAAATATGATCGTATTTGTATTCGGAGAATCAAAAAACATTTTGACTCAGTGAAATAAATGTATTTAATAGTGGGGTAAGTTTTTTGTCTTTATGCCATGAAAGAAAGTGGGAAATCTCATGTTCTTTCAATTGTGATAATGGTAGAATTCTTGGTGTAAACAACGCTGTAGATCATGCGGGAAACATTGTCTTTGAAAAAGGGAGTGGTGATCATACCCTGTTGTTAGGGCATGTAGATACAGTTCTGCATTTATGGAAGGTGAAAAGTGATGAGACAACAATCTCGGGAAGAGGGGTTGTCGATGCGAAAGGGTGTTTTGTGAATTTTGTACAGATGCTGAAGGACGTACAGGTACCAGCTAACTGCAAATTAAAAGTAAATGGCGCTGTTGAAGAAGAGGTATCCTCCTCGGCTGGTGCCTATTATGTGAGGGATCATCACCCGGCAGACGCTGTCATTGTTGGTGAACCGAGTGGGGAAAATAATCTGACGCTCGGCTATCATGGATTGCTCAAGCTAGGCATTACGATAAACAAGAGTCAAAAACACAGTGCTTCAAGAGATAATGTGAGCGTTGCTGATCAGTTTTTCCTGATTAAGAAAGAGTTAGAAAGCAGGATGAAGGATATAGATCCTGATCATGTGGCCACTACCACAAGGATTAACCAATATAAAGAAGAGGACAGGGATGTTTTAGAAGCAATTTTGAATTTCAGAATATCTCCAGGTGTAAGGGAAGACTATGTCAGTCAATTGGACTTACTTGTTTCGGAAGAGATTACGGTTGATGTCTTAAGGGCAACACCAGGGTTTATGAACAAAAGAAACTGCTCATTAGTAAAATCATTCGCAAAGAGTTTTGCCAACCAAAAGGTAAAGTGTAAATATTTAAAGAAGACAGGAACAAGCGATATGAATACACTTGCTACAACCTGGAAAGATGTACCGATTATAGCGTATGGACCAGGAGATTCTAACCTTGATCATAACAATGAAGAGTTTCAATCCTAAAATAAAGCTATTATGATCATTTTTAGCTTATCGGTCGTGACATTAATGGGTTTATCTATTAACGTATTCGTTATTTTCATATTTTTGGGCAGCTTCTTAATTGGTTATTCTAATTCATCTATACGAATTATTATGAATACAATGCTTATGGAGATTGTTCCAAAACCTTTAATGGGCAGAGCGATGTCGGTGTGGATGGGTATTGCTTTATTACTACAAACGGTCTTTGCTGGTGGACTTGGCTTACTGATTGATGTTTTTTCACCAAATATAGGTTTCATCTGTATGGGAGGATTAATGCTTTTCGGTTAGTATTACATGTTAGTATATCAAGAAGTAAAAAGAAAGAAAAATATAGCTATGAGGTGGTTTAAATGAAGCTTGGTGTCATCTATGGAAGTATGAGAGAGAACGGAAACACGGCACGTTTAACAGAAGAAGTCATTAAACATTTACCAGGTGTCACGGAAGTGGATCTAAAAAACTATGATTTCAAAGATATTATCGATCAAAGGCATGACAAAGGTGGATTTGACCGAGTCGATGATGAGTATGATCGTATTATTGATCAAATCATAGATTGTGACGTTTTAATTTTTTCGACACCGATTTATTGGTATGGGATGACTAGTGTGATGAAACGGTTCATTGATCGCTGGTCGCAAACGGTAAGAGATGATAAGTATCCGGATTTCAAGGAAAAAATGGGTCAAAAACAGGCTTATATTATCGCGGTTGGAGGAGATAATCCTCGCGAGAAAGGTATCGCACTCGTAAAGCAGTTTACTTATATTTGCCAATTTATCGGATTGCAATATAAAGGATATGTATTGGGGCAAGCAGCGAAGCCGGATGATATCTTGCAAGATGAGGAAGCGTTGGAGGATGCTCGCAAGCTGGGAGAGTTGTTGCAAAAAAGGGCTGAAATGGGCAACTATTTATAAGTAGAATAAAAAACACAAACGGTTTAGCGTTTGTGTTTTTCCTATACATTTTAATTGGGATAGCTTCCATTAATACTAAACTCGAAGATAATGAAACAAACATTAGACTTCTCCATTTGCCCTAATAAGCATTTAGGAGAGATCCGATCGAGCAATTCGACTGATTTACAACAAATGCGTTAATAAGCTAAATTATCTAAAACCAAGCTATTGGGATGCTCGTGATGCGTGAGGTTCTGCCTTTCGAATCGCATGGTACCGCTTGAAGGAATACCAGCATAATGATAGCTAAAATAGGAGGGGGTGTTATGTTTGAATAATTTATCTTTCTACACCATGACTCAATGAAATGAAACGTATTGCTTTTTATCAGGTGTATAAAAGTGTGCAATGACTAAAAGCTTTAACGAATTGACTAACCTCTTACATTATTCTGTGAGAGTTTTTTTATATCTGCCCACTCTATAGTTATTAGCTCCAAATTAGCCTCACTTAGCCTCAAATACATTCATTTCATTGCATTATTTTGCATTGCTGACATATTTGTATAAGTGACCTAAATACTGTTATATCAGCAGTTCAATAAAAATTTTACTTTTTGATACAAAATAAAAGTAGTGCGTATTTTAACATAAACTTAGAATAAAATTGAAATACTTCGTCTACACATAGAAGTATGTGAGTATTTGTTATAAATTTTTTTGTAAAACGCTACTAAAATACTTGCAAAAAAATATAGATTTCATTATTATAATAATTGTGTTAGCACTCCTCATGAACGAGTGCTAATAATCAACAAAATAATGAATGAGAAATCCAAGGAGGTAACAAAGAGATGCTTAAACCATTAGGTGATCGTGTCATTATTGAGCTTGTAGAACAAGAAGAAAAAACGGCGAGTGGAATTGTTCTTCCAGATTCTGCGAAGGAAAAACCACAAGAAGGTAAGGTTGTAGCTGTTGGTTCTGGTCGTGTAACAGACAATGGTGAGAAAGTGGCACTTGAAGTTGAAGAAGGTAACACTATTATTTTCTCTAAATTTGCTGGTACAGAAGTAAAGTATGAAGGTAAAGAATACTTAATTCTTCGTGAAAATGATATTTTAGCAGTCGTTGGCTAAGGATGACGAAGAGCATTAATGATAAATAGCATATATTTTTCCAAATTTTAAGGAGGTTTTTTTGAATGGCTAAAGAATTAAAATTTAGTGAAGAAGCACGTCGCGCAATGCTTCGCGGGGTAGATACACTTGCAAATGCAGTGAAAGTAACATTAGGGCCAAAAGGTCGTAACGTTGTATTAGATAAAAAATATGGTTCACCACTAATCACTAATGATGGTGTAACCATTGCAAAAGAAATCGAATTAGAAGATAAATTCGAAAACATGGGTGCACAGCTTGTATCTGAAGTAGCTTCTCAAACAAATGATGTAGCTGGTGATGGTACAACAACTGCTACAGTATTAGCACAAGCAATGATCCAAGAAGGCTTAAAAAACGTTGCATCTGGTGCAAACCCAGTAGGTGTACGCCGAGGAATTGAAAATGCTGTTGAGATTGCGACTGCAGAACTTCGTAAAGTATCTAAGCCTATTGAAAGTAGAGAATCTATTGCACAAGTTGCGTCCATCTCTTCTGGTGATGACGAGGTAGGGCAATTAATCGCAGAAGCAATGGAACGTGTTGGTAATGATGGTGTTATCACGATCGAAGAATCTAAAGGATTCAACACGGAATTAGAAGTTGTGGAAGGTATGCAATTTGACCGTGGTTATGCTTCTCCATACATGGTTACTGACCAAGACAAAATGGAAGCAGTGCTTGAAGATCCATACATTTTAGTAACTGATAAGAAAATTAACAATATCCAAGAAGTATTACCAGTGCTTGAGCAAGTTGTTCAACAAGGTAAACCACTACTATTAATTGCTGAAGATGTCGAAGGTGAAGCACTTGCTACATTAGTATTAAACAAACTTCGTGGTACATTTAATGCAGTAACAGTAAAAGCTCCAGGATTTGGTGATCGTCGTAAAGCAATGCTTGAAGATATTGCTGTATTAACTGGTGCGGAAGTAGTTACAGAAGATCTTGGTTTAGAACTGAAAAATACGACTATTGAGCAATTAGGTCGCGCTTCTAAAATAGTGGTAACAAAAGATAACACTACAATGGTTGAAGGTTCTGGTGACCCTGAACAAATCTCTTCTCGTGTTGCACAAATCCGTGCACAAGTAGAAGAAACTACTTCTGAATTTGATAAAGAAAAATTACAAGAACGCCTTGCGAAACTTGCTGGTGGTGTAGCAGTAGTTAAAGTAGGTGCTGCAACAGAAACAGAACTAAAAGAACGTAAGCTACGTATTGAGGATGCATTGAACTCAACTCGTGCAGCGGTTCAAGAAGGTATCGTTTCTGGTGGTGGAACTGCACTACTTAACGTTTACAAACAAGTGGCTGATCTTAACCTAGAAGGTGACGAAGCAACTGGTGTTAATATCGTCCTTCGCGCGTTAGAAGAGCCAGTACGTCAAATCGCAGCTAATGCTGGACTTGAAGGTTCTATCATTGTAGAACGTCTGAAAGGTGAAAAAGTAGGTGTAGGTTTCAACGCAGCAACTGGCGATTGGGTAGACATGATCGAAGCAGGTATTGTAGACCCAACAAAAGTTACTCGTTCTGCACTTCAAAACGCAGGTTCTGTAGCGGCAATGTTCCTAACAACTGAAGCTGTTGTAGCTGACCTACCAGATGAAGATGGCGGTGCCGGTGGCGGCATGCCAGACATGGGTGGAATGGGCGGCGGAATGCCGGGTATGATGTAAGGATTTAATCCTTCATCTTGAGAACTAGTTTAAGCTATTTTTTACCCATTCTGTGAACCAGTCATGTAAATGATTTTTTTCTAAAGTAAAGACTACTTCCTAAAATTTAAGGAGGTAGTCTTTTTGTTTTGTTAACATTCCTTTGGAGATTTCTTGAATACAGATGTTTCAAGAACACAACCAAGACAAACATAAGAAATTATCAGACGATGCTTATTATATTGAAAATGAAGTAGTAGATGTAGAGAATATTAATTTACCTTCACATTAGACAGTATTTTGGAGTTTGCCAAGGTAAATGGAATCAAGCGGGAACCTTAACACAAAAGTTATGAGTATTTTAAAACTACATGTTGGAGTGTGTAGTAATTAGTAAAATCCAGCACGTAAAGTAAAAAAGACAAAAAGAAGATGTGTGAAGATTGGTATTTTAACTGATGAACAAATCAGACAAGAGTAATTCGCTCATAGCAAATCGATAGTAAAAAGCTCAACTATCCAGAGATTTTTTTGTCTCTGTATTAATAAAATTTTATTTTGAACTATGGCTATTGCGGCGTAGTTTTAATTATTAAAAAATACTCTAGTTTTATTTATGAACCGTCTGATGGGAGAGCCTAAATTGGTGAGGAGTAGTTCCTATCATTTTTTTAAATAATTGTATAAAATATGATACACTGCCAAAGCCTATGCTCTCACCAATTAATTCTATAGGTTTATGGGTAACCTGTAGTAACTGACAAGCTTCCTTGATCCTTCGAATATTAATATATTCTGTTAAGCTACTTCCTGTTTCGCGTTTGAATATTCTTGAGGCATATGACTTTGATAGATGCAGATCATGCGATAATAGTTCCAAGTCAAATGGCTCCATGTAATGCTCTTCTATCCATTGCATAATTCTTTCCGAATAGTGAAGGGAACGGAACTTTTTATTAGAGGAAGTTTCTAGATCACTATCGTGAATGTTTGAACGAATACAAGAGAGCAATTGCATAAGAAAAAGCTGGCTATCCTCTTCCCAATTGTTTGTTTGCAACGATTTATTAAAAATATCACATACCTCGTACATGTAATTAAAGGAATTTTTTAAATCAAATGCTTGAGGTTCATTTACACCATTTTGTAATTGTTTTAATAGGGCACTTAGATCAGGGAATAAGTGCAAATTTTTCCCGAGAGTTAGTGGATCAAAGTGCATGACACTTCTCTCATAAGGAGTGTCGGGGGACACTTCAACATATACCTTATGTAATTGAAAAGGTTGAAAAAAGAACATCATACCTTTTTTAATTTCATAAGAATGCTGGTTTACAATTACATTTCCTCGTCCGCGATATACAAATAATAATTCACAACCTTGATGCCAGTGATAAAAACCTTGAAAATTCTTTTCGTTAACCCTGCGATAAACCCATGTAAACGGCTTAAGATTAATTTGTTGAAATAAATTATTCATTTATAGCCCCTCCATTATACTATTCCATATTGTAAAAATTTGTAATAAACTTAATGTAATAGTTTTTAAATGTAAAAAAATAGCTTAACAGGCTCACACCAATACTTGATAGGAAGTGATAAGTATAACCTATGTGTTCAACATATCAAACTTCAGGAAAAAATATATTTGCCTTAATGGGGGGTTCATGTAGGCAAATATATTGCAAAATTTCTGTATGATAAGCATGTCAACCAGCTGCAACTTGTTGACATGTTGATATTGAAACTCTTCACAGTTTAAAAGCTCATCATTGATTACCAAGTGACTATGGTATCTGCTACCAAAGATAATTTCACTTTCATCTACCAGGGAAATCTAGGACAATAGAACAACATTTTTAGTTATTATACAACAACTTTTAGAATATTACGTAAGTTATAATTTATTTACAGAATGATTTAAGAAGGCAGTTTGGTTAGTGAGTCTGGTGAAAATTAAGTTAATCAGATTATAGCTATTATTGACCTTCATGTAGACTATATCAAATTTAGTAAAGGGAGGTGAACAGATGTTAGTTACTAATGATCGAGAATATTGGTTAAAAGCCATGTTGACGATGGCAAACCCTGTTCTGGAATCACTTGCAGCTGGCCAATTAAAACAGAATATACCTCGTGAAGTTAAGGATAGGGAAAACTACAGCTGTTTAGAAGCTTTTGCACGATTAGTATCAGGAATGGCACCATGGATTGAAACAGGTCCAGCTTACGGAGAGGAAATGAAACTTCGGGAAAAATACAGTAATCTCATCAGAGTGGGAATCGCAAATGCCACCGATCCGGAATCCCCTGACTATATGAATTTCTCAGAAGGCGGACAACCTATTGTAGATACGGCATTTTTAGCACATGCTATTGTTCGTGCACCTAATGAACTTGCTGAAAAATTAGACCCAGAAGTTAAAAGTAATCTGGTAAAAGCACTAAAGATTACTCGTACACGTAAACCTCATTTTAGTAACTGGCTTTTATTTTCAGCTATGATTGAAACCGCTTTATATATTTTGGATGAAGACTGGGACCCGATGCGAATTGATTATGCTTTAAAACAGCACGAACAGTGGTATCTGGGCGATGGGATGTATGGAGATGGACCTGAATTTCATATGGACTATTATAATAGCTTCGTTATTCAGCCAATGTTGATAGATATTTTAAAAAATATCGGCCACTTGTCATCAGATTGGGATGGCATGCAGGAAAAAGTGGAAATGCGTGCCAGAAGATATGCAGTAATCCAGGAAAGAAGCATTTCACCGGAAGGTACATTTCCTATAACAGGAAGATCTATTGCCTATCGGCTAGGAGTATTTCAGCATTTAGCCCAGATGGCTCTTCAGCATAAACTTGCTGAGACACTTAAACCAGCCCAGGTACGATGCGCCCTTACGGCGGTCATGAAAAAAATGTTAGAAATGCCTGGAACTTACGATGATAGTGGCTGGCTTCAAATTGGTTTATGTGGTCATCAGCCAGAATTGGGAGAAAGTTATATCTCAACAGGCAGCTTGTATTTATGTGCAACCGTATTTCTTCCGCTAGGATTGTCGGAAACTAACTTATTCTGGAAGGGAGAAGAACAATGGACTTCCAAAAAAGCATGGTCAGGCTGTGAAATTCCGATTGATCAGGCTTATCAAGGCTTGTAGGGAAGGGTTTCCACATGGGACTGAAGGATGCAATGGAATTATTCCATTTATTTCTGGTTAAAAATTAAAGCGTTTTCATGTAAAACTAAGAAAGGAGAATATGATGAACGAAAACCAAGCTAAAGTACAACCAAACCAAGAACCGGAACGTCGGCCTATTTCACCGCTCAACCGACAAGAAAATGAGCAGTCAAAGCGGGTCGTTAAAAAAGACAAAAAGAAGGCCTTTGGGTCAGGAATCATTTGGTATATTTTCCTGATTCCAGCATTCCTTGGAATTCTGCTTTTTATGGTTTATCCGATTTTTGAATCTCTGAGACTAAGTTTTTATCAATCTAATGGAACGATGGAGACTTTTATCGGGCTTGATAACTTTAAAACGATTTTGACTTCTGGACCATTCTGGAATTCAGTATGGAATACTTTCTATATTGGTATATTTCAGATATTGATTACCATTCCTTTAGGTTTTATCTTTGCCTCATTAATTAACTCCACACCTAGGGGACAGAATTTTTTTAAAGTTATTTATTTCTTGCCGAATGTAACCTCAATTGTTGCAGCTGCTATGATCTTTGCTTTTGTCCTGCATCCTGAAATGGGAATTGTTAATTATATATTAGAGACAATTGGTCTGCCAACTCCTGGTTGGCTCTCGAATCCGTCTACATCAAAGTGGGCAGTTATCTTACTGTCAGTCTGGCATTGGATTGGTTTTGTTATTATTATTTGTCTGGCAAACTTACAAGCAATTTCTCCGGAAATGTATGAAGCTGCCCGGATTGATGGAGCTGGAAGAGTTCAGCAATGGTTGTTTATTACGATTCCTAATATGACTGCTACTTTTGCTTTTTTACTTATCACCGGATGGATAGGCGCCTTACAGCGCTTTAATGAAGTCTATGTATTGGGTGGGCCAAGTGGGAGCCCTGCCCGTTCCATCCAGACAATGGGAGCTTTTATTTACGAAAGGGGTTTCACAGGGTTCGAGTTTGGAATGGCATCTGCTGCAACGTATGTCATGTTTATTATTATTCTCATTTTCACATTCCTTAATATAAAAATCTCTAACATGAAACTGTAATGAGAAAGAAAGGAAGAAATTAAAATGAACAGTAATTTCTCGGAAAATCAAATTCAAAGATTAACAAATATACTAAAGTTTTTTGTATTGTTAGTCTGCGGTGTCATTTTAATGGCTCCGTTCATCTGGATGGTTAGTGTGGGATTTGACAGGACAGCAAATATAACCATGCCTTTTCCACCAAGACTGATACCTGAAGAGCTTTCAGGCTTTAACTATGGAATTGTTGTTGAAAACGGGCGTTTGATCCAGTCGTATCTTAACTCAGGAATTGTAACGATTAGTTCTGTTTTAATCGGAGTGACTTCCTCTTTACTAGCTGGATATGCTTTTTCTAAAGGCAAGTTTAAAGGAAAAAAACTGTTATTCATTATTGTTCTTTGTACATTGATGATACCTATGGAACCACGTTTAATTCCTTTATATACCTTATTTAACAGTGTGAATCTATTGAACTCATTCTGGCCGCTAATCCTTCCTCCTATCATTAATGGGATGCTTATTTTTCTATGTAAGCAATTTTTTGATCAGCTTCCGAATACCCTTCGTGAAGCAGCCCAGATTGATGGGGCGGGAGAGTTTCGAATCTTTTTCAAGGTTTATCTACCTTTAGCAGGACCGATTGCAGCAACCATGGTTATTCTTGCTTTTATTTGGAGCTGGAACGACTTTATGTGGCCGCTAGTAGTACTTAATAACCAGGATTTGCAAACTGTACCATTATATTTAGCCAGTTTCTCTCTGGAAAATGGGACAAGCCTCGGTGGTCTGACTATGGCCCTTGCTACAGTTAGTATTTTGCCAATAGTAATATTGTATCTTTTTCTACAGCGATACATTATTCAAAGCATAGCCCTTAGCGGGGTAAAGGGGGAATAAAATCATTGATTCTATCTTTAAGAAGCTATATTACTGGAATTTACTATTAAAAACAGGGGGTAAAAGCATGTTTAGCACAAAATCTTTTTTAGGAATTGTTCTCTTTTTATTAATGACAGTAACGCTTATAGGTTGCAACAATGAATCCTCTTCAGAAAATACCGGAGTAGATGAAAGTTCTGAAGTTCCAGAAACAGAAGTGGACAACTCTCAGGATTGGAATGGTCAAACAGTTAAAGTTCAGTTGATAGGTGACTTTTCTATGGAAGATTCAACAGATCCAATAACAGGAGAAACAACTCCTGGGTTAAAAGACGTAAAAGAAGAGTTTGAAAGACAACATCCAGGTGCCACTGTCGAATTTATCCTTATGCCGTGGGAAGGTTATACAGAAAAAACACAGGCAATGTTAACCTCTTCTGAAGCAGATGTTTACCAAATGCCTGGTATCGCTGACTTTGCAGCTCAAGGATTATTAGAACCGTTACAACCGTACATGGATAAAGACGAAGAATTTAGTACAGATATTTTTATCGATCAGCAAGTTGATGGTTGGAAAGCATTAGGACCTGAAAGTAGTGATTTGGAGATTTTTGGTCTACCGTTCTTCGGCGATGCTCGTTTTATTACTTATGATAAAAAGTTATTTGATGATTGGGGAGTAGAATATCTTTCTGAACACCCAACAATGGAAGAAATTGGTGATAAGGCCGCAAAGATGACTGGAACAAACCCTGTTACGGGTGAACAAAACTATGGTATTTGGTTCCGTGGCGACTGGTCTTCCGCATTTACACTAGTTAACGCGGCTGAAGGTCTAGGAGGAAAATGGGGAACAGGTTTCGCATGGGATGAAGTTGAGTTTGAATTTAATTCACCTGAAATGGTTAAAAGTCTAAACTGGCTGCTTGAAATGCAAGAATTAGCACCAGAAGGTATTGTAAGTAACCAAGGCCAGGAAAAATGGATGACAAAAGATAACAATATTGCCATTATGTTAAACACAGGTCCTGGAGAGTTAGTTGAGCAAGTACAAGCGCAAGGGTTAGAGGATCGTATTGCAATTGCTCAGGAATTTAAGAATGAAGATGGCGCAGGTGGTTTGTTTGCTGGTAGCCCGATAACGATGGCTAAGGATAGCGAAAACAAGGACTTGGCTTGGGAATGGCTTAAATATGCAACTAGTGAATATGCCCAGCAATATTTTTATACAACCGGTGCATTTCCATCTGTAAAATCAGCACTTGAATGGGAAAGCGTCAAAGAACACGAAGACTTATTAGGACCAGTTTTTGAAGCGATGAGTACACCGTATAATTCACCTAGATATCATTGGGCAGCCGCGCAACCGCGATTTATCTTGACTTCAGAGATTGAGGCTGCATTGACGGATCAACGAAATGCTCAGGAAGCATTGGATAAGGCTCAAAAAGAAAGTACAGAATGGCTAGAGAATAGATAAATTGCTTTTATTTAGTAAGCAGGAGAAGGAGGATATTTTATCCTCCTTCTTATCAATTTTTAATGATGCACTAGTTGTTAATATAAGAAATTCAGCATTTCAAGGGATAATTTTAATTGGAGTGGGTATTAGTTGAAAAAGGAGTTGTGGATTGGACGCAAGTCTTCTTTGATGTAAAAGCTGTAGGCTATGATGGAATAGAAGATTTTAAACGTTCAAAGGGTACAAAAGAATCTATTAAGCACAACATCGATACTGTTAAACATTTAAAAGGTGTCAAATAGAAAGAAAGGCCAAGAAACCTCCCCTTGTCCCAGTCTAATAAGAAAGAGTGATAACGATGGTAAAAGGATTGTATATTATGAATCAAGCTCCATTTGAATTAGTATATCCAGAAAAATTGAGGAAAGAAATTGCGGAGTTATCTGACATTTATCGACCACCAATGACGAATCAGCAAATCCAACAGGATCTTTCAGTCCTAGATGAGGTAGAAGTAATCTTTTCCGGTTGGGGAGGACCAAAGCTTGATCAATCACTGCTTGATGAGGCACCAAATCTAAAAGCATTTTTTTATGCTGCTGGATCAGTAAAGAGTATTGCAACAGATGCGGCTTGGGATCGTGGAATATTAATAACTAATGCTGTTAAGGCTAATGCTGTTCCTGTTGCAGAATTCACGCTATCACAGATTTTATTCTGCTTAAAGAAAGGTTGGACATTTACCAGAAGTATTAGAAATACAAAGCAGTTTCCCGGAAAACCTTTTGATATACCAGGTACTTTTGGAAGCACAGTTGGAATAGTTTCGTTTAGTACTGTAGGTAAAATTGTTTGTGAGTTACTTAAGCCATTTGATATTAAAGTAATAGGATACGATCCATATATAAAGGATAGGGAAGCTGAAAAGTTAGGTGTGGAGCTATGTAGCTTGGATGAAGTCTTCAAAAAATCGGATGTGGTTTCTTTGCATACGCCTCTATTAGATGAAACTATAGGCATGATTGGAAAAGAGCATTTTTCTCAAATGCTTCCAAACTCTAGTTTTATTAACACTTCTAGAGGAGCTATAGTAAGAGAATCAGAAATGATCGAGGTTTTGCAGGATAGATCAGATATAACCGCTGTCTTAGATGTAACTTTTCCTGAACCACCAAATCAAGACTCCCCTCTTTATTATTTAGAAAACATGGTATTAACACCACATTTAGCAGGAAGTGAGGGTAAGGAATGTGAACGAATGGGCTACTATATGCTAGAAGAGTTTAAGCGGTACCTAATTGGAGTACCATTACAATGGCAGGTTAAGAAAGAATATTTTAATATCTTAGCTTAAGGTACTTATACTTTTCAGTCCAAAGATATATTCCTCATGTATTAGAAGATATGGAGTATGATAAAGGAGTTCTGAAGAATTAATTAAAATTACTGTATAGATATGAGTATGAAAACGCCATCGAACTTCACAGCAACTTCATGGTGTAATGGCACTCACCAGAAAAATGAACTGTATTGAAAAAAGAAGCACCCACTATGGTTATATGGGGTGCTTCTCTGCTAATTCTTTATTTGGTTTGAAATGCTTCCGCTTCTAGAACAAGAACACGTGCTATTCCCTTATCTATATGCTCGTTCGATTGATCCTTTACCTGATCAATAAAAGCAGATAGATTATGATTTTTTAGTTTCTTTTGAAGGCTGTTCGCGATTCCGTGATTATCTATCATTCCGTATTGGTTGAGTACTGTCACTAGGCTTTGTAAGGCTGAAACAGGATCTTTTTGGTAAGTAAGGTAGCCTAAATCGTGCTCGTAAAGAGGACTGGTAGGTACAGGTTGCATAAATGTCACATCAGGTAAGCTACCGTCTGATTTTCTAGGTGCAGTTAATTGGGTCATATCCAGACTATTAAAATCTTCAGATGTGATTTCAAGACCACCATCTATGGTCCAAGAATTATTCGTTTCATTTTCTGGCGGAGTATTATTGTTTGATGTTAGTGCACCCTCAAAAGCTATGTTATTGTGTAAAACTTCTCGGTAACCAGGGATGTCTTCTTTACTAGTTGGACTAACACGCTCTAGCATATTGAAGTTAGCACCGTATCCAGGACTATAAGCAGTGTTATTCATCCAGTAAGCTGATTGCCCTGGTTGATGATTAGCATAAAAGTTATTACCACCGTTATTAGCTGCTAAATTATATTGAACGGTGTGAACTGGCATAGGATCTGGTATTCCCGTTGTTCTATAACTATAGCCACCGACTTTAAAACCATTTCTGTCACCATTGCCATCTTGATTACCCCTGTGATTAAAA
Source organism: Gracilibacillus orientalis (assembly GCF_900114645.1). Classification (GTDB taxonomy): domain Bacteria; phylum Bacillota; class Bacilli; order Bacillales; family Amphibacillaceae; genus Gracilibacillus; species Gracilibacillus orientalis. The sequence continues at coordinate 183,666 of NZ_FOTR01000008.1, read as the reverse complement.
GACCAGTTTTTATGGTGAATCACTGCTCCTTCTACACTGATGCTGTCAAAACCATCATCACTATTATTCCATGCCCGGTTGTTAATGAATACTACTTCCTCTCCATGGGCACCAAAGCCATCTATATTTCCAGCTGAGCTGTCAGTTGGTCCAATGTTGTTATAAGCATCGGAATTATAAACAATGCCTGACGCAGGGCCACCAGCAAAATAAAAACCATTTGCTTCATTATCATGAACAATCATATTCCAAAAGTTTGCTTGACCGTGTAATCTAAAAGCTTCGGATTGTTTTTGATTACCAACTTTAATACCTGTCACATTAAATCCTTCGAAATTAATATCGGTTACATCGCTTCCTACATAAAAAGCAGCTACTCGTTGATCAGTTGGCACATTACTAAAATCAAAAACTGGCCTTTCGTCTTCAGGATAAGCCTTATAAGTAATCCCACTCTTATAAATATCATGCACAAAATGATAGGCACTCTCGTGTGGATTATCGGTTTCTGGTATTTCAAAATCATCATAAACTCCTCCACGAATATATACAGTATCCCCGGATGCAGCTGCTGATTGTGCTTTCATTATGCTTTTAAAAGGCTCACTTTCCGTTCCTGGATTGCTATCACTACCAGTTGGAGAAATGTAATAGCTTGTATTACCTTCATTTGCATAAACTGTGCTTGTCATAAACAATACGGCAAACATAAATCCAATCACAAACAAACTTCCTATTTTTTTCACAATATATTTCCCCTTTCTTCAATAAATTGATACTAGCTGACCTGGTCTTCTGTTAAAAACGATTCATAGATTTCTGTCTTCCTAAGTAAGGGGAATAGGCAACAACAGGTTACGGATAAAATCACCTCCTTTAAAGCATAGCTGGAAATCAGTTTTTCTTTCTTATTCTCACATCTATGCAGTTCTTTTCCTATCACATTGGTTGGGTCCATGTAGAGTCCCGCCTATCGATGGGTTTGATGTATGCATACTCTAACTCAAAAAAATGTTAACGGTTACATTAAGGTTATTATAGTTTAAACATTCAATTAATTCATGATCTGATAATATCTAGTTTTCTTCCAAAATTATCTGAGAGTCTTTGCCAGATATATGGAAGTCTTATGACAAAATCGTTGTAGCACAGCAAGGATGCTAGTAAACCGTGTGTTATAATCGATAATATTATAAAATTTAGTGAGAACGTCTGATTAAAAAGGATTTTTGAGAATATTTACATTTTAATGCAATGCCTTTCATTTCAATCATCTTTATATACTACATCAGAAAGGAATGGGTCATGTGAATAAACCTTTGCGAATCGGATATCGTTCAAGTGGAAGTGGTGAGTTTGATTATCATTCACATCCAGAACAATATGAAATTTATTTTTTTCACTCAGGATCATGTCGATATTTAATTCATAACCAGATTTTTGATTTAGAACCAGGTGATTTATTGCTTATGGATGGAATGACACTTCATAAGCCCAATGTAAATCCAAATAAAGAGTATGTTCGCAGTGTCATTCATTTTTCCCCTCAGTGGATTAAAAGTATTCTTTTAGAAATTGACAGTATGTATTTATTAGAAGTTTTTAAAAAACTGCATCATTGCTTAATTCGTACGAGAGAAAACGATGAATCCAAATATTTAGAGGAAGTAATTCAACGACTTGTGAAGAGGAAGCGTGCAGCAAATCAGAACGATGCTATCACTGAAGCAGAACTGAAAGTATTGTTAATTCAAGTATTAATTAGTGTTTATCATCTCGGTCAGATTGATTCTATTAAACTGCCAGATCGGAAAAGTGATAAGTTTGAACATTCAGAAAAAATTGCTGAATATATTCAAGTTAATTACATGAACAAGTTATCTTTAAATGATATAGCAAAAGAACTTAGCTTAAGTAAGTCATATGTTTCTCATGTATTTAAAGAAATGACTGGTTATACAGTAATGGAATATGTGATGGGATGCCGCCTAACACAAGTAAAATATTTATTAGAAATGGAATCTCATAAACCATTAAAAGATATAGCTTATGAGTGCGGTTTTGAAAGCGTTTCTCACTTTAGTCGCTTCTTTCGTGAAAAAGTTGGGGTAACTGCAAAGCAATATCGTCATATTCGGTTAAACAATAAATGAAAGGGTATTTAATGAATATCCTACTAATAAAACTTCAAATGCACACTCAGATAATTTTCCTAATAATCTAAGTAACGTCATACAATGATTTTTATCTAAAATTCTACTATAATTTAACTAGTTAAATCTATTTTGAAAACGATTACCTTTTAAATGGAAGAGGTAATTTCACTGATTAATGGAAAAGAATTAAGGCACAAAGGTGATATTTCTCGAATAATTATCTGTATGTCGTTTTAAAAAGGAGATGTTTTTAATGGAACAAAAGTTTGCCGCACAGCTATATACGTTGCGTGAGGAATTAAAAAAAGAGGGAATACGTCCGGTATTCAAAAAGTTGAAAGAGATGGGCTGGGCAGGTGTACAAATCTCCGCATTGCCAAAAGATTATGATCCTAAAGAAGTAGCACTTGCTTTAGAAGAAAATAAGTTAAAAGCTGCTGGGATGCACACTCCATTGAAGCGATTGCAATCGGATCTGGATAATGTATTAAAAGAAGTAGATTTATATGGAACTAAGGATATTATCTGTCCGTTTCTATCGAATGAATTACGAAATGAATCAGGCTATCGTGAGGTTAAAGAAACGTTAAATCGAGTTGCCAAACAAGCACCAGGTTATCGTATTAGTTATCATAACCATGCATTCGAGTTTGATAATGAGATTGATGAACAGAATGCATTACGTTATATACTTAATCCTTATAATGGTAATGAAATTTTGGCTGAAATAGATGTCTTTTGGGTGAAAAAGAGTGGGCGTGATCCTGTTGAATTTATATATCCTTACGCAAATCGTATGCCGATCATTCACTTGAAAGATATGACAAATGATGAACGGCAGACATTTGCTGAAGTGGGAGAAGGCGTAATTGACTTTGTGCCAATTCTTCAATGGGGAGAAGCAAACGGTATCGAGTGGTATGCGGTAGAACAGGATGTTTGTGAACGAAATCCATATGATTGCTTACAGACTAGTTTAACTAATTTGAAAAACCTGTCGAAACAAATTAATGATGAAATGTGAAACTTAGGAATTAAAAGGGAATATGTTATTCAACAAAGAGTATATCAGCAGTATCTTGGGCACATTAAGGAAGCTTACTAAAGTGTAGGGATAGTCATTAAAACATTTGAGTGAAGCATTTAGCTTTCTTTTATCCTAATTTTTTGTTACTTTAGCTAAGCATGGAAAGTAATACAGAATAGGAGAGATAGAATTGAATAATAAAAAAGAACAAATTATTTTAGCAGAACGACCAACAGGCACACCTGATAAAAATACATTTAAATTGGTAGAAACAGATAGTAAGCAACCGGAAAAAGGCGAAGTTTTAATTCGTACATTATACGTATCCGTCGATCCATATATGCGTGGGCGAATGATAGATGCTCCTTCTTATGTAGCACCTTTTGAGTTGAATGCAGTTATTGATGGTGGAGCAATCGGAGAGGTTGTTGAATCCAAGTCAGATCAATTTCAATCAGGTGATGTAGTCATTGGTGGCTATGGTTGGCAGACATATTACACAGCAAAAGAAAATGAAATTAGAAAGATTGATAAGGATATAGCACCTATTAGCACTCATTTAGGTATCTTAGGGATGACTGGTTTAACAGCATACTTCGGACTTCTTGAGATTGGAAAGCCAAAAGAAGGTGAAACGGTTGTTATCTCAGGTGCTGCAGGTGCAGTAGGATCAATCGTAGGCCAAATTGCTAAAATTAAAGGAGCACATGTTGTTGGAATTGCAGGTTCAGATGAAAAAATTCAATATTTAAAAGAAGAATTACATTTTGATGATGCAGTTAATTACAAGACAACTGCTAATCTTGAGAATGATTTAGCGAAAGCCTGTCCAAATGGCATAGATGTTTATTTTGATAATGTTGGTGGAGAAATATCTGATGCAGTACATGCGCATTTAAACAAATTCGCACGTATGCCAATTTGTGGTGCCATATCAAGTTATAACTTGGAAGGTGAAGATATTGGACCGCGTGTACAAACAACACTTATTAAGAAAAGTGCCGTAATGCAAGGATTCACATTAGGTGATTTCGCAGACCGCTTCCCTGAAGGTACAGTAGCACTTGCAGAGTGGTTACAAGAAGGTAAATTAAAATATCAAGAAACAATCAAAGAAGGATTCGAAAATATCCCAGATGCATTTCTTGATCTATTTGAAGGAAATAATATCGGCAAACTATTAGTAAAAGTAGCGGAATTACCTCAATAAAAGCCTGCTTTTATACTAGCTTATCATCCACCATTCTCCCTCCATCAGTTGAAATTGGTATGAAGCTCGTTATGGTATTAGGAGTTGAGACAATATTGAAAATCATCATATAATACCTAGAGCAAATGAGGGAAGTAATGGCTTGTTATATTTAATACCCTTACCTAGACCTTTTCATCGAGGGACAGTAAAGCCTAGGTAGACTATTTATTAAGAATTAGTAACATTCCTTTTGTACTTGCAAGGGGGGATTAATGAATAGGCTATTTACTAATATTCTCCCGGAACTATGGAGGTTATAAGCTGACCTTCCAGAAGAAGATGGTGAATCTAGTACCAATAGGTGGCGAATTGTCAGGCATGATGTAATCAGCCTTACTGTATCATGTATAATTATTTTGTAAGTAAAAGACTATCCCCTGAAATTAAAGGGGGGTAGTCTTTTCATTTGTGAAAAATTTACTTTTAATAATGTTTAGAATAGGGAATGAAAATATAATAAAAGCTAATCTTTTGAAGATATAATTATACCTAATGGACATTTGCACTTTCTATTGTATTCTTATCTTTTTTAAAAAAGAAGAAAGAATAATTTTTGCATATGTTAAGAACAAGAAAAATCAAATCTGAATCAAAATATTAAACATAAGTTTTATAGATCATGTAGTGATAACTATCCTAATTAAATAGAAGCGTTTACGTATATGTTATCAACTTTTGCGTAAGCGTCTCTTTTCAATTACTTGTTCACATAGTATAGATCTTTGAAATTGTTCAATGTTTGTGTAGCAGAATGTCGTATCGAAAAAAGAAACGCTAATGATTTCATCAGCGTTTCTTACATTGTAGTGTTTATTCATGTATCGAATGTATATGCTGAATTTCTACATTTTCAAAAATAGCTTTACCCCCTTCAGAAAATAGAGTAATGCCCTGATCTTCCTTTAGAGGAAAAACTAAATTGGAATGCGTTATTTTTCCGTCATCAATAAACACTTCCACACTAGTTTTATCGACAAGTATTTTGAGGTGAGCGTTCTTTTTGTGTTGATTCATAGGTGCTTTACTTTCAACCATATTATTATTATCATTTGGCTGATCGGTAGATTCGCGATTGACATAGGAATACGCCTTCCGAGGGGAAAATCCAATATCGATGTGACGATTCTGATCGTTGGATTCTCTAAGTCTGATTCCGATATTTTCAGCTTCATCCCAACTGATATCAGTTTCTAATTGATATGCATCTCCTACGGTTTCTAGTGTTACCATACCATCTACTTCTACTTCGGGATAACTTTCTGTACTCTCTATGAGTTGATCTAGTTCTTTTTTTGGTTGGGAAGTGATATAATATTCATCTTGTTCATCTTTTTTTAACTCTATTTTTCTAACAATGGAATCTTGTCCATTAAAGCCTTCTTCTAATGTTGGTGTATTGTTTGCATATGCCCAGTTATTCATCCATGCTAAAGCATAGCGATTATTCAGTTTATCTCTGCTCTTACCATCTTCAAAAGTAACACCTCCATACCAATCAAAGCCATAATCCAGCCATTTAGGTTCCTTGTGGTCTGGAGTAAAAGTTTGACCATTAAAGTCTCCGATCCAATAAGCATATGTGTTGGGTTTGCCTTGCTCCATACCGTTTGCACTGACGCCCATTACCCATTTTATACTGCCATCATCTGTTTGCAGTTGAAATAGATCTGGGCACTCTAATATTCCCAGATTTTCTGTTTGAAATCCATCAGTATACTGCCATTCTTTAAGATTTTCAGATTCATAAAAACCAATTTTGGATCCTTCAGCCATCAGCAAAACCCATTTTTGAGATTTCTCTTCCCAAATGATCTTCGGATCTCTAAAGTTTTCTATTCCTGGATTGGGCATTACAGGTTCATTTTGATACTCGTTAAATGTTAAACCATCATCTGTGCTGTACCAAAGATATTGCTCTTGTTGTCCATTTGCGGATGGTTGAGTAACGATAGCAACAAGGGTATTTTCTCCGAATCCAGCTGAATTATCATGATCAACGATAACAGAGCCTGACCAGGGATCCCCGTTTTCATTCGTATATTTTGGAACCGCGACCCCTTCATCCTCCCAATAAATCAGATCTTTAGAAGTAGCGTGACGCCATTCTGTTCCGTTGCCTTCGGGATAATCTCTGTTATAAAGATAATAGTAGTGATATTTTTCATTAAAATAGAGAGGACGTTGAGGGTCATTTTTCCAATTATCGGGCACTGTAAAATGATAATCAGCTCGATAAGAGTAATCTTCATCTTGCGAATTAGAAGGTGGCATTGTATTTACTGTATGCAAATTAAAAATTATAAGAATGATGAGCAAAAGAGAAAAGAGCGAGAATAGCATTACATCCCATTTGCTCCTCCAATTTTTGAATATCTTCAAGATTTTTGACCTCCTTTATTTGAAGTGACAATGTTCAAAAAAGAAAATGCCGAGTTTATTCGGCATTTTCTTTTCATTCATTTTTAGTTTTCTCCATGTAGTGTAATTTGACCTTGCTCAAGGATGCTATCTTTTACAACTGATGATTTTTTGTTGTTTAAACTCAACTTAAAGCTAGGAGCAAAGGTAGATTTGTGATCTTCAAAATAGCCTCTGTTCGTCATATAACTTGTAACTACCGCTTCATCTGTTGTCTCTTGTGGAATAACATAGTGTGCGTAATTCCAAGTAATATCATATGGATCCAAATCATGATGAAGAACAATACCTGTTTTATTCATTGGTTTAAATTCACCAGTTAGTGAATTGGAAACATATCCAAGCATATAAATATCTTCATCATCAATGCCGTCAATTGTCATTTTAGATCCACGGGCACTCGTGAACAGGTACCATTTTCCATCTTTTTTGAAAATGTTTGGTCTTTCAATTTCATCTGTAACGGTATTAGAAACTAGTAAAGGGTCCATTACTTTTTTCAATTCATAGTCATCAGTGATTTCAACAATTCCGATAGCACCATTTGCTAATTCAGCATAGTCTTTTTGGGAACTGTCTAATAGCCAATCTTTTTCATTTTGAAAGAAATGATTGCTGTTCCCATAATAAGCTTGATTATAAAGAGAGTCTTTCCCAGAGTATCCATAATCTGTTCCGGTGTTAGCTTCAAAGACAAGGTATTTATGGCCATTTTCTTCAATATAGTGAGGGTCTCTTAAGGTATGATTTTCCTTCCAATTGATTTCATCCCCACCGAAAGCTTGCATAACATTTTGATAGACAGAGCCGTCTTCACCTTCAAAGATTGATTTATGATCTTCCACACTATCAACCTGAAGTGCTCCATCTTCAATTTCAGAAACATTTACCTGTGCAGTTGTTAACGTCTGCTTACCGTAAAGGTCTTTTGCTTCATCGAACGCTGTACGGTTGGTATAGAATAAACGAATTTCTCCATTAGAAGTAAATGTGGCAGAACCAGACCATTCTTCTGATTGATCTTTTAAATATTTATCATTAGCTTCGAATTTATCATTATCATCGAAAACTCGTCCTGCATTTTCCCAGGCATCGATAGAATTTTCATCCGCTTTTTTATAAAACAAATAAACAAAAGTATCTTCAGCATTCTCTGGATTACCTGCTAGACCGAATAAAATATGATATCCATTATATTCTGCTACAGTTCCGTCCGCATTTTGAAGTGGCCATGTATCCCACACATCTAATTTTATTTCTTCTCCATCTTCCGTAACTTTTGTAGCAGAAGGGATGTTTTGAATGGTGGATGAGTCAAATGTAGGTACTTTGAAATCTTCATCACCATGTTGTTTAATCATATCCTTCATATCAGAGCGTGTGATGGTAGATGTACCATAATCTTCCTTATAGTCTTGTGAAGACTTTTTCTCTGCATGCACAAGACCGCTTCCGCCAACTAAAATGGCAGTACTTAGTGTTAATACTGTCGCTTTCTTAACAAAACCTTTCCATTTCATACTATTCCTCCTCATAGATACTTTTTATCTGCCCGGGCTGTGTACAAATATTAGTATAAGAGAGTTAGGAAAGGTAAGAAATGTCTAAGATTGATATAATTTTCGTTGTATATTGATTAGGAAAATAGGCCTGAGATTATCTGTCCAACGTAGTAAAAATGGTAAATGTCACAAAGTATAACTTATCCCTAGATTGTGATGCCTTTATCTCAGTTGATTCACTCTAGTCACAAGTTTATTAAACGGGCGCACAAAGCCTTTTCTAATGTATTTCATCCCATGTATTCTGATAGGCTTGTAGTAATTGTGTTTTACTCCATTCGTGTTCGATATATTGTTGTGTATCAGTACCGAACGCTTCTCTTAACCCAGCAGGAAGGTCTGACCAATTGGAGGATAAAGTTCTGTTTGCTTGATAAAGTTCTGTTATTTTGGAAGTAAGTGGATCTGTGTCCTGTATATCCACATGTTTAAAAGCAGGAATAAACCGCAGTTTTTCGACCATAAACTTTTGTCCCTGCTCAGAATTTACCATCCAATTTAAAAATCGTTTTGCTTCTTCTTTCTTTTCTGCTGAGGTTTGTTGATTAACTACCCAGTAGCTTGGGGTATGAATGCTTAATGTATTTTTTTCTGCTTTCTCATTTAGAGTAATCGGGAAGATACCAATCTGCATATCTGGTGCGAATTTATTTATCATAGGCTGAATCCAATTCCCTTGCAACATCATTGCTGCCTTTTCTGATGTAAATTGCTGAAGTTCCATTGTATAATCTGTTGATAGCGGATCTTCTCCGCCATGCTCTATCGTTAAATCTAATAGCTCTATTAGTTGTTTGAATATCTGATTGTTTTCAATTGAAGTTGTGCCATCTTTTAATTTCTTAATAAAAAGATCTGGGTTTTCTTGTTGAGAAATAGCAATGTTCATCAAATGGTCTCCTAATTTCCACTTCTCGTAATATCCTGTCGCAAAAGGGGTAATACCAGCTTGTTCTAATTGTTTAGTTATAGACTTTAATTCTGTGAAGGTAGAGGGAAGTTTCTCAATTCCTGCCTCCTTAAACAATTCTTTATTATAAATGAAACCATATCCTTCTAAATTCATTGGCATTCCATAAACATGCCCATCCATTTTTATTGCTTCCAATGTTTCTGGATAAGCATTTTTCACCCATGGCTGATCAGATAGATCCTCCAAATATGGCATCCATAACTCTGTAGAGCTATAACCAGGGTTTGTAAAAATATCAGGACCTTCTTCGGCTGCTATTTGTGCTTTCAAATCAGAAAAATCATCCAATGCACCGCCCACCGTGGTTACTTCTATTTTCACGTAGGGATGTTCTTTTTCATACGCTTGGATCATTTCTTCAAATGCGGAAGCAATCTCTATTTTAGGATTACGTATGGTAAGGGTGACCTTTGATGAGTTTTCTTCTTTATCATCTTTCGGAGTGTTTGATTGACATGCTGAAATAAACAAGATGATAAAAAGGAAAAGAAGTGTTTTTCTCATCCAATCACCTCGTCTTTTTTATTTCTATATTCATTTGGCGTAAAGCCAGTTACTTTTTTGAATAATTTGGAGAAAAATTTTTCATCCTGGTAGCCAAGCATTACAGAAATAGAATAAATAGTCTCATCGGTTCCTCTTAACCAACACTTAGCCTGTTTAATTCTAAGATTTGTCACGTATTTTGACATAGGCATACCCTTCTCTTGTTTAAATTTCCTTGAAATATGCTCACGACTCAAGAAAAATAAATTTGATAATTTTTCAAGGCTTATATCTTCCATATAATAATTATCGACAAAAGAAACAATGTCTTGGATTTGACTGACTTGATCTAATTGTGTTGATTGATAAACGGTTCTAAACTGATTATTGTACAGTTTTGTCTTCAACATTTTGAACACTGTAGGAAGATTTTTTAATGGTTGCGGATCTTCACTAGCTACAATTCGGACGGGGCTTTCCATATGTTCACTAAGCCATTTCTCTATTGTCACCCACTCATTCTCCAAGGTCACAACAAGGCAGAGATTATGATATGTTTGAAGAGAGTATGCATTTCCTAACCTTTGTGTGGAAAGTTTATTTGCCAATGATTTTATCTCTGGTTCTGAGTAATGCATATGATAGAAAGATAATAATGTCATATCATAACGGTTAGCTTCTGGAAGAGAAAGTAGTAGATTGTTCATATCATAGGTTTCTCCTGTACAAGCATCCGTAACTATCTTGTTGTATATATAATTCTCCTCAATTAAATTAGTTTCCACAAAATCTCTCTGCCATGCTATAACTGCTTCTTTTAAGATCTCATTGAAAACGTCCGCTTCGATTGGCTTCATTAAATAGTCAAAACTATTATGTTTGATAGCCTGACGCATGTAAGAATAATCATTGTATCCTGTTATAAAAATTACTTTTCCCTGATAAGAGTTGGAATCTAGCCATTTCATCAGTTCTAGACCATTCATTCCAGGCATTTTAATATCCGTAAAAATAATTTCAGGGCTTTCCTTCTCTATTAAAATTTTTGCTTCTTCTCCACGACTTGCTTCCAGTATTTTTGTTATACCTTGAGCTTCCCATTTACCTAAAATTTTGATTACATCAAGTACATTTTTCTCATCATCTACGATCAATACTTTCACGTTTTATTCTCCCTTCCGTAAAAGATATTTCGTTTAGTGGAATAAATATTTCTACAATAAATGCTTGTCCTTTATTATTCTCTATATTAATTCCTGCTTTATCACCATAAATCAGTACCAATCTGTCTTGAATGTTCTTTAATCCTATATGTTCTTTTTCATGATTTTCAGTTGGAGAAGGGGGATAAATAGTTTCTCTTAGTTCCTCTAATTTCTCATCACTTACGCTTGCTTCATCATTTTCTACCTTAAAATAAAGGTAGGATTTTCTTCTTTCACCAAATACATTTAATCTAGCATTTGTATGTCCTTCCTCAAAACAGTGTTTGAAAAAATTCTCTACTAACGGTTGCAGGATCATACTGGGAATCTGTATTTCTAATATGTTTTGATTTATTTGCAAGTTGTAATGAATCTGATCGTGAAATCTCTCCATTTGTAAGGACAGATAGCTTTCAATGTAACGCATTTCTTCTTTGACTTTCACCCACTTATTAGCTTGCATAGAATATCTCATCATGTTGGATAAAGAGGTTATGAGATGATACACATTAGGGGCATCAGATCTCAAAGCTACAGTGCCAATAGATTGGAGAGCATTAAACAAGAAGTGGGGATTCACTTGTGACTTCAAAGCTTGGAATTGTATTTCCTTGTTTTCAAGTTCTAGCTTATATTCACGTTCAATATGATGGTTAATTCGCTTCATCATATCTTTCATATGCTTTTCTAAATATCCAATTTCATCATGTCGTTGATCATTAAAAGGTACTTCTACATAACTGCCGTCAATCGTACTTACTTTATTCGTCAATCGTTTAATAGGAGTAGTGATTTTATACGTAATAATTCCGACCATCACTAACCCAAAAATACCTACTATAATACCAACTATAATACTTGTGAAAGTAGTTTTACGTACATCGTGAAACAAAACTTCGCTTGGTGTAATCTTTACTAATTCCCAGTCATGTAGAGGGGAAGTTAATGTCTTGGAAAGGATAATGTCGTCACTTCCCTTTTCACCTTGTATGGTTGTTTTTAAGCTGTCAGATACAGGATTGCTGATTTGTTTCGTATTATTACTGAATACTATTTGGTTATTTTTATTAATCAGATACATTGATTCGTGCTTATTCTTTATTAAATCAGCTGCAATCTGACTCAATTCATTCAATTCTTCATCCATTGAAATCACACCAAGAAACTCTCCAGTAAAGATATCCTGTATCTTATGATGAATGGTTATTACTTGTGTATGATCTGTTTGTGGCACAATCGCTACATTATTATAATTTTCTAATGGATGTGGAGGTTCAATAATTTGTTTTACATCTGACTGATATAGTTTTTTTATATAGGGTTCCTGCAAAAGGTCCGGTTTAGATTTACGAGAACTGACTATAGCATTATAAACTGTAACAGATTCTTCTCCTTTATCCATATAGAAGCGAACTTGTCTTATTTCCTCACGCACTAGATAAAAATTTTGAATGCTTTTTTCTAGATAACTGGAATCTTCCACTTCCTTTTTAAAAATACGAAATAGATCAGCATCACGATAAAGTTTATAAGGGAGATGAATGAGTTCATGAAAATATTGCTGCAATTGTTTGGAACTTTCATTTAACTGTTCCTCATTATTGGCAAGTTCATGCTTTTCAACATTGTTTTTCGTATAACCATAAATAAGCAATACCGACAAAAAGTACGGAAGAAGTATGAATATAATTAACATATATAATAAACGGCTTTGGATGCTTTTCATCTTACACTTCTCCCTTCTAATCGTGAAAATACCTGACAAAATAGAATCTAATTTATATGGTATCGATCCCACATCAGACACTAAATTTCAATCGATTGCTATCTTTCTTTTACATTATAAAACTTTCGAATATCTTCAGCAATATGAGATAAGGCTCAATTTCATGTATGAAGCAGACATTACACCAGAATCTAATCCTGTTATCAGTTATATTCCCTGTTTTTTAGATCTTTGGACACCTGGAACGTCATGGGATAACGGTACTGTGCTAAATGAACGGTGATTGCTATAACGAATAATCGTATAGGTGAGGAAGGGAAAGAGGCATATTTACCGTGTTTAGATGATACACACCGTCGTTGGCAGCGGCAGTGGGGTATGAAGCATTTGAAACAGACATTACTGTAACAATGGATGCCTTTCTTGGAGGATTTTATGAAGCTGATGAATGGAAAAATGACATAGTTGGATCTGGTCAATTAATAAAAGAAGGTACAGGAACATTAATTATCTGATCCGGGGAAAGGGAGATTGGTTGTACATGGTAAAGTGAAGATAAAAGACTAAAGTTTTTCTGTAGTAAAATGGGCACTGTCTTCTAATGACAGTGCCCATTTAAAATTTTATGAGATGAAGATTCCTAGAATAAGTGCGACGGATAAACCGACAAGACCTATTAATGTTTCCATAATCGTCCATGACTTCAATGTATCTTTTACATCTAAGCCAAAGTATCGACCGACAAGCCAGAAACCAGAATCATTGACATGTGATAGTACTGTCGCACCTGATGCAACTGCGATAACGATTAGCCCTAAAACAGGTCCTTCAAGACTTAAGATGTCAATTAAAGGAGCGACGAGTCCTGCTGCAGTTACCATGGACACAGTTGCAGATCCTTGAGCAACACGTACGGCAGCCGCAATCAAAAATGCAAGTAAAATAGGTGGTAGGTTTGAGCCAGCCATCATGTTACCAATCACATCACCTACACCAGATTGAATTAAGACTTCCTTAAATACACCACCTGCACCAGTTACTAATATAATAATCCCTGCAGGTTCCAATCCTTTAGTCGCAATATCTTGTACTTCCTGACGGGTAAGACCGCGTTTTGTTCCTAAGAAGACAAAGGTTAAGATCGTTGCAATCGTTAAAGCAACAAATGGGTGTCCTAAGAAAGTGAATATTTCACGAGCCATATTTCCTTCCTCTAAAAAGAAGTCCGAAAATGTATTACATAAAATTAATACTAAAGGTGTTAAAATAATGGAAGCAATTAAAGAAAAGCTAGGCAATTCTTGATCATCATATTCTACTTCTTCCATATTCATGTATTCTGGTACGACAACATGTAGCCGTTTGGAAATATAACGTGCAAATAGAGGACCAGCAATAATCATCGAAGGTATACCGGCAAGTGCACCGAACAAAATAACCCATCCTAAGTCTGCTCCGACTAAATCAGCAACCGCAATCGGTCCGGGAGTCGGGGGAATAAAACTGTGTGTAACAGCTAAACCAGCTAGTAAAGGAATACCATAATACAATAATGATTTACCGGTTTTCTTTGCTAAACCGTATACAATTGGCACAAGAATGATAAAACCAACATCAAAAAAGACCGGAATCGCTACAAGAAAGCCTGTAATACCTAATGACCATTGCGCTTTATCTTCACCAAGCTTGTTGATCATAGTACGTGCTAAACGATCGGCACCACCGGATACTTCAAGCATTTGACCAAACATTGCACCTAGACCAACAACAACAGCGACAAAGCCTAATGTTCCTCCCATTCCTTGTTCCATCGTTTCGATTACATCACTAAGAGGCATTCCTGCCAATATACCAACAATTAAGCTGACTACCAATAAGGCAACGAATGCGTGTAATTTCGTTCGTATAACTAGAAATAATAATAGAAAAATTCCTGCTAAAGCAATAAGTATTAACATTTGATCTGACATGTTGTTTCCATCCTTTGTTGATTAATTTTTATTTTGATAAGTCTCACTTTATCATTTGGTTACAGCATGCCCACCGAATTCATTGTGGAGTGCTGTCTCTACTTTCCACTTTTCATAATGAGCGCATAAAGCCTTTCATTTTGGATCGCTTCCAAAAGTATTTTCCGTTAACTCCATTAACCATGAATGAAAGAGCCGTTGTTCCACACTTTGGTAACCTTTTCATAATCATAAGAAAAAGTACTTTTTAAGAATATCAAAATAGCGGTTTCACCATTATTTGAAGCAATGTGTAGTAATGCCTTTTCCGTTGTATCATGAGCAAAAACTTTATTAAAAGATCAGAGGATATTTGTATTTCCTACACTCTTAGTCTATGGTTACCGTTTCTTAATTAGATTTAACGATAACTGGTATCCCATTTTTCTTAAACCTATCCTGCCTATTTGCATTATCACCAATCCTCTATCGAAAAAAATTTCGTTCTTCATACATTATACGAAAAAAAATTCTTTTTTCAACCGTTTACAAAAAAATATTTTTTTCGTACACTAATCTTGTATAATGAAAACTAAACGTTGTTTCAGGAGAATGCTAATGAGAAAAAGAGAGCAAACGTGCTTAGATAAAGTACGAAGAGATTATCCGAAGTTTAGTGTCACTGAAAGAAAGATTGCTGACTACATTCTAAAAAATCCTAATCAAATTATTCATTCTTCCATTAATCAGCTTGCGGAGGATTTGGATGTTGCGGATTCAACCGTTTTTAGATTTTGTAAGCGGATAGGTTATAAAGGTTACCAAGCAATGAAGATTGCGTTAGCTTCTGAAGTAGTGTCCTCTATGCAAGATATTCATGAAGATGTGGATAGCGGTGACGCGATTGATACGGTGGCCGCAAAGGTTTTTCGTACCAATATTCAATCCTTGGAAGAAACATTACAGATTATAGATGAAGAACAATTACAAAAGGCTGTAAATATATTATTGTCAGCGCGCCAAATTCACTTTTTTGGTAGTGGGGGTTCCAATACGGTAGCTTTAGACGCTTATCATAAGTTTATTCGCACTGGACTTCCGGTTCAAGCTACAGTAGATACTCATTTACAGTTGATGGCAGCTTCACAACTGAATGAGAAGGATTGCGCAATGCTTATTTCTCACTCAGGATCATCTAAGGATATCTTACATATTTTAAATGTATTGAAAAAGAATGAAGTAAAAACGATTGCGATTACGAACTTTGCGAAATCGACGTTAAGTGCTGCTGTACATATCCCGCTTTATACAAGCTCAGGGGAAACCGATTTCAAAACGGAAGCATTTTCTTCTCGGATTGCCCAGTTGACATTAATTGATTTATTATATGTGAATGTATTGATGAATAGGGGCGAAGAGGGGCAAGAAGCGCTAAATAAAATGCGCGAAGCCATCATGGTGAAAAGGATATAGTAGAATAAAACACCTAGAGTGGTTATCTCTAGGTGTTTTTGAATTAATTAACATGAAATCGCTTGGTGAGCTTAGAAAGTGATTGAGATAAATCGGTCAGTTTTAAGCCGATTTCGTGTGTTCTTTCCATTTGATGGACCTGTTCATCACTTGTACTATACATTTCTTCAGCACTTGCTAATGTTTCTTGAGAGACAGATGAAAAGCTAACGGTTGCTTGTTCAAGTTCAGGTAAAACCTTATGCAGGTTTTGCAGTTCACCTTCCATACTTTGGATGCTGTTACTAACGGTATCTATTTCTTTCATTAATTCATCCATTGAAAATTTCGATTCGTTTGCTATTGTTAAGTTAGACGTAACTTTTGCATGCATTTGATCAAATTCGTGTGATGCTTGTGTCGTTACACTATCCATTTCTGAGATAGAGTATGTAATTTCCTTTGTTGCATTGGAAGCCTGCTCTGCTAGCTTCCTGACTTCATTAGCTACAACAGCAAAGCCTTTGCCAGATTCACCTGCTCTAGCTGCTTCAATGGCGGCATTCAATGCTAGAAGCTTTGTTTGTTCTGCTATCCCTTTAATTAAGTCTACTAAACTGGTAATGGAGGATGAATGAGCATTTACTTCTTGAATGGTTTCGTTCATATGTTTAAAGTCTTGTTCAAAGGAAGTAATCATTTTAATGAGCTTTATCATATTTTTCTCGCCAGATGCTGCAGAATTATTCATATCCTCTGAACTGTTATAGACCATATTCATATTCTCTAGTATAGAAAAGATCTTTTCTTTCATCTCATGGAAGCTATTGGAACTATTTTCTGAGCTATTAGCGGTTTGTTCCGCCCCTCTTTTCACAACATTAATAGCTTCAATCAATTGGTGACTGGATGATAAGGTATTGCCCGAAGAATCTTTTAATTGCACCCCAGTCGTTTCTAATTCGGAAGTAGTATCGTTGAGTTCACTCAACATTAGACGCATTTGATTTATCATAGCGTCATAACTCTTATGTAATGATATAACTTCCGGTATGGTTGTATTAATTTCGCTCGTATCACTTAAGTTTCCTTCCCGGGCTTCTTTCATCGTATTCTGTAATTTCGTTAATGGTTTTGTTATACTTCTAACGAATAATATGATGATTAAAACAGAGAAGATTAAACTAATGATCATTACGATAATAATAGTTTGAGCCATGTCATTAACTGGCCCCATATAAGATTGGTTGGGTACAGCTAGAATGTATAATCCACCAATTTGTGAATTGAGATCTTCGACAACCATCGTATAATCGATGCCATCAATCTCTTCGTGAATGATGCCTTTGTTTCGGTCAAGCATTCTATCAATTAAAGAATCAGAAAAAGTGATGCTACTTTCATTACTAACTTGAGATGGTGTTACATCCTCATCAATGATATAGTACATGTCAGCGACAATACCTTCTTCTTCTAGCTTATCTTTTTGCGAGCGGATATTCACTTCTAATTGTTGCATAAAGTAATCATCGTCACTAACATATAAGAATTTCAGATTTTCAGCTATGTATGCCATCAGTTCACCTTCACGTGTTAACCGGTTTTCGATGGTTTCCATGGTTGTATCTTTTGCTTTTAAGTAAGAACTTAGTCCTACAGCAGTAATGGAAATGATTAATAGGGCAACAAATAAAAATAGTAATCTAGTTCGTAAATGAACCTTTTCTAAAAGTTCTTGTTTATATGTTTTCTTTTGTATCTTTTTTCGTTTTTTACCTAACCTGCCGAAATTAAACTTCAATTTGATATCCTCCAGTTCCTAGGTAATTATCCTTACATCGACAAATTGTAACAAACTTATATTAAGATAATGTTAAATGTTTTTATATTTTTAGTAAAAAAGAATCATTTTATAAGCCTGTAGTTGTGTATGGAAGGTGATGGAGTCTGGATTTTAGGGGAGTTCTAAAGAACTAATCTTACGGACGAAGTTTTTTATAATAGGTAAAAAGTCCGTAAGAAATGTTTTCACTGATAGATAGAGGGTTCTCTGTATAAGTTGTTTTTAGCTTTAACTTTATACTATTTCTTCCGTCGTAACATAATCGATTTCAAAGCCGAGATCTTCTATCATTTTATGATCTTTTAGGCCAGTTTGTCCTTCTGTTGTTAAGTAATCACCTATAAAAATGGAATTAGCAGGATAAAGTCCAAAAGGTTGAAGGCTTCTCAAGTTAACTTCTCTTCCGCCGGATATACGTATTTCTTTTGTAGGATTGATGAAACGAAATAAACAAAGAACTTTTAAACAATACGTCGGGGTTAATTCGTTTGTCCCTTCTAGTAATGTCCCATCCATCGCATGCAAGAAATTAACTGGGATTGAATCGGCATTCAGTGCCTTTAATGCTCGCGCCATTTCAATAACATCTTCTTTTTTCTCCTTCATACCGACAATTACGCCAGAACATGGTGAGATACCAGATGCTTTTGCTGCATTCACTGTTGCTACACGATCATAGTAACTATGACTTGTCGTTATATGATCATGATGATTTTCTGAGGTATTAATATTGTGGTTGTAGCGATCTACACCTGCTTCTTTTAACTGATTGGCTTGCTCTGGTTCTAATAGTCCTAAGCAAGCACAAATTTTGATGTCGTAATGTTGTTTGATCTCCTCAACAGCTGAAGTTACCGTAGCAAGCTCCCGTTTGGACGGTCCTCGACCACTAGCTACAATACAATATGTACCCGATTTCTGTTCATGTGCGCGTTTAGCCCCTTGAACAATCGCCTCTTTCTCCATCATCCGATATTTTTCAATGGGGGCGGTGGAATCTCTTGATTGTGCACAATACCCACAATTCTCTGGACATAGACCAGATTTCGTGTTGATAATCATGTTGAGTTTCACTTTGTTTCCATAGTACCGTTTACGAACTTGGTAGGCACTATCTAACAGATCTAATAATGCATCGTTTGGACATTCTAAAACGGCAAGTGCCTCCTGATCCGTTATTTCTTCTGCCTCTAGGACTTTTCTTGCTAATGGTTGCCAAACACTCATATAATGCCTCCTTATTACGCAATATTCTGTTGGTTTCGAAACATACTTTTGGACAGGATACTTTTTTCAAGTCGATGAGCAAACATTCCTGCCCCAATCGATAGCACGATATCCTTAGGTAAAGGAACTGCCAACCAATACCAAACTAGTTTATAGGAGAACCCTTCAGGAGCATCAAACCACAGAAGATAGGCAGCATACATCCAATTAGCTCCAAAAAGATAATTGATTATCATCGCAATTAATGCAGCAGTGATATAGACAGGGAAGCTACGTTTCTTCTCTATCAGTTTACCTGTAACATATGCGATTAAGATAAAAGAAACAATGAAACCAAAAGTTGGAGATACAAGTGTCGATATACCACCTTTGAACTGGGCGAAAATTGGTGCACCAGCTAATCCTAGCAACATGTATACCAACATCGAGATGGCACCCAGTCGACTACCTAAAATAAGTCCCGCTAGTATCGCAAAAAAAGTTTGTAAGGTGATTGGCACACCTCCTATCACCATGAAAGGTGCAATCGATGTAATGTTTGCTCCTACTGTCATTAAGGCAATAAATATACTGCCGATGGTAATATCTATTGCTGTGAAACGCTTATTATTGTGCATTATTTCTCTCCTTTCCCAAAAATAGATTAAATGAAAAAGATATTATTGTCAACCCTATTAAAATATGGTTGACAATAATAATGGTGTTATAGGTAATTATTTTTCATATATGATCATATACTTTTGCATTCTCGTTCACAAAATTGACTTAATTATACATGCTCCGATATAATTGCATATGATAAAGGCAATTTAATTAATTCCTTCAAAGAGGAGGATTAGCGTGAAAAATAGCCACATAAATGAAAACGCTTACGAAACGTGTGATTACATAAAGAAAAAACACCGTATTCTCATCTCTACTGTTGCAATCATTGTTCTCTTTTATATATTGTTTCCCATCATGTTAACCAATTTTATTTCAGAACAAAATAAATATTTCCTCCCCTTAGCATGGGGGTATATCCTTATTTTATTTCTCCTGACATGGGGAATAGGGATCTGGCACTACTTTTTCATGAAACGATTTAACCGGAGTATAGAAGAAAGGGTAAAACAGACGAATGAAGGAGGTGGCCAATGAATTTCACCTATTTTATTTTTTTCGTAGTTATTGTAATTGGTACGTTGGTCATTACCCATTGGGCAGCAGAGCGGAGCAGAACAGCCCATCAATTTTATGTGGCGTCAGGAAGTCTTTCCGGCATGCAAAATGGTATGGCGATTGCCGGTGATTTTATCAGCGCTGCTTCTTTTTTGGGTATCACCGGATTAATTGCGCTCTATGGCTATGATGGATTCTTGTATGCGACAGGTTTTCTCATTTCCTATGTCATATTATTACTACTAATAGTCGAACCAGTTCACCGGTTGGGCACTTACTCGGTAGCAGATGTGATCACTGCCCGCTTTCCGGGAAACAGGATGCGAGCTGCTGTAGCTATCAGTGGTATCTGTATTTCCGTTTTGTATATGATCCCGCAGCTCGTTGCTTCTGGGTTATTGATCCGTCTTTTACTTGGCGTAGATTTCCGTGTAGCCGTGTGCATTATCGGTGTTTTAATGACGGTGTATGTAGCTTTTGGTGGAATGCTGGCAACATCTTGGGTACAGATTATAAAAACTGTACTGCTGATGGCTGGCACACTACTGGTTGTGTTTATTCTGCTGTCGTGGGTGAATTGGGATGTATTTGGACTAATAAATGAAGCGGTAAAGCAGAGTCCACATGAAGAATTATATTTTCATCCCGGAAATCTGTTCACCCACCCAGTGGAGAAAGTTTCGCTTACTTTAACCTTAATTTTAGGAACTTCCGGTCTTCCACATATACTAATCCGATTTTTAACGGTAAAAAATGCGAAAGAGGCTTGGGTTTCCGCCATGTCTGCCTCATGGATTATCGGCTTGTTTTATATAATGACTCTTATTTTGGGAGTGGGAACCATTGCGCTTGTTGGAAGTGAAACATTGATACAGGCGGATGCAAGTGGTAATTTGGCGGCATTATTGCTGGCAGAGACTGTTGGCGGTGATTTTCTGATTGCTTTTGTGATGGCAGTAGCCTTCGCAACTATCATTGCCGTTGTGACTGGCCTGATTTTTGCCGCAACTTCCTCATTTGCGCACGATATCTACTACCACCTTTGGAAGAAAAAAAAGGTCGAAGAGAAAAAGCAGCTGCAGGTAGCTAGAATCGTAGCTGTCGCGATCGGTATATTGTCGATCCTTTTATCGATAGAAATGGAAGAAAGTAATGTAGCCTTTCTTGTATCGATTACATTTGCGATTGCTGCATCCACCCTGTTTCCTTTGCTTATTCTTACTTTTTACTGGAAGAGATTTAACAGAGTTGGTGCCTACACAACACTATTAAGTGGCTTTCTAATATCTATCCTACTAGTTGTCTCAGGTCCGGAGGGAATCGGTTTTCTTCCACTTTCTAATCCTGGTATTCTATCAATTCCAGCCGGTTTTGCCGGTGGTGTGATTGGTTCGTTCGCAGGGAAGAGGGACGACAAAAGCTATGAAGAGCTGTTCTTAAAACTTTACGGCGATAAACAGGAGGCTGTTTCGCATGATTGACCTCACCATTGTTTTGTTTGAACGGATCGGCTTGCTTCTGTTAGCTGCCTTCATGTTAACACAAATACCAGGTTTCCGATCATTACTAGACCGGGATATAGCAATCGATACAGTGATTTATCTTGCGCTCGTCTTCGGTTTTATTGGGATACTAGGGACGCATACCGGTGTGTTAATTCGAATGGACACGTTAGTGCTTGAATCGAGAATTACTGATGTGACATCTAGTGAGGTGCTGATCGGTTTCAGTACAGTAGTGGTCATGATTGCCGGGCTACTTGGTGGACCATATGTCGGACTTGGAGCAGGAGTTATTACGGGTATCTACCTTGGATTTATGGGTGGAGAGGCTTGGGTTGCCAACAGTTTGATTAACCCTCTTGCAGGCTTAATTACAGGGTGGACAGGTCAGTTTTTCTCGGATGAACGGGTCATCGCACCGGGGAAGGCATTATTTATTGGTATGTTCCCACCGGTTTTACATATGGGTTTGCTACTGATTTTTATATCTGATCAAGAAAAAGGTGTGGAGCTAGTAAATACAATTGGTATCCCGCTTGTGATTACCAATGCCGTTGCCCTCGCCATTTTCACAATGGTTATCCGTGCTGCGCTTAATGAAACGGAAAGAGAAGCAGCGATTGAAACAAACCGAGCTTTATCGATTGCGGAAAAAGCACTACCAATTCTTCAGGATGCTTCGTTAATTTCTAATGCAGACAAAATGGCAAGGCTTCTGTTTGGTGAACTCGATGTTGCTGCGATTGCCATTACGGATAAACAGAAGGTACTTAGCCATGTAGGTCTTGGTGATGACCATCATCGATTAGGGGAGCCCCTCAAAATGAGACTTTCGCATAAAGCGCTTGATACAGGGGATATCCAAGTTGCCTACGATAGAGAAGGTATCCAGTGCCGCTTTGATGCTTGTCCATTGAAAACGGCGATCATGGTACCGATTTACCGTTCCGGTGAGATCATCGGTCTGATTAACTTATATTTTCGACATTCTCAACAGATTCGGGCCGTTGAAATTGAACTTGCCAAAGGTCTTGGAACGATTATTTCCAATCAAATCAGTGGGTTTGAGGCGGAAAGAATGAAAAAACTATTGAAGGAAGCGGAAATACGAAATCTTCAAGCACAGATTAATCCACATTTTTTATTCAATACTTTTAATCTGCTACATTCCCTAATGCGGGTCAATCAGGAAAAGGCACGTCATATACTAATACAGCTGAGTCACTATATGCGGGCGAATCTGACCATTGCCAGCAAAAAACTGATTCCCTTGAAAAATGAGCTTGAACACGTCAATGCCTATGTGGAAATTGTTACTGCACGCTTCATGGATCAGTTAATCATTAACAAATTAATTGATCAAGATCTCGAGGATGTGTTGATACCGCCAGCAACATTACAGCCTCTCATTGAAAATTGTATTCAGCATGGGTTAAAGGATAAACAGATGAAAGGAAGAATCGATTTAATTATTACAAGGAAAGAAGAGTGGATATATATCGAAGTTCGGGACAATGGTAAAGGTTTTTCGGATGATATTCAGGCATTACTTGGAATAGAGCCGATTGATCAAAAGAATGGTAATGGAACGGCCTTATATAATATTAATGAACGATTAAAAGGAATTATGGGAGAAGGAAGTCGACTGCACTTCCGAAATATACCGGAAAAAGGAAGTTCTGTTTCTTTTAAAATACTAGTCAATGCAAGGAGTGGCGTATAATGAAGATTCAAGTAATGATTGCAGAGGATGAGCGTCTGGGACGTGAAGAACTGACATATCTACTTGAGCAGGAAGACGATGTGATAGTATGTCCAAGTGCAGAAAATGGGGAACAATTGCTACAGTTATATCATGACTATAAACCGGATGTGTTATTTCTGGATATACATATGCCTGGTCTCACCGGCTTGGAAGCAGCGGAAGCATTGCGTCAAGAAGATGGGAACGAGCCGGTGATTGTATTTACTACTGCCTATGACACGTATGCTGTTCAGGCATTTGATCTCCAAGCCACAGATTACTTATTGAAGCCTTTTGACAAAGCACGTTTTGATACAGCGATGGAACGAGTGCGAGGAGAACTTAAGAAAAAGCAAAATAAAAAGCCGAAAATTGAGAAGCTGATTATTTCTACTGATAAAAAAATGGTTGTTATCGACCCGTTGCAGATTGGATATGCAGTGCGTGAAGGAAGACAGCTACTCTTACACACGTTAACGAATGAAGTAATTGAGACAAAAATGAATTTAAAAGAACTAGAAGAAAAGTTATTCGCATATCCTTTTTATCGACCACATCGAAGTTATCTGGTAAATCTGGATGCAATCGAGGAGATTGCCCCGTGGTTTAATGGAGCCTATAATATTGTCATTAATGACAAAAATAAATCGCAAGTTCCGATGAGCAGAACGGTATCAAAAGAATTTTTTGATATGTTACAAGGATTAAATTGACCATTCAGACAATGAATGCAACATTTTAAACAGATAAATCTGCATTTGAAGAAAATCTCGAAATTGAATCAATTATATTTAATATACTAAATACAAATGTTAGCGTATTTAGTATTTTTTTATGTTTTCAAAGAGGATGGGCTTTGAAACAAAAGAATAAATTCGCTTGATATCCTTAGCATAGTGCTTTTGTGGTTGTATTTGTAAGCGTTTTCTATGAACTTATACTCTAACATTAATAAAAGCGAGAAAGGATGGGAAGAGTCAATGAATCAAACACTCAATGAAAAACAGAAATGGTATTGGAAGAAAAACATCAAATTGATCATAAGTCTACTTGTTATTTGGTTTTTGGTTGGGCTTGGTGCGGGAGTACTGTTTGCTGAACCTCTCTCCAATATTCAATTTTTCAATGTATCTTTGGCGTTCTGGTTTGCGCATCAGGGTTCCATACTGGTATTTATCCTTTTAATACTGACGTATGCAGTTCGTATGGATAAACTCGACAAACAATATAAAGAAATGTTAAAGGATGGGAATTAGAAACAGTTAAGTAGTTATTAAGGAGGGGATTTCCATGAGTGTTGAAGTCATTACGATTATTCTAGTTCTTATTACGTTCGCTACTTACACAGGAATTGGTTGGTGGTCAAGGGTTCGTGATACTTCCAATTTTTATGTAGCTGGACAGGGTGTTCCAACTTTAGCAAACGGCGCTGCTATTGCTGCGGACTGGATGTCTGCCGCATCCTTTATTTCAATGGCAGGACTTGTAGCATTTTTAGGGTACGACGGAACAATTTACTTAATGGGATGGACCGGGGGTTATGTGCTTTTAGCATTATTGCTCGCTCCCTATTTACGTAAATTTGGAAAGTTTACCGTTCCAGACTTTATTGGTGACCGTTTTTATTCAAGTAGTGCCCGCGCAGTAGCAGCAGTTGCGACGATTTTTATCTCACTTACGTATATTTCCGGACAAATGCGCGGGGTAGGAATAGTTTTTAGTCGTTACTTGCAGGTAGATATTGTTATAGGGGTTCTAATTGGAATGGCCATTGTTGGATTTTTTGCATTACTAGGTGGAATGAAAGGTGTAACCTGGACACAGGCCATTCAATATTTTGTTATTATTATCGCTTTTTTAATTCCTGCGTTTGCCATTTCTTTTCAGTTAACTGGCAATCCAATTCCACAGCTAGCCTTAACAAGTAGTGATATTATCGATCGTCTCGGACAGATTCAAGTAGATCTCGGTATGACGGAATACATGGTGCCATTTACCGATTTATCCATGATTAATGTCTTTATGGTTACTTTAGCTTTAATGGCGGGTACTGCTGGGCTTCCACATGTTATCGTCCGTTTCTATACTGTTAAAAGTGTCCGTGCTGCACGTTGGTCAGCGGTTTGGGCGATTATATTTATAGGACTTCTTTATTTAACAGCACCTGCTGTTGGTGCATTTGCTAAATACAATTTAATCGACACGATAGCAGATCAGCCATTGGAAGAAGTTCAGAATATTGAATGGGTAAGTAAATGGGAAACAACAGGTCTCTTACAATTAGATGATGTAAATGGTGATGGAGTGGTGAATTTTACTGGTGGTGAAGACAATGAAGTCTTTATTGACGGAGATATTATCGTGTTATCCACTCCGGAAGTAGCAAACCTTGCACCTTTTATTATTGCGTTGGTTGCAGCCGGAGGACTAGCAGCGGCATTGTCTACTGCATCAGGGTTATTAATTACGATGACAAGTGCCGTATCACATGATATCTATTATCGGATTTTTAATAAAGAAGCCTCAGAATCACAAAGACTGCGCGTTGGCCGGATTACATTACTGATAGCATTGGCTATCGCAGCATATGTCGGTATTAATCCCCCAGGCTTTGCCGGAGAAGTTGTCGCACTTGCCTTTGGTCTAGGTGCAGCAAGTCTGTTTCCGGTTATTCTGTTAGGTATCTTTGACAAGCGGATGAATAAAGAAGGTGCGATTGCTGGAATCGTTACTGGTTTAGGTTTCACGCTAATCATGATTGGTGCCATGCTCTCTCAGTCTATTTTGGGAACGGATGAACCAATTTTAGATAGCTTCTTTGGTATTAATGCTCAAGGTGTCGGAGTAGTAGGCATGGTGCTAAACTTTGTCGTCAGCTTTATTGTTTCTAGGATGACTCCAGAACCGCCTAAAGATATTCAGGAATTAATTGAAAATGTACGTGCGCCAGAAATAGATGAGTAAAAGGCTAAGGAGTATGAGGATCAACTGGCAGAAAGGAGGAAAAAGATGAATTGGACAATAGTTTTAGCAGGTTTAGTAGTCATCTTATATCTTTTCCATCCATGGATGAATATGAAAACTTTTCAAAAGGTGATAGGGATTACCCTGTTTCTTGAAATCTTTTATTTAACTGGTTACTATCTGATGGAATGGCCATTTCCTACGCCAATTGTTCTTGTGCAACTGTTTGTTGTATCAGGAATGGGAGTTGCTTTAGGAGTATTTTTCTCCAGGTTTTGGCCACTGCCACTTGAGAAGGGTTTTGAACGGATTTTCCGGACATTCCTGATCGCAATCCCTTCATTAGGTTTCGGTATGGGATTGCAAGTCATTCTCCAGGGTGCACATGCAACACAGGCAATTTATTTAATCTTTGCATTAGCTGCATGGCTTGGATCTGGTAGGTTTGTACGTGAAACAAAAGCAGATTTAGCTCATAAGAAAAGATTAGAAGGAACAGCTTAACTGAAACAGTACCACTTTTTGAGTGGTGCTGTTTTTATCTTGTTTTTTTAAAAAAAATAGAGGCTGTTTCCATAGTGTCAAAACATATTTGAACCATGATATATAATAGAAAATAGTAACACATTTACAGTAGGAAAGTATTTGTTGATATAATAAGTTATGAGATAAATGGATGAGGAGAGAGTTTAGATGAGTCACCGAAATGCTATTTTGTTTATATTGATTGCAGCTATACTTTGGGGAACAACAGGGACAGCACAAAGCTTTGCACCATCATCCGCACATCCTGTTGCTATTGGAGCCATTCGTTTGGCTATCGGTGGAGTAGCTTTATTAGTATTTGTAGTTATACAAGGAAAGTTTTATATCAAAAGGTGGCCCAAGTTGACAACATTTTTAGCAGCATTATCGATGGCAGCTTATCAACCGCTTTTTTTCTCTGCGGTATCTTGGACAGGTGTAGCAGTTGGTACAGTGGTAGCAATTGGGAGTGCACCAATATTAGCAGGATTACTAGAATGGTTATTCTATCGAAATATCCCAGACCGAAGATGGTGGTTGGCTACTATTTTAGCGGTAGCAGGTTGTACATTACTAGCTGCTAATAAGGCGACAGTTACGATATCACCATTCGGGATTCTGATGGCTGTTGGAGCAGGTTTATCCTTTGCAGCATATACCTTGTTTAGTAAAAAGTTATTGGAACAACATCGCTCAGAAACGGTTGTTGCAGTGGTGTTCACGTTTGCTGCGATTCTATTATCACCCATTTTATTCTTATATGATTTTTCTTGGTTACTGCAACCGAATGGCAGCATCATAGCATTACATCTAGGGATTTTAGCAACAGCAATTGCTTACTTATTCTTTGCTCGTGGTTTGTTAGGTACTTCTGCAGCAACAGCTGTGACGCTTTCGCTTGCAGAGCCACTTACTGCGTCAGTTCTCGGAATTGTCGTGATAAAGGAAGCGATAACTGTACAAATAGTATTAGGTTTGTTGCTCATTTTTACAGCATTAATTTTTTTATCGTTTCGAAAATCTTCACCGTAAAATTAACCACTTCTACCAATAGATATATCATATTATCCATGATTTTGCGCATAATAAGTATATGATTATATTACATATGAGTGACAAAATGATACATCTAACATCAGGTGAAATTGCTTCACTATGGACGGGATATATGAATGACAGTATGGCGAAGTGCGTGTAAGCTTTATGCTGAAACATATTGAAGACCCAGATATAAAACCAGTTGTACAGTTTGCTTATGACCTTTCTTCAAGCCATCTTGAACAATTACTTACTATTTTCGGACAAGATAATTATGTGAAACCTAATGGGTTTACTGAACGAGATGTTAACATGAATGCTCAATGGCTTTACACGGATATATTTTGCTTAAGCTATGTAAACCAAATGGCAAAAGTAGGGATGTTAATCTATAGTGGATTTATCTCTATGAGTGATAGGGAGGATATACGATATTACTTTACACAAGCTCTTAATGAGTCGACGAAGCTTTTTAATCAATCAAGCGAAATTGCTCTATCCAAAGGAGTAAATGTAAGGCATCCATATATCGAAGTGCCAAAAGAAACGAATTATGTCCAAAGTAAAAAATATATGAGTGGTTTAAATCCGCTGAATTAAAAAAGACCATTGTGCCCGATTTTGGTGTGAGTGACTCGACTACTCAAACGTTTTCAGACAAGTTAATGATGTTTCATATGTCACTCATTGTATCAGCTGGAGTAGGCAATTATGCTACTGCTGCAGCTGCTAGTCAACGAAGTGATTTGATGGTTGATTATGAGCGTCTGTCTTTGGAAGTATCTCGGTTAGCTAAGAGCGGTGCAGATATTATGATCAAAAATAATTGGTTTGAACAACCTCCAGGAACGAAAGATCGCGAGAAGTTAGCTAGAAATAAAGAAGAATGATCTCAGAAAGTAGTTCCGTTTTGAAGTACCAGAATGTATTTCAAAATGAACTACTTTTTTCGTTATGAATTATATACAAAACTATTGATCTCCAACGCTTCTCTTTACTGATATTTTATGGAGCTTCGCTTTCTCAGAAGCATTTGCAATAGAAATCCTACAAGCATCCCTGGTAACACACTTAACATCGGTAGCCAGAGTGGCCCTAACAGTACCTCAAACAAACTGAAAGTTGAGGAATAGATCGTTCCCACAGTTACGAAATAGGCGGAAAAAACAAATGGTAAGAAAGCATAGGGCTTCTCATTCCCACCTGCATCACGATAAGCATCCCACATAGCAAAAAAATATAAACATGGATAAAACATGAGCCATTGAAAGTTTGCGTTTGCAATAGCCTTTTCAATTTGGCCATAAAAACTAAAAATAATTACTTCATTTAAATTTGACTGTACATTAATTAAAAACTCTAATCCAATTAAGATAATCCCCTTAACTATTTTTCTGTTGAGCACTTGAGCAAATCCAGGTAATGCGATACTCCATAATATAGCCTCTAATGTCTTCACATTTCTAGCACCTTTCTTTTGGTGAGCAAAGTTATTATTATGGAAAGAAAAGGATGTTGAATAATTGAAAAAATTGAGGAGTATCTTTTATTTAGAGATATTACAGCAGTATTACGGTTCATTTTTACACCTTCTTAAATTGATCGTTAAGATTAGTATTCCAAATAATGGTAGGTAATATAACCAAAATATAGTTTTTTTATGGGATTATATAGAAAATACTTAGCTCTAGTTCAAAAGTTATCAAGCAAAAACTATGCTATGATAGGGTGCAGTCCAGAAGAAAATCTTTAATTAACCCTAATCCTTTTTCTTCCAAGGAGGATCTCCATTTTGGTGTAGTTTTTGATTTGTTTTATAAATAACTTAAGGCACTAAAAAACTTAATACCGTGCATACTAAAATTAATTTATCAGGCAATCTACCTAATATATTTTCCCACATCTTTATCACTCCATTCCTTTGTCTTTTGCCTTACCTGAAGCTCCAATAGTTCTTACTATGGCGTTAGCTGATACATCTACTGTACTTTGTGAAAATAATTTATCCCCATGATCCCAATCGTTCTCAATCTCCTTCCAGTCATTATAGTGTTTTTGTCTTAAAATGGTACTGAAACCGAAAAAGTCAACTTCTAATTCCTGCTGTGCTTTCTCCACTGTATCGGTAACAATTTTATCCATATTATCCTTTATTTGCTTTTCAATTTTATTTATAAATGCTTGATCTAAAAGCGACCTACTTCCAAACATTTCAGCTATAGATCCTTCGGTATCAATCGATATCGATATTTTTATATTATCCTGATTTTTAGCATTTATCTTTATGGAACTCCTTGCAGTATATATATCATATATCATAAGTTGACCATCTATATAAAAAAGTAACTCCCCATTTGTAATATTCCCTTTAATTAGTCTTAATCCTTTTATGTCATCACCAGTAAGTGTTCCAACTTGATGATCTGATTTTCCGTCAAATACGGCTACATCTTTATAAGTAACATTATCCTCTGATATTGTTAAAAGTGGAAGAGCATAACTGTCTTTATTCAACAAATATCGATGTAGCATACCTATCCGAACTGGTTCGATTATTTCTAATGATTTCACATTGTTGTCCATGGTTTTGTCGATGAATGAAGAAGGAAGTTGCTCTGTTTCTGTTTGGATTCCAAGTACATCTTTTGCGTCTCCTTGTGATATCATCACCTTTATTCCTCTACGCATTTCATGATCACGAATGAAACCGTCCACTACACAAGAAAATAAATCTGGTTCACTTGCAACTTCACTTGAAACAATTAAAATCTTTAAATGTTCATAGTTAGTTGGAACTCACCATGAGCAGCAAATCCACGTGCATGTACAACTCGTTCAGGAATTCGCTCATGATCAAAATGTGTCATTTTTTCACGGAAATGAAAATCCTCCATTAAGGTAGGTCCACTTTCTCCCGCTTTGAGCGAAAATTCATCTTCAGTCACGTTGAGTACTTGGTTTGTTGTTAGCTTTTTTCCATTATCATCGACTCGAAACTGATCCAATTGCTGATCTTTTTTGTTTCTATTTACATAAGTTTCATCGGTCATTTTCTCTGTACCTCCATTGCATTAAATAGTATATAATCTCATTAGGGATTGTTTGCATTTTTATTATGGGACTAACCCTCAGTGGAGGACAAATGCCCCTCATGAAATAACTGGTTTGCAAAATTTCTTATAGAACAATTCGGCTTCTCACTAAGTCTTAAGGGGAACTAGTTTTACTTATATTTAGCACTTTCAATGATTCTATTCTTCAGTTAGCACCTTGTATTTTAAAAAGCCATTCTTGTAATTTGAAGGAATGGCTTTAGCTATCAGTTATATAGTTGGATAATAGGGGGTATATTGAGGATTAGCGTAATAAGGTGGTCTTAATCCAATTGTCGGGAGCTTCCATGATGAAGGATTATTATCGTATATAAGATTTGCCTTTTTAAGAGATTCATACATCAATAAGTACTTTACTTCTGGATTATAATAATATCGCATTTTTTCACCTCCTGATATTAGATTATGTTCCTCTTTCTTTCAGTGATCCAATTCATTTTTCTAGTAAGACAAACACGACAATCGCCTAAAAGACATAGAGTAGTCCATACAGAACTTTTATGAGGAGGCTTTAAAATGTCTGACAAAGAGCCAGGCAAGCAAGATTATCCGATGTATCCTAATTATGGTAAGGTAACACGCTGTGAAGAGGTCGCCTTGACGGTACCTGAACAACGTCAATATCGCCAACCTGGAGTAGAAGATTTAATGGTACCAAAACCGATTATTGAAAATCCTAACTATAAGGGGAGTGGTAAATTACAAAATAAGGTAGCCCTTATTACAGGAGGAGATAGTGGAATGGGGGCAGCAGCTGCTATTGCTTTTGCGAAGGAAGGGGCGAACGTAGCCATTGCTTATTTAGATGAACATGATGATGCAGCCCGAACCAAAAATAGGATTGAGGAAATAGGTAAAGACTGTTTGTTATTACCAGGAAATTTAAGAGAAAAGCAACAATGTATCAATATTGTAGAAAAGACAGTTGAAACATTTGATCAGTTAGATGTTTTATGCAACCATGTCGGGATTCAATTCCAGCAGTTAAGTTTAGAGGATATTACAGATGAACAGTTTGATGATACATTTAAAGTAAATATTTACTCCCACTTTTATACAACTAGAACTGCACTAAAATACTTAAAAGCAGGAAGTTCCATTATTAACACTTCTTCAGTTGTTACTTTTTACGGATACGATCAATTAATCGATTATACAGCGACAAAAGGGGCAAATATCGGGTTCACACGTGCACTTGCTAGAAACTTAGTCAAAAAAGGGATTAGAGTAAATGCAATTGCTCCAGGGAGATTTTGGACACCATTAATACCTTCTAGTTTTTCTGCCGATGAAGTTGCACTTGCAGGTAACCCAATGGATCGCCAAGGCCAGCCATTTGAAATTGCACCAACGTTTGTCTATCTTGCCTCTGACGATTCTCGGTTTGTTACAGGACAAACACTTCATGTGAATGGTGGGCAAGTGTTTGGCTAATGATTCTATATGGGGGGCTTTTTAACCCTCTTTCAAGATTATTTCCAATTCTCAAAAAGAATCTTTCGTATTAACTTCTTCAGTTTTAAAAAAAGAAAATATTTATTGCTGAAGACTACTTTTATGTTTGTTCAATTTGTTTTTTACTGCATTTATAACTATAAGTATTAATGGAATATATACTTGAAGAGGTAGGTGTACATAAGATGGGACAATTTTCAGACCAATTTGCAAGTGCTGAGTTAGCCCCTCAGCCATAATAATAGACACTGCAAGAAGGGCTCCTCCTGTAATCAACAAATAATATTTTCGTTTATTTTTCTTTATTTGAAATAATTTCTCCAAGCCATACATACCGCCAAAATAAAAAATGGTTATTTTGAAATAAATGCCAATTATTAGTATGGTAAGAGCAATTGGGTCTAAACGCTGTATAATGTCGGCTATGTTTACTTTTGCAATTGTATCCAAAAGAGGGAATGTTGATTCACTACTTAATGTCGGCCCTAGTACACTTAGAATCAATGTCACCGTTAACATTAGCAAGATACCACTGAATGTTAGAGCAGCAACTCCTATTTTGAATAGTTTCTCCTTTCGATTTAAGAATGGAAAAATCATGGTGAATACTATAATTTCTCCAAATGGAAATGTGAGGGTTAATGGAAATGCTGTTTTAAAAACAGGTCCCCATCCTTTTTCAAGAACAGGTTGGAGATTCTCAGCTTTCGGTAATTGATCTATAAATACTAATAAAAAAAATAAAAATGCTAATATAATTAATATGATAAAAAATATATTACCAGCCCTTGCAATTACTTCTATTCCTAAATAGTAACTGTACAATACTAACAATACAATAATTAAATTCACGACAATTAATGGTGTTTGATCAAGTGCTGTTGTGATGAGCAAATCTCCAAAATCACGTAATACTCTACCCGCAATATAAAAAAAATACAGAATATAGACGATAGCTACAACTTTCCCAACGGTTTTACCTAATATTTCTTCTAAATATTCGGTGAATAGGTGATTAGGATATTGTTGGAATAGAAATCTGTATACGGTAAAAAGAATGATTCCTCCAAGCAAAGCTAATAAAATCGCCAACCAAGCATCTTGTTTTGCATCAAAACCTACACCAATGACAATTGAACTACCAGCTTCAAAGAGGAAAATCAACACAAACAATTGATTTGCATTTATTTTATACGTTTTAATAAGCTATCACCCCTTAACATCCATTAACAATAAAAATAAAAAATCTTATTCATGCTAATAAATGTATAAATAGGACATATCGTTACGCTTTTGAGAGTTATCCGAATAGAAGCACGTTGAAAAAGTGATGATTGATTCAAGAATAAGTATTGTCTTAAAAATCAATCTTATTATAATATAAACTCCTTACACAATTTTCTTGTTATTATTCTCTTCCTGAAAAAATAGCAATACTAAATTAGTGAATCAAAGCATATCCATTTTAGTATCCAATTATTCTAAAAGTGATATGATAAAATCACTTATAGGTTTATATATGAAATTCAGTACATCAAGAGGGTTTAAGGTACTCCAATTTAATCCTTTAGCGATGCTCAAGCCTATACCAATTACAAGTAGGGTGGAAAATACCCACAGTTCATTTCTTTCCTTCCTTCGCAAAATGGAAGGTACTTCCACTATAATCAATATAAGTCCTGCCACAAAGCTCACTATCATTACCCACAAAAAGATCACTCCTTAATCTCTGGTAAGATAGAATTTCCGATTTTACCTAATCGACGAATTTTTATATCAGCTTGTACTTGCATATCAAGGTCGGTGAAATGTGTATCATTCCAGTCCTCTTTTAGTTTGTTCCAAGATTTTGTGTCAGAACGATGTATTGCATCGCCAAACCCGAAAATATCTACACCAAAATCTTCCTGTACAGCCTTTATCGTCTCTCTAATAGTATTAGTAATGTTTTCTTCTATTCGTTTTTCTAATTCTTCTATTGTTTTTTGTTTTGATAAATCAATGTTGCATTTTACTTCTCCAACATTGCCTTCAGACTGAATAATAATATCTACTTTAGGTGTATTTTTTTCCACCTTCGCTTCCACTTTTGTTTTAGAGTGTATGATCTCAAAATTAAATTTCCCTTCATTAGGACAACTAACATCTGTTATCGTATTATTTATGTTATCCATAATAAAGTTATAGCCCTTGCTTTGGTCTCGGTTTAACCATCCTACTAATTTATCTTTCTTAAATACAGCCATGTCAGAATATTTCAAATATGTTGAAGAGGCTGTTTTTTCAAGATTTTGCGTAGTTCCACCTATAGATGGATCCCCGTGTATCGTAATTCCGGCTAGCACAGGATTTTTTCCTTCTGTTACCAACATCTTAATTAACTCATCTAACGTAACTGCCATTGTTGGTGCCCATGTTTCCTCAGAAGTTTCAAGAGAGGAGATCATATTATTTGCTGGTATCTTCTCAATGGATGTTAATATGGAGAGAATGTTTTCGGCACTTGTATCCTTCGCAATGACAATATAAAAATCAGTTCGGAATTCATGATCCCGCGAAACAAAATCTAACACGTCACTTATTCCTTCTCTGGCTAAGGCTTCTCCAATTACAAGGACACGAAGATGAGAATGATATAATTTCCTAGGGCTTTTCGTTGTTATTTCACGCATGCCTTCAAAAACCGTATCTTCTATTGCAGTATATAGTTCTACAGGCGCACTAGAAGTAGGACCAGCTGTTTTTGATTCAATTTGACCTGGTATAACGATTTGGGACGATATTTTGTAATTTTCATCTTCTTTGTCAATCCCCTCGGCTACACTTATTGCAAGTTCATTCAATTCACGTCGATTCCAGCAACCAGTGATAAATAGAAAAAGGATACTTATAATCATGAATATAATTGTTTTCTTTGTCATCTAACAACCCCCATTTATTTTTTGGATGGTGGTTTTGGAGAAGGACTTTGCTCACGGTTGATATTTTGTTGATTAATCAACCGAGGTCGCGTAGACAATCTCCAAAGAGGGAGCCTGAAAAGAGAATCTTTTTGATCTTGAACATTGTATGGACCAAAGGGACTCATATAAGGTATGCCGAATGAACGAATACTACATAAATGAAGTATTAGCCCAATAAATGCTGCGGTTATCCCAAACAATCCAAAAGATGCTGCTAACCCCATAAATAAGAAACGTATCAATCGTATGGAGATACTCATATTGTGTGCAGGTATTACAAAACTAGCAATCGCAGTTATTGCTACAATTATTACCATTGCAGCTGATATAAATCCTGCTTCTACTGCTGCTGTTCCAATTACTAACGTTCCAACGATGGATATGGCTTGTCCAACTGCCTTAGGCATTCTTATGCCACCTTCTCGCAATATTTCAAATGTTATTTCCATCAATAACGCTTCAATAAAAGCAGGAAAAGGAACACCTTCTCGTTGAGCCGCTAAACTAATAAGAAGTTGTGTCGGAATCATTTCCTGATGATAAGTAGTAATTGCAATAAATAAAGATGGAGCTAATAAAGTGATAAAAAAGCAGGCTATACGAAGAAAGCGAATGAACGTACTAAAATCCCAGCGTTGGTAGTGATCTTCTGCAGCTTGAAAGAACTGGATAAATAACGAAGGAACCAACAGAACAAAGGGAGTACCATTTACTAAAATCGCTACCCGTCCTTCTAGAAGACAGGCAGAAACAACATCAGGTCGTTCCGTATTGTACATAGTAGGGAATGGAGAAAATGTCTTGTCTTGAATTAATTCCTCAATATAATTACTTTCCAATAATCCGTCAATATTTATTTTGCTAAGACGTGTTCTCACTTCCTCTAACACTTTTTCATTGACAATACCTCTGATGTACATAATAGAAACTTGCGTTTGGGTAACTTCCCCAATTTTTCTCGTCTCGACCCTGAGATTCGGACTATTTATTTTACGGCGAATCAATGCCGTATTTGTGCGTAACGTTTCAGTAAAGCCTTCCTTTGGCCCTCTAACTACGGTTTCTTGAGAAGGTTCTGTCACACCTCTATAATTCTCATTAGTTAGCCCAATAGTAAATCCCTTCGTAAATCCATCGACAAGAATAATAATTTGTCCAGAAGCAAGTGATGATAAAAGAGATCCATAATCAGTTACATCTTCAATATCACCAACAGAAATGGTGGAATCTTTTATTACAGTCAACAAATCATGCTTAGAATGAATATTTTTATCTTGGAAATCAAACATTAGTGGTTCGATAACAAAATCGTTTATTTTTTGTGTATCGACAAGACCATCTATATAAAAAATACCTATATTAATTTGTTCTTCTTTCCCTATTCTAATTTTTCTTACGATGAAATCATCACTATTACCTAGTGTTTCATTGATATACTTGATACTTTCTTCTAAGGATGAAATGATTGACTTCTTTTGCTTTTGATCCAAAGCTTTAGAATTTAAATCTTTCGTTTTCTTTTTGGTTAGTTTTTGGATACGTCGTCGCATGATTTCACCTTTCTTTATCCTTCTAATAGACCGAATATTTTCTATTAGCAAAAATTATTATACCTCTAATAATGAAGTTTATTCCTTCTTATTGAATTCTGATAGCTATTGAACAATAATAATCAAACAATACTAGAAAAAATAACATAATATTACAATTGTAAAGCTTACAACGAATCAAGAACAAAAATAAACTAGATGTAGTACACCTGAATAAATGATTAAAAAAGCGTTTCATGTTAATGATACATATATGTAGGCATTACTTAAGAGAGGATAAACAATTTTTAAAATATACAGTAAAGGAGAAAGCAATGCATTATAACAACCATAGAATTAGTATTCATCAATTTACTATACTGGTCATTATTTATGTCATTGGAGATGCTATCTTAATAATGCCATCTATCATTGCCCTCGAAGCAGAGAAGGATGCTTGGATTGCAGCCGTTTTTAGTTTGGTTATTGGTGTGATAATAGTTATGGTGTATTATGGTATTAGTAAAATTTCTCCTAATTTAACTATTATCGAATTAAATAAAAAGGTTATGGGGAAATTTATTGGCACATGTATTTCCTTCTTATATTTATTCTATTCTTTTTTATATGCAACCGTGGCCTTAAGGGAAGTCGGTGATTTTGTAACAACAGAAGTACTTCCTGATACTCCTATTGAAGCTATTCACATATTATTCCTAATAATCGTCCTTATGGCGACTCGACTTGGTCTTGAAACTATTGCACGCTGTGTAGAAATTTTTTATCCTTATATCTTTTTGTTGCTAATAATAATTATTATTCCTTTAATTCCTGAAATTAATTTGGATAATATTCAGCCAGCTATGGAAGGAGGGGTACAACCAATTGCTCGTGCTTCGTTAACATTTATTACATACCCCTTTGTCGAACTTGTCTTGTTTATGATGTTTTTTCCTTATGTTAATGAAAAAGCCAAAATAAAAAAGAATTTATTTCAAGGCGTTTTGGTTGGTGGAATTTTGCTAGTTGTTTTTACAACCTTAACAATTTTAGTTCTTGGGTATGAACAGACATCAAGGTATATGTATCCGGGTTATCTATTAGCTCAAAAGATTAATATCGGAGAATTCATTACAAGGGTGGAAATAGTAATTGCAGGAATATGGTTTATTACTATTTTCTTTAGAATTACTATTTATCTTTATTTTACTTGTCATGGTTTAGCACAAGCACTTAATCTTAAGGATTATAGATCAACTGTTTATCCTCTTGGAATAATTATGTTTGTTCTGTCTCTTACTATCTCACCGAATATCACTTACATAAACGAAATGAGTTCCATTTGGCCGTTCTATGATTTTACGATTGGGTTGTTTTTGCCAGCGTTATTGGTGTTAGTAGCTTTGATAAGGAAAAAATTCAATGGATTATAGATGAAATATGTTAGGAGAGTATTTTAGCGCTATTCTATAATCCAGAAGAGGCATACGCAGTAAATGAAAAACAGATGGGGAGAATTACGAAGACATTACTTATCTTTATTGCGAAATGGTGTAATAGTTAAAATAGAATAGCCATCATGCAGAAGGACATTGGAACAATCACTGATTGTTCCAATGTCTTTGCATGATCAGCGTTACGGCACCAATGAGCAATAGAAAAAACAAACTAATCCAAAGTCCCGGACGAATACTTTTATCCATTAATGTCCCGGATACAGCTGCTACTATAAACAGTAATCCGACAGATGCGATCACTTTGTTTATCAATTTTATCCCTTCTAATACTCTCCACGACGACAGGATGATAAATGCCCAATTGAAAAGCAATAATATCCCTGCAGCCGTTGTAATATATTCGTATATCTTTTCCGGTAATAATAAGGCAGTAATTACCGAAACAGCTAATCCAATCGTCGCAAGTAATAAAGAAGGAAAGGG
Organism: Gracilibacillus orientalis; assembly: GCF_900114645.1. Lineage (GTDB taxonomy): Bacteria > Bacillota > Bacilli > Bacillales > Amphibacillaceae > Gracilibacillus > Gracilibacillus orientalis. The sequence goes on along the minus strand of NZ_FOTR01000008.1, from coordinate 144,456 downwards.
TAATTCTTTAAATTTTTTGAGTTTTTTCGAAAAAAGCTTAGGTGCATCCCCGTCTTTTGCCAGTGTTACTAATAAAGTGACGACCCCAAATAATGCGGCGGTCATCGTGGAAAATCCCGCAACGATGATTGCTGCATTAAAGACATGTGGAAAAAATCCTAGCGAATAATCAGATAAAGCTGTTACAAATGGGCTTTCATTTGGGTCAAACTTATTAATTGGTGCCATAATCACTGCTAAACAAAGGGAGATAATATAAATAATAGCGAGTAAGCCTAACATCACTTTTCCGGTTTTTGGAGCATCTTCTTTTTTCTTCAAGCGGATTGCCATTAACCCGATGACTTCAATACCGCCAAAAGCATAGAAAGCATATATTAATGATGCCCAAAATCCTTTGTATCCGCCACTAAAAGTATCCCCCAAATTAGTTGGAATGCCAGGTTCAGAGTCTGATCCACCTGATATCCCACCTGCTAATGCAATCGCTGCAATAATAATAAACATAAAAATGGCGGCGGTTTTGATAACTGCTAAAAAATCCTCAATACGGTCAAATCCTCTTGTTCCTAGTAATATGACCATAATAGAAAGTACGGAATAAATGGCTGCAAACACCCAAAGTGGAATGTTTGGAAACCATACTTTTGTTAAAATGGCTAAGGCGATTAACTGACTACCCATGATTAAAATGCTCGAGCACCAATAATTCCAACCACAGCTAAAGCCTGCCCACTTGCCAAATGCCTTTTCAGCATAATAGCAAAAAGAACCTTCCTGAGGATCGGCTGCAGACATTTTAGCTAATAAATTAAATACGATATAGGTGCCGATAGCCGCAATCAAAAAAGAAAATACAATCGAAGGACCGGTAAGTTGGATTCCAATACTCGAACCGAGGAAATAGCCTGTCCCAATTGTACATCCGACCCCTGTCAGAGCTAATTGCCACCAGGCGATTTTCTTTTCAGATGCAGATGATGATTCACTCACACGACATTCTCCTTATCCTTTTTGAACTGAAACATGTTTAGTATGGGATAAGGTGATCTAAAATATAAGTGTGATAGCACGATAACCAAAATAAATAGCAAAACCAATTAAGGAAAGTCCTGTAATGACTGAGATCATTTTCAATGTTTTATCTGAAAGTAAGTGACGCGAACCACTGGAGACAAGAGCCATGGAGATATCCCAGATCATTACACCGAAAAGGATTGCTGTACTGTACCAAATCAAGTGAAGCGTATCATATTTATCAATCGTGTTAGCTAGTACGGATCCATAAATTCCTAACCAAAACAAAATCGAGAGCGGATTGCTAATGGAAATTAAAAAACCGGAAGTAAAGGTTTTGCGTAACGAATCACGTTCCTCCCTTAATTGAACAGATTGCTTTGAAACCATACTTTCGATACCTGTATACAAGAGAACAAATGCACCAAATGACCACAAAAAGGTCTTCATAAAAGAAGTTTCTAAAAAATGGACAACCCCAAAGTAGACAGCAAGAATAAAAAATAATTCTGCTATAATGGAACCTAAGCCAACCATCCATGAATGCAGGAATCCATTTTTAATCCCTTGGTTAATTTGGGCCGCATTAATCGGGCCAAGTGGGGCGGCTAAAGATAAGCCGAGAAACATATAACTAAGAAAAATTGTCAACTGCTTCACTCCCTTAACTAAATAACAAGCTTGTACCTTTACTATTCTATTTATAGAAAATAGAGATATGAGCAAAAGGAGATGTAATTCATGTATGTAACAATGGAAATAGCTTATCTATCACCAAAAGGCATTCGATCAACTTTTTTTTCGGATGAAATCGATGCTGAAATGGCACTGGAAATAGCTACTGACTTTGAGAAATGGAATCGCACGGATTCTATTGTCTTTGTGGACTTTCAGGGTAATCGATGGGATAAAAAGGAACTGGTCGCATACACCGAAGAAATGGTGACGGAACCAAATCATATAACGGTATTTTTTGACGCAGGGTTTGACTTGGCAACAAACAGAGCGGGGTTAGGCTGTGCAATATATTACACACAAAACAATAAACCCTATCGCATAAGAAAAAATTTATTAGTGAATAAAATGACCTCCAATAATGAAGCAGAATATGTCGCATTAGTAGAAGGTATCAAGATATTAGAAGATTTACATGTTCACCATCAGCCAGTGGAATTCAAAGGAGATTCTAAAGTGGTGATCAATCAACTATTGGGAGAATGGCCTTGTATGGAGGAAACGTTAAATCATTGGGCAGATCGGATAGAAGAGAAACTTGAAACAATGGGAATCGATCCGTTATATCAGGATATCCCAAGGAAAGATAATCGGGAAGCACATCAGTTAGCTGCCAAGGCATTGGAAAATGTTGAAATAAATAGCCAACTTCAATTGAAAAAAGTGTAACCAATGATAATCAGGGACGACTAATAGATTAAAGCTAGCATTTGGAGGGATGACCATGAAGAGTTGTCTGAAAAAATTACTATTATGTGGAGTCTTAGCAGGCAGTGCTTTTGTTTTACCGACAACTATTTTTGCTGAAGCAAATGCAGAAGAATTAGAGGGAACGATGATTGAATTGGAAGAAGGTAGGAATCATACCGAAACCATTGAAAATGCCCAGCAATATATCGAGGAGCATTTGAGTGACAGTTTTTCGGGCCTGTATATTGACCGTGAAGAGAAACAGACAGGTGTCGTCATTTTGATGTTTACCGAGTCTGTTGCAGAAGAGCATCGTCAAGCACTGAAAGCATTCGCAGAACAACCGAAAGAGATTGAGATAAGAGAAGTGGATTATACTGAAGATCAATTAATAGAGAAGCAAACAAAGATTGACGAGGATGGTTTTGAATACGATGATTTCACCATTTACCATACAGGGGTAGACATCATTACCGGTAAGGTAGTAGTTGGCATTGATCCATTGAATGAGAAAAACGTTCAGTTTCTGCACGATAAATATGGGGATGAATTAGTGGATGTAGTGGAAGGACAGAAGGCAACAACATTAGAAACGACAGCAATGGATGCTGAAATGAATGATAGTATGGAAACGACTGACAAATCAGCTCAAGAGGAACAGGAACGTAACTTTTTCCAAAAGATGATCGAAGCAATAAAAGGCTGGTTCTCATAAGTTTTAAACCACCGGATGTCTAATCAGCATTCGGTTTTTCTTATAAGCAAGAGTATATAATGTGCGGGATCAAAGGATTTCTGGCAATAATAAATGGCTTATTTTGAAAAGCACAGCTTGCTCTTGAATCGCTACGGCTGGCTACTTCCCTTTCCGTGGCGTATTACCTTCAGCTAACTTTTTTAAGCAAAAATCGCTTTAAAAAGTGGATCTTCAGGTAAAACAATTGCCACAGGAGTGGAAGCAGCCGGCCATCGCTAAAAAGTGATGCTACAACGTTTGAGACACGGAACATATCGAGTTTTTAAAGCAAGGAATGCATAGTTATTCTATCACTATTCACAGCAAATGTAGAGCTGACGAGCATGCCGAAGCGGCTGCCATAGCAGATGAAAACATTTCATCATTTCTAACTTGGTTAGAGTACATTATCCTGGTTTATAAACGAAAGGACTGGGTGGGCTTTCCAGGTTTTTCTTAGAATTAATATGTAAAGGTAACTTGACGGTAAAGGAAACTTTACATTAAACTATCCATATGGAAGGGTGACTTTTGTGTGGAAAATCGAATCAAAGAATTGAGAAAAGATCAAAGCATCTCACAAGAAAAAATGGCAATAAAATTGAATGTTTCTCGTCAGACCATTATTTCAATTGAAAAAGGGAAATATAACCCTTCACTTCCACTGGCTATGCAAATTGCACGATTATTTAACCGTACCGTAGAGGAAGTATTCATACTAGACGAGGACGATATGGAATAGAAAGGGTGATCAGTTTGAAAAAACAATATGATCGAAAGTTATTTGTTATTTTTGGAATCATGTTTCTATTAATGAGTGGTCTAATTAGTGCGGCAACTATAAGTACAGGTGTATTTCCGGCAGGTCATGATATTATGCTGATTGCTATGGCAGTCATGTGTTTTTGTAATGCCTACTTAGCACCACAATTTATACAAAATGATGAACGTACCAAAAGAATAAAAGAACGTAGTATGTTTTATAGTTACTTTATTATCCTCGGCTACATGATTATTATGCTTACCTTTTTACAGTTTCATTTCCTAGCTATAACAGCTTATCAAGCAGTAGCTATTTTAGCAGCTTTAACCATTATGACAGTCTTCATTACAATGGTTGTGTTATCTAAAAGATATTAGTAAGGAGGAGAGGGAGATGAATAGTTGGTATTGGATCATTTTAGTTTTGTTTGGTGTTGGTGTCACATATGCTATATCAAAAAAAGGTCGTAATGATAGGAATGAACTGACGAAGAAGGGGTTTTACGGGATTATTTCTGTGTTTGTGGTTGTATTTGTAGTTACAATTATAATTACAGTGTCTTCAGGAAACTAATCTCGTATATCATCACTTTCTTCTTCCTGTTGTACTTGTTCTTGTTTTTCCTCATGAAATGCTTTATGTTCTTGTCCAGTAATATTGTCAAATGGGGTGTAATAATTGCTTGGACGTTCTTTTCTAATCAATACTTTAAAAGCAACAAGTAAAATTAAAATAATGATAAAAAAGTAGATTCCAATGCTTAAATAGGAAAAAAACATGATAACCACCTCTCCAAACAAGAAGATTATGGTTATCATGTTACATGAATATAAGAAGCTATACAAACAGTCCTGACTTTAATTTAATCTTTTGGTAATACAATCCGTTGATACATTTTGACGGTTAACCAATAATATAGTCCATAAATAACGAGAAATAGGCTAATCGGAATCCATATTTTTGTATATGGTTCAATCAAGATAAAGGAGAACATTTCCATCCCGATAAGTACGTGGACAAGTCCGATTAAACCTGGAAAAAGGAAAACAAGAAATAATTCTTTGTAAATCGATTTTTTCAGTTTTGCTTGACGTACGCCTATTTTTCTAAGCATCTGATAGCGTTCAATATCTGCTGTCGCACTGGATAGTAGTTTGAACATGAGTACACTTGCCATCATCATTAAGAAAGCAACACCGAGAAACAATCCCATGAAAATTGTACCATTCGCCAAACTTTTTATTGTGGTATAATTTTCGTATTTACTGCCAATCGTTGTGGGATCTTCACCCGTATAATCAATCGCTAATTGGTGATGTCGTTCATCTATTTTTGCCAATGTATCTGTGTAATCTGCAAAATTGTCAACTTTTCCAATTAAAACAGTTTGCGTTGATGCATTGATTTCTTCAAATTTTTCCTGATCCAGTATATATAATGTGCGATCACCAAATAGGTAGAAATTTGCCATTAATTCGGTTCGTAATGCTGTTTGCCATTGTTCAGGTATACTTTCGGCATTATCCGTTTCCTCATCGGTGTAAACAGGAGCTGTTAAATCGTCTGTTAAACGTACTTCTTTAGACAACTCCTCCAGATTGCCGCCAAGCTCTTTGATAACGGGTGGATTCGCTTGTAAATCATGTTTGGAAAAATAAACGCTATCTTCTGTAACTCGATAGGAATATAGATTGCGTTCCTCAAATTTCCAATTCTCCATTTCGGCTAATTCATCCTCTGTTGGCTGGTGTACTTTAATATCGTAACCGTGCATCATTGAGGATTGAATTTCTGTATTATGATAAAAGGACAAACCTGCTGTCATCGCTCCTAACCCTAATGCAATTAACATCGCAACTGTCCCGAGTACTTTAGTTAATTGACTGACACGGAAATCAAGCTGTGCATAGGTAAAGGAGTTAAGTCCTTTCTCATTTATTGACCGAATTGCTTTGATTCTTTTAATGAGAAAAGGTAACATCGCCATAAAGAAAAAGTATGTTCCTGGTGTGACGGTTGCTGCAGCAATTATAACACCAAGTTGCGCGAGATTACCCATATTGATCATTGCTACGTATCCGACAGTGATTAAGACGATAGCGAATAATGTTCCTAAAAAGGTTTTCCAGCCTTTGATTGTTTTCGTATCTGTTTTTTGATCGGCATGTAATAGTTCCAGTACCGATTTACGTGATACTCTGATTGCATTGACAATAGCTGTTAAAAGAAATAGAACGAAATAGAAAAGGACTGTTGTTACAAGTGAAGACGGATAAAGAGAGTGGAATCCTTCACCTGAGAAATCCAGTCTCGCCATTAACAGTCGTCCAATTCCTTCTGAGAGACCTACTCCAAATACGAGACCAATAATTAAAGAGACAATACCGATTACCAATGTTTCCAGAAACATCATTTGGGTAACTTTACCTTTTTTTGCTCCTAAGGTCATATACATACCGAGTTCCTTTTGACGGAGGGACAAAATAAAGGATGTTGCATAGAAAATATAAAAGATGGTGACAAGCGCTAAAATAAAGGTCCCAACATGAAAAACGAAAACAATGGAAGCTATTAGAGCATTGGCTTCCAGAAAGGCTTGATTCTGAGCCAGTGTTTCAAACATATAGAAAATCGCAATTGATATCGTTAAACCAAATAATAATACAAGATAATCCTTCCACATTTTTTTCATACTACCAGATAGTAATTTCACTAACATGCTCTTTCACTCCTTTCTTTATAACGATTGAATGCTTGTCAATTCGGCAAGCACGTTGAGAATTTGTTGGTGGAAGTGTTGTTGATCACCAGTTTTTTTGATTTCCTTGTAAAGGTTGCCGTCCTGTATAAATAAAATTCGTTCACAATAACTGGCACTTAATGGATCGTGTGTTACGAGCATAATCGACACATCATGAAATTGATTTAAATGTTCCATTGTTTTCATCAAACTGTGTGCATTTTTTGAATCGAGTGCACCAGTTGGCTCATCTGCCAGGATGATTGCTGGTTCATGGACTAAGGCTCTAGCCGCTGCAGCGCGTTGCTTTTGACCACCGGAAATGGTGACCGGATATTTTTGAAGAACTGATTTAATTCCCAGTTTTTCTGCTACTTGTATGACGAGCGGTTTAATTTTTCTGGAACTGAATCCTTGTAAAGAAAGGGGCAGAGCGATATTTTCATAAACAGTTAAGTTTTCCAACAGATTAAAATCTTGAAAGATAAATCCTAATTGCTCGGAACGAAAATCAGCTAATTCGTTTTGTTTCATATCAGTAATATCTTGACCGGCAATTTCTATTTTCCCGGATGTTGCTTTATCTAAAGTGGAGACTACATTTAGCAATGTTGTCTTACCTGCACCTGATGGCCCCATAATACCTACAAATTCACCTTCCTCGATGGCAAAGGAAACATTATCGAGCGCTTTAAATTGATTCTCCGATTTTTTACCAAATACTTTTTGTGCGTTTGTAACGTTCACGACAGGTTTAGTCATGTTTCATACCTCCATTATTGTTTTGCTAAGTATAGTGTAAAACGAAGCATGAAAACTAGCTATCGATCTTTCTTTCATTTGTCTTACATTTTTGTAAGGTTGATAGTGAAATTTGTTTAATGTAAAGGAGAGTAATGAAAATAGTAGTTTTAGAAGAAAGTTCAGCAATTATAAAAAGCATGAATCTGCCTTCAGATTCATGCTTTAAGGTGTTCCACAAAAGAATGGAGCGGTTGAACATCTGTTATGTTTTGATTGCAAATAACAGGATCTTTGCATATATAGTTCCCTTTCTTCGTATACATGCCGCGCATTTGTCCTTTTTTCTCTGACGTAAATAATGCTACTTCTCCCAGTTCATTGCAAATGGTGCATATTCCTTTATGCAGTGAACTTTCTAAATAACCTTGAATTCCGATGAGTTTGGCGTCTTTTAGTATCAGCATATATGTTTTTGCCGAGCCTTTATCATACCACCTTAAATAAACAGTTTCTTTTCTGTCCATCTGCTCAAGGTCAGGTGTTTGCAGTTTCTTTACTTTTGGAAATGTTTTTTGTACTTGTTTATCATTAATAGTTGGAAAAGGGATCACATGTTGTTTTATTTGTTGCAGATACTGTTCCATGTTTTCTTTGTCTTTTACTTGATCAATTCCCATTAAGATGTCTTCTTGTTCTGTTGTTAAGTTTGGTAATAGATGATTTATTCGTTCAATAGCCATTTCTTTTACAGCATGGATCACATCTGCATCCGTCGAATTGGAGCGGGCACTTACCATCGTTTTTGTTTGCAGTTTAATAAAATGAAATTGATGAGGATAGATAAAGTTATCCATATATAACTACTCCTTTCTTTTTTAGTGTATCAAATATTCCATAAAAAAATATGGCAAGAATAGTTTGTAATCATTCTTACCATATCTTTCTGTTAAGCACGTTTATATACTATCTTTTTGATTGTTTCCATTGATAAACAATAGTCTGTTGCTAGTTGATGAATCGTTGTCCCGTTCTTGAAGGCGTGTCTGATCTGACAATTTCTTCTATGATAATATTCACGATTCCCTGTCTGGACTCCCCATCTTCTTCGTTCTTCTCGTTTAGGGATATAAATCGTTTCGCCTTCTATATACTCTTGTAGAGCATGTATTAATTCTTCCGGTAACAACGCTTGCGCCTTTGTTTCTTTCATTTGTAGCCAGCTCCTTATTTTATGCTTTCTATAAGGGCAAAGCATGCGCAAGAAAGGCGATATTCCCATCACCCATACAAAGTATCGCCTTAATTGCCAGGCTTTGCATGGGTCAGCTTACATTCAGGCAACGTAGTATGAATTGCCATCAACAACACCTCCACTTATTTACATTTTACACAAATTTCGTGTGAATGACTACATATGCTTTTTGAAAAATTTTTAATAAAAAAATTACTTGACCTCTCACTTGCAGCATATCAAGTGTTACGAAAAAAACTGGCTCATTTGAGGATATGGATATCGATTGGGATGAACAGAATGCGATAAACTTAACGTTCGATAATCAATCGATTGACATAGAAGATGACAATAATGATGGAACGACATTTCGAGTTATATTACCACTTTCAGAACAAAACCCTGCTGATTAAAAGGTTAGCGGGGTTTTACATTTGTACATCGTTATGATAGTATGAACATGTTCATCAAAAGAACTTGTTCATAAAAGAAAAATATTAATTAGTTATGTGGAGGAAGTGAAGCGATGGGCGAAAGTAGGAAAGAAATTCAACGTACACGGATGTGGCGCTATTTCTTGGATGCTGCAACAGAGGTAATTGAAGAAGAAGGCATCGATCATTTTACCATTCGAAAAATTGCAGATAAAGCAGGTTTTACTAGTTCGACAGCGTACAATTATTTTAAAGATTTATCACATCTGAAATTTTTTGCTGCTATGCGATTTATGTCGGATTATTTAGAAGAACTTCCGGCTTATTTAGAAAAAGGGAATAATACAGTAGAAAAATGGCTGTATAGTTGGGAATGCTTTTGTAAACATTCTTTTGCCCAGCCGAAAATTTACTCTGTAATATTTATGGACAATTTAGGCTCTATTCCGGAAGAATTATTGGAACATTACTATCAAATCTATCAAAATGATTTGATCGGTTTACCGGATGAAGTGAAAGATATCATCATGGAGCATAATTTTGCAAAACGCAGTGCCCTTTTTATTGAACCAGCAGTAGAAGAGAAGTTCATGGAAGAAGACGACATTGAAATGATTTCGGATATGACATTGTTAATATGGAAAGGTATGATGAATACCATCATTAATAAACGCCGAAATTATACACAAGAAGAAGCAATGCAAATGACTTTATATTACGTGTATGAGAGTGTTATGAAAGTGATCAAACCAGAAAAACGCGATGAAATCAAGGTGTCTTATACGAAAATAGATACATGATTATTTTTTTTGCTCATAAAATGAACATGTTCATTTTATGAAAATGATCACAATGGTGTTGAAAGGAGAGCTTATGTGATACAACTTAATGGAATTCATAAAGTGTATGATGACGGATTTCAAGCTTTAAAAGACATTACTTTAACCTTTGAAGAAGGGAAAATCAATGTTCTAATCGGTCCAAGTGGTTGTGGAAAAACAACGACAATGAAATTACTAAACCGTCTGACGAATTATACAGAAGGACAAATTTTAATAGATGATAAGGATATTAAACAAGTTAATCCGATTGAATTGCGCCGCCAGATGGGTTATGTCATCCAAAATATTGGTTTGTTTCCACATATGACGATCTATGACAATGTAGCAACTGTCCCTAAACTATTAAAATGGGATAAACAGAAAATTAAGCAAAAAGTAGACGATTTATTACGTATGGTTAACTTGGATCCAGAAGTATATCGTAATCGTTATCCTGCAGAGTTAAGTGGTGGTCAGCAACAGCGCATTGGAGTTATTCGTGCATTAGCAGCAGAACCGTCCACCATTTTAATGGATGAACCTTTTAGTGCTTTGGATCCGATTAGTCGTGAACAATTACAAGATGAATTAGTCCGACTTCAGAAAGAAATTAATAAAACGATTGTATTTGTTACACATGACATGGATGAAGCAATCAAAATTGCTGACCAAATCATTATTATGAAAAGTGGACAAGTCGTACAAAAAGGATCACCGCAAGAAATTCTAGCAAATCCAGCTAATGATTTTGTGAAAGAATTTATAGGAGAAGAACGACTGGGAAGTGCCTTGCCATCTGTTGAAAAGCTTATGACGAAACAGTTGTTTACAGTCTATCAATCAGATTCAGTAGAGAAAGCGATCGAACATATGGTGATGTATCAGATGAAAGAAATACCAGTTACGGACCATGATGGGAAATATATGGGAATGCTAGATTTATTTACAGCGATGAATCAATCGGATAAATCCATTCATGCCCTGCTAGATCATAATCGCAAAACAGTGGCACTAAATGCTGGCAGTGAGCAGTTGATAGCAGATAACCTCTTCGAAACATACGACACATTAGGCGTTGTATCAGAAGATAATACATTGGTTGGTGTTATTAAAAGAGAACAACTGCTTCATACATTACAACACTTCTATGAACTGAAGCGTGGTGGGCAATAGTGGAATTACTTACAGATTATTTGGAATTTTGGCAGGACAAATATGATTCGATTTTAACGTACACGATGGAGCATTTGATGATTTCTTTTGTTGTAATGGTACTGTCGATCATTGTCACTATTCCGTTAGCTATTTATATGACAAAAATGAAAAATGAAAAAGTAAAAGGTTTTATTTTCAATATTGCTAATGTGTTCCAAACCATTCCGACCGTAGCGTTATTAGCGATAATGATCCCACTGCTTGGTATTGGTTTTAAACCAGCTGTAGCGGCATTATTTTTATATGCATTATTACCGTTACTAAGAAATACGTATACCGGGATTCAATCGATTGATCCAAGCATAACGGAAGCAGCAAAAGGAATGGGTTTTAGCACCTTTGGCCGCTTATTTAAAGTAGAATTACCAGCAGCAATGCCATATGTCATGTCAGGTATCCGAGTGACTACTGTATATATTATTAGCTGGACAACACTCGCTGCCTTAATCGGAGCAGGTGGCCTTGGTGACTTAATCCTAGCTGGTATCGGCTATAATGACAAACAAATGATTTTCACTGGTACTATTCTAGCAATAGTCATCGCACTTTTACTGGATTTACTATTTAATAAATTTGAAAAAAATTATACAAAAGCCTAAAGGAGAGTAACAACATGAGAAAAGTAATGGTAGCAAGTATGTTAGCGGTATTATTAATGTTTATAACAGCATGTGGAGGCGGCACTTCTGCAGATGGTGGAGAAGTGTTTGAATACGGTGCACAAAAAAATACAGATCCTAAAATCATGGGTCAAATTGTAAAACTTTTAATTGAAGACCAAACAGATCATGAAGTAAACATTACGGAAGATATCCCAGCAAGTCCACAAGTGATGAGTGCAATTGATCAAGAAGATTTTGATTTTGCTACATTATATTCAGGCGAAGTCTACAACAATCACTTTGATGAAGATCAGGTGGAATATTCAACAGATCCACAAAAAACATTAGAGCAAGCACAGAAATTGTTCGGTGAAAAATATGATATGAAATGGTATGACTCGATTGGATTTAGCAACCAATATAGCATTGCGATTAAACAATCTTTGGCAGATGAGCATGGGATTGAAACAATGTCTGATTTAGGTCAGATTGCAGATCAAGTAACAATTGGTACAGATAACTCCTGGATTGAACGAGAAAATGATGGATATGAAGGGTATAAAGAAGCTTATGGCTATGAATTTGCTGATGCAAGAGGAATGGATGTAGCGTTAATGTATGCGGCAATCGAAAGTGGTGATGTGGAGGCAGTTACTGCTTACACAGTAGATCCGCAAATTATTGAATATAACCTAACGATTTTAGAAGATGATCAAAACTTCTTCCCGCCATATGATGGATCATTAGTAGCGCGTAATGCAGTACTAGATGAATACCCGGGAGTAGCAGAAATTTTAGATTCTATCGTTGGAACTATTAGTACAGAAGAAATGACAGAATTAATTCGTCTGGTTGATATGGAAGAGCAAAGCACAGAAGATGTAGCACGAGATTTTTTACAAGAAAAAGGAATGCTTGAATAGGAAAAGGTGATAAAATGAGCTTTCTCCAAGATTTAAGTCAGTATATGGTTGAAAATAGCAGTTTGCTTTTTGACTTAACGATAGAGCATATTTTGATGGTGGTATATGGTATAGCGTTAGCGCTAGCCATAGGGATGCCTTTAGGGATTATCGCGGCACGATTTGAACGACTGGCACCATTTATTATTTCGTTAACAAATATTTTGCAATTGATTCCGAGTTTAGCGATGTTAGCAATTCTAATGCTTTACTTTGGATTAGGATTTCAAACGATGGTAGTTGGGCTTTTCCTTTATTCTTTAATGCCGATAGTACGAAATACGTATGTCGGAATTAGAGAAGTAGATGACAGTATTATGGAAGCAGGTAAAGGTTCTGGTATGACACCTTTACAATTACTTGCCAAAGTTCAATTACCATTATCGATTCCATTCCTTCTAGCAGGTTTACGTGTAGCATCCGTTATTGCGATAGCTGTTGCGTGTATCGGACCTTATATTGGAGCAGAAGGTTTAGGGAAAGAAATCATTTCTGGAATCAGCTTGCAATCAGAAGTGAAAATTTATGCAGGAGCTATTCCGGCAACACTATTGGCTATTATTGCAGATTTAGCACTAGGACTATTAGAAAAGAAAGCTAAGAAAAGAATGGCATTAGTATAATAGACATAAAAAAGGAAAGGTGGACAACATTGGTTTTTAACATAAAGGATTCAGAAGAACGCCGAGTCAGACAGGATTTCCCACGCCAAGTTAAAAAGATGGAAAACATTTGGATCCCAATGTCTGATGGTGCAAAGCTTGCGGCAACGATTTGGCTACCAGAGGATGCGGTGGAAAATCCGGTTCCAGCCATTTTAGAATATATTCCTTACCGCCAAAATGACTTCACAGCAATCCGTGACTCTGTAAGACATCCGTATTTTGCAGGGCATGGTTATGCAAGTATTCGTGTTGATATCCGTGGGTCAGGCAATTCTGATGGGGTTTTAATGGATGAATATTTAAAACAAGAACATGACGATGCATTAGAAATACTGGATTGGATCGGTGACCAAGATTGGTCAACAGGTGCAGTAGGGATGATTGGAAAGTCTTGGGGAGGATTTAACGGTTTGCAAGTTGCTGCTCGTCAGCATCCGGCATTAAAAACAATCATTACCTTATGTTCCACTGATGATAGGTATGCAGATGATGTCCATTATAAAGGTGGCAACGTCCTGGCTTCAGATATGCTATGGTGGGCATCTACTATGTTTGCTTATAATGCTAGACCACAAGACCCCGCCGTAGTAGGGGAGAGTTGGAAAGAAAACTGGCTTGATCGCTTAGAAAACACACCTCCTTTTGTAGAAGAATGGTTAAGCCATCAGCGCCGTGATGACTATTGGAAACATGGTTCAGTATGTGAGGACTTTTCAAAAGTTGATATTCCTGTTTTTGCTGTAAGTGGCTGGCAAGATGGCTATACAAATGCTGTATTCCGTTTGTTAGAGCATTTACCGAATGAAAGTAAAGGATTAGTCGGACCGTGGGCGCATGAATATCCGGAAGTAGCAACCCCAGAGCCGAATATCGGGTTCTTACAGGAATGTTTACGCTGGTGGGATCATTGGCTAAAAGGAATGGACACAGGTATGATGGAAGAACCAAAATTGATTTCATGGATACAGGACAGTGAGCTACCACAAGTAACTTATGAAAAACGTCCTGGAAAATGGGTAGGCGATAATAAGTGGCCTTCTGATAATGTGCAAATGGCAAAGTGGTGGATGAAGGGAAAAACCATCACAACTAATCCTGTTAATGAAGCAGATCAAGTGGTAATTCCAAGTGTACAGGAACATGGATTTTATAACGGTGTCTTCTGTCCGTTTGGTCAGCCTGGTGATTTACCGGCAGATCAACGTTTGGAGAACGGCAAAGCGGTTGTCTTTACATCTGATCCATTAGAGGACACGATTGACTTGTTAGGTAAACCGGTATTTCATGCAGAATTTTCTGTTGATCAGGAAAATGCTTTTATTGTTGCGAAAGTAAATGATAAAGCACCGACTGGTGAATCGACGATGATTACGTGGGGGATGTTAAACCTTAATCATCTTGACTCACAAGAACATCCTCAGAGCTTAGAACCCGGTAAAAAATATCAAGTAAGTGTTGATCTCAATGTATTAGGTCAGCAGATTCCTGCCGGACATTCGGTGGAGTTAGTGTTATCGCCAACGTATTGGCCACAAGCATGGCCTTCACCAAAACCGGTGAATCTAACTGTCTATCAGAATGAGAATACGTATCTTGCATTGCCTGTTCGTACAATTCAACCAGAAGATAAAGAGGTAGGTTCACACTTCCAGGTACCAGAGACAGCACAAGTGATCGAGAAAGAGGTACTTCGTAAAGAAAAACGTACACGTGAAGTGAGACATGATTTGATCAATGGAATTTGGAAGCTGGAAGACTTCTCTGATGAGGGAGAACGTAAGCTGCTTACAAATGGTGTGGAACATGGAAGTATTAATAATAACACATTCTCGATTAAAGAAAACGATCCATTATCCGCAAAGATAACTTGTGAATGGGAGTTAGTTGTGGGCCGTGATGACTGGCAAACAAAATTAGACACATTTAGTAAGATGACTAGTGATGAAGAGAATTTCTATCTTTTTAATCGTTTAATAGCATTTGAAAATGGAGAAGAAATTTTTCAGAAAGAATGGAAGAAAACGATAAAGAGAGAGTTTCAGTAAATCATATATATGTAAAAAATCGCTTGAGATATTATCATCCAAGCGGTTTTTTTATTGTCCATGGCTTATGGGTAATGGAAGAGAATTTGTAGCAGAAGCGATGGGAAATGTAGTATGAATGATAACGTACTTCTCTAACTACATAGTTCAAATTTATTGTTACACTATAATAGATATTTAAAGTCTCCAAAAAAAACTTTGTCTAAGGAGGAGTGATCTATTTGGCTTGGCTCCATGTACATCATCATTCTGAAATACTTGGTATGCCCGTTCAAATGGAAGTTTTATTACCACAATCATCAGGCGGCGATCCTAGGAGATACTCAACACTTTATCTTTTACATGATATGGGAGAAGGTCATACTTCATGGTTGCGGAAAACAAATGTAGAAAGGTACGCGGAAGAATTTTCACTTGCAGTCGTTATGCCAGCTGGACATCGAAGTTACTATGCAAATAAGTTTTATGGTAAGTCATATTTCACCTTTATAAAGGAGGAGCTACCTGCTATTTGTGAAAGAATGTTTCCATTATCTCAAGCAAAGGAAGATCGATATATTGCAGGAAGTGGTATAGGAGGTTATGGTGCACTTAAAGCGGGCCTATTCACATCACATATTTTCAGCAAAGTAGGTTCATTTTCAAGTCCCATAGATATAGCTGGTATCGCTGATCGAGTGGAGGTCGGAAATGCGGTAGACATTTTTGGACCGTTGGACGAGTTGAATGGGAGTAGGCATGATCTTTATGCAGCCACAGCATTAACTGATCCATCCTCCTATGCATCATTTTACTTATCCTGTCATTTAGAAGATGTCTTTTTAGGAGAAAATGAATCCTTCGCCCAACACTTGACTAGTCTTGGAGTATCACAAATGTTTGAAAAAATTCAAACACGAAATGATGGGTGGGAATACACGGATTACGCTTTGGAACAGTTTATTAGGTGGTTATCTCAAAAGAATCCTGACATTTCTCTAAGGAGGACTAAATAATGGCTTTAATCGAAACGCACATATATTCTGAAGTCTTAGCTATGGATATGACCGTAAATGTGATTCTGCCACAAGAAAAGCAGCCATATATGGGTAATAAAAAGATGAAGGTTTTATGGCTACTTCACGGTGGTTCAGGTGATGAATCTGCATGGCTACGTATGAGTAATATAGAACGTTATGCGATTGAATATGGCATAGCGGTAATTATTCCTGGAGTCCTCAACTCTTGCTTTACAGACATGGAGCATGGAGAGAATTTTTTTACTTATATGACAGATGAGTTACCATCTATTGTCCGCCAACTATTTCCTATCCTTTCTTCAAAACGAGGAGATCATTACATATCAGGCTTTTCTAACGGGGGATATGGCTGCTTAAGACTAGGTTTAGCAAGACCGGATCTTTATGCTGCTATTGGTGCCTTTTCGGCTGGAGATAAGGCAGATGTACCTTTTGTCAATGATGGATCAAAGAAAGCCAAAGGACGGATCGAAGTATTTGGAGATGGTGACATCAAAAATACAGATCATGACCTCAAATATTTAGCTACTCAAGCTATTAACACCGGTCAAGTTTTACCTGAAATCTATCATGCATGTGGCAGCTTAGATCCGTGGTTAGACTTAAATGAAATAATACGTGATTTTTTTACTGGACTAGATAATACCTATGACTATAGCTATCATCTAGCAGAAGGTTATGGTCATACATGGGATTTTTGGGATATGGAAATAATTAGATTTCTTAAAAGTCTTCATCTCAAACAAGATAACACTAGTTACATAGGCTTATAGACTGAAGGTAAATATTAAGTGAGCCACAATAGATTATGGTATACTAATTTTCAAAAAGGAGTGTATAAGAATGGAAACAAAAAATCAACAGCTTTTTCGTGAATTTAACGAAGCCATGGTAAAAGGTGATAGTGAAAAAATACTGGAAAGTGTAACAGATGATATAGTGTGGCGTATGGTAGGCAACGACACGATAAAAGGGATTGAAAACTTAGAACAGGCACTCCAAGGAATGGAAAATGGTAATCAATTTGAACTAGAAATCGAGCATTTGATTACGCATGGAAAAGAAGGCGTGGTTAATGGCATTATTCATTCTACAGATAAAAGTGGTGAACAGCGCCACTACAGTTTCTGTGATATTTATAAGTTGAATAAGCATAAAGATGGAAATATAAAAGAAATTATTAGTTACGTATTGGAGATTTAATATGCGACAGTTATGGACGTTTGGTATCGAGCAGGCAAAATCGTGTATTTTTGCCGTTGTGATATTTTCTACATTAGCGATAACACAAATAATCGATGTCTCTTTTATTCACCGCTATGATTTCATCCTGATCATATGTCTTATTACACAAGTACTCATGCTCGTCACCAAACGGGAAACATGGGATGAATTGAAAGTAATCTGTGTTTTTCACCTGATCGGTCTTGCGCTTGAAATCTATAAAGTACATATGGGTTCATGGAGCTATCCGGGAGATGCAATTTCCAAAATATTTGGAGTGCCGTTGTATAGCGGTTTTATGTATGCCAGTGTTGCAAGTTATTTATGTCAGGCTTGGCGTCGACTTGATGTTACACTGGAAAAATGGCCCCCGACATGGACTGTTGCTATCTTGAGTGCAGCCATCTATTTTAACTTTTTCACTCATCACTATATCTATGATTTTCGTTGGGTATTAAAGGTTGCTACGATTCTATTATTCTTACAAACGATTGTTTATTACCGTGTGAATCATCGTACATATAAGATGCCACTTGTACTTTCGTTTGTATTAATCGGCTTTTTTATCTGGATTGCGGAGAACATTGCTACCTTTTTTGGTGCGTGGCAATATCCTGGACAGACTGCTTCATGGCAAATTGTACATCTAGGGAAAATCAGCTCCTGGTTGCTATTGGTTATTGTAAGTTTTCTAATTGTAGCAATGTTGAAGCATATTAAAGAAAGGAGCGCTTCCTATTAAGCGCTCCTTCATTTCCTTTGATCCAGCACATTACGGCTATAGACTTCTTCAATATAGCCAATATACCCTTCTGATTTATACTTTTCCTGTTCTCCTTCTAACCGACTTGCTAATGATGCTAAAATAAGAATACTACTGCACATGAACAACCAGACAAACATACCAAATAAAATATCCATCATCTAAACCTCCTTACTCAGTAGCTTAGATGATGGAACGCGTTTCAGATCAAGAACTTTTTTGTGCGTTAGCATATAAAATTTTAGCAGGGTAGTAATTCGATGTAGTGAAAATTTTGAATCTACAAAGTATAAGTAAAATGAAGGCTTTCGCCAGTACTTAACGATAAACCAAGTTTTTTTGAAAAAAGGTGAGATATATGGCAAACATTCGTGATATTGCAAAAATGGCCGGGGTATCCGTAACGACTGTATCCCGGGTGATTAACGAACACCCTTACGTAAGCGAGAAAAAAAGAAAAGCCGTATTACAAGTGATGGAAGAAGTAGATTATCAGGTTAATCGTACGGCAGTAAGTCTGAGTCAGGGAAGAGCACATTTAATTGGTGTGGTGGTTCCTTTTGCAAAACATCCTTTTTTCGGATTACTGATCGAAGGAATAGCAAAGCAAGCGGTCGAAAATCACTACCATTTTGTTTTAATACAAACCAATTATGAAAAATCTCGCGAACAAGAAGCGTTAGATATGCTAAAACATAAACAAATAGACGGTCTTATTATATGTTCACATATCATGGACTTAACAGAGATTGAGCCATACCAATCATACGGAACCATCGTCGTTTGTGAAAATGCAGAGGCTAATCAACAGGTAGAATCTGTATATGTCGACCATTATCAAAGTTTTACCGATGCTTTAACCTATCTTTACCAAAAGGGATATCGGCAATTAGGTTATTGTATAGGCCGTGAATCAGGTTCCAATAGTTATTTTCGACATCGAGCTTATCAAGACTTCCTCAAGCAGCATCCACAACATGAATTCGTTTTTACGGAAAATTACTATTTCGAAGATGGACAAAAAATTATCGATCAAATCACACAATCAACACATAAACCAGATGCATTACTAGTGACCAGTGACGTGGTGGCTGCCGGCATTTTTACTGCTTGTCAAAATGCCAATATTGATATACCAGGTGATATTGCGCTGGTTGGCTTTGATAATCAACCGATGACGAAAATGATGGGCATCACCACATTTGAAATCCCAATCGTGACAATGGGAGAAAGATTATTCTTGCATGTGTTAGGAATAGTAAACGAACCTCATGAAAAACTTTCCGTTACATTGATTGAGAGAAATACAGTGTAAATGCTTTCAATTTTAGATATAATGGCATAGGTGATGCAACATGACAAAACAAATTTTTGAAAAATTTTATTATGGCTGGGTAATCGTTGTAATTGCTGCTTTCGGTGTCTTTTTTTCCGGTCCTGGTCAGACGTATTCAAATTCCATTTTTGTCGACGAGTATATTGATGCATTCGGCTGGTCTCGTTCAGAAGTATCCGGATTATATTCGGTTGCGACTTTAATTGCAGGATTCGTGATGATGATTGTCGGAAGGTTTATCGATCGTTTCGGTCAGCGTACAATGATGGTAACTGTAGGTTTACTGTTTAGTTTAGCCTGTTTTTTTAATAGTGTTGTTTCAACGATGTGGATGTTTGTAATCGGTTTTTTCTTGATTAGGCTTCTAGGGCAAGGAAGTATGACATTAATTCCAAACACACTTGTTGCTCAATGGTTTATTGAAAAAAGAGGGCGAGCAGTTAGTTTAGTTTCACTTGGCAGTTTTGCCAGTGCAATGCTTTTTCCTATTATGAACACATGGTTAATCCAGACTTGGGATTGGCAATTTGCGTGGCGTTTCTGGGGAATCATCCTCCTGATAGTGTTTGTTCCAATGGCTTTATTCGGTGTTAGGAATCGTCCAGAAGATGTTGGTCTTGTCCCAGATGGTTTTGAAAAGAAAAAAGATAATAATAGTACAGTTAACCAAAAACCAGTATCGGAAATTAATTGGAAGCTAAGGGAAGCAAATAAAACACGGGCATTTTGGATGATCCTCATTTGTATTGGCATTCCAGCTCTTGTTAATACTGGGGTTACCTTTCATATTATTTCAATTTTCACCTTTCATGAATTACGATCAGAAATTGCTGCGACTGTATTGAGTTTAATGGCGGTGGTTGGTATACCTATGTCGCTAGTATCTGGTTTTATTACCGAAAAAATAAAAACCAATTATTTATTTGTCATTATTTTTATCCTAGAGCTCATTATCCTAGTGTTATTAATCCTTTTAGCTAATACTTTTATCGCAATTACAATCGGAATCCTTTGGGGGATTGCGAATGGATTTGGGCGAATTGCAACAAATGTGATTTGGCCAGATTATTTTGGTAGGAAACATATCGGAAGCATTAATGGAGTTGGAGCAACAGTGATGGTTGCTGCCTCCGCATTTGGCCCATTACCATTTGGTGTAGGATATGATATTTTCCATAGTTATACACCTGTATTACTAATCTCTCTAGTATTTCCTTTTGTAGGGGTAATTGCAGCATTATTAGCTAACAAGCCTGGAAAAAGTTAAAAAACCAACGTGTAAAGACACGTTGGTTTTTTTGAAATGATTTTATTCTTCTACAACAAATTCTAATCCACCAGTGAATTTAACTTCTTTACCGATTAATACGCCACCAGTTTCAAGTGGAGCATTCCAAGTTAAAGCATAATCTTCACGGTTTAATTTGCCTGTTATGTCCGCACCAGCAATTGTATTGCCTTGCATAGGGTCTTTTGCTTTTCCATTGTATTCTACTGTAAATGTTTCTTCATTTGTTACACCTTTGATCGTTACATCACCGGTTAATTTAAATTCAGAATCACTTACTTTTGTGATTTTTTTACTTACAAACGTAATGTTTGGATATTCTTCAACATTGAAGAAATCCTCTGATTTCAAGTGTCCATTACGGTCATCATTATTCGTTTCGATAGATGCTACATCAATCGTTACTTTTACACTAGCATTTTCAATATTGTCAAAGTCACCATTGAAATCAATATCAAAATTTTGGAATTCCCCTTTTGCTTTAGAAACCATCATATGTTTTACTTCAAAGTTTAATGCACTGTGTACTTTGTCTAAAGTTACTTTAGCCATTTTTAAAATTCCTCCCTAATAAAATTAACTTACTTTATGTAACTAAGTATACAAACATTAATTGGTTACGTCAAGTAATTTAATTATTTTATTTCTGTAAAAAAATTTGCTATACTATATATAAAGAGGTGAGAACTATGGCAGACCAAACGATTTGTCCGAAGTTTGAATCGGCATTAAATATAATAAATAAACGCTGGACTGGGTTGATCATTTTTCAATTATTAGAAGGTGCACAGCGTTTTTCTACCATTGAAGCAACAATCGGTATTAGTGGACGTGTTTTATCAGAAAGGTTAAAGGATTTGGAAAAACAAGGTATCGTTAAACGCCATGTCTATGATGAAACACCGGTCAGAATTGAATATGACCTGACAGAAAAAGGGATGGCTCTAAAACCAGTATTAGAAAGCATCCAAGAATGGGCAGACGGCTGGATGGAAATAGAAAAACAATCATTTGTATAATTCATACCCGGGATAAACGGAAGTTAAACTGTGGAGTAGATGCTTCGCAGTTTTTTTGTATAATATAGAAGAAGGAGTGATGTAAATGAAAGTAATTCTGGATTGTGATCCGGGGCATGATGATGCGATTGCCATTATACTGGCAGCATCTAAGATTAGTCCGTTAGATATTGTCGGTATTACAACTGTCTCGGGAAATGTAGAAGTAGAAAAGAATACCTTAAATGCATTGAAGATTTGTGATATTATCGGTCTAGATGATGTCCCGGTAGCGCAAGGAGCAACAAGACCGATGGTGAAAAAATCGGAAATAGCAGAAGAAATTCATGGAGAAACAGGTTTAGACGGACCAAATCTGCCATTGACTCCAAAAAAAGCAGCGACAAGCCAGCATGCGATTGATTTTATCATTGAACAATTACATAATTCAGCAGAGCCGATTACACTAGTTCCTACAGGCCCATTAACTAATATTGCGATGGCTTTAGTAAAAGATCCTTCTATTAAGAAAAATATAAACGAAATTGTCTTAATGGGTGGCGGTACCTTTGGTAATTGGACACCGGCAGCAGAATTTAATATTTATGTTGATGCAGAAGCGGCGAAAGTCGTTTTTGAGAGTGGTATTCTGATTCGGATGTTTGGCCTGGACGTGACACATCAGGTATTAGCTACAAAGGAAACAGTAGGACATTTAAGAGAAATCAACAATCCTGTTAGTGAGTTTGTGGCAGAGTTATTAGTCTTTTTTATGCAAGCGTATAAAGACCATTTTGACTTTCCAGGTGGTCCGATTCATGATGCTTGTACGGTCGCGCATCTCCTTGATCCAACCATTTTTGAATTTGAACACGTTCATGTTGCAATTGAGACCAAAGGAGAGCACACATATGGGATGACGGCTGTCGACCGATTAGGTGTAACTGGTAGAGAACCGAATACTTATTTTGCTACAGGACTTGATCAGGGGAAATTTTGGAGATTATTCAAAAAAGCGATGGAATCTTACTCTGACTAAAGAGGAGGACAAAGGAATGCATCAACCAAAAATAACGGTGATTGGCAGTATTAATATGGACTTAGTCACGGAAACAGATGTTGTACCTGTCCAAGGGGAAACAGTGAGAGGAATGAATTTTCAAACGGTTCCTGGTGGAAAAGGTGCGAACCAGGCAGTAGCGGCAGCTCGACTTGGAGCAGAAGTGACGATGGTTGGTCGCGTCGGTGACGATCAATTTGGTGATGTATTAATGGATCACCTACGTAAGGAAACCATTCAAGTAGATAATATAGATCGTGTACCTAACACACCATCCGGTTTGGCCAATATTATTTTATCGGAACAAGATAATCGAATCATTATTATCGCCGGCGCTAATGGTAATGTGACAACAGATTATATAGAACAGACGAAAGCTGCCATTCTTGAGAGTGATTATGTCTTACTTCAATTTGAAATTCCGAAAGAAACAATTGAATACAGTATCGAATTATGTCATAAACATGAAATTCCCGTTATCGTTAATCCTGCACCAGCTATGGAATTGGATAAGACGATATGGGAAAAAGCTACATACATTACACCGAATGAAACTGAGCGGCAACAACTATTTACTAAACAGCGAAATGAGAAATTAATTACGACCAAAGGCAAGCAAGGCGTATCGCTTATCGAAGCTGGTAAAGAGCAAGAAGTAGGTGGTTACGCTGTAGATGTTGTGGATACAACAGGTGCAGGCGATACATTTAATGGAGCATTGGCAGTGGCATTAGCAGAAGGACAATCCGTAACGGAAGCAGTTACTTTTGCGAACGCAGCGGCAGCGTTATCCGTCGGTAAGATAGGTGCACAGGGTGGAATGCCTACTAGAGAACAAGTAGAACAATTTTTTGAAAAAGGTTGATTGTGATGACTACAAATATATTAAAAAATGATTGGGCAGAGAAATTAGAAACAGAATTCCAACAGGATTATTATTTACAATTGCGTGAATTTCTGAAAACCGAGTATCAGAACTACACGATATATCCTACTATGTACGATATTTATAATGCGTTACACTACACACCTTTTCATCAAGTGAAAGTGGTGATTCTTGGCCAGGATCCTTATCATGGTCCGAATCAGGCACATGGTTTAAGTTTTTCGGTTAAGCCGGAGGTTGTTATTCCACCTTCATTAAAAAATATATATAAGGAATTACATGCAGATATTGGTTGTCCGATTCCTGATCACGGTTACCTTGTGCAATGGGCAGAACAAGGAGTGTTATTGCTTAACAATGTATTGACGGTTAGACAGGGGCAAGCGCATTCTCATCGTGGTATGGGATGGGAGCAATTTACTGATCAAGTGATTACGACGTTGAATCAAAAAGAA
Organism: Gracilibacillus orientalis; assembly: GCF_900114645.1. GTDB lineage: Bacteria > Bacillota > Bacilli > Bacillales > Amphibacillaceae > Gracilibacillus > Gracilibacillus orientalis. Next base: position 120,027 of record NZ_FOTR01000008.1, on the reverse strand, counting down.
ACACCTGTCGTATATATTCTCTGGGGAGCAGCAGCACAGAAAAAACAAGCATTGATTGATTTATCCAAACATTATGTGCTCAAATCTCCCCATCCCAGTCCATTATCAGCATATAAAGGATTCTTCGGCAGCAAACCATTTTCCGAAACCAATCAAATTCTCGAACAAAACGGTCAGCAAGCAATAGATTGGGAAATTAAGTGAAAGTAACAATTGTGGTGATGTTTTTTAGTGGAAAAGATAATTCAGATAACGGATAAACAACAAATCTAAGTAACCAGATAAAAGATTTGTTGATTATCTGACCTTGTATATATCGGGTTTGATCGCCTCGATCGCTACCCAGATAACAATAAATCTATTAAGAATGAGGGAATATGTGTTTAAAATTGATATAACTGACAAATCTAGTGAGCAAGGCTAAAGATTTGTCACAAAAACAGATATAACTGACAAATCTCATGAGCAAGGCTAAAGATTTGTCACAAAAATTGATATAACAGACAAATCTAATCGTATTGAGTGGAGATTTGTCACAAAAATCAAATCCGTTGAATTGAGAATGAGAAAACACAAGAAATGGTTAGATCAAGTGATGAGTGGAGATTTAATGATCGAAGACGAACTGGATTTAGATACTCGTTCGTATGTTGGCAGTATACAAGGAGAGCTCACAGATAAGCAAGGGTAGAATTATATGGCGATGTTTTTGTTGTCTGTGTGATTGCTAGTCCATAAACACCATGGCATAGGAAACTACAGGCTGAACGAAAAAATCCCAATTTCTTTATTATTAAAGGAGAGGGAGTAGACGGAGATGTCTAGCTCCAAAAGCTAGGCGACTTGCTGACTGGTGAAACCAGAGGCCTAGTCGCCCTTATGCCCTTGGGTGAAAGTCATCATTGGTTCGCAAGTTCACCGTGATCATTTATCTCAGTTGCTTCGGTCCAGTCGCTCTTGTTTTAAGCGGGCGATCCTGAGATTTTCTAGTAATTATTTATCTTGCAACATTTCTTTGATTTCCCGGATTTCTTTTCTTAACTCTTTTATTTCATTTGTATCTTCTTTGATTTCATCGGTGTCTTCTTCAATATCGTCGGTAATTTTTTGTGCATTATTGACGATTTCCCCCACGATTAAATTAATCATGATAAACGTAGCGATCACAATAAACGATAGGAAGTACAGCCATGACCATGGTTCCTCTGCAAAAATCGGGCGAAAGATTCCACTAGCCCAAGATTCCAAAGTGAAGATCTGGAACAATGTAACAAAGCTTAAAAAGATATCACCGAAATATTCGGGCGCAATATCACCATAAAAAGATGTTCCCAGAATGGCATATACATAGAATATGATCAGCATAATTAATAACACACTGCTTATGGTAGGAACAGCCATAAATAATGCCGCAACAATTCGTCTTAATGTCGGAATAACGGTAATCGTACGGAAGACTCTTAAAACACGGAAGATACGTAACACACTAACAAAAGGGGTACTGTATAAAATCACGCTTCCAAGGACAATAACTAAGTCAAAAATATTCCAAGGATTAGAGAAAAAACTTTTTCTCAATACCATTATTTTCAAAATAACCTCTAATGCAAAAATGATGAGAATAATAATATCAATCACTACAAAGTAATGATGATAGTCTTCATATATATTGGGGAAAGTTTCAAGGCCAATTAATATCGCATTAAATATAATTAAACCTGTAATAAACCAATTGAATCGTTTATCCATAACAAATTGTCTTAATGCATTCATTCGATTTCTCCTTTTCTATGTAACAAATAACATTGTAGCTATCAAAATTATTTTAAAATGAAAATAGGATAAACACAAACTTAAGGCAATATTAGTAAAGGAATCGGTATAAATGAAACGACATGTTAGTAATTTTAAAATTAATTAGGATACAATTTCTAGTTTTTGCTATAATGTCAGTTGAAGCACTAGAAAATAGAAAGAAGTGACTACTGTGCGTAAAAAGTTAAGTGTTTTCTACCATAAATTAAGTAATTTATCTGGTATTCATCTGATTGTATTATTTTATTGTTCGGCCGCATTATTATCTACATTATTATTGAGTATCCCGTTCTTCTACCGTGAAGGTGTCGAGGTATCATGGCTAGATAGTATTTTTACAGCAGTTAGTGCCATTAGTGTAACAGGGTTGACCGTTGTCTCTACAGCGGATACGTTTAATACTTTTGGTTATTTCGCATTAGCGTTTGTGTTGCAATTTGGTGGTATAGGAATTATGACGCTGGGAACATTTGTTTATATCTTGCTTGGTAAAAAGATCGGGATACGGACAAGGCGATTGATTCAAATTGATCAAAATCGCAACACGTTAGCTGGATTAGTCCAATTAATGCTGAAAATTTTAAGAACGGTTCTTGCTATCGAATTAGTTGGTGCTATCGTTCTATCTATTTATTATTTGAAGTACTTTGATTCATGGCAGGAATCGATAGTACAAGGGGTTTTCGCAGCAGTTAGTGCAACAACGAATGCAGGTTTTGATATTACAGGTACATCTCTGGAGCCTTTTGCACATGACTATTTTGTCCAGTTTATTAATATCCTTCTTTTAGTTCTAGGAGCGATTGGTTTTCCGGTATTATTAGAAGTACAGGAACTGCTTTGGGGCAGATACCGCGATTTAAAGTGGAAATATCAATTCTCGTTATTTGCTAAAGTTACAACGGTTACGTTTTTTATATTAATTGTAATCGGAGCATTAGGCATCTTTTTATTTGAACATAATCATTTCTTACAGGATAAGTCCTGGCATGAGTCGTTATTTTACAGTCTCTTTCAGTCTGTAACAACACGAAATGGTGGTTTGGCAACAATGGATGTTGCAGAATTTACGACTCCTACCTTATTACTATTGTGCGCACTAATGTTTATTGGGGCATCACCTAGTAGTGTTGGTGGAGGGATTCGTACCACAACGTTTGCCATTATGATGCTGGCAATTTTTCATTATGCAAAAGGTCATAATACGATAAAAGTGTTTAAACGTGAGGTTGATCCAGATGATGTCACAAGGTCATTTATCGTTGCAATTACAGCTATCATGTTATGTGGCAGTGCTATTGTATTTTTGATTTGGTTAGAACCTTTATCGAATATGGCAATTGTTTTTGAAGTGTTTTCAGCTTTTGGTACGACAGGGCTGTCGCTGGGGATAACACCTGATTTATCGGCAATTGGAAAAATAGTGATCATTTTGATGATGTTTATCGGGCGAATTGGAATTTTCTCCTTTCTATTCTTAATTCGTGGAGATGATGTCCATGATCGCTATCATTATCCAAAAGAAAAGATGATAATTGGATAAATCTATGATAAACTATCCTCTAGTTTGAGTCACACTAAGGGGTCAATGAGATGATTAGCATGTATAAAATGAAATATTGGACGAAACAATGGACAGCCATTCATCATATCGTTATCTATTATTTATTAGCAGTAATTATTGGGACTATTATTGTTAGTTTGCCAATTTTTCATAAACCAGGGGTTGAGTTATCGTTTATTGACGCTATGTTCACTGCGGTTACCTCGATAAGCGTGACAGGGTTAACGGTTATTACCATCCCAGATGTGTTTAACCCCGCAGGTCAGATAGCGATTGCGGTTATTCTCCACCTTGGTGGTATAGGGATTATGGCAATGGGAACCTTTATCTGGGTGGTGCTTGGTAAAAAGATTGGTATTCGCAGTCGGAAAATGATTATGGTCGAACAAAACAGTAAAACATTATCAGGTCTTGTTAAATTAATGCTTGCTATCTTTAAACTAATCTTACTGATTGAGTTAGTAGGCGCCGCCATTTTATCCATACATTTTCTCAATTATTTTGATACTTTCGGGGAGGCTGCCTTAAACGGCTTATTTGGAGCTGTCAGTGCGACTACCAATGGTGGTCTGGATATTACTGGTGCTTCTTTGATCCCGTTTGCTGATGACTATTTTGTTCAATTTATTAATATCATTTTGATTGTATTAGGAGCAATTGGTTTTCCGGTATTAGTAGAAGTAAAGGAAGTTCTAAAAGGAAGAACCCAGGTTATTAATGACCGGCATAAATTTTCTTTGTTTACCAAAATCACGACGGTAACCTTCTTTTGGTTGGTTGTAATTGGGGCATTGTTGATCTTCTTGCTGGAAAGAAACGCCTTTTTTGCGGGTAAAACATGGCATGAAACTTTCTTCTATAGTTTATTTCAGTCGGTTACCAGTAGAAGTGGTGGTTTGGCAACAATGGATGTTTCCGAGTTTTCGGTGGCTACGCTATTCTTAATCAGTGCATTAATGTTTATTGGTGCTTCTCCAAGTAGTGTTGGTGGCGGGATTCGTACAACGACTTTTGCCATCATGCTCTTGACGATTTGGAATTATGCAAAAGGGAATTCGAGTGTGAAAGTGTTCGGACGTGAGATTCACCAAGAAGATACTTTACGATCCTTTATTGTCATCACCACTGCGTTAATGCTTTGTGGAGCTTCTATTATTGTTTTAAATATGACAGAACCTTTTAGTCTGATGGAGATTATTTTTGAAGTAACCTCTGCATTTGGTACTACCGGTTTATCAATGGGAATTACTCCGGATTTATCGACTTTTGGTAAATGTTTAATCATGTGTCTCATGTTCATCGGTCGTATCGGTGTCTTTACGTTCCTGTTTATCATACGTGGTGATGAAACAAAAGACCGTTTCCACTACCCAACTGAACGAGTTATTATCGGATAGCCCCAAGGCCATTAGTCTGGGGTTATTTTTTTGGAATAAAAATATAGAATAACTTGGTAAAGAAAATCTGTGAATCTTGATCGCGTGAGTTCCCACAGGAGTGTCGCATTTTTCCGCAGCTTAAAATAGTGTTTTGTTAAAAAGCAGGAAACCCAAAATTAAAAGTTCCGTGAATTGTATATTATCAATAATCAGTAAACTAAAATGAGTGATGGCAGAATACGGAGACTCCTATGGGAACAGCGCGAGCCGAAGACCCCGTAAGAAAACGCTTTTTGTTGTCTGAAGAGGCTAAGGCCGTACCCATGGAAAGCGCAGTATTCTGCCAGAGCGTTTCCAAGCACTCAACTATAATCAGAATGGTAGAAAGCCACACTAAACAGAATTTTCACTGTTGCGCAGTTTGTACTTCATTCGAAATCAAAACTACAATCCTACCTACACTGGAAAAATCCAAGATTTTCTTCATTCGCCTAGATTAATCAGTAGGAAAAGGGGGCTTAAGTATAGTATAGTTATAGGTAGAAATAGTTTCGGTTATGTAGTGAGCAGAATGGAGGCGGAAAAATGGATTATGGAAATAAAGTTGCGCAAATCCTAGAGAACATTGAAAAAGTCATGATAGGAAAGAAACATGAAGTAACACTTAGTCTCGTAGCTTTGTTAGCTGACGGGCATGTATTACTGGAAGACGTACCCGGTGTAGGTAAAACCATGATGGTACGTGCACTTTCAAAATCATTAAATTGTGATTTTAAACGGATTCAGTTCACACCTGATTTATTACCTTCGGATGTAACAGGTGTTTCAATATATAATCCAAAAGAAATGGTGTTTGAATTCCGAAGTGGTCCTATTTTTGGTGATATTGTATTAGCCGATGAAATTAATAGAACCTCACCCAAAACACAGTCCGCTTTACTGGAAGCAATGGAAGAAATGAACGTAACAGTTGATGGTATAACGAAATCACTACACAATCCTTTCTTTGTGATGGCGACCCAAAACCCTGTGGACTATGAAGGAACATATCCATTACCGGAAGCACAACTTGACCGCTTTCTTATGAAATTAAGCATGGGATATCCAAATGAAGTGGATGAATTAGAAATGTTAAATCGAACAGATCGTGAACATCCAATTGATGAGATAGAAGCAGTTATAAATAAAGAACAATTACTGAAGATGCAAAAAGAAGTAGAAAGTCTCTATGTGGATGACACAGTAAAGCGTTATATTGTTCAACTGGTATCACAAACGAGAAAAAGCCCTTATGTTCAACTAGGGGTAAGTCCACGTGGTTCGATCGCATTAATGAAAGCAGCTAAAGCATATGCCTATATTGAAAAACGTGATTATGTGATTCCAGATGACATCGTTTATTTAGCACCTTATGTCTTATCACACCGGGTAATATTACGTCCGGAAGCAAGGTATGAAGGTGTTACCCAATCTTCTCTTATTACACAAATATTAGAAGAAATCGATGTACCTGTGCGAAAGGAATTGCATGGATGAAATCTATGATTCGAAAAATTGTAAAAGAACTACAACTACTTCTTTTACTAGGGATACTATTTGTATTTGCGATGTTTCAAGGTGGTTTTGTCAGCTGGTTTTTATTTTATAGTATGTTGCCGATTATTCTCTATATGCTGTTCATCCCATTCTATCCAATTAGTAATTGGAAGATAGATAGAAAGCTGTCGGACCGGTATTTGAAAACGGGTAGAAATATAGAGGTAGCCATTACGATTAAACGGAAATTACGTTTTCCCATTTTCTTTTTAGTTTTGGAAGAAGAATTTCCAGAAACACTTCAGTATGAAGATATTGGAAAGAAAAAATATCAGTACCTTTCCGATCAGCAATCGTATAATAGAAAACGTCATGTAAAAAAAGTAATATATCCAGGTTTTCAGAAAGATTTCACTATTCATTACCGAATAGAACATTTACCAAGAGGAAAACATCACTTGTCCAATATCCATCTAAGAATAGGTGATCCATTCGGTTTTGTTGATTGTAAGCACCGCTTTTATGTTGCAAAAGATTTTTTTGTTTACCCTGCCATCCAAGAATTGAAGTGGAAGCAGCAATCTATGAGTTTAGAAGAAGGTTCTACTTCCTCTCATGTCCATGATGAAAAACTGACAAATGTTGTATCAGGTGTTCGTGAATATATTCCTGGGGATCGTTTTTCATGGATTGATTGGAAAACAACCGCGCGAAAAAATACAGTGATGACAAAAGAGTTTGAACAGGAAAAGGACTCCAAAATTGTCGTCATTTTAGATGTGGGTGGATTACAACAACCTCAACCATTAGTTTTCGAAGCTGTTGTGGAATGGACAGCATCTGTTTTGCAATCACTTCGTAAGAAAGATCAAAGCACCTCTTTTTATACATTTGGAAAATCAGAGAGATTTTTCTCTAATCAGCAATTACAGTTCCAATTTCCAGCAGTACAAAACTACCTATCAACCGTAAAACAAGAACAAGTATCATTAGCAGAACGAATGGCAGTACCAATGAAGGAGCTATCAAGAGGGAGTGTCATTTTGTTTGTTATTCATCACTTAGATGAGTTAGTAGTAGAGAGACTATCCAATTGGAAAAAACAAGATTATACAATAGTAGTTTGCTATGTTATCCCGGAAAAGCAACTGGATGTCAAAAAAGAGCAATATATCCGGTCACTTCGTTTGAAAAATATTAGTGTGCAAACAGTAACAGAAAAGCAATTAATGCAAGAGCAATGGGAGGTGCAGGCATCCCAATGAAAAAAAGTATATCTTTAGAATCTGTATCTTCTTTTATTCTATTATTAGCAGGTTTTATGTTGTTCTGGGAATGGTTACGTCCGCTGGAAGAAATCACGGATACAGGTAATGTCTATTTATTTGTCATTTACACTGCCATTTGTTTTGTCACTTCTTTTTTTACGAGGAACTTATGGGCGAAGTTCGTGGTCAAGTTTTTCTCACTGTTATTTATACTTGATTATTTATTTATCAATGCTACCTTATTATCCCCTGAATGGATACAGACCTTGACTTTGGAGCTGAGATTTAATCTTGAAGCGGTGTTGGAGAACGATTGGGGATTAATGACTGCTTTTGCCAGAAGCATGTTATTCTTGTTATTGTTATGGCTGATGAGCTATTTATTACATTATTGGTTTATGATAGCTAACAAATTTTTTCTGTTTGTTGTATTAACGTTCATTTATTTAACAGTTTTAGATACGTATACGATATACGATGCGCAATTAGCAATGGTCAGAACGTTTGTTGTATCTTTCTTGGTACTTGGGCTCAGTAGATATGTAAAGCTGATGGACAATGTGGAAAGAGATAATCATAAGAAACACGTATGGAGTTGGATGACACCGATTATTGTTATTGTACTGTTCGCCACCGTACTAGGGATCTATTCACCAAAGTTAAACCCACAATGGCCTGATCCCGTTCCTTTTATTCAAAGTACAGCGGGACATGTTGGTTTTAGCAATGGTCCGGTGCAAAAAGTTGGCTATGGCGAAGACGATTCACAATTAGGAGGATCTTTTGTGCAGGATGATTCTCCGGTGTTTGAGGCCATTGCCCATGATGATATTTATTGGCGGATTGAATCAAAAGATTTGTATACCGGCAAAGGGTGGGAGCGTTCAACAGAGCTAGACTTCCAAGAATCAAACAATGGGGACATAGAATGGAGTACATTTCTGCGTCAACAAATAGAAACAACTTCATACAGTGCCACAGTACGACCGGTGACTCAAAATCAGTTATCAAAGATAGTGTATCCTTATGGCATTCATCATATCATGTCATCTGAACAGGATCCGTTTTTTACGGATAGTACTTATGGTTTGATCGAATCAGAATCAGCAGAACAGATTCAAAATCTGTCTTATTCCATTGATTATGAAGCTCCTTCCTTTTCAATTAATGAATTGAGGAGCAATTCAGAAGATGATCCTGTAGAGATTAAAGAACAGTATTTACAATTACCGGATAGTTTACCTGATCGTGTTCAGGAACTAGCAACAGAAGTAACCACGGGCGAAGACAATAGATACGATAAAGCGCAGGCGATAGAAGGCTTTTTCTCTGCGAATGGATATGTGTATCAAATTGAAGATGTATCTGTACCGGAAGAAGGCGAAGATTACGTTGATCAATTTCTATTCGAGACAAGAATCGGTTATTGTGATAATTTTTCTACCTCTATGGTAGTCATGCTTCGCTCCTTAGATATCCCGGCACGGTGGGTGAAAGGGTTCACTGGTGGTACGGAAGCCGTAGATCAGCCTTCTCTTCCAGACGATTACTCCTTGTATGAAGTGACGAATAATAACGCACATTCATGGGTAGAGGTGTATTTTCCTGAAAGTGGCTGGGTACCTTTTGAACCAACGAGTGGATTTACCAACCCAACTGATTTTTATCAAGAAACCAGCAGTGATATTAACACCGAAGATTATATGATAGATGATGAGGAAACGGAAGAAGAAAGTGGAGAAGAATTAAGCGAAGAAGAGCAGGAAAGTGAAGCGCTCAATCCAGCAGAAGATGACAGTGCAGTTGGCGGTGCAAATAATGAAAATGGAGGAAATGGTGGAATATATTACTGGATAGGGGCTCTGACTCTTATCTTTGTGATTCTGGCAATTATCATTTACCTTAAACGCTATGAGCTAAGAGATTGGTATATGCTGAAGAAATGGCATCGATTAATAGAGAAATTAGAAATAGAAGTAGCTTATGTCTATTTACTGGAAATCCTAGAAAAAAGAGGGGTACATCGAAGTAAAGGACAAACATTACGACGGTATGCAATAGAAGTTGATCAACGATTAGGCACTTCAGAAATGTATGATATTACGCTAGCATATGAAGAATACTTGTATCGTAACCAAACGTCATCATTAAAGGATAACAAGCGATTACAAAGCTTATTTCAACGAATGATTGATCAAATATTTGCTTGACCAGTATTGTATCGATTGATAGAATAGATAAAAATTAAAACGAGTATTTGAATAGTTTTGTAATGGTACTCAAAGTAATTGATGCAGTCTTCCTTGCATCATCACATCACCTTCATATATGTTTGAGAATAAGGCTCAAACGTTTCTACTTGAACACCATGAATGTTCGGACTATGAAGGCGGGGGTCTTGTCAAGATTTCTGCCTTTCTGTTTCTTATAAGAAAGGCAGATTTTTATTTTAACAAAGCGGGATTTAGTGTGAAGACAGGATATGTTTGAAAAGAGTTACCATCTTTGTGATGATATCGTCACTTTTATTATATAGAATGGAATTAAACTGAAGGAGTGGACAACTTGGAAGTAAACAATGAAATGATTTTAGTGTTAGATTTTGGTAGTCAATATAATCAATTGATTACGCGTCGCATCCGTGAATTCGGAGTATATAGTGAACTTCATTCTCATCGCTTAACAATCGATGAAATAAAAGAAATGAATCCAAAAGGAATTATATTATCTGGTGGTCCACACAGCGTATACGGTGAAAATAGTTTCCGTTGCGATGAGCGAATTTTTGATTTGGGCATTCCGATTTTAGGTATTTGTTATGGTATGCAGTTAATGACCCATCATTTCGGTGGTGTGGTGGAACGTGCCAACCAGCGTGAATATGGAAAAGCAGACATCCATGTAAAAGAAGGAGCATTATTATTTGAAGGAACACCGGAAGAACAAGTAGTGTGGATGAGCCATAGCGATAAAATTATCGAAGCACCAAAAGATTTTGATATAGAAGCAACAAGCACATCTACACCAGTTGCTGCAATGAGTAATAAAGACAAGCATCTATATGGTGTGCAATTCCACCCTGAAGTACGTAATACAGAGTATGGAATTGACGTATTAAAATCTTTCGTCTTCCAAGCATGTGATTGTACAGGCGATTGGACAATGGCAAACTTCATTGATATGGAAGTAGATAAGATTAGAGAGCAAGTCGGTAACAGCAATGTCCTATGTGCACTAAGTGGTGGTGTTGATTCTTCTGTAGTTGCTGCACTTATTCATAAAGCAATTGGTGATCAGTTGACTTGTATTTTTGTTGATCATGGACTATTACGGAAAAATGAAGGAGATACCGTAATGAAGGCTTTCCGTGATCAGTTTAAAATGAATATTATTAGAGTAGATGCGCAGGAACGATTCTTGTCCAAGCTAAAAGGTATATCCGATCCAGAACAGAAGCGTAAAATCATCGGAAATGAATTTATTTATGTATTTGATGATGAAGCTGGAAAACTAGAAAAAATGGATTTCTTAGCACAAGGAACGCTTTATACTGACATTGTGGAAAGTGGTACAGAAACAGCACAAACGATTAAATCTCACCACAATGTTGGCGGATTACCAGAAGATATGGAATTTCAATTGATTGAACCATTAAATACATTGTTTAAAGATGAAGTACGTGCCTTAGGTACAGAACTTGGAGTGCCGGATGATATTGTTTGGCGTCAACCATTCCCAGGCCCTGGCCTTGGTATCCGTGTACTTGGTGAAATCACTCCAGAAAAAGTAGAGATTGTTCGTGAATCAGATGCGATCTTACGTGAGGAAATTAAAAAAGCTGGATTAGATCGTGATATCTGGCAGTACTTCACGGTATTACCGGACATCCGCAGTGTTGGTGTTATGGGTGACGCGCGTACGTATGATTACGCGATTGGTATCCGTGCCGTAACCTCAATTGATGGTATGACATCCGACTGGGCACGAATCCCATGGGATGTTTTGGAGAAAATATCTACACGATTTGTGAATGAAGTAGATTATGTCAACCGAGTACTTTATGACGTAACTAGTAAGCCACCAGCGACAATTGAGTGGGAGTAATAACAAAACTTAGTTGTGTCCTCAAAAAATACTACCAATAGGTATGCTGAATGAGAATAATATGTTATTAAGAAATAAAGCAATCTATGCTTATACACATTCTGTATGAGATAGGATCTGTAGCGACATAAGCCACCAGTGACAATCGAAAGAGAGAATACTCTAAAATCAGTGAAAAATGTGCTCTAAAAAAGAGAAATTGTGTAAAAGCACTCCCTTTTTACTGGTGGGACAACATAGATAATATTTTGGGAAATCGAACATTCAAAAAACGAATTCGATTACCGCCCTTCTCTGGATATCTGGTTGTTCTTCTTAGATATATGCCTTTATCCAAGGAAGAATAATACTTTTTCAAGGAATAAAAACACGACCATCAATTATGATGGTCGTGTTTTGTCGTAAATCGACTACTCCTGTCCCATCCTTTACAAAAATGGTCAACGCGCGAACAAATTTATAGTATTATACAATACATAAATCGTAATCATTACTATTTATTTTTTAGCTTTAATGGTTTATAATATTACTTAAATCGAAAAGATTACGATTTGAAATAAAGATTTCTTTGGATAGCTGATAATAGTAAGGGGTAAGTTTTGAATGGCTAAAAACTTTAAATTCTCAAAAGAGAAGAAAATACATGTACAATGTGTTGGCATGAGAAAAGAGCTAAAGGTAATAGGAGGATTAGTAAGTTTGTAAGCAGAGCACATATTCCATAAATCTGTTGGGTCTATAACAATATGAAATTAATTATAATGTTTGGGGGTTTTTATAATGGCGACATGGGATTTGAGTAATATGGAAGCAACTTGTCTTATTAATCACTTCTTGTCGATGAGGATTATACATAGAAAGTAGCCACTCTTTCGGGACCAATGCTTCAAGGTATGTTAAGTATTAATTCAGGTATTTCTAAAGACAAAGAAAGAGTATTTAGAGTATCAAAGTAATTGAAATTGAAAAGAGGTAAGTATTCATTTGAAAAGAAACAATTATCAAATACTTAGGATAAAGAAAGTTGATTGAAGATCACTCACAACGAAGGGGGAAGAGTTCATAATGCTTGATGACTTATACCGAAAAGTGATTATGGATCATTATAAATATAAGCGAAATTTTGAAGAAATAGAAGGAGAAAATATTTTAAAGGTTCACTATAAAAACCCGACTTGCGGCGATGTTATGACTTTATTTTTAGATCTGGAAGATGATCGAGTAAGAAAAGCGACCTTCCTTGGTGAAGGTTGTAGTATTAGTATGGCTTCTGCATCTATGATGACAGAATTGATCAAAAATAAACCATTAATAGAAGTTGCTTCTCTAAGACAAGGATTTGAAGATTTAATCCGCCATGGTGAAGAACCAGATAAGGTTGACTTAGGGGATAGTCTATCATTGCAAGGGGTCCACCGGTTAAAAGCAAGACATAATTGTGCATTAATGACATGGCAAGCTTTAGATAAAATATTGAAAGATACAAAAGAGTACACTTTTTTCTAGTTTACTCAATAATACTTATAAGATTAGTAAGGAGGAGTTACTAATGTCTAAACTATATACGTTTCAACTAGGAACACTAAAATTGATGTCCATATCGGATGGTGCTTTTCCAGTTTCAAAGGAATTCTTTTTTGCTAACACACCAGAGGACATTATTCAAGACATTCCACCCAACTTTGATGCACCATTAAATTTTTTACATATTGATACAGGAGATAAGCAGATATTAGTAGATGTTGGATTTGGAAAAACCCTATCAACAGCTGGTCAATTGCTTAATCATATAAAAACACAAGGAATTTATCCAGAAGATATTGATACAATCATTATAACACATGCACATATGGATCATATTGGAGGACTTTCTAATAATGGAAAACCAGTTTTTCCTAATGCAGAATATATCATGCGAAAAGAAGAATGGGATTTCTGGGAAAATCATCCACAGTCCAATGAATGTCGGAAACTAAAGGATGTAGAAGATCGAATAACTTTGATTACATCAGATGTGGAAATTTTTCCAGGTATTTATCTCATTCATGCTCCAGGACATACAGTCGGACATCTGTGTCTTTATATCCATTCGGAAGGAACATCTTTATTGGTGGCTTCCGATATATTAAATGACCCGAGAACTTTGCAATATCTTCCTTCTCATATTCGTGCGGAGGTTTCACCTCGACAAGGGTTAGAAACCCGAAGAAAGTTCTTACAAGATACAGTGGATAGAAAAGCTCTAGTATTTGCTTGCCACTATCCTTTTCCAGGACTAGGGTATGTAAGGGAAGAAAGTGGCAGATGGGAATGGATTCCAATTGTTCTTCAGAATGATTAAAGTGCTACAACAGATATGTCTCATGAGCTGATTATTGGTACAGAAGCTGATTTGCTTGTAACCTATGGTGTTTTTGGATTTGAACCGGATGATTTGGAATGTGCAGGTATTCCAACTTTCCTAATTAATAGATACTGTGATCTAACCATTCCTCAAACAGATAAAGGAATCTGTATATCATATGACCGTTGACACATTCAATTTGCGGAATGTGTTGAGATGTAAAGGTTTCTGAGAAGAGTAGAGAGGAGATTTTTAATGAATATTTCTGATGTATTAAATATTTTGAAGAAGGAAAGGTATAAATTAACAAGGAGAAGAGAAAGAATGTTGGAAATATTCGTTGAAGAAAACCGATATTTATCTGCCAAAGACATTTTAAAATTAATCGTTAAGGATTATCCCTATTTAAGTGTAGATACGATCTACCGTAATATAAAATTATTTGAAGAACTTAATATTATAGAATCAACAGAATTAAAAGGAAATAAACATTATCGCTTTAAAAATTCAGATGAGCATCATCACTATATCATTTGTGCTGATTGTGGTGCAACGAAAAATATAAATATGTGCCCAATGGATGTTATATCTAATACTCCTGAAGGTTTTACTATTACACATCATAAATTTGAGGTTTATGGCTATTGTGATGGATGCAGAGTGTAGTTGGAAAAAGGTCATTCTTGCAAAACCATTTTTTTATCCCCGAGAAAGCTTTAGATGATGTAATACCAACCAAGCAATAAATCGTAATCATTACTATTTACATTTCAGTAATAGTATCCTATAATGATATGTAATACGTAATCATTACGATTTAAAAGTTATTTGAATATAGAGGTAAATTCTAATGATCGAAGGGAGTAAGATCAAATGGCTAAAAAGTCTAAAATTGCAAAAGAGAAAAAACGCCAGAAAATGGTTGAACAATATGCAGCATTAAGAAAAGAGTTAAAAGCAAAAGGTGATTATGAAGCGCTTCGTAAATTGCCACGGGACTCTTCACCAACTCGCTTAAAAAACCGTTGCGAGCTTACAGGAAGACCGCGTGGCTACATGCGGAAATTCAATATGTCCCGTATTGCCTTTAGAGACTATGCTCATAAAGGACAAATACCTGGCGTGAAGAAATCTAGTTGGTAAGAGTTTATCAAGTTTGAAGAATTAAAATAAGTAACAGGGGCATCTTGAAGTGTTGTTCCTGTCCTATTCTTTGACTAAAAATTTAGTTGTACATAGCAAGAGGAGGGAAAGCCTGTTGTCAAAAGAACACACCATACCGGTAACCATTTTAACTGGATTTTTGGGTGCAGGTAAAACAACATTGCTTAATAACTTATTAAAGGACATACCTGAACAAAAAGTTGCTGTCATCATCAATGAATTTGGTGACACATCTATTGATAGTCATTTGGTGGTATCAACAAAGGAAGAAATCATTGAAATAAACAGTGGTTGTATTTGTTGTAATGTACGAGGTGATTTAATTAACATCTTAAGTAATTTGATCGAACAGGAAGAAAAAATAGATCGTATTGTCATTGAGACAACAGGTATGGCTAATCCAGCCCCAGTTATTCAAACTTTTTTAATGGATGAACAAACAGCAAAATCATTCGAAATGGATAGTGTGATTACGATGGTCGATGCCAAGCATATCTGGCAACATTTAAAAGAAGAAGAACCTGGGCAACAAATCGCTTTTGCTGATGTTCTGCTATTAAATAAAATGGATTTGATTACGGAAGATGAAAAAAACGAGCTGGCACAACAATTGATTAACATGAATCCACATGCAAAACGGATTTACACTACATATGCAGATATAGATAGCCAAGATTTAATAGGGAAAAAATCCTTTGAATTAGGTAATATATTAAAAATAGATCCAAATCTATTAGTGGAAACACATCACCATCATCATAATGATCAAGTCACATCTTTTGTTTTTCGAGACGATCGTCCGCTTGATTTAGAAAAAGTAAATAAATGGTTCTCCTATTTAGTCCAGTTTAAAGGAGAACAATTATATCGTTATAAAGGAGTGCTCTATATAAAACACCTTAATAAAAGAGTTGTTTTTCAAGGTGTACATATGTTATTTGCAGGTACTGAAGGTTTTAAATGGGCGAATAATGAAAAGCGGCAAAGTGAGATAGTATTTATTGGGAAGAATCTCGACTATCAGGAATTAGAGAGAGGTTTCCAATATTGTCTTGCTTAATTTTTTTGCGATGTAAATCGTAATGATTATGATTTAAGAGGTGGTAATGATGAGTAAAGTATATGATGTCATTGTTGTAGGAGCAGGACCTTCGGGAATTGGTGTCGCCGCTTTATTACAACAAATGAATTGTACTTCCTATTTGGTATTAGAAAAAGAAGAAGTAGGAGCATCTTTTCTGCGTTGGCCTAAGGAAATGAGATTTATAACACCCTCGTTTCCAGCGCAGGGGTTTGGACAGACAGATTTAAATGCCATTGTACCGAAATCTTCGCCAGCTTATACGTTAGATATGGAACATCCTACTGGTGAAGCATATGCAGATTATCTAGATATAGTGGCAGATCATTTTACGCTTCCTATTGAAAAAGGAGTACAAGTAGATCAAATCCATAAAAAAGATGGTATTTTTTTGATAGATACTACCCAAGGGACATATCGAAGTCGCTATGTTATCTGGGCAGCAGGGCAATACCAATATCCCGATTTAAAGCCCTTCCCAGGTGCAGAGCTTGGCGTGCACAATAGCTTGATTCCATCTTGGCGAGAGCTAGAAGGTGATGACTTTATTATCATCGGAGGTTATGAAAGTGGTATGGATGCCGCATTTCATTTAGGACGTTTAGGTAAAAAAACGACTGTAATAGCTAAAACGAATACGTGGGAGCTAGACAATAGTGATCCAAGTATTGCCCTGTCAACCTATACATATGGTCGTATTCGTCACTTGCTTGATTCCGACTTATTAATGAGTGTAGGCAATACAGCAGTGACACGAATGGAAGCAGTACCCTCAGGGTATGACGTCTATACGAGTAGTGGAAAAGTTTATTTTACAATGGAGAGACCAATATTAGCTAGTGGTTTCTCAGGTAGCACAACGACGATAGAAAATCTAGTGACACGTGGTAAGCATGACGAAGTTCTTGTCAATGAAAAAGATGAAGCTATAACGACTCCTGGTTTATTTTTAGCTGGACCGGAACTTCGCCACGATGACCATATTTTTTGTTATATTTACAAATTCCGCCAGCGCTTTTCTGTCATAGCAGAAACGATTGGTCAAGAGTTAGGCTTAGATTTATCCATATTAGAAGAGTACAAACGTGAGAACTTCTATCTTGATGATCTTTCGATGTGTGGGGAGAGGTGTCAATGCTAGAAAGCGTGCAATCTGCCCTTGCCCATCCAATAGATGTGGTGCTAGTAGGTTGTGAATCTGTTGGGAAATCAGGTTTGTTCCGCCATTTGACTGGCGAAAAGCGAGCGTTGACAAGCAGTGTAAAAGGGACAACAATAGCTGCCTTAACTGCAACCTGTAAATTAAACAATAATATACGATTAACAGACTTGCCAGGACTTCAATTCGATATGGACAGTAAAAGTACTCAACTTACTTTAGATCGTTTAGAGGGGGAACAAACCCTACTATTAGTTGTGAAGGCAACGGAACTGAAAGAGGAGTTAACCCAGCTGCAGAAAGAATTGAATTTGAAAGGTAAACAAGTAGCTATTGTTGCAACTCACCAGGATAAATACCAGCCTTCTAATGCTGAACAAAAAAGAGTACAAGAGCTATTACAAGTACCAGTTGTCTGGATTAATGCCAGAAAGATGGATCAGGAAGAACAAGAAAAAGTAATCACATGTATCGAGCAAGCCAGGATTTGGGCTGTTACTACAAGTATTGTTAGCTTTCTGCCTTCAACACCTATTCCTGTTAATAAACTAATTCCGATGTTCCGTTTGAGGGTAGTAGGTCCAATATTAGTTTGTCTTATTATCATGGCTATGTTTGCCTTGCCAGTATTTGCAGCCTACTTATTTGTCAGTTGGTTCGAACCGATTACAGAGCAATATTTGCTTACGCCGATAATTGTATGGTTGGAGCAGATACCAGCTTTTTTAGCGAATGTATTGATAGGTGATTATGGAGTCATCACTTTAGGTTGGTATTCATTTCTATGGGCTTTTCCTGTTGTTTTAATGATCAGCATAACTACAACTATTACAGAAGAGATAGGTATACAAGAACACTTAACAAATGCGTTAGATCCATGGCTTCGTAAAATCGGATTAACAGGGAGAGACTTGCTTCCTGTTATCACTGGTTTTGGTTGTAATGTTGTCGCAGTCATGCAAAGCAGAAGCTGTAGCAGCTGCACCCGAGTATCTTGTGTTTCCATGCTTGCTTTTGGTTCAGCCTGCAGTTATCAAATTGGAGCAACTTTATCTATTTTCAATGCAGCTCATGTTCCTTTTCTATTTATTCCGTATTTGTTTTTACTATTTGTAGTCGGAGCTATTCATACAAGGATTTGGAACAGAAACACCACTAATGAGCTAACTAGAATTGCCCCCTTACCTTATTTACAAGGAATCAATTGGAGTTCATTTTGGTGGAAGGTTTCTGGCGTGATTAAACAATTTTTACTTCAAGCTATGCCGATTTTCTTGTTGATTTGTTTGATTGCATCTGTACTAGAAACAGTAGGGGGATTATCCATTTTGAGTTGGCTTGCAATGCCGTTATTATATCTATTTTCATTACCAACAGATGCAGCACCTGGATTGATCTTTTCCTTTATTAGAAAGGATGGATTACTTGTCTTAAATGAGGGGCAGGGCAGTTTGTTAATGGATATGTCAATCAGTCAAATATTTATTCTTGTTTACTTAGCATCAACACTATCAGCTTGCCTTGTTACGTTATTTACTATCGGCAGAGAACTAAGTTGGAAGAACGCTTTATCAATTGGATTAAAGCAAATGCTGACAAGTGTTGTTAGTGCAGCTTTCCTTGCTGCAGGACTATATTTTTTATCATAAAGTGAGACTTCCCCCAGTGGGGTTTTACGGACGATTAGCACTGTTACAAAAAGGAGGAGTAATAAATGAAAAAAATCCCTGTAACTGTACTAAGTGGATATTTAGGTGCTGGAAAAACTTCGTTATTGAATCATGTCTTACATAATCGAGAAGGCCTGAAGGTGGCAGTGATTGTCAATGACATGAGTGAAGTAAATATTGATAGTGAGCTAGTTCAATCACAAGGCAGTTTTTCCCGTACCGAAGAAAAATTAGTGGAAATGTCTAATGGCTGTATTTGCTGTACATTACGAGAGGATTTATTGGTGGAAGTGGAAAGTCTCGTGAAAAAAGGTGATGTTGATTATATTTTGATTGAGTCATCCGGAATAAGTGAGCCTGTCCCAGTTGCACAAACCTTCTCTTACATTGATGAAGAGATGGGAATTGATCTAACGAAATATTGCAGCTTGGATACGATGGTTACAGTTGTCGATGCTAATCGCTTTTGGCATGACTTCGGTTCAGGAGACAGCTTACTGGAAAGGCAACAAGCAGTGGGTGAAGAAGATACGCGCAATATTGCCGATTTATTACTTGACCAAATTGAATTCTGTAATGTTCTTATTTTGAATAAAACAGATTTAGTGAAAGAGGAAGATTTTCAGAAGTTAGAGAAAGTCATACGTAAGTTACAGCCTGAAGCGAAAATTATCCGAACCCAACATTGTAAGGTAGATCCAAAAGAAATAGTAAATACTCGTTTATTTGACTTTGAGAAAGCTAGTGAATCAGCAGGTTGGTTGAAGGAACTCAATGCTGGAGTAGAAAATCATACCCCGGAAACAGAGGAGTACGGAATTAGTTCGTTCATCTATACATCAAGACTGCCTTTTCACACGGAACGATTAATGAGCTGGTATCAAGATCTACCGAAAGAAATTGTTCGGTTAAAAGGTGTGATGTGGTGTGCGACTCATTATGATATGGCTTTATTGTTATCGCAAGCTGGTCCATCAGTAGCTGTTGAACCATTAGCCTATTGGGTCGATTCATTACCAATAGAACAGCAAAAGGAAATTTTAAAGAATAATCCTGAAGTCAAAGATTTATGGGATCCTGAATATGGAGATCGCCATACAAAGCTTGTTTTCATCGGGATGGACTTGGAGGTTGAGGAGATAACTAGTGAGCTAGATCGTTGTCTATTAACGGAGTCAGAGATGGAGGAAGACTGGTCACAATTCAGAAATCCATTCAATTGGCGAATTTCATAATCAGGAGTGAGAACAGGTGATTTTATCAGGACAAACGATTAAACAATTCATATATGATGAACGAATTTCTATTACTCCTTATAAGGATTTTAGCATACAACCAGCGTCCATTGATCTATGTTTAGGAAAGCATTTCTTAGTAGTAGATGACATGTCTACCACTTTATTATCAGTCAACAAGCCGGCAAATTATCATGAAATGCAAGTAATGGAGGGAGAAGTTATCACGATTCCGCCTAAAACTTTTATGTTAGGAACAACATTTGAGCAAATTCGTTTACCTGACAATTTAACGGCCTTTGTTGAAGGGAGAAGTTCTATCGGAAGGCTTGGTGTGTTTATTCAAAATGCTGGATGGATCGATCCGGGCTTCTCCGGCCAGATCACTTTAGAGTTATTTAATGCAAATCGTGTTCCTGTGCAATTAAAAGTCGGTATGCGAGTGTGTCAATTGGTTATAGCACAAATTGATCAAGCTACCGAAGGTTATAGTGGAAAGTATTTATTTCAAGAGGGTGCTACACCTAGTCGGGTGTATATGGATCAAGACAAAGAGGAGGAAGAGTAATCATTTTCTGAACTTAAATTAATTAGTATAACAAGATGCCGAACTACGAAAAGAGCTAGAGGCGAAATGAGTTATCCATTCAGTGATTTTTCATCATCATGTTTTACAGGCAGGTCTCGGGGATATAGGTGAAAATCAACCTGTCTCGGATTGCTTTTAGAAATATACGCTAAAAGGTAAATCCCTAGTGTGAAAAAATCAAGCTGATAAAAAAGAAAGGGCAGTGTGTTTATATGTATAAGTGGATCATTATAGGTGGAGGGGTTCAGGGGTGCTGTGTGGCCACTCGCCTGCTACTAGAAAAAGTCAACAAAGCTGATCTTTTGATTATTGATTCCTATCCAGAGCCAATGCAGATATGGCGAACATTGACGAAAAAAATCGGCATGTCTTATTTAAGATCTCCATCGGTCCATCATATAGCTATAGATCCATTCAGCTTAAAGAAATACGCACGATCAAACGACTATGCTCAACCATTCAAAGGGAGATATGCGAGGCCACGTTTGGATATGTTTAATCAGCACAGCTTGGACAAAATGGACGAGGTAGGCGTGCAAGAATGTTGGAAACAAGGAACAGTGGAGGGACTTTCCTGTTCTGGAGGGGAGTGGAAAGTAACACTATCCAATAATCAAGTGATTCAAGGAGAACGAGTTGTTCTTGCTATGGGCATGAACCAAAAACCACATTACCCGGACTGGGTCTTTAAATGCAGTAAGGGGTCTATAAGTCATGTGTTTGATATAGAGGCATCTCTTCCTGATGAGGGAGATGTTGTCATCTTAGGCGGGGGTATGACAGCAGCGCACCTTTCTTATACTCTTTCAACTATTCACTCAGTTACGTTGGTGAAACGCCATCCTTTTCGGATTCATGACTTTGATAGTGATCCTGGCTGGTTAGGTCCAAAATATCTTAGAAATTTTCATCAAGTCGATTGCTATGAGAAACGGCGAAGACTTATCCGACAAGCAAGACACCGGGGTTCTTTAACAAGAGAACTTTATCTGAAATTAAAACGACAAGAGAACGCGGGCAGGCTGAACTTCTATACAGGTGAAATTGAGGATGCTCAAAGTAGAGATAATTCTGTGGAACTCTTATTAACGAATGGTAAGATCATTTCAGCTCATTCTTTGCTACTTGCTACGGGGACAGAGACAAACATACCAGGCGAAAAGTGGTTGCAACCTGTGATTGAACAATTGGATCTCCCCTGTTCACCTTGCGGTTTCCCAATAGTTCAACCTTCATTAGAATGGACACGAGGACTATTTGTTGCTGGTACTCTTGCTGAACTGGAAATCGGCCCTGTATCTAGAAATATAGCAGGGGCAAGAAAAGTAGCTGAACGTATTGCGCAAAACGCTTAGGAGGGAAAAAATTGAAAAATAAAATACCAGTTACCGTACTAAGTGGTTATTTGGGGTCAGGAAAAACCACATTATTAAATCATTTGTTACACAATAGAGAGGATCTTAAAATAGCCGTGATCGTGAATGATATGAGTGAAGTCAACATAGATGCTGATATGGTGAAACAAGGCGGGTTCAGCCGTACTGAAGAAAAGCTGGTCGAACTACAGAACGGCTGTATTTGCTGTACTTTAAGGGAGGATTTAATAAAAGAGGTAGCGGAGCTTTCCAAGCTGGATATCGATTATATTGTGATTGAATCGACTGGGATATCAGAGCCAATCCCTGTTGCTCAAAGCTTCACTTATGAAGACAAAGAGCTTGGAATCAACCTTGATCAGTATTGTCGATTGGATACCATGGTGACAGTAGTAGATGCAAGTTGTTTTTGGGAGGATTATGGATCAGGAGAAAGCTTACTCGATCGTAGTCAAGGGGCAGACGAGGAAGATGCTAGAGAAGTAATTGACCTTTTAATTGATCAAATTGAATTCGCAAACGTTCTCCTTTTAAATAAAGTGGATTTAGTAAAAAACATCGATAAAGAAGCATTAACAGCAGTTCTGAAGCAATTAAACCCTGAAACTCATATTATCGATACTACTTATGGCAGGGTTCCGCTGGACTCTGTATTGAATACGGGATTATTTAAATTTGAAAAAGTAAGTCAGGGAGCAGGATGGATCAAAGAATTAAATGAGGAACACGTTCCTGAAAGTGAGGAATACGGTATTTACTCCTTTGTTTATCGAAGGAAGAGGCCGTTCCATCCTGAACGGTGGATGAAATGGTTAGAAAATTGGCCGGCAGGTATTGTTCGAGCCAAAGGGTTCTTTTGGTTAGCTTCAAGAAATGAGGTGTCTGGTTTATTATCACAGGCAGGAACATCTCTTGCTATCCAAGGTGTAGGAGAGTGGATCGCTAATTATCCTGAACAGGAAAGAGTGGAAGTCTTGAGCAAAGAACCAGAGTTAGCCAGGCGTTGGGACGACGAATATGGAGATCGTTTGACAGAGTTGGTGTTTATCGGCATCGATATGGATGAGGAAGAGATCATCAAGGGATTGGATCAAAGCTTGCTAACAGATGAAGAGATGAAACAGGATTGGAGTAAACTTCATGATCCATTGCCGGCATTTACCGATAGTGAGATTTAAAACAAAGTACAGTTCAATGAACCGATAGGCTTTTAGTAATCATTACTACTGGGGAGGAGATAGAATGAGTGATTGCAAAATTGTAGAAGTAAAAAACGTTTCTTTTAAGTATGAAAAAGAGTGGGCAGTTGAGCATGTGAATTTTTCATTAGACAAGGGACAATTCGTTGCATTGATTGGACCTAATGGTTCTGGAAAATCTACTTTGGTTAAATTGATCCTTGGACTCATTAAGCCTACCGTTGGAAGTATTCAAGTATTTAATGAATTAATTAAACGATTCAATAATTGGCAGGAAATTGGATATATTTCACAAAAATCCAACAGTTTCAACGCGGGCTTTCCAGCGAGTGTTTTGGAAGTAGTGAAATCTGGGCTTGTTTCTAGGTTAGGTATGTTTCGTTTTCTAAAACGTGAGCATACGCAAAAAGCTTTGGAGGCGTTAAAGGTCGTAGAAATGGAGGAATTTGCGAGATCTAGTATAGGAGAACTGTCAGGTGGCCAATTGCAAAGAGTATTTATTGCCCGAGCTCTGATTAGTGCCCCATCACTATTAATTCTTGATGAGCCTACAGTGGGAATTGACGCGAAGCATGTCACTGATTTTTACGATTTACTGGGCAGATTGAATAAAAAAACTGGCATCACTCTTCTTATGATCACACACGATATAGATACTATTACGAAGCATGCGACTCACATAGCTTGCATGAATAAGACTATAAGTTTTCATGGAACTTCCGATGAATACAATCAATACAATGAACAGGATTTGAAGCCATCGTATGAACACATGGATCAGCAATTAATCCGTAATAACTATGTGGAGGTGACATCCTGATGTTCGAAGCCTTTTTTAGATATGATTTCTTGCAAAATGCAGCAATGACAGGAATATTAATTGGTTTGGTTGCACCGTTACTGGGTGTTTTTATTGTTGTTCGTAGACTCTCCTTAATTGCTGATGCCCTTTCTCATATTACATTAACGGGAATTGCAGCCAGTCTATTACTAGAAAAGAAAGTATCCGGAATAAACGATTTGAATCCTGTATTCTTGGGGATGGCATTTTCAGTTTTAGGGGCAGTTTTAATTGAATGGATACGAAAATTGTATAAAAATTATGAAGAGTTAGCTATTCCTATTATCTTGTCTGGAGGTATAGGATTAGGAGTGCTTTTAATTTCTCTAGCAGATGGCTTCAACACAGATCTATTTAGCTATCTGTTTGGAAGTGTAGCAGCAGTGAGTCGTTCAAACATGTGGACAGTACTATTTATCACTTGTATTGTAATCATCATCGTATTCTTATTTTACAAAGAATTATTTGTTTTGTCGTTTGATGAAGAACATGCCACAGTTTCAGGTGTTAAAGGAAAATGGATTCATCTTCTATTTATTTTAATGGTAGCATTAGTTATAGCTTCCTCTATGCAAGTAGTGGGAATTCTACTTGTTTCAGCCTTAATGACATTACCCGTAGCTTCAGCATTAAGGATAACTAAGAGTTTTAAGCAAACCATTGTTTTGTCGGTATTATTTGGTGAAATTTCTGTTATTGTCGGTTTAGTTTCGGCTTATCACCTAGGTGTCCCCCCTGGTGGAACCATTGTGATGATAGCAATTCTTATTCTTATTTTGACTACAGCACTTAAAAAGGTAAGTATACAATTTTTTTGGACAAAGAGAAGAGCATGATGATTTCGAACAAACAAATCAAATGCAAAACAAAAGGGTATCATCTCGCAAATTAAAAACACCCTTGTAAACGGATGTAAATTAGAAACTTCAAATGGCGTGTCCTATAATTCAAATATTAGGGCCATACCGTCTGGAGACAAGTTCTTTTTTAGATAACGGTTATCTATCTTTAAAGTATAAATCGTAATCATTACGATATGATCTTTTGTTGAATTAAAGGAGGAGAAAAGATGTTTAAAAAAATAATAGGAATTTTAATTTTGTTCACACTAATTTTTGTAATTGCTGCGTGTAATGAGGATGGAGGTAGAAAAAGCGGTGAAGCAAGTGACAATCTCCAGAAATCAAATGAAGATCTGACATTATATACTACTGTTTATCCTCTTAAGTATTTTGCTGAACAGATTGCTGGAGATAAAGCTTCCGTTGAGTCAATCTTACCACCTGGTTCAAATCCTCATAACTATGAACCAACATCAGAAGAAATAGTGAAAATTGCTGAAGCGGACGCTTTCGTTTATAACGGAGCAGGTTTAGAACCTTATGCTAAACAAATCTCAGATTCTATCCAATCCGAAGATGTGAAAATAGTAGAAGCTTCAACAGGAATTGATTTTATAGAGCACGTTCACGACCATAGCCATGGAGAAGAGGAAAGTCACGATCATGATCACGAAGGAGAAGAGGACATTCACAAGCATGATCATGAGGGAGAAGAAGACAATCAAGAAGACGAGCATGCTGGACATCATCACGGAGACAAAGATCCACACGTTTGGTTGGATCCAATTCGCTCTATTCGGTTAGCTGAGAATATTAAGGATACCCTTGTAGTACTTCAGCCTGATTCAGAAGAGGCATTTAATAAGAACTTTGAAGAGCTTAAAGGAAACCTTGAAAATTTAGACAAAGAGTTTCATGAGCAACTTGAGAGTTTACCAGGAAATGAGATTATTGTATCTCATGCTGCTTACGGGTATTGGGAGCAGTCCTATGGCATTGAGCAAATTCCTATTTCTGGTTTAAGCCCAACAAATGAACCTTCACAAAAAGAGTTACAAAATATCATAGAAATTGCAGAAAAACATGGGTTAAAATATGTGTTTTTTGAGCAGAATGTAACCCCTAAAGTGGCAGATGTTGTTAGGAAAGAAATTGATGCGGAGACTTTGCGCATTCACAATTTATCTGTTTTAACGGAAGAAGATATAGAGAACGATGAGGATTATTTAACACTCATGCAGTCCAATTTAGAGGTTTTAACAAAAGCTTTATCTGAACCTCCAGCAGTTTCAGATGACTCCACTGAGACGTCAGAGAGTGAACACGAACACAATCATGATCATAGCCATGCTCATGACGAAAAAACAGTGAAAATTTATGAAGGATATTTCGAAGATAACGAAGTGAAGGATCGCTCACTTTCTGATTGGGAAGGGGACTGGCAATCTGTTTACCCACTGCTTCAAGATGGTACGCTTGATGAGGTTTTTGCCCATAAAGCAGAACATAATGGAGATAAAACAGCAGAAGAATATAAGGAATATTATGAGGTGGGGTATAAAACAGAAGTTGACCGTATCTTGATCGAAGGAAATACAGTAACTTTCTTTAAGAATGGTGAAGAAAAGTCTGGAGAGTATACCTATGATGGTTATGAAATTTTAACGTATGATGCGGGAAATAGAGGAGTTAGATACATATTTCAGCTAGCAGAAGAAGCTGAATGGCTTCCTCAGTATATACAATTTAGTGATCATAGTATCTATCCGACTGAAGCCGGTCATTATCACTTGTATTGGGGAGATGATCGGGAGACTTTACTGGATGAAGTCACTAACTGGCCAACCTACTACCCATCAGAAATGAGCGGCCATGATATTGCCCATGAGATGATGGAGCATTAATTTAAAAAGAGCACGTAGTTGAATGATCAAAGCAACAACATACTTTTTTCTAATTCAAGATTGAGAAGAAAACTATCTATTTACGAATTAGCAGATGAAATGGTGATGTTGTTGCCTATTGTAGAGGACTATACTGTTTGATGTTGGTAGAAGTAGTAGAACTTTAAAGACTAAAGATACAAGGATTTATGCGGCCTTAGTTCTGTATTCCACAGGACTGAGGTCGTTTAATCTTTGTTTGTATCGCTCAAAATTATAGAAATGGATATATTCCACAATTGCTTGAACTAATTGATCGGATGTTTGATACTCGTTCTGTTGTTAAATAATGTTTTATAAAATATCTGTACTCCAAAATTGTACTTACTTCACAAGCGTTAACTCTTTATCATGGTGCTAATTGTCCTTAAAACCCCAACTGTTGGAAGTCTTACTTTATGAGGGATTAAAAGCGAACAATACTATATAAAGTTATGCGAACATTCGGATTTAGTCTTGACTAAATGAAAGTAGCCTAGTAATATAGTAAGGTATGAATGGAACTTAATAAAATCATAATCATTCGTCGTATAATATTGGGAATAAGGCCCAAGAGTTTCTACCAGAGCACCGTAAATCGCTCTGACTACGAGGAGGATGTAGGATATAAGATTTATTTCTCATTAAGACTACACCGAATTGTAAAGAACACTCTTGAATTGTTAAGAGTGTTCTTTCTTTTGTTTCGGTCGATGAATAAAAAAGGGGGAAAGGTAAAGTGAGAAAGTATTTTGAATTTGATCAATTGGGAACAAATTATCGAACAGAAACAGTAGCAGGTTTTACAACCTTCTTAGCTATGGCCTATATTTTATTTGTTAATCCTGACATGTTAGCTACTGAAGGAACAGGTATGGATAAAGATGCTGTATTTGTTGCCACAGCTCTAGCAGCAGCGGTTGGTACGTTGGTTATGGGGATCTTTGCAAAATATCCCATTGCACTTGCTCCAGGAATGGGGTTAAACGCATTTTTTACCTATACAGTTGTTTTAGATCATGGAATCCCGTGGGAAACAGCATTAGCCGGTGTCTTTGTATCAGGTATTATCTTTATTATTTTGACGCTAACAGGCCTTCGGGAGAAAGTAATTAATGCCATTCCTCCTGTTTTAAAAATGGCTGTAGGAGCCGGTATTGGTTTGTTTATTGCATTTATTGGCTTTCAGAAATCAAATATTATTGTTGCTGATCCATCAACAATCGTTGCATTAGGTGACCTTACAGCAGGTCCGACATTATTAGCTGTTTTTGGTATTATCGTGACAGTAATTTTACTTACCATAGGATTAAAAGGTGGCGTGTTTTATGGAATGATTATTACGGCAATTGTAGGGATGATCTTTAGCCAAGTGCCAACTCCTGATGGAATTGTTGCGCCAGTTCCAAGTATGGCTCCGACATTTGGTGCAGCATTTGCTCACTTAGGTGAAGTATTTACCTTAGAAATGTTAGTGGTAATTTTAACATTCTTATTCGTAGACTTTTTTGATACGGCAGGTACATTAGTTGCAGTTGCTTCAAAAGCTGGTATATTAAAGGATAATAAATTGCCAAGAGCAGGCAAAGCTTTAATGTCAGATTCGGCTGCTACTGTAGTAGGTGCTACACTAGGTACATCAACAACAACTTCTTATGTAGAATCAGCAACAGGTGTTGGTGCGGGTGGACGTTCTGGTTTCGCATCAGTAGTAACTGCTATATTGTTTATCTTAGCATTATTCTTTTCACCATTATTAGGAGTAGTTACTTCATCGGTGACGGCACCAGCTTTAATTATCGTGGGTGTTTTAATGGCATCATCCCTGAAAGACATTCCATGGGATGAATTCGATATCGCAGTACCAGCATTCTTAACTGTTGTTACCATGCCAATGACATATAGTATTGCAACAGGTATCGCAGTAGGCTTTATCTTCTACCCAATTACAATGGTTGCTAAAGGTAAAGCAAAAGAAATTAACCCAGTCATGTGGTTCCTATTTGTCATCTTCATCCTGTACCTAGCATTCTTAAACTAAAATATCGAAAGGCTTTGGTTATACGCCAAAGCCTTTTTAAAATGCTGAAATGAGTCAGGTGAACAAGGGTAATTGACACGAAACCTAGTATTCCTACCATTTTTCCGCTATTATCATCATGATAAGTGTATGCTAGTCGAATAATAATAAGCTAGCACCTTGATATTTCCTTCATTTCGCCTCGCCATACCTTATGATAGTTATCTATTTTAACGCAAGCCATGATAGACTCCCTACACAGGCTATGATAGACATTCATATACTATTAATAAACTTAGTTGATAGGGAGCGTATCCAAATGTCCGAACATTGTATGAAAGTACCAATTGTTTATGATTGGATTACTATAGATGAAGAGATAAGGAAATGCAAATTAATTCCATTAGGAAGTAATGTCAAGCAATTGGAGGACTGTATCTGTATTAACTTTAATGTCAATTGTCAGAGTGATACCCCAACTACTATTTGGCAAGCAGTTGGAGATAAAATAAGTGCAGCCACATTTTCTATTGAACACGAAGGGACATGTTCTTGTGATTGGGTTATATTAGCCAATGATGAAGAAATATCGCGGTTATCACAAGGTAATACCTTTAGTGGAACAGTCGGAGACTTGGAGAGACTTTCTGTTTTATGCGTTAATGATTGTTTAGATGGAATTATTTGTGAAGGAACACTAAATATAGTTGTTCATTATCTGATTTGTGCAGAAATTAAATCAGAAAAAAACCAAAAAATGTTACATGCTTTTTATCGGACAAACATGGAAATCCAATTGATTCAAGTGATGAGTAAGCTTTAACTTGTATAGAGGTAGGAAACAATACAGGCAGAATGAGTGAGTACTTTCCAAATGAGCATTACTCACCCTCTCGCTTGAATTTGAAGGAAGAAAAAGACTGTGGCAATAGCTGTTATTAAAAATGAAAATAATCGAAAATTTTCCTCACATTTTACTACGTTACAGGAATGTTTTTCGTAGTTGTATTTGTATATATAACCTACCTCTCTATATAATAAAGAAGATCTTAAAATAGACTGTCTTTAGAAATGAACGGGATATAAACTTTTTCTTCCTCATTCCTGTAGTCTTAGTATTGTATGCGTATGGTTAGAAATGATATGGACATATATAGTAGATAAGCTTCAATTTAGGCAAAATAGTTTTGTAATAATGAAGCGCGGCTTCCGTGGGATTTTTCCT
The DNA here is from genome assembly GCF_900114645.1 of Gracilibacillus orientalis. GTDB lineage: Bacteria > Bacillota > Bacilli > Bacillales > Amphibacillaceae > Gracilibacillus > Gracilibacillus orientalis. The sequence continues at coordinate 89,694 of NZ_FOTR01000008.1, read as the reverse complement.
CATCTCAATCTATATGCCTCTTTGCTTCTTATAAGTGTGGGTTTTAGGGGCATGTTCACCCAAACGGGGAAAAGGTTAGAAACTAGTATAAGCTTAAATTTAGCACAAGATTGTTACTCTTTGATCCTAATAAGTTCAACTATTTTAAAATAGTTTTGATTATATAAAACTAATATGATATAATCTTAGCAAAGTAAACGAATGAAAGAGGTTACATAACTATGCCGATCATCCAGTCAGTCGATAGAGCATTAAAAATCCTTGATTTATTTAATGAACAATACAGTGAAATGAAAATCACGGAAATCAGCAGAAAACTAGATTTAAACAAAAGTACAACTCACTCATTGCTTAAAACATTAAAAGAACACAATTATATTAAACAGGATACGGACAGTGGCAAATATAGTTTAGGCTTAAAACTGCTGGAACGAGGCCAATATTTGCTAAATAGTATGGACATAAGAGAGATTGCCCGAAAATATTTGATTGATCTTTCTGTCATAACTGGGCAAACCACCCATTTAGTTATACTAGAAGGTCTGTATGGCGTCTATATTGATAAAGTCGAGGGCGCGTCGGCTATCGTTTATTCCCGAATAGGAAAAAGAGTTCCTATTCATAGCAGTGCTGTTGGCAAGTCACTAATAGCATTTAGACAACGAGAAGAAATAGAAGAACTGTTACAAGGTTATGAGTTTTTTACACAAACGGCCAACACTATGACAGACAAACAAGTATATATAGATGAATTAGCGAAAGTCAGAGTGCAAGGTTATTCTATTGATAATGAAGAAAATGAACCTGGTATTTACTGTATTGCGGTGCCAATATTTGATCATACAAATCAAGTAGTTGCGGCTATTAGTATTTCTACTACAAAACAAACCGTTACATCAGAATTAGAACAAGAAATTGTAAGTACGCTGAAACAAACCTGTTTAGAAATTTCTAAAGCATTAGGTAATAAAAAAATTTATCTGTAAAAAGATAAATTTTTTATTAACTATATTAAAGAACTAAGTTTTATAATATAAAACAAAAGGAGGGAAGGATGCGTACCTTTTATTTACATGATAGGAGGAGGAAAAAATGAGGATAATTAGATTTAAGAAAAAAATGAACGTGGAACAGTTAGCTGTAGTTACTAATGATGATAATATCTTTGAATTAACTGTAGATTCTTTTCAAGATTTAATAAGTAAAGCGGACAAAGACAACAAGAGTTGTAGTCAAATAATCGAAGCGGAAATAAAGAATAAACAACCGATCCCACAGGAATTATCAGAATTAGAGCTGTTAGTACCTGTTGTGTCAGATGAAGTATGGGCAGCAGGAGTAACGTACTCAAAAAGTAAAGAAGCAAGAAATAGAGAAGCTAACGTCCAAACTAATTCTTTTTATGATAAAGTGTACGATGCAGAGAGGCCTGAAATTTTCATGAAATCTACTGCTAGAAGATTAATAGGTCCTGATGTGCCTGTTGGAATTAGAACAGATTCCAATTGGCAAATACCTGAACCAGAATTAGCATTAGTTGTGAAAGCAGATGGTGAAATTTTAGGCTATACAATAGGAAATGATATGAGTAGTCGTGATATTGAGGGGGAAAATCCGCTTTATTTACCACAGGCAAAAATGTGGAAGCATTCTTGTTCAATTGGCCCAGCTATTTTGTTAGCGGATACAATCGATGACCCTTATAAACTAGAAATTGAATGTCGTATACAGCGTGATGGCGAAATAGTGTCAAAAGGAAGCGCGAATACGTCTATGTTGAAAAGGTCTTATAACGAATTAGTTTCCTATTTAATTAAAGATAATGATATTTTAGATGGAACAACCTTACTTACAGGAACATGTATCATTCCAGATGATAGCTTCACTTTACAGGAGGGAGATGTTATCGAAATAGAAATTGAATCGATTGGCGTATTAAGAAACTCAGTTAAATTAGCCAGCAATATTTTAACAAAGGAGAGTAGTAAATGAGTGAAAATGCATTTTTAAATTATATTGGCGGAGAATGGAAAGCATCTGCATCAGGTGAAGTATTGGAAAGCTACAATCCAGCGAAGAAAAATGAAGTAGTAGGCAGTGTGCAAAAGTCGGCAAGAGGGGATTTAGATGAGGCAGTAGCACATGCTAAGAATGCACAAAAAGCCTGGCGAAAATTAGCTGGAGCAGAAAGAGGCAATTATCTGTATCAAGCGGCAGCTATGTTAGAAGAAAACTTGGATGATATTGCAAAGACAATGACGAAGGAAATGGGGAAATCCCTGCCCGAAGCAAAAGGGGAAACCACTCGTGGTATTCAAATTCTTAAATATTATGCAGGTGAAGGGATGCGATCTGATGGTGATGTGATACCATCAACAGATGCCAGTGCACTGATGTTTAGCAAACGAGTACCAATCGGAGTTGTCGGAGTTATTACACCGTGGAATTTTCCAGTAGCGATTCCGATTTGGAAAATGGCACCTGCTCTAATTTACGGTAATACGGTTGTATTAAAGCCAGCAACGGAAGGAGTAGTGACCGCAGCAAAGGTAATCGAATGCTTTGAAAAGGCAGGTTTTCCAGCTGGTGTTGTTAATTTTGTATCAGGAAGCGGTTCTGTTATCGGCCAAGGCTTGGCTGAGCATACCGATGTCAGTGCCGTAACTTTTACCGGTTCTAACAATGTAGGGAAAAACATAGGAAAAATTGTTGCAGCACGTGGCGGTAAATATCAATTAGAAATGGGTGGGAAGAACCCGATCATCATAACTGAAGATGCAGATATCGAAGCAGCAGTTGATGCAACCTTAAGTGGTGGTTTGAAATCCACCGGACAAAAATGTACGTGCAGCAGTCGTGTCATTGTACAATCGAGCATCTATGACCAATTCAAAGAACGATTAATCGAAAAAGCCAAAGAAATTACAGTAGGCGATGGTATGGATGCTTCCACGTGGATGGGGCCTTGTGCAAGTGAAGGACAATTTAATACAGTCAAACATTATATTGCCAAGGGGAAAGAAGAAGGGGCAACGTTGGTATTAGGTGGTAATCAGTTAACTGATGGAAAACTAAAAGATGGTTACTATATCGAACCAACAATTTTTGATGATGTAACAACCGATATGACCATTGCACAGGAAGAAATTTTTGGACCGGTATTGGCTTTAATGAAGGTAGATACTGTAGAAGAAGCGATCGAATTAGCAAATGATGTTGATTTCGGACTGAGTGCTTCGATCTTCTCCAAAAATATTGATCATATCCTTTCCTTTATCGATGATATTGAAGCAGGCTTGGTTCGTATCAATTCAGAAACAGCAGGTGTTGAATTGCAAGCACCATTCGGTGGTATGAAAGCATCAAGTTCCTATTCAAGAGAGCAGGGACAGGCAGCGAAAGAATTTTTTACTACGATGAAGACAGTTTTTTTGAAAGGGTAACAAATAAGAGTTCATTTTAAATCGTCCAGAAAAGATAGAAACCCGTTCATTATATAAATGAAACGGGTTTCTACTAGTTTATTATGTCATATCAATTCGCTACCAGAATATGTGACATGAAAAGAGCGTTTGGTCCTATTACATAGGATGAGTCGCTTTACTTTGCTTCAGCACATTCTCCCCGGCTTCCAACACTTCAATAATCCGATCGACATCATATACACTACCTTTCCAAGTACCACCACTTACCTTTTGTAAAGCAGCCCAAAGACGTGTATCATCAGGTAAATGCTCAGACGGTTTAATAGCAGTATTAACTTCTCTTGATGCAAGAACATGAGCACCTTCTTCAGGAGAAACCTCTTGTTCGGGCTGACCTACAAAGTTAATCGAACCTTCTAGATGTTTAGCATCGATTCTAACTTCTATGAGATCTCCATCTTGTAATTTACCGATGGGTCCGTCCGCTAAACCTTCTGGCCCGACATGACCAATACATGCACCTGTAGATACGCCTGAAAAACGAGCGTCGGTAATTAAGGTGACATATTTACCATAAGATAAGTGCTTTAAGGCAGAGGTAACTTGGTATGTTTCTTCCATTCCTGTACCTAAAGGTCCGCAGCCAGTAAGAATCATAATATCACCTTTTTTTATTTGCTTCGTTTTGATTGCTTCAATGGCGCTTGCCTCTTTGGTGAAAATTTTAGCCTCACTTTTGTGGTAATAAACTAGATTCTCGTCTAATCTAGATGGATCAATAGATGTAGATTTAATAACTGCTCCTTCTGGTGCAATATTACCGGAAGGAAATGTAACGGTAGAGGTTAATCCACGTTCCTTCGCCTTTTCTTTTGACATTATCACTTCGTCAGCCTCGATTTGATCAGCTTCTATTAATTTTTGTTTCATTTTTTGACGACGTTCTGATTGCGCCCACCAATCCAAGTTTTCTTTAAGCGTGTGACCAGTAACGGTCATTACGTGCTCTCGTAATAAACCTAAATCACGAAGGTGTAACATTACTTCAGGAACTCCACCTGCCAGAAAGGCACGGATGGTTGGGTGTGGAATTGGCCCATTTGGTAATACACTTACAAGACGTGGTGTCTCTTTATTGACTCTATGCCAATCTTCAATGGAAGGAATCTTGCATTTTGCTGCATGCGCAATAGCGGGTATGTGTAATAATAGATTGGTAGATCCACCGAATGCAGCATGTACTACCATTGCATTATGAATCGCATCATCTGTCACGATATCTTTTGTGGTAAGTGCCTCTTCTTCCATCGCAATAATTGCTCTTGAGGATTGTCGGGCCATTTCTTTCCATACTTTTTGTCCGGATGGAGCTAGTGCAGCATGAGGCACGGTCATACCTAACGCTTCGGCAACCACTTGTGCTGTAGCTGCTGTACCGAGGAATTGACATCCACCACCAGGAGTGGCACATGCCATACATCCTAATTCTGCAGCTTCTTCTAATGATAATTCATCATTTGAATATCTTGCGCCGATAGTTTGTACTTTCCCTGCATCTTCTCCGTATAGCGGTGGTAATGTTACCCCTCCTGGTATAACAACAGTAGGTAAATCATGCATTGATGCTAAGGCGATAGTCATGGCTGGTAATCCTTTATCACAAGTACCTATACCGAGTACAGCATCTCGAGTTGGTAATGAACGTATCAAGCGACGATATACCATAGCGGCATCGTTGCGAAAGGGAAAGGAATCGAACATTCCAGTTGTCCCTTGAGATCTTCCGTCACAAGGATCGCTGACATATGCAGCAAAAGGTATACCTGCATGTTGACTGACTTCATTAGCTGCTTCTTTCATCAAAATGTCTACTTCCCAATGCCCTGTGTGGTAACCTAATGCCAACGGGTTACCATCCTCATCCTTTAAACCACCTTGCGTACTTAACAATAATACTTGTTTTCCATCTAACATATTTGGATTCCAACCCATTCCGACATTTTGTGACAGTCCAAATAAATTTCCACTTGGAGATTTTTTAAGCATATTGTCAGTTAAGGGTAATTTGCCGATCGGTCCCCTTGCAACGGTTTTAATATCAAAAATATCTTCGGGATGTTGCATCAAATGATCCATTTTAACCATAAAGAACACCTCTCCTTTAAAAACGTTTACATCTTAATGGTATAAGTATAGAAGGTATGAGTAATAGTGTCAATAATATAAAAATAAGTTTTATATTATAGAACTAATTAAGTATAAAACGCTTACATCTTACTGTTGACAATCTATTATTCGCTAGATATAATAACAATAAATTATTGATAGTTTTATAATGATAAACATTGTTTTATATAATTATATTTAACGGATAACTAATTTATTCTATGAATAAACTTAGTATGATAAAAAAACAGGATCTAAAGGAGGGAGTACGAAGTATTTTCAATAGCTAAATGTAAGCGTTGACAAAACCTGAAAAGGAGTTGTATTTATGTTCAACAAAAAATTACTTTGGATGATGTTAGCAGCAATTCTTTTGATTTTCGCTGCTTGTGGCCCATCTGATTCAGCTGATACGGAGGATACACCTGATAATTCCACAGAAGATACAGCCACAGAAACGGAAGAAGGTAGTGAAGATAATGAAATGGAAGCGGAAAGTGAAGAGGCTACATTAACCTTGTGGCATATTGAAACAGGTCCGTCTGAAGAAGCTATTGAAACAGCAGTGCAACGCTTTGAAGAAAATAATCCAAATGTAACGGTTGAAGTTTCACAACAAGAAAATGATCCGTATAAATCTCAATTAAGTGTTGCCATGGGTGGAGGTAACCCGCCAGATATATTCCATTCTTGGGGTGGCGGTTGGTTGAAGCAATTCGTAGATTCTGATCAAGTAGTGGATATTACTGACTCTGTTGATGCAAGTATTTACAACGAAGCTGCACTATCCGTATCTACTTTTGATGACCAAATTTATGGTGCGCCAGTAAGTATGGACGTAGTACCGGTTTTCTATAACAAAGACATGTTTGAAGAATACGGCTTAGAAGAACCGGAAACCTATCAAGATTTATTAGATATTGTCCAAACATTGACGGATAACGATGTAACTCCATTTGCACTGGCAAACCAAACAAAATGGACAGGCTCTTTCTATTTAATGTATTTAGCGGAGCGAATTGGTGGGCCAGAGTTATTTAATGAAGCATTTGAGCGTTCAGGACGTACGTTTGATGACGAAGCTTATGTTGAAGCAGGCAGTAAAATTCAGGAATTAGTAGACATGGGTGCATTTCCTGAAGGTGTCAATGGGATGAACTATGATACTGGTCAATCTCGTCAAATGCTTTATACAGAAAGTGCTGCAATGATGACAATGGGTGGATGGTTAGTAAACAACGTACGTGATGAGATGCCTGAGTTTGAAGAAAAATTAGGTTTCTTCTTATTCCCATCCGTTGAGGGGGGAGAAGGTGCGAAAAACCATGTAGTTGGTGGTGTATCTCCAGTATTTTCTGTTGCTCAGCAATCAGAACACCCGGAAATAGCCGCTGAGTTAGTGAATGAACTAGCCAGTCTGGAAACTGCAACGGAAATGTCTAATAATGCTGGCTCTATCTCAGCTGTGAATGGCGTAGAATATGAGGATTCCTATATTCAAGAGATGAGTGAATTATTAGAAAGCTCGGAAGCAATGCAAACCTACTATGACCAAACATTGCCGCCAGAATTAGCACAGGTACACTTAGATACAACCCAAGCTTTATTTGGATTGTCGACGACCCCGGAAGAAGCGATGGCTGAAGTAGAAGCATCAGCTCAAGAAGTAATAGAAGAATAATCTTTTGAGAGCTACATTAAGGAGGATGTTTGATGTAGTTCTCTAATTATCAACCAGGTGGTGATTGGTATGAATAGGTCACAAGAAGTAAGTTTAGATACAGTTCGTAGTGGTGTTCGTAAAAAGAAGAAAAATAAAGATACCTGGGCAATCATTGGGTTTATTGCACCGGCTTTTATTATTTATGGTGTATATGTCATTTATTCGATTTTTATGACGTTCTATTACAGTATGTTTGACTGGACTGGTATCGATGCTAATATGGTTTTCTTAGGTTTAGAAAATTATGTCCGTTTATTTCAGGATGGTGTGTTTTGGACTTCTATTCAAAACAACTTTCTGCTAGTTATTGCATCACTATTTACTCAGTTGCCAATTGGTTTAATTATGGCGTTATTACTTTTCAGCCCAATTAAGGGGATGCGGTTATTTAGATCCGTTTATTTTATGCCGTTCTTGATGTCAACAGTAGCCATCGGTATTCTCTTTATCTTCATTTATGAAGGTAATTACGGTCTATTAAATGCTGTATTGGGAGCAATTGGCTTAGAATCCTTGCAAACTGCATGGATTGGTAAAGAAAGTACGGCAATTTGGGCAGTTATCGCAACCGTTTGTTGGCAGTTTGCACCGTTTTATATGATCCTTTTCAGAGCAACCATTGTTGGTATACCAGAAGAATTATATGAAGCGGCTGATATTGATGGAGCCAGCGGATGGCAAAGATTTAAAAGCATTACATTACCATTATTAATGCCTATTATTATTACCTCCGCGATTTTATCTGTAATTGGGTCATTAAAATACTTTGATCTAATTTATGTCATGACTGGCGGTGGACCAAACAACTCAACTGAATTAATGGCTACCTATATGTATAAACAAACGTTTACGAATTTTAATATGGGCTATGGCAGCAGTATTTCTTTCTCCATGTTTATCATTGCTTTAATTGTAACGGTCTTCATTTTATTAGGTGACAGATCAAGAAGGGGGAATGAATAATGATAAGAATGATAAAAAGTATGCCGTTATATCTATTAGCGATCATCATTTTGATTGTTATGGGTCTTCCTTTTGTGATCATGCTTCTAACATCATTTAAAGGTCAAATGGAGTTCATGACCTCACCGTGGTCTATTCCGGAAAGTTTTTCGTTGGACAACTACTTGCTTTTAGTAGAACTTGAGTTTTTTGGGTATTTTGTGAACAGTTTAATTGTAGCGGTTGTCTCGGTAGTCATTGTTATTATTATTTCTGCGATGGCTAGTTATCCATTAGCAAGGTTAAAATTCCGTTTGAATAGGCCCATTTTTATCTTGTTTATGGTCGGGATGATGATACCAATTCATACGACACTTGTTCCGATTTTTATCTTAACAAACAAAATGGGATTGTATGATTCTCTAATTGGTCTGATCGGTCCTTATATCGCATTCGCACTGCCGATATCTGTTGTCATATTCACGCAGTTTATGCGAGATATACCAAAGGAATTGGAAGAATCAGCTAAAATAGATGGGTGTAGTCATTTAAGATTGTTTTGGAACATCATTTTTCCTTTACTGACACCAGCTGTGGCCACAGTTGCTATATATAATTTTATTCATATTTGGAATGAATTTATTTTTGCATTAGTATTAACGAATTCTAGTCAAAATGCAACTCTCCCAATTGGTTTGAGAGAATTTTATGGTGAATTTTCGGTTAATATTCCTGGGATTATGGCAGCCCTTACACTTGGAAGTCTACCCCTTTTATTGGTATACTTTATAGCACAGGAGAAAATAGTAACAGGACTTGCAGCAGGTTCTGTGAAAGGTTAAGGAGGTTGAAAAATGAAAACGATAACAAATCCGGTATTACCCGGCTATCATCCTGATCCGTCAATTGTACGAGTGGGAGAGGATTATTATATTGCGGTTTCCACATTTGAGTGGTTTCCCGGTGTACAAATCTGTCATTCTAAAGATCTTGTGAATTGGGAGCTGACAGGCTATCCGTTAACGAGATCTTCCCAATTAAATATGATAGGTAATGTTAATTCAGGAGGGGTTTGGGCACCATGCTTATCCTATTCTGATGGTGTTTTTTATCTGATCTATACTGATGTAAAAAGTAGGCAGGGTGCATTTAAAGATACCCATAATTATTTAGTGACAGCTGAAAATGTGGACGGTCCATGGTCAGAGCCTGTTTATCTCAACAGTAGTGGTTTTGATCCTTCCTTGTTTCATGATGAGGATGGCAAGAAATGGCTCGTCAATATGATTTGGGATCATCGTAAAGGAACCAATTCTTTCGCAGGTACTGCCTTACAGGAATATTCGCCTGCTGAACAAAAATTAGTTGGTCCAATAAAGAATATCTTTAAAGGAACAGCACTAGGATTAACCGAGGCGCCACATTTATATAAACGAAACGGCTACTATTATTTATTAACTGCTGAAGGTGGGACATGGTATACACATGCAGCATCGGTAGCACGATCGAAATCGATTGATGGTCCGTATGAAGTTGATCCTACTAATCCGATTCTTACTTCTGATCAATCGAAAGAAGATCAGTTGCAAAAAGCGGGGCATGGTTGTTTGGTAGAAACGCAAAACGGTGAATGGTATATCGCCCATTTGTGTGGTCGTCCTGTTATCGATGACAAATGTATTTTGGGGAGAGAAACGGCTATTCAGAAATGCTATTGGACAGAGGATAATTGGATCAGAGTAGTAGATGGACCAAGTCCAAGTATGACAGTTGAAGCCCCAGATCTACCGGAATTTAAGCCTGAAAAACTGCCAAACTATGATGATTTTAATCAAACGAATCTATTAAAATATTGGAATGCACTCAGACGAACCTTCGATGGGGATTGGTTTTCTTTAAATGATAGACCTGGTTATTTGCGTTTATACGGAGAAGAATCAATAAGTTCGTTCCATCGACAAAGTATGTTGATGAGAAGACTGGAACATTTCGATGTGGAAGTCGAGACAAAAATAGATTTCAATCCGGAGCACTTTCAACAAATGGCGGGCTTAATGCTTTTCTATGATACTAATGATCATGTCTATTTACGTGTGACTGACCACGAGGAACATGGTAGATGTTTAGGTATTATCGAAACCAAATACGGTAAATATGATGAATTGCTGCAACAAGACGTGGCATTACCGGGAAATGTTGAAATATACTTAAAAGCTGTGATTAATCGTCACCTTTTACAATTTTTTTACGCAATAGAAGAAGGGAAATGGCAGACAATCGGCGAACACATAGATATAAGGCATCTTTCGGATGATGACGCTGAATATATTCGATTTACTGGAACCTTCGTTGGCATGGCAGCACAGGATTTAAGCGGTCAGCATAAATATGCTGATTTCGATTATTTTCAATATCAAATAATAGATAACAATCAATAATGGAGGGATAGTCGTGAAGAAAGCACTCATTTTTCAAGGTGGTTGGCAAGGACATGAGCCAGAAGAAGTAGCAGACATTTTAGGAGAAATTCTTGGAGAAGAAGGATTCGACGTTAAAATAACCGATACGTTAACGACATTACAAGAAGATGATCTAACACAATATGATTTGATTATTCCAAACTGGACACAAGGAACGATTGAAAAAGAACAGCTACAGCCACTATTAGACGCAGTGGCACAAGGCACTGGGTTAGCTGGTTTACATGGTGGTATGGGGGACTCTTTCCGTTGGGAGGTTGATTATCAATTTATGGTCGGCGGCCAATGGGTATCACATCCAGGTAATGATGGTGTTTCCTATAATGTACATATTTTAGATCCGGATCACCCGTTAACAGAGGGTATGGAGGATTTTACGGTAGCATCTGAACAGTATTATATGCATGTTGATCCAGCTGTAAACGTTCATGTGACAACACGTTTTCCAGTAGCAGAGGGACCATATCAGACAAATGGGGAAGTGGATATGCCAGTTGTCTGGACGAAAAAATGGGGAAAAGGAAAGGTGTATTATTGCGGTTTAGGACATGTAGCAGAAATTGTCCGGATACCGCAAGTGATGAAATTAATGAGAAAAGGAATGACCTGGGCAAGTCGATAAAGGGGGAAATTAACGTGAAAGTTGGAATTATAGGTTGTGGCAATATCAGTCGTATTTATTTACAAAACGCAGCACGGCTTGGCAATTATGAGATCGCAGCAGTAGCAGATATCGTTAGGGAACGGGCAGAAGAGCGTGCACAGGAATTCAGTGTTCCTAAAGCATACACAACAGAAGAGTTGTTAGCTGACCCGGAAATCGAGCTAGTAATTAATTTGACGATTCCAGCTGTTCATGCGGAAATCGCAACTCATGCTTTAGAGAATGGCAAGCATGTTTATGGTGAAAAGCCATTAGCAGTCAGTCGTGAAGACGGCAAACGGATGCTGGAAGTAGCAAAAGAAAAAGGGTTATATATTGGGAATGCACCAGATACTTTTTTAGGTGCTGGTATCCAAACCTCACGTAAATTGATCGATGACGGCTGGATTGGAAAACCAGTCTCCGCTACGGCATTTATGATGAATCCGGGCCATGAAAGCTGGCATCCTGATGCTACTTTTTATTATCAAGAAGGTGGAGGTCCAATGTTTGATATGGGGCCATACTATTTAACGGCACTTGTTAATTTGATGGGACCGGTATCTCGCATTACCGGGTCAGCTCAAATGACGTATAAGGAGAGAACGATCACAAGTGAACCGAATTACGGTAAAAAAATTCAAGTAGAAGTTCCGACGCAAATTAACGGTGTACTCGATTTTGAATCTGGTGCAGTTGCTTCTATTATTACCAGCTTTGATACATGGCACCATCAATTACCCAAAATCGAAATTTATGGAACAGAGGGAACTATTTCTGTTCCAGACCCGAATACATTCGGTGGCCCTGTCTATGTCAGGAGAAAAGAGCACAAAGAATGGTCGGAAATACCTCTGACACATGGTTTTAGTGACAATAGCCGTGGCTTAGGCCTCGCTGAAATGATTGATGCTATTGAGAATAAACGAGTAGCAAGAACAGACGGAGAGCTGGCCTTCCATGTACTCGATATTATGCACGGGGTCCATGAAGCATCACGAGACAGTAAACATTATGTGTTAGCAAGCAGCTGCCAGCAGCCCGAACCATTACCAATAGGCATTGATGAAGCATTTTTTCAACCAAAAGAGAAGGACGTACAAGTAAAGTGAGAATTGGAGTCTTTTAACTGATCGAATCCCGATAAAAGTATTTTTGTGAACTAGAATGGCGTAAGAAAGAGCTTTTGTCCGATTTAAAAATAATTTTAATGAGGTGAATGGAATGAAGTTAGGTGTATTTGCTGTTTTATTTGGAGATAAGTCATTAGAAGAAGCGCTTGATCAGGTGAAGGATGCTGGGTTAGAAACTGTCGAAATTGGTGCAGGAGGTTATCCGGGAAATACGCACTGTAACCCCGAGGAGCTTTTAGCGGATGAAGCCAAATTACAGGCCTTTCAACAAGCTTTTACCGAAAGAAACATCGAAATTAGTGCGCTTAGCTGCCATGGAAATCCATTACATCCAAATAAGAATATTTCTAATCAGCATCATAAGCAGTTTGAAGACACAGTGTTATTAGCGGAAAAAATCGGTGTTGATACAGTTGTTACGTTCTCCGGTTGTCCAGGAGAGTCAGAGTATTCCCGAAATCCAGTTTGGGTGACTGCTGCCTGGCCGGACGATCATCCAGAAGTCTTAGAATGGCAATGGCAAGAAAAAGTCATTCCATACTGGAAAGAGCAAAACGATTTTGTTGCAGAACATAATGTCCGCATCGCAATCGAACCACATCCAGGCTTTGTCGTATTTAATAATGAAACTGCTTTGAAATTACGGGAAGCATGTGGCAAAAATATCGGTGTCAATTTTGATCCTAGTCATTTATACTGGCAGCAAATGGATCCTGTTGTAAGCATAAAAGAGCTTGGTGAGCATGATGCAATGTTCCATTTCCATGCTAAAGATACAGCGATTGATCCACAAAATACGGCAGCGAATGGTGTTTTGGACACGAAACCATATAGTGATGAGTTACACCGATCTTGGATTTTCCGTACGGTAGGCTATGGCCATGGTGAAGAAGAATGGAAAAGAATCATCAGTGCCCTGCAGTTGATCGGTTATCAAGGGGCAATAAGTATTGAACATGAAGACAGTTTAATGTCTGTAGAGGAAGGTTTCCAGAAAGCAGTTGCGCTACTGAAAAATGCTTTAATAAAAGAAAAGGTTGGTGAAATGTGGTGGGCGTAAACCAAAAAGTAAGAATTGGAATGATTGGTTATCAATTTATGGGAAAAGCGCATAGCCATGCCTATCGTGACCTGTCATTTTATTTTGAAAATCCACTTAAACCGGAATTAACGGTGATTGCCGGTCGAAATGAAGAAGCGGTAAAAGAAGCTCAAGAGAAAATGGGCTGGAAAAGCTATGAAACGGATTGGAAAAAGGTCATAGAAAGAGACGATATAGATGTAATCGACATTGTAACTCCTAACCATACCCATGCCGAAATTGCGATTGCTGCAGCAAAAGCTGGAAAACATATTATTACAGAAAAACCATTGGCATTAACAGTAGAGGAAGCAAAAGAAATGCTTCAGGCGGTTGAAGAAAATGGCGTGAAACATATGATTTGCCATAATTATCGCTTTGTACCAGCTGTTCAATATGCGAAAAAATTAATTGAAGATAACAAAATTGGACGTGTCTATCATTATCGTGCCAATTATTTACAAGATTTTATTATGGATCCAAATTTTCCGCTAGTATGGCGACTAAAAAAAGAAGTATCCGGCTCTGGTGCTTTAGGGGATATTGGTGCTCACAGCATTGATCTTGCTCGCTTTTTAATAGGTGAATTTGCGGAAGTAACCGGCACGATGGAAACATTTATTAAACAACGTCCGGTTGGAGAAATGACTGGCGGCTTGAATGCCAAAGGGGATGCGAATGAAATGGGTGAAGTAACAGTGGATGATGCTGCTCTCTTTATTGCCCGTTTTGAAAATGGTGCATTAGGTACGTTTGAGGCAACTCGTTTTGCTGGAGGAAACCGCAATAAAAATAAATTTGAAATTAACGGCGAAAAAGGCTCCATCCGTTGGGATATGGAAAACATGAACAATTTAGAAGTCTACTTTGCGGATGATGAAGAAGGAACTCAAGGTTTCAGGCTTATCAATTGCACAGAGGCAGTCCACCCATATGCAGGGGCATACTGGCCACCGGGTCATATTATCGGGTATGAGCATACGTTTATTCATTTAATCGATGAATTTTTCCGAGGTATTGCCGAGGATTACCAACCAGCACCGAACTTTGACGACGGAGTCAAGAACCAAATTATTCTAGAAGCAATAGAGAAATCATCAGAAAACAAATCCTGGGTATCAATTGAATAAAATGAAAAAGAAGCAGGAGAGACACCGCAGATGTTTCTCCTGTTTTTGTCATCCAAATATCGGAGATTTAAGGTGGACTAGGATTGCTGACGAGGCTTAGTCACCTTTACACCATTGGGTGAAAGTAACATTTATTTGTTTCGTTTCCTTTATCACTGTGCTAATCGTCCACAAAACAGCCACTTTTTCGCTGCATTTTTATAAAAATTTCTTAAGAAATATGTAAGATTTACGAAATAAACTAGAAAGTTCTCCTTGCTAAACTGTCTTTATAAAAGATCGAGAGGATGAGCTTGAAATGAATAGTTTAGAAATCGTCGTGTTGGTTTTGAATGTAGGCATGCTATTGTGGGTGTTAGTAACTAGATCTATAACCAAAAAGAAGATAGGGCTCTTTTGTATCATTTCCATAATTACCGTTATTCACGTGATACTGGGCGCAAGGTGGCAGATGATTCCGACTTACTGTCTGCCTGTGTTAACCCTTTTGTATATGATTTATCAGAATAGAAAGGCAACTCGTAAGTCAAAAAGGTGGAAACAGTTTCTATCCGTAGGGCTAGTCCTGTTGTATAGTGTGATATCATTTATGCTTCCATCCTTGCTACCTGCGTTTACTTTTGCTGAACCAACAGGAAACGAAGAGGTGGGGACCGGTGTTTTGCACTTACAAGAAGGGGATAACGAGTTGATGGTTCAAACTTGGTATCCAGCAGAACCAAAAAATAATCAACAAAGGGCAGCATATATTCTAGATGTCCCAGAAGTAACCGCTAGCCTATCCACAATGGTAGGTTTTCCAGATTTTGCATTACGTCATTTAGGTGAAATTCGAACTCATGCTTACTTGGACGCTGATATTTCCACTACACAGACATCTTATCCAGTATTGTTATTCTCTCACGGATTGGGCGGAATACGGAATCAGAATACATTTCAAGTAGAAGAGTTAGCGAGTCATGGTTACATTGTCATTGCGATTGATCAACCTAATTATGCGGCGGCGTCTGTTTTTCCAGACGGGGAAATCGTTGAGAACCAATACCTGAATTTAGCTGGTGCTGGAGCTTCTGAATTGGATACGCATATGGATCGATGGGCATCTAATAGTAAATTTGTGCTTGATCAACTTGAGTTATTAAACCAAAGTGAACGTTTTAATAATGCGATGGACTTGGATCGAATTGGGGTGGTAGGTCATTCTTATGGTGGATCTACTGCTGTCTATATGTTATTGCATGATGATCGAGTGAAAGCAGCTATTAATATGGATGGCGGAATTTTTGGATTGGATGATTTCCCAGTCAAGCTAGACAAACCACTTATGCTTATGGCTGCAGACTCATCGCTTGATTCAGAATCATTCTATCAAACCCTCGATGAATATAGTGAAGAGGAAGTTATGGAACAATCAGGACATACGAAAGAATGGCACCGAACCAACAGGGAAGAAATAGAAAAGCGTAGGGAGCTTTTACTAGCAGCTGGTGCTGAATCCGTGGTATTTGAGCATACGTCACACATTAGCTTCTCTGATCTTCCGCTTTATGCACCACTACTTCTAGCGCCAAAAGGGGATCCGAAAGCGGTTCATGAGCTGATTAATGAGGCTTCCCTTCGTTTTCTTAATAAGCAACTACAATAAGATGATATAATGAATCCATATACAATGGATAAGGATGTGATGCCAGCGTGTCACAACGCATATTGCTTATTGAAGATGATGTAAATATTAGTGAAATGGTTGATAACTTTTTACGTAAGGAAGGGTATACCATCGTCTGTGCATATGATGGTGAGAAAGCTATTGAAACCGTTCAGCAAGAATCTTTTGACTTACTAATACTGGACTTGATGCTTCCGAAAAAGGATGGAATAGAATGTTTGAAAACAATAAGAATGCACAGTTTGGTTCCCATTATAATACTTTCAGCGAAGGGATCTGATTTAGATAAGGCATTGGGACTTGGCTTTGGTGCAGATGATTATCTATCCAAGCCATTCTCTATGACTGAACTATTGGCAAGGGTAAAAGCACTTTTGCGCCGAGCTGGCTATCAAATAGAGCAAAACGATCAAGTGACAAAAGTGGATGGGCTGGAGATTTTACCCGCTACGTATTCTGTGAAGAAAAACAATCAATCGATTCAACTAACATTAAAAGAGTTCCAGATCTTGCAGTTATTGATAGGACAACGTAATAAGATTTTTACCAAAGAAGAGATCTATAGGCGTGTCTGGAAAGAAGATTACTATGAAGATGCGAATATTATTAATGTACATATAAGCAGACTAAGAGAGAAGATAGAAGATAATCCCTCGTCTCCTCTATATGTGAAAACAATTTGGGGTATCGGTTATAAGTGGGGAGATCAGGATGGCAAATAGTGTACTGATTGTTGTCATCTGTTTGTTGTTAACGTATATCATCTATTCCCGTATACGTCATGCGCGAGACTTACGTCATATTGCAGGCCAGTTGGCTGATTTGGTGAATCAACCATCATCTCATGTTTTATATTATTCTACAAATGAGCCGGCATTGAAAATACTGTTGGTTGAAATCAATCGTCTGCTCCAGATGAAACAGGAATCCTCCATAACCTTTTCACAGAAAGAGCTGGCAATGAAGAAGATGATAACCAACATTTCACATGATCTGCGGACACCACTTACTGTTGTTCTTGGACTAACAGAAACCCTTTTACAAGATCCTGCTATGGATTTTAAAGAAAAAACAAGGTATCTGTCACTTATTCATAATAAAGCGCAAGAAATTGTACAACGCATCAATCGTTTTTTTGAATTAGTGCGTTTAGAGTCAGATGATGTAGATATTGCTCTTGTACAATTAGACCTGTCGGCATTGTGTAAGGAGAACGTTCTAAGCTTCTATCAACAAGTCGAAGCAAAAGGGTTGAACATGGATCTCCAATTACTAGATCGACCTGTCTATGCTTTAGCTAATAAAGAAGCCCTCGATCGAGTCTTACAAAATTTATTATCCAATGCGATTCGTTACGGTGACGAAGGAAAAGTAATCGGTACGAAGCTTCGAGCGGATGAACAATTTGTTTATATCGAAATATGGGATCGCGGTAAGGGAATCAGTGAACCATATAAAGAGCTTGTATTTGAACGGCTGTATACAAAGGATAAGATGGAAGGCAAGCATAATCAAGGTTCGGGCTTAGGTCTGGCTATTACCAAGCAGCTAGTCGAAAAGATGCATGGAGACATTGAGATAACCAGTACTCCCTTTGTCAAGACAAGTATCACAGTGAAGTTACAGCGATGCCAAAGTAGTTAAGGAGGTGGTGGTATGACTTATATAGTTAAGACGAAAAACCTCAGTAAGCAGATGCATAAGCAAACGATTATTTCAGAAGTTAATATGCACGTGAGCCAGGGAGAAATTTATGGTCTAGTAGGTCCGAATGGGGCAGGCAAGACATCGCTATTTCAATTACTCACTGGTTTATGGAAACCTAGCCAAGGAGAAATAGAAATATTCGGTGAACGGATTACGAACAACTCCTATTTATATTTACAACAAATTGGTAGCATGATTGGAGACCCCATTTTTTATGAGAACCGAACGGGACTTGAGAATCTGCAGATGCATTTTGATTACATGGGTTTTTATGATCAACAACTTATCACGGAAACCATCGATCGAGTTGGTATACAAGATCAAGTCCAAAAACCAGTTCGTACATATTCAGCTGGAGTAAAGCAAAGGTTAGGTTTGATTAGAGCGATAGCCTTAAAGCCTAAATTGCTAATTCTCGATGAACCTTCCAACGGTATGGATCCGGTTGGAATAAAAACTCTACGCCAAACCATCCAGAAGCTCAATCAACAATATGATATGACGGTCATCATTTCGAGTCACCATATGGAAGAATTAGAACAGTTAGCCGATACGATCGGTGTACTTAACGATGGCAAGTTGATCGAGGAAGTATCGGTGCATAATATCAAAGAAAATCTTTCTAGGTATACGGAATTGAAAATAGATTCTTGCAGTCAAGTGGCTCATTTATTGGAGAACGAACTTCAACTGTCAGATTATCGAGTGATTAGCGACTCCTCTATCCGGATTGATACATCAACTATCCCAATACACCAAATTGTGAAGATGCTAGTTACTCATGATATAGCGATACACGAAATTAAACAAACTCAAGATACATTAGAAGACTATATTTTACAATCATATAAGGGGTAGATGACATATGATTCAATTACTTAAGATGGATATAACGAAGCTTCACTGGAAGTCTTACCTGATCGGATTTGTGATAATTAATATTGCCATCGCCTCCATGGTTTGGCTAATAGTACAGGAGATTAATCCTGCCGATATACAAGTATTTTATCCGAGTTATCCAGATTATCACTTTGTCTATCAATTTATCCTAACGATTGTAAGAATTTCGACTACGATTGCAGCAGCTATTTTTCTGGTGAATCTTATTATCAATGAATACAAGAGCAAAACGATATCGGTTCTTTTTCTATATCCCATTCCACGTTGGAAGTTACTCTTATCAAAAATGTTTCTAGTTGGAATTCTGACAACCTTTTTCTTCCTAGCTACGACCTTAGTTTCCTTTAGTTTAATTTATATGGCAAATTTGTATTCTGTCGTTATTACAGAGCAGATTACGTCGTTTTTATCGTTAAGGTTGTTCTTGGAGGTCTTCATCCAAGCAATTGTGACGGCGATCATCGGTTTCATTCCTTTATTCTTTGGCATGATACGTAAGTCTGTAATAGCTACAATGGTAGCAGCAGCTGTATTAGCGTTTATTGTTTATTTACCGATATATGCTCCAAACAATGTGGAGATCTATGGATCGAGACCACCTATCTCTATAATTCTTGTTGTTGTGGGAGTAGCAATAGCTTGTCACTTTATTTATAGAACTAATCGAAGAGATATTGTTTAGGGACAACGTGGAATTTATCTAAATAGTTCATACTGCCAGACTATGTGTTATATAATAAGTGTAATAATTATATTCTTTATTTGGTGAGCTAATGTTTTCCACTATTCTTTTATTGTTTAATCTTCAAATTCCTCAATGTCTATTGAATGCTTCTTCTTCTTAGCATCCACTAGACGATGAAGTTGAATGGTCATCAATCCTTGTTTTAATGTTGCTGTAATACGATCCTCCCTCACTGGAAAAGGTAAGTCAATTTGTCTAGAGAATTCTCCTTGTAAAATCTCTTGTTTGATCATTTTTCCTGATTGCTTTACAGGGAAAAGATTACCCTTTAATTCCAGTACAGTATCATGAATAAATACCTTCACTTGTTTACGATCTTTAATTCCGGGCAAATTAACATAAACGATGATTTCATTGTCCAATTCGTATATATTAACGGCTGGAATGGGCGGTTTTACAATATGTTCAAAGTCGTCCCAAAAGTCGCCACCGAAAAATTGGTCTAAGTTATTTTTCCATTCATGCATATGTTGAAATGGATCCAAAACTATCTCTCCCTTTTCTCTTTTTGCTGTGGTAAAATGGTTTCGCAATAATATAAGATATGACACATACAAATGGTTGTGCATAAGCGGAGGTGTTTTAAAATGCTTGAAAATGCGTTTATTATGATTGTTATTATTATGGTTATCAATATCGTCTATGTATCTTTATCTACAATAAGAGTAATTCTTACATTAAAAGGTAGACGATATATCGCTGGAATCATCGGTATATTTGAAGTAGTTATCTATATAGTAGGTCTTGGCATCGTATTAGATAATTTAGAAGAAATTCAAAACTTGGTGGCTTATGGTTTAGGTTATGGACTTGGTGTAGTCATCGGTTCTAAAATAGAAGAAAAATTAGCGCTAGGATATATCACAGTCAATGTGATTTCTTCGGATCCGGATATTTCATTTACAAAACAATTAAGAGATGAAGGTTATGGAGTGACAAGTTGGTACGCTTACGGTATGGAGGGTGATCGGTTATCGATACAGATTCTATCACCAAGAAAATATGAGCTGCATTTATACGAAACGATTAAATCCATTGATCCAAAGGCTTTTATTATTGCCTACGAACCGAAACAGATCCATGGTGGGTTCTGGGTGAAACAAGTAAGGAGAGGGAGGATTCGTAAAAGTGTCAAAAAAGCAGAAGAGCAACAGCAGCAAGAAGCCAACCAAGAAGAAGTTCGAAGTGACGAAGAACGAAACGATTGATGATTGTTTAGCAAGGATAAAACAGGAAGGTTATCAGCCAACGAGGCGTGTAGAGGAACCCATTTTCACTGAAGAAAATGGGCAACCAGTTCCTAAAGACAGAAAAATAGTATTCGATACAAAATTAGTAAAACACGAACATTAACAGACTCTTAGCTGACTCTGTATTTTTTGGAATTTACTTATGATAATAATCATCCTCTTGTAAATAATAATTTTGAAGGCATTCTATTATTAAAAGGAGGATGATTATGAATCGTTTTAAGTGGGGGATAGTTAGTGTTGTTCTTTTAGTACCATTAATGGCTTTAAGCTACACTGGTATTTTAAATCCTGCTGCCTCAAATCCAGAAAGGGCAAGTGCAGCTGAAATGAGACCGTTGAGTGAGCATCACAAGCAAGAGAGTATTCCAGTGTTTTTTAATAAGAAAGGCGAAGAGGAAAAGGATGTTGAAACGAAATTAAAGGAGCAGGCAAACCAAATCCTCGAAGTATTAGAAGACCAAAATTTTGAGGAACTTGCAACTTATGTGCATGAGGAGAAAGGGCTCTTGTATTCCCCATATGTCAATGTGAACGAGAATGATCTTGTATTTGAGCCAAGTAAAGTAGCGGCATTCAAACAAGACACGGAAGAGTATGTCTGGGGAATGGAGGATGGGAGTGGATTCCCAATTGAATTAACTCCAGTCGAATACCATGAAGAATACGTCTATCAGGCTGACTTTCTGAACCCAGATGAGGTAACATTTGATAAAACCGATAGCCGAGGAAACATGATTAATAATATTAAAGAATTCTTTCAGAAATTTCATTCTGTAGAATTTTATAAAGAAGGACAAGAAGAGCTTGATTGGAGCAGCTTGTATGTGGTTTTTGAACCAAACGCACAAGGTGAATGGAAACTAGTTGCGTTGGTGAATGATGAGTGGACGATATAAAAATGAGAGCTTGCAGGACCAAATAGGTCAGCGGGCTCTCCTTTTTATGTTTAATATCGCTTCCTAATTAACCAAAAACCGAACGATGATATAAACTATTATTTTATTGTTCGATTTTTATTGACAGGAT
Organism: Gracilibacillus orientalis; assembly: GCF_900114645.1. Taxonomy (GTDB): domain Bacteria; phylum Bacillota; class Bacilli; order Bacillales; family Amphibacillaceae; genus Gracilibacillus; species Gracilibacillus orientalis. The sequence goes on along the minus strand of NZ_FOTR01000008.1, from coordinate 67,674 downwards.
TCGAGTGCGCTTGTTATCATAACAGTGTAGTAAAAAAATCTAACACAATAATTGCCTCATATAGTTTGAGAATATGGCTCAAAAGTTTCTACCCATCGCCGTAAATGATGGACTATGAGGGAAGATGACCGATGATTTTATCCGAAAATCATCAGGATAGTTATGGAAATCACACCTATTCATCTTCTCTCCTGATAGAGAAGTGGGTAGGTTTTTTTATATCTTATTATTATTATTAATTATACCTTGAACACCTATAGTAGATACAAACTGCGAAGTAATGAAAATTCATTTTGGATGAGATGTTTTTCCGTTCTTCTGGAGGTGACGGCTAACTCGTCGCTGCGGAAAAAACACTCGCTTTCCGTGGGGAACGCTTCAGCCTCCTCGGAAGCCAAAACCGCTTCCTGTGGGGTCTTCAGACTGTTCCTTTCCCACAGGAGTCTCGCATTTTTTCCGCAGCTTAGTGTAGTTTTTTGATCAGATGAGAAGAAATTCATTCATTATATTTCCAATGGTCATCTTCTTTCAACAATCAAAACATTAGAACTAGCGTAGGCAGAATACGCAGACTCCTGTGGGAACAGCACGGGCTGAAGATCCACTTGGTAAAGTGACTTACTTTACCAAGTTAGCTGAAGCCGTGCCCACGGAAAGCGAAGTATTCTGCCAAAGCGATTTCCTACCACTTATCTTTGGAAGGACGATCGAAAGCTAATTCAATGAAAAATTACTTCGTAGTTTATATTAATTATGTGATTCGAGCAGATATTATATAGAGGGAAGTGGGGATTGTATGGCACAGGTTGGTGTTATCATGGGAAGTATATCCGATTGGAAAACGATGGAGCATACGTGTGAAGCGTTGGAAGAACTCGGAATCAGTTATGAAAAAGAAATCATCTCCGCACACAGAACTCCGGAAGACATGTTTAAATATGCCGAAACTGCAAGAGAAAGAGGTCTGAAAGTTATCATCGCAGGAGCAGGCGGCGCAGCCCACCTACCAGGCATGGTCGCAGCGAAAACTACGTTGCCTGTCATCGGCGTGCCTGTTAAAACAAGCACACTCAGCGGTGTAGATTCACTCTATTCCATCGTACAAATGCCCGGTGGTGTACCAGTTGCAACCGTCGCAATTGGCAAAGCAGGGGCCAAAAATGCAGGTATTCTCGCAGCACAAATCATTGGCACAAGTGATCAAGAAACAGCAGCACGATTAGCCAACCATCAAAACCAACTAAAAGAAAAAGTAGCAGAAATGAGGGACAATCTTGCAGACCAATAAACTATTATTCGGCTCTACTATCGGGATTATTGGTGGTGGACAGCTAGGGCGAATGATGACTACGGTAGCCAAACATATGGGATATCGTGTCGTGGTACTCGATCCAACCCCAGACTGTCCGACAGCACAAGTAGCAGATGAACAAATCGTCGCTGCATATGATGATTTAACAGCAGTTAAACAGTTAGCGGAGAAAAGTGATGTGGTGACATACGAATTTGAAAACGTTGATTTAACAGCAGCACAAATTCTCGAAGAATCAGACATTCTTCCGCAAGGTGCCAACTCACTGAAAGTTACGCAAGACCGTGAACTAGAGAAAAAAGCAATGATCGACAGTAAACAGCCAGTCGCAGACTTTGCAATTGTCACAACTACTGCAGAATTACAGGCGGCAGTTGAAAAAATCGGTTATCCTTCAGTCGCTAAAACATGTCGCGGCGGTTATGATGGCAAAGGGCAAGCAAAGCTCTCAAGTGAAGCGGATATCGAAACCGCAGTGGAGATGCTTGAGCAAGCAGATCGTTTAATTATAGAAAAATGGGTACCTTTTGATAAAGAAATCTCGATTGTTTTTACGAGAACACAAACAGGAGATATCACTTATTTCCCTGTAGCAGAAAACATTCACCGTGATCATATTTTACACGCGACGATTGCACCAGCACGGGTTTCCGAACAAATAGCAGATAAAGCTCGTCAGGCGGCAAAAGCAATTGCAGAAACAATTGGTGTTGTTGGAACATTCGCAATCGAAATGTTTGTAAGTGGCGAAGATATTTTAATTAATGAACTGGCACCAAGGCCGCATAACTCTGGACACTTTACAATTGAAGCATGTGATGTATCGCAATTTGAACAGCATATTCGGGCTATTTGTGGATTGCCATTGATCTCTATCGATTCTCATGGTGGAGCGGTGATGGTTAATTTACTTGGAAAAGACGTAGATCCTTTTTTCAGTCAATTAGATGATAACCCTAATGCACACATTCATATGTACGGAAAAGCAGAAAACAAGCCATTGCGTAAAATGGGACATGTAACATTTATTGGGGACAATCCTTTAATCATATATAATGAACTAGTGGAAAAAAAGATAATCGAAAACTAGGAGGAAACATTTATGATCGAACGTTATACAAGAGAAGAAATGGGAAATATCTGGACAGATGAGAATCGCTTTAACGCATGGCTTGAGGTTGAAATTTTAGCATGTGAAGCATGGAGTGAATTAGGAATCATTCCAAAAGAAGATGTCAAAAAAATTAGAGAAAATGCATCTTTTAATATCGAACGTATTTTTGAAATCGAGCAAGAGACTCGCCATGATGTGGTTGCATTCACCCGTGCTGTTTCCGAAACATTAGGTGATGAGAAAAAGTGGGTACACTACGGCCTTACTTCAACAGATGTTGTAGATACGGCACTTTCATATACGATAAAACAAGCGAATCAAATTATCCGTCGTGATATTGTGAACTTTATTGAGATTTTAAAAGAAAAAGCAATCGAGCATAAAAATACCGTTATGATGGGGCGTACACATGGTGTTCATGCGGAGCCGACGACTTTCGGACTGAAATTGGCATTATGGTATGAAGAAATGAAACGAAACCTCGAACGTTTTGATGCTGCAGCAAAAGTAATTGAAACAGGGAAATTATCAGGTGCAGTTGGTACCTATGCTAATATCGATCCGTTTGTTGAAAAATATGTTTGTGAACAACTAGGATTGCAACCGGCACCGGTATCGACCCAAACATTACAGCGTGACCGTCATGCTCAATATATGTCTGCACTGGCATTAGTCGCAAGCTCGATCGAAAAATTCGCAACCGAAATCCGTGGCTTGCAAAAAACAGAAACAAGAGAAGTGGAAGAATTTTTTGCGAAAGGTCAAAAAGGTTCTTCAGCAATGCCACATAAACGTAACCCAATTGGTTCTGAGAATATGACAGGAATGGCACGTGTCATCCGTGGTTATATGATGACTTCTTATGAAAATGTGTCCTTATGGCATGAACGTGATATTTCCCACTCTTCAGCAGAGCGTGTTATTTTACCGGATGCAACAATTGCCCTGAATTATATGTTGAATCGATTTGGCAATATCGTGAAAAACTTAACAGTATTTCCGGAAAATATGAAACGGAACATCGATCGCACGTATGGTGTTATTTTCTCACAACGTGTATTGCTTTCCCTTATAGATCAAGGTATGAGTCGTGAGGAAGCATATGATATGGTACAGCCAAATGCGATGAAAGCATGGGAGACAGCAACATCATTCCGCCAATTGATCGAACAAGAAGAGCGTATCACCAATACTTTATCAAAAGAGCAATTAGACGATTGCTTTGACTATACGTATCATTTAAAAAATGTGGATCAGATTTTCAAAAAAATAGGCCTGGCATAAGGAGAGGAATCCAATGAAAGACAAGCTGTTATATGAAGGAAAAGCAAAGCAAGTATTTACGGTAGCGGATAATTCGAATTTATTAGTCCTTTCTTACAAAAATGATGCAACAGCCTTTAACGGCGAAAAAAAAGCGGAATTTCAGGGGAAAGGACGCTATAACAACTTAATTTCTGCTAAAGTATTCGAATATCTCCATCAACAGGGGATTAACAGTCATTTTAAAGAAGCTTTAAATGAAACGGAGCAATTAGTTGAGAAAACAACGATTATTCCGCTTGAGGTTGTTATTCGCAATGTCGCGGCAGGAAGCATCGTCCGTCGTACAGGAATTGAAGAGAAAACGATTTTCGATCCGCCGCTAGTGGAACTTTTTTATAAAAAGGATGAGCTTGGTGATCCATTAATCAATGACGACCATGCGTTATTATTAACGGATGCAACCGAAACAGATCTGACAAAAATTAAAAAAATGGCACTTCAAGTAAATGAACAATTGCAAGCTTTCTTCAAAGAAATTAATTTGCAGCTTGTCGATTTTAAATTGGAATTCGGTCGCAATGCTAGTGGCGAGATTGTGTTATCAGATGAAGTGAGTCCTGACACTTGCAGACTTTGGGATATTGCAACAGGAGAGAAAATGGACAAAGACGTATTTAGAGAAGACTTAGGTGACTTAGTTACTGTATATGACCATATTTTATCGAGACTGGAGGCAAAACAATGAAACTAGTAAAAGTACACATTACATTAAAAGAGGGCGTATTAGACCCACAGGGGAAAGCAGTGCAAGGATCATTAAATACTCTAGGTTATGACAATGTCAAAGAGGTTCGTGTTGGCAAGTATCTAGAGTTAACGGTTCATGATGATGCGAATATCGAATCAGAAATTGAAGATATGTGTAACAAACTACTCGCAAATCCAGTTATCGAAAATTATTCGTATACAGTAGAAGAGGGGGTTGCCCAGTGAAATTTGCTGTGATTGTCTTCCCTGGATCCAACTGTGACCGCGATATGTACTATGCAGCAAAGGATGCACTGGGCGAAGAAGCAGATATGCTTTGGTATCAGGAAGCAAACTTGGAAGGCTATGATGCGATTTTACTACCAGGTGGATTCTCTTATGGTGATTATCTTCGTTCCGGCGCGATTGCTTCTACATCGGAAATCGTCGTGCAGTTACGAGAACAAGCAGACAAAGGGGTTCCCATTCTAGGTGTCTGTAACGGATTTCAAATATTATTAGAATCTGGTCTATTGCCAGGTGCTATGCTACGAAATAAGAATCTGAAATTCATGTGTCATTTTGAAAGCTTAAACGTGGTAAACAATGACACCCTTTTTACATCGAAATATGAAAAAGGCGAAGTAATATCGATTCCGATCGCCCATCATGATGGAAACTATTATTGTGATGATGAGACACTTGCTACATTAAAAGAAAACAATCAAATCGTCTTTACGTACCAAAATAATCCGAATGGTTCGGTTAGTGATGTTGCCGGAATCATCAATGAACAAGGAAACGTACTAGGAATGATGCCACACCCGGAACGTGCGGTTGAAGCCATTTTAAATAGTGATGACGGATTAAAATTATTCCAATCAATGCTAGAAAACTGGAGGGAACGTTATGTTGCAGGCGCCTGAGATTACTCCTGAATTGGTAGAACAAGATAAAGTCTATCAGGAAATGGGCTTAACAGATAAAGAGTATGACATGATTAAAAACATTATGGGTCGTCGCCCGAATTTTACCGAAATCGGCATTTTTTCAGTAATGTGGTCGGAACACTGCAGTTATAAAACGTCTAAACCATTATTAAAGAAATTTCCGACTGAAGGACCACAAGTTGTGCAAGGTCCTGGTGAAGGTGCTGGCGTTGTTGATATCGGTGATGGCCAAGGTGTCGTATTTAAAGTCGAAAGTCATAACCACCCTTCAGCGGTTGAGCCATACCAAGGGGCAGCAACAGGAGTTGGTGGTATTATCCGTGACGTTTTCTCGATGGGGGCTCGTCCAATCGCATCATTGAACTCGTTACGTTTCGGTAATCTTAACACTGGTCGGGTCAAATATCTTTTTGATGAAGTGGTTCACGGAATCGCTGGCTACGGTAACTGTGTTGGAGTACCAACTGTCGGAGGCGAAGTACAATTTGATGATTGCTATGAAGGCAATCCACTCGTTAACGCAATGTCTGTCGGCTTAATCGATACGAAAGATATTCAAAAAGGGATCGCTGCTGGACTTGGAAACACGATAATGTATGTTGGTTCAAAAACAGGCCGTGACGGAATCCATGGTGCTACATTCGCTTCTGAAGATTTATCTGAAGACTCAGAAAGCAAGCGTTCCAACGTACAAGTCGGTGACCCTTTTATGGAGAAGCTATTAATTGAAGCATGTTTGGAAGTAATTCATTCGGATGCCTTAGTTGGGATTCAAGATATGGGTGCAGCAGGTCTTACCTCATCTGCTAGTGAGATGGCGAGTAAAGCGGGTATGGGGATGGAAATGAACTTAGACCTGATCCCACAACGTGAAGAGAACATGACGGCGTACGAAATGATGTTGTCAGAATCACAAGAACGTATGCTGCTATGTGTGAAAAAAGGTGAGGAACAGGAAATCGTCGACATTTTTAAGAAATATGGCCTGGAAGCAGTAGCAGTAGGTCAAGTTACGGAAGATAAAATGTTCCGCTTGTTGCATAAAGAGGAAGTTGTTGCTGATATTCCAGTCGATAACTTAGCGGAAGATGCGCCGATTTTCTATAAGGAATCGAAAGTTCCAAGCTTTTATCAAGAATACCAAGCAATGCCTGCATACCAACCGGAACTACCTGACCATGCAGATGTATTGAAGCAATTATTACAACAGCCAACGATCGCAAGCAAAGAATATGTCTATGATCAATATGACTCGATGGTACAGGCGAATACCGTCTTATCACCAGGTTCGGATGCAGCAGTTGTACGTGTTCGCGGATTTAACAAAGCCATTGCAATGACAACGGACTGTAATTCTCGTTATATCCATTTAGACCCGGAAGCAGGCGGTAAAATTGCGGTAGCAGAAGCAGCACGCAATATCGTTGCCTCTGGTGCGAAACCACTTGCACTTACGGACGGTTTAAACTTCGGTAACCCGGACAAACCAGAAAACTTCTGGCAAATGGAAAAAAGCGTAGACGGTATGAGTGCCGCCAGTTTAAAGCTGAACACACCGGTTATCAGCGGTAATGTTTCGCTTTATAACGAATCAAACGGTCAGGCAATCTTCCCAACACCTGTTGTTGGTATGGTTGGATTACATGAATCACTTGATCATATTACAGCCTCTCACTTCCAACATGAAGGTGACTTGATTTACGTAATTGGTGAGACAGAAGCAGAGTTCGGAGGAAGTGAGCTGCAAAACCTTTTAGAAGGTAAATACTTCGGTAAAGCTCCGGCAATAGATTTAGATACGGAAGTAAAACGCCAGGAACAATTATTAGATGCAATCCGTACAGGTCTTATTTCATCTGCTCATGACATTGCAGAAGGTGGACTCGGTATTGCATTGGCGGAAAGTCTTTTTAATGGGAAAGGTTTTGGTGCAGATATCCAGGTTGAAGGAGATCTAACAACAGTATTGTTTAGTGAAACACAATCACGTTTTCTCGTATCTATTCCAGAGAAAGATCGTGAAGCATTCGAAGCAAAAGTGGAGAACGTAACGTTATTAGGAACGGTAACAAATACAAATAATCTAGTGGTTCGAAGCGGAGAAACAGATGCAATCACAGAAAACGTAACATCATTACAACAACTGTGGAAAGGAGCTATCCCGTGCTTGCTGAAATCAAAGGACTAAATGAAGAATGTGGTGTATTCGCGATCTGGGGACATGAAAAAGCAGCCGAAATGACGTATTACGGGCTCCATGCTCTCCAACATCGTGGGCAAGAAGGTGCTGGTATTGTCACAACAGACGGAGATAAATTAAATGTTCATAAGGGTGTCGGCTTAATCAATGATGTTTTTTCAGAAGGTGAAGTTTCCCGCCTGAAAGGACATGCGGCAATTGGGCATGTTCGCTATGCCACACAAGGTGGTGGTGGCTATGAAAATGTACAGCCACTCGTTTTTCGTTCTCAAACGACTAGTCTAGCATTGGCGCATAACGGAAATTTGGTCAATGCTCATGCCTTGAAGAGTCAACTGGAAGCACAAGGAAGTATTATGCAGACCACTTCTGATACAGAGGTTATCGCTCACCTAGTAAAACGTAGTGGTAATGTACCGATGGAAGAGGCGATTTCTTCTGCATTAGGTATGATTAAGGGTGCCTATGCTTTCTCACTTTTAACAGAGGATCAACTGTTTATCGGATTGGATCCACGCGGTTTACGTCCGCTATCGATTGGTCGTTTAGGTGATGCTTATGTTGTTGCATCAGAAACGTGTGCTTTTGATTTAATCGGTGCAACCTATGAACGTGAAGTAAGACCTGGTGAATTAATCGTGATTGATGAGGACGGACTCAGAACAAAACAATTCACTTCTCCAATGGAACGTACACTTTGCTCAATGGAATACGTCTATTTTTCTCGCCCGGACAGTGATTTAAATGAAAAAAATGTCCATGCAAGCCGTAAAACGATGGGGAAACAATTAGCAGTCGAAGCACCAGTTGAAGCGGATGTGGTCACAGGTGTACCGGATTCGAGTATATCCGCTGCGATAGGATTTTCAGAAGAAACAGGCATTCCGTATGAGCTCGGTTTAATTAAAAACCGTTATGTCGGCCGTACTTTTATCCAACCATCCCAGGAATTACGTGAGCAAGGGGTGAAGATGAAACTGTCAGCGGTTCGCGGGATTGTAGACGGGAAGCGTGTTGTCATGGTTGATGACTCGATCGTTCGTGGAACAACAAGCCGTCGTATCGTTCGTTTATTGAAAGAAGCAGGCGCTACGGAAGTCCATGTACGTATCGCTTCTCCGCCGATTCAGAACCCGTGTTATTACGGAATCGACACATCTACGAAAGGTGAGTTAATTGCGGCTAATAATTCGATTGAAGATATGCGCAAAATTACTGGTGCAGACACCTTATCCTTTTTGTCAACAGAAGGATTGGAAACTTCCATTGTAGAGGATCGTGATCGTCAAAAGTATGGTGTGTGTCAGGCATGCTTTACCGGCAACTATCCGACAGAAATTTATCCAGATACAGTAATCCCTGCTTATAAAGATTAAACGCTCGGAAGTGACTGATAAATACTATGGAAACTGATAAATTCGAGAGTGTCACAAAAGGAGTTCATACAATGAGTGATATTTATAAAAATGCCGGTGTCGATGTAAATGCAGGCTATCAGGCAGTCGATTTAATGAAAAAACATATCGCCAAAACAAATCGCCCAGAAGTAATCGGTGGTGTGGGTGCATTCGCTGGCCTTTTTGACTTAAGTAAATTCTCATACGAAGAACCAGTGCTTGTTTCTGGAACAGATGGTGTCGGGACAAAGTTGAAGCTCGCCTTTACCATGGACAAACATGATACAGTCGGGATTGATTTAGTAGCAATGTGTGTTAATGATATTGTTGCTCAAGGTGCCGATCCAATCTTTTTCTTAGATTATATTGCGTGTGGCAAAAACCAACCGGAAAAAATCGAGCAGATCGTAAAAGGCATCACAGATGGTTGTGTCCAAAGTAATGCAGCACTTATTGGTGGGGAAACGGCGGAAATGCCAGGTATGTACGATGATGATGAATATGATCTTGCTGGATTTGTAGTTGGTATGGCTGACAAAAAACAAATTATCACAGGTGAAAAGATTGAAGCTGGTGATAAAGTGATCGGACTTGCATCATCAGGCGTTCATTCTAACGGTTTTTCACTTGTTCGAAAAATTATCGAAGACAAAGGCTTAAGCTATCATGACCAAATTCCTGAGCTATCAAGAACATTAGGGGAGTCATTATTAGAACCAACGCGAATTTATACAAAAGCGATTCAGCAACTTAAATTAGACCTTACGATAAAAGGAATCAGTCATGTAACAGGTGGTGGTTTCTATGAAAATCTCCCACGCGCTTTACCGGAACATCTTGGCATAAAGATTCAGCAAGGATCTTGGCAAAAGCCTGCCATTTTTGATTACTTGCAAAAACAGGCAAACTTAAAAGAAGAAGATATGTACGGAGTCTTTAATATGGGCATCGGCATGGCAGTTATTGTCGAAGCGCATGAGGCGGATATGGCTCTGCAATTATTAGAGGATATCGGTGAAGAAGCCTACCTCATCGGTGAGGTTACAGAAGAAACTGGGGTGACATTCTCCCATGACTAAATTAGCAGTATTTGCATCTGGTACCGGCAGTAATTACGGTGCGATTGTCGAAGCGGTGAAAAATGGTACACTAGATGCTGAGGTAACTTCACTTGTTTGTGACAAGCCAAATGCAAAAGTAGTCGAAGATGCCAAATTAAATGGAACGCCTGCTTTCGTATTTGATCCAAAACAATACCGAAATAAGCAGATGTTTGAAGCGAAAATTGTTGAAGTGCTACAAGAAGAAGAAATTGATTTGATTATTCTTGCAGGATATATGCGATTGATTGGTGAGACATTATTACGTCCCTTTGAAGGGAAAATTATCAATATCCATCCTTCGCTTTTACCCTCTTTTCCTGGATTGGACGCAATCGGACAAGCATTTGATGCTGGTGTGAAAGTGTCAGGTGTTACCGTGCATTATGTGGATGCCGGGATGGACACAGGGAAAATTATTGCTCAACAAGCAGTTGATGTACAAGACGGTATGACAAGAGATGATTTGCAAAAAGCGATTCAGCAAGTAGAACATCAGTTATATCCAGCTACGATTCAAAAACTGATCACGAGAGGAGAATAACGTTGAAAAAACGTGCTTTACTAAGTGTGTCTGATAAAAGTAATTTAGTCCCTTTTGCAGAAGGGTTAGACAAATTAGGTTATGAACTGATATCAACAGGTGGTACATTAAGAGCATTACATGATGCTGGATTACCTGCAAAAGGTGTTTCTGAAATCACCAATTTTGATGAAATTTTGGATGGTCGTGTAAAAACGTTACACCCATATATTCATGCAGGACTTCTTGCTCGTCGTGATGAAGAATCTCATGTCAAGCAACTGGAAGAGCGTGACATCACACCGATTGATGTTGTCGTTGTCAATCTTTATCCATTTAAAGAAACGATTGCAAAAGAAGGTGTAACAGAAGAAGATGCGATCGAAAATATTGATATCGGAGGTCCAACGATGTTACGATCTGCATCGAAAAACTTCCGTGACGTCACTGTAGTCGTTGATCCATCTGATTATGATGCGGTGTTAGATAACTTAGGTAATAATGGTGGAGCGGTTGAGTTTCGTAAACAACTAGCGGCAAAAGTGTTCCGTCATACGGCAAACTATGACGCTATGATTGCTAACTATTTTGTTGATATAACAGGTGAAGAAGATCCGGAAACATTCACCCAAACGTTCGAAAAAGTACAATCCCTTCGCTATGGTGAAAACCCGCACCAGCAAGCAGCGTTCTATAAAGAAGGAAATGTCAAAGGTGCATCGATTGCCAATGCAAAACAATTGCATGGAAAAGAATTATCGTATAATAACATCCAGGACGCTAATGCAGCTTTAGAGGTTGTGCTTGAATTCCCTGAACAACCGGCGGCAGTAGCCGTGAAGCATATGAATCCATGTGGTGTAGGTATCGGTAACACGATTTCTGCTGCTTTTGAAAAGGCATATGCCGGTGATCCGGTATCAATCTTCGGTGGAATTGTAGCACTTAATCGTGAAGTGGACGAAGCAACTGCCAACCAGTTAAAAGAAATTTTCTTAGAAATCGTAATTGCACCAAGCTTTTCTGAAAAAGCTCTCGAAATCTTGACTGTGAAAAAGAATATTCGCTTACTGGAAACATCCATGCACGTAAACGAAGACGATACGAAGAAAGTAGTTAGTGTAATTGGCGGGCTCCTTGTTCAAGACCGTGATAATGGTAAAGTGTTAGCGGAAGATTTAGAAGTAGTGACTGAACGTAAACCAGATGCAAAAGAGATTGATGAGCTTCTTTTCTCATGGAAAGTGGTAAAACACGTGAAATCTAATGCGATTGTTGTCACAAAAGGGGACCAGACACTTGGGGTTGGTGCCGGACAAATGAACCGTGTTGGTGCTGCTGGAATTGCCTTTGAGCAGGCAGGAGAAAAAACACAAGGTGCCGTAATGGCATCAGATGCATTCTTCCCAATGCCAGACACAGTAGAAAATGCAGCAAAAGCAGGAATCAAAGCTATCATCCAACCAGGTGGTTCCAAGCGCGATCAAGACTCGATTGACGAATGTAATAAACATGGAATTGCTATGGTATTAACCAAAATGCGCCACTTCAAGCACTAAGAAAAAGGAGGATTCTCAAAAAGTTGAGAATCCTTTGCTGTCTAGAAAGTGAGAAAATGTCATATTATTAGGTTTCAATAAAGAACACGATATTCGCAATAATACGATTATAATTCGTAATCATATCATTATCTCATTTTTCGCAAAAATAGGAGGCCTTTCATGAAAGTATTAGTAATTGGTGGCGGTGGTCGTGAGCATATCATCGTCAAAAAACTAAAGCTGAGCAAGCGTGTAACAGAAATTTTTGCCGCACCAGGAAACGGCGGTATTGCACAAGATGCAACTTGTGTTCCAATCAAAGATGATGCGATTGAAGAATTAGTCGCTTTTGCACAGAAAGAAGAAATAGATTGGACTATTGTGGGTCCTGAAGTTCCATTAACCAAAGGGGTAGTAGATGCTTTCCAAGAAAAAAACCTCAAAGTATTCGGCCCTAAAAAAGAAGCTGCTCTTATTGAAGGTAGCAAAGACTTTGCTAAAGCATTTATGAAACAATATGATATACCGACTGCCAAATACCAGACATTTACTGATGTTGAAAAAGCAAAAGCATATGTACAACAAGAAGGTGCACCAATTGTCATAAAAGCAGATGGACTTGCCGCTGGAAAAGGTGTCGTAGTTGCAATGAAAGAGCAACAAGCGTTAGACGCAGTGGACAATATGCTGACCGATAACAAATTCGGGGAAGCTGGAAGCAGAGTAGTTATCGAAGAATATTTAGAAGGAAAAGAGTTCTCCCTTTTTGCTTTGGTTGATGGAGAAAATGTGTATCCTATGGTACCTGCTCGCGATCATAAACGTGCCTATGACAATGATGAAGGTCCAAACACTGGTGGTATGGGTGCTTTTTCTCCGGTACCGGATTTAGACCCAAAACTTGTAGAATTTACGGTTGAAAAAATACTCAAGCCTGTTGCAAAAGGAATGAAAAAGGAAGGTCGTAGATATACCGGGGTGCTTTACGGTGGTCTGATTGAGACGAAAGAAGGACCTAAAGTCATCGAATTTAATGCGCGATTCGGTGACCCCGAAACACAAGTGGTATTGCCTCTTCTCGAAAATGATCTCATTCAAGTAATTGAAGACGTAACTGCCGGAAAAGATCCACAATTTCAATGGAAGAATGGTTATGCGATCGGGACAGTGGTTGCTTCGAAGGGGTATCCTGGTTCATATGCTAAAAATGTGGTCCTCCCAGATCTTAAGGCAAATGATCAGGTATATGTGATCCATGCTGGAACAGGTCAGTCGCAAGATGGATCATTCTATTCAACAGGTGGTCGTGTTCTTCTAGTAGGTTCAATTCAGGACAGCCCGGAACAAGCACAAAAAGAAATCTACCAATATCTGAAACGATTTGATCAAAACGACGACTTTTTCTATAGAAAAGATATTGGATTCTCAAAAGAATGACAGATATAGGAAAGCTACTATTCTTTACAGATTAGTAGCTTTTTCTTGATATCATCCACTTACAAAAGTATAATTGCTTACATAAAGTAATTAAAAAGGAGATTGATTATGAACTTTCATCGTAAACCGATAACGTTTGTCAGCAATGTCACCATAAGAGTACAGGATTTAGCTAGATCGATTGCCTTTTATCAAAAAGTCATTGGATTTGATATATTAGAAAAAACAAACACAACCGCAGCACTTACTGCAGATGGAAAAACAAGTATTCTTACACTTGAACAACCCGAAAATGCAGTGCCTAAACAGGGACGTACGACAGGGTTATACCATTTTGCTATTCTATTACCAACACGAAAAGACCTTGCAAACTTTGTCTTTCATAGTATGGAGGTAGGTTTACCATTGGCATCATCTGACCATTTAGTGAGTGAGGCATTATACTTTTCTGATCTAGATGGAAATGGTATTGAAGTGTATCGTGACAGAGATCCTGCAGGGTGGACGTGGCAAGGTGATCAAGTGAATATGGCCGTTGATCCATTAGATTTTGAGGATCTTTTAAAAGAAGGTGAAAAAGATGCATGGCAAGGGCTGCCGCAAGAGACTGCTATGGGACATATTCACCTTTATGTTGCGGAAATCGGAAATACCAAGCATTTTTATGAAAAAGGACTAGGTTTTGAGACAGTGTGTCAATTCGGTGATCAAGCATTATTCATTTCGACAGGAAAATATCATCATCACATTGGCTTAAATACGTGGAATGGAGTTGGTGCACCTGCGCCATCAGAAAATAGTGCTGGGCTCCAATCTTATACGATCAGCTATCCAACTAAAGAAGCGGTCCATCGTACGATTCAGAATTTAAAGGCAATTGGAGCTTCTGTTGAGGAAGAAGAATACCAAGCTATTACGAGAGATCCGTCTGGGAATAAAATTATTCTAACTTATTAGGGAAGAGCATTATGACACAGTTTTAAAAAATGTTTTGAATTAATGAAGGACAAAAGCAAATGGAAAAATAGAAAAGTGTCCATCATAAGCGAGATGAAGGACAAAAGTAGCGGGGAAATCAGAAAAGTGTCCATCATAAGTGAGATGAAGGACAAAAATAGTGGGAAAACCAAAAAAGTGTCCATCATCATCAAAGCACAGTTCCTCAATTAGATAAGAAAAGGCTTGATCTAAATCAAGCCTTTTCTTAATTTTAACTTTTTGATCATAACGTTCAGATTTAGTTCGTTAAGACTACACAGTCAGTATATATGATTTTAGAATAGCTTTAGGTATCGTATAATGAAGGTGAGGAGGATTACATGGTGCAAAAAGTATTAATAGTTCTTAGTTGTATGATTGGCTTGGCGATTATCATGTCGATGTTTTATTATCAAAGGCGTGAGCCCATTCCTTTACCCTCAGCTATAGTGGAACAGAATCAACCAGATGAAGAAAATGCTACGACTGAAAAAGCTCCGTTAGTTCCGATAAACGTGGAGGATAGAATAGGCTATAGTCTGCAAAATGATGACTTGCAAATTACTTATGATGATGGTAATACATGGACACTAGTCCCTATTGAAAAGGATAAGCTATTTGAAGGTGAATACCAAGGGAATAAAACGGAATTAATAGATAATAGTTTTATTCTTACAGAGAATGATACTGCTTTTCTTTATTCGGAAGGAGTAGTAAAAGTGATTCATTCACAGAATCAGGGGGAAACATGGGATGAAACGGTTGTAAGTGATCGAGTCCCTTCTATCAGATTCCGCAAAGTAGTATTCCTTGATGATCAATTTTGGTATGTTATTTTTTCTGCAGATCGAACGATGTCATCGGAAGTGTCGTTTATCTACATAACTACGAATCAGGGTGAAAGCTGGCAATCTATTAATATCCCGGATACAACAAGACTTATAGCGGATGGTGGTTTTGTCGATGCGAAGACAGGCTTTATGTCCTATGGTACGATTAACCCTCAGGAGCCAAGTTTATATGTGACTAATGACCAAGGTGAAACGTGGGAACAGGCCGTATTTGATATGCCTTCAAAATATGATAGAGTCTTTGTCATTGCCAGAGCACCATTTAAAGAAGAAGATCATCTAGCCCTAATCATGGATCAAGGGCCTAATGGTGACTACTATAGAGACGGATTGATTAGAGCCAAGTTTATTTCAACTGATAATGGACATACATGGGAATTTTCAGAGGAGGTAGAACCGGAAAATGAAGAAGAGGGCTAAGTGGTTCGGTGGCGTCTTTTTTCTGATTGCTGTTGCTTTTCTCTTATTGCAAGTGGGCAGTCTTATCGTTCAATCACACTATCAGGCAGAATATATTGATAACGGTTTATTTTATATATTTAATATTATCATTGTCATTAGTTTAGGATTAAGTCTCTTGTCGATTCTTTCGCTTAAGAAAATGGGAAATGTTATCCTTGTTACTATAGCGAGTTTGATCATTATAGCAAATAGTTATTTGATGTATCAAAGTAATCAAGATATTAAAAATATTACAAGTATCTCACCAGATACCAAGCAAATTTTCTCACTGAAGAAAAATACGAATACGGGTGAAGCAACCTATTATCGCAGTTATTATCGGATATTAGGTCGTCCGAAAGAAGCATTGCCAAGTCCAATTGACAAAGAAGGAGATCTTATGTGGTTAGCGGATGATATTGCTGTTTTTACATATAGAGACAAACAGCAACAGATGCAGCAATTTGTTGGCACATACGGTGATCGTAAAGATAGTTCGTCTTATTCCTATGTTGGCGCTCAAAT
The DNA here is from genome assembly GCF_900114645.1 of Gracilibacillus orientalis. Lineage (GTDB taxonomy): Bacteria > Bacillota > Bacilli > Bacillales > Amphibacillaceae > Gracilibacillus > Gracilibacillus orientalis. The sequence continues at coordinate 51,292 of NZ_FOTR01000008.1, read as the reverse complement.
TTATGGTCAATGGGAAGATGAGAACACGGCAATAACGGTTAATCAGGAAGGTATCACAATTAACCGTCAATTATTCGAATGGGATCAGACTCAACAATATGGTACATTAGCCATTGTTTTATCTGATAATGCGGAAGCAAAATGGACGATTGCATTAGGGGATGATTTTTTCTTTGATGAAAATAACGCAGAACCTCCTACTGGTGAGATTATCTTATATGAAGCAACAACCAAGGATACAGAAGCCATCTCGCTACAATATGAAGGCAACGCATATTCTATGATTCAATGATCAAAAGAGCATGAGGAGAGATTTTGATGGTACATAGCATTCAAACAAAAGTCCAGGAAACAAGTCTATTATTACGGAAGCAATCACTACATACTATATTAGAACAACTAGACAGCTATGTAATGGAACTTTCGAAAAAAGACAGACGTAAAAAATATCACAAAATGAAACAAAATCCATATAGTTTTTATCGAGGTAGTGCCTATCTTTTCTATTATGATGTAACGAAAATCCCATTCAGTTTCCATACACCCGAGCATAAGCCGACATGGATTATGGGTGATATGCATTTTGATAATTTTAGTAGTTTCCAAGATGAAGCAGGACATCTAGTATTTGATGTCGATGACTTTGATGAGGGGTATCTGGGCTCTTATCTTTATGATGTTTTAAGAATGGTGGTCAGCATCCGTTTGCTAGCGGAACAGCAAGGGATTACAGATGAAGAAAATCGTGATGAGTTAGTCACCACTTTTTTGAAAGCTTATCGTAAGCAGATCAAGAAATTTGCCAAACGAGAAGATGACCCGAAAGCATTACATTTCACAGTCGATAATGCGAAAGGTCCTATCAAAAATGTCTTGAATAAATTAGAGGAACGCCAAGCAACACATGAACTGCATAAACAGACCACTGTAAATGATGAGGGAGAGCGCGTCTTTAACCTTGAAAAAGAAAAGCTCGAGAAGGTCTCACCAAAAGAATATAAAGAAATAAAAGAACACTGGGACTACTATTTAGATTCGATTGAATCATCCTTATTTAAAGGAAACGATCATTATCAAATCAAGGACATTGTCAAGAAAACGGGAGCTGGCGTCGCATCCACAGGCCTCAAAAGATATTATGTCTTAATTGAAGGAACAAATGAATTGGATAACGATGACGTCATATTAGAAGTCAAAGAAGCACGTCCAGCGATACCAGCTTATTTTGTGCCATATAATGGAACATTTTGGGACTATTATAAACACCAGGGAGAACGAGTAGTAGCGACTCAAAAAGCGATGCACCATAAAACAGATGCATACTTAGGTCACCTAACGATTGGGAACCGTGAATTTTATGTGCGAGAACGTTGTGCTTACGATAAAGACATCTCACCAAAGCATCTCAATGAATTAAAGCCCATTAAGCAATCCGTCAAAATCATGGGCAAGATCGCAGCGAAAATTCATGCTCGAGCTGACCAAGATATCAATGAGGAATTACTGGACTATCACAGTGAAGACGTTATTTATCAGACGATCGAGGGAAATAAAGATGCATTTATTCAGGAAATGGTATTATGGTCACGTTTTTATAAACGCCAAGTAGAACAGGATTACGAGTTGTTCCTTGATTGGCTAGAAACATATTTCTATAAAAGTTAAAATTATCTATATAAATACATAATCCTTCGAAGGCTGTTAAGCAAATGAGGGATTATGTCTATTTTGTAAAACAAGGAGATTAATCATGCTACAAACACACAAAGCAGAAGCACCACATACAGTGAGTTGTAAAATCATTACTGTTAGTGATACACGAACGAAGGAGACTGACAAAAGTGGTAAGCTGATGCATACATATTTAGAAGATAACAATCATCAAGTGAACGCTTATGATATTGTGAAAGATGAACAAGCTGATATCCAACAAGCCATAGAAAAAGGCATACAGCAGCCTGACATTGATGCGATCTTAATTAATGGCGGCACGGGCATTGCCAAACGAGATGTGACAATCGAAGCGGTCGAGAGCATGCTAGATAAAGAACTACCTGGATTCGGGGAAATCTTCCGCATGCTCAGTTACTTAGAAGATATCGGTTCAGCGGCGATACTTTCCCGCGCTACAGCAGGTGTAGTACAGGACAAAGCCGTTTTTGCAACACCGGGTTCATCTGGTGCCGTAAAATTAGCAATGGAAAAATTGATTATTCCGGAACTGGGACATGTTATGAGAGAGATTAATAAAGACTTATAGATTGCGTGAGTTGGTTTGGGAGAGGAAATGGAAAATAGAAGATATGGAACAAAAGATTGAAGCCAATCCCCAAATGCTATTATCCGAGAATCTGGTCACGACGAATGGAAAGGTAACCTGTTTCAAAGAACAATTATATGTTGATTACTTCGAAACAGGCTACTTATGACCTTATCCTTCTCTCCGATATGTACCGCTTTTTCCGCCGGTTTTTTCAACTAAATAAGTCTGGCCAATTACCATCCCTTTATCAACCGCTTTACACATATCATAAATTGTAAGTGCTGTTATAGAGGCAGCGGTTAAGGCTTCCATTTCAACGCCGGTACTGCCTTTTGTTTTGGCTTCTACCGTTATCACTAATTGATAATTATCCTCTTTATTTTGCCAGTCAAACTGAATATTGACACCACTTAATGGTAATGGATGACACATCGGAATAATGGTCGATGTTTGCTTTGCGGCCATGATTCCGGCCACTTGTCCAACAGAAAGGACATCCCCTTTGCCAATCGTTTGATCGACGATTTTTGTATAAATTTCCTGATTAACAAAAATACTCGAACGGGCTATGGCGATTCTGCTCGTTACCTTTTTATCGGTTATATCCACCATTTTCGCTCTACCTTGTTCATTTATATGAGAAAATTCATCCATTTTATCACCAACCCTCGCCAACATTATACTATAAAAAAACATGTTATAATAGACAGATCATGATCGGAAAGGTACAGATTAAAATGAAGCGAGTTATATACATATTAGTAGCTATCACCTTATTAACCGGATGTCAACCAGAGGAAGAGGAAATAACGATCTCTGCAGCAGCATCCTTAACAGATGCATTACAAGAGGTTGTCCAGCAATTTGAAAAGGAAAATCCTCATATAACCGTTGCCATGAATATTGGTGGTTCAGGAGCATTAAGTCAGCAAATTGTGCAGGGAGCACCTGCAGATATTTTTTTCTCGGCTTCTTTAGATCACTTTGAACGTGTTATGGAAGCAGGATTAATCAAGGAAGGAAATGCGCAAGCTTTATTAACAAATGAACTCGTATGGATTCAACCAAAAGATGAACAATTAGCGCCAACGATTGAGCCATTTAATCAAATAGCGATTGGTACACCAGACACTGTTCCTGCTGGTAATTATGCAAAACAAGCATTGACAGCACAAGGAATCTATAACGAAATAGAAGAGCAACTAATTTTTACCAAAGACGTAAGACAAATTGTACAATATGTGGAAAGTAACAATGTTGACGCCGGAATGGTATATCTTACAGATGCGCTGATCTCTGATGACGTACAAGTAAATGAAACACTGCCAATGGGGGAGTACGATGATATTATATACCCAGTCGGTATCATCGAGAATTCTCAGGCGGTGGAAACCTTTTATCAATATATACAGTCAGAAGAAGCACTTAACATATTTAAACATTATGGATTTCTAGAAATAGATGGTGACATAGATGGAAGCATTTTTTCAACCGATTAAATTATCATTAATTGTATCGGTCATAGCATTAATAATCGTCTTTTTCCTGGGGACTTCAGCAGCATGGTTGATGACTAAGAAAAAGTTTAAAGGAAAAGTCTTGATTGAAACATTATTACTATTACCGATCGTCTTACCTCCTACTGTAATTGGGTTTATTTTAATTATGCTATTTGGTCAAAACGGAATGTTGGGGAAAGTAACGAATCTGCTTTTTAATCAATCGCTTATGTTTACGATTTGGGCAGCTATTATCGCAGCAGTGGTGGTTGCTTTTCCGCTTATGTATCAGTCTGTCAAAACGGGTTTAACATTTGTAGACCGTCATATTGAAGATGCAGCAAGAGTAGATGGTTCCAATGAATGGAATGTTTTTCGGTATATCACATTACCATTAATTCAACGGCCTATTCTTTCAGGGATCATTCTTAGCTTTGCCAGAGCTTTAGGGGAATTTGGTGCTACGTTAATGTTTGCCGGCAATATTCCCGGGCGTACGCAAACAGTACCGATGGCGATCTATGTAGCTTTTGAATCAAATAAAATGACACTAGCATGGGCATGGGTTTTGTCAATCATTGTCGTATCATTTGTTATGTTATTTTTTATACGTAAATCTGACTAAAAAATAGTCATAAATTTGTAAAAAACACACAATGCAAACGCTATCAATGCGTGTTAGAATAAAAGAAAATTACAAAGAAATTGAGGAGATTATAATGAATGATCATTTATATAGATGGCGTAATAAAGAAATTCGTAAGCAAGTAGCCGTTATTGATGGCAAAGAATCACCAACACTTATTTTAAAAAATGCTTATTATTTAAATGTCTTCCTACGAAAATGGTTGGAGGCACATATTTGGATCTATCATGATCGGATTGTATACGTTGGTTCGAAATTACCAAAGTCATTAACAGACACGGAAGTAGTGGATTGTACAGGTAAATATGTAGTACCTGGATATATCGAACCACATGCACACCCATTCCAACTTTATAACCCTTATGAATTAGCGATGTATGCCGGGCAAACAGGCACAACAACAATGATGAACGACAATCTACCATGGCTGTATTTGACTAATAGACAAAAAGCATTTACATTACTAGAAGATTTCATGCAGCTCCCTGTATCGATGTACTGGTGGGCAAGGTTTGATTCACAATCCGAAATAAATGAAGAACAAGAAATTTTCACGGATGAGGAAGTGCAAGCATGGTTACAGCATGAAGCTGTTGTGCAAGGTGGGGAATTAACGGCATGGCCACAAGTGTTACGTGACGATGATCGTATTCTTCATTGGATGCAGGAAGCAAAGCGGCTTCGCAAGCCAGTTGAAGGGCACTTTCCTGGTGCATCCGAGCATACATTAGTAAAGCTAAAGCTGCTTGGTGTCAGCTCAGATCATGAAGCATTATCAGGTGAAGAGGTATATAATCGTCTATCCATGGGGTATCGCGTTGGTTTACGTAATTCTTCGATACGTCCTGATTTGGGGAAATTGTTGAATGAACTGCAGGATCTTGGTATCGATTCTTATGATTTCTTAACGATGACAACAGATGGTTCCACACCTGCTTTTTATGAAAATGGAATAATTAATCAATGTGTTCAAATCGCAATAGACAGTGGTGTTCCGGCGATCGAAGCCTATATGATGGCAACATATAATGCAGCAGAACAATTTCATTTAGAAGAACGACTCGGTGGTATTGCTCCGGGTCGAGTAGCACACCTTAATATCTTATCAGATGTTAATAATGCCACACCTGAATCTGTTATTGCCAAAGGTAAATGGTTAAAAAAAGATGGGCAGTTGATAGATCAAGATGTCGAAATCGATTGGGATAAATATGGATTAGGAGAGCTCGCATTAGACTGGCAGTTAACTGAGGAAGACTTGCAATTCTCGATGCCGGTCGGATTGAAAATGGTCAATGATGTAATCATGAAACCATATCCGATTACAATTGATGCAAATACAGAAGAAATTACGAATTCAACGGATGAATCCTTCTTGATGTTAATCGACCGTCATGGAAAGTGGCGAGTGAATACGATTATTAAAGGATTCACGGAAACGTTAGGAGGATTGGCCAGTTCCTATTCCTTAACAGGTGATATTGTGTTAATCGGAAAAAGTAAATCAGATCTGTTGCTTGCATTTTCAAGAATGAAAGAAATTGGTGGGGGTATTGTTCTTGTACATGAAGGAAAAGTAATTTTTGAATTACCGTTACAAATTGCTGGTATGATGTACAAAGGCAAAATGCCAAAACTGATAGCAGAAGACAAAAGATTAAAAGAAATTCTCATCGATCATGGCTATCAATATGTGGATCCTCCTTACAATTTACTATTTTTATCATCGATGCACTTACCTTTTGTCCGAATTACACCACTAGGTATTATCGATGTGAAGAAAAAAGATATACTTTTTCCAGCGATTATGAGATAAGGAAGATGTAGAGCGCTCTTAGGAACTCACTTAGTTGAAGTTAGACATCTATGAATATACAAGAAAAGAGGTTGGCTATTAGTCAACTATCCTCTATAATAGAATTAGATCTATCGGCATGCAGTGAATTAGCATGCCGATATTGCGTTTTTACTATTTTTAGATGATAAGAAAAGGTGGCCTTTTTAATGAAGAAATTATGTGTTCTTTTTATGATTGTATTATGTTCATTAGTGGCATGTTCTCATAATGAAGAAGCAACAAACGAGCAGGAAGAACCAGAAGAAATTGTGGAAGAGGAACCGGCAGATCCTGAAACAACGGAGAAACCAGAGCATGTATATCCTTTAACAGGCCTTGGATCTAATGAAGAATTGACAGATCGCATGATTGCTATAATGGTCAATAATCATCCAAAAGCAAGACCGCAAACAGGACTTTCTCAGGCAGATATAGTGTTTGAAATTCTTGCTGAAGGTAATGTTACTAGATTTATGGCACTTTTCCACAGTAATATTCCTGATCGAGTCGGACCTGTCAGAAGTGCAAGACCATACTATTTTAATCTAGCAAACGATTATAATGCCATTTATGTATATCATGGTGCTGCGGATCATATTGAAAATATGATCCAAACAGGTGCAGTAAAAGGTTTAAATGGCATGTACTATGATAATGATAAGGTGTTATTTGAAAGATCACCTGATCGTAATCCACCACATAACTCGTATACTTTGTTTGATGGCATCTATCAACGAGCAGAGGAACAAGGATACGAACTTGAAGCAGCGTATCAACCAATGACATTTTCAGATGAAGAAGATGTAGAAGGTGAAATAGCTACTGATATAAGCTTTCGATATGGAAGTAATAGTGTAAGCTACCAATACGATGAGGTGGCGGACAAATATCTGAGATTTAGTGACGGTGTACAAACAGTAGACAATGCGGACAATTCTCCAATTCAATTGGATAACGTACTCATTATCGAAACAGCCCATCAAGTAATAGACGATGAAGGAAGACGTGAAATTGACTTTGCATCTGGCGGAAATGCTTTATTACTACAGCAAGGTAAAGTGCAAGACGTGCAATGGGAACGAAAAGATGGTAGAATAATCCCAACAAAAGATGGAGAGCCTGTTCCGTTTGTTCCAGGACAAACTTGGATCAATGTGATTCCTACAAGTCCTGGTATTGATGGTGTGGAACTATCAAGTGCGACGGAGTAAAAAGGAGAGATGTATACCATGCAAATCGATAAATTGCGTGGCAAACAATTAGATCAATTATTTGATGCTATTTTAACGCTAGAAGACCGGGAAGAATGTTACCGCTTTTTTGATGATATTGCAACAATGAACGAAATTCAATCACTTGCGCAACGCCTGCAAGTAGCCAAAATGCTTGATGAAGGCAGAACATATACAGCGATCGCGGAAGAGTCTAGCGCGTCCTCGACAACTATCTCTCGAGTGAAGAGATGCCTTGCATATGGTACCGATGGATACAGTATGGTGTTGGACCGATTAAAGGAAAAAGAGTAAACTAAGGAGTGCCTCTTGTGACGAGAGGGACTCTTTTTCGATGCTGAATGAAAGCGTCGTGAAAATGAACAAAAACATGGAGGTAGGATATAATGATTCGCTTTGGGGTTATTGGTACGAATTGGATTACCGATCGATTTATTGATGGAGCAAGTAAATTAGATAATTTTCAATTAAATGCTGTTTATTCAAGAACGGAAGAAAAGGCAACAGAATTTGCGAGTAAGTATAATGTGGAGCATACATATACAGATCTAAATGAGTTGGCAAGCAGTGAGAATATTGATGCTGTTTATATCGCTTCGCCAACCGCATTACACAGTGAATATGCGATAGCTTGTATGCAAGGTGGTAAACACGTTATTGTGGAAAAACCTTTTGCTTCCAATGAACAGGAAGTACAAGCAATGATCGATACTGCAAAACAAACCAATGTTACGCTTATGGAAGCAATGAAAACGACTCATGTACCCAATTTCAAGCTCATTCAAGAAAAATTGGATGAAATTGGACCGGTTCGTCGCTTTGTTGCAAACTTCTGTCAATATTCCTCCCGCTATGACAAATACAAAGAAGGTATTGTATTAAACGCATTTAAGCCAGATTTATCCAATGGGTCATTGATGGATATCGGTGTCTATTGTATTTATCCGATGGTGGCGTTATTTGGTGGTCCAGATCGTGTAAAAGCTACAGCCTATTTGCTGGAATCGGGTGTTGACGGTGAAGGAACGGTGACAGTGGACTACCCTTCCTTAAATGGTGTCTGTATGTTTTCTAAAATAACTAACTCTTCTATCCCTTCAGAAATTCAAGGGGAAAAAGGATCCATCGTGATAGGAAAGTTTTCTGATATGAGTGATGTGAAAATCTTGTATAAAGATGGTTCTGAAGAGATTTTAGATGCTGGGCAAGAAGAAAACACGATGTATTATGAAGCAAAATCATTTATCGAATCAATAGAAAATAATGAAATAGAAAATAAAGTGAATACATGGGAAAACTCCTTGGAAACCATTCGAGTCCTAGATCAGGCTAGAAAAGAAATCGGAGTAGTATTTCCAGCTGATAAAAAGTAACGCTTTTTTTAAAATAAAAAAGTATATTTTAATAATAGAAAGAGGTTGTCACTCTAACAAAAGGTGACAACCTCTTTCAAATTAATTTCGAATGATATGATCGAATGCGCCTAGTGATGCAGTGGCACCAGATCCCATGGAAATGATGATTTGCTTATAAGCACTGTTCGTACAGTCACCTGCAGCAAACACACCAGGGATACTTGTTGTACCATGGTCATCGACAACGATTTCGCCAAATTTATTTAATTCAACCGTGTCTTGTAACCATTCAGTATTTGGTACGAGACCAATTTGAATGAAGACACCAGCAAGCTCAATACTTTTCTCTTCTTCTGTTTCACGGTCTACATATTTGAGTCCTTCAACTTTATCTGAACCATAAATTTCAGAAGTCCTTGCGTTTGCAAGTACTGTTACATTGGATAAGCTATATAGGCGATCCTGTAAAACATTATCTGCTTTCAGTTCTGGAGCGAATTCAATTAATGTAACGTGTTTAACAATACCTGCGAGGTCAATTGCTGCTTCGACACCAGAGTTTCCACCACCGATTACGGCTACATCTTTTCCTTCAAAGATTGGGCCGTCACAGTGTGGGCAGTAGGCAACCCCTTTGTTTTTGAATTCTGCTTCACCAGGAACGCCGGTATTACGCCAACGTGCACCAGTTGAAAGGACAATGGTTTTACTTTTAAGTGTTGCACCGTTTTCCAATTCAAGCTCAAAAAGGTCTTTTTTCTGTAAAGACTTCGCACGCATCGAGTTCATGATATCAACCTTATAATCACGAACATGCTCTTCCAAGTTAGCAACTAGTTTAGGACCTTCTGTATAAGTGGTAGTGATGAAGTTTTCAATACCAAGTGTATCTTGAACTTGTCCACCAAAGCGTTCTGCTACGATACCAGTGCGAATACCTTTACGAGCAGCATAAATGGCAGCACTAGAACCAGCAGGACCTCCACCAACTACTAATACATCATAAGGATCTTTATCATTTAGCTCAGAAGTGTCAGCACTGCTTCCTAATGCTTCCAGAATGCTTTCAATTGTTTGTCGACCATCCACAAATTGTTCTCCATTCAAGTAAACAGACGGAACAGCCATAATATCTTTACTATCTACTTCTTCTTTAAAAGCAGATCCATCTACCATCGTATGGGTGATGGCAGGATGAGCAACACTCATAATGTTAAGTGCTTGAACGACATCAGGACATTTTTGGCACGATAAGCTTACATATGTTTCAAAGTGTAGTGGACCTTCTAGTTTTTTGATTTGTTCTATAACAGAATCATCAACTTTTGGTGGACGTCCACTCACTTGTAAGAGTGCTAACACGAGTGAAGTGAACTCATGACCAAGTGGAACACCAGCAAAAATTATACCAGTGTCCTCACCGGCACGATTTATACTAAAACTTGGAGTGCGATCAAATGAGCCTTTCTCCACTGTGATTTTATTAGACATGTTTGCAATTTCTTTTACTAATTCGTCTACTTCTTTTGAAACATCTTCAGAACCAATGCTTGTCTTAATGACAATATCATTTTCTAACAGTTTCAAATATTCATTAAGCTGTGATTTTATTTCTTGATCAAGCATTCTGACCCTCTTTTCTTATATTTTCCCTACTAGATCAATACTTGGTTTAAGTGTTTCGCCGCCTTCTTCCCATTTAGCCGGGCACACTTCACCAGGATTGCTTCGTACATATTGTGCAGCTTTAATTTTATTAACTAGTGTACTAGCGTCACGGCCAATACCTTCTGCGTTAATTTCTGCTGCTTGGATAACACCATCAGGGTCAATAATGAAAGTTCCGCGATCAGCTAGACCTGCATCTTCACGTAGTACATCAAAGTTTTGAGAGATGATGTGTGAAGGGTCTCCAATCATTGTATATTCGATAGTACCGATGGCATCAGAGCTTTCGTGCCATGCCTTATGGGTAAAGTGAGTGTCTGTAGAAACAGAGTATACTTCTACACCTAACTTTTGTAATTCTGCATATTGATTCTGTAAATCTTCCAATTCAGTAGGACACACGAATGTGAAATCTGCGGGATAGAAACAAACAATGCTCCAGGTTCCTTTGAAATTTTCTTCTGTTAGATCTACAAAATCACCTTGACGAAATGCAGATGCTTGAAATGGTAGTACCTCTTTTCCAATTAATGACATAATGATTGTCCTCCTTATGTATGTGCTTTTTTATTTTTTTGAATACTTATTCTTTGAATAAAAAGTATTCATTACACACCAAACATTATTATAAAATAAATAACCTTATATGTGTAATGATATAATTATAGTTCATAAATTCGTTGAAATAATTCTTTTCATTCTACCATTTTGAACGTAAAATTCATTGTTTATTCACAATGGAGCGAATTAAATGAATCACCAGTTGTCTATCGGTGACTGGTTTTCAACTGAGTTTTTATTAATTACTGGATGATATAGTAATATAGAAGTAAGCATAAAGCGTTATATTTTATTACAGGAGGGAATGATTGTGAAAGACGAGAAAAAACAGCTTGCATAGGAATATCTACACACGTTTCTTTTATTAAGGGAACGTGTGAATTTAATTTTAGTAGGTTAAGTAAGGTATAGTGATATAATTTTGTCCGTAAGACTCTTCTCCTGCTCCCTCTCATCTTCCTTTTGTCCACGATTACAAAATCCCCTTACAAACGATTGTGACGTTTTCTTAAATTCTTTTCCAATATCATTCTAAAAAGGTGTATATTTTTGCTATAATGAAATAATGGATATAGAATCTTCATTATTGGAGGATCAGATTGTGTATAATATCGACGAATGGAAACATATCTTCAAGTTAGATCCAGCCAAAGAGATCTCTGAAGAAATGATAGATAAAATATGTGAATCAGGCACAGATGCCATTATGGTCGGCGGTACAGATGATGTAACATTAGATGGTGTATTGCAATTATTAAGCGGCATCCGCCGTCATACGGTACCTGTTATTTTAGAGATATCCAATATCGAATCTGTTACACCAGGTTATGATTATTACTTTGTGCCATTGGTGTTAAACAGTCAAGATAAAAAATGGATGATGGATATACAACATCAAGCGGTACTTGAATATGGCGACATTGTTAATTGGGACGAGATGTTTGCTGAAGGATATTGTATTATGAATGATAAGTCAAAAGTCTATCAGCATGCTAATTGCAACCTGCCTTCCAACGAAGAAACGATTGCCTATGCAAGAATGGCAGAGCATTTATTCCGCTTACCTTTCTTTTACTTGGAATACAGTGGTACATACGGTGATCCGACACTAGTAAAAACAATCAGTCAGGAACTCAACCATACGAAATTAATTTACGGCGGTGGTATTGCAACAAAGGAACAAGCCGCTGAGATAAGTGCATATGCCGATATCATAGTGGTCGGCAACGCACTATATGATAACCCGAAAGAAGCGTTAAAAACGGTGAAAGCAACAAAATAAAGGACGGTGTAACAATGAGTCGGATGATGCAAGACTTGTTAAAAGGATTAAATAAAGAACAGCGCGAAGCTGTACAGCATACAGAAGGAGCCTTACTAATCATGGCAGGGGCAGGAAGTGGAAAAACCCGCGTATTGACCCACCGTATTGCTTATTTGTTAGATGAAAAGGAAGTTTCACCCCGAAATATTTTAGCGATCACCTTTACAAATAAAGCGGCACGTGAAATGAAAGAAAGAATATCCGGCCTTGTAGGACCATATGGAGCCCATATGTGGGTGTCCACCTTCCACTCGATGTGTGTACGTATCCTGAGACGAGATATTGACAGAATTGGATACAGTCGAAACTTTTCCATATTAGATAGTAGTGATCAGCTCACCGTAATCAAAAATATCGTTAAGGATAAAAATATCGATGCTAAGAAGTTTGAGCCGAGAGCGATACTCGGTGTGATTAGCGGTGCGAAAAACGAACTTATTACACCTGAAAAGTTTGCAGAATCAGTGAACAATTTCTTTGATCGTCAAGTTTCGGAAGTGTATAGCGAATACCAGCGGCGATTGCGTAAAAATCAAGCACTGGATTTTGATGATTTAATTATGCAGACGATACACTTATTTAAACGAGTCCCGGAAGTATTAGAGTACTTTCAGCGTCGTTTTCAATATATTCATGTTGACGAGTACCAAGATACCAACCATGCGCAGTATTCATTAGTGAAACAACTGGCAGCACGTTTTCAAAATCTCTGTGTTGTCGGCGACTCTGATCAATCGATCTATGCATGGCGTGGTGCTGACATTTCCAATATTCTTTCTTTTGAAAAAGATTATCCGTCTGCTCGTGTCGTCATACTGGAACAAAATTACCGTTCTACAAAGTCAATTCTCCAAGCTGCCAATCAGGTAATCGAAAACAATATGGGTAGAAAACCGAAAAATCTATGGACTGAAAATCAGGATGGAAATAAAATTCGTTATTTTCAAGCGTCAACAGAACGAGAAGAAGGATTATTTGTTGCGGATCGGATTGAAGAATTAATCCAGGAAACTAAACATACGCATAAAGATATTGCGATTCTTTACCGTACGAATGCTCAGTCACGTGCGATAGAGGAAACCTTTATGAAAGCAAATATTCCGTACCAAATGGTCGGGGGCACTAAGTTCTATGATCGTAAGGAAATTAAAGATTTGCTTGCTTATTTACGTTTAATTGTCAATCCTGATGATGATATTAGCTTTGTCCGTGTCGTTAATATACCAAAACGAGGTATCGGAAAAACATCGCTGGACAAGCTCCAGGCTTATGCTGCGGCACATGATATTTCATTATACACGACAGTGCAAGAAGTAGATTTTGTCGGTGTCAGTGCTAAAGCAGCAAAATCATTAATGGAGTTTGGCCAGATGATTAAAAATTGGACACAGCAACAAGAATTTCTATCCGCAACTGACATGGTCAAAGAAGTCATTGATAAAACAGGCTACGAAGAAATGCTTCATAATGAACGCAGCATTGAAGCACAAACACGTCTGGAAAACATTGAAGAATTCAAAACCGTTACGAAACATTTTGAGGAAACAAATGAGGATAAAACGTTAGTCAATTTCTTGACTGATTTAGCACTGGTTTCAGATATAGACCGCATGGACGATGATCCAACTGCAGATGACAGTGTAACGATGATGACATTACATGCGGCAAAAGGGCTAGAGTTTCCAGTTGTATTTCTAATTGGAATGGAAGAAAGTGTCTTTCCACATAGCCGTTCGATGATGGATGAGGAACAAATGCAGGAGGAACGACGCCTCGCTTATGTAGGGATTACCAGAGCAGAAGAACTGTTGCACGTCTCCCATGCGAAGATGCGGACATTATTTGGACGAACGAATATGAACCCTATAAGTCGCTTTATTGATGAACTTCCAGCCGACTTAGTAGAGGGGAAAGAAGAATTACAGGAATCGATGTTTGGCTCACAGTCTGGGCGAATGGCTATTCAAAATCAGGACTTACCGTTTGAAAAACAACAAATGGAAAAACCGAAGCGTAAACCGATTCGTTATGTTAATGAAACAACTGGTGGAGAAAAAGAAGCCTGGAATGTAGGCGACAAAGCTACGCATAAAAAATGGGGGCAAGGAACAGTTGTAAAAGTTGATGGTTCCGGCGATGCGATGGAATTAGACATTGCCTTCCCAGCACCAACAGGAATTAAACGACTGCTCGCTAAATTCGCCCCAATTACGAAGGTGTAAAAAGGAGGTGCTTATCGGATGACAGAGCAAGAGGCACGTCAAAAATTAGTCGCTTTAAGAGATGAATTAAACGAATATAATCATCAATACCATGTGTTAGATAACCCAAGCGTATCGGATGCCGAATATGATACAAAAATGAAGGAATTAAAAGCAATTGAGGCTGAGTTTCCCGATTTAGTTACACCCGACTCTCCTTCACAACGCATAGGTGGAGAGCCAATAGACGCATTTGAGAAAGTACCCCATCGTGTACCGATGTTAAGTTTAGGCAATGCTTTTAATGAAGAAGAGTTAAAAGATTTTGATCGCCGTGTTCGTGAAGGATTAGAAACCGACAAAGTTACCTATGTTTGTGAATTGAAAATCGATGGACTGGCGATTTCATTACGTTATCAAGATGGACTTTTTGTGCAAGGAGCGACACGAGGTGATGGAACGACAGGTGAGGATATAACCAGTAATCTGAAAACAGTAAGAAGTATTCCTTTGAGGATTAAGGATGGGTCCCCGATTGAAGTTCGTGGGGAAGCATTTATGCCCCAGAAAGCATTTGTTTCGTTAAATGAAGCCCGTGAAGAGAATGGAGAAGAACCGTTTGCCAATCCACGTAATGCAGCGGCAGGCTCATTGCGTCAGCTCGATCCTAAAATTGCGGCAAAACGTCATTTAGATATTTTCTTATATGCGGTAGGTGAATGGGAATCTGGTTCTTTAGAAACCCATAGTGAGCGTCTAACCTACCTGCAAGAACTGGGTTTTAAAACTAATCCAGAATGGCGAAAATGTCATGGTATCGAAGAAGTGGTCCAATATGTAGAAGAATGGGTAGAAAAAAGAGCAACTCTTTCCTATGATATCGATGGGATTGTCATAAAGGTTGATAATCTTGAGGCACAGGAACAGCTTGGATTCACTGCAAAAAGCCCGCGATGGGCGACCGCTTATAAATTCCCAGCAGAAGAGGCGGTTACAAAGCTTACCGATATTGAATTAAGTGTTGGAAGAACAGGCGTTATCACTCCAACTGCTATATTGGATCCAGTTAAAGTGGCCGGTACTACCGTACAAAGAGCATCACTTCACAACGAAGACTTAATCCAAGAAAAAGATATCCGTATTGGCGATACAGTGGTGATCAAAAAAGCTGGAGATATCATTCCAGAAGTGGTCCGTGTTGTCGAGGATATGCGAACAGAGGAGCAACAGCCTTTTGCTATGCCGGAAGCATGTCCATCTTGCGGGGACGAGCTTGTCCGTTTAGAAGAGGAAGTGGCTCTACGCTGTATTAATCCAAACTGTCCGGCACAGTTAAAAGAAGGTCTGAGTCATTTCGTATCCAGACTGGCGATGAACATTGACGGCCTCGGAGAAAAAGTAATCGAACAACTTTTCCGGGCACAATACATTCACACCATTGCCGATCTTTACCGGTTAGAGCGCGAAGAGTTATTAAAATTAGAGCGCATGGGTGAAAAATCGGTAGAAAACTTGTTAACTGCCATTGAAAATTCAAAGGCAAACTCACTAGAACGGGTACTCTTTGGTCTTGGCATTCGCTATGTTGGTTCGAAAGCAGCAAAAACTTTAGCAGCCCATTTTGAAACAATAGATCGTCTGCAGCAAGCGAGTTTGGATGACTTAGTAGCGATTGATGAAATAGGCGATAAAATGGCAGACTCCATTTTTCATTATTTTGCAGATGATAAAGTGAAACAGCTTATCTCTGAATTAAAGGATTTAAACTTAAACCTTACTTACAATGGACCGAAAGTAAATGAAACTGTAACAGATAGTACGTTTGCTGGTAAAACGGTTGTCTTAACAGGGAAATTAGCTATTTATACAAGACAAGAAGCCAAGCAGCACATTGAAACGCTTGGTGGTAACGTAACAGGTAGTGTAAGTAAAAAGACAGACTTACTGATCGCAGGGGAAGAGGCTGGATCTAAATTAGCTAAGGCTAAGAAGTTAGATGTCGAAATTTGGAATGAATCAAAACTTCAGGAAGTAATAGAGGAGGAAGTATAATGAAGAAGACTGTAGCTAGCCTCTTCATTGTCGTTTTAGTATTAGCAGGGTGTGCCCCGGATTTTGGTGAAGAACAAGAGGAAGCTATAATCGATGAAAATATAGATGATTCATTACAAGACACAGCGATCATTCCGAAATATAATTTGGATGAAGAGAATTATCGAGTATTAATTGATTCTAATTTAAGCCAAGCAAGAGGAGTGATTACCAATCAAGTAGCCAATCGCCTCGATATTGATGAATTAGAGGAAGGATTACGCCGTCACTCTATGGAGGTATATGATCCGGACACATACTATTTCCAGGAAGGTCAGTATTTAACTGATGATATTTTATATAACTGGCTGTCACGCTATGATGAGGAAGATCAGCCATCGGGACTTAATCCGGAGCTTGAGAAAGAAGGTAAAGAAGGAGAAAAAGACAACCCGAAATACTTGTCACACATTTTAGAACAAGATTATCTAAGAAAAACAGATGATGATTCTGTGGAGCTGGCAGGAATTTCGATCGGAATTGCGATGAAATCTGTATACCGTTTTCGAACACAGCTAGAAGACGGTACATACTCCCCATATTATGAAGAAGAGATTTCAAAGAAAGACATGATGAGTGAGGCTAATGATATAGCTGAGAAAATTGTTCAACGTATTCGTGAAATGGAAGGACTGGAAAATGTCCCTATTATGTTAGCTATCTTTCGAGAAGAAGAGCAAAACTCTCTAGTACCAGGAAATTTTGTTGCAAAAACGAATGTTGCTGGAGATAGTTCATCTGTGGGGGACTGGAAGGAAGTAAATGAAGAAAACGTGATGTTTCCATCCGATTATGGAAAAAGTACGTATCCAGATATAGGGGCAACATTAGTCGATTTTGAAGCAGATATTGGCTCCTATTTCCCGAACTATGTAAGTGTGATAGGTAAAGGCTTTTTCCAAAATGGTGAGTTACGTGAATTAACAGTGGAGATCCCGGTATCTTTTTATGGGAAGGCAGAATTAATCGGTTTTACACAATATGTCTATGGACTCGTTTTATCAGGCTTTCCTAATACCTATCAGTTAGAGGTCAATATCACATCTGGTGAAAAACAAGAGGCTTTAATTATAAGAGACGCAGGAGAAGAAGAAGGAACTGTACACATATACCGATAATTCTATTCAAAAAAGTTTTGCAAAGATAGGATTAATGGTAAAATAAACGTTATGGATTTTACTAATATAATAGTTAGTTTCTAATATATATGGAGGTGAAATAACATGGCAGAAATCTCAAAAGAAGAAGTAAAGCACGTCGCAAATTTAGCACGTCTAGCTTTAAAAGATGAAGAAGTAGAAACATTCACCCAACAATTGGGAGATATCATCAATTACGCAGAGCTTTTAAACGAGTTGGATACCGATGACGTCAAGCCAACAACACACGTATTAGATTTAAAAAATGTAATGCGCAAAGATGAGCCGAAAGAATGGATTAAGAAAGAAGATGCGTTAAAGAATGCACCAGATCAAAAAAATGGTCAGTTCCGTGTACCATCAATTCTTGAATAAGGAGGGTTTCTTTTGTCACTTTTTGATTATACGTTAAAGGAGTTACAAGAAAAGCTACATAATAAAGAAATTACTGTTAGTGATCTTGTCGAAGCTTCATATAACCAAATAAATGCAGTGGATGATCAAGTCAAAGCATTTTTGACATTAAATGAAGAAGAAGCAAAAAAGCAAGCGAAAGAATTAGACGAGAAATTAGGTTCTGACGCATCCATTTTATATGGTATGCCAATCGGAATTAAAGATAATATCGTAACGAAAGGATTGCGCACAACTTGTGCAAGTCAAATCCTTGATAATTTGAACGATCCTTTGTATGATGCAACGGTTATGCAGAAATTAGACACAGAAAACACAGTTAATATCGGGAAATTAAATATGGACGAGTTTGCGATGGGTTCTTCTACAGAGAATTCCAGCTATGAAAATACCCGTAATCCATGGAATACAGACTATGTTCCCGGTGGTTCCAGTGGTGGTTCCGCAGCAGCTGTAGCAGCAGGAGAAGTATTTTTCTCATTAGGATCTGATACAGGTGGTTCGATCCGTCAACCAGCAGCATTTTGTGGTGTGGTTGGAATGAAACCTACATATGGTCTTGTATCCCGTTTTGGTCTTGTTGCGTTCGCATCGTCACTTGATCAAATTGGACCAATTACAAGAACAGTAGAAGACAATGCCCATTTACTACAGGCAATTGTAGGCAATGACAAAATGGATTCCACTTCAGCCAATGTAGATATTCCAAACTATAGTAATGCATTCAAAGAAGATGTTAAAGGCTTGCGTATTGCTGTACCAAAAGAATACTTACAAGAAGGGGTTAACCCAGAAGTGAAAGAGGCAGTTCTTGCTGCTTTAAAACAATATGAAGAATTAGGGGCAACATGGGAAGAAGTTTCTTTACCACACTCTAAATATGCGGTTGCTGCCTATTATTTGCTAGCATCATCAGAAGCAAGTGCCAACCTATCTCGTTTCGACGGTGTACGCTACGGTGTTCGTACAGAGAAAAACGTTGATATGGTTGATATGTTCAAACAGTCTCGTGCAGAAGGCTTTGGTGACGAAGTAAAACGTCGTATCATGCTTGGTACATTTGCATTAAGCTCTGGTTACTATGATGCTTACTACAAAAAAGCACAAAAAGTACGTACACTTATTAAAAATGACTTCGAAAAAATCTTCGATGAGTATGATGTAGTGATTGGACCAACAACACCAACACCAGCATACAAAGTCGGTGAAAAAATTGATGATCCATTAACAATGTATACGGATGATGTTTTAACAACGCCAGTAAACCTTGCCGGATTGCCGGGTATGTCTATACCTTGTGGCTTCTCAAGTGACGGTTTACCAATTGGGCTACAAATCATTGGTAGACACTTCGATGAATCAACCATCTATCGTACGGCATACGCTTACGAGCAAGCAACTGATCATCACAAGAAACGTCCTAATTTAGGAGGTGACCAATAATGACAAATTTTGAAACAGTTATTGGTTTAGAGGTACACGTTGAATTAAAAACGGCATCGAAAATTTTTAGTCCAAGTCCTAATGCCTTTGGTTCAGAGCCAAACGCTAACGTAAACCCGATCGACTTAGGATATCCAGGTGTATTACCTGTATTAAATGAAGAAGCAGTAAATTATGCGATGAAAGCATCAATGGCGATCAACTGTGATATCGCAACAGATACAAAATTCGACCGTAAAAACTATTTCTATCCAGACAATCCGAAAGCATACCAAATCTCACAATTTGATCAACCTATCGGGGAAAATGGCTGGATCGAAATTGAAGTGAACGGAGAAAAGAAACGTATCGGTATCACACGTCTTCACTTAGAAGAAGACGCTGGGAAACTAACCCACGGTGATGATGGCTATTCTTTAGTGGATTATAACCGTCAAGGTACACCGCTTGTCGAAATCGTATCAGAACCGGATATTCGTACACCAGAAGAAGCATATGCTTATTTAGAAAAACTAAAAAATATCATCCAATATACAGGTGTATCAGACTGTAAGATGGAAGAAGGTTCCCTGCGTTGTGACGCCAATATTTCCATCCGTCCAGTAGGGCAAGAGGAATTCGGTACCAAAACAGAATTGAAAAACTTAAACTCCTTCTCTTTTGTTCAAAAAGGGTTGGAATTTGAAGAAAAACGCCAACGTGAAGTATTACTAAACGGTGGTGAGATCCTTCAGGAAACTCGTCGTTACGATGAGCAAAAGAAAGAAACGATTCTTATGCGTATTAAGGAAGGTTCTGATGATTATCGTTATTTCCCAGAACCAGATCTTGTTCCACTTTATATTGATGACGCATGGAAAGAGCGCATTCGTGCTGAAATTCCGGAATTACCAGATGCTCGTCGCGAACGTTATGTGAAAGATTTAGACCTGCCAGCTTATGATGCAGGTGTATTAACAAGTACAAAAGAAATGTCTGACTTCTTTGAAGAATCCATTGAAGCTGGCGCAGATACCAAACAAGCGTCTAACTGGTTAATGGGTGAAGTATCAGCCTATATGAATAAACAACAAGTCGAAATCGAAGACTTGAAAATGACACCAGCAGCTCTTGCGAAAATGATTCAACTTATTGAAGATGGTACAATCTCATCTAAGATGGCGAAAAAAGTTTTCGCGGAACTAGTGGAAAATGGCGGAGAACCAGAAAAAATTGTCAAAGATAAAGGACTAGTGCAAATCTCTGATGAAGGTCAACTTCGTGAAATTATCACTGGCATCCTTGATGAAAATGAACAATCCATCATCGATTTCAAAAATGGTAAAGACAAAGCACTCGGCTTCCTCGTTGGTCAAACAATGAAAGCAACAAAAGGACAAGCCAACCCACCAATGGTAAACAAAATCATCAATGAAGAAATCGAAAAAAGATAAAAAAAGTTGAAGGACTGTGCAGTACATAGCACAGTCCTTTCTTCACGATATATTATATCTTCTTTTATCTCGTGAAAGAAGAATAATATTGTGCTACCAACAGCACTTATCTGGGGAAAGAGAATTCTTTCATGAAATAAAAGTAAGTTATTGTTTGCAAATTTTGTTAAAACTATTATGATGTAAGATAGGAAGTTACGTTAAGAGGAGAATGACTATGAAACGTGCACGCATTATCTACAATCCAACATCTGGTCGTGAGGCTTTCAAAAAAGAGCTGCCAGAGGTTTTAAGGCGCTTTGAAGAAGCAGGATATGAAACATCCGCCCATGCGACTACATGTGAAGGAGATGCGATAAATGCTGCGAGAATTGCGGTAGAACGCAAGTTTGATCTGATAATTTCTGCAGGTGGGGATGGCACCATTAATGAAGTCATACATGGTATGGCAGAGCAGGAATATCGACCGCAGTTAGCAATTATTCCAGTTGGGACAACCAATGACTTCGCAAGAGCATTAGGTATTCCTCGTGAGATCCAGAAAGCTGTAAGTGTGATACTTGAGCATAATATCCGCAAGCTTGATATAGGTAGAGTAAATGATCGTTACTTCATGAATATAGCAGGTGGCGGAAAGTTAACAGAATTAACCTATGAAGTCCCCAGTAAATTAAAAACGATGCTTGGTCAGCTCGCCTATTATCTGAAAGGAATTGAAATGCTTCCATCTTTGAAGCCAACGCAAGTTCAAATTGAGTACGATGGAAAATGGTTTGATGATGAAATCATGCTTTTCCTTGTCTCTAATACGAACTCGGTAGGCGGTTTTGAGAAGATTGCACCAGCAGCTAAAATGGATGATGGGTATTTTGATTTAGTAATACTGCGGAAGACAAATTTAGCTGAATTTGTTCGTATTGCTAGCCTTGCGACAAAAGGCGCACACTTAGAGGATAATCATATCTTCTACACGAGAGCAAATCGCATTAAAGTACATACAGAAGAAAAAATGCAACTTAATTTAGATGGAGAGTACGGCGGTTTGTTACCAGGTGAATTTGAAAACCTCTATCAGCATATCGATTTTTTTGTTTCCGAGGATTTTATCGAAAAACAAGCGAAAATCGAATAGTAAGAAAAGGTACATTCTGTCGGAGAGTGTACCTTTATTTTTCGATAAAATTATAGGATTATTTCCCAGGAAATGATCAAATTAGACACAGTATTTTCTATTTGTCATTAGCTGTGATAAAATTTGGACAACATATGATAAGAGAGAATGTCGACTGACGAATAAAGACATTTTACCTGAGAAAAAGGACGTTGATAATATGACAAAAACAGCCCCACCTGTGAAGAAAAATCAAACAATCGAATTAACATTTGAAGATATTACGCACGAAGGTGCTGGAGTTGGAAAAGTAGACGGCTATCCGCTTTTTGTTCCTAATGGATTACCTGGTGAAACAGGAGAAGTGAAAGTAATAAAGGTCAAAAAGAACTTCGGATTCGGTCGATTAATAGAAGTAAGAGAAGAAAGTGAAGATCGTGTCAAACCACCATGTAATGTGTATTATAAATGTGGTGGATGTCAGCTGCAGCACATGAGTTATGAGATGCAGCTCGAAATGAAGCGAAATCAAGTTCAAAGCGCCTTGAAAAAGATCGGCCATATTGAAAATATACCGATTCATCCAACGATCGGCATGGATGATCCTTGGCGTTATCGCAATAAGGTTCAAATACCAGTAGGATCGAAAAATGGTGAATTAATAACTGGATTTTATCGAAAAAGAAGTCATGAAATTATTGATGATATGGCCCGCTGCATCATTACTGATGAGGTCAATGACCGCATGGTTGAGGCGGTGCGTGAAATTGCCAATCGGTTAGGTATCCCTCATTATGATGAGAAAAATAACCGTGGTATTTTACGTCATATTATGGTGAGGTCTGGTCAAGAAACAAAGCAGACGATGGTTGTATTAGTAACAAGAAAAGAAAAAGTAACTGGGTTAGATACACTGATCAAGGAAATAACCGAAACAAATCCTCATGTTAAATCGGTCGTGCAAAATATTAACCCAGACCGTACGAACGTTATTCTCGGAAATAAAACGAAAGTACTTTGGGGGGAAGAATACATTTACGATCAGATTGGAGATATCAAGTTTGCCATTTCTGCTAAATCATTCTATCAAGTAAACCCGCCACAAACGAAAAAATTATATGATCAAGCGTTAGAATATGCGAATCTTTCAGGAAGTGAAACAGTGATTGATGCCTACTGTGGTATTGGAACAATCTCGTTATCTCTGGCACAAAAGGCGAAAAAGGTATACGGTGTGGAAATCGTACCAGAAGCAGTAAGTGATGCAAAAGAAAATGCGAAGCTAAATCACATAGACAATGCAGAATTTTTTGTAGGAGAAGCGGAGAAAGTAATGCCATGGTGGCGAGCACAAGGCCTGCAGCCAGATGTTATTGTCGTAGACCCACCAAGAAAAGGCTGTGACGAGGCATTACTGGAAGCTATGCTAGAGATGAAACCAAAACGAATTGTTTACGTATCTTGTAATCCATCTACATTAGCAAGAGATTTGCGGATATTAGAGGATGGCGGATATGAGACAAAAGAAGTGCAGCCAGTGGATATGTTTCCGCAGACGACGCACATTGAGAATGTTTGTTGGTTGGAGCGGAAATTGTAGCAACTAAAATAAACAGGTATACTGTTAATGAAAGTGGATAAGGGAACAGTCCCGTTCTGTTCCCTTTGTAGGAGGTTTATTGATGACTAATAATGATATATTAATTAGACTAAGATACGCATTAGATATTAAAGATAAAGATATGGTAGAGATTTTTAAACTTGGTGGCATTGAAGTGACAAAAGAAGAAGTGCAAAAAATGCTCACAAAACCCAAAGATGATTACGATTATGAGGATGATTTTGATCCAGCAGATGATGAAGAGAGTATAAATGTCAATAATAAGAATTTAGAGTTATTTTTAAATGGCTTAATCATTTTTAAAAGAGGAAAACAAGAGCCAAAACCGGGACAACCTGAAAGACCACCATTGTCCAATGAACCTGCTAATAACATCCTTCTCAAAAAAATAAAAATAGCACTAACATTAACAAGTGAGGATATTATTGAACTATTAGAAGAAGCAGGCGTCACTATTACCAAAAGTGAATTAGGAGCCCTATTAAGGAAAAAGGGACATAAGAATTTCAAAGAATGCGGAGATAAATATGCACGAAATTTATTGAAGGGATTGACTGTTAGGTATAGGGGCTGAGGAAAGGTATAGGGACATAGTATCTACAAGTAGTGGAATAAACCGTTCACCTGACTTGGTATGTAATTAAAAAGTAAATTTCAAAATTAGAATAAACATTTTCGATTTCAGGTCTCTCGGGTTTTTTCAATAAGAACCCGAGATTTTTATGTGCAAATCAATATCCTTTCAATATTTTCTTGAAAATTGATTATGGATTTACTGTTTTTTTCAATATAACATGCAGGCTTTTTTGTATCAGGAAACTAGTTCTATCTTTCTCCTTTTCCTTTAGTATTTTGATAATTGCTCACCTTCGAATGCATTTTATAAATTCCTATTATCGAAGTCGGTCATTTTACAGGTGATACTTTATTAAATAATTCTATTAAGAATAAATATAGTCGTAAATTATATCATATTCTCCTTTTTTTAATAAGTAGTCGGTATTTTATAATGTTTAGTAGGTAAATGATAAAGAAAAACTTAACGAAATGGACTAGAATGATGGTGAATAATTATAAAGGAGGGTTACATATTCCATTATTCAGGCCTTAAAAAATGAAAACGCTTTAATTGTTTATTTTGAAAGAAAAAAGAGGAGGAGAAGAATGAAAAAGTATAAGTCAGTGGAAAAAAGAAACAGTAGGGTAGCATTATTTTTAATCTTTCTATTAGTTTTACAAACCTTTAGTGCAGTCTTTGTTACTACCGAAGTGAGTGCAAATTCTGACAGTGCTACTGAAAGTACAGGAGAATCAAATTATTTAGTAGATGAAGATTTCGAAAGCGATTTCGACCCAGCTGAATGGGATATTTCTGAATCGGGCGGGAGTGTAGAAGTAGTTGAATCGCCCCGAGGTGACCATGCTTTACGTATGATACGTGAAGCAAATAGTGGGGAAACAAGTTTCTCTAAGAAATTCGCTGCTGGTGAAGAATTGACTGGTATTGTTACTGTTGAAGCAGATATTATGAGAAACGATGGAGTTATCAGTGATCCTAGCTGGGCAAGCGTTCCATATATTTTTGGTTCAAATGGTAATAGGGCTATTAGTGCAGCTTTTGATGACGGGGTAATTAAAACTCGTGATGGAAATACTACAGTAGATGTAATGGAATATGAAAAAGACCAATGGTATAACCTTAAGTTCGTGTTGGATATTGACTCACAAACTTACGATTTATATGTTGATGGAACATTGGTAGCTGATGATTATGCATTTAGAGAATCAGTTTCTGATATTGCCGAAGTGAAATTCTATGCTAACAGCAGCAATGTAATGGAAACTTATCTTGACAATGTGCGTATTGCTCAAGAAAATGCAAATGTTGTGGATGACAATGCCACACTAGCTTCATTATCCAGTGATGCAGGGACATTTAATGTTGATGATACAAACTACTCTACCAGTGTCCCATTTGATACTTCAAGTATTAATGTAACGCCTACTACGGAGAGTTCAAATGCTTCTATTGATATACAGGGAGATGAGGTTGTTAGTGGTGCAGCTTACGAACTTTCTTTGATTGAAGGGGAGAATAAATTTACCCTTGAAGTAACAGCAGAGGACGGAACGAAAGTAGCGTATCAAATTAACGTTACAAGAGAAGCAGCACCTGCTGTTGATGGAAACGTCTATTATGTAGATGCTACAAATGGAAACGATGACAATGATGGTACTACGGAAGACGCAGCATGGAAATCTTTAGATAAAGTAAATGCTACAACTTTTGAACCAGGAGATAAAATACTATTAAAAGCTGGACAATCATGGACTGGCCAACTTTATCCAAAGGGATCTGGTGATTCAGATAAACCTATTGTTATTGATCAATATGGATCAGGTGATAAGCCAAAGATTGAAGGTAAAGGTCAATTTGGTGCAGCGGTTTATCTGAAAAACCAATCCTATTGGGGAATTAATAACCTTGATGTGAGTAATGAACCTCCTGTTGAGACAACATTTGCTGAATCATTAGGGAATTACCGAGGTATCCACATTACAGGTGATAACGGAACACAATTAAATCATTTTAGAATCAACGATGTATCCGTTCACGACGTTAGTGGTGAAGTTAATTGGATAGGTGGTAGTCCTGAGAATCCACCAAGACCAGGTATTGAAAAGGGAACAGGCTGGGATAATTCGAAAAGAACAGGGGGTATTGTATTTGATACCACTGTAGAGGATCCTGCTAATCCTGGAAATCCAACGACATTTAATGATGTTATTGTTGAGAACTCAAGCATTAAAAACACTTCATTCGGTGGAATTATAATCAAGCAATATGCAGGAGTTAACGAAGGTGCAGAAAAGGTAGGCTGGGGTATATATGATTCACCAAGTGATGAGACGTTTACACCGCATACCAACGTAACGATTCGAAACAACTATTTAGATCAATATGATACAGATTACGGTTGTAACTCTATTTATTTCACAAGTGTTCAAGATGGACTAATTGAGAATAATGTTGTTGCTGGTGCAGGAACATCAGGCATTGAGCTGTATTATACAGATGATGTAGTTGTTCAGTATAACGAAGTATTTGATACTAGAAGAAAAGCTGGCGGTGCCGATCATAACGGTATTGACGCAGATAAAGCAACAACCAATACTGTGTTCCAGTATAACTATGTTCATGACACTGGTGATGGATTTTTACTTTGCCAATTCGATTTTGGAGATGTCATTGTACGTTACAATGTTGTTGAGAATACGGATCGCTATCCAGTTTATCTCCATTCTAATAGTGCTGCAACTGCAGAAATTTATAATAACACGATTTACAATGAAGAAAGTAAATACATGGTGTATGGTTATGGGATATTTATGAATTCCGAATACAATATCTATAATAACATTCTATACTCTACAAGAGATGATGCGGTCTTCACTACAGGTGGTGGTGCTAGTTATAACAATAATAGTTATTATGGTGCCGATTTCCCAATTCCTGCAGATGATGAGAATGCAATTACGATCGATCCAATGCTGGCAGCTGTAAATACAGGTGGAAAAGGAACAGAGGAATCAGGTCCAGCTTTAGATTCTTTAGATGGGTATAAACTATTATCAGGTTCTCCATTAATTGGTGCTGGAGCTGAAGTAGCAAACAATGGTGGACAAGATATGGCAGGAAATTCAGTCTATCACGGAACACCAGATGTTGGTGCTTTTGAATATTATGGATCCGAAAATAGTACTACTGAATCAGTTACAGGAAAAGTAAAGGATACTAATGGCAATAGAGTTATAGGAGCCGAAGTTTCTGTTGAGATTAACGGGCAAACATATAGTGATAAATCAGATAAAACAGGTTATTTCTCATTATTAAATGTTCCTGTTGGTACAGATTATACCTTAACAGCAAGTAAAGACGGGTACAATTCCGGTACTGATGTTGTTGATGTAGAATCTACAAATACATTATCAAATGTTGAACTAGTAATGGAACCAACAACTGAATTTGGTGGGATAAGTGGTATTGCTCGAGATGGACATGGCGAGCCTTTGCCTGGAGCAACTATTACATTAACTGCTAAAGATGAAACCGAGTATACTACGGTTTCTAACGAATCTGGTGAATATGTAATTGATAGCGCCTTGCACGGTGCAGGCTACAACCTTAAGGCTACTAAGGAAGGATATAATCCAGATCATATAAGTGATATTGAAATATTTCCTGCTCATGTTGCACCTCAAGAAGACCTGTTCCTAACAGGGAATCACCCAGAATATCTAATTAATGAGGATTTTGAATCTGGGCAATTGCCTGTGGATTGGGACGTTTCAAAAGATGGTGGCGATGTAACTGTAGTTACTGATCCAACTGATTCTACTAACACAGCGTTCTACTTTAAGCGTGATACGAATAGTGGAGTAACTTCATTTACTAAGAATTATGAACCAGAAGAATTAACTGGTATTGTCACGGTAGAAGCGGATATCATGAGAAATGATATTTATGGTAGTCCCTCATGGGTAAGTATTCCATATATTTATGGTAGTAATGGCCAAAAAGGTGTGAGCTTTGCCTTTGATAAAGGTAACATTGTAGCTTATAATGGCGGAGCTTCTGAAACTGTAATGCCTTATGAGCAAGGAAAGTGGTATAACGTTCAAATTGTGATGAACATCATAACAAAAGAATTTGATTTAATTATTGATGGACAAATGATTTGGGATAATGCACCATTCAGAAGTCAAATTGAAGATGTAGAAAAGATTGAAGTGTCTGCGACTAGCAGCAACATGGTAGAAGCTTACATGGATAATATTCGCGTTATTAAAGGCGTACCTTATGCCAAGGATGACTCGACTCTTGACTCAATCGCTATAAGCCAAGGTGAACTCACTAAGGTATCGGATACAAGATATACAGTGGATGCTGGAAACTATGTTGATGAAATTCAAGTGACACCAACTACTACAAGCCAATTCGTATCAAGTGTTGAGGTAAACGGAGAAGAAGTAGAAAACGGTCAAGAATCACAGGCTATTTCACTAAATGAAGGTGAAAATGAGATTACGATAACTGTAACAGCTGAGGACGGCGTTACAACCGAGACATACACAATTGATGTGACAAGAACACCAGCTCAAAAAGATACAAGTTTAACAGATATAAATCTATCAATTGGTGAGTTAAATCCTTCCTTTACACCAGAAAACACAGATTACACTGTGAAAGGGGTAACTACTGCTGACGGTGAAATAGAAATTGCAGCGACATTGAATACGGATGCAGCGGGCTTAACAATAAATGGTCAGGAAGTTGAAAGTGGTGAATTTTCTAACCGGATTCCATTAACCTCGGAATCTTCTATCACAATAAGGGTAGATGCACAAGATGGAACTGCCTATAGAGAATACACATTAACCGTGATTCCAGAAGAACCACCTGCTCCTGAACTGTATCATTTGTCTGGAGACATAGCATTAAATGGTAATGTTGCTGATGAAACTACTGTGGAAATTGCTAACTCAGAAGGTGCCATTTATACAGCTGCATACAATGAACTCACTGACAACTATGGATTGAAGGATAAAACGGATACAAGTGGGGAGCTTCAATATTACTTCCATGTACCTGAGGGCTCTTACTCTATTACAGTACTTCAGGGTGATCATAGTGAAACTGTAATCGTGGACACCGATGCAGACAGTGAGATTGTCGATGGGATGTATCAACAAATGGTTGAGCAGTTAAGTTTACCAGTTGATACCGAGCCATTAGAGGCAATCATAGAAGAAGCTCAAGCAATTGATAATGACAACTATTTCTACACAACAGAATCTTTTGAGGAACTTCAGTTGGCAATTGAATCAGCAGAAGAAGCAGTAGAAACTGTTGAAACCTTTTTTGGCCCAAGAAGGTAAAGCTTTGAGTAGCGAACAATTAGACATTATCCACGTTTGGGTAGAAGAAATGCTTGAAGAGTAACAGGCGCTACAACATATAGACTATTAGTCAGATAGTTTGGGGGACTGAGGAATGTATCCCAGTCTCCCAAATCTAATTAATAGGTATAAATTGAAGTTTACATTGGTGTAGCTCTAGAGCCTTCTTCCACCATTAAGTAATCGTTATCATTTGGCGGATTCTATGTGTTCGGGGATTTCTGATTCATAATGTTGATTCAATATTCATGGAAGTGAAAATTGAAGGAGGAAAATGAATGTATTCTGTTAAAAAGAGTAAAGTGGGCGCCATTAGAGTCCTATGGTTTACTTTTACTATAATGTTCGCTGTACTTTGTTTAAATTCAATTTCTGTTCATACAGCCGGATCGAGTGTTACTAAGACAACTACCCAAACTACGGCAAATGCAGTGCACCCTGGTGATGCAAATATAGAGTATTACGGCCGATGGGATAAAAGCGATCAAGATTCCTATCACAGTTATTGGAATGGAGCATACATGAAGGTCAGGTTTACAGGTTCAAGTGTACAGCTTAAGTTGGACAAAACAGTATCACTTATTGTAAATATCAATGATACTGGTGATCAGTTGATCAGAGATGTTAATGGGACAGTTAATTTAACACCTAATGGATTACCTTCGGGAACGCATACGTTAAAGGTTGCGACCTACTCTCACAGAGATGAAATTGTATTCAATGGATTGTTACTTGATTCTGGAGAAACAACAGTAGAACCTTCGATTTCTGACAATAAGATTATTGAATTCATAGGTGATTCTATTACTAGTGGTTATGACACTAAATATCGGAGTGCAAGTGCATTCCCATGGTTGGTAGGTGACCTACTGGGGAGTGAGCACACGCAAATTTCATATCCCGGTATAGCACTCATAGATGGATATGGATCTTCTACTGTAGATATGGAAATTGCATATTCCCGACTGAAATCCGCTTATCACAGAACGAGCTCAGATTGGGACCATTCAACGTATGCTCCTAAAGCTATTGTGATAAACCTTGGCTCAAACGATTATTACACTGATGCCCAACCAGCTCTTTTTCAACAGCATTATATTGACTTTTTGACATACCTCAGGAATTTATACCCCAATACTGAGATATTTGCGTTAAGGCTTTTCAACGGTTGGTATGAGTCTGAAGTTAGCAATGCTGTTGATGCGAGAATTGATGCGGGTGATACTAAGGTTCACTATGTTGATACAACGGGATGGCTTGAAGGCTATAAAGACCCCGATACAGAAGATTATGCTAAAGGGGGGGAGAGTGTTCATCCAACTAGTCTAGGGCACACAAAGGTAGCTAAACATTTGATTCCTATTTTAAAGACATACTTAGATCTACCTGTCACACAACATATAGTTGAAGCTGAGAGCATGGATCTTTCAAATTACTCGATAGAGAATAATGAAGAAGCATCGTTTTTGAATAATATTAAGGTTCCTTCGTCAGGTACAGGAACTGCAAGTTATACATTTGCAGAGGCATCAGGTACGTATGATATTCAAGTCAATTACTTTGATGAAAATGACGGCGAATCTAATTACAGCCTGTATGTAGGTGATACTCTTATTGGTTCATGGACTGCAGACCGTGATCTAGCTTCCGCTGGAGCAGATAGCATCTCGTTAACTAATAAGAATTTCGAAAATGTTAGTATACAGAAAGGTAGCTTGATAAAGATTGAGGGTAATTTTGAACATTATGAGGCGGCACGTGTTGACAGGTTGAAATTCATTAGTAAACCAGTTGATACCGAGCCATTAGAGGCAATCATAGAAGAAGCTCAAGCAATTGATAATGACAACTATTTCTACACAACAGAATCTTTTGAGGAACTTCAGTTGGCAATTGAACCAGCAGAAGAAGCAGTAGAAACTGTTGAAACTGAAGCAGAACTATTAGAAGCCATTTCCGCGCTCAAGTCAGCAACCGATGGATTAATTGAGGTTGAAGTTAATTATGATAACCTATCATCATTAGTGACCGCGTTTATTAATGAAAATGACGTAAATGGTGGTAAAGGCATCACCAATGCGCTAACTTCAAAATTAGAAAAAGCAAAAGCTTCGGAAGAGAAAGGAAAAAATAAAGCAAGAGATAATCAAGTGAATGCATTCCTCAATCAAGTGAGTGCCCAAGAAGGTAAAGCTTTGAGTAGCGAACAATTAGACATTATCCACGTTTGGGTAGAAGAAATGCTTGAAGGATAACAGGATAGAGCGGAAATCTTGTTATAGTCTCCCACACCATAGATAAGCAAACTATTTTAATTTGGGAAATTCATTAATAAAGAATAGATCTGCTTCCATTCTCAGATCTATTCTTTTTGTTATTAGATACTGACAAACTATATCTAATGAATAAGAAATCAGTGATTTTCGACATTGATATTTCTGAATTTTATTAAAAGAGTCGGAAATTCATAAATATTAATAGGTAAATGATAAAGAAAAGATAG
Organism: Gracilibacillus orientalis; assembly: GCF_900114645.1. Lineage (GTDB taxonomy): Bacteria > Bacillota > Bacilli > Bacillales > Amphibacillaceae > Gracilibacillus > Gracilibacillus orientalis. The sequence continues at coordinate 18,990 of NZ_FOTR01000008.1, read as the reverse complement.
CAAAACTAAGTTAACATAATAATGAATAATTATACAATAATGAATTTATCTTATTATTCAGAATAACAAATAAGCTAAGATAGCGGGAAAAAGTTCCTATCCCGCCCCACACGAAAAAGATCCTCTATTAATTGACTGTAGTAAAATTACCATTTACAAAACTACGATACTACCATGAAGGGGAGGAAGCTATGTCTGGTGAGAATCGAGCAAGAGGTTCATCAAGGGATTATGTGTATAACGTATTGAAAGATCAAATTATGAATGGAGAAATTGTACCTGGAACTAAAATATCATATAAAGAGATAGCGGACGAATTAAAGGTAAGTAGAACACCGGTGAGAGAAGCTTTTTTGCAATTGAATCAAGAAGAACTTTTAGGTACTTTTCCTCAAATAGGTTCAATTGTGAAAAAAATAGATTTGGATTTAGTTGAGGAAGGTCGATTCGTTCGAGAAAATATTGAGAAAGCAATTATTAGAGAAGCAATGATATCCTTAGATAAAGAAATGATGTTACAGCTAGAGACTAATTTAACATTACAAGATTTTTTATTAGAGAAGGGCTCATATCAACGACTGTTAGAATTAGACGATGAATTTCATTGTCTCGTATATAAGGGATGTGGAAAAGTTCGGACATGGAATATGGTTAAGCAAATGAATATCCAGTTCGATCGATTAAAATTGTCTAGAAAGTTAATTAATCATGATTGGCACATTATTGTTTCTCAACATCATCAAATTTTTGATGCTATTTCTAACGGTGATGCTATATTGGCTGAGCAAATAATCAATGATCATTTGGGATTAGTAAATGTTGAGAAAAAGGATTTAAATGGTGAAAGTTCATATTTCCTCACTGTTTAGATAATTTTTGATTATAGAGGCTGCACAAGTTTTAATTAAAATTATCTGAGCTTATGATAATTCACTATTGTCTTTAAATAATATCTTTGTCACAGCGCTAACATAAATAAAATGAAAAATAATTTAAATCATTTGGGAAGATATATTATAAATAGGGAGTGAATTTTGTATGGATAGCTTTTTTGATTTAAATGGAGGGACAACAATCAAATTTGAGCTAGCATCAAAACCGATATGGAACGGTATCAAAATCTTAAATCGTGATTTTGAGAAGGTGTTTGATCAAATTGATACAAACGATAATCAAATTAGATTGATAGAAGATAACTTACTAGGTGAAGAGGAATATAGAATTGACGTTTTATCTAAAGACATGATGGAAGTACGAGCATCAGATGACCTCGGATTTATCTATGCATTACTTTTTATAAGTAGTGATTTTTTGAATATAAAGCCGTTTTGGTTTTGGATGGACCAGAAAATCAAGCAAACGGACAAAATTGAAGTTCCGATACAATCCTATCAGTCCGGAGAAAAGATCGTAAAGTATCGGGGTTGGTTTATCAATGATGAGGTATTGATCGATTATGTGAGTCAACAAAATGATTCAGATCAATTTTGGGATATGGCATTTGAAGCTTTACTTAGGTGTGGAGGTAATATGATTATCCCCGGAACAGATAATAATTCCAGGAAATATCGAAGTAAGGCAGTTGATGCAGGACTTTGGATAACACATCACCATGCTGAACCATTGGGTGCAGAGATGTTTACTAGAGAATATCCACATTTAGATGCCTCTTATACAAAACATGCTGAAAAGTTTCAAGAACTATGGAAGAAAGGGATATTAGAACAGAAAGAAAATAAGACGATTTATAATCTAGGTTTTCGAGGGCAAGGAGATTATCCGTTTTGGCAAGAAAATCCTGAGTATGATACACCTCAAAAACAAGGTGCGTTAATTAGTGAGCTTATTAATATGCAGTATGAAATGGTAAAGAAATATGTAGATAACCCTATTTGTTGTACAAATTTATATGGCGAAATGATGGAACTATATCAAGAAGGTTATATCGAATTAAATCCTGAAATCATAAAAATATGGGCTGATAATGGATACGGAAAAATGGTCTCGAGAAGGCAAGGCAACTCTAATCCGCGAGTGCCAGCCTTACCAAGAGAAGATGGTCGGCATGGCATGTATTACCATGTGTCGTTCTATGATTTACAAGCGGCAAGCCATATGACAATGCTTCCTAATTCAGTCGACATGGTAAATAATGAATTACATCATGCGTTTACAAAAGGAGCAAACGACTTTTTGATTGTAAATGCCTCCAATATACGTCCACATGTTTTTTATTTGGACGTTATCAAAAAGATTTGGGAAGGTGAAAATATTAATAGTGCAGCACATGCTCAAGCATTTGTGGCAGAATACTTTGATGGTGCAGATGGTGTTGCGGAATGTTTTTCTGAATATCCCAAAGCTACTATCAAGTATGGTGAACATGAAGATGATCAGGCCGGTGAACAATTTTATAATTATGGGGTAAGGATTTTAGCAAGTCAATGGATGGAAAATGATCAAGAAACTGCGTCACATTATGTTTGGGCTACTGGGAACGTTGGATTTAATAAACAAATAGATTACTTTAGGCAGGCTTGTAGCAGAGGTTTAGAGTCATTCACTCATTTATATGACACGTGTAACAGAGTTAGTAATACTTTGACAGGTGAACAAAAAACACTGTTTGATGCTACTATATATTTACAAACAAAAATTCATTTGTATTGTATCCAAGGTTCACTAGATTTTTGTGAAGCGTATGCATACTTTGTTGAAAAAAAATATATGAGTGCGTTTTTAAAAGTAGGTTTGGCTTCTGAAAAATTTGCAGATGCAAATAAAGAGATGAGAAATCATGAATATGGCATCTGGAAGGGCTTTTATGCTAATGACTGTTTGAGTAATTTCAAGTTTACAGCACATGTGTTGAAGAATTTAATGGGTTATATCCGTGTTATAGGGGAAGGACCTAGATTCTTTTACTGGCAAAGAGAGCTTCTGTATTCTGAAGAAGATAGGAAGATCTTATTGCTGACAAATATACAAAATCATTTGACGGATGAGGAGTTGCTTACTTTAATGAAAGAAGATTCAGGTGATGACAAATGGAGAGATAGTAGTATTCCAAACATGCTATCGTAATAGCTACTAAGCGTTGAACAATCAAGAAAGCGGAAATTAATGAAAAAATATACGGAAGCTGGTCTTTTAAGATCTGCTTCTGTTTTTTAATTTCTATTACTTTCTTTAAATGATGATATTGTGGCATTTTTATGATTCTGTGAATTTGCTAATGTCTATGCAGTTATTATCCTGTGAGATGCTCTGATACACATTGGATGGTTGTTCACCTTATTCAAATTATAACTTCATTATGATTCAGAAGTCCTGTTAACCATAAAAGTAGAGAAAAAAAGTTGCACATCTAAACTGAAAGCGCTTCAAATAGTCGGTAAATTATAAAATCATATAGGTAAATAGTAAGGAAATGGTGAGTGTAAGCGTTTATAATATGAATATAAATATGAAAAGGGGAGTGATTAGATGAACAGGAGATTTTTAGGTTTTTTATTAGTACTTCTAATTGGTTTGTTTGGATTAGTTGCTTGTTCGAGCACAGATGACAGTTCAAAGGACGCTAATAATGAGGAACAAGAAACAAATAATGAGGGAGATTCTCAGGATGAAATCACCCTTAACATCACTTGGTGGGGATCACAAACGAGACATGATAGCACGCAGCAAGTATTAGATTTATACATGGAACAAAATCCACATGTCACTTTTGAAACTACACCATCAGGATGGGATGGCTATTTTGATAAGCTATCTGCACAGGCTGCTGGTGGTTCAATGCCAGATATCATTCAAATGGACTACTCTTATATTGCTACTTTTAGTGATAATGGTGTTTTAGCAGACCTCCAACCATTTGTCGATAATGGAACACTCGATATGAGCAACGTAGATGCGAACTTAGTAGATTCAGGTAAAGTAAATAATGAATTAACAGGAGCGGTAGTTTCTAGTTCGGCAATAGCAGTTACTTATAATCCTGAAGTATTTGAGCAAGCAGGAGTAGAAGAACCTACATCTGAATGGACTTGGGAGGATTTTAAATCTGACCTGTTGCAAATTCAATCAGAAACAGGAGTATATGGTACTGCGAAGATAACAGATATGCATAACTTCTCTCTTTGGGTAAGACAGCATGGTAAATCGTTGTTTGCTGAAGATGGAACAAAGCTAGGGTATGAAGATGATCAAATTTTTGTAGACTATTTAAACTTATTAAAAGAACTTGAAGAGAATGATGCATTACCTAATCCAGATGAATGGGCACAAATTTCTTCTAAAGGAAAAGAAGCAGAACCGGTCGTTACAGGAGAAGGAGCAACTACATTTGACTGGTCAAACTTCGCAGTAATTACGGAAGAAGCAAACCCTAATTTGAAGTTAATGACTCCATCTCAAAAAGCAGGTGGTGAGAATGGATTATGGATTAAGCCAGGTATGTTTTGGTCAGTTGCAGAATCTTCCAAGCATCAAGAGGAAGCAACAAAATTCATTAATTGGTTTAATAATAGTGAGGAAGCAAATGACATTATTAAAGCGGAAAGAGGTATTCCGGTTTCTTCAGAAATCAGAGATTATTTAAAGCCTCAACTATCTGAGCAGTCACAAAAAATGTTCGATTATATCGATTTAGCTGCTGAGAATGCTACTTCGATTGACCCGCCTGAACCAGCAGGAGTATCGGAAGTGCAACAACTTTTTAATGATACAGTAGACAAAACGTTGTATGGTCAGATTGACGTCGAAACAGCGGCATCTAATTTTAGAAGTGAAGCAAATAATATATTAAGTAGAAATTAATAATAATTTAACAACATGAGGCTGGATTAATAAGTAAGATTCAGCCTCTATGATGTTATACAGCATGGAGGGGTGATCTACATGAAAGTTAAAAATGGAATTAAAAAAGAAAATGAAAACCTCGTCGGCTATCTTTTGCTTTCACCGTGGCTACTAGGTTTTATGATAATGTATGTGACACCAATGTTTCTTTCTATCTACTATTCATTTACAAGTTATAATCTGTTAAGTCCTCCTCAATGGACTGGATTAGATAACTATCAAAGAATGTTTCAGGATGAATCGTTCTGGCAATCTTTAAAAGTTACTTTCTTTTATGTATTTGTAATGGTTCCTTTAAGACTATTTTTTGCATTACTTGTTGCTATGCTTTTAAATAGCAAACGTAAATTCTTAGGGGTGTACCGAACTCTGTTTTATATCCCTTCTATTGTAGGTAGTAGTGTAGCTGTTTCAATAGTTTGGAAACAGTTGTTCGGTAATGATGGAGTTGCAATGACTCTTCTTGCGATTATGGGGATACCACAAGATGTATCATTTATTGGTAATCCTTCTACAGCAATATGGACAATTATTGCGCTTGGAGTTTGGCAATTTGGATCATCTATGCTAATATTCCTAGCGGCATTAAAACAGATACCTAATAGCTTATATGAGTCATCATCAATTGATGGAGCAAATAGCTGGGTTAATTTTACAAGAATTACAATTCCAATGTTAACACCAGTTATTTTCTTCAATCTAATATTACAGTCTATTAATGGTTTTCGTGTATTTACCGAAGGTTTTATCATTACTGAAGGTGGACCAATGGACAGCACCTTATTCTATGTTCTTAATTTATATAGACGAGCTTTCACTTATTTTGAAATGGGATATAGTAGTGCAATGGCTTGGGTATTAGTATCCATTATCGGCTTATTTACATTTATTGTTTTCAAAACACAAAATTCATGGGTTTATTATGAGTCGAAAGGAGGAGGGAAATGATTGATACAACAATAGATAAAAGAACTAAGCCTAAGGAAATTAGTAAGCTTAAGAAAAAAAGAAATCGAAAGAAAATTATTTCATCTCTGACTTTTCACATAGCGGCGCTAGTCATTGGTGTTATAATGATTTATCCATTATTATGGGCATTAGCTAGTTCTTTCAAAGATAACGCAACAATGTTTACTAATGCTTATTCCCTAATTCCCGAAACATGGGCAATTGTTGAAAATTATGTTTCAGGTTGGGATGGTATAAGTGGGTACTCCTTTGGAAGATTCATGTTAAATTCACTGATTGTTGCAGGAGCGGGAACGATAGGCGGAGTATTTAGTTCAGTAATGGCTGCTTATGCTTTATCAAGAGTGAATTTTAAATTTAGTGGATTTTGGTTTATGTGTGTAATGGTAACACTAATGATTCCTAACGAAGTCATGGTTGTTCCACAATATATTATATTAAGATGGTTAGGATTAATTGATAGTTTACCAGCATTAATGGCACCATGGATATTCGGTCATGCCTTCTTTATCTTCTTAATGGTACAGTTCATTCGTGGTTTACCTATTTCATTGGATGAAGCCGCTAAGATGGATGGCGCTGGCAAGTTAGGTATATTCTTTAAAATAATATTACCTTTAGTAGCACCAGCTATCGTTACTTCTACTATATTTTGTTTTTACTGGATATGGCAAGATTTCTTTCAACCGTTAATTTTTATAAGTTCACCTGAATGGTTTACCGTATCCTTAGCCTTGAATTTATATTTGGACCCGAATTCGTATAGTAATTATGGTGGATTATTTGCTATGTCAACTCTATCTTTAATACCTGTTATCGGAGTATTTCTTTTATTCCAACGCTACCTAGTAGAAGGTATTGCTACAAGTGGGGTAAAAGGTTAGACAATTTAAAATGGATAAACTAAGAATTAGATTTTCTTAAGAGTGCTAAGCTACTAATTCATATTTTGAGTTACATGACTCAGTAGCTAATGGATGTAAATGGGGACATATTCTATATAGAATGAAAAAATCGTACAGCAGGTTTGCATAGAGGCAAAACCTGCTGTGCTCAAATTTAGTTATTTTACAACAGGAGGAGAAAAATGTTCGGGCTTAGTAATGTAATTTATAAAACGTGTAATTGGATAATGCTTTTTGCATATGTCAATGTATTATGGTGGGTATTTACTTTAGTTGGTCTAGGAATTTTTGGATTATTTCCAGCGACAATTGCTACATTCACTGTCGTTCGAAAATGGATCATTGATAAAGAGGATTCAGTTTATATATTTAAATTGTTTGTAAGTACTTATAAACAATTGTTTGTACAGAGTAATGCGATTGGATTGGTACTGATAATATTTGGGTTAATTTTATATACTGATTTTAACTATATTAATCAATCAAATGGTATGTTTATTAACGCAATGACATTGGTTTTCAGTATTATATTAGTTTTATTTGCAGTTATATCCCTATTTATATTTCCGGTTTATGTACATTACAAAGCTAGCTTTATACAGTATTTCAAATTTGCGTGTGTTATTGGGATGATCAATCCTATTATAACTTTTGTAATGTTTGCTGTAATTTTTTTGAGTGTTTTTCTAAGTACAGCAATCCCCTTTTTAATCCCATTTTTCTCAATAAGTATTACTTCATATCTATTAATGGAATTATCTAATAAAGCATTTCGTAAAGTGGAACAGAAAAACGCAAAACATTCCAAAAATGTTATGGTAAACTAATGGTGGTAGGCTGATAAAAAGCATAATAGATTTTTGTAATCGCTTTAATTTTGTGAGTATGTTATTACATATTATCTTTATTTATTACTCTAACTAACTGTTGTAGTATCTTTAATATTAATACTTTTAAGTAAATGAGATAACATCTTTAGAAAGAAGGTAAGATACTATTGAATATAAAAAGATTTTACAACACACTTTCAATCAAAAAGAAACTTATATCTATTTTATTAGTATTTGTTATTTCAGTAAGTACCATTTCTTTTTCCGCTATACAAGTTGTTTACCATATTTATGATAAACAATTGCTTAATAATACATCTAAAATGCTGAATGTGTACACAACTGCATTAGAAAATGAATTAAGAAAAGTTGAGAAACATACTTTTTCGTTCTTAATGGAAGGAAGCACGCAAGACAATTTACAGCAAATGAATACAGATTCTTCATCCTATGAAAGGTATGTCGCAACCAATGAGATGAGAAGTAAACTTCTATCACTTTCGCAAGCAGAACCTTATATCTCCTCTGTTAGTTATCTTAATACGAAAGGTGTTGAATATACGGTTGGTAATAGTGTTACAGTATTTAAAGGTAATTACTTGGAGATGGTTATGAACAAGCTAGATAACACTCAAGGGGAAATATCATGGTTTAAACCAATGGAAGGTGATTCGAGTTTTTTAGTCGCAAGAAAACTAAGATCTGTGGAACAACTTAAACCGATTGGATATATTTTAATAAGAATTGACCCTGAGCGACTTGTTAGATGGGTTTCTAGTACTTGGCCAGATGCAAGAGGGGAACTTTTAATATTTAATGAGAATAATCAAAAAATTTATAAGGATCCACTATTACCAGAACAACAATTTAGTCCCGATGATTTAGTGGGATCATATGATATAAGGAATATCGAAGGAAATAAGTATCTGATAACTAAAGGATATTCTGGTTATACGTCATGGTCCTATTACACAGTAGTCCCTTATGAAAGTATATTTAATAGTATTTCCATTACTCGTCTTATTCTCTTACTAACTTTTATTGTGTTAATGTTCATCCTTTGTGTAGTAGGTATGAAATTATCTAATCATATAACAGCTCCGATTATTAAGTTAAGTAATCGAATGAAAAAAATAGATAAAAAAGAATTTGAGATAACAGAATTTCCTCTAGAAAAACAACCTGATGGTGATGAGGTTGCCAAACTTAATAATGATTTTGTTTTCATGGTTAATAAAATCAGAACATTAATTAAGGAAAATTACATCAAACAACTCCTAATAAAAGAGGCAGAACTTAAGGCTTTACAAGCTCAAATCAATCCGCATTTTTTATACAACACGTTAAATTTTATTAATTGGGAAGCAAAATTAAGTAAACAGCATAAGATAGCGACGATGGTGAAGGCTTTAGGTGCCATGTTGAGAAGTGCAACTAAAAATTCTAATCATGTTACGACTATTGGTGAAGAATTAAAGCTTGTAGACGCCTATATAACGATTCTTAAGTATCGCTATGAAGGTAGACTTGAATTTGATTGTGAATGCCCGGAACACCTAAAGGATAAATATATTATAAAGATGTGTTTACAACCAATAGTTGAAAATTCTATCAAATATGGATTAGAACAAAAAGCGGGCACTTGCAGAATTAACATTAAGATTGAAAGTAAAGAAGACTTTATTGAGATTATTATTTCAGATAATGGACCCGGATTGAGTAAATCTGAATTAGAAAAAGTTCAAACTGATGGTCAAAGTTCATCTAGTACAGGTATTGGTCTGAAAAATATAGATAAGCGTATGAAATTGAGTTTTGGAAATCAATATGGTCTGACTGTACATAGTAAGGAGCCAATAGGAACATCTGTTGCATTAAAAATTCCTCTAAAGGAGGTTAGTGACAATCATGAAGTATAAGGTGTTAATAGTCGATGATGAACCTACAATTTGTAAAGGAATTATAGAATTGATTGATTGGGAGTCACTAGGGTTAAAAGTAATTGGTTCAAGGGAAAATGGTATTGAAGCATTAGATATTATTGAAAAGGAAGAACCAGAAATAGTAATAACAGATATTATGATGCCTGAGATGAATGGACTTGAACTAATTAAGAGAGTTCACAATCAGAATTTAAATGTGAACTTCATCGTTTTATCAGGCTATGACGAATTTGAGTTTGCAAGTACGGCGATGAAATTTGGAGTGCAAGAATATATCTTAAAGCCTTGTGATGATATAGAAATAACAGAATCTCTCAAAAAGGTACTAGAAGATATCCGTCAAAAAGAAAAAAAGGAGCAGATTTTTAATAGGATGACGGATAATTGGAAGAAAGCCCTGCCGCAAATAAAAGAAAAATTTCTTGTTGAAGCAATTGAAATGGATAGTTATTTAGCTAATACTAAAAGTATAAAAAAGATGTTTGAAATGACTGATTCGTTTTATAGATTAGTATTATTAAGACCTGAAAAGGAATGTAGTTTGCTTGGAAGGTTTGCTTTAAAAAACATTTCAGAGGAATTGCTTGCATTAAAGAAATTACAAATTAGTGCAATATCTAATAGAGATATTTTGCTTTTATTTGGTTCTGTAGAACATGCAGAGTTAGAAAAACCACTCGAGGAGATACAACAAGTTTTTCTTCAATATTATGATAAAAAAACGTTTATTGCGATAAGTGATGAAGCTCCACTTGAAGAAATACAATCTATGTATGCAGATATTCGCGAATGTTTACAATATGGTTTTTATATCGGTGAAGGACATTTAATAACAAAGAATGAAATTAATTTAGAAAAAGATACAGTAAATAATAGTTTAGATAAATATTTTCAAAAAATTGTTGTTTCTGTAAAAACTGGACACGTCGAAGCGGTAAAGTTACAAATGAGTAATTTTTTTATGCACTTGTCCAATACTAAACAAAGAATAGAAATTACTAATATGAAATGCATGGAGCTATTAATTAACATATTGCAACAAAGTACTTCTGATGATTTAGATACTTATGCCCAAGCTATTATAGAGTTAGATAAAATGGATACACTTTCGCAAGTTGAACAATATGTGACTAAATTAGGGATTGAAATTACTAAATCAAACTATGAGTATACTGTAAAGAAATACAGTAAAGCCGTCGAACAAGTTATTAACTATATTGAAGAACAATTAGCTAACCCTGAGTTATCCTTGAAAAAAATTGCTAGAGAAATATTATTCATGAATGAAGACTACCTAGGTCGCTTATTTCAACGCGAAATGGGAGAACGATTTTCACAATATGTTTATAGACTCAGGATGGAGAAAGCAAAACATCTTTTGGAAGAAAAAAGTAATTTGAAAATGTTTGAGATTTCAGATATTACAGGATTTGGTAATAAAAGCCATTACTTTAGTCTGGCTTTTAAAAAGTACACAGGAATGTCTCCTACAGAATACAAAAATTTGTTTGTGGTTTCAAAAAATAACTCGTATTAAGTTAATAATTCCATCTTAAATCAGGTTTGGATACGGTCAAGGTACACAGACACTTGCTACACTTGGGGGGAGTGAGAGCTTTTAATATCTATACCGAGTCCTTCGAAAATATAATAATGCACTATTTCATTGTTTTTAGAAGCATATAATAAAAAACAGCCTCTTCCACATAGCGAGAGGCTGTTTTTCATTTCTTTCACTAGCATATTTGGTTAGTCTTCATTGTGATTGTGATCTTTTGGATTCGGATCTTCAATTGGTAAGAATTCAAAAATCTCACCGGATTCAATGGAATGGGTAAGTCTCTCCAACCAGTGGCAATAGCTCCTATATTCCTCGAGTTGCTGTAAATCTTGTTCAGCTCGTTGTTTCATTTCTTCATCGATTTCCTCATCATGTAGTACTTGTTGCAGTTTCTCTATAGCATAATTGATGGACGAAAGATTTAATTTAGCTTCCCTTTCCCACTTATCCCCAAAGAAATGGGAAAAATATTGGAAGAAATTTTTCTCGGCAATAAATAAGTCCTTACGAGAACCTTTTTTCCAGACTTTTTTTACAATATTGATATCTTGTAACTTTCGAACGGCGGTGCTCATACTCGGCTTACTCATTCCAAGATCATCTTTCATATCATCAAGAGTCAAGGGATCATGCTTGAAATACATGGTTGCGTATAATCTTCCGATAGATGCTGTGACGCCGTATAGATCCATTGTTTCAGCAATAGAGTTAATGACTGCGCGTTCTGCATCTTCAAGCAATTCTCCAGCTTTCTGCTGTTTTTCATCTTTTTTATCTTCCAATTTCATCCCTCATTTCATATTATGTTTGGCAGATAATTAAAATTTAACTGGTTAAATATAAATTTAACTTCTTTAATTTTAACTATACCGTATCTTGCGTGAATGTCAAAAATTATTTAATCAAAAATAGACGTTGGTTTACAAAGAAAAATCACTGTGGTATATTTAATGTGTTCAATACGTTAAAAAATAATTTAACAAAATTAATGTAAGGGGGAAAATATATGAAAAAAATGTTCATCAACGGGAAATGGACTGAGGCTCGCTCTGGAGAGAGCAGGAGCATCATCAACCCGTTTAATCAGGAAATTATTGCAACGGTTGCTGAAGGGGACGCAGAAGATGCGAAACTAGCAATCTCTTCAGCTCGAAAAGCCTTTGATCATGGGAATTGGAGATATACACCTGCTAGTGAACGAGGTAATAAAGTATTCCAAATTGCGAATTTGATTGAAAGAGATAAGGAAGAGCTTGCGGAATTAGAATCGCTGGATACTGGAAAAACAATCGAAGAAAGTCGTGCAGATATGGATGATATTGCAGGGGTTTTTCGTTATTTTGCCGGTTTAGCTGATAAAGACGGCGGAGAAATTATTGAACCACCGATTCCAAATAGCCAAAGTAAAGTTGTTCGTGAACCGGTTGGCGTTTGTGGTCAAATCATGCCATGGAATTATCCACTTTTACAAGCAGCCTGGAAAATTGCACCCGCGCTTGCGGCTGGAAATACAATTGTAATGAAATCAAGTGAAATTACTCCATTAACCACTATTAAAGTGACAGAATTAATGGAAGAAGTAGATTTTCCGAACGGCGTAGTCAATCTTGTGCTTGGTAAAGGTGAAACAGTTGGTAACGAATTAGCCGTGAGCCATGACGTCGATCTCATATCTTTCACAGGCGGTATTGTGACAGGTAAGAAGATTATGCAGGCGGCAAGCGGAAATGTGAAAAAGATTGCGCTGGAACTCGGAGGGAAAAATCCGAATATCGTATTTGCGGATGCTGATTTTGATACGGCGCTTGATCAGGCTTTGAATGCCGTTTTCTTCCATGCTGGTCAGGTTTGTTCAGCAGGGGCTAGGTTACTTGTTGAAGATTCAATTCATGACCGTTTTGTCGAAGCACTTGCGGAAAGAGCTAAGCGAATTAAATTAGGTAACGGATTCGATGAGGAAACGCAATCTGGCCCATTGATTTCAGAAGAGCATCGAGAAAAAGTTGAACAATACGTGGAAATCGGAAAACAAGAAGGAGCAAACGTATTGGTTGGCGGCTCTCGTCCTGATGCCCCCGAACTGCAAAACGGCTTCTTCTACTTGCCTACCATATTAACTGATTGTCGTTCTAGTATGCGGATTGTGCAGGAGGAAGTATTTGGTCCCGTTTTAACGGTCGAACGTTTTAAAGGTGAAGAAGAAGCAGTGCGTCTTGCTAATGACTCCATCTATGGCCTTGCCGGCGGGGTATGGTCAACAGACGTGGATAAGGCGGAACGTGTTGCATCTGAATTACGGATGGGCACTGTATGGATCAACGATTTCCACCCATATTTTGCACAAGCTCCGTGGGGTGGATATAAACAGTCTGGAATCGGACGTGAGTTAGGCAAAATTGGATTGGAAGAATACACAGAAACGAAACATGTTTATCGCAATCTCAATCCAGAGCCGCTTAATTGGTTTAAGTAACTATTATTTTGTTCTAATAATTGAATGAGGTTTTTGATGAATGTTTTCATAATATTCTCATCTCTACATTCAAAATATAAGGAGGTTCGTAAAATGAGTGCAACATTTGATTATGTAATCATCGGCGGTGGTAGTGCAGGTTCTGTACTTGGTAACCGCCTTAGTGAAGATGGGACAAACAGTGTTCTTATATTAGAGGCAGGACGTAGTGACTATGCATGGGATCTATTGATTCAAATGCCAGCAGCTTTGCCGTTCCCTGCCGGAAAAAGTTTATACGACTGGAAATATGAGTCTGACCCTGAACCTTATATGGGTGGTCGAAGAATTAAGCATGCTCGTGGTAAGGTGCTTGGTGGTTCAAGTTCGATTAACGGTATGATTTACCAGCGTGGCAATCCAAAGGACTATGAACGTTGGGGAAAAGACTCAGGTATGGAAACATGGGATTTTGCACACTGTCTTCCGTATTTTAATCGTTTGGAAAATGCTATAGCAGCAGATCCAGATGATGAACTTCGTGGTCACAATGGTCCTATCAAATTGGAACGCGGACCAGCAACAAATCCATTATTCCAAGCCTTTTTTAATGCAGCTGTCGAGGCTGGATACTCTCGAACACCTGATGTGAACGGTTATCGTCAAGAAGGGTTCGGACCATTTGATAAACACGTGTATAAAGGTAGACGGATGTCAGCTTCTCGCGCTTATTTACATCCGGTTAAGAGCCGTAAGAACCTCACCATAAGAACACGTGCATTCGTTACAAATATCGACATAAATGGTGGACAAGCTGAAGGTGTGACATATCAACGAAATGGGAAGATGCATCATGTCAAAGCAGGTGAAGTTATACTTGTCGGCGGTGCAATCAATACGCCACAGCTTCTTCAACTATCAGGTGTGGGCGATGCAGAACATCTGCGCTCAGTTGGTGTCGAACCAAAAGTTGATCTTCCTGGTGTTGGTGAAAACCTTCAGGATCACCTCGAAGCTTATATCCAATACTCTTGTTCGAAACCGGTATCCGAACAGCCTAACTTAAATAAATTGCGGATGCCTTGGATCGGTTTGCAGTGGTTACTTGGTCGCAAAGGTCCAGCAGCTACCAATCATTTTGAAGGCGGAGGTTTTGTCCGTTCGAACGAGGAAGTCGAGTATCCAAATTTGATGTTCCATTTCCTTCCGGTAGCTGTAAGGTATGATGGAAAAAAAGCGGACACTGATCATGGATTCCAGGTACACGTAGGACCTATGTATTCTGATGCTCGAGGGTCTTTAAAGATTCGTTCGAAAGATCCAAAAGAACATCCAAGTATGGTCTATAACTACCTTTCTACCGAACAGGATCGACGTGAGTGGGTTGAAGCTATACGAGTTTCAAGAGAAATTATGTCTCAGCCAGAAATGGAGCCTTATAATTCAGGAGAAATCTCCCCTGGTTCTTCTGTTCAAACAGATGAAGAGATTTTGGATTGGGTAGCAAAAGATGCGGAGACTGCACTTCACCCATCGTGCACGGCAAAAATGGGACCAGATTCAGACCCTATGGCTGTCGTAGATCCGAACACTATGAAAGTTCATGGGCTCGACAATGTTCGAGTGGCTGATGCATCAGCCATGCCTTACGTCACTAACGGTAATATCCATGCACCGGTGTTGATGCTAGCAGAAAAGGCAGCAGACTTAATTCTTGGAAAAGAGCCTCTCAAGCCTATTTATGCGGACTATTACCGTCATGGTATTGATCCGGCAGATGCAGGTACAATGACTAAACAAACCAAATAATTTTTTTTATGAGAAGGACTAATTCTGAATGTATTACCCCCTTTTAGATATATATTTAGAGCATTACATTGCAAAACAAAGCAATGTAATGCTCTTTTTTACGTTAGAAAAGTATAAAATGTTAGCAGAGTGGTAATGCGAGACGTAGTAAAAATTGTGAATGTACAAAGTACGACGAACAGGATACTCTAGTATCGACGTTGGTCACAGGACTTGATACCCCATAGTTCTTCTTTAACACGGTGCTAATCGTCCGTAAAACCTATCAAGGTTCGAGTACATCAAGAACTTCCTTTGCACTCCCTTTTCTTTCTATTTATCACAAAACGACCGTTTTATATATTAGTGTAGTGAAATTTTCCTTTTATAAATTGAGCAATCGAAAAGAAATACTCAGCAGGTGTGTGTGATAATCTTAAGAAAAATAAGGGTGTTCTATGGGGGATGGGAGTCCGATATGATTTAGGATCCCTTCAATACTTTTTATCTCTTTAAAATAAATTTTATATATTAACTTGACCCTTACGTCACGTAATGATTTATATTAAAGCCACCGGTAATTAATAGTCGCGCGAAATGAGGGGATGATTATTGCAGGTAAGAAATATTGGAAAGTTGGGGAACTTGCAAAATTAACAGGGGTAACCGTTCGAACATTGCGGTATTATGATCAAATTGGCTTGTATTCTCCATCTGGATATTCTAACTCAGGATACAGGTTGTATAACGAATCTGACCTTTCACGTCTACAACAAATACTGGCATTAAAGGAACTAGGTTTATCACTCGATGAAGTTAAATCGATTCTAGCTGATGACAATTACAATCCATTCGAAATTGTATCGCTTCAAATCGATCGACTTAGAGAACATATCAGAGTTCAACAGAAACTTTTAAAAGAATTACAAAATGTATCGAATCTGATGGAAATGGAAGAGCCATTGGCGGTTGAGGATTTCACAAAATTATTAAGCATGATGAAAAAGAGCCATGAAAAGTTTTTTACTGAACGACGATCAAGTATGGAGCACCACTTCGACAAGCTTGGCGACTTTCTCGACAAGCATTCAAATGAATCAACCTAAAGGGAGGAATAAATGATGAACAAACGCTTTGCAACACACGACACTTTTGTCATTAAAAAGACCTATAATGCTCCACAGATGATGATCCTATTTTATTTTGAAAGAAGCGGAGACAACTAATGCGATTTAGAAGTAAGAAAGACGTGAAGAAGACCGACAAGGATGTCATCGATAAACGACATCGCACATACATTCTTGCACTGCTTTGTACTGCTTTTTTCATGGTTGTGACCGACTCTACAACTGTCTTTACAGCCATCCCGTCTATCGAATCAAGTCTTGGTTTTGCAGCAGGAGATGTACAATGGGTCATTACAGCATATACCCTGACTTTCGGCTGCCTGTTGCTGCTCGGTGGTCGTGCAGCAGACATACTTGGCCGTCGCCGTTTGTTCATGTTCGGCGTTGGCTTATTTGTCTTATCCTCCCTCTTTTGTGGATTTGCCTGGACGGACAAGGTGTTAATTGTCGCACGTATGATTCAGGGTATTTCAGGGGCCATGATGATTCCGGCTGCACTTTCTATTCTGATGATCACTTTCAAGGAGGGAACTGAGCGCAACAAGGCACTTGGTGTATGGGGAGCACTTGGAGGGATCGGTGCTACTTCAGGTTTGTTGATAGGCGGATTAATAACGGAGTGGTTTGGTTGGGAATGGATATTTTTCATCAACGTGCCGGTTGGTCTTGCTGTGTTTGCATTAAGTTTTCTGTTGTTGCACGAGAGTCGTGGGGTGCGAGAGACTAGACGTACTTTTGATGTAGCTGGTGCTATAACCATAACGATTGCTCTATTTCTTCTTGTCTATGCCATTTCGGAAACACCAATGGCCGGCTTGTTGGGGATGCAGACGATCGGTTTGCTGCTGATTTCGGGTGCTCTTGTGTTACTTTTTATCTACATTGAGTCACGATCTCAAGCTCCTCTTGTCCCATTAGGAATTTTTCGTTCGAAAACACTTGTAGGTGGCAACTTTGTATGCATAGCAGCATTCATGTCGGTAGATGGCATGCTATTTACTTTTACCATGTATGCCCAACGAATACTTGGATACTCGGCTGTACAATTTGCCCTGACAATGATGATTATGACAGTTATATCGATTGTAGGGGTCTCTGTGGGACAGCGCTTTGTGTCACGTATTGGTGTACAGAAAGTTGCCGCATTCGGTATGGTTATGCTTGGAATTGGTTGTATGACGTTGACCATGGTACCATTCGAAAGTAGTTCATTTATGATCATCTTACTTGGTTTACTAATGTTCGGATTTGGGATGGGTGCTGCCTTTGTTGCCTCACAAATTGCTGCCTTGACAGGAGTTGCTGAACAAGATTCGGGGTTGGCTTCTGGCATTGTAGAAACCTCTGGTTCTATTGGTAGTCCACTTGGTGTGTCACTTCTTGCAGCTATTGCAATATCACACACTGGTTATATTCCCGATGATGCGGATCAACAAGTTCAGTTGCTTGCTTTGCATGAAGGTTACCAATTCGCGTTCGGAGTGGCAGCCGGATTTGCTCTGCTTGGGCTGTTAGCTTCTCTCATTTTTCTTGGTCAGCCTCGAAAGGAAAAGACTGAGAACACAGACGTGTCATCATAAATTGATAAAAAACCGAAAGGAGAAATGCATCATGCAAGAAACTACCAAACCAAACATCGTTTCCCGAAAGGAATGGCTTGCTTCCCGTAAAGATTTTCTCAAGAAGGAAAAGGAACTCACCCGGGCACGAGATGAACTGAATGCTGAGCGCCGCAAGTTGCCAATGGTCGAAATTGATATGGAGTATATCTTTGAAGGGGCACGTGGAAAAGCCAGTCTGCTCGACCTGTTTGAAGGTCGACGCCAACTAATCGTCCATCATGTCATGTTCGATCCTAGCTGGAACAAGGCATGCTCAGGATGTACACACCATATGGACGACCTTGGCCATTTGCCACATCTTCATGAGAAAAACACAACGTTAGCAGTGGTTTCCCGAGCACCTCTATCTAAAATTGTTGCATACAAGAAGGAAATGGGCTGGACGTTTCCCTGGTATTCTTCATTCGGAAGCGACTTCAATTACGATTTTCATGTCACATTGGATGAGGCCGTCACTCCACTCCAAATTAACTTTAGAAGTAAGAAAGAGCATGAGAAGGCTGTCGGACGTTGGGACATATGGGGTACTGAATTACCAGGTGTGAGTGTGTTTTTACGCGAAGATGATCGTATTTTTCACACTTATTCAACCTATTCACGTGGCCTGGATATCCTTCTTTTTTCCTTGAACTACCTTGATCTAACACCGCTAGGTCGCTAGAATAACGGTATTCGGGTGCATAAAGTTAATACGCGCAATAACTGTCTGAACATGAAAAGTAAACAACTATTATTTGAACAAGCCACATTTTTCAACGGATATATGCGGATTCTCATCTTAGAAAGTAAACAACTTTATTTTCACTTAACATCGAGTCTGATGGAAATGTAAGAGCTGTTGGCGGTTGAGGATTTCACAAAATTATTAAGCATGATGAAAAAGAGCCATGAAAAGTTTTTTACTGAACGACGATCAAGTATGGAGCACCACTT
>NZ_FOTR01000002.1:545654-565238 GCF_900114645.1 Gracilibacillus orientalis | reverse complement strand
CTGGGTTCAGAACGTCGTGAGACAGTTCGGTCCCTATCCGTCGTGGGCGTTGGAAGTTTGAGAGGAGCTGTCCTTAGTACGAGAGGACCGGGATGGACATACCGCTGGTGTACCAGTTGTTCCGCCAGGAGCATCGCTGGGTAGCTACGTGTGGAAGGGATAAGTGCTGAAAGCATCTAAGCATGAAGCCCCCCTCAAGATGAGACTTCCCATCTATTCGATAGAGTAAGATCCCTCAGAGACGATGAGGTAGATAGGTTCGAGGTAGAAGCGTGGTGACATGTGAAGCTGACGAATACTAATAGATCGAGGGCTTAACTATACAATTTGTTTGAACTTGTCAATCACTCTTATTTAGTTTTGAAAGTATATTAAATTTTCTCTTGTTTTTTTGAAAATACATAGTATAATATTCTTTGTCACTAAAAATATCGGTACAAGCTTGGTAGCGATAGCGGAGAGGTCACACCTGTTCCCATGCCGAACACAGTAGTTAAGCTCTCCAGCGCCCATGGTAGTTGGGGCTCGCGCCCCTGCGAGAGTAGGACGTTGCCAAGCAATTTTCTTCCATTCCACAGTAGCTCAGTGGTAGAGCAATCGGCTGTTAACCGATCGGTCGTAGGTTCGAATCCTACCTGTGGAGCCAAAATGGAGAGCTGTCCGAGTGGCCGAAGGAGCACGATTGGAAATCGTGTGTGCGGTCAACGCCGTACCGAGGGTTCGAATCCCTCGCTCTCCGCCACTTTTAATATAGGCCCGTTGGTCAAGTGGTTAAGACACCGCCCTTTCACGGCGGTATCACGGGTTCGAATCCCGTACGGGTCACCATTATTTAAACCAGTTTAAGGATGTCGTAACGTCCTGTATTTCGGAGGATTAGCTCAGCTGGGAGAGCACTTGCCTTACAAGCAAGATGTCGCAGGTTCGAGCCCTGCATCCTCCACCATTAACAAATTAATACATTTATTATTCTTATTGTCGCGGGGTGGAGCAGTCTGGTAGCTCGTCGGGCTCATAACCCGAAGGTCGCAAGTTCAAATCTTGCCCCCGCAACCAAATTGGTCCGGTAGTTCAGCTGGTTAGAATGCCTGCCTGTCACGCAGGAGGTCGCGGGTTCGAGTCCCGTCCGGACCGCCACTATAACTTATCAATTCCTGGCTCGGTAGCTCAGTCGGTAGAGCAACGGACTGAAAATCCGTGTGTCGGCGGTTCGATTCCGTCCCGAGCCACCACTTTTATAGATTTTTTTCTTATTTAATAGGTTCTTTAATTATGGAGGGATAGCGAAGTTGGCCAAACGCGGCGGACTGTAAATCCGCTCCCATCGGGTTCGTAGGTTCGAGTCCTACTCCCTCCACCATTTTATTAATTATATATATGATAATCGTAGGGGTATAGTTTAAAGGCAGAACAGAGGTCTCCAAAACCTCCAGTGTGGGTTCGATTCCTACTACCCCTGTTTTCTTATCATGGCGGTCATGGCGAAGTGGTTAACGCACCGGATTGTGGTTCCGGCATGCGTGGGTTCAATCCCCACTGGCCGCCCCATTTTTAAATATTGGGCTATAGCCAAGCGGTAAGGCAACGGTTTTTGGTATCGTCATGCGCTGGTTCGAATCCAGCTAGCCCAGCCAGTCATGCGGAAGTAGTTCAGTGGTAGAACATCACCTTGCCAAGGTGGGGGTCGCGGGTTCGAATCCCGTCTTCCGCTCCAGGAAATTAATCATTTAGTTTGCCAGATGGTTAATGCATTATTCCGTGCCGGGGTGGCGGAATTGGCAGACGCGCTAGACTTAGGATCTAGTGTCTCTTGACGTGGGGGTTCAAGTCCCTCCACCCGCACCATACAATGATGATAAATAAATACACGCGGAAGTAGTTCAGTGGTAGAACATCACCTTGCCAAGGTGGGGGTCGCGGGTTCGAATCCCGTCTTCCGCTCCAGGAAATTAATCATTTAGTTTGCCAGATGGTTAATGCATTATTCCGTGCCGGGGTGGCGGAATTGGCAGACGCGCACGACTCAAAATCGTGTTCCTCTGGAGTGCCGGTTCGAGCCCGGCCACCGGTATTTTAACGTTAAATTTATTTTGGATTAAACAATCCATATACCCTTATAAATGTTGTTATATCAACGTTTATAAGGTTTTTTTGTTTTTAAAGACTCCATGCAAATAAGATGCTTTTGAGATTTTTTTGTACAAATTAGGTACAAGCTAGACAGCTATTTCATCTAAAATCTTGATTGTGTTCTTTTCATCTTCTTCTTTCATTTCTTTTAAGGTATGTGCGTATGTTTTCCAAGTTGTGCTGAATCTTTATGTCCAAATCATTCACTCACATAATCAATGAAGAAAGCAATCCAAGATCACCGTGTAATCCCCTTAGCCTCCTAATAATTCTCCCCAATCTTCGGGACATTTGTTTGATGTCAGGATGATGAATGGTGATATTATGTCAAGAAAATAGACACAGCGAATAGGGAGAAAGTTGTTTTCCCTACCGCGTTTCGCTTGCTGGCCTCTCTGTTAGGTGAAGGGATGTATCCCTTCACCTAACAGAGAGGATAATATCTTCTACACAGCTATATGACTTAAGCGCTTATAATACTTCTTTTCATAGTCCATTGGTGATAGGTATTGATTGGTCGAGTGAATACGTTTGTAATTATAAAAACTGACAATATATTCAAATATACTTCTTTCGGCTTGCTCTCTCGTTTGATAATTCTGATGAAAAATCAATTCTCTTTTTATGATACCATGAAAGGATTCTATAGAAGCATTATCATAACAGTTTCCTTTTCTGGTTTTATTATATTCGAATTTCTCCCATTTTTCCGTGTCCAGTTTTTAGACTAACATCAATCATTACTATTCCAAATATTAATGTTCTAGGGAGTCTATAAGTATAATTATTGCGCCCTTACTTGTAATTTAATGGGTTAATTGTACTAATACGTAAATTATAACTATATGTCAATATTTATGGTTATCAATCTATGTAATATTTGTCTATAAAATGTTGTGATTTTAGGATACAGTCCTATAGTTTTTTATAATTCTACGAAAATCATTGCACTTTTAATAGCTTTATACTATATAAATGGTATATTTGTCCTAATTTATAAATATAAGGTAGTTATATATAATTATTTCCATTATTTAGAATTGAAATAATTTTCTGGATAGTTTACTATTAAATTACTAATTGGTATAGAGAATGATGGAATTTATTTAGATATGGAATTGGATAGTAGATAGAGATTTTGTAACGGGTAATTTGGAGTTCCTACGCATTACTAATGTAACAGGAAATGATCATACATATATTTTACTAATACCTCATATCCAAATGAACTGATCCAATCCAATCGTATTATAATAAGCTCATAATTCAAGGAGGGAAATGCTTATGGCTACAGAAAATAATGTTTTGGAAGAAGAGTTAATGGATTTTAATGACGTGGATTTAGATGAAGCATTTGAGGGGGTTGAAGTAATTGAATTAGATGAGTCAGTTACTTTATCAGAAACAGCAGCTTCTAGTGGAATTAGTTCTTGTACTAGTTGTTCTTGCTGTGCTTCAACCTCTTGCTGCAGCGTAAAAATAACCTAATTTTTTTAGAGTGTTTACAATTTAATTAAGTAACATTCTCTATACCAATATTTTTTATGTAGCCTTTCACAAACATTACTTATTGTACATTTTTTTCTTAAGGGAATAAACTGATTATTTAAAAATTGGAGGATATTATATTGAGAATTGTAAATGTAAGTAAAAAATATGGTAATACAGTAGCCCTCGATAATATTTCATTTGACGTTGTACCCTCAAGTATTATTGGAGTAATTGGTCATAATGGGAGTGGAAAAACTACTTTACTTGAGATATTGATGGGTATTCAAAAACAAACAAGTGGACAAATATTAAATGTTAATCCTGAACTAAAAGAATTCAAAGAAAAGATGGGGGTCATCCTCCAGGAGAATGCAGTTTATGAAAATATTACAGTAGGGGAGCTATTAAGGCTCTTTGCTAGTTATTATAAAGATACGTATGACATAGATTATTTGGTGGACGTATTAAATATGCATGACTTTAAAGGAAAACTCTATAGTAAACTATCAGGTGGTATGAAGCAAAAGGTTAATTTAGCATTGGCATTCATAAATAAGCCGAAATATGTTTTCTTAGATGAACCGACTACAGGATTAGATCCAATTGCAAGAAAAAATTTATGGAATGCCTTAAATGTTTTATGTAAGGATACAACTGTCTTCCTATCATCCCATTATATGGAGGAAGTGGAGCAAAATTGCCAATACTTAGTTTATCTAGATGACGGTAATTTAATATACAGTGGATCAATTGATAAATTTAAGAATCTACATCATCCCAAAGCGTTATCAGAAATTTACATTAGTATATCAGGAGGGGAATACAATGATAATGACAGAACAGTTGAAAGTAGAGTTTAAAGTCTATTTACGGCAACCACTATATCTCGTATTTACTATACTTATGCCTGCAATATTTTTTCTGTTTTTTGGGATGATGTATGCTGGTGAGCAGTATAATGGTATTGATTTCTTTTCACAATATATCCCAGGTTTTCTTGTCCTCATTTTATTTGCATCTTCTGTATTTAATATAGGAAACCAAGTTGTTACAGATAAAGAAAAGGGTGTTTACAAGAGATTGAGTGTGGCACCAATTAGTTTTAATAGAATTATGTTTGCAGTGATTAGTAAAGGATTTATCGTTGCTTTGATAGGTTATATTGAAATTTTAATCATTGCTAAATTTGTCTTCGATGTAACCTTTAGTTCGATTTTTGTCTTTTCCATATCTTATGTTGCATGTATTATTTATGCTTTAATAATAGGATTTGGCTTAGGTATGGGGATTAAAACATTAAACAATTATACAGTTATTATGATGACCAGCTTTTTCCCAATGTTTATGTTATCTGATGCAGGATTACCCCTATCTCTGTTTCCGGAATTTGTTCAAAATTTAGCTTACCTCAACCCACTTTATCATATGAACATCGCTCTGCGTGTTGCTTGGAATACAGAGTTATATACAACATATCAAAGTGAATTTTTCATTTCACTAGCATTTTTATCGGTCTTTATGGTTATATTCTTAATGTGGGTGATTGCTAAATGGCGAAAGAAATGACAGTTACCATACATCCAGTAAGTATGATAAGAGAAAAAGTAAATGGATATTTGTTATTAACGAACAAATATCCTATTTGCCGATTCGTTTTTAAGTATTTGGAAACGAAGGACCGTTTTCACCGGCAATGTACCATGACTTTGGAAATTCTAAATGAAGAGATTCGTTCGCGAGATTCAAATGTAAAAAAATTAAGAACAGCGATAAAGAATAGGAATGAAAATTTCCCATTCTCTCAAGTAATTACAAAAGAATTGCTCCCAATAAAGAATGTCATTGAGAGATTGAATGAAACAGCGGCAGTTTTAAAACAAGAAAAGGAACATTTGAGTGATACAATAATAGAAGAATATGACTTAAATAGGAATAATTTAAAGGCATTTTTTGAATCAAACCAAGATGTGACACAATCATTGTATCAAGTAAATAAAGACATACTACCTAGGTTACAGAAATACATTAATGGCGAGATAATAAAGCCTAAGGAACGAAGGAAATTAGAACTGGTTCTTATGAGAATAGCCACAAGAGGGGTTACTAAAACAAGCCCACTGGCAAGGTTTAATAAAGTATCTTTTAATAAAAATCACGTTGCAACAGATGGTGAGAGCACAGCTTTCTACTCGGTAAATAAGCCGCAAATTACAATTAACAATGTTTTTCTCCATCGGATCTTTGAAGCTTTTTCGCTTGCGACGTTAAAGTATACGCCGTTTATTATTAATGAGAATTATTACGTGGAGAATGGCGATATTTTAGTGTTCACGCAACAATCTGATAATAACAAGGTTTATAATACGAGTGATAAAATTACAAAGATTAAGGCAAGCAATATTATAGTTGATATCTTAAGGAAATATGACAAACAAGTCATTTCCTTTGAAAAGTTGATTAATGAATACCAAATACCAGAAGAAAAAATCATTAAGTTACTTAATAATTTATTCAAAACAGGACTATTAAAGCTAAAAAACTATTTATCAGAACATGGGGAACCAATAAAGGTGATAATCAATCATATCCAAAGTTATCAGGGAAAAATTGATGATCGATGGATTGCTGTTGCTGGGTTGTTAAAAGAGATAGAACACAATCTATATCATGTTAACGTTGATAGAAATTCAGATATTATTGACTATATTTATCAATTGGCCTTTAAAATATCGCAATTGACTGGCATAAAACCAGTTCAAGAACAGCTCATATATGAGGATCATGTTATTGAATCGAGTAAGACGAATAATATTGTCTCAAAAGAAAACTTAGAAAGCATGGAAAAGTTAATTAAACTCTTTACGATATTTGATGTTAATACGAGAATACAATTGGAATTAAGTGAAACATTGTTGAATGAGTATGGATCAACGAATATAAATGTGTCGGACAGGAAGCTGTTTCAGCATATTGGAAATGTCAATATGAAGTATAGTGCCTATTGGAGAGCACCATGGAAAGAGATAGAGAGCCAAAATGATAGAGTACAGACTTTGAATAAACTGAAAAATGCATTTATTACATTATTAACAGAACAACAATTAAAAGGTGAAGAAATCATCATACGTGAGGAAGACCTTGAAAGATTATATGAGGACATTCCGGATCCATTACAATCGAAAGAGAGTTCCTACAGTTTTTTTTATCAGAAAGAACAGGATTCTATCATTATTAATAAAATTTATCCTGGTTATATGAGCTTCTACCATCGATTTGTTCGTTATACAGACATCATGGATCATTACAAGAACGAAATAAAGGCATTTTATAATGACGATCGGATGATTGAAATAAATGAAGGGTTTGGATTTAATGCCAATGTTTATACCCCATTTATGGATTATCGGTTAAAGTCATCGTTAACAAGGGATCACGAGATCGATTCCTATTATAAGAAAGTATATGAATTAAACGACATGGTTCTTTCTTGGAAGGATCCTGATTTCTATTTAGA
Source organism: Gracilibacillus orientalis (assembly GCF_900114645.1). Classification (GTDB taxonomy): domain Bacteria; phylum Bacillota; class Bacilli; order Bacillales; family Amphibacillaceae; genus Gracilibacillus; species Gracilibacillus orientalis. Next base: position 558,103 of record NZ_FOTR01000002.1, on the reverse strand, counting down.
GGACAAGCATGGAAGACCGTTTAAACCGATTATTAGTTCCAGTCTAATAAGGATCTTATTTCCTGGAATCATAGCATTTTATTCTGCTTTATTTTCAAACATTAGCCATATTTCAGAGCTATCGGCGATTTTTTTACAGGATATTAGTAAAAAGGATGTCATTCCCATACCAGCTGTGAGGTTGGGGAGCATTGTGTTGGATCGCAAAAAATGGTTAGTGAAATCAGAGACTTTTCCTGAGCATTCGAATGATGACTTGATAGATTCAGTCATCCATCTCATCGAATTCATAAAAAAACATCAGCTGCCAGAGAAGTTCTTTATACAGAAGCGTAAATCACCTTATGAAGAAAACTTTGTAGACAATATTTCCATGGAATTCGATAAACCACAATTTATTGACTTAAATAATATTATTTTGGTTAAAATCCTTTTTAATTTTGCTAAAACTTCAAAGTGGTTATTAATTTCAGAAGTGCTTCCCTTCAAAGTTGGATCACCAGAATATATGACTGAATTCAATTATTCTGCAGGAAAAAAAGAGGTGTTTCGCCAATGAGCTATTACAATTTGAAAATTCATATCAATTTACCATCACAGATTAAGAATATTTTTATTATCAAAAAGCTCATTCCTTTTTGCAATAATAAATTGGACCAGATCCCATACTATTTCACAAGAAATATAGAGTATGGTCCTATAATTAACCTTTATGTTCAATGCTCCGAAAGAGTAATTACTTATATTTATTCGGAGCTCTATAATCAATTTAATCAGTTTATAGATAATTTAAAGGCAGCTGAAAAGTCTGCAAATAAGGTTTATATTGAGCGATATAATGATTTGAAAAGGATGAATGGTATAAAAAATAAAAAGCCTCAGGATAATCTCACTATCATGTTTTATAAACTGAACAATATTGAAAGACATGGGGAGTACGGTAGTGAGCAGGAAAAGTATCTATTTACCAAATATTATTTTCTTTCTCAAAACCGTGTAGAGAAAACCATTCAATTCTTTAACAAAATACCTGAACAGGAACGGCTAGGTACCGTCTTGGGATTATTTACTGCTTGTTCACAACTGTTGGATGACACGGGGAAAGGCCATGGATACTTATCCTTTAAATCGCATTTATTAGGTTTTCTATCCTATAAGCATAAAGATATGCCGAAATATGAGCAACTTTTTAAAAATAATTTCGATAAAAATAAAGATGTGTATTGGGAAATAGTGAAGATAGCAAAAGATGACCAGCAGCTACATGATCTTAGGAAAGATCAACCACTTTTTGACATGATCTATGAATGGAAAAAAATCTATACTGAGATGTATGAAGATATGTTGACAGTTATTAAGGAGAACCCCCCTAAGCAAAATGTATTAGTAATGTTCAAAAAAAATCTTCGATTCGCACAGTATAGAAGTTTATCGTATTTTCATAAAAAGGCTTTTGCGAATAGTAACAAAACTTTCTTTGATAGCCCTGAATTTCAGGCCTATCGAATGGTCGTCAATTATGTTTACCAAACACTTCCTACCCTGGGGATAAGTTCGAGAAAACGAGTGGAAATGAGTTATGTGCTTGTCCATACAATGGAAGGTGGGGTGAGAAAATGATTGAAACAAGGAATAAACAAACGCAAAAACAGAAGTTCTTAGTTTATAAAGGAAACGCTTTTTTAAAGGAAGCAGAGCATGGGTGTTTAATCAGGGTGTCCAACAAAGAGTATAAAATCAAGGAATCATTGGTACCATACCATTTGCTCGCCTTAGTTATTCATTATCTAAGGGAGCCTAAGCAAATCCAATCCATGTATACTCAGGAAGGATTAAGGAAGTACAACCAGCAGGATATACATAACGCGATGATGCTTTTGTTAAAAGTAAACGCCATTACCTTTACAACATGTGAATTTGAGGATACGAACATTTTTAAGTATGTATTAAAAAATTATTCCCAACATAGTGATGTCCTGGAAGGCTTTTTTAACAATAAGGTACAAGTAATTACGAATTCAATGACCGAGGAGCAACTTGATTCAGTCAATTCTAAAATGACGTTTTTCTACAAGGGGATGGATGATGATACCTCCGTTTCCAATGATTTTATAACAGTGGTAAATTCTTTTGATGATTTATATAAGTTGGGGCCCCTTTCTTTTAACCGGCTCATTCTAATCACGACTTTTTTAAATAGTAATGTGGTTATACTTGTTCAAAATCAGGCTGAGTTAACGCATATCATTGATATTTTAGCTTATAAAGAATCAGAAAAGCAAACATCGGGTAATCATATATTATTTAATCTTATGGCTAATTATGCATTTATACTATTGATTGATTCATTTAGTTATAAACCACTTTATCGTAATACTTTTTTGTTTCAGCAGGACCTATCCATTAAAAACATAGCCATTCATTATGTAGATTTGAATAAGGGGTTTATTAGTAAACGAGCAAACATAACAAACGTGGAGAAAAATCAAGCATTAGATCAGTTTATCATGAGAGCAAAGGAATTATATGATATCTCATTTACGATAGACTTTACAAAGACGAAGAGTAATGAAAATAAAGTGATATCAGAGATGATGGATAGGGATCGTAAAGTGGAAGGAATAGGACAACAGAAGGTATTAGTTGATGCTATTGAAGATTCATTATCCACTGTCTTACGGAACTATTATAATAATGATGTAAAGATTGCTTTTGGTAACAATCAATTGTACAGCCAGGTAGCTCAATATTGTATAAAAATGGGGCTATATAAGATTTATAGTGATGTTCCATTATGGACTGAAGAGGAGAAAAAAGTAAGCTTATTAAATGATTGTATATTTAAAACAGAGGAGTTTATGGAAGGGGAGTGGAAGGTTTCCTATCACTTGTCGCTTCAGTCCCCCATGAACCCTAATCAAGGAGCTCAGTATAAAGCGGATAGTCGAACACCGAAAACCGATGAGGTATTTAAGGAGCTATTAAGTGATGCGAATGTCTTTCTTACATTTTGGGATGATATGGACTATTTTTATAGTATAGGTGTATTTATTTATAGGGTGAATGTCTATGAATGAGATAAATTGTTTAACGAAAAGATTCTTAATTAATAGTAATAGATTAAACTATCCTTTGAATCAAATAGCAAATGAATTATCAGAAAGGCTTTACAATAATAAAGGTGTTTCCTTGGAACCTATGAATGAAAACGACGATGAAGTAACAGACTTAATACTCAATAATTATAAACACTTACTTTCCGACATGCGAAAGGAATTGAAATATACATTCATCGAGTTTTCTAAGGACAAGCTGGAGTTCGAACATTCATCGATTAAGCTGTTCTTCGACCACGGCACACATGAAGAAAAAGAGAAGCATCATAAAAATTCCTTTAGGATTTCAGAAAAACCCGATTTATCAATGATAAAAAAGGAAAATTTCCATAATAAATATGGTGTGATTACGAATATTTATCGAGATATGAATTCGAGAGATATTTCGGTCGTTGGGGCAGAATTTAATGTGGAACGTAACACGGTATTTTCTTATGGTAGAGAAAAAGATTTTGAAGCAGCGGAAGTTAGTGCATTGCTTGAATTATTAGAAAGAATCACTACTTACAACATTAAGAAGGAGGTTGTTGAATCTTCTCTTGATTCTGGCGGGAGCGCATTTGTTGATCCTTCAGGAATGCTTCATTATAACTATGATTTATGTTCTATTCATCGCTTTGAAAAGACAAAGAGCTATAAATGGTTAAAATGTATGGATGTTAAAAAAGCGAAAGAGGTATACTTGCCATTGCAATTTTTCGATTTACAAGCAGAGGCAGATAAGAGATTTGTATTGGAAACCTCGAACGGTGTTGCTCTTGGAACAAGTCAGGAAGAAGCGAGACTTTATGCTTTGCTTGAATTAATAGAGCGTGATGCATTTCTTTTATTTTGGTATCGGCAGATTCAACTGAGAAAAATCTGTTGTGATTCCATCCCAAATGAACTTCAAGATATGATATACAACTATGAAACACCTCAGACAAAAATTCATTTATTTGATATGACGATAGAAATTCAAATACCAACTATTTTATGCTTAATAACTTCAAAGGATACTAATTTAGCGACTTATATTAGTACGGCAACACATATTAATCCCAATATTGCTATAAAAAATGCCCTTGATGAGGCAATTATTGGACATGCTATTTACAACCAAAATCCTAATATTGGAAAAAGGAGCTATAGTGATTATACAGACGTGAAAGAGATGTTTGATCATATTGACTTAGCTTCATCTACCGATACGATAAAAAGCTATGAATTCCTTACACAGCAGGAACAGTATTATTGTATAGAAGAATTATATAGAGATTACAGAGAGGAATATGGAAATTTTGAAACAATTGGTTCTGTATTAAAGTATGTCGAACAGCAGAAAATGAAAAATCATGAGACGATTTATTTTGCTGATTTATCTAATGAAATGATCAAAGAATATGGCCTGTTTTCAACAAAAGCCATTGTTCCTAGTATGTTAACAATGACCTTTGGATACACCTATTCTCGTATCAATATGCCAAGATTAAAAGCTGGTATCGATCATTCACTTGAATATAAAGATAAAGCAACGATTGAAGAGGGATGTTTTTATGACAAGCCACACTCATTTCCATAAACCTTCTAAAATAGACGATTTTATTCAACGTTTTTTTTATGATCGATATGATGCATTTCGAGATGAAGTCATATTTGCGCCAAAGAGGTTCAGTTACGAGATAGACACTGATTTAATATGGGATTTTTATGAGATGGGTCCTGATGTTAGAGTAGATATTGTTCGAAATAGTTTGCGATTATCAAGAATAGAGCCGGAAAATTCATACTTATTTCATACAAATGCCCCTTCAGCTCGTGGGATCAATAGTAATACAGTCCTTTATGTTGAAGTGGAGAATTTTCGTCTTACCGCATCCGTTTATCATCAAGAAAGTGACCAGTTTATAGTTATCTATAATGGGCCAACAAATAACAATGAGCGATTAAATGAATTTTGGATATTATATAACAAAAGCAACATCGGGAGAATATACGGGGATTTTGGTTATATTCTTTCCTTATTGGATGCTGGACATTTTATTAATCAGACGTCTTTCATTTCAAGTCTTCATAATGAAACGGTTTTAATTCAGTATGATGATATTAATGATTTAGGTTTAAACCTAACGAACCACGAATTTCACATATTGGCTAAGGTTACATTGTCTCCTTCGTTAGAATCTGCTAGTCAACAGATTCTAACGAAGGAGCACCAACAAAATTTATGCAAATTTACAGTTCACCACGATGTTCCATTCCAAGAGAATCCGTTAAACAATTATTTACAGTTGCTTTTTAAGGGAAGTCAAATTAGATTCTCAGAAAATAATACACAGGACTGCATCCATTATTTCGAGAATATAAAGGCAACCATGTACAATCGAACGAGCTCTCAATCACCCCAAGGATTTTCTGGATTTATCTTTGAAAATAACTCAAAGGAAATGAATAACCTAATTGAGTATATATCTACATGTTTACAAAGTCTTTCTACACAGCGATATTTTAGATTGTTATTGTTAAATCTCGGAGCGGTAAACAATAATGAAGGCGTACTTATTTCGAATGAAGGAATCCAAGAAGTTGATTTAAGAACATTTGATAAGAACTGTATTTTACAAGATGGACATGATTATTTGGAGTTGAATGGTTGCAAGTATATTATCTTTACAATTATTCAAAAAGAATTACTTCATCAGCCTTCAGGTTTAAATTATTCGTTAATTCAATCGGCAGAACTGATTCATAGTATTTCTTTATATCTTACTGGTCAAGTGTATGATACTAGACCAATGAAAAATATTAATGAACGTTATTTAGAGCAGGTTTTTAAACTGGACAATTCTTTAGTTTCCTATATGCTTATCGCCGGAAAATCTCACCATTACAATTTACGATTGGAAATATAATGTTTCATTGAAGAAAATTCATAGTAATATTTGGAGGTGCTATTATTTTTGATTCCATATATTTATATTGTCATAACATTGAAAAACAAGATCAATTGATCATCAAGTTATCAGATCTAATGAAGAAAGAGAAGGCAAATTGGTTTTTTATCCGTTATTGGGAAGGAGGTCCCCATATCCGGCTACGCTTTGTTAACCATGACAATTTGAAGAAAAAAACTTTAGAGATAGGAGAACAATTTTTTCAAGAACATATAGTCGATTCTATTGAACGCGACTTGTTTTATTCTCGGTCCACATTTGATGGGAAGGAAGTGGATCCCTCGACATTGCCTTGGTATGACAGTGGTTCAATCATTGAAAAGCCTTATATTCCAGAGATTGAAAGGTATGGTGATGGGGAGTTGTTGCATCGGTCAGAAGAGATATTTCACCTTTCTTCTCAGATGGTTGTTGAAATAGTGAAACGATCAACTACCTTAAATTCAAGACTCTACTCTTCTATTTATATGATGGTTCATTTATTAAAAAAGCTAGGATTTTTAGAATATCACTTCTTAGATTTATATCAAAAATATTGGAAAACATTAGCAAAAAGTGAAGTCAAGGTTGCCAATCAAGAGGTATTAAATAAAATTATAGGATCAATTCTTCAGGATAAGATAAGCAATAATTTACTAGATTATTATATCAAAAGAATGGTCCAGGGATTTCATAAGATAAAAGAACTAACTACGAGAGAAGAATTATCATATATCCTATCTTCTCAGCTGCATATGACGAACAATCGGTTATCAGTAACACCAGAATTAGAATATTTAATTTCAAAAAATGTGAGGGATTATATTGGAAAAGTGGAAAAAAGGCAAGCCGAATTACCATAATTTCGATGTATTAAAACAATTTCACAGAGAAACGGTTCATTTAATTTCCAATACTTCAATAAATACACGAGATAATGTAGCAGAAGCCTCGGGCGGGGAAGAATCTCTAACGGATCGTGAATCCATTCCGATTACTAATGGTCTCTCAGAAAATAACGAATTTGAAAGGGTATTGAAGAATAGGCGCACAAGTTGGGCTTTTAAAAATTCACTTGATTTCGATACCTTGTCAAGGCTGTTATCAATAGCTTTTAATGTGACGGAAATCAAGGAGTTTCAAGCTACGATGGTTCCTTTGAGAGCATACCCCTCCGCCGGAGCATCGTACTCTATTTCTATTTATGTATATATTAATCATGTACATCCTGAGATGAATGAGAATATTTATAAATACGACCCAGATACACAAGCATTATATAAAATTAAAAAATCTAGTACAGCGACCATGAACAACTTAACATCATCCACAAAGTATAACGTTCAGGATTTTTCCAATGCAAAGATGATTTTTTTTCTTTGTTCCAATTTTAAAAAGTTGTTTCCAAGGTATGGATTGTTAACCTATCGATTATCGTTATTGGAAGCAGGACATATGGCTCATAATTTGCAGCTTGCTTCAACCTACCTTGGTTTAAGTTCTGTACCGATAGGTGGTTTCTATGATTTGGAGGTAAATAAGGCTATTCCGGAGAATGAGGAGTATTATTGCCTTTACATCAATGCCATAGGGTAAGAAATTCAAACGTTGGTGTTTAGTTAAACAGATCTAAAGAGCACAATTGATTGGTTTTTAGTAGCGAAAAAACCAATCGTACTAATTTTCTTGCGGTTAAGACGAGTGCTCTTTTATGTTGGTGCTTGGTTACTTCTTGATATTTCTTTTGATAAAATGCTTGATACTCACTGTCACTTCTGCGTATGGAATCCGCAGCTTGAACCAGATAATAACGTAAGTATTTATTTCCTGTTTTCATCTGCTTCATCTTCACCAGATTGATATTGGTTCCATACGAGCTCTGCATATTTCGCTAAGGCATGATGATCTTTGAAACGCTTAATTCAAGGGGATCCGGATCCAACTGGAAATTCCTCTAAGAAGAGCTCTTAAACATATTATACGAGGAGTTTTAGGAATGAATTATAAACTATTAGATTATTATTGGATTATTTTAGATGGTAGTCGTATTGGATTTTATAATTTATTAGATGCTAAATATGAGCTTTTACTAAAGCTTGATAATAAAATAATTCAAAATATATTTCTGGCACTAAATCAACCATTTGAATTTAAAGACTTTCCTGAAAAAGAACAATTAATTATCCGGAAAATTCTCAAGCAGTATCATAATTATTTTGAAGAAATTACTTACGAAAAATTGGTAGAAGAAAGATTGAAGCATAGACGTATTGATGATTTTATTGAAACCAACCATCATGCATTTAGCATAAATATTCAAGGAATTAAAGCCTTATTGAAAGAAACAATTAATAATACATCGTACTGTTTCATAACTAATTCTAATCTATTTAATTTAGACTTATTTTTAGGGTATTCTACAAAACAAATTAATTTTGATAGCTTGAATTTAGATACAGTTGATAGTGTTGACACCACTTTTATTGTAGACAGTCAATCACTTACTGAGAACCAACTAGCAGATTTTGAAAAATACTGTGTTACACACAACGTTATCAGGATGTATGTCAAAGAGGATAAGGAAAGTATTGTTATCGGACCAACATTAATTGGAGAGGAATTTGGTTGCCTATTCTGTGGTGAACAATCAACTATTCATTTATATCATATTAAAGGGGAATCTACTTTTACTAGTCTTGTTAATTCGCTCGTTTTCACAGAGCTTTTAAAGATTGGAAGGAAAGTAATAAGTGCCCTTATAGATGATAATACAATTACTAAAGGAAAGTATATGAAAATATCAAAATATAATTTAGAAGCAGAAGAATATGAAGTGAACGCAAACGTGACCTGTAAGCTATGTGACTGCGTTTTTAATTAATAGGTCTTGAATCATTTGATTTGTATAGGATTTTGTAATCGGGGTGAAGGATATGTCAGTATGGAGTTTAGGAATTGTTGAAGTTGAAAGAGTACTATTTTTTCCAGATGAATTAAATGATAGAAATAAGTTTGGCGGTAATTTTTCATTCCTATCAATTAATGGATTTCTTAAAATAATCGATTTGTGTAAGATATCTAAAATTAATTTGACTTACTATACAGACGTGCCTGTTGAACAGACTAGAATGAATACATTATTTACATATATTGAAAGTCGTGCACGTGTAACAATTGACTTCATTCCATATGAACGAGAATTTAATCTGGGAGAATTCAGGAGTCAAGCTGTTACAATGAAAAGAAATTCTATAAAATCGTTTTTAACCGGTAATTATGACGGGATGGATTTTAGAAGATTAAAGCATATCTATTGTGATCATTTTTCTCTCCTAAATGACTGGGAGATTACAAACGACATGCCTCTAAACTCGGTTATTATTACTGAGAATAGAGAAAATTACTCAGATTATTTTAATGTCATGTATATAAATGAGAGTCACGTGCTGTATGATTCTGAACAACTGTATTTTGATCAGATAAAGATAGCTTCATTAACTACTGATGAATGTCAAATCATTTATAAACAGCTAAAAGAGGATCATACGATTCATTACCTTGTTCCTAAGCATGACTTAATACCTGACCTTACCCCGAAATTAGGAATAGTAACCTTGAATCTATTATATGTTTACGAGGATGGTGTCTATTGCAAATTCAAGGATGGCTTTATCAAGCTAGGAGCTTTGAATAATAGTTTAGATACTATCGTATTAAACGTAACTTTATTAACGAATCATGAGAGGTTAAAGGATATTAACTTAATAGAGGCTGTATTGTATTATGCTGCGAAATTAAAATACGATCATTGCCGTGTGGGACATATATTATTGTCCAATACTCGAAGAGAACATTTAGTTGAACACTTATGGGATATTTTAATTTTTTCCAAAGATAATCATTATGTCATTGTGGATATTAAAAACCAAAATATGAGAAAAGTAAAATTATTTCGTTTTGATTTAATTCAAATTATTGATCAATATAATGAGAAAAATCCTTTAAACTTTGCTTCAGATATAGGTTTTTCAAGAAAAATAAAACAAAAGCTTTTAGGAGCGGTGCACAAATAAGCTGGGGGTGGACCTCATGAAGGTATATGTGGGTGGATGCAGTAGAATGGCAATGGCGCTATTGAAGCGCCACAGAGATGAAGATGAAGATGAAGAAATTTTGTTAATTGATACCCCTCAAAGAATACGAAAACAGCTGCTATTTATAAAAGATAATCAATTTTTATATTATGAAATGGATTTTAGTGTATTAACTCAAAATGAGATTGATTCTTTTTATAATTATCTAAGTAAATTGAATAAAGAAGTAACAGAAGTCATTACAATGTCAGGAATTAATTACTCAAATAATATCTTTAGCGTAACATTAGATGAATGGGAAAAGACCCACAACATCAATGTTACTGGACCAATATTTATTGTGAAAGCTGTTGTAAATTTTATGGTGAAACGATCAAAAATCATCCTCGTTTCTTCTATCAACTCTTTTTATGGTCATGCTGATAGAATTGATTATTCAGCTGCAAAATCGGCATTGAATCAACTTTGTAGAAATCTTGCTTTAGAGTTAAAGGATCATGAGATTACAGTGAATGGTTTATTACCTGGCTATATTATTGATGATTTAAATGAAATTCCAATTGATATTGTATATGCTAGAAATAATAAGAAAGAAGTGAGTAATTATTTATTAGACTATGAAGAAGTGACGGATGTTCTTCAATTTTTAACTTCACCACAATCCAACGCTATCAATGGCCAGCTAATTGTACTAGATAAAGGGTATACACTCTAGTAAAAGTATCTGGTAAGGGCGGGGAGATGAAAATAGGAAGCAAACGGCTTCTTTAGTTTCGACAAAGATAACGCAAGAACCGTCCCTTTACTTCTGCACATCCGCCAATTAAAGTAGCTAATGTCAGGTATCCTTTTGAAATTTAGGAAAAGGTGTCAACTTAGATTAAAGTGCCTGACCCCCGGTACAGTAAAGTATTACCGCACCGGGGATCAGGCACCTATTACACGGTTCGAACCCGACCACCGGTATATTAGTAACTTTTTAAGTATATTTTTAAAGTAGTATTTGCGTTAGAATGTTGATATATCAATGTTCTAACGCTTTTTTTGTTTTTTGAGTTTACGATTGGTGCTACTCATACAGTAGAACAATCCATGCATCGTAGTTTGCCTCAACAAACACTAGCAAGTAATCTCAAGTGGATATACTTTTAGCTAATAATATTCTCAAAAGAGAAGGTCGCGTTAAAATGTAATATACTGGTGATCTTAGTTTATTTTTGAAATGGGTTGACACTTCTCCTGATAATGTATATATTTAAACTGTTAGATAATTATCTAAATGTCTAATAATAATGGCTAAGGAGTTAAAATTTAAATGAATAAGACATTCAAAGCATTGTCAGATAATACAAGGCTAAAAATATTGGAGTTATTAAAAGACAATGACATGACAGCTGGAGAAATCGCAGGACATTTTGATATGACTAAGCCGAGTATTTCCCATCATTTGAATCTGCTAAAGGAGGCAGAACTTATTTTTAGCCGTCGCAAAGGTCAGCATATTTTTTACTCATTAAATAGTACTGTATTTCAAGACTTATTTAAGTGGATAGTATCATTTCAAAAAAAGGAGGACCATTAATGAAAAATTGGATATTCATACTGCTAATTTTAGGTGCAATGCTTGTTAGTGTATGGGGAGGATTAGTATTACCGAATCAACTTATTGTAGGTTCATCACTTACCGATGAAACGAGTATAACACCGAAATGGTTTGTTTTAATCTTTATTCCATTAATTATGGCTGTTTTATATGTCATTAATTATTATTTAAATAAGATAGGAAGTGATAGTGAAGAATTTAGCAATTTGAAAAATACCATTAGCTCGATATTCTTGTCAATCCAATTTATCTTGTTAATAACACACTGTTTTATTATTTTTAATGGAACTCGCATGAATCTAAATGTAGACATTATATCCCCACTAGTTACAGGAATTACCTTCATTGTTACAGGAAATTATATGCCACGATTCAAAGAAAAATCTTATATGATGACTTCACAACCAGAAATACTCCAAAAGATAATCAGTAAAGAGGGAACCCGTAAATTATTTTTCAATATGTCGAGAATATTTGTGATTTCAGGATTTTTAATGCTAGTAACTGTGATATTACCATCAGGAATCAACATAATAACCTTTTTTATTTTATTATTTGTATCTGTGATAACTTTAATCTTTAATATATCTTATTATATTTACAAATTTAGAACATAGAGGTTAATTTCATGAAGGTTTATGCCTTCAGATGGAATAGGTATAAAGACAAATCTCATGAGCAAGGATAAAGATTTGTCACAAAAACTGATATAACAGACAAATCT
>NZ_FOTR01000002.1:0-545409 GCF_900114645.1 Gracilibacillus orientalis | reverse complement strand
ATATAACAGACAAATCTGATGAGCAAGGATAAAGATTTGTCGCAAAAATTGATATAACAGTGTCAAGTCCGTATTTATGTGTGAATTCATGATACATGTATTAACCATTATTCCATTTTAGAAGTTTTTATATTTTAAAGAGGGGGAAGGGGATCCCCTTCTTAAAATAGCGCATTTTCTCAAGGTTATTAGAGCTTTATTTTCGTTTGTAATTCATCAGAATAGCACCAGCTAAACGATAAGCAGATTGGTGATTAAGGAATACCTGGATGACGCTCTCTCTTCTACGAATTTCACGATTGAACCGATTTCTATTGTCGGATAAATAATAAGACTTGTGGCGTAAGGGGGTTCTCCTCCTTTACGTCTTTTTAAATGATTTGATACAGTATAACTGTTGATATTTTCCAAAAATAGGGGTAAATAAAATTGAATAAAAAGAAAATAACGGGAATTTTGGCGGTTGTTCTTGCCGCTTCAGCTATAGGTTTCATTCCTTTCTTGTCGCAGGGTAATGGAAATGATGAGGTGGAAGCGGAAGCAAAGGTAACGAAGGAAGTTCCAAGGGTTGAAAACGTTGAAAAAGAAGAAAAGACGCAATTAAGCAAAATAACAAAAGAATCATTAAAAACGGGAGAATTTGCGGAATTCATTGCGGAACAATCTGAAAGTTTTTCGGAACAATCAAACGACCCAAGATTACAAGAAACGGATTATGATGAGGGGTTTAATTACTACTTGAAAACGCAAGAATTTCAAGAATCTATGATGAAATACGATTTTGATTTACGAGATAGTGAAGACCTGAAAACCGATTTTGAAAACCTTGGAAAAATGAGAGCCATCATTGGTCATCTTCAGTTTGTAAGGACTTCACACCTTGGAAGAGAAGGGCAAGCAATAGAAGACACTGCACGTTACGATCAATGGGAAGAAGCCGACGAAGAAATGAAAAAGGCGTATGAATATTCGGAACAAATAATTCACGACCTTGATGTTGCGTTGAACCATAATGGCGAAGGTGATACGTTTGACATTACGCATACATTAAACGGCAACAAGGTTTCCGAAATTGATTCCCTTTTTCGGTAATAAAAAATAAATAACAACTATCCGTAAATATAGGTTCTCCCGATAATGTTGACTTCTTAGAGCAAATGAATCAATTAGTGATGTATGTTAATACTGCTATACCGTATTTATTAAGAAATTTAGAGAATGTGAAATAAAACCTTTTAAACTATAAGGTAGCTCTATTAAAAGTAATATTAACAGAAAAAGTGAATGGTTTTGAGAAACTCAAGCACTTTTTTCTGTCTTTTATTTTATAGCACACGATCTATAGTTCTAGTAGAGGTAGGTTGATTAATCTGTTTTTTTCATATTTGATAAAAAGACTCCACCCAACGTAATTAGCCCACCAATTATTGCATAAATAGTAGGCAGTTCCCCAAGCCAGATCCATGCTATAAGAAAAGCGACAACAGGGGTTAAATAAAGAGAACTGGTTGCTTCTGATGCTCCTGTTTGTGAAGTAATATACGCTAGGGTAAAGTAAGGAATAATCGTTGGAAAAATTCCTAGATAAATAACCACTAATGTTATATCTATGGGAGCATGAATGATCGCCTCTCCAAGACCTGGGGAAAATATCATCAAGAATATAGTACCTGACCAAATCGTGTACATTGTAAATGGAACAAAACCATATTTTTTTAGATAAGCATTCTGAAAAACAAAGTAAATACTTTCTGAAAGGGATGCAACTAAAACTAGAATAATTCCGATATTTAAAGAAAAACTTGCAGTTGTCCCACCTAAAGAAATAAATGCCACTCCAGAAAATCCAATTAATGAGCCTACCCATCCCCAGAATCCAAATTTCTCACGGAAAAAAAGTAAAGCCAACAAAGCTGTAAATATAGGTGTTGTTGAAACTAATAAACTAGCAACCCCAGCACTAATGGTTTGTTCCCCATAATTTAGTGCTGTCTGATATACCGAAAATCCTAAAGAACCAAGCAATAAAATTATAGGTACATCTTTTAGTTCCGGTAAACGAATTCCTTGAATAGCCGCAACAAGAATCAATATTAATGATCCAATTAATAATCGTAAAAGGGACACATGTTCAGGTGAATAAGCAGTCAGTGCAGCTCTTATCCCAGGGAATGCTGATGCCCATAAAATAATTGTAATCAAATGGGCAGAAGTAAGTTTTAAATCTAAAGATTTTATCATAAATACACCTCATTCTATGTTTCAATCCAACCAGTGAGATTTGATGCTTCTCATCTTAATATGACTTTGATAAAATGTCTTCAACAGGTTAAATAGAAAAAAACCAACCACTTTGAAACTTTGTTTGGAAAAAGGAGTACATATGAAAAAGCCAAAATACCAATTGATCGTTGATTTCATAAAAGACAAAATTTCCAAGGGTGAGTGGGAAATAGGTAGTCGGATTCCAAGTCAACGTCATCTGGCAAAAATGTTTGATGTCAATCGAAGTACAATCATAACAGCACTAGAAGAACTAATGGCAGACGGACTGATCGAAGGAAAAGCAGGAAAAGGGACTGTTGTCACAAATAACACTTGGACTTTGATGGGAAACCGACCCTCAACCAATTGGAATGAAAACGTCACTTTAGGTATTCATAAACCGAGTATTTCAACGGTACAGGAAATCAATGAAGCTGAATCTAATAATAATTTGATTCAATTAAGTAAAGGAGAATTATCATCAGAGATGTTCCCTTTAAAAGAAATGAGGTCCATTGTACAAAAGGTTTCGAATCAATTGACACCCTTTGGATATGAAGAACCAAAGGGAAATATAAAGTTACGCCAAGCAATTAGTGACTATCTAAAAATAAGAGGAATGGACGTATCTCCATCATCTATTCTTGTGGTTTCAGGTGCACTTCAGGCTTTACATCTTATTTCAATAGGACTTCTACAAAGAGGGTCAACTGTATTTTTAGAAGTGCCATCTTACCTTTATTCGTTGACTGTTTTTCAATCTGTGGGGATGGAGTTGAAGGGATTACCAATGGATAAGGATGGGATTAAGGTAGATTCAATTTATCAGACAAAGGAAAAAGGAAAGAGTATTTTATATACCATTCCAACCTTTCATAATCCAACAGGCACGTTAATGCAGAAGAAAAGAAGGGAGGAACTCATTGAATACTGCGAAAGAGAACAACTTCCTGTTATTGAAGATGATGTGTATCGTGATTTATGGATGGATAGCTCGCCACCAGAAACATTAAAATCAATGGATTATTATGGGAATGTATTATATCTTGGTAGTTTGTCAAAAACATTAAGTCCTGGTTTACGAATTGGCTGGGTAGTGGGATCAGAATCAGTTATTAACCGATTGGCTGATTTAAAAATGCAATCGGATTATGGATCAAGTGCGTTGTCTCAGCTCGTTGCAACGGAGTGGTTATCCAGTGGATTATATGATCAACATCTTGAAACTGTAAGAGAACAGCTTAAAGTTCGTAGAAGAAAAGCATTAGAAGCTTTGAACAAACATTTAAGTTCTTATGCTACATGGGATGTTCCAACAGGTGGTTTCTTCATTTGGATTAAGATAAAACCTACATTTAAAGTAAAAAGGTTATTTGATAAAGCATTATCCAAAGGCCTTCTTCTTAATCCTGGCAGTATTTATGCAGAACAATCAGGACAGTTTATACGATTATCCTTTGGGTTTGCTTCGCTAGCTGAAATTAAAATAGGAATATTTCGGTTAAGTCAAATCATTAAAAATCAATAAGGACATGGATTACTGACTAATGAAACGTAAGTAACATATCTTATTTGAAGTAGGTGTTTACGGTATGTCAACACTAAACTAGAAAAAAACCTTAGGGTCTTTCAACTTAAATTCGAAAAGTGATAAAACTTATCCATTTTAAAAAGTTATAAGAATTGATAAAAAAAGGACACTGAACATGACAAGTAATTATGTTTAGTGCCCTTTTTTAGTATCGTTTAATTGCTAAGAATTTGGATTCTTGTTTATTTCCTATAAGGTCTGACCGTTTATATGAAAGGCAGATATCTGAAATTATTCCGCAAAATTAGTGGTGTTTTTGTTACAATATGGTAAATGGTGATATTTGTCGGAGGTGTAATTTTGATACAAATGATGAAAGAATTAGGTTGGAAAAAATTATTGGTTTATATTGTTACTATTGTGATTTCACTTGTCATAATAGGTGTTACTGTTACATTTGGTGCATTATTATTATTAGATAAATTCGACAATCGTTTCCAAGAACCAGAAACGTATGAAACGAATAACTGAAGGGTATATTCGCTTTGGCAACGAAGTAGAAACATAAAGTGACCATAGATCTTTTACATATGAACTCGTTTGGCGCGAGAAAATCTAGTTTCATTTTAAGGCATTGACTATTCAAAGAAATCTCTAATCCATTATTACTTATCCTAAACCTCAATAGTGTGCTATTACAAATGTAAAGGGCACCTTAAATAATAAAAGCTTGAACGATAAATAGAGGACACTAGCCTGAAATGATTATTTAGATACTACGCTGAAATTCAGAAAATGACTAGTATTAGGGGATGTGGAATTTAAAGTATGAAACGAAATTTAGTAAATAAGAAGAGCATTTTCACCTTGGGTTTAGTACTAGTAACTATCACTATCTTTCTATATAAATATTATGAATCAATTAGTTATTTTGGATTTGTTGAAGTAAGAGATTTAAAATATTTTAATAACGAATTCACAGTAACTTTTGAAGGAGATTTCGGAGTTAAAACCTCTGTGTTTGCCGAAAATGATTATTTTAATATTATTGAAAATGATAAGGCAAGGGAGAGCAATATTGCTGAGATATGGGACTATTTATCAGAAGGAGAATCTCTTCACGTACTAGTAGAAGCTTACAGTAATCGTAGTCAGTTTGATTTGGAGAAAATTTATATTGATTAAAGTATCAAAGTTCATTTTTAGATGATTGTACATTAGGGAATTTTCGAAGTGTTTTTATGGAGTATAAAGAAATTCAACCTTGTTAGTGACACATATATACAAGGAGAGGAGGATTGTTCTGTGGAGTATCATATAAACGCGCTAAGATGGTCGACCATTAGTATTTTCTTTGTTGTGATATTATGGAATATATTATCGGATTATTATGGATCCTCTTTACCTTTATTCCTATTATATTTATTATTTGTAGCTGCATTAGCTACTTCCGTTCAATTAACATTTAAAATACAGAATGACCATTTAGTATACCAAGTATTATTATATAAAAGATCTATTATAAAAAAGGAGATTTACCCCGACCGAGTAAATCAAATGGAATTCATACGTGCCGGATGGGCCAAAAAAGCCGCCATTATAAAAGTAGATAAAGGACACAACATTAGATTAGTTGTACTCCAACCTCCGAAAGCGTATGACGATTTAATTGTATTTGCAGAAAAACATGATATAGCAATAGTTAAAACCAATGACTACTTAACTTTGGAAAGGAAGGAGGAGAGGAATAAAAGGAAAGACTAGCTATTTTTCCATGTCTTATATTTGCTCTTTTCTTTGTTCATATTAAATAGTATAATAATCAAGGTTGACTGTAGTTTGAAAAAAGGATTTAACAATGATATAAGTATAAAAGAAGCAGAGATTTCTTTGCTTTTTTATTTTTTGTTACATTAGGGGTGTTCTAATACCCCGATAATGAAAGGAAATTGAGTTATGGAAGATAATTTTTGGCGTGATTTACCACGACCGTTTTTTATATTAGCACCAATGGAAGATGTGACAGATGTTGTTTTTCGCCATGTAGTGAGCGAAGCAGGTAGACCTGATGTGTTTTTTACTGAATTCACAAACACGGAAAGTTATTGTCATCCACAAGGACACCAGAGTGTGCGTGGGCGTTTGACTTTTACAGAAGATGAACAACCGATGGTGGCGCATATATGGGGGGATAAACCGGAATATTTTCGGCAAATGAGTATTGGAATGGCCGAGGAAGGTTTTCGCGGTGTGGATATCAATATGGGTTGTCCTGTCCAAAATGTAGCAGCAAATGGGAAGGGATGCGGTCTTATCCGTCGTCCAGAAGTTGCAGCAGAGCTAATACAAGCAGCAAAAGCAGGGGGATTGCCTGTTAGTGTGAAAACAAGACTTGGTTACACTGATGTAGAGGAATGGCACGACTGGCTTAGACACTTATTGAAACAAGATATCGTTAATCTTTCTATTCACCTGCGTACCAAAAAGGAAATGAGTAAGGTGGATGCACATTGGGAATTGATTCCAGATATTAAAAAACTTCGTGATGAGGTGGCCCCAGATACACTTTTGACAATTAACGGGGATATTCCTGATCGTCAAACTGGTCTGGATCTCGTTCGCAGGTACGGTGTGGATGGAGTGATGATTGGGCGTGGTATTTTCACAAATCCATTCGCCTTTGAAAAGCAGCCTAAAGAACCTAGTAGTAAGGAATTGTTAGATCTCTTAAGATTGCATCTGGATCTCCATGATAAATATACAGAAATAGAGCCACGTCTATTCAAGCCTCTTCGTCGTTTTTTTAAGATCTATGTCCGTGGGTTTCGAGGGGCAAGTGAATTAAGAAATCAGTTGATGAGCACAAATTCAACGGATGAAGTCCGTACATTGCTTGATGATTTTGAGAGAAATAAGCTGGATACGAGTATATTTTAGTAAAGATATATAGTCGATTGGCATGTTTGCACAAATCATACATGTAGTAGCGATGAGTGACTGACAACCGGTATTTCTTTAGATGATTTAAAAATACACAATTTTACAAAATCAAAAGCCAGGAACCCTTAATTATAAGGGTTCCTGGCTTCATTTAAACCTTTTTGCATTTTAGTGTATTAAACCTAAATAAATCCCAAGAGAGCTAATGAATGCAAAGGTTACCTTGATAGCATTGTGTTTCCCCCAGAAGTTTTGCAGTGCTACTGTTATGGTGTACCAGCTTCTGCTAAGTATATGCTTAATTTTGGTACTTCTAGCATCACACATTTTATCTGTCCATGTCATTTGGTTTCAGAGCTGAATCGAATCGAGACTTCGTATATTAATCTGATAAAGTAACTATTTTACCAACTCATCTGTGTACATGATCGATAAAAAAATATAGGTTATTTTGTCGAAAAAACTACAATAATTCATGTTTTGGTCGATATGATAAGCAGGGTAAAGTTTATTTAGCTTTCCAACTATAAAACATGGAGTGAATACAACATGAAAAAATTATTCCAATTCAAGAGTATTAAAACGAAGATAATGGCATTTTTCTCCCTTATAGCCATTTTAGTTTTAGGTGTTGGTTTTTATTTAGTTTATTCGATTAGTGATATGTCAAAAGAAACGGAACAACTTGCTAATAAGGAAATTCCATTACTTGCGACAGATTATAAATTATTGAGTGTACTTGCTAGTCAGCAAAATGAACTAAGAGGATATTTGATTTCTGAGGATGAAAGCCATGAGCAAGCTTTTATGGAAATACGTGAAGCTGGGTTAGGTTTTAAAGAGGACTTATTACAAATCACCAATAATTCAACTACTACTGAATTAGCTGAAAACATTGATCAAATATATAATATAGTAGATGAGGAATACTTCCCGGCAATGCACGCTGGAGAAACAGAAGAAGCAGCACAAATATTGGAAGGAAAGATAGACCCGTTAATTGAAGAAACGACGAATGGATTCTTAGATTTAGCTCTGACCAGAGAGACAGAGAGCAGAGAAAGCAGTCAGTTGGCCCTGGAACATGCTGAATCCAATACTATCATAGCTATTATATCTGGCATTGTCTTACTTATTATCATAGTTTTATTATCGATTTTTGTGCCAAGAATTATTGCCAAACCAATTATTCAATTAAAAGAACGCATGGACTTAATTGCTTGTGGCGATTTAAGCAGTGAACCATTAGTTTCGAATTCAAAGGATGAGATTGCTGATTTAATTTATGCGTCTAATCGTGTAAATGACAATTTGAAAGACATGTTGAATCAAATAACTAATGTAACCAAGACTCTCAATGATCAAAGTTATGAATTAATGCAATCATCTAACAATGTTAAAGAAGGAAGCGAACAAGTAGTTAGCACCATGCAAGAGTTAGCAAGTGGTTCAGAATCACAAGCAAACACAACAAGTGACATAGCTTATTCAATGAACCATTTTAGTAATAAAATAAAAGAAGCAAATAATAGTGGTGAGACTGTTTATTCTTCTTCACAACATGTTCTTCAGTTAACTGATGAAGGTAGTAAACAGATGAATTCATCCATTAATCAAATGGGAATCATTGATTCTATTGTAAAAGAAACAGTTGAAAAAGTAAGTGGACTTGATAAGCAATCCCAGGAAGTCTCTAAACTGGTGAATGTTATTAAAGACATTGCTGAACAAACGAATCTGTTAGCATTAAATGCAGCAATTGAAGCTGCACGTGCCGGAGAGCAAGGGAAAGGTTTTGCAGTAGTTGCTGATGAAGTGCGGAAATTAGCAGAGCAAGTATCCTTATCTGTAACAGATATAACACAAATTGTAAATAATATTCAACAGGAAACAGGAACAGTGACAGAATCCTTGCAAAAGGGTTATAAAGAAGTAGAAAGTGGTAGAAATACCATTATATCTACTGGAAAAACGTTTGAAGGAATTAATAGTTCTCTCTCAGAAATGGCGAACGGAATTAAATATATTTCAGGGAATTTAAGTGATATTGCAGAAAACAGCGATGATATGAATAAGTCTATTGAAGAAATTGCTGCTGTGTCTGAAGAATCAGCTGCAGGAATTGAAGAAACCTCAGCAACCATTGATCAAACAGGTAACTCAATTGAGCAAGTGACTTTAAGTGCCAATCAATTAAATAAACTATCAAATGAACTAAATGAATTAATCAATAATTTTAAGTTGTAAGAAATTCTATAATAGAAACTAACTTATGACTGAATGGAAGGCAATGTTCTACTAAACAGGAACATTGCCTTTTTTTCCATAGTTTCTCATGTCGTTGATTTTATTGTACTTTTTCACTTTGGGATAAAATAATTGGTTGTTGAAGGTTTTATAGGTTCTCAGTTAAGGGCACTTAATTCCTAATCGTTTGGTATGTATGAAGAACCGCTCCAGTATCAAACACTCTCGTATTAACAAGATTGAGCTTAATTGCATCAGATATGTTTTTGAAAAGTGGGAGTCCGCCCCCCAGTATAACAGGGTGAATTATTAGTCTGTATTCATCAATGAGTCCAAGTCTTGAAAGAGATTGTGCAAAACTTGCGCCTCCGTGAGCCAAAATATAACTACCCGATTGTTGCTTTAATTGAGATATCTCCTCAGAAATACCCCTATTTGCCAAGCGTGAATACTGCCAATCAACTTCCTTCATTGTATCCGAGAAAACTACTTTTGGTTTTTCGTTCATCGGAGGTGCATAGTCTTCTGTTGAGGATGGCCAATGCTTAGCCATGTCCTGATAAGTCCTTCTTCCCATAATGTGAACATCGGCTTCCCAAAGCATATTAGTGATGTAAGCTTTTAATTCACTATTAACATTGTCATAAATCCAGTCTATCTTTCCACCTTTTGCATTGACAAATCCATCAAGAGAAACGTCCATTTTTAATACTACATTTTTCATCCCTTATTCCTCCTTTCCTACAAGTTAGCACATCAAAGAATATTGTATTTCTTCTCGATTGCTGAAAATTAATTTATCCTATGGTTTTTAAAAAATTCACTCCACTATAGGGCCCGTTTGTGGGAGAATTAATATAACTCTCAAAAACCAGTACATAAAGATTTAAAAGTTCAGATTCAACAACTACATAATGAAGGTACGAAATATTGAATTTTGTTGCTGATGAAGGTATGATACTAATTATTGAAAATATGAACTTGGTTAACATTAAAGGGGAGTAAATGATGGATTATGAAGTTATTATAATAGGTGCGGGATCGATGGGGATGGCTGCAGGCTATTATTTAGCAAAACAAGGAAAACGTGTATTATTAATTGATTCCTATAATCCTCCGCATGCAGAGGGATCCCACCATGGGGAAACAAGAATAATACGACATGCATATGGTGAAGGCGAAAGCTATGTTGAAATGGCATTACGTGCACAAGAGCTATGGCATGAACTTCAAGCGCAATCAGACGAGAAGATTTTTATCCCAACAGGCGTTGTTAATGTTGGAAAAACAGATTCAACATTTATTCAAAACGTGATGAGTAGTGCGAAAAACTATTCCTTAAATGTAGAGCAATTAACAGCAGATGAAATGAATCAACGTTGGAATGGTTTTCAAGTGCCAGAAGGTTATATAGGCTGTTATGAAGTGGACTCAGGCGTATTAATGAGTGAGAATAGCATTAGAGCTTTTCAAAAACATGCAAAAGCACATGGTGCAGTGCTTAAGGTCAATGCACCCGTAACATCCATCTCTACTTTTGAAAATAGTGTAAAGGTGGGGACAGCGAAGGAAAGCTTTACAGCTGAGTCTTTAATTATGACGCCTGGTGCAGGTACAAGAAAGCTTCTTCCATTAGTAAATCTTGATCTACCACTACAAGAGGAACGAAATACATTCTCTTGGTTTGAGACAGACGAGAGTATCTACAATTCAAGTCATTTTCCGGCCTTTTCATTTGAATTACCGACGGAAACATATTATGGGTTTCCAAGTATTGATCAAGCAGGTGTCAAAATAGGGCGACATGATGGCGGGATTCCTAGAGATATGAGCCAACCACTAGCAGAATTTGCGGCATATGAACAAGATGAACGAGATGTAAGTAGGTATGCGGAACGTTGTATGCCAAGCGTTGGTCCACATAAGATGGGAAAGGCATGTACGTATACAATGACGCCAGATGAGGACTTTATCATTGATAAGCATCCTGATCATGATCATGTTGTTATTGCTTGTGGATTTTCTGGACATGGATTTAAATTCAGTAGTGTGATCGGAGAGATCCTGAGCCAAATGGTGACGGGAAATCGTGAAACAGAATTAGATATTAGTCCATTTTCGATCAAGAGATTTTTATAAAGTTTGTCAAATATCGTTGAAATTAACGGGGAACCAAGTGAAATTACTAATGTCGTATCGACTGGGGTGCTGACCTTAAATATAAAGCATAAAAACGCAGGCAGCGCATTCGCTTCAAAATGCATGCACTGCCTGCCAATAAAAAAAAGATTTATAGACATTAAATTTCTCACAATCAGTCATCAGTCCTCGACTTTTTAAAACAGATATAAGTGAATAGTGCGGCACCAATCGCCCAAATTGCAACAATACCTATGGAGGTCCAGGAATTGGTATCGTGCATTTTGATTAACTGCATGACCGGAAATAGATCCGCTATCGTAATGGCGATATTGTCTTCTCCAAGGACTAGAAAATCAATCATCGGTGTAAATCCAAACAAAAACATTACCGGCATTAGGTAGGCCGATGTGGAAGCTATTGATTTCGTGAATAATCCAATACCAATACCAAGGAATAAAAAGAATAGAAATAATAGAATCAGCCCAATGGTTGCCTGAACATTCAGGAAAGGCTCAATGCCAACGAGAAACAGAGAGATAGCTAAAGCTACTAAACTCATGAGGCCGACTACTAAGCTTTTACCAATAATGATATCCAGAAAAGAAGCGGGTGAAAGCATAAGACCACGTAATGTTTTCTTCTCATTTTCTTCTGCCATCATCGTCATCATACAGCTTGCTGTTACAGAAGAAAAGGTGACTCCGACAATTAAATATAACATGGGGATCGGAAGCCCTTCATCTCCGCCCAAGCGACTGTAGATTAATGCCAATACAATAGGGATGATCGGCATCATCAAAAGCATCATGTTCTTCATGAAATCTTTTAAATCTTTTTCAAAAATGGCACCTATACGTTGGGTGTTCATTATACAAGCTCCTTCCCGGTTATCTTTAAAAAGATCTGACCAAGTGTGGGATTGTCCGATTGTATTGATTTTACTTCGCCGTTTGCTATTAGTTCTCTAATTTTATCTGCGTTCCCGGATTCATTTTCAATTACTAGTCGTTCATCCTCAAATGTTTCAACGTGAAAGGCATGTGTAGAGTATTTATACCGGAGTGTATCCGGGCTGCCCAATTCCTGTACTTCACCTTTGTCTAAAAAGGCTACACGGTCACATAATGCTGTTGCTTCTTCCATATCATGTGTGGTTATAAAAATAGTCGTCCCCGCTTCATTCAGTTTCTGCAGCCCACGATGGATATGTGCCGCATTCCCGGGGTCCAAAGCAGAAGTAGGTTCGTCTAAAAATACGAGTTCGGGTTTATGAATAAGTGCTTTTGCCAGCAGAACTCGCTGCTTCATCCCTTTTGATAGCTTTGATACGACTTTGCTACGCGCCTCTTTCAAATTCACTTCATCCAGCATCACATCAATTTGTTCTAGAGGTGCATCATATAACTGACAAAATAATTTCAGATTATCATATACGGTTAGACGTTCATACAATGAACTATTATCTGAGAGTATCCCAATTCTGGATCTAAAATCAGCAGTTCCAAATAAATGAGAGTTTACATCTAATACGCTCACGTCACCAGCTGTTTGCCCAAGCTCCCCTGTTAGAATCTTTATCGTTGTTGTTTTGCCTGACCCACTTGGTCCCAATAACCCAAATATTTCTCCTGGCTTTACAAAAAAACTGACATCTTTAATGGCCGCATTTTGATCAAATACCTTTCTCAGCCCATTCACTTCAATTGTATGTTTCAATTGAACTCCTCCTTTGGTGATCTGAGCCTATCGTATCCTGTATTGGCTTTGAATGCACTCATATCAAGGTGAGATGTACTGAAAAGAAGGCTAACTGTATCTATTTCAGGGTGAATGAACGCCTCAAAAGGGGCCTATGTTTCTCGGTAAAGCTGAACTGTACTTATTTCAGATTAAACATATCTTGAATACTTTGTATTTTCGTCCGTGATAACGGAATGGTTGACTTAGGTTTATTATCAATTCTGAGTGAGTATGTATTTTTTGACCATGTGATAATTTCCCGTACCTTTTGCAAATTTACTATGTATGATCGGTGGCATCGATAAAATCCATACACTTCTAATTTCTTTTCTATTTCAGCCAATGTCGAATCCAGTGCAAATGATTCTTCATTAATAACAATCATGGCTCTTCCATCCTGGCTTTCGATATAATCAATTTCCAGCGGATCGAATAAAATGACTTTATCTTCTACCTTCGCAGGAATTTTGAATAATTTTAGCGTTGATGGTTTAGGAGCGGATTCAGCCTCAGGTGTCACCTCATCCTTCTCCGCGATATCTACTTCAATTTCTTGCAGCCCTTTTTCCTGCAACTTATAGGCAACATCGCTAAGAAGCAGAGCATGTTCCAGATTAGATACTAAAATAAGTGCTGGTGTCTTGTTGTCTGTTACCTTTTTAAGCATATTGATAAAGGTATTTATCGTCTTTATATCGACACCATGAATGGGCTCTTGGAACACCATTGGATGCTTATTCATCATGTAATATTTGGCATAGTACACACGACAGATCTCAGACTGTGAACATTTCCGCAAAGGTTTTTTGGCACACATTTGCAGTTCGAACAGCACAAGAATTTCAGGCAATGGTATCGGACAACCGAACCATTTACGATAAAAAGAAACATTATCAACGACTGTCAAACGATCATATAATCCTTCTTGCTGATCAAACACGGTAATTTCTCCATTACTGCGAATCGTATGTAATAATTCAGCTTGCATATCTGTATCACTGTAAATCGCAGTGGTATATGATTCATTTAAGTTAAGGGAAAATGGCGGAAGTATCTCGCTTTTCACAGACTCATAATCTAGTTTAAAACTCGTCATCTAACAAACTCCTATTCGACTTTAAAATCCAAGTATTAATTTATCATAGTATAACATGGTAAATACCATATTTTTTATACCAATACAATTATTAATAAAGATTATAAGGCGTTGTATGATTACAATACTGTTATTCCATAATAAAACGGAACTTGGATGGTAGTATCATAGCTAAAATTTACTACTTGAAAAATCAAATGATAGCTAGTAAACTGTTCAAGGTACTCGCTTATAAATTAATCTACCTGTATAACCTCAGAATATGGCATGAGGGTCTCTACCAGGAACCTTAAAATCCTGATTACAGAAAATGAATTATTCATTTTTTGTAATCAGGATTTTTTATATCCAAAAGTATCTTTGTTATTTTTTTATTAGAAAGGACGTAAAACAAAATGAATTTAAAAGTTTTTATACTAGCATTATCAACTGTAGCAGTTGGATTGGTTGAATTAGTTATTGGTGGAATACTTCCAACTATCGCAAACGATTTAAACATCTCCCTAAGTTCTGCAGGACAATTAATCACGGTTTTCGCACTTATTTATGCTGTTTCCGGTCCTGTATTACTAGTCATAACTAGCAAAATGGAGCGAAAAAGTTTATATCTCATATCTTTATCTATTTTCTTTATCGGTAATATAATGACATATTTCAGTCCGAATTTTACCTTTATGATGATTGCAAGGGTATTAACCGCAATGAGTACAGCACTTATCGTTGTACTGTCCTTAACCATAGCTTCAAAAGTTGTTTCACCAACACATCGAGCAAAGGCTCTGGGTCTCATTTATATGGGCATTAGTTCGTCACTTGTCATGGGAGTGCCATTAGGAATTCTGATTTCCGATAAATTCGGTTGGCGCATTATTTTTCTAGGGATTGCTATTTTATCTATAGGTTCATTTGTGCTTATTTCTATCTTTTTGGAGAGGTTTCCTGGGGAAAACACGATTCCACTTTCACAACAATTAAAGGCAGTGAGTAGCTTTAAAATAGGTAGTGCACATCTTGCAACCATGTTTATGCTAGCAGGACATTACACGCTTTATGCATACTTCACTCCATTTTTAGAAACGGAACTTCATCTGAATTCCAGTTGGATTAGCATATGTTATCTATTATTTGGGATTGCTGCGGTAAGTGGCGGAGCATTCGGAGGCATTCTTTCAGATTCGATTGGAGCTCAAAAAAGCATCATTGTAGTGATTATTTCATTTGCTGTTGTGCTATTCATATTACCATTGACTACTTTTTCACTGATTTTATTTCTACCGATTATGATGGTCTGGGCTGCATTAAGCTGGAGTTTAGCTCCACCACAACAAAGCTATTTGATTCAAACAGATCCTGCTACATCTGATATTCAGCAAAGCTTTAATAATTCAGCGTTACAAATAGGTATTTCTCTTGGGTCAGCATTTGGTGGTATCGTGTTAAGTCAAACCGGAACTGTCTCCAATACAGCTTGGTTCGGTGGCATCCTTATCATCATCTCCTTAGGATGCGCAGTATTTTCTTTAACAAGAAAAACGGGAGTAAAAGAAAATACTAATGTGGCCTAGGCTGTAGAAAATCAAATACGTGAGTAGTTTAGGTTAAAATGCTTGATGTTTCTAGCGATCATCAAATGAATGGAAATAATCTTTGAAGGGAATGAATGACCTTGAAGGTATCATATAGGATGATTGACAAGCAATTAAGACTTAGAGGGCTGTTATTTAATTAAGGAAACAATAAATATTAAGGCTGAATCCAGTAAACGGGTTCAGCTTTTTTGTTTGTGGGATTTGCAGTTTAATCTCTTGTCTGGACTATATTTAGTTATTTTTGTGAAGATTTTTATCACTGGCTTTATGTGATGAGGAAAAAAATAGAGAAAGCTGAGGTGAGTATTGTTTTAATACTCCCACTTTTCTTTGACCAAAATAATTTAAGCAACAGAAAACATAGATGGTTGGTCAAATTCCACTAAATATTCATCAATAGTAATAGGTCCATATTAATTATTGTAAACCCTAAGGAAATCCTGTATAGAAAAATGCGTACTTAAATGATGTTAAGAAATAGTGAATTATGGTTTTCTAGCAAAAAGATATTTTTCCATACATATGGTATTAAGAATCAAATGTAGAGTTACCTGTTAGAACAATAGATGGCTGAAAATTTAGAAAGGATCATTGCTTTTTCCCTCCATTCACTATACTATTATAATATTTCATTTTTGAAAAAGGGGGTTTCAGCGATGGTTACTTTTATAGCATCTATTGTATTATTAATTGTGGGTTACATTGTTTACGGGAAGGTGGTTGAACGAATTTTTGGTATTAATGACCAGGATTCAACGCCTGCTTATACAAACAATGATGGTCTTGATTATATGCCATTGAGTTGGTGGAAAGCTAGTTTAATTCAACTATTGAATATCGCTGGAACCGGTCCGATATTTGGCGCAATAATGGGTGCGTTATATGGTCCGGTCGCATTTATATGGATTGTTATTGGTTGTATTTTTGCTGGAGCAGTACATGATTACTTTTCAGGGATGTTATCACTTAGACATAATGGAGCTCAATTTCCAACACTTGTCGGTAAATATTTGGGCGATAAAATGAAATTCATTACAACAATTGTTTCGATCATATTAATGGTTTTAGTGGCAGCGGCATTTACTGCGGCACCTGCCCAGTTACTTACACAAATAACACCACTTAACACGACAACTTGGTTGGTTATTATTTTTACTTATCTTATACTTGCGGCGATTCTACCAATTAATAAAATAATCGGAAGAGTCTATCCTATATTTGGAGCTATCTTAATTTTTATGGCTGTGTCAATCGGTATTGGAATGTTCTTCTTTTTTGATCATACAATCCCCAATTTAACATTAAGTAATTTACACCCTGGGGAATTGCCTATTTGGCCATTGTTAATGGTAACAATATCCTGTGGGGCGATTTCTGGATTTCATAGTACGCAAAGTCCCATTTTAGCTCGAACCTTAAAAAAAGAAAGTGAAGGTAGAAAAGTTTTTTATGGTGCTATGATTGGTGAAGGCGTAATTGCTATGGTTTGGGCAGCAGCAGGGATGACCTTTTTTGGTAGTACGGGTGCATTGCAAACAGCACTGGATGCAGGAGGTCCAGCTGGGGTCGTTAATGAAGTTAGTATTACGACGTTAGGTGCATTTGGCGGATTCATCGCCATTTTAGGTATTGTGGTTCTCCCAATTACCACGGGTGATACGGCATTACGCTCTTCCAGAATGATGCTTGCGGAAGTATTGACTCAACTGACGAAGAAAGATTTTAATGGGAAGAGGAAATTAGCTTTACTTACGATACCTGTGACTGGTGCAACGCTATATCTAACTACGATTGATTATAGCTTCCTCTGGCGCTATGTTGGGGGTTCGAATCAGATTGTTGCTGCGGTGATGTTGTGGACAGCAACTATGTATCTAGTGAAAAATAACAAGTTTCATTGGATTTGTAGTATTCCGGCATTGTTCATGACAGCAGTAGTAAGTACGTATTTCTTCTATGCCCCGGAAGGCTTTAACCTGGACTATGGTATTTCTCTGATTTTAGGAATGGTTATTTGGGTAGCTGTGCTCGCTTGGTTTGTATGGCAACTTATTAAACATAAAAGAGCAAGCAGCTATGAAGATTCAGAGATGGAAGCAAGGTAATTGTTATCCTCTTTAGATATATAAAGGTGGGGCGATGGCATTGCCTTTTGGAATATTTTCAGAGTTATTTCGTAGTCTTTTCTACCAAATAACTCTGTTTGTATTAGTCAATATGAAAACAGCTTAAAGTAGTTGAGATGTATCTGACTCTTAGGTGACAAAGGCTCAAATATTTCGGAAGCATTTATAAACGTTAATTCCGTTTCGGGTCTGGTTTGAATTTTTTCTTAATGGTTAAATAAATTTCTATTTCATACAATAAATGAAATAATTCAGATCTTACTTCAAACTCTTTTCGGGAATGTGGAAGCTCCATTTCACGAAGTGCTTCCTTCAATTCATGCAACTGTTTTAAATAGAAGATGGCGGTATTGCCCGGATGAACGGCCTTACTCAACTCCGCCATAAATTCAGCTATTTTTTGACTTTGCACGACTGTGTGATCAAGCGTTGATATCAACGGTAGCATACGATTCAAAATTTCAAGCTGTTTTTCTCTCATTTTAAAATAATGGTAAAAGTAATCATCATGACGAAATATATGGTTATCGCTCGTCTTTAACGCATTTGCAAGCCCATCATCTATTTTCTTG
The DNA here is from genome assembly GCF_900114645.1 of Gracilibacillus orientalis. Classification (GTDB taxonomy): domain Bacteria; phylum Bacillota; class Bacilli; order Bacillales; family Amphibacillaceae; genus Gracilibacillus; species Gracilibacillus orientalis. Next base: position 527,161 of record NZ_FOTR01000002.1, on the reverse strand, counting down.
GAAGCGGTTATGAGTTCCTCCCCGCTCCAATCCGTGATATTTCCCCGTAAAAAGCGTGCATATTCATACCAAACTTTTTGAAAACATTGTTCGATTTCTCGTTGAGTGTTTCGCATTTGTTTTTCATTGCTTGGCATATATGTATTCATTAACAGTGCCGCTCCGACCCCAATTAATAATAGCAAGATTTCATTGAACAGAATACCCAATGTAACTTGTTCAAGTGTGTAAAGATGAAGCATAAATACAGTGCTTGTCACGATGCCTTTTTTTGCATTAAAATACACGACTATCGGAATGAACAGAAGCAGTAAAGCACAGAGCACAATAGCGTGATACCCGATAAATTCAAACATAACTGACGCTAATGCTAATCCAATGACACACGCTACGATTCTCTGCCATGAAGATTTTAGAGAGTCTTTTCTTGTCACCGATATACAAAGTATCGCGGTAATTCCTGCTGATACATAAAAATCAAGCTGCAGCTGCTCTGCTATGAATATGGCAAGTGCCGCACCTACCGCAGTTTTTAGTGTGCGATAACCTATAAGGTTAAACATATATCCTTTCCTCTTTTCATGAGATACAGTATAGACGTACTTTTATTATAATCCAAATGTCAACGGTTAAAACCGTCGAAAAATAACGTTTCATATCCGGGCACTTATGAGCCAATTTTAGTCTATAAGCAGAAGTTAACAGAAACATCAGTGAGTGTACACTAATAAAATGCATTGCTATAATTTTGCATTTTATTAGTGTACACTTATTGTGAAGGGTATTTTTTTCATGTTTATAGAAGAAACGAGAATTATTAATTAAGAAGGAGCTGACAAAATGCAAGAGAGCCAATTCGAAAAAATGAAAAATGGAAAAGGATTTATTGCAGCACTTGACCAAAGTGGCGGGAGCACTCCGAAAGCGTTAGCAGCTTATGGGGTTAAAGAAGACACTTATCAGAATGAAGATGAGATGTTTGCTTTAGTACACGAGATGCGTACACGTATTATTACTTCTCCTGCTTTTGATTCTTCATATATTCTCGGTGCCATTTTATTTGAACAAACGATGGATAGCAAAATCGAAGGACAGTACACAGCTGACTATTTAGCTGAGAAGAAAGGTATTGTTCCATTCTTAAAAGTAGACAAAGGTTTAGCCGATCAATCTAACGGTGTACAACTGATGAAACCAATTTTTGATTTAGACGAAACATTAAAACGTGCAAATGAACGTAATATTTTTGGTACAAAGATGCGTTCCGTGATCCATGAAGCGAATCCAGAGGGAATCAAGGCTGTTGTTGATCAGCAATTTGAAATCGGGAAACAAATTATTGCTGCTGGATTGGTACCTATTATTGAACCAGAAGTAGATATTCACAATCCTGAGAAGAAAAAATCAGAAGACATTCTAAAAGCAGAGATACTCAGCCAATTGAATCAGTTATCTGATGATCAAAGCGTAATGTTAAAATTAACGATCCCAACTGTAGCTAATACGTATAAAGAGCTTATTCAACATTCACGGGTACTTCGTGTTGTTGCTTTATCTGGTGGTTATTCTCGTGAAGAAGCTAATCAAAAACTAAAAGAAAACAACGGATTAATCGCCAGCTTTTCAAGAGCACTAAGCCAGGATTTAAATGTGAAACAAACAGATGAAGAATTTAATGCGGCACTTAAAGAAGCTGTTGATTCAACCTATGACGCTTCTGTGAATAAATAAAAATTTTTAAAAGATATGCTACTAAGGTGTTACATGATCAAAATGAACCTTTGCGCGCTTACCAGTTCGATGACTATTGATCAATCTTGTAGATAGTGGAAGAAGGACTTAAATGGATTGATAGAGCGGATGGAGGGTATTCGTTTTAACAGGTTGATTCTGGAACTTTTCATAAAAAGGGAATAAACGTTCGTATTTATTATGTTATACTAATAAAGGATAACGTTCTTTTAGGGTAAGGTCGGCTAATCCCCATACAAAGGGGGTAGCCTTGCGAGTATGTATGAAAGTTTTATGGTGCTATTTGGTTTTGGTACCTTCTTGATTGCATTGCTCGCTTTGATCGTGTCACTGATCAAACAAAAATAGACCTCCCTATTTGCCCAAGAAGTAACTAGGAGAGGTCTATCAACAACTGATAGCCGATTCCTCTGGGGGAACCGCTTATCCATAACCCGTAGTGACTGCTACGGGTTATTTAGTATATACATTTCTTGCTTTTATTATAACATATTTTTTTGTAATTTTGAATGAGTCTAACTAGGACATTTATTCATTATAAGTTCTAAAACGTGATAAATAAGGTGATCAAATATGTAGTTATTAAGTAAGTGGTAAATAAACTGGTAAGGTGCTACATAATGGTTGACTCTCTCTTCAATAAATACAGATCGTCCTCCATACGAACAACTGTCTTTTTAAGGGGTCTCGCCCCCAAAGCTATCAAACGATTTGGTGATGTTCTACTATCGTGTTATAATTCACATTAATCTTATCTGTCTAAAAAATGGAGGTAACATGTTAACTTTTGACCAAAAATTAAAAATAGTTGAATCTTTTCCTGAACTAACAAGACATAATGTATCAATGAATCGAGTTAATTTTCACTATGAAGAAAGCGCTAATGATAAAAAGAATGTTGTTTATCATTTGCATCCCAATGGAAATGGATTTGTTTATGCAGAATATCTGAATGGCTATGATACGGATCACAAAGGCTTGATTAATATCCGAGACTTTTCTGATGCGGAATTACGTACTGTCATTCAAAAGTCAATAGAATCATTGGTATCAACATCCGCTGAAGCGCCTCTTGTAGAGGAGTTTGAAGAGGAGCGATGGATTAATTCAGAAAAACAATCGCTCCTTTTGTTGAACGAAGAGGATTTGTGGAACGTTTATGCCGATCAAAATCTTGATGGTACCTTTCGTTCATATAATGAGGCAAGAGCTTATTTAGAGGAAGAGGGATTTACAAGAACATAACTGTACAAAGGCTTGTTTTCATTCCACCTTCTTTCTATTTTCATCTCTTTTTCCTCCCTGCTAAATCATTGTCGATACTGGTGAATGGTTACCAGGGAAGAAAAAGGAGTTAACTATTAATCTCAAGTCCGAAGAAAGAGAAACATTTTAAAATAGAACCTTAGTAGTAAAATATAGTAGCCGTTTGCAATATGAATGACCCCCTTCTTAATTATAGAAGGGGGTCATTTTTTAAATACTAGCTGAGTGATACATATTGGCTTACTCTTCAATTAATACAAATCTTCTCTATAGGTGAAGAACTGTGATTTTAGGGGGTTGAACCATTAGCCATATATTTCATAATATTTGTCTACTGTATAATTGGTGTAAATAGATCTAATATTAAATGAGGTGGTTAATGATGACTGCTGAAGAGATTATGAAAGGAATTAAAGAAATGAATAACGCAGAACGAATTAAAGAAGCTAAGTGAAAGATAAACACCTTGTTCAATAATTGAGATCCTCTATGGCTTATACTCTTTACCGCGAATGTCCCTAACATTATGATAATTATTTGGCTTAAGACATAGCTTGTTTCTTTTTCAATCTTTGATTTGCTTTGTGACTTGTAAGCATTCTCAATGCAAGATGTAAGGGCGAAAGACTAATATATTAAATGAAGCAACAGAGCAAAAATATACTTCTAAACCATTCCTTTGTTTCATTAAAATCCGAAAGAGAGATCAACTATTAACATATACCTTTAGAACTAACTTTGAATTTCCTATTTCTCCACACCTTTCTTCCCACTACCAACTATAGTATAATAGAACCATCTTACATGTTAAAAAATGGGTGGTACACAAACAATGAAGGATAAATTACAGGTATTAAGTGACCGGTTAAATGATATCAGCAGAAGCAATCGTTCGATACGTTTGCTGAAATTGTATAATAAATGGACATTTGATTTAGCAGAACTAACCAAAATAGAAAAAGATCCGATGGAAATATTGAAGACGCTCACAAATAACAAATCAAAGCTTTTCACGAAAGAGCGAGCGGATAATCAGACAGAACTGGCGCTTTCACGAAAATTAACGACGCTTTTTCGTAATATTCGCTCAATAGAAGAAGAAACAGGGCTTTATGATCTTTATCTAGGCTACCCGATGATGGAAGGGGCGATGTCAGATGGTACATATGTTAGAGCGCCATTATTTTTATATCCTGTTCGCTTAGAAAGAAAAAAGCGAAATGGTGTGGAATGGCATGTCGATCCTATAGATGATCAAGCCCCACAACTGAATCGAACACTATTTCTGGCATTACAAAAATTAAGTAATATTCATGTCCCTGAGTCTTTGTTCGAAGAAGCAGAAACAAAAGCAACATCAATCAATATCGAAGAGTGGAGCAGGTGGTTAGCTACGCATGACTTTACGATAACAGCGAATACATCTGAGCAATTAGCTGCAGTCGAGGAATTCACGAAAGAAACGATACCAACATTTAATAAGGGATCATTCGGTCTCAATCAGCAAGCGGTAATAGGACATTTCCCACAAGGTAATTCGGCTGTTTTACGTGATTATGAGAAGTTTGTTGAGATGTTGGATCAAGGACAAGAGGATTTAGGTGTGGTCTCTGAATTTCTGGATATCAAAGTCCAGGAGACGGGAGAAGAAGTCGATAATCTACCTTCGAACCCATCTTATCAAGAAAAACTAGCACAAGAGAAAAATAAACATTATGTGTTGGATACCGATGCCTCTCAAGAAAAAATACTGGATGCACTTGATCATGAAAAGGGAATGGTTGTCCACGGCCCACCAGGCACAGGGAAATCACAAGTGATCGTTAATATGATTTCCAATGCCATAGCAAAAGGGCAGCGGGTTATGCTTGTTACCCAGAAGCGCGCGGCATTGGATGTTGTTTATCAACGGTTAGATGCCCTTAATCTATCATCGAATGTCGCATTACTCCATGACGAGAAGAATGATCGTAAAACCTTTTATCAAAAATTGAATGTGCAATTGAACAGAGATCATTCTTACCAGGATCTTCAGCAGACATTTGATCAATTGTCTCAGAAAATTATTAGTAAGGAAGATGAACTAGATAAAGTAGCGCAAGCCTTATTCGAAATGCAACCCCACGGCTTTAGAGCGTATGACTTATACGGGCTCAGTAAGACAGCTAAAGAACAAGACAAAATCATCCAATTAGAAGGTATCTTAGAACAATTGAACAAACAGAATTTATCCGAGACCTTACGAAAAGTGAGTACCTATGGCAGCTACTATGCGACTTTCGGAAAAGATAACCCTGCTCACGATCGTAAACCTTTTACTGATATGGAATTAAAGGACCGCATTCAAATTATCGAACTATTGGAGAAGGCCATTCATGAATCGGAACAAAGTATCAATCATTTGGAACATTTCAATGATGAGGATATTACCCCGGCTTATAGTCGTCAAATGGATAAGAAGCTTGAAAAAATCTATGATGACTTACATACAGAGGACAGAAAGACACTGCAGAAACTACGATTATGGTTATGGACAAGCATCACCGGTAAAACGATTATGGATGACTTACTGGATGGCGATAAGTTCAGCGGATTATCATCCAAAGAATGGCCAAAATTACAAGAAAGTCTCACGATTCTGTATGACCTATCACAGGCAACAGAAGGATTATTCAAACAATTGGAGGCATTAGATCCCTATTTCACGGCGGAGTCTATTAAGAATTTAAAAACACATATATCAAAAGGTGACATTCCGATAGATGTACTAAAAAAGAAACAAGCCTATATCAAAGAATATTTTGATGAATTGCGTGAAATGGATCGATTGTATGACCAAAGTGCCAAGGAAGTGCAACAGATCATTGACTTATTAATTGAACGCAATGTAGCGGAAAGTGATAGTTTAGCGGAGGAATGGGCAGAAGTAGCGAAACAATCAGCCTATATTCACTGGATCGATCAAATAGAAAGGAAATACCCGGAGATTGACAAGATCGGGACGGGTAACTTTCAGCACTTAACAGAAGAATTAAAAGAGTTATTACAAAATAAACAAAGCTTGACCATTGAATTACTGCAAAATCAAATGCATCAAATGATTGCAGAAGTAAAAGCAGCAAATCCGAAAGCTGTAAAAGATATGATTTATCAGACAGGTAAAAAACGCCAACTTTGGCCTGTTCGTCGTTTAGTAAATGAATTTGCTTTAAATGGATTACTAGACGTTATGCCCGTCTGGTTAGTATCACCAGAGATCGCTTCAGCCATTTTTCCGTTAGAAGAAAAAATATTTGATCTAGTTATTTTTGATGAAGCATCGCAGTGTACAGTGGAAAACGGTATGCCGTCGCCATTTCCGCTTCTTAGGTTGTGAATGAAGAGCATTATGGCTTAGAAGTATATTGGAAATATGTATATGCTAGCCGATTTTATGTGGGACAGACCCTCCATCATCCATCATATATTCGAAAGTCTTCAAAAATTTAACAATCACGGTATATAGGAAAGTTTAATACAAGCAAATGGGAGAAAAGGGGTAAGTGGTAAAAAGGAGCGGGCTATCTCTTTTTGTTTAATCAGTTTAGACCATGGGAAGATATAGATTTTCTACTGATAATAGATTAATATAAGACTGTTGTTATAGACCTTTAGAGCGAATGCCTGGAGAGTTAAACCTACTAGGTGAAATCAAAATATTCATAAGGGGGATACAACTTTGGCAGTCCAACCAATCAGGATGGCAAAATCATGGGACAAATATTTTATTGAGATTATCATCCCATATTCAATTAAAAAACATTCTTGTTAATGGATTTCCATAATATGGATATGATAAAAGTGAGACATAAAATTATTTGCTGAAATGTTTATATCTATGCCTTTTGTAAAAATTAGGACCTGGTAACCATTATTACTAACGCTAGTGAGAACAGAGTGTTTTGCATTCATCAATGGCTTGAAAACGGATGGTGAATTTATTTTAGTGGATAAATTGTATAAAAGAGATTAATTTCCTGAAATAGGTAGAAGTCATTCTTTGAAAATGATATATTAGTCTTAGGATATTAGTTATATCATGATTTGGAACTCAAAACATAAATGAGAAGGCAGATAATAGAAGGAGTAAACTAGGATGAATATATTCGAGGGTTTCAAAATAGGAATTGATTTATTGTGGTCTATACTCGCCGCGGAGCCTTTACTTACATTAGGTATCATTTTATTCATTGCTCTTTTTGTGATTTATGAAATCATTATAAAAATTATAAAGGAATATAGACTCAAAAGGTCAGGTATTGAAAATGTTGACGAAATGTCAGGTAACAAATTTGAAGAATACTTAATTTTAGTATTAAAAGGTAGAGGATACAAAGTAAAATTAACTCCAAAAACCGGAGACTACGGCGCAGATCTTATTTTAATTACTAATAACAAAAAAATTGTTGTACAAGCAAAACGATATAAGAAAAATGTCGGAGTTCGAGCTGTACAGGAAATAGTTTCTGCTCAAAAGTATTATAAAGCGGATGAATGTTGGGTGATTACTAATAGTCTTTTTACAAATCAGGCAATTAAATTAGCTGGTTCAAATCAAGTTAGATTGATTGACCGTTCAGAATTAATGGATTGGATGATTGAGTATAAGAAAAGTGCATAATGATTTTTATGTTGTAAATATTAGAAAACTATGCAAAGGAGATTAATCTAGCATGACTACTTCTCGAAAAGCAAAATACTTATCAACTACAGCGCTTTCAAAAGAGTTGAAAATGAATGTAAAGCAGGTCTTTCAAATCCTTCTTGATAACGATTTGGTTGAAAGAGTTGATGACAACTGGGTTTTGACTGAGAAAGGGGAGAAGGTAGGGACGAAAAAGAAACATCCTAAAATAGGAGAATACATAGCATGGAATGAAAATATTAAAAATATAAGCATATTTAAAACGACAAATGAAAAGGATGTATTTATAAATGCAACTGCTTTAAGTAATCACTTTGGAATTTCTAAATTTAAAATAAATCCTATTTTGTCAGAGCTTGGATTTGTGGAGAAATCTATTAAGGGATGGACTATGACAACTCTAGGCAAAAGTATAGGCGGGAAACAATGTGAATATGAAAGAACGGGAATCCCGTATGTAAATTGGTCTAAAAGTATTTTACAGAATAAGAGACTAGTAGAAACGATGAATGAAATAGCTGGAAAAGATACAGAACCAAGAGAAGAGGAAGAAACAAAGAGTTCTGTTGATTTCAGGCAAAAGTATGAAGCTAAACACAGAGCTGCAGATGGTCACTATGTAAGGTCCAGAGCTGAAATGTTAATTGATAATTGGTTATATATGTCTGGAATTGTACATGCTTATGAGCGAAAATTACCCATTGAAGAGGATGTCTATACTGATTTTTATTTACCAGTGGGTAGAGTGTATATAGAGTATTGGGGACTAGAAGATAATCCGAAATATCAGGCAAGAAAACAAGAAAAATTAAAAATTTATGAAAAGTATGATTTTAATCTGATTCAGTTAAAAGATGCTGATATTCAGAACTTAGATGATATATTACCTAAGAAGTTATTGAAGTTTGGTATACAGGCTTATTAACATTAAGTTATGAAGGAATGTGAAGAGTATTGCAGTGCATAGTGCCAGTTCATGAAGATTTTATATTGCATAGTAGACTCTTATTGCGCAGCAATGATTATCATTTTTGTGTAAAATAGAACAACCATTTGTTATTTTTTAAAAGAGTTCAAGATAATTAGGGTCTTAAAAAAATCCTCTGTTCGTACCACTGCAAGTCATTACATTAATTGGAAGGTGAGGGCGGGTATAATAGAATAAAATTAAATTTATTAGTTCACAACTTATATTCTAATAAAGGAGAGGTTATGTGGTATCTGTAAATGCAGCATTTAATTATTTTTTGAAAAATGAAGTAAACCTTGATCACGATAAAACGACTACTGCCAGAAAGAGTAGGGATTGGCTTATAAATAGAATTTCGAAATTTCCTAGCGAAGACACTTCCTTCCCAAAAGGTTATTCTGAAATAAACATCTTTTTTGGTTCATTCGCTAGAAGGACTAAGATAAGGGAGTTGGACGACATAGATTTAATGATTGGTCTAAGTGGAGAAGGGGCGCACTATGTCGCTCATAATGATTATGTTGAAATCATTGTTGATGACAACACGAATAATTTAAGTTCCCTTTGTTTTGACGACACAAATGCACTAAATTCTAGGAAAGTAATTAATAAGTATATAGGGAACTTGAAGAATATTGAAAACTATAAAAAAGCAGAGATGAAAAGAAATAAAGAAGCAGCAAATTTAAAGTTATCTAGTTATGAATGGAATTTTGATATAGTCCCTTGTTTTATTACAGCAAAGGATACGAGCGATAAGAATTATTATCTGATACCTAACGGAGAAGGGAATTGGAAGTTCACTGATCCTAGAATAGATCGAGAAAGAACAAAGAGTATTAATCAATCTAATGATGGCAATGTATTAAATACAATAAGAATCATGAAGTACTGGAATAAGCACGCTAAAATGCCTACTATCTCTTCTTATCTATTGGAAACAATAATTTTAAACTACTATTCCAGTAATTTTAATAAGGCTAGCGAATTAGTTGATTTAAATATACCAAATATTCTTAGTTATATTAGTGATTCTATACATTTTGCTGTACAGGACCCCAAGAATATACAAGGCAATATTAATGAACTTAATTCTGAAGACCGGACAAAAATAGGTGAAAAAGCCAATGCTGATTACCAAATAGCATTAGAGGCACGAAGCTTAGAATCAGTAAATAAACATGAAGAGTCTATAAGAAAATGGGAGAAGATTTTTGGCTCGCGTTTTACAGTTAATGTCTAAATAATTCAAAAAGGTGATTCTTTGAATAGTATAGTGATAAAACAAAATGAACAAAAAAGTATAGAAATATTAGCTGCTCAAAGGTTAACTTATACTCAAGGAAAAAAGCTGCAAACATCTGAATTTTTTATAAGTGTAGTGTTGGTTGTCTTTTTTAATTTGTTATCTTTGGTAATTCAAAATTTTGCGGAAGGGTATCTAACTGAACTAAATATCTTTAATGCATTTGTGGTTTCAATCGCATTAGTAGTCTCTGAAGCTGTGCTAAATCCGAACATAAGCAAAAGGAAAGAAAAAGCAGCTAAATTACAAGAGCTTTTCGACTGTTATGTTCTAGGTATTGATCATAATTCAATAAAAACAGGAGTTTTACCTGACTACGAGAGTATTAACAGTCTTTATAAGAAGTTTATATCAAACAAAGGTGACATAAATTTATTACAGGATTGGTATTCAAAAGACGTAGAAAATGTTCCTTTAGAATATGGAAGAATAATTTGTCAAAGATCCAATTTTTGGTGGGACGTAACTTTACGTTTGAAATATAGACAAATTGTCATTATATCAGCTATTTTTCTGTTATTATTTTTGTTAAGTGTAACTTCTTTAGTGGGGTTAACTTTTAATTCTTTTCTTATTAATGTTTTGATGCCATTTTTACCTGCGTTAATATTAGTGATAAGAAGAGTTAACCAGAATTCACAAGCAATAATTAGTAAAAAGTATTTAAAAGAGAAGGTTGAAGAGGTCTGGGAAGATATTTTTGTAAATATTAAGTCTGATTCTGAGTTATACGATATAGCTAGAGAACTTCAAAACGAAATATTTGAAAATAGAAAGACCAATACCTTAATACCTGAATTTATATATATGAAAATGAGGTCTGATCAAGAAGAGGATATGGGATATTCCGTAAATAAAATGGTGGATGAGTTCCATGAAAGGTATAGCAATTAACATATAACCTCTTTGCAAACACGTTTTAAGGGGTCTGGCCCCAATGTCATAAATGTTTAATAATTGGTGTTTTTAGAGAGTTTTATATGGGGGGGATTATAAGTGTCAACAGATAATTTGGCTAATCTCATCTGCGGAGATTATAGACAGCATAGTTATATTGAAAGTATATATGAAGTAATCTTCCATAATATTAGTATTATGGAAAGAAAATTAGTAAATATTACTGATGAAGACATCACTATATTGGGCCCGTATTATGCGAGAAGTCTGCTAGAATCTGTTTGTACAGCATTAGTAGGACGTTTAGATCCTTTTAGATTAATATATTTACAAAAAGTTCAATCTTTAGATAGTTTCTCAATTGGAAAAAAAGCTAAAAGTGCAATTAGTTGGTTTGGTGATATATTTCAACCAGGAGAAAATATTAACAACATTTGGAACTCTGAAAAGGACTTTTCCAAAGTTGGACGAGGATTATTTGGTGACCCATATGGAGAGATATTTTGGAATCCGGCTTATAAGAATTTAATCGATGATTCTGATTTTGCAGATCATCATTCCTTAAATTATTATTTAACAGCTATTGATGGTCCTGAAAAGTTCACTAAATACATTCGACAAGAAGCATCAAAATTATACTCTTCATTATCCAAGGGTGTTCATAGTGAATTAATAATAGAGCCTGAAATTATATATGATAAAACAACAGTAGGGGAATTAATTGTTAATGTTATTAAACTTAGTTCTATAATAGGTATTGTAAGTCATCGGATTGATTGTGCAACATGCAGGTTACCTTTTGACAATGCATTTCAGTATTACGAGAACCTATATGAATGGAGTGAAAACTATGATGTTTGAGCCTTTTGATAGTGAATTAATATTAGCTGCTGAAGATTTTCCAGATGAAGAGTTTGAAAAGCATCATACATTCTCAAAGTATGAAAATAAAATTATAAGAAAATTAATAGCGCACGCTCCTGTTTTAATAAGAGGGGGAAGAGGCAGTGGAAAAAGTGCACTCTTAAAAGAAGCTGCATTTAGAGCTAATAAAAGCCCAATTAATGAAAATGTTTTAGGTATTTATATTAGTTTGAGGCACCTTCCACTACTACGTTCAGAAGGCAGAGACTATGAACATTTTTTCTGTCGATTAGTGATTGATAACATCAGTAGAGTTTTAGAAGGAACCCCGTCAGAGAGTGAGTACGAGCACTCACCATTTGAACCAGCACCTGAAATTGGTGAATTACAGTCTGGACTTATTGAACTCTCAGCTAAGCTTAAGAAGCGAATTATATTATTTTTTGATGATGCTGCACATATTGGACGTGAAACTTCTTTAAAGGAATTTTTCGATATCTTTAGAACTCTCTCAAGTAATACGGTTTCATGTAAAGCAGCAATATATCCAGGTGTAACTGAGTTTGGTTCTCGTTTTGATTTATTAAATGACGCTAATGTAATAGATATCTCAAGAAATGAAGAAAATCCTTCCTTTGCGACCTTCTTTAAAGATATTATAAATGTTCGTTACCCTGAGTCTATAAGTCAAGAAAAATTAAAATTGCCACTAGAGGATTTTGCTAAATTTTTAGGAAGATCTGTTACTGGAAATGTTAGAGCTTATATATATGCAATTAATCATATCATTGAAATATCAGAAGATGAATCTATTGGGTTGTTGGAAATAGAAAAAACTTTAAAGTTTCTTGCTACTGATTACTATTGGCCTTTGCTAGAAGAATTGGAACCAAAATTAGGTAGATATGAACCATTAATAGAGCCTGCAAGAGAACTTGCAGAAATTCTTTATAAGGATGTAAGTCACTTAGTAGATAGACCGGAATACGGTCCTTCATGCTTAATTCACCGTGAAGTTGTGGAAAGATTAAGGAAATTATTTGAAATAATGGAATATGCGGGGTTTGTGGTAAAGCGAGAATCATCAAGAGCAATGAAAAATGGGGGGAGAGGAACAAGATACATTTTAAATTTATGTAATTTACTAGAGATTATGCCTGGCAACAGGTTATCAAATGAACTATTTAAGAAATGGAATACAATAGAGAGAGAGTATGTACAAATTCATAGAAGAGGTATCTTAGATAAAATAGAATTTCCTGAAACTGACTCTGAACTCCCTAAGAACTTAGGAATCCTTGAAAAAAAAATCTCATTACTATTAAAGTCTAATGCTTATCCTTATGGCTTAACAGAGTATAGGCTGGAAAAACTACAAAAAGGAAATTTTAAAACTGTAGGAGATTTGGCAGAAGCAAGTGATGAGGATATATTAAGGATAGAGGATATAGGATATACTTGGTTAAGGAGAATTCGTAGCATTGTAGGCCAAGCAATATGGATGTAGCGTTCATCTTTTGATAGACATATTTAGAAAAAGCACTAAGTTTTATTTGTTTAAAATAGTGGGTAATTTATAAAAATATATAATTTTTATAAATTTCCGCAATTAGGCATAAATGTTAAATAAGTAGATGGTAAACCAACAGATCCAATTGCTACGCAGTGCAACTATACTAGCTATACACAACCATTATGATACGATTACCCCAAAAGTAATCGTATCTTTCTTTACCACTGGTGCCTATCACTACCCGAATTTTGTCAATTTCGACACATATCGGGTAGTGACCAATTATAATTGATATAGGAACTACAGTGGGTGATATTTCAGAAATGTTAAGGAAATTTCTTGCAACTAGAAAATTTTAAATAACAGATTTTGTGAAATGGGTAAATAATAAGCTTAATGAATATAAGGATAACTTCATATACTAGATTATCGTGAAGTAAGGGTAAACTTCAGTTTTTTAATCCTTATTAACGATGGTGACCACCCCCGTTAATTAGTCTTCAAGATGAAAAACTACGATAACTTTAATATAGTAGAAATCATTAAGATGCTGGAATTAGTTAATCTCCAAGCTTTTAGTAAGCTTTTGAACGGTGCAAAAGAAGATAAATATGAAAAGAAGTCGTTACTATATACTATGATTTAGCACGATTGCTTTCGTCTATTTCATTTATTTGAGTTTATGATTAATTTTGTGTATTTTGTATTTGTAATCATTCCCATTTCCCCTTGGCTGTTCATGAGAGATTCAATTTACAGTTATAAATTGTGAAATACTATTAATTGTTATCATCTTCAATAAATTATGAAAAGCAACCAACAAGAAGTCCTTTATCTGAAAAACTCTTGGATATGGAATACTAAAAAACAATTACCCCAATAATTTATAGGCAATAGGAGTTGTAGCTATAGCAACTCCTATTGCCCTAGTGTGTAATAAGGACAGTTCACCAAAAAGTTTATTATTGTGTCTAATCTAATTGTTCATTCTGTTGTAAATTTGCATTTATAATTTTATCTATTTTTGTATCTAATTCCTTAATAAATGAATTTATATCTATTTTGTCCTTTTTGAGGGTAATCCTGATTTCATTCAGTTGGTTTTGTAAAGTGTTAATTTCTGTCTTAACATCTTTTATTAGTTGGGCTTGTTGCTCATGCATAACTTTGATTTGTATTTCTTGTTTCATGGGTTTATCATCCGCCAAAGCAAAACTTATGCATATAAGGGAAAAGAATATTCCTAGTGCTATTAAGGCATTTCTTAAATTATTATTGCTACAATCAACATAATTGTTAAGGGTCGTGTTTTGAAAGGTTGTCATTTTATAATGTTCGCCCATCATAATTAACCTCTGTTTCTTCTTTTTTTCTTCGGTTGAAAGTTTGGAAATATATTCAAAGTCATCCCGTCCGAAATCATATTTTGGTTTTGAATTAAGAGTGAGTAATGAATAGTATCCCGAAACGATTAAATAAAAACAACTTGCGATAACGAATAAAACCAGGATTCCTGTTAAAAACTCATTTGCATAAAGCTTTTCTTTTAAATTTAGCATGTAACTGGAGATACCGCCTACCATTGAAAATGCTAGTGTAACAGCAACTGCTGTTACTTTTGCTTTATCTTGTAAAGAGCTAATGTTATCTCGAATACTATTAATTAAATATTCTGCATCTTTTTTATCCATGACAGCAAATTTTTCAACATCTGGAAGTGACTCACGTTGTAGAAGTTTATTCCACGTACTGCTTTGTTCATTACTTACATCTTTATTAGCTGAATTACAATCAATCATTGGTAGAATAGCATATAGAATTTCTTTGATGATACTCATTAAAAGTTCACCAGCTTATCAGTTATAGATTGAGGGATAGTTTGACCAGTTGTATGAACTAGCCATGCCCATTCGCCAGTGGGATTAACTTCTAAAAAAATAAAGTTTCCGTCTTCAGTTTTCAAAAGGTCAATAGCTCCGAATTTAAGGTCGAGTTCTTTTACTAAACGAATGCATTTATTTTCAATATCTTTGGGTAGAGAGAAGGTTTTGAACGCTACTTCATCTTTTGCTTTTCTCCAATCATTTTTTACTCCTCTACCGTTGCTTGTAATACTGGTAGCAAAAACATCATCCTCAATAACTGTTACGCGGATATCAATTTTAGGGAAAACATAGTCTTGTATTGTTACAGGAGCCCATTCAAGATTAGCCTTTTGTATCTTATCTTTTTCAAAGATATTTGAATAAATAAACCCTTCATTTTCTTCAATATGGAAAAAGGCCGTATCTAACGATTTAACAACATAGTTATCTTTTGATAATGCAGGAGAGGTATTCGTAACAATTGTATGAGGGATATTGAAGCCAGTCTTTTTTGCATATTTCAATTGTACAATTTTGTTTTCAGCTTTATAGGTCTTTTCAGGGTTATTTATCCATGTAACCTCTTCAAAAATTAGTAGATTTCTTACAAAAGCCATCCACTGTTCACTATACAATTGGTCCTCAATACTTTTTTCAGTTCCTCTTAAAAAAATAGGTGCTCTATAATAAATACTTTTAAGATATTCTTTTGTAACGATATATTCTCTTCCGCTTATTGTGATATGGATATCAAAATTTCTTGTGTCGAGATGAATTTTATATTGATGAAATTCATCTCGATTAAGACGAAGGTAATTCATTTCTCTTTTTTCTAATTCAATACATATAAAATCAGTTGTGAAGTCATACTTATCTGAAACTACAAGTACATCTACAAGTATCACTTCTTATCTTCCCCTCTTTCAACATCATGTTTTTTTGATGAAGGAAGTGGCCTTCTTGGATCTTGTACAAGTGGATTAGTCGAAACTTTCTCTAACCAAAAACCTCTTTTACTAGAATAAAAGGAACCTTCCGTTCCTTCAAATTTGTCGCTTTTCTTTTCATAAATATGTATGTTATCAAGTAGTAAATGTTTAACCATTTTATACCTCCTCATCGTCCTAGTATTTCTACATTCTATATTACTACAGTAATAACAAAATTTAAATAAAACTGTAGTATAATAATATTAGTCATACAAATTTATTTGAAAATTATTGTATCCACATAAAAAAATTCAAATATTTTGGTAGAATTTTAAATAGAAACTGGGAATGTATTTGAAGAGAGGAGAATACCTGTGAATTTAGAAAAAGTCATCTTAAAAAATTTCCGAAACTATACTGAAGCCGAGATAACACTAAACCAAAAATCTCTTATTATCGGTGCAAATGATGTAGGGAAAACTAATCTAATCGATGCAATAAGAATATTACTAGATAAAAGCTTATCAGACAATGATATTGAACCTGCTGATGAAGATTTCTGTGCATTTTCTGATTGTGACTCATTTGAAGTGTTGTTGTATTTTAATGATATTGCTGAAGACTGTATAAATGCAAAGTTAGGACAATACATTGATGATGAAAACAATAGTATGTATCTGGGCTATTTTGCAACTAGGAATATTGAAGGGGGAGCCAAGGATTACACCATTAAGGCTGGACCTTCCTTGGATTTACTTGAAGAACTTCATGGAAGGCACTACCTAAAAGTATTGAACCTTAAATATGTTGGAGCTAGTCGCAATGTAAATAACTTTTTAAGAAGTGAAAAAAATAGGTTGCTAGAAGCATTAAAAAGTAACAGAACTAAAGAGCAAATATCTACAGACGATAAAAATTTGGACAAAGTAGTGGACTTAATGAATGATGTTCAAAATGAAATAGGTAGTTTATCTTATATTCAATCTGCAGGAACACGTTTGAGCAAGGAATTAAATAACCTTGCAGAGCACCATATCTCCCAAGAAATAAAGCTTGGTATTGATACTCCTAAAAGTAAAGATTTATTTAAAAAGGTACAACTATTATCATATATTAACGAACAGTCTATACAAGTTGGCGGGGATGGGAGGAAAAATCAAGCATTTATTGCATTGTGGGCAGCAATGAATGAATTACAAAGTGATGAAGACCAGGTTGAAGAAGTCTCAATTTTTTGTATAGAAGAACCAGAAGCGCACCTACATCCACATCAACAAAGAAAGCTTTCTGAGTATTTAGTTCATCATTTAAAAACCCAAGTGATATTGACAACTCATGCTCCATCAATCGCAACAGATTTTAACCCCACCTCTATTGTCAGGCTATACACATCTAAAGATAAATCAACAATAGCAGCAAAAGGAGGGACTTCTGGCGAAATAGCTGAGAAAGTAAAGAATTTGGAGTTTAGGTTAAATGTAATTTCTTCAGAAGTTTATTTTAGCGATTGTGTATTATTAGTTGAAGGCTCTTCTGAAGTGATTTTTTATAAAGCACTAGCTAAGCAACTGGTAATTGATTTAGATAGGTTAAACATAAGCATTCTTTCTGTAGAAGGTGTTGGGTTCAAACGCTACATAGAACTATTTGAAATATTAGATATCCATTGGTTTGTAAGAACTGACAACGATTATTTTAAAGTTACCAGGAAGAAACAAGAACCAAAAGAAGTATATAGACTTGCTGGAATTCAAAGAGCACTTGATTTTGCGGTGCTTAGAAAAGACTTAAATCCAGAAATTGATATGAGTCAATTAGAACAAATAATGCAGAATACAGGACAGTTAAAGGAGATTCCTTCAGCAGATGACGAACACCGTATCAAGATGTATGACAGTTACTATGAAGAATTAAAAAATCATAATATTTTTATTGCCGAAAGAGGTTTGGAAGAAGACTTGTACTTCTCATCTGAAATAATAACTGAAAAAATAAGGGGATATTTTAATATGCCGTTAGATGATGATTATGAAGATGAAGAAGTTCTTGAAGCCATGAAAAAGAAGAAGTCAACCTTTATGTTCCACTTTGTACAAGAATATATAGAAGGTTTGTCTAATATTAGGGATAATGAGCTTGCCGAACCTCTATTCAAATGTAAAGAAACAATTGAGGAATTACGCCATGTATAAGCCGACAATACAACAACAAGATATTCTGGATTGCGACGAAAACTGTGTTGTAATTGCTGGTCCGGGAAGTGGAAAAACCTCAACAATTGCTCACAAAATTCGTAGTGTTTCTGAAGGATTACGCTGGTTTGAGGGAATAGCTGCTATCTCTTATACAAACAAAGCAAGTAACGAGCTTAAACAAAAAACTTATAATCTTGGTCTAAAGGTTAATAACTCATTTTTTGGAACAATTGACTCTTTTTATATTGGAAACATTATTATTCCTTTTGGTAAACGATTTTTTGGATTGCAGCAACAAAATATTGTGATTGATAAATTAGATAGTAGTAATGATACTTATGTAAATAGGATAATAAGTGATGTTAATAAAGTAGTGGAACGTTATAAAAGTGTTTCGGTTGAAAAATTAGACAAAGATAATATTATTCCAATTAATGAAATTGATAGGAACCATTTTGATTTTATTTCTAGAAAATTTAAAGAAGGTATATTTGATATAAGACTGATAAGCTCTATTTCCAATATTATTTTTTTGAGTTCAAAAGCGTGTAGAAAATACTTTAAATCTCGATTCAAGTATTTATTTATTGATGAATTTCAGGACTCAGGAAAAGACCAATATTATTTGTTTTTACGTATATCAGAAATTGGGGTTAAATGTTGGGGAATTGGCGATATAAACCAATCTATCTTTAGATTTGCTAGTAAAAGTTCAGAGTTTCTAAAAGAATTATTAACTAATGCCAACTTTATCAATTTCCCAATGGATATAAATCATCGTTGTCATCCTTCTATTGATTTGTATAGCAGGAAGTTATTAGGGTATGATGAAAAGCCGATTGGTAGTGAAAACAGAGTTTACAAATTATTTGTTGATGGAACAGAATGTGATATTGGACGTTGGTTTGAACACCAAATGGAAGAGATTAAGCAAATGTTTGGTATAGAGAAGAATTCTTCCATTGGAATTCTTGCAACAAAGGATATAACATTGGCAAAGTTTTTGGAACATATCGATATTCCGCATAAGTTTTATAAAAAATCTATATTAGACCAAGACAAATCACCATGTAACGCACTCTTATCTAAATTACTAGAAGTTGCATTTGACAAAAAGCATACAGTTTATAACTTTATAAACGATTACTTTGACAGAGAGATTAGTAGTCACCGTTTTATCATCAAAGAGGTTTCAAAATTAGTTAATCAATTTAAAAGGAAACTGAATAAATTCAGAAGCGAAGCAATAACTGAAATGAATAGATTACTGTATTTATTTAGTGAAATTACAGCTTATATTTATCCCGATTTGAGTAATCAAAGCGCAATAGAGAACCTTGAATATTTATTAAAGAATAAGAGTTTATTAAATGATTTTATTCCTGCAAAAGACGAAGAAGTTCAGTTAATGAATCTTCATAAGTCGAAAGGAATGGAGTTTGATGTTGTAGTTCATTTAGATTTGTATCAGTTCATTTTACCCGTGTATGACTGGATTGTGAAAGAAGATTTAGAAGCATATGTTGACTCATTAAATTTACACTATGTAGGTGTTACACGGGCAAAAAAGGCTTTATTCTTGACATCTAGCTCTAAAAGATTTCAAACAAGAACAGAAAACTTTATTAATGCAGAACAATCTGAGTTTTTAATTGGTGATGTGGAGAGATTTCAGACACAATGGTGACCTAGAAAATGTATTTAAACAAGTTTTATGTTGGTGGCTCTAATATCCAGCCTCAATAACTTCTGGGCCTGTCACTACCCGGTTTTTGTCAATTTCGACATATTTCGTGTAGTGACAGGCACCATTTATTAATTGGTAAGTAAGAACTTGTGAAACGGCGAATTCTAGTTACTGCTATCATGGGGATTATATCAAGTGTGGTTGTTACATAAACTTATTTCAGTGGCCACTTGAGTGCCAACATTGTATTATCGAAAAATTATCAAATCGTATTTTTAAATGTATGATAACTGTTTAAATTTATATCTTCTTTAATAGCACATTCAAGAAGATTGAGTTATAGAGACATATTCATTCCTGGTTAAACTTACCGAAGTAAAGCAAATATGGTTAAGGAGTTTTTTACCGCTTCAATAAGTGGTGCATAGTAAACGTATCTTTCTGGTGCTTGTTTGACTAATTCTATAATATCTATGGTAACTAATGAGTTTAAGTCATGAATTTATTATTTAAGAATCCGAACATTTTAAAATGAATTGTATCAGAATGAATAAGCGAAGCTTCTGCTAGTGCTTCCATTATTTTTTGATTTTATAGCTATTTAAAGAACAATACTCTGATAGAATAAAGAAAAGTATATGTATTGGAGACGATTAAGAAAATGCAGAGCCAAATAATCAAAGATAATATGCTCAAGAATTCAGCTGCAGGGACAATTTTCAATGAACTTGAAAAGCTCAAGAAATCTAGTAAAGAAGACCAAAATAGATTACGACGAAGATGGGTTTGGGAATTAATCCAAAATGCTTGTGATTGTTGTAGAGATGGTGAACAGGTTGATATAACGATTACCTTTAATGGTAAATCTATTCTAACCTTTTCACACAACGGTAAGGGATTCAATGAGGAGAATTTATGGAGTATGGTGACGCAAATCTCTAGTAAACAATCTGACGATAGTACTACCGGTCAATTTGGGACTGGATTTATAACAACTACATTACTTGCACCTCAGATTAGTATCGCTAGCTTTATGGAAGATAATGGAAATCCTTTTGTGCTTAACTTGGATCGCTCGGGGCAAACAAGGGAAGAAATTAGGCAATCAGTCGAAAGTAATATTCAACTTATTGAAAATGTTATTAGTAAAACAGATACTTCTTGTGAAGAAAGAAATATTACAACTTTTACTTATGATTTGACTAGTTCGCCGGAACAAGGTAATTCTATTGATTCAATTAACAAAGGAATTGAAAGCCTAGGAGCGCATCTTTATTATCTGATGAATTTTAATGGAAAAATTAAATCTATTACTTACAATGGAAAAATACTTGAAGTATGCAAACGAGTACCGTATCCAAATATCCCAAATTCTAATATCGTAACGATTAGGGAAGTACATACAGGAGATCAGACTTTTATATTTAACTCGAATTTTGAGGGCGGTTCAATCGCGTTTCCTTTACTTGTTAATGATGGTTTCTGGAATTTTGATGAAATTCCAGAAACTGTTACTAGATTGTACTGTGACTTTCCATTAATCGGTTCTGAGGATTATCCTTTTCCTGTTGTTTTAAACTCAGATAAGTTTAATGTTGCGATCGATCGAAATGGAATTTTTGAAGCTGATCCATCAAATATTGCTATAATTCAAAAGGCAATAAATCAATTTAATGTCGTACTGGAACATTTTTCAAATCAACCACAAATGAATAATTATTATCTGTGTAAGTTTGATCGAAAACAAATGTCTGAGTACAGGATTAATTTAAAAAAACAATTAGATACGATTATCATGAGCAAAAATATGGTCGAGACGAATCAAGGAACTCTTCTTCCAATTAATGATTCTAAAGGAAATGTCCAGATCTTTGTTCCTAGAACACAAAGAGAAGAGTTTAAGAAGGAAGTTTGGACTCTTTTTTCCGAAATTCCTAATTTGACCATACCAACATTTCTATCTGCTGATGGTTGGAGGGATGTAATCAATAATGATATTGATTTAGATGATGTTATAAAGAAACAGCTCATAGATAAATCGCTTGATGATTTTAAAGAATGGTTTGGTGGAACAAAAACAATCGAATGGCTTAATGAGTATTATCAGTTACTGTGTGATATGTATAATAAAGATTTTGATAAAGTAGTTGTACCTAATACTGAAGGGACTTTTTGTCAGCCAAGAGAATTAATTCTGGGTGACAATATTTTACCAGATTTGAGGAAAATACTAGCTATGGTAGATTATTCAATAGAAACAAGGTTTGTTTATCCTGGGATAACTGTTCCTGAAAAAATAGAAACTTTTATACCGAAATTCTCAAATAAAGATATTGCAGAAATAATCTCCAGCTATACACACTCTTTATTATCTAAAGAGAAGGCGGATAATCGAACGACTGAAACAGAAAGCCTGTTTGCTAGTCTTCTGAGTCTATTTGCTAAGTTGCCAACGGAGTGTGAAAAATTATTTCCGAATCTATATGAAGAAAGAGCAAAACTGAGATCGAAAAAATTTGTTGATGATTTGAATCAACTTGGAGATATAATTTCAGAAAGAAATGTATCTGTAGATAGTATAAACGCTATTTTCTCAAACGAAAACTTAATGAGAGAGCTTCAAAAATCTTCTGAAGAGCTTTCTGACGAAGTAAAGCAGCAACTTCATCACATCTATAAGCATTCCTTTTATAGCAAACAAAAAATAGACGAGCTAATTAATCGATCAACTAGAAATGTTTTTCAGCAATTACATGACAATCCTAATTATGATATACCTGAGACTTTACAGGAATGGGAAACAAAAAAATTATCACCGACAGTTTTTAAAGCAAAGAAAAATGAAAATGAAATCTTCATCGTAATACGCCCAAGTGATGACGATAAAATTATTTTTCATGAAGATAAAGAATTGAGTGTTTTAGATAGTAATTTTTATGAGTTGTGGACAGATAACGGTTCAGTCGTAAAACAAATAACTCTTGGAGATATACTGAAAACGACGAATATTTCAGTAATTCCTTTGAAAAATATATATTAGGAGAATAATAATGAGTATTGATTTCGATGAATTATTAGAAAATCCTCAAAGAGGAAATATACGTTATATACACCCAGGAGAGGATAAAGATACAATTGCAAAGATGATTTCGGCGTTAGCAAATTCAGCGGGTGGCACGCTTCTTTTTGGCATTTACGATGATGGTTGTAAATTACATGTGAAAGGAAATGCGTTTGATATTCCCAAAATGCAAGATTTAGTAAAGATACTTAATGGTTTTGACCGATTTAATATCATGGAAACGAAAGTAAAAGATAAATCAATTTTACAGATTGACGTGCAGCAAAAGGTATTAGGAGTAAAATGCCATAATATTTTATATACATTCTATAGCGAGTATCATAATAGAATGCAAGAGATTAAGCCAGTTAAAATATTCATTTCTTATAATCATCTAGTCTCAGAATTGGCTGATATTGTTGAAGAAAATATCAATAAAACTTACGGTCCGAAAGTTCTGATTAGCAGAGATACTCAATTACAATACAGGGATAATATTGACAAATTCATGGAAACTATAAAAGAAAATGATGTGATTATATCGTTAATATCGGATAGTTACCTTAAATCTGAAGCTTGTATGTACGAAATAATTGAACTTATGAGAGATCCAGAATACCATCAAAGGCTTGCTTTTATAATTTCAAGTGAATGTGATTTAAAACTATTTCATAATCAGCCAGCTAGAGATAATTTAGTTCCGAAAATATATGGTGCACAAAGGTTTGACTATATTAAATATTGGACAAGCAAACTAGAAGATTACATTGAACGTTTGAACGAACTACAAGCTCATTATACCTCTACATTGGAACTAAATGGGGCTATTCGGCGGATCGGAAAAATATCTGATGGGGTCGGTGAATTTTTGGATTTCTTGAATAAAACTATGGGACAAGACTTCTCAACAATGCTCCAAAATGATTTCATCGAAATCAATAAAATGATAAACCAGAGTTTAGATGACTGATATTAATATTACATTGAGAATGTGTTGTAAAGAAAAATTGAAAGAAATAAATTGCATGATATAATTCGTTTGATTACCCTCATTTGTTTGGTAGCAAAGGAGAGTCTCATGGTGGTGATAATCGTCAAATTACTGATTAGTTGAATAGAACTCGCTTCAATGATTAAATCAGATACCACTTAATTATGATACACAACCGTATCATAATTAAGTGAGGTTTTTCTATTAAGCTGAACAGCAAGATATGTAGTTTTTCTGTATTAACTATTCACTATTGATATTGTTCCTGTCTTTTTTTTGGTGAACAGAACAACGATACTGTTCAAAAACCTCTAGCGCTTGTCACTATTCGAATTTTGTCAGTTTCGACATATTTCGGTAGTGGCAGGTACCATTTCTATGACTCCTTATTTGAATGTTTTCATACACAACGTAAGATGGAGATTAACATAATTTTTATAATTTCAAGGGGACCATGTCTTATTTTCATCCTCAATAATATCTATTTCACCCTAAATTTGATATATTTATTACATATGCAACGAGAACAACAATAGAAAGGTGCGGAAATATTATGTCGAATTTAAATGCAAAACTATTTAGTGCCGCAGATAGCTTGCGCAGTAAAATGGATGCATCAGAATACAAAGATTATTTACTAGGATTGATTTTCTATAAGTATTTATCGGATAAGTTATTAGTGAAAGTGGTGGAACTAGCAGATGAATCACCAGAAGAATACAACACACAAGAAAAACAAACTCACTTATATCGGGATTTATTAGCAGATGAAGATGTAAAACATGACTTGATTGAAACATTAGTCGATACATTAGGACATCATATGGAGCCTGATTACTTATTTAATGTATTAGCTGATCAAGCGAAACAAAATACCTTTCAATTGAATGATTTAAATAAAGCATTTATTGATTTGTCCACGAAATACGATCAATTTAGTGGCTTGTTTGATGATGTAGATTTGACTTCCAAAAAACTCGGTTCAGACGATCAACAACGAAACATTACCATCTCCGACGTTCTAAAGAAGTTAAGTGAGATTGATGTTATCGAACATGATGGTGATGTGATCGGCGATGCTTATGAATATTTAATAGGAGAATTCGCTTCTGAAGCTGGAAAAAAAGCTGGTGAATTCTATACGCCAAGTAAAGTGTCAGACATGATGGCTCAAATTGTGGCAATTGGCCAAGAGGATAGAAAGTTATTTAGTGTTTATGATCCAACGATGGGATCAGGTTCTTTGATGCTGAATGTACGAAACTATAATAACCATCCAGAAAGTATAAAGTATCACGGACAGGAACTGAATACAACTACATATAACTTAGCAAAAATGAACTTAATCTTGCATGGTGTAAGAAAAGAAGATATGCGTGTGCGTAATGGGGATACATTGAATAAAGATTGGCCAACGGACGAGCCTTATACGTTTGATTCCGTATTGATGAATCCACCTTATTCAGCAAAATGGTCAGCAGATCAAACGTTTTTAGACGATTCCCGTTTTAATCGTTACGGTAAGTTGGCTCCGAAATCAAAAGCAGATTTTTCCTTTCTGTTACATGGTTTCTATCATTTGAAAGATTCGGGCACAATGGCAATTGTCTTACCACATGGTGTATTGTTCCGCGGGGCTGCAGAAGGTGTAATTCGTAAAAAATTACTGGAAGACGGAAGTATTGATGCAGTTATTGGTGTGCCAGGCAACTTATTCTTTGGAACATCCATTCCAACCACTGTTATTATTCTAAAGAAAAACCGTAATAATCGTGATGTGTTTTTTATTGATGCTAGTAAAGAATTTGAAAAAGGAAAGAAACAAAATAAACTTACGAAAGAAAATATTGATAAGGTTGTCGAAACGTATAAAAAACGAGAAAATTTGGAGAAATATGCTCACTTAGCCTCTTTCGAGGAAATCAAAGAAAATGATTTTAATTTGAATATCTCACGCTATATTGATACGTTTGAAGAAGAAGAGCCAGTGGATATGGCAGCACTTGGTTCATCCATTCAAGACATAAAAAAAGATAAAGCAGAACTCGAATCTAGCTTATATGAAACTATTTCTTCTTTACAATATGATAAAGAAAATGAAGAATGGATTAAAGGTGCATTAGAGGTGTTTAATAGTGAAAAATAAGCAAACACCAGACCTTAGGTTTTCTGACTTTAGTGGAGATTGGGAACAACGTAAGTTCTTCGATAACA
Organism: Gracilibacillus orientalis; assembly: GCF_900114645.1. Taxonomy (GTDB): domain Bacteria; phylum Bacillota; class Bacilli; order Bacillales; family Amphibacillaceae; genus Gracilibacillus; species Gracilibacillus orientalis. The sequence goes on along the minus strand of NZ_FOTR01000002.1, from coordinate 500,967 downwards.
TAAAAAGTATCGTAGATTTTAGAGGTAGAACTCCGAAAAAGCTCGGGCTAGAATGGAGTGACAGTGGTTATTTAGCTCTATCTGCCCTAAATGTAAAGGATGGTTACATAGATCCTTCCGCAGATGCTCATTATGGTGATGAAGAATTATATCAAAAATGGATGGGGAGGAAGGAATTAAAACAAGGTCAAGTATTATTTACGACAGAAGCACCTATGGGAAATGTAGCTCAAGTACCTGATAATAAGGGATATATTCTTAGTCAAAGAACTATAGCATTTAATGTCGATGAGAACAAAATAATTGATGACTTTCTTAGCGTGTTACTTCGTTCACCCAAAGTGTTTAATGAATTATCTTCTCTATCAAGTGGAGGTACTGCTAAAGGAGTCAGTCAAAAATCACTCTCTCAATTAAAAGTAAAAGTCCCTCAATCATTAGAAGAACAAAAGAAAATTGGAGAGCTTCTAAATCAACTTGATAACACCATCGCTCTTCATCAGCAAGAATTAGACACTCTTAAACAAACAAAACAGGGATTCTTGCAAAAAATGTTTCCAAAAGAAGGAGAGTCCGTGCCTGAGATCCGTTTTCCGTCATTTACTGGAAATTGGGAAGAGCATAAGTTGAAAGATATTGTTGATTTACTAAAAGATGGAACACATGGAACACATAAAAATGGGAAAGGTGCATTCTTACTCAGTGCAAAAAATATTAAGAATGGACAGATAATTATCGATGAATTGGTTGATAGAAAAATATCAGCTGATGATTACAATTCAATTTTTAAAAATTATAAGTTGATGAATGAAGATCTATTAATTACAATTGTTGGGACTATTGGCCAAACAGCTTTGTATACGGAATTCACTTCTAAAATAGCCTTTCAGCGCTCAGTTGCAATTATTCGTGGGAATGAAGATATAAACCAGAATTTCCTAAAGTCAACAATCGATTCATGTTATGTTCAAAAACAACTGGTGCAGTCAGCATCTATGTCTGCACAAGCCGGAGTATATCTTGGGGACTTAGAAAAATTAACAATAAATATTCCGGAATTGTCTGAACAAACCAAAATCGGTAACTTTTTCAAACAACTAGACGATACAATTGCTTTACACGAACAAGAACTAGACACTCTAAAACAAACCAAAAAAGCTTTCTTACAAAAAATGTTTGTCTAAGCAATAGAAAGGAGGAGACCATGACAAAGCTATCCCATAACAATGAAGCTGAAGTCGAACGTCGGCTCATAGAAGTATTGGGGGACGGGTATAATCAATGGAATTATCGCCCGGACTTAAAGTCGGAAGAGGACCTCTGGAATAACTTGCGTCAAAAACTAACCCAAAACAATCTTTCTGAAATTGGCGAACATCCGATTACAGATAAAGAGTTTGATACGATTAAAACTGAACTATTGCTGAAAACAAAAACCCCCTTTGATGCTGCTAAATGGCTCAAGGGGGAAAATGGCATTGCTCGTATTACCATTGAAAGAGAAAACACGTCATTAGGACCGATGTCATTGATGTTATATTCAAATCGTGACATTGGGGGCGGGATCTCTACATATGAAGTCGTTCACCAAATATCAAAGCAAAAAACAAATGTGGATGATAGGGATCGCCGTTTTGATGTGACGCTCTTAATTAACGGTTTACCAATCGTTCAAATTGAGTTAAAACAAGCAAGTGCCAAAGATGGTGTCTTTCAAGCATTTAATCAGATTAAGAAATATGCAGAAGAAGGGATGTATCGTGGGAACATCTTTTCAACGTTACAACTATTCGTTGTTTCTAATGAACAGACGACACGCTATTTTGCAAATGCGATGCCGAAAAATATGCATCGAAAATTTCTATTTAGTTGGCGAACGACAGACAATCAAAAAGTAGAAAATCTCTATGAATTTGTGAAACAGGTCTTAAATATTCCGGATGCTCATCGGTTAATTGCTGATTATACCATTGTGAGTGAAGACCAGGATAATAAAACTTTAATGGTTTTGCAACCTTACCAGATACATGCCATCCAATCCTTATATAAATCTGCGATGCAGCATAAGTCTGGGTTTGTTTGGCATGCAACTGGCTCTGGGAAAACATTAACGAGTTTTGTATCTACCAAATTATTAGCTCAAAAACCAGGTATCGATCGGACGATTATGCTTATCGACCGTAAAGACTTGGATAACCAAACGACCTCAGAATTTACCAAGTTTGCTTCGGAATATAATACCGGTATAACTTCTGGTAACGCAAGATCTAACAGTTTAATAGTTGGTACTGGAAGCGCAAAAGAGTTAAGTAGTACGTTACTATCTGATGCCAATACAAATGCAGTCATCATTACGACGCGTCAAAAGTTAGACTCTGCATTACGTTACGCACAAAAGGCAGAAGAGAATAAAGGTACACAGCGCTTTAAAAAGCTACTAGGACAACATATCGTTTTTATCGTGGATGAATGTCACCGTGCTTTAAGTGCAGAAGGAATGGAGAGGATGAAAGATTTCTTTCCAAATTCCACTTGGTTTGGCTTTACAGGAACACCCATTTTTAATGTTAATAAAAAGCAGGCGCAAGGGCAATTAGCACGTACGACTCGTGACCAATATGGAGATGTTTTACATACCTATACCATTAAAAATGCGCTAGAAGACCATGCGGTTTTAGGCTTCCAAGTAGAGCACGAGGATACCATTGGACCGACATCCTTAAATAATCATATTTATGATCAACTCCGTCAAAGTGAAAAGTATGCGAATGCAACAGATATAAAAGTAAATGATGTGATTGATCAAATGAATGGCATCGAGAAGGAAAAGTATATCGACAATGCTTCTTTTGAAAGAGATGATCATATTCAAAAAGTGATTCGTAAAATATTCCGTCCAGATAACGCTTATATGAAATTCGATTTTCAAAATGGTCGGCCACAAAAATCTGTTATTCTTACAACGAGTTCGATTGATATGGCGAAGCGTTATTACCATGCTATTAAAGAAATGACAAAAGATCCAGATTGGCTGCGGGGTGAATTTCCTAATCACCCGATGAGAAAAGGTCGTTCCATTGAGGATCCGAATTTTCCTCGAATTGCGATCACGTATTCATTAGAAGAAAATGAAGGTCATGCGACAGAGAATCAAGCCGAAATGAAACAAATTATGAAGGACTATAATGATTATTATAATACAGCTTGGTCCTTGGAAAGTATGGAACGTTATAATGGCGATATTAATAACCGATTGGCTCAAAAGAAAGCAGAATTTAAAGAGTTTGGTAAACAAATTGATCTTGTCATTGTTGTGGAACGTTTATTAACAGGCTTTGATGCACCGACTGTTCAAACACTTTTTGTTGATCGGAATTTAAGTTATGCTAATCTGATTCAGGCCTTTTCCCGAACCAATCGAACATACCCGGAAAAGACAAAGGGCTTAATCGTTACCTTTAGAAAACCATACACCATGGAGCAAAATGTGCAAGAAGCAACTAAGGTCTATTCAGATGAAAGCACAGAATCTACGTTGATCTATCCAACGTACGAGGATTCAAAGAAACGTTTCAAAAAGGCGCATAAAGAATTACTGACGATTACAACTAATATTGAAAATATAAATGAACACACCCCAATTGAAACGCGTGTTGAATTTGTAAAGGCATTTCAGGAATTAAATAATTCTTATGAAGCGCTCGTAACGTATAATGAATACAACGATGAAAATACGCTTAAAGATCAAGTTATGATGATAGAGGAATCTGTAGGCGTATATAACACGGTGAAAGGATCATTAATGGATGATGAGGAATCAGGTGAACCAGAAGTTGATTTCTCAGATATTGAATTCCATGGTGAAAATGCTGCTAAGATTTACGATATCGATGCAACCTATATAAATAAATTATTAGAAACGTACTCAGCTAATAATGAGAATATCCGCGACGATATTGAAAATGCACTTCAAAAGCTAGAAAAAGCAGAAATCGTTAAGGATGTGTATCGCGCCATTTTAGATGCAATAGATAATAAAGAAGTAGATGAAGATGAAGATATTTTTATCGTAAAAAGAACATTCTTTACGAATGAAAAAAATGCTGCAATAGAAGACTTTGCACATACATGGTTTGTAGAAAAAGATACACTGCAATTATCTGCCATTCAATATGTAATTGGAATGGATCCTATTCCAAATATCAGTGACATCCTTAACAGCAGGGATTTTGATAAATATAAAGCTGTAAACCCTGATGCTAAACCGTTGAAATACGGACCAGGAATGAAGCGTCAGTGGAGGATGGCATTGGATCAAGTGATTATACCATTGGATGATGAATTGAGATAGAAGTGTTTTTAACTTAGTGCTTGAGGGATTATTTATATTGTATGTGGATTTGATGAAAGTTAGTTCAATACTTTTTATGAGGATGACTTTTTTAATGTTATGGATAAGGACACAAAATAAACAGAGCTTAATGCATGTAAAAGATGTTACGGTAAAAGGTAAAAACATAACAGGTTTTATTGAAAATAGTTTTTTGGATCAATGGAATAAAATCCTTGGTAAATATGAATCTAATGAAAGAGCATTAGAAATTCTTAATGAAATTTTTACAAAGATGGAAGACAGTAGCGGTGCTTTTGTGACTTACACTATGCCTGAAAAGTAAGAATTATAATGTATAACTGGTACGTGGGACGGTCGCAATAGTTTTCTTTCCGTTCAATTTGGTTTATAAGGCACGTCAATTAAAGATTGAAGAACTATTGAAAGAATACCATGCAATGTGAGAAGAAATGAAGGAGATGGAAAAAGAAAGCTTAAAAGATCTAACCGAAACAATTACAGATATTATTAAAGACAATACTGTTATAGATTGGGTAGAAAAAATAGACGTGAAACGGGAAATGTGGCAGAAATTGAAGAAACAGGATAGAGCATGCTCTGTTCCTAATAAGCAAGTGGCTAGGCAATTGGTGGGACTTGGTAAAATACATTATAAAACTTAATCAATCGCAACTAGAGGCATAACATCATTAGAAGGTGTTATGCCTTTTTTGTAAAGGAAGAATGTAATCCTTGTTATCAAGGTGAGTTTTGAGGGTCAAAAAGGAGAATGTTAAATGTGCCAAAAGCATGGAAAAATAGACATGATGGAGGAGCTGCGTCCTGAATTAACCGGATACTGTTATCGGATGATGGGATCGATTTTTGAGGCGGAAGACGCGGTACAGGAGGCCATGGTCCGCGTCTGGCAGAACTGGGATCAGGTTCGGGAGCATTCTTCACGTAGAGCTTGGGTGTATCGTATCGTCACGAATGTTTGTTTAGATAAGCTAAGGAATGCAAAGAGACGGGCGCTCCCAATGGATATTTCAGAGCCGGTCCCTAGTGTAACAGAGCCTAGGGACCAATTACCTCGAGCTTCCTGGATATGGCCAACACCGGATACAGTTGGCGATCCGCTGGATATCGTAGTTAGTAGAGAAACGATTCGATTATCGTTTATTGCGATCCTGCAAATATTGCCACCTCGGCAACGTGCAGTATTGATCTTGTATGATGTTTTCCGATGGTCAGCGAGTGAAACGGCGAATGCGTTGGGGATGACCACGGCAGCTGTCAACAGTGCTTTGCAACGAGCGCGAAGGACGATCGCCCAATCGAATCTGCAGTCCAATGAATGGCAGGATGGAGTTTTCGAAGCAGACCAACAGTTGCTTGCTCGTTATGTAGAAGCGTTTGAGAAGTACGATATTGACGCGTTATTAGCGCTATTCAACGAGAACGGCAGCTTGTCAATGCCGCCATTTACGATGTGGGTTCGCGGCAACTCGAATCTGTCTGAATTCTATCACCTAACACGTAGCCATTGTTTGGGTTCCCGGTTGCTACCAATCCAAGCTAATGGAAATAGTCCCGCTTATGCTCAATATGTACCAAGTGGACGAGAAGGGTTGCTAACTCCATGGGCAATACATATCCTCGATATGAGCCATGGAAAGATCGCTCATATCCATCATTTCATAGACTCCGATTTATTTGTTCGATTTGGATTACCGACAGATTTGGCTGTGAATAAGAATTTCACGAAAAACCGATGATTTTACAGTGGTAGGAACGTCTATACTTATGAATGATCAATTTTCATTCAATCCAAACTCGAGGAGGAACAATCTATGATGGTAAAACTAACCCCCTATATTACTTTGGAGGGCCGCGCAAAGGAAGCCATCCAGTTATATGAAGAAACCCTTGGTGCAGAAATTATCTCCATTTTTACTTACGGAGAAATGCCAGACATGCCTAATACGTTCACGGACGAGCTAAAGAGTCTTGTGGCGCATGCCAAATTAAAAGTTGGTGAAACGGAACTCATGTTATCTGATGCCCCAGGCGATTCGACTATTGAAAACGGGAAACGGGTAACTATTTGCATTACAACAAACGAAGTAGAAAAATCGAAACAAATCTATGAAACCTTGAGGCAAGACGGTCAAGTCAATATGCCGTTTAAAGAAGAACCCTTCAGCCCGGGATTTGGCGATGTAACGGACAAGTTTGGCGTGACCTTTCAAATTTATACAGAGATTGAAGAGTAAATGACGATTAAAGAGTTGCGTGATTGATGGCGCAACTCTTTTTTTATAATAAAAGGGAGAGATTTGTGGAAGCAGTCTATGATGATTACCGACGAATCGAATGTGGAATGTATGCTTTAACCAAAATAGCCAATACAACGCAATGTCACACCGTGAACTTGTAATATCCCTTAACGATGTAATAGGGAGTAGTGTGACCCCAAGCTTTAAGTGTCTACTTGGCAGGGGTACGCTTACAGACCCCTGAAAATACTTATCTCATAGAATGAACAGGTGGTTGTTCTTGAATAAAGAATTGGATACTTGTTACAATATAAAAGCAAAAATATAATAGTTTGATTTGATTTTACCAAAATTTGTAACGTTTTACTCTTTTCATACACTAACCTATTGAAGGCTTTCGAAAAGATGAGTCAACCTAATCCGGGTGTATAAAGGTAAGATATATCCATAAATCGGCAGATAGGAGAATTGATAATGGTTAATTATAAACTAAAGGCCCAACTGCTTGAAGTAGTAGACAATCAATTACGTGATAATGATCCTAAAACCACAAAAAAAACATTCCATCGATTAATAGATCTTGGTTACTCAGAGATTGAATCGAAGGAAATGATTGCAACGGTTTTAGTAGAAGAAATGAATGATGTTATGAAAAATAATGAAGTATATAATGAAAAACGATATTGTGAAAAGTTAGATAAACTTCCAGAATACTATCTACAGAACTATACGGCCATAAATTCAGATGAGGAAGTGCAAGGTACAGTAGTGAATGAATATAAAGTTGGAAGAAATGAGCCATGCCCATGTGGAAGTGGGAAAAAATACAAGAAATGCTGTGGATAAAGGGTTGCAGATGACAGGGTGTTGTTATTTAAAATGGAGCATTCCCAGAGTAAAGAATTTTTCGCTGGATATTGTCTTCGCTTTACGGGATACCTACTCCGCTTGGCGAGAAATAATGACTTATCCCGTCAAGCGAGCAATATAGCCTGTGAAGAGAAAGGTATGCTTGAAAATAAAAAAGATAAGATTTGATTTCTATGTACGGCGGCTTAACTTCAACAGGTAAAAACTTTTATGTGCTGAACCGCCCGTGAAGGAAGAAGTTTCAACTAATGAAACATGTAATAGGTACCATAGATATGTGTTTAAAAAGGACAATAGGGAAAGTGAATTATTTTGAATTAACTAATTTCCCTTTGAATAGAATTTCTTTAAAAAAGTCAGATGTAACTGGCGACCAACCTTCTGCAGTTGTCGCTCCTCACTCTCTGTGACAATGGCAACAACGGTTCCTGAGTCAGACCCCAACCGCCCAGTTCTTCCAAAGAGCGATGAACAAACTATGTCGTCTCTTTAGGCAAATCCAAATCAATAACATGAGTTAAATCAGGGATATCCAAGCCTTTTGCAGCAACGTCTGAAGCTAGTAATAGTTCAGATTTTCCTTTTTAAAAAGGTAAGAATAATTTTGTGAAAGCTCTCAGGAAGGCTCACCCAGAGATTACGACCATCCTCATGAACGTGAATAACCGGAATACGAGCATGGTTCTAGGTGATCAGGAAAAAGTATTGTTCGGTAAAGGAACTATAACAGACACCCTTTGTGGAATGAAATTAGATTGATCTAATTAATATCGCTGTATCTTTGCTCTATGCTCCGTTAAGGTGGTTCTATTTTTCCATGACAAGTACTCATTTTTTCAATGAAAGTGGTTTCCACTAAACGAAACATGCAACTTTTTCATCAAATCTAGAACACATAAGTGTTAGAATGCCATTTTTCCTTTTGAAATTTGAAACGAAGTCATTGATCTTGCCCTCTTTTCATTATGCAGTACGAGGTGCTTGGTTAATGTTCCCCGGTACTGTTTATGGAGAACCGTCCACAGATAGTGCCTAGTTGTGTTTAAAATTCTTCCCAAGCTATCTATGCTACAATAAAACTATGTAATGGGAGTGAGGAGGAAGAGTAGATGACATTACAACAATTAAGATATGTAATCGAAGTGGCAAGGAGTCGATCGATTAGTAAAGCAGCACAGCAGTTGTTTATTAGTCAACCGAGTCTATCCAATGCAATCAAAGAATTGGAGAATGAATTGGGAATTACGATTTTTTCACGTACGAATAAGGGGATTGTCATTACTCCAGAGGGGTCGGAGTTTTTAGGTTACGCAAGACAGGTGATGGAGCAGACAGACTTGCTTAAAAATCGCTATACCAATGCGACACAATCACCACAGCAGCATTTTTCTGTATCGGCACAACATTATGCCTTTGCAGTCAGTGCATTTGTAAAACTTTTAAGAGACTATAACCGTGATGAATATGAATTTACGTTACGAGAAACAAGAACGTATGAAATCATTGATGATGTAAAAAAACTTCGTAGTGAGATTGGAATTTTATACTTGAATGATTTTAATCGACAGGTGATTTGTAAATTTTTAAGAGAGGGAAATTTAATATTTCATGACCTATTTGAAGCAAAGCCACACGTGTTTATAAGTTCTACCAATCCACTTGCGATTCAGGAATCTGTGTCCTTAGATGATTTAAATCCTTATCCGTATCTATCTTTTGAACAAGGGGATTATAACTCATTTTATTTTTCTGAGGAGATACTCAGCACGGTTTCGAGACCAAAAAACATTCGCGTGAGTGACCGAGCTACTTTATTTAACTTACTAAAAGGGTTGAACGGATATACGATTTCAACAGGGGTAATTTGTTATGATATCAACGATGATGATATTGTGGCGCTTCCACTAAAGGTGGATGAGCGAATCGCAGTTGGCTATATTACACATAAGAATGTCACAAACAGCCCGTTAGCAACGATGTATATTAACTATTTAAAAGAAACGATTGCTGACGAGTTAACTGTGTTATAGTTTAAAACTATGGCAATCGATAGACTTTAGGTGTTATGCCATATTATTATTTCAATGCTACACTAACCTTAGATTTAAAAAAGGGAGAGGGTTAGATGGTAGTGGGCAAAAGAAATTTAGAACAAAGGTTAAAAGAAGGCACCGTCATTGTAGGAGAAGGGTATTTGTTTGAAATGGAACGCAGAGGATATTTACAAGCAGGATCTTTCGTACCGGAAGTAGCTTTGGAACACCCAGAGGTTTTAAAACAAACATATCGAGATTACATGAATGCTGGTTCAGATGTAGTTTTAGCTTTCACATATAATGCCCACCGTGAAAAAATGAGAATTATAGGTAAAGAACATTTACTTGAGCCATTAAATCGAAGTGCAATCCATTTGGCGAAGGAAGTAGCAAAAGAACATCCTATAGAGGAAGCATTAGTGGCAGGTAACATTTCAAATACGAACATTTTTGATCCTCAAGATCCTGAATCTAAGGAAAAAGTAAGAAGTATGTTTGCGGAAATGGTAAAGTGGTGTAAAGAAGAAGGCGTAGATTTTATAAATGCAGAAACTTTTTATTATCACGAAGAGGCTGTTATTGCGTTAGAAGAAATTCAAAAACAAGACTTGCCAGCAGTTGTTACATTAGGGCTGATGGGCGAGAATATATTGCGAGAGGGTTATACGGTAGAAGAATCCTGTAAAATTCTCTCAGAAAAAGGAGCGTTAGTTGTAGGGATGAACTGTTTCCGTGGCCCAGATACAATGCAGCCATACCTAAAGAGAATTAGAGAAGAGGTAGAAGGTTTTGTCGGTGGATTACCAATTCCATATCGAACTACTGAAGAGCACCCAACATTCTTTAATTTACCTGATGGAGGATGCAGTTGTTCCCTGCCAACTGAAACAACTTTCCCAACATCGTTAGATCCTCTTTACCATAATCGGTATGAATTAGCGGATTGGGCGAAAGAAGCACAAAATATTGGTGTTAATTATATTGGTCTTTGTTGTGGAGCATCACCTGCTATGATAAGGGCAGTAGCAGAAGCGACAGGAAACAAAACCATTAACTCTAAATATTCGCCGGATATGGAGAAGCACTTCTTATTCGGGAAAGATAAAATGTTAAAGGATCATAATCTAAACTACCGTACAAGAGCATAAGCTTAGAAGGTAATCTAATAGGGAGAAGGTATCAGGTACTGTTTATGATGGACAAACTGTCCACTGATGGGACCTGATACCTTTTTCCTTTGTGGAGAAATTATTCAGTTTATTTAATCGTTTAAGAATTTAGAAGAGAAAAATGTGGTGAATGGATGGTTTTAACAAGTAATAAACCGCATCTTAACTCGATGGGGAAATTTGAATTAACTATTAGATAAAAATTTGGAAAAATCCAAAATGATCTTTACTGTAGCTGAAACAGTTGTGAAACGTTAGCTGGAGACGTCTGGATTAGGGAAGAATCTTTCTGTACCGAACAGTAGAGAAAAAAGGAGGTCCCTCATTGACAACTCCTTCTATGGGGGAAAGTTAAAGAAAAAAGCAGCTAAGAAAGCTGCTTTAAGATGACCGGTCCTTATATGTTAGGATTTTCCTTTTTAGCTTCATTTACTTTAGGCTTTCGATATCCACCAGCAATATCTGCTTGTTTAAATTCTTTTGCATAAATAACTTCCTGAGCGTCTGATGGTTCATCCCTATTTCCTCCTAAAGGTTGATACTGTGTTTTTTTGGACATAGTGCTCATCCTTTCTATTGCAATTGATTCATATATAATTTTCCCCTCGTATCCAAGTGATAAACATGCTGATAGGCAATTTTCTTTGGGATTGAGATGATACGTGCTATGTTTGTGTTTGCAAGACTGTTGGGCAGAAAAATAATCAAATGTCTTGATCACTATAGTAAAGGAAAATAAGATGAAAAATTATCACGTAGATATCATTCAATATAGAGGCGATTATAGATCGTTCGGTTTTCAGCAAGGGGAATGGTTAAAACAATCTCCATTGCATCCCATTTATACGAATCCAAATATGGCGAAGAAGCTACGTTTTTCTGTTGATCGTGCTGAAGCGATTCAATGGATTAATGCGCTGTTTCCACAGTTTTTAGAAGAACTTAAAGGGTTAGCAGAATCCTTGAAATTACCCCTAGATCAAGCAATTATGCATTTCAGTGGCTATCAGCAGGAATGGGTTCGATCTGGGTGTTCTATTCTAACCGGTGACCATTTTCTAGTACGTAATTACGATTATCATCCGAAAACATATGAAGGAAGGTTCGTATTATATCAGCCTAAACAAGGGTTTGCAACGATTGGTTCTTCTCAACGCATTGTAGGCAGAGCGGATGGTATGAACGAAAAAGGATTGATGACAGGATATAATTTTGTGAATCGCCGAGGTTCTGGCGATGGCTTTATCCCAACCATTATTACACGAATGATTTTAGAGCAATGCCAAAACAATGAAGAAGCGATTGCCTTGTTAAAAGAAGTCCCACATCGTGTAGCGTTTAATTATGTATTGGCAGATCGATTGGGTAATAGACATGTCGTGGAAGCTACTTCACAAGCTGTACGTGTCAAAGAAGATACAGTAAGCACGAACCATTTTGATCTACTTCCTGAAGCAAATCGTTATCATCTAGCGGACTCTCAACGACGATTAGCTATTTTACGAAATCAAAAACAGTCACTATCTAAAGCCGAAGCATATCAAGTACTGAATAATAATGAAAATGAAGTTTTCTCGGAAAAATATTTACAGTCAGCGGGAACATTGCACACGACAATATATGATGTGAATTCATTGGAGGTCGGAATTGGATTAGGACCTAATCGTGTGCCAACTACTTTTCAGTTTGGCGAATGGCTACAAGGACGTAATAGTTGGATTAAGCGAGTAAGAGGACAGATAAATACAGAGGCACGTATGCCTTATATGGATGGATTATAAAATTTATTCGATCAATATGAAGACATCATAACAGCAACGAAAATGTCTGCTATGATTTTTTTATTCGGGGATAGGAGGCAAAATAATGCAAGACTATTATACGATCGGTGAAACAGCTAAATTAAATAACATATCCGTGCAGACTCTTCGCTATTACGATAGATTAGGTCTATTCCAGCCAGCTCATGTCGATAGGAATAACGGATATCGGTTTTATGATAGCAGGCAATTTTTTTATCTGGATATTATAAAATCACTTAAATACTTACAAACGCCCCTAGAAGATATCAAAAGGATTATCGAATATTCTCCGGAAAACATGCTACTTTTTTTACACAATCAAGAAAAAGCTATTGAAAAAGAAAAGGAGAGACTTCTCCAAGCTGAGCAGTTACTCTACAAAAGAAAACGTCAATTAGCTGAGCAATTTGAAATTAGTAAAAGAAGTGAAGATAACGTTATTTACTCACGGGATATTGAAGAGCAAAAAGTATTGAAAATGGCTATTACCGACGGGAACCCAAATACTGAACCAAATATACTCACTCGTAAGTTAGCGGAGATTTTAGAAGGTAACAGTTCCATGATTGATAACCAGTGTGGTTATATCTATGACTTGAAAGCCTACCAAACTACTAATCAGATATATTACGAGTACGTGTATTCAACGCTGCCACATTCAACTGTCGAATTAAGCGGGGAAGATAGGGAAATTGAATGGGGTGTGATCGCTTCTGGGGAATATATCTGTATTGCTTTTGATTGGTCTCTTCAACACTACCTCAGTTATTACCAAAAATTATATGATTACATTAAGGTAAACAATATCCGGACAGAAGGAAAAGTGTATGAAGTTTCTATACCCTTGAATTATAGTGCATCTAAAGAAGATTGCTTTGTAACAGAATTAAGAGTAAAAAAACTTGCTACTTAATTCGTTTGGTAAAAAAATAAACGAGCGCTTGACCCTATAGCTACTATAGGGTCTACAATTCGTTATTAGAAAGAATAAAAAAGCTTAGTGTAAAATCAATAATAAAAAGGAGAGATTTTTGAGTATGATAACACCTATAAAAGAAGCGACCTGGTATTCCTATCCGGGAATGGTTGCCGTCATAACAGCTCGCTATAAGGGAAAACAGAATATCATGGCCTCTGGATGGCATACTTATCTAGGATCTAATCCTGGCATGTATGGTATTTCCGTACAAAAAAATGCATACACATACCATTTGATTGAGAGTAGTGGTGTGTTTGGTGTGCATTTTTTACCGGCAAAATGTTCTGAACTTATTCAAGCAGTTGGTACTTTCAGCGGATCGAATGTTGATAAGTTCCAAGAGTATAATATTCACTATGAGAATGGACTAAAAGCAGATATACCTATATTGAATAGTGCTTACTTTGCTTATGAATGTGAAGTGAAAAGTATCACTACGGTAGGAGATCAGGAATGGATAGTCGGAGAAGTGTTACAGCGTTATCAGGATCAAGATATGTTCTTAGACAAAGGTTTTCCCAACTTAGCTAAACTTGACATTCCCCTTCATATTGGTGAGTCCACCTATCGTGTTCTGAATGGCCAAGCACTTGAAAAAGACCATCCATTCTAAATAGAGGGATGAAAATGCAGTGAATACGATAAAGAATGTTACAGAGAAAAGACAGGTGTGGTACCGCCCCCTGAAAGTTAGAGTAGAAAACCTAACTTTCGGGTTTTTTTTATGGCCAAATAAAGTTTGTTTTCTATCATAAGTGACAGGTATTGCATCACTACCAATTTGGATAGGAACACAAGAATGTTTTGACTAAATATCCTCGCTAACATATAATTGGTTGTCTGCGCGCAAATACGCAAAATTTATCACAGTGCTAACCGTCTGTAAGACCCCCACTTAGCTTCAAGTAACACAAGGAGGCTAAGTGGGGGACAACAGACGCTAACACCTTGATAGTTTCGCTAATGATCCGTGGGAGTCAAACCCTCCCTGATCATAGTCTCACTTTATCTGTAATAAATTGTGAAGTTCAACTATTTTGAATTAATAAGTTTATGGATAAAGGACATGAATAATAAATGACATAGAAAGTTATGTGGGAGGAAAACAATGGATGACCATACAGGCAACAAGAAAAAGATGGATTGGATGACGTTTATTGTAAGTGGAGGACTTCTTGTTCTATTCGTCATCGCCGCTATTTTCAAAGAAAAATTAGTAGGGCAGTGGATCAGTGATTCATTCTCTTTTACAGCAAAGTATTTTGGAGCGTATTGGCAAGTTTTATTGCTAGTAATGTTTGTCATTGGATTAATATTAGCTTTTAGCAAATACGGAAAAGTACGACTGGGCAAAATGGAGCGCCCGGAAAATGGCAATTTTCGTTGGATTTCCATGATTTTGTGTACACTTTTAGCTAGTGGGGGCGTTTTTTGGGCTGCGGCAGGCCCCATGTATCATTTTCTGACAACACCTCCGTTATTTACAGGTATCGAAGAAGGTACGATGACTGCAGCGTTTCCGGCAATGGCACAAAGTTATCTGCACTGGGGCTTCTCAGCTTGGGCAAGTTTGGGTACCTTAACAACGATTGTGCTTATGTATGCCCATTATCATAAAGGGCATCCACTTAAGCCACGAACCTTTTTATATCCCATGTTTGGAAAGAAAATATTTAAAAATAGTTTTATTGGCTCATTGGCTGATATTGTTTCCATTCTAGCGACAGCAGCGGGAACAATTGGACCAATTGGCTTTTTAGGCCTTCAAGTTGGTTATGGATTGGAAGCAGTATTTGGCATTTCAAATACTTTTATCACACAGGCTTTGATTATTATCTTTTTAGTTGTCATTGCTTCGATTTCGGCGGCAACTGGTGTTGAACGTGGTATCCAATGGCTCAGTCGAGTAAATGTTAGTATGGTCGTTATATTAATGGTAACCATGTTAATTCTTGGACCGACTTTGTATATCATCGACTTATTTATCGGTTCAGAAGCCTTTTATCTAGAAAATTTTTTGAGTATGAGTTTATATCGGGCAGACCAGGATTGGTTAGGGCCGTGGACCATTTTCTTCTGGGGTTGGTTTATTGGCTATGGTCCAATGATGGCTATGTTTATTAGCAAAATATCTCGAGGAAGAACAATAAGAGAATTGATTATTGCCGTTTCGATTATTGCTCCGATTGTCAGTAACTTTTGGTTCACTGTTGTTGGAGGTTCGGGTATTTTTTATGAAATGGAAAACCCAGGTTCTGTTTCAACCGCACTGAATGAAAGTGGTATGCCAGCAACTGTGATGGCAATCATGAACCAAATCCCATTTGGAATCGTACTGGCGATTGGATTTATTATAGTATCGGTTGTTTTTGTCTCGACAACGGCTGACTCGATGTCGTATACTGTCGCGGTCACTTTAAGTGGTACGGATGAACCTAATCGTTTAACTCGTGTCTTTTGGGCACTGCTGTTTGGAATTGTTGCTGTATCATTGCTAGCAATTGGCGAGGAAACGGTCGGTATGCTGCAAAACTTTATAGTCGTAACAGCAGCGCCAGTATCGTTACTCCTTCTCCCATCGCTTTGGGATGCACCAAAAATAGCGAAGAAAATGGCAAAAGAACAAAATATCATTAATAAAAAATAACAAAATGGTGAGGACGTAAATATTACCTTACTTTAAACTGTAAACCCATATTTGCAAGCTTAAGCTTGTAAATATGGGTTTTATGATTATTAGATATCAATCTTCCAAAATATTATTCATCGAAATTCCCCTCCAACCGATAAATTACTCGTTATAAGCAAGCAAAATCCTCTACCTAAGTTTCGACTATTCATAATAATCATACAAAAGGTCAAACTAACGTTAGCAATGTTATGGGAGGAATGGTATGTGAATATTGCAAATATCTTCACAATCGTTGGTTTTGTGGTGTGTACAATTGTAATTCTTATACTCTTAGTTGTTGGCCTCTATTTATTAGGTGTGGATAAAAAGCAAAAACAACACCCTATTCTTCGTAATTATCCGTTAATTGGGAGAGTTCGATATTTCTTAGAAAGCATTGGACCAGAGTTACGTCAATATTTATTTGATAACAACAGTGAGGGTAAGCCTTTTTCACGAAATGACTATCAACATATAGTTAAAAATGCTAAATACAAACGTGATGTTGTTGGATATGGATCACAACGTAATTTTGATGAGCCTGGATATTACATTCGTAATTCTCTGTTCCCTAAGTTAACAGAGGAGTTAAAAATGGATCGTCAAACGAAAGCTACTACGGAACGCTACCTGTTGATTAATGAACCTTTATTTGCTCAAAGAGTAGAGCGATTAGATAAGGATGAATCCCCTGTTTATTTATTGGAAGATGATGAGGCAATTATGATCGGAGAACAAGCGAGGCATCCGTTCAAGGTTAAAGGGCAGATTGGTATGTCTGCGATGAGTTACGGATCCTTAGGTGAGAAAGCTATTACAGCCCTCTCAGAAGGCTTAGGAATTGCTAAAGGAACGTGGATGAATACCGGTGAGGGTGGGATATCTGATTACCATCTAAAGGGTGGTGTAGATATTATCATGCAAATCGGCCCCGGCTTATTTGGGGTAAGAGATATGGAAGGAAACTTTAGTTGGGATGCATTACTAGAACAAAGCAATATTTCAGAAGTGAAAGCGTTCGAGATCAAATTAGCGCAAGGTGCAAAAACACGAGGTGGACATATTGACGCGGAGAAAGTTACCGAAGAAATTGCCAGAATAAGAATGGTAGAACCATTTAAGTCGATTGACAGTCCCAATCGTTTTCGTGAATTCAGTGACTTGCCTTCTTTATTTGAATTTTTAGAAAAGGTTCGTGAACATACTGGGAAGCCTATAGGCATGAAGGTTGTTATTGGAAGTAATCATGAGGCAGATGAACTTGCTAAAGCGATTAAGGAAACCGGTATGGGGCCAGACTTCATCACAGTAGATGGTGGTGAAGGGGGAACAGGAGCATCCTACCAAGAATTAGCAGACAGTGTGGGATTACCGATTCGGTCGGCGTTACCATTAGTTGATAATGCTCTTCGTAAATACGGTGTGCGAGACAACTTGAAAATTATCGCATCAGGGAAGTTATTTTCACCTGATCGGATTGCAATTGCACTAGCTATGGGCGCAGATCTTGTGAATATCGCTAGAGGTTTTATGATAACAGTGGGTTGTATCCAAGCACTGCAGTGTCAATCCAATTCATGTCCGGTCGGAGTTGCAACGACAGATCCTAATCTACAGAAAGGTCTCGTCATTGAAGAAAAAAAATGGCGTACAGCAAATTATTTAATTAATATGCGAAAAGGATTATTCCGGCTAGCTGCTGCGGCGGGATTAGATTCACCGACCAAATTCACAAGAGAACACATCATTTATCGAGATGATAAGGGTAGGACATGGTCATTAGAGGAAATTTATCAAGCAATGGTACAGCCGAAAAGTATAGATGATATTTCTTAATATATATTAAAGGAAGAAGGTGCAATAAATGAAAGTAGCAGAACTATTGATAAAATGTTTAGAACATGAAGGAGTCGAATATATTTTTGGGGTACCAGGTGAAGAAAATATTGATGTAATGGACGCCCTTCATGACTCCACGATTCAATTTATTGTAACACGTCACGAAACGAGTGCAGCATTTATGGCGGGAACATACGGAAAATTGACAGGGAAACCAGGCGTATGTTTGGCAACACTTGGACCAGGTGCAACCAATTTATTGACCGGTGTTGCCAATGCTAACATGGATCTCTGTCCGATCGTGGCGATCACAGCACAAGCTGGTCTAGGTCGTCAGCATAAGATTTCTCATCAACATTACGATATGGTATCTGTTTATGATGAAGTAACTAAATGGAATACCCAGATAAAAACACCCGATATCGTTCCTGAAGTTGTACGGAAAGCCTTGCAAGTCGCTACGCAAGAAAAGACCGGAGCAACTCATATTGAACTTCCAGAGGATGTTGCGGGAATGGAGGTTGACAGTTCACCTCTAAACATTGTTCCTCACCATCTTTCAGAAGCGGATGAACCAGTGATTAACGAGGCGGCCAAGATGATAGATCAAGCGAAGTACCCACTAATTTTAGTTGGGAATGGGGTAACACGAGGAGAAGCCTCTGAAGAGTTAAGATCTTTAGTAAAGATAGCAAATCTTCCAGTTGTTCATACCTTTATGGGCAAGGGTGCAGTAGCTTGGACTGATGAACATAGTTTACTAACTGCAGGGATCGGCGGTAATGATTATATTGCGTGTGGATTTGGTGAGTCTGACTTAATTATTGCTATTGGTTTTGATATGGCTGAGTATTCACCAAAAAGCTGGAATCCTAAGGGCAAAACCCCTATCCTGCATATTGATACACAAGAAGCAGAAATCGATGCGTGTTATCCTGTTCAGTTAAATGTTGTGGGTAATATAAAAGAGAATATAAAAAATGTGAAAAAGGCACTTACAGCAAAAGAAAGAGATATAACTTGGGTGTCACAAGTTCGCAACAAAGCATTTAGTGAACTAGCATCGTTTAAAGACGACATGGAATTTCCTGTGAAACCACAAAAGATTATATCTGATTTACGCTCTGTATTAGAGGAAGACAGCATTGTTATCTCTGATGTAGGTGCCCATAAAATGTGGATGGCCAGAATGTATCATTGTTATCAACCGAATACGTGCTTAATTTCTAATGGTTTAGCATCAATGGGTGTTGCAGTTCCTAGTGCCATCGCTGCAAAATTAGTTCACCCAGAACGTCAGGTAGTTGCTGTATGTGGTGATGGATCATTTCAAATGACGAGTGCAGAGTTAGAGACTGCCAAACGCTTAAACTTACCGATTGTGATTCTTTTATGGCGTGATGAAGGTTACGGTTTAATTGAATGGCATCAATTGAAAGCTTTTGACCGTTCATCACATATTAAATTTGGCAATCCAGATTTTGAACAGTTAGCAATGTCCTATGGCTTTGAGGCACTGAAGGTTGACAAGACAGAAGAACTAAAATCAATAATAGAAAAAGCATTATCGTTGAACAAACCCGTACTAATTGATTGCCCAGTTGATTATCGTGAAAATATGAAGCTTACAGAAAAACTAGGAAATATTATTTGTTAACGGAGGTCATATTATGATAAAAATCGGTTCCATTATCGACGGTCAAGAACGAATAGAAGATAATCGAGAAACAACAGCTGTGCATAATCCTTTTGATAACGAAAAAGTTGCAGAATTAAAACTTGCTACTGAGAAAGATCTTGAAGACGCTGTAACCATTAGCTTTGAAAAGTTTCATTCCGAAATGAAGGCTATGCCAGCCCATGAACGTGCTGATATTTTACGAAAAACAGCGGATTTGTTAGTAGAAAAAACCGAGGATTTTGCAACCATCATTAGCAAAGAGGCAGGTAAACCAATTAAGTATAGCCGTGGTGAAGTTGGACGGTCGATCCAAGTTCTTCGATTTGCGTCTGAATTAGCCAAAAATATTACCGGTGAAGTATTACCAATGGATGCAGCTATTGGTGGTGAACATCGAATGGGTCTAGTCAAGCGGGAACCACTGGGGGTAGTGGGAGCTATCACACCGTTTAACTTCCCATTAAACCTTTCCCTTCATAAACTTGCACCGGCCCTTGCCGCGGGGAACACAGTCGTTTTTAAGCCAGCAGAAAAAACACCAATTTCAGCCCATATGCTTGTAGAGTTGTTTCAAGAAGCTGGATTGCCAAACGGTGTCATCAATTTACTGATCGGGACTGGTGAAGAAGTTGGTTCGCCCCTTGTGACGCATGACAAAGTCCATAAAATTAGCTTTACTGGTAGCCTTCCAGTAGGTAAGAAAATCAGGGAAACAGCAGGATTTAAGAAAGTTACTTTAGAGCTTGGTTCCAATTCACCAAACCTATTATTTGAGGATGCCAATATTGATTATGCTACAACAGAACTGGTAAAAGGGGCTTTTGCATTCTCTGGTCAAGTCTGTATTTCAGCACAACGTATTTATGTGCATAGAGAAATTTATGATGAATTCCTTGAGTCATATTCCAAAAAAACAGAAGCATTACAAATAGGTGATCCAATCAGTGAAGAAACGGACATTGGTCCGATGATTAATGAAGAAGAAGCTAAACGGGCTAAGCAGTGGATTGATGATGCGGTAGACAAGGGTGCGGTGGTTGCGGTTGGCGGTGAACGAAATGGTCCAATTTTATCACCTACCATCATGACCGATGTAGATAAAAACATGAAAATCATTGCTCAAGAGGTATTTGCTCCCATTGTATCTGTCATTCCATTTAATACGGAAGAGGAAGTAATCCAATATTCCAATGATTCCATATATGGACTGCAAGCTGGTGTTTTTACAAAAGATATTAACCGAGCACTGCGCGTTGCTGATCGATTAGAAATGGGTGGCGTCTGGATTAATGAAATCTCAACGTATAGGCAGGATAATCATCCGTATGGTGGTGTGAAACAAAGTGGTGTTGGTAGAGAGGGCGTAAAATATGCCATTGAAGACATGACCGAAATGAAATTTATTGGGATTAAAATAGATCAAAACAATTAATAACCATACTTTTCCCTTTATAAATAACCTACAAACGGGCTTACACTAAATTTGATTCTTATCAACATATGTATAAAGCCATAACATTTAGCAAAAATAAGAAAAAAGCATTTATAAAAACGAGTGAAAAGGTGGGTTTATATGGATAATCAAAGATTCATTAATTTTTTGAACCAATTATTATCAAATCATTTTGTGTTATATGTTAAGTTACATCGCTATCACTGGTGTGTTCAAGGGAGGCATTTCTTTCAGCTACATGCTACCTTTGAAGAAATGTACAATCAAATAGCCGAAGATTTAGATGAAGTGGCAGAAAGAATTTTAGCAATTGATGGAAAGCCTTTGGCAGTCATGTCAAAGTATTTAGAAGAAACTACATTAGT
Organism: Gracilibacillus orientalis; assembly: GCF_900114645.1. Classification (GTDB taxonomy): domain Bacteria; phylum Bacillota; class Bacilli; order Bacillales; family Amphibacillaceae; genus Gracilibacillus; species Gracilibacillus orientalis. The sequence goes on along the minus strand of NZ_FOTR01000002.1, from coordinate 479,490 downwards.
GGAAGCGAATGCTGATGATAAAGAGAATGAGATTATTCAACAACTAATGGATGATTATAAGCAAATTATTTCTGAAATTCGTAATGATGGATTACCTCTAGCAAATGAGAATAACGATGAACCTTCAGCTGATTTATTAATTGCTTTACAAGGTAGGTATGAAAAATATGTATGGATGTTAACAGCATACCTAGCATACGAATAATGCACTTTACTATAAGACTACACTTATTGTTCCTATTTCAACAGGAACAATAAGTGTAGTCTTTTGCTATTCTTAGTGCTGTATTCCTTTTTAATTTAACTAAAGAAAAAGCAATCCGCAAAATAACAAGGAGAATCCTGAAGAGATAGAACAGTCAATATACAAACAGCCCACCTATATTTCATTATTCAGTAATGGGAATCTCTATTTTATTCTTTTTATGAATATCTTCTGTTCCGGCTTCCAATGCAGTCTTGTAATATAAGCATTTATGCTCTATGACTTCCATTGTTTTTTTTAGTTCTTCCATCTGTGCATTCACACAAGCTTTTCTTTCTATAAACATGTCATATCTTTGTTGCAATGTGGAATCCCCATCAGAACACCAATCAATAAAGCTTTTAATTTCCTTAATAGGCATCCCAGTGGATTTCAAACATTCAATTACTTTTAAAGCGTCGATATCAGATTGTTTAAATAATCGTGTTCCGCTTGCTGTCCGTTCTACAAAAGGCATAAGTCCCTCCTTATCGTAGTAGCGCAAGGTATAAACTGTAAGATTCAATTCTTTAGCAACTTCGCTGATAGAATATGTCTTCATCATATAATCTCCTATTCTTTCATAATATAGATCTCGAGTTAACTTTAGGTTGTTGGTAATTCTATCACGATATTTCCTGAAGATCAAAGGAAAGTGAACATTAACTCACATATAGAGATCTATAACCTAGAATATGAAACATGAATGGCCGCAGAAATCTATCAATAAAAATATAAAGCAATCACTTGACCTAGAGTTAACTATAGGGATTATTCTAGTTTTGCAAGAGATAAACAAGTCATCTCTTTTTAAAAAGTAGAATTATAGGAGGTTATATTGATGATAACTGCTAAAGCACGAGCTGTCGATGGACCAGACAAACCTTTTCAAGCTGCTGAAATTCAACGACGTGATCTTGATTTACATGATGTTCAGATTGAAATTAAATATGCAGGTATTTGTCACTCGGACATTCACACTGCACATGGCGAATGGGGGGAAGTAAATTATCCTCTTGTACCTGGCCATGAGATTGCAGGTGTTGTTACAGCTGTTGGATCAGAGGTAACAAAATACAATATCGGAGATCGTGTAGGTGTAGGATGTATGGTTGACTCCTGTGGTGAATGCGAGAATTGTCGTGAAGGAGAGGAACAATATTGCTTAAAAGGAAATGTTCCTACCTACGCAGGTGTCGATAAATATGGCGAACCAACTCAAGGAGGTTATTCTACTCATATTGTTGTGACAGAGGACTTTGTCGTTAGAGTGCCAGATAATATTGGGCTTGATGTCGCAGCACCATTACTTTGCGCGGGTATTACGACATATTCTCCATTAAATCATTGGAATGCTGGTCCCGGGAAGAAGGTAGCTGTTGTTGGAATGGGTGGTCTTGGTCACGTGGGTGTTAAAATTGCACACGCCATGGGTGCAGAAGTTACAGTGTTGTCACAAACATTGAATAAAAAGGAAGACGGCTTACAATTTGGTGCGAAAGAATACTATGCCACAAGTGACCAAGAGACGTTCGAGAAACTTGCTGGCACGTTTGACCTGATCATTAACACGGTAAGTGCAAAAATCGACATAAATGCTTACCTTTCCCTGTTAACACTTGATGGTACTCTTGTAAATGTTGGTGCACCTGCAGAGCCGTTGGGAGTAAATGCATTCTCTCTAATCGGTCATCGTCGTTCATTTGCAGGCTCCATGATTGGAGGCATACGTGAGACGCAGGAAATGTTGGATTTCTGTGCAGAACATGACATTGCACCTAAAATTGAAATAATTTCTGCGGATCAAATTGACGAAGCTTATGAACGAGTATTAGCTTCAGATGTGAAGTATCGTTTCGTGATTGACATTAGTACAATGTGAGTTGAGTTAAAGAACATATCTAAAATGCAGCTAATTTAGATGTAATCTAAGGAAAAGCAGGGATCTATGTTAAGATCCTGCTTTCTTTTTTTTTGGGGCGTCGTAGAATTCCTTCGCTGTGTTACCACCAACATAGTAGTTAATCACTTTTCCTGGCTTTTAGATAAGTGCCAAAATATAGACGCACAAATTCAAAATAGTACTAAAAAGACGATTAAGTACCAAAATTAGGGATCATAAGGACCAATATGGTACTAAAACAGGTTTAAGTACCAAAATGAACCCTCATGATCATTAATTTGGAACTAAAATTGTGAGTAAGTACCAGAATTGAAACTGATTAAGATAAATATGTTATAATATGTAAAAAAGGGAGGAATTCCATGATAGAAAAACAAAGAAAAAAAACTGGCGAATTAATCGCATATGAGCTATTATCTAAACGCAAGCAATTGAGCGAAGAAGAAAATAAACGGTACCGGAGTTTAGCTAAAGGTTTTGAAGGGGAGGTTATGTTTGATACATACCTAGATAAACTAGAAGGAGAGCATATCATACTAAAAGATTTATTGATATATCATTATAAATACTGTCAAATGGATACTATTTTATTGAAAAACGGAACTATTTTCTTATTTGAAATAAAAAACTTCAACGGTGAATTTTATTGGCATGATGATAAATTATTTATGATGAATCAAGTAGAAATCGATAATCCGATAGCTCAACGCGATCGAGCTCATTCCATACTTCGGCGCTTGCTCCAATCGTTAGAAATAAGGCTCCCTTTGATTTCCTACTTGGTATTTGTTAACCCCGAGTGTACCATCTTTCAAGCTCCACAAGACAAACATATTATCTTACCTACGCAAATCAATCGCTTTATCAAGCATTTTCCTATCACCGCTAAAATTACCTCACAAGACAAACAAACTTCAGAAAACATTAAAGTAAATCATATCGAAAATCCTCCATTTAAACAGTTTCCAGAATATCAATATGATGAGTTAGAAAAAGGAATTCCTTGTTATCGTTGTGGTGAAATGTCAACATATCCTATAAAACAAGGCATCGAATGTCGTTTATGTGGTCATATGGAAAAGGGAAATGAGGCTATTATGCGTATCTGTAAGGAATATCAGTTTTTGTTCCCTGAACGAAAACTAACATCAACCTCTATTTTTCATTGGGGAGATAAGATGGTATCCAGAAGAAGAGTCTTTCGAATATTACAACAATATTATGAGAAAAAAGGTGAACATAGATGCCACTATTTTGAATGAAATGAGGCCTCGAGCGAGCAAGAAGAGGCCCTCATCATAGCTTTTTCTAACCTAAAACCTTTTTAAATTCTTCCGTAAGTAAAGGCACGACTTCAAACAAGTCCCCGACGATACCATAATCAGCGATCTTGAAAATTGGCGCTTCAGAATCTTTGTTAATTGCGACAATTATCTTCGACTGACTCATTCCGGCGACGTGCTGAATCGCACCACTGATCCCACAGGCAATGTAGACCTCTGGTGTGACAACTTTACCGGTTTGCCCGATTTGCAGTGAATAGTCACAGTAATCTGCATCGCAAGCACCTCTAGAGGCACCGACTGCTCCGCCGAGGACATCGGCTAGCTCTTGCAGAGGTTTAAAACCGTCTGCACTTTTGACTCCGCGCCCGCCTGATACAACAATTTTAGCTTCTGATAAATCGACTTTACCAGATGTATTCCGTACGACGTTTTGAATAACGGTTCGTAAAGAAGCTGGCTTAGCATAATCGATATTTTCAACTTCAGCTTTGCCATCGCTTGGTTCAGCTATTGAAATATTATTTGGTCTAATGGTGACAACCCATGGAGAGCTTCGGAAAATCTTTTTTTCAAATGCTTTTCCCGCATAAATTGGTCGTGTGAACACAACTTGATCGTCGATGTTCTCAATGTTTGTTACATCCGAAATTTGTCCGGCATCGATCTTTGCTGAAATCATCGGCGCTAGATCGCGACCAATAGCCGTATGTCCCAATATGATTCCGTCTGGATTTGAGGCATCAATCACTTGCTTTAAAGCAGCAGCATACGCTTCTGGATTGTATTGCTGTAGATCCGGGTGATCGATAAGATAAACTTTTTCAGCATCAATACTGGAAAGGGGCTCTGTCAAGCTTTCTAATTGATGACCAATCACGGCGACATGGAGCTGGTCGTTTTCGGCTGAGGACAATGTTGCTGCTTGAATTGCCTCATAGGTGACCTGGCGCAATGCTCCGTCGCGGTGCTCAGCAACGACTAGAATAATTTTAACCATATGAATGCCTCCTTATTATAATACTTTTTCATCATAACGCAGTTTTTCAACAAGCTCTTTCACTTGCTCTGCAGTCTCGCCCTTAATAAATTGTCCTGCTTCTTTTTGAGGCGGGAGAGAAAGTGCTGTTCTAGCTGTTTTTGGGGATAGCTCGGTTTCCTCTATATCGAGATCATCTAAGTTTAATTGTTTAAGAGGTTTTCTTTTGGCCTTCATAATTCCTGGGAGGCTTGGGTAACGTGGTTCATTTAGCCCTTGTTGTGCAGTGAAAACAGCAGGAAGTGTAACCTCAACCTGTTCGAGGTCTCCTTCTGCATCTCGATCTGCATTCGCCTTGCCATCACTAATATCGAGCTTTGTAATCGAGCCGACATGTGGAATGTCTAAGAGCTGTGCTAATCGAATGGCCACTTGACCAGCACCGTTATCGACCGAGAAGTAACCGCCAAGAATCAAATCAAACTTTTTGCTGCCTAAGTATGAAGCTAATACCTTTGAAATTGTGTTTTCATCTGAGCCAATTCTCTCATCGGATATTAATACGGCTTCATCGGCTCCCATTGCCAATGTTGTTCGTAGGGCTTCGGATGTCCGGTCTGGACCTACAGCAATAACGTAAACGCTTCCTCCTAGTTCATCTTTTTTCTGAATTGCTTCTTCTACGGCATATTCATCATATGGGTTGATGACATATTGAACTCCATCCTCGGAAACTTTGCCATCTTCAAAGATAATTTTTTCTTCGGTGTCGAAGGTCTGTTTCATGACGACATAAATATCCATTTATCATTCTCCTTTCAAACATAAACGGTAGGTATTTTCTAATAAACAGGTACATATCTTTATATGTATGAGAGCCCTTACTTTTTCATGTGTGTTTCTTGCAGGGAAAAGACGGTCCAAAAGCTTCTGTAAACCTACTATATCAGGAAGGGAGCGATCATTGTGGCTTGGCAATGGCTTCAATTTCTAGCATTTCTCTTAGTAAGTGGTTACGGCTTGTATTTATTTGGAAAAGTCGTCTATCATCGATACTTATATTTGAAACTAGGAAAGCGGGTGGAAATCGAAAGAAAGCTGGATGAGCGCTTTAGGACGTTCGTCTCTCAAGTATTCGGTCAAACGAAATTGTTGAAGGACAAAAAAAGTGGAGTCATGCATGTGATTATTTTCTATGGCTTTATCATTTTACAGTTTGGTGCCTTGGATATCATAGTCAAAGGCCTAGGGGCAGATGGACTTCCGATTCCTGGCTATCACGTCTTTAACCTCTTTCAGGAAATGACAGTCTTTCTCATTTTTCTTGCAGTTGGCTATGCTGCCTATCGCCGTTACGGGGAGAAGCTGTCGCGCTTAAAAAGAGGGAAGAAGCCTAGTATCGTTATTTATTTCATTTTTTCCTTAATGTTTTCGGTTTTATTAACACTTGGATTTGAGCGGGTCGTTCATGATCTTGCCTTTTCTTGGTATGCTCCGATTTCCTCTGTGATTGCAACAGCTTTTGCGTCGGTTAATGAGATCACAGCACATATTCTCTTTTACACGTTTTGGTGGGCGCATTTATTGATTTTGCTGGCTTTTTTAGTGTATGTTCCGCAGTCAAAGCATTTTCATCTCATGGTTGCTCCGATCAACATTTTTTTTAGACGAACAGAGCCGGTTGGCCAATTGAGAAGCCTTGATCTTGAGGATGAACATGCGGAATCATTTGGTGTTGGAAAAATTGAAGATTTCTCGCAGCAGCAAATGCTCGATTTCTATTCTTGTGTTGAATGTGGTCGTTGCACGGATGTGTGTCCAGCTTCCAATACGGGCAAGGTTCTTTCGCCGATGCATCTCATTGTAAAGCTGCGAGACCACCTGACTGAAAAAGGAGCAGCTATCACATCGAAATCACCTTGGGTACCGAAGTCTAATTATGGTATACACAGTGTCCTAGATGTTGATAGAGAGCAGGGCGAGTGGGGGCAAGGGACGACGATTCAACCGACGATGATGTTTCAGCAAGAGATGTGGTCGACAAGTGATAAAAATGTAGAGGAGCTAAATCTCGTAGGCGATGTGATGACCGAGGAGGAGATTTGGGCATGTACGACATGTCGGAACTGCGAGGATCAATGTCCAGTCGGGAATGAACATGTGGATAAAATCGTAGACTTGCGCCGACATTTGCTTCTCATGGAAGGCAGTGTTCCTCATGAAGGCCAACGTGCGATGCAGAATATTGAGCGCCAAGGGAATCCGTGGGGAATCAATCGAAGAGATCGTGCGAAGTGGGTGGAAGACATTGACGGGATTCCGGTTCCGACAGTAAAGGAAAATCCTGATTTTGATATTCTTTACTTTGTTGGTTCGATGGGATCATACGATAATCGCAGCCGCAAAGTGTCCCGAGCGTTTGTAAGATTGCTTAATGAAGCAGGCGTCAACTTTGCGATTCTTGGTAATGAAGAGAAAAACTCCGGTGATACGCCAAGAAGAATGGGCAATGAATTACTTTTCCAAGAGTTGTGTATGGAAAACATCGCAACATTGCAGAAATACAACGTGAAAAAAATTGTTACAGCCTGCCCGCATACTTTTAATACGCTCAAAAATGAATACCCAGAGTTTGGTTTAGATGGGGTTGAGGTCCTTCATCATACCGAGCTTCTCAATCAGCTAGTGAAAGACGGCCGGTTGACACCAACGTATGAATTGGATGAACGGATTACGTATCATGATTCTTGTTATCTTGGGCGCTATAACAATGTATATGAGCAGCCTCGAGATATCCTCCGTTCGATTAAAGGTGTGGAATTGCTTGAGATGGAGCGTAATCGTGAGAATGGAATGTGCTGCGGTGCAGGTGGAGGTATGATGTGGATGGAAGAAACCGCTGGAAAGCGGGTAAATCTTGCTCGTACGGAGCAGGCGCTTGACGTGAATCCAACGGTGATTAGCAGTGCATGCCCGTATTGTCTCACGATGCTTGATGATGGCACGAAAGCAATAGAAGTAGAGGAGCGTGTACAGGCAAAAGATATTGCGGAGATCTTAGAGCAAGCTATCTTTGGCGAGTCTAGCAAACTTACAGGATGATCTAGAACAGGAGGTTTTATCGTATGGAAAGACACATTCGACGTGCAGCTGTAATCGGTTCGGGCGTTATGGGAGCAAGTATCGCTGCCCACTTAGCAAACGTGGGGATCCCTTGTCTCTTGCTCGATATTGTCCCTGGTCAATTGACAGAAGATGAGAAAAGAAAAGGACTGAAACTAGATAGTAAGGAAGTCCGTAATCGTTTAGCTGTAAATGCAATCAAGAGACTTAAGAAAACAAAGCCAGCACCGCTGTATGATGGGGATTTGGCGTCATTTATAACTCCTGGCAATATTGAGGATGATCTGGGGCGAATAAAGGAAGTGGATTGGGTAGTTGAAGTGATTGTTGAAAAGCTTGACATTAAGAAGCAGCTTTTTAAGCGCGTTGAAAAAGTATGGGAGAAGGGAACCATTGTCAGCTCGAACACGTCAGGCATTTCCATCAATGCAATGGTTGACGGGCTTAGTGAGGAATTTAAGAAGCATTTTCTAGGCACACATTTTTTTAATCCGCCTCGCTATATGAAGCTATTAGAAATTATTCCAGGCAAGCAAACACTACCGGAAATCGTAGATGTGATGAATCGATTTTGTGAGAAAAAGCTCGGTAAAGGGGTCGTGATTGCGAAGGATACCCCGAATTTTATCGCTAATCGGATCGGAGCATACAGTATGCACGTCACACTAAACGAAATGCTTGATAAAGGTTATACAGTCGAGGAAATAGATGCATGTACCGGCCCGGCAATCGGGCGTCCGAAAAGTGCGACATTTCGTACATTGGACTTAGTGGGACTCGATACGTTTGTACATATTGCTAATAATATGTACGAAAAAGTAACCGATGAAGCGGAAAAACAGGTATTTAAGGTTCCTGATATTTTACAGAATCTGGTCGAAAAAGGCTGGATTGGTGAGAAGGCAGGGCAGGGCTTTTATAAAAAGGTGAAAAACGAAAAGGGGAAGAAGATTCTCTCCCTTAACGTTCAGACGATGGAATACGAGCCACAAAAGAAAGCAGTTGGTGCATCTTTGGAGGCTGCCAAAATGGCAAAAGGAACAAAGCAAAAGCTAAAATCGCTTCTAAGTTTGCAGGATCGCTACTCGGAATTAGCTTGGAATACGCTAAAGAAAGTACTCATCTATTCAGCGGAAAAAGTCGGAGAAATTGCGGATTCGATTCTGGAAATTGATGAAGCAATGAAATGGGGCTTTAATTGGGAACTTGGTCCATTTGAAACGTGGGATGCGATTGGATTGGAAACATCGGTAAAGCGGATGGAAGCAGAAGGATCGAGCGTTCCACAGTGGGTGAAGGATTGGATTGAAGCCGGGAACAAATCCTTTTACAAGAAGCAAGAAGGTACGACGTTTTTCGTTTCAGACGGTGCCTACAAACAACTAGAGCCAAAGCCTGAAGTGATTTCACTACGTACGCTTAAAGAGCAAAAGAAGGTTGTAAAAGCTAACAGCGGAGCCAGCCTGATTGATCTTGGTGATGGAATCGCATGTCTTGAATTTCATTCCCCTAACAATGCGATCGGTGCGGATATTTTAATGATGATTGAACAAAGCATGGAAGAAGTCCGTAGCAATTACGATGGGCTTGTCATCGCCAATCAAGGACGGAATTTCTGCGTCGGTGCCAACTTAATGATGCTCTTAATGGAAGCGCAGGATGAAGAGTGGGATGAAGTAGAGCATATTATCCGCATGTTCCAGAATACAATGTATCACTTAAAGCAGTTTGAAAAGCCTGTCATTGCAGCTCCGCATCGGATGACTTTAGGTGGTGGTGTTGAGGTTTGTCTGCCGGCCGATCAGGTTGTCGCCTCAGCAGAAACATACTACGGATTGGTCGAAGTTGGTGTTGGGTTAATTCCAGCAGGCGGAGGGTGTAAGGAACTCATCTGTCGTCTTAGCAACTCCGTTACGAATCCGGAGGCTGATATACAACCATATGTCAACAAAATTTTTGAAACGATCGGCATGGCAAAGGTATCGACAAGTGCTCTAGATGCGAAAAAACTTGGCTATTTGCGTAATAATGATACCGTTGTTGTCCATCAGGATCACCTTATTTATGAAGCAAAGCAAGCTGCACTGCGGTTGGTTCAGCAGGAATATGCGCCAAAGCCAAAGGTGGACATTCGCGTCGTCGGAAGCGAAGGGAAGGCGCTGTTGAAGCTAGGTGCTTATCAAATGAGGTTGGCGGGTTATATCAGTGATCATGACCAATTAATTGCCAATAAACTGGCTCACGTATTAGCTGGTGGAGATGTTCCTGCGGGGACACGAGTGAGTGAACAATACATGCTCGATCTCGAACGGGAAGCCTTCTTAAGCTTGTGCGGTGAGCCGAAAACTCAACAGCGCATGCAGTACATGTTAAGCAAAGGGAAACCATTACGTAACTAAATTAAAAATGAGGTGAACTTTGTGAGAGAAGCAGTGATTGTATCAATTGCACGCACACCGGTGGGAAAGGCAAAGAAAGGCGGATTTGCACAAACACGAATAGAGGACCTAGGAAGTACGGTTTTAAATGCAGTCATGGAGCGAGCTCACGGATTAAAGAAAGAGGACGTGGAGGATATCATTATAGGCTGTGCCATGCCTGAAGGGGAGCAGGGACTAAATGTTGCAAGAATTATCTCCCTTTATGCTGGTTTTCCAGCTGCCACTCCAGCTATTACGATTAATCGTTTTTGCTCATCCGGCTTGCAGTCGATTGCGTTTGCCGCAGAGCGTGTCATGCTTGGTCATGCAGATGTTGTCATCGGCGGAGGAGTAGAAAGTATGAGTCATGTTCCGATGTCGGGGTTTAAGATGTCCCCGCATCCGCAAATTGTTGAGGAAATGCCGGAAATCTATATGGGTATGGGTTTTACGGCTGAAGAAGTGGCAGAACGATTTGGTGTTTCACGAAAGGATCAAGATTGCTTTGCCGCAGCGAGCCACCAGAAAGCAGAAGTAGCAGTCCGGGCAGGGAATTTTAAGGAAGAAATCGTCCCGGTACAAACAGTGCGTACAGGAGTCGATGAGAACGGCAACCGCTGGGAAGAACCAAGCGTTGTTGACACGGACGAAGGGGTTCGTTCGGATACAAGTGTTGATGTGCTGGCAAGTCTAAAGCCAGCATTCAAGCAGGGCGGGACCGTAACTGCCGGAAACTCATCGCAAATGAGCGATGGTGCAGCAGCGTGCGTTGTGATGAGTAAAGAGAGGGCGGAAGCACTTGGCCTAAAACCATTAGCTACTTTTAAATCCTTTGCAGTTGCTGGAGTTGAGCCTGAGATTATGGGTGTTGGTCCGATCAAGGCGATTCCAAAAGCTCTCGACATGGCAGGGGTTAGTCAGGATGACATCAAGCTTTTTGAAATAAACGAAGCATTTGCAGCACAATGCCTGCCAGTCATTCGCGAACTGAATATCGATGAGGAGAAAGTAAACGTGAATGGAGGAGCGATTGCACTGGGCCATCCTCTTGGATGTACAGGAGCCAAGTTAACCTCAACCTTACTTTATGAGCTGAAACGGCGAGGCGGCGGGTACGGAGTCGTTTCCATGTGTATCGGCGGTGGCATGGGTGCAGCTAGCGTTTTTGAAGTGCATCCATCCGGGGTAAAATGATGCTTGAATCACTGAATCACCATACCAGCACCATGATAGAAAGGGGAATTCAATGATGGATGAAAAAAAAGTTGGTGGAAGCTTTATTATTGACGATGTCGATTATGACTCGGTTGTAACACCTGATGATTTTACACAAGAGCAGCGAATGATTGCCGAAACAACAAAGGATTTTATAGACGGAGAGATTCTGCCACAGGATGAAGCGATTGAAAGCTTAAATTATGATCTTACGGTAAATCTCCTGCAAAAGGCTGGAGAATTGGGTCTTCTTAGTGCAGATGTGCCAGAGCAATATGAAGGTCTTGGTCTAGATAAAGTAAGCTCGACTTTAATCAGTGAACGCTTCTCTAAGGCATCGTCTTTTGGTCTATCCGTTGGTGCACATGTCGGTATTGGTACCTTACCGATCGTTTACTTTGGAACAGAAGAGCAAAAGAAAAAATACCTGCCTCCATTAGCTAGTGGTCGAAAAATTGCTGCCTATTGCCTGACAGAACCATCTTCTGGTTCAGATGCGCTTGGTGCGAAAACAACCGCCACGTTATCTGAGGATGGTAAGCACTATATTTTAAATGGGACGAAGCAGTTTATTACGAATGCAGCCTTTGCTGATATTTTCATTGTTTATGCGAAAGTAAATGGAACGGATTTTAGTACATTTATTATTGAGAGAACGATGGAAGGTGTCAGTATTGGACCGGAAGAAAAGAAAATGGGTATCAAAGGCTCCTCAACGTGTCCACTTATTTTGGAAGATGTGAAGGTTCCTACAGAGAATCTATTGTGGGAGGTTGGAAAAGGTCATCTTATTGCCTTTAACATTTTGAACATCGGAAGATTTAAGCTTGCAGCTGGTTGTCTCGGTGCATCAAAGGATACGATTGAATTGGCTTCGGCCTATGCGAATGAAAGAGTTCAATTTAAGCAGCCAATCTCATCCTTTGCTCTCGTTCGAAAAAAATTAGCAGAAATGAATATTAGAGCTTATGTTCTTGACAGTATGGTCTATCGGACGGCTGGATTAATAGATTCGAGTATGAAAGATATTGATTTCAACAGTTCTGATGCAGGGGTGGCGTCGGCCAAAGCGATTGCTGAGTATGCATTAGAATGCTCGATCAATAAAGTATTTGGCTCTGAGACATTAGATTTTCTTGCAGATGAGGGCGTTCAAATTCATGGTGGCTATGGGTTTATAAATGAATACAAAATTGAGCGCCTCTATCGTGACTCGAGAATCAATCGAATTTTTGAAGGAACGAATGAAATCAACCGTTTGCTCATACCAGGCACTCTTTTTAAGCGAGCAATGAAGGGCGACCTCCCTCTGATGCAGAAAGCACAAAAGTTGCAAGAAGAGTTGCTTACATTTATTCCGCAACGGACGTTTGAAGGGCTCTTGGAGCAAGAACAGTATATGATTAAAATGGCGAAGAAAATGTTCCTCATGATTGGAGGTATCGCCGTACAAAAATACCAAGAAGAGCTTGAAACAGAACAAGAAATCCTAAGTCACTTAGCTGACATCATGATCCAAGTGTATGCAGCTGAAAGTGCGTTTCTTAGAACAAAGAAGCTGATCGCTAAGCAAGGCGAAGAGAAAGTGGCTAATGCGATCGCGATGACACAAATATTTGTTCACGAATCCTTTGAAACAATCGAATCTCTCGCGAAGGATTCATTAGCTGCGATGGAGTCCGGTGATATGCTCAAGGCTCAGCTATCTGTATTAAAAAAGCTGGCTCGCCGAACGCCAATCAATACGGTTGTACTGAAAAGACAAATTGCAGAGCGTGTCATTTCTGCTGAGAAGTATGTCGTTTAACAATTGAATGCTACAGCCAAAAAGGAGAGTTGGATATGTCTGAGAAAGTATGGTTAGAGTATTACCCCGAAGAAGTCGCATCGTCATACGAATATCCAAAGCAAAATTTGGCTCAATTCATGATAGACACAGCAAAAAAACATCCTCAACATACAGCGCTGTTTTTCTATGGAAAAAAGATCACATATGAGCAGTTATTAAAGGAAACATACCGGTTTGCAAATGTCTTAAAAGGGTTAGGGATTAAGAAGGGCGATCGGGTAGCGATTATGCTCCCGAATTGTCCTCAATCAGTCATCTCTTACTACGGAGCATTAATGATTGGTGCAATTGTCGTTCAAACAAATCCACTTTATGTGGAAAGAGAGTTGGAGCATCAGCTGAATGATTCTGGAGCAAGTGTCCTTATCGCCTTGGATCATTTATTTAAGCGTGTCAAAAACGTATTGCCTAAAATAGAAGTAAGACATACGATTTTCACCTCAATGAAGGACTACTTGCCATTTCCAAAAAATATACTGTACCCGATAAAGGCCAAAAAAGATGGTTTATCAATGGAGGTCATCTACGATCAGAATACGCATTCGTTTAAGAAACTTCTATCTATAGAATCAGCTAGGCCGATTAACGTCAAAATGGATGTGGAAGAAGATTTGGCTCTGCTTCAGTATACAGGTGGTACAACTGGCGTTTCTAAAGGTGTCATGCTTACCCACTATAATCTTGTCGCCAATACTTTGCAGACGAGAGCTTGGGTATATCGAAGTGAGGAGGCGAAAGAACGATACTTGGCGACGCTCCCATTTTTTCATGTGTTTGGAATGACCACGCTCATGAATCTTTCCATGCAATTAGGAGGTACGCTCATTCTTCTCCCTAAGTTTGATGTAGACATGACGTTGAAGCTAATTGACAAAATGAAGCCGACTACATTTCCTGGAGCGCCAACGATGTATATGGCAATAATCAATCATGCAAAAATAAAAAGTTATGATTTATCGTCCATTAATATATGTATTAGTGGTGCGGCCCCGCTGCCCGGCGAAGTCCAGGAAACGTTCGAGAAGTTAACCGGGGGTAAGCTGATTGAAGGCTACGGTTTAACCGAAGCTTCTCCTGTAACCCATGCGAATAATATATGGGAAAAACGAAAACTCGGATCGATTGGAATTCCTTTTCCAGATACTCTCGCAAAGGTTGTCGATCCGGATACTGGTGAAGAACTTGAAAACGGTGAAGTGGGTGAGCTGATCATTCAAGGACCACAGGTTATGAAAGGGTACTGGAAAAGACTGGAGGAAACGAGTGACGCTTTAAAGGACGGATGGCTTTATACAGGTGATATGGCGAAAATAGATGATGACGGCTTCTTTTACATTATCGATCGTAAAAAAGACCTCATCATTGCGGGCGGATTTAATATTTACCCTCGAGAAATTGAGGAGGTCTTGTTTGAACACCCAGCAATAATGGATGCAGCTGCCGTGGGAGTTCCTGATGAATACCGAGGTGAAACGGTGAAGGCTTACATCGTTTTAAAGGAAGGTGCTTCAACAGACGAAAAGGAACTTGAGGCGTTTTGTCGAGAAAGGATTGCCGCATACAAAATACCGCGAATATACGAATTCCGTGAAAGTCTCCCAAAATCATTAATAGGAAAAACCTTGCGCCGATTGCTAGTTGAAGAAGAGAAAGAAAAATAATATGTTTTTTAACACGTAACGCCAAAGAAAATGTAAACGGATACACATGAACAAAAGGCACCATTTCTTTGGTGCCTTTTGAAACAATGAGCCGATTAAGTACTAAAATGGAAAGCGAACAAGTAAAAATGGTACTTAAAGTTGGTTTTAGTACCAAAATCAAACGGAAAATTATCATTTTGGTACTAAAATGGTATCCTTTGAATGAAAACGTTCTTAGACAACTTCCCTTTGCCATAAATTAGTTACGAAGGGAGAGATTCTTTTGAGACTATTAGATTGGACGATGATATGGTTTGTTAGCTCGACATTATTGCATGAATATTGGTTGTTATCAGGTCTACCTCGGATTTACTACTGTGATGTGAAAAGACAACATTTATGTAAGTTGAATGAGGACGATGATGAGAGAAAAATTGCTTAATTATTTGTCACAGTGCTAACTGTCTGTAAGATCCCGATTGGTCATAGTCTCACTTTATTAAATTCCTCTGATGCATTGTATAGCATAATACGATAGAAGTATCAATCACTAAAATAAAGGAGATAGAAATAATTATAGAATGTATGTTCTAGTATATGTGGAATTATGGTATAATTTAGTAGGATAATGTTCTTTTAGGGAGAGGTCGGCTAATCCCCTCATGAAAGGGGTGATGCCTATGAGTATGTATGAAAGTTTTGTCGTTCTATTTTCGTTCGGCACATTCTTGATTGCATTACTTGCTTTGATCGTTTCGATGATCAATAAAAAATAGACCTCCCTATTAACCCGCAAAAGTAAGTAGGTGAGGTCTATCGCAAAAAAACGATGGCCGATCCCTCTGGGGGACCACTTATCCATAACCCACAGTGAATGCTGTGGGTTATTTATTATATGCATTACTCACATTTATTATAACATCTAGATATAAGTATTGGAAGTGGTGGTAAAAACGGCTATTGTATACTTTGGTGAATGGAGATTAATCATAGAAAGAGTCCTATTAGGAGAAAATGTAACAATTACTAATTTATTAGATGATTTTTTAGATAATCTAAACGAACATGATAAACGTCTAGTACACTTTTCCTTCTTGTTGAATTAACTAGTAATAAATGTATGTTGCAAGGAGGAGAACAATGGCACGAGTACGTTTAATCCCATTTAAAATGGAACAACAGATTGACGACACGAGTGAAATTCCTGCTGGTATCGAAATGATGCAAGCACCTAAAAAGTGGGAAAAAGGTTATAAAGGTAGCGACGTTGTGGTTGCTGTAATTGATACAGGGTGTGATCGACACCATCCAGATTTAAGAAACCGGATTATGGATGGTAGAAATTTTACTACTGAAAATAATAGCAATCCCCGAAATTTTTCCGATCAAAACGGACATGGTACACATGTTGCTGGAACGATTGCGGCTGTGCTCAATGGTCGAGGTGTAGTCGGAGTAGCTCCTGAAGCCAAATTATTAATATTAAAAGCTTTTGATGCCAAAGGTTCTGGAGACTATAATGGCATTATACAAGCGATTCAACATGCTATAAAATGGCGTGGTAGAAATGGGGAAAAAGTTCGAATTATCTCCATGTCCTTCGGTGCAAAATCGGATGTACCAGAGCTTCATCAAGTGATTCGAAAAGCCGTAGCTAATGACATTTTAGTTGTGTGTGCTGCTGGAAATGAAGGAGATGGAGATGCACGAACAGCAGAACGAAATTATCCTGGATATTATAAAGAAGTAGTGCAAGTAGGTGCCGTAGATAATGAAGACAATATGGCTGAATTCACGAATACAAATGATGAGATTGATCTAGTGGCACCTGGTGTCAATGTGATGTCCACCTATTTAAATGGGAAATATGCGAAGTTGTCAGGAACGTCCATGGCAACCCCACATGTGTCCGGAGCTGCTGCGATTCTGATTGAACAAATGGAGCAGGAGTTTGAAAGAACATTAACAGAACCAGAAGTGTATGCGCAACTTATAAAATCAACGTCCCCATTAGGATATAGTAAAAGGGTGGAAGGTAATGGTTTGATTACTTTAACTAACGAGCCTGTAAACAGAGGACATTCAGATCAACTAAAAGAGAAACAAACCTCGTCAAAGGTTAAAAGTAATACAACAGAAGGCGGAGGTTTTGTAGTTTCAGATGCAAAAGTATAAATCAAACTGGCTTCAATTAAATGAACCGCATGAAATATATGTTCATGCGGTTTTACTTTTTACATAAGCTTCAGGCTCACATTATTTATTTTTAAAAAAGTACATCGTAAGAGGACCAAATATCGCAATTAAAGCAATCGATATATAGATGACAATCATGACATCGCCATTCGTTCCTGTGCCGTGGATAAGTGTACGAACGGCATCGACTACAAATGTTATCGGATTAATATCAACAAACTTTTGTAACCAGTTAGGCATTGTCGAAGGGTCAACAAATACACTACTTAAAAAAGTGAGCGGGAATAAAAACATCATACTAATTCCCATCAGTGCCTTTTCGGAACGGACGATAATACCTAGCATCGTCCAAATCCAGGATAAACTAAATGAGAACAAGAGTAGAATGACAACCCCCATAATGACGCCGCTAAATCCGGCTTCTGGTCTAAATCCTAATATATATCCTAGAGTTACCATAATCGTCGAGGCAATTAAATATCTTAACGTGTCTACGAGTAATGCACCAACCAATACTGATGGTTGCCATATTGGTAAGGAGCGAAAACGATCAAATACGCCTTTTTCGATATCTTTATTTAAATCAAGTCCCGTGTACATCGTAATCATGGAAACGGTCATTACTAAAATACCTGGCAAAACGAAATTCAAATATTCTCCCGTAGAACCGGAAATTGCCCCACCAAACAAATAAGTAAACATTAATAAAAAGATAATCGGAAAGACAGTGACGTCAAAAAGCTGTTCAGGAACATAACGAATTCGTAATAATGCTCTCCATGCGAAGGTAGCAGATGCTTGGATTGCTGGTGGACTTTTTGGTCGGGTTCGATTTGTTAATATTTCCTCGATTGCAGATGGCTTATTCATTCGTAGAGTCGCCTCCTTCTTGATCTTGTACATTACCAGTTAAGGTTAAAAACACTTCATCAAGGCTCGGCTGACTCATGGAAAAGTCTTTGATTTGCACATTAGTATTCGCTAATTCACCAATTGCCTTGGCTGCCTTTGCATGTTCCTTAATCATAACAGTTAAGGAAATATCTTGTTCGTTTATGTCAGGCTCCTGTTCAAATTGTGAAATGAAAATGTTCTGTGCTTTCTTCAATTCTTCGCTATCATCAAAATGAACGGTTAAGCTACCAGCACCAATAGAGGATTTTAATTCTTTACTTGTACCTTCTGCAATCAGCTTTCCACGGTCGATTACACCAATTAAATCTGCTAATTGATCTGCTTCTTCTAAATACTGTGTGGTTAAAAAGACGGTAGTTCCATTTTTGACGAGTGCTTTGACGATGTCCCATACTTGGTTTCTGCTTCTTGGGTCTAGTCCTGTGGTAGGTTCATCAAGAAAAAGTAATTCTGGGGAAGTAACAATACTTGCTGCAATGTCGATACGTCTGCGCATGCCGCCGGAGTATTTTTTCACTTGGCGTTTGGCTACATCTTCTAACTGAAAGGCATGTAGTAATTCGTCTGCTCTTAGTTTTGCTTGTTTTCTGCTATAACCTACTAATCTACTGATAAAAATAAGATTTTCTCTACCTGACAGTTCCTCATCAACTGATGCAAATTGTCCGGTTAAACTAATAGAATGCCTTACTTTATCAGCTTCTTTTCCAAGATCATACCCCATTACTTTGGCATGCCCTTCATTTGGTTTCAACAAGGTCGCCAGCATGCGAATCATTGTTGTCTTGCCCGCCCCATTCGGCCCAAGAAATCCATAGACAATGCCCTTGGGTACTTTAAGGCTAATCCCATCAACAGCACGGTGCTTACCGAAAATTTTCACTAAATCGGTTGCTTCCACCGCATATGTAGTCATGCAACATCACACCTTTATTATTATTTCATCTCATCTATAAAAGTATAGCATATTAGTATTTGTATATAGTAGGAAAATCAGTGGGTTTTATCCAAAATTTTTAGGAAGAGATTGATGCTAGTGATAAAGCGGTGAATTTAAAGTTTCAGTGGAAAGAGAATATGAATAATGTTTTACAAATTCAAGCAGCCACGAGTCAGTCAGAAATAGAGTTTGTAAGTGCAGTTAAGCTGTTAATTTATTGTAAAACTGCGATAATGCTGGATCACTCTGGCTAGCTGAAAAGGCGGCACCCCAAATAGCTCTTCTCCATACTACGAGATAACATGCCGTATGAACCACATATCAATTAAAAATAATACTAATGGTTGAGTTATTGAGGCTTTCTAGAAGTAAAGAAAACTAATTGTTTATTGTTGGTAATTATTTAAATTATTTCAATAAAATGTTATAATATATTTATAGAATAATAATAAACTGAAAGTAGAAACTTTTATGCATTCGAAAAAAATTCTGTATTTTTGGCAATATTGTTATGGTCATATTATTCGCACCTTCTGTTAGTGCATCTACTATTATTTTATGAAGATGATGTGGTTTAGATATAATGCTTTTAGAAGAAGAAACCGGAGCGGTTAAATTAACTATAGAACCTAACTGTATGTAAGAGGTAGATGAGATCAAATGAATGTGAGAATTAGTAAATTCATTAACATAATTGGCGTAATATTAGTTGTTATTACAGGTATTTTGCATTGGTTTTATTACGATGAAATAAAAATTTTATTTTCTGGTTTACCAGGGCTTATAATCATTATTATATTAATGGCTATGGTATTATATAAACCCAAAAACAGAAATTCATCAGAAGAAAGTGAAGAATAAAGCTTAATTGTTAGTTGTGTTTTATTCTTTTTTTATTTGCACCTTTGAAGTGAGAAGGTGGGGAAAAGAAAGGAAATTAGATTTTATGAAAGGAGTTATTACAATCAAAAAGAATAATGATAGCCATCCATTAAACAAATCAAAGCAATGGTTGTATTTTATTGGCTATGCAGCGTTTGCTTGGTCGATCCTATTTGGCTTACTTCATATTTACTGGGCTGTAGGAGGTACTTTAGGATTTGATGGAAGAACAATGAGTGAAGTGTTATTTATGATTAATTTAGCTGCAATTTTCCTATGTTTTCTTGCTGCTTTTATTGCCCTTGCACTTGTTCAAGCATGGGGACAAAGAATTCCATCTTGGTTCTTGCTAACTGCAGCATGGATAGCGTGTGTAGTATTAGGTTTGCGTGGTGGCGTGGGCATTATACAAAGCATGAAACTAGTAGAACCTGCCCCGTTACTATATATTATTGAACCTTTTTTCTTGTTAGGAGGTATTTTGTTTGGACTTAGTGCCTTTCTTTATATGCATACCAACACCGATAGGAGAAAAATAAATAGTAAAGAAATGAATGTGTAGTAGAGATTTTACGTGAAGGCCTGATTATATATGGAAATGATCTGAAACTAGAAAAGGTTTTCTCTAGTTTCTTTTTTGTGAAAAGCGAGCCAAATATAATGAACTTGACTTAGAGGTATTATCTCTATTGTAATTGTAAAGTTGTTTAACTCATCTCAGAAAAATAAATAAATTTGTGAAATGATAACAATATTAATGTATAGTTAAAATAGGGATAATAAAGATGTAAGGGAATATGGGGCAGGAAAGGAGCCATAATATTGAGAAGAATTATTTTAACGACAGAAAGCGGAGCGGATTTACCACAAGATGTCGCTGATCGATATACAGTTCAAGTCGTCCCAATGCACATTATTATGGATGGAAAAGATTATTTAGATGGTTCGTTGCCTGTAGAGGATATTTATGATTTTTACGAGCAAACGAAAAAAATACCTTCCACCACTGCGACTAATGTCCATGAATACGAGCAGTTTTTTAAGGAGATCAAAACAAAATATCCGGATTGTGTTATTGTCCATATTGGATATACGTCTAAAGCATCGTCTTCATTCCAAAATGCTATCATCGCGACGGAAGAAATGGATGATATTTTTCTAATTGATGCGTTAAATGTTACCGGAGGATTAGCAGCCATTGTGATGTATGCGATAGACTTATTAGAACAAGAACCCACGATTGAACCGGAAATACTAGTAGAAAAAATCCAATACATTGTACCAAAATCCAGATTAGCTTTTGTTCCCGGCAGTTTAGAATTTTTAAAAGCGGGTGGAAGAGTTAGTAATCTTGCCTACCTTGGAGGGGCATTGTTAAAAATAAAGCCTTGCATTGAATTAATTGATGGAAAACTTGTTTCTACCAAGAAATATCGTGGCAAAATGAGCGTCGTTACAGAAAAACTTATACAAGAGTATTTCAATCAATATAACCTTGATAAAGGACAATTATTTCTAATATATTCGATTGGTTTGGATGAAAAGATCAAGGAGAAGATGACAGATATTGCTAAAGAAAATGGTTTTAAAAATATCAAGTGGATGCAAGCAGGTGCGATGATTTCCACTCATGCTGGGCCAGGAGGATTCGGAGTTGCTGGAATAGAAAGAGAGTTGTGATTTTACATTTAGTTCATGTTATATAAGGTAAAGGGGTTAACCCCTTTACCTCTTTACATTTATTGAATTTCCAAAACACGATCTGCTTCGCGGCCATACCCATCGATTTCTAAGCGATCTTTATAGATGCGAATGATAGAGTAGGCAGTGTCTTCCTCGGTTTCTACCATACCTTGAAGGTTGACATAGTGTGTGCCATTTTGTACACCATAGTTGCCAGCATGGTTATGTCCGTTAAAATAGGCAACGACATTGTCATTAGCCTCCAATGCCTCTTTCACTTCTTCTGCATTCCAGACATTGTGGGGATTTTCCGGATAGACTGGCATATGTCCAAAAACAACGACTTTTTCATTTCGTTTCGCTGCTTTATCTAATACATCATGAAGCCAAGTTAACTGTTCGACACTTATGCCACCATTGTATGTTTGTGCTTGGATGGCTCCACTTTCTACTAAATCATTATACATTTCCTCAGCTTCTACGTATTTCTCAGAGTCTTTTGAATTTGCGTAGAAACTTAGGTCATTGGTATCAAGGACAACGAAGCGCCAATTCTTGTATTTAAAATCATAATATTGGTTCTTCATTCCAAGAATATCAATCACTTCGTCCGTCTTTACAGCAAAATCGTGGTTACCAAGTACATGATGTTTCGGACCTTCTATCATGTTGAAAATAGGTAGAATTGTAGAGATACTTTCTACATCTCGGTCAATAAGGTCACCAAGCTGTACAGTAAAATCGACATTCTCTTGATTTAATGTTTGGGATGCTTCAATCAACTTTGTTACAGAATTACGATAATAGCGAGTACCATTTACTTCACAATCACAATACTGTACATCCGGTACAACTCCAAACTCCAATTTTGGCTGTTCCTTTCCATTGGCATATACGGATGCTGTTGGAAAGATGGAAATCAGTGTCGCGGCAAATCCAACAGTGACTACAAAACCAGTTAATTTAGCAAGAATCGCTTTTTTAGAATTAAACATGATTTATGCTCCTTTTTTTACCGGATGATCATACACATGCTCTGGATAGTCCGTAATAATTCCATCTACACCTAAATGAAACAGGCGATCAGCTTGTTCTTGTGATCTAGATGTATATGGCATGATCTGCATATCTACTGCATGAACGCGATCGATTAAGTCTGGTGTTACAATGTTCTGATTAGGATTGAAATAATCCGCATACGTTGCGAAAGCTGCTAATTGCTCATCAGTCACGTCACTCCAACTCATACCAGCTAATACACCATGAGGAATTGCTTGTAAAAACGCTTTGGATCGTTTCATAGAGTCGTGATTAAAGGATTGGATAATAATCTTTTCGTTATTAGGTAGATTCATATTACGTTCCTTTAATGCTTCTGCAACTTGTTCTTCGATACCAGGATAAAGCTCTGGTGATTTTAGTTCGATTAAAATGCCTACTTTTCCACGAAAGGCATCCAGTACTTCTTCAAACGCGGGAATTTTTTCTCCAGTAAACTCTTCACTAAACCAGCTACCGGCATCCAACCTTCTGATTTCTTCTAGTGTTAAATCACCAACTGGACCAGTGCCGTTGGTTGTGCGGTCTACTGTGGTGTCGTGAATAACCACTAATTCTCCATCTTTCGTCATTTGTACATCAATTTCAATGTAATCTGACTTCATGTCCACACCTTTTTGGAATGCTGCCATGGTATTTTCCGGTGCATGTGCGGATGCTCCGCGGTGGGCCACATTAATCATCTGTTGCTGCCCTTGCTTGGTGATTGAGTCATCTTTCTCATTCGCATATGTTGGAACTGCGAAACTGGTCGTTAGAATACTCATAATAAAGAAAATAGAAAAGAAACGCTTCATACAATTACCACTCCCTTACATTTGATAACTCTATTATAAATGGAGAATATGAAGCGCTAATTAATAGACTATAAAAAGATTGTAAGGAATTTTGTGAATATTGTCGCAAGTCAAAAGTAAGTAGATCAAACCCTAGGGGCGTTTAAGTTAGCCACTGATAAAAAATGGGAGAGGCTCTTAGATAGACGATAGATTTATAAGCTGAAGAACTAGATAGATGGCTTTACTTGACAATATATCTTGTTTAAAGTAAAGATATTAAGATACAGACTGTTAGGGGGACGTTGCGAACTTATGTGTGAAACGTTAAGAGAAAGTGTAAAGAAGAAATTGGAGAATGACGATTATTACTGTGAAAAAGAATTAACGTTGTCCATCATCAGTGGAAAGTACAAAGTAGTGATTCTTTGGCATCTTGGTGTAGAAGGGCCACATCGATTCAGTGATTTGGAGCGCTTGTTCGACAATGTATCTCATAAGACAATATCGAATCAATTAAAAGAATTAATGGATGATGGGATAGTAAGTCGAAAGGTTTACCCAGAAATGCCACCAAAGGTAGAGTACTCTGTAACAGAACTTGGACAAACCTTAGTCCCCATTGTGGAAATGATGTACACTTGGGGAAAACAGCGAATTTCTCAATTGAAAGAAGAAGGGCTAATTGGTAGTTAGGAATTAGATGATATAAAGAATAGACGGTATCTGTTCATAACAGATACCGTCTTATTGCGCTAGCTAGCAGATTATTTAAGTAATTTTAATGATTCGCGATTGAAAGCGGGTAGGTCATCTGGCGTTCTACTTGTAACAAGATTACCATCCACAACAACCTCTTCATCTTTTACAATTGCTCCAGCATTTTCAAGGTCTTTTTTGATAGAGACAAAGCCGGTAAGTTCTTTGCCTTTTAATAAGTCGGTTTCCACTAAAAATTGAGGGCCGTGACAGATTGCAAATACAGGCTTTTCAGCTTCCATAAATTCTTTTGCGAATTCTCCATTTTTTGGGTTAATACGGAGTAAATCAGGAGAGAAACCTCCAGGAACTAATAATGCATCATAGTCGCTTGCACTTGCATCTTCTATCCCTTTATCTGCTTTTAGTTCATCTCCATTTTTACCCTTAATTGTTTTATCAGCCTCATCACTAATAATGTCAACTGTATGACCAGCATCTTTATAAGCTTTAACAGGATCTGTTAGTTCTATTTCCTCTACCATGTCGGTAACTATTACTGCAATTCGTTTTGACATTCTATCTACTCCTTTCGTTGTTTCTATTTTCATGGTATCGAACATAGCTCGATTTGTGAAGAACGCACTTTTATATTCGGAGGTTACTTTGAGGTAACCATTAGGAATAATATCACTCGAAAGAAACGAATTGTAAGGCACAAAACTCCTATAGTGTAGGTGAAAAGTACAAATATCAATTTTTTGTAAAAATTAGAAAAATATTTTACTCATCATGTTACAATTGAGAAAATAGTGACTGTAGGAGGGAGACAAATGAATCAGCAATCTAGTTTAAAAAAGAAGGGAAATAAGAAAATAACTCAATTATCTCTTCGTTTAAATCTATTATTTGTCTTTATTTTTCTTTTATTTTCTTTGCTGATCGTTCAGATAGGGGTTGTACAAATTCTAAATGGGAAAGAAGCACAACAAGAAATAGATCAAACAGAAAATACACCCAGTGAAAAAGCAGTACCAAGAGGTAAAATGTATGACAAAAATCACAATATCATCTTAGATAACAGTCCGAGGAAAGCGATAACATATACACCAACTAAAAATGGCGAATCAGCAGAAGATCGTATGAAATTAGCAGAAAAACTAGCCCAATATATTACTATTATAAAAGATGAGGACGATTTAAAAGATGAAATAGTGGAACGAGATAAAAAAGAATATTGGTATATAGAAAATCGTGAAGAAGTAGCAAAGCGCTTAACAGAGAAACAAAAAAATCTGGACAGTAGTGACAAATATCAGGCTGAATTGGATACGATCACTGAAGACGATTTAAATGAAATTGATTGGACATTAGATCTACTTAATATTGTAGCTATCAAGAAAGAGCTTGATGCAGCATATGAACTTTCTCCACATATCGTAGTAAACGAAGGGTTAACTGATGAAGAATATGCACAGGTGTCAGAGCATTTACATGATCTTTCAGGCATTAATGCGTTTATTGACTGGGAACGTGAACGGTTGTATGGAGATACACTTAGTTCTTTTGTTGGAAATATAACATCTTCTGAAGAGGGGATTCCTCGTGAAAATAGTGAATTCTATTTAGCTAATGGCTATACATGGAATGACCGTGTTGGTACAAGTGGTTTAGAACAACAATATGAACATGTTCTAAGAGGAAGAAAAGAAAAAATTCAATATAAAACGAATTCCAGTCAAGAAGTGATTAGTTCTGAAGTAGTGGTTGAAGGTGAAAGAGGGAAAGATCTTATTTTAACCGTAAATATGGAATTACAGGAAAAAATGGACGAAATTGTGGAAGATGAATTAAGAAAAGGAATTAATCATCCTGTTAACAATAATGGCTATTTAGAAGATGCGCTGGCAGTTTTAATGAATCCTCAAACAGGTGAGATTATTACCTTATCTGCCATCAGGTATGATCGGGAAAATCAAGAATATAAGAATAATGCATACCGAACGATATATGATGCACATGCACCAGGTTCCTCTATTAAAGGTGCGACAGTATTAGCTGGATATCAAGAAGGTGCCATTGACATAGGAACATATTTAGATGAATCGCCTATTAAGATTCAGGGGTCAGAGGAAAAGTCTTCCTATGCAAACTTAGGTAGTAGCCTTAATGACATTCAAGCTATTAAAAGGTCTTCCAACGCATACATGATGAGGATTGCATTAAGGATCAGTGGTGCAACGTATCGACATAATGAAATTTTATACAATTTTAATTATGATTCGTTCGATACGTTAAGAAACTATTACAGTCAATTCGGTCTTGGGGCTAAAACAGGAATAGACTTCCCTTATGAAGCGACTGGTGTTACTGGAGATCCGAAAGACGGTGGAGTATATCTTGATCTTTCTTTTGGGCAATATGATACATACACGACGTTGCAATTAGCACAGTATGTCTCTACGATTGCGAATGATGGATACCGCATGCGGCCGCGTCTAGTAAAAGAAATTAGAGAACCAGGAAACGAAAATCATGACCTAGGTAAAGTCATAGAATCGTTTGCTCCGGAAGTGTTGAATAAATTAAAAATGGATGACAAATACATTGATCGTGTACAAGAAGGCTTTTGGAGAGTTTTTAATTACCCTAAAGGTACTGCAAATGGTGAGTGGGGTGACTTTCCATATGAAGTTGCAGGAAAGACTGGTACTGCTCAGAATCCACAATCCAATGATATACCTACACATAACCTTACTCTTGTCGGATACAGTCCAGTTGAGAAGCCAGAGGTAGCATTTGCGGTTGTAGTTCCTAAAAATGGTACAGGGAACGGACAATACCCAATCCACCATTCGATTGGAAAAAGAGCAATAAAAGCTTATTATGATTATAAGAATGGTAATGAACAAGAAGATGAAGAGGAATAATAGGAAGCGGAAACTACTATGCGTCATATCTACATTTTTATATGCGGATATGACGCTTTTTTGTAATCACCATTCATCAAGTGAGTGAGTTGCCAGTAAAATAGCCAAAGTTGCCAGTAAAGTCCTCGAGGTTGCCAGTAAAACAGGCAAAGTTGCCAGTAAAGTCCTCGAGGTTGCCAGTAAAACAGGCAAAGTTGCCAGTAGAGTCCTCGAGGTTGCCAGTAAAATAGGCAAAGTTGCCAGTAGAGTCCTCGAGGTTGCCAGTAAAATAGCCAAAGTTGCCAGTAAAGTCCCCGAGGTTGCCAGTAAAATTAAAAAGTTGCCAGTAAAGTCCCCAAAGTTGCCAGTAAAATCAAAAAGTCGCCAGTAAGACATAGAAAATAAAAGCACAACACATAATCAAAAGAATGGAAGTTCATGTAATTTGAAAAGGGAGGAAATCTCATATTGGGAAAGACACGTGGAGTTAGTACAAATCAGCATTAAGTTTTGACAAAAGGAATAATATGATATGCTAATGAGGTTTAGCCCGAATTATAGAAAGGAGAATCCTTTTGTCTATTCCATTATTTATATTAGGAAGCCTTGCTGACAAAGAAAATCATCCATATAGTTTAAAGAAAATATTACTAAATACAATACCTCTAGAAAAATTGAGTGAAGGTAAATTTTACTATAATTTTGATTCCTTGAAGAAAAAAGGGTTTATTGAACCTGTTGAAATCATCCAAATAGAAAATCGCCCGAACAAAACATTGTACAGAATCACTCAAGATGGAAGAGATTTTCTTGAACAAGAGATTTACGATAGTTTTAAAAATGTTTCAAGATTTGAAGATATATATATTTCCATTTTTCTCTTGAAGTATATTGATTCAACGAAGATGGCCTTTATACTGGAAGATACTATTAAACAAGAAAAGCAACGTCTAACAGAGTATAAAAAGAAGAAAGAAAACAAAGAGATTTTAAAGCAAATTCAATCACTAGATGATGAACAACTTAAGGCAGTAGAGTTTATTAGTGAACATGCATTTAGCCAAATAGAACATAATATTTATTGGATGGAAAAACTTTTAACTTTTTTAAAGAGTGTTGATAATTAAATATACTTGGAATTGCAAACGGTCGTTTACCATACTTTGGGATAGGCCGTTTAATCATTTATGTAAACTAAATTCATCGGCGCACTGAAAACACCCTACTCTTTTAGTCCTCTTACATCGCGCTCCATTTTAACTTACCATTATAATTTCTATTTCGTGTTAGGAAGTCTGAACTATTATAATTTGAACGAAAACACAACTTTCTACTCTTTTTGTAATACTCTGATTAGAGTAATATAAAAAGAGTAGAGATGTAAAGTTAATGTTTCGATCTTCAATAACAATTAAGGAGGAATATGAATGAAAGCGATGCCGAAAGAAATAATTCCTGTCAACGAAATTCCCAATTTTCAATCACGTTCAGAAGAATTTTTTCCTGCTGAATGGTACAAGGAAATGCTTGAACATCATCCTGTCTATTATCATGAGAAAACAAACACTTGGAATGTTTTTACACATGAACATGTCAAACAGGTGTTAAGCAACTATGAGTTCTTTTCAAGTGAAGGGCATAGATCAGGAATTTTTGTAGGAGCTAATAATGATGGAGAAAAAAATCCTCACACTCACTTTACACTTATGGATCCGCCTCAACATCGAAAGGGTCGCTCTCTGTTAGCAGCAGCCTTCACTCCCCGTAGTTTGAAGAACTGGGAACCTCGTATTCAAAAGATAGCAACTGAACTTGTGGAACAGATAGAAGACAACTCGATTATTGATATCGTGGATAAAATGGCTGCTTCTTTACCTAGTTTAGTCATCGCAGATTTATTTGGTGTTCCTATTCAAGACAGATATCAGTTCAAGGCATGGGTAGATACTCTTTTTCAACCTTACGATAAAACAAGGTTGGATGACATTGAGTTAGAAAAACAAAAAGCTGCAAAAGAATATTTCGAATATCTCTATCCAATTGTTGTTCAAAAACGATCCAATCTTTCTGATGATATTATTTCTGACTTAATCCAAGTAGAAGTAGACGGAGAACGGTTTACAGATGAACAAATTGTACAAATGACCATGCTGCTTTTAGGTGCAGGAGTTGAAACAACTAGTCATGCACTAGCGAATGCATTTTACTCATTGCTCTATGATGATGACTCCTTATATGGTGAACTTCGTAATAATTTGGATTTGGTACCGAATGCAGTTGAAGAATTTCTACGTTATCGTTTTCATATTTCAAAAAGAGATCGTACGGTTAAGCAAGATAATAATTTATTAGGTGTTGATTTGAAAAAAGGAGATGTCGTCATTGCCTGGATGAGTGCAAGTAATATGGATGAAAATAAGTTTGACGATCCTTTCTCGATTGACATTCATCGTGCAAACAGTAAAAGGCATTTAACATTCGGTAGTGGTCCTCATTTCTGTTTAGGCGCTCCATTAGCACGATTGGAAATAAAAACTGCTCTTGAAGTATTTTTACAAAAATTTTCACATATCGAACCAGTTGAAGGATTTGATTTAGAACGGAATTTAATTGCTTCTGCTCCGGGACAGTCTTTAACTTCTTTACCAATGAAAGTTTATAAGTAAAGGCTAAAAATCTAGGATTCTAATAAAAGGGAGGAAGTTTTTTCTATGAATCAATCAGGGCAAATAACGCCAGAGCAAGAAGTTTTAAATGTCTTAGGAGGTAGAACTGAAAAAGATCCTTTCTTAGTATTTGCAGACCTAAGGGAAAAGGGATCCGTTAGACCCATCCCAATGCCAATGGGGGATTCTGACAACCAAACATGGATTGTCACACATATGGAAGATGTAAAAAAAGTTCTTAAAGATCAAACAAATTTTTGTGTTGATCCTACTACTATTAATAAGAACAGTGATACCAAACAATTTTTAACTAATAGCTCTGAAGAAGATAGTTCAAATTTATTTCTTGCTAGTTCTTTAAATGCACTTGATGAACCTGATCATCGACGGTTACGCAGGTTAGTATCCAAAGCGTTTACACCGAGATATATGGAGAGTTTACGTCCTCGTGTCCAAGAGATAGCAGATGATTTACTTGATCAGGTGCAAGATAAAGGTGAAATGGACATTGTTTTGGACTATGCCTACAAATTACCGATTAATGTTATTTCAGATATGATAGGCGTACCTAAATCAGATCGTGAACAAATCTATGAGTGGTCAGAGGCTATCGCTAATGGTCTTGGTGTAGGAAGAATCGACAATGAAGTTTCGGAAAGTCTGGAAGCCTTTAGTAATTATTTTACACAACTTATTGAAAAAAAGCGTCAGCAACCTAGTGATGATTTAATCAGTGAATTGATCACCATTGAGGAAGAGGGAGATAAGCTTACTGAAAAAGAACTTTTGTCCATGGTGCAGCTGTTGATTTTTGCTGGACATGAGACAACTTCCAACCTGATTTCCACCGGTACTTTGATTTTGCTAGATCATCCTGATCAGTTGGAAATTCTTAAGAATGACCAAAGTATTATTCCATCAGCTGTTGAAGAATTATTGCGTTTTCATGGTCCTTCTACCACAGCTGGTCCACGTTATGCTAAGGAAGATTTGGAACTAGGAGGACAGCAAATTAATAAAGGTGACGTACTTTTTCCTCTGTTGAAGTCAGCAAACCGAGATGAAAATGTATTCATCAATTCAGAAGACGTGGATGTAACACGTGATATTAAACGACATGTCGCATTTGGACAAGGTATTCATATGTGTTTAGGAGCACCTCTTGCTCGAATAGAAGGAGATATCGCGTTTACCACATTGTTAAAGCGTATGCCAAACTTAAAATTAAATATCCCACGAAAGGAAGTCAAATGGCAATTTAAGCTAGCTGCGCAAGGTCTTTCATCTTTACCAGTTTCTTTTTAGCAATAGGATCATTTACATTTCATGCAATGTAACAGTAAATTAAAAGAGGTAATTAGATGAATGATAAGTCAGTTATTGAGATTACTATTATTGGAGGAGGATTAATGTGAAGTTTGCAAAAGTAAATCGAGAAACGTGTATCGCATGTGGACAATGTGGTGAAGAAGCTCCAGATATATTTGATTATGATGATGAAGGAATTGCATATGTGACTTTAGATAATAATAATGGTAATAAGTCAGTACCAGACGAATTGTGGGAGCAACTAGAGGATGCATATGAAAACTGTCCGACAGAGTCCATTCAAATTTCTGATCAACCATTTGAAAAGAGTAAACTTATATGATTTTTAAAGAGAAATGAATAGAATAATAAGTCGTTAGAGTGTTGAGATATCAACACTCTAACGTTTTTTTATTTTAAGATTGAATTTGATTGGAACCGTGAACTAATAACGAAAATTAAATCAATGCCTAATTCTGCATAAATATCCTCTATCTGCAAAGCCAAAGTAGTAACGATCAACGAACACTGGACGGCATGCTTTAAGTGATCAGTGACATCAATTGGGCTATGGTTCTACAATAATTATTTTGGCTTCTTGATGATTCCTTGAAAAAGAGTAACAAAAAATAATCAAAAGGCAACTACAACAATAGATAGCGACTTGCCCAACGATATCAAGCCATAACTGCTTATTTCAGGGTGCGAAAGTTTAGTTAATTATTTTTACTGATAATCATCATAACCAGAAATGAAACAATGATCGCAATTAAAAGAACTGGTAACTCTATAGATAATTCGAATAGTGATTTTAATCCTGCAATTAATAAATGAAGAAAAAAGAATATAGTTATAATATTTAATACAAAAATTCTCACTGAACGTGGAATTTTAATCCACACTTCTAGTAATTTTTGAGAGAGTTTTCTCATTTTATACCTCTTTCCTTCTATTAATCTTATTATAATTTTCATTATATATTACTTTCTTTAAGTTGATAAATTATGTCTTCAGATACATAGCTTTTGATATTCTTTGTATGATCCATCCCACTTCTTGAACCAACTTCTCATCACAATTAAACCAATTTTAACGAAAGAATTGACCTGTGGATTGAATTTGCTTGTTACCGTGAACTAACAACGAAAACTACCTAAAAAGGTCGAAAAATGTAATTAATACAAAAAATATGTATATAAACATAATAACAATCTATATAGAACATAGTAATAGTTTCAAAGAATTAGCTTAAAAAGGTTGTAACCATAGGTGAAAAGCAGAGTTAGCATAATGAATTGATTCAATTAACCGTATTTATTAACTATATGATCAAAAAAAGATATATATAAAAGTTAACTATATAATTTGAATTAGTATTGACTTTTATGAAATGAAAGCGTATTCTATATCTAAAGTTACAGAAAAACTGTAATTAAACATTTTATTTGTAACTTAGAGATATCTTATAAAAGGAGGAGTCAATATGAGGAAGGGTTTTAGTGTTTTTATTGGTGTGGTTTTTGTTGCGTTGATATTGGCCGCATGTTCCGGCAATTCTGATTCAGCAGGAAATGATGTGGAAATTCCAGAAGGCGCAACCGAAGTGGTTATGTGGAATTTGTTTAGTGGTGGAGATGCAGAATACATGAATGACATTGTTACTGAGTTTAATGACAGTCAAGAAGAGTATTTTGTTAATAATGTCCAGCAAGAATATGAAGAATATTACACAAAATTACTGACAAGTGTTGGATCGGGAAAAGGGCCAGATCTGGCAATAGCTCACAGTCATGTATTACCTGAATTAGTTACCCAAGGACTTGTAACCAATATTAATGATTATGCTGAAGATGCAGGGCTTAACTGGGATGAGTTTAACCAAAATGTCTTAGATGTCACGGTCTATGATGGAAATAATTATGCAGTACCAATTGATACTCATCCAGAAATTATGTTTATTAACAACAACCTTGTTGATGAAGCAGGTCTTCTTAATGATGACGGTACACCCGACTTTGAAAAAACACCAGAAGGATTTGTTGAATTCTTAACTTCTCTTAAAGAATCATTGCCAGAAGATAAAATGCCCTTTGCGTTCTCAAGTGTAGGTGAAGATCCATACCGAATCTGGTGGGCATTATATAACCAGATGGGAGGGGAAAACATAGTTTCCGGTGATATGGAAAATCCAACATACGCTTTAGATCATGAGAAAGCGACTAAAGCAGCGAAGTATCTTTATGACTTATACCATACACATGAAGCTATACCTTTAGATTTAGCGGACTTTTACAGCGATTTTCAATCTGGAAATGCAGCTCTAATAACTACTGGAGTTTGGGCAACAGGGATTTGGGAAACAACGGAGGACCTTGATTTTACACCAATGCCTTTCCCTAATATATTTGGTCAAGATGCTGCATGGGCAAGCTCCCATACTTTCGTACTGCCATATTATGATGATGCAGATGAAGACGCACAAAAAGGTGCAGTTGAATTTATGAAATTTGCTACTGATAATGGTGCTGATTGGGCTAGAGCTGGACATATTCCGGCTAAAGATACCGTTTTAGAATCAGATGAATTTAAGGATATGCCATATCGTAGTGAGTACGCTGAAGTTGCTAATTATGTGAAATATGTGGATCGTACTGTTCATGCGCGTGGAATTCAAGATATTGTTGTACGTAATCTAGACAAGTATTGGGCAGGAGATGCTGCTGCTGAAGAAGTCTTCTCCATGATTGAGCAGGAAGTAACGGATCTCATAGCAGAATAATTAGTGAAGTTAACAGATAACTTAGCAGCCTGATCCTGGAAATTCATCATTTATCAATGATAATACGATGATATCGAATGACTAGGATCAGACTGTATTTCGCTTAACATGTGCTACATCCTTATAATAGGAGGTCAAATGATGAAGAAACAATGGATCCAAGATTTTAGAGCAATTCCTTTTTTATTGCCATTCTTTATTGCTTATATGATCTTTACGATATTTCCAATTTTCAAAGGTTTAGAGATGAGTCTGTATGATTGGACATTAGTTCGTAAAATAGAGTTTGTTGGGTTGGAAAATTACACAAAAATGTTTACAGATCGACATTTTTGGCGAACGTTATGGAACACAACGTTTTTTGTAATTTTGACAACACCAACGATGGTCTTATTGGCATTAGGTTTGGCGCTATTATCCAACCTAAACACGAAGTTTAAAACATTTTTCCGTAGTTCCTTTTTTATACCAAGTATATTATCTGTTTCTGTTATATCTTTTCTGATGATCTTTATGCTTCAGCCATATAACGGATTGGTAAATAATATCATTCAAATGATCGGCATTGACGCAGAGCCGAAGTGGATGGCAGATCAAGGATTAGCATGGGTGACCATTGTAGTCGTTACTTTATGGTGGACGGTTGGTTTCAATATGATTTTATTCTTAGCCGGCTTACAGGATATCCCTCACTCGTTATATGAAGCAAGTGAAATAGATGGTGCTTCTCGCTGGGATATGTTTAAGTATATTACATTACCACAGCTTATTCCGATTGGGCGCGTCATTCTTCTGTTACAAGTACTTGCGTCATATAAAGTGTTTGCTCAGATTCTCTTAATTACAGGCGGTGGACCTGGTGGGGCAACTAGGCCGTTAATACAATATATTTATGAAGTTGGGTTTAATCAAAATAACTTAGGTTATGCCGCAACGATGTCTTATGCGTTATTCTTTATTTTATTAATTCTCTCTATTATTCAATTAAAGAGTCAAAGATCGGGGGAGAACTAAATGAGTAATCGACGATTTAGTAATGAGGCAACTATCGAAGTTAAAAAAAGTAAAAATACGGTATTACAACGAAATCGTGATCCTAAATTAGGATTGAAGGTAACGTTGGGATTTATCATAGCGTTAATCTTTATTTTACCTATCATTTGGATGTTGTTTGTTTCGATTAAGCCGAATGGTTTTTCAACAACAGAACCATTCGAATGGTTTTTGCCACCATATACGTTCTATAACTATGTAGATATTATGTTCGGAAGTTTAATCTTTCGTTGGTTGTTTAATAGTTTATTTGTAGCGGTAATTACAACCATTTTAACATTGATTATAACGTCACTAGCGGCGTTTGCCATTTCACAAATGAAATTTCGCTTCAAAAACTTTATCTTTATTTTCTTTTTACTAGGATTAATGATTCCTGGAGAAGCAACCATTATCCCACTTTATGAGGTGGCAAAGAGCTTCGGGTTAATTGATACGTATGCGGGATTAATCTTACCGATGATAGCATCACCATTAGGTGTGATTATATTGAAAAGCTTTTTTGACAATGTACCAAAAGAAGTGGTCGAAAGTGCGATTATCGATGGATGTTCCTATTTTAAACTATTTTACAAGATAGTTTTACCATTAGCGAAACCAGCTTTATCAGCGATAGGTATTTTTACTTTTATCGGTTCATGGAATAACTTTTTATGGCCATATTTATCGGTATTGTCTGAGACGTTGTACACTCTACCAGTAGGTTTACCGGTATTTAATGCTACTTATTCACAAGCGTATGTTCAACCAATGACAGCAAATGCGATTGCATCTATCCCAGTAATCATCGCATTCTTAATTTTTGAAAAACAAATTGTAAAAGGTATTAGCTTTACAGGAATAAAAGGATAACAAAGGAGAATTGACACAATGGAAAATACAATCACATATCAAAGAACAGAATACCCACGACCGCAATTTCAGCGAGATAGTTGGATAAACTTGAATGGAACATGGAAGTTCGCATTTGATGATCAAAATATCGGGGAAAGTGACAGGTGGCATCAGAACTTGACGGAAGCAATGGATATACAAGTTCCATTCACGTATGAAACAAAAGCAAGTGGAATCAGGGATGAAAATTTCCACCCTTATGTATGGTATCAAAGATCATTTGAGATACCAGTTGATCAAATTGGTAAAAAAGTGATGCTACGATTTCAAGCATCAGATTATCTAACCAAAGTATGGGTGAATGACGAATATATTGGTAGTCATGCAGGCGGAAGTGCTGCGTTTTCCTTTGATATTTCTAACGCTGTTACAACCAACGCCAAAAATAAACTAGTTGTGAAAGTAGAGGATAGCAACAGTTGTTATCAACCAAGAGGCAAACAAAGATGGGTAGAGGAGAATTTCGGTTGTTGGTATGTACAGACAACTGGGATTTGGCAAACGGTTTGGTTAGAATTTCTTGAAAATAGAAGTATCGAACATGTAAAGATGACACCGAATATCGATACAAATTCAGTAGCTTTTGATTATTCACTAGCAGGAAACATGGATGAACAGCTTAGAGTTGAAACAACGATTCATTTTAAAGGGGAAAAAGTGAAACAATTTGCTTTCACGCCAAATCGTTCTTCGATGCATTTTGAAGTAGATCTATTAGCTGAAATACATGAATGGAAGGTGATGCACTGGACACCTGAACATCCCAATTTATATGACGTGACATTTGGTTTATATGAAAATGATAGATTGCTAGATGAAGTTCATTCCTACTTTGGTATGCGAAAAGTATCGATAAAAGATGGAAAAGTATTGCTGAACAATCAGCCTATCTATCAAAAGTTTTTATTAGACCAAGGATATTGGCTAGACACGATGCTGACACCACCGTCTGATGAAGCGATGATAGAAGACATCGAGAAAACACTAGAAATGGGCTTTAATGGTGTGCGAAAACACCAAAAATTAGAAGATGAACGCTTTTTGTATTGGTGTGATCGCAAAGGGTTATTGGTTTGGTCTGAGATGGCTGCAACATATGAGTATTCCGATCAAGCTGTTGAGAACTTTACCAAAGAGTGGTTAGACATTATCCAACAACATTATAATCATCCATCGATCATCACTTGGGTACCGTTTAATGAATCTTGGGGCGTACCTCATATCGCAACCAATAAAAAAGAACAAGCTTTCACAGAATCGATATACTATTTAACGAAATCCATTGATTCTGAGCGACCTGTTATTGTCAATGATGGTTGGGAACATACCATTTCAGATATTATTTGCCTGCATGATTATGAGGAGTTTGGTGAGAGATTTTCAGAGCGTTATCAAGATAAAGACGCCATTGTAAATAATGAAATAGCCCATAATAATGATAAGTATCCATTTGCTAATGGTTATGAGTATAAAGGCCAACCGATCATAATTTCTGAATATGGTGGTATTGCTTTTGATGAAGGAAGTGGTTGGGGTTATGGTAATCAAGTCGAAACAGAGGAACAATTTTTAAGCCGCTACCAAAGTATCACGAATGCCATTAAAGAAATTCCATATATATCAGGTTATTGTTATACACAAATAACAGATGTTCAACAAGAAATTAATGGTTTATTAAAAGAAGACCGAACTCCAAAAATTGCACTAGAGAAAATAAAAAAAATCAATGATTAAAACTCTAGGGATTGTTCTAAGCAACAGAACAATCCCTATTTTAAAAATATTAAATTTGCGGGAAGTGATTGTCATAAATGGTCGCGACCACTCTGTTGATTATTTTAAAGGTCTTTTAGTTATTGGTATGGTCTATACGCACGTGCTTCAATTTTTCAGTGATGAATCTATTTTTATATCGATTCCCTATATTACACAATTTTTTAATTTAATTACCTTTTCAGGTTTTGTATTTTGTTTTGGATATGTCTGTCAACTAGCTTATTTTTGTAAGCCCTTTCGATCTGTTTATATGAAAATGCTTATAACAGGAATAAAGACACTGTTGGCATTTTATCTATCTGGTATAGCATTTCAAATATATGTAGGCAATCAACCGCTAACTATCGATACGATTATGCCAATCTTGGTCTTGCAAGTTATTCCGGGTTGGTCTGAATTTTTAGTTTCCTTTTCTTTGATCATCTTTTTGGGACTAGTATTATTTCATAGTTTTATATGGATTTCTAATCGACCGACGCTATTTTGGATGTTATGCTCTCTACTTTTAGTAACGACTTGGATTGATTATAGTTCGATCACTATAGCACAACTAGGCTTATTGGTAGGGTCAACAGACGTAGTAACCTTTCCGGTTGTACAGTATTTGCCATTTTATTTAATTGGTATCTATTTTGCGAAATACCGAATCGATTTCCAATG
This sequence comes from Gracilibacillus orientalis, assembly GCF_900114645.1. Taxonomy (GTDB): domain Bacteria; phylum Bacillota; class Bacilli; order Bacillales; family Amphibacillaceae; genus Gracilibacillus; species Gracilibacillus orientalis. Next base: position 441,636 of record NZ_FOTR01000002.1, on the reverse strand, counting down.
GAAATATTTCTTGATTTCTTTAGTTGGTACGATTCTATTTATCTCCTAACAAGGGATATGCAGTTACCTGATAGATTTCCGCCAAGTATATATTGGATTATTGGACCAACTTTGATTCTTTATATCTATTACCTTTTTTCAATAGTATTAGATCACTGGCAAAAGGGATTAGGATTATTAAGGTTGATGGGTGAAAACGTACTTGTTTATTTACTATTCAGTAATATTTTTATTTTCTCGTTGGATAACGCATTAAATTTAATTTTTGTCGGGCCTTGGCAGGGATTTTTCTTTAGTCTCATGCTCCTATTAGTGATTACGTATTTCATTAAGTTAACGAGTAGAGTTCCAAGAAACAATGCACCATTAAAGATGATGAGAATAAAGGCTGAACCAGATCAGTCTGACAAAAAGATGACGAAAATCTAACAATATTACTAGTATGCCTCTAACTAAAGGGGGTGATTGATTCGGCAAAGCTCAAGTTAAAAATCGCTAAACGAATATTTAATGGAAAAGGAGTGGCTTAATTGAAACGAATGTTAGGTTTGTTGTTTATTGCTGTTTTAGTGGTACCTCTGATTGTTGTAAGTAAAGATTCTAGTATTCTAGCTTCAGCGGATCCTATCCGAATAGACGGGAATGACAATTCCAAAAATGAGCAATTACCAGAGGAATTAAAGGAACTAAAGCAATTTAAGTTGGAACTGGATGATAACTCGCAAGAAAGCGGGTCATATCATGATGGAACCATTCATATCGACTTTCAGGATAATAAAACGTTAGATTGGCAGTCAGATATTGGCATCAAGTATGTATTTGTTAAAGGTGGTAATGCAGGTAATCTTTATAGTTATAATCAGGAGGATACCATGGATAATGAATTAAATGCTCCAAAAAATAACGGTGGACAACAAGCAGACATAGGTCATGTCACATTTTACTACGAGGAAGAACCAGCACAACTTTTTGAAAATCCTGTGATTGGAGATGGAGCAGACCCGTGGATTGTTAGACATACAGATGGCTATTATTACTATACAAATACAACAGGGAATAACGTAACCATTTGGAAATCGAAAACAATTTCAGGCTTACAAAATGCAGAAAGTAAAGTCGTTTGGACACCAGAACAAGGCGCCCCTAATAGTGCACACATCTGGGCACCAGAAATTCATTTCATTGATGGAAAATGGTATATCTACTTTGCCGCATCTGGTGGTGACATGGAAAAACAACGTATGCATGTACTTGAATCAGAAACATCTGATCCATTTGGTGATTATTCTTATCCGGAAGGAACTACCTATGGCAAGATAACGACACCTTCTGACAAATGGGCCATTGATGGAACGATTTTAGAAATGGATGGCGAGTACTACTTTGCATGGTCTGGTTGGGAAGGTGACGTCAATGTGCGTCAGGATATTTATATTGCACCAATGACCAATCCCTGGACGATAAGCGGAGACAGGGTAGAATTATCAAGGCCAGAATATGATTGGGAAAAAATTGGGGAACCACTTATCAATGAAGGTCCACAATTTTTAAGAAATGATGATGGAGAGCTTTTTCTGATTTATTCAGCTAGTGGTAGTTGGACAGATGATTATAAATTAGGGATGTTAACTTTTACTGGATCAGATCCACTTGATCCTGATGCATGGGAAAAGAGTTCGGAACCAGTATTTGAAAAGGACCCAGAAGTTGGTGTGTATGGTCCTGGACATAATGGTTTCTTTAAGTCACCAGATGGAACTGAGGATTGGATCATTTACCATGGAGCTAAATTTCAGGGATCAGGTTGGGACCGGAATATCAGGATGCAAAAATTCACATGGAATGAAGATGGAACACCAAACTTTGGCAAACCTGTCGCAACTGGAACTTTACTAGAAGTTCCGTCGGGAGAGCAGGCAGGGACGTTAACCCCTAAACTTCCGGTAGGTTACAAGTTTGAAGCAGAGGATGCTACTATTAACCGTGCCAGCATAGTATCCAATACATCGGCTTCTAATCAAGCAAAGGTAGGCCATATTGATTTTGATGATAGTTTTGTAGAATTTGATGTGGATCTTCCAGCAGGAGATTATACGTTGAAAGTTAGGTATGCAAATGGCATGGGAGAGCCGGCCTCCCATCATGTATCTGTTAACGATACTTCAATCGGTGAGGTTAATTATAATAGTTATGGCTGGGATAGCTGGTATTTCACTGAGAAAGAGATCAGCCTGGATGACCAAGAAAATAAAATCAGATTAACAAAAGGAAATCAATTTGCAGAGCTCGATTTTATTGAACTAGTTCCAAGTCAGTCAGAATTTAAATATGAAGCAGAACACGCACAATTAACTAACGCAACGATCATCAACACGTTTGCTGCATCCAATAAGCAAAAAGTGAACTTTACTAGCAATGAAAGTGTTTTAGAGTATCGAATAAATGTAGAAGAAGCAGGAACATACAACTTAGATCTAACCTATAGTAACGAAACCAATGGTATGAGTAGACAGAAAGTAGTTATTAACAACAATGAAATGGGCGAAATAGTGTTTCCACCAACTGGTGATAAATTGGATAGTGTTTCGATCCCAGTAGAGTTAGAAGCGGGGGTACAGACTATTCATTTATCACAAACCACAGGAGAATTAACTTTAGATTATATGCAATTAACACAATAATTTATTTGCCATCTAGCCTTTAGGGTTAGTTGGCAGTACTATCAAATAATATAAAAAGGAGCATATTACTTTGAAGTTATTGCGAATACTTCTTTTCTTTGTTGGAATTTTGGCGTTACCAAGTATGTCGTTTGCCTATAGTAATCCATTTGATGATTTACCTAAATCGTGGGAATGGGATAGTGGTGAATTTTATGGGGAAGGTGATCCCTATATTTTAAACCACAATGGGACGTATTATTTGTATGCAAGTACAGTGGACGATAAAAGCGGTGTAAAGGCGTGGACCTCAGAAGATCTGGTCAATTGGGAGTATGCTGGTCTTGTAACAGAAGAACCAAGTACATTAGCGGCCTATGCTCCTGAAGTCACCTATTGGAATGGAGCATTTTATATGTATACTTCACCTGGTGGTAATGGACATTATGTTTATAAAAGTACCAGTCCACTAGGGCCTTTTGAGTTGCAGACAGAAAACCTCGGCATGGGAATTGATGGGCATATATTTATTGATGATGACGGCAAGTGGTACTTTTATGGTACCGGTCAGGATTATATCAGTGCATTCGAAATGGAAGACCCTTACACATTCGGCCCAGAAATAAACACTGGTGCGGAAATGAATGGTTGGACAGAAGGTGCGACTGTATTTAAAAGGCATGGACAGTATTATATGACGTATACTGGTAATCATGTTTGGAGCAATGCCTATCGAATTGACTATGCTACAAGTGACTCACCAACCGGTAATTTTGAAGGGAGCACGCAAAATCCGATCTTAATTAACTCGGAAGGATCAAATGTTGGGTTAGGCCATAATTCAATAATAAGAGGTCCTGATCTTGATTCAGAGTTTATGGTCTATCATAGTCATGCAAAACCGGGGAGGTTTATGAATATCGATCGGATTGGCTGGAATGGTGACAAAATGGTCGTACTCGGACCAACTACATCTGAACAGCCTGATCCACTATTACCGGATTTTAGTGACCGTTTCAAACGAGAGGAAGTTGGTTCAGAATGGTCTACTGTTAATGGTGGAGAATGGTCGATTGTAAGCCATGATGACTCCTATGCAATGGAACAAGCTACAATAGCTGACGATTCATGGTATCGACAGGTAACTGCACATGAGACAGATGCGAATTATACAGCAGAATTCAATGCCGATATGATTGAAAAAGGAGATAGCTCTAACCCTCGTTTGGGCGCCGTATTTTCCTATCAAGATGAAGATAATTATGGATTAGCTGTATTAAGCCCTGAAAACAATAAACTGGAAACCTTTTTCCGTGTTGATGGTGAAGATTTAGAATGGGAAACATCATCACTACCAGAAGACTTTGATTATACAGCATTGCACCAAATCAGGGTGGAAAAAGAAAATACAGAGTTCAAGTTTTATGTTGATGGCATGCATAAACAAACAAGGAAGATTGAGGACATAGCGGGTGGAAAAATTGGATACACCACCATGGATGTTCATGCTTCGTTTGGTTATATCGCAACTAGTAATCAAGTGAATGGAAGTAACATATTTGATGAGTACAAGCCTTTACCAGGTACCATCGAGGCTGTTCATTATAATTCCGATGGAGAAGGAAAAGGATACCATTCCACAAAAGATGAAGTAATGGATACCTACCGCAAAGATCACGTTAACATCGGTCCTAATCCTGAAGGTGGATTAAGTGTGAATTCCCTCCAACAAGAAGAATGGCTAAACTATAATGTCAATATCGAAGAAGAGGCTACCTACGACTTTAATATGAGAATGGCGACACCTGAAGATAATACAAAAGTGAGGTTATGGTTAGACGGTGAAGTTGATTTAACTGGTATTGTTGATATGCCAAATACAGGTGGTTGGGATCAGTGGCAGAATATTTCGATTGATAAAGCCTCACTACCTCAAGGAGAACATACCATTAAGGTAGAAGTCATCGAAGGAGAAGTAAATTTTGCCAGCTTTGATGTAAACAAACATCAACCTGTATCTGTTTTGTTCGATGATTTTAATGATGGTTTAGATACAGGATGGGACCGGTATGAAGGTCAATGGAAAGTGGATACCAATACAGAGGCGACTAGCACGTTTGATGAACATAAACCAATTCCTGGATCAATCGAAGCAGGTCATTATATTACTGGTGGTGAAGGAGTAGGATATCATGATCGAACGACAGAAAATATTGGTGGAGAACTAAGAACAGATTCAGTCGATATTAGAAAAAAGCCAAATGGTGGTTATGCTGTCGGCTGGAATCAAACCGATGAATGGTTGAAGTATAATGTAGATGTCCAAGAAAGTGGACTATACAATCTTGAAATCGAATTGGCAACAACATTTACCGATGCAGAAGTTAGACTATGGTTGGACGATGACACTGACCTAACAGGTGTTGTAGACGTCCCTAGTACGGGTGATTGGAATAATTGGGAGACACTAACGATCGAAGACATAGAGCTTCCAAAGGGTGAGCATACCTTGAAATTAGAAATTGTTACTGGAGAATTTGACATGTCCACACTTAACTTCAGATCGTTTGATGTACACAAAGCCTTACCAGGAATGATCGAAGCGGTCGATTATAATTTAGGTGGCGAAGGAGTTGCCTATCATGATAAGACAGAAACAAATACTGGCGGAGAATTTAGAGATGATGGGGTAGATATCAAACAAGATTCTGCAGGTGAATTTGCTGTCGACAGCTTTGAGGAAGGTGAATGGATTAATTACGATGTCAACGTTGGTGAAGCAGGTGAATATAATCTTGACTTGATTGCCAATAATGCGAGTGAAAATACACAAATAAAAGTGCTATTAAATGATCAAACAGATTTAACCGGTGAGGTTGAAATTCCTGTTACGGAAACAGATACATGGACGCAAGTACCTATTACAGACCTTGCATTACCTGAAGGAAAACACACTTTGAAAATAGAGGTTGTTTCTGGAGAGCTTTCCTTATCAAAAATGATCTTCCATACATTTGATCAACCTCACACATTACCAGGAAAAGTAATGGCTGTTGATTATATGACAGGGGGAGAAGGTGAATCCTATCATGATAGCAATCCTGAAAATATAGGTGGAGAATACCGATATGATGGTGTAGATATACGTAACCATCCGGATGGTACGTTTAATATTAGTTGGAATCAAGCAGAGGAATGGTATAAGTACAATGTAGATATCGCAGAAGCTGGTGAATACGTATTAGATTTAAGTGTTACTAATGTTGTCCAAGGTAGTCAAGTAAGAGTTTGGTTAGATGATGAAGTAGATCTCACGGGTATCATCGATATTCCACAAACTGGTGGAATGGATAACTGGACAAGCGTTATACAAGAGAATATTTCGTTACCTGCGGGTCAACATACGATTAAAGTAGAAACAGTCAATGGTGAATTTGATTTTCACAGTTTCACTTTTCACCATAGTGATGAGTTTGAAATGGTGGAAAAAGAAGGTGTTTATCGTTCAGGAGCAGGTACCTTTGGTAAATCTGTAACTGGTGATAGTAATTGGAGTAACTATATTGTCGAAGCAGATATGCAAGTTGTAAATGGTGAAGGTGATGGTGGCATCTTGTTTAGGACTAATAATCCAGGACATGGTACAGAGCTCAACCATAACAGTCCTGATATGCTGCAGGGCTATGTAGCATATATCAATAATGATGGCGTGCATCTAGGCAAGCTTAATTATGATTGGAACTATTTAGAGGGTGCCAGTTTGGATGAACCGATTGATGAATGGCAGCATATCAAAGTTGATGTCAATGGAACCAACATCAAGGTTTACGTGGGCGACATGGATGAACCTAAAATTGATTACACTGACCATAGTGTAACTGCATTCACCCATGGAAAAGTAGGAGTTCGTACTTTCTATAGTGATACAAAGTATGATAACTTCCTGGTCAGACCATACCCAGACTATGACTCAACAAAAAAATTAGTGGAGAAGTACCATGATGATGGTGACATCGAGGATTCTTTCTATGAGTTGCTTCAAAATAAACTAAAGCAAGCACAACACCATCAAGAGAAAGGGAAAGTTGAACAGTCGACAAAACATTTAGGAGATATGCTTAAGCATTTAGATAAGCAGAAAGAGAAAGGGGAAATTTCTGAAGTTGCACACCAAATTATTTATGATAGTGTGCGGCAGATGATAGAAGATAAATAATGTTATTACTATTGTAAGGGCTTATTCGATTCTTGGATAAGTCTTTTTTTGTCTCAAATATATTCAGTAAGGATTGCCAGTGCCGGTTTGAACCCGGTATCTGGCACTCCTTATTACTATTTACTATTAATAAAAACATCTTCTAATGACTGTTGTTCCATTCTTAATTCAAATAATTGAAAACCAGAATGAATTAATTCTTTTGATAATTTTGCAATATCATTATCATGAGGAACATTGACAACAACATATTTCTTTTTCGTTGTAACAAATTGAACATTGAAATCCCAATTTGCTGATAACTCAGCTAATTTTTGCGATGTTAACGTAGGATTTGTTCGTATCGCTACACTTAATTCACTTGATGTATTATTTTTTAACTCATCAGGTGTACCAAGTTTTTTAACTTTCCCGTCACTTAGAATACCAACACGATCACTGATTTTATCAATTTCGTCTAAATTGTGAGATGTTAATAGAATCGTTTTACCTTGTTGTTGTAAATCAACAATTAATTTTCTAATGTTAATCGCTGACTCAGGGTCTAATCCTGATGTTGGTTCATCAAGGATAATTAAACTTGGATTACCTAATAACGCTTGTGCAATACTAATTTTCTTTTTCATACCAAATGAATAGGCTTTTATCTTTTTCTTTTCGGCACCTTCTAGACCAATGTCTTTCATCAATGCTATATAATCCTGTTTGGTACGTGTATCACCAGCCAGTTTACCCATATATCTTAAGAATTGAATACCCTTCATGTGATCATATAAGTTCGAAATATCCGGCATTACGCCAATTTTAGCCTTTACGTCATCAAGCTGCTGATCAGAAGTTCCTATTATCTCAAATGACCCGCTACTTTTATTGATAATGCCTGTTAACATATTGATAAAAGTTGATTTACCAGCTCCGTTATGTCCGATAAAGCCAAATACTTCACCCTCTTGAATTGTTAAATCTATCCCATTTAAGACATCTGTTGTACCGAAACGTTTTGCCAGTTGTGCTACGTTAATAATGTTCTTCATTTACAAATCCCTCCGTCTCATTATTACGACACTTATTAATAGATAGGCAATTCCAATAATCAGTAGTATCAGCATACTAAACGATGCATTTTCCATATAATTATATGGCAAAAGATATTTAAATGGGATCATATACCATTTATCAGAGAAAACGCTAACTAGTCCGACAATAGGAAGCGAAATACCTAGTATAATTCCTAGGAACATGGTTAACTTTGATTTCAGTACAATCGTTGAAATGAAGAGGACAAAGCTGATCGCATAAAATAAAAATAGTATAGTTTGTAGGTAATCTAGGAAATGCCAAGTACCTGAAATAACTGTTAAGATAACATAAGAAATTAAAATCGTTACAACCCAAAACAGCAATATTCCAATAAATTTTCCGATGACAATTTGCCAACGCGGGATCTTGGTAACGAGTAATCGTATGGTTCGCATTTCAATTTCTTTATTGATGATATCATGTGAAATAGCGAAAACAAACAAAAAGCCAAACATTAAAACAATAAGTGAAATGGCAGCAGTATAGATAGAACTTTCTGCCCCTCCAGTAGAAAAAAATTCCTCCACTAAACCTGGATTATTTTCAAAGAAACTAGCAGATTGATAGGAAATGAACGTTAAAAATAAGATGATTAGAATCGATCTTATACTTTTAAATGAATCAGTAAATTCGCGCCATAAAATATGTACCATAATACATTCTCCCCCTCTAAATTCTTCCGGTTCTCCAGTATCCATATATTACCTTATTTGTTATATCATATTATACTTTAACATATTTTTTTGAAATTCGACATCATTTAATAAAAATTAAATAATACTTAACTTAAAAATGTAATCTCGAGGTTTATAAAGTTGAAGTTGTGGCTATCGACCATTGTGCAAAAGTGTGACAAGCAGATATTATATGGACTGCAGTACTAACGAACCGTATGATTGATGGTATTAACAACGAATGATATGCTTTGGTTAATATGGATGTTCGTTTATTATGAAGGAGGACTAATAATGTCAGATAAATTTAATGCACTAGTAGTAAATAAACAAAACGAAGAATTTTCTGTTGGAGTTAAGGAACTAACCATTCAAGATTTACCAGAAGGAGAAGTGTTAATTCGTGTCCACTATTCCGGGATAAACTATAAAGATAGTCTCGCTGCTATTCCGAATGGCAATATTGTCCAAGAGTATCCGTTTGTACCTGGAATAGATCTAGCGGGTGTTGTTGTTTCATCTGATGATCCAAGCTTTAAGGAGGGAGACGAGGTCATTGCGACTAGCTATGAGATCGGTGTTTCCCGTTTTGGAGGATACAGTGAGCTTGCACGTATTAAGGCCGAGTGGCTTGTTCCACTTCCAAAAGGACTTTCACTAAAAGAAGCAATGATTATCGGAACAGCTGGCTTTACTGCAGCATTATCCGTTCAACGTCTAGAAGAAAATAATCTGTCTCCTGAAAATGGAAAGGTGCTAATCACAGGTGCAACTGGTGGTGTAGGTAGTTTTGCTGTATCCATCCTTGCTTCTCTCGGTTATCAGGTGGAAGCAAGTACAGGTAAAGAATCTGAGCATGATTATTTGCGAGGGCTTGGAGCCGATACCATTATTTCTCGTGATGAGGTATATGATGGAAAAATCAGAGTAATAGGGAAACAAAAGTGGGCAGCTGCTGTGGATCCAGTAGGTGGTGAACCTCTTGCCTCTGTCTTAAGCCAAATTCAATACGGAGGTTCGGTTGCAGTTAGTGGATTAACAGCGGGAACAAACTTGCCATCTACTGTTTTTCCATTCATCTTGAGAGGTGTTAATTTGCTTGGAATTGATTCGGTGTATTGTCCGATGAAAACAAGGGTGAAAACATGGGAGCGTTTAGCAACAGATATTAAACCGGCTAATTTGGAGGAGTTTGTTTCGCAAGAGGTTAGTTTGGAACAGCTTCCTGAGGTTCTTCCTACGTTATTGAAAGGGCAAGTGAGAGGGAGAATGCTCGTTAAATTAGTATAATGGAAAGGCTACCGGATGATTGGTATCCTTTAGTCATGTAATCATAAATTTCCCTATTAGAGTGGGCCTTTGTCTATAACATGTTTTTCAATCAAATGGTTGTAGTTCGACTTGGTGATTCATTTCATCAAGTCGTTTATTCGTTTCAGCCAATTATTGCTTATAAATTCTAGTTGAACGTAAAACATAATAATAAGAGGAGGTGTGCAAAGAGTAACGTAAAACCAATGAAATTAGTTTTAAGAATGTATGATGTTCAGGATTAAGTGAATAGTATTATTAAAAATGATGAATGAACAAATCATGATGGTGAAAACATTCCAAGAAAAGGACGTAAATAAAATGGCAAATAAGAATAAAATACTTGTTCCAGAAGCTAGAGAAGGATTGGATAAATTAAAAGCAAAAATCACTAATACAAATGATCCTCAAAAAGCAAAATACGAAGTAGCAGCAGAACAGCATGTATCACTTGAACAAGGGTATAATGGGAATATTAAAGCTAAAGATGCTGGAAAAATAGGTGGGAATATAGGCGGTAATATGGTCCAGGAATTAGTCAAGATGGGGCAACAACAGCTTCATCAAAATCGTAACGATTCTAATTAAATAAAGGGTCAGTTTTAGCAAGTCGTGCTAAACTGACCCTTAACATACAAATGCGTGGTCTCATTCCATCGTTATTCGTTTAATGCTACATCAGTTGCTATTGTGGTTCTTGTTGTCTGGAATTCGTATACTTGCAAGAACTCATCATAGAAGGATTAACAGCAAGCTCTACTAAAGGTTGGATTCGGTTACAGTTAGTGGATTTTCTAAATCATTGGTCGTAAACATAGGGCTAGGGCATTCTCGTTTGGGAAATGCTCCTTTTTGCGTGGTTAAAAAACGATACTTGAATAGCGTATAATATTATATAGGAAGTTTTCCGCTAAAGAGGAAAAAGTATAACTTAATAAAATGTAAGCACTTACTTATACTGAAAGCAGAAAGGGGCAAATGAAAATGAAGCTACTAAATAAAAGAGAGGTAGAAATTCTTCATTTGTTACGTAACAGTAAGGGGGTTCAGACGGGTAAAAGTCTTTCCTTGCTGTTAGAGGTTACAACAAGAACAATCAGAAATGATATTAAAAAATTGAATGAAACCATGTCGAAACATGGTGCGGAGATTGTGTCACACAAAGGAAAAGGGTATGAACTTGAAATTAGAGAGGATGATGCTTTTCAAAAGTTATATTCAGATTACATCACCATAATCCAGAACAATTCAACTATAAACATTCACAGGTCAGAAGGGGATGATTTAGAAGAACAAATTATTAGAAAAATATTAATGAATTGCCTTACAAACACGAGTGTTTATCAAGAAGAATTAGCTGAAGAATTGTTTATTAGTCTTTCCGCTTTAAAAAGCTATATTTCATTAGTCAAAACGAAAATCTCAAAATATGGATTAGAGCTAATAACAGATAGATTTAATGGGATTAAAGTGAAGGGAAATGAAGATAAAATAAGGTTTTGTATTTCCCAACATTTATTCAATCATCAAAGTATTGGTGTATATAATGATCTATTTCCTGATAACGAAATTAAGCGATTAAAAGATATTACTTTGCAAGTATTGTTAAGTAACCATTTGAAATTAACAGATGTCGCTCTTGAAAACTTAATTATCCATATCGAAATAACTATCAGGCGTTACCTAAACAATAGACTATTAGATTATCAAGTGAACATCACGGAAACTTTAAAAGCTACAAAAGAATACAAGGTTGCCAATGAAATTATTCAAGAAATAAATACGAAATTAAAAATTAATATCGAACCTGAGATTTTTTATATCACACAGCATCTTCTTGCAAGTAGCAGGTTATATAGAAAAGATATCGATTTTAAAGAATACAAAAAAATGGAAGACATGTTAGATAAGGTACTCCATGAAATTAAAGAGAAAACATCGATTAATTTCAGTGGTGATCGGAAGTTGGTTGATGGATTAATCATTCACCTTAGTGTTGCTTTAAAAAGAATTGAATATCAAATGAATATTAGAAATGAAGTGCTTAACAGCATCAAGAATAATTATCCGCTGGCATTTCAGCTTGCTGCTATTGCAAGTAACAAAATCTATGAGCTTACTAATTTACACATTGATGAAAACGAAATAGGATTTTTAGCTATCCACTTCGGGGTAGCTCTTGAGAAAAAAGGATTGAATAATCAGGATGTCAAAAAAATTATGATAGTTTGTGGTTCAGGTCTTGCTACCGCTTCATTAATCAGGGAAAAAATATTAAATTATTATGGCCATCAGGTAAGTGTGGTAGAAACGATAAGCTTAATAGAATTTAATGAGTCCTTGCTTGAACAGGTAGATATAGTGGTCTCAACCGTTCCGATTGATATAGAATCCGATAAAATCTTCACAGTTAATCCTATTTTAAGTAATAATGACTTATCACTGATTAAGCGCAAAGTCATGGAAGATAGGCATGAAACAGATGTAATACATTTTAGTAATATATTCAAAAGTGACCTATTTATCAAAAATATAGATCTGCCATCTAAAGAAGAAGTCCTGCATTTCATCACAAACCTAATGCATTCGAAGCAGTACATTGATCAGTATACAAAACAATCGATATACGAAAGAGAAAGAATGGCATCGACAGAACTCAGTAATTTACTAGCTATTCCACACCCACTAGACAATAACATGCAAGAAACAACTATCGCTGTTTGTATTCTGAATAAACCGATTATTTGGGATAGAGAGAAGGTGCAGGTAATCATCATATTAAGCGTTCCTAAGGATAAACAAAAGACTTGGGAAGTTATATTTAAACAACTTTACTTTTTCTTAATAGAAGAATTTGGAATCACCAAATTAATATCCACTTATGACTATGATGATTTTATAAGAAATTTAAGTAAGTACAAGGAGAAAAGCTTATGACAGAAACTTATTTCACCAAAGATAATGTTCAATTTAATGTTGAGGTAAATGATTGGAAGGATGCAATATATAAAAGTGTTGCTTTGTTAAGAAAAAATGGATTTGTTACAGATGATTATGCAACAGAAGTAATCAACAATGTAAAGAAATATGGACCATATATAGTTATATATCCTGGTATTGCAATCCCGCATACCAGACCAGAAAACGGAGCATTAAAGGTAGGGGTGAGTTTAGTAACGTTAAAAACGCCAGTATATTTTAAAGATACGTCATCACCAGTCAAAATTATGATTAGCTTTTCAGCGACAGACAATGAGCAGCATTTAGAAATTATTAAAATGATTGTGAAAATCGTGGAAAACGGCTTAATAGATAAAATATCCACTATGACTTCATTAGCCGATTTAAATAATTTGATAGGGGATGGTATTTCATGAAAAAAGTCGCTCTTATTACAAGTGGTGGAGATGGAGCGGGTATTAATTCCACGATTGACATGATTTCGAACAATCATAATATTGATCTATATGGTTTTCATGGTGGATACAACGGTATTCTCACAAACGATCCAATTCATTTAACACCGCAGTACGGGGAAAATAAAGTACTTGATGGGATTCACTATGTTCAAACAGGTAGAAGCGATCTACCTTATACGCAAGTGGGTAGGGACAAATTGCACAGAAAACTGAAGTCAGATGGTTTTGACTGCCTAATCGTATGTGGTGGCAATGGTTCACAAAAAGCAGCACAATTACTTCATGATGAAGGGACTAACACCATATTCGTACCAATGACAGTAGATAACGATATAATTGGTAGCGATTACAGCATAGGCTTCGATACGGCTTTAAATAAATTGATCGATCTTTTATACGGACTTCATGATACGGCTGCCAATATGCCAGGAAGGATATTTATGGTTGAAGTTTTAGGAGGTAATTCTGGAAATCTAGCATTAGAAAGTGCTATCGCCGGTGCTGGCGATCTAGCAATTGTTCCAGAATACTCTACAAAAAAGAGTGCGATAACAATGATGATAAAGAAAAAATTACAACAAAAGAAATCTTTAATTATAATTTGCTCAGAATCTGCTTACGAAGATAACAATTATCAATCCGGAAATCAAGGCGTTTCTTTTGAGATTGCTGCATCTATCAAAGAAGGTACCGGGATAAGAGTAAGAAAATCAATAGTAGGCTATTATATTAGAGCTGGTAGACCCTCATTTAAGGATGCATCGTTTGCCGCGAAGATAGGTGCAAAAGTGGCACAATGCATTATCGATAATCATTTCGGTGTGATGGTTGGTGTAAGCAATGATCAAATACAAACATTTCCATTTAATCAAATAAGGAAACAATTTAGTGGTCTTCACCCTCAAACAGTTGAAATTGCTAAACAATATCAAAAGATAATCTATTAAAAGGAGGTGAGAACATGTTACAAATATTAGTCGTATGTGGAGCGGGTTTAGGTAGTAGCTTTGCTTGCCAAATGAGTGTGGAAAGTGTCCTGCAAGATATTGGAGTGAAAGCATCTGTAGATCATTCAGATATTTCATCTGCCGCAGGGACAAGAGCTGACATTATTATTTCAGGTAAAAATTTCGAATCGCAATTTAGAAGATACGATTTATCAATGGATCTAATTTTTTTGGATCGTCTAGTAGACAAGAAGGAAATTGAAGAAAAACTAGTTCCCGTTTTAAAGTCAAAAGGAGCGTTATAAATAAAGGGGGTTATCATGATGGTAGTCATTGACTTTATTATAAATAGTATCTTAACACAGGCTTCTATCACCATCGCATTAATTGCGTTTGCTGGACTATTACTGCAGCGAAAGCCCTTTGGTGAAGTAATGTCTGGCAGTTTTAAGACAATGTTAGGATTTTTGGTTCTATCTGCGGGTTCTTCGATCATTGTTGGTTCACTACTATATTTTGGCGATATTTTCTCAGAAGGCTTTGGAATGGAAGGTATCGTACCATCTATTGAGGCCATTAATGGGCAAGCAATGAATGACTTAGGATTAGCAAATCAAATAGCATTAACATTTCTGGCTATATTTATCTTTAACATTATTTTGGCTAGATTCACCAGATGGAAATATATTTTCTTAACAGGTCAGGCAATATTATGGATGGCTACAATGACAACTGTATTTGGCAGTGCGGCGGGCTTATCCGGTATAGGATTAATTCTTGTCGGTGGTTTAGTCGGTGGTGTTTTTGCCGTAGCAATGCCTGCCATTGCACAACCGATTGTAAAGAAAATTACGGGAACAGATGATATAGCGTTAGGGCATTTTTGTACTATTGGCTATATGTTTGCAGCTGGAATTTCCAAAGTCGTTGGTAAAAATTCAGACTCTACCGAAAATATTAAATTTCCAAAAGGGTTAGGATTTCTATCTGATACGTACCTGTCCGTAGCTATGGTGATGGTACCGCTATATGTCATTACCTCCATCTTTGCAGGAGGTGAATTTGGATCAGAGCTATCCGGCGATGTGAATTATATCGTCTATGCTTTCTTACAAGCTGTTCAATTCGTTGTAGGTGTATATGTTCTACTTTCTGGTGTTCGATTATTATTAGCTGAAATTGTGCCAGCATTTAGAGGTATTGCACTAAAAGTTGTACCTGATGCAAAGCCAGCATTAGATTGTCCAGTATTATTCCCATATGCACCGAATGCAGTGACAGCAGGATTCATTACGACAACGATTGGTACAGTTATCGCAATGTTTGTGCTTCCATGGTTTGGATTAGCTATGATTTTGCCTGGTATGCTAACTAACTTCTTTGCAGGAGGAACAGCAGGTATATTTATGAATGCAGTCGGAGGAAAAAGAGGCGTACTAATCGGCGGTATAGCACATGGATTCTTTATTACCTTACTTCCAGCTCTACTAGTACCACATTTGAATAGTCTCGGATTTGTTAATACAACAGCAACAGATGTTGATACAGTAACTGCTGGTTTATTATTTGAATGGTTTATCCAGCCGATAATGAATTTATTTGCATAAAGGAGGGAGACGATGCCATTTTTTAAAAAGAAAAAGAAAGAAAACGAGACAAAAACAGTACAGCAGCAGGAGGTAAAAAAAGAACATCTCTCAGAACAAATTGAAGAATATTTAACAAAATTGGAAAGTACCGAAAGTGAAGATCAAATACACATTTTCAATATGTTAGGCAGTTTATATTTTGAAATGGAAGATCATGATAATGCTATTAAGTATTATGAGAAAAGTATTGATCAAAACAAGACTTTAGGAAAAGTATTTACGGATTTGATTAAGCTCTACAATATTAAAAGAAAAGAAGCTACAAAAGAAGGAGATCGTGAAGCAGTACAAGTATATTTACAAAAATCTGATGACCTTATGAAACTAACGAAAGACACCATAAGGGGAAACATGTAGAGAGGGGATAAAATATGTTGAAAAGTTTGGATCAATTATTTGAAGAGAACGAAGGAAAGCGGGCTATAGGCTCCTTTAATGTTCACTGTCTGGAAATGTTACCTGCCATGTTAGAAGGTGCAAAGGAACTCAACGCACCGATTATTATTCAAACATCTCCCGGAACAGCTGAATATATAGGACTGGATTTATTGGTATCTAGTATTGAAACGTTATCGAACAGATTAGAGATAAATGTTTGCCTACACATGGATCATTGTAAATCTATTGATTTTCTAAAAAAAGCGATGGATGCAGGATACACTTCCGTTATGTATGACGGTTCCAGTTTAGACATTGATGAAAATATTAAAAACACAAAAATAGTGACAGATTATGCCAAATCTAGAAATGCTTCAGTAGAAGGTGAAGTCGGAACAATCGGCGGAGCTGAAGATGGTATGGTGGTATCCGAAGAAGACGCCATTTATACTCACCCTGAAGATGCTTATAAATTTGTCAGAGAAACGGGAGTAGATGCAATAGCTGTGGCGATAGGAACGACACATGGTCAGTATAAATCAAAAGCAAAAATTAATTTTGAATTATTAGCTGAGCTTTCTACCAACATGGAAGCTGTTGGATTAGTACTTCATGGAGGTACCGGTGTATCGGATGAAGACATGAGAAAATGTGTTTCTCAAGGAATGAAAAAAGTAAATGTTGGAACAGAATTGAACAAATCTTATATTGAAGAAGTTAATAAAACATTCTCTTCAGCAACGCCATTAACTTCTTTAAGAAAACTTCTATTACCTGCCAATAATAGAATAAAAGATATCGTGATCGAAAAATCAAAACTGTTCCAACTAATGTAAACAATATTATATCATGAACTTCAAATTATTAACAGAAAGAAAGCAACCTTTATCACCATAAGGGTTGCTTTCTTCCGTTTTTTCTCAGTATGGTCTTATTTAAATATCTTTAATCGAAGTTCTAACCGAATCCATGATTTTCAAAAAAGCATCATTAGCCTTTTCAGGATCCTGATCTTTTATAGCTTGTAGCATATCTTCATGATAAGGATAGCTTTTATCAAATATATCTTCAATGCCAAATGGTTCGTTCCAAAATTGATGAAAGGTATCCCAAACAGAATCAATAATACTTTTCAACATCCCGTTTTTTGCCGCTTCGTAAATAGTTTGATGGAATAACGAGTCAGAAAGATTTGCTTTTTCTCTTTCATTATTGTTGATACACCTAATATATTCCTTTAAGTGGTATTCCATCTTCTCAATATCAGCTTGCGTCGCTTTTCTTGCGGCTAAATCTACAGCTTTCCCTTCTAAAGCAACCCTGACTTCTAAAACTTCTAATAAAAATTGCCGTTCATTTTCAATTTCGAAGGCAGTCTGAATATGAAAAGGTTTATTATGTTTCACGTAGGTACCTTTTCCGTTTAAGATTTCTACATATCCTTGTGTTTCTAACAACTGCAGCGCCTCTCTTAGTGAAGATCTGCCAATGCCCAAGGTCTCGATGAGTGAAGTAATGGGCGGGAGTTTGTCTCCTTCATTGAGTTTTTGCGTTTTTATATAATTTTTTATTTCATCCGCGACTATTTCCGAAAGTCGTTGTTTTTTTAATATTTTCATGCTATTCACCTCTAAAAGATCATGTTTTAAGTGTATAATATCATCGCTTATTTATCCAATTATACAAAAAGATAAACATCAGAATATTCTGACCTATCATACAGGTTGAAAGTATGATAGAATATTCAAAAATCAATTTAATGTTCAAGCATATCTTTAGAAAGAAGGTTGAGTAATTTATGACGTACACTGATGAAGAAATCTGCACTCAGTTTGGGGAGGATCCCCATAAACATAATGGTGCAGTTACACCTCCTATCTATCAGACGAGTCTTTTTGCCTTTAGAAGTTTTAAGGAGTTTACAGAAGCACAAAAACTAGAAAGAGAAAACTATGTGTATTCTAGAGGGGTTAATCCTACTGTTAATATTCTAGAGAGGAAATTAGCAGCTCTTGAAAAGGGGGAGCAATGTAAATGCTTTAGTTCAGGAATGGGAGCAATCAGTGCAATGTTTTTTACGCTTCTAAAAAGCGGAGATCATGTTGTATTGATCAATAATATTTATGGGGCAACTACACAGTTGATTAAGTATCTATCAAAGTTCAACATATCGTATAGTTTTGTAGATCATCAGTTAACCAATATTCATGAAGCGATCCAAGACAATACCAAATTGATTTACGTAGAAAGCCCAGGAACAATGTTAATGAAAGTGGTTGATCTTCAAGCGATAGCACAATTGGCCAAATCTAAGGGAATAATTACAGCGATTGATAATACATGGTCTACCCCAATTTTTCAAAAACCGTTAACCCTAGGATTCAATTTGTCGATCCATTCGCTTACGAAGTATATAGGTGGTCATAGTGATGTAGTTGGTGGAGCTGTTATAGGTGATCAGGCTTTAGTTGACGATATTTTTCAGTATGGATATCAGCTGAATGGTGCTGTACTTGGAGCACATGATGCGTATTTAATTAATCGAGGATTACGTACCTTACCAATCCGTCTCAAACAACACCAAGAGAATGCTTTAAAGGTTATCGATTATTTACGTACGAAACATGAAATTGTTAAAATTCATCACCCAAGTCTAGAAAAGAGTCAATTTCCTTTCTTAGAAAAACAAATGAAGGGGTTTTCAGGTTTACTAAGTTTTGAGCTCAAAGACGCTAACTTTGCTAGTGTTTCTAAATTTATTGATGCCTTATCAATATTTAAAATCGGTGTCAGCTGGGGAGGGTTTGAAAGCTTAGTAACATCTCCAGTGAAAGATAATAACGAACAGCAGCTAATAGAAGAAGGTATATCTCCAGGACTAATTCGTTTATCGATCGGGCTAGAAGGTGCAGAATTGCAGATCAACGATTTAGAAAAAGCATATCGACAGTTATAAAAAATTTGTTTTTAAGGGAGAGCTTATTTATGAGTGCAAAAAACATTAAAAGTCCTTCTATTGGTACCGCATTAATTCCAATAGTTATTTCATTAGCCATTTTTATTGTAGGTATTGGTATATTAGAATATCCAGCTGAACTGATGCTATTATTTGGTGGGATTGTGTTTACGATTTTTGCCGTGTTGCATGGTCATAATTGGGAAAGGATCATTGAAACAATGGGGTCTAAAATCAAAAAGGCACTTCCAGCCATTTTAATTTTATTTTCTATTGGCTTATTAATTGGAACATGGATGATTGCAGGTACCATTCCTCTTTTTGTTTATTATGGACTAGAGATGATTAATCCGAATTATCTATATTTAATTGCTTTCTTAGTAACGGCTATCGTATCAACCTGTGTTGGTACTTCATGGGGAGCAGCGGGAACTATTGGTGTAGCAATTATGAGTATCGCCCAAACAATGGATTTATCGTTGGCGATAACAGCTGGTGCCGTTGTATCAGGTGCTTATTTTGGTGATAAATTATCTCCTCTATCGGATACGACCAATATGAGTTCCATTGCGGCAGGATCGAATTTGTATGAACACATTAGACATATGCTCTATTCGGCGATTCCATCTTCTATACTTGCAATCATCGTTTTCACGGTTGTAGGTTTTGGTATTGAAACGGACTCAACACAATTGGCGAGTATTCAGGAAATGACCGCAGGACTTGACCAACTATTTAACCTGAACGTAGTACTTTTATTACCTGCAGTTGTTGTCATTGGTGGCTCATTGATGAAAAAACCACCACTAATTGTGTTATTCACTTCATCTGTTATTGCAATGATTATTGGATTAGTATTCCAGGGTTCTTCTTTTGCTAATATATTTGCATCTGCTGTTTCTGGGTTTAATGTGGAAATGCTGGGAACGGAAGCAAACGTCATTAGTGAAGATTTACAGTCATTGTTAAATCGTGGCGGTCTTTATTCTATGTACAACGCAACATTCTTTGTTTTTGTAGCTTTTTTCTTTGCATCAGCATTAGAAGTATCCCAGGCATTAAACACTATTTTGGAAAGTATTATGGCGCATATGAAAACAATCGGAAGTATCACATTATCTGCACTAGTTACTGGTTTTGCTGTGATCAACTGTACGTCCAATGCCCTTGTTTCGTATTTCCTTATTCAAGATATTTATGGAAAGGTATACAAGAAAAAGAATTTGCACCCTGTAAACTTATCTCGAAACATGGAGGATTCAATTACTATTACGGAGGCATTGATGCCTTGGACTGTTTCAGGGGTTTTTATGGCAACTACTTTAGGGGTCGATAACTTCGAATTCTTACCATGGGCAATTTTCAACCTTGGTGGATTTGTATTCTCAGCATTATATGGATTCCTTGCTCCAATTACTGGTGGGTTTGGAATTCGTAAATTGGATGATGATCATGTAGATGATACGGAGACTTAATATAGATAAAGCTTGTTATAGGTGTAATGGTGGAGGAACAAACCTTGGAAATAATTATAGCGATTTACTAGTCTGCTCATGAAAGGAAGTCCATTATTGGTAATTTTGATGAGAATAAAATCAGTTTGAGTGGGCAGAAAAAGAACATTAATATCTAAATTTTGGAATAAGGTCCTGTTACTACTTCTAAGATGGATTTTGGGGTAGTGACAGGACTTTTTTAATGATTAGATTAAGATTTTCATAATGTGATAGGTTAACTTTCAACATCAGCTGCAACTAATGCTAAACTAGAGATAATAAAATCAATAAAAGACTAAAATTCTTGTGAAAATAGAGGAGGAAAATTCCCATGAACTTCAAAAAAGTCCGCTGGGGCATTATTGGCTGTGGTGATGTAACAGAAGTTAAAAGTGGTCCTGCTTTTCAAAAGGTAGAAAACGCAGAGTTAGTTGCGGTTATGCGAAGAACTGGTGCATTGGCGAAAGACTATGCGGAAAGACACGGAGTTCCAAAATGGTATGATAATGCAGATGCACTTATCAATGATCCGGATGTCGATGCAGTATATATTGCTACACCTCCTGGATTACATATGGAATATACATTGAAAGTAGCGAAGGCAGGCAAACCTGTTTATGTGGAAAAGCCTATGGCACTCAATTGGGCAGAATGCACCGAAATGATTAAAGCTTGTCATCAAGCTTATGTGCCTTTATTTATTGCGTACTACCGCAGAGCACAGTCTAAATTTGTTAAAATCAAAAAGTTATTGGAAAATAACGAAATTGGCGATATTCGTTTTGTATCCACCACACAGTATCAACAAGTAGCGGATGAGGTCACAAAAGTTCAGTGAATCTTCCTTGGCGTCTTCAGCCCGAAATATCAGGAGGAGGGCTGTTTTTTGACTTAGCCAGTCATACCCTGGATATATTAGATTTTTTACTAGGGCCAATTAAGGAAGTGCATGGTTTTGCTTCCAATCAGGCAGGTAATTATCATGTGGAAGATATTGTGACGGGTAGCTATCGATTTGAATCAGGTATTCATGGTGTTGGAAGTTGGTGTTTTTCGGCATATGATGAGGTTGATGTAAATGAAATCATCGGAAGTAAAGGGAAGATTACATTCTCAACTTTTGGTAATGCCCCGGTTGTTTTGACAAAGGCAAGTGGAGAAGAGCAATGGAGTTTTGAACCACCTCAACATGCACATCAGCCTCTTATTGAGACAATCATGGCAGAATTAACAGACGAAAGCGCCGTAAGTCCAAGTACGGGACTGAATGGTGCGCGAACTAATTGGGTGATGGGAGAAATGACTAGATCATTCAAACAGAAACTTTAAAAAGGAAAAACAGCTGCAATAAAACTATCAAATGTTTTGTTTGACATGTGATGTAATTCAGGTGGATAACGTTCTTTTAGGGTTAGGTCGGTTAATCTCCTTATAGAAAGGGTGTGATGCCCATGAGTATGTATGAGAGTTTTATGATACTGTTTTATTCGGGTACCTTCTTGGTTGCAGTGCTCGCATTGATAGTTTCTTTAACCAATAGTACCTATTTGCCCAACAAGTAACTAGGAGAGGTCTGTCAAAACAACGATAGCCAATTCCTCTGGAGGAACCGCTGATCTATAACCCGCAGTAGTAGCTGTGGGTTATTAGTATATGCATTTCTCGTTTTTAGCATAATCTCCGAGAATTTGTGAATTGTAATCTGGAGCGTTTCATAAGAAGTGATTCCAATACTTAATTAAATAAAGGATGATACCATGCCAACTTATAATAAGTTAGTACGTGATAAAATACCAGAAATTCTAGAGAAGAAAAACTTAGCATATCGATTGAAACATTTAGACAAAAGTCAATTCAATACAGCGTTACATGAAAAATTTCAAGAAGAATGGAGGGAATATCAACAGACAGCGAATAATGAGGAAGCTGTTGAGGAGTTAGCAGATTTATTGGAAGTGATCTTCGCTATGGCAGAAATACACGGAACAACGAAAGAGGAATTATTAGCTGTAAGACAAAGGAAGTTTTTAGATAGAGGGGGATTTGATCAAAAATATTATTTGATTGAAGTAGAAGATAAGTAAATTAATAAGAAAGAGGGATCTAACTATTGGCATGTGAAGGAAGTCTTTAAGGGGGATGGTGATGTAACAGAAGTTAAAAGTGGTCCTGCTTTTCAAAAGGTAGAAAACTCACATTCACTAAGTTTGTGGCTTAAGGGCTGAAAAATCTGAAAATCCCCAATAATAAATCGATGGGAAAGGAACCTGACCACAAAGATCTCTCAGATAAATTTTTAAAAAAATATGACATTACCAGTCAATGAAATAACTTAATGTTCGCATTATAATGAATAGTAATGTAACCGCTAACATTTATTTGTATTTTCGGAATTCCATTTCATAAAAGACATGAACAACTTATAGGGCGTAGGGATGTATCCATTATATTCACATCAATGGCCCGGATGAAGATTACAGATCTTGATCAGACGATTAAGTAAGAAAACCAATGTTATTGGAATAAGACACTGCATGAATACGAGAAGGGTTGGAAGAATGACAGATTCTTAGAGGAGGTGAATTTATCCATATTCGATTGCTGCCTATTCAGCTTGTTAGCAGTGGAATCGATGAAACGTATAAAACAGGGGCATATCAGTTTGAATCTATCAATTGACGAAGGGAGAAATGTTTTGTGAAAAAGTTAGGAATTTTGTTTATGTTTGGTTGTATACTTACAGCGACGTGTATGACAAACGCTATTCGTGTAGAAGGAGCTACAGAAACTAAAAGTTACAAGGAGGGTCAAGGTTACCATGCTGACCAGCTCAACAAGGAATCCAAAATGTGGAAGTTCGACTTTGGTTCCTCTGAAGATGTGGCAAATGGTTATTCAAGCGTACCCTCCGATTTAGCATACACAAAGGAAAAAGGGTACGGTTTTTTGGGATTGGGTCCTGATGGTTATAAAGAAGATAATAGAAGTGATGGTTTTGTCATGCAGGAAGGGCAGGAAATTAAACTACAAAATGTTTCCAAGCCTAAGCCCAAAAATGCGAAACATGATGCTGTAGCTGTAACGGATCCAGGTATGCCAATCCGTTTTGCATTAAATGTTACTCCAAATACTTATTACAAAGTAAAAGTTACTTTAACAGGTGCAGATCAAAGCAAAGATGCAATCGTCAATTTATTTTCTGAAAAAAGACATTTTCATTTAACAGAAAAGGCCATTCCTGCTGGCACTAGTATGACTTATGAATTTAATGTCAATATACAAGACGTTTACTCCAAAGTAACAGGGACATACGAAGATACTATGCTAAATATCGCAGTAAGTGGTGAAAATGCAGCAATTTCTTCTGCCAAGATTCAACAGAAGAAACAAGGTAAAACGCTTTGGGTACTTGGTGACTCAACAGTTAATGATCAATTAGCGCCACTTCCTTATTTTAGGCTTCAAAACTATTCCGGCGTTGGGCAAGCGCTATCCAAATATATAGGCCAAGAAGTAGCGGTATCTAATCATGCTGAGAGCGGACTGAATGCCTACAGCAGTATACCTCATTTTGATCAGTTTAAAGAACGGATTAAGCCTGGTGATACTGTATTCTTTGAGTTTGGACATAATCATAAAACGGACGGTCCAGAAGGTTACTATGAGGGTATTTCCAATTATTATGATTATGTTCATCAAAAGGGAGCTAATTTCATTATTGTAGGCCCAATAGATCGGCATAGGGCTTATCAATACGATGCAGCAACAAACACATGGTCTTCCACTTTAGAAGGTTTTCCTGAGATAGGAAAACAATATGTTGAAGAAAAAGTTACGGCAGGTGCCACAGATATTGCCTTTGTAGATCTTAATGCACCTTCACTTGCATGGTATTCAGAGCTTTGTGAAATTTTGGGTAGAGATGCTACGAGTACAGATTACTATTTTAGGGGAGTACGAGGTGGAAAAGTAGATGGAACTCATCCAAATGATGCTGGTGTTGATCATTTTGCTAAAATGTTCATTGATGGTGCGAAAGCTGTAGTTAATGATGATCCAGCAACACCACAAGCAAAAGTATTAGCTGATTTACTGGAAGGAACAAGAGATGAAACTCCATATATCGTTCCTACTTCTATTACAGATTTAGGACCTGCACCGAATAGTGCTTACCCTGAGCCTTATGAAACTTCGGAAGCCAGGATCCGGTAAATTATACGAATTGTACTCCAAGTGCAGATGGAGTAACACTAAATATTGAGGATGGGCAAATTGGCTTTAATGCCAACGCCGCACAACAAAATGATTTATGGAAAGCATATATAATGGGATTTGAAGATAAACCGGTCTACTTATTGACAATTTCAAAAAATTTAAAAGCCTAATTTCTCCGTACCTTTAGTGAGAAATTAGGTTTTTGATGTTCCATAAATGCGCCATATTGTTGTAATATTTCATGGTATTTTACTTAAGAATATGTACTTAACAAATCCAAAACACATAAATATCTAGAAACCAAAAGAACTAGAAGCCGAAATTCCCCCTTTTTTAATATGTGTAATGCAACTGTGGATGGGAGCTTTTATCATAAAAAAGATCAAATAAAAGTCAGGATCAAGATTATTGTGTTACAAAATATTCAGTTGCACCAATCAATACTCGATGCATATATTCAGAACCGCCGTGACCTGAGTTATCAATTAAATACAGATCAGATAATGGATGTTGTTTATGCATCGCCCAGGTAATACTTAACTGTGAACTTATATCCAATCGACCTTTCACCATAATTAGAGGGATGTCTTTAATGTTTTGAATATTACCTACGATATAATTATTATCTAAAAATGCATAATTCCCAAAATAATGTGTTACAAGCCTTGCAAAACAAAGTCTGAAACGATCATCAAAATATCTTTCACTTGGACTTACATGATTTCCTAAACTTACAATACGGTCTTCCCATGTACACCAAGCCCACGAAGCAGGCATACATATTGCAGGGTCAGAAGATATTAGAAGTTCATTGTATGCCAGCGGAATATTTCGATCTCCCATTATGTCTTTTATGGGATATAACAAATCATCAAATTCTTTTGGAAAGATGTGCCTCATTTCCCATGTTAGCCAGTCAATCTCTTGTTTTTGTGTGGTACCAACACCCCAGAGTATTAATTCTGTAACACGGTTTGGATAAGTTACTGCATACGCCAAAGAAAGAGTTGTGCCCCACGAACCAGCAAACAACATCCATTTATCGACTTTCATCTTTGTTCTAATTTTTTCCATATCTGAAATAAGATGTTCTGTGGTATTAGCAATCAGAGCAGACCCTGTATCCCCAGCATTTGGGTAACTTCTGCCACATCCTCTTTGATCAAATAAAATAATATGATACAAATTCGGATTAAAAAATTGTCTCCAATAGGGAGTTGCTCCGGATCCTGGTCCACCATGCACAACCAAAACAGGCTTTCCGTTCGGATTTCCACAAGTCTCCCAATAAATGTGATGTCCATCTCCGACATCTAACATTCCAGAATCATAGGGCAGTACATCACTATATGACATTTTCTCTAATGTAATTGGATATAATTCACTAAAATTATGTACAGGATATAGCTTTGTCATGATTCGCGCCTCCTAATCATCAACAATATAGCATCTCTTTGTTCCACGATAGGGCCCGTTTACAGAAGAATGCTCTTATTGAGAATCACTCAAATTTATACAACAAGTATAACATTGCTGATTCCAAAAACTAAGGTTTTTAACTTTGATCATCCGGAAGGTATAAAGTGGTAGATAGTCTGTCATTCCGTGGAGAAAACTATGTCAAGGATGGTACATTTCATTGGCAATAATCTAGAGTTCCACAAATTGTGCCCTAACAATCATGAGCATAACCTCCTTATCCTCAAAATCTCCATAAAAGAGAAAAAGAAACACAACCACAGTAAAGGATATTGCTTTAGCTGTACAAATAAAACTTTATACCTATCAGTCCACCAAAAGGAATTGACAACAAACGAAATAAATACCATACTTCCAATATATCCACTGCAACTAACCCATTATAAAATCTTCCAGCTATAGGAGCTTAATTGACATGAAAAAATTAAAACGTATGCTAATAGAAAAATTACAGATTCGGAAATTAAGAGAGCGTTTTCTTTTGGTGTTAATTATATTATCTATACCACCTATTTTTTTAGTAGGCATTATTGCATATAATATCTCAGCTAATTCGATTAAGGAAAACTATACGAATTATTATCATGAACAGTTAAAAACATTTAATGATCGGATCGATTATGTTTTTAACAGTATTATTAAGATGAATCGCTATATTCTTTCAAATTCAGAGCTGCAAAACCAATTAACAAGCATCGGATTAGACGAAAATGAGCAAGTTGCAGCATTTCAACTTCAAACCATTATTTCAAATTACATAGTAGAGCGAGAATATATAGATTCCGTATGTTTGGTTGATAATCAATACCGTGCAATTTGTAATGGTAAATCAGATAATCTAGGTGTATACGAAGGAGATGATAAAGCTTTAGTAGTACAACAATCTGAGTGGTTTGAAAGAGCTGTTTCTGCGAGAGGAAGAGAAGTTTTTTTTACCTATAATGTATTAAATCCTAATGATGATCATTCTATATCTACCGTTAAATGGTTGTTAGATCCTAGAGATATGGAATTTGAAGAGATGGGTTTCTTAATAATTAATATTAATAAATCCTTGTTTCAACAAAATAAAGCTGTGGAAAATGAACAGGATTTCATGGTAACAAATGAGATAGATGATGAAAAGGATATTGTCTATTCTAGTGATGATAAGATGGAGCAAATTTTTAGAGAAAACGATGATATGAGTGATGTTACTAAAGTGATAGAAGAAGATGGGTTTATACAGAGTCAATTTCAAAATAAGACCACAGGATGGAATTTTGTGCATATTATCCCTGAAGATGCATTACTAAAAGAATTACATTCTATTCGCAATATCACATTGGTAATCGCTTCTATTATATCTGTTATTGCCATTATGTTATCGATTATGTTATCGAAAACGATTACAAATCCACTTGAGAAATTAAAAGTGATGATGATCAGGTGGTCAAAAGGTGAGTTTGGTTTCACAGAAAAATTTAAAAATGATGAGGTAGGCCAAATTGGTGAAACTTTTAAAAAAATGGCGATTGATAATAAAGAACTGATGGAAAATGTGAAACAACATGAAGTAAAAGAACGTGAAGCTGAACTTAGAGTATTACAGGCACATATTAATCCGCATTTTTTATATAATACATTAGATTCTATCTATTGGATGGCGGTCATGAATCAGCAAAGTGAAATAGAAAAAATGTCTGTTGCATTATCCGAGAGTTTTAAAATTACGTTGAGTAAAGGAAAAACAGAAATTCCAATACTAGAAGAAATAAAACATATTGATCATTATATGACGATTCAAAACATTCGCTATAACAATCGATTTGAATATATCACAGAAATTGATCCTAATATAAACGAAATACTCATATTAAAATTGATGTTACAACCAATAGTAGAAAACTCTATTTATCACGGATTAGAAAAGAAAATAGGGCCTGGTAAGATTATAATTAAAGGCAGACAGTATAATGAAATGATCGAATTTGTGATAGCTGATAATGGTGTGGGTATGAAAGATAAAAAAGCCACTAATCAGGGATATGGTTTAAATAATATAAAAGAAAGATTGGAATTATATTATGGTAGATCTAGCTCTTTCAAAATGAAAAGCATGATAGGTAAAGGAACGGTAGTTAAGATTAGCTACAATCCTAATGCTAAAGGAGTTTATATAAATGAAAGCGATTATAATAGATGATGAATTTATTGTACTAGAAGGTATGAAAAAAATGATTGATTGGTCTAGTTATGGGATCGAGATAGTTGGAACAGCAGATAATGGGGAAGATGGGATAAGATTATTTAATGAACATAAACCGAATATTGTCTTTACCGATATTCGTATGCCAGGTAAAGATGGACTAACGTTAGTAAAAGAAATATTACAAAAATCGCCAGATACATTGTGTGTCGTGTTCAGCGGATTCAATGAGTTTGAATACGTTCGTAGTGCACTTAAATTGGGCGTAATAGATTACTTAGAGAAGCCGATAACTATTCCAACAATAAAGGAAACAATTGAAAAGATTTTGGAGCATGTGAAAAAACAACAAGAATTAGTGGCATTGAAAGAGAATGCAAATCAAACAGAACAAATAAAAATCGAAAAAATAACGATGGACCTATTGCTTCATAACCCTAACAGTTTTGAAAATTGGCAAACCGAAATGGCCGATGAGAGTGAGAAGAACATAGTTGGTTTTATGGTAATTATCCATGATGCTACATCACTTCCATTACAACAACGTTCAGAGCATTATTTTCCCATCGCTATAAGTACAGGATTAAATAATATTGTTGTTATTTACATGTATACATCTGATACATCCATCATTTTAAAAGATCTAGCGGGTGTCACGAACGAGAATCAGATTGTTGGTATAGGAAATATGCGAACGGACGCAGCTGAATTACGAAACAGCTATGAAGAAGCATTAAAAGCCTATAAACATGCAATATTTCGACAATTAAAAGGAATGATAGTATTCGAAGAAATAAATAGAAGTTCAAAAATATCAAAATTTATTTCAATAGAAGAGAAAGAGATTTTATATCATATTATTTTAGGTGATCAAGATTTAGTTTATGAATCACTAAATAATTATTTCCAAAAATTAGAACAAGAAACCTCTGATAGAAGTTTACAGGAGGAAAAACTATTAAAGTTATTTTATCTCTGTTTTGAAACAGTGGAGGAGTTTCAATACACTATAAACAATACGAATACATTTCTGTCGCAAACGGAATTACAAAATGTAAAGTCAAAAGATGAATTAAAAAAATGGATTTCTTCCAATATTAATTGGATTATTAGTTCATCTCAAGAATATCAACGTTCTAAACAGCATTATTTAGTGGAAAGAGCATGCAAATACATTCATCGTCATTATAACCAGAATATATCCTTGCAAGAAATTGCGGAAGAAGTCGGTTTAAACCCAAATTATTTTAGTGCATTGTTTAAAGAGGTCATGGGTATGACATATATAAAATATTTGACTCATTTGCGTATCGAAATGGCTAAGCTTATGTTAAGACATGGTGATACAGTAGCGGAAGTAAGCCAAAATATAGGATACGCAACATATAGGCATTTTTCAGATACTTTTAAAAAACATACAGATGTCTCCCCTGGAAAATATAAGGAAGGTATATCTAAATAGTGGATATATCTTCTTTTTTTGAAAAAGAACCTTAAGAAAACAGACATTTTACTGAAAAATAAAGCGATTACATTTAAAAATGTTTGCGCTTACAATTAAATTGTAATCAAAATTTATATAAAAAAGGGGTTTTGGCAATGAAATTAAAGGCTGTTCTTACGCTTACATTTGCACTTATGTTATTAATTATTGTTGGATGTAGTTCAAACGATGAAGCAAATGAGAATAATGAAAGTGAAAGAAGTTCTAGTGATCAAAGAGAAATCAACTTTATTTCAGAGGACACACCAGAAGTGCAAGAGGCAAAAATTTTATCAGATTTTGATGCAGAACAATCAGATACAGATTTGCAAATAGAAACGATTGAACAAAATAATATACTACAACAAATATCGCTTCTTGCTGCAAGTAATGATTTACCAGAATTATTTAAATATGAATCAAATCAACTGGGTGACTTGATTGATAATGGTTCTGTATTAAATATTGAGGAAGCATTTAACGATTTAGGAATCTATGAAGAGCTAAATCCGGCTGCTGTTGATTTACTAGAACAATTAAGTAGTGGTCGTGGTTTATATGCGTTACCAGTAGAATTGAATATTGAAGGATTTTGGTATAACAAAGAAATTTTTGATGAGAATGGATTAGAAGTTCCAGAAACATGGGCTGATTTATTAACAGCGAGTGATAAGTTATTGGAAGCGGGGGTTCAACCATTTGCAGTAGCAGGTAAGGAAAGATGGCCAATCACTAGGTTAATCAATGGTTATGTTATCCGATACTATGGAGCAAATGCGATGGAAGATGTAAGTAATGGCGATTTAAGTATTACGGATCAAGGATTTGTGGAAGCGGCAACAACTGTTCAAAATATGGGTCAGGATGGTTATTTCGGTCAAGGTGTGAATACAATAGATTCTGACACGGCATTAGATACATTTTTACAAGGTCAAGCAGCAATGTATTACAGTGGTAGTTGGGATGTAGCCAATTTCAATAATGAGGATAGAAATCAAATAGGCATAGATAATATTGGATTATTCAATACTCCATTAGTAGAAGGTGGAGAAGGTAAACTTTCAGATTGGTCCATGAATGCCGGTTTAACTTTAAGTCTATCAGCGGATAAATATGATGAACAAATGGCAGATTGGGTGAAAGAAGCATTTACTGGATATGGAGATAAAGCGATGAAAGAAATGGGGATGGTTTCAGGATTCACTGTCGAAAATATGCCAGAAGATGTTAGTCCATTAACAGAGCTAACATTAGATACGATCGATAGTGCTGAAAATGCCGCCCTATGGTTTGAAGGTAGGTTTAATGCAGACCAGAAACTAGTAGCAGAGCAAAATGCACAATTATTAGTGAATGGAGATATTTCTCCTGAAGAATACTTAGAATTACTAGACGAAGAACTTAAAAAATAATAGAAAAGCGCAGAGCGCTGATTGGGTAATTGCCTAGTTTATGGCGCCTGCGTGGATATACCAATCTTCCTTTCTAAGTAAAAGATCCAATCGGATATTTGAGGTGATAAAGATGCATAAGGTATTAGGTGATCGAAAAGCAATTTTTCTATTTATTGCTCCGGCGTTGTTGATATTTTTGGTATTGTTGCTTGTTCCCATCATTTGGTCAAGTGTATATACGTTTTTTGAAGGATCATTAATTAAAGGTTTTGATTTTGCTGGGCTTAGTAATTATTTTGCGATATTTAGTGATCCAGATTTTTATAATAGTCTATGGACTACCATTAAATTTACGTTAGTA
The DNA here is from genome assembly GCF_900114645.1 of Gracilibacillus orientalis. Lineage (GTDB taxonomy): Bacteria > Bacillota > Bacilli > Bacillales > Amphibacillaceae > Gracilibacillus > Gracilibacillus orientalis. The sequence continues at coordinate 409,730 of NZ_FOTR01000002.1, read as the reverse complement.
GTGACAACAGGACAAGTATTTTTAGGTTTAATGCTTTCTTTATTGTTCGTTTTTTATATTAAAAAAGCTTCATTTTTAATTCGAACACTAGTATTTTTTCCGGTTGTTTTACCTACAGTAGCTATTGCGCAACTATTCTCTAAACTATTTGAGATTGCACCAAATTACGGTTTAATCAATAGTTTATTGGAAGTTCTTAATATGGAACAATATATTGAACCATGGTTGGGACAGACAAGTACAGCATTTTGGATTTTGTGTATTATGGAGATTTGGAAAGCAATGGGTTTTTATGCCGTTATTTTATATGCGGGTCTTATGGATGTGCCAGAAGATGTCTTAGAAGCTGCTAAAATCGATGGAGCGAAAGGCTGGAAATTAACACAGTTTATTGTTTTACCATTAATCAAGCCTATTCTTATCTCTTCTGTTATTTTTAGTTTGAGTGGGACGTTAAAAGTCTTTGAGCAAGTTGTCGCACTTACAAATGGAGGGCCAGGTAAGTCGACAACCACATTATCTGTTTATATGTATCAGCAAGCATTTACAAGTGGTAACTATGGATATGGTAGTACGATTGCATTAGTTTTACTATTCCTTACTTTAGTTATTACGCTAGTTGTATATAGAGTTTCATGGAAGGATGCAACTAAATAAGGAGGGGATTTTCTATGGGATTAGCAACAGCTAAACAGAAGAAACCGTTTAATTTTAAACATACGATCTTTAATTTGCTAGGAAAATTACTGATTTTTACCATAGTGGTGATCGCTGTCTATCCGGTATTTTGGTTGTTAATGTCTTCATTAAAAGCACCAGGAGAATTCAGTGCATCACCAATGTACGCACTACCAGAAGGATTCTACTTTCAAAATTATGTAGAAGCTTGGAACACTGGCAATATGGGAACATATTTTAAAAATAGTATTATTGCTACGTTTCCAGCATTGCTTTTTATTATATTAATTGGAGCAGCATCAGCATTTGCGATTGAAAAGATGCAATGGAAAATGAAAAAAGTGATCTTGTTACTTTTTATCTCAGGTATTATGGTTCCGATTCCAATTGTTTTACTTCCTATCTTTACGATGTACTTCCATACAGGTTTATTGAATAATTTATTTGGCTTAATCTTAGTATATATTGCTTTTGGTTTACCGTTAACCATCTTTTTATTTACGAGTTATTTTAAAGCTGTACCAAATGAATTGATAGAATCCGCAGTTATGGATGGAGCAAGTATTTATCGTATTTTCTTTTCAATAGGACTTCCTATGATATTAAACGCTGTCGTTACAGTCGCACTTGTTCAGTTCTTCTTTGTATGGAACGATTTAATATTCGCCATGACATTTGTAAGTGATTCTGATTTAAGAACAATCCAAACAGGTTTAATGAGTTTTGCAGGACAGTATGGTCAAAGAGCATGGGGGCCAACATTTGCTTCGATCTCCATGGCTGTATTACCAACATTGTTCCTATATCTATTCTTAAATCGAGCTGTAATGAAAGGTATGACAAGTGGAGCTGTCAAAGGATAAGAAAATAGCAGAATTGCTACAGTGTAATTATTAATGTAAAACGAAAATATAATCTTTAAATCGAAATAGGAGTGACATAATGATACAGGTACATTCTTTAAGATGCGAGTATTTAAATAATCCTTTGGGTTTAGATGTGGAAAAACCAAGAATTAATTGGAGATTATCATCGACACATAGAGCTGCAAAGCAAATGGCGTATCAAATTCAAGTAGCACTAAATGGACAATTTAGTAATCTATTATGGGACTCACATAAAGTTGTATCTGACCAAAGTGTGCATATTCAATTGAATCAAGTTAAGATAGAACCTTTTACAACGTATTTCTATCGGGTCAAAGTATGGGATAACTTTGAGAATGTATCTGATTGGTCAGAGGTCGCAACTTGGGAAACAGGAATGTTACATTCAAACAATTGGAGTGCGGACTGGATAACTGCTTCTAACGAGAGTGAATCAGAAGCTTGTGACTATATAAGAAAACCATTTCACTTATCAAAGAATGTCAAATCTGCAAGAGCTTATGCGAGCTCGTTAGGAATATACGAGCTTCATGTTAATGGTGATCGTGTGGGGGACAGTTACTTCACTCCTGGTTGGACTAGTTATCAAGAGCGAGTTCAATACCAAACATACGATATCACAGAGTTAGTAACAAAAGGTGAAAATGCAGTTGGAATGATTTTAGGTAACGGTTGGTATAAAGGGTATTTTGGTTTTGAAGGTAGAACGAATATTTATGGAGACCGAAAAGCAGGCATTGCTGAAATACATGTAACATACGAAAATAATGAGACAGAAATTATTGTAACTGATCATAGCTGGAAAGCATCGAAGGGACCAATCAAGATGTCTGAAATATACTTTGGTGAAGTATATGACGCACGTGCAGAATTAGCAGGTTGGTCGAAGAAGGGGTTTGATGATCAACAATGGAAAGAAACAGAGCGAGTGGATTACCCCAAGGAAAACATCACCTATCAGCAAAATGAAGCAGTCAGAAAAATAGAATATATAAAACCAGAAAAAATCATTCATACCCCAGAAGGTGACACTGTCTTGGATATGGGACAAAATATGGTTGGCTGGATGCATTTTCGTGTGAATGGTAATAAAGGTCAAGAAGTGTCATTAGAACATGCGGAAATATTAGATAAAGATGGCAATTTCTATGTAGGTAATTTAAGAAAAGCTACACAAAAAACTACTTACATACTAAAAGGTGATCCTTTAGGAGAATATTTTGAACCTCATTTCACTTTTCAAGGCTTTCGCTATGTAAAATTATCAGGCTTATTGAATGAGGTTGTACTAGAAGATTTTACAGGTGTAGTGTTACATTCAGACATGGAGTCGACAGGTGAATTCGAATGCTCCAATCCTTTAGTTAATCAATTACATCATAATATTAACTGGGGGTTAAAGGGTAATTTTCTAGATGTTCCAACCGACTGTCCACAACGCGATGAGAGGCTTGGGTGGACAGGTGATGCACAGATGTTCTTTAGAACAGCAGCATATTTAAAGAATGTTGCACCATTTTTCACAAAATGGCTAAAAGACTTAGAAGCAGATCAATTAGATAATGGTGGGGTACCTTATGTCATACCAAATATTATTCAAAAAACGAGTGGGAATTTAGGTGGTGTGACGCATTCTGTAGCAGCATGGGGAGATGCTTCTGTCATTATTCCATGGTCGATGTATGTCTGTTACGGTGATAAACGAATTTTGGAAGAGCAATATGAAAGTATGAAAAAATGGGTAGAATATCTTCGCAATCAAGGAACAAAGGAAGCATTATGGGATACTGGTTTTCAATTGGGAGATTGGTTAGGGTTAGATTCTGAACCTGACACATATACAGGAGCAACTGATAAAACATTAATTGCGACCGCGTACTTTGCTTATTCTACTGAGTTATTGATGAAAACTGCAGAAGTTCTAAATAATGAGGAAGATATGAGAGCATATCAGCTTTTACTTAAAAAAATAAAAAAAACGTATCAACAATTATTTTTAGATGCTACAGGGAAATTAACGGTCCAAACACAAACTGCTCATGTTTTAACATTAATGTTTGAACTTGCAGATGAACAAAAGAGCAAACAAATTGCTACTGATTTGGCTAAATTAATAGAAAAAGAGAATTATCACTTAACGACTGGGTTCATTGGAGCACCATATTTAAATATTGTTTTAAGTGAATATGGTTATCACGATATTGCTTGCAAATTATTACTACAGACAGATTATCCCTCATGGCTTTACCAAGTAACGAAAGGTGCAACGACTGTTTGGGAACATTGGGATAGTATTAAAGAGGATGGTTCGTTCTGGAGTGATGATATGAATTCGTTTAACCATTATGCTTATGGTTCAATTGGAGAATGGTTATATAAAGCTTTAGGAGGGATTGACTCCGCTATCAATCAACCTGGTTATAAACATATTATATTGGAGCCACGTCCAGGCGCTGAAATGGAATGGGTAACTGCTAGTGTGGATTCGATGTATGGTAAGATCACTTCTGCATGGAATGATAACCAAGCAACATTTGAATATCATCTGAGTATTCCAGTCAATACGTCTGCTACTGTCATTTTGCATGGAGTGTCACCTGCTCAAATTAGTGAACAACAGAAGCAACTTTCAGAGATAGAAGGTGTTGTTGGGTATACACATGAAAATGACCGTACATTTCTAGAAATAGGATCTGGCACTTATTCTTTTTCTGTAGGAGTGAAAGTATGAATATACAAAAAGCAGAAAATAGACTTGTGATAGAAAATGAATTTTTCAAACATAAGGCAAAAGCTTTAAAGCCCGAACTAAATAAAAAATTAAGTCACCCTATTTCCAGTATAGAAACAGTTCGGGATAATGCTTCTATTCATGGGTGGAAAAGTGTGTTTCATGAAAAAGCTGAAGAATTAAAGTCAAAAAGCTTTGAGAAAGGTGAGTCATTTATCCTTGATTTTGGTACTCATCATGTAGGTTATCTTTCTTTAGACATTGAACCGGTTGGCAGTCCACCTGATGCACCGCTACATATGCGTTTAACATTAGGAGAAATGCCGATTGAAGTTTCCGAGCCGTTTTCGGAATATGATGGCTGGATTAGCAGTTCATGGCTACAAGAAGAAACGTTTCATGTTGATATATTGCCTAGCAGGGTGGATTTGCCGAGAAGGTATAGTTTTCGGTATGTCAAGGTCGAAATTCTTGATACTTCTCCTAAATATAATGTTTCATTTAAAAATGTAATTTGTAATACAGTAACTTCGGCTGATTCTAGTAAGCTTGTTTCGTTAACTAGTACGGATGATAAAGAAATAGAGAAGATTGATGAGGTTAGTATTAAAACTTTACAAGATTGTATGCAGGATGTTTTTGAGGATGGGCCGAAACGAGATCGTCGTTTATGGTTAGGTGATCTGAGATTGCAAGCTTTAGCGAATTACGAAACATTTCAAAATAATGATTTGGTCAAACGTTGCTTATATTTGTTTGCTGCTTTACCAAATGAAAAAGGTCAAATTGCTGCTAATTTGTTTATAGAACCTAAACTTATTCCAGATGACACTTATTTATTTGATTACTCATTATTTTTTACAACTACTTTACATGATTATTATCAAGCTACGAAGGATAACGAAACATTAGAAGACCTTTGGCCAATGGCACATAAACAAATTGAGCTAGCCCTTGCCAGGTTAGATGAAAAGGGGATCGTTAAAGATGATGAATCTTGGTGGTCGTTTATTGATTGGAATGATGATTTAAATAAACAAGCACCATCTCAAGCTGTATTAATATATGCGATGAAAAAAGCTCAGCATCTTGCAAGAATTTTAGAAGATAAAGACAAGGTCCATAATTTAGAACTAAAAATTCAAGCAGTCACACACGCAACGACCCAACATTTATGGGATGAAGAGCTAGAGTTTTTTGTCAGTGGAGCAAATCGTCAAGTTTCATGGGCAAGCCAAGTATGGATGGTCATTGCAGGAGTCTTTGATTCAGAAAAGAACCGCGAAATCATGGATAAACTATTTGAGAAAAAACCTAATATTGTGATGAATACTCCATATATGTACCACCATTTAGTAGAAGCTTTACTACAAGTAGGAAACAAACAAAAAGCAGTATCTGTTATCAAACAATATTGGGGAGGTATGATTAAAGATGGTGCAGATACATTCTGGGAACTGTATAATCTTAGTGACAAAAATTATTCGCCATATGGAAGCCATCTAATCAATAGTTATTGCCATGCATGGAGTTGTACACCAACCTACCTTATAAGAAAATATCGATTATAGAGATTTATCTTTGTATATCGCGATGATGCCGATCCCTCTGGGGAACCGCTTATCCATAACCCGTAGTAGTCGCTGCGGGTTATTTAGGTATATTTCTTTTGTTAAAATTAACTATGTACGCTCTTTGTCCCAGAGAGAATAGAAAAGGGGGAGCAAAGCCTGTTTCATTGCTACTATCAAACCAAAAATCAACCTTTCAAAAAAATCCTTTCAAAAAATGATTGAAAAGTATACCGTCCGGATAGTATAGTAAATATCATAAAATAAAAAAGAGGAGATCTCGAATGGGCAGAAATTCTAGAAAAGTAGAAATCCTTCATGCTGCATCGAAAGTCGTTGGTGAACAAGGTATATTTAACTTAACGCTCGAAGCTACAGCGAAGGAAGCAGGTATTAGTAAAGGTGGTTTGCTTTACCATTACCCATCTAAAGAAGCACTCGTACAAGGAATGGTAGAACACTTAGCGAGCGACTATAGAAAGAAAATAGCTAATAATGCAGAGGAAGATCCTGTAGACAAAGGGAAATGGGTTCGTGCCTATGTTGATGTAACTTTTAATCAAGCTTATCAAAATAAGGATATGCATTATGGATTACTGGCGGCAAAAGCAGTTAGTTCCAATTCATTGGACCCTATTCGTGAACTATATACGGAGTGGCAGAATGAAATAGAACATGACGGAATAGATCCAATTAAAGCGACCATCATTCGTTTGGCTACTGATGGGATTTGGTTATCCGAATTATTCGACATATATCATATTGAATCCGGAAAGAAAGAAGCTGTCTATAAAAAGCTCAAAGATTGGGCAAATGAAGAAGATTAAGTAAAAACACCAGTTTATCAAGCTGGTGTTTTATTTTTTTGCACTTTTTTGTCGAAAATGCTGAAAACACTGATATGACAGTCATGATCACTCCCTTTTTATCTCCGAAATCCTGTATGAAATCCCTTTCTAGAGTCATTCTGGGTTGAAAATAAACCGTCCAGATGGTATAGTTTCTAACTGTGATAAAAAAACCGTCCGGATGGTATATAAATTATAAAAAAGTTGATGAAATATAAAAAGTAATCTAAACAAAGAAAGTGAGGCTGTCCCATGAAGAACAAAGTATTACTAACAGCTGCAGTAACAGGTGCAGGAGATACAACAGCAAAGAGCTCTCATGTTCCGGTAACCCCTAAAGAAATTGCGGAAGCAGCGATCGAATCAGCAAAAGCTGGTGCAACTGTTGCCCATGTACATGCTCGTGATCCTAAAACTAGTGGAATTAGCCACAATGTCGATCATTACCGTGAAATTGTTGATCGCATTCGTGAATCAGAAACAGACGTTATTATCAATATTACTTCTGGAGGTGGCGGTGACTTCATCCCTAGTTTAGACACGCCAGCAGCTGGTGGAAATGGAACGGATATTCAAACACCGTCAGAAAGACATCAGCCAGTAGGCGAATTACTTCCAGAAATGTGTACATTAGATTGTGGTTCGGTAAACTTCGGAGATATGATTTACATGAGCCCAACTGATTGGCTAAGAGAACAAGCAAAACTGATTCAACAAAGTGGAGTGAAACCTGAATTAGAATGTTTCGATACCGGACATCTTCGTTTTGCGAAACAACTAGTGAATGAAGGATTAATTGATGGCGACCCAATGTTCCAATTTTGCATGGGAATTCCATGGGGGATGGACGCAGATGCAGAGACAATGCTTTATATGAGAGATCGCCTTCCTGAAAATGCCAATTGGTCGGCATTTGGTATTGGACGTATGCAATTACCAATTCTTGCACAGGCTGCACAGTTAGGTGGCAATGTGCGTGTTGGTTTGGAAGATAACATTTATCTATCCAAAGGTGTACTTGCTCGTAATGATCAACTCGTTGATAAAGCAGTAACCATGCTAAATAGCAATGATACAGAGGTAATGACACCACAAGAAGCAAGACAACAATTTGGATTACTAAATCCTTATGGAGGAGAGAAAGCATGAGTAAAAATACAGTCGCTGTGATTGGCACAGGTGTAATAGGGAATGGTTGGATAGGAAGGTTTTTAGCTCAAGGGTTGGATGTTATTGCATTTGATCCTGCAGAAGGAGCAGAAGAACGAACACGTAATGTCGTAGGGCAAGTGTGGCCCGCTTTAGAAAAGCTTGGCATGGCAGAAGGGGCGTCTCAAGATCGTTTAACATTCGTCTCAACGATAGAAGAAGCTGTTCAGTCTGCTGGATTTATCCAAGAAAATGTTCCAGAACGTGAAGATATTAAGAAAGATGTTTTAACTAGTATTGATCAATACGCGAAGCCAGAGGCAATTATTGGATCAAGTACATCTGGCATTATGGCAACAACATTACAAGAAGGCTTACAACACCCTGGACGTGTGATTGTTGCTCACCCATTTAACCCAGTTTATATTTTGCCGCTTGTTGAGCTTGTTGGCGGGGAAGCAACAGATGCTACAGAGATGGAAAAAGCAAAAGCATTCTATCAATCTATTCAAATGAAACCATTAGTGATTAAGAAAGAAATTGAAGGTCATGTAGCTGATCGTTTAATGGAAGCATTATGGCGTGAAGCACTACACCTTGTTAATGATGATATTGTTACGACTGAAGAAGTTGATGCAGCAATTATTTATGGTGCAGGGCTTCGTTGGGCACAAATGGGACCATTCCTAACGTTCCATTTAGCAGGTGGAGATCAAGGAATGCGCCATATGCTAGAACAATTTGGACCAGCACTTAAAAAGCCATGGACCAAATTAGAAGCACCTGAACTAACAGAGGATTTAAAAGAAAAAGTCATTGATGGCTGTGAAAGCCATGCAGGTGATGTTCCGATTGCTGAATTAGAAGATAAACGAAATGAATTTTTAGTAAAACTATTAGATTTAGTAGAAGATTATTGGCCTCATTCAAAAATTTAATCACTATCTGGAGGTTTATAAACAATGACAGAACAAGCGCTTCATTACCAAGATCATGTGCATCATGATTGGGTCGATTATAACGGCCATATGAATGATGCAGCATATGCGAAAGTATTTAGTTTAGCTGTCGAAGCATTTATGGATACGATTGGACTAAATGCAGATGGTCGTGAACAGCATAGTTATACAATTTTTACGTTAGAAACACATCTTTGTTATTTGCAAGAGGCGCATCAAGATGAACAACTAACCGTGAATGTTCAACTATTAGATATTGATGCCAAACGTCTACACGTTATTTTCTTGATGAAAAATGTAAACGACGATCTGCTTGCAACAAGTGAACAAATGTTAATGGGCATAGATACCGATCAAGAACGACCAGCCCCTTTTCCAGATTCGGTTGCATCGACAGTAGAAGCAATCTGGAATGAGCATAAACAGCTGGAAGCACCGAAACAAATGGGAAGAAAGATCGGTATTAAACGAAAAAAGTAAGACGATAAGGATAGCAAAAGGATAGGAGAATGTTGATGAATAAGATTGAAGTGAATAATGTAACGAAAATCTTTGGCTCTCATCCACAGCAAGGTCTGAAACGTTTAAAAGATGGCGAACAAAAAAGTGAAATCCTTGAAAAAACGGGAATGACAGTTGGTGTCAACCAAGCATCATTTGCAGTGAAACCCGGAGAAATATTCGTTATTATGGGCCTTTCTGGAAGTGGTAAATCAACATTAATACGATTAGTAAATCGGTTGATTGAACCTACAGGTGGAGAAGTATTAATTGATGGAAAAGACATTACCAAAATGGATAAAAATACGCTAATTGATACAAGACGTAAGAAATTAGGTATGGTCTTCCAAAAATTTGGGTTATTACCTCATAAAACAATCTTGAACAATGTAGCTTATGGATTAGAACTCCAAGGTATTAGTAAACAAGAACGAGAGCAAAGAGCGCAAGATACCATTAAAGATGTTGGTCTTAGTGGCTATGAAGATAGCTATCCAAGTCAATTAAGTGGTGGGATGCAACAACGTGTAGGAATTGCTCGTGCACTTGCCAATGATACAGATATCCTTTTGATGGATGAAGCGTTCAGTGCGTTAGACCCGATTATTCGAAAAGAAATGCAAGATGAACTTTTAAAAATTCAAAATAAATTAGGTAAAACCGTATTATTTATTACTCACGATTTAGATGAAGCTTTAAAGCTTGGGGATCGTATTGCAATCATGAAGGATGGAAGAATTGTGCAAACAGGAACATCAGAAGAGATTTTAGAAAATCCAGCTAATGATTATGTCTCCAATTTTGTCAAAGATGTCGATCGTTCCAAAGTCTTAGAAGCGTCCCATGTGATGAAAAAACCAGAAGTATTATTATCGTACAAAGACGGGCCACGTGTTGCGGTAAGAAAGATGGAGGAAGCAGGCATTTCCAGTATCTTTGTTACCGATAAAGAAAAGAACTTTAAAGGTCTGATAACGATTGATGATGCAGTGAAAGCCTATCAGAATAATATTCCAATGGAAGAAGTGCTTATGAACGATAATATTTATTCCACTCCTCCAGATACACCGTTAAATGACTTAATTGGTATTGCTGCTGATGTAAAATATCCAATTGTTATTGTGGAAGATGGAAAACTGTTAGGCATTGTTTCTCGAGTTTCGATACTATCAGGATTAGTGCTTGGGAAAGAGAAAGGTGAGGTGGAATCAACATGAACTATTTCAACTTCCCATTAGAAGATTGGACAAATGAATTTGTCAATGGTTGGTTACTACCAGTCATGAGTGGTTTCTTTGACAAGATTAGTGTTGCGCTTAGTACCTTTATTGAGGGGGTCACTAATCTGATCATTGCGATTCCTCCTGAGGTCATCACCATTGTTCTCATACTATTAGCATGGAAACTCGCAGGAAAAGGAACCGCATTGTTTACCTTAATCGGTTGTATTTACATCGGTTCGGTCGATTTATGGTTTGAAACCATGCAAACTGTTGCGATTGTGATCGTCTCGACGATTATCTCTGTTATATTTGGTGTCCCTGTTGGGATATTAAGTGCCAAAAGTAGTCTGATGGATAAAATTGTTCGTCCGATATTGGACTTTATGCAAACATTACCTATTTTCGTTTATTTAATTCCATCGATTCTATTATTTGGACTAGGTGGTGTGCCAGCGGTTATTGCAACATTCGTATTCGCTGCCCCACCTGCAGTAAGAATGACTAGATTAGGAATTTTACAAGTGCCTGGAGAAGTAGTAGAGGCATCCAAAGCATTTGGTTCCACTTCTAAACAATTACTATTAAAAGTGCAATTACCACTTGCTATACCAACGATTATGGCTGGTATTAACCAAACAATCATGTTGGCACTATCGATGGCTGTTGTTGCTTCGATGATTGGTGCACCAGGACTTGGTTCGATTGTATTATCAGGTATTTCAACCGTTAACGTTGGTCTCGGTTTGATCGGTGGTTTAGCGATTGTTGTGATCGCGATTATTCTAGACCGTATCACACAAGGTATTGGAAATAAATTATAAATTCGACTCTGAGGTTGAAAATAATCACGGAGCTAAAAATGAAAAGGAGCGATAATATGAAAAAAGTAGTATTAAGTATGATGACAGCATTATTAGTAATGTTTATCGTTGGATGTTCCCAACAAGATGAAGAATCGAGTGAAAGTGCAGAAGGTGCAGAAGAGAAACCAACCATTACACTAGGCGTGACTCCATGGACAAGTACCGTGCCTCCTACAGAGATTGCTCAAATCCTTTTAGAAGATATGGGTTATACAGTAGAACAAACACAAGCAGATGCAGGTAGTACGTACATTGGATTGTCACGTGGTGATGTTGATGTATTTATGGACGGATGGTTCCCAGTTCATGATGTCTATATCGAAAAATATAGTGACACAATTGAAGAAACAGCAGTTAGTTATGAAGACGCAGATTCTGGCTTAGTTGTTCCAAGTTATATGGAAGATGTCAATTCCATCGAAGACCTTAAAGGCATGGAAGCTGATATGAATAATGAATTGTATGGTATTGAAGAAGGTGCAAGTGTAACGCAAAATATCGACAAATTAATTGAAGATTATGAACTTGATATGAAACAAGTGAATTCTTCTGAAGGCGGAATGATTGCACAAGCAATGCGTAAAATGGAAAGTGAAGACCCAGTTGTATTCTATGGCTGGAGACCACACACCATGTTCAACAAACTTGATATTAAAATGTTAGAAGACCCTCAAGGTATCTTTGAATCGGCGACTGTTCAAGTAATTACAAATAAAGAATTACAAGAGAAAGCCCCAGATGCTTATGAATTCTTAAGTAATTGGAGTATCCCACTTGATGATGTCGAAGAAATGATTCTTAAAATTGAAGAAGAAGAAATTCCTGCAAAAGAAGTAGCACAAGAGTGGATCGACAACAATCAAGATAAAGTAGACAAAATGCTAGGTGAATAAGTAAAGAAACAAGCGTCTGTGTTGACTGAGTCAGCACAGACCTTGTTTGTATTTAAGAGATTCAAGCTGTTATTAGAACTTATACGTTTCGTTCTCTCATTTGTGAAATTTCATTATTTCACCTCGAGTACTAACTTTTTTATGCAAATTAGTTCGAAAGGAAGGTCAATATGACAACAATCAAACAAGTAATGGTCGAAAAGGAAGTTCCATGTACATTAAGAGATGGCGTAACATTATATGCTAATATCTACCGTCCGCAAGCAAGCGGAGACTATCCTGTATTATTAAGTCGTTTGCCATATAATAAAAATCTCCCAGACTTTTCACATAGATGGATTGATCCGATTCGCACGGCAATGCAAGGCTATATAATCATTATCCAAGATGTTCGAGGGCGTTTTTCATCAGAAGGTGAATTTGAACCTTTTGCTCAAGAGGTAGAAGATGGTTATGACACTGTTGAGTGGGCTGCAAGCTTACCTTACTCCAACGGAAAAGTAGGTATGTTTGGTTTATCTTATTATGCATTTACACAATTATATGCATTAGTAGAACAGCCTTCTGCACTAAAAGCAATCTTCCCAGCCATGACAGGTAACATATTTAAGGAGCCTTTTGGGGAAAATGGTGTACTTTCTTTGGCTTCATCAGAAACCTGGATGCTTGATTCTGTAGCACCTGATTATTTAAAAAGGAAGCTAAGTAGAGAAGAGTATACGGAAGCGATCAAGGAGCTTACCAACGACCTTAATCAGATAGAAGAATGGCATGACTATAAGCCAATTAAAGAGTTGCCAGCAGTTATGAAACATCCAGTGCTCCACGACATTTATCGTAAATATATTGATCAGGAATTCAATAAAAGGGCAATGACGCAAACAGTTGCAAAAAATGTCTCTGATTTCTTGGATATGCCAGCTTATCATCTTGCTGGTTGGTATGATAACTTCTTAAATCAAACGTTAATGAATTATGAACAGATGTGCGCATACAATCCAAATCAAAAATTAATCATTGGTCCATGGGGACATGGAATGGTTGGTTCTGACTTAGGGGAGCGTTCCTTTGGAGTGAATAGTTCCGCTTATTCGATTGATGGTAAAGATGACCTTACGTCACTTCATATTAAATGGTTTAATCATTGGCTAAAAGAAGATAATGATACACTTCAAGACGGCGAAGATCCTGTCAAAGTATTTGTTATGGGTGTTAATGAATGGCGTTCTGAAAAAGAATGGCCCCTACAGCGTACGGAATATACAAACTATTATTTTCATAGTGATGGTCAAGCAAATAATAGGTCTGGTAGATTAACTACTTCCACTCCTACAGATGAGCCGAGCGATCAGTTTACACATGATCCAGCCAATCCGGTACCGACTAAGGGCGGGGGAACATTATTTTATAATGGTAGAAACGCAGGTCCACGCGATCAAAGAGCAATCGAACAACGAGAAGATGTGGTTGTTTATACATCTCCACCATTGGAAGAGTCATTAGAAGTGACAGGTTCAGCAAAAGTTATGTTATGGGCATCCACAGATGCTGTTAATACGGATTTTACAGCCAAATTAGTCGATGTTTTTCCTGATGGAACAGCTTATAATCTAGCAGACGGTATTGTCCGCGCTAAGTATCAAAACGGGGGAAGTTTAAGCGGTGAAATGATCTGTTATGAAATAGACTTATCTCCGACAAGTAATGTATTCTTACCAGGTCATTCAATCCGAATTGATATGGCATCTAGCGATTTTCCACGCTATGACGTGAATCCTAATACAGGTGAGACAACCTTAAATACAGTGGAAATGGTAAAGGCAAAACAAACTGTGTTTCATCAAGCAGAATATCCATCACATGTTATTTTGCCGATTATACCTGACTAATCAACAATGGGGCAGGAGTAATATAACGCCTGCCCAAATATAGGTTGAAGCATTATTTTACCTTAGATGACATCAATGTGTTATCGTATCCTTCTAGGATAATTATTTGAAATAATTAAACAATAAATGAGTATAGAAAAGAGGAACAAGCATTGCATAAAGGATTGTTTGCATTATTAATCGTTATAACAACAAGTTTAATGGGATCTTCGTTTGCGATTGGGAAGATCGGATTAAACTATATATCACCTTTACTGTTGGTAGGGATACGGTTTACACTAGCTGGTATTTTGATGGGGATAATGGTTCGTGTGTTCAAGCGGAATCACCCAAGCACTTTACGAGAATGGGTTCAAATTATGATTATTGGCTTATTCCAAACAGCTGGAGTGATGGGCTTTATCTTTATCAGTATGAGAACAATAACGGCTGGTGAGTCATCTATTTTAACATTCACTAATCCTTTACTTGTCGTTATTTTCGGAACATTGTTTTTAGGAACGAAATATCATTGGACTCAGTGGTTAGGTGTTGTCGTTGGGTTTGTAGGTGTATTTATTACCTTAGGAGCTGATTTGGATGTTCAGCAAATTGGTACTATTTTAGGTTTCTTAAGTGCGGTTTCTTGGGCTATTGCGACATTGTTGATGAATAAATGGGGTTCAACCCTTGATGTATGGGTAATAACTGCCTATCAAATGCTAACTGGTGGACTCTTGTTATTATTAGCGAGTGCCTTATTTGAAAAAGTTGAACTGGTTATTACTTCAAGCTCGATTTTAATCGTATTATGGTTAGCTATTATGGCATCGATTGTGCAATTTGCAGTTTGGTTTTTCTTATTGCAGAAAGAGAATCCAGGCAAGGTAAGTTCGTTTTTATTTCTTGCCCCGCTATTCGGTGTCCTATTTGGCTGGATTTTATTAGATGAACAATTGCATCTGTCCACATTAATAGGTGGCGCGATTATATTAGTTGGCATTTATCTTGTGAATAGACCACAAAGCAGGAACCATCAATAATCTCAGTAATTTATCACGGTGCTAATCGTCCGTAATCCCCCACTGAAGCAAAGTGGGGGATCACGGACAATAACACACACTAATAAGTATTACTAACCTGGCAATGAATCAATAAAACTACAAATGATTGAATGGAACTAAAAATTCTAGTTAAATAGTTATAATCATTTCCTTATTTCATACTCAGTAGATAGGATGTTTAGAAAATACTATATCTTTTTTCTTAATTCTAAGATATTGATTATATTTTTTTAAAAAGTCCTTTTATATAATGTAACTTATCGAACGAAGAATATGTCATTGGCTAAAATGAAAGGGCTTCCATTCAAAAGGCCCTTAAAACTTTGAGGAGGTGGTTTTGGCAAAAACATATCGAATAATTCTGTAGTAGAGGTAACGTTGTGCATCTAGAATTACATATGTGTTTGTGAAAAATTGCTAAAAGGAGGAAGTGGATGAAGACAGTATTAAAAACTTTTATAACTTTAATTTTATTGCTCTCATTTATGCAGAATAATGTTTTTTCAGGAGTTACAGCAGCAGAATCTACAGAAAGCCTACCCTCTCAACCAATAGGATTAACGGCAGAACCACATGACAGTCAGCAGGTTGAGTTAAATTGGATTGCTGGACTAGGAAAACAGATATTGTATGTTGGTACAGGTAATCAAGCTGATGAAATGACCATGAATCATTTTAAATCACTTGGGTTCTCGATTACATTCAAGGAAGATAAAGAAGTAACTGGAGAAGATGCGGCATCTTATGATTTAGTATTTGTTGGTGAATCATCAAACTCATCAAATATAGGTAATAAATTTATCGATGCTTCTGTTCCTGTTGTTTATGCAGAACCATTTGCACTGGATGATGCCTACCTGTCTGAAGCGACTTCCGGATCATTTGGAAGCTATGAAAATCAAGATTCACTTGAAATCAAAACTAGTGATCATTCTTTAGCTGCTGGATTAAGTGATACCGTCAAAGTTTACGATCAGGCAGGTAAAATTAATTATGGTGCCCCTGGTGAAGAGGCAATCACCATTGCCACAGCAGCAGATGATGATAGTAAAGCAACCATTTTCGCATATGAAAAAGGTGCGAAAAATGTAAATGGAGATCCGGTCCCTGCTCGTCAAGTAGCCACGTTTTTATTCGCTGGCCAAGAAGAATATATGACGGAAGAAGGCTGGAAATTGCTAGATCAATCCGTTATGTGGGCGCTAGGTATGGATAATGTTGATCATAATATAACCTATACAATAAAGCGGAGCACAGAGGATGAAGGACCATATGAAGTTGTCGCAACAGATATAACAGAAACCAGTTATATCGATAACGAATTAAAGAATCATACCACGTATTATTATGTGATTTCTGCTGTGAATGCTGCCGCAGAAAGCGAGGATTCAGAACAAGTCAGCGTCACACCAATTGAAATTCCTGATCCACCAGCAGTACCAACAGATTTAACAGCTATTGAGAGAAATAGTCAGGTTGATTTAACTTGGAATGCTGGTGACAGAAAACAGATCTTATTTGTTGGGACAGGTATTCCAGCTGATGACAAAACAATCAATCACCTAGAGTCACTAGGTTTCGACGTATCATTTATCAAAGATAACGAAGTAAGTGGGGAAGACGCGCTTTCCTATGATTTAGTGTTTGTTGGTGAATCATCAGGGTCTGCCTATATTGGCAAAAAGTTCATGGATTCATCAGTTCCTGTTGTCTATGCAGAACCTTATGCACTAGATGATGTTCAGTTAAGTGAAGCGGAATCCGGAATGTTTGGAAGCTACGAGAATCAGGAATCTATTACTATTCATGATAGCGAGCATCCATTAGCTGCAGGATTAAGTGGTACGATTAACGTTTATGATCAGACTGGAAAAGTCAATTTTGGTTCACCTGGTGAAGAGGCAATTACCATTGCCACTGCAGCAGATGATGATAGTAAAGCAACCATTTTTGCTTACGAAAAAGGAGCGAAAAATGTAAATGGAGACCCAGTTCCAGCTCGTCAAGTAGCGACGTTTTTATTTGCAGGCCAAGAAGACGTTATGACAGAAGATGGTTGGAAGTTGATTGATACTTCCGTAAAATGGGCGCTTGGTATGGAAGATAAGTACACTTATAAAGAGAGTTATAATGTTAAACGTAGTACAACGGAAGAAGGTCCTTATGAGACAATCGCTGAAAATATTGAGAAAATGACATTTCGTGATACGGAATTAGAAAATGACCAGCGTTATTATTATGTTGTCTCAGCCGAAAATATTGGTGGGGAAGGTAATGATTCAAGTGAAGTAAGTGCGTTACCTGTAGCTCCGTTACAAGCTCCAACTGATTTGTCGGCAAGTAATGGTAATGAAGAGGTAACTATTAGTTGGGAACCAGTGGATGGCGCAACCACGTACCAAGTCCTACGAAGTAAAGAGAAGGGAATGTCCTATGAGGTAATTGAAAATGCAGCAACGGAAACAGAATACACAGATACTGATTTAACAGAAGGTGAAACGTATTATTATGTTGTATCTGCTAAGAGTGAAACTTCTCAAAGTGCTAACTCCGATCCTGTAAGAGGGGTTGCTATTCCGCAAAGTGGGGTACCAGCGATTCCAAATGGAATAGAAGCAACAGCTGGCGATGGACAGGTTGTCTTAACTTGGCCTTCTGTTAGTGGAGCTGACGCATATAACATTAAGCGTGGTTCATTTGGCAGTGGTGAATATGAAGTCATTGCTTCAGATGTGTCTCTTACAAGTTATCAAGATGCAGGCATAACCAATGGTGAAACCTATGATTATGTTATTTCCGCTGTAAACGACAGTGGGGAAAGTGTAGACTCTGAACCATTAGCTGTTACACCTACTAAAGTGACGGTTGTAGCAAAAGAAGGTGGAGACTTTAGTACTGTGCAAGAAGCTATTGATGCTGCGCCAGATGATAGCTCTAATCGTCATGTCATCTACATTAAAGATGGGGAGTATCGCGAGAAATTGACAGTACCAGAGAGTAAAACAAACCTTAGTTTTGTAGGTGAAAGTAAAGAAGGTACCGTCCTTGTATATGATGATAACGCAAATACAACAGGACCAGATGGCAATCCATTAGGTACTTCAAAAAGTTCAAGCGTTTTTATCTATGCAGATGATTTTATTGCAAAAAATTTAACCATTGAAAATGATTCTGGTCAAGGGACAGGACAAGCGGTAGCTGCTTATGTTGCAGGAAATCGCGCCTACTTTGAGAACGTCATGTTTTTAGGTTATCAGGATACGTTGTATACCCACTCTGGAAGCCAGTATTATAAAAACTGTTATATTGAAGGTGATGTTGATTTCATCTTTGGTGGAGCGACAGCGGTTTTTGATAATTGTCAAATCCATAGCAATCGAGACGGAAGCATGTTAACAGCTGCAAGTACACCACAAGAGAATCCGTTTGGTTATGTCTTCCTAAATTCTGAAATCACCTCAGATGAAGGAATAGAAGACGTGCGCTTTGGTAGACCTTGGCGTCCATATTCAGCTGTTTCCTTTATCAATACAGCAATGGATGCATCCATTGCTTCTGATGGTTGGGATAACTGGGGAGAGCAGGCGAACGAGGAAACAGCAAGATATTCAGAATACAATAGTTCAGGTCCAGGGTCCAATCCAAAAATGCGTGATTCTTGGACAAAGCAATTAACTCCGGAAGAAGCGAATCAATACACTGTCCAAAATGTGTTCCAAAAGTCAGACGGTTGGAATCCAACTAGAATTGGGGTCATTCCGTTATCAGCGATATCAGCACCGATGATTTTGCTTGATCAGCAAGATGCAATTGTAAATAAGTCAAGCTTTACTATTTCGGGTAAAGTAGACAAGGAAGCAACTGTTTATGTAGATGACAAGGAAATTCCTGTAGAAGAGGACTTAAGTTTTAGTGTGAAAGTTGAACTAGAATCAGGACTAAATACATTTACTGTGGAGGCAGTTGATTCAGATGGTAATCAATCGGTACCTACTATCTTAAAAGTTGATTACGATCACGAAAAACCTGTTATAACGGTAGATGACCTTGATGGAGAGGAAAAAGGGAATCACTATAATGTTATGTATAATCCTTTCCCGATTACAGGTATGCTTAATGAAGCAGGAAGTTTAAAGATAAATGGTGAGGAAATAGCATTATCGGATGATTTAGTATTTAGTTCAGAGATAGATCTTGAATCAGGATTAAATAAAGTAACCATTACGGCTGTCGATCGTGCTGGAAATGAATCCGACCCTGTAACGGTTAATCTTGTACCAAAAGGAAGTTCAGTTCCGGACGGGCCAATAAAAATCTTACAAAGTGAAGTTATAAGCTCGAATACGGTGGAAGTAACATTTAATAGTAAGCTCAAAAACTTCGATTCTAGTGATATTGAATTACAGTTGGCAATGAACAGTTGGGAAGATCTTGACCCTGGTCTTGAATCAAACGTAACTGTAGAAAATATCTCAACTAGAATTAACAAAGATAAACAAACAGTAGCGGTTATCGAAACGAAGGAGTCATTTAAAGAGGATGGAACGATAGATAAACCAATACAAGAAGATCCTAATAATATTCCATACCTAAATGCTCCTTATTATACCGGAGATAGAGCGAATGATATAAAACAAGCTGATGCATTATTATCTTGGCAAATGGATCATGGCGGATGGTATAAAAATATGGAAGATAAATATAATCGTCCTTGGGATGGCGAAGAACCCAAGTCCGAAATGTACGATCCTGAACATGGTGAACTAGGTGTTATAGATAATAATGCAACAACAAATGAAATTCTCTTCCTAGCTCTCATGTATAACGAAACGGGTGACTCTCGATATAAAGAATCAGTTTTGAATGGAATTAACTATTTACTTGAAGCTCAATATGATACTGGTGGTTGGCCACAAGCATACCCTGCAAGAGGCAACTATTCGGATTATGCAACGTATAATGATAATGCGATGATTCGCGTTATGAATGTGTTAACCATGGTCTCACAAAAGGAGTATCCATTTAATACAGATATCGTTACGGAAGGTATTTCAGAACAGGTAGATGGGTCATTAGATCTTGGGGTAGAGTATATATTGAAATCTCAAATTACGGTAGATGGTGTATTAACGGCATGGTGTGCACAACATGATCCTGTAACGTATGAACCAAAGGAAGCTCGTTCTTATGAACATCCATCCATTTCAGGTTCAGAGTCAGTAGGAATTGTACAGTATCTCATGTCATTGCCTAATCCTTCAAATGAAGTGCAGGCCGCAATTGATGGTGCCTTAAGCTGGTTTGAAGAGGCTAAAGTTGAAGGCATAAAATACGTATCTGCTGATCCTGAAGGTCAATATTTTTACTCTGACTCAACAACTAACACCTGGTACCGCTTCTATGAAATTGGCACGAACCGACCTATTTTTTCTGGAAGAGATGGTGTTATCAAGCATGAGATTCTAGAAATTGAGCAGGAAAGAAGAGATGGTTACCGCTGGGCAGGAGAATGGCCACAAAAAATACTGGATATAGCGAATTCAACAGGTTATTACGAAGACCGCGTCTATCTAAAAGTGGTTGGTGAAAACTCACAAAATGCCGCAGGTGAAACATTGGAAAAAGGAAATCTATATAGAGTCGAATCTGCTAACTCGTCAAAATAACGACGTTGTTTATCTAGGTCATAAATAGCCTTAGCCCATATTGGGGTAAGGCTATTTTATATCTTTAGGGATTAACATTTGAACGCACACATAAATCCTCTCCAGTTTCATATAAATGAATCATAATAGGCTGGGGGGAATGATGATGACAGATGCATTTGATATGGAACAATCCTTTGAACTATCAGAGGATATATTAAAGAAATACTATGAATTAAATATCGAGAAAAAAGAATTAGAGAAAGAAATGAATCAAATTAAAAAGCAAATTCACCACTACCTGGATGAAACTTTTGGAAAAGAACAAAAAGGTGAAGTGAAACAAGGGAAATATAAGGCACAGCGTGTGATTCGCTCTTCTGTGTACTACGATGATGAGATGACGGTACAAAAGTTAGAGGAATTAAATTTAGAAGATTTTATCTTGCTGGTAAAACAACCAGATACTGAAAAACTAGAAGCTGCAATGAGAATAGATTTAGTCAAAGAAGAAGAGTTTGAGAATTGTAAAACGAATAAGCAATCTCAAGCCATAACAGTTAAGGAATTAAGTTTATGAATATAGAAAAAAGTTTGGTTTCCACTATCCAAACTTTTTTTATAGGATCAATAACCTGCAGTGGCTCTTACATAAGAATAATGTGTAGGCCATTAAAAAGGGGAGAAGCAACGTATTCCATTTCTCTACTTCCACTTTCAAAAGCTATAAAAACTAATATAGAGAAAACTGCACACATTGTCGGTCAATTGATGTGCAGTTCAACTTCAGGTTTATGTTTACAAAATTTATTCATCTTTATTATTTTTAGATCGTCTTTCTCCTAATTCATCCGATATTTCTGTCTGGTATTGAAGATTTCTATTTGCGGGGCTGTCGGTGTCATTAGGCAAAGTCTGATTAGCCAAATAGCGATGGAAGAACGTTTCAAACAAACCTACTCCTATTGCAGCAATCAAAGAAGCGGTAAAAACATTATCAGCTACAGTCATACCATCAGCAAACCAATAAATAATCATCCATGCTAAGAAAAAGTCTGCAACTGTTGCTACCGCATTATTTGTTCTTGGCAGTATAAGCATGTCACCGATAAGATAAGCAGCTATTCCTAACACTGCAGTTAACAGTAAAACTTCTCCGAAGGTCATTTCATACATTAATCCAAGAATAAGATATAGAAGACCTAGAGTAGCTAAAAACTTTATCAACAAAGCTCTAAAATGCTTCATAAGTATTCCTCCTTTCTGTCTATCACGGTGCTAATCGTCTTCTCATTTTATATTGTTGATTGCTTTTAAAAAATTATACCTTTCTAAGTAATAATATTTGCTTGGAGCTTATTGCCAACAAATTTAGGATTCAGTCATTCCTTAACGAGAAGAACGTTATAATGTGCTTACCATTGATTTAGTTGGTTATCGAGCGTAAATAGGCAGAATATATAATAATAACTAATTAGTTTGGAATATCTAAATACTCTTTCTCATCTGAACAGGATTTTTTTGTTTGTTACTTCTTCCTTGGAATTCCCGTTCTCTTCCTTGGAAAAGTGCTCCGCTTCCTTGGAATTATCTTTCTCTTCCTTGGAAATGTGCTGCTGTTCCTTGGAAATACCCATTTTTCCAAGGAAGAATGATACTTTTCCAAGGAACAATAAACACGAACATCAAATTTCTAATTCGAGTACTTCTGCTTAGCTTAAGTGCTTGAGAGTTACGCTTTATAGGCACAAACGATCCATCGCTATGGAGCTTTAGGTATACTCAATGTATAATTCATCAACTTTAAAATATCATATATAAGTGAAAATGTAGTTATTAGTGAAACATCTATGGAGTAACAAACGTAATCATCTAGAAGAGGAAAAGAAAAAGGAGGAAATACATATGAATCAAAAGCGTTGGATCGCATTGATTGTTGCAGCGGTACTTTTCTTAGCTTCCATTGGTTTTCAGGTTTTATCAAGCGTGGCAACTACTGATTTTGAAAGCATGTTTAATTTTCAAGATCCGGAAGATAAATTCGGTGAAAAAGTGGTTGAGAAGGGATCAAGTGCCAATAAAATTGCAGTACTTCATTTAGATGGGGTTATTCAAGACACAACACCAAGCACGGTATTTAATACCAATTCCTATAATCATCAACGCTTTTTAGATATGCTCGACAAAGCTGGTGAAGATAATCGAGTCAACGGTATTATCTTACGTGTTAATACACCAGGTGGTGGAGTAGTAGAAAGTGATCAAATTCATGATAAGATATTGGAAATTCAAGAGAAATACGAAAAACCAATCTATGTATCAATGGGCAATACCGCTGCATCAGGTGGATATTATATTGCGGCGCCAGCTGATAAAATTGTTGCGCATAATGCCACATTGACTGGTTCTATCGGTGTGATTATGGAAAGCTTCAATTTTGCTGAATTTGCTGATGAACAGGGTATCGACTTTAACACGATCAAGAGTGGTGAATATAAGGATATCATGTCCATGTCGCGTAAAATGACAGATGATGAACGAGAGATACTACAAGCAATGATTGATGATATGTATGCTGATTTTGTTGAAGTTATTGTGGATGGCAGGGACATGTCAGAGGACCGTGTACGTGAATTAGGTGATGGTCGAGTATATACAGGTGCGCAAGCCCAGGAGGTTGAACTCGTTGATGAACTTGGTTCGTTGGATGATACGATAGAAATGATGAGGGAAGACCAGGAACTAGGAAATGCTCAAGTCATTGAATATGAACCTGGCATGAACATTAATAAGTGGATTGGCGGATCTGTTCAAAGTATGTTTGGCTCAGAATCAGACTTAATTGGTATCAAAGATTTGCTACGAGAAAATAATGCGCCGCGTGCCATGTATCTCTATTCACAATAAGGAGGTGTCGGAATGACTGAAGAACAAATGAAATATCCTTCAACAACAACAACGAAAAAGCGATATGCAGGATTTTGGATGCGATTTTGGGCATACCTCGTTGACTTAATTATTGTATTCAGTATTAACGGCATCTTGCTTTTGCCATTTAAATTTATGAATGATGGTTTTAGTATGGAATTTGGATATTGGACAGTTACAGGGATTATTGGTTCTATTGTTTTTTATCTGTACTTTTTGTTGATGACCAAGTTCTTTAATCAGACATTAGGTAAAATGATTTTTGGTTTAAGAGTTATTCGTGCGGATAGTAAATCACTTAGGTGGAGTGATCTAATCTTTCGAGAGGTAGTCGGAAGGTTCATTCACCGCGTGTTTTTTATCGCCGTATTTTTGTACCTGTTTGTTGCATTTACGACACAGAAGCAAGGTATTCATGACATGATTGGTAATACACGAGTTGTGATTGAAGAATAATCATATATAAAAAAAGTGCCTGTCACCTAAGCGATTTTACTCGCTACAAGTGACAGGCACTTTTTTTAAAATGTTAGGTGTCTCACCTCTTTGAATGGCACTATAAAGCGTCTTTTTTTATGAAACTTAATACAAGACCGAGAATACCACCCACAATTGCTGGAACAATCCAACCTAATCCAACAGTATATAAAGGAAGTACAGCAGTAAAGAATTCGTTCAGAACTTGTATGTTTATACCTGCTGCATTCAGTCCATCAAATAAGGCTATAATAAATGTGAATAGAATACTTAGTTGATATACTTCTTTTCTTCCTTTGAAAAGAGGATGCAAGAAGGTTAAAACCATTAAGCACATTGCCAGTGGATAAAGCATAGATAAGACTGGCACAGAAAATTCGATAATTGTAGATAACCCAAAGTTTGAAATGACCGCACTAAACAATGTGAAAATTATCGCCCATATTTTATAGGAGACATTTGGCACAATTTTATTAAAGTAGGACGCACAGGCTGTAATTAACCCGATACTGGTAGTTAAACATGCAGCTACCACAATAAATCCAAGAATTATTTTCCCGTATGCTCCAAAATAGAATGCAGATGTTGCCGCTAAAATCGCACCGCCATTATCCATATATCCAATGCCATTTACACTGATTGCTCCAAGATAGGCAAGGGAAGAGTAGACAATAGCTAAAAGTAATGCTGCAATAAGTGCAGCTTTCATTGTAGAAACCAGAAGTTCTTTTTTTGATATGGAGCCTTGGTCTTTCATGGTATTAATAATGATAATCCCAAAAACAAACGCCGCCAATACATCCATTGTTAAATACCCTTCTTGAAACCCTTTGAAGAAACTGTTTGCCATATAGGCTTGAGTTGGTTCTTGAATAGTACCAATGGGATTAAAGAAGGCTGCTAAGATTAATAACGCAATAACAATTAACAGTAGTGGTGTTAGTATTTTACCAATAATATCTACGAGCTTTTTAGATTGTAACGAGAAATATAAAGATAAACCAAAGAAAATAATAGTAAAGATAAGCAGTGACCAATTGCTTGATTTATCCTCCAAAAACGGCATAATCCCCATCTCATAAGCAACTGTATTTGTTCTTGGCAATGCAAATAACGGACCAATTGTTAAATACAGTGCAACAGTAAAAATGAGACCGTACAATGGATGAATTTGACTTGCCAGTGATTGTAAATTACTTTTGCCTGAAATGCCTAGAGCTAAGACAGCAAGTACCGGCAATCCGACGCCAGTAATGATAAAACCAAGGTTTGCTAAAAATAGATTTTCTCCTGCAGCTTGTCCTAATTGTGGTGGGAAAATGAGATTTCCTGCCCCAAAAAACAGAGCAAATAACATAAAACCTACTGTGATGACACTTACTGAATTACGTGATGACATACTAAACCTCCGTTATTTATTATGTGGAATGTCATATAAAAGCTAAATGGTAGGCTTTGTGTCGACATACTTCGTCAAAAAATACAGGATATCATGTAATCTACTGAAAAGCAATCAATTTTAGATAGATAGTTTCTAGTTGAGTTAACCTCAGATGAGTTTTTAATGAACTACTGGCAACTATCATTAAATAAGAGTATCACAATTTTTATGGGGTATTATGTTAAAATAAACAGAAGTTGTCATAAAGGTAAGGAGTGGGGGAAAGTATGATTGCTTTTGTTAGTATTTTAGTATATATTATCGTTCTTTTTAGTTTGTCTACACTGTTGTTCTTTTCTTTGACTTTTGTATTGGGAACGCAAGAACCTATGATTGCATTTCTTTTAACTTTAATTGCAGCGCATTTGCTATTAAATACTTTAGGGGGTTTAAGAAAGGTGAACAAATACTGATAAAATTTATGAACTTCACCAAAAGTAGTTTAAAGTAGATATGCCAGACAAACCTAAAAAAATAGGTGGTCTGGCACTTTTGTTTTAGATAATGTTCGTCAAATCTGATTGCTAGGCAGCAGTTAGATTTTTTGTATTGTCTGTAGTATGTTTCTCACTTCTCATGATCATTGCTCCAATAATAACAAAAGCTAAAATAATGAACGATAATACGACATAGCCTTGTTGAAAACCAACAAGATTGTATAAGTAACCCATTACAACTGAGAAGATAGAGATACCGATCTGTTTTGCAAAATTAAATCCAAGCATATATACGGTAGCTGATAAACGTACATCAAATACACTAGTAATATATTTCATAATAGAAACGAGCATTAATGGCATCTCAATAGCCGCTAGTAGTCTCCAGGTTGCTAACATCCAAATTTCCGTGAAGAATGCTGATCCTATTACACGGATAAACAATACTATCCCAGCTAGAATTAGACCATTTTTAGCACCAATTTTATTGATAAACCATGGCGCTAAAATCATAAATCCAGCTTCAAGGAATACTTGTACAGAAGCTATTCGGCTGAAAACGAGCTCACCTCTAGATGAATCATTGAAAAAGCTTGCAAAATAATTTGGGAACTGTTGATCGAAAACATCAAACATGGTTGCAATACCGATCATCATAATACAAAATCCCCAAAAGCTTCGATTTTTAAATACGTTGATAATATTTTCTTTCGTTACAGGTGTTTCTTCTTCTTCTGTTGTTTCTGATGCTTGATCTGTAGTCTTATCCTCTTTCTTTACGCGAAGAGTCCATAAAAGAACACCAAGTATAATCGCAGATATCGTACAAGCCCAAAAAATACTATAAGGGTTTTTAACAAACATAATACCGCCGATAAAAGCTGCGGTACCACCTGCAAGTGAACCGAACAAACGCACATGCCCATATTCATAATTGTTTTCACGTGTGGAACGCTCAATATATGCCTCTACGACACCGACACCGCCATTTAAACACAAACTAAGATATGCCCCACCAACAATTGCACCAAAGATTGCATTAATTTGCAGTAAGGGGATAAAAGCAAACTGAACAAATGGTCCAATAAATAAAAGACATAAAACAACAAAACCAAATAAATATTTCTTCAGTCCTAGTTTATCCTGAATGACTCCATAAATCGGTTCCAAAACTAGAGCAGTTATCGCCATAGCGGAGAATACTAAACCGGAAACACTCGTATCAAGTTGAGCTGTTTTATTTAACCAAAAAGGTAAAAAGGCGAATATGAGCGCCCATATCATGAAATAGAAATAATACATTCCCCCAAAATTCCAAAATTTTAGCTGTTTTACATTATTCATTGTTGTCTACTCCTTTTATTATAAAACTTCTGGTGTTTGCGGTGTCCATCTTTCATCTGGAACTGGTTTACCGAAAACAGGATTTCCTTTTTCATTCCACTCGATTTTTTGTGCTCTAGCTTGACGATTTGGTTCATAGAGCGGATCTCCAACCAAATGAGTATAGTTGCGTGCGTGATAAACTAAAATCGTATCTTTTCCGTCTTCAGATTCTGTAAAACAGTTATGACCCGGCCCATATTGCTTGTTTTCGGAACAACTTTGGAAAACAGGTTCTTGGCTTTTTGTCCATGAATTCGGATTCAAAAGATCGTCATTTTCATTTGCAGTCAATATTCCCATACAATAGTCTACGCCAGTAGCACTTCCAGAATAGGTTATGAACACCTTTTCATTCTTTATTAAAACTGCAGGACCTTCATTTACCCAAAATCCTTTAATTTCCCATGAAAGTTCAGGTTTGGTTAGCATCACTGGTTTTGTTTTTAATGTCCAAGGGTTCTCCATCTTTGCAATATATAGATTTGAATGCCCTTTAATATTTAAATCTTGTTGTGCCCATACGTAATACTGCTCATCATTATGGAAGAAGATTGTGGCATCTAATGCGAACGTTGACATTCCTGTTTTGACTTCACCTTTTTCAATCCAATTTCCTTCCATTGGATTTTCTGATGCATTTTCAAGAACGTACATTCTGTGATTGAATGTATCATCATCAATATTTGTATCAGGTGCTGCAGCGAAATAAATATACCATTTACCATTGGCGCGATGAATTTCAGGTGCCCAAATCAGTTCACTTAATGGACCGCTTTCATGTTTCCACCAAATAGCAACTTCTTCTGCATCATTCAAGTCATTTAATGTTTTTGCTCTCCTAAGTACGATGCGATCATATATAGGGTGAGACCCTGTAAAATAGTAATAACCGTCCGAATGTTTATACACAAAAGGATCAGCGCGTTGTAATACGATTGGATTCATAATTTCTTTTTGCATATGTACACCTCTCATTAATGTTTTCTAACTCACATTAAGGAATAATACTACTTATACGTATAAGTGTCAAATGAATAATCTGAAAAGTTGTTTAATTAATGTTGTTAATTACAAGGGATCTGTTAGTTGTGTACTAGATTAAAACACTGCAATAGATAGTTTTTAAAGTGTTCCTTACTTCTTTGGTTTCTTGATAAATATATTATATTGGTATGGTTTTATTGGAAACGCTTTAAAAATATGTACGAACAAAAATAATAGTTTTTGGGGACGATAAGATAAATTACCAAATATCCCCTGTAATTGCTATAATAGAAGATATAACGATGTATTATAGGAAGGACATCTTGGCTGTGAATATGAATGTGATAAAAAAGGAGAATGTACATGGAGAAAACAGAACAAGTCATACAGAATTTTGCGCAGTTTAGTAAGTGGGTTCAGTCTTTAATGAAAGTAGAGGATAACCTACTTTTTGAACCTATTAAAAAAGGAAAATGGTCCTCAGCAGAAATTATTAGCCATATTATCTATTGGGACCGTTACATGTTACAAGATGTAATACCCAAAATGACTTCTGGAGCAAATATTGAAAGTGTTAGATTTGAAGTCATCAATCAACCTGCTTCCGAATATGCTCTATCCGGTGTTACAAAAGAACAATTAATAAGAGAGCAGACCGAGGCAAGGAGTCAATTAATTCTAGCACTAAAAGAAAAATCAGAGGAAGAGTTTTTCGCTACGTTTTCCTTAAATGGCGAAAAGATAGACCAATACTCAGGCTATCCTCATTCACTTTTTAATTATATAAGTGCTTTCGTTTGGCATGATAACCATCATAAAGAGCAGATAGAAGCGTTTTTAGGGAAATCATCAGAGAAAGGATGAGTTTCAAAATGAAATATTTAAGAAATCTCTATATTGTAATGGTGATAATAGTGTTTGTTAATTTAACAAGTGAATTTATTTTTAACGGAGATTATGCAGGCATTGCAAGCTGGATCATAGTTATGTTATTTCTTTTTGGAACAATATTTTATTCTATGGCAAGGTATTACCTAACGGAGAAGTAATTTTTTTGATTCAAGCAGAGTAGATCTCTGTATATTAACTATGCTTTGCTGTATTTGATTTTCCAAATATTTGCTAGTATACTAAAACTGAAACTAAATAACTCAATCATTCGACTAGGGGAGCATGTAGATGCTGAGAGAGGAATTCGACCCTTTGAACCTGATCTAGTTAAAACTAGCGTAGGGAAGTGGAATTGGTAGTCATATAGATTTTCTTATTCTGTATATTACTAAACCCATCTCCTTACATTGGTGATGGGTTTTTGTTATGGCATTGTTACGAGTTTACTGGCAACTTACGTGATTTTACTATCAACTTTTAAGATTTACTGGCAACTTACGTGATTTTACTATCAACTTCTAGATTTACTGGCAACTTACGTGATTTTACTATCAACTTCTAAGATTTACTGGCAACTTATGTGATTTTACTATCAACTTTTAAGATTTACTGGCAACTTATGTGATTTTACTATCAACTTTTAGGATTTACTGGCAACTTACGTGAGTTTACTATCAACTTTTAGGATTTATTCACTACTACAGGAGAAATACGAACTATGATACCCAAATTAATAAAAAGGAGCGTGCAAAATGAGCGCATTGTTTACAGATCGTCTATGGAGAAAAGTGGAACCGATTTGGAATTCGTATCTTGAACATCCGTTTGTTAAGGGATTAGGTGATGGGACATTAGATCAGGAGAAGTTTAAACATTGGTTAAAGCAAGACTATGTCTACCTGATTGATTATGCAAGACTTTTTGCGATTGGAAGTGCAAAAGCGGACGATTTGGAGAAAATGACGACTTTTGCCAAGCTGTTACATGGTGTATTAGATGTGGAAATGGACTTGCACCGTAAGTTTGCAGCAGATTTCGGTATTTCTAAAGAAGAACTAGAATCAACAGAACCGTCTGCGATTACAACGGCATATACAAGTTATATGTTGAACTTGTCTCAGCGTGGAGGTGTGGAGAATGTTGTGGCATCAGTGCTTGCGTGTGAATGGAGCTATAATTTTATCGGCAAGTCACTAGCGAAAGTACCGGGTGCCTTAGATGATGATAATTTTTACAGTAGCTGGGTGGAAATGTATAGTTCCGATGAGTTTACAGAATTAGCTCAGGAGACAAAACAGTTGATGAATCAGATCGCGGAAGGAAAGCCAGAACAAGAGTTAGCTAAACTTGAGGAAATTGTAGTGAGGACTAGTCAGCTTGAATATATGTTTTGGGATATGGTTGAAAATAAAGAAGATTGGCCGGTGAATATATGATGAGTGACCCTCAAATAACTAATTTAGCAAATTTAGTAGAGGAACGAAAAGACGAATTAAAGCAAATTCTAGCAGATCTTATTAGTTTTCCGACCGTAAGTCCACCTGCTAGAAACACCTCTGAAATTCAGGCGTATATTGCTGAGTATTTAGAAGCGTTAGACTTTCAAACTGAACGTTGGGATGTATTTCCGAATGATCCTAACCTTGTCGGTATCAAAAAAGGGACGCAATCTGACACTTACAATAGTCTGATCATTAACGGACATATTGATGTAGCAGAAGTAGGGGATGATTCCAGTTGGACCGTATCCCCTTTTTCTCTCACTGAAAAAGCAGGATATCTGTATGGTCGTGGCGTCTCTGATATGAAAGGAGCTGTTGCTTGTTCTTTATTCGCAGTAAAGCTGTTACATGAAGAAGGGATAGACTTAAAAGGTGATTTGCAGCTGCAAACGGTGATCGGCGAGGAAGTTGGTGAAGCGGGTACACTTTCTTGTATTGAAAAAGGATATGATGCAGATTTTGCGATGGTTGTTGATGGAAGTAATCGGGAAATCCATGGTCAAGGTGGTGTAATTACTGGATGGGTAACAGTAAAAAGCAAAGAAGTGTTCCATGATGGGATGCGCGCAGAATTAAATGAAACAGGTAATGGAGCTAGTGCGATCGAAAAAATGCCCCAAATTATCGACAGCTTGCGTGCGTTGGAACAGGAATGGGCGGAAACCAAACAGTATCCAGGGTTTAAAAAAGGTACAACTACGATTAATCCGGCGGTCATTGAAGGTGGACGTCACCCGGCATTTGTAGCTGATGAATGTCGTCTATGGATAACGGTTCATTTTTATCCGGGAGAAGATTATCGGGAAGTTGCCAAAGAAGTAGAGGACTACTTAAAACAATCTGTTAAAGATGATCCATGGTTTCAGGAAAATCCGCTTCTTTTTGAATGGGGTGGCAAATCAATGATAGAGGATCGCGGTGAAATCTTTCCATCTGCGGAGATAGATCCAGAGCATTCAGCAATTAAGCTCCTGCAGCAATCACATAACACAGTCGAACAGGAAACCACTTCAATTGGGATGTCGAAAACTGTGACAGATGCGGGCTGGTTTGATGATGCTGGTATTCCAACAGCGATTTATGGCCCTGGAAAATTAAATGAAGCACATTCTGTTGATGAAAAAATAGAATGGAGTGAATTAATTACATTTACGAAGACTATGCTAACGTTTATTCCAACGTGGTGTAATGCAAGGAAACAGTAAAAAGCATAAAAAAGTACCAATCCTTTTGTTGGTTGGTACTTTTCGGTGATGAAGTGACTAACTACGGACAGTCATTTCAATTAATATTCCGTTAACTCAATAAATGTTTCATCTTCATAAATAGGAGAAAATAGTGGATCATTGTATGCTGTATCTTTAAATGTATCATTTAATTCTATGGATTTATCCAATTCCTCCAACCCTTGATCAACTTCTCCTTGTTGCACAAGTGCTATACTTTTTCCGTAATATCCAAGTGCTTCATTTGGATATTGCTCGATAATATTGTTGTAGACTTCTTCAGCTTCTTTAAAATTCCCCGCATATGTAAGCATCAGGCCTTTATAATCTAAAGCATCTAATGGTTGTTCTGATTCAAGCTCAATAATCTTGTCTAAATAAGGAATCGTATCACTATATTCCTCTAATAAATCATGAGAGTAGACAAGATACCATAATCCGTCGATATCTTCGGGATATGCCTTTATGTACCGTTCTAAATAAGGAATTCCTTTCTCATATTCGGCTAAGAAGTAAAGTGAAATTCCTTTTCCGTATAGAGCATTAGGAGCGCTATCATCAATCTCTAAAGCTTTATTATAATATTCTAGAGCTTTTTCATCCCTTTCCAGCAAGGAATGAGCATTTCCCATATTGATAAATTGTTCAGGCTCCTTATCACTAATATCAATCGCTTTTTGTGCAGCAACAATGGCTTGTTCATAGTCGCCTAGTTCATTTAATGACAGAGCCTTGTTATTGAATGCACTATCCATTTGGTCATCTAGTTCAATTGCTTGATCTAGCGGTTGTAATGCTTCTTCATGTTGCCCCATTAAATTTAGAACATAACCTTTCTCATTATGCAGTAATGGATCTTCGGGGTATTTTTCCAATCGTTGATTTACTTCTTCTAAAGCTAATTCATATTGTTCTTGTTCATACCAGTCATCATACTTTTCTCTCGAAAATTCAGGATCTGTGTCACTTAAAAGGCTACAGCCTGAAAGCATAATAAATGAAAACATAAATAAAGACCAAAATTTTTTACTCATTATTTCACTTCCTCGTTGTTATTAATTATGAAGCATCTTTAACTATTGTAAGTGATATGCTACTTCAAGTAACTAGGTTTAAAGTAGTGATTATTAACCAATTGGGGTCAAGAATAAAAAGAATCATTCAGTGGAGTAATTTTCCCTTCTGTAAAAAATGGAATTATATGTTAGTATGGATGATGAGGTTTTTATGCCTATTTTCGCGATATATATGCTGTTTGCAATTAATTTCCTATATTGAAAATGGCTAAAAACAACAAGTAATCGCTCTTTTATACTTAAGTCATAAGGGGGAAGGATGTTGATAAAGGAAAATGTTATTGAATATCTTTTTAACGAAAAAAAATATAAAGTAGCAAAGAATGTGTGTATGCTTATATTTTGGCTGACAGCCTTACTTTTAACTATCAATCTTTCGGACTCTTTTCAAGTGTATAGAATTTTATTTATGCCTGTATTGGTGTTTTTACTAATTTTAGAATTAATAAAAATGAATTGGTATAACAAAAAAATGGATATCAAAACCAGTGTCAAAGAGTGGATAGGAGTTGTTATTATGATTTTAACAATAATTGCTGTTTTTTATCTTGATAATGTATAGAAACGGTTGGGTTTTTAAAAAAAGGAAAAATGTTCATATTTTTATAAAAGGAGTGATTGTATGAAAATTCTTTTAATTGGTGGTACTGGGACAATAGGAAAATCTGTGGCTGAAAAGTTGAAACTGGATCATGAAGTTATCATTGCTAGTAAATCAAATGGAGATTATAAAGTAGACCTTACGTCTGTAGAGAGTATTGAAAAAATGTATAAAGATATTCCAAACATTGATGCTGTTATAAGCGCAACAGGAGCATCTCGTTTTAGTGATTTAAGTGAGCTAACACCGGAAATAAATGAGATAGCTATTAATAGTAAACTAAAGGGCCAAGTGAATCTAGTATTAGTTGGACAACATTATATCAATGAGGGCGGAAGTTTTACCTTAACTACAGGAATTATGATGGATGATCCTATTTTAAAAGGTAGTTCAGCAGCTATGGCTAATGGAGCGGTAGCTGGTTTTGTCAAATCTGCAGCGATTGAATTGAAACGTAATATACGAATTAACACTGTAAGTCCCAATGTCCTAGAAGAATCCATAGATAAATTTGGTGCATTTTTTAAAGGGTTTAATCCAGTACCAGCTGATAAAGTTGCGAATGCATTTGTGAAAAGTGTTGAAGGTGCTCAGACAGGGCAAGTGTATAAAGTTTATTAATATGCATTTCACTATTACATAGCTTTAACACGGACATTTATTCCGTTATTTGGCAAAGTTGAAGTGGATTTCTTAGGAGTTTAAGTAAATAACGAATCAGATGTCCGACTAATGTAGAAACGTATACTTCTTAATATTAGACTTAAAGATATTTTTCAAACATGGCGATCCTCAAATGATCGTCTTTTTTTATGTCTTAAAATTAAAACGAAATAATGGAATATTATGTTAAAATAGTGAAAAGGAGTGGTAAGATGGCATTTGTTGTAGGATATGGAATAGCTATTTTTGGAGCACTTGTAGCTTATATTCTAAGCGAAAATAAGTCTAAAAAAAGAAAATACATTGTATGGGGTATTACTCTTATGGTGGCAATCTCACCATTCTTATCTTTTGCTATTGGTTTAACATTTGCTTTTGTCTCTGAGAACGGATGGGTAATACCTGGAACAATTATAATATTGTTTCCGATAGGCTTTATCATTGGATTAACTATGCTCTTAGTAGGCATATTTAAGAAAAAAAGAACAGATGAACCCATATGACTTATTAAGATAACAGCTGCAAAATATTTGCAGTAAGCTTATGGCAAAACAGGGACATTGCCTGGGATCATTTTTATATTTTGAGTATAGGAGGTTCCAATGAAAATGAAAAAAGGGCTAATAAGACCAATAGTTATTTGTTTATTTAGCAATAATGACTCAATTCTTGTTGCAGAAGGCTATGATTCTATAAAGAAACAATACTTTTATCGTCCAATTGGTGGTGGTATTGAATATGGAGAATTAAGCTCTGATGCACTAATTAGAGAAGTTCAAGAAGAGATAGAGAAAGAAATTACTAATCTTAAATATTTAGGAACCATTGAAAATATTTTTACATATAACGGTGATATTGGACATGAAGTTGTTATGGTTTATGATGCATCATTTGTTGACGATTCACTTTACAAGATTAATTCCTTTGAAGGAAAAGAAGATGATGGAACATCATTCAAGCTATTCTGGAAACCTCTAAGCGAATTTGAAAATGGTCAATTAAGGATTGTACCTGAAAGTTTAATGACGCTCATACAAGAATAATTATAGAAAAATTTATCACGATGTTAACCCTCGGTAAACCCTCCACTGATGGTCTTACTTTTATCATTATAAAATTGGCAAATGAATTGTTATAGGTTATGGAATGGAAAGAATTATTATATAATGAATAATAGAATAATGAGGGAGGAATTTCATATGTCAAAAACTTTAACTGTTAACTCCACAATGATAGCAGGGGTGAGAGCAAGTTAAAATCTAATAATCTAGCATGCTTTACTCCTGCTTAACAATCCGTAATTGATTTTATTAGCAGGAGGTACAATGAAGAAAAATACTTTAGCGGAACATAATATTAAGTTTTTATTTTGGTCTAAAATATTTGGTAGTATCCTATTTATTACTCCAGTTTTGACTCTGTTTTATTTTTCTCGTGGATTAGATGAAAGGCTCATCCTATTGGTTATGGTTTTCTTTAGTTTAGGAGTACTCATAGGTGAAGTGCCTACAGGAATATTTGCAGACCGATTTGGAGCTAAGATGTCTTTCTTAATCGGCTCATTATTAGGAATTGGTAGTCATGCATTATTATTATGGGCTTATGAACCTTGGGTGTTCTTTTTGAGTAGCTTATTAACTGGATTTGCTGCTACTTTTTTTAGTGGTTCAGATGAAGCTCTAATATATGAATCATTAATTTTATCTAATGAAGAGAACAAAATGGATAGGGCAATGGGACAAATTGATTCAGCTAAATTCCTAGTTACCATCATTGTAGTAATAATAGGTGCGATTCTGGCAAAAGACTTATCTGATGGACAATTTAAGCTATTAATTGTTTTGAGTTTATTTTTTATGTCCTTGCAATTTACTTTATTATTGTTTATTAAAAATCCACCCAATCAAGGCACATATCAAAATGATATTAGAACACAACTTAAAGAAGGATTCTTTACAATAAAGAAACACCCTCAAGTTTTATGGATGTTTATGAATATAACTCTTGTATTCATACCTGCGACTGCAATTTTTGAAAAGTTTGATCAGAAGCTTTTGGTAGATGCAGGTCTTCCTGTTTATTCGATAGGTATTGTTTATGCAAGCGCTGCTTTAATAGGGTTTACTGCATCTCGTACAATTGGTTGGATGACAGAAAGAATAAGCCGTGTACACCTTCTGTTTATTACTGGCTTACTGGCTGTGCTAGGACTGATAGGAATTGCAACTTTTACTTCCTATTTGGGGATACTTTTAGGCATCCTATTAATCCTCAAACTTGTAAGTGCTATTAGATACCCTGTTTACTCGCAACTTTCTAATGAAATCATTCCTTCTAATGTTAGGGCGACTACTATCTCCCTATTATCGATATTAGATTCAGGATTTGATATTATTATTTTTCTAACTGTGAGTGGTATGGCGATAACTGGTTTTTCAATGATGTTTTTTGTATGTGCAGGTATAGCTTTAATCGGTACGTTACTTCCAGTTTTTCCTAAAAAAGTATAAATATCAATACTATTGTAGATCATACATGCTAGCATGTATGATCTTTTTTTAAAATTTAATCAAAAAATTCCATATGCGTTTTTTCTTGTTTATAGTAATCCAATCTATCCTCTAAAGTACCTGTATGAAGCTCAAATTTATGACCATCAGGGTCGGTGAAATAAATAGATTTCTTATCTCTTTTGTCCCTTGGACGACCCGGCAATATGTTTACATTCAATTCCTTGAGTCTGTTGTACATCTCATCAAAATCAGCTTCTTCTATTGAAAAGGCGATATGTGTGTATGATTTATGTATTTCATTACGTGGTATATCTTTTTCTGCATTAAGAGCAATCCACATACCATTCAAATCGAAGTATGCTGTGTTCCTGCCTTTAACTAACAACTTAGCATCAAATACTTTTTGATAGAAATCAATAGATTTTTCCAAGTGAGAAACTGAAAACAAAAAATGATTTAGTCCTTTTATAGACATTTTTATCACCCCGAGTTATATTATAACTTTTTTATAAATTAAAAGCATTACTATCGTTTGTTACTGTTTGGACTTCTTATGCATCTAAAAATGAAAGAAGATGACTCCTGTGGATACAGAAATCATCTTCTCTATACTATTTCTGTTCAAGAACAGTCAAGCCAAGAAGTCCAGTTAACACTTCGTTACTAAGTGTCTCAAGCTCCACACTTTCTATTTGCTCTGATTCTCCAAGGTCTATACTTAATATATTTCCATGGGCACCGTCACCTAGATCTTGGATGAATCCACTTTGTGCATAGGAACTAGATGTATTCTCCTTTAACCAGTCATCTAAATTTTCTGGATTAACAAGAGGCAGTATTTTCTGTTCACCATCACTAAGATTTACTGTAACTTTTGCATTCTCTATGCGGCTTTGCATGTGATTCGTTGCTGCTACCACAAAGAAGTAAAGCTTATTTCCCTTAACATTAACGGGGATTTCAATACTGTCAGGGAAATTATCGTAAAGGGATGTAAATACTGCATTTTCATCCTCCTTGGTAATGGAGAATGGGATCCCTATATCCGATGCAAAATTCTTACTTTCATAATCTAATTGGGTCAAATTCGGTTGAATCTTATCTTGTCCATCCCGGTATTGCCACCAATTCAGTCCATATTCCGTAACAGTACTCGGGATATTATCCCAATAAAACAAATCAGGCTGAGGAGAATATTTATTCTGATGTAGATATTCTAAATCTTGATTTACAAGATCACTTAAATCTATAGTGTGGGTGTTGAAAGAATTCTCATACGCACTAGAAAGCTGTTCATTCAATTCCCAATTTTCCAGATTTGTAGATAGTTCTGTCTCAGAATTATCCTCACCTTCAAAAGTTAAGAGATTTTTCCCAGGCGTCAGCTTTGATGGGTCTTTGATTTCAAAGGTAATAAGATCAGATTTATCATTAGCCTTTATCGTAGTATGCAAATCAAAAGTTGTTCCCGCGATGTTTACCGTTCCCTTTAGATTAATATTTTGCTGACTACTATTATCTATCGCAAACTTAGCAAATGCTTCTCCGTCTTTGACAACTAAATCTTCATCTACAATTTCTAAGGAATGCTTGAGCGTGATATCAACAGGTAACCACATTTCGCTATTACCGGACTCAACTAAAACGAAAAAGGTGTGGGTACCAGGCTTGTTATTTAAAATAACAGACGCTTTTGATTTCTTTACAGTTGCTTGATCCATATCAAGGATTCCCTGAGGGTCATGCAAACGAATAATATTCCCATTTTTTATAGAGAAAGAATATTCCTCGTCAATAGCCCCAACAGAGCTAGCATTCACCTCTGGCATAGAATTTGATTTCCCATGGTTATAAATAACCTCGATCTTTGCATTATTACTTTCAGATGTTTCAATCTCTAGCCAAGTGTGACCTATGCCTGGATTCAGCGAGTAATCGACATCTTTCCCATCTACCTTGACAGACTTTATCTTCGTACTGGGGGCTATGAGATTCACGTTATATTCCAACGCCTTTTCACTATTAATTATAATTGTTTCCTTGTCGTCCGCAAAGTTGTAGTCATATCCCAAGTAATCTGTTTCGATTGAAGCATGTTCCCAATCACGAGGGAATGCAGGCTGAATAGTTGCTTTTTTATTTGGTACATCCATTTTAATTCCGAATAATCCTTCCACAGTTGTCCTTACATACATGGAAGTTACATCGGTAAAGTCTACGTGACCGGATTGTGAACCATCTTGATTTTGAACATACGAGAGAACACCAGGTCCAGGACCTTTAAACAGGTTAGCATCAATGCCGGCTTGCAAGTCCTTTGCTTGTTCCACGAGTCCAAGACGATAGTAATTAAGCATTAGATTAGTAGATTCAGCAGTGTATAGGCCTCTACTTGAATATACGTTAGGTAACCAATTAGAAGTCCATGGCAATCGGCCATCCCTAGGTGTTGTACCTGTCTCATTTTTTATAGCATGTTCTGTAAATTGTAGCATTTGGTAGCTTTGGAATGGATCAGTGAATCCTAAATCAATTGGTGTATAGATACTGGAGAGGTCAGGAGATTCATGTACCCGTTGCAAACCAACCACATCTTTATATTCGCCAAAAACTCCGATATCCTCTACCCACAACTTGTCTTCCATAGCTTGTTCAATCTTTGTTGCGCGTTGCTCGAAGATAGTTGGGTCTTTCTCTAATCGTTTTGCGATGTCGACCATTTCCTTATTGGCGCGCCAAGCATATACACTTGCAATCGTTGCTCCACCGCCATTGTTCCATTTATTATCAGTATTCCATGCATTTAGATGGCTTTCGTATAACCCTTCGTCATCCGTTTCCATATACTCATCCATCCAATTTAGATGATTAGCAATAAAATCATAGCCGCCATTGGCCATCATATCTAAATCACCTGTCCATTCCCAGTTGTACATCATCATATCAACTAATACTTCACCCATGTTGTAATGAGAATCTCCACTAAGCTTGGATGGAATTCTACCATTGGATGCCTGTTTATCAAAATAGGCAGCAGCATTTTCAAAGGCACGGTCTTCCCATCCCGCTGTTGTTGCCCCATAAGTTGATCT
The DNA here is from genome assembly GCF_900114645.1 of Gracilibacillus orientalis. Classification (GTDB taxonomy): domain Bacteria; phylum Bacillota; class Bacilli; order Bacillales; family Amphibacillaceae; genus Gracilibacillus; species Gracilibacillus orientalis. The sequence goes on along the minus strand of NZ_FOTR01000002.1, from coordinate 369,633 downwards.
CCAACCTGGCAATGCAACAAACCAGTTGATAGGCCCATGCATAAAGGTAGGGCTACTCCATGAGGCATCTAATGCCAACGTTGCGGCTGGAAGGGCTGCATTCAAATAAGGATTAGGAGTATCGATTGTAACCGACTGGGATAGTTCCTGGTAGTGGTCCATGCTATCCTCTAAAACCTTTTCTGGCTCAGCTAAGTAGTTCTTTATCTCAGAAGATTCTAGATCATCTGTAGTGATATTGAAAAATACTTCATTATCATAGTTTCCTTCCGTTGTTCCAATTGCCATGGGCTGAGAATCAGCTTTTGTTTCAAGAAGAGCATCTGGTCCTTCACTATAAGCAGAAGCATCCACCCTTTTTAAATGAAGAGGTATATTGGCTGTTCCATAAAGAGTTGGACCTCCACCCTCAATAGAAAAATGGTTCTTTTCTATTTTTACATCTGTTCCCGAAGCATCTGATGGCGTGAATTTCATGGAGTCGTAATCCTGAGATCCATAACTTCCTTGGTCACGTCCGCCAGAGGCAATAACTAAGTCGTTTGTGTAATCATCAGGCAATGTGACTTTTACTAGTAAGCCTTCAAAATTTTCAGGGCGAACGTAGGTTAATAGGATCGTTCCTTCGAATGACGGATCACGAAGCTCGTATTCCTGATGACCTGAAACATAACGCGAAGTGATCGATTCAAAGTCAGCAAACCATTTTCCGTTTTTTAAACCTAGGAAAATATGACCTAACTTTTGTTGAGCACTATTTCCTCTGTTATGGAATAGCAGACCATCAGGTTTATCCCCGACCAATGCAATAATTCTTGGAGAATTATGAGGACCATAAAGTGGCCGATTATAAGATTCTCCACCATTATTTATGGAAAATCCGCCATCTATTGGCAAATATTTATACTGTTTTTTGCTGATGTGAATGTTTTCTTGTTTTGATACTTTCTCATTTTCAATGGACGTTGCTTTTACAGTAACCATTTGCTCCGAAGCAGTACTAGAAATGGTTAGTTTTCCATCCGTGCTCATATCGACACCTTTAGGAGAGTCACCTGCAATTTCCCATTTCATTTCAGCATTTTGCATGATGCTTCCAAATTGATCCATCACATTGGAATGATAAGAAAAAGTTTGGGTACCATCTTCAGGCTGTGCTATACCTTTTTGTCCTAGTACTGTAACTCTAGTTTCCTCAGGCCGATATATAATAATTTCTTTCTCCAAGGATACGTCGGGATTTGATTGTGTGGAAGCCTTTAAGCTAATCGTTTTCGGTGAAGATGGAGAATGATCAACCGTAAGTACTCCTTCTTGATTTAGATGGACACCCTTTGGTACATCACCTTCGATTTCCCATGATACTGATTCATCTGGAAGTTCATAGCCATACTGATCGACAACATCAGCCTGATAGGAAGTTTCACTACTATCATTTTCAGCTATGTTTATTCGATCAGGCCCCTCAATATTGATTGAACTTGCTTCAAGTTGTGTACTGGCGGATGGTCCATTGTTTGTCCAGTTATCCGCAGCATCACCAGCTTCTACACGTAGCGTCGCATCAGTTAAATCAATGTCTGTCCCCTCTAAATGATAGGAGGTTAGTTCCTGTTCTGTTTGCGTTGAGTCTGCTTCTACAACTTCCAACAAAGTATCATTTTTATAAATGTTATATTGAGTGACAGCTACATTGTCACTTGGGGTAGCCCACTGCATATCAACACTGTCTTTCTTAATATTGGATAATGTGAGTTTTGTTTGCTCAGACCACACTGGAGGAGTCGTTTCTTCGGTGGAGATAACTTCAACACCATTGACGCGTCCATCTTCACCGAATTGTATATCCAACTGGTCGTCTTCTACCTCGGTCTGATAGATTTCTACTGCAAATTGATTGGTGGTTGCCTGTATTCTCTCCTGCTGTACCCCTTCAATTGTCACATCTGTTTTGTTGGCGGCTATGTGATCTCCAGATATGACCTTTACATAGTAGCCACCATTCTGGATATCAACCTTAAAGGAATAGCCACCACCGTTTGTGAAATCTCTACGAAGGTCGTCGGGAGCTCCTCTGTCCCTACAATCTGTATTTTTATCCAGTCCATATCCTGTGGAGCTATCATATATTGTTTGATTCGATATTTGATGGTAGCCTTCTGTAACGGGACTCGATTCACAACCGAAATCAAATTTCAATGGAGTGGATAAGCTTGTCTCAGTCTCTGCAGTAACTGATTTATTCAGACTTAAAAACATAGAAAAAGTGAATGTCAGACAAAATAAAATAAATAGTGCTTTTAGCTGTTTCTTAGTCATTCTTTAACCCCTTTTCGCATGAATTGTGTCCTTAACATTTAAAAAGAACGTCACTACAATGAAATGGAATCGCTTTCAAATTTAACCTCCATAAACTACTTAGAAAAGAAAAATTATAACTCTGGATTTTCCTCATGATCCACTGGATATTACCAATAAGAATATCTGATTTAGATTTAAGTACGTTCTATTCACCTCCAATGATCTGTTATGATACCGGTAACATAAAAACTATCACAAAAGTTATCCATTGTCTATGAAATGTTTTGTCGAATGAAAATTTATCTGCTAGGTCTTTAATAAATTGGAACTAGCATAAAATTAACATTTTCGCGAAAAACTATTTATATCTTAAGGGAGGAAGTGATTTTAGTGGAACTTATGTATTCAGTCGTCCCATCTTTAGTCGCAATAATTATTGCAATATGGACAAAACAAGTTATCCCTTCCCTACTAATAGGTTTATGGATAGGGAGTTTTTTATTAACCGAGTCTTTGTTTATGTCTGTTTCAAAAACAGTAGACTATATTGTTGGAGTATTAACTGATACCGGAAACATAAATGTATTACTGTTTTTATACATATTTAGTGGGTTAGTAGCCCTTATTCAAATATCTGGTGGAATCCAAGCATTTGGAAACTGGATGAAAAAATATATTACAAATTCTAAAAGAGTATTTGGCGTGCTATGGGGGTTACTACCGATTACCTTTATAGATTGCGGTTTTCGTGTAGTTGCTACGGGATCAATTGTGAAATCTCTTTCTCAAAAATATCATGTTTCAAGTGAAAGATTAGCTTATATGCTTAACAATTCTGCTAGTCCTGTTATCATTTTAATTCCTTTAGCGACTACATTTATCGGTTATGTATTAGGTGTTGTAGAAAAAGGAATGCAAGCATCAGGGATAGAGGGATCAGCATTAGCATTATTTATTCAATCCATACCTTTTCAATTTTTTAGTTATACTGCGATAGGAATTGCCATTTTATCAATCATGCCTAGATTTAATTTTAGCGGGATGAAAGAATTAATAAAAGTGAATCATTCGCCAGATAAACCTGCTCACCATGATGAAATGTCCGAGAAATATCATGAAAAAGGGGAATCAGCTAAAGACCAAACAGGGAATGCAGTAAAGGGGGGAATGGAACATAATCATGATATGGATGAGAAACCAATTTTAAAACCAAGATTGATGAACCTAATACTTCCTTTAGCTGTATTAATTCCACTAAGTTTTTTCTTAATGTGGAGTAGTGAAGAACCATCTCACTCCATGTTGATTGCGTTATTAATTACAACGGTTATGACTTCATTATTATATAGAGTGCAAGGTATTAAGATAGAAACATTGGTTGATCGATTTATAAAAGGTGGTAATCAGCTAATAGTTACCATTGCAATATTAGCAGTAGCCTGGCCGATATCTGATGTATCACAAGATCTAGGGCTTGGTCAGTTAATTGAAAATACATTAGCAGGGAATTTAAGTCCTTTACTTGTACCAGGTTTACTTTTTATTGTGACAGGTGCTGTATCATACTTTATTGGATCTTCATGGGGGAGTTGGGCACTGATGGTACCTATTGCGTTTACATTAGCTGTATCGACTGGTAGCGTTATACCAATTGCACTTGCTGCTGTATTATCTGGAGGTACTTTTGGAGATGTTACTTCTCCAGTATCGGGGATGACGGCAATGTCTGCAGGAATTGCAGAGGCAGAACACATGAAATATGTCAAGGCAATGTCGCCGTATAATTTACTGGCAGGAATGGTTGCAGCTCTACTTTTCTTTGTTGTTCCGTTTATCATCTGATCTTTAATGAAGATCGATTTGTCTACAAAGCTTTAGATGTATTTCATATAAAACAGGAATAACGTTTCATTTTTAAGACGTTATTCCTGTAAGTAGATTTTATGCAGACATTGCAAATTTTTGGCATACTTGCGCACAATGTAAACATATTTGGCCGCACCTTTGTGAGATTTCGTCAGGGTGACGTAAACAATGGTTTCCACATACTTCACAAATTTGTGCACATAATGAAGCGATAGATTTTGCAAAATAGCTACAACGGGCCAGATATTTAGCTGTTAACGTACATATATCAGCACAGTCCCTAAGTAAACTTAGTTGCTCACTTCTATGGCTTGAACCTTCCATTTGTAGAATGGAATGCTCCGTGTATTCGCAAGTAGCTTCACAATGTTGAACAGCTTCTAAAACTTCGTAATGTGACATATGGCTTTGTTCCATATTATGATGCATATCATTTCCTCCTCTAATTTTAAAACTGACACAATTTCATATTATGTTTGGATGCTTGCCTATGTATTAGGCATCCATCTATTTTTTGAAAATCAGTTATTTTTAGAGATGAACTCACAGAAACAAAACATAGCGCTCGTCTTATTTTTATGTCTTAAAATTAGAATAAAGTATTGGAATATTATGTTAAGATGATACAAGAAGATATTGAACTGACAGTTTAGTGTAAGTGAATTTATATTTTAACGGGGTGTGATTTTGTTTAAACGAATTATATTGGTCATGTTCATATTGCCTATTATGAGTGCTTGCGTGTCTAATGGAGCATTGGATACTAGGAACCTCGAAGTAGAGCAGGAAGATATAAACACCAGATATAAACCAGTAGAAAAAGAAATAGCAGAAGAAGCATTGCCTTATGAAATGAAGTATCCTTCTTATTTCCCATTTGAGAACGAAAAAACAAAGGTGGTTATAACTGGCTGGGAAAACAGTGAGGAAAGAGTAGTAACATCTATCAGATATCCTTCAATAGAAGAAGGTGCTAAATGGCAGGAAGGTTCTATTACTCAAGCAGCCATTCCAAATGTGAATTATACTATTGCAAATTTTGATAGATATTATAGCAAATATTCTGATACGAATGGTTATAACGAAATCGAAATTAAAGATGGGATCACAGGATTGTTCAAGGTTAATAAAGAAATCAATGGAGCAGAATTATATTGGTTTTATGAAGAAAAAGAATATGCTTTACAACTGATGTATTTTAGTGAAAACAATGAGGAATTGAAAGCAGAGTTAATTAAAATTGCTAATTCAATGTAAGGGAATTATTAATTTAATCAGTGAAATTTCATATTTTCTATCTTTAACTTGTTTAATCGTATGCCTATGGAGGAATTTAATTTTTAAAATAGGGGGACTGGTAAAGTTGAAAATAGTAGGAGAGATTCAAAGAAAGTATAGAGAGAGAAATAAGTTATTTTTAGCTTTAGATATTTTTTTAAGTATCTTAATGATTTATTTTGCAGTTCGAGTGTTATTCATATCTATTTCGGGATTAGTAAGTTCAAATCCGTCAACTGATTCTCCGACTTTATTAATTTTTGCTATGCTCTTTACCTTAGGATTATCTAGTGCTGTTCGGGTTGTTGAAATGCTAGTTATCGGTAAAAAAGAATATTTAATGTTATTACTTTTTTCTACAATCTTCGTTCTCAGTGTATCTGTATATATATTATTGTTAGATTACTTTTAGTGAGCTTTAACCAATCTAGGACGATTGCTGAACGACCAGCAATCCTAACTGGCGGAAGGGTTGAATAAGTTGAAGGTTAAGTCTTTTGTAAATCGTCTAATTTGTAAAGGGGTTTTTGTATGTTTAAAAGAGAGTTATCTTTCGTTTTATTATCAATTATATTAGTAGCTTGTAATAATCAAACAACTGAAAACTCGGAAATTCATATTGGTAACCCAACTGCTGAAGAAATTTTAACAAAGAATGAGAATGCAGATATATTTGTCCTAAATGGTATTGTATATAGTAATGCAGAAGATCTTGAATGGGTAAATGAGAAAGAATTAACTTTAGGCGAGGAAGTCGGTGAGATTAAAGAACAAACTAACAATAGTGACGAGTTTGAGAATTTTACTGCAACTAAATTGACAGTTGGAACTAAAATATACGAACCTGTTGAAAAAAGTGGTATTTATATAGTAAAAGTGAATGATAAGGAAATACGATATTTAGGATTGAGAGAAGGATAATGCCATTAATATCGTGCTTATCGATAGCTTTAAGCAAGTAATTGTTTAGCTTAATAATAGAGTAGAATAGTTTTATAGCAGTCTTGATTAACCATTGAGCTAGGAGGTGTAAAGATATTTACATACAAGCAGTTTTCCTTGATAGGGATGGTACTATCGGAGGTAGCGATAAGGTGATTTACCCAGGAGAATTTGAACTATTTCCAAATGTATCAAAGTCAATACATCAATTAAAAGAATCTGGTGCTCTAATTTGTTCTTTTACTAACCAACCTGGAATTTCTATGGGAGAAGTTACATTTGATAGTTTTGATAAAGAACTAAGAGATTTTGGTTTTGATAAAATATATCTTTGTCCTCACCAACATCATGAAGGTTGTGAATGTAGAAAGCCTGCTTCAGGAATGCTTAAAAAGGCAGCTAACGATAATAATTTGGATTTAAAGAAATGTGTGGTCATAGGGGATAGGTGGACGGATTTAATAGCAGCAGATGAAGTTGGATGCATGAAAATTTTAGTTCAAACAGGTAGTGGAAAAGAAACCTATTATAAATACATAAACAATCAATTTTTTGGTCGATGGGGTGAAATAAGACCTGATTTTATTTCAAAGAATTTTAATGAAGCTGTTAATTTATTAATGTCACCAACATAATAGTTCTAGTTCTTCAATTAACAGGTGCAAGAGTTAAACATAGCGATCCACAAATGATCGTATTTTTCTGTTTTTATAATTGGAGTGATTTCAGTGATTGCTTCGAATTTTTATAAGGGTAAAGATAATTGATTAAATCTAAGTACAGGGGTGATCAACAAGAATAGTAAGTAAAAATTAGAATGACTCCACCTTCATGATTAGATTTAAGCAATGACACTTTGTGAAGTGTTACACATTAAAGAATGTGTGTGAATGCTGAACAAGAGTATTCGCTTTTTTTTAGTAAAAGGCAGTGGAGTTAATTAAGAAATTTCGTAATGTAACTTATTTATATTTTTGTTGACTAATAAATAAGGAGGGATTTGATGAAGTTTAAATTAGTTTTATCTATTTTTGCTTTTATAACTTTTTTATCAATATTGGGATGTTCTGAAGTAGATGAAACCAACAGTAATTCTGATAATGATAATAAGCCTATAAAGACTAGTAATAAGGAAACTACTGAGCAACCTCCGAAAACTACTAGGCCAAAGCCCCCTGGTTTAACTGTCTATGTTGGAGAAGAAATTGTTAGACCAGCACTTGGTACTTACAATTGGAATTATGAAAGCGGAGATGGGACATCGGCTGAAATTCATGCAGATTCTCTTGCACCACCAGAGTTGGTTAAAAATCATAATCCAACGGAAGTAACAGCTGACAGCAATGTCGAACTCGACTTCGAAAAACAGCCAGATAGTTATATCGTGAGAATATGGGATGACGACAACAATATTATTAGCAATTCTGATAAAGTAGTTCTTACTGGTAAAGGCAAAGTTATTTATGATGTGTTAGTACAATGGGAACAAGGTACTGCAAGCTATTCTTTTTCTTTAAATATTGAATAAGTACCTTATTACACTAGCGGGACGCTACTTCAATTAAGTAGGGATTGTGCGCTTTTTTTATGGATATAATTGGTAGTTTTAATTTAAAAGAGGTTATAGTCAAAAGTTTTTTTAATTCAATGGTAGGAAACGAGAAGGTTATTATGGTTGTTGCTGGGGCATTTGTATTTGATAAAGAAAATCGAGTGTTGATGCAAAAACGTTCTGATAATGGCCAATGGGGATTTCCAGGCGGATTTATGGAATTGGGTGAAAACGTTCAAGATACAGCTAAAAGGGAAGTTTACGAAGAAACGGGACTTAGATTAGAAGAAGTTGAATTGTTTGGGATTTATTCTGGTCCTCAATATGACAAGACTTTTTCTAATGGTGACCAAGTATCACTGGTTTTAATATCATTTATTTGTAAAAAGTATAGTGGGGAGCTAATTGAAAGTAACGAGGAATCAATACAGAATAAATTTTATTCACTTAAAAAACTACCAGAGAATATATTTACTGAACATAAGATGCTTGTCGATGATTTATTATCGAAAAAACAACTACCGATTATTGGATAATATTTTTCCAAGAGTGGATTTTTATGGTGAAATAAACACTTAAAAAGGAGGAGATTATGAAGGTAGAGAGGTACTGTACTAAATGCAAAAAACAATTTAGCTGGCGAGAAGTTCAAAAGTCTACTAGAAATTTGTTTATACGACCAGAGATTGAATGTTCCGATTGTGGTGAAGAATATAAGATTACTATTCTATCTTATATTTTAGAAATGTTTTTTAGGTTCATTCCAATACTTGTATTTTATTTCTTGATGAAATACGATACCTCAAACGGTATTAGTTTAATTGTATTTTTGGTGATCGGATCATTCACCATTTTTATAGCACCATTTTTTGTTAGATATGTGAGAGTTGCAAGATAAATGTATTTTAGTTTCAAATACTATAACAAGCGACTGCCACCCATAAGAGACAGGGTTTGCTCTTTTTCTTATTGATGTCTAAAAGCAGGATGGTTGAACAGGGGTAATCGAAATTTTCGTAGAGAATAAGTAATTTACATCCAGGGCAGTGATAGTAGAAAAGAATAAGGAAGGTGGAACTCTTTGAAAAGGTCTTATTTGTTTTTAATTATGCTTTTTTTCTTTGTTCTAATTAATGTTGGCTGTTCTGATAAGGACGAGGTCGATGCACCTACGATCTCAATAAACCAAAATTCTGAATATGAGAAAACTTTTAGGGATTTAAGTTTAGGAGTTTTATTTAACTTTTACTTTTATTTACCTAGTGCGGATAAAAGGTGGGTAACCCTTTGGGTCGAAAGATACATTGATGGAAAAAAAGATTCCCAACCATTAACTCAGTTGTCTTACGGTAATAGCCCAGAAGATGTTGACGAGGGGCCTTTGGGTTTTGGAATGATAAATGAAAATTCAGAGGACGCTTTAGTATTCCTGTATGGACCGGGAGCAAGTACACAACCATCGAAAATTGATCTAAAACCTATGACTTCTATTGGAAGCAGCTTGGAATATGCCATTGGAAAAGAAGAAGTAGAGTTAAAGTTGTAGAAACAAAAATATTAGCGGCTTATCGAGAAATAAAAGGTAATTCGATTAGCCCAGTTGATCTAAAAGATGAGGAAGCAATAAACAGGATGGTTAAACAAGATGACCGAGTGCTTTTACTGAAAATAAAGGTAGAAAAAGAAAGTGTAAACTCTAACTAATTCCCAGAAAATAATCAAATGGTGAAGAGTGGTACTTATGTTATGAATGCAAGAGTTAAACATGGTGGTTATCAAATGATCACCTTTTTTATTTTGAATACCTCGAAGAATGCATGGAATATTATGTTGAAAAAAGAAGAGACAGTACTATCGAGAAAGTATATTTGATGTTGAATAAATGATTGATATAAAAATAAGCCAATGCATCAAATGGAGGAATAATAATGCCAGAACGAATAGAAACAATGACAATTGACAAATTGAATCAATGTATTGATTTATATATAAGTGTTTTTAATAGTGAGCCTTGGAATGAAACTTGGAGTTATGAAATTGCTAAAGAAAGACTTACTGATTTGATCAATACACCTAAATTTCTAGGTTTTTCACTTTACAATGGGGATAAGTTAATTGGTTTTATAGCAGGGAATACAAAGAAGTCTTACCATGGGCTAACATATTATTTAGCAGAACTTTGTGTAAATAATGAAATTCAAGGTAAGGGATATGGAACTAAACTACTTAAATATTTAGAGACTGAACTAAAGAAAAGAGATACTAAAAGCCTCTATCTGTTAACTTCAAAGGAGGGACTTGCCGAAACATTTTACAAAAAGAATGATTATCTAATAAGTAATAACAGAATAGTTCTAAAGAAAGATTTATAATAGTGTTTCATGTATGATATGGCAATGCTCTAGAATGGGGTACTCTTTATTCAATAACAAACGAAGTATTATGAAGAGTGCCTGTCACTATTGCGATTATCCTCGCGATAATGACAGGCACTTTATCATTTATTCTCCAAAAACATAAGTATCTAAAAACTCATTACGGAATTTACCTTTTGGATCATAGTGCTGAAGTAATTGCTGAAAGTCCGTTCGTTTTTCATAGAGCGGTTGTATCTTTTCTTTTGGCATGGTAAATAGTTTGCCCCAATGCGGACGAGCTTGATAAGGTGCAAGTATTTCTTCAATTTTTGGCAGCACTTTTTGTACGGATTCCCAGTCATCTTTCCATGTAAGATGAATCCCAATCGAATCCTGCTTATAACATGGGCTCATCCATAGATCATCTTTGGCAATGCTTCGGATTTCATTAACATGGAGAAGCGGTGCAATCTGCTCACGAATTGTACTAATTTCTTTTAACGCCTCATATGCATGTTTTCTTGGAATGATATATTCTGTTTGTAATTCATCTCCACTGCTTGGTGTGAAGTCAATACGAAAATGTGGCAGTCTATCAAACCACGGACCCGGTACACCCATCTGTTCGGTACAATTTACAGCTTCAATTCCAGCGATAGGGTGAGAATTGGCTGTCGCTGGCTGTGCACCATATAAATCTGTAGGTATCTTCGTTTGATTTTCATCTGTATATAGTTTTTTTAACCAAACTTGATTAATCGTGTCGCTTTCCCAGTTTGTAAATAAACTAACACTGTATGCGCTTGAGAAAATGTCATCGAAATGGTGTTCTAGTTGTGACAAAGGTAAATTTTCGAACACATATTGACTGATTTGAAAGGATGGAACGATGTCCAATGTCATCTTTGTTACTATTCCTATTCCACCGAGTCCTACTACTGCACCTTTCAATTGTTCTTCATTTTTATCTCGGGAAAATTCGACCAATTCACCATCTGCAGTTACGACTTCCATCGCACGTACTGAATTAGATAAACAACTGTTTTGATCTCCTGACCCGTGTGTTGCTGTTGCACATGCACCTGCAATTGAAATATGAGGCAATGAAGCCATATTCTCAAGTGCGAAGCCATTTTCTTGAAGGAAGTGACTTAGATCACTGTAGATAATTCCGCCTTCAACTGTAATTGTTTGGTTTTCGCTATCTAATGCTATTACTCTGTTCAATTTTTGTAAGGAAACCATATTTTCGCTAGAATCTGCTATTCCATTAAATGAGTGACGTGAACCTACTACTCTTACTTTATCACACTGTTTTACGAGATTTTGAATTTGTACAACGTTTTCAGGTTCATGCCAGTTTGCTGTACTATATGTATAATTACCTGCCCAGTTTTTTTGTTGCTCCACTCTAAGTATCCCCCTTTAATTGATGATAAGTATTCTATGGTATCGAATGTAATAAGAACGCTTTCAGACTAAACAAGTTTATTTTATCATAATTATGTAGAAAGATGTATTAAATGATTTTTAATAAAAATAAACGCTTGTTAGACGACAATAATTGCTACCAATCTTTGTATCACGGTTTATTTTATTCGTGAAACGATTGGTTAGGTATGATTTTCATTATTGTAAAATAACTGATGGATAATATATGATAAACAAAAATTCCTAAAATGTTATTTAAAAAATTCTGAAAATATTATATAATTTCTAAATATGTATCTAGGAGGGGGAGTAATATGAAAGCATTAGAGAGAGTTAGTAGTTTTGTAGGAAATACATTTGCCATTTGGGTCGTGCTATTTGCGGTCTTATCATTTCTGCTACCTTCAGGATTCACGTGGTTAGCAGACTATATCACCCCTTTATTAGGAATCATTATGTTTGGTATGGGGCTTACACTATCTACTAGTGATTTTAAAGAAGCGTTTAAACGTCCGAAAGAAGTGGCGATTGGAGTAGTAGGGCAGTTCATGATTATGCCATTGCTTGCCTTTGCACTAGTAACGCTATTACCTGTTTCAACAGAGGTAGCAGTCGGTGTTATTTTAGTTGGCTGTTGTCCAGGCGGTACTTCATCCAATGTCATGACATATTTGTCCAAAGGGGATACAGCATTATCCGTTTCGATTACTGCGGTTTCTACGATTCTGGCACCATTTTTGACACCAGCACTTATTTATCTATTTGCTAGTCAGTGGTTAGAAGTATCTGCAGGGTCTTTATTCGTATCGATTGTGCAAATCGTATTAGTGCCGATCGTGTTAGGCTTAATCGTTCAAGCGTTATTGAAGGACAAAGTGGAAGCGGGAGTAAAGGCAATTCCGTTAGTATCGGTAATTGGTATCGTGGCAATTGTTACGGCAGTAGTAAGTGTCAACCATGTACAAATTGCGGAGACAGGATTAATCATTTTCTTAATTGTTGTGTTACATAATGCGCTAGGTTATCTAGTTGGTTATGGGCTAGGAAAAGTAATGAAAATGGATCCGAAGCAACAAAAAGCCGTGTCCATTGAAGTGGGAATGCAAAATTCAGGACTTGGTGCAACACTTGCAGCTGCGCACTTTAATCCATTATCAGCGGTACCAAGTGCGATCTTTAGTGTGTGGCATAACATTTCGGGACCAATTGTAGCGACTATTTTCAGAAAGCAGCAAGAGAAGGAAAATAAAAGTGCTATCGATAAGAGTCATAGTGCATAAATAGAATGATGGGTCAGATTTCGGAGTGGAAGTTTCTATCTGTGATCAAAAAAACAAGAGCCTACCTCAACAGTAGGCTCTTGTTATGATCCTATTTTGAAAAAGGGGGATTTTTCAAAATTAGTTGTCTAAATTCACTCTTAGAATGTCTGCCAAGGTTTTAGGAAGATCTGTATTATCATGGAATCCTGCAAACTTTTCAGCTTGTGGACCATACGCATAAATAGGAATATCTGCTCCAGTATGATTGGTAGTTGTCCAACCAATACCAGCATGGTCACTTACTACTGTATTAATAGCAAATGCTGCATCACTAGCATCCTGAATGGATTGTACTTCTTCTTCGGTTAACGTTACATTAGTGTATTCTTCGACAATTTCTTTTGCATTGGAGCGATCTTCATTTAACTGGGCAGCCATGGAGTCTCCAGTTGCTGTTACATTGTTTAAAATATCAGCATTTAATCCTGAGTACGCACCAGAACCTGTTGTCATACCACCAGTATCATGATCACCAGCAACAATTACTAATGTATTGCCATCTTGTTCAGCAAAATCTATTGCTTCTTCAACAGCTTTTTCAAATGCCGCTACATCAGACATAGCCCATGCTGAATCATTGGCATGTCCAGCCCAATCAATTTGACTTCCTTCGACCATAAGGAAAAATCCATCTTTATCCTGTTCTAAAACTTCGATGGACGTTTCAGTCATTTCTGCTAAACTAGGTTCTACTGTTTGATCACGATGTAATTCAGGAGAAAGGGCATCATCAGCAAAAAGGCCAAGCAATCTCTCTTCTTCTACATCAATATCTGCATTGTTTTGTAATTCTTCACTTGTTTCCACGTACGTAACCCCAGCATCTTGTGCTTCCTCTATTAGGTTTGACTCCTCTTGATTGCCACCTTCTGCTTCTGGTAAAAACATATTTTTTCCTCCACCTAGAAGGACATCTACTTCACCAGAAATATATTGTCTTGCAATCTCCGTTTGATTATTTCGATTTTCTACACTTGTAGCAAATGATGCTGGTGTAGCATGAGTTATCGTGGATGTAGCTACTAATCCAGATGCTTTTCCTGCTTCTTCGGATGCATCTAAAATGGTTGTTACATCATTTCCTTCTGAATCAAGACCGATTACGCCATTGTTTGTTTTTACGCCACTAGCCATTGCCGTACCAGCAGCTGCTGAATCTGTAACATCAGCGTTTGCGGAATGAGTAGTAAACAATCCTTTTAGATGAGCGTCCCAAACAGCGTCTTCTCCTTTGTAGACACGGTAATTAGAAGCATAGTCTGTACTAAATCCATCTGGAATCATGTAAATGATATTTTCGATTTTCTTTTCGTCCTTACCATTACCATTACCAAGACCATATGCATGTCCGTGTCCTTTTCCTGGTGATTCAGGCTTTTCAGCAAAAGCAGGAACACTCATAGCAGATAAAACTAGACCTGTACTAAGTGCTACAGCACCAATCTTTTTAAACATTCTCTACCAACTCCTTCATAATTTTGATTACAAGTACAACCATACTAGAAGAATGTTGATAGACTATTAACTGATGGTAAACGTTAGATAAAGAAAATACGGGCTTAAAATCTATGATTAATTACCTTATTCTATGGAAAATTTCGCGACTATCCATCTTATTGACTAGTCATAACTTCGAAACTTTTCATCATTATTTGTGGTAAATGGGTTGATGAAGAGGTTTACTTCACATATTGATCCTACCATTTTTCTACCATTTTTTTATGGTCATCCATGCTATTTGCAACGATAACCTCTATCAAATAAAAGTAGATCATTTATCCTGGATAAAAAGTCGTTCATTTCTTTTGCGGGTTCCCTTGATATATTGTATAATAGCTACTTGTGAGTAGAAAAACGCAACGGACAGCAAATGTTTAGTGGGTATTTTGATTCATTTTATAATTCTTGTTTCTGTTTGCGTTCATGCAATTAAACTAAATCTATCAACGGGGGAGTTACTTAGATTCTCCGCCGATACATCCAGAAAGGAAGAGGTAAAGATGGCAAAAATAGAAAACATGACAGAAAATGGTGGTTATATTATTGATATTAAAGCCACAAGTAAAACCGTTTATATGAATGTAGTGGGGGGATTCACACCAGAACAAGCGGAGAAATTTCATCAAGATTATCAAAAACAGATAGGTTCGATTTCAACCATTGACTATGTTTTAGAAGTAGATTGCAAAGATATGAAGGTTATCAATCAAGAGATGACACCAAAATTAACTCAATCGTTTGAATTATATAAAAAATCTGGTTTTAAAAAAATAGAATTTTTAATTGATAACAATGTGGTAATTAAAATGCAACTTAACCGAATAGCTAAAACGGTTGATCTACCAAATTTCGAAATAGTTGGAGCATAAAAATGAGACGAAAAGCCCTCTTTAAAGGGGCTTTTCGTTATTTTTACATAGAAAACAGACGGAAAGGATAGATGACATGAGTAATATAAAAATAAAAAAGGTTGCCACGTACCATCCTACAAATCTAGTTACAAATGAGCCTTACATAGAACATTTCAAACAAAAAGGAAGAGATATTACTTCTTTTTTGGAGAAAATGGGAAAAGAAAAGCGATATATCATTAATAATAGAGAAGAAAATTCATTAACGATGGCAATGGAAGCATCAAAAAATGTACTAGAAAAATCAAGCTTAACAGGGGAAGATATTGATTATATTGTTTTTTCTTCGCAAGTTCCTGAATATACTTTTCCTAGCAATACGATGTTTGTGCATAAAGCGATTGATGCAAACAGGCATGCTATTAGTCTGGACACCAATGCCAATTGTGCTGGAATGGTTGTATCGATTGAACAAACTTGTCGATATATGATGGGCAACCCAACTATTAATCGTGCATTAGTTGTCGGTTCAGATCATTTGTCACTGCTTGCTAATCCTGAAGAAGAAATTACTTATGCAACATATGGAGATGCTGCTTGTGCAGTCATTTTAGAAAGAACAGAGGAGCAAACAGGTTTTATCGATGCAGTATATACGATTGATACACAAAACGTAGATAAAATTATGTTCCCTGAAAAAGGATTGAAACACTTCCATCAACAAATTCCTGAACAAAAATATATTAATTTTGCACCATTTGATGCTAGCTATGGTCCAGAAATTATGATCGAACAAATCGAACATATTCTAGAAAAGAATCAATTAACCATTTCTGATATATCTGCCGTATGTATTTCGCAATTCGCGTTAAGTGATAAATTAAAACTGCAAGGACATTTTAAGCTGAATGATGAAAAAGTAATATTAGTAGGTAATGAGTATGGTTATACAGGAACAAGTAGTCCATTAATTGCTTTTCAAGAAGGTTTAAAAAATGAAAAGATTAAAAGAGGAGATTATGTCATTTTCTGGACTGTTGGAGCAGGACATCAATTTATTACTATGTTATTCCAATATTAAGCATTATATTTTTACCGCTCTTTTTGTAAAATAAAAAAGATGTTGAAGATAAATATATTATCAGGTATGGAAAGGTAGTGTAAACCATGAGACCATCTATTCGGCCTGTTATTGGAATTACTAGCTCTATGGTTATTCACAATAATATTCCTAGTTATAATCTACATGAGAAGCATATACAGTCTGTAATACAAGCGGGTGGGGTACCGATTATCATCCCCACTGGTCCAGAAGCGATGGCGGAGGTATGGGTGAGTAGTTGTAACGGAATTATATTGAGCAGTGGGGAAGATATCGATCCCCATTCGTTTGGAGCTAATCCATCTCCCAAAATTCAAAATACCAATAAAAAACGTGATGTTACAGAAATAGAATTGGTTAAATATGCACAATTACAGAGTAAACCCATTTTAGGGCTTTGCCGAGGTGTAACGATGTTAAATGTAGCATTAGGTGGTACCGTTATTCAAGATATCGAAACGAGTAATCCTAATGCGATTAATCATAATCAGCAAGCAGGGAGACCTGAGCCAACCCACTATATTCAAATCGATGAAACAAGTAGGTTATATCAAATTCTCGATAGTTTGAATATTCAAGTAAATAGCATACATCATCAGGCGATTAACCAACTTGCATCCAATCTTAAACAAGTAGCTGTTGCTCCAGATGGTACCATTGAAGCTGTCGAAGGAGTAGACAAAAAATCATCAATGATAATGGGGGTGCAGTGGCATCCAGAAGAGATGGCCAGTGAAGATCCAACTATGCAACGACTATTTGATTCGTTTATTAGGGCGTGCAAAAACTAAGCTTATTATGCTTCCATTGTCTTTGCTTTATGGTATAAATAGGGTGGAGGTGAATGTACATTGTCTACGTCAAAAGAAGTATCCTATGTTTGGTATGCCAGTTATGGATCTAATTTAAGTAGGGATAGGTTTTTATGTTATATAAAAGGTGGGCGCCCGCAAGGTTCTGAAAAAAGAGAGATCGGGTGTAGAGATCAATCCCTTCCAATAGCAGCGGGAACACATATCATGCGACATCCTCTATACTTCGCAAAAAAGTCACAGCGCTGGCAAAAACAAGGTGTAGCTTTTATTGGATTGAGCAAAGATGAGCAGTTCCTTACATACAGTACAAAGTATTTAATAACAGTAGAGCAGTTTATGGATGTAGTCAAACAGGAAAATAACGGTGCTGACCTAAATATCGATTTAGATGAAGTGATGAAGAGCGGATTCAAGACATTTCGAGACTCGTGGTACGGAACGATCTTGTTTTTAGGTGAAGAGCAAGGTTACCCCATCTTAACGTTTACAGCTGACTGGGATTTAGATGTGCCTTTCATTACACCTTCTAAAGAATACGTAAGTATGATTATTCATGGTTTAAAAACAACAGTATCACTAGATAATACGGAAATTTTGCATTATTTAATTACAAAACCTGGAATAGATGGTTGTTATTCCAGAACCAGCCTTGAAAAGATAATAGAAGAAGTGTAAAAAAGTCTGGTATGAAAAAATAGCACTCTGCCATCCAGCGACTAGCAAGGTGTATATCTCCTAACGTTAATAACTAAAGCATCATTCATTAATTCTCGTAAAAGTTGAAAAACTACATTTACGAGTTTTTTGTTTTTAAGCTAAATTTTTATACATAAATGTTCCCTTACAGGAAAATATATACTTGAATTTAAAATACAGGAGGTTACTATAGTGCAAAATCAAAACCAGATGCAAAACAATACGCAAATGCCACAAAACATGGCGAACCAAGGGACTAGTCAGAATCATGGCGCTCACGAGATGATGGATTCCCATGAATTAATTGGTGGCTTAATTGGTATGTTGGAACAGTACAAGCTATATGATCAACATATTCAGGATCAGGAATTAAAAGACATATCTCAACGTCAATCTTCTTTTATTACGCAAATGTA
Organism: Gracilibacillus orientalis; assembly: GCF_900114645.1. Taxonomy (GTDB): domain Bacteria; phylum Bacillota; class Bacilli; order Bacillales; family Amphibacillaceae; genus Gracilibacillus; species Gracilibacillus orientalis. The sequence continues at coordinate 351,204 of NZ_FOTR01000002.1, read as the reverse complement.
TAACACAATCGTAGAAAGCTTCCAAACTGGGCAGGATCCACAAGTGCCAACTCAGCAATATAAAATGCAGGAAAATAACGAGGTTATGTACGGAACGAAGCCTGGGCAACCAAAAAAACCAAAGCAGTCTGTAAATGAGTTTAACGACGAATGTTTTTCATCCTTTATGTTAGGACACACAAAATCAATAGCTTCTGGACTTACTATGGCAGCGGTTGAGATGAACAATCCAGTGTTGCGCCGTATCGTTGCTGACAGTGTACCGAACATGATCGAAATGAGCTATGAGCTATTTCTTTATCAAAACAAACATGGTTATTATCAACTGCCAAAACTAAACACTCAAGATATGAATACTATGTTACAAGCTTATGCAAAAGCTCCACAACAAGGTATGCACTAAGATTAATATAGAAACCCTCAAAAACGTTGGTTATCAACGGCTTTGAGGGTTTCTTTTTGTGATGAAAATATACTTAATCTGTTTTTAACCTTGAATACATGTTCAGATCAATAAAACTATCCTTAGACTTCTCACACTGTCTTAATGTCCCTTCATGAATAAAACCTAACTTATCCAGTACTTTGATTGAGTTAACATTTTCCGGCCCCACCTTGGCTTCGATTCGATGGAAGTGCAATGTATTAAAGGCGTAATCGATAAGCGATGAAATAGCCTCTGGAGCATAGCCTTTACCCCAGTGATCCCTTGCTATCTCATAGCCTATTTCAGCCTTCTCATTTTCAAAATCAAGGGAGTTATAACCACAAGATCCTATTATTTCGCCGGTCATCTTTTCTATGATGGAAAAGCGGATAGCTTTATGATCTTGTGCCAACTGGTCAAGAAAAGTGATCATTTCTTCAGTCTGGTCTTGAGTTGTAAAATTGCTAATATTCATAAATTCCGTCACTTCTGGATCTGACCAAATCGTAAACAAACTAGCAGCATCGTTAGTAGTCATTTTCCTTAAATGTAATCTTTCAGTTTGTAAATGTTGAATCAATACTTTCACCTCCCATTTTTCTTTATTAACAAATGGCTGAAAAATATTGATATCTGCGCATTATTCAGTCCCTTCTAAATGATTTAATAGCTCGGCATGTTGTTCGCGAAATATATGTTTGTTCACAAGATTTCGCTCAGAATCTAATATCTCGTGAACACTTGAATCTTTCCAAAGTCAGTACTGTACTTATTTAAAAATAAGCATAATCATCCAAATTCAAAACCGTTTCCTTGTCGGTTAAATATGCTGCAACTTCTCTCCCGATTACGGGTGCTGCCGTTAATCCGGAAGAACCTAGCCCATTCACCGCAAAAACATGATCTTTAGTCCATCCGATATATGGTAATGAATCCCTAGTGAAGGGACGTAATCCTACTGCCATAAATTGATCCTGAATATTTGTTTCTGGAAAATAACGTGTGGCTTCATTATGTAGGTATTGCTGATTCTCTTCGGAAGGGGCAACGGTAAAGTCTGTGGTATCCTCGTGCGTTGTCCCAATCGCAAATTGTTTTGTATCAGTTCCTACAATATACATTGGCCCTAGCCCCATTACAACAGGAGTTTCGTTTTTATGGTATTCATTCTCTAACTTGAGGTGCAATAGTTCTGCGCGCTGATGACGCACTAAAGGTAATTGATAACATTCACTAGCCCATGCACCTGCTGTATAGATAACTGTTCCTTCTCCATCTTCTGGCTTTACGTCCTGCTGTATCCACTTCCCGCCATGCAGACGAATTCCTTCTTTTAAAGCGGAAAGCAGACTATCTCCACTTATTTGACCGCCTCCTTCTACAAAGACGGCAGGGTAGGCAGTTGTAAGATGAGGGTGCATTTCCTTCACTTCTGCTTTTGTCAGTTTTCGAACTTCTCCCATCTCTGGTGAAGCCTCCTGTTTTGCCGAAATTCGCTCATATGCAAGTTGTTGAATACGGTCATCTTTAAAAAGGCATATTGCTCCACTTCTTATGTATCCTGTAGACTGCTTGGTCGTCTCCTCGAGTTCTTGAATAAAATCTGGATAATAACGGGCGCCTTCTTGTACAAGTCTGTACCATTTTTTATTTCTGCGCTGGCTTACCCACGGGCAGATGATACCTGCTGAAGCAGATGTTGCCTGTCCATTGTCTGAGCGATCAAAGACGGTAACAGTATTACCGGTTTTGGCAAGATGATAAGCTATGGAAGCACCGGCAATTCCACCGCCAATGACAGTAAATGTCGACATGTAATCCCTCCTGAAGGCTATTATAGCGTAAATCAACGTTGTAACGAAATAGATGAGGATTGGTGCCGATATTTCCCGAGAAATAATTTTAGTGTAGCAGTTTTTTATAAAAACGTTGCATTAAAAAACTTAATAATTAGATATATGTTGCATTAATTGTTACAATAATGCTATGTTTTACTATATATAAATCACTGAGAGGGGATATATTCACATTGAATACGAAATACCTGGATTTACTTGCTGAAAAATATGATAGTGAAGAAAAAGTGGTAACCGAAATTATTAATCTGGAGGCGATTCTTAACTTGCCGAAGGGAACGGAGCACTTTGTCAGTGATTTGCATGGTGAATATAATGCATTCCAACATGTACTTAGAAATGGATCAGGCAAGGTGAAAGAAAAAATAACCGACATTTTTAAGGATAAGCTGACACAAGAAGAAATAGATGAATTTGCGACCTTAGTATATTACCCTGAAGAGAAATTGAAATTAGTGAAAAATAATTTTAATAATAAACAGGAATTAAATAACTGGTATGAGAAAATCATTTGCGATATGATTCAGTTGATTCCTTACGCATCTTCTAAATATACTCGCTCGAAGTTGCGTAAAGCATTGCCTGAACAATTTGTCTATGTCATCGAAGAATTACTTTATAAATCAGATAAATATTCTAACAAAAAACCATATTATGAAAAAATTATCCAGCAAATTATTACGCTAGGCCAAGCTGATAAATTAATTACAGGGCTAGCTTATACGATACAGCAGCTGGTAGTAGACCATCTTCATGTAGTAGGGGATATATATGATCGTGGACCTGATCCAGATAAAATTATGGATACGCTGATAAACTATCATTCTCTCGATATCCAATGGGGGAATCATGATGTTTTATGGATTGGTGCCTATGCAGGTTCAAAGGTCTGCCTTGCCAATATCATTCGTATTTGTGCACGCTATGATAACCTTGATATTATTGAAGATGTTTATGGTATCAATCTTAGGCCATTACTTAATTTAGCAGAGAAATACTATGATGATAATCCAGCTTTTAGACCAAAGGAACATCCTGATAAACCATTATCTGGGGATGAGGCATTACAAATTACCAAAATCCATCAGGCGATAGCGATCATTCAATTTAAGTTGGAAAGCCCGATTATTAAGCGCCGCCCATTCTTTAACATGTCGGATAGACTTATATTAGAGCAAGTAGATTATCAGAATAACCAAGTAACGGTTTACGGTGAAACATATCCACTTGACAATACTTGCTTTGCTACAGTGGATCCGGAGAATCCCGCCAAACTGTCACAGGAAGAAGAAGAGGTTATTGATAAACTCTTACTTTCGGTCCAGTATTCAGAGAAATTATCAAGACACATGAAATTTCTGATGAAAAAAGGGAGTCTGTATTTAAGATACAATGGCAATTTATTAATTCATGGCTGTATTCCGGTTGATAAAGCGGGTAATATGGAACAAATGGAGATTGAAGGGAAATCATATAAAGGCCGTGCATTACTGGATAAATTCGAAAAATACTTACGCTATGCTTTTGCGAATTTGGAACAGACAGATGATCTGGCAACAGATATGATTTGGTATCTATGGACAGGTGAATACTCATCGCTCTTTGGAAAACGTGCGATGACAACATTTGAGCGCTATTTCATTCATGATAAGGAAGCACATAAAGAGCAAAAAAATCCTTATTTTTATTTGAGAGAAGATGAGGAAGTATGTCGTAAAATGTTGGAAGAATTCGGACTTGATCCTGATCAAGGACATATTATTAATGGACATACCCCGGTTAAAGAAGTGGAGGGAGAGAATCCAATCAAAGCAAACAGCAAAATGATTGTGATTGACGGTGGATTCTCCAAAGCATATCAATCCACAACTGGTATTGCTGGTTACACGTTGTTATATAATTCGTTTGGTATGCAGCTTGTTTCTCATCAGCATTTTAATTCAAAGAAAAATGTACTATTAGATGGTGCAGATGTTTTATCCGTTAGAAGAGTAGTAGACAAAGAACTCGAACGAAAAAAAGTAAAAGAAACAAATGTTGGACAGGACTTGTTAGAGGAAATTGACATGCTGAAGCGTTTGATGGAATACCGGTATATGAAATAATCTAAATTTCAGTCCAATAGAAGAGATCATTACAAAAACCTCTTAAATGTTGTAAATGCAATGTTTAAGAGGTTTTTGGTTTGACAGCTCTTTTCTTTTTTATATTTATCCTGTGGGATTTGAACAATAGTAAGAACGGTTAAGTCTTATTCAATTGTTTAAAAAGTTTATATAAATAATATAATCCCTTTAATTGCTCTTCCACTAAATAGTCCATATAAATAATCGAGTCTTTGGCAACTTTTTTAGCTTTAGTAATGTTATTGTTATCAAATTCTTTAATCATTTCTCTGATGATTTGGATAGAAAAATATGCTTTCCTCAGTGTTCGAATAATTAATAGTTTACTGATATCCTTCTTTGAATAACTTCTGTAGCCATTTTCTTCATCACGCTTTGGCTCAATTAATCCTTCCTTTTCCCAATGTCGTAGAACGGTTGTAGGGAGATCCAAGGCTACTGCTACCTCACCAATCGTGTAGGAATTCTTCTGTTTTTTTAGTGGAACTTTTTCAGGATCCTCTAATTTCAATACTTCTATTACTTTTTCTGTTTTTTCCTTTTCTTTACGTAGCTCTGCTTGTTTTTCATTTACTAACCATAGAACCTCGGTAAATTTCTTTTCATGAATAAGGGGCATTATTTCTTTCACAAACCCCATGCCAAAACCAGTATTCATGGCTCGTATGCATTCAAAATAGGCTACATGCTCTTCAGTATAGATCCGAAAACCATTTTCTTTTCTTTCTGTTTGAGGAACGATTCCCCAAGTCTCGTAATGTCTAAGGGTACTCGTAGTAATGTTGAGTTTTCTTGCAATATCTATCGGACGCACCAGACTATCCCTCCTTAAAGTCGTACAACTATTATCTATACTCTGCTTGTAATTTTCAAACTTTAAAGGAAAACCTTAAATTCCATGTGACGGAGTTTTGTTGAATAAACAATACATATTCGTATTAACCTTATAACTTGCATTAATGTAATAGAATGGTTTATGAATCATAAAAATAGGGAGGGAATTCTCATGAACAGCATTCAAATTAAAGGTGCTTATGAAAACAATTTAAAACACATCTCTGTATCTATTCCTAAAAATAAACTTGTTGTTTTAACAGGACCATCAGGATCTGGAAAGTCTACGCTAGCTATGGATACGTTGCAACGAGAATGTCAGCGCCAATATATGGAGTCCTTGGGTATGACGACGGATAGTGTTAGTAAATCAAAAGTAGAGGCTATGGTTGGACTATCTCCATCTATAAGCATTGGCCAGCAAATAACAAATAGAAATCCACGGTCCACGGTTGGAACGGTTACTGACATGTTCACCTATTTACGACTCATTTATGAACGACTTGGAGAGCACAAATGTCCTAATTGTCAATATACTATTTTACCTTCTCTTGATAAGGAGACAATGCAAGAAGAAACTTCAGGTTATACCCAATACATTCATTGTCCACATTGTAACACTCGCTTAGAAAAATTCACCCGCTCTCACTTTTCCTTTAATACCCCTGAAGGTGCTTGTCCAACTTGCGACGGTCTTGGAGAAGTGAGCGATATTAAGAAAGATATGGTTATTGATGAAAACGTAAGCTTAAATGATGGTTGTGTAAAAGTTTGGATGAGTGGCACTTATTTTGATTACCAAAAACATAATGTACTTACTGCTGCAGAATATTATCAAATCCCTATTGATGAAAAGCAGCTACTAAATGATTATTCCGTTGCACAACGTGATTTACTCTTTTATGGAGTAGAAAGTCAACAATTCAAGGCTCATTTTCCTAATGTAAAACCACCAAAAACGGTCTCAAAAGGAAAATTCGAAGGAGTGCTAACTTCGATCTGGAGAAGGTATAAGGAAAAAGGTGGTCAATCAAGCGAAGCAAGTCTTTTCTTCTCCCAAACGTGTCCAGATTGTCATGGTAAAAGATTGAACAAAGAAAGTCGTGATGTACTCGTTCATAATACTTCGATAACGGAGCTAACGACCATTTCTTTAGAAGACATTTATTATTGGCTTCAAAATCTTCAAACTTCCTTAACAGAAGGGCAAAAAATATTTGTTGAAACATATTTACATGATTTATTAGAAAAAATAAGTAGAGTGTTGAAAGTAGGTTTGGGATATTTGAATCTAGATAGGCAAACTATTACACTTTCTGGTGGTGAAGCCCAACGCTTACGCTTAGCCTCTCTTTTAGGCTCTGGATTAACAGGAGTTTTATATATTCTAGATGAACCAACTGCAGGGCTCCATCCTAAAGATACAAAAGGATTAGTTGATATTATGAAGCAACTAAGAGATTTAGGAAATACAGTATTAGTTATCGAACATGATGTTGATGTTATGAAAGAAGCAGACCATATTATTGATATGGGACCGGAAGCAGGCAGTGGTGGTGGAGAAATTGTTGGAGAAGGTACAGTACAAGAATTACAATCACAAACAGAGTCTGTAACGGGTGCGTTTTTAAGAGAAAATAGAAATACTATATTTAAGAGGCGAAAAGGAACTGGACAAGCTATTCAAATTCAAAATGCTTTCAAGCATAATTTGAAAAATATATCTATAGACATTCCATTGAATCGTCTCGTTTCGGTATCTGGGGTTTCAGGATCAGGAAAATCAACACTAATTTTTGATGTTTTGGCAAATCAAGATACAACAGAATGTGAAAGTATAACAGGTTTAGAAGCAATAAATGATGTTATTACCGCTAGCCAGGCAGGTTTAAGTAGGATGCAGCGTTCTAACGTTTCCACTTATACAGATATGTTTACCACTGTACGAAATTTGTTTGCGAATTTACCCGAGGCAAAAGAACAAGGTTTTCGAGCAAAAAACTTTTCCTTCAATACCGCTGGTGGAAGATGTGAAAACTGCCAAGGTCTCGGATTTATTTCATTAAATATGCACTTTATCTATGACCTTGAAGTGGTATGTCCGGTTTGTCACGGTACTAGATTTAAAGAAGAACTATTAACGGTGAAATATGAGGGATACTCTGTTTCTGATATTCTAAATATGTCGATTGCAGAAACGATGGAACTTTTTGAAAATCATAAAGCTTTAGCGCCTAAAATCCAGTTGCTAAATGAAATAGGACTAGGTTATTTAAAATGGGGACAGTCGTTAACTACACTGTCAGGTGGAGAAGGGCAACGACTTAAGCTTGCTAAAGAATTAAATAAAAAAACAAACAATCATACACTTTATATATTGGATGAGCCTTCTAATGGACTACACCCTAAAGATGTAAAACAGCTGCTAGTTTTATTAAATAAATTAGTAGAAAGTGGGAATACAGTTATTGTGGTTGAGCATAACATTGATATTATTCGTGCTTCTGATTGGGTGATTGATCTAGGGCCAGAAGGTGGAAATGATGGTGGGGCTGTAGTAGCGACAGGAACACCAGAGGAAGTAGTTCACTCTAAAACCTCGTATACTGCTAAGTTTTTAAAAGAGTCATTAAGAGTATAATATGTAATGTCAATCAAAGAAAAGAACTACTTAATTATTATGTAGAGTACTTAATAGCTTTGCGACCTTAATATTCTTTCAGTTATGAATGTAAAAGTGCCTATTCTTATTTATATTTGAATAGGCGTCTTTTTAATTAACTAGTGGTTAATATAATAGGCACTTTACCAAATACTCCAAACAAATTACTATTAGTATAGCGAATACTAGTTTTACATATATTTTACGAAAATTTAATTACAGCTTCATAGTGAATTCTTAGAATGGAAATAGACGGTATCATAAAGGAGGTTCGTTCTGAACAATAGAATAATTTGTGTTGTAATTACATACTTCTAATGTTCTGACATAATAGATTTGAGAGCAATAATCATCATTTATTAGGAGGTAACGACTTTATGACCAGCAATAAGTGTTTTGACTTTTCTTTAAGAATGTTTGTGATTTTTGTAGTAGCATTAACCATAGTTTTGCCAACAAGTACGTTGGCTGCTGAAGATGACAGTGAGGATTTTTCGTTAACCATAATGCATATGAATGACACACATGCACACGTGGAACCATTACCTAATATGTTAACAGCTATAAAGGAAGTACGTGCTGAAAATCCGGAAGCATTGTTACTCCATGCAGGGGATGTTTTTTCAGGTACGTTGTATTTCAACCGGTTTAAAGGACAAGCTGATTTGTCCTTATTAAACATGATGGATTTCGATGCGATGGTTTTTGGAAATCATGAGTTTGACTTAGGTTCAGGTGAAGATGGACATCAGTCTTTAGCAGAATTTGTAACGGCAGCGGATTTTCCATTCCTTGGGACGAACGTTGACTTTTCAGCGGATCAATTTATGTCTGACAACATAAACGCTGATGCATTTACCGATTCACCAGATAACGGATCGGTTTATGATGGAATGATTAAAGAAATTAATGGTGAAAAGGTCGGTATTTTTGGAATGACGACAGAAGATACAGCTAATATTTCCAGTCCAGTAAATGTTAAGTTCTTGAATTATATTGCAGAAGCAGAACGAGCTGTGTCAGCATTTGAAGAGCGAGGTGTTGACAAAATTATTGCATTAAACCACATCGGTTATGACAGCAACCCTGATATGGGTAATGACATACAGCTGGCTGCAAACGTTGATGGTATTGATGTCATTGTTGGCGGACACTCTCATACAAGATTGGATGAACCAACCTTTATCACCGAAGATGCAGAGGGAAATGAAAAAGATCCAACTGTAATAGTACAGGCACATCAATATGCTCAATTGTTAGGTACATTAGATGTTGAATTCGACGAGAATGGAGTAGTCGTTGGACATGCCGGTCAATTAATTGAAGTAAGTGAAAAAGAAGCTGACCCAGAAGCGGTGGAAGTACTTACATCCTACAAAGGCGAGGTAGATGAGTTAACCAATCAAGATACAGGCGCAATGGCGATGAAAGATATTCCCAATCCACGTCTCGGTGATAGCGATGTTAGTGTTCGTGCAAATGAAACAGAATTAGGCAATCTTATAACAGACGCAATGCTTGCCAAAGCCAAAGAAAAAAATCAAGATATTGTTATTGCTTTGCAAAATGGTGGAGGAATACGTGCAGCAATTGATGAAGGTCCAATTACTGTTGGAGAAGTGATCGCTGTATTACCATTTGGTAATGATCCAGTGGTTGCAGAACTAACAGGAGCGGAAATTAAAGAAATTCTTGAGCACGGTGTCCGTCAAGCCCCAGCAGAGAGTGGTGGTTTCTTACAGGTTGCTGGTATGAAATTTAATTATGATAGTACGAAGGAACCTGGATCTCGTATTGTAACCATGGAAGTGGCAGTCGATCGTGAATATGAGGATGTTGTTTTAGAAGAGACTTATTTAGTAACAACAAACAATTTCACTGGTAAAGGTGGAGACGGTTTTGACGTATTCGCCCAAGCATACGATGAGGGACGCGTTAGGGATATCGGTGAAATCGATTGGGAACAATTACGTGATTATATGGTAGAAGACCTAAATGGTGAGGTTAATCCGGTTATCGAAGATCGCATTATTGACTTATTAGGGGAAGAACCAGGAGAACAAGAACAACCTGAAGAAGACAATAACGATGATGGAACTCAAGATGACACAAATGAAGAAGGATCTGAAGATGAAACAGACAATGGGAAGGAAACTGACAACGACGGATCTAAAGATGAACAAGATAATGAAAACACAGATGAAGAAACTAACAATCAAGGTTCTGAAGATAAAGAGGATAAAGTAGATTCTGAAAAAGAAAGTGACAAAGAAGTTTCAGAAGATAGTAACAATGAAGCAAATTCTGGTGATGAAAATAACCAAGAAAAAGGAGAACGTCTTCCGGACACGGCTACTAATATGTATACGTTCCTCTTATTCGGTGGAATTATCCTAATCATTGGAATGGGTGTTCTAGTATATAGAAAAGTAAAACTCTCTTAATCAAAGTTCATCTTACTACCCGATTTAATAAAGAGTTCATGTCAGGTCTGTGCTCTGCTAGTTTGATAGCAGGGCACAGACCATATTTATTGATTCTAATGCTAAAAGTTCAAATAGAATATTAACGTGGATAAATACGTTACACAAAAGACATTTTATCAAAACAGGTATAGATGATGCTTCAAAATGCTTCAGAAAGAAAAAAGTAGAAATGATGCCCCTGCTTTTTCCTTTCTGAAATTCACTTTAATGTCAATTGGATTTCTTATCGTTTGCTAATATATCAGGATTCCGCAGAGATATATAAAGAAAATTTAAGTATGAAAAGTATGGTAAAATACTATTAATATGGTTTCCAAAATATTTCAAAAGTATAGGGTGTGTTGAAAACGATGCATGATTTAAAATCAGATTGTAAAAATTGCTTTGCCTTATGTTGTGTGGCTTTACCTTTTGGAAAGTCTAATGATTTTCCTTTCCATAAAAACAGCGGAGAAGCCTGTCGAAATTTATGTTCCAATAACTTGTGTTCCGTTCATGATCAATTAAGAGAGAATGGCTTTAATGGATGTGTAACCTATGAATGTTTCGGTGCAGGCCAGCATGTTTCACAGACTATTTATAAAGGAAAAGACTGGCGTGAAAATAGTGATCATGCAGGAGAAATGTTTGCTGTATTTCCTGTTGTCCAGCAACTGCATGAAATGCTTTGGTACCTCAAACAAGCAATGACACTAAAGGAAACGCAATCATTTCATGACAGCTTACAAAACATTTACGATGATACCGTTAAACTTACTGAGAAGGATCCCAAAGAGATTTTAGAAATAGATATTGCGGAACATAGAATGAATGTTAACGTTCTCTTGAAAGAGACGAGTAAATTATATCGAAACGGTATGATGAATAAAGGTAAAAAAATCAATGACAATACAGACTTAATAGCTGCAAATTTAAAAGGGTTAGATTTACAAGGGGAAGATTTTCGCGGAAAGTTATTAATAGCAGCAAACTTAAGCGATAGTGATTTGAGAAAAACTGATTTTATTGGTGCGGACCTTAGAGACGCTCAATTATATCGGGCAAATTTGACAGGTGCTCTGTTTCTTACGCAATCTCAACTTAATTCTGCAAAAGGTGATATGTATACAAAAATTCCAAGTTATTTAGAAAAGCCTAGTCATTGGAGGTATAAATAGTAGGTTAGTTTGATAGATATATAGGCTTAATATCCTCTAACTGAGTTCCTTTATAGAAACTTAGATTTACATGCTTTTTAGAAGGCTGGAGATAGCAATTTTTTTTATTCACTGCGTAAGAAGGCATGCCCCATTTTAATTCCTCTTTAAGTTGATCTGTTGAGTCAAGGGCTAATCGGCGTAAGCTGTATGTGATCTCTTGGATATGTTCAGGGAATTGACTAATACACTCTTCCACAAATTTGTTTGACATGAGTTTTCTTCCTTTCTATTAAGTAAATGTAATTCTTTTATTTAATATCACAACTATTCTCTTCTTTGTCAAGAGGAATATCTAGCGAAGATTATTTGCATTATTTCAATTTTTTGCAGACTGAGAATGGGCTAAAAGGTGTCCTATCTTAATAAGAATTTGTACGCACATTTAACGTAATAATCTTTACATATATGGTATAACATGATATAACAATAGATATAGATGTATTTAACTGAAAGTAGGTGTTTGCTTTGTCAAAGCCGTTGTATGAGGTTTTGTATCAAAATTTAAAGAAAGATATTACCACTGGTGTTTATAAAGAGGGAGATCGAGTACCATCTGAAAAGGAGCTATCCAAGCAATATGATGTTAGTAGAATTACAACGAAAAAGGCACTAGAGTTATTGGCTGGAGAAGATTTGATTATCAGACATCCAGGTAGGGGTTCGTTTGTTAAACTTAGTTCCGATAATGAAATGAAGACAATCGAAAATGGAGGAACGCTTCAAAAGAAAAAGCATGTAGCTCCACTCATCGGTTTAGTGATAACGGATTTTGATGACAGCTATGGAACAGCTTTGATTTCGTCCATTGAAAAATGTACTGCAGAACAATCATCCTTTCTTGTGTTACGACGTTCCTTTGGAATGCCTGATATCGAAGAGAAGGCGATAAAAGAATTAGTAAATCTTGGTGTAGATGGACTCATTGTCTTTCCTTCACAAGGAGAGTATTTTAGTGAAGAAATATTAAAATTAGTCCTAAATAAATTTCCGCTTGTACTTGTTGACCGTCACTTAAAAGGGATTTCCACTGCCTCGGTAAGTACAGATAACGTAGGTGCTGCAAGAATAGGTGCGGAACACTTGCTAGAGCTAGGGCATCGTCATATTGGCATCCTTACCCCGCCTCCTAGCGATACCACTGCACTAGAAGATCGAATTGAAGGATTTATCCAGGCTCATGCTGAAAAAGGTGTAATTATAGACAAAGAGTTATGGATTAATAGTATTACGTCTACGCTTCCAAATTCTTTTAGACCTCCGAATATCAAGCGAGATATTGATAAGATAAAAAATCATATGATCGAACATCCTAATATAACAGCATTGTTTGCTGCGGAATATTACATTGCCCTAATGGCAGATGAAGCTATTAGAGAATTGGGTATGCGTATACCAGAAGATATTTCGATCATTTGTTTTGATAGCCCTCCTACACATATCGGTGAATTTCATTTGACCTATCTAGCACAAAATCAGGAAAAGATGGGACGAAAAGTGTTTGAGCTCTTAATGATGCTTAAAAATAAGGAAGACGCGGATATACATCCCAAACGAGTGTTATTAGATGCTAGTTTAGTAATCGGGAAATCGACTGCTCCTGTATCAGTAAAAAAATAACATTAAAAAATGCGACTCTCATGTCGCATTTTTTAATGTTCACAGATGATAACTATGGGGATCTTCGATGATTTAATTATCTAGTGATGATACCAGATAGAATTAAATAACATATTCAATGTAATATTTATTTTCCTGTTGACATATCAATAATATCAATTATACTATTTGTAAATCTAATATTAAAGGAGGTGAAAATATAGATGACTAAAAATACACTACCAGCATCCATGATAGAAATGATGGATCATGTTACCGAGTGTTTATCCCATCGTCCAAAGTTAGCAACTATGTTTTGTAATTGTTTTAAAAATACTATTCAAACAACGGTAGAACAGCTTCAAGACAACTCCACTTTTATTATAACAGGAGACATTCCAGCCATGTGGTTAAGGGACTCCACTGCGCAAGTAAAGCCCTATTTACCATTAGCAAATAAAAATAATGATATCGCTTCCATTATAGAAGGAGTGATTAAACGACAGATTTTATATGTGAACCTTGATCCCTATGCAAATGCCTTTAATAAAGAAGATGCGGGTGCAGGACACCAGAATGATATAACAGATATGTCAGATTGGGTTTGGGAACGAAAATACGAAATAGACTCACTGTGTTATCCTATCCAATTATCTTATTTATTTTGGAAACAAACAGGTAGTACACGACACTTCGATCAACAGTTTTTGAATGCTATGAAAAAAATAGTGGAAGTTTGGAAAGTGGAACAACATCATGAGGAGGATTCTACTTATCGATTTCAACGAACGAATGGTCCACAATCGGATACACTCACAAGAGATGGCTTAGGAGAACCAGTTTGCTACACTGGTATGACGTGGTCAGGTTTTCGGCCAAGCGATGATGCGTGTACGTATGGGTATTTAATCCCTTCTAATATGTTTGCTTGTACTATTCTTGGGTATATGGAAGAAATTCTAATCAAAATCTATCAAGCTAACGAGATTGTTGCCAGTGTAAGTGAGCTAAAGCAACAAATTCAAGTTGGTATTGAACAATATGGCATTATTGACCATCCTAAATTCGGAAAAATGTACGCATACGAAACAGATGGGTATGGCAACTATAATTTGATGGATGATGCGAATGTACCGAGCTTACTATCCATGCCTTATTTGGGATACTGCGACAGGGATGATGAAATTTACCAAAATACTAGAGCATTTATATTAAGTAAAGAAAATCCATATTTTTATCAAGGAAAGGTTGCCAAAGGAGTTGGAAGTCCACATACACCAACGCAATACGTGTGGCATATTGCGTTAGCTATCCAAGGACTTACGACAAATTCTAAGACTGAAAAAGAGCAATTGCTTACCATCTTTGAAAATACGGACGCTAGCACCGGTTATATGCACGAAGGTTTTCATGTTAATGATCCCACAAAATTTACTCGTAAGTGGTTTTCATGGGCAAATGCAATGTACTGTGAGTTTATAATGAATTATATTGAAAGCGCTCCACAACATTATCCTAAATAAAAATAAGAGGTGACTGAGATGAAAAATGGTCAGTTAAGCTGGGTGTTGTTACTAGGGTTACTGTTAGGATTTATATTGGTTGGTTGTAGTAGTGAAGATAGCTCAAGTTCGGATAGTGATGGAGAAGAGTCAGACGACAAAATAGAGCTAACTTTCTGGGGAGATTGGACAGGTGAAGGGGAAGAACAATTTAATCATATGGTTCAATTGTTTAATGATTCTCAAGACCGTATAGAAGTTGAATATGTCATTCAAGAAGATTTAGTAACCAAATTTATGACTGGTATAACTTCCGGGCAAATTCCTGATGTATTATTATGGGATCGTTGGAGAACTTCACTCTATGCACCAAAAGGTGTGTTACATCCAATTAATCACTTCTTAGAGGAAGATGGTATTTCTGAAGAAGACTTTTATGGAGAAGCATTAAAGGAATTAAGCTATGAAGACAATTTGTATGGACTTCCTTTAACCGTTGATACTAGAGCATTATTCTATAATAAAGATCACTTCGAGGAGGCTGGTCTGGAGCCACCTAAAACTTGGAAAGATCTAAGAGAAGCAGCGAAAATGTTGACTGAAAAAAATGGAAATGACCTTGACCGTGTAGGATTCTCTTTCTCGGACGTAGGATTATTTAGCATGTGGCTTCAGCAAGCAGGAGGACAAATGCTGACAGATGATCTAACGCAAACCGCCTATAATAGTGAAGCAGGGCTGGAAGTATTAGATTTGTGGAATCAGATGATTTTTGAAGATGAAGTGTATAAACCAGGCTTTGATAAAGGACTTGAGGGGGCACAACACCCATTCATTACTGGTAAAGTGTCTATGCATTATACAGGTCCATGGGATTTACGCACTTATGAGCAATATGGTGACCAATTAAACTTCGGTGTTGTTCCTCCACCAACAGGTCCAAATGGAGATCAAGGTGCTGTAATGGGTGGATTCGGATTAGCCATTCCAGAAGCTTCTGAAAAGCAAGAAGCAGCTTGGGAGTTTATTAAGTGGTGGTTAGCAGATCCTGAAAATGCTTTAGAATGGGGAAAAACTAGCTTAAATATTCCTGGGAATAAAGCTGCCATAGAAGATCCATTTTTCCAAGAAGATCCATTTTGGAAACCATTTATTGACTCACTAGAGTTTGCTACGATTCGACCTAGACATCCAGGTTATTCAGTTGCGGAAGAGGATGCATTGATACCACAGCTTGAGAAGTTCATTGGTGGAGAGCAATCTGCTGAAGAAACTTTAGAGAATGCCCAAAAACAGGGAGATAGGATGCTAGAAGAAAATGAAGTTGAATAAATTTAACGAAACGAATGGAAGTTCACTCGCACTTAGCTTTACTTCTAAAAAAAGTTCGTTTAATCGTTATCAATCGAGAGCTGCCTATTTCTTGATTGCACCTACATTATTATTATTTGTTACTTTTATGGTTGTTCCAATCGCGATGGCTATTTATTTAAGTTTTACAAGTTATGACATTATTAGTGAAATGAAATGGGTCGGTTTAGAGAATTTCAGAAGATTAATTAGTGATGAGATTCTTTGGCTTACTTTTAAAAATGTTGGCGTACTAACTATTTTTTATGTACCGCTTATGATAATCATTTCTTTATTGTTAGCAATATTGGTAACGAAACCTTACCGCGGAGTTACTATTTTCCGTTTAGCATTTTATATGCCTACAGTAACATCAGCTGTAGCAGCTTCAATAGTTTGGCTATGGTTACTAAATGCAGAATATGGGCTTATTAATCAATCGCTGAGTTATATAGGAATTGCTGGTCCTGCTTGGTTAGCAGAATCAGGTCCAGCAATGACTTCAGTCATTGCGGTTACGCTTTGGTTGGGGGTAGGCGGTAACATGATTATTTATATGGCAGGTTTGAAAGGTATTCCAAACCAATTATACGAAGCAGCGAAAATTGATGGGGCATCTGGATTCCAACAGCTAATTCATATTACTTTCCCGATGCTAAGACCTACAACATTATTAGTAAGTACAATGACAATTATTGGGGCTTTGCAAATTTTTGACCAGGCATATGTGTTAACACAGGGTGGTCCAGCAAATTCGACGAAAACGATTGTTTATCATATTTACACGACCGGTTTTGAGCAGTTGCAAATGGGTTATGCATCAGCACAGGCGCTTGTATTGACATTGACCATATTAATTTTTACTGTTATCAACTTTAAACTTAATCAAAGTAAAGATTAAAAGAAGGGAGGATGAAGATGAAGCAAAAAGAAAATGCAAAGAAATTATTCTTTTACATCCTGAGTTCGGCTATAGCTTTAATAATGGTCATGCCATTTATTTGGAGTTTGCTAACATCGATTAAGCCAAATGAAGAGATATTTAGCATTCCGATCCAGTGGCTTCCTTCCGCAATCACATTCGATCATTATATAGAAGCGTTTCAATCAGTTCCGTTTGGGCGTTATCTTTTCAATTCGCTATATCTAGCAGTCATGGGCGTGCTTTTTAACTTATTGTTTGGTTCAATGAGCGGTTACGCTTTTGCCAAGCTGAAATTCAAAGGAAGGAATGTCATTTTTGCTGTATTATTAGCAGCCATGATGATTCCTGGTGTTGTTGTAATGATTCCCCAATATATCGTGTTGAACAACATGCCTTTAATGGGTGGTAACGATATTTTAGGCCAAGGAGGACACGGGTTACTGAATAATTTTTGGGCCGTAATCCTTCCTGGTGCTGCGGGGTCTTTTGCAGTATTTTTCATGAGACAATTTTTCTTAACTTTGCCCAATGAATATATGGAATCGGCTCGTATCGATGGGTGTAGCGAATTTCGAATTTATTGGAATTTGTACTTGCCACTAACAAAACCAGCCTTAGCAACACTCGGGATTTTTACATTCCAAGCAGGTTGGAATAGTTTCTTATGGCCGCTAATTGTGTTAAATGATCGATCATTGTACACTGTGCAAATTGGATTACAGGCGTTTACATTTGATAAACAAACCGCCTACGGTCCAATGATGGCGGCAACAATTGTGATTATTTTGCCGGTCGTTTTAATCTTTATGTATTTACAAAAGTATTTTGTAGATGGTGCAAATTTCTCTGGGATTAAAAGTTGACGTAATTTGTAAGTTCAGAAAAAGAGGGTGAATACGGTGTATAAATTGATGGAATGGATCGCTAAACTCGCGCTACTAAATATGTTATGGATTTTGTTTACTTTATCTGGTTTCCTTGTTTTTGGTTTTTTTCCTGCAACAGTAGCATTATTGATGGTTACGCGGGATATAAAACGGGATAATCCAAAAGGGATAGGTACATCTTTTCTTCAATATTTTATTGATAATTTTATCCAAGCAAACGTGTACGGGCTCTTTATAGTGATCGTAAACATAGGCTTCATTTCACTCGCAATCAAGTCGGTAAACCAATTTTCCGTAGTTCTCTCCGTTACGATTTTAGTAATCACGTTATTGGCTTTTCTGATTTCACTGTATATATTGCCTGTTTTTACCTATTTTAAAGCGTCCTTTGTTAATCACCTGAAACTTTCGACGATTATCGCCTTAGGGCATCCAGTCGTATCTTTTGTATTGTTTTCTTTATTTGCGATAAATTTTGGAATCATCTTTTATTCCAGAATTTTAATTGCCTTTCCTATTTTGTTTTTGTTTTTTATGGTTAGTGTTTCTGCCTACTTGGTGACTGTCGTGTTAATGCCTGTGTTCGGGAAATTTGGCAACACTACAGAAAATAATAGGTCAAGTGTAGGGCGAATACCAGAAGTCTAACATCATTCAATACGGGAATATATTTTCTCGAAAATAGTTATCAATCATTTTGAAAGTGTTTAATTTATCACATTTATGAAAAAGGAGTGTCTTTATGCGTTTAAAATGGCATAGGTTTACGATGGTGTCTGTTACATGTATCATTCTGTTTTCACTGTTTGAATTGAATATCATTAAACCGAACTACTCACACGCTGCTACATCATGGAGTGAGGAATATGATGCAACTCAAGGAACTTTGCATAACGTAGAAACGGAAAATACTGATACTGGTTATTTTGGAAACGGATACGTATCTGGTTGGAATGAAGATGGTCAATCCGTTGCGATTACTGTTAATGTTCCGAGTGACGGTAATTATACACTCGTATTTAAATATTCGGCTGCAGCAGGTCAGGCTACACGTTATCTAGAGGTGAATGGAGAAGTGAGTAAGGATCAAGTCCGCTTTTCCGGGACCGGAAGCTGGGGAGACTGGCAGACAACAAATCTGAATGATATCAACTTAACAGCAGGTACGAATACGGTATCGCTTAGTTTCGATTCAGATAAGGAAAGCGTAAACTGGTTAAATTATGACAGCTTACTTGTAAGAGAGCAGGGAGACGAATCACTTGTTTCCTGGGGACTTACAGAGGAAGCGGAATTAGCACAATCATCGCTAACGTCTAACTTTTGGAATACAGAAATGAATATGTTTAACAATCAATATCCAAATGATGAAAATAACGATCAATTTCATTATTGGTGGCAGGCACATGCCATTGATACGCTTATCGACGGATATGAACGAACTGGCGATTATGCCTATATCGATCAGGCGACTGCATTATATGAGGCAGTGAAAGCGCGTAATGGCGATGATATCCGGAACGATTTTTATGATGACATGTTATGGATGGCGCTTGCATTGCAACGTTTACACGAATATACAAATAATCAGCAGCATGAACAGGCTGTTTTGACTCTATGGGAAGATATTAAAACAGGATGGAGTAGTGAATATGGAGGAGGCATCGCTTGGAACAAAAATCAATTAGACTATAAAAATACTCCTTCGAATGCTCCAGCAGTCATCCTTGCTACTAGACTTTATGAACAGTACGGAAATGAGGAAGACCTACAATGGGCTAAGGATATCTACAATTGGCTTCAACATACATTAGTAGATCCGACAAATGGCTTAGTGTGGGATGGCATTAATCGTACCGGTGATGGAAACATCGATAAAGGTTGGGAATTCACTTACAATCAAGGGGTTTATATAGGTGCATCCGTTGAGCTTTATCAATTGACAGGTGAACAAGGATATCTTGATGCAGCAATCCAGACGGCAGAAACTACGAAAGACCGATTCTCCAATCACAACCAAATCATATACGAAGGTGGCTCAGGGGATGGTGGACTATTTAAAGGGATCCTCATTCGTTATGTGACTGAATTAGTTAAAACAGAAAACTCTCAAGTTAAGTTGGCAGAGTGGATCGTAAATAATGCCAAAAATGTGTGGAATCAAACAAACGAGGAACCTGAAATATTGTTTGGCTCATCGTGGGAAGGAGCAATAAACCTACCGGTGGAACTTAGCCAACAGTTAAGTGGAGTCATGTTAATGGAGCATGCTACACAATTAGAACCAATTATTGTCCGAGATGTCTCCGAGACGTTACAAGAACAGATACATTCCTATGTAGATGACAATGAGATAACTAGCTCACTTGCTAAGAAACTAAGTAATCGTCTCGAACAGGTAGACCATCATATGAACAAAGGGGACGTGAAGCAAGCAATTAAACATTTAGAAGACTTTAATAAGCATGTACAAACAGGAGTGGAAAAAGAACAAGTAAACCAAACAGCGTACCATCAATTGCAAGGATCTCTGGATAAAATAATACATTAATTTAAAATGCTGATTTTTGTTTTCGTAAATATATATTAAGGAACGAAAAAGGAGTGGAATTAGTGGAGAAAATTCGCATTGGATTTATTGGTACAGGTGGAATGGCGCAGGTACATGCAGGCCAGTTACTAGAATTAGAAAATGTGAAAATTAAGGCAATAACTGATGTAAGCGCGGAGGCGAGAAAACGCTTTGTAAGCCAAGCCGGTCTGTGGGAAATAGAGCAATTTACGGAATATCGTAATATGCTTGAACAAGTCGATTTAGATGGGGTTGTTATTTGCTCTCCGCATACTTTGCATTTTGAACAGGCAACAGCTGTTTTGGAAAAAGGCATACACGTATTAATTGAAAAGCCGATGACGTGCTCATCGAAGGAAGCTGAGGAATTAATTAAAACGGCTGATCAAGCTGGTAAAATTATGCAAGTATCATATCAACGACATTTCCAACCAGAATTTATTTATATTCGTGATGCTATCGCAACTGGTAAAATCGGTAAACTTACATCGATCACTGCTTCCTTGTATCAACAATGGTGGCGTGGTTCCAATGATACGTATTCTTGGCGGAAGGACCCCAAATTATCAGGAGGCGGTTTTTTGATGGACTCGGGTAGCCATATTATCGATGTGCTACTTTGGACATCAAACTTAACACCGGTCGAAGTAACGACACAGCTATCACAACAAGGTGCCCCGGTAGAAATTGATACGTTTACTTCGATCCGCTTTAAAGAAGGTGCTATTGCTGGATTAAACCTTGTTGGCTACTCACCTGTTTGGCATGAAACATATGCGTTTTGTGGTGAGGATGGTGCTATTTTCTATGAAAATGACAAAATTACACTCCATCTTTCAGGAGAGGAGCCAATTGTTCCAGAGTTATCCAAACCAACAACGAATCAGGATAAAAGTTTTATCGATGCAATTTCAAGGAAACATGACGTTCAAGTTCCAGGTGAATTTGCATTAAAGGTAGTTAAGTTTTCTGAAATGGTTTATGAATCTGCTGGCTATAAGCCTTTATAAATGAACTAGAGGAGACGTGAATAGCATGAATTTTAACATCGGAATGCGTATTCCACCGAAAATAGGTGCAGAAGGTATGGAAAAGATAGCGAGTTGGGCCTCAGAGGTAGGGTTGGATATTCTTGACGTTCCAAAACTAACCCCGGAAGTAAAGAGTGCAGTTCAAAATGCTGGTATGGAAGTGGGCTCAGTCGATGTAGAAAATGTGGCAAAACTATTTAGTTTAGATGAAGAACGTCGTGCTAATGCGGTTACTAGTCTTAAAAACCAGATGACGGAAATATCGGAACTAGGAGGTCGTGTGCTATTTATGTGTCTGGTTCCCGAGGATCATACATTGCCACGTACGGAAGGGCTGGCAATCTGGAAAGAAACATTTCCAGAAATCGTTCGTCATGCAGAGGAAACAGGACTTTACATTGCAATTGAAGGCTGGCCAGGACCAGCGCCATATTATCCAACAATTGGATGCACACCAGAAACTCTAAGGGCAATGTTTGAAGCAATCCCATCTAAGCATTTTGGAATGACGTATGATCCATCCCATCTTGTGCGATTAGGTATAGACCATATTCGTGTATTAAATGAATTTGGAGAAAGAGTGAATCACTGCCACGGGAAGGACACAGAAATTTTACAAGATGAACTTTATGAATGTGGTGTCATCCAATCAACTTTTCCGGAAAAGTATCTTTTTTCAGAAGGATCATGGCGTTATACGATCCCGGGACATGGTGAAGTCGACTGGGGAAAAGTAGCAGTCCGTTTGGAGCGTTTGGGGTATCAGGGACCAGTAAGTATTGAGTTAGAAGATCACCGCTATTGGGGATCATTAGAAGCGGAGCAAAAAGGAATCGTCAAGGCTGCCGCACATTTAAGAAGCTACTTTAAGTAGTAGATTGTGTGGAAAGGAATAAATAAAATAGTCCTAGACTCCATGTGACATAAAATAAAAGATACAACTGTAAAAGGGTGAAATACGTGCATAATTTTAAGTTTGCCTTGAATGCCTCGACGCTGTTTCCATTTGAATTGGATGTGATCGAACAGATAAGGGTAGCAGCTGAAGCGGGATATGATGGCATTGAATTGTGGGTTAAAGATATTGAATCTTACCTTGAAAAGGGTGGTTCACTTAAAACAATTAAAGAGTTCCTGAAAGACAGAGGTATATTCGTGGTTAATGCGATTACTTTTTTTAAGTGGTCGGATGAGGATGAGGCTACTAGAATAAAAGGGCTTGTTGAGGCGGAAAAAGAGATGACAATGCTGAAGGAAATAGGCTGTAATGCTGTAGCGGCTCCCCCTAGTGGAAGTATGGATGATTTAACATTAGAAACAATTGCTGAGCATTTTTCTGCATTAACAACAATTGCGAGACGGATGGACATGGAAGTCTATCTTGAATTCTGGGGTAAAGCTAACAAACTAGCTACGTTAAGCGAAGCGATGTATATCGCGATGGAGAGTGGACTTTCTGATGTGAAATTTTTATTGGATCCTTTCCATATGTACACTGGAGGAAGTTACTTTACAAGTCTAGCTTATTTAAATCAGAGAAATATCGGTATTTTCCATGTCAACGATTATCCAGAATACCCACCAAAGGAACAGATAACTGATTCAGAACGACAGTTTCCTGGTGATGGGATCGCACCGACTGAACAGCTAGCGAACTACTTAGTAGAAATGAATTATCAAGGTTATTTATCATTAGAATTATTCATCGAAAATTATGGTAATCAATCAGCACTAGAAGTTGCTAGCCAAGGATTAAAAAAGATGAAACAGACTTATTTACCAAATAAATAAAAAGTAGTAACGGTTCAAGGGTATCCATATGGTTATTATGATCATATGGATTATCTTTGAATCTTAGGTAAAAGGAGGACAATATGAACGTAGCAAACAAAACAACAAAATGGGAAACAAGGGCACAGAAATCGTTTGATAGTTTAGTTCAATACTATTGGAATCATGATCTGGAAATGTTTAATAATCATTATCCAAATCCGGATAATCGTTGCAATCTTACGTTTCATTACTGGTGGTATGCTCATGCGATCGATAGTTTAGTAGATGCATACTGCCGAACGAATGATAAAGAAATTCTTACAATTATTGAACAGGAATATGATGGTCTTGTGTTCAGAAACGGTGGTCAGCCAACTAATCTATTATACGATGACATGGAATGGCTGGCGCTAGCACTGTTACGTGCCTATGAAGCAACGGGAACAGACAAGTATTTGAAGGATGTGCAAATTCTTTGGAAGGATATAAAAACTGGTTGGAATGAGCACATGGGTGGAGGAATAGCCTGGCACAAAGACCAGGTCGATTATAAAAATACGCCAGCAAATGGTCCGGCTATTATTTTAGCGGCAAGATTATATAAGTATTTTGGAAAAGAAGAAGATTTAGAATGGGCACAAAAAATCTTTGATTGGCAGGACCAAAACCTAGTTGACCCTGAAACAGGCTTTGTTATGGATGGAATCAATCGACTTGGTGATGGAAAAATTGATGCCGATTGGGAATTCACCTATTGCCAAGGTGTGTACGTAGGGGCAGCAGTCGAGCTTTATCGGATATCTAACCATGAGAAATACTTACAAAAAGCATTACAAACGGCACATACAGCAATGGAGAAATTACATGATAATGAACATAATGTGCTAAAAAGTGAAGGGAATGGCGATGGTGGCCTGTTTAAAGGAATTATGATTCGTTATTTCACCGAGTTAATTTTAACAGCTCCAACAGAAACAAAAGCAATACTTCACTATTTAGATGAGAATGCCGAAAACCTTTGGCAGAACGGTAAGGATGACGAGAAATTAATATTTAACCACCTTTGGAGTGAGAAGCCGGATCTAACTAGAGGGATTGATTTAAGCATTGAGTTAAGTGGTGTCATGCTATTTGAATGTTTGATAAGGATAGAAAGACAAGGATTGATGAAGCATTAATAAATAAGCCTGTTCCTAAATAGGGATAGGCTGATCTTCTTTTATCCTCATATCTCTGCTTGATTTTAGTAGCCGTTTAGTATTAACATTAATATTTAACTCCTATATATCGATTTTGATATGGTATGGATGAAAGGAGATCATCAATGAAGATCAACAATATATTGTTTGTAAGCCCTTTGAATCAAGAAATACAAGATCTTATAGAAAATTATGCACTGGAAAAGGAATTTCGTTATTTAACTGAAGATGAACTAAGGGATGAAGATTTAGTCTGGGCTGATGCATTTGTATCCTTTAAAACAAGGTCAAGTTATGATTATAGTAAAGTGACATGGGTTCATTCACTGGGAGCAGGGGTAGACAACTTCTTATTACAAAAGAATTGGAATGAAAATGTTATCTTAACAAGAACGATATGTTCGTTTGGAGAAAGAATTAGTGAATATTGCCTAAGTTACATACTAAAGGATTTACAGTTTCATAACCAATTCCTTTATCATCAATCCGACAAGCATTGGAAACCTATTACGCCGAAGATGCTCAAAGAAGCAAAAGTAATGATTTATGGAACAGGAGAGATTGGCCAACAAATAGCTCAAGTCCTTTCTTTTTTTGGTGCAGAAGTTTATGGGGTATCATTAAGCGGTAAACAAAAGCAATTTTTCAAAGAAGTATTGACAGTTGATGCGCATTTTTCATTATTAAATGAAATGAATTATATGATTAATACTTTACCGTTAACGGAAAATACAGAACATTTATTTAATGAGGACATTTTTAAGCATCTATCAAGTATTGGTTTTATTAATGTTGGTAGAGGAGAATCTATTAGTGAATCAGACCTGTTGCAAGCATTGGAACTTGGTCAGATAAGGTTTGCTGTACTTGATGTATTTCGAGACGAGCCACTGCCACAAGATAATGTGTTATGGAAACATCCAAACGTTGTTATTACACCACATATATCTGCTGTGACAACATCCGAAGAAGCTGTAGAATGCTTTGTTGAAACACTGGAAAATCTAGAAAAAGACAAACCTCTCCGCAACATAGTGGATGTCAAAAAAGGTTTTTAACATTGAATAATTCCAGCCCTTTCATGAAAAGGACTGGAATTTCCTCTATTTATTCCAATTTCATTTTCTTACGATAATTCCCTGGTGTCATTCCTACATTCTTTCGAAAAGACCTGATAAAATTTTGGGAATTGTTATATCGCAATTCATTAGCGATATCTTTAACAGGCATTTTTGTTGTTTCTAGCCAATTTTTTGCCATTTCAATACGATATTGTGCTAGATACTCACTAAATGACCTATTCGTTTCCTGACGAAATAAGTTACTTAAATAACTTGCATTATAATGTAGGCGATCCGCAACCCTTTCCAATGTTAATTCTTGATCGAACTCTTCATGAATGATATGGATAACCTGTTCTGACAGTGAATGGTATTGTAGCTCTAAACGATTTTTGAGATGCCCCATGATTGGATAAATCATGACCTGTTTGAACCAATTCTCAATATCTTCTCTGATTCGGAAACGATAGAGATAATTAATCAATGTCTGTTTGTCATCAATCATATCAATTTCAATAGCTAACATCTCTGTAAATTCTAATAGATTATTAATAAATCGAAGAATGGAAATTTCATACTGTGTATATGTTAATTGTTTATTAAATATATTATCAAGCAGCTCTGTTAACTTCTGATCAACTCGTTCATGATGAAGAGTTTTTATCGCATCAAACAGATCATGTTCAATCTGTTTTGGGTAAAAAGTTTTGAATGAATGCTGTCCTTCCAGTGAATCAAACCGAATGACTTGCCCTTTGCCTAGTACAATGGTTTGTCGCAATGCCGCTTCACTCTTTTGCAGGGCTTCATTTGTTTCTATTAAGTTAAAGTAGCGATTACTAATTCCAATACTGATAGAGATTTTTAATACATCGGCGATGGTTTTCTGCACTCTTTTTGTTAAAGTGTCTATATCCTCTTTATATCCATGATTTTTTTCTTTACCCATTAATACGGTTACTTGTTTATCCTCTAACACGATAGGGGTAAAGCGGTTATCTTCACTTATGAGTTCGTTAATAATCGTATTAATTGAAAAAAGGATGACATCATTATCATTATCAGTAAATCTCGTTCCTTCTAACGAATCGATTTTTATCAACA
Organism: Gracilibacillus orientalis; assembly: GCF_900114645.1. Taxonomy (GTDB): domain Bacteria; phylum Bacillota; class Bacilli; order Bacillales; family Amphibacillaceae; genus Gracilibacillus; species Gracilibacillus orientalis. The sequence continues at coordinate 324,614 of NZ_FOTR01000002.1, read as the reverse complement.
TCACAGTAAACCAATGCTCGCTATTGATTTCTTTCGGTAGCTTTTCTACTATTTCATTTTCAGTGATGTTACCCAAGATTAATTTATTCATGAAAAAAAGATGCAGTTGATCCTTTTGAGTTTTAACCCGTTCCTCTAGTGTTTGATTTTTATCCAGAATAGTATGAATCTGTTTCGTGATTTCCTCGATTTCATCATGAGATTTATTGTTATCAGCTTCATTGGGTAATTTCATGATATGGATGATTTGCTGAATCGGTTTATATAATTTACCGGAACCGATAATGGCAACGATAATCAGTCCTAATACAATAACAAGACATATGAGAAAGGTAAACCAGCCAATAGCATAGGAAGATTCTTTGAGATCATTCAATCGAATAAGATTAATATAAGTCCAGCCATTATAATTAGAAACACGATAGGTGACAGTATATTTCTCGTTATTATAGTCGATGTGTAATTGATTTTGAATTTGCTTATTTTGTTGTATGGCACTGATTACAGGATGATTCTCTAATGAATTAATCTGTTTTTTTTCACTGTTAAAAACCACCTGTTTGTTTTCATTCAATACAATAGTTGATCCATTATTTTCTTCCATTAATATCCGTTCTTGCAAATCACATGTTGGAATAATAGCGGTGATAAAACCCTTATTATGTACGGAGCTCAGCGGAAGCTTTTTCACCATAGAAAGATAACGCTTACAATTATTAGCATATTGATCGGTGAAAGTATCCTCTGATTCTTGGATCAACCATGCAGATTGATTGGTAAGCTCGCTATAGTTTTCTATTAATTCTTTATCCTGATTCGATAATGTCGTTAATCCTCTATTTCGGATTAACCACATTTGTTCCTTGTTTATGTATGCAATATCAATGACTCCGGAATCAAACCGTTGCAGGTAGTTCAATTCTTTTTTTAGTCTTCTGTAAAGAGGGAACTGGTTCGGTTCCATAGGCTCTTCTAGCAGCTGCTTGGCAAGTGGTGACATAGCAAAATTTGTTAATGATTGATCAACTTGCTTCAATACTTGTTCGATTGTCATCTGAGTTTGATAAACATTATATTCTTTCTCTTTTTCTACTTTATCTTGAATATTGTTAGATGAGATAAGAAAGGAGAAAATACCTACCAATAAGACGGGGATGATTCCAAGTAATAAAACAAAGGATAATAGCTTTAGATAGAATTGTTGTTTTTTCTTAAACAAATCATCCGACCTCCATCTTCTTTAGTTGTTTTATGAGTGACTTCATAAATTTTATCATAACCTTCTGATAAATGGAAAAAAGGTTGTCTTCTAGGTTATTTCAATAAAAACAATACAAGGTAAAAAATCTATTCGACGGGAGGCGCCCCCAAAGGAGAGCTCCCGTCGAATAGAAGAGCTCTAAATGACGGGAGGCGCCCCAAAAGGAGAGCTCCCGTCAAATAGAAGTGTTCTAAACGACGGGAGGCGCCCCAAAAAGAGAGCTCGCGTCGAATAGAAGTGTTCTAAACGACGGGAGACGCCCCCAAAGGAGAACTCCAGTCAAATAGACGAATTTCCGTTTTGTTCACTCGTTAAGATTTAATCGCTCTTTAGCCTTTTTTAACATCAAAGAAAAGGGCTACCGTAAGTCAATTGTGAAACTTAGGGGACAGCCCTTTTCTGGTTAATCATCAGTTATCTTGAAGCATTAAACTCTTCGATGACGTCATCACCACCTGTTGTTCTCCACTTTTCGACTGCTTCATCAAAGCCTTGTTCATCTATTTGTCCAATAATATAATTAAATGTGGCATCGATAATAATGGTATCTAATTCCTCACCTTGCAAATCATATGTTTCAGAGTCTAAGGTAACAGTGGGATTTTCAATTAAATACTTTTCGTTATCCTTAAACAATTCTTCTGCCTTTTCACGCGCTTCTAACGGAAAGGCACCTTCATAACGTCCGTTTGTTTCCGGTTCACCTATTTCAAATGTTTGATAAGGAATGACTTCCCGGTCCAATTTACCACTATCTTCAATCGTAACGGCTTTGCCATCTTCCACGGTGTAATGTTCGTCTTCAATACCCCAAAATACGGTGTTCGCAACTTCTGGTTCCATCATCTTATCAAAAAATGATAGAATTGCTTTTAGTTCTTCCTCTGTTTCTATCGTGGACTTCGGAAAGAAATAAGGATGATTGTAACCTGGAATACTCCAGATTTGATATTCACCATGTGGTCCCTTTATTTGATTGTGTACATCTAACTCCATATCTGGATTTAGTGCAACCCCGTCACTGTGCAATTGACTCACATCACACATACATCCAATATAAGCACCTGCTTTTCCAGATTTAATCATGTCTTGTTGGTCAGGCTTACTGGTAACAGGGAAATCTTGATTGATATAGCCCTTTTCGTGTAGGTCTCTCATAAAATCAAGAGTTTCTTTATACTCAGGAAACATAAATGTAGGCAGTAATTGTCCATCTTGTTCTCCCCATTCATTAGGAGCATTAAACCAGGAGGCGATGGTATTAAAGGAGCCATATGCTAGGTCTCCTCTATCAGCTAAACCTATTGTGTCATCTACACCATTTCCATCTGGATCATTTTCAGTAAACTGCTTCATCATTTCGAAAAATTCATCTGTTGTTTTAGGTGCGTCCAAACCAAGATTATCTGCCCAATCTTTTCGATAAATAATCCCTTGTCTTGATAATGGACGACCTTGATATAGCGAATATAACTTTCCATCCACCCGCATGTTATCCAAAATGTCATCTTTTAAATTCTGTAAGTTTTCATATTCATCTAAATAAGGTTCGATTTCCCAAAATTGTCCGTCAGTGATTGCTTCTTTAAAATTACCTTCTATCGGTATGTTGGCAACTTCTGGCATACTACTTGTTGCAAATGCTGTATTCATACGATCCTGATAATTGTTTGCCGGAACATATTGCAAATCCAATTGTACATCGGTTAATTCTTCAATTTTTTCCTCCAACATTGGATCAGGTGTTTCAGCGGAATGTAGAGGAGCCAATATTGATATTTCATTTAAATCTGGGTCCTCATTACCTTCTTCATTACCAGAATCATCTTGATCATCTGAAGCGCTTTCATTATTGCTGCAAGCAAATAAAATGATTCCAAACAACAAAAACAAAATTAAGATAGTTAATTTCTTTTTCATTTCTTCACCCCTTTTTAGTGTTGTCTTAAGTCTACGATGAATCATTAGATTTCGTATATAATCAAATTTTTGTTATTAGGCTGTTAACCTAAGGGAAATAAGTAGAAGGAAAAGCAAAACTAATATAATGATTATTTCTGTTATAATGATTTTTTTCAACTACTTAAGATAAAATAGTCGCACTCATACTATAAAACAGTGTACCGTACATATTAATACTAGTAGTGAGACAGTTGAATACCAGAAGAAAGGATGTAGATAATGGTGTTACATGAAGCTATTCTAAAATGTTTTATGGATAAACAAAAACCAATGACCATTCAAGAAGTAGACATTTATATAAGCCGACAATATAAACAAAAATGGAAAGATGTCGGAACAACTTTGGCAGATATGGTGCCAATTAGTTATGGTGGAAATACTACTTCAACAGTACCAGATGAATACAGAAAATTAAAAAGATTGACTAGAGGAACATACACTTTAATTGAATAGCCAGAACGCCTCCCATTAATATTTCCCCAAATTCTCGAATAGAATAAACCATCATGGAATAAAAGGGGCTGTATTATTTGAAAATGAATTATTTGAAAAGTGCTGTGTTTGAACATCAATTTTGGTTGAGGGTACTCGGTGATCACGCTCGATTTATAAACGATTCCCTTTATCCATCAGAAATGGAGGATATTGAAAAGGCCAAAATGTTTCGCACGCAGTATGATCAATTGCTCGCACAATCAAGTGCCATTGATACGTCCAATGCGATTTCGTTCTCTATTATGGTTGAAGATCTGACAAGGCAATTCAGAGAGTTTAAACTTTCGATTATTGAACGGCAATTGACAGGTCAAATTGGTATTCATCTGACACCAACATTTCTTAATCATATGGTTAATGAATTGGAAGAATATTTGTTAATTTTGAGTTATCTGAAGCAAGGAGAGGTACCACCTATCTTTCATGAATTACATCATCACCTTCTCTGGCTGTTGGATGCATCAGGTCATGCAGGGGCGATTAATGATGAGATGGATGGGGTGGAACAAAGGTTAAAAGAAAAGAGTCATACTTTTACGGAGCATTTTAATCAATTCTATCTAAAAGCGGTTGAACTGACCGGTTATTTACGCTCCAATATTAATGCATTCCCAGCATTAAAAAGGTTTAATAATAATGTGGAAGTAGAAATAGGATTATTTAATACATTTTTGCACGAATTGGAAGAAATGGAGTTGAGTGCAGAAGTATTAAGTACATTTACTGCTTCTATGGCTGATCATATGGCTCGCGAGGAGCAGTATTACTTAATGAAAGTGGCTCAATCTAAGCATGCTACCGGCAATTGAGTAACCAATTATTAATAAATTTGATTTGAAAAAGAGGAGAAGATTGTTGCGTCGAACTTAGTTGGAATTAATCTTAAAATGGATAACGTGGGTTAGAGTGACTATATTATCAGAATAAAACGCGAAGTTCCCCCTTCAGATGTTCTGAAAGGGGATTTTCTATCTTCATTCATGATAAAATGTTGATAGAATAGGGTAATTTGATAGAAGAAAATGATAAATGAGGGATTACCTTGATAGATAAAATAGATATACTTAATAGAAAAAACGCTGAAAATATTTTAAATATCCAAATACTATCTTATAAAGTAGAGGCAGAAATAATTGGTTCTTATGAAATACCACCATTAAAAGATACTGTGGATACTTTACAACAATGTAGAGAAACTTTCTTTGGCTATTACTTAGATGAAGAACTGTGCGGAGCAATATCAATAAAGATTGAGAATGATGAAATAGATATTCATCGGTTGATTGTACACCCAAATCATTTTCGAAAAGGAATTGCACAGAGACTTTTAACTTTCCTTGAAACTAATTTTGAGGTAAGAGCAATAAAAGTAGCGACGGGGTCTAAAAATACACCAGCAATTAGTTTTTATAAAAAGAATGGATTTGAAAATAGTAAAGAAGTCACAGTGAATAGACAACTATCACTAATCTATTTTGAAAAGCTTAATCATACGAATAGAATATGACAATTAACTACAAGACGAAATCCAAGAGCTTTATCAAAAAGTAATTGAAGCTTGGAATAAACGAGTATGGCTAATCTGTCTTTTTTAAACAAGATGGTGCCGTTGACGTTGTACACGAAAAGGAATTTATTTAGGAGGTATCCTTAGATGTTAGAAGTAGATAAACTTGGAACTATTATTATTCTAAATGGTACCCCGAGATCAGGGAAGTCTAGTATAGCCTCTATAATTCAGAAAACATATGAAGGTGTGTGGATGAATTTAGGGGTTGATCAGTTCATGCAGATGACCCCAGAACGTTTTCGGCCGGGAATTGGTTTACGACCTGGTGGTGAAATACCTGAACTTGAACCGGTTATAAAAGTAATGTATCGAGCGATGTATGAGGCAATTTCACAATTCAGTCGTTTAGGACTAAATGTTGTGGTGGATGTAGGGCATCATGACGGATATTCAGCTCCACTAAGAATCCTTACAGACTGCGCCCGTATACTGGATGGGCTTCCTGTTATGTTTGTAGGAGTACGTTGCCCGATTGATGTCGTTATGGAACGAAGAATGAAGACATGGAATGTTGGTTACAACACTGATGGTACGGTGCCTAAGCCAGTTGCTTTATGGCAGAAACTGGTCCATGATCCAGGTATCTATGACATGGAAGTTGATACCTCGGTTTTCAGTTCAGATGAATGTGCTAAATTAATCCGCCACGAACTCGAAAATGGTAAGCAACCGAAAGCTCTCCAGCTCATCAAGAACACGGAAATTGAATAATCATTGAACATGCATTGAATAAATCACACTTAATGAATAAGTGCTTTAGCTTTAAATGAAAAGTTACACCAAAAAAGCCAAAAGGGGGAAGCAGATTGATTAACAAGCTACTTTCCCTATTATTGTGCTGCAAATTCTTCTCTCAAAATCGAATATATCTTTATATCCCAATGCTTTCCTTTTCCATATATTGCTTTCCTCAAAACTCCTTCAAACGTCATACCTGCTTTCTCCATAACTCTTGCTGAACCGATGTTTTCTACTAAACATTTTGCCTGAATCCGTTCTAAGTCCATATGATTAAAACCAAATTTAATAATTTCTTTGGCAGCTTCCGTGACAATTCCTTTGCTCCAATAGTTTTGAGAGATCACATAACCGACTTCTGCTATATGTTGATAGGTATCCCATGACACGAAATCGATCGTGCCTATCATCTTGTGATTTTTTTTCAATTCAATTGCCCATGGTGCAATGGAGTTACTTTTATATCTGCTCATGATATATTCAACAAACGCTTGTGTTTCATCTAAAGATTTGTGCGTTTCCCATGTTACATATTTAGATACTTCCTCATTAGACCCATAGGCATAGATATCATGAACATCATCTAATGATACTTGTCTTAATAATAATCGTTTCGTTTCTAGTGTTGGCAAATGACTGAATACGTCTTCCACTTCCATAGTGTACACTTCCTTTCATTATAAATCACAGTGAATCACAGTGCTAATCGTCCGTAAGATCCCCATTGTTAGGGTTACAAAGCCACCCTATTGATTTATGTCCATTGATAATTGACGGTCAAGCATCCAATCCGACACTTTTTATGCAGTACTTCCATTTTACAAAAAAACGGAGGGACTTTCTTTGATATTATAAAAATGTTTGCTCTGTTTCCAATTTAAATGACTTTTTCAGTGGCCTCAAGTTAATAGGGCAACCCGTTATCGAAATAAACGGAGTAAATGATAAAAATGAGTATTCCATCCCTTTTCCAACCTAAACTTTCAACTAAATCGGGCAATCCACCAATGGATTCATAGAACAACACCTCTTATTTGTAATATTTAGCAATAAGCATAGTATGAAGATGGAAACTAGTCAATGTAGAATAATAATTATTATGCTAAAATAGCACTCAAAAGGAGGTTATTTCAATGAATTATGGTAAACTCAGTCAAAATAATGGACGCTACACCTTAACATTTGAACGTGAACTTCCGTTTTCTCCGGAAAAAGTATTTGAAATCTTAATCGACCCCGATTCTTTTACACAATGGTATCCATTCGCAACAAAAGAGATGGAGGTAAAAATTGGTGGTAGGCTGAAGTTTGATGATGGTGAAGGTTCCCTATACGAAGGAGAAATCATCGAGTTAGCAGCACCTCACACATTCGTTTTCAAAAAGGTAGACGATTTACTAGATATGAGGATAGCAGAGAAAGAAAACGGCTTTGTTTTTACATTCAGACATTCCTTCGATGATGCCTCTATGGCGATGTACATGGCAACAGGTTGGCATAGGTGCCTTGATGTATTCCAACAACTTGTATACGGCGAACCAGTAGAGTGGAGGGACAATGCAGAAGAATTGCGTGAGTACTATCAAGAAACCTTCAAACAAGGAGAACAATGAGCCCAAATTTAATTTGGACTCTTTTTTTACTTGATTATTATCAAAAATGATATTAATTATTAAAAATAATAATAAAATTAAAGGATGATAAATATGAAAAATTGGAAAAAACTTTTGCATCCTGTCCGAATGGAAATCATTCAAGCGTTAGTGAGTGGCAAACAGTTAACACCATCGCAACTTTCTGAGTGTTTACCTAATATTCCCCACGCTACATTGTACCGACACATTAATTATCTTCATGACTTGGGAATGATCACTGTCCAAGGATGAGCATTTAGATTTATTTACCCAATTCATTTCGAACATCGCACATGATTTTGGAAGATACCTAGAACGTGAAAATTTTAATCTTTTAGAAGACGGGGTTAGCTACCGGCAGGCAATGTATTATCTGTCAGATGCTGAATTTCAGGACATGATTCATGAATTACGAAGCGTCTATGAGAAGTATCGAAGATTAGAGCCAAGTGAAGAGCGTACTAAACGGAAGGTCACCACTATCATTTTACCGGAAAAAGGAGATGAGTGAGATGAAAGAAATCAAGATTAAGAGTAGTGTGACACTAGCAGGCACATTAACAATGCCGGAACAAGACGATCAGCATATAGCGATTGTAATGATTCCAGGTTCAGGGAAAGTGGATAGAGATGGTAATGCAGACAAAAAAGGAATGGATTTTAACATTTATCAGGAGTTGTCGGATTTTCTTGTCAGTTTAGGCTATACAACACTTCGCTATGACAAGCGAGGAGTAGGGAAAAGTGATGGGGATCACCTCCGAACTGGATTACATGATGGAATAGAAGACGTGCAAGCTGCAATTCAGTATATTAAAAATGATCTACCTGTCATTGATAAAGTGTTGTTGTTAGGACATAGTGAAGGAACAATGATTGCGACAGCAGTTGCTACTCAAGTTGATGTAGGTGGCGTTATTTTGTTAGCTGGTGGTGGTGAAACATTGGAAGAGGGAACGAAACGTCAACGTGAGAAGTGTCCCAATGTAACGTAAGCTCAATAAAATAATAATTTTACTCAATTATTGTTATCGATCAGACCAGCATTCAACTTTTGTAATGCTCCAATTTGAAATGTGTCCACTATTTTAAAAGTCAACTTATAAATAAGGTATCCAATCATGACACCTAACACATTTAAGATGACATCATCAATATCAGTAACTCGTCCCCAACCAGCTGCTGTTGGTCCTATAAATTGAACAATTTCAATACTGATTGATACACCAAATCCTAATAACAGAATACGTCTAAAAGACTTAAATTTATCCCATAGTATTGGAGCCAAAAAGGCCAAAGGCATTAGTAATAAAATATTGCCACCTACATTTCTTGCAATTTGTCTAATCATAAATGGAACATCTCCACCGTAAGCAATACCTATTTGGCTAATATCATCTATAATTAATTTTAGGGGGATAAGATTTAATGAATGAAAATTATTTCCCAAATCATAAGCAAACCCTACCGGTATCGGAAATAAAGTCAAAGGAACGACCATGCAAATATATAACATAAAAAGAAAGCCTATACTCTCTTTTAACCAATATATTTGTTTGTTGTTTTTATATCTAATTCCAATTAAAATACCTCGCCCAACTAAATACAATATCATTCCAAGCGCCATAAATATACTTCCTTCAATTAAATACAAACATTTACCCTCCATACTTCTTCACAATGCATTATCATAATCATAACACACGACCTAAAATATCCCAATTAAACAGTAGATCTGCTTGTGATGATAGATGCTTTTTTTTACTTGCAATGAAAAAACAGCATGCCCATCACCGATGTGACTGGCATGCTGTTTACTTTCCTTCAAAAGTGAACCATGTATAGCGACTTTTTTCTAGATTCTAAATCGACTCACTTTGTCTTGTAATTCTTGTGCCATTTCTGCTAATACTTTGGTAGCGGAAGATACTTCTTGAATAGATGCCGTTTGTTCCTCCGTTGCACTAGCAACTTCTTGAGAATGATGGGCAGTCTTTTCTGTAATGGACGATACATTATTCATGGATGTAACTAGTGTCTGGTTATTGTCTTTCATCTGATCCAGAGAAGTTGTTACTTCACTCATTCTATCCTGGACATCTGAGACAACTTTTGTAATATTTCCGAATGCATCGCTCGTTTCAGATACCAGAGAGGAACCTTGTTTAACTGCTTCATTTCCCACTTCCATTGATTCTACGGCTTGACCGGTTGTTTGTTGCATTACCGTAATTAGTTCATTGATCTGACGTGCGGACTGACCGGATTCTTCGGCTAATTTTCTAACCTCATCAGCTACAACGGCAAAACCTTTTCCATGTTCGCCAGCACGTGCAGCCTCAATTGCTGCGTTTAAGGCGAGTAAGTTGGTTTGCTCTGCGATATTGGTTATCATATCGACAATTTTATTAATTTCCTGTGAATGATTATTTAAACCTTCGATTACTTGACCAGTATCTTCGGTATTTCGATTGATGATTGCCATCTGCTCACTCACACGTTTGACGGTATCCATTCCATGCTCAGATTGCACAGATGCATGGTTGGAAGACTCTGATGCGCGTGTAATACGAGTTGAGATAGATTCAATATCTTCTGAAATTTGCGTCACATTTTGACTAGATTGTTCCACATTGTCCAGTTGTTTTTCAGATCCATCCGATACTTCTTGAATCGTATTGGCGATTTGTTCGGTGGCTGTCGTTGTTTCATCTGCATTAGCACTTAGTTGCTCAGCAGAAGCAGCGACACTTTGCGCTGTATCCAATACATTGGCAATTAATTCTTTCAAATCTTGATTCATGCGGACGAAACTATTATGTAACTGTCCAATTTCATCTTTGCGTGATGTTTGCTCAATTGTTCGGGTAAGATCACCATTTGAGATAGCATCAGCATGATCAGTAAGTGTATAAATTGGTCTAACGATCCGATTTGTCATGATAAATGAAAAGCTTCCTGTACCTAGTAGTAAAACAATCCCTGAGACAATCGTGAAAATGATGATCGAATTAATCTTTGTATCTAGATCTTGTTGTGCCATTTGATAGTTTTCATCTATGATTAATTGTAATAAGTAAATATCGTTTTGAATACCGCGAGTTCGAATTGATTGTCGTTTCGCCTCTGCTGCATCTTTTTCATCTAAAGCTACTGTAACTTCAGTTTCTAATGTGTCTAATTTTTCTTCAACTTTCAGTAATTGCTTTTCTGCTCTATCAGTATTTGATAACTCGGTTAAAATATCGAGGCTTTTCTGTATGCTATTTCTCACAGATTGTGCGTCTGCATCTGTTTTATTTAAAGAAAAACTGCTTAAACCTTGCTCAACAGAAATTACCGCACTATTTAATTTTTCGACATCTACAAGCTGTTCGACATTTTCATTATCGGAAGAATGAATTTGTGTCATTTGAAATGCTATAAATCCGATAATGATACAGGCGATAATCAAAGGTAATAAAGAGTTTAATCTTAATTTTCGTCTTAAATGCATGTGTGTCATCCTTTCTCCTTATTCGTTCACTGTAATCTCATTAGAGGTAATATCGTCTGTCAGCTCGTTTAGCTGCTCTTCTTGATCTGATGTGAGAGAAAGAACACGAATAGGAGCTAATCCCACCCCATCATCACTCAAACCTAATTCTAGATTTTCACTGGTGAGTTCACCATTTTCAACGAGTTCGGTTGCCAATCTGTACATCGCCACATCAATATTTTTCATCATAGATGTTACGACCGTATCTTCACCTAAGTAATATTGATCTGAGTCGACACCAAATGAATAAATGCCTTCTTCTTGTGCTTGTTTGATTACCCCAACTCCTGTGAAGCCTGCCGATGGATAGATATAATCTGCACCTTCTTCGATTAATTCAGCTGCAATTTCCTCACCCAGCTGATCATCACCAAAATCCCCCGCAAACTGTTCTAATACTGTTGCATCAGGATTTGTAGCAGCGACTCCTTGTTTATAGCCATTTAAAAATTTGCGAATAAGCGGAGTATCCTCACCTCCAACAAATCCGACAACATCAGATTCGGTCTTCATGCCCGCTAACGCTCCGATCAGGAAGCTTCCCTCGTGTTCCTTAAAGTTTACACTAGTGACATTTGGTAAATCTATTACACTATCAACGATAACGAACTGTTGATCAGGATATTCTTCCGCGACTTTAATTAAATCTTCTTCAATCATATATCCGAGACCGATAATTAAATCATTACCTTCCTCAATTAATTGTGTTAATCCAGTTTGATAGTCACCTACATCCGCCAATTCACGATAATCAAACAGTACTCCTAATTCATCACGTGCTTGTTCTAAACCATAAAATGCAGAGTCACTGAATGACTGATCACCAAGTCCGACGTCCGATAACATAACGCCTATTTTAACGTTGTCATCGATAGTTGATGATGTGTTTTGTTCTGAACAGCCTGTTATCATCATAATAAGAGACAAAAATAATACTAAAGTCCAATTTCTCATTTGTTAACCTCCATGAAGTTTGAATTATATATATCGTTTAATAAGGTATTTGTACCTAAACCAACAACATTTAAAATAACATACTTTTGACTCATTATTCCATTGTTTTCTAAGATTTTTAACAGAATATATACATGTAAACGTTTTTTTGCAAAAAAAAGAGGAAAGTGCCATCACTTTCCTTGTTGAGGTAACGTATGAAATGTAAAATGTATTATTTCTCTCACGATGCTAAAATCTTACATTATCGAGGGAAGATCTGAAAATGTGCTAATTCTCTTACAACACGCGAAATTGGCAAACCGACAACATTATAGTAGTCGCCGATAATCTCTTTTACAAACATCGCACCGACACTTTGAATCCCATAGCCGCCAGCTTTATCATAGGGTTCATCTGTTTCGATATATGAAATGATCTCTTCTTCAGTTAATGGCCAGAATTCCACCGTAGTGCTTTCAACAAATACCATTTCTTTATCTGAGGAGCGCAGCATCACACCGGTATATACTTCATGTTTATTACCGCTCATAGCTTCGATCATTTTATATGCTGCCTGTTTAGCTGTCGGCTTTTCGAAAATGCTTTGTTGAAAAGAAACAACAGTATCTGCAGAAAGAATCACTTCATCTTTATTTTGAATAGGTATATGCGTTCCTTTTAACCTGGCAAGCTCTTCTACCTTTTCTGCCGGATCCGTTGCAGTAATTTGTGATTCATCGACATCAGGCTTCCGTATGGTAAAAGGTATATGTACTTGCTGCAATAATTCCTGTCTTCTTGGTGAGGAAGAAGCTAAGATTAAATTCATGGCGATGCTCCTTTATGATAGTTGTTTGTCACTATCATAATTCCTCGAAAAGTAAATAGCAACTTTTCATTCATATGCTACAATATTTATTAAAAGGGTAACAAGGGGGAGTAATGGAGTGGAGAAAGAACGATACATAAAAGGTTTTCAGTTATTTATTCTGATCGTCCTAATTGTTAGCTTGTTTATGAATATCATGATGTTTTCTAACATGAAAAATGTGGAGGAAGATATTCGTATTCTGACAGATAATCAAAGGATGTTAAGTAATAATGTGAACAATCAGTCTGACATCATCCGACAGGAATTGGATGATTTTATTAAAGAGCAAAGCTGGATCAGTCCAATCACAATGGAAACAGATAAGAAACAGGTAGAAGAGAATGGCAGCACGGATGCGACCTTTTCCTGGCAACTAAAAGATTTTCATCAGGATGCAGAAGTTATGTTCCATTATAAGTATGGCGGAACGGATGAATTTACAGAAATACCAGCAAATGAAGAAAGCGAAGGGATGTTTCAAGTACATGTACCGGTTGAAATGGGGTTAAAACCAGAATGGCAGGTAAGTGTTTCTGAATCGAGTGGAAATTCTAATTCATCTAGTCAAGTAGAAGTTAGCGAACAAGCGATGGAATCGGTAAAAGAAGATCCCGAAAATCAAATAAACTATTTTGTGTCTGTTTCTCATGATGGACAAGTAAAGCAAAGTGCACAACAATCGGAACATTTAGATTACCTAGCACCGAGAAGCTACGGTTCGTTGTTTAGTAATGTGAATTTTAATAACGATGATGTTAGAGTTCATTTTTATTATTATAATGTATCCAATCAGGAAAATATTGTAGAAAAGGTAACCCTTTTGAAATATCAAGAGGATTCACTACTTGAAGAAGAGCAATTTACGTTAAGAGATGAAGAAACAAAAAACAGACCATATGATCTCGAACCATTTGAACAATACGACAATATGCGGTTAGTTACTGAAGTTGAATACACGGACGGAACCGTTTATGAAAAACAAGTTTATCCAAATGAGGTGAAATAGATGAGAGAGCTACAAACCTATATGAAAAAATATCATGAAGAAATGAATTGGGAAATTAGTGATGACCACTATGAAAAAGCAAAATCTTCGTTATTACATAATTATATGCTTTTATCGACAGAGGTGGCGGAAGTAGCGGAAGAATTAAGAAAAGCATTTAATCAAACGAATAAATTAATCAATCAAGGAGAAGGTGAAGCAGAATCCTTTGAAATAGCTAAAGCAAATATAAAAGAAGACATGGGGAAAGAATTAGCGGATTGTCTAGCCTATATGACGAAATTTGCTAATTATTTTGAGATTGATATGGAGCAAGCTTTTTACAGCAAGATGGACGAAGTGAAACAACGGAAAAATAAAGATATTGGTATAAGGAAATAAAAAGAAAAATGGCTAACACAAACTACTCCCGTTTTCAGGGAAGTGAATGTGTTAGCTTTTTTAAATAGTTAAATAAGGAAAATAGTAGAGTTTTTTATTTCTATTTATTAACATTATTAATGAATAATGTTATAATGCTTTTTAAGTAAGTGTGCAGTTAACATTTTAACGAAATGAAAGCGCATACTTAACAAAATTGTTAAGGAGTGAAGTGGATGATTGTAAAAAACTGCTTGAAAGTATTGTTATTTGTTTTGTTATTTTTAGGAGTTTCTACTGTATCAGTATCGGCAGCATTCTGGGAAATGGAAGAACATCCTATGATTCATGATCCTTCCATGATAAAAGAGGGGGATACTTGGTGGACCTTTGGAACAGGAGAAGAGGATGGAAATGGAATAAGGGTTATATACTCCCAAGATGGATTGAATTGGAATGAAGCCCCGGTAGTGTTTCCTGAACCGTTAAGCTGGTGGAGTGAGTATGTTCCAAATCATACAAGTGCACAATGGGCTCCAGATATCCAATATTATAATGGACGTTACTGGTTATATTATTCAGTATCTTCCTTTGGTTCTAATCAATCCTTAATCGGATTATTATCAACAGACAGTATTTCATCAGGTAATTGGAGAGATGATGGTTTGGTTGTTCATTCAACCACGTCAGATAATTTTAATGCCATTGATGGTGACTTAGTCATTGATGAATATGGTAATCCATGGCTATCCTTTGGTTCGTATTGGAGTGGGATAAAACTTACGAGATTAGATGCTAATACTATGAAACCGACAGGACAGCTTCATTCCATTGCTGCAAGACCTAATCATCCGGAAGGTGCAGTTGAGGCACCTAATATTACGTATAAAGACGGTTATTATTACTTGTTTGTTTCATTTGATAAATGTTGTAGCGGCCTGGATAGTACCTATAAAGTTGCTGTTGGTCGATCTACTCAAATAACAGGTCCATACCTAGATAAACTAGGTCAAGATATGTTAAATGGTGGAGGTACTATTTTTGATAGTGGTAATGACAAGTGGGTTGGTCCTGGACATCAGGATGTATACAATAATAATGTTTTTTTACGTCATGCATATGATGCAGACAGTAATGGTTTACCACGCTTATTAATCAATGATTTATACTGGGATAGTCAAGGCTGGCCAGTATACTAAAAAAAGAATAGTCTTTACCTTTTATCACGGTGCTAATCGTCCATAAAGTCTTACTGATGGAAGTCTCATTTTATACGGTTTTAAATATGGATAACAGGGAAAAATATCAGTAAGTAAATCACGTTGGAGGGTTAAGGAATGACAGATCATCAACAACTGCCACAAGATAAAGGGTTAGATCATACTTTAGAGTTGCTTAAAGAAGGTTATTATTTTATTATGAATCGCTCCAATAAATTTGATTCGCGGATCTTTGAAACAAGGTTGCTCGGTGAGAAAGCTATTTGTTTGGTTGGCGAGCAGGAAGCGAAATTGTTCTACGATAATGAGAAATTCCAACGTAAGAAAGCGGCACCTAGTCGGATCCAGAAAACACTTTTTGGTAAAGGTGGCGTGCAAGGGTTGGATGATCAAGAACATCGTCACCGTAAAGCAATGTTTATGACGCTAATGACGGATGATAAATTAGAAGAGATTCGACGGTTAACTCGTGAAGAGTGGAGAAATCAAATATCAGATGAAAAGCATGAAGTAAATGTTTATGAAGCGGCAAAGCAAGTATTGACGCGAATGGCATTACGATGGACTGGAATCCCTTTTAAGAAGGAAGAAGCAGAACAATGGGGCGAAGAGTTTAGTGATATGTTTGAACATGCAGCAGATATTGGACCAAAGCATTGGAAGGCAAGGTGGTCCAGGCAGAGGGCAGAAGGTTGGCTGGAAGATCTCGTTCAGCAAGTACGGAAAGAAAAAGTAGAGGTAGATCAAGATCGAGCACTGTATCAATTTTCATTGCATAAGGATCCTAAAGGTAAATTACTAAAACCTTATATTGTTGCAGTAGAGTTGTTGAACTTACTTAGACCAATTGTTGCTACTGCTGTTTATATTGATTTTGCAGTACTGGCCATGCATGATTATCCAACTGAAGTAGCACAGATTCGTGGTGATAATGGCCGACAGTTTATTCAGGAAGTACGTCGTTTTTATCCGTTCTTTCCTTTTACGGCAGCAAGAGTAAAACAGGATTTTATTTGGAATGATTATGAATTTAAAAAAGGCACGCTCACGTTACTCGATTTATACGGTACCAATCATGATCCAGTAATATGGGATCAGCCAAATCAGTTTAAGCCTGAGCGGTTTAATGATTGGAAAAGTAATCCATTTGATTTCATCCCACAAGGGGGTGGTGAATTTGATATCGGTCACCGCTGTGCAGGCGAGTGGATTACCATCGACATATTAAATGAAACGGTAAACTTTTTTAGTAAGGAGATTTCGTTCGATTTTCCTGATCAGGATTTTGGTTACAGCATGAATGATATCCCTACTCTGCCACAAAGCAATATCATCATTACCAACATCCAAACAACACATTAGAAAAGGAAGGTGCTACTGATGGGAGAGGAACGTAAAAATAAAAAAGTAGAGCAAAAAGAAACTGTCGATAACAAGCAAAAAAGTGTCCACGATGAAAAACGATCTGAATTGTATAAGTTTAAGGAGCAACAGCTAGTTGATGATATTCCGTTAAGAGATTTGGAAATTGAAGAGAAGAACCTTAGAGATAAGAAGAATAGCCAGAGCACTTCGCAATCAGAGGAAAAGTATAAAGGGAAATAGTTCAGTGAAGCCGAATCTTTTTTATGGATTCGGCTTCATACTGCTTGCAGATGTCTAAGAAGTTGAAACGTTTAGTGCATTTTTTTCGTATTAAATAATAGACATTAACTTTAGGGGGAGTTATATATTCGAAAGTTTCTCTATTATTTCGGTTCTACATTAATTATCGGATTCTTGATTTTCCTAGGTGCTAAATATCAGATTCATTTAGAAGAAGAAGCTAGTTTGACATATGAATTAACACCTGTCTTACTATTTGCTAGCGTTTTTCCTATTGTAATTGGGGTGCTTTTACGCCTGCCAAAATGGTTGATAGAAATTAATGAGAACAAGAGTTGGACTTTTGACTGGATGAAGTTGGTTGTTATCGGTTTACCAGCGTTATACATAGCGCTGTTGCCCGTTTTGTCAGCTAATATACCTATGGCATATTTGTTGTTCGCAGAAGAGATAATGTTCATGAACTATACGATATTGATTACAACTGCAGGAATAGTTTTCGGTTATGTTTTATTAGACAGTTTGAAAAAATAAAAAACGTTTGGTTTCCCAAACGCTTTTCTTTTAAAATTCTTCATATTCAGCAGGGTTTTGATCGTTAATTCTGCCATCAGGTTTTGTGAGCTTTTCGATCATTTCCATATCTTCGTAGTTTAAGGCAAAGTCAAAGATAGTAATGTTTTCAAGCTGTCTTTTCGGTGAAGTTGATTTCGGAATCGTAACAGCACCCAGCTGATAATGCCATCGTAAAATCACTTGTGCGACAGATTTGTTATATTTTTTCGCAATTTGTTGCAGTGTGTCATTCTCCATTGTTTCTTTGGCGCGATATAACGGACTCCATGATTCTGTGATAATACCATAATCTTCATGAGATTTTCTTTGTTTTTCCTGATTAAAGAAAGGATGTAATTCAATTTGATTAATACTAGGGAGGATACCTGTTTCTTTTTCTAAACGTTCAAGATGTTCAGGTAAGAAGTTACTGACTCCAATAGAGCGAACTAGTCCCCATTTCTGTGCATCAATCAATGCTTGCCATGCTTCAATATAGTGACATTGTTTTGGGTTCGGCCAATGAATTAAATATAAATCAAAGTAATCTAGATTGGCACGAAATAATGATTCTTGAATCGCTTTTACAGCTTCGTCATATTGGTGATAACGTCCTGGTAATTTAGAGGCAACTTGCAACTTTTCTCTTGGTATTTTTGCTCTCTGAATCGCCTCACCGACCGCTCCTTCATTTTCATAATTATAAGCAGTATCAATTAAGCGGTAACCATTTGTAATTGCACTAGTAATAGCAGCCGCACCTTGATTCCCTTTGATATTTGCTGTGCCAAATCCAACAGCCGGAATTTCCATACCATCATTTAATGTAACAGTAGGAATTTTAACCATCTAACCACTCCTCAAATAGTAATTTTATCCCTATATAAGTATTACCACGAAAACCCTAAACAAACACATTTCTAGTTGAAGGATAAGGAGAACCCCTCTTGATTTTTGGTAAATATTTGATATGTTAATTATGGAGGTAATGGTATGAAAAGTAAATTAATAGGTATTATTGGATGGGTTGTTGCTATTGGTTTCACTATAGGTGTTCTAGGTCTTGCAATATTTATTGTTTTTGCTTTGCTTTCCGAGGATGAAGTGGTAAAAGAGAATGACTCCCAAGAAGAAACGACGGTAGAAGTAGATACGGAAGTTAGTGAAGAAGATATCCAGGAAGAAGTACAGGAAGTGGATACAGATAACATTCAGAGTGAAAGCAATTTTAGGGATACTTTACATCATATGACTCATCAAAAAGTACATGCCCAAGATAAATGGGGAGCAGTAGAAATCACCGACGAAAGAATAGATTTAATGCTCGAAACTGTAAAAGAGTCTAATTTTACACACCAAGACTTCTATATCGAGGCTTTAACAGCATGGCAGAACGGTGATTTCAGTAATGCGGTAGAAGTCCATAATTATATTTGGGAACTAAAAAAAGGTAATGTTGGTAGAGCATTACGATTGTTTAGTGAAGAGGAAGAACAACAGTATAAAGAAAAATATTTTCGATAATCCGCTTAGTACGGATTATTTTTTTGTCTAATTTGAGAAGTGGCCAGCAAGTGCTTGAAAGTGGCCATCAAATTGAAAAAAGTGGCCAGCAAACTATCATAAGTGGCCAGCAAATCATGAAAAGTGGCCATCAAACGCCAAAAAGTGGCCAGGAAAATATGGAGCATACTTTTTATTAAGAAAAATTTAAGAATTAGCTAAGAGGGAGTTTAGATTCTAGCGATAGACTGTGCTTACAGTCAAAAAAAGAGGAGGAAAATCTATGAGAATTCGTATTGCGGCAATATTTTATTTTACGCTTACAATAATCTTAACATTAGCTATTACATCGCAAATTATCTTAGCAGGTATGGCGATATTTATTCATCCACATCACTGGGTAAATCACACATTTTTAATTCATCTGTTTGGCTTCAATATTCCGTTATTGATGCTACTCGTTGCCTGGTTAGCAAAATTACCTCGTTGGGCATACTGGCAGATTTTCGGTCTGATGTTGATGATGTTTTTAATGTATTTCTCTGCAAATATAGCAGGAAAATTACCATGGTTTGCTGCATTGCATCCAGTTATCGGAACCGGTCTTTTATTATTATCATTCTGGATGGTTATTCAAGCTACATTTTATTTTAAAAAGGAGAATCGATCATGAGAACATTTATTGCAATCATTGTTGGACTACTAGGGGGATTTGTGTTAGGAATTGCCTTATCAAGCTTTATCGGTATATTAGGGATGACGCTCTTTAACATGCCGTTGGGAATAAAATTTATGCCTTATTTTACAGCTATTATTTGTGCGATAATAGTACCAATATGGGATCATAAGCAGAAGAACGGATAAATTGGCTTATCCGTTCTCTTTTACTATAATCTAACAAAAGGCAGGTGCAGGAGATGTCAATTAAAAAAAGGTTATTGTTATCCAATCTAGCGATGATCATCATACCAGTGCTCGGATTTTTGTGTATCGAGATTTTGTTAGGTTACCTTTTTTTCGTGATGGGAAACGCGGACCCAGATGGTGAAAGTTTACAACGGTTTATGAATTACCGCATGGTGGCAATTCTTCTTCTTTTAATTATAACGAATGGTTTCTTGACCTATTTTGTTTCACGTACGATCATTAAACCAATTAAACGATTAAACGAGGCTGCCGAAAAAATAAAACAAGGTGACTTGGAATCTAGCATCCATTCAGAAAAAAAGGATGAGCTCGGACAATTATCCAATACATTTGAAGAAATGCGGAAAAGCTTAATACAAGCGAATGAAACACAAGCAAAATATGAAGCAAATCGCCAGGAATTAATCGCCAGTATCTCCCATGACTTACGAACACCGGTGACATCGATTAAAGGATATGTCCAAGGAGTACTCGACGGGGTTGCGGACTCACCCGAAAAATTAGATTACTACATGCAGACGGTTTATAACAAAACCGATCAGCTTGAAAAAATGGTGGATGAGCTCTTTATCTATTCGAAGCTCGATTTAGATCGAATGCCATTTCAGTTTGACGTATTTGATATTTATGCTTATTTAGATGATATGGTCGAGGAATTAACGTTTCAATATGACGAGATAAACTTTGAGTTCACCCCAGATTGGGGATCGATTTTCTTGGTGAAGGCGGATCGTGAGCAATTGCACCGAGCGATTATGAACATCATTACCAACAGTGTCAAATATATCGACAAAAAAGAACCAAAGATCAAGATCAGGATAACAGAACAAAACGAACATGTTATGATAGAAATAGAAGATAATGGAAGTGGTGTGAATAAATCTGAACTACCGTATATATTTGACCACTTTTACCGGACAGACACGTCACGTAATTCCACAACAGGAGGAAGCGGTCTCGGTCTTGCCATAGTGAAGAAGATTATCGAAGCGCATGATGGTACTGTATGGGCGGACAGTGAACAAGGGCAAGGAACAACGATTTACTTCCAATTGAAAAAAGGTGAACAAAAATGACCAAGATCTTAATTATTGAAGATGAGCAAAGCATAGCGGAATTAGAACGGGATTATTTAGAATTGAGCGGGTTTGAGGCAGATATCGCAACAAATGGCAACGAAGGATTAGCCATGGCCAACCAATCTTCCTATGCGCTGATCTTATTAGATTTAATGCTTCCTGGAATAGATGGATGGAAGCTTTGCGAACAGCTCAGAGCAACATTGGACATCCCGATTTTAATGGTAACCGCACGAAAAGAAGATATCGATAAAATAAAAGGATTTAACCGTGGAGCCGACGATTATATTGTCAAACCGTTTAATCCGAATGAGCTTGTTGCCAGAGTGAAAGCACACGTATCAAGATACCAGCGTCTGACACATCGAGAACAAACAGATCCACTCATCGAAATAAGCGGATTAACCATCAATTATCACGCAAGAAGAGTATATGTGCATGATCGAGAACTTACATTCACTGCCAAAGAATATGACTTATTATATTTTCTGGCTACTAATCCGAACCAAGTATTCACCAAAGAGCACCTTTTAGAAAAAATATGGGGATTCGATGCGATTGGCGACAGTTCAACGGTCACGGTCCATATTCGTAAAATACGCGAAAAAATTGAACAAGATCCCTCAAAACCAACTTATGTCGAAACAGTTTGGGGTGTGGGCTATCGGTTTAAAAAAGAAAACTAATTATTAATTGAAGAAAGCCGGTGAAGACATGTACCTGAAACGAATTACATTGCAAAAAGAAAAACTTCCTAACGATAACCACTTTCCTTTTTCAATACCGGTTATAAAAAGGTTAGATCAACTGGATATCAGCAGCAATGTCACTTTTTTTGTCGGAGAAAATGGATCAGGCAAATCAACACTGCTTGAAGCTGTTGCTGATAAATGTGGATTTAATACAGCTGGGGGCGGGCGCAATAATTATTTTGATGTACACGAATCAAACTCTGCATTAGGGAATTTTATTACATTATCGTGGATGCCCAAAGTGACGAATGGTTTTTTTTTGCGGGCAGAAACATTTCATCAATTTGCTACTCACATAGATTCTATAGATGAAGGGAGTCAAGCATATGGCGGAAAGTCTCTTCATCATCAGTCACATGGTGAATCCTTTTTATCCTTATTTCAATATCGCTTTCAGCAAAAGGCAATCTACTTATTAGATGAGCCAGAAGCCGCATTATCACCCCAGCGCCAACTTGCTTTCTTGAGAATATTGCATGACCTATCAGCAAATGGCAATAGCCAATTTATTATTGCGACACATTCACCGATTCTGTTAGGTTATCCAGATGCGACCATTTTTAGTTTTGATGATGATAGTATTCAAGAAATTGATTATGAGGATACCGATCATTATCAGATCACACGTTATTTTTTAGACAATCGTGAGCGGTTTTTACATGAAATTTTGAAGGATGAGTAGCAATAGAAGGGGGGAGCTAAATGATTTTATTTTAAGTGCTTTCATAGGCTTAAATTGGTTGTATCAATTAAACAACAAAGCAGATCAGCTTCTACAAAAAACATACGAGGAATAAAAAACCGGATATAAGTCCGGTTTTCACGCATGTGCTCGCTTAAAACTAATGGTTGCAATAGCCACAAACACAACTGCAAATGCTAAAATAAATAAAATTTCCTCGAACACGGATACCGATCTGCCGAAAACGGTTAAGTTAAGCCCCATTGTTTCACGGACAGCTTGAGATAAACCATCGACATCAATCATAATCTTCTTCATCACGTCCACACCATATGTAACAGGATTAAATTTGACAATCACATCAAGCCAGCTTGGCATATTGTTGATAGGAAAAAGAGCGCCAGATAAGAAAATCATCGGCATCACAATAATTTGTACAATCAGCTGAAAGCCTTGTGTAGATTTAATCATACTTGCAAATAACAAGCCAACCCCTGACAAAGCCGCACCTAGTAAGAACATAAAAGGAATAACTTGAATCAGTGAGATAATACTATACGATAATCCTAAAAAAGGGATCAACAAGAACAAAATCATACCTTGAATCGTAGAAACTGTTGCTGCACCTAGCATTTTCCCAACTGCAATACTCACCCGTGAAATCGGAGAAACCAAAATTTCTTTCATGTAGCCGAAGTTTTTATCCTCGATGACAGACATCGCCGAGAATATTGCTGTCATTAATAACGTCATGGCTACAATGCCAGGAAACACGAACTCAACATAATTAAAGCCATTCGAACCGTCTCCCATACCACTAGACATCATCGTTTCCATTGTTCCACTTAAACCACCACCGAATATAAGCAGGAACAATATTGGCATTGAGAATGAACCCAGAAGTCTTGCTCGATCTCGAAAAAATTTCTTTATGTCACGTTGCCAGATTGCTATAATACCTTCCATATGATTACCCCCCTTATTCTTTGATTTTTCTTCCTGTAAAGGCTAAAAATACATCATTTAGTGTTGGCTTGCGAATG
Source organism: Gracilibacillus orientalis (assembly GCF_900114645.1). Classification (GTDB taxonomy): domain Bacteria; phylum Bacillota; class Bacilli; order Bacillales; family Amphibacillaceae; genus Gracilibacillus; species Gracilibacillus orientalis. The sequence goes on along the minus strand of NZ_FOTR01000002.1, from coordinate 300,877 downwards.
TTCAATTTGGTAATTGGTATTTCCAATGTCTTGATGAAAGAGGAAATAAAAGCGTCACTACTAGCGACCTTTAAATGAATCGTATCTTCTTCTACTTTTACTTCGACCGTTTCCATTTTTTCTTCAATTTCTTTCAAAGCAGCCTCGTTATCCTCCGTAGACAGTTCGATAAGGTCACCACCGAGTTGATCTTTGAGAGCGGTAGGTGAATCAATCGCAATTATTTCGCCTTGATCCATGATAGCCACGCGATCACTAATCTCTGCCTCATCTAAATAATGCGTAGTAAGAAACATCGTAATACCTTCTTTTTCCTTGAGCTTTAAAATATATTCCCACAGATGAGCTCTTGTATTAGGATCAAGTCCAACAGTTGGTTCATCTAGGAAAAGCACTTTTGGATAATGAAGAAGTCCACGTGCTATCTCAAGACGACGCTTCATTCCACCGGAATATTCTTCAACACGCTGCTTCTGTACATCGACTAAATCTACAATCTCCAGTACTTCTTGAATTCGGTCATCCCGTTTATGTTTAGGTACATTGTAAAAACGACAGTGTAATTTCAAGTTTTCATTAGCAGTTAATTTTTCATCTAGTGTATTTTCCTGAAAAATGATGCCGATACTTGCACGTACTTCATCCTTTTGTTTTTTAGCATCATAGTCGTTGATGATGATCTCACCGGAAGTGGGCTTGAGCATCGTACAAATCATATTGATCGTTGTACTTTTTCCGGCACCATTAGGACCGAGAAAACCGAAAATTTCGCCTTCTTTGACATCAAAATTAATTGCTTTTACTGCATCTACTTTTTTATATGTCTTAGTTAAATCTTTTACTGAAATGATAGAATTCAATATGTAACCTCCTTATCAAACATAATAGTTATGATATAATAACTATTATCCATTGGATATGGCATTGAGTCAATCTATATGAGGGAGCGAAATAGATGAAAGAACAAGATACATTAACAAATGATTTGGTAGAACAGGCATTAACTGTACTGCCAATACTGCCAAAAAAGATGTTTGGCACATCTCCGATAACTAAAAAAGAAGGACTTCACCCATCACATTTTCATGTGTTACACATCGTCGAGCAAACAGGATCGATTCAAATGGCAGGGATTGCGAAAAAATTAGATATTAATAAATCAAATTTAACTCCTTTAATTCAAAAGCTGATGGAGAAGGAATTCATTGTCAAAACCAAAGATGAAAAGGATCGCCGCATAACATATATTCAAATGACGGAAAAAGGAAAACAGTTTTCAGATGAGAAAAAACAGATTCTTCACAAAATAGTTAAAGAACGTTTTGCAACATTAGCGGATACAGATAAAACTGCTTTAAAAGAAGCGTTTATAACAATTAACTTGATTATGTCTTCATTAGATGAGTGAAAAAAATGTCGAATTTTTCCGGTTGTTCCAACAAAAAACCCCTCTTTTTATAGCAAAAGCTTGTTATAATATGTATAAATATGTCGAAAGGGGATTTTTGTGAATATAGGAAAAAGATTAAAAATAGTGATAGCGCTTATCGCCATTATATTATTAATAGATTTATTTGCTGGAAACTATTTTTATAACCTCGCCATTAAACGCGAACAAAAGACTTTTTTACAAGGGAATGAAGATCTGGAAGTCTCTGCATCAGCGATGGAAGTTTTCACGAAGGGCGGATGGCGAGACTGGGTAGCCAGTCAAGATTTTGATGAATGGCAACTGCAAACGTTTGATGATTTAACTTTACAAGGGTATTATTTACCGTCCAAAACTGATTCCAATAAAACAGTTATTTTTGGTCATGGTTATTTAGGCCAAGCAACTGATATGGGATTATATGCACAATACTATTACGAAGAGTTAGGTTATAATATTTTTCTTTTTGATATGAGAGGGCACGGTAAAAGTGAGGGAGACTATTTTGGTTTTGGCTGGCATGATCGTCTTGATGTGTTAGATTGGACGAATCGAATCATTGAAAGAGTTGGTACTGACGCAGAAATCGTATTACATGGTTTATCCATGGGTGCTGGGGCAATGCTGATGGCGAGTGGTGAAGAACTACCACCTCAAGTACAAGCAATTGTTGCTGATAGTGGCTATACGAATGTATATGACCTTTTTCAATATCAAATGAACCAGATGTACAATTTACCAGCATTCCCGGTATTATCAACTACGAGTTTGGTCACCAATATACGTGCGGATTATTCCTTTTTTGAAGCTTCAGCACTTGATCAGGTGAAGAAGGCTGAAGTACCCATTCTATATTTCCACGGAAAAGAAGATACATTTGTACCATCTGAAATGGCGAAAGAATTATATGAGCAGACTAATAGTCATGCAGAAATATATTTATATGATAATGCCGGACATGGTGAAGCATATGCTATTCACCGGGAAAAATATCAAACGATTTTGTCCGATTTTTTAACAAGATTTATCACGGTGCTGTAAGATCCCCACTGATCATAATCTCACTTTATAGAGAAACAGTAGGTAGATGAGTCACTCATCTACCTTTCTGTTCGCCTCATCCTCCTTGAATAAATGTTTATATTCAAGAAACAATATCTCATATCACGCGCTTTCATGACTCATACTATGTTAAATTAAAAGATTTTTTATAGTAATAAAGTCCTATATGGGTGCGATAAATAGTTTGTTATTATTAGAGATAGGGTATAGTATAATGAAGTAGTTTTTTGAGATTTAATGGAAAAACAGGGGGATTAACATGAAAAAGAAATTATTATTTATCATTCTGTTATTATTGTTATCGCTAGTATTAATGGCGTGTACGCAAAATGACACAGATGAAAGTGAAACAGAGGATCCAGAAAATGAAGTAGAAGAACCAGCAGAAAGTGAAGAGTCTTCCGAGGAAGAAATACCTACGTTCAATGAAGAACAAGCGAAAGAAGTGTTACAAGATTATCGAGACACATTCATGTCTGTCATTGAAAACACGGAGGATGACGGTGCTTTAACAGATTATGATTCAAAAGAAGCGCTAAAAGAAGAGTTTATGACTATTATGTCAGAAGAGTTGGCTGATTCGTATGTTGCCCAATATTTTGAAGAGGACAATGGTAGGGTAAATGTTGTTCCGACTGAAGCCCCTGTGTGGTTTGACGAAGAAAAAGATTTTAGCTTTGAGCAAGTGAATGATTCGGAATATGAGGTAACACAGGAACAATCAAATGAGTTGATTGGAAATGTAAGAATGATATATGTGATTACATTAGCAGACGATTCCTGGATTGTTAGTGAAGTAAGATCTGAAAATTTAAATGAAGAAAATAATCAGAATGGACAAGAAGATGATCAAGCATCATCAGATGAAAACAATTCTGATAATAATCAGGAAACAGATACTGCTGAAATTACCGCGGCAACAGCAGAAGATTTAGTAAAAGAAGAGCTTAATATCTCAGAAAATAGTGACATCCATGTCGTAATGGACCACCAAAATGATGATGGTAATTTTGTCGTTCAAGTATATGAATTAGTTTCCAATGGTGAAACAAGTCATACCGCAACAATTGGTTGGTATATTGTTGATCAAGCTGATGGTACAGTAGAAGAGATGTAAAAGGGAATGGGACAACAAATGTTGCCCCATTTTTTTATGTAAAGATCATATGAAATTTCGGGCTAATTACAATGATTATGAATAGCTTCTTGTTAGGTATTGTTCTTAGTGTATTTACAAGGAAAATTAGGAGCTGTCCCATAGAAATGTTGAATTTCTCATTAATGACGGGAGCCACAATTTTATAGCTCTCCCCGTCGTTTAGACTATTTTTTATCGCGATCTCTACTTACAGTGTTTAGTTCAAATTAAAGAAAGTCATTCTTCTTAATTTTCGAAAAAACTGTCTCAAGTGAACGATGAAAGGAAATAGCTTCATGAACTTTATGCTCAAACAAATCCTTCTGTTCATGAGGATAGCGATCCAGGTCTTCTTGAATTTCAGCTAAGTTGTTAATTTGCAGGTTAAGTGAATCGAGCCAGCGATTAACATAGGTTTTCATGAATTTCTTATACAAATCTTCTCGCGCTTCATATAGATCTTTTCGCACACCTTTCTGCCAGACACGTTCGACTAAATTAAATTCCTGTAACCGGCGAACTGCATAACTCATTGCTGTTTTACTTTTACCTAAAGAATCTTTCATATGGTCTAAAGTCATCGGAGCCTCATTTAAATAAAGTGTAACAAATAATTGAGCTTCTGTTTTATTTAAAGAAAACATTTCAAGTGTTTTCGAAAACTCTGAAATAATTTGATTATTAACTTTCTCTAAATTGGCGTCAGCATCTTGTGTCATAGAAGTTTGACAACCCCTTTCTAATCTCTTAATTAATATTTTTACACTACATAAATAAAAAATCAATGTAAATACTAAGTATATCGTAAGAATAAGGATTTCCATTTGTAAAGTTTAAACTTTACAAACGTAACAAACAGTAAAAGAAGTGTATAAAGCTTGAAATTTATTTATAAAACCTTTAGCATGGTAAAAGTGATCCATAAAACAGGCCGGAGAAAGTCAGAAAAATTGAGGTGATATAAATTCATGTCTGTAATCAAAGTAAAGAATTTATCAAAAATATTTGGTAAAAAAACAAAAGAAGCTCAATCTTTGTTAGATAAAGGCTTTAAAAAAGAAGAAATTTTAGAAAAAACAGGCTGTACAGTCGGTGTAAACCGTGCGTCGTTTGAAGTCGAAGAAGGCGAAGTATTCGTTATTATGGGACTTTCTGGTAGCGGAAAATCGACACTTGTACGATTATTAAATCGCTTGATTGACCCTACGGAAGGTGATGTCGAAGTAGGTGGAGAAAATCTTGCGAAGGTTGGTAAAGAAACATTACGAAAAGTCCGTCGTGAAAAAATGAGCATGGTCTTCCAAAAGTTCGCTTTATTTCCTTTCCGTACTGTGTTAGAAAACGCAGAGTTTGGACTTGAAATTCAGGGGATAAAAAAAGAAGAACGTGCGAAAAAAGCGAAGGAAGCTTTGGAATTAGTAGGGTTAGGAAGTTTTATTCAACAGCATCCCAATCAATTATCAGGCGGTATGCAACAACGTGTTGGTTTAGCTCGTGCTCTGGCTAATGATCCGGAAGTACTGCTAATGGATGAAGCCTTTTCTGCATTAGATCCATTAATTCGAAAAGATATGCAAGATGAGTTGTTAGATCTTCAACAAACAATGAAGAAAACAATTATCTTTATAACGCATGATTTGGACGAGGCTTTACGAATCGGTGATCGAATTGCACTGATGAAAGATGGTTCGATTGTTCAGATCGGTACTCCAGAAGAAATTTTAGTAAGTCCAGCTGATGACTATGTGGAACGATTTGTCGAAGATGTTGACCGTTCCAAAGTATTAACAGCAAGCCATATCATGAAACGACCAGAAACGGTTGATATTGAAAAACATGGTCCAAGAGTCGCTATAGAAAGAATTCGCGAGCAAGGCTTATCAAGCATCTATGTGGTCGATCGCTCTAGACAGTTAAAGGGCTATGTAACAGCAGATGATGTCAAAAAAGCACGAGAAAATGAGGAAAAGGATTTACACAGCATTCTACGAACAGATATGCCAACAGCGGAATTAGAATCTCCTATTCATGAAATTTTTGAAATTATTCATGATGCGCCAGTACCTGTAGCTGTTGTAGAAGATGGCAAGTTAAAAGGTATTATTGTACGTGGTGCTGTAATTGCAGCATTAGCAAATGGAAATGGGGTGACAGAAAATGCTTGATTTTATGCCCCAAATTCCAGTAGCTGAATGGATAAATAGAACAGTTAGTAAGACGAAAGAAAAATTTGAGTTTATTTTCGATCCAATAAAAGAAGATTTTGGTAAATTCGTTGAAACTACAGCGGATTGGTTAAGTCAGGTTCCACCACTGATTGTAATTTTAATCGTCGCTATCATTGCATTCTTTGTATCTGGCAAGAAATTTGGACTAGCTGTTTTTTCAATTGTTGGTCTATGGTTTATCTATAACCAGGGCTTATGGGAAGAGTTAATGTACACATTCACTTTAGTTCTTTTTGCCAGTTTGATATCCATTCTTATAGGTATTCCTGCTGGTATATGGATGTCTAAGAGTAAGTGGGCTCAAACCATTATTACACCAATTTTGGACTTCATGCAGACAATGCCTGCATTCGTTTACTTAATTCCTGCCGTTGTATTCTTTGGTATCGGTATGGTTCCAGGTATTTTTGCATCTGTTGTTTTCGCAACACCACCTGTTGTCCGTTTTACTAATCTAGGTATTCGCCAAGTGTCCGATGAGTTAGTGGAAGCATCTGATGCTTTTGGTACTACTGGATCACAGAAGCTCTTTAAAGTAGAATTACCAATGGCTCGAAAAACGATTATGGCAGGTGTAAACCAAACGGTAATGCTTGCGTTATCCATGGTCGTAATAGCATCCATGATCGGTGCACCAGGGCTAGGTGATAAAGTACTAACAGCTCTGCAACGTTCACAAGAAGGTCCTGGATTTGTAGCAGGTTTTGGTATTGTTATATTAGCGATTATCATTGACAGAGTTTCGCAAAACTTAAACAAAGGTTAAGGTTATAAACTTTCCAGGTCTAATCTGGAAAGTTTAAATATAATAAAATTTAGAAAAGGGGAGATTTATACATGTTTAAAACATGGAAGTCATTTGGAATATTGGCAGTATTAGTTCTAGTATTTGTACTTGCTGCTTGTGGTGCCAGCGATGAAGGCGAAGACACTACAGGTGACGAGGGAAATGAAGAAGAAGCAACAGATGACACTGCTGCTGTAGGTGAAGGTAAAGAAATTGAATTAGTGTACGTAAACTGGGACACTGAAATTGCTTCAACACACGTTGTCGGAAAAGTCTTAGAAGATTTAGGTTATGATGTAAAACGTACATCTATCGAAAATGCAGCAATGTGGGAAGCAGTAGCAAATGGCGAAGCGGATGGCATGGTTGCAGCATGGTTACCAGCAACACATGAAGCGCAATATGAAGAATTCGGTGATCAAGTAGTAGAGTTAGGACCAAACCTTGAAGGTGCTAAAATTGGTCTTGTCGTACCATCTTATATGGATGTTGATTCTATTGCTGACCTTACGGATGAAGTAGATCAGACAATCACTGGTATTGAAGCAGGTGCTGGGGTTGTTGCATCAGCAGAAAGTGCACTTGAAGACTATGATAACTTGAGTGACTGGAGTATACAAACTTCTTCAAGTGGTGCAATGACTACACAACTAGGTGAAGCAATCGACAATGAGGAAAATATTATTGTAACTGGTTGGTCACCACACTGGAAATTCTCTGAGTATGACCTTAAATATCTAGAAGATCCAGAAGGTTCCTTCGGTGACGCTGAAACAATTGAAACAATGGTTCGTGAAGGATTAGAAGAAGATATGCCAAATGCTTATAAAGTATTAGATCAATTCGAGTGGACACAAGAAGACAGTAACTCTGTTATGGTTGATCTTGTAGTAAACGGAGTTGACGCAGAAGAAGCTGCAGCAACTTGGGTTGAAGACAACCAAGAAAAAGTAGCTGAGTGGACTGAAGGCGTAGAATAATTTATAGTTAAATTAGAATCCTCCTCGCAGGAATAGGCGAGGAGGATTTTTTATGTTTTTGAAAAGTGTCCGATATCAAAGCAGATAGAATCAAGAGACTTCTTATATCTATGTTAAAATATGCTAAAAGGAAGAGAGGGTGGTGAGTACGTGAAAACGGTACTTGTAACAGGGACAGGTAGTGGATTTGGTTTTTTAACAACATTAGAACTATTGAGAAATGGTTATAGGGTTGTTGCTACGATGAGAACATTACAGTCACATGAAAAATTAATAGAAGCAGCCAAGCAGGAGCAATTAGCATCAGAATTAGATGTTTTTGAAATGGATGTAACAGATGATGTACAAATCCAACATGTAAAAGAATTCGTACAATCTAAATATAAAAAACTCGATATGTTAGTTAATAATGCCGGTTTTTGCCAAGCGGGATTTATCTCTGACTTATCGGTTGATGCATTTTATAAGCAGATTGATGTTAATCTGCATGGTGTTTTTCGTGTCACCAAAGCGATGCTGCCATTATTAGAGCAGGTAAATAAGGCAAACATCATTAACGTGAGCAGTATTAGTGGGTATGCCGGTTTTCCAGGGATGTCTGCCTATTCTTCATCCAAATTTGCTTTAGAAGGCCTTAGTGAGAGTTTGCGAATCGAATTACTTCCGAAAAACATATTTGTGTCCTTAGTTGAACCAGGATCTTACCAAACAGACATCTGGGCCAAGAGTTTGTCCAGTATTGATTCATCTGAAATGGAAAAGGATCCATTTAAGAGCTCCGTCCTAACCTATGCACAGCAATCATCACAAGCTAGTGCAGATCCACGAGAAGTGGCAGTATTAATTGTTGCTATATGTAATAAAAAGAATCCAAAACTTCGCTATCCAATTGGAAAAGGAGCAAGCATGTTCTCTCTTGCAAAACGCTTTTTACCCTGGTCTTGGTTAGAAATAATAATGTTGAAAAGGTTGAAATAACAAATAAAGGAAAATGTGTTAAGATGGGAGTGGAGGTGAATAAATTGGCAGAAGACATTATTTTATCACTGAAAAATGTGGCCAAATCATACGGAAGTACCCAAGTTTTAGATTCTATTAATCTCGAGGTCTATCAAGGTCAAATTATTGGTTACATAGGGCCAAACGGAGCCGGTAAAAGTACGACCGTCAAAATGATGTTGGGCTTGATTTCAGATTTTGAAGGCGACATCGAAATATTTGGTAAAAATATTAAAACAAGTGGTGTGGCTTATAAAAAACGTATTGGATATGTACCGGAAAATGGAGAAATCTATGATAGCTTAACACCTATTGAATATCTATCTTTTGTCGGTGGACTATATGGCATGGACCATGATGTGATCATTCGAAAAGCAACAGAAATGATGCGCTTATTCGACTTAGAAGATATGTTACATACAAGAATTTCATCTTTTTCAAAAGGGATGAGACAGAAAGTTCTTTTCATAGCTAGCATTATACATAACCCGGATTTACTGTTTTTAGATGAACCATTAAGTGGTCTTGATGCTAACAGTATGATGATTGTCAAAGAGATCCTCGATCAATTAGCAAATCAAGGGAAAACAATTTTCTACTCTTCACATATTATGGACGTGGTCGAGAAAATCAGTAATCGGATTGTTTTGCTTGCTAATGGGCAAATAGTTGCCGATGGTACGTTTGAACAATTACAGCAACAGAATAAAGAAGGCTCCCTCGAAGAAATCTTCAATCAACTGACAGGCTTTGATCAGCATCAGGAAATAGCCAGTTCTTTCGTCTCCATAGTGGAAAATGGTGATACCGATGGATGATTTTAAATCCCTGAAAATTCTAGATAAATTACAACCTCTTTTTCAAAAAGCGCATGTCGATTATCCTATGATGCGTGAGATCCTGCAATTGAAATTAATGATGGATACGAGAAGAGTACCTACGATTTTTAATGAATCAAAGTCGAATTCCGGTAATCAGTTTCTGAAATCACTTGGAATATATGTTCTGATGGGATTAATACTGATTGCTTTCTTATTTGGAGATCACTATATATTTCAAATGAGTATTATTTTTGCGATTGTTATGTTTATTATTATGACCTCGACTATTTCTGACTTCTCAAGTGTATTACTAGATGTCCGGGATAAAATGATTTTAAGCACAAAGCCGGTTGACTCGAAAACGATTAATACTGCGAAGGTTGTACATATTACCATTTATTTATCTCAGCTAACGATCGCTTTTACTGCTATTCCGATGATAATTGGGCTGTTTAACCATGGTATTGTATTCTTTTTATTAAGTCTCATTGCACTGCTTTTTGTTAATTTGTTGATTCTGATTATGACCGCGGTTGTCTATATTTTGATTCTGCGCTTTTTTGATGGAGAGAAGCTTAAGGATATTATTAATTATATTCAAATTCTCTTAAGTATTTCCATGATTGTCGGTTATCAAATTGTAATACGATCCTTTGAATTTGTCGATTTGAATATCAATTATACTTTTGAAGGGTGGCATGTTTTTATGCCGCCGGTCTGGTATGGAGCAATATATGAAATAGCCTTAAATGGAGTAACGGATCCGTCCTATATTATACTCGCGATATTAGGGGTAATTGTTCCATTCATAGCTATTTTACTTTATGTGAAACTGATTCCTTCTTTCGAACGGAATCTGGAAAAGCTTTTATCTAATAATGGTAAGCACAAACAAGCGAAGGAATGGTGGAATCGTTTTTGGTCCAAGGTATTAGTTTGGAACCAAGAAGAACGAGTTTTCTTCGAATTCACAACAAGAATGATCAAAAATGAACGTGATTATAAATTAAAAGTATATCCATCAATTGGTATGGCTTTAGTATTTCCATTTCTTTTTATTATTAATGATCTCACCAATAGTTCGTTGGATGAAATACGATCAAGTGGGTTGTATTTTTCTATGTATTTTAGTTTGTTAATGATTCCTGCCGGTGTACAAATGCTTCAATTTTCAACCAATCAAAAAGCCGCCTGGATTTATCGTGCAACACCGATAAAAAATGAAAATGTTTGTCATCGTGCAGTATTAAAAGCATTTTTTGTTCGATTGTTTATTCCAGTGTATCTAATAGTAAGCGTGTGTTTTCTTTTAATTTTCACAGAAAGGGTTTGGTCCTTTTTAATCGCACTTATTTTAGTGGCTACTATGTACGGTAGAATCTGTTATTATGTATTTTTTAAAAAGGTAATGCCTTTTTCTGAATCATATAAAATTGGTCAAAGTAAACAAAGTGGGCAAGTAATCGCACTTATAGCCGTAACCATTGGATTTGGCTTAATCCATTATGCAACAACTCTTACTGAAATCGGTCCATATATTTTTATAGGTGTATTATTGATCATCAATACCTTTCTATGGAGGAAATAATCACAAAAAAATCATCCCCACCTAAGGGGATGATTTTTTAAATTAATTCTTCAATCTCAGCATTTTCTCTAAGTTCTTCAATTTTGGATTGAATTTCTTCTTGTTTTTCTTGTTGTTTCTGTGTAGTTAGTTGTTGTTTAATCGTAGATTTTACATCTTCTAATGGTGGAAGTTCTTCTTCAGATTGTTCCTTCGCTGTTTCGTAATACTCTTTGATTTCTTCATCTGTTACTTCAATACCAAGTACAGACTCCATATATTTACTAGAAAGCAAATCATTTTCAAGTTGTAGTTTGTAAGTTTCTTTCGTAAATCCACTAGACTCAAGAAGAGTAGCGAACTCATCCCCATATTGTTCTTCTAAAGCAGCCATTTCATTTTCAACTTCTTCTTGTTCAACGGTTAAACCTTCTTCTTCAGCATCTTGGCGGATCAATTCTTGGGTAATTAATTCACTCAACGTTTGATTTTTAATGGCTTCAGTATCTTCTACATCTTGTCCAGACTGTTGTAACGTGCCTTTCACAAGTGGATACATTCTGTTATAGGAAGAACCACTAATTTCTTCACCATTAATCGTGGCGACAGCTTGATCTTCCTCTACCAATTCTTCATCACTTACCATATCTTGTTGTTCTGTTCCTTCAGTTGGTTCACCTTGTTCTTCATTTTCACCTTCAGCTGCGTCTTCACCCTCTGGTGTTTCTTCCGTTGCAGATTCCTCGGTATTGTTTTCTTCTGCTGCATCTTCATCATCATTCCCACATGCAACAGTGATAATAGCTAAACTCATCATCATTAAAAGCATTAATATTCTCTTCATTGATTACAACCTCCATAAAACTCATTGTTTGTCCATTCAAACATATATTATAGGAAAATTGCAAGTTATACCATTTTTAGCATTTTTAACTTCAATCCTATCATGCCAGTCATTCCCTTGTATTATTACATTTAAACAACAAAAAAAATGCATTTTCCACACTTTTTCCATAGTGTTGTTTTTCCTTTTCATTATTGGGAATACTAGAAATAGGAGTGAAAATGAATGAAAGATATGTCGAAGATAGCTATCGTTACTTTAATTGTTGGATTTATCATCATTATTTTAACTATGTCGCTTTTTATCGAATTAGCAGGTGATGTACTGGAGGAAGAAAAGTTTTTCGCCGATCGCATTTTTCAGGAAAATATCGTCTTTGCAGAGGAAACGTGGATTCATCAGATGATGGAAGTGGTAACAGAAGCTGGTTCCGTTATTTTTTTAACAATTGCTTCGGTCATACTTGCTGTTTATCTCTTTTTTGCGAAAAAAAGTAAGTGGTATAGTTTGTTTTTCAGCATTAATATGGTAGGGATCAGTCTATTAACACAAGTGTTGAAGGTTATATTTGAACGGGAACGACCAGAATTAATTGCCCAATATGGAGGAACAGGATTTAGCTTTCCTAGTGGACATTCGACTGGTTCGATTGCATTTTACGGTTTTATTATGTACTTACTCTGGAAAAAAGTATCAGCTAAATGGCTAAAATGGTTATCTGTTCTGTTTTTTGCATGTTTAGCGATTGTGATTGCTTTTAGTCGCGTCGTACTGGGGGTTCATTTTTTTACGGATATTGTAGCAGGTATGTCATTAGGATTGGCATGGCTGATCACTTGTATGATTGCTTTAGAATTTTTCCTTTGGAGGGGAAGAAAAAAGCGTAATTCCTAATGAAAGAATTACGCATTCATCATCTAACATAAACATGGGGGAATATGAAAATTGGTATTAAATGTATAAGGTGGTGCTGGTTTCAAGGACGGTATACCACCATATGCAGGCGGATTTTGTACGTAACGGAAGTTGGAACAACCATCCATGGAACGGCCGTATGCCCATCTTCCTTCTGCGCTTTCGTCCCCTTGTGAGAAGTTATAAAAATCATATGCTACTTGCTGTTTCTCAAGACTACGAGGGAAAGTGGAAGGAACCACTACTCCTTCTTTTTCTTCTAATTCTTCAATCGCAGCTAACCACATATTTTGGTGCATTGTATCACGGGCAATTAAGAAGGAAAGCATATCTTTTACACCGCGATCAGATGTCATTTCATACAGTCTAGATACTTGTAAGCGTCCTTGAGATTCCGCATTTAAATTCGCACGAAAATCTGCTAGCAGGTTCCCACTTGCAATAATATAATCTGCTGTCCATCGATTACCAATACTGTCCCCAGGCATTGCACCCAACCCGGATACAATTGCATGTTGTGGATTCATCCCGCCAATAATCGCACCTAGAACAGGATCTTTTGCCGCTTCTTCCAAGTCACCAACAGGTGCATCATCTAAGAGGCGAGCAATCATCGTTGATAACATCTCAACATGTGCTATTTCTTCTGTACCGACGTCCATTAACAAATCCTTATATTTACCATCCATTCGAACATTCCAGCCTTGAAATAAGTATTGCATGGTAACCGAAATCTCTCCGAATTGACCGCCCAATACTTCTTGCAGCTGTTTCGCAAAAAGCGGATCAGGACGATCAGGTTTAGCTGGATATTGCAATTCCTTCACATGATAGAACATGTAATCACATCCTTAAAAAGATAGGTCTCTGTCCATACATTATGCAAGTGCGTATATCTATGTTACAAAATGGAGTGTTCGAATCATGGCTCGTCTAAGAAGAATATTAGTTCAAGTTCAATCATGTGACCAGTCTATAAATTCTTGCTATACTTATCTGGTAACAAAAAGTAAGCAAGGGGGAACACGAAAATGGATCAATTATTCAGTCCTTTTCAAATAAAAAATTTAGAACTCAAAAATCGTGTGGTAATGCCACCCATGTGTCAATATTCAGTAACAAAAGAAGATGGTACGCCTAATGACTGGCATTATACCCATTATGTAAGCAGAGCAGTTGGCGGTAGCGCGCTTGTTATTGTGGAAATGACAAACATTGAGCCAGACGGACGTATCTCTAATAATTGTTTAGGTTTCTGGTCAGATGAGCAAATTCCGGCGTATAAAAAAATTGTCGATGCCGTGCATGAGCAAGGATCCAAGATTGCGATCCAAATCGCACATGCTGGTCGAAAAGCGGAAGATGCGGAAACACCTGTTGCTCCTTCTGCGATACGATTTAGTGATAAATATAAGGAACCACATGCACTTTCTACTGAAGAAGTAAAAGAAATGGTTGATAAATTCCGTCAATCAGTTCGCCGTGCAGTCGCAGCAGGATTTGATGCGATTGAATTGCATGGTGCACACGGTTATTTGATTCATCAATTTCATTCACACTATACCAATAAGCGTGATGACGAATATGGAGAGCTTACACGCTTCGGTACAGAAGTAGTGAAAGCTGCAAAAAGTGAAATGCCAGCAGATATGCCATTAATTATGCGGATATCAGCAACTGAATTTGTGGAAGAAGGCTATCAATTACCAGATGGTATCGAACTCGCAAAAGCCTATAAAGAAGCTGGAGTAGATATGTTTCATGTTAGTGCTGGTGGTGAAGGTGCAATAGCTCCATCACGCAATCCAGGTGGTCATGCAGGCTACATGGTTCCATTTGCCAGAGCAATGCGTGAAGCACTTGAGGTTCCTGTGCTTGCAGTAGGTCGTTTGGAAGATGCTCATTTAGCAGATTCTATAATCGGTAATCAGGACGCAGATCTTGTTGCAGTCGGTCGAGGTATGCTGCGGGATCCATATTGGGCGATACGTGCTGCCCGCGAGTTAGGACAGGAGATTGAAGTACCAGTACAATATGAAGGTGGATTTGCCTGATAGTAATGAAAGAGACGTCACTTCTAAGTGGCGTCTTTTCTTTTTAGTAGGAATGAACTAAAATAGATTTACAGGATAAATCGAAAAGGACGTGAATATATTGCAATTCAGACCTTGTATCGACTTGCATCAAGGAAAAGTAAAACAAATCGTAGGTGCTAGCCTTAATAATGAAAACAAAGATGTAATCGAAAATTATGTTTCTACATATGGTAGTAGCTATTATGCAGATATGTTTCAGAGAGATAACTTAACTGGTGGTCACGTAATCATGCTTGGGGATGGAAACAAAGAAGCAGCATTCCACGCATTACAAACATACCCGGGTGGGTTACAAGTCGGTGGTGGAATTAATGCCGATAATGCAGAAGAATTCATTCGAGCAGGAGCAACTCACGTAATTGTGACCTCTTATATTTTTCAAGATGGCGAATTAAAAATGGATCGCCTAAAGAGTTTAATCGAAAAAATAGGCAAGGAAAGACTTGTAATTGACTTAAGCTGTAAACAAAAAGACGGCAAATGGTATGTAGTCACCGATAAATGGACAAAATTCAGTAATATTGAAATAACACCATCAACAATTAAAGACTTAGAAACTTATTGTGATGAGTTTTTAATTCATGCTGCAGATGTGGAAGGAAAACGTAGCGGTATCGCGGAAAATTTAGTA
This sequence comes from Gracilibacillus orientalis, assembly GCF_900114645.1. Lineage (GTDB taxonomy): Bacteria > Bacillota > Bacilli > Bacillales > Amphibacillaceae > Gracilibacillus > Gracilibacillus orientalis. The sequence goes on along the minus strand of NZ_FOTR01000002.1, from coordinate 285,380 downwards.
GCAAAACTCGCTGACTACGTCTCCATTCCAACAACTTATGCTGGTGGTGTCCGTTCCATGGAAGATTTACAGCTTTTTCAACAATTAGCAAAAGGAAAATTACATGTGACAATAGGTAGCGCGCTTGATATTTTTGGGGGAGATTTATCTTATCAGAAAGTTGTGGAATATTGTAGATTTAGCGATAAACAACAAATAGAAGAATGAATGAAAAACCTTGGAATGGCAAATCACTCCAAGGTTTTTAAAACATCATTTAATATGGATCTGATGGATGCCCCATCTCTTCTGCGTCTCGAACAGCGTCTTCCATCATTTCTTTATTACTCTCTATGGACATTTTCAATCCATCTTCCACACGTTTCCCGTAGTCTTTGTCGCATTGGTAGAAATGTTCGATCATTTGATCTTGGATTTCCTTCCGACAATCTGACAATGCAGAAACAAGGTTTTTAATAAGATCATCTTTTTCCCAATCGCTTAAACGACGGTATGTTTCACCAGCTTGACCATAATTGTTTTCCCGGGAAATAGTCTTACGCTGTAGATTTCCTTCTACATAAGGTTCGTGCTCAACACCAGGGTTTTTGTCTTCATCCAATCCACCGGTAATGGATGGTTCATAATCTACATGTGGATTTTTAAAGTCTCCATAATCTTGGCGGAAGTCCATTTGTCCACCTGTTTGATTGGTTGTTACTTGATGGTTAGGGCGATTAATTGGTAGCTGTAAGTAGTTTGCTCCAACACGGTAACGCTGTGTATCAGAATAGGAATAAGTTCTTCCTTGTAATAACTTATCGTCAGAGAAATCTAATCCATCTACTAGTACCCCTGTTCCGAAAGCGACTTGTTCTACCTCGGCATGGAAGTTGTCCGGATTGCGATTCAATACCATTTTTCCAACTTTGTGCCAAGGATAATCCTCTTTGTACCAGAGTTTCGTCGCATCTAATGGATCATAATCCAATTCTGGGTGCTCGCCATCTTCCATGATTTGAACATACAGCTCCCATTCAGGATAGTCGCCTTTTTCAATGGATTCATAGAGATCTTGTGTTGCATGATTAAAGTTTTCACCTTGAATCTTCGTTGCTTCTTCTTGTGTTAAGTTTTTAATCCCTTGGACTGGTTCCCAGTGGTATTTTACGAGCACACCTTTTCCTTCTTCATTGACCCACTTGTATGCGTGTACCCCTGATCCTTGCATATGCCGATATGATGCCGGAATTCCCCAAGGAGAGAAGGCAAATGTAATCATATGCAATGCTTCAGGTGATTGGCTGACAAAATCAAACATGCGCTCTAGATTTTGATAATTTGTTACGGGATCAGGACGAAAAGCGTGAATCATGTCTGGGAATTTTAGTGGATCTCGAATAAAGAATATTTTTAAATTGTTACCGACAAGATCCCAGTTACCATCCTCGGTGTAAAATTTTATTGCAAATCCGCGTGGGTCCCGTAACGTTTCGGGCGAGTGCTTACCATGAACTACTGTTGAAAAGCGGATAAAAACAGGTGTTTGAACTTCAGTATTTGTAAAAACCTTTGCCCGGGTATACTTGGAAATCGGCTCCCCATTTATTGTTCCATAAGACTGAAAATAGCCATGTGCCCCAGTCCCGCGGGCATGAACAATTCGTTCTGGAATTTTCTCGCGGTCAAAGTGACTAATTTTTTCTAAAAAATCATAATTCTCCAATGTTGTAGGACCACGGTCTCCGACAGTACGTACATTTTGATTGTCGGTAACCGGATGCCCTTGCTGATTGGTCATTTTCTCTTTAACGTGATTCGGTTTATTTTTGTTATCCATTATCCAACCTCCTTGAGCTTCGTCATCTCCATTATTCCCCAATTGGTTGAGGATATGCGAAACTAAACAGAATGGGAAATTGATTAATTTCGCGAAAAAGATATGGATTTGAAAGGAAATCGCACAATACTTGTTAAGATTATGTGGTGATCGTAACGCTTAGTTGAATAGAATTTGTTTATACCTAAGAAAAGTATAGTACCTTTTAATAACAATTTTTTAAGAAGTGATTTATTATAAAAGAAGAGTTTATGTATTAAAATTACCAAATGTTTAGAAATGTTATCTGTTGATAAATAGGAGGATTTAGAAGTAAATGAAAGTAATCATCGTATTAATAGTACTTGCTTTGCTTATGATAGGAGTTTACTGTTGGGTAGGTACCTATTTTTATAATTTCGCACTCAACGCAAAGCGTGAGAAAGCATTTATTCAAGATAATCCTAATTTGGCAAGAAGTGAAGCAGTGTTAGCGGATGTTGCGGAGGTAGCAAAACTTTCGGATAATACGTTTAAAGAACAAGTACCATCATCAAGTATGTCGATTATATCCAATGATAAGCACAAGTTAAAGTTACATGCTAACCTTTATCAACAAGAGGAGCAAAATCAGAAATGGGCTATTGTTGTGCACGGCTATGGAGCAACAGCTGCGGTTATGGTGAGGTGGATTCGAGGTTTCTATGAAAAAGGATTTAATGTTCTTGCTCCTGATCTTCGTGGCCATGGAGAAAGTGAAGGGGATTATATAGGTATGGGCTGGCATGATCGCTTGGATGTTTTGTCATGGATTGATGAAGTATTAGACATAAATCCAAACGCAGACATTGCTTTATATGGAATTTCGATGGGAGGAACTACTGTTATGATGACATCAGGGGAAAGGCTACCTGCTAATGTGAAAGTCATTGTAGAAGATTGTGGCTATACTTCCGTTGATAATATTTTTGCTTATCAATTAGCTGACTTATTTAAGCTACCTAAGTTTCCAGTTCTGAATGCTGCCAATTCCGTTACAAAGATGCGCGCAGGATTTGATTTAAATGAAGCTTCTGCAGTGGAGAAGGTTAAGAAGAGTTACATACCCATGCTGTTCATCCATGGGGAAGAAGATAGCTTTGTTCCTTTTGAAATGTTAGATGAAGTGTATGAAGCAGCGAATACAGATAAAGAAAAATTGATCATGCCAAAAGCTGGCCATGGTGAATCGGTAGAAGTTGATTCGGAATTATACTGGACAACGATCTGGAAATTTGTCGATAAATATATTCATTGATCAATCAAAAATAGAAGTGGCAGATAATGGACTAACTGGTGTCCTAGTGCATACTTAATTATGGGGGGAGAATCAAAAATGTTAGATTTTTTAGTTATTGATTATTCACTTTTACCTGCATTTATTTTAGCCGCATTTGTCATATGTATTGCACCTGGACCAGATATGGCATTTGTTATTAGTAGGAGTATTTCACAAGGAAGAAAGTATGGGATAGTCACAGCATTAGGTATCCAAATGGGAGTGATTGTCCATATTTTATTAGCAGTATTAGGCTTATCTGCTATCCTAATGACGTCTACCTGGGCGTTTCTGATCTTAAAATATGTTGGAGCAGCTTATCTGGTTTATTTAGGGATACAAACATTAAGAGATAGAAAAAATGTTCACATTTTAACCGATAAGAAAAAGGTGAGTATCCGCAAAGCATTTTTTGAAGGGGCATTAACAGATATTTTTAATCCAAAAGTTGCATTGTTTTTCTTGACATTTATTCCGCAGTTTATTAATCCAGAGATCTCTAGCACAGCAAGCCAGTTCATTATATTGGGACTGATTTTAGGTGTTATTGGTTTAATGGTGGATATTTCTATAGCGTTTATTTCAAGTTTGTTTGGCAATTTCTTAGCTAAAAATAAAATAGCACTTTGGTGGCAGCAGACTTTAAGTGGAATTACTTTGCTATGTCTTGGTGCATGGTTGGCATTTGATGGAAAGTTGAAAAGCTAATTGTTTATAGCTGATAACGTTTTTTTGGTATAAAATGAAACCAATTATGAATATATTTCGTTGTATAGATAAGGAGGGCATAGGATTAGTATGTTGTTATCTATTGTTACAATAGTAGTGGGCATCTGTGTTATCGCCTTAGGTATCTATACAGTTAAAAGTGATCCAATGAGTGGTTCGGGTGAAGTTAGTAGTGTATGGTTGATGTTTTTGACAGCAGTAGAATGTATTGCGATTCCAATTTGTGGATATATTCTTTTGTGGTGAAGTGTCCATCATAGCTACGAACTAAATGAACAAATAACTTTTTTGATATTAATAAACCGGATGACATCATTTCAAAATACGATGTCATCCGGTTTTATTTTATATTTCAGTCATAACTTTTTTCTAATTCATCAACAAGTGAGCCAATGTATGCAACAGTTTCCTTAATGGCGTCTGGTTTAGACATATCAACGCCAGCTTTCTTAATAAGATCAAGCGGTTTTAATGAACCACCAGCTTTAAGAACTTCTAACCAGTTGTCAGCTGCAACTTTTCCTTCTGATTGAATTCTTTGTGCTACAGCAGTAGATATGGTTAACCCAGCAGAGTACGTATACGGATATAATCCCATGTAATAATGAGGTTGACGCATCCATGTAAGGCCTGCTGCGTCGTCAAAGCTTACCGTGTCACCCCAAAAGTTTTGCAATGCTTCTAATTTTTGTTCTGTCAGTACATCAGCAGTTAAAGGTGTACCAGCTTCTGCTAAGTCATATACACGTCTTTGATACTCCCCTTCTAATAGATGGGTAACAAAATTATGATAATAGGTTCCGAGTAGTTGTGTAATCACCCAACGTTTCATCCGTTTATCATTTGTTTTATTTAATAAATGATTTGCTAGCAATAATTCGTTAATTGTTGATGGTGCCTCAACGAAATATGTAGATGGACTTGTGTTGACTAAGGACTGATTTGCCCCTGCTAAGTAGAAATGTCCAGCATGTCCGAGTTCATGCGCTAAAATGAAAGCTCCACGCATTTTATCTGTCCACGTAATTAAAATATAGGGATGAACACCATAAGGACTGGCGCAAAATGCACCGGTTTGTTTTCCAACATTATCTGCTAAATCTACCCAGCGTTCATTTAGTCCCTTTTGGATAATTTCACTATATTCTGATCCCATTACTTGCAATGCTTCGAGAATAATTGATTTTGCTTCTTCATAAGTAGTGGTTGGATTGAATTCAGGATCAAGTGGTGCCTTTAAATCAGCATACTGTAATTCATCTAATCCTAGTTTTTCTTTCATTAGCTTTGCATAACGACGCATGTGTGGTGCGAGTTCCTTCTGACTTATATCTAGTTGGTTATGGTACATTTCTTTCGTTACTTCCTGAGGGGTGAGCAACATATCTGTAACAGAATCATAGTTTCTGAGACGTGCTAGTGTTACTTGTTTTGTTACCTCGGTAGCGTATGTTGCAGCATATGTATGTTTATATTGGTTTAATGTTTTGATGAATGATTGATAGGCATCACGACGAATTCTTGTATCAGCTTCCAATTCATAGCGATCCTCATACAATGCGGCAGACATCGGTAACTCATTGCCATTGTTATCTTGAATCGAATCAAATGTCATGTCGGAAGATTTGCTTCGTTCATAAATCATGAATGGTGCATCATGAACTTCACCTAAGGCAGCTAATGTTTCTTCGATTTCTGGTGCTAATGTATATGGCTTTTGTTCTAATGTATCAGTGAGCAATTTTTTAAATGTAACAAGCCCTGCCTCTTCCTGTAAAAATTGCTCGACTTGTTCGTAGGAGAGCGTTAATAGTTCTGACTGAATAAATGATAGTTTTGCACTGATACTTGCCATTGCCGAAGAAAATTTGGCAGCATCACGTTGATTAGTTGGATCACTACCATCAGCACTAGCACGTAAGTGGGCATACGTACCTACTTGAATTAATCGCTTGCGATAATTTTCAAATGCAGTAAGTCCTTGTAATAGAATGGTAGCATTACTAACTAACGTCCCTTTATATTGTGTGACTTGTGAAACATCATCTTGTACTGCTTTTAATTCCTTTTCCCAAGCTTCATCAGATGGGAATAAATCCGTTAAATTCCATGTTTGCTCGACAGGTACTTCTGAACGCTGTAAACGTGTTGACATTAGAAAATCCCCTTTTCACCTATAATATTTCGCTACTCTAAATAGTATATTACAGCTTAAAAGAGAATAACACTAATCAAGAAGATAGATTGTCAAAGAATTTTCTAAAAATAATCGGTATTCGTGGTATACAAAAGTAGTGTAAATCCCTTAAAAAGGGAGGTGATCGGTATTCAGGGTGTATAAAAGAGAGATGAATCGTTATAAAAAGAAGTATGGACGATTCCGTTAACTGGGAATCGTCCAAAACAACAATATTTATTATTTCTACTCTGCTTTTTTCAGAGATTGTTGCTTTTTCTTATTACTAAATACTGTTACTAGACTATGTAAGATCATTCCTATAATAACAAGTAAAATACCGATAAAAGATACTAAGCTGGGCAGTGGTGCACTCAATAGCATTAGCTCTCCAAATAAGGCAAACACTACTTCACCAGACTGTGTAGCTTCAACTCCCGCTAATTTTTCATTATCATTCTGAACCAGTTCTGTAGCATAGAAGAATAAGACGGTGGCAATAATTCCGGAAAAAATGGCAACAATAAATGTTTGGGTAAGTTGAGATGCTTCAGGCACTCCATGTGAGGCAAAACCATATATGGATAAAAGAATCCAGAATGGCATGGAAGCAATAGTCATACCCAGAATGCGTTGAATGGTATTGAGCTGTCCATTTACTACCTGCATCATTTTGCGGTTTCCCAATGGGTAAGCGATGGCTGAAACAAGAAGTGGGATTACACATAGTAGCATACTCATTAATGGCACCGCATTTGCATGTTCCCATTGCATCAGAAATACACCGCCAAGTATGACAAGTGATATAATAACCGATTGAATAGGGATGCTTTGTTTTTTATTTTTATCTAAGATAGGAACAAGAAACGAGCCTGCGATAATGGTTAGTTGGAAGGTAGCTGCAACAAGCCAACCTGGACCATATATAGTCGCAAACGTTATAGGAGCGTAAAAGAGGCCAAAGCCTACAGTGCTCCATACTAACCATGCTTTCGGATTTTGCCTCATATGTAAGAGAACGGGTTTAATATTTCGCTTAAAACCAACAATGAATAATAATAATGGCAGCATAAAAATGAACCGGAGCGAAGCACTCCATGCCCAGCTACCTCCATCCAATTCCATAGAGCGGTTCAGTACAAAAGTAACTGAGAAAAACATAGCTGCGAGAATACCAATAAAAATTGCTTTCATTCTTTTTCACCTCTTTGTAAGCATATCATAGCAGTTGTGAATCAGTAATCATTAAAAAATTTCTATTACAGAAGGGAGCCGTCAAAATCGACAGCTCCCATTTGTTTAATGATGATCTGAATGGTCATGCTCATCATGATTTGTATGATCATTTTCCTGTTCTAATATCTTTTGTTCCTCTTCATTCAAATTGCCTACGATAAGTCGTTTTGTTGGCATAATATTCGAGTCTCTAGTATCTACTGTTATTTGAAGGTAATAGATACCAGCTTCTTGGAATACATGCTGTGCTAAATAATAGGTATTTTTCTTTTTTGTTACGTCTAAATTGATGGAATTATTTGTTTCGCCATGTTTCCTGAGTGATGCAGTTATTTCTTTTACATCCGATCGGCTTACATGTATTTCTATCATGGTGTCTTCATTTGTTTTCAATTCATTTGGTAAATCCAAACTGATTTCCACTGGCCGTTCGGTTTTATATTGATTGATTGCCTCTTCGTTTACTTGATTAGGAGAGCAGGCAACTAATAGGATTAATAAAATGATCATTAATAGTATGTTTTTCATGTTATAGCTCTCCTATCTGATTTGAAAGATTCTTTTTAATGTTGGTATACGTCTAATAATCAACCAGTCTAGTAAAAACACAATAATGATAGAGACACCGACAAGTGGAAATAACAGACCAAATAATACTAACAAAACAATAAGTCGCTTGGAACTCCAGATACTAGGAGCTATAGGTGCTCCAAGATGTTTGTCAGGCTTGCGTTTCCACCACATAACAATGCCACTGATGACGATGGTGATAATACCGATACAGACTATTAATCCACCAATTTGATTGGCGAGTCCGTATTCCAATCCTTTATGGACGGTGATTCCCCAGGCCATTAATTTGCCAAGCGGCTGATAGTGATCATATCGGTAATCTGCTAAAATAGCTCCGGTATATTGATCAATATGCATAGTAGCTTCATCCTGTGCTTTCGGTGGAAAAACAGAAACTGTATAAACGCCTTCTGGACTACTTGGATAAATCACTTCGTATGTTGGGTATATATTTTCCTCATCAGCAATACGAACAATCTCATTAATGCTGAATGGGATAAATCCTTGCTGATCAGATTCAGGAACAGGCATTGTTTGAGCGGACCAAGGTACATCAGCCACATCTTTTGTTTGAACGTTTGACTCTGGTGCATCACCTACCCAAATGGATGGTGGATAACCGATACCAAGATTCGTTGTCAAAGTCTGTACCTTTGTTCCCCAGAACCCTGACCATAACAATCCCGTTACTACAAGGAAGATAATAGCAAATGATAACCAGAAACCTGTTACAGCATGCATATCCCTAAATAAAATTCGTTTATTTTTGTTGAAACGCGGAAGCAATGTTCCAAAGAGCTTTCTTTTTCCCTTTGGAAACCAAATAAATAGACCTGTTGTAACCAGAATAAGTGTCCAACAAGCAGCAAGTTCTACTATACGATCACCGAACGTGCCAAGCATCAATTCCCCGTGAAATTCCTCAACCCGGTCAATCAATCTGTTTTTGTCATTCAGTTGACCGATCAGTTCATTGGTATAAGGGTTTACGAAGATCGTGTATGACTCCTGGTCAAGATTGATTCTCACTTCTGCTGATCTATCGTCTGCTTCTCCAGGCCGGTAGCGTGTGACGGTTGCATCCGGATATTCATTCAAAACAGCATTGATATGTTCCTCTGCTGATGACTTCTCAGTCTGTACTTCCACTTCGTAATAATCCTGGTAGAGAAATTGCTCAATATTCGGTTTAAAGAGGTAAATACCTCCCGAAACAGCCAAGATTAGTAGAAAAGGCGCAATCAGAATTCCGGCGTAAAAATGCCAGCGCCAAATGGTTTTATATAATGGTTTCTTTTTCATTTATCATACTCCATATTCTAAAAAGGTAATTAATTTAATTGTAATAGACGGGGCACTGTAGCACCAACGACAATTATGTGAACTTTTGAACAAAATGTGATGCGAAGCTAATCTCTTATATTTTTAGTAATTGATAATGAGGATGTAAGCAACTTAAAAATCATTCGTTGGATATTAGAATACAATCCCTAAGAAATAAAAAGAATCCATTGTTTCGAATGGATTCTTTTTATTTCGAGTTATACTCCAATATCATTGCTGTATATGCGAATTACTGATTTTCTCCCAGCTTTTTGGATTTGTTTTTTTACATTGCATTGTTTCCACATTAATAAATCCAAATTTTTCATAAAGTTGATGGGCATCTTTGGTGTATAGTCCTACTGTTTTTACCTGGTTGTTTGGATGTTCCATTATACAGTCGAACAACCATTTACCTAATCCTTTACCACGATAATCACTGTGAATAATGACATCACAAACCCAAGAAAATACAACATTGTCCGTAATAACTCTGGCAAAACCAATTTGTCTCTCACCTTCAAAGATACCAAAACAAATGGATCTCTTCATACTATTGGTAATCACTTCTTTTGGTCGATCTGCTGCCCAATAACTAGTTGATAACATCTCAAAGATGGCATCTGTATCCATTCTATTTGTATTGTCACTCACTGTATAACCTCTTTTGTTCCACTCCATTAGCTTGCCTCCTATTCATGATATAATAGGAGTATAGAGTCTTTTTATTATTTATTAAATCCTTTTTTAAGCTTTCTGTATGGGTACAGAAGGTGGGAGGCAGCAGAATGAATACAAAATACAGCGTGATAATGAATGACATTAAACAGAAAATCTTCGAGGGTACATTAAAATCTGGATCCAAGATTTCTTCGATCAGATATTTATCCGAAAAGTATTCTTGTAGTAAAAATACTATCATTAAGGCTTATAATGAGTTAGAAAAACAACATTTGATTTATTCGATTCCAAAGAGTGGCTATTATGTTGTACATGATGTTAATCCTTTAAACAATATGGAAGATTCTCCTAAAATCGATTTCCTATCTGCAGGACCAGATAATGCAGCGATGCCTTATAAGGATTTTCAACATTGTATTAATCAAGCAATAGGTTTATATAAAGGAGAACTTTTTACATACTCACACCAGCAAGGACTCATGGCATTAAGAAAGGAACTAACCAAACACTTACAGGACAGACAGGTGTTTACTAGTCCTGAAAGAATGTTTATTCTATCTGGGTCACAACAGGCAATTAATTTACTTACGCCTATGTCTTTTCCAAACGGTAAATCGAATATTCTTATAGAACAGCCTACTTATTTCGGTGCAGTAGAAGCTGTACAACTTCACAATGTTAAAACATTTGGTATAGAGCTTTCTATGGAAGGAATAGATCTAGATCGATTAGAATATATGTTTCGTCATAACGAGATTAAATTTTTTTATATTATTCCACGATTTCATAATCCACTTGGACATAGCTATTCAAATGAAGAAAAAAGGGAAATTGTGGAACTTGCTAATAAGTATGATGTATATATTGTGGAAGATGATATATTTGGTGATCTTGACATAAATTCAAAGTCAGATCCAATGTTCACCTATGATCCAAGAGGAAAAGTTATTTATATCAAGAGTTTTTCCAAAATAATGCTTCCAGGATTGCGAATTGGTATAGCCGTCTTACCTGAACTATTAATAAACACTTTCTCTCGCCATAAATTCAGTAATGATTTGTTTAGTACGACAATTTCCCAAGGTGCTTTAGAAATCTACTTGAAAAGTGGTATGTTTAATAGCCACTTAGAAAACATTAGAGATTTATACAGAACAAAAATGGAGATAGTGAAAGCCGCATGTCAACACTATTTATCACCAAATTATCCATTTACTGCACCTGAAACGGGGTTTTATATGTCGATTTATTTACCAAGAGAACTACCGGCAAAACGATTAGTTAATGCGTTACAACAAGAAAATGTCTTTGTTGATGATGCAAAGAGAATGTACTTGCCAGAATTTCAAAAGGAAAATTTAATTAGAGTGTGTATAGCACAAGTAGATAAAAATCAAATATATAAAGGGGTAGAAACCATTGCAAAATACATTCATACATTGAAAAATCAGCAAGTTGAATTTTATTGATAGCTAAATAACAACTCAGCTTTTTGGCATACCATTTTCGTAATTGATTAATATGTGCCTGACTACTTATTTGTATAGTCATATAAAAAATCACCTATATAAATAAGTAAGTTAAATTTTTTCGCTTATCACACTAATATGTTTTACAATGGGATAAAAGCTAAAAAGTAGGTGTTTGACATGAAATATGCAATATATCAAATGGATGTAGTGGTTGCAGATCCGGAAGCAAACAGGGATAAAATTAAAAACTGGATCGAGACGCAAGTAAGCAAAAATAAACCGGATACTGTTGTATTACCTGAGATGTGGAATGCAGGATATGCACTGGATAGACTAGAAGGTTTAGCAGACAATAATGGTGAAAATACGATCCCTTTTCTAAGCAATTTAGCCAAAAAACATCAGATTAATATTATTGGCGGTTCGATTGCTAATAAAAAGGAAAATGGCATTTATAATAGCAGTTATGTATTTAATCGAAAAGGTGAACTTGTCCACCAATATGACAAAATGCATCTCGTTCCAATGTTAGATGAGCCTAAATACTTAAATGGTGGGGAAGCAAAAGGAGCGGTATTTGATTTAGACGGTGTCAAGATGGGGGTAATTATTTGTTATGACCTTCGTTTTCCAGAATTAATGCGAGCGATAGCCTTGCAAGGTGCAGAAGTGATCCATGTAGTGGCACAATGGCCGACAGCTCGAAAAGATCATTGGAAATTTCTGCAGTATGCACGAGCGATAGAAAATCAATGCTATGTTATTTCAGCCAATAGCAGTGGAACATGTAATGGTACCGACTTTGCCGGCGAATCAATGGTGATTAATCCATCAGGTGAGCTTGTAGCGTCAGGACAACCGGAAACAGAATCCACCATTGATGCAAGTATCGATTTATCAATAGTAGCAGAAATACGCAATAATATTCCCGTATTCGAAAGCCGGGTACCACATTTATATGGAGAATGATGAATATGACAGACTTCGAGTAGTCCGATCGACTAAAGCGAATGCCAGAACAATTTTTTCAAAAAACGCAGGCATTAGTTACAAAGTTATAATTAATATATAGAAAAGCCTTCTCTTGATGAGGAGGCTTTTCTTGATTCCACAGAAAGTATGTCTCCTCATGTCTAATAATCTCCTTTCAATCACAGAAAAAAATGACATTTTTGATTCTTCTTAACAAAACTACTCTGTCAAATTGCTAAAATCTTACAAAAACATCAACATTGATATGTCAGAAAAATCGAAAAACAATGTAAGGAAACCTAACATACTGTTAGAATAGAACTTTTTTATTTGCTAGCCTTATCTTTGTAGATCAGTTAAAACTTGGATGGGGGCAGAAAAATGAGAAAGCGAAATTTTTTCTATTTATTAATTTTAGGATTACTCGCAATCTTTATGGTGGCATGTTCAGCGGCAGATAATGCAGTAAATGCTACAGATCCAGAAGAAGCAGAGGAAACGGAAACGACAGAGGAAAGCGAAAGTAATGAGGAAACTAATGGAGACACGATCAAAGTAGGGGTTTTACACTCATTAAGTGGAACAATGGCAATTAGTGAAACATCTGTACAACAGGCAGAGCTACTCGCTATTGAAGAAATTAACGAAAATGGTGGAGTGCTTGGTAAACAATTAGAGCCGGTGGTTGAAGATGGTGCTTCCGATTGGCCGACATTCGCTGAAAAAGCAAATAAATTATTACAACAGGATGAAGTTGCCACGATTTTTGGTGGATGGACATCTGCAAGTCGCAAAGCGATGTTACCAGTTGTAGAAGAACATAATGGTTTATTGTTCTATCCAGTTCAATATGAGGGAATGGAAGATTCACCGAATATCTTCTATACAGGTGCAGCACCAAACCAGCAAATTGTACCAGCGGTAGATTGGTTGTTAGAAAATAGAGGAGATTCTTTCTTCCTTTTAGGATCTGATTATGTATTCCCGAGAACGGCAAATGCAGCTATCAGAGCACAGTTGGATAATGAAGGAGCAGAATTAGTCGGTGAGGAATATACACCATTAGGACATACAGATTACAATACGGTCATTGCAAAAATCAGAAATGAAAATCCAGATGTTATTTTTAACACATTAAATGGTGACAGTAACGTTGCTTTCTTTAAACAATTACAGGACGCAGGTATTACATCAGATGATATTACGGTTTTATCTGTAAGTGTTGCTGAAGAAGAAATTAAAGGTATTGGCGCAGACGTCATTGAAGGACATTTAACAAGCTGGAACTATTATCAAACAACGGATACACCTGAAAATGAAGAATTTGTTGCTAACTATCAGGCAAAATACGGAGAGGATGAGGTAACGGCAGATCCGATTGAAGCAGGTTATTTCGGCGTTTATTTATGGGCGAAAGCAGTTGAAGAAGCCGGAACAACCGATGTGGATGAAGTAAGAGAAGCAGCAAAAGGAATTTCATTTGATGCTCCAAACGGAACCGTAACTATTGATGGAGACAACCAACACGTGTATAAAACCGTAAGAATTGGTGAAGTACAGAGTGGCGGTATGATATCAGAATTATGGCATTCAGAAGAACCTGTTAAGCCTGATCCTTATTTAGATGAATACGATTGGGCATCAGATTTAAGTGAATCCCTAGCAGAATAAAAAAAGGTTCCTATCTGTATCTTATTCGTAATAGATACAAACTGCGCAACATTGAAAATTTATTTTGGTATAGCTTCCTCCCCTTCTGATTAATGGTGAGTGCTAGGAAACGCTACGGCAAGATACTTCGCTTTCCACGGGCACGGCCTCAGCCTCCTCAGAAAACCAAGTACGTTTTCTTGCGGGGTCTTCGGCTCGCGCTGTTCCCGTAGGAGTCTACGTATCTTACCTCCGCTTTGCGTAGTGTTCTGGTTTTTGAAAGAAGTAATACATGGGAATTGGTTTCCGAGTATTTTCACTTTAAAAAGATAGAATCATGTTATTAGCGTAGGCAGAATACGGAGACTCCTGTGGGAACAGCACGGGCTGAAGATCCACTTGGTAAAGTGATTTTCTTTACCAAGTTAGCTGAAGCCGTGCCCACGGAAAGCGAAGTATTCTGCCGCAGCGTTGACATAACAATCTCTACAAGAAAGAAGTGAAGGAAGCAACTCCTTTATAGAGTTACTGCGCAGTTTATCAATGTAGTGCACGATTTACTTTTTTATAAAACAAAAATTTTTACAGTGAAGTTCACATCAAATGTCACAAAAAAATACATGAATTGGTAGTTAATAAGATGAATGAGGACGTTGGGCAAAGTGCCCACTCCCTTCAAGAAGGAAAGGATTGTTTGGATTGAATGAAATTATTATAACCTTATTTAACGGAATAAGTCTTGGTTCGATCCTGCTATTGATAGCATTGGGGCTTGCGATTACATTTGGCTTGATGAATGTAATTAATATGGCACACGGTGAATTAATCATGGTTGGTGCTTACATCACTTACGTTATACAAAATCTATTTGTCAATTATGCCCCGCCGGAATATTTCGATTTGTATTTTATCATATCGATTCCGGTAGCACTTATCGTGGCAGCAGGTATCGGGATGTTGTTAGAAGTATCATTAATTCGACATTTATATAAGCGTCCACTAGATAGTTTACTAGCTACATGGGGGATCGGGCTTATTTTACAGCAAACGGCAAGATCGATTTTCGGAGCACCGAATGTAGGTGTAACAAGCCCATCCTTTTTAACTGGAGGATTAGAAGTTGGCACGTTATTCTTGCCATATTCCAGGTTATTTATTTTAGGATTATCGATCGTATGTTTATTCAGCATTTTTTATTATTTTTATCGAACAGCAAGTGGCAGAAGAATAAGAGCAGTTATGCAAAATCGACAAATGGCAGAATGTTTGGGGGTATCTACTAGAAAAGTAGATATGCTGACATTTGCAATTGGTTCTGGTTTCGCAGGTGTAGCTGGTTGTGCGCTAACATTATTAGGTGCAATAGGTCCAACAATAGGAACAAGTTATATTATTGATGCCTTTATGGTGGTTGTTGTTGGTGGAGTTGGTGCATTATTTGGTGCAGTTACAGGAGCTTTCGGTATTGGGATTTTAAATACGGTTTTTGAATATGTGACGAATGCAACATTAGGTAAAGTATTAATTTTCGTAGTCATTATTGCCTTTTTACAATGGCGGCCATCCGGTCTTGTCATGTCACGTTCAAGATCACTAGATTAAAAATTAGGAGCGTTGAATCATGCAAAATACGATTTATCAAAAACTACTAAGTCGGAGAGTCATTTTTAGTTTGATTTTTCTGTTGTTATTAGCAGCTCCACTTTTTATGTCAGACTTTCGTTTGAATTTACTCGGTAAATTTCTAGCATTCGCTATTCTGGCAATCGGTTTAGACTTATTGTGGGGTTACACAGGTGTCCTAAGTTTAGGACATGGGATATTCTTCGGTATAGGCGCTTATTGTATGGCGATGTATTTAAAGTTAGAAGCAACAGGAGGCACATTACCGGATTTCATGGCTTGGAGTGGAATGAGTGAACTTCCACTTATATGGCTTCCGTTTCAATATCCAATCATCGCTATTTTACTTGGTATATTGATACCTGCAGTGGTGGCTTTATTTATTGGTTACCTAACTTTCCGTAATCGGATAAGTGGTGTTTATTTTACCATTTTGTCACAGGCACTTGTTTTAGTCGTTGTTACATTATTTGTTGGAAGCCAAAACCTCACTGGTGGTACAAGCGGGCTGACCAATTTTAAGACATTATTTGGTTTTCAGGTCAACTCAGCTTCTACTCAGACAGCTTTTTACTTAATTACGGTAGTGGTATTAGGTTTGGTATTTTTCGCTTGTCGTAAGCTTATAAAAGGTCGATTCGGTAAAATACTCGTCGGAATTCGCGACGGTGAGAACCGCATGCGATTTCTTGGTTACAATCCATCTGCATATAAAACATTTATTTATACCTTATCAGGTGGGATAGCTGGACTGGCCGGAATGCTATTCGTTTTGCAAGTCGGGATTATTTCACCGACTATGATTGGCATTATTCCATCGATTGAAATGGTACTATGGGTTGCGTTAGGTGGACGCGGTACATTAATTGGTCCGATTATTGGAGCTGTACTTGTCAATGCGGCAAAAACAGGATTTAGTGAATCATACCCGGATATATGGACCTATTTCTTAGGGTTATTGTTCGTACTTGTAGTGGTCTTCCTACCAAAAGGTATAACTGGTTTATTTGAAAAATGGAGCGATCGGAGGAAAAAACAAGATGTCTCAAGCAGTGTTGAAGTTGAAAAAAGTTATAGTTGACTTTAGTGGATTTAAAGCCATTAATCAGTTAGATTTTACGGTCCAATCGAAATCTGTTCATTTTGTGATCGGGCCGAATGGAGCTGGAAAAACTACTTTACTAGATGTGGTTTGTGGTAAAACAAAAGCAACTACAGGGGAAATAAAATTACAGGAAAAAAAAGAACTATCCAAATTAACCGAAGATCAAATTGTTCATCAGGGGATCTCAAGGAAATTTCAGGCTCCAACCATTTTTCATAACTTGACAGTGAAAGATAACTTGGAAATCGCGATGAAGCAGAAGAAAAACTTATTTTCGATGATCAAGGCAAAATGGACAAATGAACAAAAAAAGAAGGTAAATGACATGCTTGATTTAGTCGGTTTGAAGGAAGAGCAGGATCAGTTGGCGGGTTCTCTGGCCCATGGTCAAAAACAATGGATGGAAATTGCGATGGTATTAATGCAGGAACCAGACATTGTGTTATTAGATGAGCCGATTGCGGGTATGTCGAAGAAAGAGCGGAACAAAACAGGGGAATTAATTACGAAAATAGCAAAAGATCACGCGGTATTAATCGTTGAGCATGATATGGATTTTGTGAAGGAATATGCAGATATTGTTTCTGTGATGCATGAAGGACAATTACTTTATGAAGGTAGTATGGAAGAAGTTCAAAATGATCCAACAGTCAGGGAAGTATATTTAGGCAGAAAGGTTGAGGAGAATGTTGTCAATTAAGGGACTGGAAGCTGGTTATGAAGAGAGTATGGTCATCCGTGAGATTGATATGGAAGTAGAGGAAAACCAGGTGATCTGTGTGATGGGAAGAAATGGGGTAGGGAAGACTACCTTATTAAAGACGATCATTGGCATTCTGCACCCGAAAGAAGGATCGATCCACTATCAATCCGAAGACATTACCAAAGCCCGTTCCTCCTCACGTGCCCAAAAAGGAATGGGCTATGTCCCACAAGGAAGAGAGATTTTCCCGAAATTGACAGTTTATGAAAATCTACTAATTGGACTCGAAGCTGGTAAGCAAAAAAAGATAGATGAGAAAATATACGATTATTTTCCGATCTTAAAAGATTTTGCCAAACGAAATGGCGGGGATTTAAGTGGTGGTCAGCAACAGCAATTGGCTATCGCACGTGCATTAGTAGCTCATCCTTCTTTTTTATTACTGGATGAGCCAACAGAAGGGATTCAACCGAATATTGTCCAGGAGATTCAAGACGTTATTATAGATATAAAAAATACATCTGCTACATCCATGATTCTCGTAGAGCAAAATTTAGATTTCGTCAAAAGTGTTGCTGATTATTTATATGTAATTGATCACGGATCAGTGGTATATAAGAATCCAATCGATCAGGTGGAAGATGATGAGGTTTATCGTTATTTAAGTGTATAAAGGGAGGGATCTTCATGAAGTTATCACCTGTCGAGCAGGAAAAATTACTACTTTTTTTAGCGGGTGAACTAGCAGAGAAAAGAAGAAATAAAGGATTAAAATTGAATTACCCGGAAGCAAATGCGTTGATTAGTTGTTATTTATTAGAAGGGGCTCGTGAAGGGAAAACAGTTGCCCAACTGATGCAGGAAGGGAAGAAAGTACTGACTGCAGACGATGTGATGGAAGGTGTTCCAGAGATGATCGAAAGTGTACAGATTGAAGCGACTTTTCCAGATGGGACAAAACTGGTTACTGTCCATCAACCGATTACGTGAGGAGGTTTTTCCATGATTCCTGGTGAGATCAAACTAGCCAAACAGGAAATTGAAATTAATAAAGGCAGAAGTACGAAGACAATAAAAGTTGCCAATAAAGGTGATCGTCCGATACAAGTTGGATCGCACTATCATTTTCCAGAAGTAAACCGGGAACTTGATTTTGACCGACCTAGTACGATCGGCATGCGATTAAATGTTCCAGCGGGTACAGCAGTACGTTTTGAGCCAGGCGAGGAAAAAGAAGTCGAGCTCGTTGAAATAGCAGGGAATAAACATGTATACGGATTAAATAATCTGACAGACGGTAGTGTATCGGAAACAGTAGCAATTTCAGAAACAATCAAGCAAAAAGGGTTTTAGAAAGGAGCCTATCTATGAAACTTTCACGACAGCAATACGCTGCTCTATATGGTCCGACAGCTGGTGATCAAATTCGTCTAGCCGATACGGATTTATGGATCGAAATCGAGAAAGATTACACGACGTATGGAGATGAAAGTGTATTTGGTGGTGGCAAAGTATTACGTGATGGCATGGGTCAAAGCAGTACAAGAACACGTGATCAAAATGTCCTCGATTTAATTTTAACCAATGCATTGATTCTTGATTATACCGGTATCGTTAAAGCGGATATTGGAGTCAAAGATGGACGAATTGTGTCTATTGGCAAAGGTGGAAATCCGGATGTGATGGAGGGAGTTACTGAAAATATGGTCGTTGGTGCCTCGACAGAAGTGATTGCCTGTGAAGGAAAAATAATTACAGCAGGAGCGATAGATGCACATATTCATTTTATCAGTCCTCAACAAATTGAAGTTGCTTCGGCAGCAGGATTCACGACGATGCTTGGCGGTGGTACCGGGCCTGCAACAGGTACGAATGCAACGACTTGTACACCGGGTGAGTGGAATATCCATCGTATGCTGGAAGCTGCAGAGGAGTACCCGATCAACATAGGCTTTTTAGGAAAAGGAAATGCTTCATCACCTGATCCGCAACGAGAACAAGTTAAAGCTGGTGCGATAGGTCTGAAATTACATGAGGACTGGGGAACAACACCTGCAGCCATTAGTCAATGTCTCAGTGTAGCAGATGAAATGGATGTTCAAGTGGCAATACATACCGATACATTGAATGAAGCGGGATTCTTGGAAGACACCATCAATGCTATTGGTGACCGGGTGATTCATACCTATCATACGGAAGGTGCAGGGGGAGGGCATGCACCAGATATTATGAAAATTGCTGCCTTTCCCAATGTGTTGCCATCATCAACCAATCCAACGAGACCATATACGGTCAATACGATTGATGAGCATCTTGACATGTTAATGGTCTGTCATCACCTGGACCATAATGTACCGGAGGATGTGGCATTTGCCGATTCACGGATACGTCCGGAAACGATCGCAGCAGAGGATATTTTACACGACTTGGGCGTGATTAGTATAATCTCTTCTGATTCACAGGCAATGGGACGTGTTGGTGAAAGTATCACCCGAACATGGCAAACAGCAGATAAAATGAAAAAACAGCGAGGCTTTTTACAGGAAGATCAACAAGCGGAAAATGATAACACACGTGCCAAGCGCTATGTGGCAAAGTATACAATTAATCCAGCGATTACTCATGGAATGAGCGATGAGATCGGCTCGATTGAAGTTGGAAAGCTGGCGGACTTGGTAATTTGGGATGCGAAATTTTTTGGAACAAAACCGGAAACAGTTGTAAAAGGTGGCATGATTGCTTATGCACAAATGGGTGATCCGAATGCATCGATTCCGACACCACAGCCGGTGATGATGCGTCCGATGTTTGGTGCACTTGGAAAAGCGAAATACCAAACTTCTATTACTTTTGTTTCACAAGCAGCATACCAAGACAAAATTCATGAGCAGCTAGGTTTGCAGAAACTGATACGACCTGTGCAGAATTGCCGCAATATTGCTAAACAAGATCTGCCATTAAATGGAGCAACACCAAATATCGAAGTCGATGCAGAGACATATGAAGTCAAATTGGATGGTGAAATTATCACTTGTGAACCGTTTGAAGAGCTAGCCATGGCACAACGTTATTATTTATTCTAGGGAGGATAAAAGATGTTAACAAAAGAAGTACTCACTAATATAGAAGAACAGCCCAAAGACCATTCGAATCGCGAGTGGATTGAACTCGATTGGGACGAGTTAAATAAACGGATTATCCGAAAGACAACGGATAAGGGTACAGATGTTGCGATTGCCTTAGAAGAAAAGGCACCATTAAAAGTAGGCGATGTCGTGTATGAAGATGAAGAAAAACAAATTGTTATCCGTACGAAAAAAGAAAAAGTCTATGTCGTTTATCCTAAAAACATCGTACAAATGGGTAAAGCAGCATTTGAACTGGGCAACCGTCATACACCATGCCTGATTTCGGAATCAGAAATTGTTGTACGCTATGATGATACGCTAGAACGTTTATTTGATGAAGTAGGTGTAAAGTATGAGAAAACAGAAAGAAGGTTCACAGAGCCATTTAAGTACAGAGGGCATCAACACTAAGTTTCTCTATTTAATGCATATTCATGATTCTGCATTTCCAATTGGAACATATACCCATTCGTTTGGTATGGAAACCTTTATTCAAAATGAATTAATCAGAACAAAAGAAGACTTATTTCATTTTTGCCAAATGTATCTCCATGAAAATGTAGCCTATACAGACGGTATTTTTGTAAAGGAAGCCTATCAACAAGAGAAACTGGCAGAATTAATCCGGTTGGAAAAGATATGTGATGCAAGCAAAAATGCAGAAGAAACCCGAGATGCGAGCAGTATGATCGGTAAACAATTTGTAAAAGCTGTATTGCCCGTAAGTGAGACGCCTTCTCTTGAGGAATGGTATCAACTTTTACAGGATAAAAAGGTGACTGCTCATTTTCCCATTGTATATAGTCTGTATGCAAAAGATTTAGCATTCGATCTTTATACAACGGTGCTTACTTTTCTATATTCATCAACGGTCGGATTAGTTCATAATGCTGTCCGTGCGATTCCACTTGGTCAAAAGGCTGGAATTGAAGTGATTCATCGCTTGATACCTGAAATGGAAAAAGCAACGATCACTGTGCTCGAGCGTGACTTGACTGATTTGTCCAATCATGCTGTTGGTCTCGAGCTTGCATCAATGCAACATAAATATTTAAGATCACGATTATTTATATCTTAATGAAGGAGAATGTGGTATGAAACCAATTATAGTAGGAGTCGGAGGTCCAGTTGGTTCTGGTAAAACCTCTCTCGTCGAAAAGTTAACACAAACAATGGTCGACCAATATAGTGTTGCGGTCATTACCAATGATATTTATACGAAAGAAGATGCACAATTTTTGATTAAAAAAGGTATTTTATCAGAAGATCGCATTATCGGTGTGGAAACAGGAGGATGTCCACACACTGCCATTCGTGAAGATGCATCGATGAATTTTGAGGCAATTGACGAATTAAAACGTCGCTTCGATGATCTTGATATTATTCTATTGGAAAGTGGTGGCGATAATTTATCAGCAACATTCAGTCCAGAGTTGGTAGACGGCTATATCTATGTGATTGATGTGGCAGAGGGTGGCGATATTCCGAGAAAAGGCGGCCCTGGTGTAACAAGATCAGACCTTTTACTCGTTAATAAAATTGATCTGGCACCGTATGTCGAAGTAGATCTGGATAAAATGAAAATAGATGCAAAAGAAGCACGTAAAGAGCGTCCGTTTGTTTTTACCAATGTAAAAAAAGGTGACGGTGTTCCCGAAGTAATACAGTGGATTCAACATGCAATGTTACTAGAAGGAAGCGAAGTATCGTAAATGAATGGGAAACTGGATCTTCATTTTGCAATGCGCAATCAAAAAACGATTATGAAGGATGTCTATTATCAACCGCCGCTGAAAGCGAGTAGAGGTTTGTATGTTGATAATCCAGACAATATCACGGTTTATTTAATGGAATCTTCAGGAGGACTGGTAGCCGGAGATAGGAATGCATATAGTGTGCGTTTAGACGAGCGTACTAATGTAACTCTTCATCCCCAGGCTGCCACGAAAGTGTATCCTGCCTATAATGGTAGCCCAAGTAGGCAACAAGTAGAAATCGAATTAGCGGAACAAGCCTCTTTAACGTGGGAAAGAGAAGAAGTTATTCCTTTTGCCGAAAGTGAATTCCACAGTCATACGACCATAAATATGAAAGAAAACAGTCGTTTTTACTGGCAAGAAATTTTATATCCAGGACGGGAAAAACGAGGGGAACGGTTCACGTTTGATAAGTGTCACACTCAATTAGAAGTGTGGATGGAGGATGACTGTCTTGTTTATGATGGCTTGCGCTTTGAGCCAAGTAAACAAGATGTGAAACATTTTGGAGTAATGGGAGATTATCATTATATTGCAAGTGTCTGGTTAATAGACAAAGAAATAGAACTGGATGAGGAAAAATGGAATCATTCATCAGCGGATCATCAGGTAAGTATCACCAGATTGCGTGATGCCGGCTATTTAGTGCGTTTTTTATCAAATGATTTACCACGAATCAAAAAAGAAATGGATCAATTGGGAAGGAAAAGCTAGCAGTTCATGTATGACTGCTAGCTTTTCCTGTTGTTGAATAAAATTGGAACCATCATATTCTTGGTTAGTCTAAAAAGGTTTGGTAATCATCAGAAGGATAATGATTAACAGCAACGTGTTTTCGATATACTCTACACGCAGCAGTTTCTGTACATTTTCATGATAAGCTGCGGGAATGGTTTCAAGACTTGAATCAGCAATTAGTTCCTTAATTGGAGCCATAAACTTTTTGAGAAGTGTTGGTCCCAACGAAAGCGCGATAAAGTAGAGCACCAAACTAGAAAGATACCACCCTTGCTGAAAAAGAATGGGGTTGATCGCGCCCATTAAAAGTCCGGTTAGTAAAACAAGTATGCCACCGATCATCACATAAATATGTACTTTTGCTTTTAACGCGAAAGCATGTCTGATTTCAGGTAGACTTTTAGCAGATTTCACAATAGTTGTCAGCACAAATCCAGGTCCAATCCCGACTATAGCAGAAAAAATATGAATGATAACAAGCCAAGTATATATTAATTGCACTCGATCACCTACTTACTTTCATTATAAAGTAATAATACCACAATTTAATTGATAACTTTATAAAAAAAAAAGACTTGGCAACAAAAAACGCCAAGTCTTATCAATTGATGGCGAGAAAACAAGGGTATCTCGCCAATAGCACAACAATTATTTATCACGGTGCTAACCGTCTGTAAGACCTCACTGATCATAGTCTCACTTTATTTAGGAGGTTGTGTTAGCTCTTCACCATTTTTCCCTTGGTAACGTAACCCCCAACTTGTTAATGCTGCAACTAGCATAACAATGACAAGGAACCAACCTTGGAATACAAATGGGAAAACTGCTGTTGGTGAAACTGACGGTAGCCATTCATATGTTTCCTGCATCATATTGATGGTGGACCAACCAAGCAACACTGGTGCCCCCCAAGGGAAAATATATCCTAAAGCAGAAGTGATAGCATCTAGCATATTCGCACGACGGTAACTGTGGATCTTATATTTTTCACCTATTTCCCGAACAAAAGGTGCCGCTGCAATTTCGGCAGCTGTATTAATTGTAATCGCACTGTTTAATAGAGCAACAATCGCCCACATGGAAACTTCAGCACGTCGAACAGAGTTTTTAATCCATTTAACAAGTGCGGAGGTAATGACCTGCATCGTACCACCAAGCCGTAATAAATGCGCGGCGGCTACAATTAATAAAATCAGAATTGCCATATTAATATACCCGACAATACCATTAATAAGTGCACCTTCTACAATATTATCTGAATCAGGATTAAAACGAATGACATCACTAAACGAACCTATCGGGAATAATACCAGCATTACTACTGCAACTAGGATTCCCCATGTTAAAGAAGTAATAATATGGTGACCTGATATTGCTAAAAACAGTACCACACCAAACGGTATGAGCATTACTAACCCATTTGGATTAGTGGAAGCCTCAATGCTTGCTTGATTTTCCATTGAACCGCCGCCTCCAAATATAATAAAGAGAATTAATGTTGGAATAGCGGCAATAACTGCATATTTAAAACGACTTTTCACAACACCTGGTACATCAGCATCTTGAGTTGTCGCCGATACAATTGTTGTATCTGAAACAGGTGCAAGGTTATCCCCGAATACTGCTCCAGCAAGAATCGCTGCAAATAAAATGGTAGGATCTGCTCCAGTTGCAACTCCAGCTGGAAACATTAAGGTACAAAAAGCAACCGTTGTACCATAACCAGTACCAACCGCAGTGGAGAATATGGCAGCTAATAAGAAGGTCAATCCGACAAAAAGTCCTCCTGTAAACCCGGTAATCATCCCGATCCAGACAAGACCTTCCACCAATCCTCCGACTTGTAATACTTGAGCAAACATTCCTGCATAAAACCATGCAACCATTGCTACTACACCAATTGGTTGGGCTAGTCCATCAAATAATCCTTGCGCATAATCCGCCCATTTGCTTTTACAAAAAAATAATCCTAAGGTAATTCCAAAAATCGCGCCAAGAACAAGGCCAATTTCAGAAGATAATTGTAATACACTAGTTGTAATCGCCCATATGACGAAAAATAATAAAGGAACTGCTGCGCCAAATGCGCCTAAGCGAAAATCTAATTTGTCAATTTTAGAGTTTCCTGTTGCACGTGATAATTCGCTATCTTCCCTCATCGTGATTCCCCTCCTTCTCTTATATAAAAAGCCTTTAATATTGTATCATATTTAAATAACTAATAAGTAAAATTTTTTTCTGTTCATTTCAATCGAAATGATTACGATTTATTTCGCCGGATTGATTCTAGAATTCTATTTATGACATAGAAATAGTGGTAGATGAAGACAAAAAGGAGTATATTATGAGAAAAAGTTTCCCTTCGTTGATTATTGATTCTGCTATTTTATTACTATTTGCTATAGTCGCATATGTTTTTTCCTTTAGTGATAACTTCTCGATTATGGAGTTACCAGATTCTTTTTATCATATGAATACGATTTTTTTAAGTATTTTGATAGAAGCATTACCATTCATTTTAATAGGTGTACTGATTGCTGGATTTATTCAAATATTTATAACAGAAGATCAGTTAAAAAAATGGATTCCCAAGAATAAATATGCTGCTGTTTTTATGAGTTGTGTCGTTGGTGGTCTTTTCCCTGCTTGTGAATGTGGGATAGTTCCGATTGTTAAAAGGTTGATTGCCAAAGGCGTACCAATATATGCAGGGATAGGATTTTTATTAACAGGACCTTTAATCAATCCAATTGTTATCTTTTCCACTTATATGGCGTTCGGAAATGATTTCGAGATGGCTCTTTTGCGAATGGGAGCAGGGTTTGTCATTGCATTGCTGATCGGTATTATCATCAGCTTTCTCTTTCAAACTAATCAACTACAATCACATGTGACAACAGGAGCCATATGTCATGCTCACTCTACAAATTCATCTTTTCTAGAGAAAGCGGGCAAAACATTATTACATGCAGTGGACGAGTTTTTTGATATGGGAAAATACTTAATTATTGGTGCTTTCTTAGCATCTTTTGTACAAGTGTATGTCTCTACCAACATGCTAGTAAGTATTGGTGATGGTCATGTAACTTCTCTTATAGTTATGATGGGACTAGCGTATTTACTATCATTATGTTCTGAGGCAGATGCTTTTATCGGAGCATCCTTCTCCAATGTATTTCCAAAATCGTCTATTTTAGGTTTTCTCATTTATGGGCCAATGATAGATTTAAAAAATACATTGATGATGTTAAGTGTGTTCAGAACCAAGTTTGTATTCACTTTTGTTGGAATCGTGACTTTCACAGTATTTATTGTTATCAGTCTGTTACAAGGCTTTAACTAAGGAGGTTGCCACATGAAAATAAATGGACAACAGCTATTACGCGCTACGATTCTTTTGTTTTTCACTATCTTTATTTTTCGATTACATGTCAGTGGCGACATCTTAAAATTGATTAATCCCAAATATGAAACATTAAGTCAATTAGGAGCATCACTATTTTTATTATTATTTCTCATTCAAATGCATCGGGTGTTTACATTTGGAGGAAAAAACGAACACCACCATCACGAGGAAGGCGATGGACATCATCATGATCATGGAGATCAACCGATAAACTTAAAAAAAAGTGTAAGCTATATCATCATTTTTTTTCCGGTTGCAACGGGTATCCTTTTACCGTTAGCAAGTTTGGATGCATCAATTGCGAAAAATAAAGGATCAACCTTAGCGATTACAGGTCAAGCGGTGTCTGAATCTGAAGAGTCATCTCAAGAAGAGCAACAACTATCTGATGACGATGTTAATCAGATTGACCCAAATGTCTATAAAAATAAAATTACAAAAGATGAGTATGATCAGTTGCTTACAGATATTTTCCAACAATCACGAATTGATATGAATGAAACACTTTTTTCTACGTATTATCAACAAATAATGCAAAATCCAGAACAATTGCAAGGAACAAAGGTAACATTATCAGGATTCGTATATCGAGAAGAAGATTTTTCACCACAGCAATTCGTGATGGGGCGTTTTCTTATTACACATTGTGTGGCAGATGCCAGTTTAATTGGTTTTATGATGGAGTTTGACCAAGCGGTTAATATCGAAGATGATACATGGCTAGAAGTGACAGGAACGATTCAACTAACGGAATATCAAGGCTCTCAATTGCCGATTGTTCAAATAGAGAATATGGAAACAATAATTGAGCCGGATCAGCCATATGTATATCCAATAAATATTGTTATGGTTGAATAGGAAAATTTAATAAGGGTCAGTGATGATACGATCACTGATCCTTATTTTAATTTGTAAAAAAGTCAAATCCTAATGCGGTTGAAATGCCCAAAGCTAATGACCAAGCACCGATACTGAATGTCGACCATATTAAGGTTTTTTGTTTTGTTGCACCTAATGTCATGCCGATAAAGGCAGTAATATGGGATCCGATTAAGATGGGGCCTAGCATAATCAAGCCTGGCAGACCGTATTTATTCCAAATGGTGCGTGCTCTACCTTCGCGTTTGGTTTGCCTTTTATCTTTCCTTTTTGCCTGCCATTGTTTGAATTTATCAAAACCGAAAATCAAGGCTAATATGGTTGCCATATTTCCGAGGAATGCAGCAATAATAACAAGCGTAGGATTTAACCCTGATAAAATACCAAGTGGAATTACGAGGATAATTTCAAACCAGGGCACTGCAGCACCTAAAAAAATAAGTAGATATTCTAACATTCTGTCATTCTCCTTTCATGAAAAAAGTTGATGTTTTTATAACATCAACTTTCGAAGCTATGAAACTACTGCAAATTCACTTGCTAATCGATCACAAAATTTTTTGCAACGATGAAGATCTTCCTCTTGCGGTGTTAGTTCTACTTTTAAAGTAACTGCAAGATTTGTATGAACGTAAAGCATATCTCTAAAAATATCAACCGCTCCACAATAATAAGGGTAGAAGCTATCTCCTGTTCCAAATATACCAGTCGTAATATGTTTTACCTCTTCATCTTCGAACGCCTCAAAGACTTCTTCCATTTCCAGTGGCAGTTCACCGTTGTCCCATGAATAGGTACCGACTGTGACGATATCATAGTTGTGCAACTGTTCTGGATGGAACTCATCAACAGGAATCAGGTCTGTTTCGATAGTATACTTACTCATATTTTCACAAATTATTTCTGCCAGAGTAGAGGTATTACCTGTAACAGATGAATAAATAATCGCAGCTTTCATACAAAAAAGCCTCCTTATTATAGTTCGTCGAAGCCGTTAGATGATGATACTTTGGTATAGGTACGAGATTTTTGCTCGAAAAAGTCTGATTTAGTTTCATTCATCATTTCATCACTAAAAACATGAATCCATTCCATTGGATTATCACGTTCAGGATAAAAGTTATCTAAGCCGATTTGACGGAAACGTTTGTTAGCTAAATACTCTACGTAGCTATGGAATTCACCGATATCAATTCCTTCAATATCTTTTAAAATGTAATCTGCCCATTCTTTTTCCAACTGAACTGCTTTATCAACCGTTTGATAAACATATTGAATATTTTCTTTTGTATTAAGTTCCGGGTTTTCAGTAAGCAGGATACGAACAAACTGAGATACGAAATAAGCGTGCTGCATTTCATCACGTTGAATATAGCTGATCATTGTACTAGTTTTTAACATTTTTTGCTTGCGTGCCAAATGATAGAAGAAGGCGAACCCTGCATAAAAGTAGATACCTTCTAAATTAATAGAGTTAATAGCTAATTCAAATAAGCGTTGTGGTGTCGGATTTTCACGGAATGCTTCATAGCTATCGAGGATCAACTGATTTCTCTTACGGACCATTGGATCTTCCTTAGCCTGGTCAAAACGCTCATTTTGCTCACGTAAAGGTACAATAGAACTTAAAATGTAAGAATAGGATTCATTATGCACCGCTTCTTGCTGTGAAATAACAGCGAATATCGCTTTAAAGCTGGAATCTGTTACATAGTCCATCACATGTGTCATCGTTGGTGTTTGCAGACTGTCAAGTGATGCCAGTTGTGTATTAATACGTAAGAAAATATCTTTTTCCGTCTCGGATAAGCTATCCCATTGTTTGATGTCATCCTGCATATTGATTTCTTGTGCTTTCCAAAAGTTTGCCAGTAATGTCTGATATAAGTCATACATTTGCGGATAAGCAATGTCATTCCAGTTTAATAACCCTGAAGATTCACCGTTAATAATTCCGGTAGCTTTATTTGGATAGGTAGGATTTAATAGTTTAATTTTTGATAAAGATTGATCAACTTGTGTCATTTACAGTTCCTCCCACATAGGATAAAAATATTGATGGTGGATGCCGTGAGCAAATTCTTCACAACGGCATCCAATATATAATGTTCATATATTTGTTTCGTGATCAACTATGGCATGCTTCACATTCATCGATTTCTGTTTGGGAAGTACTGCGAACATAATACGTTGTTTTTAGATTGTTTTCCCATGCTGCAATGTGTAAGTTTAATAACTCTTTCGCTTTTATATCATGACGTACATAGAAGTTAAAGCTGATCGCTTGATCAATGTGACGTTGTCTTTTTGCGTTTTGTCTAATACTCCATATTTGATCCAATTCGTGACGTGCACGACGGTAATAGTTGTATGTTACATGATCTAAGTCTGGTGCAGTAACTTTAAATTTGAAGTTTTTCTTTTCTTCCGCAAATTCGACTGCGTATAGTGGATCAATACCATCAGTTGAGCCACCAATTTTGGCAGTAGAAGAGTTTGGTGCTACAGCCATTAACCAGCCGTTACGAACACCGTTGGCTGCCACATCTTCGCGCAACTTATTCCAGCGATCTGAATGATAGTCTCTTCTGTCGAAATAAACTCCTGTTTGCCATTCAGAGCCTTCAAATTCAGAGTAAGCACCTTTTTCTTTTGCTAATTCCATGGATGCTTTAATGGTGTAATAAGCGATATCTTCGTAAACTTTATCAGCATACTCGACAGCTTCTTCTGATTCCCAATGTATTTTCTCTAATGCAAGCAGGTGATGCCAGCCGAAAGTACCAAGACCCACAGCACGATATTTTTTATTTGTTACCTGTGCCTGACCGACTGAAATTGTATTTAAATCAATTACATTGTCTAACATGCGAACTTGTATAGAAATTAATCGATCCAATACTTCTTTTCTAACTGCATTTGGTAAGTTAACGGATGATAAATTACATACAACAAAATCACCTGGTTTACGAACAATAACGATGTTACCTTCTTCATCTTGATATTCTTTTGTGATTGTTGTCGGTGACATGTTTTGTGCAATTTCTGTACATAAGTTACTGCAATAAATAGATGTTTTACCAATACCACGTTTATGTTTGTTCGGGTTTTGGCGATTGACTTCGTCACGGTAGAACATATATGGTGTCCCAGTTTCTAGTTGGGCGACCATAATACGTGCCATGATATCCATTGCACGGTACGTTTTTCTAGGAAGTAACGAATGATTCACAGCTTCCCAGTATTTTTCCGTAAAATATTTATTGTCTTTTTCATCATAAAAGTCCTCAAGCCCGAGTGGATCACCATTTTCGTCTTTCCAGCCCATCATTTGTTTAACTTGATGTGGACAGAAGGTGTGCCATTCGCCGATACTTTTTCCTTGTGCATCTGTTTCTTGTAATTGCTCCATAAATAAATCTGGAATAGATACACCGGTAAATATATCGTGTGCTTTACGACGTTCATCACCATTATTGGTCTTTAAATCTAAGAAACCGTTCATAATGTCTTTATGGAAAGCATCTAAATAGATCGCCACGGCACCTTGGCGTTGCCCGAGTTGATCTACACTGACTGCTGTATCATTCACTAAACGAATCCACGGTACAATACCAGATGAATTGCCTTTAAATCTCTTAATATCTGATCCTAGCGCACGAACTTTACCGTAATAAATGCCGATTCCGCCGCCATCTTTACTAAGACGGGCAATATCCCAGTTATTTAAATAAATGCCGTCTAATGAATCGTCTACAGTGTCAATGAAGCAGGAAGACAGCTGACCATAGCTTTTACCTGCATTGGATAAGGTTGGTGTTGCAACAGTCATATATAGGTTACTTAATGCCCAATAAGCTTCTTTCACTAATTCGAGACGTTTTTCAGGTGCTTCATTTTGCATTAATGTCATCGCAATAATCATAAATCGTTCTTGTGGTAACTCAAATAAATTACGATCATGATCTCTTGCTAAATAACGATCAGCTAATAGAAATAGTCCAATATAGTTAAAAAAAGAATCCTTTTCCGGATCAATTGCATTTTGTAGTTGATCCATTTCTTCTTTGCTATAATGAGTAAGGATATCGGTACTGTAGATACCTTTATCCGTTAGTACCTGAATTAGGTTATGTAAATCGCCGTATTTTTGAGCGGGATCATACCCACGATTTTGTGCTGCTTCATCGTACATTTGAGTTAAATGAAAATGAGCCGCAACAAAAGTCCATTTTGATTGATCCATAGAGATTCGGTTCAATGAATAGAATAAAGCTTCTTGTGTTGCGTCTTTGTCAGATTTTGTAGATTCTTCGATACGTTGTTGAATATCCTTCGTATCTAATCCATACTTTTCTTCAGCATCTTGTAATGCTTTGGTGACTGATTGTTTAATAGATTTAACTTCTGTTGTCATGAAAAAACCTCCAAATATAAAATAAAAGCGCTCATTATGGAGCGATTAAATGCTAAACTATATATGTTATAAACAAAACTGCGAAAAATTAGGTTATCACAGTATTGATGTCGTCAATACAATATATAGATGTTTTTGATTTAATAATCATCTATATATTGTATTTTATCTCATAAGCTGATTTTTGACAACCAAAATATTTGTGTAAAAATCATTGAGATCTATTTAAACTATTACAGAAAAGTTGATGCAGAGAGTTTTAATATATATGATTGGGACCTAAGTATCAAATTTTAGAAACTATACTTGTGCAAAAAATAGTAAAAAAATGGTGTGATTAAAATAATATCGAAAAATGACATAAGCGGAAGTCGAAATATAAGGTTTTACTGTATATGGCTATCAGTATTATTACGAAAAATTAAAGCGAATTAGGATAAGAAATAATAATTGAGGTGATTATAATGGCTACTTTTGATGATTTTACAAAGTTAGATGTACGAATTGGTACAGTAATAGAAGCAGAAGATTTCAAAGAAGCAAGAAAACCAGCCTTGAAGTTGAAAATAGATTTTGGTGAGATTGGTGTGAAACAATCGTCAGCACAAATTACGAAAAGGTATAATCCGGAACAGTTAATTGGACGACAAGTAGCTGCAGTAGTTAATTTTTCGCCGTTACGAATTGCCGGCTTTAAATCAGAGGTATTGGTATTGGGCGGAGTACCGGGAGCTGATGATGTAGTTTTGCTCAGACCGGATGAAACAGTGGAAAACGGAACAAAAATATCATAAAAGATTATAAATAAGAACTAAAGTACTTAGGAGAATGAAGAAGATGAACTCTTTACAAGTATTGTTTATGTCATTATTTGTTATGATTGTGTTAGCGGTGTTTAGTTTTCTAGTTCCTGATTTTAACTATAAGTCGATTGTTTTTGTTATTTTGAGCGGTGTGTCAACTTTAATAGGTGCTATGTTGTCGTTTGTGATTATTAAAGATAAAGAGTCATAATATATATGTAAATGATTAGCAATAGAGACACTCACGATGTATGACGTGGGTGTCTTTATTATCATGAAAGAAAATGGGGTGCCTGTCTAACTCCGAGTGCCCAAAAACTAGGCGACTTCCCGGTTCGCATGCTTACCGTGACTTCTTTCTAGACGGGCGCACTAAGCTTTCTTGCAAGTAAAGAAAGCATACAATCATTGGTATCAAAACTAATAGCTCTTATTGCATCAAACGAAATGGGGTTAGTTCATAGGTCGTTCCTTGTATATATTGGGTTTGATCGGTGCCTGCAACAGTATGAATTCAGGGTTAACCAAAATAACTACTATTATAATAATAAACCCAGATAACAATAAATCTATTAAGAATGAGGAAATATGTGTTTTTTTAAATTGATATAACTGACAAATCTCAAGAGAGAGGCAGAAGATTTGTCACAAAAATTGATATAACTGACAAATCTCAAGAGAGAGGCTGAGGATTTGTCACAAAAACTGTTATAACTGACAAATCTCAAGAGAGAGGCTGAAGATTTGTCACAAAAACTGTTATAACTGACAAATCTCAAGAGAGGTTAAAGATTTGTCACAAAAAAACCAGGCCCGTGCTTGTAAGGTCCTCACTCTCCCTAAAAACATAAGCAGGATCGACCTCTGAAAACTTATCTCCATTTAAGAAGGCATTGAAAATTATTAATATGAAGCTTTCCATATTACAATAATATATATATATCTAACTTTATGTAATATATATATTGCATAAAGTTAGATATTATGTATAATAAAAGTATAACAATTACTGGGAGGTAAGATGATGAACTTATTTAAAAATAAAATCCAGGATGAACGAGTCGTTAATGAGCAAAACAAGATTTATCGAGAAATTTACCTTTTAATCTATATCATTTGTTTAGCTTCGGTGATCTGCAAATTTTTTGTTTACGGCTACTTTGAGATGGAGCATGTGGCTACTGAAATGATTATATTTCTTGTGGCAGGGATTTATTATGGTGTTCGTGCATCGCAAAAAGGACTTTTTTCTGCTGAAGTAGAACTGCATGACAATAAAAGTAAGTGGAGTTATCAGACTAAAACCCTTACTTCAGGGATCGTAATAGGAGTTTTATTAGGACTGTTTTTTGGACTTAATAGCGCATACAGCTATGCAGACAGTCAATCACAGGCGATTTACTATTTCTTCATTACGTTTGTGGCATCAATGATGTTTTATATTCCTATACTTGTACTAGTACTGGCGATAAGTTATTCATCTGCGAAAAAGCAAAGCGATAAAGCAGTGGAAAAACAGCTAGAGGATGAAGAATGATGAAAAATCTCAAGCTGAAAGTAGCAAGGGTGGAGCACGATTTGTCTCAGGCGGAACTAGCTAAAAAAGTTGATGTTACGAGGCAAACGATTGGTTTAATTGAACAAGGGAAATATAATCCTAGTCTGCAGTTGTGTATTTCAATTTGTAAAACATTAAATAAAACGTTAGATGATTTGTTTTGGCAAGAAGAAGACTAAGTGCATGACGCACTTAGTCTTGATTTTGTTGATATTGAATTTTATGCAAGCGTGCGAACACGCCGTCCTTAGCTAAAAGCTCCTGGTAGTTGCCTTCTTCGGCAATACCATCATTTGTTACTACGACTACACGATCAGCGTCTTTAATCGTTGCTAGTCGGTGTGCAATCACTAATGTCGTACGGTTTTCTACAAGTTGATCCAGTGATTGTTGAATCATTCGTTCTGTTTCGGTATCTAATGCCGATGTTGCTTCATCCAATATTAATATAGGTGGATTTTTTAAGAATGTACGAGCAATCGCTAATCGTTGTTTTTGACCACCTGACAATTTTAGGCCTCGCTCACCGATTTGGGTATCATATCCATCTGGTAAATCAGCAATAACCTGATCCAAATGTGCTTTTTTCGCAGCATTGATAATCTCTTCATCTGTTGCTTGATGATTTCCATAGGCGATATTTTCCCGGACAGTTCCAGTAAAAAGGAAGACGTCCTGTTGCACGATACCGATTTGTGAACGTAAGGATTTTTTCGTCATTTTCTGAATATCGATCCCATCTATCGTAATCGCACCGTCATTCACATCATAAAACCTAGGGATCAACGAACAAATCGTCGTTTTCCCTGCACCGGAAGGACCTACAAATGCGACAGTTTCCCCAGGATTGATTTGCAAATTAATATTTTCCAATACTTGTTGGTGACCGTCATAGGAAAAGGCGACTTGATTAAACTGGATATTACCTGTAAGCTTGTCCACTTCGATTGCATTTGGGTCATCTTTAATATCTGGTTCTTTCGCCAGAAGTTCCTGGAAGCGGCGGAATCCAGCCATTCCTTTAGGATACAATTCCAGTAACGCACTGATTTTATCTATTGGTTTAATTAATACATTGGTATAAAGAACAAAACTGACTAATTCTCCATACTTTAAGTCCCCATTAAAGGTTAACCATGCTCCGACGACAAGGACGGTGACAGTAAGGAAGCGAGTCATCATATAAATACTTGAATGTGTTCCAGCCATGACTTTGTATGCTTTGACTTTTGCTTTGCGAAACAAACCGTTATCACGATTGAATCGTTTTAATTCAAAATCTTCATTTGTAAAAGATTGCACGACTCTTACGCCAGATACCGCATCTTCAACACGGGCATTAACACCGGCAATGTTGTGGTACATCTGGTGCCATGCTTTGTTCATGGCGATATTACAGAAAGTTACCAAAGCAACTAGCAGCGGTACCATCACTAATGCAATCAATGCAAGTGTCGGATTAATGGTGAACATTATCCAAAATGCTCCGGTAAAGGTCATAATCGCAATGAAAAAGTCCTCCGGTCCATGGTGTGCCAATTCACCGATATCAAATAAGTCGTTTGTGATACGGCTCATAATATGACCTGTTTTCGTGTTATCAAAAAAACGAAATGATTGGCGCTGTACGTGTGAAAATAACTGCTCACGCATGTCTGTTTCAATGTTAATCCCGAGTTTGTGTCCCAAGTAACTGACGACATATTGCAAGAAGGTACTTAGTAGATAGACTGCAAATAATAAGATACTGACTGTTACAATCAGATTCCATTCACGTTCAGGTAATAATTCATCTATTAGCCATTGAACAGCAATCGGAAAAGCTAGCTCTAAGATTGCTACGATGACAGCGCTAGAAAAATCAATCATAAACAGTCGTCTATGTGGTTTATAATAAGAAAAAAACTGCTTTAACATGTTAGTAATACTCCTTTTTTGTTATTGACTAACATATTATAGCAGATTTTTTTCAAACTAGCCTATTATAAAAAGTTCTTCTTAATGCCTGATCTGCCTCCTTCGGTATAATGCTGAGGAATACGCTGTGTTTTTTCCAGTTCTAATTGATACTGATAGCGTGCTGCTTGAAAGGCTTGACGTAAAATCCATAAGCCAAACAGGGCTTGTATTATGACTGCTGCCATGAACCAATCTGTAGGAAGAAAGCTTGTAACAACTACAGCGAATACGATTTGGAGCAACAGTAAGCCCCAATGCATCAGCAATACAATGAAGCTCGCTGTCAAAATAGCAATGATAAGAAACGACTCCATAAACATTTCTCATTCCTTTCGACTTGTAATATAGATCAATTCCTCTGCTTATCACAATAGAGAGAGGATGAACTTACTATTATTATGGTTTCATATGGTGGCAAGTATTCTATGGAGATGTTCACTACTTATTATGAAAAATGGTGAAATACGTCACTTGGAATTGGTTAACTTACTATTCTTTTGCTATGTCACTCTCTTTGGTATAATAAGTGGGAAATTAGTGTGAAGGAGATTGTCATGACAACCATTAATGATATTGCAAAACTAGCTAACGTATCACGCTCTACGGTTTCCCGTCACCTTAATAAGAATGGATATGTAAGTCAGGAAGCTCAAGAACGCATCGATAAAGTCATCCAAGAGACCAGTTATTTACCTAGTCAATCAGCAAAATCATTACGTACCAAAAAAACGGGTGTTATTGGAGTGATTTTACCCAAAATTAGTACTGAAACTGCCAGTCGAGTTGTTGATGGTATTAATCAAATGCTGCAAGAAAATGATTATCAAATGCTACTGACTCAAACTTCATTAGACAAGGATAAAGAAATAGCTTTTATAAAATTATTGCAATCACGGAATGTCGACGGAGTTATTTTGTTGGGAACTAATACAGATGAAGCACTTGTTAACGAAATCCAAAAAGCGGATGTTCCCGTCGTTGTGCTGGGGCAGAACATGCCATCGACTACTTCGATCAGTTATCCGGATTACAATGCAACAGTAGAAATGATCACCTACATGTTAGAGAATGGTTACCGTGATATCAGCTTTATTGGAGTACCTGAGGATGATCCGGCAGTAGGAATTTTAAGAAAAAAAGCATATATAGATACGTTAAAGAAGTATAACCTCCCGATATTAGAAGAACGTATGGCGTTTGGTGATTTTAGTATTGAGTCTGGTTATGACGCCATGCAAACGATAATGATGCATTCATCACAGCCAAATGCAGTCTTTGTCGTAACCGATAATATGGCAGTAGGAGCAATGCAATATTTAAAAGAAAATCATTATAGCATTCCAAAAGATATAGGAATGGCGACAACAGGGGTATCACGTTTATCGAAATACATAGAGCCGGTGTTAACAACGATTGATTTTCAAAATGAAGATGCAGGTATCGCCATCACTCGTCTACTAATGGAAAAATTAAACGGTTACAATAAAACAAAAAAATTAACTCATACCTATAGACGATTGTCAGGAAATAGTTTATAATCTGTTGTAACGAATGTGTGAGATCGATCCCATATCATTCGTTATTATTTTTAGCTTTTGTGGAATCGATTCCACCTTTTTATGAAATTAAGAGGAGGTTTTTATAATGGCGAGTAATGAAGAAATTGCAAAGCAGGTCATCGAGGCGATTGGTGGAGAAGAAAACGTTCAATCAATCGCTCACTGTGCAACGAGACTACGTGTGATGGTTCATGACCGTGAGCAAGTTAATGTAGATGCGGTAGAGGAAATAGATAAAGTAAAGGGAGCTTTCTATAACTCGGGTCAATATCAAATCATTTTCGGAACAGGTACTGTTAACAGAATTTATGAAGCAATTAATAACCTAGGTGTAACTAGTACTTCAAAATCTGAAATGAAAGAAGAAGCAAAAAAGCAGGGAACTACCTTTCAACGAGCGATCCGTACATTCGGTGATGTTTTTGTACCAATTATTCCGGTACTTGTTGCAACCGGTTTATTTATGGGATTACGCGGATTGATCACACAGGAACAAATCTTAGTATTATTTGGTCTGACACCAGATAGTATTTCGGAAAACTTTTTATTATTTACAGAGGTATTAACAGATACAGCATTTGTCTTCTTACCGGCACTGGTTGCATGGTCAACCTTTAAAGTGTTTGGTGGAACACCAGTCATCGGTTTAGTACTCGGGTTAATGCTTGTATCTCCTTCTTTACCTAATGCGTGGGTAGTGGCAGAAGGTGCTGCCGAGCCACTTTACTTTTTAGGCTTTATTCCGGTAATTGGCTATCAAGGGTCTGTCTTACCAGCTTTCTTTGCAGGATTAATCGGGGCTAAAGTCGAAAAGTTTTTCCGTAAACGTGTTCCGGAATCATTGGACTTAATCTTAACTCCTTTTCTGGTATTATTAATTATGATTATATTGTCATTATTTGCGTTAGGACCAATTCTTCACTTAGTGGAAAATTGGATCTTTGACGGCACGATCGCATTACTGGAATTACCACTTGGACTTAGTGGCTTAATCATTGGATTTTTCCACCAAATCATTGTAATCACAGGGGTTCATCATATATTTAACTTTTTGGAAATTCAATTGTTAGAAAATCTGAATTACAATCCGTTTAACCCAATTATTACAGCTTCAATCGCAGCCCAAGGTGGTGCGGCACTAGCTGTTGGTGTTAAATCTAAGCAAAAGAAAATGAAGGCATTAGCATACCCTTCAGCATTATCCGCATTTTTAGGAATTACTGAACCAGCTATTTTCGGTGTAAACCTACGCCATGGTAAACCGTTCATCATGGGGTTAGTCGCTGGTGGTATTGCCGGTTTCCTTGCAACCATAGTTAATTTAAAAGCAACAGGAATGGCAATTACAGTAATTCCGGGAACATTGCTTTATTTAAATGAACAATTATTCTTATATATTTTAGTGAACCTCGTGGCGATTGGTATCGCATTTGGTTTAACTTACTTCTTTGGGTATAAAGAAGATAAATAAAAAGAAGTGGCTGGGACAGAAGTACTTGAATTAGGCCAAAACACGAACATCAAGTTGGATGTTCGTGTTTATTGTTCCTTGGAAAAGTATCATTCTTCCTTGGAAAAATGATTATTTCCAAGGAACAGAAGTACTTTTCCAAGGAAGATAAAGAGGATTCCAAGGAAGCGATGCACTTTTCCAAGGAACAGAAAGAGAATTCCAAGGAAGAAGCAACAAGCACAGAAGGTAGAGCATTGTTCTGTTCAAATGAGTAAGAGTATCTAATTTATGTTTTTGTCCCACCTTCTTTTCTATATAAATGAATGATCTTATGGACAAAAGAAAGGCAAATTAAGTTGAATTGTCCGTAAGAATGAATCTCACGAAAAAAAGATATTCAAAATGGAGAAGGAGTTATCGAATGGAGAAAGATCAAGTATTACGTCAAAAAGCACAACAGGAAGTAGAAAAGCATCAGGAGACTGTCACCTGTGACCCTTATCTACCTTCCTATCATATTGCCCCACCAGTAGGTTTGATCAATGATCCAAATGGGTGGATTCAATGGAATGGTACTTATCATCTTTTCTATCAATGGATGCCATTCAAAACTGAGCATGGTGCTAAGTTCTGGGGGCATCTCTCTTCCGCGAATTTAGTTGATTGGAAGCAGGAACCGATAGCATTAACACCAAGCGCTTGGTTCGATAAGGATGGGTGTTATTCTGGAAGTGCGATCTCACATGATGGTCAGTTGAAGCTTTTTTATACTGGTAATGTAAAAAATAATGATATTCGTGAAACGTACCAATGTTTAGCTACTTCAACTGATGGCATTCATTTTGATAAAAAAGGGGTGCAGATTGAACTCCCGGATGGGTTCACTGCTCATTTTCGTGACCCAAAGGTATGGGAACAGGACGGTAAGTTTTATATGGTAATCGGGGCACAGACAGTAGAACAAAAAGGTTCTGTTGTCTGGTATGAGTCGAATAACCTTCAAGATTGGGAGTTTCAAGGGATTCTGGCAGACGGCTTCGGATATATGTGGGAGTGCCCGGACTTTTTTCCACTCAACGGAGAAGACGTACTTCTTTTTTCCCCACAAGGGTTAGAAGCAGACGGTATTCATTATCGCAATCTTTTCCAAAGTGGTTATGTGATCGGGAACTGGAAAGAGCGGTTTGAGTTCGGATATTTTACTGAACTTGATCGTGGTTTCGAGTTTTATGCACCACAAACGACCTTAGATGAGAAAGGTCGGCGCTTGTTATTTGGCTGGATAGGGGTTCCTGATCAGAAGGAGGAATATCATCCAACGAAAAAGAATCAGTGGATTCATCAACTAACATTGCCTCGGGAATTAGAATTAAAAAACGGCAAAATTTATCAAAAGCCGGTAGAAGAACTTACCGATTTACGAGATGAATTGCTAGTAAATGAATACGGCCCGATGACCAAAATGATTCCCAGAGCAAGTGAAATTATATTAGATGAAATTACTGGTAAAAAAGGATATATTACGATATTCGATTATGCTACAATAGATTTTAATAAAACAAATCGAACTATAACATTAACACGACCAGCATTCGACAATAGTGAGAAGGAAGAACGAGTGGGGATTTTCGAAAGTAAGTTAAACAATATTCGGATTTTTATTGACCACTCTTCACTTGAAGTATTTATCAATGATGGAGAACTTGTCTTTACCTCACGTATGTTTGCTGATACTTCGATTGCAACAGTAGAGGTACAAGCACAAGGAAAGCTGTCATTATGGTCGTTAAAGCAAAAGTTTTAGGGAGGTAACATTAGTGAAGTTAGGTGCAATTGAAGCAGGAGGAACAAAATTTGTATTAGCAGTAGGTAATGATCAAGGTGAAATTCTGGAAAAGGAAGTCATTCCAACAGAGCATCCTGATATCACCGTACCGAAAGTGCTGGCTTTCTTTAAGGGAAAAGGTATTGAACGTCTTGGATTGGGAGGATTTGGTCCGATTGATATTAATGAAACAAGTCCTGCATATGGCCAATTACAAAAAACACCAAAAACTGAATGGGTAGATTATCCATTTGGTGCCAAGCTAAAAGAAGGTTTAGGTGTACGAGTTATTATTGATACGGACGTAAACGTAGCGGCGATGTCAGAAGCAAAATGGGGAAGTGCTACAGATGTTGATACTTGCTTGTATATTACAGTCGGTACTGGAATTGGTGCGGGTGCATATTTTCATGGCCAAACATTAAAAGGACTATCCCATCCTGAAATGGGGCATATTAAAGTCCGACGTCACCAGGAAGATACATATGAAGGAACTTGCCCTTATCATGGTGACTGTCTCGAAGGAATTGCCGCCGGTCCATCATTAGAAAAAAGATGGGGCAAGAAAGGTCATGAATTAGCGGATGATGATAAAGTATGGGAGATCGAAGCTTTCTATTTAGCACAAGCGTTAACTAGCTATATTTATATTTTATCACCCGAGCGGATTATTATGGGTGGAGGAGTAATGAAACAACAACAGCTGTTTCCTTTAATCAGAAAAAATGTCTTAGAAATGCTTAATGGCTATGTTAGTTCGCCATATTTAACGGAAAAAGAAATAGATAACTATATTGTATCTCCAGGCCTTACAGATGAAGCAGGTGTGAAAGGGGCATTATATCTGGCGATGCAGGAATAACCTTATTACGGTGTGAATGCTTCTTTAAAGATGTAAACTAGACGATCATCTATGGTCGTCTTTTTTTGTGTGAAAAATAAATTTTGTTTGGAATATTATGTTAATATTGAAGTGTTCAGATATTGAAGGGGCAGGTTAGTAAAAAGTAGTTAAATCAAATATATCAAGCTATAGGCAGTATTCTATCACAGAACAAGGAGGATGCTTATCAAACATATTTATGTACCT
This sequence comes from Gracilibacillus orientalis, assembly GCF_900114645.1. Classification (GTDB taxonomy): domain Bacteria; phylum Bacillota; class Bacilli; order Bacillales; family Amphibacillaceae; genus Gracilibacillus; species Gracilibacillus orientalis. Next base: position 243,449 of record NZ_FOTR01000002.1, on the reverse strand, counting down.
TTTATATTTATAGTGGTCTTTTTAAGTGCTTGCTCAGGTAATGAAGAGACTATAATAATAGAAGATAAAGATTTTGCTGATATGTTAGCTGTTAACATGATAGAAAACAATATATCTTCAGAAGGCACAGATACTATAATAAAAGATAAAGAAAAAATGAAAGAAATATTATCTATGGTGGAGGGAGTACAAGTAGAGGAAATTGAAAACGAACAATTATTGAAAGAAATGAAGTCAGGTATCGTATATATGTTTGCTTTCTTTAAAGGAGATGAAACTAAAACGAAAAAGGGAGAATATGCTTTTAACATTTTAGAAGATGGTACTATTCTTTTTAATTATGACAATGTTGGAAATACAAATACTCCAGCTATTACAACAGAAAAACATAGAGACTTACTTGATAAAATGAAACAGACGTTAAATATAGGTTATTAAATAAAAACAACGGGGCCTTAGTAAAAAAGGTACAATCACTTATAGTATATCTTAAAATAATTAGAACCAACTTTTGTGTTAATAGGTGCTCTGCTCTTATCACATATTGAACGAACAACAAGGAGCGTGGAATGAGCAGTTTGAAAAAGTTCCGTGTAAAGGAGGTTACAGATGCCGATTATAAAACACCACCAGTTTATTGAAGCGCCTGTTGAAATATGTTTTGATCTTGCAAGAAACGTTGATATACATACTAAAACCACTGCTAAAACTAAGGAAACAGCGGTGGATGGCGTGACACATGGTTTATTAGAAGAGGGAGATACTGTTACTTGGGAAGCAACTCATCTTGGTATTAAACAAAGGTTAATAGCTAAAGTAACTCATATGAAAAAGCCTATCGAGTTTGTGGATAGTATGCTAAAAGGATCCTTCCATTCTTTTACTCATAAACATCAATTTGTAGAAGAAAAAGGAGGGACTATGATGATAGATACATTTGAATACAAGTCACCTTTTGGTCCAATCGGTTTGATTGCTGATAAATTGTTTTTGGAAAAATATATGACAAGTTTTATAATTTCTCGTGCAAAAGAATTAAAATCGTTTGCTGAAAATAGGGAATAAATTATTAGACTATCCGGAAAATGTTCACAAAATGTTCACTTATGAAAAGTTAACAACATCGCTATTTATTACGGGGCTGGAACGTGGATTTAGTAACGAAGTTTATTTAGAGACACTACAGATTATTCCGTTTATATGGATTGCAGTTGTTGCGTTAGTTAGTTTGGTTGCAGAACCATTAGTGGGTAAAGTAATGCCAAAATTTGTAGGACAGTCAGATGGATTTAATGCTAGAGTTCTATTAAATATTTTATTACATGTTACCGTCTTATCTATATTTTTAACAATTATAGGAACATGGATAGGTACGAAACAAATAAGCATTGAACCATTTCAAAACTTCCTTCATGTCTGGCCTAGAAATTTTGGTGTAGCATTATGGATTGAGCTGTTGATTGCACAGCCAATAGCAAGATTTGCAATGAAAAAACTACATGAAAGACAAGATAGTAAAAGAGAAATTATTGATTTGTAAAACGTAATAGATGAATTATAAAGCCGACTGATAATATAAAATAGCAGTCGGCTTTTTATACAAAATCATGAGTGGTTGACAATGTGAAAAGTAAAAATAGTATTAAAAACAAGCAAAAAATTGTTATAGTGTAGCGTTCTTATTTGATTATAATCTAGTTTGTAGAAACTATTTTATGTGAATCGAATAATAAATGCTAATCATTTTTAAATAGATAAGAAGATAATAAAAATAGTATTAATTCAAAGACGATTACTACAATAAAATGTAAGCGTTTTATTTGGTAAAAATTTAGTCGTGGGTTAATCCTCGTTGTTAATGATTACCAAAAAATCAAGCTTATTTATACAAAGACTTACTACCATATCATAAATTTTATTATGTGAATTAATTTGAGATTCTCCTAAATTAACAAACCCAAACAAAAAGTAACGAAAATTTGTTATTTTTCATCAACCAATTTCATTTAAGGGGGTGATGTTAAGAAGGTCAGGCTTATTAGGCCATAAAGAAACTATTACTTTTTATAAAAAGGAGAGTGTGCGTCTGTGATGAAGGGCAAGAGGGTTGTTTTACTTTGTATCATAAGCTTATTACTCATAGGTCTAGCATTTAGTTCAACTATATTTGCTAGCGAAGTAGATTCTACAGATTTTACAGAAGAAGAGCTGAAGAATAATGATCATATTCTTTACTTCGTCAATGCTGGGGATACGACTCCTGAAACAGTTGAAGGTAATGACAAAATGGGGTTGTATGCTAGTAAGACTGAGCAAATGTATGGAGTAGATGAGGTAACAGGTAAATCATGGGGATTGGTTACGGAAACTACTAATACTTCAACAAGAGATACGTCTGATAAGTATGGAACCTTGAGGTATTATAATGGGGAACAAACTCGTGATAAGGCAATTGAATACAATTTCGAATTGCCTGAAGGTGAGTATGAGATTACGCTAGGCTTTAAAAACCCGTGGAGTGGAAGAAGTGCTAATATTATAAGTGAAGACGAAAACTTATCTAATGGAGATTTCGCAATTGGCAGTGAAGGCGAAGAAAAAGAGGTTACTTATTATCAAGTTCCTGTAACGGATGGGCAATTGAATTTTAAAATTCAAGGGCCTGCAGAGGATACTCTCTCCAACCATAATGATCCATTGGTAAATTACATCATTGTTAAGGAATATGTTGTTCTCCCTTTATCCTATTTAGAGAATAAAATCGCAGAATCTAAGATAGAGGCAGAGAAAACAGATATATATACACCACTGAGCTTAGGAGTATTAAATAATGCAATATCAGAGGCTGAGAATTATTTTGACGAAGTAAATGAAAATAATTTGGATATTGAATCATCAGAAGTACAAGAAGAAATTCGTGGTAAAGTCAATCAACTTGATGAATCATTAGCTGGTTTGATTGCTAACACTTTAAATGAATCCATTAAACCAGGGCAACCATGGTTAGATACGAATGGAGCAGTTATCCAAGCACATGGTGGCGGGATCATGTATGATGAGAAAACAGAAACATACTATTGGTACGGGGAAGATAAAACCAATGGTTACCTTCCGGCCACAGGTGTTCATGCCTATTCATCTAAGGATTTATATAATTGGAAAGATGAAGGTGTAGTCATGAAAGCAGTTGAAAGTAGAGAAGATTTGGACGAAGATCCGTATTTGGCGGAATTGTATAAAAATAGATCTGCCGAGGAAAAAGATACTATTTTTAGTGATATAAATCAGGAACGTGGTGTATTAGAGCGACCAAAGGTTATTTATAATGAAGCAACTGATAAGTATGTATTATGGTTACATGTTGATGGACCATATGAGGGATCAGATTCTAACTATGCTAAAGCAAAGGCTGGTGTGGCAATTAGTGATTCCCCAACAGGACCTTTTGAATTTCTAGAAAGTAATCGCTTAAATAAAATGCCAGAAGGTTATGAATATAAGGTCCGTAATACTGGTATGTCCAGAGATATGACTTTATTTAAAGACGATGATGGTACTGCTTATATTGTTTATTCTAGTGAAGAAAACTATTCTTTGTATATTTCCAAACTTAATGAAGAGTACACTGCCCTTGCTGGAGATGAATATGGAGAAGATTTTACGCGTGCGATCTATAATGGTCATCGTGAAGCACCAGCGATGTTCAAATACAAAGATAAGTACTATTTAATTACTTCAGGTGCTACTGGATGGGATCCTAACCCAGCAAGGTATCATGTCGCAGACTCTATTTTAGGAGAATGGACTGATATGGGTAACCCAGTCGAAGGGGAAGGAGAGTCTACCACTCATGGCTCACAAAGTACGTACGTGATTCCTGTTGATTCTGATAATGGCAAATTTATTTATATGGGTGATAGATGGAATAGGACCGATTTGGCGAATTCTAGATATATTTGGTTACCAATTGAATTTGGGCAGGAAGATGAGATATCCATTGATTGGTATGATGAATGGCAGCTCGACTTACTTGATAAGATGGCAGGCGTAACGATTAATACGGAGCTACCTGAGAAAGTTTTAATTAATGAGCCACCAAATTTACCAAGCACTGTCAATGTCACTACGGATCAAGGTGACACATTGGATACTGCAGTGGAGTGGTCGTATGATATCGAACAATTCTCTCAAGAGGGAATGGCGGTAGTAGAAGCAACACTTCCTGATTTAGATAAAGTCATCGAGATAAAAATTTCCGTTGTTCCTCCAGTTGAAGTTGAAGATTTTGGTTTTGAAACAGATATATTATATTATGGGGACCAATATACTTTGACTACTACTGTGACTAATAATACGGAATCTGAAAAAGAAGTAAAGGTAAATGCAGATGCTCCAAGCGAATGGAAGATAGAACCAGTAACAGCACAGTTAGCGGGTCTGGAATCTAAAAAAGTGGAATTATCTATTACTCCACCTGCAAAAGCAGATCCTAAGGTATTCAACCTAAATATTCAGGTTAGATACGATGATAATTTGGAAACAGATGAATTCGAAATTGTAGCTGTACCAAAAGCGGAAGATTCAGTATTTGCCCTTGATGCGGGGACTTCAGATAGTGAAGTTTTTGGGGAATATAGTCGACTTTCGCCTGAAGATACCTGGGATGGAACCAAAGGTTATGGCTGGACTGGTGAAGTACCTGATAGCCGTGATAGAGGTGAAGTAGATTTTTTAAGAAGAGATCTTATTGCATCTTTTGATCCAGCTACACTACGTATTTCTATCCCTTCTGGTTACCATACAGTACATGTGATGTCTGGAGACCGGCAATATAGCCAAGCAAATACAACTGTTACAGTTAATGGTGAAGAGGTTGCTAAAACCGGTGGAACAGATCTAGGTGAGTTTAAAGTCCTTTCATTCTTAGTAAACGGTGGAGAAACAGGGAAAGAAATTGAGTTAGGCTTTTCAGGTGAGACAGACAAACACTGGGTTATCAATGCATTGATGGTACAAGAATTTTCGTTTGAATCGTTATCAACCTTATTACAAACTTATGTTGAGTCAGGTGAATTATCTGAGCCATTAGTCAATGTACTAAACAACAGGCTTAAACTTGCAGAAAAACACTACACGGATGGAAAGACTGAACAAGCTGTGAAGGGAGTAGAGGATTTCTTAAAACATGTAAAGAAAGAAGAGAACAGTAAGCATATTTCATCTATAGCCAAAGAAATGCTTGAAGACTCCGCACAGAGCATAATACACAATATTATAAAATAACATGTTACCTTTTTGTACAAGGAGGGACCGTCCCTCCTTGTGCATTTTAAAATACAAAACAAACAATACATAACGAAAGCGCTAGCCATTCTACTAAAGAGATGTACACTAATTATTGACGCACTCATCATTATCTCTTTAATTTTAACTTTTTTTCGTATTTTAGGTTAAGAATTTTAATTGAATGTAAACAAATTTACACTTACTTACCTCAAACTACCTCCAAATGCAAAATCACAACAACAGTTTCCTTATTATTCCTTTACATGTACTTAACGAATTCCATACATTCTGTTTAATTGTTATTAATAGTCAAGCTGTAAAATAACAAGCACAGTCTAATTTCACAGACAAAATGTAAAGGAGAGGAATAATTCTATGTCTAAAATGAGGACTTCTATTATTTTTTTAATTGCTATATTCTTACTCGCTGCCTGTTCCGATAGTACGTCAGGAGAAGAGGATGGAATTTCAGGAGATTTATCCTTTTATACATCCCAGCCTGATGCTGATGCGGAACAATTAGTGGAAGCCTTTAATGAACAATATCCAGATGTCACAGTGTCAATTTATCGATCTGGAACAGAAGAAGTTATTAGTAAAGTACAAGCAGAGGCTCAAGCAGGAGATGTTCAAGCGGATGTGTTACTTGTAGCAGATGCTGTAACGTTCGAAAGTTTGAAAGAACAAGATATGTTATTATCTTATGAATCACCTGAATTAGAGGCAATTCCAGATAATTTTATCGATACAGACCATATGTATACCGGAACAAAAGTGATGTCAACCGCTATGGTTGTAAATACAGAAAATGTAGCAGATCTACCAACGTCATGGAATGCTTTAACAGAAGCATCGGATAATCTAGCAATGCCAAGTCCACTTTATTCTGGTGCGGCGGCTTATAATTTAGGAGTCTTAACGCAAAATGCTGATTTTGGCTGGGGGTATTATGAATCCTTACAAGCGAATAACCCGACCGTCACACAAGGAAATGGAGCAGTTCTTAAAGCTGTAGCTGCTGGAGAAGTAGATTACGGAATGGTAGTAGATTTTATTGTGGCACGTGCTGAAGCAGAGGGATCTCCGGTAACACTTGTATATCCGGAAGAAGGGGTTCCAGTAATCACAGAGCCAATCGGCATTATGAATGATGCGCAAAATGAAGAAGCAGCTAAAGCATTTGTCGATTTTGTCCTTTCTGAACAGGGGCAGGAATTAGCGAAGGAAATTGGTTATACTCCAATACGTGAAGGAGTAGAAGCGCCAGAAGGGCTAAAGACAATTGATGAGATGGATGTACTAGAAGCAGATATTAATGAATTATATCAGGCTAGAGAAGAAGATAAACAAAAATTCAGTGAGTTGTTTGGAGAATAGGATGAGTCACTAATGAAGAATACATCTAATACGTACAAGGAGATAATGCCATTACGTGCATTATCTTCGCTGTTTAAAATGAGATTTTTGAAAATTATAGCATTACTAGCAATCATTCTTTTCTTTTTAATCCCTGTTTTAAGATTGGTTCTATTAAGCTTTCAAGTAGATAATCAGATGTCACTGCAAAATTATGCAGATATATTACAAGATTCCAAGACATGGACAGTGTTAATGGATACGATATTAATTGTGATAGGTTCAACTATTATTTCGGTAACACTAGGCGTGTTTCTAGCATGGTTAGTCGCTTATACAGATATACGAGCTAAGAAATGGATGCAGGTGTTTATTATTTTACCATTTGTAATTCCATCCTATATATCAACCCTTGCGTGGACACAATTTTTGGGGGCAAATGGTCTTTACGGGAAAATGATATCGATCTTGCCTTTTTCGTTGGAGCCAATTAATTTGTACAGCATGGGTGGAATCATATTTGTGTTGGGATTTTCCCATTATCCGTTAGTATATTTGCTTTCTGTTAGTGTATTGCGTAAGGTACCACGTGAAGTGGAACAGGCAGCTCGTGTATCAGGGGCAAGTGGCTGGAGAACTTTTGCTAAAGTAACGTTACCATTAGCACTTCCCGGAATAGCGAGTGGGGGCTTCCTAGCCTTCTTAGCAAATCTTGATAATTTCGGAATACCTGCTTTTTTAGGTATACCTGCACAAATTGATGTGTTAAGTACCTACATCTATCAGCAAGTTGTCGGGTTTGGACCGTCTGCATTTCAAAGGGCAGCAACCTTTTCTGTATTGCTTGGGATTATGGCATTATTGGGTACTTTGCTGCAGTGGCTGTTATTAAAGAAATCAAAACGGCTCGAAACAACTGTAGAAGACAAAAAGCCTCGTGTTTACCTTGGTAAATACCGAAAATTTGTTGAACTATTATTATGGAGCTTTTTCCTAATAAGCAGTTTGGTCCCTTTTGTTTCCATGATGATGACTTCTTTATTATCAGCGTACGGATTGGACTTTACATGGGAAAATATTAGCTTAAAAAACTATCAATTTGTACTGGACACTAGTCCTAAAGCAAAACGGGCGATTGGAAACAGTATTCAACTGGCACTTATTACAACGGCTATTGGAGTGGTAATCGGAACAGCATTTGCTTATTATCGCGTGAGAAAACCAAATCGTTGGAATCAATTTTCGGAAATCGCTATTAGTTTACCTTACGCATTACCTGGTACAGTAATGGCATTATCGATGATTTTTGCATGGATGGAACCTATTCCCGGCTGGAATCCAGGGATTTACGGCTCGGTTATAATTCTCTTTATCGCCTACTTTACCAGATTCTTAATTCTACAGGTAAGGGGAAGTATTACTGCCGTATTGCAAGTGGATGCATCAATGGAAGAAGCAGCGATGGTCAGTGGTTCCAATGGCTTGTCAAAATGGAGGAGAATATTAATCCCGCTGTTATTACCAAGTATATTAAGTGGTGCATTTCTTGTCTTTCTAACAGCATTAACTGAATTAACAGTCTCTTCTCTGTTATGGTCAAGTAATGCAGAAACAATTGGTGTTGTTATATTTAGTTTTGAACAAGCAGGATATACAACCTATTCAACAGCCTTTTCCAGTTTAATTATCGCGTTGATATTATTTGGTTTTATTAGTTTGTTTTTATTTCAATATCTTTGGAACAGAAAGGTGGCAAACGTCAAATGACAATCGCAATTAATCAACTAAGTAAAGAATTTGACGGTTTTCAGGCACTTAAAAAGATTGACCTGCAAGTACGGGATGAAGAGTTTATCGCCATTTTAGGCCCTTCAGGATGTGGCAAAACAACATTACTGCGATTATTGGCAGGCTTTCTTTCCCCAAGTGAGGGAGAGATCGTGATTGGTAATGCAACAGTTGGCAATCTCCAACAAACATTACCACCGGAACGAAGAAATATTGGTATGGTTTTTCAATCGTTTGCTTTATGGCCGCATTTAAATGTAGAAGAACATATTCGTTTTCCTCTGATGCATCATCGTTTTGTATCAGATGCAATAAAAAGGAAACAGCATGATCGGATTAAAGAAGTGTTACAAATGATTGATCTAGAAGCATTTGCTGATCGTATGCCAAATGAGCTATCCGGTGGACAAAAACAACGTGTTGCATTGGCACGGGCAATTGCGCCTCAACCAGAACTTTTACTGATGGATGAACCGTTAAGTAATTTAGATGCAGAGTTGAGAATGGAAATGCGCAGTGAAATTCAAACTTTACATCAACTGACAAAAGCGACCATTGTATATGTAACACATGATCAGGGAGAAGCTTTAGCGATGGCAGACCGGATTGTTGTAATGAACCAAGGGGAAATAGAACAAATAGGTACACCCAGTCAAATCTACAGTAAACCGATCTCCCCATTTGTTGCACGTTTTGTAGGCAAAGCTAATTTAGTAGAAGGTGATTGGAACGATAATTATTTTACCCCTTCTTTATCTCCTACCACTCAATGGCCGGATACCGGTGTTGTTTCGGAAATGAAACAACGAAACATCTATCCTGTTCGACCGGAACAGTTTCGAATGTCAGCAGATAATCAAGACGAAAGTGGTTTACCCGGCTTGATAAACAGTGTACAGTTTCAGGGCAAAGAAATTCACTACACTGTACAAATATCTAATCAAACATGGACTGTCCATACGGATGTATCACAGCAATTTTCATTAGGTGAGCAGGTATATCTTCATTTGTTTGTTCCACATAATATGGAACAAAAGAACCTTAATCATCAAGCAATATAATCGCTTACATTTTATCTGTGTGCTAAAATGAGCCTAGATTTAAATGGAGAGGTGAGAGAGATGAAGAAGCTTGAATTAGGTAATAGTGGCTTAGAAGTCAGTGAAATTTCGTTAGGTTGTATGCGTATGGATCAGTTGTCCAAACAAGATGCGAACCGTGTGATTGAGAATGCTCTTGAACAAGGCATAGATATGTTTGACCATGCTGATATTTATGGTGGTGGCAAATCAGAAGAAATCTTCGCTGATGCGATTAACATGGATTCATCGACTAGAGAAAAAATGGTGATTCAATCGAAATGTGGGATTCGTGATGGCTTTTTTGATTTTTCAAAAGAACATATCCTTGCTTCAGTCGAAGGTAGTTTAAAACGCTTAAAAACAGATTATTTGGATGTACTTTTATTACATAGACCTGATACATTGGTTGAACCGGAAGAAGTGGCAGAAGCATTTAATGAGTTAAAGCGTAGTGGAAAGGTTCGTCACTTTGGAGTAAGTAACCATAATCCAACTCAAGTAGAATTATTGAAAAAATATGTAGAGCAAGATCTGGTGGCTAACCAGCTGCAATTGAGCATGATGTTTACACCAATGATAGATGCTGGTCTAAATGTGAATATGGAACATGATCCGGCGATTGTCCGCGATGGAGGAGTTCTGGATTACAGTCGTCTTCATAATATGACAGTCCAGCCATGGTCCCCGTTCCAACATGGTTTCTTCGAAGGTGTATTTGTTGATAATGACAAATTTCCTATTTTAAATGAAAAATTGCAGGAATATGCAGAGAAAAAAGGTGTCACTAAATCAGCGATTGCGATTGCATGGATTTTACGTCATCCAGCTAGAATGCAACCTGTTGTAGGTACTATGAATCCAGAACGTTTACAAAATATTGCAAAAGCATCAGAAGTAAACCTGACAAAAGAAGAATGGTATGACTTGTATCGTGTTGCAGGGAATAAATTACCGTAGAACATGGAGCTGTTTATCTTAACGATAAACAGCTTTTCTTTATAACTGCTGAGCAATTGGATGGTTAGTATACATGGAAACTCAAACAGAAAATATAAAATAAGGAATGCTTTTTTCATTACTTAGAATTAAAGAAACTACCTTTATACAATAAGAAAATAACTATAAACAGTAATTATTTATTGTAAAACGATAAAAATATGGTATAATTCAAATGGAAAATAATTTAGTGAGGTGCTTGTTATGAAACATGGTTCAACACTCTTTTTAAAGATAGCTGTTCTTTTTATTGGAATACCAGTTCTTGTTTTGTGTATATTTGGATTAGTTAACCTAGCAAATAATCCAGTAAATCCAGCATATGACCATATACTATATCCCGCTTTAATAGGTATGTATGTGTCAGCAATCCCGTTTTACTTTGCATTATATAACGCTTTTAAACTTTTAAATTATATTGATAAGAAAAAAGCTTTTGCACAAATTTCTGTTAAGGCTCTAAAGAAAATAAAAAACTGCGCAATTACAATCAGTAGCTTATATGTTGTTATAATACCATTCGTATTTCTTGTAGCAGAGAAAGATGATGCCCCAGGACTTATACTAGTTGGTATGGTCCCCATCTTTGCTTCCATGGTAATCGCAGTGTTTGCTGCAGTTCTTCAAAGACTTTTACAAGAAGCAATTGATATAAAATCGGAAAATGATTTAACAGTCTGAGGTGATAACAATAGCAATTATAATCAATATCGATGTGATGCTGGCTAAAAGGAAAATGAGCGTAACGGAACTTTCAGAGAAGGTCGGTATCACGATGGCGAATCTTTCTGTATTGAAAAATGAAAAGGCAAAAGCGATTCGTTTATCAACTTTAAATGCGATTTGTAAGGCATTGGATTGCCAACCGGGAGACATTTTAGAGTGCAAAAGTGACGAAGGAACCCGAGAGTAAATGAAGTAAGGTGTATATAGATTTGCTACAATCATGAAAGCAGAATATTATGTGTTTTACCCCACAATTCGTATAATAAGAGAGAAGTTATGTGGAGGTGACAAAAATGGATAAAAAACAAATTAAAAAAGATATCATAGAAGCGATGCATTTTCGCCATGCGACAAAGAAATTTGATCCGAATCAAGAAATTAGTGAAGAGGATTTCCGATTTATACTGGAAACAGGATACATTTCTCCAAGTTCATTTGGAATTGAACCATGGAGATTTTTAGTTATTCAAAGCCCGGAATTACGAGAAAAGATTAAAAACACTTCATGGGGAGCAAAAGGAAAAGTAATGGATGCCAGTCATTTCATTATATTCCTGGCAAGAACAGAAAAGGATACAAAGTATGATGCTGAGTATCTTCTTGATCATTATAAAAACATACATCATTTTCCTGATGAAGCATTACAAGGATTGTTACCAATGATTGAAAATTTCCAGAAAGAAGATTTTGATTTATTGGTAGATGATCGCCGTATGATAGACTGGTCATCGAAGCAAACATATATCGCACTGGCTAACATGATGACCGCAGCAGCACATATAGGTATTGATTCTTGTCCAATCGAAGGATTTTCAATGAAAGAAATGAACGAATTACTACGTGAAGAAGGGCTTTTAGAAGACGAAAGCTTTTCGATTTCCGTGATGGCAGCATTCGGTTATCGTGTGCAGGATGCCCCAGAAAAAAGCAGACGCCTGTTTGATGATATTGTGAAATTTGTATAATAAGTAATAAACCCGTGGTTTCCTCAACCACGGGTTTTTACATATACAATGTCGCCAACATAATCCCTAATGTTTCCTGATATATCTCATCAAATTGATTAATCGGAAGAGGATTAACACCTGTTCCTAGTTCGACTGTGTAACCAGGTCTACGAAATTCCTGTATAAACCAGTCCTTGTAGCCTGCAAAACTATCGACATATTGAATCGGCTCATACCCGCTAACACGATTAAATTCCTGGACAATCGTTTCAGATGCAGGTGGCTCCATTCCCTGGTATCCCCAATAAATGACCTCACCTTGTGTATGAAAAGCATTCACTATTTCAAATGACCGTGCGTTTGCTAGATCTGCCATCGCAATGGCTTCCGGTTCTGATAAGGGTTGATAACCTGGAAAGTCTCGTGGTGCTGGTGAATCCGGTTTTCTGGCAGCTTCTGTTTCCCACAAAGCCGGGTATTGATTATTCAGGTCAACGCCATTGATATTAGCCTTCCATCCGGTAAAATCGGAACTTCCATTATTGAGTGACAGGACGAAATCTTCTTGAGGACCTGCTGCCTCTGCACCATTGATGACAAGATTAACTCCATCCGGATTAACCATCGGCACAAGAGAAAGTGTATTATTTTCAAAGTAGGTTAGCATATCCAAATTGCGGATGGGGAGATTATTGGTCAGTGCTAAAGCATATTCATTGAGAAACAACATAATAACCGGAGTAGTAATCCATTCTTGTGCATGAAAAGCACCATTAATATGCTTTTGGCGCTGGCCGGTACCAATTTGTAATTCTATAATATTTTTCTCTAAAACAGAATTTCCAATCGATTGTTGTTGAATAAATGGGTAGATGTCTATTAATAGTTGGAGATCAGCAATCATTTTTTCATACGTATAGTTATTAACGTCACTAATGACCGGATTCGTAACACGTTGAGGAAGAATGATCGTTTGACCAACTTGAAGTTGTGTTGGTTGAACTGATGAATTCATCCGTAATAAAAGATCTAACGATATTTGATTAGCCTGAGCTATTGCCCACAAGGTATCGTTAGCTTTTATTGTATAGGACAGAGATTGATAACCAGGGATATTTACTTCTTGCCCAATCATTAATTGATTTGGGTTGAGTTGCCGGTTAGAAGCAATAATTAAAGGGAGGGGAATTCCGAATAATTGACTATAATACCAGAAAGAATCCCCTTGCTTGATTTGAATTATCATGTACATAACCTCCGTTCTTAGCTGCTATTCCATCATATGAACAAAAGTCGTGATTAATGAATAAAAGCAAATCGCCATTCCTCATGAGAATGTTGTGGCTTTGAAATAAAGTTTGAAAGTTTATAATAAAGATTGATCCTTTCAAATTATGTTCAATAATTCATAATAAAGATTGATATAAATATGTTGGCAAGCTGGCTTGTTTCAATTTAGCAATTCAGAAGAAATTATTGATTGTTATGTGTGCTAAACTTGACTCTACAATAACGTTAATAATTCTATCGATATGAACAAAGGAGAACTGAAAATGAGAAAACTAGTTCTAGCTTTACACGCATCACTTGACGGTTTTGTAGAAGGGCCGAAAGGTGAAATGGACATTGGCTGGGTTTCCTACGATGCTGATTTGGAGAACCACGCGAATGAAATTCTGAGTACTGCCGACACTGTCATTTGGGGACGTGGGACTTATCAGATGATGCACAGTTACTGGACATCTATACCTTCGAACCCATCAGCTTCGCAGCATGAACGGAATCATGCCGAGTGGATTGAAAAGACAGCCAAAATCGTTTTTTCCACGACGCTGGAGAAAGTCGAATGGAACAATTCCAGACTGGTGAAAGAAGATGTCGAGGAAGAGATCAAGAACCTCAAACAGCAGCCAGGCAAGGATATGGTCATCCTAGGCAGTCCTAGATTCGCACACTACCTTATGCAGCTTGATTTAATTGATGAGTATAAAATTACGGTTTCTCCCGTCCTGATCGGGAGCGGGTTGCCGTTATTCCAAGGTCTCAAGGAGAAGATCAATCTTAAACTTATCGAAAACAAGACATTTGATTCTGGAGCCATAGGCCTCGTTTACCAGAAGGTTAGATGACCTTGTCACCTAAAGTATATTACGCTAACCGGATTACGTTAGCACAATAAAAGCAGCGGCAGTCTAGGTCTTTCGAGTTCCTAGTCCGTCACTGCTTTTTTTTTACGAGTCAGTGTAATTCAGTTTGTCGGGTGATCGACAAACTTTATTTTAAACCACAGCAACCTCTTTTTCTTATTTTTAAGTAATAGGGGAACAATGGACATTTAAAACCATCTAGTTTGGGTCATCGTGTACGATTCATTAAGTCGTTGTTTAAATGAACCCATGAAGGAAGGCTATATCTTAAGGATTTACGCACACCTCAGTGGAAAGTTAAGATATGATTTGTATAACAAGTACTTACTGTTTTTTTATGTGCATAGCATTTCAAACATTATTTTATGTGTTAAAATTAACTGAATAATTTGATTTAAAAGTATAGTTTTGGAATATGAATAGTCACTTTTCATGAAACGGGCCAGTTAACGGAATAACACCGACAGAAGCGTTGCCTTATTTCCCGATAGATGCCAGCCCCAGATCCACTAAATCATCTTCTCCATTAAGATGTGGTACTATTATTTTGCAATAAACATGAAGGGGGGGGCAAACAATGAACAAAACAGACCGTTTGTTAGCCATCATGCTGGAACTGCAGCATAAAGAGATTGTACGGGCCGAAGATTTGGCAGCCCTATTTGAAATGAATGTGCGGACCATCTATCGGGACATTCAAGCGTTGAGTGAAGCGGGCGTACCGGTCATTGGAGCCCCTGGAACAGGATATTCCCTGATAGAAGGCTATTTTTTGCCTCCGATTAGTTTCACGGTACAGGAAGCCGTGAGCTTGCTGATTGGAACAGACTTTATCGAACAGCAATTTGATGAAAGTTATCGCGTCGGAGCCCAAGCTGCCCGAAAAAAAATAGAGACCATTCTCCCTAAGAATATTCGCAATGAAACATCTCAAGTAAGCAAGACTATGCGTTTGCTCATTTCTGATAGAGAGGTCATGCACTCCAAAGAAAAGGAATATCTGGAAAAGATCCGTCAAGCCATATTAGACAAGCGAAAGATCTGCTTTCATTATGTAAAAAAAATTGCGGATTCCGAGGGGAATCGCCATAGTGTTCGTACCGCTGCTCCCTATGGATTAGTGCTCATTCAGGGATCGTGGATGCTTGTCGCCCGGTGTGATATGCGCCAGGACATTCGTCATTTCCGCCTGTCCCGAATGACACAGCTTATCAATCTGGAGGAACAATTCGAACTGCCAGCGCATTTCGACTTAAGGGAGTATACCCCTCCTGATGATCGGAATTTAAGGGTGCTTCTCCGATTTAACCATGACATCGCAGATAAGGTGAAGGAATCTAATTATCATTACATTGAGGGGATGGAAGAGCATCAAGATGGATTGCATGTGGTCTTACGCGTTCATCAGCTGGACGAATTGCTGCAATGGGTGCTTAGCTGGGGAGCAAGTGTGATTGTTTTAGAACCTGAATCATTCAAAAATCGTATCCTGGAAGAAGCCCAAAAAATGTTGAAACGCTACTGACATACTGTTGTCAGTAGCGTTATTTTATAATCGGAAGTAAGTTATCAGAAAGGGGATTTAGTGGGAAGTGCGAAGTATGCCTCGCATCGTTTAAGGAGAGAACTCCATCCATTTTACATGGATCAATCGATCAGTATCCAGGTATACAAAGATGTTTGAAGAACCAAGCGGTTCAGGTTTTGATTAACTCTGACCATTACAGGGAAATTCACGAAAAAATGAAATGATACGATATTGTATCATTTATTTATAGGAAGGATGATATCTGATGAATTTTGCTTCTGTACGCATCATTACTGACGACTTGGATCGTCTTGTTAAGTTCTATGAGAAAGTCATGGGTGTTTCAGCACAACGCCCTGCGCCAGTTTTTGCAGAGTTCGTTATGCCATCGTGCACCTTGGCCATTGGCCACTCCGAGACTGTGCCACTGTTCGGTGAAGGTTCAACAGTGGCGGCCGACAATCGCTCTGTCATCATAGAGTTCCAAGTCCACGATGTCGATGCCGAATACGAGCGTTTGAAGCCGTTTATCGAAGAATGGGTAAAGGAACCAACCACGATGCCGTGGGGGAACCGTGCTATACTGTTCCGTGATCCCGATGGCAACCTCGTTAACCTCTTCGCGCCAGTTACTGAGGAAGCAATCAAACGGTTTAATGGCAGGGATTGACGGACAGTTGAAGTGAGGCCTCAATTTTAGGGGAGTGGCAACGATTCGTAAAATGTATAGAAATTCGGCTGAATGCGCCGATAACATTTCTCCGGTCTTTCCCGGTATGACAATGATTCATTAAAGAGCGTATGAAGTATTATCGACTGGTTTAAAATAATCCGTTAAAACAGAAATCGTTGCATTATCTCTAATATCCTGAAATTACCTTGAAATCAAGTCTTCCATAAAGAGGCACGATTGTTGAGCAACACAAGTAGAAAATAATCAAACTTTTTTATGAAAAATAAGCATAGATCGCTGAAAAAGAATCCATTTTGATCAATCTTTTTTTCAAAATGGATTCTTTTTATTTGCCATAAAATATGGTTTTGTCAGGAATCTTTGACCAAACTTTATTCAAAAGCTACAAATGTGGAAATGACGATATAAAGTGAGACTACCATCAGTGACAAGTTTTACGGACGATTAACACCGTGATAAAACATATTTATAATCGTTAAAAGGCAGAGGTCCAGCCACCATCAGCAGTAATGGTTGTTCCGTTTACGAATTTTGATTCTTCAGATGCTAAAAATAGGGCAACATTTGCAATATCTTCTGGAGTTCCGACGTTAGGAATCAGACTTTGGGACAATTTAGCTCGTTCTAGACCGAACTCACTAACGTTTTTCATAGACCCTTGGATGTTTGTCTGTACTGCTCCAGGAGCTATTGCGTTACAACGGATTCCTTTTTGTGCATACATATGAGCAGTATTTTTGGTTAAACCAATGACAGCATGTTTAGAAGCAGTATAGGTTGCACCGGCATGTGCCCCGTTTAAACCACCAGAAGATGCCGTATTAATGATGATTCCTTGTCCTTTTTCTAAGAAAACTGGAACAGCTTTACGCATTGCACGCATAACCGCTTTTGTATTTACATCAAAAATTAACTCCCAACGATCATCATTTACTTCGCCAACCGGTTCGAAACCATCCATTATTCCAGCATTATTTACTAAAATATCTAATGTACCAAATTCATTGACAGCAGTATCAATCATTAGATCAATGTCATTTGCGTTTGCGATATTAACTTCTACCGCTTGCGCTTTACCGCCATTCTTTCCTAGTTTTTTAGCTAGACTATTCACACCATCAACATTTAAATCTGCTAGTACAACTGCTGCACCTTCACTGGAAAACCGTTCAGCAATTGCTTTTCCCATACCTGATGCAGCTCCAGTAATAACAGCAACTTTGTCTTTTAATTTCATCATCATTCCTCCTCCATATTATTGTCAACGCTCACCTGTAAATAAACAGATGTTTGTTAATCAACATCTGTTTACAATATAATATAGAAAATACACTGAAAACAATCATCAATCGAAGTGGATTTGTTCATTACTGTACACTTTTCAATTATTTGTAGACTATTTGAGAATAAATAAACAAAAGGAGGGAAATTGTTGATGGATAATTACCATGATAGACGGGTTCGTAAGTCGAAAATAGCACTAAAGAATGCATTGATGTCGTTATTACAACAGAAAAATCTGCAACAAATTACAGTGATGGAAATTGTTCAGACAGCTGACGTAAACCGTGGTACTTTTTATAAACATTATCAATATAAAGAAGAATTATTAGAAGAAATGGTAGATGATATTATTGTCGATTTAATTGATTCTTATCGTAACCCATATCAAAAAGGTGAAAATATATCGGTTGATAATTTAAATGTCTCTGCCATAAAAATATTTGACCATGTGGAAAATCACGCTGATTTTTATACGATTATAGCTAAATCAAATGCACTTGTCGGATTACAGAATCAAATATGTAGGCAATTAACAGATTTAATGAAGGAAGTTGTGCAACAATATCAAGAGCCAGAAGGGATCGACTTGAATTTACTTGCTAGCTATCAAGCATATGCAATCTGGGGATTAATAATTGAATGGATTAACCAAAATTTTAAATACAGTGCTGCATATATGTCCAATCAGTTATTAACGATTCTACAATTAACAAGATATAGTTAAAGCGAAAGTCAAATCCTCGCTTTAACTATACTTTGCCTGGATACGCCAGTCTAACACGAAATTACCGAATGGAATAAAGGCGACCGCAACCGCACTAAATAACCAGATAAAAGACCAGCGTACTTTGTAAGTGGTGTATAAGGTGAAGAGTATGTATCCAATAAACAAAGCACCATGAATACTTCCAACAACAGTGACTACTTCTGGTAAACCTGCCCAATATTTTAAAGGCATAGCAAGAAAGAGTAAGATGATCAAGGAAGCTCCTTCTATAATACCGATTATTCGAAAACGTTTAATATCCTTCAATGTCCTTTAAATCCTCCTATAGCCAGTTTTAACTAGTATAGCAAATATCTTGCTACAACACACCATGTTTAATGAATTGTAACTGGGTTTGATAATTATTAATAGCATCATCTAATGGAATATCTTTCGAAAATTTTTCGATAATATTATGGAATGTAATTGCAGATATCATTTTCATTAATTGAAATAAGTCTTCTTCGTCATCTACTTTTAAAGCATCTAAATCTAATTGCTTTTGTACCTGATGAAAATGATCAAGCTTTTCTTTGCTAGCAAAAATACCTGATAAAGACTCTTCAATTTTATAATTCATATTTAATAGTGCGTTTTGAAAAAATGTAAATTGCTCCTGTTCTTCCACGATAAGTCGGTAAAATTCAACGCAGGTATCAAAAAGATTACCTTTATTCTTTTGAATAATAAAAATAAACTTTTCCATGGCTAAACTTGTTTGTTGATTAAATATATAGAAATAGGCATCATCTTTATCAATAAAATATTGATAGAAGCTACCCCGAGGGATCTCTGCGTATTCAATAATCTTAGCTATCGAAGCTGTAGCTAATGGAGCTTTAGTAAATTCTCGATGAAGCGCGTCTAGTAATTTTTGTTTTTTTTCCTTTGGTAAATTAAAAAAAGTTTCATTCGGCACTTTTGTTACTCCTTTTTTATGATTTTAGGAATGCGGTGAAACAGGTAATAGGGTACAAACATCCTTTATCATTCTCTATTTAAATAACTTTATTTATCTTAGTAGTAGCACACAGCAAGTAAGACTCTGAAATAATCTAATATTAGTGTTTCTCTGTGTAATTAAATATAAATGATATTTATTATATCGGATTATGATTGAAAATTATAAGTGACAAATAGAAATATGTCAGGGATTGTTACTTATTTAAAAGAGAGTATAGGTTGGACAGTGTCAGACCTAAAAAGATAAAGTATCAGTGGGGAATATCGGTTGTAAATATGGAAATGAAGTACAAATTAGCAACAAATACAGTGTCCTTCTCTAGGATTTGTACAATAAGTCATCATCAGCGTACAAAGGAATGAATTTTTCTTCGAGGAGGATGGGACAAAATTCCGTAAAATAAAAAAATAAAAGAAGAGGCAGGCGTCTCCGAGAGGCCTGCCTCTTCATAGAAGTGGTGCGTGTGTTCAAGCTCACAAACAAATGCATCCTGATCTGTTATTACTACTTTTTCTTTTTCCTTGCATAAAATTCGGCCGCCTTTTTGCGATTTCCGCACAACTCCATGCTACACCAGCGTCTTTTTCCTGATTTTGATTTATCGACAAAATAGAGACTGCATTCCTGATGCTCGCACTTCCTAATACGGTTGATAGAGATACTATCCAATGTGTGAATAATTGAGTAGACAATATTGTACAGCACATGATCTCTAGCTGTTATTCCTTCGGAGGCCAAGTTTAATTTGTCATGCTTTGGAACAATAGTAAGGCTCACATTCACCTGTTTAACAAGCCTTTTAAATTGATCCGTAGTGTGAAGAGAGAGTTTTCCTAGTTGTTCTAGATCAGACAAAATTATTTTGCTAAGGTGACGAAGTGAATGGAGCTCGACTATTAACGAATCAAGCAATTCCTCGCTTTCTAAAGCCAGAGAGTCAGATTCCCGTAATAGGTTATTTTCCTCTAGCCATCGGAAGGTACTTGATGGATCGACAAGGATATCAATCTTTTGTTTATTGGAGTAATATGTCGTATTTACTAGATTAATCCATGCAGTTCCACCTAATACGAATAGTAATTTATCCATGAATATTTCACCTCAAGAATTATTATAACCTTTAAAAAACATATTTACAAGTTAGGGTAAGTGATGTAACATAATTGTTATAACTAGTAAAAATAGTTAATAAAGGTTATATAGGGGGTGAGCGTGAAGGAACTTAAAAAGAGAACGTGCTAAGGAATATAAATTGGACTATTCAATTTTTTGTTGGACTGCTACACGGATTTCCAAAAATAATATGAGGTGAAAATATGTTAGTACAATACAAAACAGTAAATATTAATAACATTAATATCTTTTATCGAGAAGCTGGTAATAGAAGAAAGCCTACAATTTTATTGCTTCATGGTTTTCCTTCTTCTTCTCATATGTATCGAAATTTAATAACTAAATTGATGGATGAATATCACATTATCGCGCCTGATTATCCAGGTTTTGGGAATAGCGATCAACCCCGAATGGATGAATTTGAATATACTTTTGATAGCTTAGCTCTTGTGATAAATGAATTTGTAGAGAAATTAAAATTAGAGAAATTTAGTATCTATGTTCATGATTATGGTGCCCCAGTAGGATTCAGATTGGCAACCAAACATCCTGAACGAATTCAAGCCATTATAACTCAGAATGGAAATGCTTATGAGGAAGGATTAATGTCTGCTTGGGATCCTATACGTACTTATTGGGAAAATCCTACTGAGGAAAATAAGAATAATTTAAGACCCCTTTTATCTGTGGACTTTACAAAGTATCAATATACAGATGGGACTCGTAATCCTGATCGAATTAGCCCCGATGCATGGAATATGGATCAATTAGTTTTGGATCGTCCCGGCAATAACGAAATACAACTTGCTTTGTATTATGACTATAGAAACAATCTTAAACTGTATCCAAATTGGCAAGAGTTCTTTAGAACTTATCAACCTCCAACACTGGTTGCATGGGGGAAAAATGACATGTTCTTTGGACCTAAAGGTGCGTTAGCTTTCCAAAATGATCTTAATGATTGCGAGGTTCATTTATTAAATACCGGGCATTTTCCTTTAGAAGAAGAGTTAGAAACTAGTGCTTATCTGATAAAACAATTTTTAAAAGATCGTTTAAAGTAATATGGTGACTTGCTCATCTTTAAGTGGAGTGTGTAATACTAAAACAAGAAAGACATGCATTACTAAATCAAAAGTTTATATAATAGCATAAGTCAAGCATACACAGAATAGGGTGTCACTGTTGAACTAGACAAAACCGATCACCTTATAAGAAGGTGGGGTTTTGTCTTGTCTTTTGCTATATATCGGAGGTGCTCAAAGTTTTATTAAAAGCAACTTTCTTGGATGGAGAAATTATTGTTCCTGGAACAGATTATATGCCGGATTTAGAGGCAGTAATGGCACAAGCACTTTAGGCAAGTGATTACCCACACTAAGCATTTCTTATATGATAATGGAATTGTTTGTCTTGGAAAGTGTTAACCGTGGAAGTTCAAGAAAATCTTGAATTCCCATCGCACATGCCCCAACAACTCCAGCTTTTGCACCTAGTCCCGAAATGACGATATCGCGGTATTGAGAGACAGAAGAGAGCAAATGTTTCTTCATTTCTTCAAGTGCTTGAGGATAAGATTTTAGAATCGGACTGTTTAAAACGATCATTTCAGGATTATAAAGATTAATTACATTATTTAACCCAATCGTTAAATCAGCAATCCAGTTATTCAATTCTTCCATAACTTCTTGGTTCCCTTTGTTTAATAGCCTTTTAATATCTGAATGGTTTTCGATCTTTGCATCCAATCGTTTATTAGCATTTTCAAAAAAGATTGGTTCAGATGCGTAACGTTCCCAGCAGCCTTCATTGCCGCAACGACATGGTTTGCCTTTCGGGTAGATAATCATATGTCCCATTTCACCAGCATGTCCATGGAAACCTTTATGCAATTCCCCGTTAATCATAATGCCTGCCCCGATGCC
This sequence comes from Gracilibacillus orientalis, assembly GCF_900114645.1. Classification (GTDB taxonomy): domain Bacteria; phylum Bacillota; class Bacilli; order Bacillales; family Amphibacillaceae; genus Gracilibacillus; species Gracilibacillus orientalis. The sequence goes on along the minus strand of NZ_FOTR01000002.1, from coordinate 220,847 downwards.
AGAAGAGAGATTAATATTTAACAGATTATCACTTTTATAGTAATTAAATATTTTTTCCGCATAGGCCGAGAGATTTGCATTGTTTTCAACAGAGATATTATCTATTCCTAATTTTTTTAGATCACCTAGAAGGTCTTTATCACGCCATTGATAACGTGGAATGAAATGAATAGTATGATCAGTCGAGACAGTACCATGAATGGCGATCATGCTATGTACTAATCCATATCGAGCATCAGCATATTCTAGTTGATATTTCTTAATGTGTTCTGCAATTACCTTAACAACTTCTTCATAGACATCCGTCTGTAAGTCGACCTTTTCATAATTCACGGTATTCCCCTTTAAGTCCGTAATATTAAATAGGATATATTCACGATCGAGATCGATTCCTAAGAAATAAGCTACTTTTTCATTAATGGATAATAGGATTGGCCGTCTGCCTACCGTATTATGTTCTTCTTGTGTTTCATAAATTAATGTTTCGTCTAATAAATCATTTACTTGAACAGACACAGTTGCTTTGTTTAAACCTGTGATTTTCGAAAGGTCTGCACGAGAAATTTTATGATGTTCAAATATTTCCGTTAATATATAACTGCGATTAATTTTTTTGATATAGGCTCCATCACCCGTAATCATCTGCTAACCCCCATATTTTCTTTATTTGTTTGGAAAACAAACTAATGTTATTTATATTATAACAAATAATACCAAAAATGAAAGCACTTACTTAAAATCAATCGGATAAATATTACTTTAGTTCTTGCAAAAAATCTTGGATTCTTTCCTTTATAATTAAAGAAAGTATAAAATCCTTGGTATAACAGCGTTTTGTCTTATAGAAGCGACATAAATAAAGAGTGTTTTGAAATGTATGAGTGCTGGGCACAGCTCCGGAAAAATGCTTCGCTTTCCGCGGGCATGGCTTCAGCTAATTTTTTTAAATAAAATGAATTTTATTTAAAAAAATGGATCTTCAGCTCATGCATTCTCGCGCTGTGAGTCTTCGCATTTTTCCTACGCTTTAAGATAGGCTCTACACCTATGGTGACAGCTAATATGTTGGCTTGTTATAGCGATAGAAAATAGGGTTCTACATGATGCAGTAAACGCAAAAATGATGCTATATAATAAGTTCTAGAACATAACAATAGCGCAGGCCGACCGTTTCGACTCCTGGGGAATTAGCGTGATCTGAAGATCCACTTTGAAAAGCGTTTTTCTTTTCAAAGTTAGCTGAAGAGCATGCCCCCGGAAAGTGAAACGGTCAGCCGAAGCGGTTGCCGTAGCAGATAAAAACATTGCATCATTTCTAACTTGGTTAGAGTACATTATCCTGGTTTTTCTTATCAGATAGACAATTTGTTTCATTAGCAATGATCGTAAATTTGAACTCATCTTATTTTTATTGGGGATATTCAGGTCCTTAAGTACATTCTCAGTCAAAAACAATTCAAAATAGAACAATATTAGCTATTTAATTATACTAGCGCTTGCCATACAATAAAATGGGACGATTACATTACACAGCGAATGTAATTCACTTATATGGAAGCGTTTTATTTATTGAGTGAATATGACAACGTGAGAATAGCAACAAAAATGGCAAAATACCTTGAAATATATATAAGGAGTGATGAGCAATGGCAAAAGTGAGGCTAGGGATTATTGGTTTAGGTCAGCAAGGTGGGGCTTACGGAAATATGATCAAAGAAGGTCGTATAAGCAATATAGAGATCGGAGCAATATGTGATATCGATCCCGAAAAGAAAAAATGGGCAGACCAAGAATTCCCTGATGTACCTTTTTATCAAGATTATATTGACATGTTAGCAAGTGGAGACGTTGATGCGATTGTAACATGTGTACCGCACTACTTACATCCGGAAATGGGGATCGAAGCACTTGATCGCGATGTTCATGCTTTACTTGAAAAACCTGCAGGTGTGTATACCAAACAAGTAAAGGAGATCAATGAATTCGCCAACAACAAACCTGATCTAACCTATGCAATTATGTTTAATCAGCGTACCAATCTACTTTATCAAAAAGTAAAAGAAATCATTGATCATCAAGAAATTGGTAATATTAGAAGAACAAACTGGATTATTACGTCCTGGTGGCGCCCCCAAGGTTATTATGATGCAGGTTCCTGGAGAGCGACTTGGGATGGGGAAGGTGGCGGTGTGTTAGTAAACCAGGCACCACACCAGATTGATTTACTGCAATGGATCTGCGGCATGCCGAAAAAAGTCTACACGAAAGCACAATACGGCTATCAGCGAAATATCCCCGTAGAAGATGATGTAACAACGATATTGGATTATGGTAATGGCGCAACAGGGGTATTCATTACCTGTACCCATGATGTATTGGGAACTGACCGTTTGGAAATTTACGGTGACAAAGGGAAAATTGTTGTCGATGACAGTAAAAAAGTAACGATTAAACGCTTAAATAAACCAGAAAAAGAAATGAGCGACACGATGTCGATGCAAGAAGTATCAAAATTATTAAAGGGTGAAGGATCTGGAGCCATCTATCAAGAAGAAGTTTTAGAGTTTGATAGTGTTTGGGGTGGGCAGCACCGAGCAGTATTAGAAAACTTTGCTGCCAATATTTTAGACGGTACACCATTGATTGCATCAGGCAGTGATGGGATTAATGGTGTGGAACTGGCAAACGCTATGCACTTATCAAGTTGGTTAAATAAAGAAATATCCCTGCCAATTGATGAAAATCTGTATGTAGAAGAATTGAACAAACGAAGAGAACAAGAAATCAGACAAAACATTCAAACATAACTAATTTTCTTCTTAATGAAAAGGGGGCGTTATTGTGCTACGTGTTGGTATAATAGGACTTGGTGATATTTCAAAGATTCATAAAGCTGCGATTAATGAAAATTCACATGCTGAATTAGTAGCAGTTTGTGATATCGACACATCACTGCAAAGTAGTTTTAAAGAAGTGCCGTTTTACAAGGATTATCAAGTGATGTTAGATGAAGTGGTTCTTGACTGCGTTCATATCTGCTTACCGCATTATTTACATTATCCAGCAACAAAAGCAGCAGTGGAAAACGGCGTCCATGTTATGTTAGAGAAACCACTTGCACATGATTTAACAGATAGCCACGCCATTGTTGAGCTGGAAGAACAACACCCTGAAGTGAAAATTTGTGTCAGTCTGCAAAACCGGCTGAATGAAACAGTTGAAGAATTAGCATCCATAATTTCCAAAGGTAACTATGGAGAAGTAAAAGGGGTGAAAGGAATTGTCACATGGCATCGTCCTAAATCGTATTACGATGCGAAGCCATGGCGTGGTTCGATGGAAACAGCCGGTGGTGGTGTCATGATTAATCAATCAATCCATACATTAGATTTTTTGCAATGGTTTGGAGGCGAAATTTATAGTATTCGTGGTTCTGTCGATCGTTTACTAGATTACGGCTATGATGTCGAGGATACGGCAACCGCTCATATTAAATATCAAAATGGGGCAACAGGTCTCTTCTTTGCTACTATTTCCAATGCACAGAACTCTTCTGTTGAATTTCAGGTTATGTTAGAAACAGCAAAATTAACGATAAAAGACAGTATATTAACGATTGCTAATGAAACTGGAAAGAAAGTGAAACTGATAGAAGACCAGAAGTTACCAGGTTCGAAGTTTTATTATGGGGCCAGTCATGCGAAATTAATTGATCAATTTTATCAGGAAGTGAAACGGGATGGTAATGAGTATATTCATGCTAAAGATGCGCAAGTTTCGATGGAAATGATTCATCTAATACGTGAATCATCAGATGCAAAACAAACGATGAAAATGAAGCTGTATCATGATCAAAGGTAATAATATAGAAGAAAGTTAAATGACTAGAATAGGAGGTTACATACGGATCTGTTCCTATTTAGATTAAAAAAACAGGTTTTTCTAATTGGTTTTAATAGGAAAATCAATTGAAAACACTTACAATGGTTAATAGATTATTAGATGTAAGGAGTGTTAGAAGATGAGTAAAGCAGATGGTATGAATTACGCACCAGAGGGTAAACCGAATCCTGTTGTCAAAGAAGGGGAATTTGTCTTTGCGGCTGCAGGGTTAGACCATGGACATATCTTTGGTCAATGTAATGGATTGCTAGAAGCAGGTGCTACTTTAAAGTGGGTCTATGATCCGGATCAAAAAAAGGTGGACAACTTTCTAAAAAAATTTCCGCAGGCTAAACAGGCAGAGTCTTTAGAACAAGTGTTAGGCGATCAGGAAGTGAAGCTTGTAGCAGCAGCGGCGATCCCATCGGAAAGAAGTGCTTTAGGGAATCGAGTCATGAGAGCAGGGAAAGATTATTTCACAGACAAAACACCATTCACAACACCCGAACAATTAAAAGAAACGAAAAAGGTAGTAGAAGAAACAGGGCAGAAATATATGGTTTATTTCAGTGAACGCCTACACGTGGAAAGTGCAGTTTTTGCGGGTCAATTAATTGAACAAGGTGCAATAGGCAGAGTTATTCAAGTAACAGGATTTGGCCCACATCGCCTGAATGCACCAAGTCGACCAGATTGGTTTTTTGAAAAAGAAAAATATGGCGGGATATTGTGTGATATTGGCAGTCATCAAATCGAGCAATTTTTATTTTATGCTGGATGTGAAGATGCAGAAGTAATGCACAGTAAAATTGGAAATTATGATAACCCAGACCATCCTGAACTGGATGATTATGGGGATGCGACATTACGAGGAGATAATGGTGCAACTCAATTTTTTCGTGTCGATTGGTTTACACCAGACGGTTTAAGTACATGGGGAGATGGAAGGATGTTTATTGTTGGAACGGAAGGAACAATAGAGATCCGGAAATATGTTGATTTAGCAACAGATAAAGGTGGCAATCAGCTTTATCTTGTCAATCAAGAAGGGGAAAAACATTATGACTTGAATGGCAAAGTAGGCTTCCCGTTCTTTGGCGAACTGATTAAAGATTGTATCCATCGTACCGAGCATGCGATGACACAAAAACACGCATTTAAAGCTGCCGAACTATGCTTGAAAGCCCAGGAAAAAGCGATAGACGTTACCAAGTGATCAAAAGATGCTGCCTTCGTTAATAGGCAGCATTTTTCCTATGATAAAGTGAAAACTCCATCAGTGGAACGATTAGCACCGTCAGCTTAATCAGATTCCTATATTTGAACAAAAACTGAAAACTGTTTGTAATATAGATCCCCCCGTGCGTGTTACACAGACGCTCGGCAATTCTCTTAGTAAGCGTCGATTTTTCTTAAGAAAACAATATTCCTTTTTTAAGAATTATGTGATAAAATTAAAATAACAACGTTGTTATAAAGTAAAACTTCCACCAGTGTAGGTTTTACGGACAATTAGCACCTTGATAAAGGGGAGTGAGCATTTGACAGAGTTTCTCGTCATCTTTAAAGATGTAATTCTCCCTATTTTTATTTTATTAGCGATTGGGTTTTGTTTACATCTTAAGTTTACATTGGATATAGCGACATTAGCCAAATTAAATATTTATTTTGTCGTTCCAGGTTTTATTTTTGTAAGATTGTATGAATCAACTTTTAGTCTACAGCTATTCGCACATGTGCTAGGATTTTTTCTTTTACTGGTTTTTTTGCTCTATTTAGCAGCGATAATTACTTCCAAGATAATGGGAATTAAAGGTGGAAAGAAGACGACATTTGCCAACAGTGTGATGTTTTTTAATTCAGGCAATTACGGTGTACCGGTAAATGATTTAGTGTTTCGCGGTGATCCGTATGCTATGTCCATTCAAGTTATTGTATTAACCTTACAAAACATTTTTCTTTTTTCTTATGGCATTTTTTCTCTGAGGGCAGCTAAAGATGGAAAGTGGAAGGCAGCTTTAGGTTATTTTAAAATGCCGGTATTATATGCCATGCTTTCAGGTATCTTGTTAAATGCATGGAATATTTCAATTCCTGAACCAATTTGGGTATCAGCTAATTACATAGCTGATGCAATGATAGCGTTTGCGTTGATTACTTTAGGTGCACAGGTCGCTCGAATGAAATTCAAAAGAGGGTTATATACAGTTTATGCTAGTATTACCTTACGTCTAATTGGCGGGCCGATTGTAGCATTTATTATTATTAGTCTTTTTCAACTGGACGGTACCATGGCGCAAGCATTATTGATTGCTTCAGCGATGCCTACTTCCGTTAATAGTGCTGTCATTGCAGAAGAATACAAAAGTCATCCAGATTTAGCAGCACAAACAGTATTATTTTCAACTATAGCGAGTATGCTTACGGTGACAGGAACCGTCTACATTGCTCAACTATTATTTTAGGCAGTTTAAAGCAACACAGGTTTTTGTTTAACAGGTAAAAACATTAATTTGTCCACTAAACAAATTAATGATATACTATACGCAATAAATTAGTTAAGCGGTATCATTACTAATTTTAAAGGAGTGAATTCAATGGGGATTTTACATGAATTAGTGCAAGATATTCCGATTCCTAAAATGATGAAAGCGAAACAATATTTCGATGATCAACAAATTGCTGATTTAGGCTCAGTGTTGAATCAGCAATTAAATCAAAAAGGAATAGAGAATCAGATCAAACCAGGAATGGAAGTGGCTGTTGCAGTTGGTAGTCGTGGGCTTGACCGTCTTGTTGAAACAACGAAAGTAACGATAGATTTCCTTAAAGAGCATGGTGCTAAGCCATTTATCGTTCCTTGTATGGGCAGTCATGGCGGTGCAACAGGTCCAGGACAAAAAGCAGTACTTGAGCATCTTGGTGTTAAAGAAGATGTAGTTGGAGCAGAAATACGTTCATCAATGGAAGTAATTAAAATTGATGAGTTAGAAAATGGATTACCGATCTATATTGATAAGCTTGCTTCAGAAGCAGATGGAATCGTTGTCCTTAATCGTGTGAAGCCACATACTGCATTTCGTGGTCCTGTCGAAAGTGGCATTATGAAAATGATTAGTATTGGTTTAGGGAAGCAAAAAGGTGCAGAAGCTTGTCATCAATTAGGTTTTAAACATATGGCAGAGCACGTACCAGCAATGGGAAAAATTATCATTGATAAAATGCCCATTCTTTTTACGGTAGCAACGGTAGAAAATGCGTTTGATAAAGTCGCAACATTAGAAGTATTATTACCGGAAGAAATTGAAGAACGTGAACCAGAGCTGCAAAAACTTTCCAAGAAATCGTTACCGAAGCTATTCTTTGAACAGATCGACGTGTTGGTAATCGATGAAATTGGTAAAAACATCAGTGGAGATGGAATGGATCCGAATATCACTGGACGCTATCCAACACCATATGCCTATGGTGGACCGAATGTATCTAAAATGGTGGTATTAGATCTAACGGAGGAAACAGAAGGCAATGCCAATGGTGTCGGTACAGCAGATTTCACTACACAAAAACTGGTAGACAAAATGAATCGTGAAGCAACCTATGCTAATGGTTTAACTTCTACAGTTGTGGGTCCAACACATATATCAACAGCAATGCCTAACGAAAAAACAGCCATTCAAGCTGCAATCAAAACATGTAATATTTTGGACTTTACCAAAGCTAGAGTGGTTCGAATTAAAAATACATTGGAAATTGGTGAGATCGAAGTTTCGGAAAATATGCTTGAAGATGTAGAAAAACATGAAAGTCTTGAGAAATTGTCAGACTTATATGATTTTGAATTTGATCATGAAGGAAATCTAAAATAAAACAGAGAGGGGAAACATATTAATGAGTAAACTATTTGATTTAACAGGAAAAGTAGCAGTAGCACTTGGGGGAAATAGTACATTAGGTGGTTCAATGTCGAAAGGCTTGGCAGAACATGGAGCGAAAGTTGCCATTGTTGGGCGTAATCTGGATACCGCTGAGGAAGTTGTCAAAGAAATTCAAAACGATGGTGGCGAAGCAAAAGCTTTTCAGGCAGATGTGAGTAATCTTCCAACAGTAGAAAAAGTAGCAGAAGAAATTGAAGAATGGGCAGGAGGATGGGATATTCTCGTAAACGCACCGGGAATGAATAGTACCACTCCATACTTAGAGCTTTCTACAGAAGAATGGGATAAAATCATGGATGTTAACTTAAAAGGGATTGTGTTCGCCACGCAAATTTTTGCGAAGAAAATGGTAGAGCAGCAACGTGGCGGTAGCATTATTAACATTTCGTCTGTTTCATCTACCAATCCACTATCTAAAGTGTTCACTTATTCCGCTTCAAAAGCAGCAATCAACAGTGTAACGCAATATTTAGCACGTGAATTTGCACCACACAATATACGTGTGAATGCAATCATTCCAGGATTCTTTCCAGCAGAACAAAACCGTAAAATTCTAAGTGAAGACCGTGTTAATTCGATTATGAATCATACACCAATGAACCGTTTTGGTGAGCCAGAAGAATTACAAGGTGCGACGGTTTATCTTGCATCAGATAAAGCAAGCGGATATGTTACAGGGGAATTATTGCGAGTTGATGGTGGTTTTGGAAGTATGACGATATAATAAAGACAACAAAAACCACAAAGGGAGGGAGATAGAACATGGTCGAACAAAAACATCAACAGTTAGTTTCTATTCTCCAGGAAATGAAGAAAGTAGTCGTGGCTTTTTCGGGTGGTGTAGACAGTACCTATTTATTAAAAGTAGCAGTGGATACATTAGGTGTTGATGACGTACTGGCAGTAACAGCGGACTCGGAAACTTATCCAACAAGTGAGCTGGAAGAAGCCAAACGGTTAGCCGAGCATATCGGTGCCAGACATCAAGTGATCGAAACGAGTGAATTAGCGATTCCCGGTTATACAGAGAACGATAAAAACCGTTGCTATTTTTGTAAAAACAGCTTGTTTGATCATCTTGTTCCGATTATGCAGGAAAAAGGATTCCAGAACATTGTATATGGTGTGATTGCCGATGATATGAGCGAGTTTCGTCCTGGCATGAGAGCGGCGAAAGAGCAGGGGGTACGCGGTCCTCTACAAGAAGCTGATTTATTTAAAGAAGAAATTCGTGAATTGTCGAAGCAGCTGGACTTGCCAACATGGGATAAACCATCATTTGCATGTTTATCGTCAAGGATTGCCTATGGTGAAACAATAACGAAGGCAAAGCTCACTAAAGTAGATAAGTCAGAAGCTTTTTTGAAAACTATTGGTCTTCGTCAAGTGAGAGTGCGTACGCATGAAGACATTGCAAGAATTGAAGTAGAACCGCAAGACATGCAGACATTATTAGCGAATCATCAACGAGTAACTGAAAAACTGCAGAGCTATGGCTATAAATTTGTTACAATGGACTTGGTAGGATATAAAAGCGGTAGTATGAACCGAGCTCTATCATAACATGGAGAAAAAGCTTTGGATCTTTCTTGTCCAAAGCTTTTCCTCTTCTGGGTGAAGGAGGACATTATGGAGGAAGTAGTGATTGGTCTCGATTTTGGGACTACAAGTGTGAAAGCAGTAGCATTTGATTTAAAAGGAAACGTAAAAACAGAAGCAGAACAATTGATTGAAACCTATTATCCCAAACCATCATTTGTTGAACAGAAACCTGATGAAATCGAAGCAAGTGCTAGAAAGGTGCTTGCCGATGTTTTTGCTGCAACAAAACAACAACATGTATTAACGGTCGGTATTTCATGTGCGATGCACTCGTTGATCTGTGTCGATCAAGATGGAAGCCCACTGTCAGATATGTCGATTTGGTCTGATGGAAGAAGCAGTGAATTAGTCACTGATTTAGACCCAACTGTTAAGAAGAGTGTCTACAGTAAAACAGGTACACCGATTCATCCGATGTCACCATTAGTAAAGCTTATGTGGATGAGAGAAAATAACTATCAACCGTATCAACAAGCAGCATATTTTATGTCGCTTAAGGAATATCTGTTGTTTAAATGGTTTGATAAGCGAGTCATTGATTATTCGATGGCATCTGCTACCGGTTTAATGAATGTAAAATCACTGGATTGGGAAGAGGAAGCACTAGGGCTTGCTGGCGTTGAACGTTCGCAATTATCAAAGATTGTCGGACCAACGGAAATAGTGGAAGGCCTAAAAGTGGAAATTGCTGAGGAAATAAGTTGGCCAGATGGTACTCCGTTAGTAATAGGTGCTGCAGATGGGCAATTAGCCAATCTTGGAAATGGTGCGATAAAGCCAGGAGAAGTAGCGGTTACTGTCGGCACTAGTGGCGCAATCCGACAATTGATATCCGGTCAGCATGTTAATGATAACGGCGAAACTTTCAGTTATGCCTTTACTTCAGATACCTCAATCATTGGCGGTCCGACTAACAATGGCGGTATTGCTTTACAATGGCTGAAGGATATGATGGAATTTGAAGGCAGTCACGAACAATTTTTAGCAGGAGCAGAAGACTTGGAGATAGGTGCTGACGGATTATTGTTTATACCATATGTCAATGGTGAACGTGCACCAGTTTGGAATCAACAAGCACGTGGTAATTTTTACGGTTTAAACGTAACCCATCGACGTCCACATCTAGTCCGTGCTGTTTTGGAAGGAATTGTGTTTAATTTGTATCAAATTGGACAATCACTCGAAGAAATTGCTGGAGAACCAACTAGTATTTCGGTAAATGGAGGATTGTCAAAATCCCCTTTATGGGTTCAGATTTTAGCAGATGTGTTTGGTAAGGAAATACAACTAGCCGACACACACCATGGTGCAGCTTGGGGAGCAAGTTGGACAGCACTCGTAGCTACTGGCAAAGTAGAATCATTCGAAAAGATTAAAGAGAATATTCCGATTGATAAAATTGTCGAACCAAATATGGACAATCATGTACAATATAAAGAAGTGTTTACAAAATATCAGCAAATTGCTAAGGATATAGAAAAGTATTTTTAAAAAAGTGGCCACAAAAGGTTTAAAAGTGGCCATCAAATGCGTAAAAGTGGCCACTAAGTTGAAAGAAGTGGCCATCAAATCAAAAAAAGTGGCCATTAAACCAGTGAAAGTGGCCATAAACTAGTGAACAGCACGTTTATGTGTCTCACTTTATCACGGTGTTAACCGTCTGTAAGCCCCCCACTTCAAGTAACACAAGGAAGCAAAGTGAGGGATAACAGACGCTAACACCCTGATAAGTTTCGCTAATGATCAGTGGGGGTCAAAACCCCCACTGATCATAGTCTCACTTTATCACGGTGCTAACCGTCTGTAAGCCCCCCCACTTCAAGTAACACAAGGAAGCAAAGTGGGGGATAACAGACGCTAACACCCTGATAAGTTTCGCTAATGATCAGTGGGGGTCAAAACCCCCACTGATCATAGTCTCACTTTATGGATGTGATGAAATGCTTGAAGATATTTTAAAAAGAGTAGCCAGTGGAGAAATATCACCAGATGAGGCAAAAGAAAAGCTCGCTACATTTGAAAATTTGGGTTTTGCAAAAGTCGATCATCATCGAAAAAAACGACAAGGCTTTCCTGAAGTTATTTTTGGTGAAGGGAAAGATCCGTCACAAATTATCGATATTTCCCGGGCAATGATGGAAAAAAAGGAAAACATATTAGTAACAAGAGTTACTCAATCTAAGGCAGAAGAGATTGTCGAACGATTATCTGATTTTCAATATGATCATACAAGCAGAACACTTTTTATGAAAAACAGTCCAGAAGAAAATCATTATAAAGGCTATATTGCCGTGGTATGTGCAGGAACTTCTGATTTGCCGGTCGCAGAAGAAGCTGCCAAAACAGCGGAAGCTTATGGTGTTGAAGTCAGACGATTTTATGATGTAGGTGTAGCAGGAATTCATCGCCTAATGGCACATATTGATGAAATAAGAGGAGCAACAGTATCTGTTATTGTAGCCGGGATGGAAGGAGCATTACCGAGTGTCGTCGGAGGGCTTGTCTCTCATCCGATAATGGCAGTGCCGACAAGTGTTGGATACGGTGCTAATTTTCAAGGACTATCTGCTTTGCTGACGATGCTTAATTCTTGTGCATCAGGAATCAGCGTGGTTAATATTGATAATGGATTTGGTGGCGCTTATAATGCGGTAATGATTCACAGAATTGCGAATCAATCATCATAAAATATAATTTATCACGGTGCTAACCGTCTGTAAGCCCCCTACTGATCATAGTCTCACTTTATGTGGTAAAACTCGTTTCAATCACAAATGGAACGAGTTTTACTATTTTCATTACATGAGTGAACAGGTAGGTTATTCAATTTCTTACGACTTCTCATACCATGCATGTTATAATAATTACCGGTATTTTAATTCAGATAAGGAGTAATCGATGGTGAAGAAATTCAGTTTTATGTTACTAGTGATATTAATTGTTATCCTGGCAAGTTGCAGTGATAAACCAACACCCGAAACTAATGCAGAATCAAATGAAGATCAATTAACATTAGCAATCGGCGGAGAGCCAGATGACGGTTTTGATCCAACAACTGGTTGGGGAAGATATGGCTCACCACTTTTTCAAAGTACATTATTAACACAAGATAGTGAAATGGAAATGACATATGATCTGGCAACCGATTATCACGTGTCAGAAGATGGCTTAACATGGACTCTTACACTTCGGGAAGATGTACAATTTTCCGATGGTGAACCATTAACAGCCACTGATGTTAAGTTTACATATGAAAAAGCAAAACAAGCCCAATCGATTGTCGACTTAGCCAATCAGGAAAGAGTCGAAACAGAAGGTGACTATCAAGTGACTTTTCACCTTTCACAGCCTCAGTCGACATTTGTCTATACGTTGCAAAGATTAGGAATTGTTCCAGAACATGCTTATGATGAGAATTATGCAGAGAATCCGGTCGGTTCCGGTCCTTATCAATTAGTGGAATGGCGTAAGGGAGAGCAATTAATCGTCGAAAAAAATCCTCACTACTATGGTAATGAATTTGAATTTGAGCAGCTCACCTTTTTATTTGCGGGAGAAGATCAGGCAATTGCGGCAGCAAAAGCGGGACAAGTGGATGTTTTATCAGTGCCGATCACAATGGCCGATCAAGAAATTAAAGGGATGAAACAGATCTCCTTACAAAGTGTTGATAACAGAGGGGTAATGCTGCCGTACCCAGAACCGACTACGAACGAAGAGGGAGAGCAAGTCGGTAATGACGTAACGTCAGATCCTGCTATCCGAAAAGCGCTCAATTATGCAGTGGACCGCGAAGCAATCGTAGACGGTGTACTAAATGGCGAAGGAACAGTTGCTTATTCCAGTGCGGACGGTTTACCATGGGGAAACTCTGACACTACGATTGAAGATGCTGATCAAGAGCGTGCCGAACAGATTTTAACGGATGCAGGCTGGCAACGTGGAGAAGATGATTTCTTTGAGAAAGATGGACAAAAGGCTAGTATAACGTTGTATTATCCATCAGGAGACCAAATGAGACAATCCTTATCTCTAGTGTTTGCAGATATGATCAATCAATTTGGCATGGAAGTCACTACAGAAGGTGTAAGCTGGAGTGAAATGGAACGAGAAATGCATGCTAATCCTGTTATGATGGGATGGGGGAGCCATGATCCAATTGAAATATATTCCCTTTATCATTCCTCCATGCAAGGAATCGACTATTATAATGCTAATTATTATCACAATGAACAAGTGGATCACTATTTAGATCAAGCGATTCATGCACGTACAGAAGATGAGGCATATGAATACTGGAAACTGGCCCAATGGGATGGTGAGACAGGTATAAATACGTTAGGAGATGCACCTTGGGTATGGCTGGTTAACCTCAATCATATTTACTATATTAATGAGACTATTGAAATCGGTGATCAAAAGGTACAACCTCATGGTCATGGGTGGCCGATTACTGATTTTATTACAGAATGGCAAGTAGTAGAATAAAAAGGAAAGGAGACGAACGTAAATGGCAGTTGCAATCATAAAGAAATTATTACGGCTTGTTTTATTGCTGTTTGCGGTAAGTCTCCTTACTTTTTTACTTGTCAGCATGTCTCCGGTTGACCCGGTACGAGCATATATTGGAGCAGACATGCTACTTGTAAGTCCAGAGCAACGAGAGCTAATCGAAGCATACTGGGGCTTGGATCAACCTCTCATTACACAATATCTCCAATGGATTTCTAGTATTCTGTCAGGTGATTTCGGTACATCGCTAATTCATCGAGTGCCTGTGATAGAGGTGATAGTTGATAGATTTTTCTCTTCCATTCTATTAATTGCTCTTGCTTGGTTCATGTCAGGAACTTTAGGGGTTGTGTTAGGGTCTATTGCTGCTATGAAAAAAGGAACATGGATTGACCGATTTGTTAACGGATATTGCTATCTATTACTTTCTACACCAGGATTTTGGTTAGGATTATTACTTTTAATGGTATTTTCGGTCTGGCTGGGTATCTTTCCGACAGGCCTAAGTGCACCGATAGGCATAACTGCATCAGAAGTAACCTTTGGCGATCGTCTCTATCATGCCATATTACCTGCTTTAACACTTAGTATTATCGGTGTTGCCAATGTTTGTTTACATACAAGAGAAAAAATGTTAGATGTGCTGCAAACACCTTATATCCTGCAGGCGAGAGCGAATGGTTATGCAGGTATCCGTTTATTTATGAGACATGGTCTTCGAAATATGCTGTTACCTGCGATTTCGGTGCATTTCGCCTCGTTTGGTGAGTTGTTTGGTGGTGCAATTATCGCAGAACAAGTTTTCAGTTATCCTGGATTAGGACAAGCAGTGGTGGATGCAGGGTTGCAAGGTGATATGCCACTGTTTTTAGCAATTGTATTGATTAGCGCACTATTTGTTTTCGTTGGTAATTGGTTAGCAGATATCTTATATCTCGTGATAGACCCGCGCTTACGAAAAGGGGGGAGCAGGTCATGAAGAAAAACATGCTAATCCCACTTTTCCTATTTCTTGTTTTCTATCTGCTATCATTCGTGATAAATGATACGATACGTCTTGATTTAATCGGTAAAAATCAGGCACCGAGTTTATCTCATTTGTTCGGAACTGACTGGTTGGGACGTGATATGTTACTACGAACGTTAAAAGGTATACAACTTAGTATTACCCTTGGTATTGTAACCGCACTGCTTTCGACATGCTTAGGCCTTTTACTGAGTCTTTTGGCAACGTTCAATCCATTGTTTGATAAATTGGTAGCATGGCTGATCGATTTATTTTTGAGTTTACCACATCTTGTTACCTTAATATTAATTTCGTTTGTTTTAGGTGGTGGATTCAAAGGTGTAGTTATTGGCTTAATGTTGACCCATTGGCCCGCAATAACAAGGGTACTAAGAGCAGAGCTATTACAATTACAGACAATGCCATATGTGCAAATTTCCAAACAATTGGGAAAAGGATTCTGGTGGCGAGCAAGACATCATTTTCTTCCACATCTTTTTCCGCAATTAATGGTAGGCTTTACCTTAATCTTTCCGCATGCGATTTTACATGAAGCATCGATTACTTTCTTAGGATTCGGTTTATCAGCAGAGCAACCGGCTATTGGTATTATCTTATCAGAATCGATGCAATATTTATCTTCAGGTATGTGGTGGCTAGCCTTCTTTCCAGGTTTGACACTGTTAATGATGATCATTCTATTTCAATGTTTTGCTAAAGCATTCAAACACTATTTAGAAAGGGATCGTTCCTATGGACACTATTTTAACGGTTAACCAACTTTCTGTATTTCATCAGAACGCAGAACATTATCTCTTAGAAGATATTCATTTTTCGTTATATAGAGGACAAGTCTTAGCACTTGTTGGTGCAAGTGGTTCAGGAAAAAGTTTATTAGCACAATCGATATTGCAATTGTTGCCTGATAACCTTCGTCAAAATGGTGATGTGTTATATAGCGATCGACAGGTTAATGAGCATGATCGTGGCAGAAATATCGTTTTAATACCACAATCAGTAGAAGCTTTGGATCCGTTAATGAAAGTTGGTAAACAGATAGAAGGTCTGATTCAAGCAGAGAATCCTCATCAAGTGATGTTAGACTTATTAGCGCAATTAGGTTTGAATGCCGATATTGCAACACGCTATCCTTTTCAATTATCCGGGGGACAAGCACGTAGAGTTTTAGCAACAATTGCGCTCGGGAGTCCTGCTAATGTGGTGATTGCCGATGAACCAACTCCAGGTCTTGACGAAGAGGCTAAGTATGAGATGATTGCTTTATTAAAAGAGGTTCAACAAGCAGGGAAAGCAATCCTCTTGATTACCCATGATTTTGATGTAGCACTTCAGCTTGCAGACCAGGTAGCAGTTTTAGATCAAGGGGAGATCATAGAAGTAACCGATGTCCATCATTTTTCTGGTGATGGCGAGAAATTAGTACATCCATTAACGAAAGCATTATGGCAGTCTCTACCACAAAATCTATTTATAAAATATGCAGAAAAAACATAAATTGCGAAATAATTCTTTTGTGAATCGCTCTCTGCCGGAGCATTTCCAAGCACTCATCATTAATCAGATTGGGAGGAAACTGCACCAAGGCAAATTTCATTAGTTCGCAGTTTGTATTTATTATGAAGAAAGTGATTTTTTATTTTTTTTCATGAGGAGCTTGTTAATGCTAGAGGTAGCAAATTTATCTTATACTTTACCGAATCAAACAACCCTTTTCGATGATATTTCTTTGACACTTGATGAAGGAGAAATTATTGGACTGAGTGGTGCAAGCGGGTTGGGCAAGACGACATTTGCCAAAGTAATAACAGGTTATCTACCTGCACAATCAGGAGAAATCAATTGCAAATCATTAAAAAATAAACCACATCCTGTTCAATTAATTTGGCAGCACCCGGAACAATCGGTCAATCCTAAATGGCGTTTACAGAAAGTATTAGAGGAAGCGGGAGACATAAATAAACACTTGCTGAATCAATTGAATATACCTTTTGAATGGTTGCAGCGTTATCCACATCAGCTTTCAGGAGGCCAATTACAAAGAATATGCATTGCACGATGTTTATTAACAAATCCTTCCTATATCATTGCAGACGAAATTACAACGATGTTAGATCCAATTGCACAAGCAGAAATATGGCAACTGATAATGGAATATGTCCAAAAAAATAAGATAGGATTACTGATTATTAGTCATGATCATCCATTGTTAGAGAATCTATGTGAAAAAATATTAGATTTTACACAATTTGTGAAACCATTCGAGGGTCTTTCACGTAATAATGATGAAGGGGTGAGGACATGAGAGATCAACCAAATGAAAGAATTGCCACGGATGCAATTAAAGCATGGAAATTAACGGCACAGCTTATTGCAATTATACCTTTATTACTAACGATTGCAGCCTTTGTGGGAACCTATTTTTTTGACTTTTTGCAGTATTGGGTAGGTATTGTACTAGCAGTTTTTACCGTTCTGGAATGGGCAATTACTATCCTTTTTATACCACAATTAAGATGGAAAAGATGGCGCTACCAAATCTATGATCAGGAAATATACATACAACATGGTATTATAATCGTGACTAGAACTGTAGTACCAATGATAAGGGTACAGCATGTCGATACACAACAAGGTCCGATTTTAAAGAAGTATGGATTAGCGACATTGCAGATTTCAACTGCTGCTACAACACATGAAATACCTGCCTTATTAGAAGAAGAAGCAGCGGATTTACGTGACCAAATATCTGAGTTAGCGAGGGTGGAACAAGATGATGTCTGAACCAAAACGACTACACCCGGCAGGTATGATTTTTAATATCATTCAGGCCATCCGTCATTCCGTATTTGGTTTTTTGCCACTTGTCCTTTTAGCAGTAGGAAATGATGCGTGGTTTTATGTCATTCTTGGTGCCTCCATTTTAATCGGTTTAATCATTATATTTAGTGTTTTATCCTGGTTCCGCTATACCTATCAATTAGAAGAAGATCAAATTCGGATTGAACAAGGTATTTTAATAAGGAAAAAGCGAACGATTTCGAAGCATCGGATTCAATCGATTGATCTGTCGCAAAATATAATTCATCGCATGATGGGTTTAACAAAAGTACAGATTGAGACTGCCGGTAGTGATCACCGGATTGATGCGACTTTATCTGCGGTAACGAAGGCAGATGGTAAAATGCTTCACGATCAACTTAAATACAAGAAACCAGTGACAGTAGTAGACGAGAACGAAGGTACTGAAGGACTCAAGCAGGAAATAAATGAGGAAGTACAAGAAAAAGATTATCCTCAGAAAAAAGTTACCCCGAAAGCATTACTTGCTGCTGGATCAACATCAGGCAGCTTCGGGATTATTCTTGGTTTATTTGGTTTAGTCTTTTCAGAGTTAGAAACGTTTATTCCAGACAGATTTTATAATCAGGCAACAGAATGGTTGTTTTCTCAAGCGACTCAAGTGTTAATCGTATTTGCTGTTGTCGTATTGATTTTATTGTGGCTGATTGGTATTTTACAAACCTTAATCCAATATTGGAATTTTACCATTACTAGATATGACAAAGAATTGTTTATTACGAGAGGATTATTAGAAAAGAAACAATCAACCATTCCCCTAAAAAGGATTCAAGCGGTGGGTATTAAGGAAACAATTATTCGCCAGCCATTAGGGCTAGCTTCAGTCTATGTCGAAATTGCCAGTGGCGAAATCGGCCAGAATCAAGACATGCACACATTAATCTTTCCTTTAATGCGAAAAAAACACATCGTTACCTTTTTAAAGGAGTTATTACCAGAATATCGCTATCAGCCTAAAGAATTGATCAAATTACCGAAGAAAGCAATCCCTTATTATATGATTCGAGTAGCTCTAGTACCATTGATCGCAACGATTGTAATTGCTATCATGTTTTTTGAATTTGCTTGGATACCATTAATAGTGACATTAATTGCTTGCATATATGGCTATTTTCAATTCAAAACAACGGGATATCTTATTCAGAATCAACAATTGCTGGTACAGACTCGTATTATTAGTAGGGATACTGCCTTAGTGCAGCACAAAAGATTACAATCCTTGCAAAAGAAACAGCACATTTTACATCGAAAACAAGGATTGGCAACATTAGATACAGCAATCTTAAATAAGTTTGTTGGTCGCCACTTCATTGTAAGAGAATTAAGAGTAGAGGATGTAAATCAAATAGCAGATTGGTATTCTTACCGGGAAAAGCCACTCTAATTATATAATATTGTGTAGGATAATTAGTACATCATTTGTACTAGTTATCCTTTTTTTATTATATTACAATCACACATAAAAATACCCAATAATTTGTTATATTATCTAACAAATTAGAACGATCAATATTCAGGTTATAGATTATTTTTTAGTTTTTTGGATCTTTTTGCTTGTGATAGAACGCAATTTAATAACTACTGTGCAGGAATAGCAGGTGTTTGTAATTCATATTTAGTAGTGATACCTTTTTTAACTCTGCTAGGTAATAATAACGAATTATATCCATTTGCGTAAGATTCCCTTACAGATATATTGAACAACATTTTTCCTCAATTATACTAATATATATCATTTTCAATGAGGAGGGATGTTAAAAACAAGCTGATTTTAAATCCGAAAGAAATTAAATTAAATCTTGTATAAGAAAGGGGTTATTCCATTGTTTAAATCAAAATCTAGTATCCTTTTAAATCATATCGTTATTGTCACACTAATTTTTCTTATTGGAATTACAGGATTTACTTTTACACAACCTGTTTCCGCAGCAGGAGAATTTCCTTTTGAAGAAATCACAGTAGAAAAGCTGATGGCTGGATATTCTGAAGGTGAATATACAAGTGAAGAAGTTGTACAATCATACTTAAACCGTATAGAGAAATACGAAGAAAGTTATAATGCGTTTACTGTACTTAATCCTGACGCTTTAGAAGAAGCGAGGGAAATTGATCGTCTCCGTGAAGAAGGAGAAGAACTCGGTCCGTTAGCAGGTGTACCAATTGTCATGAAAGAGGCCGTTAACATGGCTGGTTTCCCGACAACATTCGGATGGGCACCACTCAGTAAAGAAGCTGGGGGAATAGAATTAATTCCTTCCGAAGATGCAACAATTGTAAAGAGATTGATAGAAGCGGGTGCAATTATCATTGGTAGAACCAATATTCCAGCCTTCAGTGCGTCAGGTACCCATGCCAATACAAGTTGGGCAGGTTCTACGTATAATGCGTTAGATCGAAATGTTGCACCGGGCGGAAGTAGCAGTGGTACAGCTACTTCAGTCTCAGGTAACTTTGCTGTCTTAGGTATCGCGGAAGAAACAGGGGGATCAATCCAAAACCCAGCAGCTGCACAGGCTTTGGTAGGAATTAAACCATCGTTCGGATTGGTGCCGACCACTGGAGTTACACCACTTGCTGGCAGTACACGTGATGTATTAGGTCCCCATGCCCGCACAGTTGAAGATGCTGCCCGTATGCTTGACGTCATTGCAGGCTATTCGGAAGAGGACCCGAAAACCGAAGCTGCCAAAGGTCATGTTCCTGACAGCTATACCAATACACTTGATGATACGGCTTTGGAAGGAAAACGTCTTGGACTTTATGGTCCTAGCTGGCGTACTGATGAAGAACTAACGGAAGAAACACAAGAACTATATGACCAAGCTATCGAGGAATTGGAAAGTCAAGGAGCAGAAGTTGTAACCGATCCATTTGAAGGATCTGAATTTGCTGAGTTTGTAGAAGAAGAAGGCAATATCGGTTATGAAGCATTCTTCTATGACCTGGATAATTATTTGGAAAACTTAGATCCAAGTGATGATAGTTTATCTGTTGATAGTGTTTTTGAAGAGGTAGGGGAAATTCCTTGGACAGAAGATGGACCGCTTAGTTGGCTTAGAGACCGAATGGATATAGAAAAAGGTCTGGAAGATCCGGATGTTGAACCTGATTTAACGAATTTTGAAGAAGTGAAAAGTGAATATCTTCGTATCATCGAAAGTGTAATGGAAGAACATGACCTTGATGGTTTTGTATATCCGCAAATGTCGAAAGTGACTCCTTCACTTGGTGAAGAAGACATCGGAGCGACTACTGTTTCGGAAATCAATATTAGCGGATTGCCACTAATCACGATTCCTGCAGGTTATTATGATAATGGTTCGCCGTTTGCTATAGCCATGTTCGGTAAGACATGGAGTGAAGCTGATTTGATTGGAATGGCTTATGATTATGAGCAAGCTACCGATCACCGTGAATCCCCTGAATTAGTTGTAGCACCGATAACGGAGACGGAAGACGGTGGTGAGCTACCGAATACAGCAAAAAACTATTCCGTTTATATGCTTATCGGTATGTTGATTACTTTAGCAGGATTGGTTGTATATGTTCGATTCAGAAACCATACGAAAAAAACCCAATAAACAGCAGTTCAACAGTAAAAAGTGGCTTCTTGTCTTATCTACTGTCCTGATGTTGTCTGGACTGCTTGTTACTGGTGCTAATGCCTATCATTTCCTGCAAGGATACCTTCTCTATAAACCTGGTAATATAGCGGAAGACTTAGGTGACGGAGACAAGACAAAAGCATCAATTCAAATGGAAAATAAAACTCCAATTATTTCAAATGAGGAGGAAATAATTGAACAGCAGAAAGAGCCGCTTTATTCCGAACAACCTGAACAAGGAGCACATATCGGAGAGTTAATCATTCCAAAACTTGATGCTTCTCTTCCCATCTATCATGGTACCGATGAAGATGAACTGGTAAAAGGAGTTGGTCATTATGCAGGGAGTGTGTTACCTGGAGAACAGGATAATACAGTGCTATCAGGGCACCGGGATACCGTATTTAGGGATCTTGGAATAGTGGGTGAAAATGATTTATTGATTGTGAAAACTACAGCTGGTAGATTTACTTACAAGGTAAATCAGGTGCGTATTGTTGATGAGGACGATCGTACTGTGATTGTACCGGCACCGACTGCCACTTTGACAGTGACTACTTGTTATCCCTTTAATTTTATTGGGTCAGCTCCTGAAAGATATGTACTGGTAGCTGAAATGATAAAATCGGAAATATGATGATAGGATAAAAACTACCTGATTTCTCATCCATAAGAAATCAGGTAGTTTTTTTGGCTGTATTTTAATAGAATTTTGATTCCCAATATAATTTGATTATATAAAACAGCAGTAACTAAAATAATGGGATCTTTCCCTATTATTTTGATCCCATTCTAAATTGCAAAATAAAAATATTGACGATTTGTTGCATTAGGTGTATTATTTTTCACGAGGGAAACTTTTTGGGTGATTGTGCATATATATAATGGAGTTCTGAATCACAGTTTACGGTGAACAAACATCCGTAAGCTTCCCACTTCATGACTAGGAAGAACCAAAAGCAGTTATAAGTGGATGAACTCACGCTAATTATAATGAAGAATAAAGAAAAACCATAAGGATGGAAGACTCACTTAATCACGGTGCTAATCGTCTGTAAGCCTCCCACTTCAAGCTTCAAGTAATACAAGGAAGCTAAGTGGGGGATAACAGACGCTAACACCCTGATAAGTTTCGCTAATGATCAGTGGGGATCAAAACCCTCACTGATCATAGTCTCACTTAATAATAGTTTACTTGGGAGAGGTGTACAGCTGATGGAATTAGAAGGAGTGGTATGGGCGTTTAGTTTGACATTACTTGCAGGTTTGGCAACAGGTGTTGGTAGTATATTGGCATTTTTTACTTCTAATACAAATACAAAATTTTTGTCATGGGCACTTGGATTTTCAGCTGGTGTGATGATCTATGTCTCCATGGTAGAAATTTTTGTGAAAGCACAAGACTCATTGGTAGGTGAATTGGGGGAAACATCAGGTAGTTGGCTAACGGTAATTGGATTTTTCGCGGGTATGATCTTAATAGCATTAATTGATAAATTTATTCCGAAGCAGGGGAATCCACATGAACTGAAGAAAGTAGAGGATATGAACAAAAATCCAAATGGTGATGAAAGTTTATTGAAAATGGGTACGTTCACTGCTTTAGCCATTGGTATTCATAACTTTCCTGAAGGGATTGCTACTTTTACGGCTGCTTTACAAGATCCTAGTTTAGGGGTGGCCATTGCCGTCGCAATAGCCATTCACAATATCCCAGAGGGAATCGCCGTTTCTGTTCCGATTTATTTTTCTACAGGGGACAAAAAGAAGGCATTTAAATTGTCCTTTCTGTCAGGATTAGCTGAACCAATTGGAGCAATAGCTGCCTTTTTATTTTTAATGCCTTTTCTATCAGAAGTGTTGTTTGGTATGATTTTTGCGGCTGTGGCTGGTATTATGGTTTTTATCTCTTTAGATGAATTACTACCAGCAGCTAAGAAATACGATGAAGCTCATACATCTATATATGGTCTTATTACAGGTATGGCAGTAATGGCATTAAGTTTATTATTGTTCATATAAAAACGGGGATTGTTTAATTAAGATGATCATTTGTAGGATAGTTAGTCCATTATGTGGTCTAATTATCCTTTTTTAATTACATAATTATTTGGATAAATGATGGTTAAAAATATGGTTTTTAAATGTATAATATGGAATTGCGAATAAGAACATTAATATGTGCAAGAAAAAGAATCATTCATATCAACAAAGGGATTTGACGTAAACAGTTAGTGAAATGTCGTCTTTTGCTAGTTACAAAACGATATTGGATTGGTAATATAATAACTGTCCTGCCAACAAGGCAAACACAATCAAAACTGATGAATGTATAGATATCTAAGGGAGAGGCTTTAAAAATGTCGGCTTATACTCGTATTAAATTTCCTGCAGGATTTTGGACAGGATTACGTCAATTAGGGATTACCCCCGATGAAGTGGTTCGAAAAGCGGGGCTTCCACTCACTATTATTAATGAACCAGTTGTCACCGTCCCCCAATATTTTTCAATCTGGCAGGCTTATTCCGATACAATAGGTGACACTGCCAAAGGAATTATTAAGTTAACGACCGGCTTTGAAACAGTTCATTTTCCACCAACTGTTCTAGCAGCTTACCACGCTCGTGACTACCGCGACGCACTAACACGCATGGCTCGGTATAAACGACTGTGTCCCCCTGAAAACTTACTTATCACAGAGACAGGCGATGATTATACTATTGAACTGGAATGGTTGTACACAGATCAACCGGGTCCTGCGATGTTGAATGGTATTACGCTTGCATTTCTTTTGGAGTTAGGACGCCGAGGAGCTGGTCAGCCATTGACGGCAAAATCCGTTGAATTCTCGCATTTAATGGACGACGTTCAGTCACTTGAAGCTTACTTCGGATGCCGTGTCCAAATCGGTGGAAGTAGTGACAAATTAACGCTCCATAGAAGTGACCTTCACCGCCCCTTTGTTTCGTATAACGCAGAATTGCTTGAGATCCTGACTCCCGTATTGGACCAATCATTAAATGGTCATCAACGTAGTATCTCAATTACCGAGATGGTCAAATGGATCATGAAACGTAGCCTTGCAGGGGGGTGTTTCAACATTCAGACTGTTGCTGGCGAATTGGGGATAAGCAATCGTACCTTGCAGCGCCGTCTTCATGACGAAGGAACAAGCTTCAATCATCTGTTGACACAAGTCCGACAAGAGCAGGCACGAGAGTACTTAGCAGATCCCTCGCTCGATATTAGCGAAGTGGCCTTCCTGATTGGTTATGAAGACCAAAACTCGTTCTATCGAGCCTTTCGTCTTTGGGAGGATGATACTCCTTCAAATTGGCGTGCTGAGCATTTTGGTACAAACTCAATAAACTGACCTTGTTTTTAACTATAAATGATAAGGAGACATGTATTATGGAAATGGGATTAACCAATAAAACGGCTTTAGTTACGGGTTCAACGAAAGGTATAGGTAAAGCAATTGCTATAGAACTTGCCAAAGAAGGTGTTGATGTCCTTATTAATGGGCGAGATTATGAAGAGGTAGAACGAATTGTAAATGAAATTAAAACAGATTTTCCGACTACCTCTCCTCAAAATGCTAGATGCGATATTGTGGATATTCAACAACGAGAGGATTTATTCGAAAAATATCCTCATATTGATATATTAGTTAACAATATGGGTATTTATGAAATTATGCAATATGAGGACGTTGACGATGAAGTATGGGAAAAATATTTCCGTACAAATGTCCTTGCAGCAAATGGATTATCCAAATTTTATTTACCTAAAATGTTGAACAATGATTTTGGACGAATTATCTTTATTGCGAGTGAGGAAGCAATTATGCCTTCAGGACAAATGCCTCAGTATTGTATGACAAAATCAATGTTATTATCATTGTCAAAAAGCTTATCTAAATTAACAATAGGAAAAGAAGTTACAGTCAATACGATCATGCCAGGACCGACACTATCTGAAAATGTGCATCAAATCATTGAGGGTTTGTACGCTGATAAAGATATGACCTTTTCAGAGAAAGAGAAGGAATTTATGACTGCAAATCTGCCTCAATCTGAAATACAACGATTTATCAGACCTACTGAAATAGGCAGGCTAACTACTTTTGTCAGTAGTCCTTATGCATCCGCATTTAAAGGGGCTCCAATCCGTATGGATGGAGGGCTGGTACCGACTATTTTTTAACGCTCTTCATATATAGTTAGAAATGTGAAATTATATCTGCTTAGGAGTTTGTTCTTGTTAAAGAAACGGGCGCTAGAGCTCAAAAAGACGATCGTCAAATGATCGTCTTTTTTCAAGGTTTAAAATTAAAATGATGTGCTGGAATATTATGTTAAAATTAGGAAAGAAGATATTGTGCTATAGAATGTTTATAAGATTAATAAAGATGAGGCAGAAGAGTTGAAGAGGTATTTGTTAGCTTATCCGGCCAGTTAATTGAATAAAAGTGATGATAAAAAATAAAGGAAATATTTATAGCAATCGAGAAGAAGTCCATAGCTATCGTGTGTGATAAGGTTAAGAGAACAAAAGAAGGGAGAAGAATATATGAAAAAATCGCAAAATCATCTGCAACTACCAAATGTTGTGTCACAGGATGAATGGCTTGTGGCTCGTCAGGAACTGCTGGCCAAAGAGAAGGATTTCACTAAGGAACGGGATGCGCTGAATGCCGAGCGCCGTCGACTCCCAATGGTAGAGATTAATAAGGACTATGTCTTAGATGGCCCGCATGGTAAGACCAATTTGCTTGATTTGTTTGAAGGGCGTCTTCAACTTATCGTGCATCATTTTATGTTCGATCCTGATTGGGAAGCCGGTTGTCCAGCTTGTTCGCTGGCTGCGGACAATATCGGTCATCTTGCCCATCTGCATGCACGCAACACGTCATTGGCCTTGATATCCCGTGCTCCACTTCCTAAGCTTCAACGGTACAAGGAACGCATGGGTTGGAACATTCCTTGGTACTCCTCCTATGATAGCGACTTTAACTATGACTTTCACGCTACACTGGACGAATCCGTTACTCCGATCGAATACAACTACTTGACCAAGGACGAGCTTCTTCAGAAGGGCGTACCCGTTGATTCCGGACAGTCAATGGAAGTGCCTGGCGTGAGCACCTTTCTTCGCGATGGTGAAAGAATTTTTCACACGTATACGACCTATGCCCGTGGAACTGACCTAATACTTGGTAACTTCAACTACCTCGATTTAACAGCTCTCGGCAGGCAGGAGGACTGGGAACAGCCACCTGGACGTAGTGACGGCAACGGCAAGACATGGCTCCGCCGTCACGATGAATATGAACACTCATTTGAATCGGATTCTTGTTGCCATTCAAAAAAGAGCGATTTGTAATCAATGTAGTTCATCAATATATAATTATCAGTTAACATATGTTTAATGGGCGCATGAAAGAATAAAAAGTGCGTCCGTTTTGTGTATAAGAGCCAGTTAAAGCAAGATGTTTCTGTTTTTAGTGAACTGTACGAGGGATGGGTGGAACGGATAATTGGCTTAATGATGTTAGAGAAACAGTTTTAATGTTAGAGATGCTAGACGGCAAGGCGTAGGGGGATAATATGGAATCAAAGCTAATTATCATACGAGGAAACTCTGGAAGTGGAAAAACAACGACTGCGAAAAGTCTCCAAAATCGTTTGGGGCGTGGAACGCTCTTGGTTTCTCAGGATACCGTTCGTCGTGAAATGCTGAAGGTTCACGATAGGGATGGAAACCTTTCAATTGATTTGATTCGACAAATTGCTGAATACGGTAAAGATAAATGTGAATTTATTATTGTGGAAGGAATCCTGTATAAACATCGTTATGGTGAAATGTTGAATAACTTAATCCAGTTCTATAACAAAAAGACATATACTTATTATTTTGATTTATCCTTTGAGGAAACAGTCATACGTCACAACTCAAGTTCGAAAAAGCTGGAGTTCGGAGAAGATGCTTTATGCTCCTGGTGGAATCCAAGCGATTATCTTGGCGTGGATGGAGAAACAATACTGATTAATGATATGTCACAGAACGATGTATTGAAACTGATTTTAAATCAACTGGAAGAGTAATTACCCCTAATTTGTTTTAAGACCTCTTTAATTTTTTATTGTGCTAACTGGTGCGTTAGGTGAAAAGGAAAGAAAATTAGACCACACATTTTAGATGTATAAAATATGTGGTCCCTTTAATATCAACTGTTTTGCTTATCTTACCTGAATACAAAATTTCCATCGTTCTAATCGGCGCTCTCTGTTTGTCTAACTTCGTATCATCTTTGCAATAAAGACTACAAGTGCAATCACTAGTAAAATGTGGATGATGCCACCTGCAATTTCAAATAAGAAGCCAATAATCCAAACTAATAATAGTATGCCTATAATTGTCCAAAGCATGTAGTCCACTCCTTCTTCTCAATTGTTACGTATAAATTACCCATTAACGACAATTTTAAACTTTTTCCGATAAAATGTTGCAATAATAGAAGTAGCTTGTTATAATAATCAACATAGTTTCGTTAAGAGATTGTTAATTATTTTTAATAAACTGTTAATAAACAGTAGTATTAACAGATACATGCGGGTGTAGTTTAGTGGTAAAACCCCAGCCTTCCAAGCTGATGTCGAGGGTTCGATTCCCTTCACCCGCTCCATACATAGAGTTGAACGTAGTGTTTCGTTTTTAATGAAGCATTACGTTTTTTTAATGCTTAATAAAACTTCTGTTATAGAGGATGTTCAAAAAGGCACCAAATGATAAGCGGCGAATCTCTTTGTTAGCTTTTTTCCGTTCCTTGGAAAAGAAAAGCACTTTTCCTGCGTGCGATGTAGATTCTATGGAGCTTTCCTTTGTGCTCACGTATCTAAAAGCATACGTTCCGCTACTCAAAACTTCGCCGCCTCGATCTTCTTGCTTCTAATTTGGTACCTTTTTGAGCACGCACTTATAGTGAAATGCCGAAGAAATGATTTGGCCTGTAGTGGAGGATAGTAAATAGCCTTTCCCAGCATTGAATAATCTCTATACCATAAGTGATTAAGAGTCTGAATCAAACACTTGCGAATTACCATTTATAACTTGTATTGTAGAGTATGAATAACTATATAAGAGGAGTAATACCATGAAGAAGTTACAACAACTCTTAAAGAGTATAGATGGAAAAGGGTATAAAGCCTATAAATCGATTCAAGGTCGTTATTCCTTCCATCGTTATGAAATATCTGTGGACTATGTACAAGGAGATCCATTTGCGTCTCCTTCAAAAATACGTATTGTGATTCCAGATGCATATCGTCCAATTAAAGATGAATGGAAACAATCAAAAGAAAGAAACATATATGTAGCTGATCATATCGCCCGTTCTGTAGCAAAAGCAATTCAAGCGGTAGCCAAACAATTGCAGGGATCTGGTAAAAGCGGATTAATTCATATTGATCAACCCGGTCAGGAAATTCTAGAACGGACAGCGGTTCAAATAAAAAATGATAAAACAATTATCTGTTTATCCGTTGGTTTGCCGGCAAATGGACGCCGTATTAATGGCAAAGAGGCAGAAAAGTTATTTTTTACGATTCTACCCTCCATTCTGAAACATTCTATTTTTTCGATAAAGGATGAAGAAATAGAACAGAAAGTCCAACTAGCAGATCAACATATCGCCATTAGAGAGAAAATGAAGGAAAATAACTGGATTGCTTTTATTGCTGATGGTGCGATTCTTCCCCGGGAAAGTGGTGTGAGCAATCGACCATTAAAAAAAGCAGTACCTTTTGAAAGTACGAAAGAAAATCGTGTAAAAATCAATCTGCCTCACCGTGAGGAACCTTTAACAGGTATGGCTATTAAGCAAGGAATAAGCTTAATTGTTGGTGGCGGCTATCATGGAAAAAGTACGTTACTGCAGGCTTTGGAGCGTGGAGTTTATCATCATATTCGCGGTGATGGACGTGAATACGTGCTAACTGATCCAGACGCTGTCAAAATAAGAGCGGAAGATGGAAGACAGGTGACATCGGTTAATATCTCTGCTTTTATCAATGATCTGCCACATGGGCAGGCAACAACAAAATTTACGACAGAGAATGCCAGCGGTAGTACTTCGCAAGCAACGAATGTAGTGGAAGCAATTGAGGCGGGGACGACGACATTGTTAATTGATGAAGATACAAGTGCGACTAACTTTATGATTCGTGATGCGCGTATGCAAGCACTTGTTCACCAGGATAAAGAACCGATTACACCTTTTATCGACAAAATTAAACAATTACGTGATGACTTAAATGTATCAACGATTTTAGTAATGGGCGGGTCTGGTGATTACTTTGATGTAGCAGATGAAGTAATCATGATGGATCAATATAAACCATTTAATGTCACAGACCAGGCACGTGAAATTATGAAAAATCACCCTGTATCACGTCAGTCGGTAATGGAAAAACTGACTAATGATATGAATCAACGCATCTTTTTACCTCAAAGTCTAAACTTACAAAAGGGTAAAAAGAAAAAAGTACAAGCAAAAAGTCTTTATACCATTTTGATGGGCACATCAACGATTCAGCTCCAAGGTGTGGAACAGTTAGTCGATGCCTCACAAACACGGGCCATTGCAGAGCTGTTACGCTACATGGAAGCGAAAGAGATTTTAAAACAAGCAAAACCATTGGCAGACTTGCTCGACGATATCGAAAAAGTAATGGATAATGAAGGTTTACAAGCATTTTCCCCTTTTCCAAATCAACATCCTGGTGACTTGGCCCGACCAAGAAGATTTGAAATCGCAGCATGCTTGAACCGGATGAGAACAACAAAAGTTCAATAAAAAGGAGGTACGTGTAATGGCATATCAAAAGCTAAAAGAAGAATTAATTGCTTATAGTAAAGAAATTGGTATCGACAAAATTGGCTTTGCTAGTGCAAAACCTTTCTCGGAATTTAAATCAAGGCTAGAGGAACAGCAAGCATTAGGCTATGCCTCTGGTTTTGAAAAAGGAACCAATGAAGAAAGAACGGAACCGGAACGTTTAATGCCAGGTTCAGAATCAATTATTGCCATTGCACTTGCCTATCCGACAAAAATCAAAGATGAGCCAAAAAGTGTTAAAGGAGATCGTCGCGGTCTATTTGCCCGTGCATCATGGGGAACAGATTATCATATCGTTTTAAAAGAAAAATTAGATAAGCTGGCTTCCTTTTTACAAGAAAAAGAACCAGAAGTTCAATTCAGTTCGATGGTTGATACAGGAGAATTATCTGACCGAGCTGTTGCGGAACGCGCCGGTATTGGCTTTAGTGGTAGCAATACATTAATCATTTCTCCAGAACTCGGATCTTATATGTATTTAGGTGAAATGATTACCAATATTCCTTTTTCAGCTGACCAACCACTTGATGAAGGGTGTGGGACATGCACGAAATGTATTGATGCCTGTCCAACAGGTGCGCTTGTTGAACCAGGACGATTAAATGCACAAAAATGTCTCGCTTTTCTTACGCAGACAAAAGATTTTATGCCAGATGATCACCGTGAAAAACTGGGAAACTATATCTATGGCTATGAAACATGCCAGGTTGTCTGCCCGTATAATAAAGGAGTAGATTTTCATAATCATGAAGAATTTGAGCCTGATCCTGAGCTGGTAAAACCACGACTTGTTGATTTATTATCCGTCTCTAACCGTGAGTTTAAAGAAAATTTCGGGAAAATGGCGGGTTCATGGCGTGGTAAAAAACCACTCCAACGTAATGCCATTCTTGCTTTGGCCCATTATAAGGAAGTTGCTGCGATTGATAAGTTAATCGAATTGATGAAGGATGATCCACGTCCAGTAATCCGTGGAACAGCTGCATGGGCAATTGGCAAAATTGGAGAAGTGAGAGGGTTTCGTGCCATCGAACAAGCAATGGAGCAAGAAAAAGACTCAGAAGTTATCGCAGAAATGGAAAAAGGATTACAATTTGAATCAATATCAAAATAATTTCGTTTTATTACGGCTTATAAAACACATTTGGAGGTTCAATAATGAATGCACTGACCTATTATTCGTATGACTCACCGCTTGGTACTCTATTACTTGTAAGTAATGATCAGCATCTAATCTTAATAAAATTTGGTACCATTCAGGAGAATGAAAAAGAGATTACCTCGTGGGCTGAAAAACATTCTCTACCTTCTAAGTTAATAGACTCAAAGGAACCATTGAAAGAGACAATTACCCAATTAGATCAGTACTTTAATGGCGAACGAAAGACTTTTTCGATTCCATATAAATTTCATGGTACGCCTTTTCAACGAAAGGTATGGCAAGCGTTAGCAAAAATTGAGTATGGCGAAACCTGTTCCTATCTAGATATTGCTCAGCACATCGATTCGCCAAAAGCAGTACGAGCTGTTGGAGGTGCTAATAATAAAAATCCAATTTCCATCGTTATACCTTGCCATCGGGTTATCGGAAAAAATGGTAATCTGATAGGTTATGGTGGTGGTTTAGATAAAAAAGAATATCTATTGACATTAGAGAGGGCGGAAGCATGATGCTTCTGCCCTGTTTATGTGTTATTCTGCGTCTTCTTCAGTTGTGTCAGTAGTAGTTTCTTCTGTTTGGTCTTCTGTGTCACTTTCATCGTCTCCAGCACAAGCAGATAGTCCGCCAAAAGCTAAGAAAGCAACAGCAAAAAGAGAAAGCCATTTCTTTTTCATTAATTATCCCTCCTTCAATTTCCATTCTAAAAATCAATATGGATAATTACAACTAAAAATACCATTTATTAACTAAAATTTATATTATTTACATGCGCTTAATATAAAAAGAGGTAAGCGAACTATTCGCTTACCTCTTTTATAACTATTCTTCTAGCTCAACGTCACTTTCCATTTCCGTGTCTGCTTGGGTATCGTCTTGACTACCGTCCTCGGTTGCACCTTCTTCTGCAGGTGCATCTTCAGCCGGAGCTTCATCCCCAGTAGCTGGCTCTTCTTCTGGTGTTGGCGTCTCTCCCTCAGCTGGAGCTTGGTCTTCCATTGGTGCCTCTTCTGCTGGATCTGGACTTTCTTCCTCCTCACCACAAGCTGTCAAGCCACCTACTGTCAGTACAGAAATTCCAATCAATGATAATATTTTTTTCTTCATGTCTAATTCCTCCTTTTGTGTGTTCACAAATCTTATTCCCAAGCAGTAAACTAATTAATCGTAAAAAAACCTCATTTAATCTAATGTTAATCTCATTAAAACATAGTAATAGATTTGAAATTTTTATGATATAACGAAACAACATTGTAAATTTAATCAGTTAATTTTTTGTTCTTTTGATAGGAAGATTTTAGTGAGATAAAACCAATCATAAACCATACCAGTGCTACAGAGCACAATAAACCAACCAAATCATATAAATCCTGAAACCTTGTAGGATATTCGACTAAAAGTATATAAAGTAATAGAAAAATGATCGTAAAACTTGTTGTTTTAGTTGTAAGTAATTTTAATTCTTTTTTAAAAGCTTGCT
Source organism: Gracilibacillus orientalis (assembly GCF_900114645.1). GTDB lineage: Bacteria > Bacillota > Bacilli > Bacillales > Amphibacillaceae > Gracilibacillus > Gracilibacillus orientalis. The sequence goes on along the minus strand of NZ_FOTR01000002.1, from coordinate 187,886 downwards.
CACTATTCACTTCTGTGTATTCCATTCCTGATAGCGAATAACGAATCACTACATATAATCCAAATATTCCTAAAGCAATCAGGATAATTAATTGATAATCAACCGCGATAAAGTTAGAGAATATAATGGTTAACAAAAGAAAAATAACGAGAAGAATGGCTCCTTCTGCATAAAAATAGAGTATACTTCTTTCTTTGTATTCATCATCTGGCAATAAAAAAGATATCCATGTTTTCATTCTTTTCCTACCTCCCAAAATAAATCATCCAGTGTTTTGTTTAATGCTTCTGCAATGGCGACACATAACTGAAGGGTCGGGTTATACTCACCTTTTTCAACTAAGCCAATCGTTTGCCGCGTTACTCCAACCTGTCTAGCTAGTTCCCCTTGAGTCATATTTAACATAACGCGTGTAATTTTTACTCGATTCTTCATAAATGACTCCTTTTATGTAATGTATATGTTACAAATGTAATTTATACATTACATCATTTCTAGACTAATTACAACTCTCATGAATATACATGGAAAAAGGGAGGGGATTTTGTTGTCAGAATGGGAGTTAATCAAAAGTCATTGGAAAGATAACTGGAAACAGAATGAGCATTCTCTTCACAAAAAACAGAGGCTTCACAGGAAAAATGGCAAAAGTATTAATCATATAGATATAATAGGAAAAAAGCAGGATACTACAACAAATGGCGATCGATCAGAATTAACGTATCAATTATATATGAAACTATTTATAAAAGATCAAGATAATTTTTATCATGAAGAATTAGTAGAGCAGCGCATTGCTACTATAGAAAGTGATAAATTAATAGCGGATAAAGAGATTTTATTTCAGACGGTGCTAAAACCAGAGAAGATAGAAGTAGATCAAAATCCAGTTCGTTTTGCCTATGACAGGAGAGCGGCAGTTCAATATGCAGAACGTTGGTGGAATGATGCTAATCCAGCCTATCGTGTTTTTGAAGATAATGACTGTACCAACTATATTTCGCAATGCTTAAGAGCGGGAGGCGCTCCGATGCACGGTGCTTCCAATCGATCCAAGGGCTGGTGGTATCAGAATAATAATTGGAGTTACAGCTGGTCAGTAGCAAATGCTCTCAGGTGGTATTTAAGTGGGGCAACATCAGGGTTAAAGGGAACAGAAATAAGTGATCCAGAAAACCTTTTACCAGGTGATGTGATTTGTTATGATTTTCAAGGAGATGGTAGATGGGATCATAATACTATTGTAGTGGCAAAAGACAGTCAGAACATGCCATTAGTAAATGCGCATACGAATAATAGTCGTCATCGATATTGGGCATACGAAGACTCAGCAGCTTGGACACCAGACTGTAATTATCGTTTTTTCCGAATCGGAGAAGAAGATCGTGCAAAGGATTAAGATTGTGGTATAATAACAAAGGTTAATAAGCAATATTTGAGGTGAAATACATTGGCAGTCCATGTCGTATTATATCAACCAGAGATCCCTGCAAATACGGGAAATATAGCGAGAACTTGTCTGGCATCAAATGTTCATTTACATTTAATCCGACCACTCGGTTTTTCTACCGATGATAAAATGTTACGTCGTGCTGGATTAGACTATTGGCATGATGTTTCGATTAATTATTATGATTCGTTGGATAACTTATATGAAACGTTCCCAGAGGCTGAGTTTTATTATATCGAAAATTTTGGCACGAAATATTACTCGGATTTTGACTTTAGTGACAGTGAAAAAGATTTATTTTTCGTTTTTGGTCGTGAAACCAACGGCATTCCGAAAGAACTATTAGAAGGTAAAGAAGATCACTGCCTTCGCATTCATATGACAGATAAAGTTCGCTCCTTGAATTTGTCCAATACCGCAGCGATTATCATCTATGATGTCTTGAAACAACAAGGCTTTCCAGGCCTAGATTAACCACAGCTTAATTGTTGTGGTTTTTTGATTTACTAAGAGTAAGAGGTGATGAAATGCATAAAGATACAATAATTAAAAAAACAGAAGATATGGTGCGTGAGAAATTATGGGATGAGGACTCGGGCCATGATTGGTATCATATAGAACGTGTAACAACTACAGCGAAAAAACTGGCCGAAGAAGAAAACGCTAATCTATTTGTGGTGACTTTAGCAGCGCTATTGCATGATTTAGCAGATGATAAGGTCGTAGAAAATGAAGAGGAAGGTTTGAGAGCTATTCAAGAATGGCTTGGGCAACATGATGTAGAAAAACATGATAGGGAGCATATTCTCTCTATTATAAAGAATATGTCATTCAAAGGTGGTAACGGAAAGCCGCTCGATACATTAGAAGGACAAGTTGTACAGGATGCTGATAGGTTAGATGCGATTGGTGCGGTAGGCATAGCACGGTGCTTTGTTTATGCCGGTAAAAAAGGTCAGTCTATGTATGATCCAGCATTGGAAGTACGAGAAGAAATGAGTATCAACGAGTACCGTAAAGGAAAATCCAGTGCTATTCATCATTTCTATGAAAAATTATTAAAATTAAAAGATTTAATGAATACGCAAGCAGGCTATCAAGTTGCTCAAGAACGACATCAGTTCATGGAGCAATTTTTGGAAGCATTTTATCTAGAAGTTGGGGAAGATATAAAGCCTAAATAAAGGAGGGGTTAGCTTGACATCGATTTGTTTTGTAAGACATGGGGAAACAGATTGGAACGCACTAGGAAAAGTTCAAGGGCAAACAGATATCCCATTAAATAATTATGGGCGCTCACAAGCTAATGAATGTGGACGTTATTTACAAGATTCCGTATGGGATTTGATGATAACCAGTCCATTACAGAGAGCGAAAGAAACAGCAACAATCATCAATAAATATCTGGATTTGCCTTTAACAGAAATGGGTGATTTTCGGGAAAGAGGATTTGGTGATGTAGAAGGAATGACAGTAATTGAACGTTTGCAGGGATTCCCAGATGGGATCTATCCCAATCAGGAAAGTATAGAAGCACTAACTCACCGTCTTGTGGAAGGGATACGTAAGATTCATCACATACATAAAGGAAAGAAAGTGTTACTTGTTGCCCACGGTGCTGTGATCAATGCGATTTTAGCTCATTTTTCAGACGGGGAAATTGGTTCGGGAAAGACTAAGCTCGTTAATGGTTGTATCAATCGCATCGAATGGATAGAGGAATCCTGGCAAATTAAAAGCTATAATCAGACAGGCCATCTGTCAGCTTTTAGTGAAAAAGGTACCGTTTAAATACTCCGAACGCCTAGAAATAAGTACTCGCGTCGAATAGAAGCAATCTAACCGACGGGAGAGGCCAGAAAAAGGAGAGCTCGCGTCGAATAGAAGCATTCTAATCGACGCGAGAAGCAAACAAAAGAATGCTCGCTCCGACAGCCTCCTTAATAAAAAACTGGTTAACTAGATTTATAATTAAATAAAAAATCTACATATTTACAGTGACATTTGATTTTTTTTATAATATACTATATTCAAATAATCAAACGAATATTTGAATGAGGTGTATTCTGATGAAATGTGAAACATATTGTTATGATGAAGCGGTTGTAGCACGTATACAGCCTGAAATAGAAAAGCTTACAGGTGTCGAGTTGATTTTTAAAGCATTGTCTGATGCAACGCGCTTAAAAATCACATATGCCTTAACATTGGAAAAAGAATTATGTGTTTGTGATGTGGCTAATATTATTGGGTTTTCCACAGCAACTGCATCTCATCACTTACGCATGCTCCGCAATATGGGATTAGCAAAATATCGTAAGGAAGGAAAGCTTGTCTTTTATTCTTTAAAAGATGATCATGTGCGCCAACTTGTCACAATTGCCAAAGCACATGCGGAAGAAGGTGTGCAAATTGGGTGAAAAACAAGTCTTTCGACTACAAGGTTTATCATGTACGAATTGTGCTGCCAAATTCGAGAAAAATATTAGGAAAATTGACAGTGTAGATGATGTTGACTTGAATTTCTCTGCAGCTAAATTAACCGTTCATGGTGAGGCAACTATTGAACAATTAGAAAAGGCTGGAGCATTTGACCATATCAAGGTGTATCCTGAAAAAAAGAAAGCTCCAATTATTCCTTTTTATCAGAAAAGAGAAAATCAGTTAACGATGCTTTCCTTGTTATTTATGATGATTGGGTATGTCTTTTATTTTCAAATAGGAGAAGATCACGCTTTAACAATCGGAACCTTTTTACTTGCCATTGCAATTGGCGGATATGATCTTATCAAAAATGGATGTAAAAACCTGATTAAATTACACTTCGATATGAAAACATTAATGACAATCGCAGTGATAGGTGCAGCTATTATTGGTGAATGGGCAGAGGCTGCTGTTGTTGTCTTTCTTTTTGCATTAAGTGAGGCGTTAGAAAGCTATTCAATGGATAAAGCCCGAAAATCGATACAATCATTAATGGAAATTGCGCCTAATCGAGCGACGATTAAACGAGATAATCAATTGATAGAAATTGATGTAGAAGATGTGCGAATTGGTGATACGATGATCGTCAAGCCTGGTGAAAAAATCGCCATGGACGGTATTGTAAAAGAGGGAATGTCCTACATTAACGAGGCGGCAATTACGGGTGAATCTGTTCCAGTTGAAAAAGGAGATGGATCAACTGTTTTTGCAGGTTCGATTAATGAAGAAGGAGCATTAGTTGTAGATGTAACCAAATCAAGCGAGGATACAACGATTGCTAAAATCATTCATTTAGTTGAGGAAGCTCAAGCAGAAAAAGCACCGACACAACAATTTGTTGACCGTTTTGCTAAATATTATACTCCAGCTATCATGGTGTTGGCATTACTTGTGATCGTTATTCCACCAGTATTTGGAGCAGATTGGCAGACATGGATTTATAATGGCTTAGCTGTATTAGTTGTTGGTTGTCCATGCGCATTGGTGATTTCGACACCAGTGGCGATTGTGACATCGATTGGCAATGCAGCGCGAAATGGAGTGTTAGTCAAAGGTGGTATTCATTTAGAACAACTGGCTAATATTGATGCTGTCGCTTTTGATAAGACAGGAACAATAACTTTAGGTAAACCTGTTGTGACAGATGTAAAAGTGATTCGTGGTACAAAAGAAGAACTGTTGCAAATAGCAGGGGCGTTGGAAGCATATTCCGAACATCCAATAGCGCGTGCGATTCATAAAAAAACACAGAACGTATCATTACCAGAAGCAACACAATTTCAATCGGTTACTGGAAAAGGTATTACGGCTACAATTCAGGATGTACGTTATAAAATTGGAAATGCCAGACTTTTTGATGGTATCGAGCTTCCGTCTGTATCCGAAAATACCGTTTTATATGTGGGGACAGAGGACGAAGTAATGGGGTATCTGACTGTTGCTGATCAGCCTCGACCTGGAATCAAAGAACAAATGAAAAAACTTCATCAATTAGGTGTGAGAAAAACAGTTATGCTAACAGGTGATGTAGCCAATGTGGCAGAGAAAATTGGACAAGAAACAGGTGTATCAGATGTAAAAGCAGAGCTTTTTCCTGAAGAAAAACTAGCTTTCATCAAACAATTAAAACAGTCTCACCGTGTTGCAATGGTTGGTGATGGAATTAATGATGCACCGGCATTAGCTGAAGCAAATATTGGAATTGCCATGGGTGGAGCAGGGACGGATGTTGCCTTGGAAACAGCGGACATTGCGTTAATGGGGGATGATCTGTCAAAAATTCCTGACTCGATTCGTTTAAGCAAGCGGACATTACGTATTATAAAAGAAAACATAGGCTTAGCATTATTATTAAAAGTGGTTGCCCTGTTACTTGTGATCCCTGGATGGTTAACATTGTGGTTAGCCATATTTGCAGATATGGGAGCGACTTTACTAGTTGTTTTGAATGCCTTACGATTAATCCGCAAAAACGAAAATTAAATTTCACGAAATATGTATTGCTGTTGGTAAAATAAAATACCTGTTCACGAGATAAAATCTTAAATCTCGTGAACAGGCACCAATATCCCGTCTAGTGATTTATTTCCACTTAGTTACGACCGGAGCGAATAATATTTTGCATCTTTTCTATATTAGGATAGTCAAACTCCTGGTATTGCTGGCAGACTTTCTCAAGGTCATACGGAACGCGTACATGACTAGTTTGTACTTGCCCATCAATAATATCAACAAGACAATAGGATGCTTTTGCAATTCCATCAAAAGGTAAACCAACACTCCCTAAATTGATAATGGTTTTACCTTCAACAGTCCGTTCGAAAGCTTTGTGAATATGCCCATATAAATAAAGATCTGTCTCTTCTTTTGTCGTTAATTTTGCTAGCAAATCATTGTCCGATTCATTCGGTAAGACGACATCAAATAAACTGTCGGGAGTTGCATGGAAAGCATGAAGGCGGACTCCTTCCACTTCCAAAGTTAATTCCGTTGGCAGTGATCCTAAATAGGAAAGTTGCTCTTCATTTAGATTGTTTCTTATCCATTGTTGTTCTTGTTGCATAGTTTCCAAGGCTTGCTGGGGAACTTCACCTTCTCGAACACCTCTAACAACCCATTGATCGGCATTCCCTTTGATTACATCTGTGTTTAATGCACGAATTAAGTTTATCGATTTGGATGGTTCAGGTCCACGGTAAGCGATATCACCGAGGACAGCAATACGATCAACCTGTTTTTTCTCGATATCATCCAGTACTTCTTCCAAAGCAACGGCATTTCCGTGAATGTCTGAAATAAAAGCGAATCTCATTTTATCACCTCAAATTCATGATAAAATAAAATCTTTTGATAAAGCAAAGATTTTGACGTTTTACAGGTGTGAATCATATAATATTAATATAGAGATAATTTCAGTTACTCCTATGCCATAGTGATCAAGGTGTAGGTTTTTCTTTTTATCACGATGTTAATCCCCTCACTGAAGGTTTATAATATTGGGAATAACTCTATTAAGGAGGTTATCAATATGGTTTCGTTTTTTACTAATGACATCCCCACATTTATGAAGATCGAATTAGAAAAGTTATTTCATAAAATAAATCCTTTAATTAAAAAGAATTCTAGATACATGATGTTTGCTATTCCATTATTGCTTATTTCGATTTTTAACTTCATCTTTTTCTTATTTTTTGGTGGATTCTCAAATGGTATGTTAGCTGTTGTAGTTGTATATGCCTTAATGGCAGCAGTTGGTATGGCGTTATATAAGGAATCGAAGCAAATTAAGAAGAAAATCAAACAATTAGAGATGGAACATATCGTAACCAGAATTGAAAAAAGTGAAGTTATGAATGAGCATAAGAAGAAAAATTATATTTCTCTAATAAAATCACAACCGAAAATGGGATTACAAACATTCATTAACTTCTTGACTGAAGAAAACGATAGAAGAGAAATGATCGAAGACTAAGTAATGATAAGAAAAGGAAATTCATAAGAAGAAGGGTGAGCCTCTGCTCATCCTTCTATTTTTTTGCTGGCAAATGAGAGTTGACAACCCTTCTGAAGCATGAGAATATATATTATGTTCTTTATAAAGAATTTGATGTAGTGATTAAAAGTGTTCACGAAAGATTTTTGTAGGTGAAAATTGAAAATTCACCACTTTTATTTGTTGTAAATAGAACAATATACATAAAATGTTCTTTATAAAGAAAATCGTGAGGATGGAGGAGGAATAAAAGTGGAAAGTGCATTAAGAATTCTACATGTTGTCGATGGTATGAATCAAAGTGAGGTAGGAATTATGATTATGAACGTCTACCGTAATTTGGATCGAAATAAAGTACAGTTTGATTTTTTAACAAGTGAAGAAGGAGAGTATGATGAGGAAATACTTCAATTAGGTGGCTATATATATCGTATTTCATCAATAAATGAAGTGGGAATTATAGGTTACCAAAAAGCATTACGCCGTTTTTTTAAAGGGCATCGGTTTTACATTGTAATGCATTCGCATATAGATCAAATGAGTGTTTTTCCTTTAAAAGCAGCAAAAAGAACAGGGATACCTGTTAGAGTAGCGCATAGTCATAAAACAAAAAGTGAAGCAACAGGAAAGGTAAAGTGGTTTAAAGAGATGGCCGGTTCATTGATTCCTGTCTATGCTACAGATTATTTTGCTTGTTCATCTGAAGCGGCAGAATGGTTATTTAAAAGCAGGGGCAAGCAAGCAGAAATCATGTTTAAAGGAATTGAATTAGATCGGTTTTGCTATTCACATTCATTGAGAGAACAGGGACGAAGGGAACTCAACATCATCGATAAGGAGTTTGTCATTGGTCATTTTGGGAGATTTACACCACAAAAAAATTATGACTATTTAATAGAATTATTTGTTGGATTTCGCAGAAGAATTCCGCAATCGAAGTTGATATTAGTTGGGGATGGACCATTAAAGGCAGAAATTGAAGCAAAAATAATGCACTATCACATCCAAAATCATGTGATTTTATTAGAAGCGAAAGAAGATATGAAGAAATGGTTACAGGTTTTTGACTTGTTTGTATTTCCTTCCTTACAAGAAGGCTTACCACTAACCTTAGTAGAAGCCCAAGGTGCTGGGTTACCTATCATTGCCTCTGACTGTATATCGAAGGAAGTGGACTTGGGAGCAGGACTAGTTCAGTTCATTTCTTTAGCTAATAAATCTAAGTGGTTAGAAACAATGTATGATGTTTATAATCATCAATCTAGAAATCCTATTGAGCCTGAAATATTGATAAAAAAAGGCTATGATGTAAAGCAAGTAGCTCAACAAACACAACAAAAGTACTTGCAACTAAGAGATGATGGCATATAAGTCTAATAGGATAAAAAAAGTATATCGATAGGATTTGAGGTATTTTAAATGATAGGGACAAATATATATCGAATCAGAAAGAAGAAGGGTTTAACTTTATCTGAATTAGCAGAAAGAGCTGATGTGTCAAAATCTTATTTAAGTAATATCGAACGCAATTTAAACGACAACCCATCGATCCAAATTGTTGAAAAATTAGCAGAAGTATTAGGTGTTGAGGTGGTGACACTATTAGGAGTCGAAGGTCAAAATTTTACGACAGATAATGAATGGATGGATTTTATAAATAATCTAAAATCCTTAGGGATAACTAAACTAGATTTTGATAAATATCGAATCGTCTTTGAGTTCATTAAATGGAAAAATCAAAAGGATGAACAGAAGTAAAAAACAAAGTATGTCGAATGTGAAGTAGATATACGAATGAACCACAAATTCGATGTCCTTCATTGGCTCTGCTAGTAATCTACTAGAAATAGTAGTGATAAATAGATGGAAAGAAGGAATGTGCATGAAAAAAATGTTGATTGTTATAGATCCTTTCGATCCTGGATTATCAATGGAACATCAATTATATCTTCTTCATCGCCATCTAGCATCAGATACTGAAATATATGTAAAATTACTGGCCCATCATCCACTATTTCTACAACATCTTAATAAGGATATAAATATATTGGCACCAATCAATCACAGAATTTCTTCTGCCAAAAAAGATCCCTGCAATCCTAAAAATTGGCTTTTTACGTTACGGCCTCGACCAGTACCATGGCATATTAGAAAAGCATACTACAATTTCCCATCATTAGTTCGGTTGTATTGGAAATATATCAATAGGGAAGTAACGGAAAGTCATATCCATTATGATGAGGCTATTAGTTTGTCTACTGGTATCGTGACTTTTTATTTAAGAGATAAAGTACAAGCTAAAAAGAAAGTCTACTATTTTCCTGTCAGACAGTTTAAACAGGCAGTAGCACCTATTATTGATCAATTATGTCAAGGGGATTTCGTATACACGGCATCAAAGTCGATGTATCGCGAATTAAAGATAAATAACTCTCGGATGACGTACTATCCGGATCCTTATTATAATGAATCACTCGACCGCGTTTTGCAGTTAAGTGAAATAATAAGATATCATCAACCACACGTTTCTCTTTTATCGACAAATCTTCAAAACAGGGAGAACATTGAAGGATTTATTCATATGTGCAGATACTTAGTTAAACAGAACACCCCTTTTAGGTGGTATTTCTATGGCAAGAATCAGAATGAAGCGATTATACGTAAAGAGCTTAAAAGCCAGCAATTAGAAGATTATGTTGTGTTTATTGGAGATGTAGCAAATGTGTTTCGATATTTGGCAAATGCGGATATCTATGTGGAATGTAAGCAGCAATCTTCTCTATATTTTGAGGCAGAAATGATGCATAAGCCGATTGTTCATATTAAAAATGAATTACCAAGCGGATCGTCTCATATCGTACAAGCATTAAAATCGATTAAAAAAATGTAAATGGATAATTAGCGATTCGACGGCATTAGCCAAAAGTTTATCAAACAATAGACGATTAAAAATAAAAAAATAGTAAATTTAAACCAAATTGTTCTTTAAAACGAATAAAAAATACGTTATAATAAAAATATCATAGGAACAATAGTAATAAGATTATAAATAAAATAGTAAGTTAAGAGGAGGAACATAGTATGACAAAGCACACGGTAGTTGTGGCAGAGTCACAAACGCTTTTTCGTGATATGATCACGAACTTTGTTGAAGACATGGAAGAATTTCAAGTGATTGGAACATTGACAAATGGGCAAGAAGTCATCAATTTTATTAAAGAGAAGGAAGTTCGTCCCTATTTAATTTTATTAGATATTCATATGCCAGTTATGAATGGCTTAGAATGTGCGAAGCAATTAAAGGAAATGCATCCAAACATTAAGGTGGTTTTATTATCTGCTTTTGATGACGAAGAATCAATTGAAACGGTACTATCTGTTTCAGCTGATGGATACATATTAAAGAGTTCAGGCCTGGCTGAATTCAAAGATACATTACGCTTTATTAATGACGGGAAATTCGTTGCTCCTCAAAAACTAGTTCAGCATTTTTCACAACGTTTAGCATACTTACTTAAGATTGAACGGGAAAGCTCATTGCATTTTATTAAAGAACAATTTAATCAACATAAAGATTTAAATAACCGAGAATTACAAATTATCCAGTTGATGAAAAAAGGTTGGACAAACCGAATGATTGCTGATCAATTAGGAATCAGTGAAGGTACAGTCAAAAATTACTTGTCGCTGATTTATAAAAAGTTAAAGATCAAAAGCCGTGTAGAGCTCCTGCAAATATTGTCTGATATGACCGGTTAATAGTCTTACATTTTTTCCCGATAGGTTCTTGGAGAAATATCGTAATTTTTTTTGAAAACGCGATGGAAATAAGAATAAGAACCAAATCCGCAATTTTGTGCAATATTTTCGAGTGTCATTGTGGTATATTTCATTTGGTTAATGGCCGCAGATACACGAATGGATTGGGCGTACTCAATTAAAGTTTGGTTCACATGTTCTTTAAATAAATGCACACATCTTGAAACACTGAGATTGCAATGATTGGCAATATCTTCTACCTTAAAGCCTTGTTTTGTCGCGTTTTCCTCAATAAAGCGCATCATCTTTGTCACAACATATGGGCGGTATATTTCATGTGATCTTTTATCCATAGCTCTTTGTAAAGAAACACACAGTGCACTGACCAAGTAGTAGGTAAGTTCGCTGTTTCTTTCTTTTTTTGGTCGCCTTTCCTCAATAATAAGGTGATGCCAGAAATCCAATACTGCTTCATCAAGAGTGATTTTTGCAAAAGTTGGTGCATCCTTGAAGCGTACGTCTATCCATTCACCCTCACAGTATAAATGAAAGTCGCCACTTTGTTGCCCTTCTTCGACATACAACTCATAATTTTCACCCGGTTTAATAATCAGCAGATCACCTTTTTCTGCTACAAGTGTAGCATCATTTACCTTCACCTGTGATCGTCCCTCAGTTTGAAGCCGAAATAAGTAAGACGTATAACGCGATTGATGTGACGTGTGATAACGATAATTATGATAAGAATAACCACAAAAATCAATGTTCATAAGAAAATCCCCCATATTTAAAAGATCTGTTATTATATAAAATGTTTATGTTGGAATAAGTAAGACTCCTAAGGGATATATTCCAACTATTTGATTAATAGCAAAATAGTTCATGTTTTGATTATATCATTTATGTTCAAGTTGTATATCATCATTTATTATAATAGATAACCTATATTGCAAATGAAAAGGGTAACAAATTCAGATTAGATTATTTTCCTTGATCCTAATAATGGTTGTTAATCCCTATTCTTTACGCAAATACGAAATGTGAAGGAGGAGCATAATGAACGTTTTAATATGGAACGAATACAGACATGAACAACAAGATGAAGAAGTAGCAAAAATTTATCCAAAAGGGATTCATGAAGCGATAAAAGAATTTTTACAAACAGATGATATCCATGTCGAAACAGCAACACTAGACGAAACAGATCACGGAATTACTGATGAAAAATTGGCGAAGACAGATGTCATGCTGTGGTGGGGACATTTAGCTCACCATGAAGTAGCGGATGAAATAGTCAATAAAGTGCACCAGCGTGTTCTGGAAGGGATGGGTTTAATTGTACTCCATTCCGGTCATTTCTCAAAAATTTTCCAGAAATTAATGGGAACAGGTTGCGATTTGAAATGGCGTGAAGCTGATGAAAAGGAAAGAATGTGGGTAGTCAATCCATCACATCCGATTGTGGAAGGCATTGGAGAATATATTGAAATAGAAAAAGAAGAAATGTATGGTGAACATTTTGATATACCTGCACCAGACGAATTAGTTCTTGTCAGCTGGTTTGAAGGCGGGGAAGTGTTCCGTTCCGGTTGTACATATCGTAGAGGGCACGGAAAGGTATTTTATTTCCGTCCAGGTCATGAAGGATATCCTACGTATTACCATAAAGATGTCCAAAAAGTGATTCAAAACGCAGTGAGATGGGCTAAACCGACAACGAGGGAATTCTCCAGCTACGGTAATGCTCAACCATTAGAAGAGATAAAGTGAGACTTTCATCAGTGGGGTCTTACGGACGGTTAGCGCCGTGATAAAATCAAATCATAAAAGGAGAAATAAACTATGGAAAAATTAAAAGTTGCAGTGATTGGCTGTGGAAGTATTGCGATTCATCGTCATTTACCAGAGTATCAGGCTAATCCGTTTGTTGAGATTGTTGCCGTTTGTGATCTTAAGGAAGACCGTGCTCAGTTAAGAGCATCTGAATATAACGCACAAGCTTATACTGATTATAAGCAAGCGATAACAGACTCTAAGGCAGATCTTGTCAGTGTTTGTTTACCGAACTACTTACATGCCCCTGTTTCGGTTTTTGCAGCAGAACAAGGAAAACATGTCCTATGCGAAAAGCCAATGGCAACCTCTGAAGAAGAAGCACAACAAATGATCGAAGCCAGCAATAACGCAGGTAAAAAATTAATGATTGCACATAATCAACGCTTTGTACCAAGTCATGAGAAAGCGAAACAGTTAATTACAAATGGTGAGATAGGAAAAGTGTACAGCTTCCGTACGACGTTTGGCCACGGTGGACCAGAAGGATGGAGCATCGATGGTAAAGAAAGCTGGTTCTTCCGTAAAGAAGAAGCATTCATTGGTGCGTTAGGTGACCTTGGCGTACATAAGGCAGATGTGATTCGTTATATATTAGGTACAGAATTTACCGAAGTAGCTGCAATGGTCGAGGCTTCCGCGAAAGAAAACAGTGATGTCGATGATCAAGCTGTAACCATATTACGTAGTGAGAAAGGGATTATCGGTACGTTAACAGCAAGCTGGGCATATGGAGCCGGTGAGGATAATTCAACCGTCATTTATGGTGAGAAAGGTATGCTCCGTCTTGAGGATGATCCTGCTTACGGCTTAATAGCAACCTATACAGATGGATCAAAAGTAAACTATGAACTTGGTCAAATCCAAACAAATGACAGTGGCGGTCAATCTTCTTCAGGTGTAGTCGATCATTTTGTCGATAGTGTACGAAATGATACAAAACCGTTGATTGATGGAGAAGAAGGCTATAAATCGCTACAAATTATACTTGCAGCTTTAGAAGCAAACGAAACAAAGAAAAATATATCGTTATAAAGAGAGAGTTCAATCAGTAGGAATTTTTTTCATTCCCACTGATTGTTCAACGTGATAAAAAAATAGAAGGAGAGAAATTCATGAAACTCGGCGTGTTTACTGTTCTTTTTTCGGATAAAAACTTTGAAGAAATGTTAGATCACGTTAAAGCAAGTGGTTTAGATGCAGTGGAAATCGGAACTGGTGGGTATCCAGGTGATGCTCATTGTAAAATTGATGAATTACTAGAGGATTCAGCGAAACGTGATCAATATATGCAAGCGGTAAAGACAAGAAACTTAACCATTAGTGCGTTTAGCTGTCATGGAAATCCATTAACACCTGATAAGCAATTTGCTGAAGAAAGTGATCAAATTCTTCGTAAAACAATAGAACTTGCAGAGCTTACCGGAGTACCAGTCGTTAACTGTTTTTCGGGAACTCCCGGTGATCAGGAAGACGCAAAAGCACCGAACTGGCCTGTTGCACCATGGCCATCGGAATATGCAGATGTTTTAGAATGGCAATGGGAAGAAAAGCTCGTGCCGTACTGGAAAGAAATCGGTGAACTTGCAGAAAAACATAACGTTAAGATTGGAATCGAATTACATGCCGGATTTTTAGTACACACACCATACACCATGCTTAAGCTTCGTGAGAAAACAAGCCCAGCGATTGGAGCAAATCTTGATCCCAGCCATTTGTGGTGGCAAGGAATAGACCCAGTTGCAGCCATTAAAATTTTAGGTAAAGAAGACGCGCTGCATCATTTTCATGCAAAAGATACTTACATTGATCAAGATAATGTGAATATGTATGGTCTTACGGATATGCAGCCTTATAGCAACATTCAAACAAGAGCATGGAATTTCCGTTCTGTTGGTTGTGGCCATAGCTTAGAAGAATGGTCCCATATGATTAGTGCGCTACGAACTTTTGGCTATGATTACGTGGTAAGTATTGAGCATGAAGATCCTTTAATGTCGATTGATGAAGGATTTGCTCGTGCTGTAGATAATTTAAAAGCAGTTAATATTAATGAAAGCCCGGCAGAGATGTGGTGGGCGTAGGGAAAGGAAGTCGCTGATGACAAAATTAAAAGTTGCTCTAATTGGTGCAGGAGGTATTGCTACAGATGTGCATATTCCTGCTTATCGAAAAGTTCCAGAACAAGTGGAAATTGTAGCGGTGGCAGATGTAGCCTATGACAAAGCAAAAACGGTAGCAAGTGAGTATGGTATTCCTGCAGCATTTGATAATTATGAAACAATGTTAGCAGAAACAGAGGCCGATGCTGTGAGTGTTTGTGTACCGAATAAATTTCATAAGAATGCAGCGATTGCCGCATTAGAAGCAGGCTGTCATGTGCTATGTGAAAAACCACCAGCAATGAGCCAGCATGAAGCAAAAGAAATGGAAGATGCGGCAACTAAATCAGGTAAATTACTGATGTATGGCTTCCATTATCGTTTTCAATCTGAGACACAGGCAGCTAAACGATTTATTGATGCAGGCGAACTAGGTGATATTTATTCTGGTCGTGTGCAAGCAATTAGACGTCGTGGTATTCCAGGTTGGGGTGTATTTACTAACAAAGAGCTACAAGGTGGTGGCCCATTAATCGATATTGGTGTCCATATGTTAGATACGGCGTTATTTTTAATGGGATATCCGGAGCCTGCCGTAGTCCTCGGTCAAACACATCAACAACTCGGAACGAAAAAAGGTGTAGGTTTGTTAGGAGAATGGGATTATCAAAATTATACAGTAGAGGATATGGCTGTAGGAATGATTACCTTTACGAACGGTGCTTCACTTGTGTTAGAATCTGCTTTTGCTGCTAATGTGGAAAAGCGTGATACTATGCAGGTCTCCTTAATGGGGAATAAGGGTGGAGCCGATATTTTTCCATTAAAAATGTATCAAGAAAAACACGATACATTAATCGATATTACGCCAGCCTATTTATCGGAAATCAATGCTCATCAAACAGAAATTCACGCCTTTGTAGCAGATTGCATCGAAGGAAATGTAACAGACCGTTTTGCTAAGCAAGGAACCAATATTCAAAAAATTATCGACGGACTTTATCAATCGGCAGAATCAGGTAAAGCAGTATACTTATAGAAAATCATTAAAAATTAAATGATAAGGAGTGCATGACACATGGGGAAAATTGCTATTCAATTATATTCAGTGCGTGATCATACAACCAAAGATTTTTTAGGTACATTACGTAAATTAGGGGAAATGGGCTATGAGGCAGTGCAATTTGCCGGATTCTTTGATACACCTGCAAATGAACTAAAACAGGTAATGGATGAAGCCGGATTGGTTGCTGCCGGTAGTCATATGCCGTTTAACAGTTTAACCGGAGATCAACTGGAGGCATCGTTAACGTATAATAAAACAATAGGTAATGATTTGATCATTTGTCCAATGCTGCCAGAAGAACTCCGAGCTGATGAAGGTGCATATTATCGTGCAGCTGAAGAGTTAAATGAGATCGGCCGAAAATGTGCGGAAGCTGGATTTTCCTTTGCTTATCATAATCATAATATGGAGTTTTTTGATCTTGGTAATGGAAAAAGAGGATTTGATATCTTATTCGAAGAAACCGATCGAGAGTATGTAAAAATGGAACTGGATTGTTATTGGGCAACTCATGCAGGTGTAGATCCATTAGAAACGATAAAAGCATATAATGATCTTGTTGTTTCTTTACACATTAAAGATATGACAGTTGAAAATGGTGAAAAACGCAGTATTGAAATTGGAAAAGGATCATTAGATATTGCAACATTGTGGGAAACAGGAGAATCCGTGGGAGTCGACTGGTATGTTATTGAACAGGAACATTTTGATGTAGACCCTCTAGACAGTGCCAAAGATAATGTTGTTAACCTGAAAAAAGTAATTAATAAATAAGAGTTAGGCTCCTCATTAAGCTATAAAATGAGGAGCTTTTTGTGTTATGATTTCTCTATTCTCCGGTTTTTTTATACACTTTTGCAGGAATATTTAACGTTATGAAAAAGATTATTTTGGCTCGAATTGGGGTAGAGGTAACTATATAATGACGCTATTGGAGGGGTTATGTAATGTTGAAGAATATATTTAAGAAGAAAGAAGCAAACACAGATTTAATAGCACCATTATCAGGAAAAGTAATACCATTAGGACAAGTACCAGATCAAGTCTTTTCTCAAAAAATGATGGGTGACGGAGTAGCGATTGAGCCTGCAGATAAGCAAGTTGTATCACCGGTTGATGGTGAGGTGGTCGATGTATTTAAGACAAAACACGCGGTCAGCCTGAAAACAGATGGAGGAGCAGAAATTTTGGTTCACATGGGCCTTGAAACAGTTGAATTGGATGGAAAAGGATTCGATATTCAAGTAGAGAATGGACAAAAGCTAAAAAAAGGAGATCCATTAGCAACATTTGACATTAATACGATTGCAGCGGAAGGATACAAAACGGTTACCCCAGTTATCTTACTGAACGGTGAAGAATTTGCAATGAGCAATATTGCAGGTGAACAAGACGCAATAGCAGGTGAGGACGTATTATTTCATATTGAGAAAAAGTAAGACGGAAAAGAATTTACTTATATGGAGGATTATTATGTTTGGAAGTAAAAAGAAAGAAAAAGAAGAAAATAACCGATTTTATATAAAATCGATAGATCATGTACCTACTCTTGGAAGGATTACAATTCTTGTCGACCGTGAAACTGGAGCGAATTATATTCATTCTTGGGTTGGTACAGGTAGTGGTATTACGCCTTTACTGGATGAAAAAGGAGAAGTCATTGTAGATGAGTAGCTTTTGTTTCCAGCCCACAGTTTAGCACTGTAGGCTGGCTTATTACTGGCTCTTGAATGCTTATTTTTCTCCATTTTCCAACCAATCTAATTCTTCATGGGATAGCTCAATTTTTGATCCTTCAAAACAGGAGACAAGTTCATGTTCGTTTTGGGCTCCAATTAAGGCACAAGTTGGAAAGGGTTGATTTAATACATAGGCTAAGGCAATTTGGATTGCTGTTACGCCTTTTTTGTCTGCCAATTTCTCTGCCCTGCTAAGTCGATCCCAGTTTGCATCGCTATAAAACACACGAACAAGATCCTCATTACTTCGGTCTTGGCGAGTGAATCGACCAGTAAAAAATCCTCTTGCTTGTGAAGACCATGATAGAATTGGTAATTGTGTTTCTTCATGCCATTCCATATCAGAACTATCTGCTGAAACACATCCTTTCCAGAACGGCTCATTTGCTTTAGCTAAACTAAGGTTAGGGCTATTAAATGAAAAACCTACTAAGCCATTGGAAGCTGCGTACTCATTAGCTGCTTGAATGCGCTCAGTTGTCCAGTTTGATCCACCAATTGCTTTTACTCGACCAGCTTTAATATGTTCATTTAATGCATCAATGATCTCACTGACAGGAATATTTGGATCATCTCTGTGTAAGGCATATAAATCAATATAATCTGTACCAAGTCTTTCTAAACTTTCAAAAAGATCTTGTCTAATTGCTTCAGGATTTACACGTGGTCCATTTTGATCATGATGAGCTCCTTTAGTCAAAATAACAATATCTTCTCGATTATTTCGCTCCTTTAGCCACATACCAATAGCTACTTCACTTTCTCCACCACAATAAATATGTGCTGTATCAATAGTATTACCACCAATTGCTACATAACGATCTAACACCTGACAAACTTTTTCATAAACACTTGGTTTAAAATAATCTGACCCTTGAATTAAGGTAGTAACAGGCCTATCAAGCCCATTAATTTGAATTGTTTTCATTCTGATCATCCTCCCTTAATTTCTACACGTCTTCTTTCTTCAGCGGAAGTAAGACATGCATCTAATACCTTCATGTTCAAAATGGCATCTTTAGCAGGAAAAGGTAATGTCTCACCCTTTTGAATGCTTTGCCCAATCGCGTCTGCTTGTAGGGCATATTGATTTACGTATGGAACCTCTACCTCTTTTGTTCCTTTACTAGTGTGAACATAAAAATGATCCTGTTCATTTTGACTAACAACAAAAGCAGACGGAACTTCGATTCTACCTTCTGTCCCTAAAATCTCTAGTCGATTACGGAAGTCTGCCCACATTCCACAATCAAAAGTGAGGGCAACACCATGATCAAATTCCAATATTCCTGATGACATCATATCCACTTGATCATGTTCCTTTGAAAAGAAAGCATGAACAGTTGCAGCCTGTGGTTCTTCTTTTAAGATCATTCTGGCAGCACTTATTGGATAAACCCCTACATCATATAAGGAGCCACCACCCCACTCTTTTTTATAACGCACATTTTCTTTCGCTGATGCATTGTTGAAGGTAAACGCTCCATGAATTCCGCGTATTTCTCCAATTTCTCCTGATTGAATTAATTCCTGAATCATTTGATATCTTGGATGATATCGATACATAAAGGCTTCTACCAAAACAACTCCAGCTTTTTTACTTGCTTCATCCATTTCTTGAGTTTCACTGGCATTTAAAGCGATGGGTTTCTCACAGAGCACATGTTTTCCTGCTTCCATTGCTTTAATCGACCATTCTTTATGTAAATGATTCGGTAACGGGATGTAAACGGCATCAATATCAGAATCAGCTAATAATTCTTCATAGCTCCCGTATGCAACTGGAATCTCTAATTCCTTCGCTGTTTCTTTCGCATTGTCTAAATTGCGACTAGCAATGGCAAGTACTTCACCTGTGTTTGATTCTTTTATTCCAGGAATAACCGCTTTTTGAGCGATATTCGCTGTGCTTATAATTCCCCATTTAATTGACATCCTTTAACCTCCTTCTATAACTTTATTGTTATTATAATCGATTCGTATTAATATTAAAATAGAAGCTTTTTGCTATAAGATAACACAATATTGTCCTTGAGGATGTGAAGAAATGTACCGTCAGTCTCTATTACCAACATTAAAAAAACATGAATACATGATCCTTCCCGAATCAGTCGGTTGGTATGGGTTAGCGGCTGATCATGAAGTATATCGTGAAGCAGGTTCCTTAGATAATTTTAGTATTCACTTTGTCTTGTCGGGAACTGGTTTTGTAGAAGTGGATGGAAAGCAATATACTTTGCAAAAAGGGGACGCTTTTCTTTATTTCCCACAACAAGAACAAAGGTATTATAGTAGTACGGAGAATCCTTGGAGTATTAGATGGATCCATTTTTATGGAAGTACCTTACACACCTTTTTATCAGAGATTGGATATGGAAGGTTTACCTTGTGGAGATTGCCAAATTTAGCAAAATTGGAGAAAATGCATGAGCAATTATTACAGGAAGCAGAGGAAAATAGTTTTTTACAATTAACACAATTATCTACACTTACCTATTCTTTTTTGTCCACTTTTACAAACATTGCCGTGCCAAGAGAATCCCATTCCAAGCAAGAATTAGATTTGCGGATCCAATCACTATTACCGAAAATGAAAGAAAAAGCTCCAGAACCATTTGACCTAGAATATTGGGCAAAGGAAACTGGTGTAAGCACTTATTATTTCTGTCGATTATTTAAACGTGTCACACAGATGACCCCAATGGCTTTTATAACATTATGTCGTCTGCAATGGAGTAAACAACTACTATTAGAAGAAAAAAATCTTACGGTCAAAGAAATTGCCGAGAAATCAGGATACCCTAATCCTAGCTATTTTAATAAACTTTTCTTAGAAAATGAGGGCATGACACCAACAAAATATCGGCAAATATATCTTTGATTTCCTGGATAAATCTCACTTTTAAAATTGAATCGATAAACAGTTTATTAAAAAACACTCGGTATCTGTTCATCATCTAAAACAACTATTGGTTTTTTGAGAGTTCAAAAAGACGACATTCACATTGGCCATCTTTTTGGAAAAAATTAATAATACATTTGGGATATTATGTTAGTATGAAGTTGCGAAGTTTTGTTCAATGGATGAAACTGATGTAATATTTAGCCGTATAAATAAGTTAAGGGGAGATAACTTTGAAGTATTTTTTAATAGGAATTATTTTATCTGTAATAGGTGTTTTAATATCTTTAATTGTGTGGGGAATCGAAAACGCTTATGTCATTACTGCTGGTATTGGATTCCTATTCATTGGAATTTCAATGGTATTTTCAGGTGCAATGGTAAGTGGAGATCGAATGAGAGCCAATTATGCAACAGAGTCTGATGATGATAGACGTATTCGAAATAGCGTTACTTTTCGTTCAGCTCTGATTGGAGTACCTAATATTGTTGTTGCGCTCTTGATTTACTATTTCCTCAACTGAATGACATATTCATAAGATTAGCCGGGAATACATTCCATCATTTATGAATTAATCCGGATCATCTAGAAAAATGGCGAATTTGTAACTTTGAAATAAAATTTAATTGAAATAATGTTGTTAACCTTGATAAACGAACAAAAGAAAAGAGCATGTCTTGAAAAATAATTAATCAAAACATGCTCTACTTGTGTTAAATTTAATGATTATTTTATAAGAAAGTTTGACTATTTTTTGTTCCTTATTCTATCCATGGTGAATGCAAAATACAATTACAAAAATTTTTATTTTTGTATTCCGGTCTAAAATACTCAATAATATCTTCTTTCATATTGCCAAAAGTAGTTTCTGGCTTATGCTTAAAGCCCTCATAAAAAGTTGGAATAATTTCCTTTTTGAAATTGTTACGTGGGAATGCTTTTATAATTTCTTCACGTAAGTCGTCGGGGAATTTTTCAAAGCCATCTCCCATCACATCTAAACCAACACCATGAAAGAGTAATGCTACTTCAGACTGTTTATGTTCTGCTACCCCCGGTGTTGTATGTAGTGCAATCGTATCCCATACAAGTTGAGTGGTTTCATCTGGAATTTGATACTGCTGAAGGAAACTTCTTGCTGCATTTGCACCGTCCACCTCAAATCGTAAATCGGCACTACTGTACTTTTTAGTTAATCCTAAATCATGGAATAAAGCACTGACATATAATAACTCCAAATCATAATTCTGCTTCGCTTTTTTTCCGATTGCCGCGCCAAATAAAAATACACGATTGGAATGATTCCACAATAGGTCATTCCCATGCTCTCGTAAAATATCGGCTGCATCTTTCGCTAATTGAGAATCTGGAACTTTTATACCTGCTACTTCTTGAATCATAATTTAAAATCTCCTTTGCAATTTGATAATCTCATCTTCATGACCTTGTTTTCATTGTAAGGAGTATATTGTTATTCATCAATACAATCATTTCTATGATAATAATAGATAAAAACTATAATATAGAACTTTGTAAAGAAGCTATTGCATCTTTTTCTGTGTCAAAACCTAGTCTTTCGATTTCATCTACTAATAACTTAATAAACTTACGTGCTGGATAATTGATAAAACTATTCTTTTTCATCCCAAGATAAACTGCTCTTGTCAAAAATGGTTTTTCAATACGTTGAAAAAATAAATCCTCTGTGTCAAAAAATTCATATAATGTACGTGAAACAACACTAGATCCAACTCCATTTCGGACAAGCTTCAAGATTGATTCAATGCTAGACGTTTCAACAATAGGTTCTAACTGTCTGCCAACCTCAATACTCATTTTATCAAGCATTTTTCTGCATTGATGCATATTGGGAAATAAAATAAGAGAACTGTCTAAAGCAGCAGAACACGAAACCTTCTGCTCTCCATTACTTTGATTACTTATCAGGTAAAACTCTTCATCATATAACTTCGTCATATGCAACATATTATAGCGATTGAATTCAAAACCAATACCAAAATCAGCTTGATTCTCTAAAATAGCCTTTTCCACTTGATCAGTGCTTTGAATAAAGACATTTATGTTTGGATATAATTGGTTAAATTTAATGCACAAAGTCGATACCAAGTCAGTTATTTCTCCTGGTAACACAGCAATTTTCAATTCACCAATTTCTACTTTTTTAACTGCTTTAATTTGAGAAGAGATACTCTGTAAGGAATTTTGAATATTTAAAGCCTCATGTTGTACAATTTCTCCCACCTTCGTAAGTTCAATCTTCTTACCAATACGATTAAGAAGGGGGTAACCTATCTCTTGTTCAAACATTTTAATTTGATGGCTTAAAGTTGGTTGGGAAATTCTTAATTTTTCTGCTGCTTTTGTAAAATGTAGTTCTTTACTAACCATTAAAAAATACTCTAAATGTCTTAATTCAATATTGTATCAATCCTTTCTATGAAAATAATTAATATTGCTATTTGTATGCTTCCAATAAGATAACTGAAGAATAGTATTGATCCTAATTTTAATCTAAAATTAGGATTAATTATCTATTATCAAACCTATCTCTTATTTTGGAATAAAAGGATCAATCGTAGTAATGATTGCCCGATTCTAGTCTGCATTCGTGGAAAACGAAAGCATCTTATTAATACATAATCAATACATGCTTTTTAAACCACTTACGATAAAGAAGGACAGAATAACGCTTGTCTAGTCAAAGAAGGATGATTTCGTTATGGATATGTCTTATGGAATTTGTGTGATTAGAATTATTAACTGTTACTTGCATTTTGTATAGGTCTTTTATAAAGAATGACCAACACATATGGGCGTATCCATTGGATAATAATCCCTGTTATTAATGCATTTAGCAACGTTCCAATACCAATAGCACCATTGAAAAAGAAAGCAATAATTACTAATACAATACTAAGGATCGCTCGCGACTTACTAAAAGACCAATTTGTTTTATCTGTCAAAATAACCATCGAACGGTCTATAGGATTTGGTGCAAAGTTTGATTCTAAATAAATCGCAATACCTATTCCGCTAAAAAGAATACCAAGTAATACTAATATAACTTGCTCTATTAAATGATCAGGTATTAACCATTCTCCTAATAACAAAAGCCATGTATCAATGCCAATCCCTGTAATAAGGGAAGTTAATATAGCTAAAAATTCAGGTTTTACTTTTAGAGCTACTGCATTAAGTAAAACCATAGCAGCCCCAACAATAATTTCCCAACTACCTATAGTTAATCCAAACGTGCGATATAAACCAACTAGTAAAGCATCAAATGGTGAGGTGCCTAATTGTGATTGAATGGTGAGAGTAATTCCTAATGTTAATACAAAAATCCCAATGAAATATATCATAAAGGATTTACCGATTTTACACATATTTATCCCCCATTTCCATTTGGCTAATTTATATGGAAATCAACCAAATCACTCTTTGTTTTTCATCACTTCTGCTAATGCCTTAGAATTTAGATCTTTTTCCTTGTATAGTTTATCAATGATGTAGTGATAGTCGTCTTCATTTCGATTTTGACTTAGTTTATAAGCAGCTTGGATTTCTTGTATTTTTATTTTGAATCCTACAATCCCCTTAATTTGTTTTTTTGTTTGTGGAGAGAGATTTTCCCATAAAGCTGGATTTTTACGATGTTGTTCATATTTTTGTAATAGTAGTTTAAGATCTTCTTGCAATTCTTGTTCACTCATAATACTAGCTGTTCCGTAAACATGAACTGATTGATAATTCCACGTTGATACATTTTCAGACTTATACCAAGATGATGAAATATAAGCATGAGGACCTTGATACATAACAAGGATGTTTTCATTATGACCCTTGAACATTTCCCACTGAGGATTTGCATAAGCCATATGTCCAGTTATAAAGTAATCATCTCCTTTTTTATGTAACTCCAAGGGCAAATGAGTAGCAATCGGCTTACCTTGCTTTGTGGTTACAATGGTTCCAAACGAGTTATCCTTAATAAATTCTCTGATTTCATCAAAGTCTGTAACTTTAAAATGCTTAGGAATATACATGATAGTCCCCCTTTTCCAAAAATCATTTCAATGTTTTGATCATTATAAAGTCTGTTTGCTCTTCATTACCCATATAAAAAGAGTGGGCTCCAGTTTTAACAAAACCCATTTTTTTATAAAAAGCAATAGCATTTTCATTTTTTTCCCACACACCTAACCAGATTTTCTTTTTATTACGTTCCATCGCAATTTCCATAGCTTTATTTAGCAGATATTTACCTAGACCATGTTTTTGAAATTTGTTTTTTATATAAATCCTCTCCATTTCAAGTGATTCATCACCCATTTCTTCAGACTGCGCATCATTGGTTTTGACCTTTAAATATCCAGCCACTTCACCATTAAAATAAGCAAAAAAGAATTGCGAAAAATTATTGGATAATTCTTTTTCTAATTGTTTTAAGCTAAATGCACTTTCTAGGTAGTCTTTCATATTTTTAGGTGAATTTTGATCTTGAAATGTATCCTTGAATGTTTCAATACTTATTTCTTGAAGTATTTGCAAGTCCTCAAGGGCACACTTTTTTATATTTACTGTCATTTTATTTAGTACTCCTTTCCTTAATATAATTAATAATTTCTCTTGTTTCCCTTTTTTACAAATTCCCAGTCTTTTTCTATATTCTTTCTTGCTCTTTGAAGGAGATTGGAAATAGTTTCTACTTCTTTTTCTGAAAATCTTTGCAATGCAACGGTATTGGAATATTCATTTTCTCTTTTTATAAAAGGATATACATTTTCCCCTTTCTCTGTTGGAAAGAGTTTTTTTATTTTTTTGTTATGTTGATCTTCTTTCTTTTTAATAAAGCCATTCATTTCAAGGTTTTTTATAGCACGAGCTGCTGTTGTTCGATCTACTTTTATCATCCCAGCTAACTTTTCTTGAATGATTCCTGGGTTTTCATATATTCGTACTAGGTACAAATATTGTCCTTTTGTAAGGTCATATTCCTTAAATTCTATATTGCTTATGGAATCTAATGCCCTAGCAATCATTCCAATTTCACGTAGTATATCCTCCATAATTACCTCCTTAGCGGATTTTTGTTGCAAACGCAACAAAAATCCGCTATTTAAATTTAACTTATTTTTGATGTATTTGCAACAAAAAAAGTCAAGAAAGGCGAAATATGTAGTTTCAAGTATTAGGTTAGACAGGTATTAAAAACGATTGTTTTTGAGACAAATTCAAAAATCTAATTTTTATGTCGAATCCATATCAAGAAATGTCTCAACAAAATCTATGTTTCAATTACAAACCTTAATGATATAATTTCAATGAAAGGATAGTATTTTGTTGAGTCAATATATTTATGGGTATGCGAGAGTAAGTACTAGACAACAAGAATTATCTCGATAGTTAGACTTATTGAAAATTAAAAGATAAATTAAGACCAGGAGTGTTGTAGTCTTTAGGTCTTTGGGAATTAAGAGAAGGTGTTAATAGAAATCAATACATAAAATATATGTTTACGGGCTTATTTTTGTTATTTATATTAACCCCACTAATTTGTCTTTTTGTTAACAGTTTTTTATCGGTATGAGTTAATTAGGTTAATTCATATAATTAAAGATACTTTTTGGGGTTTATTCAAAAGGTAAAGGAGATTATTTAAACTTAATTTTCAACTCTTAACCTAATAACTAGTTTAATGAATGCGAATCTTGAAAAAGTAATTATGTAGAGGAGAATTACATGAGAAATATATTTTTATTATTACTTTTATTTTTTTCTGCTTTAACCTTAATTGGTTGTCAATCTCAAAGTAAAGAAATGATGTTGTTAGATAACGTATCGAGTATATCAATTTCTGAATCTAAAGGTTACGGGGGGCTTAATGAAAACTACTTTGCTTCTTTTAACCAAGATGAAATTATAGCGGAATTTGAAGAGATTTTTAAAAATACAGAGGTTACAAATCAAGATGCAACATATGAAACACCAACCTATGATATATTAGTGCGTTATGAAAATGATGCCACTCACGGCCTACATCTTATATTAGGAGATGAAGGTGAAGAAAGTCTATTTATCTATGTAGGTAATGAGAATAATATTTATTCAGTTTCTTCTGAAGCTACTAATAAGTTAAGGAAAATGATAGATTAAATCTTTTAAACAGCTTGTAATATAGGTGAGAGAGGGCAATCTACAAATTCTCTATCAATTCTGGATAAACAATTCCAATCAAACTACTTGACTTTATCGTCTTCAAAATGTAAATTAATAAGTATTTCATAATCGAATAATATTCTTATCCAGAGAGGTGGAGGGACTGGCCCTATGAATCCTCGGCAACAGCTCCAATGAGCAATGTGCCAATTCCAGTAGTGTGTAGCTAACAGATAAGAAGAGAGAATAAATAATCTATTGGCCTCTTCTTACCCGGAAGTGGTTTTTTTTATTTTAAAAGGAGGTTTCCCCATGCTTACCATGGATCTTACAGAAAAAGTTGCAATAGTAACAGGCGGTGCAAATGGAATCGGTAAGTCTATTGCTGATGCTTTACGATACTCAAAGGCAAAAGTTGCAGTTGTTGATGTTCATAAGAATCACCAAAACAATGAAGACGATTTGCTATTTATTCAGGCGGACGTCACTGATAAAAACGATGTGGAAAAGATGGTTGAACAGGTAATTTCATATTTTGGCAAAGTTGATATTTTAGTAAATAATGCTGGAATTTCTACAATGGACTATTTTGTCGACATCAAAGAAGAAGATTGGGACAAGACCATGGAGGTAAATGTGAAAGGTGTCCAATTATGCAGTCAGGCCGTTGTAAAAAAAATGAAGAATCAGGGTGATGGCGGGAAAATTATTAATATAGCTTCACAAGCTGGCAAAAATGGTTATCGCTTAATGGGCAGTTATGTTGCTTCCAAACATGCAGTAATTGGATTGACCAAAGTGATGGCATTGGAGCTTGCACAAGACCAGATTAACGTCAATGCTGTTTGTCCAGGAATTGTAGAAACAAGCATGAAACATAGGGAACGAGCTATTGGTGGAAAATTAAGAGGGTTGGATGAAGAAGCTATTAAGGAAGAGGATTTTTCACAAGTGCCACTTGGCAGAACCGGAACACCAGAAGATGTCGCATATGTCGTCATTTTCCTTGCTTCCACATTTACAGATTATATGACAGGTCAAGCCATCAATGTTACTGGCGGCATGACCATGCACTAATTTTTAGGGGGATTAAGAATGACACAACAATCAAAAGGTAATGCATTCGCACTATTACCATTACTTATATTTGTTTTATTATTTATCGGGACAGGAATTGTTACACAAGATTTTTCCAATATGCCTATTAATGTCGCAGTTATCATCGCTTCAGCGGTAGCCATTGCAATGAATCATAAAGAAAAATTATCAAAAAAAATAGAAGTGTTTACGAAAGGCGTTGGGCATGAAAATATTATTTTAATGGTTATTATTTTTGTGTTGGCAGGGGCTTTCTCAGAAGTTGCAAAGGGAATGGGTGCTGTTGATGCAACAGTAAACCTTGGGCTTTCACTTCTTCCTGCTAGTCTATTGATGGTAGGACTGTTTCTTATTGGTTGTTTTATTTCCATTACGATGGGAACTTCCATGGGTACAGTAGTAGCACTTGCACCCATTGGCATAGGAATTGCGGAACAAACAGATATTCCAATGGCGTTAGCAATGGCAACAGTTATTGGTGGGGCAATGTTTGGTGATAACCTGTCGATGATTTCTGATACAACCATTGCCTCTGCACGAACACAAAATACGTCGATGAGTGATAAGTTTAAAACGAACTTTTTTATTGTACTTCCTGGTGCGATCGTTACTGCCATTATTTTATGGATTATTACGTCAGCTAGCCATGTCAATGTACTGGAGGAATATTCGTATAATATTGTAAAAGTATTACCATACCTTACTGTACTAATAGTGGCGATCTTAGGAGTGAATGTGCTGATAGTATTAACTGGCGGAATCATTTTCGCTGGCGTAATTGGCTTAATCGATGGATCCTATACGGGAACAAGTTTAATTCAGGCTGCTTCTCAGGGGATTATCAATATGGAAGACATCGCGATTGTTGCCTTGTTTATCGGTGGAATGATTGGCATTATCCAGTACAATGGTGGAATCGATTATCTATTAAACTTTGTTACAAGTCGGATTAAATCGAAAAAAGGTGCTGAATTCGGTATCGCTGGACTTGTCAGCATCGCAGATATCAGTACAGCCAATAACACGATCTCGATCATTATGACTGGTCCGTTAGCTAAAAATATTGCTAGTGAATATCAAGTTGATCCGAGAAAGTCAGCCAGTATCCTTGATGTTTTTGCTGCGTGCTGGCAGGGTGTCGTGCCATATGGAGGCCAGATGCTAGCCGTTGCGGGTCTTGCGTCAATATCTCCATTAAGTATCATGCCATATTCCTTCTATCCGATCTTACTTGGTATTTGTGGCATTGTCGCGATTTTGATTGGATTTCCAAGGTTTAAAAGTAATTCATAATAAGTAAGAGCTATATTATTTATTATGTAAAAAGGCTAACAAGATCTTTGAGGCGATTTTGTTAGCTTTCCTTTTAAATGGGTAAGCCAGCTGAGGTATTTTTTATTTACTTCTGTTATCCCTGTTTATGTTTGACATGAATCATTATCTTCGTGACATATTGTTCTTCATTGTCTTTTACCACTGTGTCATAAATATATTCTTCAAGTGCATATTCACCAATATCTAAATTTAACTGATCCAATTCTAATAAAAGCCGTTCATATGTATGAGGTATTTCTTTAGCTTCTCCTACATGATAGCCTATTAAAAAGTCACCTTGCACTGTTGTGAAATGGGGATTATCCTCCTTTGGATGTGGTTGCTTAATATATAAATAACTGTAATTGGTGAATTCACCTTTCAACATTTGCTCACGTTTTGTTAAACCACCTATAGGATGTCCTGTATCAATATGTAATTTGTACAATTCATCTAGAAAGTCTGATAACACTTCAAAAAAAACTTCATCAGTAATATTTTCGATATTTTTACTTAAATAAAAAGTTTGTTCAGGTAATCGTTCGACTGTAACTTGATCAAAGTCAAGATTTGCTGCATTATTCATTAACTCAATTTGTGCATCAATCATTTTCTCCTTCATTTCAATCTCCATACGCTGTTTCATAATCTTTTCTTTCTGATGATACATGATCGATAAAAACCCTTCAGGCGATTTATTCTCTACATATTGTCGAATATCATTCAAAGACATGCCAAGATCCTTTAGTAGAGCAATGACATTAAATAGCTCTAATTGGTGAATGGAATAAAAGCGGTATCCTTTTTCAGTTTTAAATACGGGGGATAAAAGTCCGATTTGATCGTAATAAAAAAGTGTCTGTTTGTTTACTTTACAAAGTTTTGCGAATTCACCTGTTGTGAAATGTTTTATGTTATTATCATTCATTTTTAATCCTCCACTCTTGACTATATAGTAACTATATACCATAAGATGGTTTTGTAAGCAATGATATTTTCAATTTTTGTAAGATTTATGTATTGTTTGCAATAAGGAATAAGGAGAAAAATAATGAAACAATCTATATTTCGTAATCGAACATATATGTTACTGTTAATTGCAGGAATTTTTGCAATTGTTGGCTTTAGTATGTTCCTGACAACGACTACCTGGTATATTATCAACGTAATTGGTTCACCTGGGGTCTTAGGGATCGCTTTAATTACAGCAACCGTTCCGCGGTTAATCTTGATAACATTCGGTGGGGTTTTAGCTGATAAGTACAAAAAAACGACTATTATGTTTAGTACTAACTTGATTCAAGCATTTGTTTTATTTTGTATTTTTTGGTTGGTGGCAAGTGATTCGATGACATTGACTTGGTTATTTATTATGACAGGTGTCTTTGGGATGTTAGATGCATTCTTTGGTCCAGCCAGTTCATCACTGATACCCAAAGTAGTTGAAAAGTCACAATTACAGCAAGCTAATGCTTATTTTCAAGGTATTGATCAAATATCTTTTATTATTGGACCAATCCTTGCGGGAGTTATAATGGAAACAAGTGAAATATCGACAAGCTACTTGGTTGCAACCATTTTGGTTCTGCTATCTGCTCTTGTTGTTTTCCCGCCTTTTATTAAGGAAGGACCAGTCGAGCATAAGGGCGATCAGAGCACATTAGAGGATTTTCGTGAAGGTATAGCCTATATGAAATCTTCTCAGTTTTTACTGACAGGGATAATTGTGTTGATCACATTAAATTTCTTTATATTTGGAGGATTACAAATCGCAATGCCACTGTTAGTTGATCTTCTTGGAGGAACGCCAATCAATTTAAGTTTTATGGAGGTCAGCTTAGGAATTGGCATGGTAATTGGAACGCTTATTATGAGTTTTGTTAAAGTAAAGCGTAAAGGATTTACGTCTCTGATGGGACTTTTCGCTTCATTGGCATCATTAATTATTTTTAGCTTTGCTACTAATTTAATGATCCTGACAGCCATTTTGTTCCTCATTGGATTTTCTATTGCATTTGTGTTCGTCCCATTTTTTACGGCAGCTCAGGAAAATACAGAGAACCGAATAATGGGAAGGGTAATGAGCATTATATTCTTGGCCATGAACGGATTTGATCCTATTGCATATGGGGTAGTAAGTGCGTTAGTCTCAGCAGGAATCGATATCCAATTAATTTTACTTGCATCAGGAGTGATGGGGATGTCTATCGCAATCTGGGTATGGTTTAAAGGAAAGACTTTTATTAAATCTCATTAACAATAATTTCGAGTAAATAAGTAAAATGTTTAAAAAGACGATCGTCAACTGATCGTCTTTTTTGTCAGACAAAAAAGCATAAAATTTGCGCGAGTGTCTAGCTTCGAACGCCCAGAAACTAGGCAGTTTCACAAATCGTCCTTTGCCCTTGGGTGAAA
Source organism: Gracilibacillus orientalis (assembly GCF_900114645.1). Classification (GTDB taxonomy): domain Bacteria; phylum Bacillota; class Bacilli; order Bacillales; family Amphibacillaceae; genus Gracilibacillus; species Gracilibacillus orientalis. Next base: position 156,050 of record NZ_FOTR01000002.1, on the reverse strand, counting down.
GTCAGCATCTCCCCGTGATTTCTGAAGTCGCTATATTTCTAGATGGGCGCATTAAGCTTTTCTTAGAGGTTGATGAGATGCAAGGATTTGTCATAAAAAGAGAGATAACAGACAAATCTCATGAAAGAGGCTGGAGATTTGTCACAAAAAATGAGATAACGGACAAATCTCATGAGAGAGGCTGGAGATTTGTCACAAAAAATGTGATAACAGACAAATCTTATGAAAGAGGCTGAAGATTTGTCAACAAAAAGTGTGAGAAACGACAAATATAATCGTATTGAGTGGAGCTTTATTGAAAAATTATGATAAATTCGCGGCTAATATTTCTGATCTCCTATAATGAGACTTTTCCTTAACTTTATGAAAGAAAAATGTTGGAATATTATGTTAAAATGGTGCGAGGAGATATTATGCTAGTATTGATGTTTAACAACTTTGATCTGAAAAGTCAAATGGAGGTTAAAGAAATGTTTTATGAAGCAGTACCATCCAGGATAGTTCAGTTATTTAACTTCTCATTGACCATCTTTTTAATGATTTTGGTGAGACATACCCCAGAAATGTATTACTTTCTAATACCTTTTTCTGTAGTAATTCTTGCTACAATCTTTATGAAATTTAATTTAAAAATAACAGGTGGTTCTTTGACTTATAAGATACTTGTTTTTAGCTTAACAATATATAAAAGAGAGATTCCTCATAGTCAAATTCTCGCTATGAAGTTTAAGCGTGCTGGCTGGGGGAAAAAATTTGTGATTGTAAAAAATAAAAAAGCATTTAATTTTAGAATTATTGAATTCTATCCCAAAAGCATTTATATTGATTTAATTGATTTTGCTAACAAATATGGAATACCTATATCAAAAACAAAAGATTATTTAATATTAGAGAGATTACAATAATGTTCAGAATTGGACTCTTATTGAATCGACTAAAATAAAAAGCATTATTGATGGATGTTAATCACGATCAATAATGCTGTATTTTTTTACTTTTTGTTTGCCTTAATCAAGCCATCAATTACATCCCAAATTAATCCTATAACTAGGAGAACTAGAATCCATAATGTAGATTGATTCCATATTATACTCACTGTTCTATATGCATCACTGTTTTCAGTAACTAATCCAGCTTGAGTAAGCTCAAGAAGAAAATCTGGATTCCAGAAGGCATTTCCATTAATCATAATAAATACTGCTATAATCGAAACTAAATTGACTAACGCTGTATAAGTGACTAACTTATATGTCCACTTTCCATATACGAGCTTTAAACATTCTTTTATTATACCAATGCCCAAAATAAGGATAATGAATAATAAGGAAGAACTAAACGTTTCTCTATTTAAAAAAGGAACGACACCAGAGAATTCATCATGAAAAATCCAGATTCCCAAATATTCATTGGAAAAAACAAATATGATGATAAATAAGGTATAAAAAGCAATACCTAGTATGGAATCACAATACTTGATTTGTCTTTTTTTATCTGGAATAGGAGGTAAATCCGATGGCTTCCATTCCATTCCTATTTCTAAATTTTTTGATTTAATTTCACCAAAATAGTCCGGAATCGCAAATCCGAATGTGGTCCAACCAAAAGCTGCTGGAAGAGCGGTAACAAGTCCAACAATAAATTCAGTGAAATGATCAAGAATAGAAACTGGATTTATAACACAATGAATAATGAAGTTAAGAAATATGGCAGTAAAGGTTGAAATTAATGCGATTTTTAATACTATCAGGTAGGAATCAAAAAAATCTGGTCCAATTAGATATTTTTTAGTTCCTCTATATTTCTGAGCCAAAAGCTTTGGGTTTCCCAGTTCCATTAATACTTCTTCCACTTCTTTATTGGTAATATTCTTGCCTTGCACTCGTTCATCCAACATATCCTCTATTAGACTGTGAAGTTCATCTGCAATATCCTCCCTCTGTGATTGTGGTAGCTTCTGTGTTACTGCATAAATATAACGATCAATCATCTCCATCTTTATCTCCTCCTTGAACGTCAATAACATTACTCATGTTTTGTACAATATGTTGCCATTCAACAATCAGCAGTTCATACACTTCTTTTCCTGTCTCACTTAATAAGTAATATTTACGTGGTCTTGCTTCATTTGTATCCCACTTACTAGCAAGTAATCCTTGTTTTTCTAGTCTTCTTAACAGTGGATACAGTGTGCCTGGTTCTACATGAATCCCTTTTTCTCCGAGACTGGTAACAAGTGAATATCCATATTGAGCCTCTGATAGTTGACTCAACACGCCAATCGTAATCGTCCCACGCCGCAGTTCTTGCATTAATTTATTCATATATTCTTTAGCGTCATTCATATTATCAACTCCTTCATTCATTATAGTGTATGTCGCACACTATTGTAAAGTGCATATTATTATTTGACACTAAATATTTGAGTTTTGAAATATGTTAGTATGAAAACATCAAGATATTGAACTAACGGGTAAAAGAGTTTATTCAAGAAACGAAGAAATCATTTTCTGAGAATAGTGAAGCTAAGAGGAGATCTAAAAAAGAAAGGAATTAAATCTATGGAAAATGAGCTATTAAAAAATGGTTTATCTATCATCGCTTCATGTAAAAGGGAAACAGGGGATATATGGCACGCTCATTTTGGAGCAGCATCTATAGCGGCTTATTTTTTTGTGAAAGAGAATGATTTATCAGCTGAAACTATGAACAAGATTCAATTGGAAGCGAAAGTAATGGCTGGAAAAAATATGTTGCCTAGTATTGCTACTAATTATGAGACAATCAGAACGGAAGCTGCAGAACAAAAGATAATGCAAAGTCTTGATCGGTCTATTGATAGTCTTCACTGGGTTGGTCATAATGTCATTTATGCAGCACAAAGTATACTCGCTATGCGTGAGCTTGATGGTTGGGGAAATGATGAAGAGATTGAGGGCATTTGTAACTTAATTTCTGCATTTGAAAAAACGATTCCAGGTAGATCATGGCTCGGCTATTCAGCTAGAGATGTAAGGGACTTTATAATAGAGGAGATGGGAGAATTTCCATCCATTTCAAATCCCACCCAGTTGTCTGACGTGATTTTAAATGAAGTAGCTTCATTCTCTACTATCTACAGAGCGGAAGCACATCACGACCTTATTGGTCATTTACTTACTTTTTCACATAGCCTTAATGTTTTATATGATCTTGGTTATTCGGAATATTTCCAGAGAGGACTACCTGCTGTATTTCAATTAGTAAAAGCATTAAGAGTTAGCCAACATTTAACTCATGACAAACTTCCTAAGTTAAGATCACCTGTTGATCGATTGCCTTTAGCAAAAGCAGAACGTTCCTTGTGGCAGCCGATAGAAGGAAAGTATTGGCAGGCGGACTTTTCTGAAGATGACTGGGATTATGGTCATGTATTTAAATTTCCTTATAGCTTCTACAATCACTATCATAGAGGATCAGATAGTTCTGCGAAAGCACTTGAGAACTTTCGATATATTGTTTATGTTCCAGAGTAAAATATTTAATTATGGACTACTATGGGTAGCCTTGTATTGTTTAATTAAAGTGGCAAAGCCGTTAGCGACAAAGCTTGAAGTTCAACACTATTTTTGAAACATTAAATTACTTAAACCGTATGTAATATAGAAGAGTCTAAAGGGAGGGTTTAGGTGGAAACAAAAAAGTTACACTACCTGATTGCTTCTATATCATACATTGTAATAATTATACATTTCATTTTGAGTCATTATACTACCGAGGAATGTAAATCTGGAATCCTATTTTTTTCACTATCTACTATTATTTACGTGGGATTTGTTTATTTATTTTTCAAAAGTGACCTTGGTAAATTTATTGTTGTAGGCGGGTTGATTTTCATAGCAATTATTTCGATTTTTCTTATCTTCACAACAGTATAAAAAGAGGTGTGGAATGAGTGAATTAAAACCAGAAATTTCAGAAGTGTTAATTAATAAGAAGAAACCACCTGTAACGACAATAGCAGTATTAAAAAATGTCTTAATATCTATTGTTTGCTTCGGGTTATTTGTTCTTATAGGAATATGGACAATCATACACGAAGAAGAGTTGACAAATGCGGAAGTAGTTGAAAAATATAAAAAGGTAAACGGTGAAAATACTGAATACATTATTAACATTGAAGGAATTGAAATATCAATTAATAGTAACGTATGGCAATTAGTTGAAGTCGGAGAAGAATATAATGTTGAATATAAATGGTCACATTCTCATTCAAAAGAATTAGAACATATTGAAAAAGCTGATTAAGTAGATTTTATTAGGTTAACGGGGTTTAGGAGTTAAACAAGGCGATCGTCTATTATTTTCTTAAAAGGTCGAAAAATTATGTTAATATCAACGTATAAAGATTTTATCTAATACTTTTACCTAGAATGAAAACCTTATATTTTAACAATAAAAAATAAACTGTGCAGTAAGTGCCGTACGCACTCTCGCTTACACAGTTTATATTATACTCTCTATTGTTGATCGTGAGCTTCATCTTTTATTTCTGATCGCATTCCTGAAATTGCTTCTTCTCTACGACGATTTTTTTCTGTGATTTTTTCTTTTTCTTCGGGTGAAGCATATTGCATTGTATCATGTGCCTCTTCAATATTTTCTATTGTATCTTGTACCTTGTGTTGTAATTTTTCAACATTATCTGAGCGATCATCTGGATTGGGCTTGTTATGTTGCTTTGCCACTTTCATTCCTCCTTTAAAATAGATACTCTTATTATGAGTAAGAAAAGAAAAAAATATGTATTCGCTATATTCCAATTATAATTGTTGTATTTAAAAATAACTTGGTATTTTATGTTAATATCAATCACCGAATAATTAACATAGCTTGGACATATCCTCTTGTATGATGGGGGATGTTATTGAAGGTATTAGTTGTTAATTTGAAATTAAAAAGGATTGTTATTATTCTATTTTTTGTTTATCTTTCTCTCGTGTTTTTTGTGAATTTTGTAAGTGATAGTACTTACTTTATCCTTGAGGGTTTTAGAAGTGGATATACAGGAGTACAGCATAATATCCTACCGTTTACTACTATTGTGACCTACCTATTTAATTTTAATAGCTATAAACAAGATACTTGGTTTTATAATACTTTTGGTAATATCTTATTATTTGTTCCAATGGGAATGCTACTTCCACTCCTATCTACTAAGTTAACAAGATGGTTTTTAACAACTGTTATTATAGTGCTATTTAGTTTTACTATTGAAACAATGCAACTTATCACTCAATTAGGCGTTTTTGATGTAGATGATATTTTATTGAATACGTTAGGTGGGTATTTTGGATACTTGATATATGTATTATTTAAAGATAAAGGATACATCATTAAAAAGCTTAGAGATAAATAATCTCTGAGCTTTTTAATGATGTTAATAATTGAAATTTCTATTTATGACAATGCCTTTAATATAAACAATCGTGATTGATAATCCCCAGGATGTTCCTGTCCCCAATACTCATCAGCACGATCAATGAAATTGCCAGCAAGGACAATGCCTACATTCATCAGTTCACTGCCATAATACGAGTTTTCTCCATTTATTTCATACAGTTTTTCTGGATCAAGTCCAGTTAATTTAATCCGATTGTATGCCTCATTCGGTTTTGCTAGTACTTTGTAATAACCAACGATTGCTTCTGATTTTTCTTCATTTACCACCATCCATGTTGTTTCATTATATTCAAATGGGCTGGATAGTCGATAGAATTCACCATCTCTTATTAAGGATCTTTTCTCTTTAAAGAAAGCAACTTGTTCTTTGACTTTTTGCTTTTCTTCTTCTGTAAGTTGCGTAATATCCAACTCATAGCCAAATGTACCAAAATAGGCTACCGCTGCTCGAGTATCAAGCGAAGCAAGACGCCCGACTTGGTGATTGGGAATGGCAGAAACGTGACTTCCGATCGCACTTAACGGATAGACCATCGATGTTCCGTATTGAATTTTTAAACGTTCGACTGCGTCGGTATCATCACTTGTCCATGTTTGTGGTGCGTAATATAACATGCCTGGATCGAATCTGGCACCACCACCAGCACATGATTCAAAGAGGATTTCAGGATATTTCTTGATAAGACGCTCATATAAATCATACACACCTAAAATATAGCGGTGAAACACTTCACCTTGTTGATCGGCGGGTAAGTTTTGGGAAAAGGCTTCGGTAATATGACGATTCATGTCCCACTTAATATAGGATATATTCGATTTAGAAATAATTTTATCCATTAAATCAAAAATATAATCAACTACCTCAGTGCGAGTAAAATCTAATACAAATTGATTACGGCCATGTGAAGCTCTGCGTTCCGGTGTAGAAATAATCCAGTCAGGGTGTTTTTCAAAAAGTTTGGTGTCTTTACATACCATTTCTGGCTCGAACCAAAGACCAAATCGCATATCTAACGCTTCTACTTTTTCACTCAAACCATCAATACCATTGGGTAATTTTTCTTCATATTCAAACCAATCACCGAGTGAACTTGTGTCATCATCACGTTTTCCGAACCAGCCATCGTCTAAGACAAATAATTCGATGCCTAATTCTTGTGCTGTTTTGGCAATGTTTAATACTTTTTCTTCATTAAAATCGAAATAAGTTGCTTCCCAATTATTAATTAAAATAGGGCGAACTTTATCTCGCCAATACCCTCTGACTAAACGTTCACGATATAGCTTGTGGAAGGTTTGGCTCATGCCATTCAGTCCTTGATCAGAATAAACCATTACACATTCAGGCGTTTGGAAACTTCCACCACTTGCTAATTTCCATTTAAAACGATAGGGGTTTATTCCCATGTTAACTCGGCTCACGTTGTATGTATCCACTTCTATTTGTGCTAAGAAATTCCCACTGTAGACAAGGCTAAAACCATACACTTCCCCTTGATTTTCATCAGTGTTCCATCGTTTCAATGCAAAGAAAGGATTAAAAACATGGCTGCTTCCACCACGATTTGAATAGATAGATTGAATACCTTTCGATAATCGTTTCGTTTCTACATGTCCTTCTCTTGCCCAGGCTCCTTGTAAATGCAACATATCAAATTGATCATCAGGTAAATCGATATTCATACTCATTGCCTGATCCAGATAATAGCTTTCTAGTCCTTCATTTATAAATTTAGCATGTCGTGTAATCACATTTCGGTTTTGGTAGATGGTGTATGAGAGAATTAGTCGACATTGTAATATGTCATCTACTAATTCGATTTCAAGTGTATCTGCTTCATCCTCATTTTCCACGTAGGTAGCGGGTAAGTCAGTTAATGGCTTTTTTCCGTTGATTACTCGAAAGCTATCGTACGTGAAGTCGGTAATATGACTGCCGTCTTGTCTTAAAATAGTATGAGCAGGGTACCGGAAGTCTGTTGATCCGTAACTAGGATACTCTTGTTTAATATGTTCCATTGAGGATGTATGGTCACCTTCAAACATATTTGTGGATGGTCGGATTTCCCGTTCAATTAAATGAGCAAATGATTTTCGATGATGAATTCGCTTACCATAGTATAAATGTTCAAGTTGGTGGCTTTTTTCTAAGACACGGAATATATAACTGACATTGTCGTTATACAAATGAAATTCTAATTGTTCTTCGTTCACTTGAATAGGCATTATAATTCCTCCTTTTTGTTAATAGAAAGTTAACGTTTACTTACTTAAATATATTAAACATATAGGGTGTTGTCAAAGTATAAATATATAATAAGTTAAATACCTAGACAATTAACAGGAAAAAGTTTTAGTATATTACTTAATGGATTAAGTTATTAAATGATATAAATATACAGGAGGGATAAAGTGTCTAACCAGAATGGTATTTCTTTAGACTTCGAGAAACGATTTGAAGAACAACAAGATATAAAAGGTCGACTGTTTCGAACGTTACATGTCATGTATCGAGGTCATTATCTGAAATTATTTGTTTCGTTTATATTCTTTTTACTAAAACATTCACCTGTTTGGATTCTGCCTATTGTAACAGCTAATCTAATCAATTTTGCATCTGATCCAAGTACTTATGACGTGCGCTATTTATGGATGAATATCATTGTATTAACGATTGTCATCATTCAAAATTTACCTAGTCAAATATTACATATTAGTTTTATGAGTAAGGCTATTCGACATGTAGAGGCTGGTTTGAGAAGTACGTTAATCCGAAAATTACAACATCTCTCCATTTCATTTCATAGTGAATTAAGGTCAGGGAAGTTACAGGCGAAAGTGTTGCGAGACGTTGAGATGATCGAAATTATGTCCAAGCAGACGATGATGGGCGTTTTGCCGGCAATTATGAATGTGATTGTGGCAATTGCGGTAACCGCAAATAGAAGTTGGACAGTAACATCTTTCTTTTTGGTTGCGATTCCAATTTCGATTTTAATTGTTTATTTTTTCCGTGGGAAGTTAACGAAACGAAATCGAGAATTTCGGCAACAAGTAGAAGAGATGTCAGGTCAAGTTGCAGAAACAGTAGAAATGATCCCGGTAACAAGAGCACATGGATTAGAGAAAGTAGAGATTAATAAAGTAGATTCTTTATTACACAATGTTCGTGGGAAGGGCTATCGCTTAGATATTACCGAGGCATTCTTTGGTGCAAGTAACTGGGTGGCATTTCAACTATTTCAAGTCTTATGTTTACTTTTTACTGTGTATCTTGCATATCAAGGAAAAATACCAATTGGGGATGTGGTGTTATATCAGACGTATTTCACGCAAATTTTAATGTCTATCTCTGGAGTGATTAATATTTATCCTCAGTTAGCAAAAGGCTATGAGTCAGTTCATTCGATCTCAGAAATCCTTTTTGCAAAGGAAACGCAAGAATACCAAGGGAAAACAAAGCTGAAAAAATTAGATGGTAAAGTGGATTTTGACCGTGTTTACTTTAAGTATCGTGATTCAGAAAAACATGTATTAACAGACTTTCAGCTAGATGTAAAACCTGGTGAAACCATTGCTTTTGTTGGTGAATCTGGAGCAGGTAAATCTACTATTTTGAACCTAGTAACAGGGTTTTACCGGCCTAGCAATGGAAGAATTTTAATAGATGAGGTACCTATGGATGATTTGAGTATGCGAAGTTTCCGGAAAAAAATAGCGGTAGTGCCGCAGAATACAATTCTCTTCTCGGGATCGATTCGTGATAATATCACATATGGTTTAGCAGAGGTTACAGAAGAAGAAGTACAGCAAGCGGTTAAAATGGCTAATTTACAGGATATTATCGATGAATTACCGGATGGTTTGGAAACAAAAATTGGAGAACATGGTGACCGTATGTCAGGAGGTCAAAGACAGCGGATTGCTATTGCGAGAGCATTTATTCGAAAACCGCAAATGGTTATTTTAGATGAAGCTACTTCTGCTTTGGATAATGTATCAGAGAAATTGATTCAAGATGCTATGCATCAATTAATTAAAGGAAAAACAACTTTTATTGTTGCGCATCGACTATCTACGATACGAGACGCAGACCGTATTGTCGTGATGAAAAATGGTCAGTGTGTGGAGATGGGGACATATGACGAGTTAGTGAAGAAACAAGGAGAATTTTATCAGATCAAAATGGCCTCAGAGGCAGTTTAGATCTTTATAGGTTGTTTGTTGCCTGTTACACGAATGAGAAGAACGTTCGCAAGATCTGAAGTTTAATCTAGCCGGTAAAAGAGATTAAATGCTTTTACCGGCTTTATGTTTTAAAAAATAGGAAATTGCATGAGGATTTGAAATCGCTATTTAATGGAAAAAATGTAGTATGTTATTAGTTTTTATAATATATAATGAATGTATAGTGACTTACTTTATCGATTAGTTTTATAGTTGGGGGAGGTTATTATTCTTAAACGTATCAAGGGTTTTGTGAACAATATAAATGTAAGGAATAAATTATTTATCACATTTGTATTAGTTGTTTTTATTCCTGTTGTTATCGTTGGAGGCTATTTAACAAATGAATTAAAAAATCAAGCGATTGATGAAGCCGAGGAACAAGCTGAAGTTAATATGGAAAGGGTAAAGGAGCGGTCGTTGGAAGTATTAAAAGTACCTATTTATATCTCTAATAATATTATGATGGATTATCGTCTTGAGGACATCGTCAACAATAATTATGAAACAACCTATCAAGTTATTTCAGATTATTGGCAATATAACACCTTCGAAGAGTACCAGAAAATATACAAGTCGGAAATTTCTAATATCCGTTTTTATATGGATAATCCTACTCTTATCAATAATTGGGAGATTATCCCGGTAGATTCAAATATACTAGAGAAAGATTGGTACAAGCTTGCAATGCAGAACCCAGGCGTAATCCAGTGGCTATATATCAAAGATGAAACAAAAAAAGATAACGAATACCTTAGTTTGGTTCGTAGAATCGATTTTCCCTCCTATCAAACCAACGGCATGCTTGTAATTAACCTGGACATGAAAACGCTAACAACTATTTTGTCACAGGAATCTTCTTTAACGATGCTAGTTGATGATCAACATAATATTATAGCATCAAATAGCACGGAACAAATAGGACATAAGTTAAACCATTTTATTCAAGAAGAACATGTACTAGCAGGTGAAACAGGTATTTTCCATGATCAGGAAGCAGAGCAAAATAGAAGGATATTTGTCCAACCTATACCTCTACAAGAGACGGACAATCCATTGTCAATTATTTCTGTGATTGAAGATGATAAGATTGTCAAAAATGCACATCAATTTGGCCGAATGGGGACTGTTTTAGTATCTATAACAGTCTGTATTGCTGTTATTCTAATATATATTGTATCTAAATTATTCTCCAGTCGATTAATCATGTTAGGTGGTCAAATTGATAGAGTTTCTAAAGGAGATTTCAATACACGTATTGTCATAGACGGAAATGATGAAATCGGCAAATTAGCCAACAATCTCGATCAAATGGTGCAAAATACCAAAATGCTAATACGTACGGTGGAACATAGCAATCATCAGAAGTCTTTGTTGGAACGGAAGCAAAATGAAATTAAATTCAAAATGATGGCCTCTCAAATTAATCCTCATTTTTTATTTAATTGTTTAGAATCGATTCGAATGGAAGCTCACTATAAAGGTGAAAAAGAAATAGCAAATGTAGTAAAACTATTAGGAAAATTAATGCGGAATAATATTGAAGTTGGTACGGGAAGCATAGAATTAGAGCGAGAAATAGAAGTCATACAATGGTATTTAGATATCCAAAAATTTCGCTATGAAGAGAGATTGGATTATTCATTTGATATTGATCCCGCTACCATAAAACTATTAATACCACCATTAATTATCCAACCTTTAGTGGAAAACAGTGTTATTCATGGATTAGAACAAAACAGAATGGGTGGAAAAGTGATTATCTCTTCAAAGGTGATGGGAAATCAGCTAATCATAACGGTAAGCGATAATGGAATAGGGATGAGTAAGGAGAAAATTACAAACATTTATCAAGTATTAGATAAGCGAGAGGAGCAACCTGGTGTTCGAATAGGGCTTCGTAATGTCCATCAAAGATTAAAATTATTATACGGAGAAAGTAGTGGTTTAATGATTACAAGTAAAGAAGGTGTTGGAACAAGTATATCTTTTTCGATCATATTAGGAGGAGATAAAATTGTGGAAGGTAATCATAGTAGATGATGAAAGACGTACACGACAAGGAATTATCACTCTAGTAGATTGGAAGAGATTAGGTTTTGAAGTAGTAGATACAGCGTCTGACGGTTATATAGCAATCGAAAAATATGAACAGCATCAGCCAGATTTGATCATTATAGACATCAAAATGCCGAAAAGGTCTGGCATTGAGACCATACAAGTGATTCGGGAGCATGATAAAGCGGTTAAGTTTCTCATAATTAGCGGATATGCTGAATTTCAGTATGCGAAACAGGCAATACAATATAATGTAGAAGGTTATTTATTAAAGCCGTTGGAAGAGGAAGAACTAATCAATTACTTAAAAAAGATGCATACAGAATTAGCAGTGGAAAGAAAGGATAATATAAACAACAAGCATGATCAGTTTCAACGTTATATAGATTTGATTATCCAGCAAAAAATATCAAAAGAAGTCAGAAATTTTTTCCAAGAGGAAATGAAATGGAACTACTATGCCATGCTATTAATAAGGTTCTTTGATAAAAAACAACTAGATTTAGCGGATATAGTTGCATCTATTAAACAATATGTATCTAAAGAAGAAGGTATCGTATTTATAAGAAACGGTTATGCAGGGATATGGGTAAAGGAAAGCCATGCGGGAAGTAATACGGAAAAAGTATACTATTCTGTATATCACAGTTTAAAAGAGAAAAACCTTGCTTTTATTGGTGCTGTATCAAACCGTGTTGAACAAATTGAAAGTATGGCTAATTGTTATCAGCAGGCAGAATCCTATTTACATGAAAGCTTTTTCTATGAGGAAGAGTACCTGATAACGCCATATACTCCGATGATTAAAGAGCGTAGCATCGATAAATCAGTAGAACAGCTATCCGATTATAAAGAGAAGTTATTGTATGCAGTAGAGATTAGTGATTGCAATACATTCAAGCAACTTATGATGGAAGTTATAGTCCTATTGGCTAAAACAGCCTATACAGAAACGGAAATAAAACAGCAAATCACAATGTTATTAACCTATATTAATAACAAATTAACAGCTCAACATCCTGAAGTTCAAGATAGAATAACTATCAAGCTTACTGATATTGTAAGCATTCAGCAAAGTCATACCATCAAACAGCTCACGTCCATTGTATTCGAACATTTAAAAGCATTATCCTCTGTGATTGATGCTGATACATCAGGTCTAATAGTGAAACGAATGATTCATTTCATCAATAAAAATTATGATAAGAATATTAAATTAGACACTATGGCAGAACTATTACATTATCACAAAGTCTATTTAGGGAAAATATTTAAAGAAACAACAGGAGAGTATTTTAAAACCTATTTAGATAAAGTAAGAATTAAAAATAGTAAACGTTTATTATTAAAGGGGTCTAAAGTATATGAAGTAGCAAAAATGGTAGGATATACAACTCCTGATTATTTTCATAGTAAGTTTAAAAAATATGAAGGAATGTCCCCATCTGAATACCGTAAAAATAAGAAAAGAATGGGGCAGGAAGATTCATAAGCTGTTTGTTAATTTTCGAAAATAATTATTTTCAGTAAGCTGTTCCATTACATAAAGAAAGCGTTTCCTGTTTTGAGGCGTTTTCTTTATTTTTTATATGAAATGATTATTAATTTGTAGGGTTTTATAAAGTTATTCATTAAGTTAACATTAGCTTAACAAAGGAGGAGGGCATATGGATGTAGCTGAAAAAAAGCAAGTAAGAAAACTAAAAAAGTCTAGTCTGTTATGGAAAACTTTTAAAAGTCAAAAAATGCTTTATGCCATGTCATTACCATTTGTTGCTTGGGTTTTCGTGTTTAATTACTTACCTGTGTGGGGTTGGACAATGGCTTTTCAGAATTATATACCTGGAAATCCATTTTGGCAACAGGAATGGGTTGGCTTTTATCATTTCATACAATTATTCCAAGATGAGCGATTTTTCTTAGCGCTACGAAATACGCTTGCCATGAGTTTTCTGGGGCTATTATTTGGATTTACTATTCCGATTGTATTTGCTATTTTACTTAACGAAGTGCGACATTCTTTATTTAAAAGAGTAACGCAGACGATCACTTATTTACCACACTTTGTTTCGTGGGTGGTTGTAGCTGGTATTGTTACAAAAATGCTTTCTACGGATGGAGGAATCATCAATGATCTGTTAGTGGGAATGGGAATATTAGATCAGCCTTATCAATTTATGGCTGAAGGCAAATGGTTTTGGTCAATTGTTACCATCTCTGATATATGGAAAGAGATGGGGTGGAACGCAATCATTTTCTTGGCGGCTATAGCAGGATTAGATCCACAGCTTTATGAAGCCGCTAAAGTCGATGGTGCTAGTAGGTTTAGGCAGATTTGGCATATTACACTACCAGGTATCCGACCTACTATCTTAGTCGTGTTAATTTTAAATATCGGTCATTTAATCCAGATTGGCTTTGAAAAACAAATGTTATTAAGTAATTCTCTTGTGATGGAATACGCAGAAGTGTTGGAATTATATGCGCTTAATTATGGAATTGGTTTGGGGCAATTTTCGTATGGAACAGCAATTGGAATTTTTAATTCTGTCGTCAGTATATTCTTATTATTGCTAGCGAATGGCATATTTAAAAGATATTCAAATCAAAGTGTTATGTAGGAGGGGAGTCTATTGGCGAATCCATCAGATCTTTATCAAACAACTGTTAGAGAAAAAATTTTTGACGTCGTGAATTATCTTTTTTTAAGTATTGTTATTGTCATCACTTTATATCCATTTTTGAATGTTTTAGCTATCTCCTTAAACGATTCTACTGACACGGTTAGAGGTGGTATCTATATTTGGCCGAGAGAATTCACATTAAATAATTATTTGGAAATTTTAAAATATGACAACCTCGTAACGGGCTTTGTGAATTCAGTATTAAGGACGGTTCTTGGAACGATACTAGGCGTATTTATTCAGGCTATGGTTGCTTTTACGTTAAGCAGAACCGATTTTCAAGGAAGAAGGTTTGTTTCGGTAGTGATTGTTCTTACGATGTATTTCTCTGGAGGATTAATTCCGGGATATATGTTAATAAGAGATTTAGGATTAATCAACTCATTTTGGGTTTATATATTACCTGGATTAGTAAGCGCATTCAATATTATTATTATTCGTTCATTTATTGATGGATTACCCTTTTCCCTACAAGAGTCGGCAAAAATGGACGGAGCAAATGATTTTGTGATTTTCTATCGTATTATTTTACCCCTTTGCAAACCAGTGTTAGCTACCATCGCTTTATTTGTAGCGGTTGGACAATGGAATTCATGGTTTGATACTTATTTATATAACAGTATGAATGATAGTTTAACGACGTTGCAATATGAGTTGATGAAAATATTGGATAATACTGCCATGGGAGGCAGTCAGGATGCTAATTTAATGCGTCCAAATGATGAACAACAAGTGAACAGAGTGTCACCGCAATCGATAAAAATGGCGATTACGATGGTAACAGTGGTACCGATTATAATGGTTTATCCATTTGTACAGCGCTATTTTATTCAAGGGATGACACTTGGAGCGGTGAAACAATGATAAAGGTGTTTTCAGGTCATGATACCTGTTTATACAATAAGGAATAAATAGAATGGGAGGAATAAAAGTGAGGGTATGGGAGAAAAGCTTGCAATTGATTTTTATTTTGTTATTACTATTATGGCTTGTAGCATGTCAAAACTCTGAGGAAAGCGGATCATCTGAAGATAATCAAACAAATGAAGAGAGCACAGAAGCAAACGGAAGTTCTTCCGATGAATCAGATTCTGTTACATTGACAGTTTTTGATTCCGACACCAATCCTGACTGGGTAGAGGATATGGACACCCCAGTAGGTCGCAAAATCAAGGAAGATACTGGAGTAACATTAGACGCTGAATTTGATATTGAAGGTGGAGAAACCAAGATTCCTCTAATGACTGCAAGTGGAGATTATCCTGATTTGATTGTATCAAAAGGAGCAGGGCAATTAGTTGATGCAGAAGCTTTGGTAGATCTAGCGCCATTAATTGAAGAGCATGCTCCAAATATTAAAGAGATGTTAGGAGAAGATGGAATTAATCGCTTGAAATGGAGTGAAGATGATCCATCCATTTATGTTTTAACAACCTCTCCGGTAGATGATCAAGCGATGACGCCCGGGTACGGTGCATGGATACAGCATGCAGTAGTGAAAGAACTAGAATATCCAGAAATCAAAACATTAGACGATTTAAAAAATGTAATAAAAGAATATAAAGAATTATATCCGGAATTTGATGGTCAACCAACAATTGGTTTAACGATGAATACCGATAGTTGGAGAATTCAATCATCTTTTTTGAATTCGGGATTTATGATGACTGGCGCAAGTGATGACGGAGAATATTATGTAGACCCAGAAACTTATGAAGCTACTTTGCATTATCGTCGTCCTGCAGAAAAAGAGGTGTTTCAATGGTGGAATGAGATGAATGCGGAAGGTCTAGTTGATTCCGAAATGTTTGTGCAAAAAAGTGATCAATTTGATTCAAAGCTTTCTTCAGGGAGAGTTTTAGCGACAATTGGTCCAGATTATTTAATGTATAATGCTCAAGAAGCCTTGCGAGAAAATGGTATGGAAGAAAGAATGTACGGAGTATATCCAGTTACTTTAAATGAAGAGTACAAAAATCATACGTACCAAAGCAATGGTCTTCAGGTCGGTTGGGGCATTAGTATTACGGAAGATTGTGAGGATCCGGTGCGAGCAATTAAATTTCTAGATTATTTAGCATCTGAAGAAACGCAAATAATGCTGAACTGGGGTATTGAAGGTGAGCATCATGAAATCGTTGATGGAAAACGTGTAATTCCTGAAGAAGAATGGGAAAAACGTAACTCTGATCAAGACTATCTAAAGAAAACTGGTATTGGCTATAACTTTGCTAGATTTGCTCCACGGTATGGTGATGGAGTGTTAGATTCATCAGGTCAGCCTTTTACAACAAATACACGTGAATTAGCCATCGCGAATCAAACAAATATTGAAAAAGAAGTACTCGAAGCATATGGTGTGGAATTGTGGCAAGATCTCTTTCCTTTAGCTGATGAATTCCCTGTGAAGCCATGGGGAGCAGCATACAATATTTCCATTCCAGCTAATTCGGAATTACAAACACACAATCAAAGAGCTTTAGATATTACTAAACAACTTGTTCCAAAAGCAATATTAGAGAATCCAAATCAATTTGATGCAGTTTGGGATGAATTTATGACGTCACTTGAAAATGCAAATATTGAAAAAGCAGAAGAAGAATACACGAAATTAATCCAAGAAAAAGTAGAATTGTGGAGTAAATAAGTAAACTAAATTCACAAACCCCTCCTTTTATAGCAAAGGAGGGGTATTCTAATAAATATAATGTTGAAATAACAGATCAAGTAATTGACAAGTTATAATAAGTTAATTATCATTAATTTATTAAGTTATCGATAAACATACTTAGGAGGTGCCATTTATGATAAAGCTTACAGAAGAAATCCAACAACATCTAGAGCAAAAAATCCTCCCGTTTTGGATGAAGTTGAAGGATGAGCAACATGGTGGTTTTTACGGAGAAGTTGATTACAATCTAAATATTCATAAGCGAGCTGATAAAGGAGGGATTGCAACTGCTAGATTCCTCTGGACTTTTTCAGCAGCATATCGGGTTACAGGAAAAGAAGAATACTTAGAACATGCACATCATCTTTACCAATTTCTTCGCGATAAACTATACGATCATAAACATCTAGGAATCTATTGGATAGTAAATTATCAAGGGCAACCGAGAGATACGAGAAAACACGTGTATGCCCAATCATTTGCGATTTATGCATTAAGTGAATATTATCGAGTAACTAAATCAGAGGAAGCATTACAATTAGCAAATGAAATATATCAATTAAATGAAGAGAAAGGCTACGATGAAGAAAACCGTGCTTATTGCGAAGAGTTTGATCAATCTTGGAATCCAATATCAAACGAAATGTTAAGTGAAAATGGGGTAGTTGCAGAAATCACGATGAACACACATATTCACGTGTTAGAAGCGTATACCAATTTATACAAAGCAAACCCAACTGATGAATTAAAACAACGATTAATAGATTTGTTAGAAGTGCATTATGAGAGGATTTATAATAAAGATACGAAATTCTTAGGAGTGTTTTTCGATAAGCAGTGGAACTCATTAGTTGATATGAAATCTTTCGGTCATGATATTGAAGCAAGCTGGCTAATGGATGAAACAATTAAAGTAATTGGGTTAGAAGACGAAAAACTTGATCAAATGGTGCTGGATATCGCTTATAATATCGCAGGATATGCGATGCAGGAAGATGGTTCTTTAATCAATGAACAGGTTGATGACCAATATGACAAAACTAGAATTTGGTGGGTCCAAGCAGAAGCGATGGTCGGCTATTTAAATGCTTTTCAACATACACAAGACCCAATTTTTAAACGGTTAATCGAAAATCTTTGGAATTATATTAAGGAACATATCGTGGACAAACGTGAAAACGGAGAATGGTATTGGTCAATCGAGCCTAATGGCAACCCAACCGAAAGAACAATTGGGGAACCGTGGAAGACCTCTTATCATAATAGTAGATTTTGTTTAGAATTTATCGAAAGGATGAATAAACAATGATCCATGAAAAGTACTATCAGCTATTAGAAGAACAAGAAAAATTAATTAATCGTAAAAATCCGGAAAACACATTATTTTATAATGGTGTTTATACGAAATATCAGTATCCAGTATTAACAAGGCATCATGTGCCACTTTATTGGCGTTTTGATTTGAATAAGGAAACGAATCCTTTCTTTATGGAGCGCTTAGGTGTGAATGCAACGTTTAATCCTGGTGCAATCTATCATGAAGGAAAGTATTACATGGTGGTTCGTTTGGAAGGATTGGATCGTAAATCGATTTTTGCTTTAGCAGTTAGTGATAATGGTGTGGATCAATTCAAATTTATTGATACTCCACTTGTATGGGAAGATATTGATCCAGACGAAACAAATATATATGATATGCGTTTAGTGAAGCATGAAGATGGTTGGATCTACGGAATTTATTGTTCAGAGAGTAAAGACCCACATGCAGATGAATTTGATACATCGAGTGCGGTGGCACAAGCAGGGTTGGTTCGGACTACTAATCTCAAAAACTGGGAACGTTTACCGAATATTAAGACACCATCACCACAACAACGTAATGTAGTATTACATCCTGAATTTGTTGATGGACAGTATGCCTTTTATACTCGACCTCAGGACGGATTTATTTCGACTGGTTCTGGTGGAGGAATTGCGTTCGGATTAACAAAGGATATTACGAATCCGATTATTGAGGATGAACAAGTTATACACGGCAAGAAATATCATACGATTTATGAAGTGAAAAACGGCCAAGGACCTGCGCCAATTAAGACAGATAAAGGTTGGATTCACATTGCGCATGGTGTCCGTAATACAGCTGCTGGTTTACGTTATGTTCTCTATACATTCGCAACAAGTTTAGAAGACCCTACGAAACTACTTGCTTTACCAGGTGGTCATTTTATTGCACCGTATGATGGAGAACGTACAGGTGATGTGTCTAACGTTATTTTCTGTAATGGTGTAGTCGTTAATGAACACGAAGAAGTTTTTGTTTATTATGCATCAAGTGATACGAGAATTCATGTAGCGAAAACAACGATAGATCAGTTAGTAGATTACACGTTTAATACGCCAGAAGATACGTATCGTTCATTAGAAAATGCACAACAACGCAAAGATTTAATCGAAAAGAATGAAGAATTGCTAAAAGGGTGACATCATTGTTCACCCCTTTCAATCGCTTGAAAAAACAGAGTAATGTAGTTTAGGGTAAAATAAACAAGAATTAAGTTAAATATTAAGTAATGTTTATTCGGAAATGTTATGATAGATATAATTGGGAAGTTACAGTATGGGGTGAACAAATTGAAGTCAAATGTCACGATGAAAGATATTGCGGAAAAGTTAAATGTTAGCAGTGTCACTGTTTCTAAAGCGCTCAACGACAAAGAGGGCGTCAGTGAAGAATTAAAAGAAAAAATAAAAGAATTAGCGGATACAATGGGATATCGCTATAATACGATGGCAAAATCAATGAAAGATGGCAAGTCATACAATGTTTGTGTTATCATTCCTGAACGATTTACTGGAATGACACAATCCTTTTATTTAAAAGTATATCAAGCGATTGCACAGATTTTAGAAGAACGTGGTTACTACGGAATTATTCATATTTTACCAAACGAAGACGAAGATCAACTAAAGCTACCGCGCATTTATCATGAACGAAGAGTGGATGGTTTTATTATGCTTGGACAACCGAGCAAAGAATATATTGAGTTAATGCAGAGTGTGGAAATGCCTTTAGTTTTCCTCGATTTTTATGATGAGAATGATAATGTAGATGCAGTAATTACGGATAACTTTTACGGTGCTTATGAAATAACGAATTCATTAATTCAACAGGGGCACAAAGAAATTGCATATGTCGGCAATTTATTTTCTACAAGTAGTATTCAGGATCGTTTTTTGGGATACTATAAATCATTATTAGAACATAAAATTCATTTAAAGCAAGAATATGTAATAAGTGATCGAGATGAGCGAGGGGCCTTTATTGAAATGGATTTACCTGAACATATGCCAACTGCTTTCGTTTGTAACTGTGACCAAGTAGCACATTTACTTATAGAAAGGTTAAATACAGAAGGATATAGAGTGCCAGAGGATTGCTCTGTGGTCGGATTTGATAATGATATCTATGCCACACTGACCCCGCCTCATCTGACAACGGTAGAAGTAGATATTGAGGAAATGGCAAAAAACACGGTTAAATTTATTTGCGATAAAATGGATAACCCGGAAGCGAAATTTGGTAGAGTGGCAGTAAAGGGTAAGATTATCTATCGCGACTCAGTAAAAGCAGTAAAGTGAGATTTCCATTACGGTCGGTTAGCGCCGTGATAAAATAAACAAAGCCAAGGTGAGATTACCTTGGTTTTATTTAGAAAAGACAGAAAATATAAAAAATGTTGTTTGCATAATACAAAAACTGCGAAGCTATTCTTATATGGATTTGCGTTCTTACTCAAGCAAAGGTCGCTTTCGCTGTTTTTACTTAGTGCGAATAAGGGCCGGACGGTTGTGCTTGTTTTTTCTGTTGAAATGAAAGAAAAGGGTGATTCCATTCAAAAAGTATTTCAGTTTTGTTATAAGCTTTTTTTAATCAGTTTTTATTATTGGTTGTACCTTCTAAAAGGGATAATTATTTACAGTTTTATACCGGCAACAGCATCATTGTTGAAAACGAGCGAACAATATTTAATCAAAGAAAACCAAGAGGATATCAGTGTATTATTTAGGGAAAATTACCAAGGATATCAGTCGTATCACTTTGCTTCGTTTGTAAGTGTGATGTTTGTTATTTTAAGTTACACTGTCTTATTTTTTGCCAACCGATCTGACCATTCGTTTAGTCTAGCTTTGGTCATTGTTATTATTTATTTTATGCTTTTGTTTGTTATTAATTATACTTTTGTATTGTATTACCTTACTAATGGTATAAAAGAATGGAGAAATCTGTTTGCGTTAGCTTTCGTTTCTTCGATAAAGTATCCATTAAGATCTTTATATATATTATTTATTATGGCTATATTATACTTTTTATTTACCTGGAATTTAGTTGCTTTTATTGCACTCGCTCCTTGTATATATGGCTGTGGGATCACCACCAGTTTTATCAAATTTTCGCCCCCGTTTTTAAAAAAATAATAGAGTGAAAAAATCCCTTGAGACTATTTCTCAAGGGATTTTTTCATGGGCAAAATTCGCTTATTTGGGTATTCTCTTCGAGGTGAGACTTAAGCATTTCGCTTCGGTAGAATCCTCCGCTAATTCCAGCTTTCTAATAATCAAAAGAATATAACCGTGAAAATAATGAATCAAAGAGTAAAAACAGAGATAACTGACAAATCTATCAAGAGTGAGCAAAGATTTGTCATAAAAACGGAGATAACTGACAAATCTATCAAGAGTGAGCAAAGATTTGTCATAAAAACGGAGATAACTGGCAAATCTATCAAGAGTGAGCAAAGATTTGTCATAAAAACGGAGATAACTGACAAATCTATCAAGAATAAGCAAAGATTTGTCGTTTAATCGAAGAAATACTACAAATCTATTAATTTCATAAGCTTTACCTTTCAATAATCAGGCATCACTACTAGCAGCAGAGGCGAGATAAGTAGACCAGCACTTGTCTGAGAGGCTGAGACCGTGCTATGTAAAATGCCAGAGCGTATCTAACCACTCATCAATATTTAGAATAAAAATAAGTCAATCAGGATTTGAAGACATTTATTAAAACGTTTACAAGTAATTAGTGATTACTTAATAACTTTAACGATAAATTAAGTTATTTTGTCTATTATTATATAGAAACTAGGATTTTTCAAGGATTTTTATGAACTTTATAGTGTTTTAAGTTGAGTATAAAGTATAAAACACTTATAAAAATTTTAAGAAATAGTATTGACTAGCAAACGTTTTCAAGTTATCATTAAGTTATTGTTAACTTAACGTTAACTTAATAAAAGGAAAGGGAAGGGGTCAAAAAACATGAGTAAAAAGTTATTAGTGTTTTTTGCAAGTATGTTAATTGTTTTAGGTATCATTGCAGGATGCTCATCAGATAGTGAAGATACTAGCAATGACAATAGTGAGGACACAAGTTCAGATGCACCGCTTTATGAAAATTGGAAAGAGAAAGATCCAGAAGAAATTGAAGGTGACCTTACTATCATCACACACAGAACGGATATTGTAGATTCTGTCTATCAAGATTATAAAGAACAGTTTAATGAGAAATATCCAAATGTGAATGTCGAGTTTGAAGCACTAACAGATTACGGTGGAGAAATCATGCCACGTATGAACACTCAAGACTATGGTGATGTACAATACTTACCAATAGAAGTACCAATTGAAGATATCCCCAATTTCTTTGAGCCAATGGGTAAATTAGATGAAATGAAAGAGAACTACCTAGGTGTAGAAGAACGTGCGGTTGATAACACTGTTTATGGTATTCCAATTGCCGTAACCTACACAGGTATTATTTATAACAAAGCAGTATTTGAAGAAGCTGGTGTGGAAGGCATTCCAACTACTACAGAAGAGTTCATGGATGCCATGCAAAAGATTAAAGACAATACAGATGCTGTTCCACTTTATACAAATTATGCAGATGGTTGGCCGTTAACGCAATGGGAAGGTGCAGTAACGACAACTGCTGGAAGTGTTGATTACTACAATGTGGACATGCTGGATGATCCTACTCCATTTGATGAGGGGGATCCACACTATGAACATTATAAATTAATGTATGACCTTGCAGAACAAGGTTTGATTGAAGAAGATCCGCTAACAACAGATTGGGAATCATCTAAAGTTAGAATGAATAATGGTGAAATTGCAACAATGGTATTAGGTTCTTGGGCTCTTGAACAAGTTCAAGGTGCTGGTGAAAATGCGGATAATATTGCGATTATGCCGTATCCAACAGAAGCAGAATCAACTATCTTCTCATTAGGTGCTGACTTAAATATTTCTATCAATAAGCATAGTGAGAACAAAGAAGCGGCTTTTGCTTGGGTTGACTGGTTTATTCACGAATCAGGATACTCTGTCGAACAAGCTGGTGGTATTAGTGCATCTAAAGATGTTCCATTACCAGAAGCATTGGAAGCTGGTGAAGAACAAGGCTGGGAATTCTCAATGTTGACACCTTCTCCAGAGGGTAAAAAAGGCTTGTTAGATGAAATTGACAAAGAATCTGAAGTTGGTCTTTGGTTAGAGCCGCGAAAACAAATTCTAATCGAAGCAGCAATCGGTAACCGTGACGATTCATTCGATGATTTAATGAACAAATGGAATGAAGATTGGTCTGCTGCTTACGAAAAAGTAGCAAACGAAGAATAATGTGAAGTGTACACTATTCATCCAATAGTGGTGAATAGTGTTCCTTTTCACACTGAATCTATTTTTATTGCCATAAAGTAGGAAGTTTCTTTATGAATAATAGATTGATAGAGAGAAAAGTGAAAATTAAATGAAATATTGGAAGTAGATCTCTTCCAGTTTCATTTAGTTTTTACCAGGAGGTGCGACAATCAAATGTTTTCCAAATTTTCATATCGAACACAACGAATCATTATTATTGTAGCCTTTTTAATTGTGCCACTTACATTACTTGCTACATTCTCCTTTTTACCTGTTGCTAATATGTTTTGGTATAGTTTTACAGACTGGAACGGCTACAGTGAAAAAGAATTTGTAGGCTTGGAAAATTATATTACTATATTTACCGATCCAGAGTACTTCCGAGTATTTGGGGTCAGTTTGTACTATTTCTTTGCAACATTCCTACAAATGGGAATTGCATTATACTTTGCAACGATTTTAAGCTTTAAAGTTCGATACAAAAACTTTTTTAAAGGTGTTATTTTCTTTCCCTATCTACTTAATGGGGTAGCAATCGGTTTTATGTTTTTATTTTTCTTCCGACCAGATGGTGCATTGGACACAGTGATGCAAATGATTGGTCTTGGTGATTTTACGATGCATTGGCTCGGTAATCCGGATATTATCAACATTTCCTTAGCTGGTACATCGATTTGGCGATACATGGGCTTTAACTTCATTATTTTCTTAGGTGCAATCTCATCTATTTCTGGGGAAATCTATGAAGCTGCTGAAATTGATGGTGCGAACCGTTGGCAACAATTCCTTTATATTATTATGCCGAGTATCCGTATCATTATTTCTTTAAATCTCGTGTTAGCCATTAGTGGTGCGTTAAGTGCTTTTGAAATTCCATATATCATGACTGGTGGGGCAAATGGAAGTGCGACATTTGTTATTCAAACAGTAGACACAGCATTTAAATATGGAAAGATTGGTCTAGCATCAGCGATGGCAGTTATTCTCTTGTTTATCGTTATTATTGTTACGGTCCTACAAAAACGATTCTTTTCGGAGGAGGATTAAAATGAAAACGAAATATGCAGCAGGAAGCATTTTAAAGTATGGATCATTAATTTTAGGAGTAATGGTTGCTCTTTTGCCCATTCTAGTTGTATTTTTTGCCTCTTTTAAGACAGGTACAGAATATACAACAACAGGTCCACTAACCCCTCCGAGTGACTGGACTAATTTTGATAACTTTAAACGTGCCTTTGTGGAAGGGAACATGTTAAACGGTTTTAAAAATACCATCATTATATTGGTTATTTCCATCATTGGGACGACATTAATTGGTTCTATGGTTGCCTTTGTTTTGAATCGTTTCAAGTTTAGAGGCAGTAAATTAATTTTGGGTGCATTCTTACTTGCAACGTTAATACCTGGGGTAACAACACAAGTAGCAACCTTCCAAATCGTAAATTCACTTGGTTTATTTAATACGATGTGGGCGGCGATTGTGCTTTACTTAGGTACGGATATAATCGCCATCTATATTTTTCTGCAATTTATGAACTCGATCTCGGTTTCATTGGACGAATCAGCCATGTTGGATGGTGCATCGTATTTTACGATTTATACGAAAATTATTTTACCATTATTAAAACCAGCAATAGTTACGGTAATCATTGTAAGAGGTATTTTCGTTTATAACGATTTCTATACACCATTCTTATACATGCCGAAAACCGAGTTGCATGTTATTTCAACAGCACTGTTTAAATTCCAAGGGCCTTATGGATCAGAATGGGAAGTTATCTGTGCTGGGATCATGCTTGCCATTATTCCAACGTTTATTGGATTTATTTCCTTGCAAAAACATATTTATAATGGCTTAACATCAGGATCAGTAAAATAACGGAGGTAATTATGGAGTATATTAAGGGATTCACGTTTGGCTGGGGAGCTAAGCGTGGAGATTTCACCAAACCAGAAGCAAAAGAATCTTTACAATTAATGAAAGAAAGAACAGCAAGTAATTATGTTATTTTTGCTTTAGCTGCGACACAAGAAACAGCTTTTTCTACAGATGTTAGCTATCAAGGAGAACATATGGTAACGGATGACGAATTAAAAGAAATGATTGCTTATGCGCGAAGCTTAGATTTAAAGGTGATGATCAAACCTACTGTCAACCCTGCTGATGGGATTTGGCGCGCACATATCAATTTCTTTGATATTGACGTACCATGTGAACCGAAATGGAAAGATTGGTTTAAAAGTTATACAGATTATCAATTACACTATGCCAAAATAGCAGAAGAAACAGAGGCTGAAATGTTTATTGTTGGCTGCGAAATGGTGCAAACAGAACGTCGTGACAAAGAATGGCGTAAGTTAGTGAAAGATGTCCGTGAAGTATATACTGGTTTACTCACGTATAACACGGATAAATACCAGGAAGCGAATGTAGCTTGGTGGGATGAAGTAGACGTTATTTCTTCCAGTGGCTATTACCCCTTAGGGGACTGGGATAATCAATTAGATAGAATTGAAAAGATTATCAAACCTTTTAATAAAGCATTTTTCTTTGCGGAAGCTGGTTGTCCGAGCAGAACAGGTTCTGCACAGATTCCAAATGACTGGGGACTCGATGGAGCTATTAATCAAGAGGAACAAAAAGCATTCTATCAGGATATGTTTGAAAAAACAGCAAAGCGTGAATGGGTAAGAGGCTTTGGACTTTGGGATTGGAAAGCAATCCTATATCCAGAATCTAAAGCAGATCAAGACTCTGATTATGCCGTATTTGGAAAAACTGCGGAAAAGGTGATAAAAGATTTCTATCAATCAAGGTGAAACAAGGGAAGTCGTTCTGTCTGTTAACAGATAGTACGGCTTCTCCTATATAAGATTCTAACTAGGATGGGGTGTATTATGCTAAAGGTTAATTTTAACGACAGTTGGACAATGAAAGATTTACAGACAAAAAAAGAATTTGATGTCAAATTGCCTGCGTCTGTGATGAATGCTTTATTAGATGCGAAAGAAATAGATGACCCATTTTACCGGGATAATGAAGATCAGGCATTAGAAGTTGCAAAAAAAGATTATCTTTTCTATAAAACATTTGAAGTCGATCAGACATTACTGACACATGAAGAGATCACAATTACTTTCCATGGTATTGATACCATTTCGGAGATTTCATTAAATGGTCATAGGTTAGCGACAACAGAAAATATGCACCGTATCTACGAATGGAACGTGAAACCATTTTTAGTAGAAGGAGAAAATGTGATTCAGGTAATGTTATTCTCTCCACTAAAATACATTGAGGAAAAACAAGCAAATGATCGGTTAGCTGGCGTTCATCATGCAGTTGATGGTTATCAGCATGTACGTAAAGCACACAGTATGTATGGCTGGGATTGGGGTCCGAAAATCCCTGATTTAGGTTTATGGCGTGATGTTGAATTGAAAGCGTGGAATGACAATCGATTAGAAGATATTCATATCCGCCAAATTCATGAGAGCAATCAAGTACAGGTAATGGTGGATGTAACAGTAGAAAATGAAGTTGACAAAAATGAAACAACGATATTGTTGAAAGATCCGGATGGCCATACTGTCAGTCATGAGATTGTTCATCAACAACAAACAGAACAGGTTTTATTTGAGATTGAAAATCCGCAACGATGGTGGCCTGCCGGATATGGAGAACAGTCTCTTTATACGGTGGAAGTTTTACTCAAGAAAGATGGAGAACAAATCGATAGTCTGATTAAAAGAATCGGACTAAGAACTATTGAAGTGAAGCATGAAGCGGATGAGTGGGGAAAATCATTCGAATTTATTGTTAATGGTTATCCGATCTTTATGAAAGGTGCTAACTATATTCCTGAAGATAACCTGTTACCAAGAACGTCAAAAGAGCGAACGGAGCGCCTTATTCAAGATTCCGTTGCCGCCCATTTTAATATGATTCGTGTCTGGGGTGGTGGACACTACCCGGAAGATTACTTTTATGATTTGTGTGATCAATACGGTATTGTGGTTTGGCAAGATTTTATGTATGCGTGCAGTGTCTATCGTTTAACAGATCAGTTTGAACAAAATGTACGTCAAGAAGCAATCGATCAAATTAAACGGATTCGTTATCATGCTAGTCTTGGTATCTGGTGCGGAAATAATGAAGTAGAGGAAGCGATGGAGCATTGGGGATGGCCAAAGAAGGCTGATTGGCGCCGAGATTATATTAAATTGTTCGAAATTATATTACCTGAAATTGTTGCCGAATATGATCCGCAGACATTTTATTGGTCTTCATCACCATCATCAGGTGGGGGCTTTGATGCACCACGTGATCCTAATATTGGAGATGTTCATTATTGGGAAGTATGGCACGGTCAAAAACCATTTACCGACTATCGTAACTATTATTTCCGTTTTTGTTCTGAATTTGGTTTTCAGTCATTCCCATCGATGAAGACCATTGAAAGTTTTACTAAACCGGAAGATCGCAATATTTTTTCGCGGGTAATGGAGAAACACCAAAAAAATGATGATGCCAATGGTATGATCCTTTACTATCTCTCTGAGAACTTCCTTTATCCGAAAAACTTTGATGCACTACTTTATACTTCACAGCTGTTACAAGCGGAAGCGATTAAATATGGTGTTGAGCATTGGAGACGGAATTTAGGCAGATGTATGGGATCACTTTACTGGCAATTAAATGATTGCTGGCCGGTAGCTTCGTGGTCAAGTTTGGACTATTACGGTCGTTGGAAGGCACTACACTATTACACCAAAAAATTCTATGATCCTATCCTTTTATCTATAGAAGAGGGAGAAAAAGATGCCTCCATATATGTTACTAATGATCATTTAGAAGCAATTAATGGCCGGATTGAATGGAAATTGCGTGATAACCAGTCTAACATCATTCGGGAAGATCGATTGGATATCGATGTAGATGCTTTGTCAGCGAAATCCTGCCAGTATTTAGATTTTGCAGATCTAATTAATAATGAAACGAAGTACCAAACGTATTTAGAAGCGACTCTCTATATCGATGGGCAAGTCTATAGCAGTACGACGGTTATTTTTGCCAAAACAAAACATTTTGAATTTTTGAATCCACAATTGCGTGTCACAGTCGCTGAAAGTGACGAACAATTCTTAATAAGCGTAAGCGCGACTTCCTACACAAAATACGTGGAACTTCAATTAGAACAAGACGTCGTGTTATCAGACAATTTCTTTGATTTATCAGCGAATGAGCCAAAGATAGTAACAATAGATAAAAACAACCTAACACAGTCTCTTACAAAGGCTGATTTAGAAAAAACATTAAATATAAGAAGTGTTTATCATATTACACATTGAGGATGAGTAACATGCAGGAAATTTTCGTAAAAGGTATGACTTATGGCTGGAATACGGAAAGAGGGGCTTATCAAACAGAAGCAGCGGTTGATTCATTAAAAAAATTAAAAGATACAGGAAGTGAATGGATCGCCTTGTCGTTTTTCGCCTTACAAGATACCTATCACTCAACAGATATTCATTTTGATTATGGGCACACCATGACAGATCGTGACATTATTTTTGCTGTTAAACAGGCCAAATCATTAGGGTTAAAAGTTTGTTTAAAACCTGTTGTGAATTGTCGTGACGGGATATGGAGAGCACGCATTGGTTTTCCTGTGGAAGCAGAGAATGACTGGGAAAAATGGTTCGAGTCCTATACTAATTTCTTATTACACTATGCTGAATTAGCAGACGAGCTTGAATGTGAAATGTTCTGTATTGGATGTGAAATGATTAATACTGAATTTCAAGTGGATAGATGGCGACTTGTCATCGAACAGGTCCGTCGCCTATATCAAGGACCTATCATTTATAATGCGAATCACGGTAAAGAAGAAGGTGTGGAATGGTTTGACGCAGTTGATTTTATCGGTACAAGTGCTTATTATCCAGTAGCAAAAGCGCCAGGTGATTCGGTAGAAAATATGGTGAAAAAGTGGGAACAAATAAGTATTAAGTTAGAAAAGCTTTCTCAACAATACAACAAACAGATCATTTTCATGGAAATTGGCTGTCGAAGTGCAATAGGTTGTGCCACCATGCCTTGGGACTTTGAACATACACATTTACCTTTTAATGAGGATGAACAGGCAAATTTTTATGAGTCTGTGTTTCAAGTATTTTGGGATAAACCGTGGTTCGCGGGCTTCTTCTGGTGGGATTGGAAAACTGAATTGTATCCTATAGAAGAGGCCAAAAAAGATCTCGATTTTGATATCTACGGTAAAAAAGCGGAGCAGATTGTCAGACAATGGTACAATAAAGAAAAAACTCTCATTAGTAAACCATAAGGAGAATTGCGATGGATATAGGAAAGCGCATTGTTTTTATCGGCGACAGTATAACAGAATGGGGAAGGTACGAGGATCAAGAAGGAATAGGAACAGGTTATGTACGACTTCTTCATGATTATTTACGTGTAATAGCACCTGAGAAAAAACATGAAATTTTTAATCGGGGTGTTGGTGGTGACCGAATTATCAATTTGAAAGAACGTTGGGAACAAGATGTTATCGATCTGGCGCCTGACGTTGTTTCAGTATCAATTGGTATAAATGATGTTTGGCGTCAATTAGATCAGCCTGAAATAGAACAGGTTTCACCGGAAGCGTTTGAGGCAACCTATCGCCATTTGTTAGAGCAGGTAAAATCATGTCAATTAGTATTAATGGAACCAACAGTTATTGAAGAGGATGAAAATGCAAAAGGAAATCAACTTCTTAAGAAATATGTAGAGGTAGTTCAAAGTCTAGCTAATGAATACAAGGCAGTATTAGTACCTACACACGAGGCTTTCGTCCGTTATTTAGAAAAAAACAGTGGATATCCACTAACAACAGACGGTGTTCATATGAACAGTGCAGGAAACACACTGATGGCAAAGACATGGATAGAAGCGGTAGAATAACGTGACCGATAAGGGATAAGTAGTTCAGCTTTGGAGTACAAAACATACAAATGTACTCCAAAGGGGGAGTTTTTATATTATTTTTAATCTAAAATAACTAGAAATATTCAAAAGTCTTAAAAAAACGATTGCAATATTTAGCTAATTATATAATAATTAACTTACTTATATGATATAATGAAATCGGTATCCCTAAAATCAGACGGACGATTGGGTTATACATAACAAATCAAGAAATGGTTGTGGTTTGATACTGCCGGCGATATCTTTGGGTTTATAAAGTAATGTTGGTAAAAAAACGCCTTATAAATTTAACCTGATCGAATTGCTAAAGTGCAGCAATAAAAAGTAAGAGCAGACAATAGAAGCCATTTATTTGACCATTACTTATTTGTCAAAAAGGAAACCGGTTTCTCTATCGTTAATAGGTATTCGAAAGATTAAAAATATGAAAACAGTTACAGATGAGGAAATCCAAGAG
This sequence comes from Gracilibacillus orientalis, assembly GCF_900114645.1. GTDB lineage: Bacteria > Bacillota > Bacilli > Bacillales > Amphibacillaceae > Gracilibacillus > Gracilibacillus orientalis. Next base: position 124,821 of record NZ_FOTR01000002.1, on the reverse strand, counting down.
GTCGGGGAAATTCTCGGTTAGAAAAAGGGGGGGACACACATATGCACGTAGATATGCCGCTCAAGAAGTTAGAAAACTATTATGGCACCAATCCGAAACCTGATGATTTTGATGATTATTGGAAACGAGCTTTAGAAGAATTAGAACATTATTCATTAGCATACGACTTAGAGGAAGCGGATATCACGCCTCATTTTGCAAACTGCTATCATTTATATTTTACAGGGGTTGGTGGAGCACGGGTTCACGCTAAATTGGTTAAGCCTAAAAATCCAACTGGTCAAGCAATCGCTATTTTTCACGGTTACTCAGTGGATAGTGGCGACTGGCTTGATAAACTTGCTTTTGCAGCTCAAGGAATCACGGTTATGGCATTAGATTGCCGGGGACAGGGTGGTTTATCAGAAGATTCACTCCAAACAAAAGGTCCAACATTAAAAGGGCATATTATTAGAGGGTTAGATGATAATCCTGATCTTCTGTATTATCGGCAAGTATTTCTTGATACCGTACAAACCGTTAGAATCTTACAATCGCTAGAAGATGTTGACGAAAACCGTATCGGTGTTTATGGACAATCACAAGGAGGGGCATTAGCCACTGCTTGTGCAGCACTAGAGCCAACAGTCACACATTTATATGCAGTTTATCCGTTTCTATCAGATTATGAAAGAGCATGGAATATGGATATCCAAAATAGTGCTTACGAAGAAATCGCCTATTTTTTCCGGTGCTTTGATCCGACACATCAGAGGCATCAAGAAATTTTTGCGAAATTAGGATATATTGATATTCAACATTTAACAGATCGGATTCAGGCATCGGTAGAATGGGTAACAGCAATGAGAGATCACATTTGCCCGCCATCTACACAGTTTGCAGCATATAACAAAATTCGTTCTGAAAAACAGATGACACTATACCATGAGTATGGGCATGAGCATTTGCCACATCATGCAGATAAAGCATTTCAACAATTTTTAACGAGATTATAGATATTTGGAGGGGTTTAGCAATGGCAATTATTCAATTTCCGAAAGATATGAAATGGGGAACTGCTACAGCATCTTATCAAATCGAAGGTGCTGCCAATGAAGGTGGTCGAGGCGTTTCGATTTGGGATACGTTTTCGAAAACACCTGGAAATGTCGTAAATGGGGATAACGGGGATGTTGCGTGTGATAGTTATCACCGTTATGAAGAAGATGTAGAATTGATGAAAGACCTTGGCATTGATGTATATCGTTTTTCCGTATCATGGACACGTATTTTCCCTAATGGTACAGGAGAAGTCAACCAAGAAGGATTAGACTATTATCACCGATTAGTTGATAAATTATTAGAAAACGGTATTGAACCAATGTGTACCTTGTATCACTGGGATTTACCACAAGCGTTGCAAGATAAAGGTGGTTGGCATAACAGAGAAACAATTGATGCATTTGTAGATTATGCGGAATTAATGTTCAAAGAGTTTTCGGGAAAAATCAAAAAATGGTTAACATTAAACGAACCATGGTGTATCTCCTTTTTATCAAACTATATTGGTGTTCATGCACCAGGTAACCAAGACCTTCAATTAGCAACGCAAATTTCACATCATTTACTTGTTACTCATGGTAAAACAGTACAAAAATTTCGTGAGCTTGCAGTGGATGGAGAAATTGGTTTTGCTCCGAATACGACATGGCTAGAGCCTTATAGTAATCGACAAGAAGACATTGATGCATGTAATCGTGAAATCGGCTGGTATATCGAATGGTTCATGGATCCGGTATTTAAAGGAACATATCCAGATTTTATGGTAGATTGGTTCAAGAAAAAGGGTGTGGAATTAGATATTCAGGATGGAGATATGGAAACTATTAATCAACCAGTAGATTTCCTCGGTATTAACTATTACACTGGACACATTGGCCGTTATAAAGAGAATGAAGGATTACTGGATTGGGAGATGGTTGAAATGAATTATGACCGGACAGATATCGGCTGGCCAATCTTCCCTGAAGGATTCTATCAAGTATTGACGCGTATCAAAGATAGCTACGGTGATATTCCCATTTATATTACGGAAAATGGTTCTTGTTATAATGATGAACCAGAAAATGGACGTGTAAAAGATTCAGGCCGTATTAATTATCTTGAGCAGCATTTAACAGCACTGAGTCGCGCAATCGAATCAGGTGTTAATATTAAAGGATATATTACATGGTCGTTAATGGATAACTTCGAGTGGGCAGAAGGTTATACGATGCGTTTCGGTATCGTACATGTCAACTACCGTACATTAGAACGTACGAAGAAAGATAGCTTTTACTGGTATAAGCAAACCATTGAAAATAATTGGTTTGAGAATTAAGAGGAAAAAGGGCTACCTTAGGGTAGTCCTTTTTTGTGTGAATGGGAAAGTATTAGAATTCCACACATTACATTACAAGATATGATACTATCTAATTAAAAAGATCAGAGGAGGATCCGGCTTGGATATCAAGCATCTACAATATTTTTTAGAAGTGAGTAAAACAGAAAATTTCACCCAAGCAGCAGAAAATTTATATATTACCCAGCCGGCACTTAGTCGAATTGTTAAAACATTAGAAGGTGATTTGGGTGTTGCTCTATTTCATCGATCAAGAAAGAAAATCACGCTCACAGATGCAGGGAAAGTACTACATAAGCATGCATCAAAAATAGCAGCTCAAATAACGGAATTGGAGCAGGAAATCGATCAGATACGCACCTTAAAAACTGGCCATATACGTATTGGTCTACCGACTGTTGTTAATTCCTTCTTTTTTTCTCAATTAATAGCTGATTTTCATCTACAGTATCCAGGAGTCACCTTTCATTTAGAAGAAAACGGATCAAAAGTAATTGAAGAAAAGGTTTTGGATGGGGAATTGGACTGTGGTGTGGTGGTGCTGAACAATCATCTATCAGCAGATTATTATACATTTGTGGAAGATAATTTAAATCTTGTTGTGTCTAATCAGCATTCATTAGCTAATGAAAATAAAAAACAAATACAAATACAAGATTTAAAAGATGAATCTTTTATTATGTTTAATCAGGATTTTGAATCAAGAAATATTATCATCCAAGCATGTAAGCAATCTGGATTTGAACCGAAGATTGTTTCTGAAACATCGCAAATCGATTTTTTGGAAGAAATGGTAGCAACGAATTTAGGTGTCACTCTTTTACCAGACAGTACAAGTCAATCATTCACAAAGCATATTAAAAGAATTCCAATCATAAATCCGACTATTTCCTGGAATCTCGCTTTTATTTGGAAAAAGGATACCTATCTATCACAAATTAATAAACAATTTATTACGTTTACTAAAGAGAAACTAATCAAGCATAAAGAAACCTGAACCTGTCCTTATTGGGCGGGTTATTTTTGTAAGAAGATTCAAAATATTAAAATCGTTTACATACATTTTTGTTATCTTAGGCATACTAGATCGGAATTGTACTTTACCCATGTTCTGGGATTATAATCTAGAAGTACGCGATGAAACGAGAGAAAAGTTACAGGGGTGACAATATGGAAACAAAGAAAATGCGAGAAACGCGCGTAGTACAAACTGATCAAGTGCTAATCAACGACTTAAATAATTATCATTCGCTTTTTGGTGGTGTGTTAATGAAAAAGATGGATGGATGTGCGACATTATCGGCAAGAAGGCATTCACGAATTAAAGAATGTGTCACAGCATCTACAGACTCTGTTCATTTTATTGCACCAGTTCGTCAATCGGATTCTGTTTGTATAGAGTCTTTTGTCACATATACAGGTACAAGTTCAATGGAAATTTTTTGTAAGGTAACAGCTGAAGATTTAGAGACAGGAGAAAGACGTTTCGCTGCGACTGCATTTTTTACGTTTGTGGCAATCGGACCGGACAAGAAACCAGTCCAAGTTCCAAAAGTAGAACCCGAATCTGATGAAGAACAATATCTATATGAAACAAGCAGTGAGCGTGTGAAAATTAGAGATATGAAAAGACAACAAAATAAAGAGGTCATTTCTAGGGTATCTTTAGATAAACCATGGGATTAAGGAGAGGGATTATGCTTATTTCAGCAAATAAAAAGAATTTACAAGATGTTCAATATGCCATTCAAGATTTGAAAGCAGAAGATCCGGCTCAATTTGTACAATTTAAAAATGTTATATCACTCACTCGCCAGTTACAATATAGTTTTCAATATTTAGGCTGTTTAATTATGGATGAAGATGCAAGTGAATTTTCTCCGGAAGTTCAGAATAGTTATGTGTTGTCCATTTATCAACAAGAAATAGATAAATTAAAAAAAGAGTATTGTCTAGATAAAGTACAACAACTGCTTGCGACTTACCAAGAGGTTAGCTATCATCATATTTGTAAATTAATATTAGGTAAAGAAATGGAAATGTTAATAGGGCCGATGGTTGTGAGATAGAGAAAAACAGTCAAATTTTTTGGTTTGGCTGTTTTTTATGTGTATATGGAAAAAGTCAAAATAATAGTAAAAAGAGTCAATATATTTACAAATAATTTAATGCTAGTATGAAATAATGTAAGCGCATCCAATAAATTTTAGGGGGGAGTATTGATAGTGATTTTGCACTTACATTGTTAGCAAGAGGATGCATAGTTAAAGGATATGAAGTGAAGAATTCAATCCATATTAACATGGGAAGGAATGATTAAAGGTATGATTGCTAAGAATATTTTTAAACAATCTATTGGATTAGTAGCTATTACTTTGATATTGCTAGTGTTAGGAATGCTGATTGGAGTGAATAATTCCAAAGCCGAGGAAATGTCAGAAACAATTACGATCGACGGCAGTGATGTTGATGAACATAATCGCTTTAAAGGTTTTGGTACAGTATCAGGAAATAATACATCTCGGTTATTACTCGATTACAAAGAAGAGCATCCAGAAAAGTACTGGGAAATTATGAATCAATTATTTAATAAAGAGACTGGAGCAGGATTAGCGCATGTTAAAGTGGAATTAGGTGGAGATATTAATTCATCGTCCGGAACTGAACCGGCGACCATGCGTTATGAAGATGAACCTGTTAATGTATTAAGAGGAGCAGGTTTTCAGTTTGCCGCAGACGCGAAATCTATTAATCCAGATATTACAACAGAAATCTTACGATGGGGAGAACCTCGTTGGACTTGGAATGGAGTGGCTGATAAGGCATATCAAAATCGCTACCAGTGGTATAAACAAACAATTGATGCCGTTTATGAAGAGTATGGTTTTCGTTTGGATTATATAGGAATATCTCAAAATGAGAGAGCACAAAATGGAAATGGTAGAGATGAAGTGGAGTGGTTAGAATATTTTACTTCTAATATAAAAGAAGAACCGAATTATCAAACAGATTATAAAGATATTAAATTAGTTGCAGCTGATGGATATCGAGATACAGCCACAATTAGTCGTACATTACTAGACAATCCTGATTTAATAGACGAAATAGATGTGATTAGTTCTCATTATGGTCTAACTGGTACTAATGAACTTTCGGAGTTGCAAGATAAATTAATCGCTGAAGGTAAACAACCAAAAGAAGTCTGGGTATCAGAAGGTATTTCACCAATGATTAATGCAAGATACCGGGAAAACATGGAACCAGATTATAATGGACTTGGAGGACGTGCAGGGATTATTGACGTTACTTCTCGAATTATCTCTGTGTATTCGTGGGAAGGAGCAGGTGATCTGCCATTAAATGCAGTTTCATTTGATTTCCAACCATCTGTCGCTGCTTTCTATCAGGGGACACAATACAATCCGAAACATTTAATTAGTGCGTTTGATCCATGGTCTGGTTTTTATGAAGTGGATGGTGGTCTACAAGGTGTCAGACATGTGATGAATTTTGTTGGGTATGATGATCATACGACATCAGAAAATGAACGTTGGCAATATATAAAAGATGCAACTTATAGTGATGGAAACTTCTTTGATGGTGGCGTAGATGTGGATACAAGCACACATAATTATATGACATTGAAAGATCCGGAGACAGACGATTACACAACAATTTTTGCGAACAATACAAAAGAAACAAGAAAATATACGATTGAAGCACAAAATTTAAGTGGGAAAGAAAATGCAGATGTTTTCATTTGGGAAACACAAGGTCCTGATCAGGGACAAGCCTATGATGAGAATTGGTTTAAGAACATCGACACGATTACACCAGTTGATGGTACGTATGAGGTTGAAGTTAAACCTTATTCGATCGTGACCATTTCTACATTAGATAAAGAAGCGGAGGTTGATGATTTTGCATATCAATCAGATCCGATAGATTTATCAAAAGACAAGATTATGCCTTTACCATACACAGATGATTTTGAATATAATCAATATGGTAAGGATGATGAAGGAAGAGATTATGTAGAACGTCGAGGAGGGACACCAAGATATACTACAGATCAAATCGGTGCTTTTGAGGTAGTGAAAGAGGCAACAAAGCCAGCTGCGATCGGAAGCTTTGAAAGAGTAGAGCGAGACATCCCAGATGCAAAAAAACATGGCAATATGCTCCAACAAAAAATTACACCAGATATTATCGGAGCTGACTGGGCTGTTTGGGGTGGAACAGATGGAACGGAGGCGGGTGTAAATCCTAACACCAATATTGGAGATTTCCGTTGGGTGAACTATAAAGTGTCTTATGACTTTTTATTAGATTCGCATACTCCTGAAGAAGAAGGCAGAAATAATTATGCTTTAATCGGTGTTCGTCAAGTAAAAGCCGATTGGTCTGATTCACAGGCACCTTATAATGCCCGGATCTACAAGGATGGAAAGTACGAAATTTTGAAACTTGGTGATGTGGTTGAAGAAGGAACAATAGAATCGTTTGATAATACTATATGGCACAACTTAGCATTTGAAGCAAAAGGAAATATCTTTACCCTTTATCTTGATGATGAAGAAATAGCCTCTTACACAGATGAGGATTCAACTGTCATGTCTGGTAGAGTGACATTAGGCTCAGGTTATTACGAAACACTTATCGATAATTTGAAAATTGAGCCAATTAAGGGTTATGCATATGAATCATTGAAACTCGATAATGCCCAAGGTAAGATTTATGGGACAGAAGAAGAAGCATTTAACAATGATGATCAATGGAACCCGATTGGATATGTAGGAGACTGGGAATTTATCCAGGCTGGATATGGACACTATAATCGTACACAAATGAGCGCATCAAGTGACTATCCGGTTTGGAATGGTGTAACAGTAGAGCATACGGATACGACTAATGAGCAAGGAACATTAAACAAGGTTTATTACTCTGGAGATTGGGGATCCAACAGTAGAAACGCTTGGGGAAGTGATGGTGACTCTTTTGAGATTAACTTTAAAGGGAATGCTATCAGATTATATGGTGAAGCAAATCCATCGAATGGTACTGCTGATATTTACTTAGATGGAGAGCTTGTCGATGAAGCCAATTATTTAAACAATAGTTCGATTGTAAAAAAGGTTTGGGAAGCGACCAATCTTGAAGACACAAATCACACACTCAAAGTCGTTGCTAAAGAAAGCTTTACAAGTTTTGTTCGAGCAGAGATAGAAACAGATGACCCTGTAGATTTAGAAACTATGAATACATTAGCTCCAAATAACATTACTGCCATAGCTGCTGATTCAGAAGTAGGCGATGCCGAGAATACGGTGTATGCTTATCGTGAGAATGGCAACACTTGGGGAGCAAATAATACAAATGCCTGGGCTGACTTCAATGATAATCCTTATATCTTCATCAATTTCACAGGTACAGGAATTGATTACCTTGCTGGTAGTGGTGATGAAACCACCTATCACTTTGAACTCGATGGCGAAAGTGTTGGAAACTTTGATGTAGAGCCAGATGGTATCAGATATTCTGTGAGAGATCTCGAAGAAAAGCCTCATACATTAAAAGTATCATTAGGTGATAATGAAGTGAAAGAACAATTTATGGATTATAGAGGTGTAAATATCTACAGTACACCGAAAGAAAGTGAACATACCATTCTTTTTGACTTTAAAGGAAGTGGCTTCAATTTATTTGGTGCAACTTCAGATGCGTTAATTGATGTGTATATTGATGATCAGATGATCGAAGAGGATTATCGAGTATATGCAAAGGGTGATAGACAAACTTCTTATAATATTCGAGGTCTGAAAAAACAGAAGCATACAGCAAAAATAGTAGTGAAAGCTGGCAGCTATGTGTTGGATGGAATTGATATTATTACAGGTGCTAGTCCAGCAGAAGATGACAAAGATAAAGACAAAGAAAAGCATAAAGAGAAGGAGAAAGACAAAGATAAAAGTAAAGATAAGAATTAATTAGATATTCTAAAATTTCACCAGCAGAAAAGCTAGCTAAACAAACGTTAAGCTAGCTTTTTCTGTGTATAAAAGCTGTTTCCCGAACTGATATAGAGCTAGCTAACAACATGTTTACTATACTTACATATAAGTGCAAATGGTATATATCAAAGTCAAATATATATTGATAAAAGTAAAAATAGTGCTATTTTCATCAGAATGAAAGCGTTTATAATTTTAATAAGGAAAGGGGGAGGCCAGATGCAGTTTGATACATCAGGTGGCTTATTTAAAATTTGTGAATGGCTTTATCGTCTAGCACTGCTGAATATGCTTGCTATTGGGTTTACCTTACTAGGAGGGATTGTACTCGGGTTTTTCCCAGCAATCACCGCAATGTTTTCATTAAATAATAAATGGCTGAAAACGGAAGAATTTCCGATTATGAAAGAATTTTGGAAGGCTTATAAGCAACAATTTGTAAAAAGTAATCTACTTGGAGGGCTTATTGTAGTTACTGCGACAGCTCTGTATATTGATTTTGTATTAGTTCAGAACTTTAACGGAATTCTTTATTATTTAATTCTTAGCAGTAGTGCGACGGTATTAGTTTTAAGCTTTATTGTTTTATTATATGTGTTTAGCCTAATGATTGAATTTCCAGACAATGGTCTGATGAAACAAATCAAAAGGGCAATACAAGTAAGCACACTATTCCCGTTGCAAACGATCTGGATGGGATTATCATTAGTTAGTTTTCTTTTTATCTGTTGGGTGATACCAGGCTTTGCATTTTTGTTTTTGGGAAGCGGATTAACCTTTATTGCAATGTATTTTAGCCAGTTCGCACTGAAAAGGTTAGACAAATACAAAACTTTACCATCCAATGTAAGAATTATAGAAGAAAGAGGTGCTCTTCATGGCGAGTAAATCATCTACGACAGCAGGGGAACTGCAAGAATCACCAAGAACAATGAAAAAAAGCAAAAAATCAAAAATCGAAAAAAGCGAAAATTTAGTCGGTTTTCTTTTCGTTTCACCTATGCTATTAGGCATATCCGTTATTGTGCTATTCCCGATTGTAGCAACATTTATCTTGGCATTTGCGGATTGGAAGTTTGTCACAGGAATTGATCAGTTACAATGGGTAGGATTTGATAACTTTATCGCATTAACCAGTGATGAGAAATTTACTAAATCGGTAATCAATAATGCAATCTTTATTTTTACCGTTCCGATTACCATGTTCTGTGCCCTTTTCTTAGCGGTTATTATTGATAAAAATGTCTATTTAAAAAGTTATTTTAAAGTAGCTTTTTTTATGCCATATATATCAAGTGTTGTAGCAATTGCTGTTGTATGGCAGGTGCTTTTCCATCCATCTCAGGGGCCGATTAATCAGGTGTTAATGACATTCGGAATTGAGAATCCGCCAACATGGATTTCCGATCCGAATTTTGCCTTAATTTCATTAATGATTATTCATACTTGGATTTCAATAGGCTTTAGTTTAATTGTCTATATTGCAGGATTACAGTCTATCCCTAAGGAACTTTATGAAGCTGCTGATATTGATGGCGCTAATAGTTGGTATAAATTTAGAAATATCACGTTTCCATTAATATCACCAACATCATTCTTTTTGTTAATAACAGGGATCATTGCTTCATTTAAAGTGTTTGATCTTATAGCTGTATTAACAGAAGGTGGGCCATTAAATTCAACAACGATGCTTGTTTGGCATTTATATGAAAGAGCCTTCCTTGATCTAGATGTAGGTTATGCTTCGGCAATAGCTGTCGTATTATTCTTATTCGTGTTTTCGATCACGATTATTCAGTGGATCGGACAGAAAAAATGGGTGAATTACTAAGAGAAAGGGTGTGTTTTGATGCAAAAACAAAGAAATTGGAATGTAAAAAAAATCATCACTACCATTATTTTATTCTTTTGTAGTATTGCATTCTTATTACCGTTTGTCTGGATGCTATCAACGTCATTAAAAATTGAAGCGGATGTTTTTAAATATCCAATTGAATGGATTCCAACAAGATGGAATGCTGCCAGTAACTATCAGGAAGTATGGTTTGGTGATCATCCTTTTTATTTATATTATTGGAATTCGATTAAGGTTGCCATATGTACCACCGCTATTTCTGTAGTCGTATCTTCATTAGCTGCTTATGGATTTTCAAAGGTACGATTTCCGGCAGGTGCTTGGTTGTTTATTATTGTATTAGCAACCTATATGGTCCCACCACAAGCAAGTCTGGTACCACAGTTTATCTTATATCGTTATTTAGGTTTATTTGATACACATATCGGTTTAATTTTATTAGGAAGTTTTAGTGTGCTAGGGACATTCATGCTTCGTCAATTTTTTATAGGTATTCACAATGACTTTATTGATGCAGCAAAGATAGATGGTGCAGGACATTGGCGAATTTTTTGGCAAATCGCATTGCCGGTTGTACGACCAGCAGTCGCTACGTATGCAATCCTTCGGTTTATATGGACATGGAATGATTATCAAAATCCGTTAATTTTCTTGCGTACCGATGCATTGTATACGATTCAATTAGCGATGCAAAAATTCACAACGATTAATGGCAGTTTTTACACCTTAATTATGGCAGCAGCGGTATCAGCTATCTTACCACTCTTAATTGTCTTTATATTAGGTCAAAAACATGTTATCGATGGTATTGCTTTAGGAGGTGTGAAAGGATAAAGTAAAACTAGGCTTATCGTCAAGTATTGGCGAAAGTCTTCAGTTTTCTTATACTATCTACATTAAATGATTTTACTTTCTGATAGTATAAAGTAAAAAAAGTGTTGTCAAAGGTAAAAATAGTGATATGTATTCATGATATTAATTTGTTAGCATCAAAGTGTAAGGGTTTTCAAAAAATGAGGGGGTATGAAAATGAAAAGCAAGCTTAAGTTGTTGCTCTTATTATTAAGTATGACATTATTTCTTAGTATGTTGGTAGCTTGTAGTAGTGGTGATGACGAATCTGCTGCAGGTTCCGATTCAGAAGAAGGAGATAATACCGAACAACAAAGTGAAAATGATGGGGAAGAAGAAGCGAGTTCTGATGAACCTGTTAAGCTTAAGTTCCATACGCATGGAAATGAAGCATCATATAACTGGTCTGAAACCATTCCAGCATTTGAAGAAGAACATCCAAATATTGAGGTGGAGCTGGTCATTTTAAGTGAAAAAGGAGATACGAACGAAGCGTTACAAAAATTAGATCTGGCAGCCTCCTCTGGTGAGCAATTAGATGTTTTGATGTTTAGTGACCCAGCTTCCTATGCGCAACGTGTAGATTTAGGAATGGTTGCACCAATTGATGAATTTATTGAAGAAGACGGATATGAACTGACTGAAGAGTACAAAGTAAATACACAATTGGGAGATCACTATTATGCACTTCCGGGTAAATTTAATCCATGGTATGTACTGGTCAATAAAGACCATTTAGATGAAACTGGATTAGAGATGCCTACGGATTGGACTTGGGATGAATATGCTGACTATGCCAAACAATTAACAACAGACGAACATTATGGAACGTTCTTTCACGGACCACAAAATGGTGGATGGATGGAGTACTTAAAATTAGCATTAGCAAGTCAACCGGAAGAAACCGAGTTATTAAAAGAGGATGGAAGCTCAAATTTTAAGGATCCAATGTTCAAGAAAACATTAGAACTTCGCTGGCAAATGGAGAAAGAAGATAAATCTGCCACACCATACACAGACATTATGTCACAACAATTACATTATCGTGATACTTTCTTTAATCAAGATGCCAGTCTCGTTATGATTGGAAGCTGGATGAACACAGAACTTGGTGGTACTGATCAATTCCCATTAGATTTTAATGTAGGTGTAGCGCCGTATCCGAAAAATAATTCAGATGATGAAGGTGGTTATACACCAGTTACAACAGACTATATGGCAGTGGCTTCTAATTCGGAACATAAAGAAGCAGCCTACGAGTTCATTCGTTGGTATACAACGGAAGGTCAGGTTGTTCAAGGTAAAAATATTCCTTCTTGGAATGGTGTAGGTGATGACGAACTTGAGAATATTGTTAATACTATTCTAGAGGATACCAATAATCCAGAAAAAGTAGATACGGATGCATTGATTTCTGTGTTAAAAAACTCAAAAGCATCGAAATTAATTACACCAGCACCTTATCAAGCAGAAATTTATCAAATGGCAAATGACGAATATGAAAAACTAATTTACGAAGAACAAAATATCGATGAAACGATTGAAGCGATGCATAAACAAGCGGGGGAAATTATCGAAAATAATCAATAAATCTTGAATTGATTGAGTTGAAGCGTTTACAATTAAAGTAAGGGACGTTATTTCCGTTGTCCCCTGACATTCTTGTGAAAAAGGAGGATGAATATGAGGACTAAATACCGGAGATTAACGTCTCCTTCTTTTCGTTCCAAAGTCTTCCTTGCATCTTTTATATGTATTGGAATTCCAGTTTTATTGACATTATCTATATATAGCTATTTAACTAGAGATGCGGTAGAAGAACAAGCGATGCAGAATGCCAAGAAAGAACTTGATCTAACCGAAGAAAACGTTGCTAGAGTAATAGATGATGTCATCAACGCATCTAATTTTGTTCAGATTGACTCGGAACTCAATACAATACTGAAAAATAAATCAAATCTGGCACTAAATGAAATCGATAATCAGAGTTATACGGAATATTTAGAAGACCGTCAAGTTAGGAAAATCATCGAAAATATTACGCTGTTAGGTGAAAAATCCTATGTAACGATATTGTTGAAGAATGGCCAGTATTATACGAATTATTCTACTGGTCAATATGATCCTAATTCGCTTTATCAAGAGCAATGGTTTAAGGAATTGGATTCGTTAAATGGATTTGAATCCTACTGGTCTGGTGTGGAACCGACGATGTTGACGTATGAACGGATCCAGAGTCCCTACCAATTCTCTGTCGCAAGGACTTTACGTGACAGTAATAGCGGAATTTACGGATATGTTATTGTCACCTTACTGGAAACAAAGATTCGCAACATCCTAAATAATCGAAACCCATCAGAAGAAATCATGCTAGTCGATGGTCAGAATCAGGTGTTATCACATAAAGATCCGGAACTGATCGGTGAAAAAGCACCAATTTTGGCTGATATTCCTTTATCTAATAGTTCTCAAATAGCAGAATGGAATGGACAAAAATATGTCATTACGCATAAATCATTAAGCTTTAATGATTGGATACTTCTGTCCGTTATTCCATATAAAGCAGCAACTTCTAATATTAATTCGATCTTTTCCGAAGTGTTTTTGTTATTAGCTGTATCTTTTGCGATATTTTTTGTTATCTTAGCATATTTAATGAACAGAATCACAAAACCGTTAAGACATTTGGATAAAGTTGTGAAGAAGGTGCAAACAGGAGATTTAAGTGTTCGATCAAACGTAAACAGTAATGATGAGGTTGGTCAATTCTCACATTCATTAAATCATATGCTCGATCGAGTAAATACCATGATTGATGAAGTAAATCAAACGCATAAAAGAAAAAGGAAAGCAGAATTAGCTATGCTTCAGGCGCAGATTAACCCCCATTTTTTATTCAATGTATTGAATTCAATAAGAATGAAAGTTTTTAAGTTTGGTGATAGGGAAAGTGCTAGCATGATTCAGTCACTTTCAAAGCTGTTACGTTGGACCATTGAATTTAAAGAGGATCAAATCCCTTTATTTGATGAAATAAGCTTAATGAAAGATTATATTAACTTGATGAATATGAGGCAAAAAAATAACGTGGTGTTAGAGGTAGATGTGACTACAGAAGCCTATCAACAATTAGTACCAAGGTTTTTGTTACAGCCTTTGATCGAGAATTCGATTATCCATGGTCTGAACCAGGGGTCAGGAAATATTATTATAAAAGCGGATGTAAATAATGAAGCGTTTCAACTTAGCATATCTGATAATGGAGAAGGTATCAGCAGGCATCAATTAGATAAATTAAATGAAGCATTATGTTCATCCAAAACTACTAAACGTTCGAATAAAGGATTTTCCAGTATTGGTATGACCAATGTGTATGAACGATTGCAACTTTCTTATCGCGTTAGTCCGGGAATGGTCATAGAAAGTGATCCGAATGTGGGTACAACCGTAACAATAAAGATTCCTTTAGGTGGTGAAGGTCATGTACAAAGTCATGTTAGTTGATGATGATTATCCAACGATTGAGTTTTTATCTGAAACAATTAATTGGGAGCAGCTAGGTTTAGAATTAGTGAGTACACATGAGAATGGATTGCAAGCCTTCCATTATGCAAAAGAAGAGATGCCAGACATTCTAATTACGGATATAGGTATGCCTAAAATGGATGGAATTGAGCTTACAAAAGCACTGAAAAAAAAGAAGTCCAATATACAAGTAGCGATCATCTCCTGTCATAATGAATTCTCATATGCCCAGCAAGCGATTAAATTAGATGTAAAAGACTATATATTAAAGGAATCACTTAACCCGGAAGATTTAGAAGAGATTTTAATTGCCTGTAAAAGACGATTAGATAATGACACTTCAAAAGTGGTAGAAGTAAAACAATTACGACATAAAATAAAAATGAATTATGATATGGAAAATCAAAAGCATTTGCGTCAGTTTGTTCAAGACTCATCCAATAAATTATTGGATATATTGGATCAGAGTATGCCTTATATTCCGGCTTATTTTTTTATAAATGATTATTATCAGGTGAAGAAAAACTTTATTTCTGATGATACATTACAATTCGCAATCTATAATATTATGAGAGAAATAATTGATGAAAAAGAAATGGATAAGGTATTCTGCATTCATTATGAGCAAAACAAAGGTTTTCTATTTTATCCTGATTATTTAACCATTAAGTATGATATTTTTGCTGAATTACGTGATTTATTGAAAGAACTGCAACAATCTCTGAATCATTATTTAAATATACAAGTAAGCTTTTTGATAGGAAATAAAAGTGATCTATCCTTATTAAAATCAGAAATCCTGTCGTTAATAAATAGTGAAAAACAGATTTTTTTCACTGATAATAATTCGATTGCTACTCTAGAGAAAACAGCTCCAACCTATCATGGACAAGAGATTTTTAATTATTATCAGGATGTAACGAACGAACTAAAAAAAGCGATGTTTCAACGCAATCTTTTGTCATTTAAAGAAAACCTGACCAAATGGATAGGTTTTTGTATATCGAAGCAGTATGAACCAAAGGTAGTCAAAGAATGGTTTCTTCGAATGATTTTAGATGTAAATATGCGATTGCGAACGATCCCGTATTTTCAATCTAATTATCATGCGGAATCTATACAAGAAGAGGTTTTTCTGTTAGATACCATATATGAACTACACGGATGGTTTAATCACTATGCCGAAAAATGCTTGAAAGAAACAACACAACAATTGAAAAACAATTATCATAAAGATGTTGTTCAAGCATGTTACTATGTTGCAGATAATATACAAAAAAAACTATCTTTAGATGATGTGGCGGAATATTTATATTTAAATGCTAGTTATTTTAGCAGGCTTTTTAAAAAAGAGATGGACATTACTTTTGTAGAATATGTCAAACAAAGAAAAGTAGAAAGAGCCAAAGAATTACTAGAATTAACAAGTGACTCCGTTGGACAAATATGTGAACAACTCGGATATGATAATCAAAGTTATTTTATTAAAATATTTAAAAAGCAGGCAGGGTGTACGCCGCTAGAATATAGAGGACGAAAATGGAATGGAGCTAATGCTAAATGAAGACAGATTGGAGAAGTAGCGTTATAGCACAACTGGAGAAAGAGGCGGAGCAGTTTCTGCAGACATCTACTGTTAGCATTAGCTTTGATACGTACCGAAAATTTATGCGTAACGGTGATCGTCAAAGTTACGAAGCACTATATTTTTTGCAGCGAAAAAGGTTAACGACATTTGGTTTACTCCAATTCCTTTATCCAGAAAGGCAAGCGTACACAGAAGCGTTAGAAAATGAAATATGGCAGGTTTGTAATGAATTTACATGGTGTCTTCCTGCACATTTGGATAGGCAATTCGAGGAGCAAGACTATAAAACCTATCAACAAACTAATCAACTGCAATACACTGTTGACCTTTTTGCGGCAGAGACAGCATTTACTTTAGCGGAAATGATCCATTTCTTCGGGGAGCATTTGGACGATTTCCTTGTGGAGAAAGTAAAAATTGAAATTGATCGTCGTGTGTTCATTCCTTTTTTAGATGGTTCTTTTCATTGGGAAAAGGCGACACATAATTGGGCTTCTGTGTGTGGAGGATCGATCGGCGCAGCTGCTTTATACTTGATGAACGGAGACCGTAAACAAAGTCTAATTATCGACCGAGTGATACAAACGATGAATTATTATTTAGCAGGATTTGAAGAAGATGGAGCTTGTACTGAAGGCTATGGTTACTGGCAATATGGGTTTGGTTATTTTGTCTATTTTGCTGATCTTTTAAAACGTTATCGGAATATCGATTTATTTGAATATCCGAAAGTTAAAGCGGTTGCACTGTTTCAGCAAAAAGTCTTTTTAGCGGACAATACCGTGGTTAATTTCTCAGATGCAGCACCAACTGCGGCACCGATGATTGGATTTACACATTATTTGCATAAAAAATTCTCTGAGGTACATGTACCAACCGAGAGTTTGGCAACGACATCCATTGTCGATCACTGTGGAAGATGGGCTCCTGCAATACGCGAATTATGCTGGTATGATCCAAAGCTAAAAGGAAGAAATTGGCCTACAGGGAGCTGCCTGATGGAAGATTCGTCTATCTTTCTATCGCGTATCGAACAACACGCATTTGCTGTGAAGGCAGGACACAATCATGAACCACACAATCATAATGATATTGGTCAATTTATCCTTTACAGTCGTGGAAATGTTTTTTTGCGAGATTTAGGGTCTGGCCAATATCATAAAGATTATTTTAGTGACAAACGATATCAGTTTATTTGCAATAGTGCAGAAGGGCATTCAGTTCCTGTCGTTAATGGGTTCTATCAGCAAGAAGGTGCGAGATTTTATGGTGAAATAATCCATGCGGAGCAAAACAATAATTATGATGAAATTGAACTGGATTTAAGCAGAGCATACCCGGGTCAACTGCAATTTACCCGCAGTTTTCAGTACTATAAAACAGAACATCCTAAATTAGTGATCATCGATAATTTTTTATTTAATGAATCCCCATCGTCCTTGGTCGAATCTTTTATTGCAGAAGATCTTCCTTTTGACTTGCAAGATAATAAGCTTTATTTAGAAGGCGATAAAGAAACGTTGGAAATCTCATATGAAAAAGATATAGTACTTCCGACTGTGAAAAGAAAAAGCTTTCGAAATCACCAGGGAGAAATCGAATGTTATTTACATATTTTATGTGAAGTGGTAAGCCTGAATAAACAGGTTTCGCTTAGATTTGAATGTAACCTTTTAGGAGGGAAATAATGAAGCAGAATCCTTTAGAGACGAAACAAGATATCGAGAAATTATTAACAGATATGTGGGAACCGCTCACACCATATTATGATGAAACGAGTTCACGAATACGCGTTGGCCAGACTGCTGCAGCTTATTCGGAGGACGTAGCAGGTCTGGAATGTTTTTCAAGAGTTTTATGGGGAGCCGCACCTTTACTTGCTTCTAATGGCAGTACAGGTTTATGGTCTAAACATTTGCAAGGTATTATCAATGGTACTGATCCGCAAAGCAAGGGGTACTGGGGTCAAATTCAAGACTATGATCAACGAATTGTGGAGATGGCGGCATTTGGTTACACGTTGTGTTTAGCACCAGAACACGTTTGGGAACCACTCACCGAAGAACAGAAAGAAAATCTGGTAAACTGGTTATCTCAAATAAATAAACATTCTGCACATGATTGTAACTGGTTATTTTTTGCTGTAATCGTCAACATCGGATTGAAAAAAGTTGATGCTCCTTACGATCAGGCAACCATCGAACGAAACTTAAATAGATTCGAAGACTTTTATTTAGGTGATGGCTGGTACAAGGATGGCGAAATAGCTCATGTAGATTATTACACCCCTTTTGCACTCCATTATTATGGGTTGTTCTATGCTGCCATGATGGAAAAGGATGATCCACAACGTTCGAAAGTATATAAAGACAGGGCTACTTTGTTTGCCAAAGATTTTCTCCACTGGTTTAGTGAAGATGGTCGTGCACTTCCATACGGACGCAGTCTAACTTATCGCTTTGCTCAGTGTTCATTTTGGAGTGCTTATGTCTATGCAGGACTTGATGACATTCCTTTACGTACTATCAAGGGGATCATTCTCAGACATCTTCGTTATTGGAGTAAGCAGGACATTCTTTTGCCAGATGGCACATTATCGATTGGCTATCAATATCCGAATCTACTAATGGCTGAAAATTATAATGCACCAGGTTCTCCATATTGGGCGTTTAAAACGTTTCTTATTTTAGCATTGTCAGATGAACATCCTTTTTGGCAAGTGAAAGAAGATAGTTTCCCAACCTTGCCATCGACATCATTTCAGGAAAAAGCGTCATTTATACTAGAACGTGATCAAAAATCTGATCATGTAGTTGCTTTTACACCAGGCTACCAGCATACGAATGGCCATACACACACCTCAGCTAAATATGAAAAATTTGCTTATTCCAACCATTTCGGGTTTAGTGTACCCAGAGCAGAGTGGGGATTAGACCAAGGAGCATATGATTGTATGCTTGCGGTTAGTGAACAGGACGAACTTTATCGAGTGAAGCGATCAGTGACAGAGAAAGCATGGATCGAAGATGTGATTTATTTTAAATGGAAACCATGGCACGATGTGACGATTAAAACATGGATTATTCCCGGAGTTCCGTGGCATGTTCGCATTCATCAAATCGACACAGCCAGACCTTTGGATATTGCCGATGGCGGATTTGCACTAGGTTTAGCAAACCAAGATCAGCACAATAAAATGACACTAACTAATGCTCAAACACCTTATGGTAGTGTTGTGGCACAATCCTTAGCTGGAAAAGGTGAGGGGACACACATATTTCCAAATGCCAATACTAATATAATGACAAAAAGAACAGTTATCCCGACCATAAAAGCAAGAATTGAACCAGGTGAGCATCAATTTATTCATATGTTTTATGGTTCACCTGCTACAGATGAGGAAAAAGCACCTGTTTTAGAAAATGGTGTTATTTACTACAGAAGCAAAAAATGGGTAGTCGAAGAATTGTTGCAACAGTAACTTTGCAGTTGTTGTTTTTGAATGATTGATAGAATGAAGGACAAAAAAGGGGCAACATTGAAAAATTTGTCCTTCATAGGAAGAATGAAGGACAAAAGAAGTGGAATAGAAGAAGAATTGTCCTTCATAGAGCAAATGAAGGACAAATGATGCGGAAAACCACAAAAATGGTCTATCATAAAAGGAATATCAAGTACATTCATCCCCTCCTATTTCCACTTCCTGCATTGTTACAATTTGGGATATCGATTCATTAGATCAAAATAGGAAGGAGTTCGTTATTCTTCATATGTTCCAATTAAATCTAGCGCTTCTTCAACGAGTGACATATCTATAATTTTGTCAAAATCTAGCTCACCTTGAATCGCACCATTTTCTTGATAGAATTGATATTGGTTTTCTACATCTTCTTCAAAAATGTATCCATTAGGATTTAAGCCAGTCACCCCAACTTCCGTCCACAACTCTTCATCTTTTAATGCCGTGTGATTGGCCATGATGGAGACAACCTCACCTTCGTCATCGACTTCCTTCATAAAGATATCATGGTAATCACGTACGCCTCTTAAATATGCTGCCATAAAACGAACTGCTACATCCCGACGTTCTGTTAAAAACTTAGGTGAACCTAAAACCATTGCTATTTGTGCTTCAGGAGCATAATCTGTTGCATCCAGGAACCGTTGGTGAATGTCTTGATTTTCCCCTTGTGTAATCAGTGGTTCAATCTGCAAAGCAAGGTCAATTTGTTTATTTCCCATTGCTGCCATCATATTACTAAAGTCACTCATTAAGACAAATTCAACTTCGTCTGTAGAAACTCCAGCATGTTTTAGCATTTCATTGTAAATATAATGATCCACACCATTTTCAGTTGATACGGCAATTTTCTTACCCTTCACATCTGGATAATCTGTCATTTCATTTTTCAAATCATCTCTTACGACAAAGGTAAAATAAGAGCTACCGTCATTGTTATGACCTTTGTCGGCAATAAAGCGTACGTCGATACCTTGTGCGATCGAATTGAAGAAAGAGGCGGAAGATATCCCACCAGCTACATCTACTTCACCCGCTGCAACAGCAGGTAGCATTTCATCACTGTTGCCAAAAGTCGCAAATTCTACTTCGATGTTATATTCTTCAAAGTAACCTTTATCCTTTGCGATGTAAAAACCTGCTCCAGAAGCAGATCCATCTTCTGCAATGATGACTTTGGAGGTTTCTTCAAGTGGAGATAATGAATCGGTATTTTCTTCGCCATCTTGTTGACTAGAATCAGATGATTGACAACCACTTACAATCAAAAACGCGACAACTGTTATTATAAAAAATAGAAACTTTTTCATCGATATTCCTCCATTAATATTACTCACTTTAGCCTAGCTTGCTTTACTTCACTTTGTAGGTGCTCCCATACATCTAAGAAAATGTCTGTCATGGTTGAATCTGACCGCACTTTTTCGATAGACCGTGGCCGTTCCATCTCAATCGTAATGTCTTTGACAATTGTTCCTGGCTGTGAGCTCATCAGTAAAATTCGATCACTTAGCAACAATGCTTCATCAATACTGTGCGTAATAAAAAGAACAGTTTTCTTTGTTTCCTGCCAAATCGAAAGTAATTCTTCTTGTAAAATAAATTTATTTTGTTCATCCAGGGCAGCAAATGGTTCATCCATTAATAGAATTTCCGGGTCATTAGCGAAAGCACGCGCAATACTGACGCGTTGTTTCATTCCGCCTGAAAGTTCTTTAGGGTACAGACGTTTAAAATTGGTTAACCCAACTTTGGATAAATAAAACTCTGTCCGCTCCTTAATGTAAGCTCTTGGTAAATGTCTCATTTTTAATCCGAACGCAACATTTTCTTCGACAGTGAGCCAAGGAATGATACCATTTTCCTGAAAAACCATTGATTGTAATGGCTTTTCTTTATCTAATTGTTGAATGAATACATCACCAGTAGTCGTTTTTTCTAAATTAGCTAAAATTCTAAGTAACGTTGTTTTTCCACAGCCACTCGGCCCTAATAAACAAACGAATTCACCTTGTTGAATCGATAATGTGATATCTTGTAAAGCATCTATAAACTTATCTCGTTTGATGAATTTTTTTGATAATTGATTAATCTCAATTTTTGACAACTTTATCCCTCTTTTCTACATTATTTCCAGGGCAATAATTTTCGTTCTATTCCTCTTAGCGATAAGGAGAAAAAGTAACCAAAAAACGAAATAAGTAGTAATCCAACATACATCTGTGGCAGTAAAAAAGCTTTGTAATTCATCCAAATTAAATAACCGATCCCGGAAGATGCACCAATCATTTCCGCCGCTACTATCGTCAATAATGCAATCGCCTGGCCCATTTGGATACCTTCCAACATAACTGGTAATGAACCTGGCAGAGCAATTTTGAAAAAGAAGTCTTTCGCATTGGCTTGATAATTTTTTGCTACTTCCAAGTAGATTTTATCGATATTGGCAACACCTGCTGCGGTATTAATAGCTACTGGAAAAAAGACGCTTATCGCAATCGTAATTACTTTCGAGAATTCTCCGATACCAAATAAAATCAAGATAATAGGAAGCATCGCTATTGTTGGAATCGGCATAAAAATCATAATGATAGGCGAGAAAAAATGTCGAAAATACCGATACATCCCCATTAACAGCCCAATACAGATCGCAGGAATAACCCCGAGTAAAAACCCAATTATAATCCGAGTTAAACTGACTGTGATGTGTGTAAAAAGCTCCCCAGACTCTCCCATCTGCACTAGTGTTTGTATAATTAAAGTTGGTGCCGGAAAAAAACGCGGATCTAGTATCGCGAATTGAGAACAAAATTCCCATAATAGTAGTAAACAGATGGGGGAGAAGATGGTAATTAATTGTGGTATAGATACTTTTTTTTGCATGACATCTCTTCCTCTCTTTATATGGCTATCATATGTATTCGCCCAAAAGGTGTGCAAAAAAAGTGTGTATGCTAAACTGACAAAAAAGGAGGAGGACGATGAGAAAAATAATGGCTTTTCTTCTTGTTATTTTGCTAATCAGTTGTCTTTCAGATGTGGGAGAAGGAGAGTTATATCTTAGTGAGTAAGCAGGCATAGATGGAGAAAAAGATGTTCAAGTTATTACGGATCAAGATGCATTGAATGAAGTATGGGAAGAAGTGGATTTTCAAAAATCCGCACCTACGATAAATGATGGTGAAGCAATGATTGTTGCTTATACAATGGAAAACTCTTGTGAGAAAAGTATTGAACAAACTACTATAACAGAAGAGGGAGTATTTCAAATTGAAACAAAAAGGCGAGGTACCAATTGTAATGACGTAGGGATCATGAGGACATTTGTGATTGAATTAGGCCAAGAAACACTTACTAAATTGGAAGCAATTGAATTGGGAAGGGGAGCGCTTTGGATACAATGAAGGGTAGAAAAAATTCAGGTAACTGGGATAAAGAACGTTCCTATATTCCAGTTACCATCATTAAAGGATGCTTTTAGTTATACAATGAGCTGACAGATTGATGTTCATATAAGCGGATAATACCTTCTGCAACAACAGGACCGACAGTCAATTGAGTAATTTTATCGATTTGTTTTTCTTCTGATAATGGGATCGTATTGGTAACAATTAATTCTTTTATATCGGATTCAGCGATTTTTTCGACGGCAATACCTGAAAGTACAGGGTGAGTAGTACATGCATAAATCTGCTTTGTTCCGTGAATTTTTAACGCCTCTGCACTTGAAGTAATACGTCGCCCAGTATCAATTATATCATCAATAATAATAGCTGTTTTGTTTTCTACTTCACCAACGATATTAATAGTTGAGGCATTATCTTTTGGACCACGTCGATCTACTATAGCTATCGTTGCTTTTAACTGATCAGCCAAATGTCTAGCGCGTGATACACTACTATGGTCAGGTGCCACTACAACGATATCTTCTAGTTGTTTTGCATCCAAATAGCTTCCGATGATAGGAACAGCTGAAATAGGATCTACGGGAATATTGAAAAATCCCTGTGCTTGAGGTGCATGCAAATCGATGGAAATAATCCGGTTTGCACCAGCTTTTTGTATTAAATCAGCAATTAGTTTCGCTGTAATTGGTTCCCGTGCACGAGATTTTCGATCTTGACGTGCATAACCATAATAGGGAATCACGACATTTATTGATGCTGCAGAAGCCCTTTTTAAAGCATCAATCATAATTAATAACTCCATAATATGATCTTCTACTGGATCATAGGTAGATTGAATGACAAATACATCACAACCTCTGATGCTTTCTTCAATATTAATTTGTATTTCTCCATCACTGAATGTTTTAACTGAAGACTGTCCTAAATCAATACCAATATGATGTACGATTTCTTCAGCGAGTGATAGGTTGGAGTTTAATGAAAAAACTTTTAATTTGCTATTATTATATGTGTTGCTCAAGCAAAAGCCCTCCTAATAGATGTATGTTTCTTTTATTATCGCAAAAAGCGACAAATGAAACAAGTTATCTATCTTCTTTCATTGCTTGAATTAGTGTCATAATTTGCATCGTTTGTTCTTTTAAAAGTGTGGAGGTATTTTCCATGCATTCAGCCAGACTTAGAGGCTTGTTAACAATTGAAAAACAGCCTGCAAATTGTTCCCTTAATCTTGCAGTATTACCTCCTAAACTACCGGATAACAAAATAGTTGGCTTATTATATTTATTTCCGGTATCTGCCACAAAACCTGGTGCTTTTCCATATAAGGTTTGTTCGTCACTTTGTCCTTCACCAGTAAAAATAAGGTCAGCTGTTTCAATGCTTTGCTCAAGATGAATAGCTTCAGCAATTAGAGAGGCTCCAGATTCCAATTTTGCCCCGAGTGTTAAGAAAGCGAATCCCAAACCACCAGCAGCCCCGGCTCCAGCAGTCTGTTGCCAATTGTTGCTTAATTGAGCTTCAATCAAGTTAGCAAATTTGTGTAAAGCTTCATCGTATAAACGAATTTGCTCAGAGGATGCTCCTTTTTGTGGACCGTATATAGTACTTGCGCCAAGTTCCCCACATAAAGGATTGTCTACATCACAAGCAATTCGGAAGTCAACATCTTGTAAGCGAGGATCTAAATCATCAAGCTGAACAGAGTCGGTATGTAATAGGTCATCACCAAATTTATCTAATCGATTACCATTTGTATCAAATGCTTTTAAACCAAGAGCTTGCAATAACCCTAATCCACCATCATTCGTAGCACTACCACCGAGACCAATAATGATTTGCTGACAGCCTCTATCCAATGCATCGACAATAGCTTGTCCCATTCCGTAAGTCGTAGTTAAGTCCGGATTTCGCTTTTCATCGGGGACTTGATACAAGCCAGCATGCATTGCCGTTTCAATTACTGCAATAGTCTGATTAACGATGGCATAACTGGTTTCTATCGAATTACCTAATGGACCGACTGTGGAAAGTTGAACTCGTTCCCCCGAAGTAGCTGATAATATCGCTTCGATCGTTCCCTCACCACCATCTGCCATTGGTTTTGTGATAACTTCGTGATCTCCGCTTGTCTGGATTGCTATCTTTATCGTATGTGCCACTTCGGTAGCGGAAAGGCTTCCTTTATAAGAATCAGGTGCTACAACAATTTTCATGACATTTCCTCCAATGAACAATATACTTTTCAGTAAATTATAATGTAGATATCGCTTACAATCAATAAATAAACCGAACAAAGACACCCGCACCTGGTCTGTTATCTGATTAAAAGTAGATATAAACTGCGCAATAGTGAAAGTTAAGATTTGCTTTCTTCCGTTCTAATTATGGTTGACTGCTAATTCGCCAGCTGCGGAAAAACACTCGCTTTCCGTGGGGAACGCTTCAGCCTCCTCGGAAGCCAAAAACCGCTTCCTGTGGGGTCTTCTGACTGTTCCTTTCCCACAGGAGTCTCGCATTTTTCCGCAGCCTAGAGTAGTTTTTTTAATGAAGTGAGAAGAAAGTCAAAAGATATATTCCATGGATTTTATCCTTTCAATCATCAATGAATCCTTACCAGCGTAGGCAGAATACGCAGACTCCTGTGGGAACAGCACGGGCTGAAGATCCACTTGGTAAAGTGATTTTCTTTACCAAGTTAGCTGATGCCGTGCCCACGGAAAGCGAAGTATTCTGCCGCAGCGGTGACATAACAATCTCTACAAGAAAGAAGGAAGCAAGCAAATCCTTTATAGAGTTACTGCGCAGTTTATGTTTTTTATGGATCATTTGTTGCTTTCTTTTGTATCAAAAAAAAGATGATGTATTATTGACATCATCTTTTGCTTAATTATTTTGTCCTACCATTGGCTGACGTATTTTGATAGACTTTCTCATTTCAAGTAATACGATCGTAAAGGCAATATGACCGTATACGAGATTTGCAATAAATAGACCCCATAAATAAACTTCTCCAGGTCCAATGCCGACTGTTACGAATTTTGTGAAGGTAAACCAAGCACCAATAACAAAAGGAATTTGTCCGATTGCAGTTTTTTTCCATTTATCTCCCCATAATAAAAAAGGAGTAAAACTAAAAATTAGCAAGAAAATTAACAATATGCTCATACCGAGTCACCTCAAGTTTTAATTTGTAAGTGTTTTCAGTAATATTATAACATAAAGTTCATATTTTTGTAACAATTAGTTCATTTTTTAGACACAAATTTGTAAGTGCTATCAGGCAGTCGACTAATTTATATTATTCTCCAGATAAAAAAGCCTTTAAGCAATTTGAATTTGCTTAAAGGCTTTTCGATTATTGCATTAACCTGTATTACGAAGACCAGCAGCAACACCATTAATGGTAAGCAGAGCTTCGATTAACAGTTCATCATATTGATGGCTTTCTTCTTCTTGGTTGCGTAGTTGTGAAACGAGTTGAACTTGTAATAAATTCAACGGATCTACTAAAGGATTACGCAGTCTCACGGAATCTTTAATGTTCTGACGGTTATCTAGTAACGCATCTTGTCCTGTGATTTTTAAGACGATTTCTTTTGTTTGCGCATGTTCTTCTTTAATAGAGTTAAAGATACGGGAACTAATTTCATTATCTTGCATCATATTGGCATATTCTTGTGCCGTTTGAATATCCGCTTTCGTTAAGGCCATTTGTAAGTTATTGATTGTTGCGTTAAAGAACGGCCATTTTTCATACATTTTTTTCAATAATTTCAGGTTACCTGTTTCATCAAGATATTTCTTAAAGCCAGTACCTGCAGCATACCAAGCTGGTAGTAATTGACGACTTTGGGTCCAAGCAAATACCCAAGGGATCGCTCGTAAGTCCTCAAAGCGGTCACTACCTTTACGTTTCATTGGACGAGAACCAATATTTAAGTCACCTAATTCATGTAAAGGTGTTGCCTGGTTAAAGTATTTAATAAATCCAGAGTCTTCAAAAACTAATGATTGATATTTTTTCAACGCGTATTCAGAAATAACACTCATTGCATCTACTTCTTCTTGTGATGGCTTCATATTGGTATTGTCATCATTTAATCCCATGATACCAGTAAGTAGGGTAGAAGTAGCTTGTTCTAAACTACGGTACGCGATATCTTCCAGTAGATAACGAGAAGATAATACTTCCCCTTGCTCTGTAATTTTAACACCATCACCAAGAGTTACAGCCGGTTGTGATAGTAGACTAGAATATAATGGTCCGCCACCACGTCCCAGTGAACCACCGCGGCCGTGGAAGTATTTTAATTTCACTCCATAGGTGGATGCAATGTCATGAATTTCTTGTTGTGCTTGATATAACTCCCAGTTTGCTGTGATGTTACCACCATCTTTACTACTGTCAGAGTATCCAAGCATTACTTCCTGCAAGTTACCACGTGCTTCAAGATGTTTACGATATAAAGGAATATCGAATAATTTTTTAATCATTTCAGGACCGTTCTTTAAGTCATCAATTGTTTCCAGAAGTGGTGCCGCATGAATGCGACTGACTACTTTTCCATCTGGATATACACGATAAAGTCCAGCTTCTTTTGCTAGTACTAAAACTTCTAAAAGGTCACTTACGTTGTCGGTCATACTAATTAAGTAAACTTCAATCGCACGTAAACCGAATGTGTCCTGTGCACGCTTAATCATGCGGAAAGTATCGATTACTTCTAATGTTTCAGGACTGTACTCATCATAAATAGAAATTAGTGGACGAGGATTTTCCAGAACAGAAACAAGTGTCTCCACTTTGTCTTTTTCATCTAATGCTGCATATTCATTAGTTATACCTACTTCATGGAAAACTTCTGTAAGCGCTGATTCGTGCTCACCACTATGATTTCGAATATCTAATGATGCAAGGTGGAAACCGAATAAATCAACTTGGCGAATTACCTTACGTAAAAGCTTTACAGGATTGTGATTTGGATGATGTACTTTCATGCTTTCACGGATAATATATAAATCTTCTAGTAATTCTTCTGCTTTCGCATAACCGCGTTCATCATCTTGCTCTGTATATTCAAGTTTTTTCAGCATGAGTGAAAGCTTAAGTCGATATACTTCATCTTCTTTATACCAGCCATTAATAGCTAATACCTTACGATCTTGTTCAATAGATGCTCTTAACTCTTCACTTACTTCTATTTTGGAATCAGAATGACTTAGACGGTCTTGTAATGTAATAAGTGCATCTTTATATTTTCTCAATACTAATTCACGCTGGCGTTTTAACGTTTCGAATGTTGTCGTAGCTTTTACATTCGGGTTACCGTCACGGTCACCACCGATCCAGGATCCAAATCGTAAGAAGGAAGGAATGTGCCAACGTTGATTATATTTTTCAAATAATAAATCTTCAAGATCGTCATGGATTTTAGGTAAAACATCAAATAACACACGGTCAAAGTAGTATAATCCGTTAGAAACCTCTTTCATAACAGATGGCTTCTTTTGTCTGATTTCTTGAGTCTGCCATAAGAAAGTAATTTCATTGGCAATACGCTCTTTAATCATTTTTTTCTCATATCTTGTATAGGAATAATCCCACTGTGTTAATAAACGAGCGATTCTCTTATGAATTTGTAAGATACTTCTTCTCGTTGCCTCTGTTGGGTGTGCTGTCATAATCAATTCTAATGAAAGTTTCCCAAGTAAGTCTGTAATCTGATCTGGACTTACATTGTTATCAATTAACGTTTTTACACCAGCTTCCAGTGAACCAGGTTGGATAATATTTGCATCCTGTGCCTGATATTCACGACGTCTTCTTGAACGGTAATTTTGCTCGGCAATGTTTAACAAATGCAAGTGAATAGAGAAAGCACGAATTACATTTTTTCTCAATCCAGGTTCCAGCTCGTTAATTTTTTGTTTGATTTTATCTTGTGTCACTGCATCTTGTGTCTCTCTAAATTCTGTGGAAAGCGCACGAATCTCTTTAACTGTAACTAACAGTGTATCGCCACCTTCATGAAGCAATACGTCATCTAAAATCTTCGTTAAGTATTCGACATCTTTTAACAACGATACATTAATTTTCTCATCAGATGTTGTTGTCATATTGTCCCACTTCCTTTCAAGTTTTTCATTCAATATAAGATGGTTTGAATTTTAAGTATGCATTCAAAGTGTCGTGCTTTGAATAGCTTGCAATTGATAGTTGGCTGGAATTGGTTAGAGGACTTAAACTGGACAAACGATCCTACGCTACCTTAGAATCGTCATAAATAATAAATGAAAATACGACATAAAAATAGACACATTTATTATAATACCATGAATTTTGTAAATTGAATAATGATTTCGCTTTATTATCTTAATTATCTGAAAATCATGCATGTATATGTAAAATAGTTGTGTCTATTCCTATAATAAGTTTATGCTATATGAAAGAATATCGCAAATTTTTTCACGAAAAGGGTGTAAGTAAATGAGGCTAGAAGGGGTTCTGCCAGCAATCCGTAATATGAAAGATTTTGAATTTATCTTAGAAAGTAATCATCCATTATTTATTATATTAGAATCAAGAATTGCGCAATTACCGCAAATAGCTCAGTACGCAAGAAAATCTAATAAAAAGATTCTAGTTCACGCTGATTTAATAAATGGCTTGAAAGTTGATCAATATGGAATGGAGTTTTTAGTGCGTCATGTAAGAGTAGATGGCATTATTTCTACTAGAGCAAATGTGATTTCCATGGCTAAGAAAAGTAATATTGTCGCTATTCAACGTCTATTTGCTATTGATAGTTCAGCAATTGAAAAAAACATTGAACTCATAAAAAAAACAAAACCGGATTATATCGAAGTACTACCGGGAATTATTCCATCTGTGATTAGTGAAATTACAGAACGAACCGGCATTCCAGTGATAGCAGGTGGTTTAATTAAAAAAGAAGAACATATCAGAAATGCCTTAAGTAGTGGTGCGGTTGCTATTACAACATCCAATAAAGAACTATTTGATTTGTAAATAGGAAAAGTCAACTTTGACAAAAAACGAGTTTTATTGACAAATCCCGTTATTATAGTATTCAGTTAATAGTTTCAAATATTAACAGTTTAAATATCGTTGACAGCGTTTTAGTAATGATATATTATTTACCATAAGTTAATAATATTATTGTGGAGAAATGGAGATCCAATCTATATTCGGTAGAGCGTAACATTTTTGAAAACGCGTACCTAATTTTAGTGATGGTTCTCTTTTTTTATTGTGTTAAAGATGAATGGAGGGATATCGTTTCAATAATTAGTTTATTAAGTCATTTAATTAAGTTTTTGTAGCATAAACAAAACAATTGGGGAGGATAAATTATGAAAGGGCTTAAAATTGGAATTTTGTTTTTAATATTAGGAGTACTAGTAGCTTGTGGCAACAATGAATCAGGTGATACTGATTCTGCAACAACCAACGATTCAAAAGAATTAAGATTAGCGCATAACTTAAGTGAGGATCACCCAATCCATCAGGCATTAACAACGTTTGTTGATAGTGTTGAAGAAAAAACAGATGGCAGTATTACTTTCAAAATATTCCCGAATGGTGTGTTAGGGAGTGAATCTGATGTATTAGAGCAAGTACAGAACGGCAGTGTTGATATGACTAAGGTAAGTGCCGGAGCGTTAGAGTCTTTCTCCGATGAATACGCTGTATTTTCAATACCTTACATTTTCACAAGTGATACACATTATAGAAATGTAATGGAATCAGATGTTGTAGAAGAAATATACCAATCTACTGAAGATAAAGGTTTTGTAGGTATTTCCTATTTTGATTCAGGTGCTCGCAGTTTCTATACTGTAGATACGCCGATTAAAACCCCTGAAGATCTGCAAGGCTTAAATGTTCGAGTTATGGACAGTCAAACAGCCATTGATATGGTGGATCTTTTAGGTGGAACTCCTACACCATTAGGATACAATGAAATTTATACTTCCTTACAGCAAGGAGTTATTGATGGTGCCGAGAGTAACCCGACTGCTTTAACAACAGGTCAGCACGGAGAAGTAGCTAAGAATTTCTCTTATTCTGAACATACAAATATTCCGGATATTTTAGTTGTGAGTACTGACTTATGGAATAGTCTTTCAGATGAAGAACGAGAAATATTTAAAGAAGCAGCGGATGAAACGAGAAAAGAGCATACAGAGTTATGGAATCAAGCAATTGAAGAATCTGTATCAGAGGCTAAAGAAATGGGTGTAGAATTTAACGAAGTAGATAAAGAGCCATTTATCGAACTAGTACAACCATTACATGAAGAATATAAAAAAGACGAAAGATTAGCTGAGATTATGAATGCAATCAACGAACTAGATGAATAGAATTTTATGAAAGACTGTCTCATAAGCGAATACTCGCAAGTCTAGTGATATCGTATAAATTCAGCTTATGAGACAGGCCATTCCCATTCATACGTTTATAAGTCATGATAAAGAAGGAGAAGTTACGCTATGATGGTAGATAAAATAAAAAAGTTGTTGGACCGGAGCATTTTATTTGTAGCTTCCTCATTGCTGATCATATTAGTACTAGGGGCCCTTTGGCAGGTTTTTACACGCTATGTATTAAAGAATCCAAGTACATTCACCAATGAATTATTAGGATTCTTATTAGTGTGGACTTCCTTATTAGGAGCTAGCTATGCTTTTGGTGCAAATAAACATTTAGCATTAACTTTTATCACAAATAAATTAACAGGAATGAGAGGAATGATTATCACTGTTATTAACGATATCTTTGTCATTCTTTTCGCCGTTGTTATTTTATTAAATGGTGGTATGGAAGCTGTTAGTATGACAATGTCACAAACCACACCTATCTTAGGAGTCCCAAAAGGGATTGTATATTCCATTTTGCCAATCAGTGGTGTGATCATTATTATATATAAATTACTAGGTATTAAAGAGTATAAAAAAATCAGTCAGGAAGAAGGTGGATAAGGTGGATGCTAGTTTACTGGCAACAATCGTTTTATTTGGTTCCTTTTTAATTTTATTAGTCATAGGTTTACCAATACCAGTAGGAATTGGAATTTCTTCCGTATTAGCTGCATTAACCTTAGTTCCTTTAGACATGATTGCTTTTACGGCAGCCCAAAAACTTTTTCAAGGTATAGATAGCTTTACATTACTAGCCATCATCTTTTTTATGCTATCTGGCAGTATTATGAATAATGGTGGAATTGCTATCCGTTTGATTAATTTAGCAAAGCTTTTTGTTGGTAGAATGCCAGGAGCATTAGCACATACTAATGTTGTAGGTAACATGTTATTCGGATCTATTTCCGGTTCAGCGGTTGCATCCGCTGCAGCTATAGGAAGTGTAATGAATCCATTGCAAAAAAAGGAAAAATATGATCCTTCTTTCTCTGCAGCAGTAAATATAGCTTCAGCACCTACTGGTTTATTAATTCCTCCTACCACTGCTTTTATTGTTTATTCTTTAGTTAGTGGTGGTACGTCGATATCTGCCTTGTTTATGGCTGGTTACTTACCAGGTATTTTAATGGGATTATCAATTATGGTTGTGGCATATTTTATTGCCAAAAAAGAAAATTATCCTATCTCTGAAAAGGTTACCTTTAAACAAGGAGTCCGTGTTGTATTAGATGCCCTTCCAAGTCTTTCTTTAATAGTAGTTGTAATTGGCGGGATTGTAGCAGGGATTTTTACTGCTACAGAAGGTGCAGCAGTTGCGGTATTATATTCTGCTATTCTGGCAGCTATCTACCGGGAGATAAAGATCTCAGAGGTCCCGGGGATTTTAAAAGAGGCTATTGTGATGACAGGGATTGTATTGTTTTTGGTTGGAGCTTCTTCTATTATGTCTTGGGTAATGGCATATGCTGGAATTCCACAGCAAATTACTAGTATTTTATTATCAATTTCTGATAATCCAATTATCATTCTTCTATTAATGAATATTATTTTACTTGCAGTGGGGATTTTTATGGATATTACACCTGCTATTCTAATCTTTACACCAATATTTCTTCCTATTGTTACAAACATAGGTGTAGATCCGGTTCACTTTGGGGTTATTTTAGTTTTTAATCTTTGTATCGGTATTACTACTCCACCGGTAGGAAGTGCGCTATTTGTTGGTAGTAGTGTAGCCAACGTTTCAATTGAATCGATTACAAAACCATTATTAAAATTGTATATACCACTAGTTATTGCATTATTACTAGTAACTTATTTTGAATGGATCAGTTTATTTATACCTAGGTTATTTGGTTTGATGTAAATTTCAGAAGCGAGGTTTAGTTATGATAAAAGATATTAAATTTAGTATAAATGCAGTTGAAAATAATACGATTATTTTACGTGGAGGGGATACGATTGCTCATGTGTACATTTTAGAAGAAGATGTTTTTAGAGTATATATCCCTGAGGAGCAGCATCCATTATTAAATAGAACATGGACAATTACACCAGAAGCGGAGGATGTAGCTAAAGAAGGGAGAGAAAAATCAGATTTATCACCATTTACTTTACCTCATTTTCAACTTCATGAGTCTAAAAATGAGATAGAGATTTTTACAGATAAATTAAGGATTGTGATTGAATTAAACGGTTTAAAATTTCATTGGTTTGCAAAAGTTAATGAACAATGGATTAATATTGCCAATGATAGACAAACGCAAAATTATAACTTTAATAAAAGTTTAGGTACAGGTGTTTATCATTATTTGGAAAGAAACACAAATGATCATTATTACGGACTCGGTGAAAAAGGCGGTCCTTTAAATAAAGTTGGTAAACGGTATCGAATGAAGACAATAGATGCGATGGGATACGATGCAGAGCATACAGATCCATTGTACAAACATATCCCTTACTATATAACCTATAATGATGATACAGAAATTGCTTACGGTTTATACTATGATAATTACAGTGACGCTATTTTCGACTTAGGTAATGAACTGGATAATTACCATGGTTTATATCGATATTATCATGCGACTAAAGGTAATTTAGATTATTACTTTATGTTAGGTCCACGAATAAAAAATGTCGTGGAGACTTTTTCAAGATTAACTGGAAAAACGATCATGCCACCAAAATGGAGTTTAGGATATTCAGGTTCTACGATGACTTATACCGATGCACCAGACGCACAAGAGCAGTTGAAAAAATTTGTTGAGTCTTGCAGAGAATATGATATACCTTGTGATTCATTTCAACTGTCATCTGGTTATACTAGTATAGGTGATAAACGTTATGTTTTTAATTGGGATTATTCCAAAATTCCATCACCAGATGAAATGATCGAAAACTTCCAGAATAATGGCATTAAATTATGCGCAAATATTAAACCAGTATTACTAAAAGGGCACCCATTATATAATGAATTAGCAGAGAACAATTATTTTATTATGTCTAAAGATCTTGATGAACCTGAAGTTTCTCAATTCTGGGATGATATTGGCTCTTACCTGGATTTTACTAATGATCAAACATTTGACTGGTGGAAAGATAAAATAAAAACACAGCTGCTGTCATATGGCATTGACTCGACATGGAACGACAACAATGAATATGAAATATGGGATGAGAATGCGAAGGCCTTAGGATTTGGAGACCCTATTTCAGTTAGTTATATTAAACCAATTCAAACAATGCTAATGATGAAAGCTTCTTATGAAGCACAACGTGAATTTTTCCCTGATGTACGTCCTTATCTAATTTCCCGATCCGGAGCAGCTGGCATGCAGAAATATGTACAAACATGGTCTGGGGACAATTTTACAGAATGGAAGACTATCCGTTTCAATATTAAAATGGGATTAAGTCTCAGTATGAGTGGTGTTTATAATTTTGGACATGATGTGGGAGGTTTTTCAGGTAAAGCTCCTGATCCTGAATTATTTATTCGTTGGATACAAAATGGCATTTTCCACCCGCGATTTACCATTCATTCTTGGAATGAAGATAAAACAGTAAATGTTCCTTGGATGTATCCGGAGTATCTCGATCTTATCAGAGGATTAATGAAAGAACGTGTCAAATGGATTCCATTTCTATACCAAGCATTGCATAAGGCTCATAAAGATTATAAACCAATTTTAACTCCTACTTTCTATCAGTTTGATCACGATAAACAAACCTTCGAAGAAAATGATGATTTTATCGTAGGTGATCAATTGTTGATTTGTAATGTGGTAGAAGAGGGTGCACGTCACCGTGACGTTTATTTGCCTGATAATAAACATGGATGGTACGATATTAATTCAGACAAATTCTATCCAGGTAGAACAAACTTAAAAACTGATGCACCACTGGATACCATTCCTATGTATGCTCAAGCAGGGTCTATCCTTCCAATTAGAGATGGAGAAATAGCCTTCCACAATAATATAGAGGAGAGAGGTGTGCTTCTTTTCCCTTATAAAAATAATGGGGTTACAGAAGAATATATTTATGAAGATGATGGGCAAACCATTCATTATAAAGATGGAGAATATACGTATATCAAAATTAAGATGGAATGTAATGATGAACTCATTGATATTAACACGGAAGTAGAGGGGGAATATAAACTCCCTTACGAAAAAATAACCTGTTACTTACCGAAACTAGAACAGAGAAAAGTGAAAGTAAATGGTCAAATCATCACGAACCTCCATCCATTCGTACTGAATGTTTAATCGTATCGGAAACCGGTGGATTTTTCCATCCTGATCTAATAAATGATTTAAAGTATGCTCCATACGGTCTTAGTGAAAAAAATAGAAGAAAATCATTGACAGCGCTTTACATTATGTTTATTATTATAGATAACAAGTTAAGAACGTGTCGGAGACAAGGAGTCCACACAGCAAGCTACGTACCTTCCTAGGAAGTGGTACGTACTGGCTGTGTGGACTTTTTTTTTCTGACATTGCACGTGCATCTCTTGTTAAAAGTGGAACTTATTATTAGATGCGGGGTGGAACAAAATGTCTGAGTTTTTAGCTGAGATCATAGGAACGATGATACTGATTATCTTAGGAGGCGGTGTTATCGGTGGTGTAGTTTTAAAGAAATCAAAAGCAGAAGGTGCAGGTTGGATCGTTATCTCAATAGGTTGGGGGTTAGGTGTTGCAATGGGGGTTTATGCTGTAGGAAGTGTTTCAGGAGCACATCTTAATCCTGCGGTGACTATTGGTTTTGCTTCTATTGGTGAATTTCCATGGGCAAAGGTTCCAATGTATCTAGGAGCTCAACTGATTGGGGCGTTTGTTGGTGCGGTTATTGTCTTTTTCCAATACCTGCCTCACTGGAAGGAAACAGAAGATAAAGGTGCAAAGTTAGGGGTATTTTCTACAGACCCTGCAGTAAAGAGCGCACCTTCCAATTTAGTCAGTGAAATAATTGGTACGTTTGTATTAGTTATGGGACTTCTATTTATCGGTGCCAATCAATTTACAGAAGGTTTAAACCCTGCAATTGTAGGTTTATTAATTCTAGCAATCGGGGTATCACTGGGTGGAACAACAGGCTATGCTATTAATCCAGCCAGAGACTTAGGACCTCGAATTGCTCATGCTATTTTGCCGATTATTGGAAAAGGAGATTCCAATTGGAAATATGCTTGGATACCGGTATTAGGTCCGATTATCGGTGGTGTTTATGGAGCAGTGTTCTATAACACCATGTTTGTTGGTGAGGTTGATGGATTGTTTTGGGTGATGTCCGCAGTGATAGCAGTAATATTTGCAACAGCGTTAACTACCGAATTAAAAAAACATAACGGACCAATCAAATCATCTAATAGCTCTAATGAAAAAGAAGCTGTTTAAAAAAATAAATACATTTGGGGAGGAAGTATCATGGAAAAGTATATTTTATCTATAGATCAGGGAACAACAAGTTCAAGAGCGATCATTTTTAATCAGAAAGGTGAAATTGTTGAAGTAGGACAACGAGAGTTTGAACAATTTTTTCCAAAATCTGGTTGGGTAGAACACGATGCCAATGAAATCTGGACTTCCGTTTTATCTTGTATTGCAGAAGTTCTCAGAAAGGCCGATATTGAACCATCTCAAATTGCCGGCATTGGTATTACCAATCAACGTGAAACGGCAGTAGTTTGGGATAAAGAAACAGGGAAACCAATATATAAAGCAATTGTTTGGCAGTCTAGACAGACAGAAGGTATTTGCAAGGAATTGCGAGAAGCGGGTTATCAAGATAAGTTTAGAAATAAAA
The DNA here is from genome assembly GCF_900114645.1 of Gracilibacillus orientalis. Lineage (GTDB taxonomy): Bacteria > Bacillota > Bacilli > Bacillales > Amphibacillaceae > Gracilibacillus > Gracilibacillus orientalis. The sequence continues at coordinate 87,421 of NZ_FOTR01000002.1, read as the reverse complement.
CAGGTTTGTTAATCGACGCCTACTTCTCAGGTACAAAAGTGAAATGGATTCTGGACAATGTCGATGGAGCCAGAGAAAAAGCAGACCAAGGCAAACTTTTATTCGGTACGATTGATACATGGTTAATTCATAAACTCACAGGTGGTAAAGTCCATGTAACAGACTATTCCAATGCATCAAGAACCTTAATGTATAACATCTATGATTTAAAATGGGATGAAGAACTATTAGATATTCTAGGGGTGCCGAAGAGTATGCTGCCAGAAGTTAAATCATCATCAGAAGTGTATGGTGAAACAGTTGATTATCATTTCTTTGGTCAAAATGTGCCAATTGCCGGAGCTGCAGGAGACCAGCAAGCAGCATTGTTCGGGCAAGCATGTTTTGACAAAGGAATGGTTAAAAATACTTACGGTACAGGATGCTTCATGTTAATGCACACTGGTGAAGAACCAGTTCAATCTGATCATGGCTTGCTGACCACATTAGTTTGTAGTGTTGATGGAAAAGTGAAGTATGCATTAGAAGGCAGTATTTTCGTTGCCGGTTCATCGGTACAATGGCTAAGAGACGGTTTGCGAATCCTTCAAAATGCTGGCGAATCCGAAAACTATGCATCTAAAGTAGAATCTGCAGATGGTGTATACTTAGTTCCGGCATTTGTCGGATTAGGTACTCCATACTGGGATAGTGATGCACGCGGAGCTGTATTCGGTTTAACACGTGGAACGACAAAAGAGCATTTCATCCGTGCTACCTTGGAATCTATAGCATATCAAACAAAAGATGTACTTGGTGCTATGATTGAAGATTCCGGAATTGAAGTGAAATCACTAAGAGTGGATGGCGGTGCTGTAGAAAATAACCTATTAATGCAGTTTCAAAGTGACATATTAGATGTACCTGTTGAAAGACCGGAAGTAATCGAAACAACGGCATCAGGTGCAGCATATTTGGCAGGCATAGCTGTTGGTTATTGGGATAATAAAGAAGAGATAACGAACCAATGGAAAGTAAATAAACGTTTCGAAAGTGAAATGGATGATCAAGAAAGAAAAGAATTATATGCTGGCTGGCAAAAGGCAGTAGAAGCAACTAGAGTATTTAAGTAAAAGTTATGGGGGACAAATCTATGACATTCTCAAGTAAAAAACGTATAGAGACATATCAACAAATAAAAACAGATCAAGTAGATATGATTATCATTGGCGGCGGTATTACAGGTGCAGGTATTGCACTTGACGCTGTCTTACGAGGATTAAAAGTGGCAGTTATTGAAATGCAGGATTTTGCTGCAGGTACTTCAAGCAGGTCTACTAAGCTTGTTCATGGTGGTTTACGCTACTTAAAACAATTTGAAGTAAAAATGGTCGCTGAAGTAGGAAAAGAAAGAGAAATTGTTTATGAAAATGGTCCTCATGTGACAACACCTGAGTGGATGATGCTTCCATTTTATCAAGATGGTAACTTCGGTCCTTTTTCAACTAATATCGGATTACGAGTGTACGATTTCCTTGCCGGTGTCAAAAAATCTGAACGTCGCAAAATGCTTAGTAGTGAAGAAGCTGTAAGACGTGAACCTTTATTGAAAGATGAAGGTTTAAAAGGTGCAGGATATTATGTAGAATATCGTACAGATGATGCAAGGCTTACGATGGAAGTAATGAAAAAAGCTGTTGAGAACGGAGCACTTGCTTTAAACTATGCAAAAGTTTCAGAACTGCTTTATGAGAACGATCGTGTCAATGGTGTCGAAGTAGTCGATCAATTAACAAATGAAGTCCATGAAATCAAGGCAAAATATATTGTTAATGCTGCTGGACCATGGGTAGATACTATCCGTGAGAAAGATAAGTCGAAAAAAGGAAAAACATTAAAACTTACTAAAGGAATTCATCTTGTTTTTGATCAATCTCGTTTTCCTTTAAAACAAGCGATCTATTTTGATACACCAGATGGTCGAATGGTATTTGCGATACCAAGAGATGGTAAGACATATGTAGGAACAACAGATACCGTTTACGAAGGAAATATCGCACACCCAACCATGACAGAGTCTGATCGGGATTATGTGTTGGATGCGATTGAGTTTATGTTTCCTGGTCAGAAAATTACAGTAGACGATGTCGAGTCCAGTTGGTCAGGTTTACGACCATTAATTCATGAAGATGGAAAGGATCCTTCTGAAATTTCACGTAAGGATGAAATTTTTGAATCGGATTCAGGGCTGATTTCTATTGCTGGTGGTAAACTGACAGGATACCGTAAAATGGCAGAAGATGTCGTTAAAGTAATACATGATAAATTGGTTCAGGCAGAGAAAAGAGTCTTTTATCCAAGTGATACAAAACATTTACCGATTTCAGGCGGTGATGTTGGTGGATCAAAAGGCTTTAAAGAATATAAGAAAGAACAAATCGCAAAAGGGGTAGAATTAGGTTTATCGGAAGAAAAAGCTGCAATTCTTGTGCAACGTTATGGTTCCAATATTCCGGTTGTCTATGATTACTACCAGGAAGCATTAGGTAATGAAAATCCCCTTTCTCCGGTGACATATGCAATGCTTCACTATAGTATTGAGCATGAAGCAACATGTAAACCGATTGACTTTTTTATTCGCAGAACAGGAGCACTGTTCTTTGATATTAATTGGGTAAAGCAAGAAAAAGATGCTGTTATTAAGGAAATGGCACAATTGTTCAATTGGTCAAATGAAGATACTGAACAATATACAGAAGAATTAGAGCAATTGATGTATGAAGCAGTACATCCAACAAAGTCGTGAGGTCTTAGCCTCACGGCTTTGTTGTACCAAGATAAGTAGATAATTGCAAAAAGCTTCTCTTATTTTTGGAAATATTGCTCATTTTTGTTTACTATGAAACTATACACTAAATGAAGAGGTGATCTGTTGTGAAAAAGGTGTTAAACAGTACAGACCAAGTAGTAGAAGAAATGCTGGATGGTTTTGTTACAGCACATGCTGATTCAGTTAAAAGAATACCCGATACAACAGTAATAGCGAGAAAAGATGCCCCTGTATCAGGTAAAGTAGGTTTAGTTAGTGGTGGGGGCAGCGGACATGAACCAGCTCACGGTGGATATGTAGGGAAAGGCATGTTGGATGCAGCAGTAGTCGGTGAAGTATTTACTTCACCAACACCAGATCAAGTTTTGGAAGGAATTAAAGCAACAGATAGTGGTTCAGGTGTATTACTTATTATCAAAAATTATACTGGTGATGTGATGAACTTCGATATGGCCGCTGAGTTAGCAGAAGCGGAAGGTATCACCGTTGAAAAAGTAATTGTAAATGACGATGTAGCAGTAGAGGATAGTACTTTTACTACTGGCCGCCGCGGTATTGCTGGTACAGTTTTTGTTCATAAGATAGCAGGAGCGATTGCAGAATCAGGAGCCAGTTTAGCAGAGGTTAAAGCTGCTGCCGAAAAGGTTATAAAAAATGTCCGATCGATGGGAGTTGCTTTAGAATCGTGTACTGTTCCTGCGGCGGGAAAACCGAGCTTTACGTTGAAAGAAGACGAAGTGGAAATCGGCATTGGTATCCATGGCGAACCAGGAATTGAGCGTGTACCACTGCAATCCGCTAATGAGATCACATCCACTTTAGTAGCTAAAATTTTAGCAGACATTGATTATACGAACAGTGAGGTAGCTGTATTAGTCAATGGTATGGGTGCGACCCCAGAAATGGAGCTTTTTATTGTACATCGTCAAGTAGCTAAGATGCTAGGAGAGAAAGGGATTAATATATATAAAACATGGGTAGGAGAATATATGACATCTCTTGAAATGACAGGATTCTCTATTAGTTTATTAAAATTGGACGACCAGTTAAAAGAAGCATTAGATGGACAATCAGATGCAATTGCTTTTCGACTCTAACTAAATTGTAATATGAAGGAGTATTTTATGATCATTTTAACAGTTGAACAAACGATACAATGGATGAAGGAAATTCACAAACGAATGGAAGTCAACAAAGAGCAGTTGACAACTTTAGATCAAGCCATAGGAGATGGTGACCACGGGATTAATATGGAACGGGGGTTTGCTGAGGTAGTTGATAAAATAAATAACACAGATTACGATACGGTTGCTGATGTGCTGAAATCTGCTGCCATGACGTTAACTGCGAAGGTTGGTGGTGCTTCCGGACCATTGTATGGAACGGCATTTTTAAAAATGGCCACAGCCTTACAGGATAAAGAAGTAAACCAGCAAAACTTTAAAGTAGCAATAGATGAGGCCTTAGAAGGTATTAAGATGCGAGGCAAAGCTGAATTTGGTGAAAAGACGATGTATGATGTCTGGTATCAGGCTGCAGCATTTCTTGATTCAGAAAAGGTGGAAGATTGGCAAGAATTGATCGAAGCATGCCAAGCAACCATTGAAGATACAAGAGCACTGATTGCTACAAAAGGGCGAGCTTCGTATTTGAAAGAACGTGCCATCGGTCATGTCGACCCAGGTTCGATGTCATCTTTTTATATGTTTGAAGCATTAGTCTCAGTTTTAGAACTGGAGGTTTAAAAATGGCAGAAAAGACAGGGGTTGTCATTATTTCTCATAGTGCCAAGATAGGTCAAGGAGTAGTCGAATTAATTGACCAGGTAATATCAGATGTACCGATTGAAGTAGCAGCAGGAACGGATCAAGAAGATATTGGTACCAGTATGGAGAAAATTATGACAGCTATTGAAAGAGCAGATCATGGCAATGGGGTATTGCTACTGTATGATTTAGGAAGTGCAAAGATGAATGCAGAAATGGCAATTGAATTTTCAGGAAAATCAGATGTGAAAATAGCAGACCGTATTCCATTGGTTGAGGGTTCTTACATAGCAGCTGTAGAAGCAAATATGGGCAAATCCCTCGATGAAATCATTACCAGTTTAGCCAAAATTCAATTAGAGCAGATGTAGTTGGACTAGCACCTATCTCTAACAGAAATGAAGAAGTCGCAGTTTATGTTAACTGCGACTTAAAAAGCGACAAATTGGCCTTTTACAGTTTTACAATTTCTCCTGATTTGCTCCATTCGACACCTAAATCATTTGGCAGACAGAATTGTTGATAGCATTGCTTTAACGTTTCATCTAATCCTTGAACAGTTGTTAGTTTACTTTCTTCATCATAGGCAATCCAATGTTTAGGGAATTTTGGTATGTCCTTAACAGACTGGTGTATACCGTGAATAGCATGAACATGAGCACTTGCAGCTTCGGGTCCACATAAGATACTTTGCTTTTCATTCCGTACTGCTTCAATCATTACTTCCAATTTTACAGCATGAATATTTTCAGGATATTCATATACCTTTTCCCGGCCATCATGCCATTTGGCTACGATATCCCCTTGCTCGCCTTCAGGGTGATAAGTGATTGTCGCATCTTCAAACTCTAATGTATACTTAGGCTCATGTTTATCAGCCACCGCATGTGAAGCGAGATAAACAATTTCTACATCATTCTTTGTATGAAGATGAATCGCACAGGTATCAAATGTTTCTACTGGATTTGCTTTGTACAATTCAGCCGATATTTGATCCAGTTCCGCACTTGTTTCGATAGAATCACCGGATAAATAGAGAAGGTGATGCAGGAAGTGAGCAGTTGCATTATTTGCTACACTATCAAAAATCATTTCTCCATCCGGACTATATTTTTTCCCAGCCCATCCAGTCCGGTTAAAATAATCAGCGTTTCTTGGCCACAGTACAAGACTTTTCATCCTGATTGGTCGGCCGAATTCTCCAGCTAAAATATCTTGTTTTAAAGACTGAATAGAATCAGTGAATGACCAGTTAAAGCCAATTGCTAATTTTTTATTTGTACGATCTCTTGTTTCAATCATTTGCTGCAGATGGTCTGGATTAGCTGTGGCTGGCTTTTCACAAAGTACATGGCTGCCATTTTCCATTGCGAGGCATGCTTGTTCTTTATGTAAATGGATAGGTGTTGAAATAATCGCAAGATCAGCTTGATTTTCTTGATAGAATTGGTCCATTGAATCATAGATTGGTATATTTTTATCTTTGATTTCCTGATAGGAATTAGACCGTTCAGGTGCGACATCGACTACACCTTTAACGAATGCGCTTTCATCGTTCCTTTGAAAAAGGTTTCTTACATATACATTACCATAACCACCAATACCAACTAATAAAATGGAAATCTGGTTAACCATAGGGAAAATCTCCTCACTTTTTGCTTTTTTTTTTATAGATACGATATAATAGCAATATATCACAACTTCCTGATTTTCGCAGTATATGATTATAAATTACTGGAAAATTAAACAAAAAAATCTGAAATGTGGAGGAAGTTTCATGCTAAAAGATATTAGAATCGAGCCATTCGGTATACAATTATATGAAAGTAAGCACCACGCTGGTGACCGTATTGAAGAGCATCATCATCAATTTTATCAACTACTTTATGCGCTTGAAGGAACAGGTAAAATCAACTTAGATGGCAAAGAATATCTTCTTGAACAGGATCATGTAACATTTATTACACCATTAACACCACATGCGATTATCTCAGATCACAAATTAACTGTCTTGGTGCTCGCCTTTGATGGACGAATCAAAGATGGTACAAATACAAATTTATTTGAGAAAACATTATATGAATCTAAATTTATAGGTTTAACCCCCTTTAATAGCAGTGAAATTCGTCAGTTGTTGCGTACAATGCTATATGAACAAGCTCATCATAGCCTTCATCAGGAGACGGCGCTACGAACGTATTTATCACAGCTTCTATTGTTAATTGCACGTGGCGAGGAGAACAATGAAAAAGTCGATGCAAATACGTTGAGAGCAGAGCGATTAAAGGATTATATTGATTCTCATTATTTTGACTGGATCCAGGCAGAAGATTTAGCATTACGGCTGGGAATCAGTACACGACATATAAATACTATTTTCAAAGATACATACAAAATGACACCGATGCAATACTTAACTGAGATAAGGATTGGTTTAGCAAAGAAAATGCTAGTCGAGACAGATAAAGACATTGCCTCGATCTGTTTTGAAGTAGGTTTTGAGTCAATATCTACTTTTTATCGATCATTCAAAAATAATACCTCGCTTTCACCAAACAAATATCGCACAACAGAACAGAACTATCAAAAGTGGAAGTTGCCAGAAAACTAGCCGAAGTTGCCAGTAAATCATGGGAAGTTGCCAGAGAACTAGCTGAAGTTGCCAGTAACCCATGAAAGTTGCCAGAGAACTAGCCGAAGTTGCCAGTAAATCATGAAAAGTTGCCAGTAACCACCAAAATACTAGTAATCTTGCAAATTCATTTCCGATTTTAAGAAATTCGTTCTTAGATTAATAAGACGAATTTTTTTTATTGCGATAAACTAAAGGTAATCAAGCAACTGAAAGGGGAACAGAAAATGGCAGAGCATAAAATTGGTATTATTATGAATGGGGTTACAGGAAGGATGGGGACGAATCAACACTTAATTCGTTCTATTAAAGCAATAAGAGAACAAGGTGGCGTTTTGTTACAAAATGATGATACGTTAATGCCGGATCCTATTTTAGTAGGTCGCAATGAAAAGAAATTGAAAACGCTAGCAGAAGCGCATGGCGTTGAGCGTTATTCCACAGATTTAGAGGCAGCACTTGCAGATGATTATAATGAGATCTATTTTGACTCACAAACAACCGTTAGACGTGCTGAGAACATTAAACAAGCGATAGCGGCTGGAAAACATATTTATTGTGAAAAGCCAACTGCTACTAACCTGGAAGGATCCGTTGAGTTAGCAAAACTAGCAAATGAAGCAGGGGTAAAAAATGGTGTGGTACAAGACAAATTATTCTTGCCCGGTTTATTAAAATTGAAGCGACTTATCGACTCCGGTTTCTTTGGAAAAATGCTATCGGTAAGAATGGAATTTGGTTATTGGGTATTTGAAGGGGATTGGCAAGAAGGGCAACGTCCATCTTGGAACTACCGTAAAGAAGATGGCGGTGGTATTATCGTCGATATGTTTGCTCACTGGCGCTATGTAATTGACAATCTTTTTGGCAATGTGCAATCAGTGTCATGCCTAGGTGCTACGCATATCCCAGAGCGTGTCGATGAAAATGGTGAAACATACAAAGCAACTGCAGATGATGCAGCTTATGGAACGTTTGAATTAGATAATGGTGTCATCGTACAAGCGAACTCTTCATGGGCAGTACGTGTGAACCGTGATGATTTATTAACAATTCAAGTAGATGGGACAGAAGGCAGTGCGGTGGCAGGTCTTCGTGACTGTAAAGCACAACACCGTGTAAATACACCGAAGCCAACATGGAATCCAGATATTGATAATCCGTTTGATTTCCAAGAGCAATGGCAGGAAGTACCAGCAAATGATGTGTTTGACAATGGTTTCAAAGTTCAGTGGGAGTTATTCCTAAAGCATGTTTTTGCCGACGAGGAATTCCCTTGGGATCTGCTTGAAGGAGCGAAAGGAACGCAACTTTCTGACCTTGGCTTACAATCATGGGAAGAAAGACGTTGGTTAGAGGTACCAGAAATTAAACTGTAAGGAGGTACACAAATGACAAAGCTAATTTTGCCGAACAAGGAACGCAAACTATATACTTATCAAGCTAGTAATTATACACCTTTTGATATTCCGACAGATCAACCCTTTGAAAAAAGAACTGCATACTCGGCTGCCCATGTGGTAGCCGATCCATTAGCTGACGTTGATCCAACTCTTAACTCTCAAATTGATTGGGATAAAACGATGGAGTATCGCCATTATTTATGGTCAATGGGATTATCGGTCGCAGAAGCAATGGATACCGCACAGCGTGGAATGGGATTAAGCTGGGAAGGTGCAAAAGAATTAATTTCACGCTCAATGAAAGAAGCAAAATCGGTTGGCGGAAATATTGCCAACGGAGTAGGGACGGATCATTTGAAACCTTCTCCTTCCGTGACATTGGAAGACGTGGAAAGAGCATATGAAGAGCAGGTCTCTTTTGTTGAAGGTGAAGGCGGAAAGATTATTTTAATGGCGAGTAGAGCGCTTGCTGCTTGTGCAAAAGGACCGGAGGATTATCAACGTGTCTATAATAAAATTTTGCAAAATGTTTCGCAACCGGTTATTTTACACTGGTTAGGAGATATGTTCGATCCAGCTTTGAAAGGATACTGGGGACATGAAGATTTGGAAGAGGCGATGGAAGTTTGCCTACAAATTATTCGTGACAATGAATCAAAAGTAGATGGAATTAAAATTTCCCTTTTAGATGACCAAAAAGAAATTCAAATGCGTCGCCTTTTACCCGACAGTGTAAGAATGTATACCGGGGATGACTTTAACTATCCTGAGTTAATCAAGGGAGATGAACAAGGGTACAGCCATGCCTTGTTAGGAATCTTTGATGCGATTGCCCCGGCGGCGGCAGCTGCAATACATGCTTTGGATGCGGATGATCTGGCAACATATGATCAGTTATTAGAAAAAACGGTACCATTATCTCGTCATATTTTCCAATCACCAACTTTTTCTTACAAAACAGGTGTGGTCTTTATGGCATATCTCAATGGGCATCAGGACCATTTCCGTATGATCGGTGGAAAGGAAAGTGCGCGTTCAGTCATTCATTTTTCCGATTTATTCGTGATGGCAGATGAAGCAGGCTTATTAAGAAATCCGGAATTAGCAACAGAAAGAATGCGTCTGACGTTAGAATTAGCAGGTGTGAAGCAGGAGGGTGCACGATGACAGATGAGAAATTAATGAGTCGTCTCAGTTTGAACCAAATCACAACGGAACAATGGAATCTAGAGGAAGCGGTTGAAGGTTGTGTGCGTCATGATGTACCATGGATTTCGGTTTGGCGTCATAAAATGAAGGAAATTGGTTTGAATAAATCTAAGCAATTGATCAAGGATGCTGGTTTACAAGTATCTAGTGTGTGCCGTGGTGGTATGTTTCCAGCAGCTACTGCAAAAGAAAGAGCAGAAAGAATTGATGACAATAAACGAGCAGTAGAAGAAGCTGCTGAGTTAGGGACGGATACATTAGTATTAGTTTGTGGACCAAGTGCCGATAAAAATATTGATTCGGCAAGAGAACAAGTAGCAGAGGGTATTGACCAATTAGTCCCTTTTGCAAAAGATTATGGTGTAAAACTTGCAATTGAACCATTGCATCCGATGTTTGCAGCAGACAGATCGGTGATTAACACGATGAATCAAGCGACAACCATCGCTGAAAAATATGATCCAAGTGAGGTAGGTGTCATTGTCGATGTCTACCATGTTTGGTGGGATCCAAATCTCTATGTGGAAATCGAACGGGCAAAAGGCAGAATATTAGGATTTCACGTGTCTGATTGGAAAGTACCTATGGACGATATGTTTAAAGGCCGTTTCATGATGGGAGACGGTGTAATCGAAATTAACAGAATGAGAAAGGCAGTAGAAGCAGCAGGTTATCATGGTCCGATTGAAGTAGAAATCATTAATCAATCGATATGGGATCGAGACGGGGACGATGTAGTACAAGAGATCAAGCAAAGCTTTGCTAAACATGTATAACAGCAGATAAGGATGGGGAGAAGGAGTGTATCTCTTGGAGGTACACTCCTTTCATATAAAAAATCTCGACATTGCAATAAAAAGCTCCAGTATCATTATGATGTTGCCGATCCAATTGTAATTTGTATTAGAGATTTAAAAGGAATACCCACTTATCACTGGGATAAAAGTCTGACATTACATTCGACTTAAAAACTAATAATACTACATATTTTGAATGGATTGAATTAGATATATTTACATTTTTATCATTCAATGGTAATTTAGTATTAAGAATGTCGTATGCTTGGAGGGGAGAGCCCTGAGAAATAATCAAGATTCAATGGCCGTATACATCACAATCGCAATAGGAATTACCTTACTAATTGGCATAGGTTGGTTTGTTAAGAGTTATTTTGATGGCAAAACAGTCTTTAATAACAATTCGATTCAACAATATGCCTATGATCTTCATCAGCCAAAAGCATTAAGCTCGCTAAATATATATTTACCTAAGGGATTAGAGGTATTAAGTCAAGAAGATGATGAAGACGATGAAGACGAAAGCGAAGAAGATGAAGTAATGGAAGATGAGGAAGAAAGTCCTGAGATAGCTGTACAAGAAAGTGAAGAGGATCTATATCAAGGAACCGAACAAGTAGAATTAGGCAATAATAATAGTTATTATTATCAAGATAATAATGAAGCTTCTAGCAGCGATTACAGTAGTAACAATAGTAGTAATAACAGTGACAATGGTACAGTTCGTGATGATGTATATGGCGGATAACTACAAATAAAAAAACAACAGCTTCTAAAAAATGAAGTAGTTGTTTTTTTATTATGCGACAGATATGCTTTATATAATTTATGGAAGTCTTACTTTATCTTGCTTGTGGATGATTTTCAGAAACAATTTCTAAATCAGCTGCTCTCGCATTAGAAATGACTTGTTCCGGATTTTTACAACCAGGTATAACGGTTGTTACTGCATCATGCTTTAAACACCAAGCAAGCGCCCAACTTGCCATATTTATCCCTTCAGGAACTTCATGACGTGCAATTTCTTCTACCATTCTTAGTAAGCGGTCTGTTTTTTCGCTATCGTGTCTGGAACGTACATCATTTTGATCAAATGTAGACCCTGGTTTATATTTACCACTTAAATAACCACTAGCTAAAGGAACTCGCGCCAAAACGCCCATATCCTGTTTGAGGGTGGAAGGATATATCTTCTCTTCTGGAGCACGGTCTAGACGATTATAAACAACTTGAATCGCTTCAGCTCCGACCTCTGTTGCTTTATCAGTCTGATAGTTATCTTCATTTCCTGCTAATGAAACTGCCAAGTGTCATATTTTACCCGCCTGTTTCTGTTTATCCAGCATTGTCCATAAATCATCATTGTTAAATTCTTCATCAGTACAAGAATGGGCTTGATAAACATCGATGTAATCCGTTTTTAAAGACCTCAAGGAATCATCTAATTGTTTTAACACATCTTCAGCAGACCATTGGCGCGTCCGTTCAAAATTACGATGGAAATGGTGGCCGAATTTGGTTGCAACAATCCAATCTTCACGATTTTTTCTACGCAAATAATCTCCAATAAATTGTTCGGATAGATGATCACCATAGCATTCAGCAGTGTCAATCAGGTTGATTCCTTCTTGTTTAGCCTGATCGAGAATTTGATCAACTTCCGCTTGAGTAAAGTCTTTTCCCCATTCACCACCGAATTGCCAAGTGCCTATCCCTACAACCGAAACATCTAAATTTGTTTTTCCGAGTCGACGATATTTCATTCTCTGCACCTCATCTCTTTTTTGGATATAAATTATAGTTTTGCCCTTGATAATGAAAGCATGTATCTTTAGCATAACTCAAAAAGGATGCAATGTCACAACTTTGACACAATGGTTTGTCTATAATGTGAAATGATGAACAAAGATATTGAATAAAAATTTAAATATGTTATGATTTAAGTGTAATAAGGATAACAAAACACTATTTAATGTGAAGTATTGAACAATAAAAGGAGTGGATGAAATGTTTGTAAACTTATTAAGAAATAATAAATTAGTAGCCGGAATATTAACTTTCATTAGAGTCTATCTCGGGTATCAATGGATGACAGGTGGCTGGGGTAAAATTACTGGTGGGGAATTTGATGCAAGTGGTTTTTTGCAAGGAGCTGTAGCAAATGCAAGTGGTGAGAATCCAACTGTTCAAGGATGGTGGGCAGTATTTTTAGAAGCAGTTGCAATTCCTGGAGCAGATATATTTACATTCCTCGTCATGTGGGGGGAATTTCTAGTTGGTATCGCGTTAATTCTAGGTTTATTTACTAACTTTGCAGCATTAATGGGAATCATGATGAACTTCGCATTCTTGTTCAGTGGCACAATCAGCACAAATGCTCAAATGATATTACTCACCTTATTCTTACTTGTAGCAGGCTATAACGCGGGAAGATTTGGATTAGACAGATATGTTATTCCATTCATTAAAGAAAAAGTTTTCCACCAAAATGAAGATAGGTTTATTAAGCCAGCAGAAACACACTAAAAAAACTCAGGATCGCCGCTTAAGGATTCATCTAGCTAGAGGCGCCTGCGTAAACTTATTTCTAGCTAAATAAGTATTCTAGTTTAGCAGTACAAACATAAAAAAATATAATCAAATATTTATTTATCGGATAGTTGGTTCCATATGATGGCTAACTATCCTTTTCTTTTTCCATGATTTATTAATAAAAAGTGGGTTGAAAATAGGGATTAAATAGTATAATATGATAGAATAACAAGAACATTTGTTTGGTTGTGGGGTGTGTCGAAAAAGAGTACCTCTAATGATTGTAAATGATCATTTTAGAATGAAGAGGGGGTTCCTTGATGACAAAAATGAATCCTAAGGTTGATGAGTTTTTAAGCAAAGCCCAAAAATGGAATGAAGAATTTGAGAAATATTGTCCTTGATTGTGAGCTGACCGAAGAATTTAAGTGGAAGCAACCTTGTTACACATTTGAGGAAAAAAACATAGCTTTAATACATGGATTTAAAGAATATTGTGCGCTTCTGTTTCACAAAGGTGCGTTGTTAAAGGATGCCAATGGGATTCTAATCCAACAAACGGAGAATGTACAGGCGGCGCGCCAGATTCGGTTTACCAATGTTCAAGAAATAGTTGAAATGGAAACCATCTTAAAAGCCTATATTAATGAAGCCATTGAAGTTGAAAAAGCCGGTTTGGAAGTAAGTATTAAAAAGAATAAAGAATTCGTTATTCCTGCAGAACTACAAAATAAATTCGATGAGATCCCTGCTTTGGAAACTGCATCTGAAGGATTGACGCCGGGTCGACAAAGAGAATACATCCTTTATTTTTCTAAAACCAAAAAATCGTCAAGGGTTAAAATATAAGCAGCGAATTCTTAATGGTAAGGGATTAAAAGATTGTACTTGTGGACAATCTCAAAGGTACCCCCAATGTGACGGGTCGCAAAATACATTCGATAATAAAATCAAGGAGTCAAAATTTCGTGTAACAGGGTTACGCAATTACCAGTTAAGAAAAAGAAACATGCTAACACAAAGGTTTACCCATTATAGATGGATTAAGATATTGATAAGTTTCCCGAATGGATCTCTAACGTAAAAACGCCTTACACCCCATGGCTCTTTAGCAGGTCCATACTCAATTGGAATTCCAGCTTCTTTTATGCAAGTTAGTGCATTATCAAGGTCATCAACTTCAATTGACAAATCAGGTACCGGCGTCCCGGAACCACCTTCTGAAAGAAAACTAATTTGTGTATCCATCTTCTCATGTGAGCCGTAGGTTGCAATAAAGTCCAGACTCATTAATTGATCAAGTCCAAGTACTTCCTGGTAGAAGTACCTTGCTTTGGTAATATCTTGTGTTTCTACATTGGCAACAATCCTTTTGACTTTCATTCTTATCACCTCCTAGTTACTATTAATTTCTACAATCACTGCATATACTCCTTGTTAAACATCTAATTTCCTTTGAAAAGTCTTATTTTGAAAAATCAATTCAGATAACTGTTAAAAGAAGTCGTTCTGGTCAAAGCGTCTTAAGAAGTAATAAGGGTCGATAAAAATGAATTTTCCTTCTTTGACAAAAAAAGGCACCCTATAAAAAATAGGATGCAAAGGGGGACAATCTATTTTGATTCAAAATACTGTACATGTATCCACACCTCAGAAAGATGTGAACAGTATATGTACACAACAACTATTATTGTAACCGATTTCATTATATAAAATTTGGTAAGCGATTACAATAGGTATATAGAACTATTTTATTCATAAATAATGTCAATACTAAATTTGATGATGGCGAATATGCTTAAATAAAGGTTTTTTTAAGGCATACTAAATTATAAAAAATGGGTGATTTAAATGAAATTCCGCCGTTATAATTTTCGAAGAAACCAAAAAATAATCTTGTTTTTAGGTTTGATCTTTTCGTTAGCTTTCATTACATTAGTTGTTTTAGCGATTATATACTTATTTTCTACTGAACGAGAAGTGGAAAAAGTAGCGACGCAGTTTTACGAATACGAACAGAATGGAGACTTCTCGAATTCCTGGGAGATGTTCCATTCGTCAATGAAGAACAAGTTTGACAAAAGTGACTATATTCAGGATAGGGCCCATGTATTTCTCAATCACTTTGGTGTTGATACATTTGATTTTACGTTAAGTGATCCGGAAAAAACAGAAAATTACCAATTAAACACCAACCTTGCAAATACCCAAACTGTTTATCAACTTACGGCAACCTATATTTATCAAAGTAAATATGGTTATTTAGAAATTGATCAACCAGTTATTCTAGCAGAAGAGGATCAAGAATGGAGAATTTTATGGAAATATGAGGAATGATCTGTCTTCTATGTTGAAATTTAAAAATAATGAGCGTATAATAAAACTACCATACTAGTATAAAGAAGGTGTAAAAATGGCCCCTCAAGAACAAAGAACAAGAGGATCGTCACGAGATCATGTGTATAACACGATCAAAACGCAAATTATGAATGGGGAGATCGCCCCGGGAACAAAGCTATCTGAGAAGGAAATATCTGATAAGCTAAATGTAAGCAGAACACCAGTAAGAGAAGCTTTTCTACAATTAAATCAAGAAGAATTGTTAGGTGTTTATCCTCAAATTGGTACTATTGTGACTAAAATTGACCTAGCATTAGTTGAGGAAGGGAGATTTGTCAGAGAAAATATTGAAAAAGCAATTGTAAGAGAAGCAGCTGAAACAATTGGAAAAGAAGATTTATTGCAAATGGAATCTAATTTAACACTACAAGAATTTTCATTAGAAAAAGGCTCCTATCAACGCTTATTTGAATTGGATGATGATTTCCATCAGTTAATGTATAGAGGGTGTGGTAAACATAGAACGTGGCATATGGTCAAGCGAATGAATGTTCAATTTGACCGTTTACGCTTACTACGTCTTTCTGTAAATCATGATTGGAAGATCATTGTGGCCCAGCACCGCAATATTTTTGAAGCAATATCTGATAGAGATCTAGAAAGAGCTGAGACGGCAGCAATGGAACATTTACAGCTAGTTGAAATTGAAAAAGATCAGCTCAAAGATCAAAATCCTGAGTTTTTTGTATAAAGGGAAGGAGAATAGCGATGAATAGCAAAAAATATAATATGTGGTTACAGTATCAGCCGATAACAGACAGTAAAACGAAAGAGCAATACCAACATTTGTTTGATCACGTTTGTGTGTTAAGTGAGGGGTTGCAAGTACAGGCTGCAAAAGATGAAGTACATACAGCTGTACCACAAATGCTCGACATGGATTTAACTATTACTGAAGATATAAATAATAGTAAAATTGTAATCGGTAACAAAAGTGATCTCGCACAACTTTTAGATGACAATCAGCAATCAAAATTAGCAGATATAAGTGATGAAGGCTTCCTCATTGTGTCAAATGAAAAGCAATTAATCATTGCTGGTAATTCTGATGTCGCCGTGTTGTATGGGGTACACCATTTGTTAAGACGGATGCAACTTCATGAAGATATCACACGATTAAGTGTAGTTGAACAGCCAAAAAATCAATTTCGTATGTTGAATCAGTGGGATAATTTTGATGGCAGTATTGAGAGAGGTTATTCAGGTCGGTCGATTTTCTATCAATATAATCAATTCGTCGAAGACAAAACGAGAATCAAAGATTATGCGAGATTCTTATCTTCGGTTGGTATCAATGCGATTTCGATAAATAATGTAAATGTTTGGGAAGAGGAAACCTTTTTTATTACGAAAAAATACCTTCCTGAAATACAAGCGATAGCTGGTATTTTCCGTGCATATGGTATCACGCTTTATTTGAGTATCAATTTTGCCAGTCCGATAACAATTGGAGATTTACATACAGCAGATCCATTTGAAGAGGATGTGAAAAATTGGTGGAAGGAAAAAGCAAAAGAAATCTATGATTACATTCCTGACTTTGGTGGTTTTGTAGTTAAGGCCGATTCAGAAAACAGACCAGGTCCTTTTACATATGATCGTGATCATGCCGATGGTTCGAATATGTTAGCAGAAGCATTAGAACCATTTCAAGGTAAAGTGATCTGGCGCTGTTTTGTGTATAACCACTTACAAGATTGGCGTGATCGATCAACAGATCGGGCAAGAGCAGCTTATGATCACTTTAAACCATTGGATGGACGGTTCCATGAAAATGTGATTTTACAAGTGAAGAACGGTCCGATGGATTTTCAAGTGCGAGAGCCTGTATCACCATTAATGGGTGCCATGCCGCATACGAATCAAATGATCGAATTTCAGGTAGCACAAGAGTATACCGGGCAACAAATAGATTTATGTTATTTAATTCCACAATGGAAGGAAGTCCTTGCCTTCGATACGTATCTAAAGGGAGAAGGTACATCAATAGAAGAAATTGTAGCTGGGAATATTCATCATTATAAATACAGTGGGATAGCAGCGGTTTCTAACATTGGTGATGATGGTAACTGGACAGGCAATACATTAGCACAAGCCAACCTCTACGGGTATGGGCGTTTGATCTGGAATCCATCGTTATCATCAGAACAAATAGCGCAGGAATGGATTGAACAGACATTTGGTATGGACGAAAAAGTACTAAACACAATAGAAGATATGCTATTAAACGCTTGGGAAATCTATGAAAATTATACCGCACCACTTGGAGTAGGCTGGATGGTAACACCTGGCGTACATTACGGACCTAACATTGATGGTTATGAATATGCCAAATGGGGTACTTACCACTTTGCTGACCGAGATGGTATTGGTGTTGATCGTACGAAAGAGACAGGAACCGGTTATATCGAACAATATCAAGAACCACATCAAACCATTTATAACGATTTAAAACAAGTTCCAGACGAACTTCTTTTATTTTTTCATCATGTACCATACAAGTATACGTTGAAAAGTGGGAAGACGGTTATTCAACATATTTATGACACTCATTTCAAAGGTTTTGAACAGGTAGAATGGCTTATTGATCAATGGAATGGTTTAAGTAAACATGTTGATAGTGATCGTTTTGAGAATGTAAAGGCTCGTTTAGAGCGGCAACTGGAAAATGCCAAAGAATGGCGTGATCAGATCAATACCTATTTTTACCGCAAATCTGGTATCTCTGATCAACATGAACGAACCATCTACTAAAGAAGGGATGTGACAACATGCGAATGGTATTTCGATGGTTTGGAGAAGGAAATGACAGTGTAACCTTATCTCAAATTCAACAAATTCCCGGTGTGGAAGGCGTTGTGTGGGCATTGCATGATATTCCACCAGGCGAAATTTGGCCTAAGGCACGTATCCAGGAAGTGAAGCAACAGGTAGAGAGTTACGGATTGCATCTAGATGTAGTGGAGAGTGTCAACATTCATGAATCTATTAAACTAGGGCGAGCGGATCGCGATCAATATATTACTAATTATATAGAAACGATCAAAAATTTAGCGTCAGTAGATGTTAAAGTGATTTGTTATAATTTTATGCCTGTTTTTGATTGGGTAAGAACTGATTTATTTGGTTCTTTACCCGATCGATCGACAGCACTTTTCTATGAAAAGGCAAAAGTTACTGATATGGATCCACTTGAATTAGTCGAAAAAATATCGGCAAATCATGATTATACCATGCCAGGATGGGAACCAGAGCGTTTAGAGGAACTGAAGGATTTATTTGCAGCATATCTAGATGTAACAGAAGATGATTTAATCGAGCATTTACGATACTTTTTACAAAAAGTAATTCCAGTATGTGAGGAATATGATATCAAATTAGCGATTCATCCGGATGATCCACCATGGGAAATCTTTGGACTTCCGAGGATTGTCACAACACAGCAGCGTCTCCGCGACATTTTGAACCTGGTGCCAAGCAAATATAATGGTATTACCTTATGTTCAGGTGCATTAGGGGTACGAAGAGATAATGATATCGTCTCGATGATTCATGAGTTTCAGGATCGCATTCATTTTGCTCATATTCGTAATGTGAAATTATTTGAAAACGGTGATTTTATTGAGACATCTCATCGCACAAATCAGGGTTCAATTGGTATTGATGAGATTGTCAGAGCTTATCGGTCTATTGACTTTAATGGCTACGCAAGACCGGACCATGGTCGGCATATTTGGGATGAACAGAGCAGGCCAGGTTATGGACTTTACGACAGAGCACTTGGCATCATGTATATATGGGGATTATGGGATGCCTATCAATTAGTCAAAGGAAAGGATGAATCAAATGTTAGCAATCCATTCGAACTTAAAAAATAAAGTAGCAGTAGTTACCGGAGGTGGAGGTGTGTTATGTGGAGCAATGGCCAAAGAGTTAGCACGCCAAGGGATGAAAGTAGCGGTATTAAATCGCACCTATGAAAAAGCCGAAAAAGTAGTCGATGATATTAAAGAACAAGGTGGAGAAGCATTGGCGATCGGCTGTGATGTACTGGATCGAGATGCGGTATTCGCAGCTGAAAAGAAAGTTTTCCAACAATATGGAGCGTGTGACGTACTAATAAATGGTGCAGGTGGTAATCATCCAGATGGAACTACTGCAAGTGAAAAATTTAAAAAAGAAGAAATGTCAGATCCCTCGATCCGGACTTTCTTTGATATGACGACAGAAGGTTTTTCTTCCGTATTTAATTTGAATTTTATCGGTTCGTTAATTCCGACGCAGATCTTCTCTACACGGATGATGGAACGAAAAACAACCGTTCTTAACATTTCATCGATGAGTGCACCAAGTCCAATGACTAAGGTGCCAGCATATAGTGCTGCCAAAGCAGCGATCAACAACTTTACGCAATGGTTGGCTGTTCATATGGCCGAAGCGAATGTTCGTGTCAATGCGATTGCTCCTGGATTCTTTCTAACAGATCAGAACAGACCTCTTCTAACCAATGAAGATGGCTCGCCAACACCACGTATGCAGAAAATAATTGATCACACACCAATGCGACGACTAGGCTCGCCGGAAGATTTATTAGGAACTTTGCTATGGCTAGTTGATGAGGAAGCAAGTGGCTTTGTAACCGGTACTTGTATCCCGGTCGATGGTGGTTTTATGGCATATAGTGGGGTGTAGTCATGCAAGATGTTATAACCATAGGTGAATCAATGGTCGTTTTCACGCCAGTATCAAGTCCGATGATGCGCTTTGCGGAAACCTTTGCTAAAAATGTAGGTGGAGCCGAGACTAACGTGGCAATTGGTCTGGCTCGACTAGGCCATAACGTAGGTTGGATTAGTAAGCTCGGTACCGATGAATTTGGAACGTATATTTTAAATACGGTCCGTGGGGAAGGAATTGATGTCAGCCAAGTTAAACGAGATCCAGACTTTCCGACAGGTCTTTATTTTAAAGAAATTCGTAATCCTGAGGATATCCGTGTCAGTTATTATCGCAAAGGATCTGCAGCAAGTACAATTCAGACCAATGATATCAATGAAGATTATCTAAAGAATGCAAAGTATTTACATGTTACTGGGATAACACCAGCCTTGAGTGATTTTGCCTATCAAACGGTGATTAAAATGATGGAGCTAGCCCGTAAACACAAGGTGAAAGTGGTATTTGACCCGAATTTACGCCGTAAGCTGTGGTCTGAAGAAAAAGCAAGAACCATTTTAACAGAAATGGTGGCGCTATCAGATATTGTTCTTCCAGGTATAGAGGAAGCTGATTTTTTATTTCAAGAAACAGATATGGCACCAGCAGCCGATCAATTTTTAGCTCGTGGTTGTGAAACAGTTATTATTAAGCTCGGGGAAAAGGGAGCATATCTTCAGACGAAAAATGAAAGTGGATATATCGAAGGCTTTCCAGTTAAACAAGTAGTCGATCCTGTTGGAGCTGGTGATGGCTTCGTGGCTGGATTTTTATCCGGTATGCTTAATGATCTGTCGTTAACCGATGCAGTACGACGAGCGAATGCGATTGGAGCCATGCAAACCCAAGTGAAAGGTGATTACGAGGGTTTACCAGATAATGAAGAATTACATCAGTTTATGTTCCAACAAAATAATGTCGATGTCAAAAGGTAGGTTGAATACAAATGACGGTATTACAAAGTATGCTAGACAGTGGTGTAGTAGCAGTAATGCGCAAAACGACACCAGAAACGATTATTCCAATTGCCAAAGCACTGCGCGATGGAGGAGTAACATCGCTTGAAATTACAGTGGAAACACCCAAAGTGTTAACGCTTATCGAGAAAGTAAAAGATGAACTAGGTGATGAGGTAATGGTCGGGGCAGGCACTGTACTGGATGCAGTGACAGCACGTGCAGCCTTAATGGCAGGTGCATCGTTTATTTTCTCGCCGACAGTAAGAGAAGAAACGATTGAAATGACGAAACGGTATGGTGCTGTGTCTGTTGCCGGTGCTTTTACGCCGACCGAAATTTTAACAGCATATGAAACAGGGGCTGATATGATTAAAGTTTTTCCTGCTAGTGTCGTTGGACCAGGATTTTTTAAAGATATGAAGGGACCGCTTCCTCACATTCCATTAATGCCAACAGGTGGCGTTGATATTGATAATACAAGGGATTATATCCAGGCAGGCGCAGTTGCGGTAGGAGCAGGAAGTACATTAGTAAAGCAGGCGGATCAGATAACAGAGAGCTATTTATCCGATCTAACCAATAAAGCAAAAGAATTTGTCCAAGCGGTGGAAAAAGGGAGGAATGGGGTATGACCACAATTCAGGTGAACAAAGAACATGATGAAATATTTCCGGATAATTGGAAAAAGTGTATCGGGACAGGTCGCTTAGGATTAGCATTACAACAGGAATATTTGGATCATTTAAAAACAGTACAAGAAGATATTGGCTTTTCTTACATAAGAGGTCACGGGCTGTTATATGATGATATCGGGATTTATCGAGAAATCGAAGTAGACGGTGAGAAGAAGCCCTTTTATAACTTTACATATGTTGATCGGATTTTTGATGCTTTCTTGGAACTCGGATTAAAGCCATTTATTGAAATTGGATTTATGCCCAAGCTATTAGCTTCTGATGATCAAACTATTTTTGCCTGGGAAGGAAATGTAACACCACCAAATGATTATCACAAATGGGAAGACTTAATCCAAGCAGTAACTGAGCACTTCATCGAGCGTTACGGTAGGGAGGAAGTATTAACTTGGCCTTTCGAAATCTGGAACGAACCGAACCTTGTTAACTTCTGGAAGGATGCTGACAAAGAAGAGTACTTTAGGTTATATCAAGTGACAGCAAGGGCAATTAAATCTGTCCATGGTGACATTCAAGTTGGTGGACCTGCTATTTGTGGTGGTTCAGACGAATGGATTACAGACTTTCTTACATTTTGTAACAACGAAAACGTGCCAGTGGATTTTGTTTCACGTCATGCCTATACTTCACGTCCACCACATAAAGTAACAGCGGATCATTATTATCAGGAGCTGACAGAACCAGATAAGATGTTACGTGAGTTTAAAGATGTTAGACAAATGATTATGGACACCGATTTTTCGGATCTTCCTTTTCATATAACAGAATACAATACGTCGTACAGCCCGATAAACCCAGTCCATGACACAACATTAAATGCTGCTTATTTAGCAAAAATTCTAAGTGAAGGCGGAGACCATGTTGACTCCTTTTCTTATTGGACATTCAGTGATGTTTTTGAGGAATCGGATGTGCCAAAAGCACAATTCCATGGTGGATTTGGGTTGATGGGATTAGGGAAAGTACGTAAGCCAACTTATCATTTATTTGCTTTTTTTAACCGATTGGGCAGTAGACTGTTATATCGAGATGATCAAGTGATTGTAACAGAGAAGGAAGATGGGAGTATGGTATTGATCGTCTGGAATTTAGTGATGGAGAAAGGGGAAGAGTTTAATCGTCCATTAGATATTCATTTACCTCTTGGTGAAGGGAAGTATTTTGTTTCTAGTCATTCGATTAGTGAAAAGTATGCGAATCCATGGAAAGTGTGGCAGCAGATGGGACGCCCACGATTCCCGTCCCAAAATCAAGTGGAAACATTAAAGCAAAGCGCTATACCTTTATTTGAATCAGTTCAACATAATGTAACGGGAGAAGATCTTTCCCTAGATCTTACATTAACAAAAAATGAAGTGAAGCTAATCGAAATAGTAGTAGTAAACGATGAAACAGAAACATATCTAGGCCTAGATGATAGCTTAATTGATTCGTATTAATTGAAGTTCATCTAATATAATTTTATTCATACTAGATACAAACTGCGCAATAGTAAAAATTTTCGGAGTGAGACTTTCTTCCAATCTTTCCGTGGAGAGTGCTGGAACATCGCTCCGGCAGAATACTGCGCTTTCCGTGGGCAAGGCTTCAGCTAACTTGGTAAATAAAAGCACTTTACCAAGTGGATCTTCAGCCCGTGCTGTTCCCACAGGAGTCTGCGTATTCTGCCTACGCTGATAACATGTTTCTATCTTTTTAAAGTGAAAATACTCGGAAACCAATTCCCATGTATTACTTCTTTCAAAAACCAGAACACTACGCAAAGCGGAGGTAAGATACGTAGACTCCTACGGGAACAGCGCGAGCCGAAGACCCCGCAAGAAAACGTACTTGGTTTTCTGAGGAGGCTGAGGCCGTTCCCGTGGAAAGCGCAGTATCTTGCCGTAGCGTTTCCTAGCACTCACCATTAATCAGAATGAAAGCAGCAAATTCACATGAAAGTTACTGCGCAGTTTATGTTTTATATGCACTATTGTATATTTTTTATTTTGAACAAAAAGTCGACGTGAATAAAGGCTATCACGTCGACTTTTTGTTAGAATAACTGCCATTTAAGATTTTTTGCTTTGTTAAATCTCTCATTCACATTATCCCAATTTACTACATTCCACCAATTCTTTATATAAGACGCTTTATCATTATAGTGCTGCAGGTAATACGCATGTTCCCAAACGTCTAATACTAATAAAGGTATGGTATCTGGTACTTGAAATAACTGATGCTTTTCAAATGATTGGATTGCAAGTTTGCCACTTCTCGGTGACCACAACAATACAGCCCAACCATTACCTTCCACTGATTCTGCAACCTTAGTAAATAACGCTTTAAAACTATTCCATGAACCAAAATCTTTTTCGATTTGCTTGAGTAATGAACCAGATGGCTTTTTCTTACTATTTGGTGTCATGTTATCCCAAAAGATAGTATGCAAATAATGGCCAGAACCGTTAAATGCTTGTTCTCTTAGCCAATGCTTGATCGGTTCTTTGCCTTTTTTGCCGGTATATAATGCTTCTTCGGCTTTATTTAATCCATCTACATAGGACTGATGATGTTTCGTATGATGTAACCACATAATTTGTTCACTAATATAAGGCTCCAGTGCATCATATGCATAAGGTAAAGGTGGTAACTTATGCTTTCCGTACGGCACACTCTCCCTACTGGACGAACTTTGGATTTCGGTTATCAGATTTTCACCTGCTGCTCTTAAATCTAACATTCTATCTTGATAGGCTTCGTCTTGCCCTTCCTTAAATAATTGATGAATATTTTCCTGCCATTTTTCCACCTGTTGTATTGCATGCATTTTTTCATCTTCTGAAAGCTCAGTTCCCTGGACAGTTTGTTTGAGCTTTTCTCCCCAATCCAACATGCCTTCAAGATATTCCTTGTATTCTTTATCCATGACATCACCCCATGTAGCATATGTAAAAAGCCTACATGGGGTGATTATCTACGTTCATTTAAATGGAAAGTGGTAACGAAATGGTACCGTGTTTTGGAGTTTTTGATATACAGCAACTGAGATTCTTGAGAATAAATCTAAGTGTCCAGCTTATGTATAAGTCTGTCTAATAACAAGAAAAATTAAGTCAGAACAGTCTCTCTTCCAGTTTCCTCGAAAAACTTTTCGATATTAAAGGCAGCGATTCCCATTACAGTAGAATGTTTTTTTAGTTTTGCCACGTTTAACACGACATCATTCTTGTTAAAACCAATTGCATTTTTCTCAATTCTTTTTTCAATAGCAGGCATAATATATTTTTCTGCTTGTCGTAAAGTGTTGCCGACAACAACTTGCTCAGGATTAAAAATATGAATAATATTAGTAATACCAACACCTAAATAATCACCAACATTTTCTAATAACTGTATTGCTTTAGTGTCCCCTTGATCAGCAGCTTCGATCAATTTTTCAACGGTAGCGTCATCAAAACCATTTATTTGAGCTTGATCCAATAAGGCTTGTTCCGAAGCATAGAGCTCCCAGCAGCCTTTGTTTCCACAACGGCAATTTGCCCCATCTTTTTCAATTGTCATATGACCGAGCTCACCAGAGAAACCTCTTAATCCTTTATACAATTTACCTTCCAATATCAAACCGACACCAATACCGATACTGATACTTGCATAGACTAACTCATTAGACATTTGGCCGACTCCGTATACTTTCTCACCGTATGCCCCAGCATTTGCTTCATTTTCCACTGTAACAGGGACATGGTAGTGGTCAAAAAGAATTTGTTGGAGTGGGACCTTTTTCCAACCTAAATTTGGCGCTAATAAAATTTCGCCTTCCGTTGTAACAACACCTGGTACACCGATACCGATACCGACAATCCCGTATTCAGATTCCGGGGCATCATTTTTTAATTCATCAATTAATTGATATAATAATGTCAAAACGTCATCGAAATCTTTCTTTTTGAAACGTATTTTTTTCTCCGATAAAATATTGCCACGAAGATCTGTTAATACACCTAAAATGCTTTTAACACCGAGGTCCACAGAAATAGTAAACCCAGCAGTTTCATTCAACAGTAACATCACTGGTCGTCTGCCACCGCTGGATTTACCTGTACCAGATTCATGGATTAATTTTTCATCTATTAGTTCACTTACAAGTGATGAAACAGTTCCTTTGTTTAAGCCGGTTACATTAGCAATAGCTGCTCGTGAGATTGGTGCTTTTCCCTGAATGGTTTTAAGAACTAATGCTTTGTTCTCTTTCTTTACGACATGCTGATTCCACGTTTGACTCAATCTGCTCACTCTTTCCCTCAACGAATAAATTTACCTCATTTTAACACAATCCCAAAAATAATTCTATGATCTTTGTTTATTCACTAGACAAACTTTAAACGAGTTGCTATAATTATCACGAAATCAAAAATTCTGAATGGATATAACTTGGAGGTATGAATCAATGACATGGTTTGAAAACGTTAGCAAGATTCAATATGAAGGACCGAAGTCAACTAATCCACTAGCATTTAAATTTTATAATCCGAAAGAGAAAATTAACGGTCAAACAATGGAAGAATTTCTTCGTTTTGGTGTAGCTTACTGGCACACATTTACAGAGGATTTATCAGATCCATTTGGTACAGGTACAGCGATTCGAAATTGGGACAAGTATGATGGAATGGATCGTGCTAAAGCAAGAGTAGAAGCTGCATTTGAATTCTTTGATAAAATCGGTGCTAAATATTTTTGTTTCCACGATGTAGATATTGCTCCAGAAGGCAATACACTACGCGAAACATATCAAAACCTAGATACCATTGTTGCGCTAATTAAAGATCACATGAAAGATAGTGATGTAAAACTTCTTTGGAACACAGCTAACAATTTTACAAATCCACGCTTTGTTCATGGTGCAGCATCTTCTAGCAATGCAGATGTATTTGCATATGCAGCAGCAAAAGTTAAGAAACAATTAGAAATTGGTAAAGAGCTTGGTGGAGAAAACTACGTATTCTGGGGTGGCCGTGAAGGGTATGAAACACTACTTAATACAGACCTTGGATTAGAGCAAGATAACCTTGGTCGTTTCTTCCACATGGCAGTAGATTACGCGAAAGAAATTGGTTTTGATGCACAATTCTTGATTGAACCAAAACCAAAAGAACCAACAACTCATCAATATGATTTTGATTCTCAATCTGCACATGCATTCTTATTAAAATATGGATTGCAGGATGACTTCAAGCTAAATATTGAAGCAAACCATGCAACACTTGCTGGTCATACATTCGAACACGAGCTTCGTTATGCACGTGTTAATGGATTATTAGGTTCTGTTGATGCGAACCAGGGTGACCCGTTATTAGGATGGGATACAGATGAGTTCCCTGCAGATATCTACTCTATAACATTAGCTATGTATGAAATCATCAAAAATGGTGGACTTGGAGCTGGTGGTCTAAACTTTGATGCAAAAGTACGTCGTGGTTCATTCGAACAAAACGACTTGTTCCATGCACATATTGCAGGTATGGATCACTTTGCTGCTGGTTACAAAGTAGCTAGCAAATTAGCAGAAGATAAAGTATTCGAAAATATCATTGACGATCGTTATGCAAGTTTTAAAGAAGGAATCGGTAAAGATATCGTCGATGGTAAAGCAGACTTCAAATCACTTGAAGAACATGCACTAAACCTAAAAGAAATCAAAAACAAATCTGGCCGCTTAGAAGTAATCAAAGCAACCATCAACAGATATCTGTTAAACGCATACGCAGATCAATAAGAAAAGGCAGTGAGGAGGAGACTTAGCTAAGCTTATGCATGGCTAAGTCTTTAACTGCGCTTATAAGGATGAAAATGGCTACGAATTTTGATAAAAAAAGTAAAAGAGAGAGGTGTCGCTGTGAGTTATGTAATCGGTGTCGATCTTGGCACGAGTGCAGTTAAGCTGTTATTAGTTAATAAAACTGGTGAAGTAGTTCAGGAAGTTTCCAAGGACTATCCACTAATTCAAGAGAAAACCGGTTATTCCGAGCAAAAGCCGGAAGACTGGGTAGAACAAACAGTTGCTGGTTTAAAAGAGCTTGTCCAACAATTTGACGGAAATATTTCCGACATTGAAGGCTTAAGCTTCTCTGGACAAATGCATGGATTAGTTTTACTTGATCAGAATAATCAGGTGCTACGCAACGCGATTCTCTGGAATGATACGCGTACGACAGCACAATGTGAAGAAATTTATCAAAAAGTTGGAAAAGAAAAGTTTATTGATATTACGAAAAACATGGCGTTGGAAGGTTTCACCTTACCAAAAATGTTATGGGTGAAAGAGCATGAGCCTGAAATTTTTGCGAAAGCGAAAACCTTTGTTTTACCGAAAGATTACGTGCGCTATCGTTTAACAGAGCAAGTGCATATGGATTATTCCGATGCTGCAGGTACAAGTTTATTAGACATTGCAAAAAAAGAGTGGAGCAAAGAAATTTGTGACCTGCTTGACTTAGACGTTTCGATTTGCCCGCCACTAGTTGATTCAGATCAAAATGTTGGGAAAATCACGTCAGCAGTTGCAGGTGAGACAGGGTTATCGGCAGATACAGATGTGTTTGCTGGTGGAGCGGATAATGCCTGTGGAGCGATTGGTTCAGGTATTTTATCTGAAGGTAAAACTTTTGCAAGTATTGGTACATCTGGAGTTGTTCTTTCCTATGAGCCAACAGGTGATAAAGACTATAAAGGAAAAGTACACTATTTCAACCACGGTGAACAGGATGCGTACTATGCCATGGGGGTTACCTTAGCTGCTGGTCATAGCTTAAACTGGTTTAAACAAACATTCGCAGCGGAAAAAAGTTTCGAAGAGCTGTTAGACGGTGTAGGCGATGTACCTGCTGGTGCTAATGGTTTACTATTTACGCCTTATCTTGTAGGTGAACGTACGCCACATGCTGATTCGCAAATTCGTGGAAGCTTTATTGGTATGGACAGTTCTCATACATTGAAAGATTTTGCTCGTTCTGTTTTAGAGGGGATTACCTTCTCTCTAAATGAATCGATTGCGATCTTTAGAGAAAATGGAAAGCAAATCGATACGATCTATTCTATCGGTGGTGGTGCAAAGAATCCTGATTGGCTTCAAATGCAAGCAGATATTTTTGATGCTAACATCGTAAAATTAAAGAGTGAACAAGGTCCTGGAATGGGTGCAGCGATGCTTGCTGCCTATGGATCAGGGTGGTATACGTCGTTAAAAGAATGTGCTGATACCATTTTAGAAGATGCCGAAACATATCAGCCAAATCCAGAAAACGTGGAACAATATAAAGTGTTATTTAAACTCTATAAAGATGTCTACCAACAAACGAAGCAACTAAATCAAGATTTGATGGACTTTAGAAAA
This sequence comes from Gracilibacillus orientalis, assembly GCF_900114645.1. Lineage (GTDB taxonomy): Bacteria > Bacillota > Bacilli > Bacillales > Amphibacillaceae > Gracilibacillus > Gracilibacillus orientalis. The sequence goes on along the minus strand of NZ_FOTR01000002.1, from coordinate 58,131 downwards.
TAAACAACAAACATAGTTTAAGAGAGATTAGTAATACTTCTCTTCCTTGGATATATTCATTTTTCCAAGGAACAAAACACGGACATCCAACTTGATGTCCGTGTTTTGTCTCATAATCGAGTACTCCTGCCCCCGACCTCTTTCCAGCACAGTGAAGTTACATGTTCATAAACGCATTACTAATAAGTAGAGGGCAGGAAGTAAACAGAGCATGCTGAGCTAATTATTCTGGAAACCAGATTTTGAAGTTCCCGCTTAGTGCTAATAGACTGAAAAAGTATAAGCAGTTATCATAGTATCTTCTCTTTCCGGTTCTGACAGGGGTGTTCCAGAAAAGGTCGACACATTTTTTTGCATGATTACCACTTGTAGCTAAAGATGCCATGGCGTTGGTAGCTATCAGCCCAACCGGGTGAAGAGCTTTTTCGTCAAAAGGTTCTCCATCAATTGTATATCTTCTGTAATCCTCTGGATCTTTATCAGCAAAGAAGGCTTGAATCTTTTCATTGACAACAACTGGACAAGCATTATCTTTAAACCATTCATAATCTAACGCAATGTTACAGGCAACACGGTAAGAATCACTGAAAAAATGTCCAAACCCGCGAATATGATTAGGATTCCCATCATAGAAAGCATATTCAGGTGCTAAACCTGTTACAGGATGTGCAGATGTTGCGATATATTGTCTGCTGGCAATGGCTGCTTCCTTCCAAAAAACACGATCTTCCTCATAACTCCATAATGCAAACAGTTCGTAAAAGTGAGGTAAATGATAGGAAGGATCAGAAAATTCTACACTAGGAACAAACTTTATCAGTTTATTATCTGGATTCCACATTGGATACCCGTCATTGTTTTCCCCTTTATGAATGCAATGATGTAATAAATCCTTTGCATGTTTACTATATTCATAGATTCCTGAACCGTCTCCCCAGCGATGCGAAGCAAAAAACAACGCAAGCGCAAAATATTCTTCTCCATCTGGTGCAGGGCCATAAGCATTCTTTGCCCCATCTGGTGCACATGACCATGCAAAGTATCCTGCATTTTCCCCTTCTTCCATATACATATAAGTCATGGACCACTTCCATAACCTGTCGAAGATGTCTTTGTCATTCATTTGTACGGCCATCATCATACCGTAGGACATACCTTCTGTACGCACATCGTCATTTCCTGTATCAAGCATATATGCTAAGTCATCACCAATAGAAAAATATATTTGTGTTTCCGGGTGAGAGGAATCAAATAATTGTTTCCATGTATTCACCACCTTATGATCAATCTGCTCCTTGTCATAACCATATTCTTTTAGTACGTTTCGATAGTTCCTGTTTGTAAATGTAGTAGCGTAACTCATAAATAAAACTCCTCCTTCAGATGTTCTTAATTGATTATTTCGACCATAAAATGGAATAGTTTAGTGGGTAAAATAATCACCATAAATGGAAAACCCACTTTTCTTTTAAGATATATTGTACTATAATAAGTATGTCTATCGAATGAACAAAGTATATTTTTTTCTTTGTAAATTAAAGCGTTTTCAAGGTAGGGGGGTATTATTATGACAAAAACAGTGAATTCTAATGGTTTTTATCGTTTTTTGGAATGGCTCATGTGGATCATGTATTTAAATCTGTTGTGGGTAGTGATGTCATTGGCAGGAGTAGTTTTTCTCGGTTTATTTCCGGCAACAATGGCATTAGTAATTACAATAAGGGAGTGGTGTGTTCAAAAGAATGAAGTTGCTTTTAACAAAATATTTTTTAAAGCATATAAAAAAACTTTCATCAAATCAAACATGATTGGTTATCTGTTGACAATCGTTGGATATATCCTATTTGTAGATTTTCAGTGGGTCATGCAACATACAACAACCTTCCAATCATTATTTTTGGTCTTATTTATCGTCATGGGGATTATTTACACTATTGCAATATTATATATCTTTCCAACTTTTGCACATTTTGATTTATCGATACGACAAACATTGAAGCATGCGATTGTATTAGGATTATTCAGTCCACTCGTTACGATCGGAATGTTTGTTGCTTTGTTTTTACTGCAATATGTATGGAGGTTTATTCCAGGGCTACTCCCTGTTGTTGGTGTTAGCTTCACCTTTTATATTGTCACTCGGTTAGCGCTATTTTCCTTTGAAAGCTTTGAAAACAGGCAGCAAAGCTTATTAGAAAAAGATTATGTGAAAGGGGAGAAGAAGCATGCATAAAGTCTATTTGGTCGATGATGATATCTTTGTTCGTAAAGGAATTAAAACGTTGATAGATTGGGAGTCATACGGTTTTAAAGTCTGTGGTGAGGCTGGTAATGGAGAAGATGCATTGTCTGAGATTAAGGAACTACAGCCAGACCTTGTGCTTACCGATATACGAATGCCTGTATTAGATGGATTGGATTTAATAAAACATTCGAAGGAAACTTTATCCCGCTCTCCTTATTTTATTGTGATCAGTGGTTATAACGACTTTAAATATGCGCAGCGAGCACTTCGGTATGGAGTAAAGGATTTTATTCTGAAGCCTGTTGATCAAGAAGAAATCCATCAAACATTACGCAAAATATCTGGAGCGATTGAAGATGAATATGAAACAAAACAAATGAAAGATAAAATGGAAACGGTATCAGAAATAAAAAAACTTCTGCTATGTGACAAGGAATGTAACCTGTCAACTGAATGGGATCATCCGTTTTTGGATGGAAAGCATTATACATTTATAAAGATTGAGATAAACGGATTGAATATGGATTATCAACTAAACTTTGAAAAATTAGAAAACGCATTGTTGGAGATGGATGGACAAAATCATTTTATGTGTTTTGAAGACAACATCAATTGCTTTGGTTTAGTAATCAATGACAAATTTTTAACTGCAAACCATAAAACGATAGATCAATTTCTGGAAGAATGGTATCGACAAGCTGCTTTAGATATGCATGTTTACTGTGGTGAAACGGTTCATAAGATCAAGGAATTAACCACTTCTTATAAGACAGCAAAAAAATGTGTGCAATTTAAATATTTATTTGATGAGCCTATTATTACAGCTTCTCTGATAGACGAAAAAGATGTTTTTTTTATCGATCTGGATCAAAGCTATTATGACAAAATGATGGAATTTATTGAAGAGAATAATCATGAATACATCGAAAAACAATTAAATAATATGATACAGACATGTAAAGAAATGAATTTTGCTAAAGATGCCTTACGAACAATGGTAAATCGCCTCAATCATAAAATCTTAAAATCTATTAAAGAATCAGAAGGAAATGAACAGAAAATCACGAATTTAAAAGACATGTTAGAGTGGGATCAATATTCTTTAAGTCTCCGGCAGGTAGAAGAATTATGGGGAGGCTTTATGAAAGATGCAGCTAACATTCTGGCTAAATTAAATCAAAACAATGTGAAAGGTACGATTTATCAAATCAAGAAATATATCCACTCACATTATGATCAGTCGATAACACTTAAGTCTATTGCGAATAAGTTTTATATGAATCCAGTGTATATGGGACAATTATTTAAAAAAACATATGGTGTTTATTTTAAAGATTACATCTTAAAAGTAAGAATGGATGAAGCCAAGAAACTGCTTCGGACTACCGATTTAAAAGTGTATGAAGTGGCGGAAAATGTAGGATTTAATAATCCAGATTATTTTGTTACCCAATTTGAAAAGATTGTAAAAACCACTCCATCACAATATCGGAAAAAATTAATGAATCGAATCAGTTAGAAGGGTTTCCATGAAAAAAATTCACTTAAATGATATTCGCATTCGCAATAAATTATTATTAATCTATATGTTTTCGGTATTTTTACCAATAGTATTAACGAATGTGATTTTTTATAATGTAACATCGGAAAATGTCCGCACACAAAAAATTCATGATAATGAACTTGCGTTACGCCAAGTTGCAAATAGTTTTAAGCAAGGAGTTGAGGATGCTGTCGGGATAGCATCCGTTCTTTATTCTGATGCGTTTGTTTATCAGTTATTAGAAACTACTTATGAGTCACCCATCGATTTTATCTTAGCTTATAATAATAATTTTCGTGATATTAATAAGTATACGCCTGTCTATTCTTCGATTCGATCGATTTATCTATTTACTGACAACCCGACAGTCATTACGGCAGGTGGAATAGTTGCTATTGATGAAGAAGTGAAGGAATCACACTGGTATCAATCAACACTTGATAGACGAAAAAAGTATCCGGTTGTATCAAAAGTTGCGGCAGAAGATGGTAATCTAAGTCAATTTGTCGTGGTAAGAGCCTTGGATTCAAATGATAGTTCATCAAATGAAAAGGTTATCATGATTAATTTAAATGACCGTTTTATTCATCAATTGTTTGCTAATGAAACGTTTGAAGGAGATATCTATTTATTAAATGAGCAAAATAACATCGAGTATACCACGAATCAATATGTTCAATGGCAGTCCCAATATATTTCCTTTGAAACTATTCAAATTCCTAACAGCTCAACTGTATTAGAAGAATCCTATCCGGTGCAATATATGTCGGATTGGAAAGTTGTTGGTGTCATGTCGGAAGATCAATTGTTAGCAGAAGTAAGGAAATCGATTCCGTCTATCTTGTATTTAGCGTTATGGAATTTTGTGATCCCGACCTTATTTATTGTTTACATTGCTGGTAACATTCATTTTCGATTAAATACAATCGTGAAAAAAATGAGAAAAGTAAAAGATCAAAACTTCGAGCTCATACCAGGAAAACCTTATAAAGATGAGATAGGTGTATTAACAACCGAATTTAATAGAATGTCCAAGAAGATTAAGGACTTGATCAATGATGTCTACATTGCACGTATTCAAAAAAAAGATTTGCAAATACAAAACAAAGAAACGCAATTAAAAGCACTTCAAAGTCAAATTAATCCACACTTTTTATTTAACGTACTGGAAACCATTAGAATGAGAAGTTTATTGAAAAAAGAGGATGAAACGGCTGAAATAATTCGTAATATGGCACAGCTTTTAAGAAACTCAATTACATGGGATAAAGACTTTGTAACTGTGAAAGAAGAAGTCCGATTAATACAATCCTTTCTAGAGATACAACAATATCGCTTTGCTGACAAGATGCAATACAGTATTCATCTAGCGGAAGCTGCAGAACATATTCTAATACCCAATATGACGATGATACCTTTTGTCGAAAATGCCAGTATTCATGGGATTGAACCATTAAAAACAAACGGGAATATCAACGTGACAATAAAAATTGATACAAACCACCTCCATTGTAGAATAGAAGATAACGGGACTGGTATTGAAAAAGGTATATACAATGAGATGATTGATTCCTTTGAAGAAGATGAAATGGTAGGTGAGAGTATTGGTATCAGGAATGTGTATCAGCGGTTAAAAATGTATTATCATGATGATTTCGAGTTAAAGATTGAAACAGAACAAGGTCAGGGAACAACGGTTTATCTTAAAATACCTGTTAATGTACAAACTGTAAGGACTGTTCAATAAGGTTAGTTATAGGAATATGCGAGATATCAACTGACCTCACTAGCAAATAGGCTCAGTGTTGTCCGTTGAAAACAAGTATATTCTAAACGAGCTAACCTTGTGGATAGTCTTTTTCTGTTGCAAAAAGTTATCCAGAATGAATGATCTAAAGTTTATTTTTCAAAGTTTCAGCTAAACTTTGGTGGGTAACAATTGAAAATGTTACAAGTTACAATGAAAGTGCTTACAATTAATAGCAGCAAAAGAAAACTTTGAAAAAGAAAGGGGAATTAGTTTATGGGGTGGAAAAAAAATGCGTGGCTATTCTGTTTACTCGCTGCACTATTATTAGTATTAGCAGCTTGTAGCGACGATAGTGAAGAAACAGGCTCTACTGATAGTGGAGACGATAGCTCTGAAGAGTCCAGTAACGAAGAAAGTGATGGAGAGATTTACACTTATGATTTCTTTGATGCATCTGGTCCTGGAGAAGATATAAATACAGCAGAGACTAATCTAGGAAAGATGTTTGAAGAAGAAACAGGAGTTAATTTCGACATCGAACACATTGTTGGGGATGTAAACCAAAAGATTGGAACAATGATTGCTAGTGGTGAATATCCAACCTTATTAAATGCAGAACAATCAACAGATGCAGTTATTGATGCAGGTGGTTTTGTTGCATTGAATGATTTGATTAAAGAACATGCACCGAATTTATATAACATGTATGAGCCATATTGGGAATTAATGAAACGTGATGATGGGAATATATATGTTATTTCATCTGGTGCACCTCAAGGTTACCGAAAACCAGCAAACTTGAATCAAGGAGCATGGTGGATAAAACGTGATGTACTAAAAGAATTAGGATATCCAGAACCAAAAACACTAGATGATTATTTCAATATTATTGAAGAGTATACAGCTGCAAATCCGCAAATTGACGGTGCTGATACGACCGGGTTTACTGCACTTACACACGACTGGAGATTTTTCGCACTTTCCAACCAACCGATGCATTTAGCAGGCTATCCAAATGATGGTGGGTCTATTATCGATATGGAAACACGTGAAGCAGAAGTTTATGGCGACAAAGAAACTACGCAACGTTGGTTGAAAAAATTGAATGAAGTTAATGATAAAGGTTTATTTGACCAAGAGGCATTTACTCAAAATTACGATGAGTACTTGGCAAAAATTACTTCTGGAAGAGTGGTAGGGTTCTTTGACTATCGTTGGCAAGTGGGGCAAGCATTAAATACATTAGAAGAAGATGATGATCCGTATAACGATTATATGGGGTTCCCGATTGTATTTGATGAAGATACGAAAGATCAATATCTTGATCCAATAGGGTTTACTGCTTCACCTGGTATGGGTATTACAGCTGGCACGCCTGAAGAGGATCAAATACGTATTATAAAATACCTTGATCATATCGCTAAAGAAGAAACACAAAAATTAATTACATGGGGTATTGAAGGAGAAACTTATGAGGTCGACGATGATGGTCGTTATTATCGTACAGAAGAACAAATTGATGAGACATCTAAAACAGAATTCCGTGATCAATTTGGCTTCACATACTTCGAATGGGGCTGGCCACGTATGAATGGTGAATATGAAGACGGGAATGCAGTTGAACCTCCTAAACAAGAAGAAGTGGCTAGCTTAATGTATGATGATGGCGATAAAGAGTTCTTGGAATCTTACGGGATTGAAACTTTTACAGGATTATTCTCGGAACCTGATGCACGTCCTTGGTATCCTGCCTATGATGCACCTATTGAAACAGGATCTGAGGCTCAGTTGTATGAACAACAGTTAGATGACTTGATGAAACGTAAATTTCCTGAAATTATATTTGCTGACCCTAGTGAATTCAATTCTCAATGGGAAGCATATAAAGGTGAATTTTCAGATCTACCATCTGATGCGTATGAAAAAGTAATTACCGAATTCGTTCAAAATAAAGCTAAACTAGTAGAAGGCAGTGCAGAATAAAAAAGGGTTAGGAAGGCTGTAGCAGTTTCAGCCTTCCGCTTTTTAAAAAATGTCTTGTATTTTCGGACCATTCTTTTATAGAATGAATTAATTTGTAATAAAAGAATTGATCATTAGGCGAATCATACAGATTTGCCTAATGGTCCGAAAATTTAGAGAATTTACTACAAGTAAGGGGGGAACAACTATGCCAATTGAATCAAATACAATGGATAGAAATACCAATTCACTTCCAACTGAACAGAAAGAGAAAGGCATTAAAGCATTTATCAAAAAATGTAAAGACCAACAAGCTTTGTTATGGATGACAGTTCCATTTGTCATCTGGGTTTTTATTTTTAAATATTTGCCTGTATGGGGTTGGACAATGGCCTTTCAAAACTTTAAACCTGCACTGAATTTTTCTGAACAAGAATGGGTAGGTTTGAAACATTTCCTGTTTTTATTTACAGATGATCGCTTTTTGGGCGTTCTACGCAATACATTAGCACAGAGTCTTATCAACCTTGTATTAGGTTTTGTGACAGCTATTGCCTTAGCTGTTTTAATCAATGAATTAACCAACATAAAATTTAAACGAGTGGTGCAAACGATCAGTTATTTACCACATTTCTTATCATGGGTAGTAGCCGCAGCGTTGGTATCCTCTGTGTTATCGATTGATGGGATCATCAATGATATATTAATGGGATTAGGTTTCATTGATGATGAAATCCTTTGGTTGGGTGTCGGAGAATATTTCTGGGGGATCTTAGGTGCTGCGGAAACATGGAAAAATGTCGGGTGGAATGCGATTATCTATTTGGCTGCGATTTCCATGATTGATCAGGAACAATATGAAGCAGCGAAAATTGATGGTGCATCCCGAATTCAACGAATCTTGCATATCACCATTCCTGGTATGAAGTCTGTAATCATTGTCCTTTTAATTATGAATATTGGTTATATCTTAGAAGCTGGTTTTGAACCGCAATACTTACTAGGAAATGGTCAAAACGTTGAGTACTCAGAAAATATCGATGTGTTTGTTATTAAATATGGTATATCGATGTTTAACTTCTCATTAGCAACTGCAGCAGGAATGTTCAAAACAGTCATCAGCTTTATATTTTTAATTGCAGCCAATTCATTATCTAAGAAAATGGGTCAAGGTGGACTTTACTAGGAGGTATACAATATGTTCAGACGTAAAAAAGCGAGTTTTATACGAACAAGAGAAGACATTCTCTTTGATACAGGTAACATCATTTTTATGTTCATATTATGTATATTGATGTTATATCCATTTATAAATCAAATAGCGATTTCCTTAAACGATGCAGCAGATTCTGTCCGAGGCGGTATTTATTTATGGCCGAGAGAGTTTACGTGGCATAACTATGCACACGTATTTGAAAAGGCTGCTATCTATCAGGCTATCTTTATTTCGGTACTGAGAACGATTATTGGTGCGGGTGTCGGTCTATTTTGTACTGCAATGGTAGCTTACGCCATTGCCCAACCGCATTTTATCTTTAAAAAATCAATTACGATTATTTTTATCATGACGATGTATTTTAATGGTGGGTTAATCCCGACATTCCTATTAATGAGAGATTTACAATTAATCGGGTCTTTTTGGGTTTATATTTTACCAACATTAATTAGTGCATTTAATTTGATCATTATGCGTTCATTTATTGAAGGCTTGCCTAATAGTATCTTTGAATCAGCAAAAATAGATGGTGCAGGAGATTTTCGGATTTTCTTCCAAATTGTCTTACCGTTATCATTGCCGGTATTAGCAACTGTTGCACTATTCGTTGCTGTCTTTCAATGGAATCAGTGGTTTGATGTGTTCTTATATAATTCAAGTCAAGAACATCTCACTACCTTACAGTATGAGTTAATGAAAATCTTGCAAAATTCAAGTACAACCTCAAGTGGTGATATGGCATCTGCCTTTGCGAATTCAGCTGATGGTAATGCCAATATGGTGACACCGAAGTCGATTCAGGCTACGATGACAATTGTTGCAAGTTTACCTATCATTATGGTTTATCCATTCCTGCAACGATACTTTGTTAAAGGGATGACACTAGGAGCAGTAAAATAGAAGTAAAAGGAGTTTTTTAAATGACAGAACAAATACCAAGTTTTTATCAGCAATTTGAGAAAGATTTCAAAATTGGAGCAGCAATTAATCAACGGACCATGCGCTCATCAGAGCATGTGATAAAAAAACATTTTAATAGTTTAACAGCAGAAAATGAAATGAAGTTTGAAAGTCTTCACCCTAGTGAAAATGAATATAATTTTGAAATCAGCGACAAAATGGTAGCGTTTGCTGAAGAACATCAAAAAGCAATGAGAGGTCATACCTTAGTATGGCATAATCAAACGAGTGATTGGATTTTTGAACAGAATGGTGGACTTGTAGATGCGGATACCTTACTTAAGAGAATGAAGGAACATATTGATACGGTCGTTGGCAGATATAAAGGTAAGATTTACAGCTGGGATGTTGTGAATGAAGTAATTGCAGACGAAGAAGACAAATTCTATCGTGACTCCAAATGGTATCAAGTACTTGGCGCATCATTTATTGAAAAAGCATTTGAATATGCACATTTGAAAGATCCCGATGCAACGTTACTATACAATGATTACAATGAATCAAATCCGGCAAAACGCGATAAAATCTATCAATTAGTTAAACAGTTAAAGGAAAAAGATGTCCCAGTTCATGGAGTCGGCATGCAAGCTCATTGGAATATTTATGATCCATCCCTGGATAATATCCGTAAGGCAATAGAAAAATATGCATCTTTAGGTGTGGAAGTACAAATTACGGAGATGGATGTTTCGATGTTTGCATTTGATGACAAGCGGACAGATCTAACCGAACCAACAGATGAAATGAAAGCATTGCAAACCGAGCGCTATCTAAAATTCTTTGATGTCTTTAAAGAATATAAAGATCATATCGGTGCTATAACATTCTGGGGTGTGGCAGATGATTATACATGGTTACATGATTTCCCAGTGAAAGGGCGAAAAAATTGGCCATTCTTATTTGACAAAAACCAACAGCCAAAACAAGTGTTGCAAAAGATCCTGCAAAGTGACCGTTCTATATTTACTAATTATTGATAGTAACCATAGTCTAACAGGTATAAACTTGTTTCAATCATATTATCCGTATATTGTTTATTACCAGCGAAGTATTCTGCCGTAGCGGTTGCATAGTACTGGAAACAAGCAAATATACGTAAAGTTAGGACCTAATGGATATTTTCTAGTAGAGTTAGTAACTAAAAGTCCGTTATCAGAGAAAGGAGCAGAAGATGATGATTACTATCCAGGATGTTATGAATCAAATCGAAAAAGATATTACACTTGATTCTTCAACCGTTGACGGATTGAAATATGGAAACAGAGAAGATGAAGTAAAGGCTATAGCTGTTAGTTTTATGCCCAGTATAGCTGTTATTCAAAAAACTGCTGAGATCAAAGCCAATTTATTGATTACACATGAAGCCCTTTTTTATCAACATCATTCTAATCAAACGTTAGAAAAAAACACTAACTTAATAGAACAAAAGAAATCAATCATTGCACAAACCAATCTAGCTATCTATCGCAATCATGACGTAGTTCATCGTTACCAACCGGATGGCATTACGCAAGGCTTAATAGCAGAACTAAATTGGCAGCAATATGTAAACGAGCAACAACCAGCCTACAGTATACTTCATATACCAAATGCAACACTTGCGAAGATTGCCTCCCATTTAAAAGAGAAATTAGGCATTGAGTATCTGCGCTTTGTCGGTAACAAAGACATGAAGTGTGAAAAAATAGCTGTGCTCGTAGGTTACCGTGGGAACGGAGCGACAACTATCCCTTTGTTAGAAAAGGTTGATCTTGTCATCTATGGTGAAGGTCCGGAATGGGAAACACCTGAATTTGTCTGGGATGCAGTCCAGCAAGGTTCTTCCAAAGGGATAATTCAACTCGGTCATGCAGAAAGTGAAGACCCTGGGATGAAGTGGTTAGCCAATCAGTTACAACTTGGATTTCCAACTGTTCCAGTCACGTTTTTACCAACGACAAGTCGGTTTCAATTATTTTAAGGGGGCATGGAATGAATTTTGTTATTAAATAATCCACGTATTTGCTCATACCAAGCAACCCTTCATTACAAAATGGCATTCCAATTATGGAATGCCATTGCTTTTTTAATTTAATTTATTTATAATAAACATGATTCTAATATTAACACAACTTTATTAGGCGAGAAAGGAAACCGATTTCCTTTAAAGTCACGTCCAAATCTATGGAAAGGTGTGAGTTTTTGAGTATAGTAGAAAAGATTCAGTCACCATCTTTATCATTAGAAAATCGTTTATCGGTATTAATGGAAGCGCTAACGTTAAGTGAGAAAATATCGCTACTGAGTACACAGCAAAGTGCGATTCCGCGATTAGGGATCAATGCTTATGCAGTTGGAGGGGAAGCGGCTCATGGAGTAGTCGATCGTAATGGCGGTAAAGCGACAGTATTTCCACAGCCGATCGGACTTTCGAGTACATGGAATAAACCCTTAATGCATCAAGTAGGAAGTGTTATTGGTGATGAAGCAAGAGTTTTTTATCAGCTACAAAACGAAAAAACTGGCCTGACATTATGGGCACCAACGATTGATATGGAACGTGATCCTCGTTGGGGACGGACAGAAGAAGCATATGGAGAAGATCCGTATTTAACTGGTCAACTGTCCAAAGAATTGATTAAAGGGATGCAAGGTGATGATCCCTTTTATGTAAAACTTGTTGCCGCACCGAAGCATTTTTATGGTAATAATCATGAAAAAGGGCGCGAAGATACATCGAACAGTATGGATTTGCGTAATAGAAAAGAATATTATTTAAAAGCATTTGAACCAGCATTTAAAGAAGCAAATGCGCTATCGATGATGACTGCCTATAATGGAGTCAATGGCATCCCGTGCATGCAAATACATGAAATTGAAGAAATTGTCCGCAATGAATGGGAGATGGATGGTTTTATTGTAAGTGATGGCGGTGCATTGACGTTAAATGTGGAAGAGTATCAGTATTATGCTACATTCGAAGATGCACTGGCAGACGCTTTGAAAAAAGGAATTGATTGTTTCGTAGATCGTAAAGAAATTGTCGAAGAAGCAGCGAAGAACGCACTGGATAAACAATTAATCGAACCGCAAGATATGGACCGGGCTATCCGTCGGATGTTAAAAGTACGTTTTCGTTTAGGCCACTTTGATCAGGATCCTAGTCAAAATCCCTACCATAACTTACCTTTAGATGTAATGTGTAGTGAGGAGCATAGTAAGCTTGCTCGGAAAGCAACTGATGAATCAATCGTATTATTAAAAAATGACCAGGAGTTTTTACCTTTACGTAAAAATAAACTGGAAAAGCTTGCGGTTATTGGGCCAACAGCTAATGATGTTTTCCGTGATTGGTATACGGGGTACCCACCTTATAAGGTAACGCCATTAGCAGGTATCAAAGAATACCTTCCAGATGTAGATATTTCCTATCATGATGGGTTTGATCGCATTGTTTGGAAACCGAAGTTATCTTCCAATCATTTAGGAGTGAATGAAGAAAATCATTGGGTCGCTACGCAAGATGATGTAAGTCATGCTGCTTTAGTTGATGAAGACTGGGGAAATGGCTGGCATGTCTTTAAAAGTGTGAAGACGAATCATTATTTAACGCAAATGGAAAAAGCTCCAACCTTTTCAGCCACAAAAGAAGAAATTTTTGACTGGTTTAATCGTGAAAAAATAAGTGTTAGAGCTAATGATCAGGATTTATATACATTAAACAACTGGAACGGTTATCCATTAACAGTAGAACAAAATAAAGTGACGGTGAACGAAAAAGATGCTGCTCTTTTTGAGAAAAAGATTATTGAAAATGGCATACAAGAAGCTGTCGATCGTGCGAAAGAAAGTGATGTTGCCATTGTTTGCGTAGGAAATCACCCAATGATTAATGGGAAAGAAACAGAGGATCGACAAGATATTAAACTGGCAGACTATCAGCAACGCTTGGTTCAAGCAGTCTATCAAGCTAATCCGAATATGGTTTTAGTTGTGTTTGGAAGCTATCCTTTTGCAATAAACTGGGAACAAGATCATATTCCTGCGATAATATATAGTTCACATGGATCGCAAGAACTTGGTCATAGCCTGGCTGCGACGATATTTGGAGGCAATAATCCTTCTGGCAAATTGAGCATGACTTGGTATCGAGATGCCGATCTATTACCTGATATAACAGATTATGATATTCGTAAAGGAAAGCGTACCTATCAATATGCCGATGCTAATATTTTGTATCCATTTGGCCATGGTTTAAGTTACGGTACGGTTACTTATCAGGATGTACACATCAATAAAAATGTGATCTCGGAAAATGAAAAAATATCCATATCAGTCACTTTAAAAAATCAAAGCGATTTTAACAGATTGGAAGTTGTCCAGGTGTACGCAGATGTAACGGGAGGCTACTATCCGAGAGCAAATAAACAATTGGTCGCATTTGAAAAAGTCTTATTATTACCTGATCAGGAAAAACAGATAACATTATCGATGGACACGGATCAATTAAAAGTATTTGATGTGAGAACAAATCAGTTCGTACTGGAACAAGGAATGGTACATTTCCATATTGGCCAATCAAGTGAGCAATTTGTTTTCACTTCTGCTCCGGTAACGATTAAGGGGGAAGTGATCACTAGACGTTCCCTCGAGCAACTAACATCAGCAGAGAACTATGATGATTATGAGCATATTACGTTAACTAAAGGGGAAATGGAAAGACCTTGTGTGACAGCTGATCAACAAGGCTGGATTCTGTTTCGAAATGTACAATATCAGTCAAAAGCAAAATTGAAAGTAAGAGTAAAAGGTGAGAATGGTCAGTTAAGTGTTTATGCAAATGACCGTAAAAACTCACCGGTCACTACGCAAAAAATTGCTGCGAATCAATGGACAGATCAAATAATAGATTGGCATGTACAGAATAGTGAACCGAGCGATATCATTCTGGAAATCAAGCAGCTGTCTATTCAATCAATACAATTAATGGAAGGATGAGTCTTCTTGCACCAATTACCTAAACGCGGGATCTGGACGGATCAACCTGCTTCTAAATGGGAAGATGCTTTAGTAAGCGGTAATGGTAGTCATGGGGTGATGGTATTCGGTGATCCAGTGCATGATACGGTCATCGGCAATCATTGCCGGCTTTATTTACCACAAGGTAATAGTTATGATTTACCAGATATGGCACCATACTTAGAAGAAATGCGAAAGATAATCCGAGAACAAGGATATGAAAAAGCTATTTCCTTTTATTATCAAAAGGCGAAAGAACTCGGCTATCAGGGATTAACGATGAGTGATCCATCACACCCAGGTTTCCATATGCATATTGAAACCGATCACCAGAAATATACGGATTACAAACGAAGCATCAATTACGAGACAGGGGAGCTTAGCGTCTCCTATAAAGTAAACGAACAGTCATATGTAAGAAGAACCTTTGTTTCGCAAGACTGTAATCAAATCATCCATTATCTAAGCCCAGGTAATTACACGATAAAGTTAACAGACTATCAAGATCCCAAAATGAGCCAAACGAGTATGATGGATCAGCAAACGATTCATACTCATTTTGATTATCGTTATAGTGAAGCTGGATATGATGTGTTAGTTGACGTGATTGCGGAAGGTGTAAAACCTCTTTCCAAGGCGGTCGGTTTTGAAATAAACAGCGAAAAATCGGTCCAGATTCGAATGGAGATTGTGCCATACAAGGAGAAATCAGAGCGCAAGATTATTAAACAATCGTTAAGCTCTTCTGAAGATTATCCTACTCTTTTTGCTAAACATGTGTCTATTCATCAGGAGATGTTTGAACGAGTAGAGCTAACTCTGGCGACAGATCAAGAACGTCAACAACAGATCTGGTCATTAGTAGAACAAGCAAAACAGCAAGGAAAGATCACACCTGTTTTGTTGGAGAAAATGTATGATGCTGGTCGCTATATGTATATTTGCAGTGCCGGAGAATTAACACCAAATTTACAAGGAATCTGGACAGGAACGTTTGACCCTCCATGGAGCGGGGATTTTACCTTTGATACCAATGTTGAGCTATCGATTGCGGCTGCCCTATCCAGTAATTTATTAGAAGGATTGGAAGGGTATTTCGGCTTAATAAAAGAGTTAATGCCAGGCTTTCGTGAAAATGCACAGAAATACTATGGCGCACGCGGTGTGATGGCAGCTATCCACTCCAGTAACTGTGGTAAGCATGTTCATTGGAATCAGGAATGGCCCTTACATTTATGGACATGTGGTGCCGGTTGGTTAGCACATTGGTATTATCAATATTACCGTTTTACCGGTGATAAGCTGTTTTTACAACATGAAGTTGTGCCGTTTTTAGAAGATATTGTCCTGTTTTACGAGGACTTTCTGATTGAAGATACAGACGGGCCCTATCGTTTTACCCCTTCTTATTCAGCAGAAAATGGAGCGGCCGATAATGCAACACAGGATATAGCAGTAGCGAACGAAGTATTAACCAACTTAAGTGAGGCTTATCAAATTTTAGGTTATCCGCAAGAAAAGGTAAAGAAATGCCGAGAAATGAGAAGTAAAATGCCTGCTTATCAGGTAAATGAAGATGGTGCCTTAAAAGAATGGTTAACTTCGGAAAAAGGAGAAAATTATAATCATCGTCATTTTTCTCACTTGTATCCTGTTTTTCAAAGCAGGGAGTTCAATAATGAAACAGACCCAGAGATGTGGCAAGCGGCAAGAACGGCATTTGATAAACGTCTAGAAGCATGGTTGTTAAATGAAGATGGGGATACAACTTCTACACATGGCCGAATGCACTCTGCATTATGTGCCACCCAATTCCATAGACATGATCTAATTGAAGATATTTTCCGTCTTTTGATTGATCATAATTGCTTTTATTCGTCCCTAATGATGTCCCATTATAACGAGCAGAATGTGTTCAATGTGGATGGCAATGGGGCTTTACCACAAGTCGTTCATGAAATGTTAGCGGACTTTAGTAATGGCAGGTTGACATTGTTAGGTGCCATTCCGTCTTCCCTACCAAAAGGAGAAATCACAGGTATCCGCCTGCCAAACCAGATGATCATTAACAGATTGAAGTGGGATACAGAGGCAAAACACCTCGAGCTACAAATAATAAGTCAAATCGATCAAGAGGTAAAGCTGTATTTTCCACTTTATCCAGAAGTCGAGGAACACCATCAGCGTATTTCGTTACAGCAAAATAAACAAGTATCATTCGTAATAAATTTGTAGAAGGAGCGTATTGAACTGAACAGAGAAAACCTGGATAATAAATAAATAAGTGCTGTGACAGGGGGGATAACAAATGTTTCTAAAGAAAAAAATCATGTCTTTATTTGACTATTTAAAAGTAAAGCATAAATTGTTAGGCATTTACCTGATTGTCACAGCGATACCTATTCTTTTGGTTGGTGCATATTTGAACTATAGTACGAGAGATATTGTATTGAATCATTCATTAAGTGAAGCAGAATCGAATGTGGATAAGCTTGAATTGCGATTACAAACTATCTTTAATCGTGTGATAAGTATTGCGGATATGGTTTATATAAATCAAAATATGAAAGAGTTGTTGGAAAATGATTATGAGTCGACATTAGAAATTTACAATGCTTATAATCGTTATCCGGTGTTTGATGATTTCCTGAAATATTATGATGAAATTGAAACAATTCAATTTTTCATGAACAAAGATATGATAACGGATTCACATTTTATTTATGCGGACTCAATAGTAAAACAGGAAAATTGGTATCAAGAAGCAGTCTCCAAAAGTGGTCGTTTATCATGGGTTTACATGGATGATTATTGGACTGGACAGGAATTATTAGCATTAACAAGAGCGGTCTATGGTCAAAGTAATGATTTATTAGGGGTATTAGCTATTTATGTCTCCCCGGATATGCTGAAATCAGTAGTAGAGGGAGAACCATATCAAGCATTTATCACATTAGATCAAGAAACAATCGTATATAATACAGAGCGTGAATATATTGGAGAAAAAGCCACTTTTTTTACTCAAGATGATGAGCAAATGGGTAATTACGTTATCGATACAGATTTTCAAGAAGAGCATGTCAAAATAAATGTGCACGACTTTCAACCTGATAAATCATTAGATAATAGTTTTCAAGTATCTTCTGTTATTCCCGTTGATGAAGTAATGAAGGAACCAAATGCCATCTATGTACGAGGTTTTTTAGTGATTATTGGTGCTTTGACGGTATCGATTTTTTTAATAGGTATCTTCATAAGAAGTTTCCATAAACGGATTCAGCAATTAAGACAAACGATGTTTCAAGTCGCAAAAGGTAATTTCCAAGTTAACAAGCATATAAAAGGGCGCGACGAAATCAGTGAGGTCTACCGAGATTTAGCAACCACTTCCGAGAGTGTCCAAAAAATCATTGATGAAGTCTATATTCATAAAATTAAAGAAGAAACATGGAAGCGCAAACAAAAAGAAATGGATTTTAAAATGCTTGCAAGCCAAATTAATCCACATTTTCTTTACAATACATTAGAGATGATTCGGATGAAGGCGATTTTAAACCAAGACCCGGAAGTTGCAAAAATCGTAAAAATGTTAAGTAAAATGATGCGGTCCTCATTAGAAAGAACAGATCGCCCAGTACCTATTACGGAAGAAATTGCTCTAATGCATCATTATCTAGAAATTCAGATATTACGTTTCGGTGAAAAATTCAGCTATAAATTAGAAGTGGAAGATGGAGTAGAAGACTATTATATTTTTCCTTTATTGATTCAGCCCATTGTAGAGAATGCAATTATCCACGGTTTAGAGCCAAAGGAAGAAGATGGGTTTGTTAAGATAACGATGGAAGAAGAAGATCAATATATTCAGGTTGAAGTAAAAGATAATGGTGCTGGCATGCCAAAAGCTAATTTAATAGAAATCAGAGAGCGTCTTAACGATGAAGATTACTATTCTGATGGCAATCGTATTGGCTTACACAACGTACATCAACGACTAAGGCTGTATTACGGAGATAAATATGGGATTGAAATGGACAGCATTGAAGGATTGGGTACCACGATGACTCTTAAAATACCAAAAATAAAAAACGATCAGCATGAGAGGGGGTAGATGAATGTTAAAGGTATTGTTTATAGATGATGAACCATTGATCAGAGAGGGTCTTACTTCCATTATTGAGTGGGGTAATTATGGTTATCAAGTGGTAGGAACAGCGAAAAATGGTAAAGTTGGCTTAGAAAAAATAAGAACATTAAGACCAGATGTCGTGTTTGTTGATATTCGAATGCCAGGCTTAAGTGGAATTGATATGGTAAAGCAAGCGAAGAGTGAAGGTTTTCCATGTAAATTTGTCGTATTATCCGGTTATTCCAATTTTTCTTATGCACAGCAATCGATTCGTCTGGGGATGGAATCCTATTTGTTGAAACCAATTGATGAGGAGGAATTGATACCACTTATACAACAGCTTAAAGAAAAGTGTATAAGTGAAAACTTGCTGCATTCACAAATACACGAGTATGAGACAATGACAGAGTATGAAGAGTGGAAGGGATTTTTACTAGGAAGAAAAAAGAGTGATAGCTGGTTGAAACATGATCAGAATGAGACTTTCCATATAGCTAGTGTCACATTTATTGAGAATCCGGAAAAAAGCTGGGTGGAGGGCAAGCTAGATACGGATCGACTTTATAAATATTTTTGGATGGATCAAGTAATGTATCTTTTATTTAAAAATAGTGATATTGCTTCTATTAATCGGTTCTTTCAATCAACAAGCCGGTTAATGGCTGCCAAACAACATCAGTTTCAACTTATAGAAGAAGGTACAACCATTGAAAAACTACCAGAAATCG
Source organism: Gracilibacillus orientalis (assembly GCF_900114645.1). GTDB lineage: Bacteria > Bacillota > Bacilli > Bacillales > Amphibacillaceae > Gracilibacillus > Gracilibacillus orientalis. The sequence goes on along the minus strand of NZ_FOTR01000002.1, from coordinate 38,600 downwards.
TCAACCAGATTAAACAATTGCAAGATTTACACTTCAGTTATGGAAACACAACGATTCTATCTAATAACAAGCTTATTGCAGAGAAGTCTGGTTTAGCACAAGATTGGGTGAAGGAAGTATGTCGTTCGATTGAGTTTGAAGATGATAATAAACTAGATAGCTATTTTGAAGAAATCGAAAGATATTATCAGGCAAAACAATATCAATCACCACGAATTACGGCTGAATTAATTGAAATAACGAAAGATATTTATACGATATTATCTAAAGCAAACACAGATATTCATATACCGTCAAATGAAGAAATGGCAAGTATTATCTGTGCGTCTCAGACATTACAAGAACTGTTGTCTTCGTTAAAGGATCAACTAAGCAAAACCGCTTCTGAAATTAATGGGTTTGCTTGTAATGCAGAAAATACGATTGAGAAAATTATTGAGTTTGTCGAGAGGTTTTATTATAAGGATTTAAATTTAAAAGTTATAGCTGATTTGTTCAATTACAACCGCTCTTATTTAGGTAAGAAATTCAAGAAGCAAACAGACAATTATTTTCATCATTATCTGGACATTGTCAGAATGGAAAAGGCAAAATATTTCTTAGTTGAAGAAGATTTGAAAGTATATGAAGTATCAGAAAAAGTGGGTTATTCCAATAATGATTATTTCTATAAGAAGTTTAAAAAATATGTAGGCGTTAGTCCGAAAGAGTTTCAGAAAAAACATCGGAAACAACACGCTTAAAGGGGAATGTCTATGGCACAAATAGTTACAGAAAGGCCATTATATATAGCTATTCAATATTTTTATTATTTTCTCGTCACCAATATTCACTTTATGCTGGCAAATTTGTTATTTTTACTAGCTTTTGTTTTTGTGGAAATGTCAGTGCAGAATATCATTCTTTTTTATATTGCGTTATTGCCGGCAGGACCTTCCTTTGCTGCATTATACGCAACTATGGGAAAAATGATTCGCAAACGTGATCTAAGTCCAACAAAGGATTTCTGGAAGTATTATAAGAATAACTTTGGTATTGCGACAAAATATTGGCTGATACAGTGGACGATTATGTCGATTTTGATTGTGGATATGCATTACGCTAGCCAATATCTTGCAGTATTATCTCCGGTTTTTTTGATCTTATTAATTTTCCTGCTGTTTGTCATGCTTTATGCTTTTCCTATTATGACAAGGTTTGAGGTGAAATTAAAGAACCTGTTTATTGTGTCGGTATATGCGATATTCCGTTTCTTTAAAACGACTTTATTTCATATATCGACATTGGTATCGCTCGCGATTATCTACTATTTTGCTCCTAGCATTACCGTCTGGTTTTGTATGAGTGTAGCAGCGTTTTTTATCATGTTTAATATGAGGAAGTCGCTTAAGTTGATGGAACAAGAATTGGCACAAAAGTGAGAGGGATGTAATATGAAGAAAACCAGAACATTAATATATGTGCTCATAAGTATTGTTGGACTGTCCGTTTTGTTATTTTTATTGGTGAATGCTAATCAAGACACAAATGACACGGACGAGGATTCCACACAGCTCATTGAGCGATTTGAACAGATAACCAATATTGACGTGTTGGCAAGTGAGAATACTTCTTTAACGAAAACGGAACAAGGCTGGCAAGTTGTTGATGCAGAGAACGAAGTAGACACGAACAAAATGGATAGCTTTTTGTTAGCGATGGAAGAGATGACAGGAGAAGCAGTCGAAGTGGATAAAAAGAATGTCAATTTAAATTTTCCGAAAGTGGTCGTTTCGTTTACTGATCAGGAAGGTGAGACACAAAAAATTGCTGTTGGTCAAATGCATGAACAAGGTGAACAATATTATGTTGAACATCAAGAAAAAGAAACCATTTATTTGGTGGATCGTTCATCGGTTGAAATGATACCACTGCAACGTGTAGCGTTACTGAATAATAAGATTTTAACGGTCACTTCAGAAGATGTCACAGAAATGAAGATAGATAATGGAAAAGAAGTAATTCAGTTGAGTAAAGAGTCTCCTTTTTCTGAGAAAGAATCATTAGCACATATAAGTGGCTGGTATATGCATAAACCATATCAAAATGTTTATAGTGTAGCTTTTTCCAACGCAGAGGAAATGGTAGTTGGTGTTGATGGAATCGAACAAGTAGAGACCGTTAATGGGGAAGGGGATTATGGCTTCGCGGATTCTGACTTTTCTATTGTATTTTCAAATGGAGAAAAAGACGAGAAACTAGTAGTAGGTGATCCGGCGGCAGATAATCAGTATTATGTTAAGGTTGAGGGAAAAGAAGAAGTGTATACGATACCTACGGATTTATTGGATCCATATAGTCATCAGGCCTATGATGTGATTGATCATTTTGTTCATATTGTTTCACTCGAAGTAATAGACGAACTATCAATTGAGACACCGGAAGATCAGGTAACCTATACAATGGAACATGAGGAAACTGCGGAAGATGTGGTAGAAACAACAGTTTTTCGTGAAGGAGAAGAACTGGAGACTGAAGTCTTCCGGGATGATTACAAACAATTAGCTGGGCTGACCTTTGATGAAGTATATAATGGGCAACAAGTCGATGAGGAGCCGGAAATAATAATAAGCTATCTGATCACAGATGAGAACAACGAAACCATTGAGAATACAATCGAATTCCGAGCAATATCGGATACACACTATGCAATAATCAAAAACAACAGCAACCAAATCGACTTCACCATCGAAAAAGACAAGCTACAACAAGCGATAGAGTGGACGATACAAGCTGAATCATAGTGTATCTAATTAATCTAAGTTCACATATGGGAGATTTATAGGTTATCCTGATATAACTGACAAATCTTAGCTCATGCAAGGATGAATTGTTCATTATCTTGATATAACTGACAAATCTCATCTGATTCAAGGAAGATTTGTTCATTATCTTGATATAACTGACAAATCTCATCTGATTCAAGGAAGATTTGTATATTATCTTGATATAACTGACAAATCTCATCTGATTCAAGGAAGATTTGTATATTATCTTGATATAACTGACAAATCTCATCTGATTCAAGGGAGATTTGTATATTATCTTGATATAACTGACAAATCTTAGCACACTCATAGAAGTTATTTCTGCTAAACTTCTCGTAAGGTAGTGTGTTCTATTCACCAAGCTATATTCGGAGTATTCGTGTATAAAGAACCTGTTTCGAGAAATGAAGCGGGTTCTTTGTTTTGAAACCGGCACGCTAATCCACCTCTCCTTTTTACCGGTTTTTATGTCTCGTTTGTCATGTTTTTTAAGAAAACGGTTTCTAATATAATAAAAGTAACTTAAAAAAACGCTTTCAATAAAGGGTTGACAGGTTAGGAGAGAGAAAAAATGAGTCGAATCAACAATGCGGCAGAATCACAACCGAATCTTCCTGAGTCGAACTCACCTTTACAAACACCAGTGAAGCCAGGATTTTCTTCGCGTAAAGGAAAGAAACGAGCACCAAAACCAGGCAATAAGGGCTTCTTTCAAAGGTTGAGTAAACAAAAGGCGTTATTCTTAATGTCATTTCCTTTTGTGATTTGGTTAATTATTTTTAAATACATTCCAGTTGCTGGCTGGGTGATGGCTTTTCAAGACTATAAGCCACAATCAGGTATTTTTGATCAAGAATGGGCAGGGTTAAAACATTTTAAAGATCTCTTCAATGAACCAATGTTTTATCGAGCATTAGAGAATACCTTGGGGATGGGGATCTTAGGACTGGTATTTGGTACATTATCAGCTATTGTTTTTGCCTTACTCCTTAATGAAGTTAGGTTTTTAACTTTAAAGAAATGGACACAAACAATATCTTATTTACCCCACTTTGTATCATGGGTAATTGTCGCGAATATTGTAATCACCATGCTTTCACCAGAAGGAATTATCAACAATTTGTTAGTGGATACAGGTATTCTAGACAAACCGCTTAACTTTATGGCTCAACCAGATATGTTTTGGGGGGTTGTAACAGCTGCAGATGTATGGAAAGAGACAGGATGGAACGCAATTATTTATTTAGCAGCAATGGCTGGTGTTGATCCTCAGCTCTATGAAGCAGCAAAAGTAGATGGCGCAAGTAGATGGCGCCAAATGTGGCATATTACATTGCCAAGTATTCGTCCGGTTATCATTGTATTACTTATTTTAAATATTGGTAACTTAATCAATATTGGTTTTGAAAAACAAATGCTGTTAGGTAATAATATAGTCGCCGAAAAGGCCTTAGTTATCGACTTATATGCATTAGATTATGGTATTGGAATGTTCCGATATTCATTTGGTACCGCAATTGGGATTTTTAAATCCGTTATTAGCGTTATTCTCATTCTAATATGTAACGGCTTTGCTAAACGAATTGGTGAAGGACGTGTATTCTAGCAGAAAGGAGTGCTTTATCTGATGAAAAAAAGAAAATGGACGAAATTTGATATAATATTGACTATTTCTATGCTATTCATGATTGTAATAACGTTATATCCATTCCTTAACATCTTAGCGATTTCTTTAAATAATGCAGTAGATACAGCTAAGGGTGGAATTCATATATGGCCCCGAGACTTTACATTTGCTAATTATCAAGAGATTTTTGGCAGTAACGATAAGCTACTTCAAGCCTTCTTTATGTCGATCTTAAGAACAATAGTGGGAACCATTGCAGGTATTATCGCAAGTACAATGCTTGCTTATGTGTTAAGTAGAAGGGATTTTGTTTTTAATGGTTTGGTAGGTTTATTACTAGTATTAACGATGTTTATTAGCGGTGGCTTAATTCCGGAATATATGTTAATTCGCCAGTTAGGATTAATTAATGATTTTGGTGTTTATATATGGCCGATGCTCATTTCAGCATTCAATGTTATCATTATTCGATCATTTATGGATAACCTGCCTACTGCATTAGAAGAATCAGCCAAAATGGATGGAGCGAATGATTTTGTGATCTTTACTAAAATTATTATTCCATTATGTTTACCGGTTATCGCAACGATTGCTTTATTTCTAGCAGTCATGCAGTGGAACAGCTGGTTCGATACGTATTTATATGCCCGAGGTAGTGAGGCATTAACAACATTGCAGTTTGAGTTAATGAAGATATTAGACAATGCAAATATTTCAAGTGGAGATATTACATCGCAGAATGCCGAAGTAATTGCAGGTCAGACCAACCCGCAATCGATTAAAATGGCGATTACAATTATCGCAACTGTACCTATTTTAATGGTGTATCCGTTCTTGCAAAAATATTTTGTAACTGGGCTCACGTTAGGCGCAGTTAAAAGCTAGGTATTAATGAAAAATTAATATACAAATTTATTAAAAACGGAGGGGAAAACATGAAGAGAAAGCTATCCATTTTATTATTATCCTTATTATTCATGTTTGCAGCACTTTTCTTAGCGGCTTGTAGTGACGATTCTGATACAGACACAAGCAGTGAAGATGATGATGCAACAGAAGAGAATGAAAGTGATGAGCCACTGACATTGACATTCTTTAATGCAGATGGGGAAGAAAAGTCATTTGACGATCCCGTGGCGCAAAAAATTACTGAAGAGACTGGCATCAAATTGGAAATGGACTATCCCGTTGGTGGGAATGACGAATCTATTCCGTTAATGATTGCAAGTGGAGACTATCCAGATTTAATTTTTGCAAAAGGTGATATTGGAAAGCTAATTGAAGCTGGTGGTGTCATTAAATTAGATGAACTAATTGAAGAAAAAGGTGACAACTTAAAAGAATTGTATGGTGATCAACTTGATCGATTACGTAATTCTATAGATGATCCAAGTATTTATAATGTTGGTACTTATGGTGTTGAAGAAGCTCGTTGGGAAACAAGCGGTACATTCCAAGTTCAATTAGATGTACTTCGTGAATTAGGTTACCCAGAGATCCGTACATTAGATGATTTTGAAGATGCTATTACGGAATATTATGAAAAGTATCCAGAAATAGATGGCCAAAAAACAATTCCATTATCCCTATTAGGCAGCGATTGGCGCTGGTTAATTACTGTTGGAAACCCAGCAGGATTTGCAGCAGGGATACCGGATGATGGGCAATGGGCAATAAATGATGAGACTGGTGAAACAACTTACAAATTCTTATTACCAGAATTAAAAGAATATTTTAAATGGTTAAATGGTATGAATGATAAAGGTTTACTAGATCCTGAATCATTTACACACACATATGATACCTATATTTCCAAGCTTTCATCTGGTCGTGTATTAAGTATTGCTGATCAAAGTTGGAATATTGGTGACGCAGATGCAGCACTTGTAGCTGATGGGAAAGAATGGAAAACATATGCACCATTACCGGTAACCATTAATGAGGAGTACAAATCACAAGGTCTAAAAGATTATGGTTTTGCTGGTGGATGGGGTATTTCCATTTCATCTACTAGTGAATACCAAGAAGAAGCTTTTGAATTCCTGGATTGGATGGCATCTGAGGAAGCACAAATCTTAACTAACTGGGGAATTGAAGGCGAAAATTATGACGTGGTAGATGGTAAGCGAGTGCTACAAGAAGATGACCGAGAACGTAAGAATACGGATGCTGACTATCCAAAAGAAACGGGTGTAGGGTATTATTTATATCCATTTCCACAATGGGGGAATGGTGCTGTAGATTCAAGTGGTCAACCAATAACACCTGATTCCGAACAAAACATTATTGATAATTTCAATGAGGCCGAAAAAGAAGTTGTAGCAGAATATGGTATGGAAAACTGGACTGATTGGTTTCCACCAGAAGAAGACTTAGGTATGTCTAATCATGGTGCTGCAGCAAATTATACCATTGAATCTGGAAGTGAATTAGAGATCATCCAACAAAAAGCAGATGACTTAACAGAACAACGAATTACACAAGCTGTTTTAGGTGATCCAGCAGACTTTGACGCATCATGGGATGCCATGATTGAAGAGTTGGAAGCAATGGATATTGAAAAAGCGAATGAATTAATGACTCAAAAAACATTAGATGTTATGGAACTTTGGGGCACAAAATAATATCGTATCTGATGGGCCTGATACCACATAAGTGGCATCAGGCTTTATCTATTGATGTGATAGGAAAATGTGTTTTTAATAAATTTAGTAAAAATGGATGACTATCTAGATATTTGTTGATGTAATTTTGGCGCACTATTTCTTTGTTAATGCCTTGAAATGAGCTTTTTACTGATATTTACATACCAAAAAAACTTGAAAAACTAAATATCTAGTGATATTATAAAATTAGTTCAATCGATGAACTAAGCCAAAAAGGAAACCGGTTTCCTGGTTGATCAAAGACTCTTTAATATTTTAGAGATCTGATTGTTTATTTTGTAAATAAAATTAATTAAGTAAAGAAAATAGGAGGTTAATAATGATTAAATCATTTTCAAAATGGACGTTACTATTATTAATTAGTGTGAGTTTACTGTCTGCATGTAGTTCGAATGAAAGTAGTGATTCGGATACAACAACTCTTACTTTTTGGAACAGATTACCTGAATTGAGTACAGATTTTGAAGCGTTTACTCAAAAATTCGAGGAGGAGAATCCAGAAATAGACATTGAAATCGAGACATTAGGTGCTTCTGGTAATCAACAATATCAAACTGCCATTAAAAATGAAGAATTACCTGATATTTTTGTAACTGCTAATGTCACATCGATGAAAAGTTTGGTTGAGCAAGATTTGTTGCATAATTTGAATGATGTAATTACACCAGAAGCTAAAGAGGATTTTTATCCAGGTGTATGGAGTGAAAACTTTACTACAATCGGAGAGGATATTTACCAACTTCCACTTAACTCTGGTAAAAGTTCTGTATTAATGTACTATAATAAAAATGTTTTAGAACAATATGGTATCTCAGAAGATCAAATTCCTAGTACATGGGATGAATTACTTAAAGTAGGTAAAGACATATATGATGAATCAGGCGGAGGGGTGTATGGACTAATAATGGGAGCTGAAGCTACTTGGTTATCTGATATGACTATTAATCAAATGGCAACGAACATTACACCGGATGTACACCCATCTATTGATGTTGCACGTCAAATCAACTACAAAACAGGAAATCCTGACTTCCTCAATGATGGAAATGTTGAAACGATTGAATATATTAAGCAGTTAATGGATGAGAACGTTTTATCTCCTGCAAGTGTTGAATATGATGAACCGACAGCAATAGCAAATTTTGCCGCGGGTAAATCTGCCTTTTATTTCGATGGAAATTGGGCTGGATCTGTATTGGTTAATGAAGAAGAGGGACCAGGTTTTGCAGAATGGGGAGTAGCACCTATGCCTACAAAAGATGGTGGAGCATATTATAGTGACATGGTTCCTAAAGAAGGATTAATGGTATCGAATAATACGGAACACTGGGATGAAGTACAAAAATTCTTGAACTATTTTATTGAACATGGATATGAAGAAGTTATTATTAAGTCCGGTGCTCATGAACCTCCTATGGATATAGAAGTTAGTGATCCACCTTTTGAACAGTATAATAAATTGAATGAAATAAATGCCCAAAATAGTATTGCTACACCTAGTATTTATGAACAGAACAACAAAACTATTGATTTCATTCAAAATTACCAAGCAGGACTATCTTATAGTGTTGGATCCATTTTAGCAGGACACTTACAAGGTGAAGTTAGCGATCCGACTACTGAGCTTGAAAAAGCCCAAGAAGAAGCTCAAAAGGTATTTGATGAGAATGTTGAAAAATCTGAAGATGTTAATCAATCAGATTTTGTTTTTGATGATTGGGTACCGTTTGAAACTTATACAACAGAATAACTACATTATTCATTGCTAAAACTAAATAGGACGAGCATTTTAATTATGAAACTCGTCCTGTTTATTTTGAAGAAAGGAGAAAAAGTATGGCTAGAAAAAATAGCAATCTATCGAAAAGTATTAAAAGTAGACAGATGTGGGCATATATATTTATATTACCCCAGGCAATTGTGTTCCTACTTTTATCATTGTATCCAATAGTCATGAGTTATGTTTACTCGTTTTATTCCTGGGATGGAGCTAGTCCATTAACAGATTTCGTAGGATTTGAGAATTACACAGAATTATTTTACTCATCACGCTTCTGGGGAGCTCTTGTTTCTACCATTATTTATATGTTTGGTACAACTATATTAGGTGTAGGAGCATCGTTAGTTTTGGCCATTATTTTGAACGCTAATAATATGAAGGGTAAAGCGTTTTACAGGACCATTTATTTTATACCAGTTGTAGCTACAACTGCTATAATTGGTGTTGTTATGAAAAATATTTTTGGTGTTGACGGGTCTGTTAATCAATTAATCCAGTCTGTTGGTTTGACTGAAAAACCAATTCCGTGGTTAAATACATCCACTTTAGCAATGACACTGCTTATCGTTGTGGGTACGTGGAAAAACCTAGGGATAAACATGATTTACTGGTTATCAGGATTACAATCTATTCCTGCAGAATTATATGAATCAGCACAGTTGGATGGAGCCGGTTTTTGGAAAACACTGTATCATATAACCCTTCCGTTATTAAAGCCAATATTATTGGTAATTCTTCTTCTTTCAGTAGTAAGCGGAATGAATGCGTTTGATTTGGTGAAAACACTAACTAACGGTAATCCATATCATACAACGGAAACATTAGATTTATATGTGTTTAATTATGCATTTGGAGGAGGAATGACTGGTTCTACTACTAGAATGGGTTATGCTTCAGCTGCAGGTGTCATGTTAGGCATGTTCACCTTACTAATAAGTGGTATTTTTGGGTTGATAACAATGTATTACCAAAAAAGAGAAAAAAAAGAAGCAAGTAGATAAGGAAAGGAGAAGAATGAGAAAATGATTATTTCAAGTAAACTAATTAAAATATTAATTCATATGATTCTTATCTTTATTGGTTTAATATGGATATTTCCATTTATATGGATGATACTCGGTTCTTTGAAAACGAATACAGAGTTTATGATTTCAGGTAACCCAATACCAGATGGATTTAACTGGGAAAATTATTCTAGAGCATGGATCGACGCAAATTTTAGTGCTTACTTTTTAAATACAGTCATCATGACTGTTGCAACAGTGATAATAGTTGTGTTTTTATGTTCTTTAACCGGGTATGCACTAGGTAGAGTTGATTTTCCAGGTAAAAAAACGATTTTAGGGATTGTAGTAGGTATAATGTTTATTCCTAAAGGGTATACAATAATACCTCTTTACGAATTGGTGGATCAATTAGGACTCACTAACTCATTGTTTGGTATTATTTTAGCCGAATCATCGGGAGCGCATACTCTATTTGTTCTTTTATTCACATCATATTTCGCTACTCTACCAAAAGAAATGGAAGAAGCGGCTATTATGGATGGATGTGGCTTTGTTAAAACCTTTTTTAAGGTTATGCTTCCGTTAGCTAAACCAATTATGGCAACTACTGTGATCATGCAATTTATTTGGACATGGAGCTCATTCTTAATTCCGACCGTTTTAACAATTTCGAAACCCGAGTTACGAACATTAGCAGTTGGAATGCAAAATTTTGTGGGACAATATTCAACCGATTGGGCAGGTATGGCAGCAGGTGCTACTATTTCGCTTTTACCAGTATTAATAGTTTTTATCTTAATGCAAAGATACTTTATCGAGGGTGTAGCGGGTGCTGTAAAGCAATAAATATATATCGAAATAAAAACACCTTCGAAGAACTAAAACATTGGGCAATGTAATAAAAATAAAAAGAAGGATTCAATAAAAGGAGGAAACGAAATGATCAACGAAAACTTACCTAAAATATGGTATGGAGGAGACTATAATCCAGAACAATGGGATGAGGAAACAGTTACGGAAGACTTGCGAATGTTTAAGTTAGCAGGCATAGATGTGGCTACCGTTAATGTATTCTCATGGGCGCTAAATCAGCCTGATGAAAATACATATGATTTTGCCTGGCTGGATGAAACGATCGATCGTTTATATCAAAACGGCGTATATGTCTGTCTTGCAACAAGTACAGCTGCACACCCAGCGTGGATGGCGAAACGTTATCCAGATGTACGTCGAGTCGATTTTGAAGGAAAAAAACGACAATTTGGTGGCAGACACAACTCTTGTCCAAACAGCCCGACATATCGGAAGTACGCAGAACGAATCGCTGACAAACTGGCAGAGCGCTACAAAGATAACCCATCTGTGTTAATTTGGCATGTTTCCAATGAATATGGTGGTTATTGTTATTGCGAAAACTGTCAAAAAGCTTTCCGAGTTTGGTTGAAAGAAAGGTATGGAACGCTAGAAGAAGTAAATAAAGCGTGGAACACACGTTTTTGGGGTCACACTTTTTATGAGTGGGATGAGATCGTTGCACCCAATGGTTTAAGCGAAGAGTGGCAAGGCGGACAAAACACCAATTTCCAAGGTATTTCACTTGATTATCGCCGGTTCCAGTCAGATAGTTTACTGGATGTGTACAAACTGGAAAGAGATGCATTAAAAAAACATACACCAAATCTTCCGGTAACAACCAACTTAATGGGGCTGTACCCAGAACTTGATTATTTCAAATGGGGAAAAGAGATGGATGTCGTTTCATGGGATAACTATCCAACGATTGATACACCAATGAGTATGACAGCAATGACCCATGATTTAATGAGAGGGCTCCGCAGTGGTCAGCCATTTATGCTGATGGAACAAACGCCAAGCCAGCAAAACTGGCAACCATACAATGCATTAAAACGACCGGGAGTTATGCGTTTATGGAGTTATCAGGCGGTAGCACATGGTGCTGATACAGTGATGTTTTTCCAACTGAGACGATCACGAGGTGCTACAGAAAAATACCATGGTGCTGTTATCGAACATGTTGGTCATGAACATACCCGTGTATTTCGTGAGTCTGCGGAATTAGGACAGGAATTAAGCCAATTAGAGAATAAAATTATTGATAGTCGTGTCAATGCTCGTGTTGCGATTGTCTTTGACTGGGAAAATCGTTGGGCGATTCAATTATCAAGTGGACCTTCGATTGCACTTGATTATGTAAAAGAAGTGCATAAATATTATGATGCCTTCTATCAACGTAATATTCCGGTAGATATTGTGAGCGTTGAAGAAGATCTAAGCAAGTATGATATCGTGATTGCCCCTGTATTATATATGGTGAAGGAAGGACATGCTGACCGATTGAAGCAATTTGTCAAAGACGGCGGTACTTTTGTGACAACTTTCTTCAGTGGTATTGTCGATGAAAATGATCTTGTCACTTTAGGAGGCTATCCAGGTGAATTACGAGAGTTAGTGGGGATTTGGGCAGAGGAAATTGATGCATTGGAACCATCCCATTCCAATGAAATTGTCATCGAGGATACTGTTGGATCCCTTTCAGGAGAATATAAATGTAATCTTTTATTTGATTTGATCCATGCAGAAGAAGCGGAAGTTCTCGCAACATATGGATCTGACTTTTACAAAGGAATGCCTGTATTAACGAAAAATAACTATGGAAATGGTGAAGCATACTATATAGCGTCCAGTCCTGATCAAGCATTCGTTCAAGACTTGATTGATACTATAAGTGCAGATAAAAACATAGAAGGGGAGATGTCATCTGCAGAGGGGGTTGAAGTGATCGCTCGCGAGAAGAACGGTGAGAAGATACTATTCGTGATGAATCACAACAGCGAACCAGCAACCTTTGATACAGGTGACTCCAAATGGATCAATGCCCTGACAAGCGAAACATACCATGGTAAAACTGATATCAAAGCAAAAGACACCTTAATTTTAACAGTATAAACCAGTGCAAAAAATCCTGTCCCGTGTCCGATTGAGGTCAAGGGGCAGGGAAATGTATCAATTGAAAGGGAATTCGAAAGCTGGACACAGAAGAAGTTGTGGAAGTAAAGACTTTAGCTCTCCAACAGACTAACTTATAGTCAAATTACTAGTATCTCCAAAATGAATCCGTTATCATGAAGTGTGAAGGGGTGTGCCTATGACAACAAAACATCAAATAATAGTTGCAGGTTGTGGAGGTATGGCGAATGTTTGGTTGGACTATGTAGAACAACGAGATAACGCTGACATTGTTGGGTTAGTCGATCTCAATAAGGAAGTAGCTCAGAAGAAGGCTGATCAACGAAAGCTACAAGTACCGATATTTACCGATTTAGCAACAGCCATTAAAGATACAGAAGCAAATCTTGTCTTTGATGTCACTATTCCAGCTGCTCATAAACAAATTGTCACGACAGCACTTGAAGCTGGATGCAATGTATTCGGTGAGAAACCAATGGCGGAATCTTTACAGGATGGATTGGAGATTACACAAATCTCAGAACGAACAAGCAAAGCATATAGTGTTATGCAAAATCGTCGTTATCTAAAAGAAATAAGGTCGCTTCGTCATTTCATTGAAAACAATGAATTAGGGAAAGTTCACACATTAAATGTAGACTTTTATTTAGGACCTCATTTTGGCGGTTTCCGGGAGCAAATGGAACACCCGTTAATCGTTGACATGGCAATACATACATTCGATCAAGCGAGGTATATTTCGAATAGTAACGCTGTATCTGTTTATTGTCATGAATACAATCCGGAAGGTTCATGGTATGCCGGCAATGCTTCAGCTATTTGTATATTTGAAATGGAAGATGGCTCCGTTTTTACATTCCGTGGTTCATGGGCAGCAGAAGGATTACAAACGTCATGGAATGGTGATTGGCATATCATTGGAACAAGAGGAACGGCTAAATGGGATGGCTTTGATCACCTAACGACCGAAACAGTAAAGAACCCAGACCAAAAAGCTTTTTTCAAAGAAACTGAAAAAAGAACCATTTCAAACAAATGGACTGGAAATGAACAACATGCTGGCTGTTTAGATGAGATGTTCTTAGCTTTGGAAGAAAACCGTCATGCTGAAACGGATTGTCATGATAATATTCATAGTATGAAAATGGTTTTCGCGGCTGTAGAAAGTGCGAAAAAAAGGGAAAAAGTTTATTTGTAATTAAATTCGATGCTTTATTTTATATTTTTGGATGGATCAAGCTAACGATGTCGCTAGTTATTCTAGTTCTATCGTTAGTTTTTTTATGTGTAGATTTTTAATTCCTCAAATAATAAAATACTACCATTCTAGTATATTGACAAATACGGTTAGCCGATATATAATAAATTTAACGGATGAACAAAGTTAATTGAAAGCGTTAACGCATTATTTTGTCATATCTGCCATACTAGTAATACTAGAGTGATGTGAAGAATGGAATAATTGTAACGTGAGTTTTAAAAGAGTACTAATGTAAGCCTTTTCTTTTTGGGGAGAAATTAAGCAGCGTCTTTTCTCTTATATTTTACATATAAAGGTTTTGTCATTAGAGATAGATGCAGAAGGGGGAAATAGTATGGAAGCAGCTAAAAAGGTAAAGGAACTTAAAATTTCCAAGAATGAATTATGGACTAGTATAAGGAAGGATTGGCAACTTTATTCACTGATTTTATTACCGGTTATCTACTTAATCATTTTTAAATATGGTCCAATGTTTGGTAATATTATCGCTTTTAGAAGATTTATACCTGGTGGAAGTATTATGGGGGAAGAATGGGTAGGATTGCAGTATTTTAAAATGTTTCTGAATGATCCTACCTTTTATACTGTTTTCGCTAATACATTTATCTTAGCTTTTTTATTATTAGTAATCACCTTTCCGGCTCCAATTATTTTTGCATTATTACTGAACGAATTAAAAAATCAATTATTTAAACGATTTGTCCAGACGGCCTCCTATTTACCACACTTTTTCTCAGTGGTTGTAGTAGCAGGTATGGTATTTGAATTCTTAGCATTAAATGGACCAATTAACAGTATGATAGCAAACTTAGGATTCGAAAAAATTAGTTTTATGCAAATGCCTGAATGGTTTAGAACTGTATTTGTAAGTGTTGACTTATGGCAATCATTAGGATGGGGAGCAATACTTTATCTTGCAGCACTAACAGGTATCAACGAAGAACTATATGAGGCAGCTAGAATTGATGGAGCAAATAGATGGAAACAAACTATTCACATTACTTTACCGGGAATTTTACCAACTATTGTCGTCCTTCTTATTTTGAATATTGGTAATTTCCTTCAAATAGGTTTTGAGAAAGTCTTATTGCTTTATAACCCGTTAACATATGAAACAGGAGACGTAATTGCTACTTACGTATACCGTGTAGGTCTTGAATCTGGAAGTTTTAGTTACGGTACTGCAATTGGTTTGTTTGAATCTGTAATAGGATTAGTACTCGTATTAGGTGCGAATTATCTATCTTATAGAATTACTGATAACAGTTTGTGGTAGGGAGGTAAAAATCATGAAAGAATCATGGAAATATAAAATTTTCAAAGTGTTTAATGTGACCATTTTAATATTTATTGTTTTTGCAACATTATTTCCTTTTTTAAATATTGTTGCACAATCCTTTAGTTCGGAATCCTATATTAACGCTGGTGAAGTAACCTTATGGCCGAAAGGATTTAATATTGAAACATATAAAGTAATTATGTCTGACAATATGTTCTGGATTAACTATAAAAATACTGTGATTTATACTGTGATTGGTACTTTAATATCACTCATTTTATCAACAATGATAGCGTATCCGTTAGCTAATAAGAGGCTAAAAGGTAAGAAGTTTTTAACTTTATTCTTTGTGTTTACGATGTTTTTTAACGGTGGTTTAATTCCAAACTATGTGCTTGTAACATCTTTAGGATTTGGAAATAGTATTTGGGCTATTGTTATTCCAAATGCAATTAGTATTTTTAATATGTTGATTATGAGAACTTTCTTCCAAAACATTCCGGATGAATTAGAGGAAGCGGCAATTATGGATGGATCTAGTACATTTGGAATTCTCTTTAAAATTGTACTACCACTATCTAAGCCAATTCTTGCAACAATGATGTTATTTTACGCTGTTACACATTGGAATTCATGGTTCCCTGCATTCATTTTCTTTTCGGAAAAAGAGTTGTTTCCAGTGTCTATTTATCTGAGAAATATGATTAAGGGTGCAGAAGCAACAGTTGGAACTGGTGCAACAAGTGCAGATAATTTAGTTCAAATCTCAGCTAATATTAAATCTGTAACGATGGTTTTAACAGTTTTACCAATACTATTGGTTTATCCTTATATTCAAAAATACTTTGTGTCTGGTGTTATGTTAGGTTCAGTCAAAGGTTAAACTTCTTTAGTTTTTAGGAGGTGGTAAGCGGAATAAGTGTTATCGGCTGAAAGATGCAACATTACCAATTAATGGTTAAAAATGAAAAGGGGGAAGTGAAATGACAAAACAGTGGAAAAAGATGCTGCTAGCATTGATGCTAGTGTTGATTATCGGAGTATTAGCCGCATGTAATGATTCTGAATCTTCAAGTGATGATGAAGGAGATGATCCATCCAGTGAATCTGGTTCAGGTGTAGCAATGGAAGATTACGGTGTTGGTGACACATTTAAAGCTACAGAGCCAGTAACATTCACGACAATTTTTAATGATCATCCAAACTATCCATTAGATGAGAATTGGTTATTCTTTGATAAATTAAAGGAGAAAACGAATGTATCCTTAGACATTACTTCTGTACCGAATAGTGATTACACTGAAAAAAGAAGTCTGTTAATTAGTAGTGGAGATGCACCTTATATTATTCCTAAAACTTACCCCGGAGAAGAAACACAATTCGTGTCGTCAGGAGCGATTTTGCCGATTAGTGATTATGTAGACATGATGCCACACTATCAACAAAAAGTAGAAGATTGGGAAATCGAACCATTCTTGGAAGGTTTGCGTCAACGTGATGGTAAGTATTATGTGTTGCCAGGTATTCATGAAAATGTATGGCCAGACTATAGTTTAGCTGTTAGAACGGATATTTTAGAAGAACTTGGAATAGAAGAACCAACTACTTGGGAAGAAGTCGAAGTAATGTTAGAGAAAATGAAAGGTGCATATCCAGATTTATATCCTTTCTCTGACCGTTTCAAGTTTGACAGTACGCTTAACGTTGCTGCAACTGGTTTTGATACAAGAGCTGGTTGGGGATTAGGTAACATGTTGAAATATGAAGAAGAATCAGATGAGTTTATTTTTTCACCTGCGACTGAAGAATATCGTTCTTTAGTAGAATATTTCAATGGTTTATTTGAGAAAGGTTTATTAGATCCAGAAAGTGTTACACAAGAAGATGATCAGGCGATTGAGAAATTTACAAGTGGTGAATCTTTTGTTATTAACACAAATGGTCAAACTTTAACACAATATCGTACAACGATGAACGAAACATTAGGTGAAGACAACTATGAAATCAAGAAAATTGTTGTTCCTGGTGGTCCTGCTGGCCAATTAATGGATGGTTCTAAATTAGAAAACGGTATCATGTTTTCTGCAAATGCAAAAGATGATCCAAACTTCGAAGCAATGCTTCAATTTATAGACTGGTTACTATATAGTGACGAAGGTCTGGAATTTGCGAAGTGGGGTGTAGAAGGTGAAACATTTACAAAAGAAAACGGCGAACGTCAGTTAGTCGAGGATATAAAGTTCCGTGGAATGAACCCTGATGCGGAAGACCACCTTCAAATTGATTATGGTTTTTCAGGAGGAAACTTCTCTTATGGTGGGCCAACTGAGTTACTTCATTCAATGTTTAGTGAGGAAGAAGTTGAGTTCCAAAATGCTATGCAAGAAACAAAAGAACTTATACTTCCAGATCCGCCAATTCGATATGATGAAACGCAATTAGAGCAAGCATCATTACTAAGTACGCCATTAAAAGATACTGTGAACCAAAATACATTGAAATTTATAGTGGGTGACAGAAGTATGGACGAATGGGATACTTTTGTTCAAGAATTAGAAGGTAAAAACGTACAAGGATATGTCGATCTTGCTAATGAAGTATATCAGAACAACAAATAGTTGAAGCAAGAATAAGACAAATAACACGGGGAATTCATATCTCCGTGTTATCTCTTTTCCTTATGTAGGTTGTCAAGAATGAGTAAAGGACCAGAATACTGTATTTAACAGATAAAGTTAAAAATCTACTTGTTTCATTTACTTCATCAGAAAATTGAATAAAGTTATATAAGATTTTTATATCTAAATCATCGCATCAAAAGAATTTATAGTAAAATAAATGATAAATAGATAGAAAGAAAGGATTTTTTGATGGATTACAATCAAGGTGGGTTTTATCGTTTTTCTAATTATGTATATTGGTTAATAATATTTAATCTTTTGTTTGTTATGAGCAATATTCTTTTATTTTCAGCATTTATTTTGTTAATTCCTAGTATTTCAAATGCTATCTTTTATTATATTGCATTTATCCCTTCTGGTCCCGCTTGTGCAGCTTTGTTTCACAGTTTAAGTGTATTGGCAAGAAAAAATGAAGTAGCTCCATTCAAAGAATTTGTCCAGGCATATAAGACGAATTTCTGGGATGTATTAAAAGTCTGGATTCCTATAATAACAGCTTTATTTATCTTGATTATCGATATTCAATATTTTAATCAAAATCCAACTGTCTGGTATCAAATTTTAAGTGGTATTTTTCTAGTGCTTCTTTTTGTTATGGTCATTTTTGCATTTTATGCTTTAGTTATTACAACGCATTATAAATTCCGAATAAGAGATATTTATCGATTATCTTTATTTTATTTTTTTACATGGATTAAAAGAACAACAGGAAATATCGGGATTCTTTTCCTAACAGTCGTGCTAATGTTTTTTACCTCTGATTTTATTATTTTGTTTATTAGCAGTTTAGTTGCCTGGTTACTCATATTAAATACAAAACCGATGATTCAAGACGTGAAAGTTAGTTTTGTGAAAGACAAAAATGTTCATGATGACAACAGCATACATAATTAATAAAAAGAAAGTGACGGTGGAATCAAGATGATCAATCAAACGCAATTATTTAATGATAATTGGTTATTTGCCAAAAGCGATTTAGACACAAAAACAAGTGAACAACTTGATTTTCAACCAGTGGAAATTCCACATGATTGGCTAATTTATAATACGAAAAAATTGTACGAAAATAGTATCGGTTGGTATAAACAAACGTTAAATTATCAGCCCGTACTAGAACATGCTGATGTATTGTTATGTTTCGAGGGTGTATACATGGACTCTCAGTTATATGTGAATAACCAATTCGTAGGAGAGTGGAAATACGGCTATTCTAAGTTTGAACACAATATTACGAAGTTTCTAGTTGCAGGTAAGAATGACATATTACTAAAAGTAACTTATCAAAGTCCGAACAGTAGATGGTATACAGGAGCAGGTATATATCGAAATGTTTGGGTGAAGAAGCGTAGTCGTAATTATATCGAAACGGATGGCATTTATGTATCTACCTTTAAAAATAATGATCATTGGAGAGTGGAGTGTGGCACTAATCTACAATCCTCTGAATCACTAGTATTAACACATTCACTTGAAAAAGAGGGAGAGGAGATATCCACTGTTTCCAGTCTAATCGAACAAGGACAAACTTCCAGTGAATTGTCATTACAGATAGCCAATCCAAATCTATGGAATATCGATTCCCCTCAGTTGTATAAATTAACTACTACGTTAGAGAAAAAAGATAGATCTGAAATAGTAGAGTCACAAACTCAGCATATTGGTTTTAAAGAAGTAACACTTGATCCGAAAGAAGGTTTTTTCCTTAATGGTGACCATATGAAATTATATGGTGTCAATGAACACCATGATTTAGGAGCATTAGGAGCAGCTTTTAATGTTAATGCTTTAAAAAGAAGAATGCAGATTTTAAAAGATATGGGAGTCAATGCAATTCGTACAGCACATAATATGCCGGCAAAAGAGTTGATGGAACTGGCTGATGAAATGGGAATTCTGGTTGTTACGGAAGCATTTGATATCTGGGAAAGATCGAAAACCTCATATGATTATGCAAGATTTTTTAAGAATTGGTATCACAAAGATATCGAATCATGGGTGAAACGGGATCGAAATCATGTTAGTCTCTTGATGTGGAGTATCGGAAATGAAATCTATGATACTCATGCTGATGAACGTGGACAACAAGTAACACAGGACTTAATGGAAGCGGTTTATCAATTTGACCCTAAACAAAATGCAGTAGTTACAATTGGTTCCAATTACATGCCTTGGGAAAATGCACAAAAGTGTGCTGATATGATCAAGGTGGTTGGGTATAACTACGGAGAAAAATATTATGAGAAACATCATGAAGAGCACCCTGATTGGGTGATTTACGGTAGTGAAACGATGGCCATTGTTCAAAGTAGAGGCGTGTATCACTTTCCATTCGATAAGCCAATTTTAGCAGATGATGATCAGCATTGTTCTTCACTTGGAAATAGTGCTACAAGCTGGGGGGCGAAATCGATAGAAGCGGCATTACTTAAAGAACGTGATACTTCATGTTCATTAGGGCAATTTATTTGGACTGGTTTTGATTATATTGGGGAACCGACTCCATATCATACCAAGAATGCTTATTTTGGCCAAATTGATACAGCAACTTTCAAGAAGGATTCTTATTTTATTTATCAATCGGCATGGACGGATTATAAGAAAGCACCAATGGTTCATATCTTTCCATATTGGGATTTTAATGAAGGCCAAATGATTGACGTTAGAGTAGCAACTAATGCACCAAAAGTTGAATTAATCTTAAATGGTGATTCATTAGGAATCCAGGAATTAGATCATCAGCATGGAGAAACCATATCCGGGTGGTGGAAAGTATTGTATCGAAAAGGAACCTTAGAAGCCTATGCTTATGATGAGCATAACCATATGATTGCACATGATCAAAAATATTCATTTGAAGATCCTGCGGAGATAGAATTGGAGACTGATCAGAGAACCATAAAAGCAGATGGAACAGATCTTACTTTTATCGAAATTGGTATGAATGACAGAAATGGCAATCCTGTCGAAAACGCCAACAATCGTGTGCATGTTGATGTCCAGGGTGCAGGTCGATTGTTAGGATTGGATAATGGAGACAGTACGGATTACGACCAATACAAAGGGGTAAGTAGACGATTATTTAACGGTAAGTTGATGGCGATCATTGGTTCTACATTAGAAGCTGGTTCGGTCACGATTACAGTTACTTCACCTGAATTACCGAAAGCTTCCATACAACTATTCTCGCAAGAAACATCAATGTCAAACAAAAAAGGGAAGTCATTGGATCATAACCAGCCAATGAAAGTGTTAACGGGAAAACAAGAAGAAATTCCAGTACGGAAAATCGAAATTAGTTCAGACAGCGGACAAATCTTAAACGAAGAAAAGCAACAAATTAAAGTTCGTGCCATGCTTTACCCAACTAATACAGATTATACTGAAGTGGAATGGAGCGTGGTAAATGACGTTGGGATTGTGTCTAACATTGCTACTATTAAAGCGGATGGAAAGGAAGCAACAGTTACTGCTTTTGGAGACGGTGATTTCAGAGTTCGTTGTACAAGTAAAAATGGAAAAGACACCATCAACTTAATTTCCGAATTAGAATGTAAAGCAGAAGGATTAGGCACTGCATATAAAGACCCTTTCTCCTTTGTTTCTGCGGGTTTGTATGATGATAGCAAAGGGGAAGTGACAAACGGTAACGAGCGAGGGATAGCGACCAGCCGAGATGGTGAAACACAAGTAGGATTCCGTAATATTGATTTCGGTAAAGAAGGATCAGATGTTATTACCGTTCCTATTTTTGCACTTTCAAGTGAAGTATACGACCTCCAGATTTGGGAAGGAATGCCAGATGATCCGAACAGTAAACGATTAGCGGATACCATTTATCAGAAAGAATCAAGATGGAATGTTTACCAACCGGAAACATTTAAGCTTTCCCAAAAACTAAAAGGCGTTACATCGATCTCTTTCGTTACAAATAAAAAGATGCATATAAAAGGATTCTCTTTTAAAAAACGTAACCGTGCCTTTTCAAAAAATTATGTGGTAGATGCTGATCAAATTTATGGTGACACATTCAATAAGTTACCAGACCGAGTCGAAGAAATTGGAAATAATGTTTCTTTTGAGTTCGATAATTTTGACTTTGGAGACCAAGGTGCTACTCAGTTAGAAATTAACGGTCATTCACCGATTGATAAAAATTCGATTCATGTTCGTTTCTTTGATGGAGATGAGGAGAGAGCTGAAATTCTGGAGTTCAATCATACCGATGGTTATAAAGAAAAAAGCTTTGAACTAGAACAGATCAAAGGTGTGCAAAAAGTAGCGCTCATTTTTTTACCAGGTTCTCATTTTAACTTTAGCTGGTTTCAATTTAAATAAGAAAGGAAGGATTATGATGCAAAAAGTAGCGATAATAGGTGCAGGAGCAATATGCCCTTCCCACGTCAAAGGTTATTTACAATTTTCAAGTAAGTGTAAGATCGTTGCATTATGTGATATTTATCCGGAAAAAGCAGAAAAAATGAAAGAGGATTTCAATCTTGATGCAAATGTGTATAACCATTATCAGGATTTAATAGCTCAGGAAGAAGTTGATCTCATATCCATTTGTACACCGCCATATACCCATGCAGATATCGCCATTGAAGGTTTGGATGCAGGGAAACATGTACTAGTAGAGAAACCAATGGCGTCTGCTTTGGAAGAGTGTGATGCGATGGTAGATGCCGCAAAACGGAATAACAAAATTCTCTCTGTTGTGGCCCAAAATCGTTTTACTACCCCAATGATGAAGTTGAAGCATGTACTGGAGACAGAATTAATGGGACCGATCCTGCACACGCAAGTCGATTCCTTTTGGTGGAGGGGACACAGTTATTATGACTTATGGTGGCGAGGTACCTGGGAAAAAGAAGGTGGTGGATGTACTTTAAACCATGCGGTTCACCACATTGATATTTTCCAATGGATGCGTGGGATGCCATCAGAGATTACTGCGGTAACAAGTAATATGGCCCATGATAATGCCGAAGTGGAAGATATATCGGTTGCAATTGGTCGTTATCAGGACGGTAGTTTAGCACAGATCACAAGTTCAGTCGTTCACCACGGGGAAGAGCAACAATTAATTTTCCAAGGTAAGAAAGCCCGTGTCTCCGTGCCATGGAAGGTAAAAGCATCCGTATCAAAAGAAAACGGTTTTCCAAATGATGATCCTGACCTAGCACAGCAATTGACAGAAACTTTTGACAGCCAGCCTGAGCTTGAACATGAAGGACATCCCGGACAAATCGAAAATGTACTCGATGCAATTATTGAAAACAAACCAGTCTTAGTAGATGGAGTACAGGGACGTCAAACATTAGAACTGATTACAGCAATCTATGAATCTGCCAATTACCAGCGGACAGTGACATTACCATTAACGAAAAAGAGTCCTTTTTACACAAGAGAAGGAATCTTGGCAAATGCGAAGCATTTCTATGAAAAAGGTACATCCGTAGAGAATTTCTCAAATACTGAAATTACAACCGGTGGAAAATACGAATAAATTAATCATTTGAGGATTTTTCGGATAAGCCTCCCTTTATTAATCAGAGCAAGTAAGAAATGGAATTTACTAAAGTAAAAGATGTCCCTCGGAGAATTTTTCTGAGGGCTTTTTATATGAGTAATCGTCGATAAGCCCACTACTCCAACCTTACGCAATATCATTTGAATCAACGACTTTATTGGCTTGACTGCTTTAATATGCTAATATATGAATATGCTATTTTAGAAAGCGCTTTTACGAGGGGTGTTAGAGTTATTCGATAATCCTTGCTCGTTAGCATGTAGCAAGCCCAATTTTCTACAACAAGTCGTGATAAGTATGATATCTTTACCAATTCAAGGATATTTTATTAGGAGGACCAAAAAATGAAGCTAGAAAAAAACCAAAAATTATTGTTCATAGGAGATTCCGTAACGGATTGTGATCGAGCGAAACCAGAGGGAGAAGGCTTATTTCAAGCATTAGGAACCGGATATGTAGCAATCATCGATGCATTCTTACAATCGACATATCCTGAGCTAGGAATACGTGTGGTCAACAAAGGTATATCAGGAAATAATGTAACAGACTTAAAAGCACGTTGGCAAGAAGATGTCTTTGACCAAAAGCCGGACTGGTTAGTCATCATGATTGGCATTAATGATGTCTGGCGCCAATTCGATTCCCCTTTTATTCCGGATCGTCATGTTTATATCGATGAATATGAGAAGACTTTCCGAGAATTAGTCGAGCAAACTCAATCAAAAGCAAAGCAATTAGTGCTAATGACACCATATTATATCGAACCTAATCCGAACGATGCCATGCGTCATAAGATGGATCAATACGGAAAAGTCGTCAAGCAAATTGCTGATGAACATCATACCTTATTTATTGATACGCAAGAAGCATTTAACACAGTTACAAAGGATCTCTATCCAGCAGCAATTGCGTGGGATCGTGTTCATCCCAATCATACCGGACATACGTTGTTAGCGAAAACATTCTTAAACGAAATTGGATTTGACTGGAGAAAATAAGAAAAACCGACCATATATGGACTGCTCCGATAGCTGATTAAAAAGCAGACAAAAGCTAGCTACGAACTAATGAAAATTCAGATTTTGCTTTCCGAGGAAGCTGAAGCCGTGCCCACGGAAAGCGTAGTATTCTGCCGAAGTGGTATTCCGGCGCTCATCAAAATTCAGAAAGGGAGAAAGCAATTCCACTTCAACTTCTTTACAAACGATGATCGATCCATTTAACAATATCTGATATCGTTGATTCATGATAATCGGGATTTAAAAGGTGATGAAAACCGTCATTATAGGATAACTTTTTTTTATCCATCACATCTAACTTGTCCAGAAAATCCTGAATGATAATAGGTTGTACAATGGGATCTTTTTTGTCATAGACACAGAGTACTGGAAAGCGAAATAAAGCAGCATCCGTAATAGCATTTATTCCGTTTTGTAGCAATTCTACCAGCCATTTAGGTGTAATCTCAGCAGTCATATGAGGATCATAACTCAACGTTTTTTTCTGCGGTAAGTATGGTGCTAAATGGCGCATTCGTCTGATGATTGGCTGCCATTTCATAGGATTAATCGATAATGTGGGTAAGAACCTTGAAGAAAGTTCTAATACTTTTTTACCGATCATAGGGATTTTTAAACGTAATGCCAGTGCAGGTGCTGATAAAATTACTCCTTTAGTTTCATATGCGTAAATTTGGCTGTAGCGGATCACGATTAAACCGCCTAAGCTGTGGCCAAATAAAAAGATGGGGAAGTGTTCAAATCTGGCAGATACCAACGCCACTAAATGATGTAGATCATCTACATAATCCTGGAATGAATTAACGTGCCCTCGCGCTCCTTCTGATTGGCCAAATCCTCGTAAATCAGGTGCAACTACAGCAATATCTTGTTGTATACATTGTTCACTAATAGGTTGATATTTACCGGAATGCTCACCGGCACCATGAACAATAATAATTACCGCTTTCGGTTTGGAAGGAATCCATGTTTGATAAAAAAGGTTGATACCATCTTGTGATTTGATAAAATTGCTCGAATTCATGATATACCTCCACTTTAGATTATCACGG
The DNA here is from genome assembly GCF_900114645.1 of Gracilibacillus orientalis. GTDB lineage: Bacteria > Bacillota > Bacilli > Bacillales > Amphibacillaceae > Gracilibacillus > Gracilibacillus orientalis. The sequence goes on along the minus strand of NZ_FOTR01000002.1, from coordinate 12,903 downwards.
CGCTATTTGTCTGTAAGCCTCCACTGATGAAAGTCTCACTTTATAAAACATATGTCATCACACCATATAAAACAGCGGAAATACCTAGTGCGATTAAGGCGGGAACTAATTTATACCGTGCGTATTGCACTGCATTAATATTCAACAATCCAGCAATCGTATTATTATTATCACTTAACGGTGAAGCAATAGAGCCAAAGGATCCGCTGGCAAATACCGCTCCAATGACTAAGGGTAAAGATGCATCTGCAACTTGTGCTAGAGAAATACCAAGTGGCATCAAGATTCCCCATGTTCCCCAGGAGGATCCAATAAAATAGGACACAAATGAACCAATTAAAAACATAACAGGAGGAATCAACATAGTTGGTACCCAATCTACGTTATTCGTAACAAACGTTGAAAAACCAAGGTCTTCTGTAACAGAGGATAGTGCCCAGACTACGGCTAATAACAGAATAACGGACATTAGATTATTTCCAGCTTCAATGAATTCGTGAATAGTGGTTTTTAATGAATTTTTTTGGATGATTTGCATGAAAATCGTTATGATTAAAGTAATAAATAACGCCATCACCATCGCCTGTAAGACATCGGCTTCGATAAAAGCTTGGAAAAACCCATGTCCTTGTTGATTTCCGTCCCACCAGGTAAGGAACAAAGTCAATATAATGACTAACGAGACAGGGATGATTAGATTCCACGGTTTTGCAGATATTTCATCGGATACAGCAGTGTTGTCTTCCTCTTTTATTTGTTCAGGATCCCGTTCATCTTGATCAACTTCTTTCGAATGGCGAAATATAACGAATAACGTACCAATAATAATCATTGATATCGCAAAAAAGTTAAATGGAATGCTACGGATAAACAATGAATAAGGATCTGCTTCAATTCCTTGATTTTGTAATCCCATTTCTATAACGGAAACCATATAACCAACAAAAGCAGTAGCAATGGGAATTAAGACAATGACAGGTTGAGTACTTGTCTCAATCATAAAGGCAAGCTCCTTACGAGTCATGTTAATTTTTTGTAATAATGCCTTCATAATTGGTGCTACTGTTACAATTCGAAAGCTAGGTGCACTGAATGTACCAAGTGTCGATGTCCAAGTTAATAATAGTGCTTCCCTTTTTGAGTTAATTTTTTTGGAAGTTAATTCGACAAAACCCTTAATACCTCCAGAAGCTTTCATAATTCCAACTAAACCTGAAAACATATATAAGAAAATGATGATTTTTAAGTTGTTGATATCCGTTAAGCTACCAACTATATATTGTGTGGCTTGTTCAATACCTCCAATTAAGGATGGTTCGACAATATAAGCTCCAACGACTAATCCAAGGGTCAATCCTGGAAATACTTGCTTCGTTGCCATTGCAGTTACAATGACAACAACAAAAGGGATAATCGCAAGCCAACTACCTTCCATATAGATATCTCCTTTATCGAAACATTATTGCCATTAGCTTGCTTTAAAGAAGAAAAAGTATACTTCAAGATTTTTAGCCATAATATATCATATCAATGACAAAAAGGGTATAATGAAATATAGAACGGAGGTAATAATAAATAATGAATCTTAGTCAGAACCCCAACATGGAGAAATATGAGGTGGATGAACCAGCAGAACTCCTTACTTTCTTACTCGCTATCATGCCACAACGAAGTCGTAATTCCGTTAAGTCAATCCTTACACGTGGTCAGGTTTTTGTAAATAATGAGGAAGTGACCAAACATGATTTTAAGCTCGAATCCGGATATACGGTCACGATTCAAAAAAACAAAGCAGCAAAAGCAGCCACTTTTGAAAAAATGAATATTCTTTATGAAGATGATTCGATCATTGTTATTGAAAAGGATACAGGCTTGTTATCGGTGTCTAACGAAAAGGAAAACTCACATACTGCTTATAAACAATTGATGAGCTATGTTCGTAAAATCAATCCAAAGAATCGTGTTTATGTTGTACATCGACTTGATCGAGATACATCTGGAGTAATGTTGTTTGCTAAAAGTGAAAAAGTAAAGCAAACCTTACAACATGGATGGAAGGATATGGTGAAAGAGCGTTCCTATGTAGCTCTAGTTGAAGGCGTTTTAACCAAAAACGAAGACACGATCACTTCTTGGCTTAAAGAAAACAAAACGTTTAAAATGTTTTCAAGTGAGAAACCGAATGATGGAAAAGAGGCAATAACGCATTATAAGGTAATTAAATCCAACAACAATCTGTCGCTGCTTTCTGTTTACTTAGAAACCGGTAGAAAAAATCAGATTCGAGTTCATATGGCTGACATAGGTCATCCAGTCGTTGGTGATAAAAAATATGGATCGAAAATAAATCCAATTGGCAGACTTGGCTTGCACGCTATCGTATTAGCGTTTAAACATCCAGTTACAGGAGAGTTATTGCGTTTTAAATCAAATATTCCAAAAGTGTTTTTGAAGAAGAGGTAGTTTGAATTATTCTATAGAATCCATAAAAGAAACCAGCAGTTTAGTGTAAGAGAACTGCTGGTTTTTTGATGTCTCGATAAATATGCTTGATCGAAATTGATTTCTGTTGTCAAATTCAGTTTTTAATATTTGGTAATTTTTGAATTTTTATGTTCAGAATTACTGCTGTTGTTGCAATTTTTGTTGTACTTCCTGACTAATATCATTTGCGCTATGTCCTTGTGCGCTAATAACAGAACCTTGAATAGCTGTGTTTTGCATTCCCATCACATTCTGATCTTGACCGGAAATGATACAGCAATCACAGCCATTGGCATCTTCTTCTTGTCTTAAGGTAATGACTTCATGTCCATCTGCTTGTAATTGTTGTTGAACATCTGTTAAGGACTCTTCTACTCCAATGCGAGCCATTGTTTGACCTCCTTGAATTATCATCATCTGCTTTATTCTTACTTCCAATACAGTCATATTTTTAACTGCAATTCCTGTTCTATTCCTCAAAATGCAAATCTTTTTTTATACCTGTTGTATGAAAACAGTAGGAAAGTAAAAGATAAAAGCGAGGTGATCATCATGAAAAGAGAACGAAAAAAAAGTTTTCAAATGCCCATCCCAGCGAATCAAGATGGTGAATTGGGGATCAGAAAAGACATAGATCCGGCACATCTTGAAGATACAGTTGAGCGCTATGCAGGGGACTCGGTTGACGCGCACAAAGAATTAGAAGAAGCAAACGAGTATTTTGCTAATAAAGAAATGGAACAAGTGAGGAATAATTCATAATAAAAGACTGTGCTTAGCAGAGGTATGGGGCAATTGCAAAGCAAAATTTCACCTTAATTAAATAAACTAGAAGTGTGAGGGGGATAAAAATGAAAGAGAAGGAAAGAACACCAAAAAGAGTCGAGATTGAACAAGAGGAAATACGTGAAATTAATCATGAAACACACCATCCTGACAGGGATGAAACGAAGCTTCAACAACCAGGGAATGATTATCTAAATATGGATACAGGTACTCAAGATGAAAGATAAAAGACAAACCAAAAATACAAACGACAAGATAAAAAACAAGAAAGACCATGAATTCTCAGAAGAACTTTCTGATGGCGGAGAAAGAGATACATTTATAAAAAGACAAACTGGAAGAACTTGTGGTGGATTATAAGCGTGACTATTCTTTAGTGGTTAACTTTTCAATTTTGGAAGGTTAGCCATTTTTAAAATAATTTATAATTTCTTTGACATCTTTTATTTTTTAAAAGAACAAAAATCGTATATAATAGAATTACGTTTTAAAACGTTTTCATAATTTAGCTAAGAGGAGTTGGACTAATGAATCAGTTAGATCAATTGTTTAATCAATTTTATGACAATGCATTAGAAGAAACTTTTAAAGCGGTAGGCCCAGTCGAACGAAAACTAACTTTAAAAAGTAGTTTATTAGAGTTATTAGGTGACTTCTCTTATTTAGATGAAACAAGAGTGGAGATGGAACCAAAGGTAATCGAAACTAAAGAATTTGATGACTATACAAGAGAATTGATTTCTTTACCAGTTACAGATTTAATCTACATACCCATCTATGTCCTGACACCTAAAAATGAACTTCAAACATATCCTTCTGTATTAGCACTTCACGGTCATGGCTATGGTGTCAAAGAAGCAGTTGGACTGACCAAAAGTGGAGAAGAAGAGCAAGGAGAGCCAGGCATTCACAACCAATTTGCCGTAGAGCTGGTCAAACGTGGTTTAAAAGTGTTTGCGCCAGAAGTGATCGGATTTGGGGAGCGTCGTCTGACACGCGATAAGGAAGCAGGAAACCTTAATTCTTGTGAAGCGATGGCAACGAGCCTTTTAATGGAAGGGAAAACATTAGCAGGATTACGAATTTGGGAAGCGCGACGTTTATTAGATTATATGGAAGCATGTACAGATGTAAATAAGGCACGGATTGGTATGATGGGCTTTTCCGGAGGAGCAGTAATTACTACCTATACTGCAGCATTAGATCTTCGCGTAAGTGCAACGGTGCTAACAGGGTTTACGAATACTTTTAAGGGAAGCATTATGGCGATGCATCACTGTATTGATAATTATATACCGGGTATATTAAATTACGCAGAATTACCGGAATGGATATCATTAATCTCACCGAGAAGCTTGTTTATTGAGTCAGGTGAAAAAGATCCTATATTTCCGAATCAATATGTCAAAGAAGCAATTGCACAATTAGAAAGGTACTATCATAACCGTCCGGAAAAATTTGCTTATGATATTTTCCCGGGAGTTCACGAAATAAGTGGAAGAAAATCATATGATTGGTTGAAAGATCAGTTGCTAATCTCTTAACTTTATGATGGAGTTGAAAGTAGGTATATTAATGGAAACTTTGTGTAAATTCGATGTTTGCAATTTCAGTTTCTCATGAATGTGATATACTCGTGAATAAAGAGGATGTTCAAAAAGGCACCAAATGATAAGCGGCGAATCACTTTGTTGGCTTGTTTTTCCGTTGCTCACGTATCTAAAAGCATACGTTCCGCTACTCAAAACTTCGTCGTCTCGATCTTCTTGCTTCTAATTTGGCACCTTTTTGAACACGCACTTAAAGACAGATTTGTAGCAGGGGGAGTAAGTACACGATGAAAAAATTATGGGAAACTTTGAAAACGATGTCTTTTAAAGAGGCAGTAGATTATATTTGGGAATATTATAAATTACACATTATTGGGACTGTGTTAGGAGTAGCATTTCTGATATCTATTTTATCGACAGTTTTTAAGGATAAAGAGGAAAGCTATGAAGTCATGGTTGTCAGTGAAATACCGTATGAAATTACCGAACAATTCTCCAATCAAATGAATGAGAAATATTTTGATGATTTCAAAGTTACAGTAAATAATATTACGTCTGGTGGCGGTTCTATTTCAGACATGTCATATGCAGATATACAAAAGTTTTGGGCAAATATTGGTGCTAACATGGTTGATATCATTGTAACTAATGAAGCAATAGCCGAACAAATGGTGGAACAGGAAGGCATATTACAAGTAGAAGAGGTTGTCGACATGTCATTGATAGAAGAAAATGGAGTAGAAATATATGATTTTGGAACGGAAAATTCATATGGGATGGATAGCAATCAGTTGGATGTTTTTGATGATGTCGAACTTTTCCAGGACAAGGTTTTAATTGTACCAGTTAATTCAGAAAATCATGAGAGAACCACCCAATTTTTAGAAACATTAATAGAATCCTAACTAAGAATCGACAAGAAAAACTTGTCGATTTCTCATTTGAAAGCAAGAAAATTAATAATATGCACAAAAAAACATAAAAAGTGAAGTAACTCTTTTGTGATTTACTTTCTTTCATTCTGTATTTTGATGAGTGCTAGGAAACGCTCCGGCAAGATACTGCGCTTTCACCCGAGGGCACAAGTGCGACATCTGTTCAACCAAGCTTTCACAGTGTCTTCTATGCCACTGGGCACGGCCTTAGCTTCCTCAGAAAACATAGAACGTTTTCTTGCGGGATCTTCGGCTCGCGCTGTTCCCGTAGGAGTCTAAGTATCTTGCCTACGCTAAGTACAGTGTTCTGATTATCGAAAGAAGAAAACTTATGGAATGATTTCTATGGATGGGTTTTGATCGTTTCTAGTTAAATAGATAAATAAAAATTTATTAGATAGAAAGGTGTTAACCAATGAAAAAAGCGATTTATGTAATGGAGCAAAGTACATTTAATTTAGTATATCCGCAGTTTGTCAGAGAAGAGATCGGGGAATCAGTAGATATAGTAGCTGAACCTATGAGCAAAGAACAATTATGGGACGATCTATCGATCCTTGAAGATGTCGAAATTTTACTAACTGGCTGGGGTTGCCCAACGTTGGATGAGAGATTGCTAGAGCATGCACCAAATCTGAAAGCTGTGTTGTATGCAGCAGGCTCGATTAAATCAATCGCAACAGATGCAGCTTGGGAGAGAGGCATCCTTTTTACTACAGCGGTTACAGCAAATGGACGACCAGTGGCGGAATTCACCTTATCACAAATCTTATTTTGTTTAAAAAATGGCTGGTCATTTGTTCGCGATATCCAGGCTTCACAACAATATCCATCCAAACCATTTGAAGTAAAAGGCGCTTACCGAAGTGTTGTCGGTTTACTCTCTTTAAGTACCATCGGAAGACATACGTTAGAATTGTTAAAGCCTTTTGATATAGACATTCTAGCATACGATCCATTTGTTTCAGAGGAAGAAGCAAATCAATTAGGTGTTACAATCTGTTCATTGGAAGATATATTCCGATCTGCAGACGTTATTTCACTACACACGCCATTGTTGAAGGAAACAATTGGCATGATTACGGCTGATCATTTTTCTTTAATGAAAAAAGGTGCCAGTTTTATCAATACCGCCAGAGGAGCGATTGTGCGGGAAAAAGAAATGATAGCAGTTTTACGAGACAGAACGGATATCACAGCTGTATTGGATGTAACAGATCCTGAACCACCAGAGCAAGGATCAGAGTTATATCAAATGGCTAATGTTGTTTTAACACCACACTTAGCAGGAAGCGAAGGAGAAGAGTGTGGAAGAATGGGTGCTTATATGTTAGAAGAATTAAAGCGATATATCAATGAAAAGCCACTTCAATGGTCTGTATCCAAAGAACAATTTCAAACAATGGCCTAAGAAAGGGGAATATACATGAAACTAGGATTATGCTCGGTAACATTTCGTGATAAAAATCCGGAACAAATTGTAGATTTAGCGATGGAAGTTTCGTTAGACGGCATTGAATGGGGAGGAGATGTCCATGTTCCCCCAGGTGATTATGACCATGCTGAAGAAGTTGGGGAAGTAACCAGATCGCGTGGGTTAGAGGTAAGTTCCTACGGGTCTTACTATCGATTAGCAGATCATATCGGAAATGAATATGATTTCACAACAATCCTTGAAACGGCAAAGAAATTACAAGCACCAGCAATTCGTGTCTGGGCAGGGATGAAAGGAAGTAAAGAAGCGGATGAGTGCTATCTAAAAAAGGTTGTCGAGGATGCGCAACGGATAGCAGATTTAGCGTCAGATGAAGGAATTAGTGTCCATTTAGAATATCATGATAATACGATGACGGATACGAAAGAAAGTGCCAGACAGCTGATGGAAAGGATCAATCACGATAATCTTTTCTTATATTGGCAGCCTTCTAACGGTGTGTCGGTAGAGGAACGGTTAGCGAGTATCGATTTAGTGAATGAATGGATTACCAATGTTCATATTTTTCATTGGCATTCGTTTGCCGATCGCTTGGAGCTAATAAGTGGTGAAGGGGAATGGCAACAGTACTTAGAAGCTATCCAGAAAGATGGTCGTGACCGATATGTATTAATGGAATTTGTCAAAGATGATGACGAAAGACAATTTCTAAAAGATGCGCAAACATTGCATATTTTAAAAGATAATGTAACAAATAAAACAACCTGATAATGAATATCAGGTTGTTTCTCGTTTTATTAAAGTGGTATCAATGTAGACTTTCTTGCAAATTTGTCGATCATCTCGTAAACGTTCCATCATTAAATCTACTGCTGTTTTCCCCATTAGTTCTTTTTCAATACGAATGGTGGTTAAGGCAGGGAAGACATATTTCGAAACACTGATATCATTAATACCGATTAAACTAATCTGTTCAGGTATTTCAATTTTTGCCTCATTTACTGCTTTTAGAGCGCCAATAGCCAGTGGATCATTGGCAGTGATAAAACCTATCTGATCTGCTCCTGTTCTGTCCAGAAACTGATCCATTAAATCATATCCACTGTCAACGTTAAAATGATCTAATAAAATAAGACGTTCATCTAATAAACCCTTCTCTTTCACATATTCTCGGAAATAGTATTCACGAATATCATTAGTGGGCTCCGTTGATCCTTGCAGCCTTTCTTTTCCACCAATAAATCCAATCTTCGAGATATTACGAGCTAATAAATGATCTACTGCTTGCCTGATGACGGTTTTAAAATCTGTTAGCACTGCATCACAATCGTCATGTTCAATGTCGGAATCGACCAAAACTACATGCTGTGTTAGCTGTTTGAATTGGGCTATTTGTTTTTTACTAAAACGTCCGACAGCCAGAATTCCATCTATATCTTTCGGTATATCATTCAGTTCATGAACCGTATATTTTAATAAGTGCAAATGATGTTGATTTGCTTGTTCTTCAATGCCATGTCTTATGCCCATATAGTATAAATCGGTAAGTTCCTCTGTTTCCGTTACCCAGTGTACAAAAGCTATTCTTCTCGTTAATTTTTTCCGGGGAGTCTTTTTTTGATAAGACAGGGATTCGGCGATTTCAAAGATTCTTTTTTTCGTTTCATCACCTACTGATAACTTCGGATCGTAATTTAATACTCGGGAGACAGTAGCAATGGAAACATCTGCTTTTTCTGCAATTTCTTTAATGGTTGCCATAACATTCACTACCTTTTAAGTAAAATAAGTAAAATTTAACTTGACTAGTTTTACTTATTATTTTATTATACTACGTAAGAAAACACAATATTTTTGCTAGAATGTATCCGATTTCAAAACAGAGGAGGCGTTATTATGTTAAATAAATTTAAATTAAACTACATACCACCGCAAAATGGGTACCCGGAGTGGAACAACAATCCGGAGATATTTCAAGTAAACAGAATGCCGCAGCATGCCTTAGCGATTGCCTATCAAAATCGTGAGCAAGCTTTGTCACAACAGGAAGAGAAGTCAACCTATTACAAAAAACTTAATGGTAAATGGCATTTTCGCTTTTCGGAAAATCCAGATCAAAAAGTGAAGAATTTTTACGAAACAGAGTATGATGTGTCAACTTGGGATAAGATTCAGGTGCCGGCTCATTGGCAGTTAGAAGGATATGATTATCCTCAATATACCAATACAAGGTACCCATGGATTGAACACGAGAACATTGAAGCACCATTTGCTCCAACCAATTATAATCCGGTTGGACAATACGCGACAACCTTTATGTTACCTGATAATTGGGACGAAAAACCTGTTGTGCTACACTTTGCTGGGGTCGAGGCAGCTTTTTATGTTTGGTTAAATGGAGAACTTGTTGGCTATAGTGAAGACACGTTTACGCCTGCTGAATTCAATTTGACTCCCTATTTGCAAAGTGGAGAAAATAAATTAGCGGTGGAAGTATATCGCTGGGCAGATGCAAGTTGGTTAGAGGACCAAGATTTTTGGCGTATGAGCGGGATTTTTCGTGATGTTTACTTATATGCTTTTCCAGACATTCACCTTTATGATCATCGTGTTCGAACTACTTTTGATGAAGCGTATGAAAATGCAGAATTGGAAGTACAAGCACAATTAATCAACTATGCTGAAAAATCATTCTCTGCCAGCAGATTGGAAGTAGAATTATTAACGGATAATAACGAAGTCGTTACAAAACAGTCGGTTGATCTTGATATTACTAATAAAGAAAAAGCGGAAGTAACAACGAAAACAACAATACCAAATCCTAGAAAATGGAGTGCTGAGGAACCGTATTTATACACGCTTGTTTTTACATTAACAGGTGACAATGATGAGGTGCTTGAGGTTTTTGCAACCAAAGTAGGTTTCCGTCAATTCGAACTAATCGACAATATTATGCATATTAATGGAAAACGGATTATCTTTAAAGGGGTCAATCGTCACGAATTCACAGCAGACAGAGGACGTTCTGTAACAGAACAAGATATGATTGATGATATTGTCCTTATGAAGCAATACAATATTAATGCGGTTCGAACGTCGCATTATCCCAACCATCCGAAGTGGTATGATTTATGTGATCAATATGGTTTGTATGTAATTGATGAAACAAACCTTGAAACACATGGTACGTGGAGTTATGGTCAGGAAACATTGGAGGATGCATTGCCAGGAAGTAAACCAGAATGGACTGCCAATGTCTTAGACCGTTGTAAATCGATGTATGAACGTGATAAAAATCATGCCTCTATCATTATTTGGTCACTTGGAAATGAATCCTTTGGTGGCGATAATTTCTTGAAAATGCATGACTATTTCAAGAAGGCAGATCCGACTCGTCTTGTCCATTATGAAGGGGTCTTTCATTACCGTCCATCAGATGATGCGTCTGATATGGAATCGACCATGTACCGCAGTCCACAGCAACTAGAATTTTATGCGAATCAGCCAGGCGATAAAAAGCCGTACATTTTGTGTGAATACAGTCATTCTATGGGGAACTCAACAGGTAATCTGCACAAATATACAGAGCTATTTGATAATTATCCTTCTTTACAAGGTGGATTTATCTGGGATTGGAAGGATCAAGCACTAAGACATAAAACAAAGGATGGTACGGAATTTCTCGCGTATGGCGGTGATTTTGGTGAATCTCCTCACGATGGTAACTTTGCCGGAGATGGTCTAATCTTTGCCGATGGCACCGTTTCTCCCAAGTTGATAGAAACAAAAGCATGCTACCGTAATATAGACTTTGAAACAGTCGATATGAAGACAGGTGAATTTAAAGTTATTAATAAAAACCTTTTTCAAAGTTTACAAGATTTTAAACTAGTATGGACGGTCGAAGAGAATGGAGAAGTATTAGAGTCTGGTGTTCATCCACTAGATGCTGATGCTGGCAGTGAGCAAATTGTACAATTATCCTATCAAAGCGGGCAATTTCAATCAACCAAAGAACAAATTGTTACATTACAAGTAATTTATGATCAGACACCATTTTGGGCAGAAGCAGATCATGAAGTAGCGTTCGAACAATTTATTGTCCCAGCAGCTTCGAATACAGAAACATTCCCAGGCGAAGTAAATCTGGAAGAAGATGCTAATGTCTATCGAATGACTGGTGAGCAATTCTCTGTTACGTTTGAAAAGGAATCAGGATTATTATCCTCCTATCAAGTAAATAATATCGAGTTTATCAAAGAGCCACTTGTTCCTAATTACTGGCGAGCAATGACAGATAATGATCGTGGTGCGAACGTTGATCATAAGAGCCAAGCGTGGCGCAAAGCAAGTCTTGAAAGACAATTAATACATTTCAAGGTCAATAAGGTTGAAAAGAAAGTAGCGGTTGAAGCGAGCTATCAGTTGCCTACTTCCACTATTTCGATGGTGAAATTAACTTACTCTATTGATCCAACCGGTACAATTGAAGTAGAACAACAATTATTGCCAGGTGGTGAAGCTTTGGCTGATATACCGGAAGTCGGAATGCGTTTTGAACTTACAGACACTTTTGAAAATATCTCATGGTATGGGAAGGGCCCTCATGAAACATATTGGGATCGACAAAAAAGTGGCAAGGTAGCTATTCATAACGGAAAAGTAAAAGATCAGCTCGAGCCTTATTTAAAGCCACAGGAAAGTGGAAATAAATGTGGTGTCCGCTGGTTAGAGCTTTTCGATGAACAAGGAAATGGTTTGAAGATAACAGGCGATCCAACGGTAGAAGTAAACGCACTTAGCCATACACCATTTGAATTAGAAGAAGCTAGTCATCACTATAAGTTACCAGAGTCAGACAAAGTTTCTGTCCGAGTGAATGGATGGCAAATGGGTGTAGGGGGCGATGATAGCTGGGGACAACAGGTTCATCCAGAATATCGTCTGCATGCCAACCGTTCTTACAGTTATCGTTTCACATTGAAAGGTTTTTTCGGATAACTTTGTATTTACGGACAAATAGGCGTATAATAGAGGTATAACCCATGAAAGGGAGTGCCGTATGGCTTATTTTAATAACCAGAAAGAACCAGTACAAAGTGTCGAGACTAATGTATGGTCTTGTGTAAGTGATGATTGTCAAGGCTGGATGCGTGAGAATTATTCATTTGATAAAGAACCAGCATGTCCAATATGCAAATCAGAAATGAAGCAAGAGGTAAGAGTAATTCCAGAAATGAAATAAAAAAAAGCAACTGCTACTTCAGAAGCAGTTGCTTTTTTTTATATGTAAGAAAGTATAAACGGAGATGTCTAGCTCCAAGCGCCAAAAACTAGGCGACTTCACCAATCGTCCTTATGTCTTTAGGTGAAAGTCATCATCGGTTCGTAAACTCACCGTGATTCCTTTATCTCAGTTGATTCTGAAGTCGCTCTTGTTTTAATCGGGCGCTCCTGAGCTTTTCTTATAATTAAAGAAAGTATAAAATTCTTGGTATAACAGCGTTTTGTCTTATAGAAGCGACATAAATAAAGAGTGTTTTGAAATGTATAGAGTGCTGGGAACAGCTCCGGAAAAATGCTTCGCTTTCCGCGGGCATGGCTTCAGCTAATTTTGTTAAATAAAATGAATCTTCAGCTCATGCATTCTCGCGCCGTGAGTCTTCGCATTTTTCCTACGCTTTAAGATAGGCTCTACACCTATGGTGACAGC
>NZ_FOTR01000023.1 GCF_900114645.1 Gracilibacillus orientalis | reverse complement strand
GCTGCCCACTTCCCTTTCCGTGGGTTTGCCCTTCAGCTAACTTTTTCGAGCAAAACCGCTCGTAAAAGTGGATCTTCAGGTCAAACAGGTCCCACAGGAGTGGAAGTGGGCGGCCTTCGTTAAGATATGCTCCACAACACTAATCCGAAATCAATCAGTCGATTTCTCCCCCAGTTGTAGCATAAGAGGGTACGGCTATGCTAAGGGGCATTCACAACCGATTAGCACTGTAATAAAACAGAAAATTTTAGTTCCATGAGTTCATTTCTTTCTATAATCAGAGAACAAAAATAGCGCAGGCAGAATACGGAGACTTCTATGGGAACAGCACGAGCCGAAGACCCCGCAGGAAAGCGCAGTGTTCTGCCGGAGCGAATGGATATCACTCACCTCTAGCAAATCTATAAAAGTATTACTTCGCAGTTTATGTTTATTGTGTATGAATACACTATTTCCGTTTGAAACAGTGCGCTCGAAAAAAAAGCTATCGATCCTTTGATCGATAGCTTTTTCTTTATGATCTATAATTACAAGTCACATCCGTCTTTTCTACGGTAATAGACAGCAAGTTTTAGCCTTTTTTCGCCCCTCGTCCTCCGCGTTTTGATTCTGTATGCTTTTTAAGTGTAGCTAAGCGATCTTCAGAATCTTTCAAGAAACGATTCATTTTTTGTTCAAATGACTCGCCTCTTTCACGGTTATTTTTTGGATTTCCTTGATTTTTACGACGATTAGATGGCGGCGGATTGTCTTTTGCTTTCTTAATAGACAAGCCAATTTTACCATCATCTTCCACATTAAGAACCTTCACTGTTACTTCGTCACCTACAGTTAAATGTTCGTTAATGTCTTTTACATAATTATCGGCAACTTCACTAATATGAACTAGGCCGGTTTTGCCTCCGGGCAATTCAATAAATGCCCCAAAATTAGTGATTCCTGTTACCTTTCCCTGCAACTTGCTGCCTACTTCGATTGACATAAAAAAATTGCTCCTCCTTAAATTTTTAAAAAAATATACTACAACTACATTATAGCCAAGCAATTAAAACGGTGTCAATAAGATGGATCTTCTTCTGGCAATTTGAAGACGATCTCTCCTTCTTCCGTAAAGAAATAATTCGTTTTAGCTATCTGCAACAAATATTCTTCATCATTTAAAAGCTCTATTTCCTCATTCAGTTTCTTTTCTTCTTTTTGAAGACTGGTTAACTCATTGGAAAGCTCAGTATACTCCTGTTGCTTATCCTGAAACGTCGTACGTTGATTAATATGAAAAGTAACGAGGCTAACCATGGTGACGGCAACTATCAATCCAAATAACATTAATCTACGGTATAATTTCTTTTTTCTACGTGTTTGACGTTTTATCTGGGCATCATATTGTTCAACATATGCGTCATTGATACGTGATACATTATTGCGTTTAGCCATCTTCACCAGTGCCTCCCTTGTAGAAATTATTCTTTTTTTCTTATTTTACTATAAAATCGATAAAAAAGATGTAGATAATTTTTCGCATTTTTTGGCAATAATCGTGATAGGATAGAAATAATCACCTTAAATGGCCATCCCAATACCTTTAATAGTAAAAGTATGAAAGAATATAAAGCAATTAATACCTTACTAATACATACTACTATTAATGATACGATAAATACTATAGGCTTTACAACAAAAATTTCTACTATACGGTATAAAAAGCGATATATATGAAGTACAAAACGAATTAACATATCTACAATGCGACCAAAAGCCTGTTCAAAAAGACTTTTGAACATCGCATAACCGCATAGCACTGCCAAAAAGATATATAACCTTAGAATACCTTCATTGACTAAAAAAAGTACCAAATATAGAATCGCCGCTTGTATGAGCCAAAACAAAATCTCCAACACATATTTCCATAGTATGCTTGAAGTCCACCATTGTTCCAGCCGTTTAAAAGTATGGTAACTAGCGCCAAGATAAACACCAGTTACCACCATTGTAATAATTGTGATGAATTGTGTACTCAATGTCATTTGAATAGCTTGCTAAACAAACCTTTAGCCTTCTCCCCATGTTGCTCGTCCAAATAAGATAATTCATAGATCTTACCCTTAATGGATACATGGCCAGATTCTACATCGAGGTTTTTCATTTGCAAGTTATCTCCACGAATAACTAGATAACCCATAACTGTTTGCAGTAGAAACTCTTCACTATCAAAGCTATCAACCTCTTTTACTCCATCTATCTCCAACAGGCGACGATTGGTCATTTTTACATGGTGCTCTACTTGTGGAGCTGGCATCGTTTTTTTATCATAGTAATTCATCAGTTTTTCCCTCCCTTTTATCCATCACTAATATATGAATAAAGGGACAAGTTTAGAACTTCATAGATCACTATTGATTGATATATTCCTCATGTTTAATCGTATATAAATTACTTGCTTCATCTTTTTTTACCATTTCTTTCAAATCATCAATTTGAATCGTTAATAGTTTCCGACCAAATTGAATCTTCATTTCATCACCTGCCAATACATTTGTAGCGGCTTTAGCAACATTACCATTTATAAGGATTCTACCTTGATCTGCAATTTCCTTTGCTAGTGTTCTGCGTTTAATTAAGCGAGAAACTTTTAAAAATTTATCCAGTCGCATCGATAATTCCCTTCCTCTACATTGTCATTAATTTTCAAAACGCTTTGCTTCTTCCCAAAAGCGATCTAAGTCATTTAATGTGAAAGACTTCCATGGTTGCTTACTTTCCTTCACCTTTTGTTCTACGAATTGAAAACGATGTGTGAATTTTTGGTTTGTTCGCATTAAAGCAATTTCTGGATTAATTTTATAATATCTTCCTAAGTTAATCATTGCAAATAGTATATCTCCAAATTCTTTTTCCTGCGCATCGAAACTTTCATTTTCTCTTGCATCCTTCAGCTCTTCTAACTCTTCATAAATCTTTGCCCAAATCGGTTCTGGTTCACTCCAGTCAAAGCCTACTTTGGCCACTGTTTTTTGGATATCTTCTGCTAGTAATGTTGCCGGTAACCCTTTGGTCAGATCAGATAAAAGCGTTTGCTGTTGGTTTCCCTTTTCTTCTTTTTTGATCGCTTCCCAATTTTTAATTACTTCTGACTCATCCTCAACCTCGAGTTCGCCAAAGACATGAGGATGACGTCTAATCATTTTTTCTGTGATACTATATATTACGTCATCAATGGTGAAAAATCCTGCTTCTTCTCCAATTTGACTATGTAACATGATTTGCAGCAAAACATCTCCAAGTTCTTCTGCTATTGCCTCATCATCTTCTCTATCAATTGCTTCAATCACTTCATAAGTTTCTTCAATTAAATATTTTTTTAATGTTTCATGTGTCTGTTTTTGATCCCATGGACAACCTCCAGGTGCTCTTAAAGCCGCAATTACTTCTTTCAAATGATAAAATTTGTGATTGAGTTTTTCTTTATCAATCGGTGGGATGTATACACTTGTTAAATTACTTAGCTGCATTTGTTGATCTAACTCGACTAATGGGATTTCTTTAATGGCCTCTTCTTCACTACCCACTGCGTCTACAATATAAACCGGATATTCTGCTGGTAAGTCCTCCAATAAAGTTAGCTTTACCTCTGATGCAATAAAGGTATCATATACCTGGCAAAAAACAAGATGCTGTTCATATTGCAGGTGACGACGACTGAATGACGTTCCATCTACAAACTGAAAACCTTCGATAGGGTCTATTTTTAATGCTGAAAATAAATCATCTAAAAAACTTTGACCACCGACAATCTCTACTTCTACGTCAGGATGTTGAATTAATAACTGTACAGTCTGCTCAGCAAGCATTGGATGCCCTGGCACAGCATAGACAATGTTTCTCTTTTCAATGGCGGTATCTATTAATGTTCTAACAATTTCATGATAGACGACTTCAAACTGATCGTATTTCTCATAGATGGCATCAAATGAGGAAAAATGTACCGATTCCTCCTGTAACGCATGAATTACGGGATGATCGAGCGTTCGTACATAACATATATCTTGTTCGCTTGTGAGTTTTCGATATATTCCTAACGGCAACTGGTTGATATCTCCACCACCGAGTCCAATAATTTCGATTAAAGGTTTCATGTTTGATATCCTATCCTTTCTTCCATCTATTTAATAATGAGAATGGTGCAAGTTCTTTACTAGTAAGAATACGCCACTTAACAACAACAATAGCATAGGCGATAAAGCCGAATATTACACTCCCCATCACAAAAAGGAATAAGAAGAACCGATTCTCGAATGTAATAAAATAGAAGGTTATTTGTTTTAAAATACCTAACACCACAGCCATTACTAAGCTTGCTATCGTTAGTTTCATCCAAGGAATGACAAATAACCGGTCACCTCGTAACACATGGCGTAGCAATAAATAATTCGCGATAAATATAACGATTACTGTACTAACTGTAGCTATAGCAGCCCCATTCATTCCTAAAAAGGGAATAAGGATATAATTCAGCACCATTTTAATCGATAGTCCCAAGAAAAGAATGACAGCCGTCCACTTCATGTATCCAAATCCTTGTAGAATTGAAGCAATCGTTACAGCTAAAGAAGTAAATATTAAAGATGTCGTTAATATTCGTAAACTGAAGGTACCAAGCTGATTTTGAAACAATAATTGATTCACTTCAGGAAAGAGTGTAATTAAACCCACTGTTGCCCCCACAGAGAGCAATAGACAATACTTTGTAGTTAATCGAAGATTTTCCATGGTATCTTCTCGGCTCATTTGCCAATTTAATTTTGTTACCTGTGGAGCTAATGCAAGTGCAAAGGATGAACCAACAACTGTTACTAATTGTAATAATGGTTGTCCTCTATCAAAAATCCCCTTTGTCGCTGTTGCTTCTCTTAATGTATCGCCGTTTTTAAGTAAACCTGGTACCATCGTAAACGCATCAGCTAACTGCATGAGCAATAACAGCATATGATTCATACTGATGATAAGTCCGGCAACAAGGATCGGGGAAAGTAAGTAAATAACAGGAAATTTTCGGGATGAATAATTATTATCCAAAGGTCTATTTTTTTTGGCATATAAATAAAGAAATATAAAGGATATACTCAATGCCATCATACTGGCAATCATTGCTCCATCAGCTATTTGATAGACATGTAAGTGTCCCTTATAAATCAGTATTGCTGTAAAAATAATGATGGTAGCGCGTAATAACTGTTCTATCATTTGCGAATAAGCAGTAGGTTCCATCCATTGATTTGATTGGGTAATCCCTCTAAGTATTGCTACAAAAGGGATAAACAAGAACACCCAAGACACGTGACGGAGCGGATCGGCCAATAGACTATCACCCATCCCCCTAGCTAGAATTGGACTTAATAAAAACACCGCAAGAAAAAGAAGTATAGCAAAGCTCATCATAACAGTAAAAATCTGCACATAAATGGTTTTATTATTTTGTTCCTTATCATTCTCGGCTAAAAACTTGGAGATCGCAGCGGGGAAGCCATATAAAGCAAACATAAATGCGATCCCTAAAATCGGATATACTTGTTGGTAAATATAGAATCCGATATCACCGGTCAAATTTTGCAATGGTATGCGGTAAAAAGCGCTGATTACTTTACTTAGTATACCTGCTAACAATAAAGTAAATGCACCTTTATAAACTTGGTTGGATTGTTTGGCATTATTCATCATGTTCTTCCTTCATTATCTGAATTCCCTGCCATTATAACACAGACCCCCGACACTTAGATGAAAAAAAGCAGTACTGCACCACTCCCACTTCAACATCTTTACCTGATTTGAAGTAGATATAAAACTGCGAACCAGTGAAAATTCTGTTTAGTGTGGCTTTCTTCCATTCTCCTGAAGTTGCGTGCAAATTCGTCGTTGCGGAAAAATACGCCCTTTCACCCGAGGGCACAAGTACAACATCTACTCAAGCAAAAATAGCCTTCGTAGTGTTTTCTATGCCGGGGGCACGGCCTCAGCTTCCTCGCGAGCAAAGAACGCTCACTGCGGGATCTTCAGCTCGCGCTGGTCCCCAAGGAGTGTCGCATTTTTCCGCAACTTAGAATGGCTTTCTGAAAAATCGACAGAAAAGCCGATGAATATAGTTCCATAAGTTCTGCTCTATCAATAACCGGAGCGAATGACTGCACTATCTCTAATTAGAACGGAAGAAAGCAAATCTATAAAGTATAACTTCGCAGTTTATGTTTTTTGTGCACTATTTTCCTTAATTAAAAAACACACGCGTTTCATTGTTACATGAAACGCGTGTACCTTTTATTATTGATTAATTTGGAAGATGTCTTTGTCTTCTTTGTTGATTTTTCCTGTTGCGTTTAGTTGAATGGATTGGCCTTCTGCTAAATTAGTGAAAATAACTGGTGTTACCGTTGATGGTGCATTGTTACTAATAAAGTCTAGGTCGACTTCCATCAAGGCTTGACCTTGTTTTATTTCATCGCCTTCTGCCACTTTAGCTGTGAAGCCTTCACCTTTTAAGTTTACCGTGTCGATACCGATATGGATTAAAATTTCTGTTCCATTATCAGCTTCAATACCGATCGCATGTTTTGTTGGGAAGATATTAATGATTTTACCATTAACAGGTGACACAATTTCGCCCTCAGTTGGCTTCACTGCGAAACCGTCTCCCATCATTTTTTGGGAGAATACCTGATCAGGTACTTCAGATAAAGGCATTACTTCCCCTTGCATTGGGCTGACAAAATCAAGGTCTCCAGCATCATTGTTTACAGGTGCTGCAGTCTCTTCGTCAGACTCTGCTTTTTTAGTTGGAGTTTTTCCATCCATAATATCTTGCATTTGACCTCTAATTGTATCAGAAGCTGGACCGTAAATAGCTTGGATATTGTTACCTACTTCCATTACTCCGGAAGCACCTAGTTGTTTTAAGCGGTTCTTGTTTACTTGACCTTTATCATCTACACTTACGCGCAGACGGGTAATACAAGCATCAAGGTTCGTAATATTTCCTTTACCACCCATAGCTTCTAAGATTTCGAACGGACGATCGTCAACTTCTCCGTCTTCTTCAGCATCTTGTGTTTCATCTTCACGACCTGGAGTTGCTAAGTTGAACTTCTGAATCGCAAATCGGAAACCGAAGTAGTAGATAACAGAGAAAATTAAACCAATGATGATTACCCACCACCAGTCCGTACGGTTAGGCATAATTCCGAACAGGATATAGTCGATTAAACCTCCGGAGAAAGTCATACCAATTTTTACATCTAATAAGTACATTGTCATAAATGATAAACCTGCGAAAATTGTGTGTATCCCAAACAGTAATGGAGCTACGAATAAAAATGAAAATTCAAGCGGTTCAGTAATACCTGTTAAGAAAGATGTTAAAGCTGCGGAGAACATGATACCTCCAACCACTTTCTTTCTCTCAGGTCTTGCCGTATGGTAAATCGCTAACGCTGCAGCTGGAAGACCGAACATCATGAAAGGGAATTTACCTGTCATAAAGTTACCAGCTGTAAAATCTACACCGTCTTTAAGCTGTTCAAAGAAAATTGCTTGATCTCCTCGAACAATATCTCCTGCCGCACTTGTATAAGAACCGAATTCAAACCAAAACGGTGAATAGAAAATGTGATGTAAACCAAATGGAATTAAAGCACGTTCAACAACACCAAATACAAAGGTAGATAGGGTTCTGTTTGTTTCTAACATAAAGTGAGAAATAGCATTTAACCCTTCTTGAGCGAATGGCCATACTAAATACATCACAATACCTAATATTAATGATGTGAACGCAGTAATAATTGGCACAAAGCGTTTTCCAGCGAAGAAACCTAAAAATTGCGGTAATTCAATATCAAAGAACCGGTTATACATATAGGCGGCGAGTATACCGACTATAATACCACCGAAGACACCAGTCCCTAAGGTTGGAATCCCGAGGACACTTTCATATGCTGCCTCTTCTGTCATACCGACTGTAATATCACCAAATACACCCATCGTTACATTCATAATTAAGTAACCGATGATAGCAGCTAAACCTGCAACACCATCACCTTTTGCTAAACCGATTGCAACCCCGACAGCAAAGAGTAATGGTAAGTTATCAAAGACTATACCACCCGATTCAGACATAACCTCTAAAACTTTTTGTACGATATCATTTCCAAACCATGGGAATTTTTCTACCCATTGGTCTTGAGCAAAACTTGTTCCAAATGCAAGTAAAATACCAGCAGCTGGTAGTAATGCTACCGGTAGCATTAATGCTTTACCTACCTTTTGCAAGGTACCAAATAAATTGGACATGATCAATTTCCTCCTTTTGTTGTTTTTTGTACATGCAACAGCATCTTCAATGCCATATACGTAAGCAAATAAAAAAGGCATGAGTAAAAGGTTGCTGGAATTAGGAAAATGATAGATGGATACACTCCACCCCTATCTTTTCCTAAAACAACCTTTTTACTCATGCCTGATCGTATCAGTAACACGTTTATGATTGCGTTAATCGTTGCAAATGAATCGTTAAATACAATACCTCTGATTCATCAATACGTATATGTAATTGTTGTTGCATTACTTTAATCAATTTCCAAGCAAGATTATAGCATACTGGATAACTCGATTTCAAGACTTTTTCTAAATTAGTTTGTTCTCCAAGCTGTTCTCCTTGATAAGCCCTTTCAATTGCGCGGTGGAGATGCTGAATAAGACGATTATAATTAATATTATTTCGTTCCAATTGGATATTTAAATTTTCCTCAATGATAGTTACTAATTTCGAAATAAGCTGATGATGACGGTTTATATCATGAATGGTTTTATTCGTCACGGCACTATGAATGTGCAATGCTATGAAACCAACTTCTCCTTCAGGAAAAGTAACGTCTACTCGCTCTTCGATCACAGAAACAACTTCTTGAGCAACCTGAAATTCCTTCGCATATAAGGATTCGATTTCAAAGAGAAAAGGGTTAGAAAATTGTACATTTTGATGCGCACGATTGATCGCAAATGATAAGTGATCGGTTAAAGCTACATGAATATGCTCATGAAGTGTTTCGTCCATTCTCTTTTCAATCAACAGCATAATCTCATGTAGTATTTCCATTACTTGCGGATCAATATAAGAAACTAATTGTTTATATTGCGCCTGTTCTCGTTCATCTTTTAACAAAAATGTTTTTTCCGCTTGTTCTTGTGGAACAATGTCTCCCTTTTTCTTGCCAAAACCAATTCCTTTTCCAATTAAGATAACTTCCTTATTTAATGGATGGGTCGCGATAATCACATTATTATTTAGCGCTTTCTTGACCGCCATGTGCTCGTCCAAACTCTCCACCTCCCTTTCCACCATACACATTACACTATTGTACTAAAAACAACCAAAGATATCACCTATAACGAGTTAGAAACAAGGGAAATGAGCTATTCATATTATCTGCATTGGCTATAGCACTCCCATTCAGGTATGGTGTTATGGGCAACCCCCCCATCTAATTTGAACTAGATACAAACTGCGCACTAATGAAAATGTGTCTTGGTGTAGCTCCCTTCCATTCTGACTAAAGATGAGTGCTTAAAAACGCTCCGGCAGAATACTGCGCTTTCCGCAGCGACGATCATGCACGCAACAAAATTCAAAATGGAAGAGAGCAATTCCATGCCTACGTTGCTTCACAGTTTATGTTTTTTGTGCACCATTTTTTATTTTTTTCTTTTAATAAAAATAAAAATAGTATAGAAGTAAAGTACTTCTATACTATCGGGTGTTCTTATTCCATTTGTTTTGCTAGGAAGGTGGCGGCTGCTTGGGCTGATTTTTTTTCTGCATCTCCAAAATCTTTTTTCTCCCTTGTGAACAACACCATACAACCAATCGGGTCTCCACCTGCAATGATTGGCTGAAGTAAATATGCCTTTAATTCTTCCTCTTTATTTTCGATAATCTCTAAAGTGCTGTCAGTCGTTTCAATGACTGACTCACGACTATCCATTAATTGATCCATGTTTTTAGAAATGTGCTTACCTAAGTAGTCTTTTTTCGATTCACCTGCTACGGCGATAATTTCATCTCGATCACTAATAAATACTGATAAATCTAAGGAATCAAATAATGCCTCCGCATACTCTGTTGCGAAATCACCTAATTCACTAATAGGAGAATACTTTTTCAGAATCACTTCTCCATCACGATCAACAAAAATTTCAAGCGGATCCCCTTCCCGAATCCGAAGCGTTCGGCGAATTTCCTTAGGGATAACAACCCTTCCTAAATCATCAATACGACGTACAATTCCTGTAGCCTTCATATTAATCAATTACCTCACTTTCTATAATTAAGCAATACATACAATTACTTCTTGAAATGAAATAATTATGTTGTAAGGTTAGTATGATTAATTAAAATGGAAACTATACCTTTTTTCGGTGATAATTTCATAAATTTAGGCTACAGGGGTTTGTTTCATTTCACTTAATGTCTGGATAAACTCCTCTAAAACCTCATATCGCTTTATATATTGGTTCTTATCAAAGCGGAACTCTACTTTTAACTTACGATTCTCTGTACCCAACTGAATTAACCTGCCATATTGATTGGCAAATTCAAACAATTTCGCACCATCGAGTTCCTGACTTCTTTCCTCTTCTACTATTACTTCTATTTTTTGCTTGCGTTCTGTGATAGCTTCGATTCGTTCCTTTTTGGACATCATTTTTAGCGTTGATACATGGAAAAGATTTTCGACTTCTTCTGGATAATCGCCAAAACGATCAATCAGTTCATCTCGCAAATCATGAATATCTTCTTGTGAATAAATTGACTGAAATCGTTTATACATGTCAATCTTTTGTTTTTCATCCGTTATATAACTATCCGGAATATAGGCATCAATTTTCAAGTCTAATTCCACTTCAAAAGGCTGTACTTCTTCAACAGCTTTACCTTGTTTTTTCGCTTCAACAGCTTCGTTCAACATTTGCGAGTACATATCGAAACCGACAGAGTCGATAAAGCCGTGCTGTTGTGCACCTAAAATATTCCCAGCTCCTCTGATGGATAAATCTCGCATTGCAATCTTAAAACCAGAACCTAATTCGGTAAACTCTTTGATGGCCTGCAATCTCTTTTCTGAAACTTCAGTTAAAACTTTATCTTGCTGATAGGTGAAATAAGCGTATGCTACACGATTGGAACGTCCCACCCGTCCACGCAATTGGTATAATTGACTAAGTCCCATACGATCGCCGTTATAGACGATTAGGGTATTTACATTAGGGATGTCTACTCCGGTTTCAATAATCGTTGTACTTACTAATACATCTGATTCCCCTTCTAAGAAGGAAAACATCACATTCTCCAGTTCAGATTCATTCATCTGTCCATGGGCAACAGTAACCCGAGCATCTTCCACTAATGCTTGAATGTCTTGAGCTATTCTATCAATAGATTCGACTCGGTTATATAAAAAGAATACTTGGCCGCCCCGAGATAACTCACGCTCAATCGCTTCTCTTACTAAAGGTGCATTATATTCCATAACATAAGTCTGAATAGGGAAACGATTCTCTGGCGGTGTTTCAATTACCGATAAATCACGAACACCTAACATCGACATATGCAATGTTCTTGGAATGGGTGTAGCCGTTAAAGTCAAAACATCTACATTGGTTTTTAACTGTTTAATCTTCTCTTTATGTTTCACACCAAACCGTTGCTCTTCATCTACAATGAGTAATCCCAAATCCTTATAGGTAACGTCCTTTGATAATATTCGATGGGTTCCAATTACAATATCTACTGTTCCATTTTTTAAACCTTTTAATGTTTCTGTTTGCTGTTTTCTTGTTCGAAAACGGCTTAACAAACCAATATTAATCGGGTAATCCTGGAACCTCTCTATTACCGTTTCATAATGCTGTTGGGCTAAAATAGTCGTAGGTACTAGAATTGCAACTTGCTTCCCATCCGCAATGGCTTTAAATGCCGCACGTATCGCAACTTCTGTTTTCCCGTAACCAACATCCCCACATAGCAGACGATCCATTGGTCGTTCTTTCTCCATATCTTCCTTAATTTCCTCAATACAGCGCAACTGATCATCTGTTTCCTGATAGGGAAAGGACAATTCAAAATCTCTTTGCATTTCGGTTTCTGGTGAAAAGGCATAACCTTTTGCAGCTTCTCTTTCTGCATATAACTTCATTAAATCATCTGCAATGTCTTCCACTTTAGATTGTACTTTGCTTTTTACCTTCTTCCAGTCGTTTCCACCTAAACGATATAATTTAGGCTCCTTGCCTTCTGAACCAACATACTTCTGCACCAAATCAATTTGGTCTATTGGTACGAAAAGCTTATCATCCCCTGAATATTTAACGAGCATATAATCTTTATGCAAGCCACTCACTTCTAATGTTTCAATACCAATATATCGACCAATCCCGTGGTTAGCATGTACGACATAGTCACCGACTTGTAATTCTTGATAACTCTTAATCCGCTCAGCATTCGATATTTTTTGTTTTCGTTTTTTTCTGGTTGTCTTTTGTTTAAACAATTCATTTTCCGTTATAACGGCAATTTTATGCAATGGTAATTCAAAACCACCACTAATATTACCAATGGTGATCACAGGTTGCTGAACCGGTAGGGCAGGCAATGTCTCACTTATCGTTGCACTCATTTGATAATCTTCCAGCACAGATTGGATTTTTTCCATCCTACTTGGATTCGGCGCCAAAATAATGATGGAAAACTCACCCTTTTGCCAACGTTCCATTTCATTTTGTAATAAATTCATTTGTCCATGAAATTCTTGCATGGACCGACACGATAAATTAACGATGTTAGTTGGATTTGTGTTTGGAATATGACGTAAAAAAACAGACAGATATAACCGCTGGTGCTTCATATTGTGCCAAACTTCATGCCAATCGAACGATAACCTAGAATCACTCACAGCTTTTCCTCGTTGTAGATTATCTTTCAACCATTCTTGCTCTTCATTATCTAAATGAGAGGCGGTTTCCTGAATTCTACTCATTTCATCTAATATAATAAAGCCGTCTTTTGGTAAATAATCTAGTAAACTATAGTTATCGTCGTAAAAAAAGGATGCATATTTCCGCACTTCCTGAAAACGTTCACAATGGCGCAGACGATCTATGTCTGCCGTAATTGTTTCCGTGAGTACTTGTTGATCAGATTTATTCTTAATCTTTTTAACCGTTTTGTTTAATGACTGTTCTAATTTCTGGGCCGCGGCGACTAAGTCACTATCTTTTAATAACAGTTCTGTCGCTGGGACAACCGTAATCTGCTTCTGCTTTTCCAATGACCGTTGTGATTCTGCATCATAATAACGAATTGAATCAATTTCATCGTCAAATAATTCAATTCGAAGTGGCTGTTCTTCTGTTATAGGATAAATATCTAAGATCCCACCACGCAGACTAAACTCACCAGGGCTTGAAGCCATATCCTGTCGAATATATCCCATTTCTACTAAATGTTCTAAGGTTTGGTCGATATCAATAATCTGCTCTAGCTCAAAATCAAGTTGATACGTTTGCCAATATTCCTTAGGCGGCATCATTCGTTTTAAGGCTGCTACTGGAGCAATTAAAATCGCATGGTCGTTCTTAAGCCAATTTGTCAGTGCGGTAATTCGCTGGCTTAGTAATTCGGGACTCGCAATCGCTAGTTCTGAAGCGAGTAACTCATTTACAGGATAAAGGTACACATTTTTCTGTTCCGAAAACTCTAACATATCTTCATATAATTGTTGTGCCTGTGTTAATTGATGGGTTACAATTAACGTTTTCTTACGAGTTGCTTCTTGAATTAGGGTCGTAAGCATGCTTCTTGTGGACCCAGATAATCCTGAGACTAGTTGTTCCTTTAAACCGGATTCAATCCCATTAATAATGGAGTAGACATCATCATGGTTTTGTAAATATCGTTTTATTTCATACATTAATGTTCCCCCTAAATACCTTAAAACTAATATATGTTGATTTTTTCATTAATTGCCAAACCACACAAAAATGCTTTGGTGAAAATACCAAAGCTTATCGTGTAAATAAAAGCAGTATAAGAAAGTTTAGCTTATTCTATTGAATAAAATAATCTAACTCATGATACTGTGGATTTTGATCTAATAAATGTTGGCAATTTTCACAGATAGCTTGAAGTGTAATAGTCTGATCCTGTTGATAATTCATCAGCTTGTTCTTTTCTTCTGTAGATAACACATTCCAACCTATTTTTTCTAAATCCAACATCTGTGGTCTCAGTCTGCCGATTTCCGTACCACAATGTTTACATGTATATAACAAAGTCATCATTCGCGCCTCCTTTAAAGAAAGCTGTATAGTTTAATTAGTCGTTATTGTACCCAGTAAAGGGTAAAACTATACTTGATGATGACTTATTTATTATACTCATTCATCACTTTTGGAAATGGTTGCTTTAACCACGCTTCCAAGGCATCCGCTGCATGATCAATAGACTGTTTAAATGTGTCCTGATCATTTTCATCGAATTTCCCAAGAACATAATCAATTACAGACATTGGGGTATCAGGCCTGCCGATACCGAAACGTAATCGGTTAAATTGCTTCGTACCTAATTGTTCAATACAAGAGCGGACACCATTATGTCCTCCATGACCACCAGTTTGTCTTAATTTTATTTTACCCAATGGTAAATCTAAATCATCATAAACTACTGTCACTTCATCTGGCTGAAGATTGTAAAAGTCCATTAATGGCCGTAGTGACTCACCGGATAAGTTCATAAAGGTTTGCGGTTGGAGTAAAATAACTTTTTCTCCCTCGATGGTTTCCATCGTTAAGTGTCCTTTGAATTTACTTTTATTTAGTGTCCAACCATGACGTTCCAGTAGTTCATCAACTACCATAAAACCGACATTATGTTTTGTTTGCCGATATTTAATGCCTGGATTTCCTAAACCTACGATACATTTCATAGCATATAGTCTTCCTTTAACTAATTTTTTTCTTCTTTATAGTTTAACATAAGAAAAGCGCAAGTGCCCGTACAAGAGATCGATGATGACATTCAGCTAAAGGTATAAGGGCGATTCAGGTAGACGCCTGGTTTCTGGTGCTCAGAGCTAGATAGCATAACACCATTTATACTTTCCTTCCTAATAAAAAACGGTGAAAAGACGCAACTTTTGAAAGTTGCGTCTTGATTATTCTTAAGAAATTTACAAGAGAGTTGTCTAACTCCAAACAGTACTTACCACTTTCACTTATGATTACTTATCTTCGTTTTCATCTTTGTTTCCATTAATAACTTCTGGTTCTGCCGTTTCATCTTCAGCAGATTCTTCTGCTGGTTCTTCGTCAGGTACTAAGATCGAAACAATAGTTGCTGTCTCATCTTCCATGATTTCAAAGTTTTTGCTTTCCTTCAAATCAGAAACTAAGAAGCTGTCCCCGACTGCCAAGTCAGCAACATCGATTGTAATCTGTTCTGGGATATCCTTCGGTTTCGCTCTAATGGACAATTCATATAATGGTTGTTGAAGAACGCCACCTTCTTTCGTACCTATTGCTTCACCTTCTAACACAATTGGTACTCGTACATCCATTTCTTCTTTCATGTTTACAGCATAAAAGTCAGCATGTACTAATTCATCTCTTAATGGATCAACCTGATAGTCATGTAACATAACATCCACAGCTTCACCATCTACTTGTAAGGAGATAATCGCATTTTTACCTTCATCTCTTACTGTTTTTAATAATTCAATACTGTTTACTGTCACTGTTTTTGGTTCTACTTGATATCCGTAAATAATCGCAGGTACTTCACCTGCTAAGCGAATTGCTTTTGTATTAGAAGTTGTTAAATCCTCTCTTTTTCTTGCTTCCAAAGTTGCTGCCAAGTTCATCACCCTCCATTGAAAATAACGGTTATTACTATATTTCCCTCGAGTATGATAGACTAAACCTCTTTTTTAGAAAATTTAATCAAATAGAATACTTACAGATTGATGTTCATGCACACGAATAATCGCTTCACTAATTAAAGGTGCTACTGATAATTGAGTAATCTTATCAATTTGTTTTTCTTCTTGTAATGGAATACTATTTGTAACTACTAATTCTTTTATTTTTGAATTCTCTATTCGTTTTATAGCTGGTCCCGATAATACCGGATGGGTACAGCATGCATATACTCCCGTAGCCCCGTTTTCAATTAAAGCATTTGCCCCTAATGTAATTGTTCCCGCTGTATCAATAATGTCATCGATAAGAATTGCTGTTCTTCCTTCGATGTTACCAACAATATTCATCACTTCTGAGACGTTTGGGCGTGGTCTGCGCTTATCAATGATCGCAATGGGTGCTTTCAATCTATCTGCTAATTGACGTGCACGTGTTACCCCTCCATGGTCAGGTGACACTACTACGATATCCTCTAGACCTTTTTTGCTCCAATAGCTAGATAAAATCGGAACACCAACTAATTGATCAACTGGGATATCAAAGAAACCTTGAATTTGGGGTGCATGTAAATCCAATGTAATTGCTCTGGTAGCACCAGCTGTTTGTAGTAAGTCGGCAATTAATTTGGATGTAATTGGTTCACGTGCACGTGCTTTACGATCTTGTCTAGCATATCCATAGTAAGGCATAACAATATTAATGGACTTCGCTGACGCTCTTTTTAATGCATCGATCATAATCAAAAGCTCCATAATATGTTGATTGCCTGGCTCACAAGTAGACTGCACAACATATACATCACAACCACGAATACTCTCTTCAATATTTATTTGGATTTCACCGTCGCTAAATTTTGTTACCGAGCTTTTTCCTAACTCCACACCAATATTGGCTGCAATCTCTTCTGCTAGGCTTGGATTCGAGTTTAATGTAAATACTTTTAAGGTTGAATCCTTATAAGACATTTGTATACCTCCATGTGATAATTATTTATATTTCTTTGCGTATTCCTCTTTGTTGACTTGTTTTGCTCGGCCAATTGATAATGCATCACCTGGTACATCTTGATTAATGGTCGAACCTGCAGCAACTAATGCTCCCTTACCAATCGTGACTGGTGCGATTAAGTTAGCATTACATCCAATAAAAGCATCATCTTCTATCGTTGTTTTAAATTTATTCTTACCATCATAATTAACTGTAATCGCTCCACATCCAATATTTACGCCACTTCCAATGTCTGCATCACCAATATAGCTGAGGTGTGGAACTTTACTTTTATTATCTATCTTTGATTTTTTAATTTCAACAAAATTACCTACTTTTACATCGTCTCCAATCGATGCCTCTGGACGGATATGTGCAAATGGTCCAACTTGAACGCGCTTGCCGATATAACTTGAAGTTGCCACACTATGACGAAGTACCGCATTCGCTCCAATATAGCAATCAGTTACTTCTGAATTTGGCCCAATCACTGCCTCATCTTCTATTGTCGTGTTCCCTTGTACTACACAACCAGGGTCAATTACAACATCGGTGCCAATACTTACATCGGTGCCTATGTAAGTATTACCAGGATCTATTATGGTTACTCCGTTTCTCATATGTTGCTCATTAATACGTTTTTTCATAAGTACTTCTGCTTGAGATAATGCAACACGATCATTAACCCCAATTGTTTCTTCAAAATCAACGGTCTGATAAGCTGCTACTTTTTGATTTTCCTTTTGTGCAATCTGGATCACATCTGGTAAATAATATTCACCTTGTGCATTATCATTAGATACCTTCTTCAGTGCTTCAAATAACAATTCGTTATCAAAGCAATATGTACCCGTATTAATTTCTTGTATTGCTTTTTCTTCTTCTGTTGCATCTTTTTGTTCTACTATTTTGCTGACTTGATTGTTTGCATTTCTTACAATTCTTCCATATCCAGCAGGCTTTTCTGCATGTGCAGTTAAAATGGTTACAGCAGCACGTTCTTTCTCATGATGATTCAATACAGCTTGTATTGTGTCTTGCGTTAATAATGGTGTATCGCCACAAACAACAATGGTTGTACCTTTTTTATTTGCTAAATATTTTTCAGCTTGCTGTACAGCATGTCCCGTTCCTAACTGTTCTTCTTGAATAACAAATTCGCAGGTCTTTCCTAATTGTTCCTGTACTTTTTCAGCACCAAAGCCAACAACTGTGGTTATACTGGCAAGATCTAATCCTTTCAATTGATCGACCACATGTTGTACCATTGGTTTTCCTAAGACAGGGTGAAGAACTTTATATAATTTAGATTTCATTCTTGATCCTTTTCCTGCAGCTAAAACAATGGCATATCGATTTAACAAAATAGTCCCTCCGCTCCAATTCTCTTTTTTTATTATTTATGTATAAAGGATGTGCTCAATTTGTACAATAATATCCCAATTATGAATATATACGAAAACAAGCGTATTTTCAATAAAGATGGCATATTTAAATAAACTTGATACACCTAAGTTATTTTAGTTCGGGCTGGATAACTGACACTGAAGGAGATTGCTTGCCTCTTCAACTGATATTATTTTTAAACAATAAATAAAAAGCCCAATCAAATGGATTGATTAGACTTTTTTACTCTCATTTTAAGAAGCTCCTGCTTCTTCATATTCAACTTCTGTTTCTCCAGCACGATTATACTCTTCTAAAACTGCATCTTGAATTTTTGCTCTTGTACCAGAGTTAATTGGATGTGCAATATCCCTAAATTCACCATCCGGTGTACGTTTAGAAGGCATTGCTACAAACATCCCATTATTCCCATCAATCACTCGAATATCATGTACCACAAATTCATGATCTAATGTAATGGATGCGATAGCTCGCATTCTTCCATCGGTATTCACGCGGCGTAATCTTACGTCAGTTACTTCCACTATGTTTCACCACCTTTTCCCTTTTTAAGAACTTATTATCTAAATTCAACAAAATTATTAAAATTCCTGCTTAAATTTTAAAAAATTTTATCTTTTTAAGAAAGTTTTTCTAAAAATAATGGTGAGTGACATAATTTGCTATAATTAGACCTTTTTACACGGACCTTTATTACTATTCAAAGTAATTTCCTTTTATTACCTCAATTTGTTTACTATTAGAATCTACATTTTTAATTTGCAATAAAGAAGTGTAATCATCGACAACTCGATCTTCTTCTTCATCCTCTGCTTCTGCTAGTACACCAATCGCTTTCACATTGGCATCAAATTCCTGCAATAAGTTTCTCATCCCGTTTATCGTACCGCCAGCCTTCATAAAATCATCGATGATACAAACATTTTCACCAGGTTTCAAACTGCGCTTAGACAGCACCATAGTCTGAATTTTTTTAGAAGAACCTGATACATAATTAATACTGACTGTTGAGCCTTCCGTTACCTTTGGATCACGACGAACAATGACAACTGGAACATTTAAATACGAAGCAACAGCGTAGGCTAAAGGAATCCCCTTTGTTGCTACGGTTACGATGGAATCAATGTTTAATCCCGCAAATCGAGAAGCAAAAAGCCTGCCAATTTCTCTAATAGTAATTGGCGTACCTAAAATATCGCTCATAAATAAGTAACCGCCAGGCAAAATCCGATTAGGATCTTCCAACTCTTTGCACAGCTTATCAATCATGGATTCACTTTTGTTTATCGAAACATTAGGAACATATTTTACTCCACCCGCAGCACCTGAAATAGATTCTAAATAACCAATCCCATCTTCTTTAAACATGTGATTAATAATGGATAAGTCTTCACTAATTGAAGACTTTGCGGCACCATATGTATCAGAGAAAAATGGAAGGGAGATTAATTCCATTGGATGTTCAACTAAATAATTTGTCATCGTAACTAGACGATCACTTCTTTTCATTACTACACCTCAAAATCCGAATATTTTGAGGATAAATATAACATTTTATACGTGTTTAATCAAGTCTTTGACGACAACCTAATATTCGAACTACGTAAACTTCTTCACAAAACCCTCTCAAGCTGTTATAAATGCGATCTGCCCTACTCTCTTGTTGTACTAAACCAAAGACTGTAGGACCGCTTCCACTCATTAATACAGCGTCTGCACCGGAATGTAACATTTGTTGTTTTATTTGTTCCACTTCTGGGTTCTTAGGTAAAGTTACTACTTCCAACACATTCTTCAATCTGCTGCAAACACCTTGATAATCAAATTGTTTAATTGCATGAACCATCCCATCTGTATCAGGATGTTCTATATTATCTAGTTGTAGCGATTGATACACAGATTGTGTGGAGACACCTTGAATAGGCTTAGCCAAAATTACCCAGCACTGAGGGGGCGGTGGCAATTCTATTATTGTTTCCCCTCTTCCTTTTGCAAGGGCTGTGGAATTATACACACAAAAAGATACATCTGAACCAACCTCAGCTCCTAAAACAGCTAGTTCATCCAACGTTAAATTAAGTTTCCATAACCGATTTAATCCTCTTAATGTTGCTGCAGCATCACTACTTCCACCAGCAAGTCCTGCTGCCACTGGGATTTGTTTATCTATTTTTATTTGGACGCCTTGTTTGACATCATACCGTTCCTTCAGCAATTTTGCGGCTCGATATGCTAAATTTCGTTCATCATTTGGAACAAAACGATTTTCTGATGTCACTTCCATTTTGTCTTCCTCTAACAAAAAGAATTCAATGCGATCCGCTAAATCCACGGTAGTCATTACCATTTCTACTTCGTGGTATTGATCCGGCCGTTTATAAAGTACATCTAATGTTAGATTTATTTTAGCCGGGGCTTTTTCTATAGTATACAAAGTCGCTCACCTACTGACAATTTTATATTCAGAATTATACTTTATCACGGTGCTAATCGTCCGTAAAACCTCCACTTCAAGGTTCGAGTAAATCAAAGAAGCAAAGCAGGGTTAACGGACGCTAACACTCAGATAAGTCTCACTAGCCATCAGTGGGGATCAAAAAAACCACTGATTGAAGTCTCACTTTATGTAAAGATACCATAAAAGTAAATAAAAGCGCAAAAAGGACAAAGTCTTAGACTTTGCCCTTTCTTAAGTTCTCTTCTGCCATTTGTACTGCTCTTTTCACCATATTACCTGCATCTCGTGCGGTAATTTCACCCCAACCATCTTTTTGCACAGTGTCGTAAAAACCTAATTCTTTAGCAAGCTCTTCTTTAAACCGACCGGACATTAGCCCTCTTCTTCGACCCATTGAAGATACTCCCTTTCTGTCGTGTTTTACGACAATCCTATTTTATGTTGTTTTGCTTGTATAATACGAGGTAATAAAAGGGATGAAGACATCTAATTGGCATCCTTCTTCTATCACGGCGCTAACCGCCTGTAAGACCCCCACTGATCATAGTATCACTTTATTAATATTGTGCGTAACTGACACGTTCAGGGAATGGAAGGAAATTACATCTCGGTTAATGCGCCATCTTATTTCATTCCATTAAAAAAAGCAGCAAACATAGTTTACTGCTCGCCTGCTACTGCTTTTAATTCTTCCGTAAAGTTCAGTTCTACTGTTTGAGTGAGAATATCTGCATAACTATAAGATACACGTTCAAATGCATTCTCGTCTTGATCAAGTTCAACGATAAAAACTGAAGGATATGTTTCTGCTAGTGTTCCATAACGCTCAATGGTTTTCTTTCTTCCACCATTTGCTTTAATTCGTAGACGTTTGCCGACATTTCCATCTAAACCTTGTTTGATTTCAATCAATGTTTTAGCCAATACACTCCACCTCACTAAGTATTAGTATACTACATTCTTGTCCAACCGTCAATCAAAAATATTCTATTATAACAATATTAATTGAAAGCTGTCAATAAAAAAAATTGGAAGTTATGTGTTTAGCATACCTTTTCACAAGAAATTTATGTATAAAAAAAGAAAATACCTGAATTTTTCAGGTATTTTCTTTTATTTGCTGCTTAAAATAATTCGCTAAAGTGGCAAATTCCTGCATGTTTAACGATTCCCCTCGTCTTGTCCCATTGATTTCAGCGTGTTCAAAACCCTCTTCTATTTGAGGCTTTGCAAGTTTATCTTTAAAGTGTCGAGATAAATTATTTCGTAATGTTTTGCGTCGTTGTTGAAAACTTGCTTGTACCAATTGGAAAAAGAACTCTTCATCCTCAACAGTAACTGGTGGAGTTGCACGCTTTTCTAAATGTAAGACAGCTGAGTCTACACGCGGCTGTGGCATAAAAACAGTTTTCGGTACAACCATTTTCACTCTTGCCTCTGTATAATATTGGATTGCTATAGATAAGGATCCATATTCTTTTGTGTTCTCGGTAGCCGCCATCCTTTCAGCAACTTCTTTTTGCATCATTACTGTAATACTGGAAATAGGTAAATTAGCCATCAATAATTGCATTAAAATAGGAGTTGTAATGTAATAAGGGAGATTGGCCACTATTTTCACAGGATTAGCATCTTGGAAGTATTGCTCCCATATCTCTTCAAAATCTGCCTTGAGAATATCCTTGTTGATAAGTTCTATATTATCATATGCTTGTAAAGTATCTTCTAGAATCGGTAATAATCGTCCGTCTATTTCAAATGCGACTACTTTATTGGCTGCAATCGCCAATTGTTCAGTAAGAGCACCAATACCAGGACCAATCTCCAGCGCATTCATATCTTTCGTAATGCCAGCGTTATGAATAAGATTCTTTAAAATATTCACATCAATAAGAAAGTTCTGACCCAAACTTTTTTTAAATGAAAAGCCATATTTTTCAAGAATTTCTTTTGTTCGTTTCGGTGTGGCTATTGCCTTCTGTTCACTCATGCACGTTCCTCCTGAATTATTTGTTCCATCACTTGTTCAAATTCATCTTTTGCAATTTGAAACATTTGCAGCCTTTTCAATAACTGTTTGCCATTAATTTGTCCAATTCTTAATTGCTCGCCCAGTTTCTTTCTTCGCTCTCTTGATCCGCTTCCACCTATTAAACCAAATCGAAATAAATCGGATTTGGTAATTTCCGTTTCCCCGTTCTCTGTTAATTCGTATACTTGGCCAAGTGCCTCACGCAGAACATTTAATGAGGCATGTTCTATACCAAGGCTCTTGGGCTGTTTTCTTTCTGGAATAGCTTCTTCTTTTGTTAAAAAGGCATGTTTACATCCTGGAACATGCTGATTGATGATTTGTCTGATCCGCTGACCTGGATAGTCAGGATCGGTAAATACGATGACACCTCGTTTATTTTTAGCATGTGCAATTTGTTCTAATATATCTTTATTAATAGCTGAACCGTTTGTTTCTATTGTATCGACATCTAATGCCTGTTTTAATTTTGCGGTATCGTCTTTTCCTTCTACTACAATGATTTCTTTCACCTTCAAAAAGGCTCCCCCATTCTTGCTTGATATAGCGTTGTTTTCGTTAAGAATTATTTATCTAACTTCCAATCCAGAAAGGAAGTTTAGTTTACACAGTTGCTTAGCTGTCCATTACTCACTTCTAAACGGGCGCAAATAGCTTTCCTCATTTTAACACAAAAAAGCTTACCTTTGCTTAGGAAGGTAAGCTTTTTACTTTATTCAACAATTCTTACTTCTACTGTTTTCATTCCATAGCTTGCTGCTTGATCTTTGGTTGGCATATGAAGGTCAATTTTGTTCCCGTTGATATTACCACCAGTGTCTCTAGCTATTGCATAACCATAGCCTTCTACCCAGACTTTTGTCCCTAAAGGGATCACGCTAGGATCTACTGCTACAACACCATTTGGATTTTCTTTTAAATCATATCCTGTAGAAGTCATCCCTCTACCGTCACATGTTGCACAATCCCAGTTGTATGCTGTTGCTTTCATGTGAATGGTTTCTCCTTTTTCTTCACTGCCACTCCGGGAGACCGTTTCCGTTTCGGTCTCCGTTTTGGTATTGGAAGATGAAGATGATGTATTAGCAGAAACTGTTGTTGTCGTTGTTTCTTTCGGTTGATTTACCTTCGTCCCAACTGCCACAACTTTTTCTTTACTTTCTTTTTCCACTTCTTCTTTTACCAGTTCACGAGATACTTCTTCCCCATTCTCTAATACTACTTCATAGTGTTTTTCAATTACACCCGGTTCACCTTCTGAAACAATTTCTTCTTTTCCCTTTTCCAGTGAACTATCGCTACGTTTCACTAAACTGAATTCTTGTTCTTCTTCCACAACATCTGTTACCTTTTCTACTCGTGTAATGTCGATATCGGTGCTTTTACTTAATGAAGCGGTCTGTTCCGGCTCCACACGGTCTAATTTCTCTAATTCAATATCATGTTCCACTAGCAATTCTTCAACAGATCCTCCAGTTGTCCAGACTTGTTGTTCTTCACCAGCGTCATTAATGGTAACTTGAAAAGCTTTATCAATATCAATCTCTAGATTATCATCTATATCTGTATTTGCTGCTAATGACAATTGATCATTTTCTGTTAATTCAATATCTTGCTCTGTCAGAAATTCTTCAACTGTCTCACTAGTTGTATAATATGTTTGTTGGTTCCCATCTATGTTGACTACTACTTGTTTTGCAATTGTATGCTCGATTTTCATCTCTCTATTTACGAGGTCATCTAGTTCATGTGAAAGTTCATCATGTTCTTCCACACCAATTGCAAGTTCATTTAGAACATCTTCGACAGTATTAGCATGTGTATGTACCGTCGTTTCTTCACCTGCTTGAACAACAGTAACTTCGGTCTTTGATAATTCATAAAATGATGTACAAATAAATCCAATAAATACAAATAAAGAAAGTGCGTAGATAAAGTCTTTGTTGTTCAATATGTGACTCAATTTAAGACGTTTCATGAACTCTTCCCTCCTTTTTACTCGCTGTTGTATTATATAAAGATCTTTTTTCAGTGTCAAACGAACTTATGAAAGAAAAAGAGCAGGAAACCCTTGATTTCAAAGGGGTTTCACTGCTCTTTTTCCTTAAATATTTCAAATTGTTTACATTACAGTAACATTGCCTGAAACATATACCACTAAAGGCATCATGAGCCTGTTAGACCAAAAAATCTTTTTGCATTTTCAGTTGTTTGTTTACTTATTTCCTCATAGGTTACATCACGTAATTCTGCTATTTTTTCTGCAACTAACTTCACATAGGCAGGCTCGTTTCTTTTTCCTCGATTCGGATGTGGTGCCAGAAATGGACAATCTGTTTCGATTAATAACCGATCTGCTGGCACATACTTCGCTACTTCCTTCGGTAAGGTTGCATTTTTAAAAGTTACAGGGCCACCTAATGATATATAAAAGTTCATCTTTAAGCATGCATCAACATAGTCTACTGAATCATTATAGCAATGCATGATGCCACCAACTTCTTCTGCCTTTTCTTCCTGCAACACTTGAATAATATCCTCTGTAGCTTCCCGATTATGAATAATAATGGGCAGGTCAACTTTTTTGGCTAAGTGGATTTGCTTGCGGAAGACTTCTTTTTGTACCTCTTTTGGAGATTTGTCCCAATGGTAATCTAAGCCCATTTCACCTAAAGCGACTACTTTGGGGTGAGAGGACAATTCTTCCAACCACTCTAGTTCTTTGTCAGTCATATCAATGGCGTCAACTGGATGCCAGCCAACTGCGGCATAAATATGGTCATATTGTTCTGCCATATCGATAGCTTTTGGGATCGTTTCATGATCAAAGCCAACAATGACCATGTTTTCGATCCCAGCTTCTTTTGCTCGTTGTAATACTTCTTCCCGGTCCTCATCAAAATGCGAGACGTTTAAATGAACGTGTGTATCAAATAACATATTATTCCTCCTTAGAAAAACCAAGCAAAACCCGCCCAGTTTCATTTTTACCTAATTCGTAGTAGACACAAACTGCGCACTAGTAAAAATGTCTGTATTAAAGTTTCCTTCCATTCTGATTAAAGATATGTACATGGATACGCTACGGCAGAACACTTCGCTTTCCGTGGGCACGGCTTCAGCTAACTTGGTAAAGAAAATCACTTTACCAAGTGGATCTTCAGCTCGCGCTGTTCCCACAGGAGTCTCCGTATTCTGCCTACGCTAATAACATGATTCTATCTTTTTAAAGTGAAAATACTCGGAAACCAATTCCCATGTATTACTTCTTTCAAAAACCAGAACACTACGCAAAGCGGAGGTAAGATACGTAGACTCCTACGGGAACAGCGCGAGCCGAAGACCCCGCAAGAAAACGTACTTGGTTTTCTGAGGAGGCTGAGGCCGTGCCCGTGGAAAGCGCAGTATCTTGCCGTAGCGTTTCCT
>NZ_FOTR01000024.1 GCF_900114645.1 Gracilibacillus orientalis | reverse complement strand
CCGGTATTAGCCCCGGTTTCCCGGAGTTATCCCAGTCTTATAGGTAGGTTGCCCACGTGTTACTCACCCGTCCGCCGCTCGTTCCACTCGCTTCACTCCGAAGAGATCAGACAAGCTTCCCGCGCTCGACTTGCATGTATTAGGCACGCCGCCAGCGTTCGTCCTGAGCCAAGATCAAACTCTCAATAAAGTTGTCTTGCGCTCGCTTCTAAAAGCTAGCTTGTTTCATGTTTAAAATCATACTGGTTGTTTTGTTCAGTTTTCAAAGATCAATGTGTTGGCTGTTTTTTGCGACAGCTTTTATATCATACCATCTCATTCATTTCATGTCAACAACTTTTTTGCTTTAAATTCTTGCTTGTTGTTGAAAGATGATATTTTTTGTTATGTCGTTTTCAGCGACGACTAATAATATACCATGCAAAGAGATTTAATGTCAACAACATTCTTCATTTTTTTAAATAAAATATTCGAAACCTTTTCTATCTATGAAAAAAGAACCTTAGTCCCGTGAATGGGCAAGGTCCTTTGTACAATTATTTATTACGCATTTGTGGGAAAAGTAAAACATCTCGGATTGATGGAGAGTTAGTTAACAACATAACAAGTCGATCAATACCTATTCCTAAACCACCAGTTGGAGGCATACCATACTCAAGTGCTTCTAAAAAGTCTTCATCCATTTCATGCGCTTCGTCATTACCTTGTTCTTTTTCTTTAACTTGTGCTTCAAATCGTTCTCGTTGGTCAATTGGATCATTTAATTCAGAGAATGCATTTGCATGCTCACGTCCAACAATAAAAAGTTCAAAACGATCTGTGAAACGTTGATCCTCCTTGTTCTTCTTAGCTAAAGGAGATATTTCTACAGGATGACCATAAACGAAGGTTGGCTGAATTAACTTCTCTTCTACCTTCTGTTCAAAAAATTCATTAACAACATGTCCATATGTCATAGTATCTTCTACTTTTACACCTTGTTCTTTCGCTAAAGCTTTCGCCTCATCATCCGTCGTCTCTTTCCAGAAATCAATTCCTGTATATTCTTTAATGGCATCTACCATATGAAGTCTTGTCCATTTTGGCGCTAAATCAATCTCATAGTCTCCATAAGTAACTGTTGTAGATCCTGTTACGTCTTTAGCGATATGTGCCACTAGGTTTTCAACTAGCTCCATAATATCATGATAGTCTGCATATGCTTCATACAATTCAATCATGGTAAATTCCGGGTTGTGACGAGTGGATACCCCTTCATTACGGAATACACGACCAATTTCATAAACTTTTTCCATACCACCAATAATCAATCGTTTTAAATGCAACTCAATTGCAATACGCATATATAAAGGAATATCAAGCGCGTTATGGTGTGTTTCAAACGGACGAGCGGATGCGCCACCAGCAATACCGTGCATCATTGGTGTTTCAACTTCTAAGAAACCTCTATCATCTAAGTATCGACGCATGGACTGAATAATTTTACTGCGAAGCACAAACGTACCTTTACTTTCCGCATTAGTAATCAAATCTAAGTAACGCTGACGATAACGTTGCTCTACGTCTTTTAGGCCGTGAAACTTCTCTGGTAAAGGACGAAGAGATTTCGTTAGCATCGTAAATTCGCTTGCTTTTACCGAAAGTTCCCCAACATTTGTTTTGAATACCGTACCCGTAACACCTACAATATCCCCTAAGTCTGCAGATTTAAAGATTTCGTAAGCTTCTTCTCCAATTTTATCTTTACGTACATATAATTGGATTTGGCCACTTAAATCTTGAAAATGTGAGAAACCAGCTTTTCCTTTGCCTCGCTTCGTCATAATCCGGCCTGCTACTGTAGTTTCAATTGCTTTTTCTTCTAATTCTTCTTTAGAGAACTGATCATATTCTTCTATTAATTCTTCAGCCAAGTGTGTACGAACAAATTTATCACCAAATGGATCAATACCCTGCTCACGGTAACTGTTCATTTTATCCAAACGCACACGCATGTGTTCATTTAGTTCTTCACTCATTCTATTCACCCCAATAATTTATTTATATATCAAAAAACTGCCAGCATCAAACTGGCAGTATCACATTTATGATTAGTATAGAAAAGGAACTCTTTTGTGTCAATGTTTACACACTTAAGAAACGCTTGCTTTTTGTTCTAATTGTTCTACATAATCACATAATAGTTCTTCTTTAGCTTCTGTCTGATTTATTTGATTAAGTACGTTACCATTTCCTTTTAAGGTGCAAATTCTTCTAATGAAATATCTAGCTTAGTTGCTATATCTTCTAAATTATCCGTTGTAGGGATTCTTTTACCTCTTTCCATTTCACCTAATTGGGAAACAGATATTCCTAGTTTTTCTGCAAATTCTATTTGTGTATAACCTTTCAACTTCCGAAACGCTTTGATTCTCTTACCCCATTTGTTTGTTGCCATTTGACTACTCCTTCTTTATCTTGTGCAGGTATTTTTGCTAATAATTCTGTTATATTCTTATCTACATGTGCTATATATAAAAATGGATTTATTTCTGCTAATGGTATTAAAACAAATGCTCGTTCGTGTAATCTGGGATGCGGCAAAATTAATCGCTCTGTTTCTATATCTTCTTGGTCATATACTAAAATATCAAGATCAATTGTCCTTGGACCCCATTTTATTTCTCGTTTCCTGCCAAAATTCTGTTCAATAGTTTGGCAAACATTCAGCAGGGAATTCGGATCTAGATCTGTTTCGATTTCGATCACCATATTCAAAAATTGCTCTTGGTCTACAAAACCAACTGGATCTGTTTCATAAACAGAAGATTGGCCATTTATTACTATTTTATCATGCTTAGCTAATTCTTCTATAGCTTGATCTAAATAAGTTAATCTAGGTTGGATATTTGATCCAAGTGCTATATATACTTTTTTCATAAAGACTTCTCCCTGTGTATTTCAACAGCTACCGATTGATAATGACCCGGAATAGGTGGGTCAGGTTTGATCACTTTGACTGTGCATGCTTTTAATAGGTCAAACTGGAACAAAAGTACCTCTGCAATCTCTTCAGCCACTGCTTCAATTAAATTTTTAGAACGTCCTTCGACGACTTGTTCTGTCAATTGATAAACGAGGCCATAGTCAATGGAAAGATGGAGATCGTCTGCTTTTCCTGCTTGTTTCAAATCTGCTTCTAATATAACATCTACTAAAAAACGTTGCCCCAACTTTTTTTCTTCAGGTAATACTCCATGAAACCCGTAAAAAGTCATTTTATTAAGATAAATCTTATCCATCTTATACACCACCTTTACCAATCAGCTTGTCCATCATCTTGACCATTCTTACATTTAATTCGACATTATGAACGCGGACCATCTCACAACCCTTTGTTAAACCGTAGCATACAGTCGCTCCAGTTCCTTCATCCCGTTCGTCGACTGGCAAATTTAATGTTTTGGCAATAATGGACTTCCGGGATGTTCCGAGTAAAACCGGATAATCTAATTCTCGAAGACGATCCATTTCCTGAATTACTTGAATATTTTCTTCATATGTCTTAGCAAATCCAACGCCTGGATCGAGGATCATCTGCTCTTTTTTTACGCCTGCATCTAACGCAATCTGGATACTCTCTTTTAAATCGGATAACACGTCATCGATCAGCGAATCGTATGTTGGGTTTTCGCGATTGTGCATCAGTATAATCGGAACATCTAATTCTGCTGCTACCTTTGCAATTTCCGGTTCTTTCTTTGCACCCCAGACATCATTAATAATCGATGCTCCTGCTTCTATTGAGAGCTTTGCTACCTCCGCTTTCCATGTATCAATTGAAATTGGTATATTTATTTCATCTACTAGCGCTTTAATAACTGGAATCACTCGGTCTATTTCTTCTCTCTCTGTTACTGGCGTGTGTCCGGGTCTTGTTGATTCACCACCAATATCAATAATGTCCGCGCCTTCTTCTTCCATTTGTTTTGCTTGGCGGATGGCCGCTTGGATATTATTATATTTACCCCCATCAGAAAAAGAGTCTGGTGTAACATTTAATATACCCATGACTAATGTTTTTTCCGGATAGTGATAATCTTTTATTTTTGTGCGTAGCCATTTTTCCATGATACCCCACCCTTACGAAACGAATTCTATAATGTATTCATAACAAAATATTATAACATAAATACTTATGAAAAGTTTAACTCTGTTGAAAAATATTTTCTTCTACTAACATCAATTCTATCCCGAAGAGAGATAAGCTCTCCATACCCTCTTTTTACCTCATTCGTGATAGATACAAACTTACAAACAGCGCAATAACTTATTGCGTAGATTTGCTCTTCCACCTTGTTGAAGGTGAGTGCTGGGAAACGCTTATCTTGAAATAAAAACCCGCTTCATTATATAAATGAAACGGGTTCTTCGTTTATTCAATCTATTTTATTAAATAACCGTTTGCTGTTTATTCTTCGTCGAATTGATAAAGTGGTGTTGATAGATAACGTTCACCGTTACTCGGAAGAACAGCAAGAACTTTTTTGCCTTTTCCAAGTTTTTGAGCTACTTGTTTAGCAGCATAAATAGCTGCGCCTGATGATACACCACCTAGCACACCATCTTTGCGAGCAGCTTCTCTAGCTGTTTCATATGCTTGATCATTAGTAACCGTAATCACTTCATCATAAATATCCGTGTCAAGAACTTCTGGTACAAATCCCGCACCAATTCCTTGAATTTTATGAGGACCCGGTTTATTTCCCGATAATATAGCTGAATCAGTTGGTTCTAGCGCATAAATCTTAATATCTTTGTATTGATCCTTCAAGACTTTACCGGCACCAGTAATTGTTCCACCAGTTCCAATACCAGAAATAAATGCATCCAGTTGATCACCCATTTGCTCAACAATTTCTTTACCAGTTGTACGTGCATGAACAGCAGGGTTTGCTACATTGTTAAATTGCTGAGGCATGAAATAGCCGTGTTCTTTTTGTAATTCTCCGGCTTTTGCAATGGCACCTTTCATACCATCTGCACCTGGTGTCAGTACTAAATCTGCACCATAAGCACGCAAGAGATTACGTCTTTCCATACTCATTGTATCAGGCATTACCAAAATTGCTTTATATCCTTTAACAGCGGCAACTAATGCTAAACCTATACCTGTATTACCACTTGTTGGTTCAACAATGGTATCTCCGTCCTTCAAAACACCTTCTTCTTCGGCCGCTTCAATCATCGCGAGTGCGATACGATCCTTAACAGAACTACCAGGATTCATGAATTCTAACTTTAAATAAATCTCTGCACCTTCTGGATCAGCCGTACGATTTAATTTCAC
Organism: Gracilibacillus orientalis; assembly: GCF_900114645.1. Classification (GTDB taxonomy): domain Bacteria; phylum Bacillota; class Bacilli; order Bacillales; family Amphibacillaceae; genus Gracilibacillus; species Gracilibacillus orientalis. Next base: position 12,538 of record NZ_FOTR01000024.1, on the reverse strand, counting down.
AATTGGCGTGTTTCCAATCAATTCCGCAACATTTTGAGCTACTTTCATTCCAGTTCCTCCTCAAATCCAAGTAAAATCATTGGTTTTATATACAATTTACATGAAACGGCATACATTGTCAACCCATAAAATGGAAGGGTCCGCTAATTTCCTTCATTTTTATAGTTTAAATCTATCTCTAGCTGATCCCAAAGAACCGAAGCATCTACTTCAGATTCTAATTGATCTAATGCTATATCTTGTCGTACTTCCTCATACGCCTCTTCATAGCTCAATTCTATATCGGGGAGATGTTGATGATGAAAGATAATCGCATACCCGTTGTTTACCAATATTGGTTCGCTATACGTTCCTGCTTTTAATGACGTAGCTGTCTCAAAGTATTCACTTGGTATAAAACTGCTTGTCTCAGAATAATATCCTAAATAGCCACCATTCGCTTTACTTTCTTCATCAACAGACAACTCTGATGCGACCTCACTAAAAGATTCGCCATCTTCCAACCTCGCCATCACATACTCTGCATCTTGTTCCGTAGAAACGAGAATGTGTGATAATTGGACCATATCATCAAACTGGTATTGATTTTGATAAAATTGATAATACTCTTCTATTTCTGTTTCAGATACACTGATATTTTCACTTAAAAGATGTTGTAAATAATAACGATATTTAATTTGCTCTGTCCATTTCTCCATTTTTTTCTCTTTTTCCTCTGCTGATAATACTCCTTGCATTACCATCATTCTGGATAATTCTCGATCCACTATTTTAGGATGAATTTCCAGATTCTCTTCCTCTGCCAACTGAAAAACAACTTCTTGATCAATTAAATCGTTTAAAACGGACTTACCATATTGCTCTGTTAATTCGCTCATCCAATCTTGGTACAAAATTTCCTGATTGCCGATCTCTGCTAAAGGTTTATTACTATCCACTCTATTTTCTTCTAATACTGCAAATTCATTTGAGCTATTTTCTCCAGAGAGGATAAAAATGGTTGTAATATTTGTTATGAGCAATAGTAATATAATAGACCATAATACCAGACGTGATACCCTCAACCATTACTCCCCCTTTTACTCTGTCTTCAATGCTCGCAATTCATCTATTGAGAATTTGTATATTTCATTACAAAAATGACAAGAAGCTGTTGCACCATGATCTTCCCTAATCATGGCATCAATCTCTTCATTCCCTAAACTTTGGATTGCTGTTTCCAGTCTTTCTTTTGAGCAAGGGCAAGAAAATTGCACAGGTAAACGTTCATGTATTTTTACTTTGTCCTCACCTAATAACAATCCCAATATCTCCTCTGGTAGTTTTCCATCTTGGATCAACTTTGAAATAGGTGGGACATTGGCGATATTTTCTTCAATTCTGGCAATTGTATCTTCCGATGCTCCTGGCAACATTTGTACGATAAATCCTCCCGCAGCTAAAATGCTGTGATCAGGGTTTACTAAAACACCCGCTCCTACCGCTGATGGAACCTGTTCAGAATTAGCTAAATAATACGTAAAGTCTTCACTTATTTCTCCTGATACAATGGGAACTTGACCAGTAAAATGATTCTTCAAGCCTAAATCTTTAACAATGCTTAGTGTTCCCTCAGTTCCTACTGCTCTTCTTACATCTAGTTTACCATGTTCGTTCGATTCGAAATCTACATGGGGATTTCCAACATAGCCACGTACTTCTCCTTTGGCATTTGCATCAGTGATAATTGCCCCCATTGGACCGTTTCCTTCCACTTTCACTGTCAACTTATCGTCGCCTTTCAGCATCGCACCTAACATCGTGGATATGGAAAGTGTTCTTCCCATTGCTGCAGAAGCTGTTGCCCAGGTATCTTGACGTTGGCGTGCTTCTTCTACTGTATCTGTTGATCGGATTGCGTATGCCCTCACATCTCCAGCGTATGCTGTTGCTTTTAATAAATAATCACTCATATATATACGTCCTTTCTTTTATGCAAAATTTCTCTCATTCTTTTGGTATATTTCGTACAATCCTTTTAAGGTTAGATAAGGGTCGACAATATCAATGACAGAAGAGTCTTTGGCAATTAATGTCGCTAAACCACCTGTGGCGATCACTTTTGGTGATCCTCCAACCTCCTTTTTCACCCGGTTAACGACGGCATCTACTTGACCCACGTATCCGAAATAAACACCTGATTGCATAGCTTCCACCGTCGATTTACCTAAAACCTGATTTGGTTTTTTTACTTCGATTTTCGGCAACTTGGCTGCATTTTGGTATAGAGCTTCTAATGAAATATTAATGCCGGGAGTGATAACACCACTGACATATTCATCTGCCTCATTGATATAACAATAAGTAGTAGCAGTCCCGAAATCGATAATAATACTCGGTGAACCATATTCTTTGATGACGCCGACTGCATTGACGACACGGTCAGCACCTAACTCTTTAGGATTAGGATACTTCATTTTTAAGTATGGATTCACTTTTTCATCACCAATTATCATTGGGCTACAATGAAAATATTTATCTGCCATACGCTGGAGGGCAAATAAAATTGGTGGGACTACGGATGAGATAACAATGCCATTAATGTCGGAAAAAGTTAATCCTTCATGTGCTAATAGGGATTTAATAAACATGGCATATTCGTCTTCTGTTTGGTTTTTGTCTGTTTGCATGCGCCACTGATATGTTAATTGGCCTTCGCTAAACACTCCTAATACGGTGTTTGTGTTACCAACATCTAATACAAAGATCATAATTTCCTCCACAATATTTAAAATTTGTTTACTTATTTTCATATTGTATAGCTTGCAAGCAACTAGTCGCAAGTTTTAAGGTTGTCCTTAATCCGCTTAAAGAACTTGAGTGATTGCTCCCACCGCTATACGCTACCGATTTCCACCCCCCTATCCTGTATTTGTTTCGTAATAGATACAAACTGCGCAACAGTGAAAATTCATTTTGGGAGAGATGTTCTTCCATTCTTCTGGAGGTGACTGCTAATTCGTCGCTGCAGAAAAATACTCCCTTTCACCCAAGGGCACAAGCGCAACATCTACTCAAGCAAAGATCGCTTTCGTAGTGTCTTCTATGCCGTCGGGGAACGTTTCAGCCTCCTCACGAGCAAAATACGCTCGTTGCGGGGTCTTCAGACTGTTCCTTTCCCACAGGAGTGTCGCATTTTTCCGCAGCTTAGAATAGTGTTCTAATAAAGTTACAGGAAACCTGAAGAATATAGTTCCATGAGTTCTATGCTCCTAATAATCAGAACACTAAAATTAGCGAAGTATTCTGCCGGAGCGTTTCCCAGCACTCACCATCAAAAAGGTGGAAGAAAGCAAATCTACGCAATTAGTTACTGCGCAGTTTATGGTTTTTGTGCATCTTTATATTCTTTCCCTTTAAAATGAAAAAGCAGCTCCTTAGAAGGAACTGCTTTTGGTTTATTCTTTATCTTTGTTTTCTGGTGTTTCTTCTTCCGTGTTTGTTTCTTCTTCTGATTTTGGTTGGATGTTCACTTTTACATCAGAAGATTTTTCATCTTCATTATTTGATTCTTCTGTTTCTGCCTTTTCAGATGGTTTTTCTCCGCCATCTTGTTCAGAAACAACTGGATCTGGTAGTTTACCATCTTCAAATAACCCTTTAATCTGCTTGGCATCTAGCGTCTCCACTTCTAATAAAGTCTTCGCTACAAGCTCTAACTTATCACGATTTTCTGTGAGAATTTCTTGTGCTCTGCCATAGCATTCCTGAATAAGGTTTTGAATTTCCTGGTCAATTTCATATGCAATTGCATCACTGTAATTTTGTTCATTTTGCATATCACGGCCCAAGAATACTTGGCTATTACTATTACCAAATTGCAGTGGTCCAATTTTTTCACTCATACCATATTCCGTAACCATCTTACGAGCAATTCCAGTTGCTCGTTGGAAGTCATTATGTGCACCAGTACTTACTTCACCGAAGATAACCTCTTCGGCTACACGACCACCTAATAAACCGGTAATTTTATCAAATAATTCTGGTTTTGTCATAAAGTAGCGATCTTCACGCGGAAGCATGACGGCATATCCACCAGCTTGACCACGAGGTACTATCGTCACCTTATGTACCATATCAGCATCATCTAGTACCATACCGATAATTGTGTGTCCACTTTCATGGTACGCAACAATATTTCGTTCTTTTTTGGATATAACCCTACTTTTCTTAGCAGGCCCAGCAATAACACGGTCAATTGCTTCGTCAACATCTTCCATGCCAATTTTATCTTTATCATATCGTGCCGCTACAAGTGCCGCTTCATTCAGCAAGTTCTCCAAATCTGCACCAGAGAAACCTGGTGTACGCATCGCAATCGTTTTTAACTCCACATCATCTGCTAGTGGTTTATCACGCACGTGTACTTTTAAGACATCTTCACGACCTCTTAAGTCTGGACGATCTACTGTAATTTGACGGTCAAAACGTCCTGGACGTAATAATGCCGGGTCTAAAATATCTGGTCTGTTTGTTGCAGCGATAATGATAATTCCTTCATTCTCACCAAAACCATCCATTTCAACGAGTAATTGGTTTAAGGTTTGTTCACGTTCGTCGTGACCGCCACCTACACCAGCACCACGCTGACGACCTACTGCATCAATCTCATCAATAAAGATGATACATGGCGCATTTTTCTTCGCATTTTCAAATAAATCACGTACACGAGATGCACCAACACCTACAAACATTTCAACGAAGTCCGAACCACTGATAGAAAAGAACGGAACTCCTGCTTCACCTGCAACTGCTCTGGCAAGTAATGTTTTACCTGTACCAGGAGGTCCTACTAATAAAACCCCTTTTGGAATTTTTGCACCAATAGCAGCGAATTTACGGGGATCCTTTAAGAAATCTACGACCTCCACTAATTCCTGCTTCTCTTCATCCGCACCAGCAACATCTCTGAAACGAACTTTTTTCTTTTCTTCACTGTACATTTTCGCTTTACTCTTACCAAAGTTCATGACACGGCTACCGCCACCTTGAGCTTGGTTAAGTAAGAAGAAAAACAGAATGAATATAATTACAAATGGAATCATGGTAGTTAAGAACGTTACCCATCCACTTGGTTGTTCTTCTTCTTTCACACTTAATATCCCTTGATCTTGGGCAGTTTCTTCAATCTGTTCGATAATACCCGGACTATCTAAGATATTGGTAACAAAGGTTTTATCATCTTGTTCTAATTCCCCTGCCACACGTATTACACCATTGGAAGGGCGCATTTCCATATCTGTGATTTCGTTATTTTCCAATGCTTGCATAAATTCATTTACTTTTAATTCTTCAGCCTGATTGTTTTGGCTGCTGAATACTGATATGATCCCTATCACAACTAAAAAGATTACAAAATAGAGAATCACGTTACGTATAATCCGATTCATTGCCTACCTCCTCCCGAGACGAGAAAACTATAGTAAATAGTATCATATTGAAAGACTTCATGACAACTAATTACAACTGACATCTGCTTCATTTTTTTCCTTTATTCTTCTCCACCATAAATTTCCGGTTTCAAAATTCCGATATATGGAAGATTTCGGTATTTCTCTTGATAGTCTAATCCATAGCCTACCACAAATTCATTTGGCACTTCAAAACCTACCTTATCTGCTTTAATTTCAGCAGTTCTACCTTCAGGCTTATCTAATAATGTGACAATTTTAATAGAATTTGCTTGTCGATACTTAAATAAATCAACTAGATAGCTTAGTGTAAGACCACTATCAATAATGTCTTCCATAATTATGATATCACGTCCCTCTACTTTTGTATCTAAATCTTTTACGATTTTAACTTCACCAGAGGATCGCATTTCATTCCCGTAACTGGACACATCCATAAAATCCATTTCCAGATGTGTATCAATCGAACGTAATATATCCGACATAAAAGGTAATGCTCCCTTTAACACACCAATTGCTAACGGAAATTTTCCTTCATATTCTTTCGTTAATTGTTCCCCGAGCTCTCTACATTTCGCTTGTATTTGCTCTTCGGAAATTAATATTTCCTTTATTTCATTGTGCATCTTGCTGCCTCCCTATTCACTTGAATCTGTATATGTTAATGCAATATATTTCCCAACAGAACTTTCGCGTACTATTTCCGCTTTCTTTAAACCTACAATCCAAAGTAAGGATCCATCTGCACCAAATATGAGTGGCCAGTTGTCTCTTAAATAAACTGGAACCTTCTCATCAATAAATATATCTTTGACTTTCTTCCGGCCATTTAACCCTCTAACATTCATACGATCCCCAGGCATTCTCACTCTCATACTCAACGGTAATAAAGATTCACATTCGATTGGGATATGTAAAGTATGATTATCTTCATGGATGGTTCCAGAGGCATATGTGACTGTAAGGGTTACGCCGTTCGGTAATAGCATTACACCGGGAACTTTTATGAATTGGTGGACTTTCCATTCCTTTTTGACTTGGGAGAGAAAGTGGAAACGCAATTCCTGATAATTTTTCGTTACTGTTAAAGATTTCGGGAAATCTAAGTTAACATTACTCTTTTGTTGTCTTAATAATGAAAAAAAGTCTTTTTCATGTTGCGAAGATAAATCTGTCGGTACTTCTTGATAAAGATAGTTTAATATTAGACGAAAGGCTCGTCTTTGTAAAGCTATCGGATAAGATCGAAAAACATCAATATTAAAAAACACCATGTTTTTTTTACATGTGACGACTTCATGCACCATTGCTTCTGATTGTGTTTGAAGAAATTCCTCGTCTTCCGTCATACGCTCTGTCATTTCCTGGACATGAAGATGGACTTGATGATCTTGTTGCCGGAGCAACGGTAAGACATGCAAACGAAAAAAGTTACGTGTATAGGTTATAGAGTTGTTCGATGGGTCCTCTCTGGGAACAATATCGAGTTCTCGGCAATACCGATAAATCTCATCCTTGGATAAACATAATAAAGGTCTAATTATATGTCCGATTGCAAATTCCCTTTTTATCGGGATACCAGTTAAAGCAGTTGGATTAGACTGACGCACCATCCGCATTAATACTGTTTCTACCTGGTCATCACCATGATGTGCCAGGGCTAAAACATCAGATCCTGTTTCTTCCATGACCTCTTCAAATACTTGATAACGTAAATGACGGGCGGCTAATTGCGTTCCTTCTTTATGTATTTCTTTTCTCCTGTTCACATTTACCTGCTTCCCAACAAAAGGGACTCCTAAATTCTCACAAATACTTTCAACGTATTTAACATCTTCTGCGGACTCTTCACCACGTAAACCATGATCAATAGAAATCACCACAATTTTTAAATGCCACTGTTTCTGCACGCTTATTAAATAATGCAACAATAATAAGGAATCTGCACCACCCGAAACACCTACTAACACCTTTGCATGCATATGTAGTAATTGATGTCTCTTCATAAATGGCGTCAATTTATCATAAAGGGTTGATCTACTCAAACACCACCACCCCATCCAATCTCTTTTACATTATTTTAACATAATATGCGTTATAAAATCCTTTTATCACATAAAAAATGTTACATAAAGATAACAAACTCCTCCTATGGTTAATATACTACTTACTTCAAGAAAAGGGTGAAATGCTTCATGAGAGCTTTTTGCTTGTTGATTATATCTTCTCTTATTTTTTTTTGATTTCTGATGAATAAAATAAGTCAATAAAAAGTCTTTTACCTGCTCAGCATCGTTAACCGAATTATTGATGAGCATTAGCAGTAATTTCTTCAGTGGTTCAATCGTTACCGCTCTATTGATTTTCTGCTGTAACGTTTTTTTAGGATTATTTCCTCTTGTAAATCCATTGGGATAATAGACACGCAAAATCACCATAGCTAATGCGAAAAGATCGTACCCCGGATCTGCTTTACGTGAACCGCATTGCCAATAGGCACGATCGTAAAATTCGGTGTACTCCTTGATCGATCTACCTTGTAATGTTGTCCCACCTACATCAACCCATCTTAATTGAACCGGTTTGCGTGATACAATTAAATTTTCTATTTTTAAGTCACCAAATACATACCCTTGCTGATGTAATACATGTAAATCATTAGCGAATTTTATTAGAAGAGATACTAACCACTCATGACCATTTCTTCTGATAAAATCATGCAATGACTCACCAGAGATATACTCCATGACATAGAAAGAATAATTAAAACCGTTCTGAGCCTGATAATCATCCACATCCATCAAAGAAGGTCCAAGGTGATAACCTTGAACCGCTTGGAAGGATTTCAATACATTTACTTCGGAACTCACAGATGCACTTTGTTTACTGATTTTCAGTGCTACTTGTCTGTTCTCGTGGACACAAAGATAAACAGCGCCAATCGCACCGCTTCCTAGTTTTTTTACTACATGGTAGTGATTACGGTGCCATTTACCTTTGACTATTTGTCCTTTCCTTAAATGTATATCAGGCTTCTTCGATGTCTGTGTAATCATCGCGTATAAATCTCCTTCGTAACGTCTTCTTACCAAATTGATACATAGCTTCTTTTAAAGCTGGTCCAGTTGGTGTAATACCTCCACTGGATATTTTTGCGAAAATAGAAGTGATGGAATCTAGTTTTGATGTCCAATCTACTAATTGTTGAATTGATTTTTTTCGACCAGGGAATTGATATACAGCGAAACGACTTCTCCCAATTCGTGCGTTCATACTGATAGAAAGATCAATTAGAGCTTCTTGAACAGTTGGTAATTTATTCGTCATGCTTGCACTTGTATCGACTAGTACTAACACTTCTAAATCACATGTTTCCCCTAATTCATCCACTACTTCCATTACTTCCCCGCGCTGATCTGGGGGTAATTCTTCCATTGTTTTTTCACTTCCTAGTATTTGCGTTAACTCATTATTTACAACACCTTGTAATGTTTCTGTCATCGCCTGTTTTGTAACAGTTTGAACGGTTTGTGCTAGAGCATCCTGATAGACAATTTGACTGACTCCATGACCGTTACCAGCGATTTCTTCTACTTCTTCCAAACCCTCTGGTTGTTCAGTATGATCATCTTCTAATATACCAATGACATTAACAGTAATTCCTTGTTCTGCTACTAAACTAGCTACAAGTGCCGGATCTTCCCCTTGATTGGAACAACCATCCGTAATTAAAAGAATTTGTTTAAGTGTCCCTGTTTTCATATCATTTTCCCTCCTAATTATTGGTCACTGATTATTAGTAAGGTTCGCCAATAATGGAAAGAATTATACGTTTTATCTCTCGCTCATTAGCTAATATTTTCTCGTTCAAATTGCCGGAAAGAACGAATGGGTGCCCATTGTGGTTGATTTTCAGTAATTTGTGCTACTAATACCGTCATATCATCTTCTATCTCACCACTTTGCGTTCGAATCACCTCTTCCAACAACAAATCAGCGATTTCTTGAGGCTCTTTCGTTTCCATTTCTAGCAGCTTTCGTTTCAACCAAAGATCGACATTCTCTATATCTTTCGGACCTTCAAAAATTCCATCACTCATCATAATCAAGAAATCTCCTGCTTTTAATTGTGTGCTGACTACATCCACTTCCACCTCTTGAATAATTCCGATTGGGAGGTTACCAGCTTCTATCTTCTCTACACCATCACTTCGCATAATAAAACTAGGTGTTGAACCAACTTTTAAAAATTGAACTACTGCATGATGAAGATCTACCATTGCTAAATCTAATGTTGCGTAAATCTCTTCATTTGTCCTTAGTGCTAAAATAGAGTTGATTGACTTAATTGCCACTTGCTCGTGTAAACCAGATTCTAAAATTTGTTGCAATAAACGTAATGTTTCGGTACTTTCTTCATGTGCTCGATCTCCGTTCCCCATCCCGTCACTAATAGCTAACGCGTACTTTCCGGCACCAAGCTCCATTGATTTATAGCAATCTCCTGATATTAATCCTCCTCCTTTAGCAGCATGTGCGACTCCTGTTTGAACGACAAATTTTCTGGCAGATCCGAAGGTAAAAAAGCTATGTCCTTTGGCTAAAGGAGATAGATCTTCCGCAACGACAATAATCGTTTCATCCAAAATATCAGAAAGAATAGGCGCAATTAGTTTCGCAGCTTCTCCATGGTATTGTTGGAACGCGATGACCATTTCAATATCGATGTTGCCATTTTCCAGATTATAAATATCTAATTTTTCAAGCTCAATACCGACATGTTTTAACGCTGCAACAATTTCAATTTCTTGTTGTTCATGATTTTCCTTTTCTTTGAGGATTTCATTAGCAAAATTCTCCATCACTTCTGATACACCGTGTAATTGATCTGCGACAAAACGTCTGCTTTCTAACACTTGTTTCTTTAGCTGTTTGTTTGCTTCAAAAAAAGATAATTCTTGTTGCATGGTATCGATGACTTTACGAGATTTAATACAATGATTTTCAAACTGTCTGTTCGTTATATTGTTCAATTGATTATCTGTTTCCAGTTGGTCTTTGACATCGCGCATTAATTCATAGGTTGTATCAAATTGTTGAACCCAACAGGTTTCTTTTTTAAAACATGTTTGACAGGTTTTCTCTGTAACATTACTTAAATAATAGTCCACTTCTAAATCCTGTTCCTGCCATTGATTGGATTCAGTTTGAAAACTGCGAGATAAGGCTTTGAATACATTGGAGAACCGTTCTACCCGGTGTGCAGTTACGTTACGAACCTTTTGCAAATATTGCTCCTGCTCTTTTGTATGTTCAACAGTACCAGGTATATATTTAGCAAGCTGCTTAATGAATTTGCTCGGTGTAATCAAAAATAATAAAATCGCTAACGCTGATTCCATTAATGCAGATGCCAGATAATCGAAGGACTCGCCATATAAGCTAATTAACAACGTACTGATTAATAAACCTAAACTGACGGCCAGTTTCCTTCCTTCTTTCAATAAACCACCTAACAAACCAGAGAAAGCCAATAAACTCATTTGAAACATATTAGCGATACTAGCGAGGCTCAATATTAATCCAGCTACAACCCCAACAGTGGAACCAATAGCAGCACCCCCAACCAACGCAAGAAGTAATACTAAATATCGCGCAAGAACCTGTTCCATTTGCGCTTCATAGACTTCTACACCAATAACTCCTGTTAATACAGAAGCTAATAAAATAATGAAACAAACAATTTCTTCATTTTTTAATATTGGTTTATACCTTTTGGGTGATAATAATGGAATGCTTTGCATAAAGATAAGTAATAGAACAGCTGCCAATGTTCCTTCAACAAATGCGATTACCCACTCCAAGTATGTTAGTTGAGTTGTCATAGCATAGATGCTGATTCTAGGAATACTAGCTGCAAAAAAGACGAAAAACGGCAAGATCCTCTCAATCGCTTTCGATTGATATATGAAAAATGAGAGAACTATTAAGATAGAAATAGATAAAAATATATAGGAGCTATGTGAAAGTCCGTATGTAAAAGCTCCTATTAATGAGAACGTAATAAGGGGAAGTACCTTGTCTCGACGCAAAAACCAGACTGCCGCAACGAATGCGATTACAAATGGCGAAAGTGTTGATAAGATGACGGCTCTTCCTAATAAGAAACCAATAATACAAATAAGCAAACCTTTCTCAAACATTAAGCTTGTCCAATGTTGGGCGACCTTTTGACGTAAGTTACTCACCATAGGATGAGTAAAAGATTTTGGTTTATTATCCGTATATGTGTTCATTTATATCACTCCTCTGTCCACATTAAATCACATCTTCTCTCGATATTTTGTCAAAACAAGGAAGATGCAGTTCTAAAAAGTTCGACGCTATTCTTTGTATAAAGAACCAAACGACATTTTCTTCCTACCTTCCTTTCATTTCCTTCAATATTTTTGACAGACCGTGTTGATACAGAAAAGATAATAAGAAATTTGAAGTTGTTTGTTGACAGATAGGTAAAGCTGTTGTATTATATTTTTTGTGTCTTTAAAAAAAGACAAGTTCTTAATTTATATGATGGCGGTGTAGCTCAGCTGGCTAGAGCGTACGGTTCATACCCGTGAGGTCGTGGGTTCGATCCCCTCCGCCGCTATAAAGCAAAAGACTTGGCAATTGCCAAGTTTTTTTTTAATATATACCAATCCCCTCGCCAACTCTATTCTGGTTCGGTGTAGATAAAAACTGCGAAGTAATGAAAGTTTTGTTTGTTCTAAGTAGTGCAGTAATTAGATGTGCGGTAATCTAAGACATAATTTTGAAATATATCGTGATGATAACTACCACTCCGGCTGCCCACTTCCCTTTCCGTGGGTTTGCCCTTCAGCTAACTTTTTCGAGCAAAACCGCTCGTAAAAGTGGATCTTCAGGTCAAACAGGTCCCACAGGAGTGGAAGTGGGCGGCCTTCGTTAAGATATGCTCCACAACACTAATCCGAAATCAATCAGTCGATTTCTCCCCCAGTTGTAGCATAAGAGGGTACGGCTATGCTAAGGGGCATTCACAACCGATTAGCACTGTAATAAAACAGAAA
>NZ_FOTR01000028.1 GCF_900114645.1 Gracilibacillus orientalis | reverse complement strand
CCCGCGGAAAGCGAAGCATTTTTCCGGAGCTGTGCCCAGCACTCTATACATTTCAAAACGCTGTTATACCAAGGATTTTATACTTTCTTTAATTATACAACAAAAAGCTTAGTGCGCCCGTCTAGCAAGTTGCAAATCGATGAAAAGTAAATTTTGTAAGTATAAAACATAAATAAAACGTATGTAATTGTGCACACCATCCATAAACTAAAAACGTAATGTTCAAGGATTTCCTTCTCATTCGAGGCCAAAACCGATGCTTCGGTACGAGGGTTTTTCTGACTGTTCTTTTCCCTCAGGGATGTATTTGACAGTTTGTATCTGGTTGCTGGGTTTTTCTTGTAATTAAATTGTTAAAATCCTCCACGCCATCTACGGTCATAATTCCGCAAGAAAAACAGAATAATTATAGAAAGAGCTTATACTTAATTGGAGGTAACATCATGTTTTCAAATACTGAAATTGGAATAGATCTAGGAACTGCTAATATCCTTATATATACAAAAAATAAAGGCATTATCTTGAATGAACCATCTGTCGTTGCCGTCGACACCAGAACGAGCCAAGTAGTCGCGGTCGGTAACGAGGCTAAAAATATGATTGGGAAGACACCGAGAAACATTGTCCCTATCCGTCCACTAAAAGATGGTGTCATCGCAGATTTTGATATGACGACACAGATGCTGAAAGCTTTCTTGAAAAATGTAAGCAAGAAAGCTGGTGTATCCACACGTAAACCAAGTGTTGTTGTTTGTACACCATCAGGCAGTACCGCTGTGGAACGTAGAGCAATTGATAATGCGGTCAAAAGTTTTGGTGCAAAAGAAGTGCATCTTATTGAAGAACCGGTTGCAGCAGCTATTGGTGCTGACTTACCAGTAGCAGAGCCACAAGCTAGTATGATTGTTGATATTGGTGGTGGTACGAGTGAAGTAGGTATTATATCATTCGGTGGCGTTGTTGCCAGCAGGTCGGTACGTGTTGGTGGTGACCATATGGATGAAGAGATTATTCAATATGTTAAACGACAACACAATGTACTGATCGGGGAAAGTACAGCTGAAAAAGTAAAAATAGAGGTCGGTTATGCATATACTGACCAGCCTGAAGAAGTAATGGATGTCAGAGGACGTGACCTCGTAACAGGGTTACCTAAAGTGGTTACCATTCATGCCTCTGAAGTGCACAATGCCTTTAAGGAAGTGTTAGAATCGATTTTACATGCAATTACTGAAACACTTGAAAGCTGCCCACCGGAATTAAGTGGTGATATTGTTGATCAAGGTATTACCATTACTGGCGGTGGCGCATTACTAAAAGGCATGCAGCAATGGTTATCCAATAAAATCAATGATGTGCCTGTACATCTAGCTGCTAATCCATTGGAATCTGTTGCAGTTGGTACAGGACGTTCCTTAAAAATGATTCAGAAATTACAAAAAGCTATTAAATAGTCTGATATAATGAGGAAAAACGAAAGGAGTTTTTCCATGCAGACACCTTTTTCCTTAGCTAAAGAGAAACAGGATGAAATGATTAATACTATCCAGAATTATTTTGCTACTGAACGACAAGAAGAGTTGGGCAATTTAGAGGCTGGATTTATACTCGATTTTATTATGGTAGAGATTGCCCCTACTTTTTATAATCAAGGCGTAAGAGATGCACATCAATTTTTGAGTGAGAAATTAGAGGATGTTTTTGAGATAGAGAAAATAGAGAAGTAAAACATATACTTACACATGACGCTGAGAAAAGTTACCCACTTTCCTCAGCTAATTTTAATTTATCACGGTGGGTTTTGGCTATTCATCGTGCACTTTTTTCGTTATATCAGGCATTCCCCTTTTTTCTTCTATATAAAAGTGTTATGATTCCCTTTGTTGGAGGTGGATCATGAAGGCTTATCTTCTTTTAATATTAGCAGCGATATTTTATGCAGGAAACTTAATTGTAGGGAAGCCTGTTGCACAGGAAATACCTCCGATTACACTGTCTTTCTTGCGCTATATTGTAGCTGTGTTAGTCATCATTCCATTTGGCTATAGAGAATGGAAAAATAATAAGGACTTATGGAAAAAGGAATGGAAAGCGATTCTCGCATTATCAGCTACCGGTCTTGTATTATTTAATATCTTCGTATATTTGGCATTAAATTATACTACTTCGATCAATGCAGGGATTGTTGAAGGAACTGCACCTATTTTCACATTAATTCTTACCTTTATAATATTTAACGAACGTTTTTCACGAAAGCAAATGCTTGGGGTATTTATCTCCTTATTCGGTGTCTTTTTTGTGATTACGAAAGGTTCATGGGAAATTATCACGAATTTGCAATTTAATAGTGGAGATTTAATAATGATTCTCGCCATGATTACGTGGGCATTTTATTCGATTTTCATTAAACAGCATACATGGAAATTCCCTACTTACGGGGCATTACTAGTAATGGCTGTTGTTTCTATTATTATTTTCATACCACTAATGACCATTGAAATGGGACAAATTGGATCGATCGACTGGTCATGGGAAGTTATTTCAGGCCTGTTATATTTAGGGATATTCCCTTCACTCATCGCATTACTTGCTTATAATAAAGGAATTGAAGCGATAGGTCCTTCAAGGGCATCTGTTTTTCTTAATCTCATTCCGGTCTTCACTATGATCGGTGCGGTTATATTTTTGGAGGAACAACTGACTTGGGTTCAAGTGATCGGATCCTTATTCGTTATTTTTGGTGTACTGATCACTAATCGGGTGAAGGTTAATAAACAATGAGGCTGGGACAGAAGTACTCGAACTATGACAAGACACGAACATCAAGTTGGATGTTCGTGTTTATTGTTCCTTGGAAAAGTATCATTCTTCCTTGGAAAAATGAATATTTCCAAGGAGC
>NZ_FOTR01000025.1 GCF_900114645.1 Gracilibacillus orientalis | reverse complement strand
GGAAAGCGCAGTGTTCTGCCGGAGCGAATGGATATCACTCACCTCTAGCAAATCTATAAAGTATTACTTCGCAGTTTATATTTTTTGTGTAGTTTTAAGTGCATTTTGCATGTATCCTAGAGTCAATTATATACTAACAAAAGTGATAACATTGATGTTATCACTTTTGTCTATCCTTTATAAGTTATACCTTTTTTAGAGGGCTTTTTCAAGCACTTTGGGTTTGGCGAAGATCATTCGGCCTGCTGATGTTTGCAGTACGCTTGTAATCACCACTTCAATGTTCTGCCCGATATAGTTTTTGCCTTCTTCTACAACAATCATCGTACCATCGTCTAAGTAGGCAACACCTTGGTTCTGCTCTTTACCATCTTTAATGACCTGTACCGCTAATTCTTCACCCGGCAACACAATTGGTTTCACAGCATTTGCCAAGTCATTGATATTTAAAACAGGTACCTTCTGAAACTCACAAACTTTATTTAAGTTAAAGTCATTGGTTACAACAATACCATTCATCACTTTTGCAAGCTTTACTAATTTACTATCGACTTCTTGAATTTCTTCGAAGTCTCCTTCATAAATCTCTACATTTATTGGTAAATCCTTCTGGATACGATTTAAAATATCCAACCCTCTGCGACCACGATTTCGTTTTAATGCATCTGACGAATCGGCAATATGTTGTAATTCTTCTAAAACAAATTGAGGAATAATAATCGTTCCTTCTAAAAAGTTCGTTTGGCATATGTCCGCAATTCGTCCATCAATGATCACACTTGTATCTAAAATTTTCGGTTTTGGTAATTCAGTATTAGATTCTTCAGATGATAGAGCTTTTCTTTTTTCTTTTTTAGGTAATGTTAATAAACTTAAAAACTCATCTCTTCTTTTAAAACCTACCTGGTATCCAAAATAGGCTAGTAGGACACTTAAAAAGATAGGTACCACCTGTGAGACTACCCGTATTTCAATTAATTGAATTGGATCATTCAAGAAATATGCAATAATTAAACCAATAATAATACCTAAACTGCCAAAGAATAAATCCGCTACGGGAGCTTTCATTAACATTTCTTCAATCCACGCAAAGAATCTAACAATAAAATCAGAAATCCATATAGATAGAATAAATAAAATAATTGCTCCTAATATTAACCCTACGTAAGGCGCATAATCAGACGTTAGCCATGTGCCTTCAGCAAACCCTATTAATTCCCAAAATCTTGGAATATATAAATATCCAGCGGTACCACCTGCAATAATAAAAAATAGTTGCACAAATCGTTTTAGCACCACAGTCACCTCCTATAGACTAGTCTCTCCAATCACTAAAATTTTAAACATTTTTCAGTGATTTTTTAGAAGAAATACATTTACCTGCCACGTATTAAATCTTTTTCTAGAGAGCACACTTTTAAACCACTTTCAATCTTCTAACGCTGCTTTAATTGCTTCTTGAACAGAATTTACCCCTACAATTTTAATAGACTCAGGGACTGTCCAGCCATCCATGTTTTTGGCAGGAATGATGGCTCTCTTAAATCCTAATTTAGCAGCCTCTTGCACACGTTGTTCAATGCGCGATACTCTTCGTACTTCTCCCGTAAGACCAACTTCACCAACTAATACATCATCTGGATATGGCGCTCGGTCTCTAAAACTTGAAGCTATACTAATCGCAACCGCTAAGTCAATGGCTGGCTCATCTAATTTCACGCCACCCGCGACTTTTACATATGCATCTTGATTTTGTAACATTAAGCCTACTCTTTTTTCTAATACAGCCATTAATAATGGCACTCGATTATGATCAATTCCCGTCGCCATTCGACGCGGGTTACCAAAGCTAGTAGGAGATATTAAGGCCTGTATCTCCACTAATACTGGCCTTGTTCCTTCCATCGATGCAACGATGGTCGAACCAGCTACACCTTGTGATCGTTCTTCTAAAAAAATTTCGGATGGGTTTAATACTTCTGTTAACCCTTCTTCTTTCATTTCAAATATACCCATTTCGTTTGTACTGCCAAACCGGTTTTTTACTCCTCGTAAAATTCGGAATGTATGGTGTCTTTCTCCTTCAAAATATAATACGGCATCTACCATATGCTCAAGCAATCTAGGACCAGCAATAGATCCTTCTTTTGTCACATGCCCAACAATAAAAATAGGTATATGATTTTGTTTGGCAATGCGCATTAATTCACTTGTACATTCGCGAACTTGTGAAACACTCCCTGGAGCACTTGTCACTTCTTCTTTATAAACGGTTTGAATCGAGTCAATAACAACAAAACCTGGGTTCAATTGATCAATCTGATTTGCAACATCTACCATATTCGTTTCTGAAAGTACATACAGACTGTCTGATGAAACATCTAATCTATCTGCTCTCAGCTTTGTCTGTCTTGTTGACTCTTCCCCAGAAATATATAACACATCTACTTCTCGCTGTGCCAATTGGCTGGATAGTTGCAGCAATAACGTGGATTTCCCAATACCTGGGTCCCCACCAATCAACACAAGTGAACCTGCTACGATACCACCACCAAGCACACGGTCTAACTCTTGCATTCCCGTCTTAATTCTTGGTTCTTCGTGTAACTGAATGCTTGTTATACTTTCTGGTTTTTGTGCTGTGGTAGTGCCTGTTGCCCAATTACCTCTTGCTGTTTTTGCAGCTACAACTTCTTCCACTAGAGTGTTCCACTCGTTACACCCAGGGCACTTCCCCATCCATTTGGGTGATTCATAACCACAAGATTGACAAACAAATTTAGATTTTCGCTTAGCCAAAAGTATCGCTCCCTTTCATTATATACGAAAATACCCGTCCATAAGTTACAAAGATCTATCAATTTAGTTAAGGATGTATGTAAAAAGTGTAAAAAAAGTAAAAACTTTAAATCTTGTCCATCCCCCTATCGCATTATATCAACACACCACTGTAGATAAAAACTGCGCATTAGTGAAAATCTCTTTGATCTAGCTTTCTTCCATTCTTTCGAAGGTGACTGCTTAACCCACGCTGCGTAAAAACCCCCCTTTCACCCAGGGGGCTCAAGTGCAACATCTACTTAAGCAAAGACCGCTCACTGCGGGATCATTCAGCACGCGTGAGTTCCCACAGCGAACGGTCTAGGTGAGTGAGGCTCACGGGTCACCCGCGGAATGTGAAGTATGTTGCCGCAACATATCCCTAACACTCATTTCTAAGAAGAGGAAAGAAAGCAATTCTAAGAGAAAGTTTTACTTCGCAGTTTATGTTTGCTTGAAATGATTACATACATCCTATTGTAGTATTGAAAAAAATCGGAAGGGTTGGTCCTTCCGATTTTAAGCTTTTATACAACTTTAAATTCGCCTGATTTATCTAGATCTATCGTTACTTTTTGTCCTCTTGTAATGTTTTCTCTTAACAACTCTTCTGATAGTAAATCTTCCACGTTCTTTTGAATCGATCTGCGTAACGGTCTAGCACCATATTCTGGATCAAATCCTTCATTTGCGATTTTTTCAATCGCCTTATCTGATAATACAAAGTCTATCTCTTGTTCAGTTAATCGTTTCTGTAATTCTTTTACCATTAACTCTACAATGTATTTCATATGTTTCTTCTCTAATGAATGGAAGACAATGGTTTCATCAATACGGTTTAAGAACTCAGGACGGAAAGCTTTCTTCAATTCCGTCGTTACCTTAGAACGCATATTTTTATAATCCTGTTCTTCATCACCAAGGCTAAAGCCGACATATTTATTATTTTTTAGTTCATTTGCTCCAACATTTGATGTCATAATTAAAACAGTATTTCGGAAGTCAATGGTACGACCTTTAGAATCTGTTAAGCGACCATCTTCTAAGACTTGAAGTAAAATATTAAATACTTCTGGGTGTGCTTTCTCTACCTCATCTAACAGAACAACAGAGTATGGCTTTCTGCGCACTTTTTCGGTTAACTGTCCGCCTTCTTCATAGCCTACATACCCTGGTGGTGAACCAACAAGTCGTGATGTTGCATGTTTCTCCATGTACTCTGACATATCAATTCGAATCATTGAATCTTCATCGCCAAACATTGATTCAGCTAAGGCACGAGCTAGCTCTGTTTTACCAACACCAGTTGGTCCTAAGAAAATAAACGAACCAATCGGACGCTTAGGATCTTTTAAACCGGCTCTTGCACGACGAATTGCTTTGGATACAGCTTTTACTGCTTCTTCTTGGCCAATCAATCGACCATGCAAAATTCCTTCCATTTGCAATAGTCGTTCACTCTCATCCTTGGTAAGTGCCGATACCGGTACCCCGGTCCATGTCGATACAACACTAGCAATATCTTCAACACTTACTTCCGAGTTCTCCTGGCCTTGTTTTTCTTTCCATTTCGCTTCCGTTTCTTCTAGCTCTTTTCTTAATTTTTGCTCATCATCGCGTAATGCAGCAGCTTTTTCAAACTCTTGACTTTGAACTGCGGCGTCTTTTTCTTTACGTACTTCTTCTAAATTTTGTTCTAATTCTTTTAAATTAGGTGGTGTTGTGTAAGAACGCAAGCGCACCTTAGAAGCTGCCTCATCAATTAAATCAATCGCCTTATCTGGCAAGAAACGATCGGTAATATAACGATTCGAAAACTTTGTTGCTGCTTCAATTGCCGCATCTGTTATGGTCACACGGTGGTGTGCTTCATAACGATCTCTTAGTCCTTGTAAGATCAGTACCGATTCTTCTACAGACGGTTCATCGACTTGAATTGGCTGGAAACGACGTTCTAATGCCGCATCTTTTTCAATATATTTGCGGTACTCATCTAATGTTGTTGCACCAATACATTGCAATTCTCCACGGGCTAACGATGGTTTTAAAATATTTGATGCATCAATAGCACCTTCTGCACCGCCAGCACCAATTAATGTGTGTAATTCATCAATAAAAAGAATCACATTATTGGCCTGACGAATTTCTTCCATTACTTTTTTCAAGCGATCTTCAAATTCACCACGATATTTGGTTCCAGCTACTACCGTACCCATATCAAGTGTCATTACCCGCTTGTCACGAAGTATTTCTGGTATTTCATTTTGCACAATTTGTTGTGCCAATCCTTCCGCTACTGCTGTTTTACCGACGCCGGGCTCACCAATCAAAACAGGGTTATTTTTTGTACGACGACTTAAAACTTGAATAACACGTTCAATTTCTTTCTCACGGCCAATAACAGGATCGATATTCCCTTCTTTTGCAATTGCCGTTAAATCACGGGCAAGTGAATCCAATGTAGGAGTACTCGCACTATTACTTTGACTGTTACGTCCATTTTGAGAGCCGCCTGATTCTGAGCTCCCTAACAGTTGTAACACTTGTTGACGTGCTTTATTGAGACTAACGCCCAAGTTGTTTAATACGCGAGCAGCTACCCCTTCCCCTTCTCGGATCAGGCCTAACAAAATATGTTCTGTCCCTACATAGGAGTGGCCTAATTTACGTGCTTCATCCATCGATAATTCAATGACTTTCTTTGCTCGAGGTGTATAGTGAATCGTTTGGGATACTTCGCTTCCTTTACCTATTAAAGACTCCACTTCATCTCTGATTTTATCTGCGCCAAGGCCAATCGCATAAAGTGCTTTCGCCGCAATACCTTCACCTTCACTTACAAGTCCTAGTAAAATATGTTCTGTTCCAATATTATTATGGCCTAATCGTACCGCTTCTTCTTGTGATAGTGCTAAAACTTTTTGTGCTCTTTCTGTAAAACGTCCAAACATCATTTTAATATTCCTCCTTTTGCTCCAACGTAAAACGTTCCCGAATTAAGGATGCACGAAAAACATCGCGTTCATTCGGTGTCAGCATTTTTTTTGCATATTGTTGTAAGAACGCCGGTTGTGTTAAAACAACCAATTCGTTCAGAATAGATTTAGGTATGTCATGGATGAATCCCAAATCAATACCTAGACGGACATCAGATAAGCATTTCGCCGTTTCTTTAGACTCGATTATTCGACTATGCTGCAAAATCCCATAGGAACGAAAAACACGATCCTCTAATTCTAGCTCTGATTGTTCCATTAATAAATTCCGAGCATGTCGTTCATGCTCAATTAGTTTATCAACAACGCCTTTTAAGTCATCAATAATATCCTCCTCAGACCGACCTAAGGTTACCTGGTTGGAAATTTGAAAAATATTACCTAATGCTTCACTACCTTCACCATAAATACCGCGTACAACCAGACCTAACTGGTTGATCGCAGGGACCATTCGGTTGATTTTACGTGTGATTGCAAGTGCTGGCAAATGCATCATCACAGATGCTCTTAAGCCAGTACCAACATTCGTAGGACAACTTGTCAGATATCCTCTATGTTCATCAAAGGCATAATCCACCTTTTCTTCTAGCCAGTCATCTAGTTGAAACGCCTGTTCCAAGGCTTTTTCTAATTGAAAACCTGGAAAATATAATTGCGCCCGAATATGGTCTTCCTCGTTCACCATGATCGATACTTGTTCATTTTTAGAAATAAGGGCAGCGCCATGCTTTGATTTATCAGCTAAATGTGGACTTATTAAATGTTTCTCCACTAATACTTGCTTTTCTACTTGCTTTAACTCAGCCATTTTAACAAACTCTAAATCTTTATATTGTAAATAAGAATGGTGGTTAAATTCTTTTTCCATAAAATAAAGAATACTCTCCATTTGCTCTTCATCAGCAATTAACGGAAAGGGTGATTGTTCAAAATTTCTAGCTAACCGGACACGACTGCTCATAACAATATCGCTGTCAGGACCATCCTCTTTTAACCAAGGACTAATCGCTTCATTTATAAATTGCTCTAAACTCACGATTCATCACGCTCCTCGTAGCGGTTTAGATCCTTCTCTAATGACCTTATTTCATCGCGAATTTCAGCTGCATCTTCAAAGGCTTCCTCTGCAATTGCTTGTTGTAATGTGACCTTTAAATCTCGCAACTTTTTACGTTGATAAATATCAGAACCTACTCGCTTTGGTACTTTTCCCTCGTGAGCAGTGTTACCACTATGCACTTTGCGAAAAAGCGGATTTAAATGTTCAGCGAAAGTATGATAGCAAGATGCACATCCAAACTTACCAATTTTCGCAAACTGTTGATACGTCATGCCACATTTATCACATTGTAAGTCTGTCTCTTGTGTTTTGTGTGACTGTTGGTGCGTTTCATCAGATTTTGGGTTGAACAGCCCAGATAAAAGGTGGTGCAATGAATACGCATCATCTTCTTGAGACACATACCCCTTTTCCATTGCACATTGCTGACAGACGTGTACTTCTGTCTTCTCACCGTTTATCACTTGTGCAAAATGAACAGTTGCCGGATTTTGTTTACACTCTTGGCATTCCATACTGTACACCTCCTAAAATTGATATTTTAAGGCATTAAGCATTGCCGACAAAATTCTGGCACGAATCTCATCCCGAATTGGTAGTTGAAAAGAGAGCGTATTACGATCAATAGCACCAACCATTAATTTTGCTTCCCTTTTGGTAACTAACTCTTCTTCCAAGAGGCGCTCTAATATATTTATCGCCTTTTGCTGTGAGATTTTCGGTTGGATCATTTCAATAATTTCGTCTATTAATTTTGCTTTATCTTCATTTGTGACGCGACTAATACGGATATAGCCCCCACCACCACGTTTACTTTCTACTAAGTAACCTTTCTCCAAAGTAAATCGTGTATTGATGACATAATTAATTTGAGAAGGCACACATTCAAAACGACCTGCAATTTCACTACGCTTTATCTCAATGATTTTATGTTGGTTACTATGCATGATCTCTTTCAAATATTCTTCTATAATATCTGAGATATTACGCATGTTCCCTCCTCCAATCTGACTTTGACTATATTTGACTATATATTTATTATACTTTATGTTAGCTTGGTTGAAAACTATTTGGTCTTCATTATTATAACCTTTCTTGCTGTTTCTCAAACCATTAAGACCGAAAACGTATTTTGATTTTTTTCACATCTTCCTGTTCTAATAACCAATCATACAAATTGCCACGCTTCTTCTGATGCATTGCATCAATATACATTTTGATTTTGGTTGCATCTGGGCTTTCGTTGGAAATATCAAACTCACGAATTTCAATTGGAAAGGATTGTACACTCTCAATAAAAGTTGAAGCGTTTTTTTCCTTGGAAAGCTTCACTTCAAAAATAATATGATGACTTTTACGATGTAACCTTTTTTCGAATTTATTTAAGACAACTAAACTAATTAAAATGATCAATGTTGTCACAAATCCCTCTTTATACATCCCAATACCTACAATTAATCCTAAACCAGCAACTGCCCAAATAGAAGCAGCAGTTGTAAGCCCCCTAATGGTACCGCCATTGACAATGATGGTACCCGCACCTAAAAAACCAATTCCACTTATGACATAAGAAGGAATTCTAGCTGGGTCGAATCGAACATTCTCATAATTTTCTATAAAGTAATCAAAGCCATTAATGGATAAGAGCATCATTAAACAAGAGCTTACTCCGACTAAAATATGAGTACGAAAACCCGCTGAGTGTTTGTTCAGTTCTCTTTCAAAACCGATAAGTCCTGACAATATAAGTGCGATCGCTAGCCTTGTAATCGACTCGATAAATTCAGCGTCAAAAATTTCCTGAAGCAATACAATCACCCCTTAGCTTCTCTATTTAGCAGATAATTCATTTATACCCTTTTACAAGCTAAATTATTTCTTTTTTTAAAATTTTCTTAGATTGAACGTTTGAATTTTATCTCTTTTTAAAAAAATCATCCCTATGTAAAAGGATGATTTAAAAGAAATCCGGTAAGTAGGTTTGTTTGTAAGAAATAAGATTTTCTAAAGATTGTAAACCATTCTTATCACCTTCAATTAATTGTAATTCAGCAAGTTCAGTTGGTCTATTATAGCTTAAGAACATCGAGGTTAAATACTGTACAGAGCAATTGATCGAGCCAAATTCCAACTCATTAGGCTTCTCTGTACTGACGCCAACTCGCCCATTTACTTTAGATAGATAATAAGTACAATTGTTTTCCGGTAAAAAGTCATCTTCCACGGCTATCTTAACAGGTATCATTTCAGCTGTCTGATTATAAGGATAATCTTGTAAAAAAGAAAACACATCGACTATTCTGCTCATAAAATAAGGAACAACTTTTTGTTCATAGCGTGGCTCATCAATCAGCATCGGCAAGTGATCATTGTCAGGGACGGTCATTTCAACCTTTGTAGCCATAGAGTCATGATTGCTTATCAATTGCAAAATAAGTTTTAACCCATTTAAATTAACATAGGCTAATTCCTCGACATGTAATATTTGATTTTTGACATGATATAAAAGATACCCTTCTGCTTCATTTTGTTCATTATAGCAAATGGTTGTCATCGTATCCTTTTTTATTATTCTTTGATTCCACCATTTTTTATCCCGAATCAGCGCACCATTAAAGGCAGATATATATGCTGAGTATACTTTTTGCAAATCCTCATAATTATTTTTATTCCGTCTTGCATAACCGCTTGCCTTCCACTTTTTCTTTAGACTATCCATTGGTATCTGATATTTTCTTTGGTTAAAAGTAAGCTCATATCCATATTTACGATAGAAAGGAACAGAAAAGGGATGTAAGTAAGAAATGGTATGTCCCGTTGATTTCATGGAACGCAAAACTTCCTGTAACAATCTTTTTATTTTTCCACTTCTTCTATACTCAGGCCAGGAGGCAACAGCTGCTATCCCACCCATTTTCATTGCTTTTCCATTAATATTTACATTTAGAGGAATCATATGGACTTTGGCACTTAATTGCTCCTCTTCAAAACAGCCCCATATTTCATGATGCGCTGCTTCTTCCTCTTGTTCAATTAATTCTTCTTGCGACAAAGAATACTGAAAAGCAAATTGAGATAATTTAAATATTTCAGGGTTATCTTCTCTAGCTAGCTTTCTCATTTTATCCGACATTTCTTCACCTCATTATTGCAATTTTTAAATCGATTAGCATCAAGTATCTATATATGTTATAAGTATCTCAATTTTTGTACCAATATGCCAGTAAGTAATGTTTTTTTAGAGGATGATTGATGCATCATACTGAGCATGGCATTAGGAAAAACCTCAGAGAAGCAGAAATTTTCCTCTAATTTTTAATTATCGCATAATAAACTATGATATCAGTATCAATTTAAAGGGGCCTTTAACATATATCCCTAGTGAGCAAAAGACAAAATAGAGAGTCGGTGTACAGGTGCTGATGATGTTATTACGAAGACTTTCGATATGGAGGAAGAGGATAGATAAATTTATGTATTAGGAAGAGCAAGCGTTCCATGAAAGAACATGCGCTACTTTCAACCTATAATGAAGGCAGATTGATGTTAATACTTACATCACAACTTTTCTGATTGTTCAAAAAAACTCCCTAGTCCTATGACTAAGAAGTTTTTCAATTGCCTGGCAACGTCCTACTCTCGCAGGGGCGCGAGCCCCAACTACCATGGGCGCTGGAGAGCTTAACTACTGT
>NZ_FOTR01000026.1 GCF_900114645.1 Gracilibacillus orientalis | reverse complement strand
TCCGAGGAGGCTAAGGCCGTGCCCATGGAAAGCGCAGTATTCTGCCGGAGCGAATGACAACACTTCTCAAAAAAAGAATGGAACAACGCAAAGCCATGTCCAGTTACTTCGTAGTTTATGTATTTTGTTCATATTTTTTCTGCTTTATTTCTAAAGCAAAGGCTGACACTATATTATGTCAGCCTTTGCTTTGGTTTATTTAGTTTTGTTTAGGAAAAGTAAGCAGAAGAGGCAGTCGCCTTCTTGTCTTGGGCTTCCGAAATGTACGTTACAAATATGAAAACCTTCTTCATAGAGTCTTGCTAAATTATCGTACCCTTCACCAATTGCTGCTTCATCACCGTCTTGTTCATTTTGATCTGAACTTTCGGATTCATTGTCCAATCGTTGTCTGAGGTGATGATTTTCCATTTCTATCCGGTTATTTTCTTCCAGCATTTCGCCTAACTGCTGTTTCAAATCCCCTAATTGCTGATATAATTGGCCAATTTGCTCTTCCATATCAGAAACTTGTTCAAATAGTTCTTTTTTCTTCACGCACTTCCACCCCATTATTCTGTGGCCTGGGTATTAATAACTCCTTCATCTATAAGCTCATCTAATGTATATTCAATCACTCGTTCCTTTTCAGGAATTTCGACTTGAATAAGGCGTTCCAAGATATTGAGTCCGACTACCTTTCCATGACCATAAGCTGTTGTAATTTTTTCACCAAGGTCTGGTAATTCTTTTTTAGCTGTTTCATAATCATCATTCTCATACTTCAAGCAACACATTAAGCGGCCACATAGACCTGAAATCTTAGACGGATTTAAGGAAAGATTTTGATCCTTTGCCATTTTAATCGATACTGGCT
This sequence comes from Gracilibacillus orientalis, assembly GCF_900114645.1. Taxonomy (GTDB): domain Bacteria; phylum Bacillota; class Bacilli; order Bacillales; family Amphibacillaceae; genus Gracilibacillus; species Gracilibacillus orientalis. The sequence continues at coordinate 6,127 of NZ_FOTR01000026.1, read as the reverse complement.
CAAAATCACCTAAAAATGTGGAACAGCAAAGCATACGACCACACGGACCAATCCCGCCTAACAGCTTCGCTTCGTCTCTTACTCCGATCTGACGCAATTCAATACGTGTTTTGAATACAGATGCTAGATCTTTTACTAAATTACGAAAGTCCACTCTACCATCAGCTGTAAAATAGAAAATGACTTTATTACGATCAAATGTATATTCTACATCGACTAAATTCATTTCCAAGTCATGTTCCTTTATTTTTTCCTGACATGTTTGATAAGCTTCTTCCGCAGTTTCCTTATTCTCCACGACAATCAATTTATCTTTGTCGTTGGCAATACGGATTACTTTCCTAAGGGGAAGAACAACATCTTCTTCATCCACCTGTTTATTCGCCACAACAACCTTACCAAACTCTACTCCTCTGACAGTCTCCACAATGACATATTCATCTGTTTTGACTTTAAAGTCCTCTGGATTAAAATAATATATTTTACCCGCTTTCTTAAAACGGACACCTATAACTTCTATCAAAAATATCACCTCTATATTCGAAGTGTTAATTGCTCCAATACTAACTGTGGATGCACATTTTGTTCTAATTTTCTTTTAGCATCCATAATATATTGTAAAGTATCAGTCGTATTGCTCAAAGACCAATACATAGATGCTTCTTCTAACTTATTATGGTGATGAGCAAACACTATCGCCGAAGGTTCGTCTAGATGATAATGAACAATATCTCTGAACCATAATAATAATAAATCGAGACCTTCATGCAACTGTGTACGTTCTTTAAAATGTGGCATCCACTGCGTATGCACAAATATTGGCACTTCGTCTGAATTATGTTGAAGCATTTCAACTAATTGTACCACTAATTTTCGTGACTGTGCAAACCAGGTATCCTTACTCTTCTCGATTGCTTCTGTTAAATTATTGGTTATATGAGTCATTAATCGGGCGTTTGCCTCTGTTAAACCTTCTCTTTGTAAACTTTGTTCTAATTGCTGAGGATTTAACGGTTTAAAGGCAATCATTTGGCACCTAGAGCGAATAGTAGACAGCATAGCATGACTATTCTCTGTTAATAAAATAGCGGTTGTTTGCTGGCTAGGCTCTTCTAAAAATTTCAGCAAGCGATTGGAGGCATTATCGGTCATTTTTTCCGCTTGTGATATAATATATACTTTTTTATTGGATTCAAGTCCAGTGTACATAAATTCTTTTTGTAAATGTAAAATTTGTTCTTTCTTAATACTTGCCCCATCCGGGATGATAATATGTAAATCAGGATGATTTCCACTTTTAATCCGGCGACAATCACTGCACTGATGACACGGGTCGATAGTTGTTCGTTCTTTGCAAAAGATAGTCATTGCCAAAAGGAGTGCAAGTTCATACTTTCCTGTCCCTTTATCACCGTGGAATAAATAGGCGTGAGATATTCTTGATTTTGTGATACTGTTCATCACCATTTTACTGACAACAGCTTGTTTTTCCAACATGTCCGCCCATACAGTGTCCATTTTATTGCCTACTTTCCTCTTTTTATTGAGATTTGAATAAAGATTAAGAAGTAAAGAAGAGGATGGATTAGTTTGCTAATCTATCCTCTGTTTGCTCACGTATATAAGTTAATGAGGAGTCCTTTTATTTCTCCAATTATATCTAAAATTTGAATGGAGTTTTTTTCCTGATCCATAACCGTGTCTGTTAATTCTACTAATTTTTCATCGACTTCTTCTACAATAGTTAATCGGCGGTTATCTCCATCTAACATAAAGCTATGAGACTGTTTTAACGCCATTCCATAGTCTACTGCTTCTTTGACAAAACGCTTTACCATTCTTTTGTACGTAGCGAAATCTTTAAAAGAACGAAGACGAGCAATTTTTTGGCCCTGAGCAGTCAATTCACTCATTAATTTTTGCAGCTCGGCTTGTTTTAATTGCGTTGATTGCTGGCTTACCATCGTATCAAACCGTTGTGATGGTGGCCTTGATTGCTGATCCTTTTTGTTCAGTGCATCGAGTTGTGTTCGCATTTCTTGGCTAATTTTCATAACTGGTGAAACCTACCTTTTAAAATTGATGAAAAGCATCGACTGGAACGATAAATACTGTTGCTCCACCAACTTCTACATTGACTGGTCGTGGAATATAAGAATCTGCATTCCCACCCATTGGAGAAACAGGTGAAACTAATTGCTCTCGCTGGCTACAATTATCACGTATGATTTCTAGTCCATCATCCACATGTTCATCTTCGCAACCAATCATTAGTGTCGTATTGCCTTCCTTTAGGAACCCACCTGTAGTTGATAATTTCGTCGTTTTAAATTGGTTTTCTCCAAGTGCATCAATCAAACGATTACTATCCTTATCTTGCACAACAGCCATAATTAATTTCACAATTTCCGCCTCCTTTTTTATTTCACCCTGTTTTAAAGTAAAACTTGGTTTTCTTCATCCTCACTTATACTGTTTTGATTCCTCTTAGGGTTGAAGTGAGGGTCTTATAGAAGATTGTTCACCGTGATAAATATGCTTTAATCTGTTTATATGATTGCTCTTCTACTTCTATTATATCAAAATTTGCGTTAATTCTCTCGATACGGTCAGGAAATTTTACAAGTAATTGTTGATAAGCTTCGTACACCTTTTGATGAAAGGATAAAGATTCTAAATCTAACCTATTTTGCTCCCTTTCCGTATTTTTATTAATTCGTTTTAATCCTTCTTCAGGAAGTATATCAAAAAATAAAGTAAGATCAGGCATCTGGTCTGCGATAGCAAATTGATTAATTTGAAAAACTTCCTCGACACCAAGACCACGAGCTGCACCTTGATAAGCAAGGCTGCTATCTACAAAACGATCACACAGTACAATTTTACCTTCTTGCAATGCAGGCTCTACTTTCTCCACTAAATGTTGCCTTCTTGCGGCAGCGTATAGTAGTGCCTCTGTTCGAGCATCCATCATCGTATTTTTTGTATCTAAAATGATATCGCGAATTCTTTCTGCAATTGGGATACCACCTGGCTCTCTTGTATTGATGACTTGATATCCTTCTTCTGTTAAGCGTTGTGCCAGCCGGTTTAAAATAGTCGTTTTACCAGCACCCTCGCCACCTTCAAATGTTATAAACACGTTCATTCTCCTTCTGTTACATCATATATATATAAACCTTTTTCTCTATTGCTTGGTTGAAAGTTCATTTTCTGTTCAAATAATTCTTTAATCTTTTTTACTGTTGTTTCTCTAATTTCCTCGCCTTTTGCAATGAAGGGAATCCCCGGTGGATATGGTAAAATTGCCTCTGCAGCAATTTTACCAATTGCATCATCCCACCTGCACCACTCTAGCTTTTGGTGTTGCATATCTGCATAAGACAAAACTAATGGAGTAATATCTTCATTAAAGTAATGATATTTATCTTCTATTGTAGCACGCTTAAAGGAAAAAATTAATTTATCAGTAATTCTCTTTACTTTTTCTTTTAAAATTACTGGGTCAATTGTCGGCTCTAATCCCAAGATAAATAGTATATGTTTATCTGTTGTCAATTCTGGATAAAGCTTTTCTCCTTCAAATAGTTGTTTTACATACTGACTGCTTACTCCCTCTTTGACTCGCAAACACAATTTTAATGGATCATTACTCTGTTCCAAGATCCAATCATCAGAATCAATAAAACAATTACGCACTTTTTCTGTATAAGTAAATAGCTCCTCACTTTGTTCTCGTGTATAAGTAGCTAAATAATAACGAGCTAAGTCTAAACTGGCCATAATGGGGTACGATGGACTGCTTGACTGCAACATTTGCAAGTAATAACTTAGTTTCTGCCTGTCTACTCGACTGGTTTGTACGTGAAGATAGGCTGCCATAGTTAAAGCTGGTGTCATCTTATGCGCGGAATGAACAACGATATCTGCTCCCAGCTTTACAGCAGATGATACCGATAAGTATGGTAATGAAAAATGACAGCCATGCGCTTCATCGACCAAAACAGTTATATGACAAGAATGAGCGAAATCGATTACTTCTTTTAATGGAAAAGTGTCCCCGAAATAATCTGGATAGGTAAGGATAATTGCTTTCGCCGCTCTATATGTATCTATAGCCCTCTTCATCGTTGCTACAGAAGGTTCTCTATATCTCTGATAACTTTTGTCATATGTAGGAGGCAGAAAAATTGGCTGAACTCCCGCTAATTCCATGCCATGCAAAATTGATTTATGACAATTCCGTTGTACAAGTACTTGATCACCTGGATCACATGTTGCTAATATCATTGCTAAATTTCCTACAGTACTGCCGTTCACTAAGAAATATGTATAGTTGGATTGAAACCAGTCAGCAGCTAATTCCTGTGCCTCTTGAATAACACCCTCTGGTGCATGTAAATCATCTAATCCATCCAATTCTGTTAGATCCATTTGCAAAAAAGGTTGAAATTGTTTTTTTGCCTTCGAGCCAAATATCTCCCCATTTTTATGGCCCGGAACATGGAATGATACATTGTTGTTATCTTTAAAATCTTTTATCGCTTGATAGAGTGGTGTTTGATTTTGCTTGTTAGCCATGTTACTGCCTCTCTTTAACAAATGATGAACTCAAATTTCCGAAATTTCTAGCATTATTATTTGTCTTTATTACCTAATAAGAATAGCTTAGTGCGCCAGCCTCCTAGAAACGTAGCTACTTCAGAATCAACAGAGATAATGAAATCACAGTGAGCAAATGACGCGATGATGACTTTCGCCCAAGGGCATAAGAGCAATTCGTGAAATCGCCTAGTCTTTTGGTGTTCGGAGCTAGACAACCGCGCACATTTTATCCTTTCTTATTCTAATAAAAAAATAAATGGAATCACTAGTTGTGACTCCATTATATAGTATAAGAAGATTGATTGATAGCACGTATTTTTTCTACGTAATATTGATAATTTTCATCTTTGGGACTTGTGGAAATGATTTTTTTCTCACATTCCTCACAAATATAAAGTTGATATAAAAAAATACCGTCTTCCTTTGTTTGATTACATATACCACAAATATGAATACTATTCCCCATATGCCACACCTCCATTAATTAGTATGGCCAATCTAGTAAATGATATACAAAGAATAGTAGATTTTTTTACTTCGACAATTTTAACGTTTTTTCACGTGAAACATTTTTATTTTTTATATCCAATCACTTGAATTCGACAGTAATCTGCAAGCCATTGATGATCTCGATACAAAGTTGGTTTTAACACCTGTTCCACATGCTCTCCTAATTGGTCCTTTTCCGTCTCACTCAAATGAGCTAACATACCTGCAGCAAACATAAAGATCCAATTCTTTAATCCGTCTTCTCCATCTAATGGGGTTGGTCTAGTGAAATATTTTGCATAACTAACCGTGAATCCAACTTCCTCCATTAACGAGGTATACTCTCCTATACTTGGAAAATACCATGGTTCCTCTAAATCAGCATACGTTGGAAATAGTTTGTGATAGGACGCTTGAATGGCCTGTCTAATGTGCTGTACATTACCTTTACCACCAAATTCAACAACTATTCTTCCATCTTTATGTAAGCTTTGATATAACTTCTCTAAAGCCTTCTTTGGTTTCGTTACCCAGTGCAATGTAGCATTGGAAAAAACAGCATCAAATTCATTGTTGAAATTCATATCATATATATCCATTGTATGAAAACGAAGGTTTGGATACTTTTTTTGGGCTTCTTGTATCATATTAGATGAACGATCTACCCCTGTAATATTTGTACCACTTTTTTCTATTTCATTCGCAAGGTCACCAGTGCCACAACCGACATCGAGTATCCTCTCTCCTTCCTCTGGAGAAAGTAAATTCATTATATCTTTACCAAAATTCGATACAAACCTATGTCTATCATCATACATAGCAGAAGACCAAAAATCCATAAAATCTCTCCATACCTTTTCACATATTATATACTATATTTTTACATCCGTCATTCCTTTATACACGTTCTTACCTATACCAAAAAAACTCCCTAGTCTTATGACTAAGAAGTTTTTCAATTGCCTGGCAACGTCCTACTCTCGCAGGGGCGCGAGCCCCAACTACCATGGGCGCTGGAGAGCTTAACTACTGT